>NZ_JAHLNO010000003.1 GCF_018916875.1 Virgibacillus proomii | reverse complement strand
TTTGGTTATTCTAGCTTCCGCTCATAGCGACTTGCCTGACTTCCTTTACCTTCGTACGATAAGTCAACATTGATTTGCCTCTCGGCTCTTCGTGTTTCCTTTATCTCCTGCGGTTCAGTCCAGTCCGTATGTCGCTAAGCATTCGCTTCAGCTTTTGGTTTGATGTCGTTGTTACTCTTATTTAGTTTTCAAGGTACCATCTTTAAAGAGAGAATATTTACTCTCTCAAAACTGAACCAAACAACCGAGTATGTCTTCCGTATAGTCCAGCTCCAGCGTTCAGCGACTAGTGAAACTTCCTTCCCCTCCGTACGATAAGTCAACATCGACTCCTTACAGTCGCCGTGTTTTCTTTATCTCCTTCGGTTCAGTCCAGTTCATACGTCGCTAAACGAACGCTTACGCTTCATCTTATTCCTTAGAAAGGAGGTGATCCAGCCGCACCTTCCGATACGGCTACCTTGTTACGACTTCACCCCAATCATTGGTCCCACCTTCGGCGGCTGGCTCCTTACGGTTACCTCACCGACTTCG
>NZ_JAHLNO010000011.1 GCF_018916875.1 Virgibacillus proomii | reverse complement strand
GTCACCCCCGAAGGGGATCTGCTTGCTTCCCGCGCTCGACTTGCATGTATTAGGCACGCCGCCAGCGTTCGTCCTGAGCCAAGATCAAACTCTCCAAAAAAGTTTGTAATGAAAAACAATGTTCTTCATTATTTCTTAGCTTCTCTCAAGATCTATCTTGAGTTATTTCTTAGAAAAACAGAGACTGCTTTTCTTGACATACTGGTTGTTTTGTTCAGTTTTCAAAGAGCAATTTTTTATTTTGTCGTTTTTTGCGACAAGATATAATTTATCATGGTTTAGACTAATTGTCAACAGTTTTTTAAATGTTTTTTTGCTTTATTTTCTCCGTTTGTTGAGTGTGTCATTTATTGACAACAGAGATTAATATAGCATATAAACACATAAATAGCAATAGAAAAAACAAAAAAATTGCTTTTATAAAAGAATCTACCCTAAAGAACTAAAATTATATCCATTTAACACCATCAAAAAAGACTAACAATTTTATTCTCTAGGAGTAACCGTATTTTTGCACAGACTTTAAAAGGGAGGTAGGAACACGTGACAAAACACGTTAATAATTACTCATACTAACATATTCACCTAAATTGTACTCCCAAAACGGGCATGATCTTACACTGCTCTCTTAACTTTCCTATCAGATTAAAAGTCGCATAACATCTTGGAAGGAACAAAAGCGTTAAGCGCTCGGATAGCACCGTACAAACCGGATAACTTCTGGCGAGATAAAGCGAAACATCATTCAAGGAATGCTTTTCTCCTCGTATATTATTATTAACTAGTATTTTTACCAGTTTTAAATCGTTGTACCACTCAAGGTATAATGTATTTAACCAGATAGAGGTTGTCGTAATTCTCCTTGAAGTATTGTCTTCGTTTTCAAGACTGACACCTCTTTCTTTATAGAACTATTCGATGAGCTGGATGACATATTCGTTGTCGTATATCGAACGAGGTTGGATATCTATAAGGATAAGAGGATTCCTCCCATCTGATAACACAGTTGTTGGTATGGAAGCTACCGGTCATTATTGGTTATCTGTTTTTTCATTTCTTCATAAATTGGGATTTAAAATAACCGTTTTTAATCCTTTACAATCTGATGCCTTACGTCATTT
>NZ_JAHLNO010000015.1 GCF_018916875.1 Virgibacillus proomii | reverse complement strand
AATGCTGGCAACTAAGATCAAGGGTTGCGCTCGTTGCGGGACTTAACCCAACATCTCACGACACGAGCTGACGACAACCATGCACCACCTGTCACTCTGTCCCCGAAGGGAACTCCCTATCTCTAGGGGCGTCAGAGGATGTCAAGACCTGGTAAGGTTCTTCGCGTTGCTTCGAATTAAACCACATGCTCCACCGCTTGTGCGGGTCCCCGTCAATTCTTTTGAGTTTCAGCCTTGCGGCCGTACTCCCCAGGCGGAGTGCTTAATGCGTTAACTGCAGCACTAAGGGGCGGAAACCCCCTAACACCTAGCACTCATCGTTTACGGCGTGGACTACCAGGGTATCTAATCCTGTTCGCTACCCACGCTTTCGCACCTCAGCGTCAGTTACAGACCAGAGAGTCGCCTTCGCCACTGGTGTTCCTCCACATCTCTACGCATTTCACCGCTACACGTGGAATTCCACTCTCCTCTTCTGTACTCAAGTCCTCCAGTTTCCAATGGCCCTCCACGGTTAAGCCGTGGGCTTTCACATCAGACTTAAAAGACCGCCTGCGCGCGCTTTACGCCCAATAATTCCGGACAACGCTTGCCCCCTACGTATTACCGCGGCTGCTGGCACGTAGTTAGCCGGGGCTTTCTGGTTAGGTACCGTCAAGGTGCCGCCCTATTTGAACGGCACTTGTTCTTCCCTAACAACAGAGTTTTACGATCCGAAAACCTTCTTCACTCACGCGGCGTTGCTCCGTCAGACTTTCGTCCATTGCGGAAGATTCCCTACTGCTGCCTCCCGTAGGAGTCTGGGCCGTGTCTCAGTCCCAGTGTGGCCGATCACCCTCTCAGGTCGGCTACGCATCGTCGCCTTGGTAGGCTTTTACCCCACCAACTAGCTAATGCGCCGCGGGCCCATCTGTAAGTGACAGCTTGCGCCGCCTTTTAACGTCTCCTTATGCAAGAAAACGTATTATCCGGTATTAGCCCCGGTTTCCCGGAGTTATCCCAGTCTTACAGGCAGGTTGCCCACGTGTTACTCACCCGTCCGCCGCTCGTTCCACATGCGTCACCCCCGAAGGGGATCTGCTTGCTTCCCGCGCTCGACTTGCATGTATTAGGCACGCCGCCAGCGTTCGTCCTGAGCCAAGATCAAACTCTCCAAAAAAGTTTGTAATGAAAAACAA
>NZ_JAHLNO010000009.1 GCF_018916875.1 Virgibacillus proomii | reverse complement strand
TCGAGGTGCCAAACCTCCCCGTCGATGTGAACTCTTGGGGGAGATAAGCCTGTTATCCCCGGGGTAGCTTTTATCCGTTGAGCGATGGCCCTTCCATGCGGAACCACCGGATCACTAAGCCCGACTTTCGTCCCTGCTCGACTTGTAGGTCTCGCAGTCAAGCTCCCTTCTGCCTTTACACTCTGCGAATGATTTCCAACCATTCTGAGGGAACCTTTGGGCGCCTCCGTTACCTTTTGGGAGGCGACCGCCCCAGTCAAACTGCCCGCCTGACACTGTCTCCGGACCGGATCACGGCCCTGGGTTAGAAGGTTCATACAGCCAGGGTGGTATCCCACGGGTGCCTCCACGTAAGCTGGCGCTCACGCTTCGATGGCTCCCACCTATCCTGTACAAGCTGTACAAACATTCAATATCAGGCTACAGTAAAGCTCCACGGGGTCTTTCCGTCCTGTCGCGGGTAATGCGCATCTTCACGCATCGTATAATTTCACCGGGTCTCTCGTTGAGACAGTGCCCAAGTCGTTGCACCTTTCGTGCGGGTCGGAACTTACCCGACAAGGAATTTCGCTACCTTAGGACCGTTATAGTTACGGCCGCCGTTCACTGGGGCTTCAGTTCTACGCTTCGTACCGAAGTACTAACGCTTCCCTTTAACCTTCCAGCACCGGGCAGGTGTCAGCCCCTATACTTCGCCTTTCGGCTTCGCAGAGACCTGTGTTTTTGCTAAACAGTCGCTTGGGCCTATTCACTGCGGCTCCTCCTACAAGGAGCACCCCTTCTCCCGAAGTTACGGGGTCATTTTGCCGAGTTCCTTAACGAGAGTTCTCCCGCTCACCTTAGGATTCTCTCCTCGCCTACCTGTGTCGGTTTGCGGTACGGGCACCTATGAGCTCACTAGAGGCTTTTCTTGGCAGTGTGAAATCCGGAACTTCGGTACTCATTTTCCCTCCCCATCACAGCTTAGAATTATCGGACGGATTTTCCTATCCGACTCCCTTGCTGCTTGGGCGCACGCTTCCATCCGTGCGCTTTCCTTATCCTACTGCGTCCCCCCATCGCTCAAACACTCATGAGGTGGTACAGGAATATCTACCTGTTATCCATCGCCTACGCCTTTCGGCCTCGGCTTAGGTCCCGACTAACCCTGAGAGGACGAGCCTTCCTCAGGAAACCTTAGGCTTTCGGTGAAAGAGATTCTCACTCTTTTTTCGCTACTCATACCGGCATTCTCACTTCAACGCGCTCCACCAGTCCTCACGGTCTGACTTCGCTGCACGTTGAACGCTCTCCTACCATTGTTCCGAAGAACAATCCGCAGCTTCGGTGATACGTTTAGCCCCGGTACATTTTCGGCGCAGAGTCACTCGACCAGTGAGCTATTACGCACTCTTTAAATGGTGGCTGCTTCTAAGCCAACATCCTGGTTGTCTAAGCAACTCCACATCCTTTTCCACTTAACGTATACTTTGGGACCTT
>NZ_JAHLNO010000023.1 GCF_018916875.1 Virgibacillus proomii | reverse complement strand
TTGGACAGGAAACACCTGTACTTTCCATTATAAAGGACTTTTTTGTTGTATAAACAATTTATTTTTAAATATTGTTAGTATTTCAAATCGACAGATACAATTAACGCAACGCTAGTGATATTATAGTAAAGTCCCTACTTTAATGATCAAAAATCCCAGAAGGAATGTATATAGAAGAACTGGATTAGTTTGCAGGGTTCTACTTGAATCAGCATCTCAAAGCTTAAATGAACCTTAGGATATGTTATTCGTAAAGATATTGCAATCGTATCAATGATATATTACCGGATAGAAAGGCAACAACTTTATCTACGAATCTATAATTTTATCCAATTATTCTATAGTATTACTCATATAAGTTGAAAGAGAAGCCTTACTGAAATAAGGTTGGACTTTCGGTTATGGCGGGTTCGATTATTTGTTGTAATATTTATTTGATATTTTAGTGCTAATTATTTGGCAGCGTAATTTCAACTGATTTGTTAATAAACTTTTTAAGAATTACTAACGTTCAAACTTTAAGAGGTTCAGTTAAAATTACATTAATGGAGCCTGAAATAAAGCCAGTAACAATCCAGTAACAATTGAATTAGTGAATTTTTTTAAGTATTTATTATTAAGAGGTTGTTCAAAAAATACGGTGAAAATGACACCGCGTATTTTTTTATACGTTAGAACGTATAAAATTTTGGCGTTGAAGTTTATTCAACGTAAAATTTTTAAGTTCTAAGTATAAGTGTAGGCTATCGTATATGCTTCCGTTACCGTCAGCTAAGTTTTTCTTTTTTGGTTTGTTCTCCGTTGCCTGGAAAGGTAAAACTCTTTTCCAACGTGAGAATGAGTTTCAAGGAAGCTATACTAATGCTATGTATCTACTAACCTTCTACTAAAAGCACCCACGTCCTGTGGGTAACGTAGGAGTCAGTACATCCTGTACAAGCGCGCTACTTAAAACATCATCACCTCGAATTTCTCGATCCTTATTATCCCCTTTTTGAACAAGCACTATAAAAAAACAAAAATAACGTTGACTTTATGATAGAAGCGTGATAGAGTAATATGCGTCGCAAAAATTTTGGTGAATTTGAAAATAAATATAACAACAAAAAGTGTTGACATGAAGATTGGAAATATGATATATTAATAAGGTCGCTGAAATGAGAAAGGCGATTCGAATTAAAAAAAGTTATTGACAGCTACTTCTTAAAATGTTATATTGTAAAAGTTGCTGTCGCAAAAGACACAACAATATTTGCTCTTTGAAAACTGAACAAAACAACCAGTATGTCAAGAAAAGCAGTCTCTGTTTTTCTAAGAAATAACTCAAGAGAGATCTTGAGAGAAGCTAAGAAATAATGAAGAACGTTGTTTTTCATTACAAACTTTTTTTGGAGAGTTTGATCTTGGCTCAGGACGAACGCTGGCGGCGTGCCTAATACATGCAAGTCGAGCGCGGGAAGCAAGCAGATCCCCTTCGGGGGTGAC
>NZ_JAHLNO010000026.1 GCF_018916875.1 Virgibacillus proomii | reverse complement strand
CTCGACCAGTGAGCTATTACGCACTCTTTAAATGGTGGCTGCTTCTAAGCCAACATCCTGGTTGTCTAAGCAACTCCACATCCTTTTCCACTTAACGTATACTTTGGGACCTTAGCTGGCGGTCTGGGCTGTTTCCCTTTCGACTATGAACCTTATCACCCATAGTCTGACTCCCAAGGATAAGTAGTTGGCATTCGGAGTTTGACTGAATTCGGTAACCCGATGAGGGCCCCTAGTTCAATCAGTGCTCTACCTCCAGTACTCTTTCCTTGAGGCTAGCCCTAAAGCTATTTCGGAGAGAACCAGCTATCTCCGTGTTCGATTGGCATTTCACCCCTACCCACACCTCATCCCCGCATTTTTCAACATACGTGGGTTCGGGCCTCCAGTCAGTGTTACCTGACCTTCACCCTGGACATGGGTAGATCACACGGTTTCGGGTCTACGACCGCATACTCTGTTCGCCCTGTTCAGACTCGCTTTCGCTGCGGCTCCGTGTCTTCCACTTAACCTTGCATACGATCGTAACTCGCCGGTCCATTCTACAAAAGGTACGCCGTCACCCATAAACGGGCTTCGACTACTTGTAGGCACACGGTTTCAGGTTCTCTTTCACTCCCCTCCCGGGGTGCTTTTCACCTTTCCCTCACGGTACTGGTTCACTATCGGTCACTAGGGAGTATTTAGCCTTGGGAGATGGTCCTCCCGGATTCCGACGGAATTTCTCGTGTTCCGCCGTACTCAGGATCCACTCCGGAGGAAGTTCCTTTTTGATTACAGGGCTGTTACCTCCTTTGGCGGATCTTTCCAGATCGCTTCATCTAAAGAACTTCTTGGTAACTCCTATGGAGTGTCCTACAACCCCAGAAGGCAAGCCTTCTGGTTTGGGCTCGTTCCGTTTCGCTCGCCGCTACTTGGGAAATCGCATTTGCTTTCCTTTCCTCCGGGTACTGAGATGTTTCAGTTCCCCGGGTCTGCCTCCTCTACCCTATGAATTCAGATAGAGGTACTGCTCCATTACGAACAGTGGGTTCCCCCATTCGGAAATTCCCGGATCAACGTCTACTTACGACTCCCCGAGACATATCGGTGTTAGTCCCGTCCTTCTTCGGCTCCTAGTGCCAAGGCATCCACCGTGCGCCCTTATTCACTTAACTAACTCGCTTCACATGAAATAAGCTAGACGCTTTTTCGCCTTTATTGCTTTGGTTATTCTAGCTTCCGCTCATAGCGACTTGCCTGACTTCCTTTACCTTCGTACGATAAGTCAACATTGATTTGCCTCTCGGCTCTTCGTGTTTCCTTTATCTCCTGCGGTTCAGTCCAGTCCGTATGTCGCTAAGCATTCGCTTCAGCTTTTGGTTTGATGTCGTTGTTACTCTTATTTAGTTTTCAAGGTACAAAAATGGAGCCTAGCGGGATCGAACCGCTGACCTCCTGCGTGCAAGGCAGGCGCTCTCCCAGCTGAGCTAAGGCCCCATGTAAATTTTATATTAGCAGATGGTGGGCCTGAGTGGACTTGAACCACCGACCTCACGCTTATCAGGCGTGCGCTCTAACCAGCTGAGCTACAGGCCCATCTTCGAATGTAAAAGTGATAAATCACTCTCTCAAAACTGAACCAAACAACCGAGTATGTCTTCCGTATAGTCTAGCTCAAACTCCTAGCAACTAGCGAATTTCCTTCTCCTTCCTACGATAAGTCAACATCCATTCGCCTTCGGCTCATCGTGTTTCCTTTATCTCGTCAGGAGACGTCCAATTCGTACGTTGCTAAACAGTCGTTTTCGCTTTTTATTATCCTTAGAAAGGAGGTGATCCAGCCGCACCTTCCGATACGGCTACCTTGTTACGACTTCACCCCAATCATTGGTCCCACCTTCGGCGGCTGGCTCCTTACGGTTACCTCACCGACTTCGGGTGTTACCAACTCTCGTGGTGTGACGGGCGGTGTGTACAAGACCCGGGAACGTATTCACCGCGGCATGCTGATCCGCGATTACTAGCGATTCCGGCTTCATGCAGGCGAGTTGCAGCCTGCAATCCGAACTGAGAATGGTTTTGTGGGATTTGCTTGGCCTCACGGCTTCGCTGCCCTTTGTTCCATCCATTGTAGCACGTGTGTAGCCCAGGTCATAAGGGGCATGATGATTTGACGTCATCCCCACCTTCCTCCGGTTTGTCACCGGCAGTCACCTTAGAGTGCCCAACT
>NZ_JAHLNO010000008.1 GCF_018916875.1 Virgibacillus proomii | reverse complement strand
GGTTCGAGGTAGAAGCGTGGTGACACGTGAAGCTGACGAATACTAATCGATCGAGGACTTAACTAAATCAAAATGGGAAGATAGTCGTTGAATGATCTCTTATTTAGTTTTTAAGGTATAAAATCTTTTTTATTACGAATAATAAAATCACAATGTCTGGTAGTAATAGCGGAGAGGTCACACCTGTTTCCATACCGAACACAGAAGTTAAGTTCTCCAGCGCTGATGGTAGTTGGGGCTTTGCCCCTGCAAGAGTAGGACGTTGCCAGGCGATATTTTTCTCTATATATAGCGATAAATTGTCAATACCCTTAAACTATAAAATATCTTGATTAAGCTAAAAGTTGTAGGGGATCTTCAAGTAATATTAACCTTATTTTTATCATACCGCGGGGTGGAGCAGTCTGGTAGCTCGTTGGGCTCATAACCCAAAGGTCGCAGGTTCAAATCCTGTCCCCGCAACCAATCTTATTTATTACCTACATAGAATAACCTCACTTATTAAAATCTAGTTTATTTCGAAAAAACTAAAAAGGTATTTTTGAAACAATGACTTTTTAGTGCATGTATTTTATAATTTGGTTCGAATATCCTCTATATAACTTTTTAATATAATACATATTTATTTACTTCTTACCCAAGGCAGATCAACTGATCAGCGGAAAATTGGGATTAATATAGCCTTGGTCCGGTAGTTCAGTTGGTTAGAATGCCTGCCTGTCACGCAGGAGGTCGCGGGTTCGAGTCCCGTCCGGACCGCCATTTCATAGTATTTGTATACACAGGATTTTATGTTTGAAAATCGTGTGTTTTTTATATGTTTAAATTAATCCCATATTACTGGTAGTAAAACTTCCTACTTCAGATGCTATCGTTAAATTAGACTAGGTGGGTAAGTATACTGCTAATAAGGGCAATAAGAGCTAGATCGGCTCCATTATAATCATTAATGGATATTAACCTCCCTACGTATGCTTTTTCATTTGTGGTAAACGATATCCGCTTCTACATGGTAGATATCTTATTTGATCATTTAGAGTACGTATTCAAGCTTTAGCAAACTTTGATCTTCTTCTACGATAAATCAACATTGGTTCGAATCTAAAGGAATGCTGACTAAAAGTGGGCTTGCCACCCAACTTCGGCATACCCCTGTTGCAGGGGCATGATTTCTTTATCCTGCATCTAAGACCATAAGACTCCACTTCAAGAGTTATAGAGAATACGAAGGAATCTAAGTGGAAGATAACGGTATATAAGTTCCCAATTCAGTTGGGACAACAGGACAGAGTTGCTACGGCAGCGGCACATCGCGGTTTTTCAAGGACAAGGAAAACTGTAGCATTGCAGCGCACGCAGAAAAAGTGTTTTTCTTTTTTAAGGACAAAAAGGAACTACGACAGCGATACATCGCGGTTTATTTCAGGACAAGGAAAGCTTCGACAGCGATACATCGCACGCAGAAAAAGCATTCTTCTTTAATTCGTCTTGTCAGAAGCTCTTCAGTTTGTACATTACTATCCGAGCGTTTCTAGCTTTTGTTTTTGATTAAAAAACTATAAATTTTAGTTATTGTGGTTAATTTTGTATGATAATTTATCCACATCCAGCTCCTAGCCCTCAAGTTCGCTTGATTCCTTCTGTGGAGTGGCTAGCCTCCCCGTCGAGGTATCCAGCACTTGTCAGGGCTGACCAAGGCGCTTCTAGCTTTTGTTCTTTCCATTCAGGTATATAATCTTCAACAGATAAAAATCATTTAAGTATCTTTTCTTCCAAATCCAGTATTTCCTTTTTCTTTTTACAACAATTTTTGCTATCATTAAATATAGTTAGAAAATGAAAATGGTGATAGATAAATGGATGAGTTCACCTTTATTAATTCAATTAAACAGCAATATTATAGACAATCTTCATTAGTTAAGGGGATTGGTGACGACGCTGCTGTATTTCGACAATCGAATGCCGATATTGTTACTGCTGTAGACACTTTTGTAGAAGATGTACACTTCAAGAAAAGTACGATGAGTGCTTTTTATATAGGATACCGAATTCTAGCTGCAAATATAAGTGATTTAGCTGCTATGGGTTCCATACCTGCTTTTTATTTGGTTTCCATTGTTATCCCAAGGTCGTGGACGTATTCGGAAGTTGCCGATATTTTTAATGGTATGAAAAAAATTGCCTCCTATTATAAAATGGATTTAATTGGCGGTGACACGGTCTCTGGAAAAGAAATGACAATATCTGTAACAGTAATTGGGTATGCGAAAAAAAGGGTTCGTTATCGAAGTGATGCAAAAGACGGAGATATTGTATTTGTGACCGGAACTTTAGGTGATTCACTAGCTGGTTTTCATATTTTGACAAACCCCACAAATTATCAGGAGGATCAATACTATATCGCAAGGCATCGAATGCCAACACCTCGTGTAGAGTTTGCGACGGGTTTATCCAAAGATGTTCGGGTGGCACTTAATGATGTGAGTGATGGTATAGCAAGTGAAGCTGCAGAAATTGCCGCTGCTTCTAATGTGAGTATATTAATACATGATGAAAAGGTGCCAGTGCAAGATAGTTACAGGCAATTTCCAGAGCATTCTCAGTATCAGTGGAAGTATTTTGGTGGGGAAGATTTTGAATTAATTGGGACAGTAGCAAAACAAAATTGGGAACACGTTGTATCACTCGCTAACCAATTAGGACTTAGATTAACATCGATTGGAGAAGTATTTCTCGAGGATAACAATCGTGTCTATCTGAAAAAAAATAATAAGGTTAAAATTTTACCAAAGCAAGGCTATAACCATTTAAAGTAGGTGAAATGGATTGGCAACATATCAAATTACAACAAATACCGAAGAAGCGACAAAAGATCTAGGTGAGAAATTAGCACTCTTGCTAAAGCCAGGAGATGTTGTTACATTAGATGGTGATCTTGGTGCAGGAAAAACGACCTTTACGAAAGGAATAGCCGCAGGTCTTGGAGTAAAACGTAATGTTTCAAGTCCAACGTTTACAATAATTAAAGAATATGAAGGAGAAATTCCGCTTTATCATATGGATGTTTATCGTTTAGAAGGATCAGATGAAGATATTGGTTTTTTAGAATATTTTAATGGCGATGGGGTTACCGTTGTAGAATGGTCAATATTTATTTCTGATTTTTTACCAGAGGAAAAGCTGGAAGTACATCTTACTTCTAATGGTGAGCATTCGAGGACGATAACATTTATTAGTCATGGCTCCCATTTTGACAGAGTAATAAATCAACTAAAAAGTTAATAAATATAGAGGAGTAATTTACATGAATATACTTGCAATCGATACATCGAATCAAGTATTGGGTGTTGCCATTCAACAAAATAAACAGATTGCTGGAGAAATTATAACCAATTTACCCAAAAACCATTCTGTACGATTGATGCCCGCTATTGATCAATTAATGAATGAATTAGTATTAAAGCCTGAACAGCTTGATTTAATCGTTGTAGCAAAAGGGCCAGGTTCATATACTGGAGTAAGGATTGGTCTTGCTACTGCGAAAGCAATGGCGTGGGCTTTAAATATTCCAATCATTGGCGTATCGAGCTTGGAAGTCCTTGCTTATCAAGGGCGCTTTTTTAATGGTATTATCTGCCCTTTTTTTGATGCTAGACGTGGACTTGTTTATGCAGGCGGTTACCAATGGCATAACTTTTCCATGCAGCATGTTCGAACTGAAGCAAATCTTGTCATGGATGATTTATTAGATGAGCTTAAAAGCAGTAATCAGCCAGTTCTGTTTTTAAGCCCTGATATGGAGTTGCACCGTGAACGCATAGTGACAAAGCTTGAAGGTATGGCTGTAATTCCTGAGGAAACTTTTCACTTACCTCGTGCGTCTCATTTAATAGCTGCAGCTAAAGGAAAAGAACCTGATCCGACACATACGCTAACTCCTAATTATTTGCGGCTGGCTGAGGCTGAAGCAAAGTGGAGAGAACAAAACAAGGGAAAACATGAAAATGGCTAATAAAGTAATTAGGAAAATGGAAATAAAAGATATTGAGGCAGTACTGGAAGTAGAAAAAGAATCATTTCATACAGCATGGACAAAGGATATCTTTTACCAGGAAATTTCCAAAAACCCACATGCACATTATTTTGTAATTGAAGTAGAAGGAAATATTGTTGGCTATGCGGGCATTTGGATTGTGTTTGATGATGCGCAAATTACCAATATAGCAATACTACCAGCCTACCGCCGGAAAAAACTAGGGGAGCAATTATTTCGTCATATTATGCAATATGCCGTGTTGAAAGGGATTAGTCGTTTATCTTTAGAAGTTCGCCAGTCGAATATAGTTGCTCAAAGACTTTATCAAAAATTTGGCCTTGTTCCTGGTGGAATTCGTAAAAACTACTATACAGATAATCAGGAGGACGCAATCGTCATGTGGGTGAATATACTATGAAAAGAGATATTATCATCTTAGGAATTGAAACAAGCTGTGATGAAACAGCTGTTGCCTTTGTTAAGAATGGAAAAGAAATTCTAGCTAATGTTGTAGCTTCACAAATTGAAAGTCATAAACGATTTGGTGGTGTGGTTCCTGAAATCGCATCACGGCATCATGTGGAACAAATTACGTATGTACTTGACCAAGCAATGCAGGAAGCAGCTGTTACTTGGGAGGATATTGATGCAATAGCTGTAACAGAAGGACCAGGGCTTGTCGGAGCGTTATTGGTTGGGGTAAATGCGGCAAAAGCAATAGCATTTGCTAAACACAAGCCATTAATTGGTGTTCATCATATTGCGGGTCATATTTATGCCAATCGTTTAGAGCAAGAGTTTCAATTTCCATTACTTGCACTTATTGTATCTGGTGGACACACGGAATTAGTTCTGATGAAAGAACATGGTCAGTATGAATTAATAGGAGAAACAAGAGATGATGCAGCTGGAGAGGCTTATGATAAAGTAGCTCGGATGTTGAATCTGCCATATCCAGGTGGCCCACAAATTGATCGATTAGCTGAAAGTGGAAAAGAAACAATTGATTTTCCCCGTGCTTGGCTAGAAGCGGATAGTTATGATTTTAGCTTTAGCGGTTTAAAATCATCGGTCATAAATAAAATTCACAATGCAAAGCAGCGTGGAGAACAGTTGAAGTTTGAAGATATTGCAGCAAGTTTTCAAGCAAGTGTTGTCGATGTATTGACTACAAAGACCGTTCAAGCAGCAAAGCAATATAAAGTAAAGCAAGTCATTGTTGCTGGAGGTGTTGCAGCCAACAAAGGGTTGCGTAATGCGATGGAAAGAGAGTTTTCTAAATTGGAAATACCTTTACAAATACCGCCACTGCATTTATGTACAGATAATGCTGCAATGATAGCAGCTGCCGGTACGATTGCTTTTGAACAAGGAATTCGTTCCACACTGGGATTAAATGCGCGTGCTGCGTTGCCATTAAAGTAATCCACAGTTATCCACAGCCCTGTTCATATAACAGGAGAGATCCTAGTGTAAAAGGATATGTAAAGTGGATAACATCTGTGGGTAACTCGGGATATTTTTGTGGATAATGTGCATAACTCTGTAAAAAGCTTTCATCTTAGTTTAGATGTTAATTTCAGTTTGTGGATAAGTTGTAAATAGAGTAATTAGAAATTTGGTGATAACAATGACTAAAAAGCAATCTTTTTATGTACAAACAGATTTAATTACCTTATTTATTTTGTTTGTTTGTGTAAGCTTACTATCTATTTATAATGCGCAGCAATTAGATCAATATGAAGGCGAAAATTTTGTGCTGAAACAACTTGTATGGTTTATAGTGGGGGTTGGGATTGTTGCGGCCATTCAATATTTAGATATTGAACAACTGTATAAAGCAAGCTTATATATTTATATAGCTGGTTTACTTGTGCTTGCCATTTTACTAATAAGTCCAGCAAGCATTGCTGATCGTGTGAATGGTGCAAAAAGTTGGTTTCAACTCCCTGGTTTTTCATTACAACCATCGGAGTTTACTAAAGTAACAACGATTATGTATATGGCTGCGATCATTCAAAAGCATAAAGAAAAATTTCAAGTAACCCATATAAAATCAGATATTCAGCTGCTTTTAAAAATTTTGGCTATCGTTGCTGCACCTGTATTATTAATTATGAAACAGCCTGATTTTGGGACTGCAATGGTGTATTTATTTATAGCAGGGATTGTTATTATTTTATCGGGTATTAACTGGAAGATTTTAGCAGCTTTAATTGCAAGTATTTCTGCTTTTATCGGAGGAATACTGACGTTTATCGTAAAATTTCCGGATTTAGCAAAGGAAATTGTCGGTAAAAGTAATGCCTATCAAATTGATCGAATTATGACTTGGTTTGATCCAGCACAGCAAACCAGTGATGCAAAATGGCATTTTGAGCAGGCTTTTATGGCGTTAGGTTCGGGGCAATTATTTGGGAAAGGAATAGGGAATCAGCAAGTTTCCTTTCCGGAAGCTCAAACCGATTTTATCTTTTCCATTATTGGGGAAAGCTTTGGATTTGTTGGTAGTGCTTTTGTTGTTTTTCTTTATTTTATACTTTTGTATAAACTAGTCATGCTTGGTTTATCCATTTATAAGCACTCAACTTTTGCGGCGTATGTTTGTTTTGGTTATATGAGCTTAATGCTTATTCATGTATTTCAAAATATCGGAATGGCAATTGGAATTATGCCGGTTACAGGAATTCCATTATTGTTAATAAGTTATGGCGGAAGTTCGGTGTTGTCCACGATGCTAGGCTTAGGAATCATATATCGAATTGCTGTTGAAAACTCGATACAAAATGACTATTTATTTAAGTAAACCTTGTCTAGATAGATTAGGAAAAGTGAAAAAGTAATGCTCCCTTTTAGGTAAGCAGGTTATAAAGTAGCTTGCTTACTTATATGGGAGCATTTTTATGACGAATGTGGAGCTAGCCCTAAGCTATCGTACTTCGGACTGGAAATAAGTTTAAAAATGGCAGAATAGTAGATATGCTGAAAACAAGGCCTAAAGTAACTATACTTTGATTAAAATAGAATATGAATGGAGATTTAATAGGTGTGTCTAACGTAAATGTCATTATTTAAAACTATAAATTATTTAGTCAAATAGAACAATACAGGCGTAGATATCTAAATGTGGTACAATTTGGATAACATCAATCCTGCTTTATTTCATTATAGAAAATTTTTAATTACTCTTGCAGTTCAGCCCATTCCTCCATGAGCTGTTCTACCGTTTGCTTTCGCTTGTTCATCTCATTGGATAACTCCAATGCTTTTTCATGATCTTGATAAATTTCAGGACTTTCCATGCTCTTTTCTAATTGTTTAATTTCCATTTCAAGTGTTTCAATTTTTTCTTCCAGTGCGGCAATTCGTCTTCTTTTTTTTCGTTGTTCTCGTTGAATTTGTTTATCTCGCTCATAGTTACGCTTCGTTTCTTTTACAGGTTTTTCTTTTAGTACAATTTGTTGCTGTGTCTTCTCCAGACGTTTTATTTCTGCTTCTTCCGCTTTTTTTTCTAAATAATAATCATAGTTTCCCAAATAGACAGTGGTTTTATATTTTTGTAATTCTGCAACTTGGTCAGCAATTTTATTGATGAAGTATCGGTCATGAGAAACAAATAATATACTTCCCGGAAAATCCATTAATGCCGCTTCCAGCACTTCCTTACTATCAATATCTAAATGGTTTGTTGGTTCGTCTAAGATCAATAGATTTGCTTTTTGCAACATTAATTTAGCTAATGCCAATCGTGCCTTTTCCCCACCACTTAGTGCTTGCACAGGCTTTAACACATCATCCCCTGAAAAAAGAAAGTTTCCCAATACAGTACGGATATCTTTTTCGTTCATCGTCGGGTAATCATCCCATAGTTCCATCAGCACTGTCTTGGTGGAATGTAAGTCTGCCTGTTCTTGATCATAATAACCGATTTGAACGTTTGTACCTAGCTGAACAATGCCTTGACTAGCTTTGAGCTTACCAATAATTATTTTTAAAAGTGTCGTCTTTCCTACCCCGTTTGGTCCAACAAGAGCAATTCGCTCGCCTCGATTAATATGAAAATGGACGTGTTGAAATAAGTATTCCTGTTCACCCGGGTAGCAAAAGGCAAGCTCGTTTACTTTCAGCACATCATTTCCACTACGCCGATTAATTTGAAATGAAAAAGCAGCAGAGGCCTCATCTCCAGGGGGACGTTCCAGCTTCTCCATTTTTTCTAGCTGTTTACGTCTACTTTGAGCACGCTTTGTGGTAGAAGCGCGCACAATATTTCGTTGAATAAATTCTTCCATTTTTTTAATTTCTGTCTGTTGTTTTTCATATTCTTTTAATTCTCTTTCAAAATCAAGCGCCTTCTGTTCTAAGTATTTGCTATACGTACCAATATAGCGCTTTGTTTGGTGGTGTGCTATTTCATAAACGATGGATACGGTTTTATCCAGAAAATAACGATCATGTGATACCACTACAACGGCACCAGGGTAACTAATTAAGTAGTTTTCCAGCCAGTTTAATGTCTCAATATCTAAATGGTTCGTTGGCTCGTCCAAAATGAGTAATTTCGGCTTTTTCAGCAGCAGTTTTCCTAGCGAAAGACGTGTTTTCTGTCCACCACTTAATGTCTGGATTGGAGTTTCATAATCAAACTGATCAAATGCCAACCCTGTTAACACAGATTTTATTTCTGCTTCATAAGTATAACCACCATTTTGCTCAAATGTATGTTGAAGATGATCATATTCATGTAATAATTTTTGATAGGCTTCTTCTGTTTGGTTTCCAGCTTGTTGCATTTGCTTTTCCAGCTTCCTTAGTTCAGTTTCTTGCTTACGTAATTCAGAAAATACATCAAGCATCTCTAGCCAAATAGTTTTTTCCGATTCTATCGCTACGTGCTGTGATAAATAACCAATTGTTAAATCTTTTGGCATGATTAATTCGCCTTGATCATAGCTCAATTCTCCAGCCATGATTTTCAGCAATGTTGATTTACCAGAACCGTTTCTGCCTACAATTGCAATTCGGTCATTGTTTTTTACTTCTAGTTTTATATTTGATAAAACTTTATCAGCACCAAAAGATTTATAAAGCCCATTTATTTGCATTAATATCATATAATTTTCACCTCATCTCCCCTAGTGTATCTTACTTTACTAAATATAATCAATATAATTGTGAACTAGGTCACGACTTATTTCCAGTTTTCTGCTAGAATAGAAATATGGATCTAGTAGTTATGACTCAAACTTTATTTTATGGGATTTTTTTATCTTATAAATGATAAAGCAGAAAGTAGAATGAAGAACAAAATTACCAAAGCGTGATGCAGGTGGAGCTTGATCACGTCAGTTTCAATTAACAAAAGATGCTTTCATGGTAATATCGAAAGAGACTTCTATTGTAAAAAATTGCTTAACTTAAATAGAGAACAAATAGAGTGAGCAATTATGGTATTCTATTACTAGAGGGGGTTAAAACTTCTTGTATACCAAATGCTTTATTAAGCGTGCATGCTTAAAATGAATGAAGATTCATTTCGTATATTTACTCTTTAGCATGCGGAACACAAGCAAAAGTGTATGTAAAAGCTGACTCAGAATAGACCGTCCTGTTTTAAGTAAGAAATTTAGTTTTTATAAGAATTACGTTATTATGTAAGCGATACATAATAGAGTAATTACTAAAAGATAGTTTCTTTTACATTTATATGAAGATGCTTTGTAGTGAAAGATTATACAAATCTAACGAAAAGGAGAAGAAAAAGAATGATGGAACAAAACAAAATACCTCAAGCAACTGCAAAACGATTGCCCCTGTATTATCGATTTATTAATAATTTAAATCACCAAGGAAAGAAGCGTGTGTCTTCTAAGGAGCTCAGTGATGCAGTAAAAGTTGATTCGGCTACAATCCGGAGAGACTTCTCTTATTTCGGTGCATTGGGAAAAAAAGGCTATGGATATAACGTAGAATACTTACTTGAATTTTTTCGTAAAACCCTAGATCAGGATGAAGTAACGGAAGTAGCCTTGATTGGTGTTGGTAATTTGGGTACTGCTTTTTTACATTATAACTTCATGAAAAATAATAATATTAAGATCAAAATGGCTTTTGATAGTGCCCCTGAAAAAGTTGGCAAGACGATTAGTGATGTTCCTGTATACCATATCGATGAATTAGAGCATGAATTAGGAGATATTCATGTTGCCATTCTTACGATCCCAGCAAGTGAAGCCCAAGGAATGACTGAACGTTTAGTAGAACATGGTATTGAGGGTATTTTGAATTTTACTCCTGCACGAATTACGGTGCCTAAGCATATTCGTGTTCACCATATTGATTTAGCAGTAGAGCTACAAGCACTTGTTTATTTCTTAAAGCATTATCCATTAGTGACAGAAGAAGATGAGGAAGCAAAGTAAAGTTATTTATTCATCAGATAATGGGAAAAATCTAATTAGGTTAACGTATAACTGAAATTAGGTTGTCGATAAACAGAATAGTCATGTTAAATAGATATGCAGTTATTAGTCGGTATAATGGGTTTTATTATCTAGGAATTTATCCCGCATGTAAGGTGCCGTAAGACTCCCACTTCAAAGAGCCTGAGTCGGTACAAAAGGGTCTAAGTGGTAGAAAACGGCACCTAAATCTAAATGCCCGATTCGTTCAAGGGCCTTTAGGTCATACCCTTGTGGTACTAACATTTCTTGGGAAAAGCATTCCAAGAAATGAAGTTTCACTTTATCCCGGATGTAAGGCTCCGTATTTTTCTCATATCCAAAATGAGCTATGACGTTGCAAATATGATGAGAAAAACGGGTCCTAAATCCCCGATTCGTTCAACTAACATTTCTTGGGAAAAGCATTCCAAGAAATGAAGTTTCACTTTATATCTATTTTAGAAAATCTGCCGTTTGTACGTTGCTAACCGTATGCTTTCACTTTTGTTTTTACTACACACGAATTGATTTTCCTTGTAGTAAATATAGAAATAAATAAGAAGAAGGAATAGCGGTGTTAACCGCTATTCCTTCTTCTTATTTTTATAGCGAAAATGAATGGATAACAAACGAATACTGACTCTTATCTCAAGCGTCGCAAAAATTGCTAACACAATGGTTGTGATATTCCAAACTGTTTCTTCTACACTTAAAATAGCAATATAGGTAAAGAATATACCCATTATAAAATAAATAATCCCCATTGTTTTGGGTGAAATTTTCATGTTAAAGCCTCCAAAAATAAAAACATTTATCTATATGATTTTGTCATAACCCTTTCCTGATAAAAAAACATGACAATAGGTTTAACCATATTGTTCGTGTTTAAAGAATCCGGCTGTTTCTTACACTATAGGAAAGTATAAAACTTTATGGTTTATAGTATAAGAAAAACTATAACTTTCGCCATAAAGACTTGGCGATAAGCCAAGTTTTTCTAAAATATTGAGTGCTAGTGGATAAAAAAGGTGCCTAATTTATATTTAGTAAGAACAACTACACCTTTTCATCTTTGTTTATCAACATATAGCTTAATAAATAAAGAACCGTTTAATCGGTAACTGTCGGAGCTTTAGTAGAAATACTTAAAAAAATGTATATATAATCGTTTTATAAATGTAGGATGTTTTGCAGCTCATTTAATTGTCGTTCAATTTCTGCAGGATCCATATTGTATTGTGCGATAACAACAAAAGCGTTCATAGCCATGTGAGCAATAATCGGCACTATTATACGTTTTGTCTCTACGTATAGATAAGCGAATACTAAGCCCATAGAGCCATATACCAAAATATGTTGAGGTTCACCGTGGATAAAGCCAAAAATCACTGCTGATAAGATTGCTGCAATTAAGAAATTTGTTCGCTTATATAATGTACCAAAGATGATTTTTCGAAAAATAACTTCTTCCAATATTGGCGCTGCAAAAATTGGAATAATCATAAATAGTGGTGTCGCTCTTGTAATGTTCATAATGGCTTGGGTGTTTTCCGACCCAGGTTTAACTCCAAACACCATTATTTGAATGAAATTGGCTAAGAATTGAGCGAAGAAAGCCATAAACACCCCTAAAATTGTCCAGAGAATCAACTGCGTTTTAGAAGTACGGTCACGCTGATGAAGACCTTGCTTAATATCAGGTTTCATCAAGAGCAGTACAATAATAACCCCTAATATAAAACTAATTATGGACCAATAGCTTACAGCTTCCACTTTAGTGATTGGAAATAAATTATACAATATCGGGGCGAAAACAACCCCGGAAAATTGCATGAGGATGTAACTGATAATGACCCACCAATATCTTTTTGGCAAAATAAAACGACTCCTTTTTCCTATACGTTCTGAAAGTATAAAAATTTTTGTGTAGATTGATTTCAACGTTGTAAAAATTATATGTTTTCACATATATGCTTCGGTCTTAGACTCCCCAAGTTTTCTCTAGGTTATCATTATACAAATTTGTTCTAAGATAAAGGCGATAAAATCGTAGCAAAAATATTTAAACAGATAAGTTTTAATGTAATAAAGATATGTGCAGTTTTTGATTACAGTAAGTTTAAAAACGATTGTAATAAGAGTTTTATTAAAACACATCTTAATCGGGCTGAATTTGTTGGGTGCACATTCATAGCATCCCCCAATAGTTTATGTTTGAATAAATTAGTCTATTAACGATAAAATGAATTTGCACATTTTATTTTATCATAAATACTTAATGTCATATAATAGAATGATTTTATCAGTAGATTTTTTAAAGAGGATGTTTAACAGTTCGCCAAAAATAGATATCGATTTTCATCTTACGTTAGACTGGACTAGACTGGAGCAAACTTTAGTGCTAACGTTAAGGCAACTCAAGTAGAATTTATAATCTTTTATGTAGGTGCCGATTATTCCTCCTCTAATGGCTTTATTATTTTAAAGGCGATGTGAGAGGATACGTAATCTAAAAGCAGCGATTCATCGCGGTTTTTTAAGGACGTTATAATCTTAGTCGACCTACGCTTGATTAACTCTTTTTTGAACAAACGCTTAAAATTAATAAAAAAATATGCTTTCATGCTTGCATTTTTTTCGAGAATTATTTATCATATTAAGTGGAATTAGCACTCGACAGAATAGAGTGCTAACAAAACAAAAATGATAATAGAATTAAGGAGGCTTTCTACATGATTAAACCACTAGGAGATCGTGTTGTTATCGAGCTTGTCGAGCAAGAAGAGAAAACTGCAAGCGGTATCGTACTTCCAGACTCTGCAAAAGAAAAACCTCAAGAAGGAAAAGTTGTTGCAGTCGGTTCTGGTCGTGTAACAGAAAATGGAGAAAAAGTTGCCTTGGAAGTAAAAGAAGGAGATCGTATCATTTTCTCTAAATTTGCTGGCACAGAAGTAAAATACGAAGGCAAAGAGTACTTAATTCTTCGTGAAAACGACATCTTGGCTGTAGTAAGCTAATCTAGATACACAAAAATACTTAACTTAAACAAATAATTGAAGGAGGATATATATCGATGGCTAAAGAAATTAAATTTAGTGAAGAAGCACGCAGAGCAATGCTACGTGGTGTTGATACATTAGCGGATGCTGTAAAAGTAACATTAGGACCAAAGGGACGTAACGTTGTATTAGAAAAAAAATTTGGTTCGCCATTAATTACAAATGATGGTGTTACAATTGCTAAAGAAATTGAGCTAGAAGATCATTTTGAAAATATGGGAGCTCAGCTTGTTTCAGAAGTTGCTTCCAAAACAAATGATGTTGCTGGGGATGGTACTACAACAGCGACAGTATTAGCTCAATCCATGATTAGTGAAGGCCTTAAAAACGTTGCTTCTGGAGCAAATCCAGTAGGCGTTCGTCGCGGTATTGAAAAAGCTGTAGGAGTAGCAGTTAAAGAATTAAAAGCAATTTCTAAGTCAATTGAAAGCAAAGAATCCATTGCCCAAGTAGCCGCTGTTTCTTCAGATGATGCGGAAGTTGGAAATCTAATTTCTGAAGCTATGGAACGTGTCGGTAAAGATGGAGTTATTACCGTTGAAGAGTCAAAAGGATTCAATACAGAGCTTGAAGTGGTAGAAGGGATGCAGTTTGATCGCGGATACGCTTCTCCATACATGGTAACGGATCAAGATAAAATGGAAGCAGTGCTAGAAGATCCTTATATTCTAATTACAGATAAAAAGATCAGCAATATCCAAGAAGTATTGCCAATACTAGAACAAGTAGTTCAGCAAGGTAAACCACTTCTATTGATCGCTGAAGATGTTGAAGGTGAAGCATTAGCAACATTAGTTGTCAACAAACTTCGTGGAACATTTAATGCAGTAGCAGTAAAAGCTCCTGGATTTGGTGATCGTCGTAAAGCAATGCTTGAAGACATTGCTACACTTACCGGTGGACAGGTAATTACAGAAGATCTTGGTTTAGACTTGAAGAGTGCTACAATGGATCAATTAGGTCGTGCTGCTAAAGTAGTCGTTACAAAAGAAGATACAACAATTGTTGAAGGTGCAGGAAAACCTGAAGATATTTCTGGACGTGTTGCACAAATTCGCTCTCAAATTGAAGAAACTACTTCTGATTTCGATAAAGAAAAACTACAAGAGCGTCTAGCTAAATTGGCTGGCGGAGTAGCAGTAATCAAAGTTGGTGCAGCAACTGAAACAGAATTAAAAGAACGTAAACTACGTATTGAAGATGCATTAAATGCTACTCGTGCAGCAGTAGAAGAAGGTATTGTTGCCGGTGGTGGTACTGCATTTATGAATATCTACCATAAAGTAAGTGAACTTCAATTAGAAGGTGATGAAGCTACTGGTGCAAATATTGTACTACGTGCTATGGAAGAACCAGTTCGCCAAATTGCACAAAATGCTGGTCTTGAAGGTTCACTTATCGTTGAGCGCCTAAAAGGTGAAAAAGTAGGTGTTGGATATAATGCAGCTACAAATGAATGGGTAGACATGGTGGAAACAGGTATTGTTGACCCAACAAAAGTTACTCGTTCAGCATTGCAAAACGCTGCATCTGTAGCAGCTATGTTCCTAACTACAGAAGCAGTAGTAGCTGATAAACCTGAAGAAAACCAAGCTGCTGGCGGCGGAATGCCTGACATGGGCGGCATGGGTGGAATGGGCGGCATGATGTAAGAAACGCCTACAAACATTGAATTAACAGCGTTTCTAAGCGTTCATGTTTGTTCATGTTCATGTTTTTGTTCATGTTTTGTATCAATTAGAATTTCAGAGAGGTTTTTCATTAAGTTACCAAACTTAGTGGAAGCCTCTTTTTTTATGTTCTTAGTCATATGTGCGTATATATCCATAGTTGTATTAATATCTGAATGACCGAGCCGTTCTTGTATTTCTTTTATGTGAACGTTAGCTTCAATAAGTAAAGATGTGTGAGTATGCCTAAATGAATGTGGTGTAATATCTTTTTTAATCTTAGTTTTCTTTATCAATCGCTGCAACCTAATAGAGATAGCTTTTATTGTTTTCGGATAACCTTCATTTGTTGCAAAAATGAAATCATTGTCTTTATAAAATGGCTTGTTATCGTTCTTAATTATATCTTGTTCTTGTTTATGCAATTGCAGCAAGTCGATTACTATTTTATCTATCGTAATGGTACGGTGAGATGTTTCTGTTTTTGGTGTTTGCAGCGTGTATTTAATCTTGTTATTTGTTGGATTGTAATATGTTCTATACACCGTTAGTGTTTGGTTATCAAAGTCAATATCAGACCATTTTAACGCCACCATTTCACCAACTCTTAAGCCAGTATACCCAAGCAATGTGAAAGTAAGTAGATCGCCTTCTAAGCCTTCATTTTTAGCAACGGTTAGAAATTCCTCTAATTCTTCTTTTTCGAGAAACTTCTCTTTTATGGAATCACCTTTTTCGAGATCAGAAACAGTTTTCTTTTTCTTAGGCAGCTTAATATCATTCGTTGGTATATCTTTAATGAGTTTATTTTCTTTTGCATACGAAAATACCATATTAGCGGATGAATGAATACTTGATACATAGTTTGTACTAAATTTGTTAGCCAGCTTATCTATTGCATCCTGGTAAGCTTTCTTTGATATTTTTTGTATAGCAATGTCGCCAAACTCATTCTTAATATTTTTTAATGCTATCTTTCTAGCCCTTAAGCTACTTTCCTTTGCCTTCATTGAAGAAATATAATGTTTTTCCCAATCATCACACAAGGCATTGAATGTTATCTTGGAAGGTTCAATAAATTCATTATTATGAAATTGTCTTTCGACCAAAGCGGCAGCCATTTGAGCATCTTTCTTTGTTCGGAATCCTGATTTGCTTATCGGTGTGTTGTCTTTTCCAGTAATAGGGTCTTTTCCTGCATAGCAACGGTAGGCCCATTTTTTGCCACGCTTATAGATCTATGCCATTTATTCACCTGCTTTATTATTTTTTTCATACTTATTCGAGATATAGGCCTCAATGATTCCATGAATAATTTTTATATCTTCATCACGTAATCTATGAAAAAAAAGTTTATCTAATATTGACTTCTCCCCTGGATTTATATTGTAATCACGACCATAAAAAACCTCATATTCCTTTTGAGTTAGTAACCATTTTAGATCAAAATAGGGTTCCTCAATGGGTTCAGCTTTTAATGTACCTTTTTTTAATTTAAATTTATTTTTGTTAACAGTATCTATTGAATTATTTAATGAATATTCTACTTCTCGTATTAAATTAGCTCGGAATCTTTGGAAATCATTCCATAATTCATTTTCATTTAATCCTTTTATATTGGCATATTCGGTTATTAATTTTTCTTGATAGTTGTTTTTAACAGAACCAATATCTAAATAATATGCGATTGAAAATAAAACCTTTTCTGAAGGTAATTTATTCCCATTTTCTACTTGACTAAGATAACTAGCAGTAACACCTATTGCATTCTCCAATTCATTCAGGGTCATGTCTTTAATTTCCCTTTGTTTTTTAATCAATTTACTTATAACAGGATATTTCATGGATTATCCGTCACCTTCTTTTTTATTTATTTATATAATATCACAATTATAGAACATGTACCAACAGATAAAACATTGACAAATATTTTAGTACATGTTTTAATTTAAGTACATGTTATAATGAGTATTTCCAAGCATACACATGTACGAATGGAGGAGAAAAAATGCTCAACGTTCAAATTGATGAAGAAACAGTAAATACCATGCTTGAAAAAGCCATTAATGAAAAAGTGAAGGAATTAGCTTCATTAAAATATTTCATGACGTATCAAGAATTAGCCGAATACCTAAACATTAGTAAGCCAGTAATTGAGGACAGACTTATCAAAAACGGTTTACGTTATTACAAGGTAGGGAGTAAGTATCTATTTAAAAAGGAAGAAGTGGACCAATTCCTGGATGATATGACAGCCAACATGACAGCCACAAACAATGATTTAAAATTCTTTACAAAGTTACAAGCGAGGATATAAATAATGGACCCTTCTATCAATTAACTAAAAGTTATGCAAGCCACAATAAATCTATATCAAGGAATGGTTTCGAAAGAAGATTATGAACCAGTGATAAGGTCTATGTGAAGGCAATTAATGAACGTAAGAAATGCGGTCTTAAAGGCGCTCGTCGTGTACCTCAGTTCTCAACAGGGTTGAGCCTTGCAAATTTTACAAAAACTTAACCAGGTCTAAAGACTTAATTCGTTATAATTACTGTAGAAACTTCCTGGAGAGATGCCAAGTAGGTGTAAAGCGAAGGGAATAATATGTACGTTGCTAACAGCATTAACCGGTTGCGCTGCCCAGTCTGTCATCGCTATTATCTGAAGAAATATATTGCGGTCCTGGACGAATACAAGTCGGTGATTCACGGTAAATGCTACGATAAAAAGGCTGATTTTAACTTCACTGATTACGGCACGTATCAGGAACTCATTGAAAAGTATTATTTTTTCGAGGAACTGCGCATATTTAACAGCTAGGACATAACTGGCAAGAAAGAACTGCATGGTTGTCAACAAAACTGACGTATGTTTTCATACGTCAGTTGGTCTGTCACCTAATTAATATGCACCTCAAAATGAAGGGGCTGGGACAAAACCCCAGTAAAAAATAAACGTGATACTCACCATCGTGAAAAGGTGTAGGTATCACGTTTGTTTTTTGGCATAAATATTTTTGTTTTAATAAAACAAAAAAGGACACC
>NZ_JAHLNO010000016.1 GCF_018916875.1 Virgibacillus proomii | reverse complement strand
GTCACCCCCGAAGGGGATCTGCTTGCTTCCCGCGCTCGACTTGCATGTATTAGGCACGCCGCCAGCGTTCGTCCTGAGCCAAGATCAAACTCTCCAAAAAAGTTTGTAATGAAAAACAACGTTCTTCATTATTTCTTAGCTTCTCTCAAGATCTCTCTTGAGTTATTTCTTAGAAAAACAGAGACTGCTTTTCTTGACATACTGGTTGTTTTGTTCAGTTTTCAAAGAGCAAATATTGTTGTTCCTTTTGCGAACAGCAACTTTTATAATATAACATTTTAAGAAGTAGCTGTCAACACTTTTTTGATTTTAAAATCGCTCATCTTAAAACAGCGACTTTATTAGACTAACATATACTATTTGTTTTGTCAAATGTTTTTTGCTTGTTTTGCAAATGGGCCTGAGTGGACTTGAACCACCGACCTCACGCTTATCAGGCGTGCGCTCTAACCAGCTGAGCTACAGGCCCACAAGAAATTGTTTTGGAGCGGGTGAAGGGAATCGAACCCTCGTCATCAGCTTGGAAGGCTGAGGTTTTACCATTAAACTACACCCGCGAATATATAATAAGGAAATAAAACAACTAAATGGTCGGGAAGACAGGATTCGAACCTGCGACCCCATGGTCCCAAACCATGTGCTCTACCAAGCTGAGCTACTTCCCGAATCATGGCGCGCCCGAGAGGAGTCGAACCCCTAACCTTTTGATCCGTAGTCAAACGCTCTATCCAATTGAGCTACGGGCGCTAATTCTAATCCATCAAATAGATTGGAGACCATTAAATGCGGTCGAGAGGACTTGAACCTCCACGGGTTATACACCCACTAGGCCCTCAACCTAGCGCGTCTGCCATTCCGCCACGACCGCCTAAATTCATTTATAAAAAAACAAAGGATGGTATAGATTCAAAATTCCAAATGCGGGTGGAGGGAGTTGAACCCCCACGTCCGAAGACACTAGATCCTAAGTCTAGCGCGTCTGCCAATTCCGCCACACCCGCAAGTCCTTATTTGTAATGGTGAGCCATGGAGGATTCGAACCTCCGACCCTCTGATTAAAAGTCAGATGCTCTACCGACTGAGCTAATGGCTCATAATAGATAAATGATTGTAAAAATAACTCTGCTTTTAAGTAGACCCCTGCTTCTTCTTGCTTTTTTCATAGATGCTTGGTGCAACGGGGTTACTCGTAGCGTATTCGGCAGATGTTTAGCTCGTTGCTCTACCGAACTAATAAAATATTGTGAAGTTATAAACTAAACAAAAATGGCTGGGCTACTAGGATTCGAACCTAGGATACACGGGATCAAAACCCGATGCCTTACCGCTTGGCTATAGCCCAACACTGGCGGTCCGGACGGGACTCGAACCCGCGACCTCCTGCGTGACAGGCAGGCATTCTAACCAACTGAACTACCGGACCTAATCTATTTTATTATAAGTAAAAACCAGATGACCCGTACGGGATTCGAACCCGTGTTACCGCCGTGAAAGGGCGGTGTCTTAACCACTTGACCAACGGGCCAAATTTTTAATGGCGGAGAAGGAGGGATTTGAACCCTCGCGCCGTTATCAACGGCCTACACCCTTAGCAGGGGCGCCTCTTCAGCCACTTGAGTACTTCTCCTTGTATGGCTCCACAGGTAGGATTCGAACCTACGACCGATCGGTTAACAGCCGATTGCTCTACCACTGAGCTACTGTGGAATAAATACAAATAAAGAATTGCAACGAAGGATATAATACACTATCTCAGAAGAATTGTCAACACTTTATGTGATTTTGTTTAAAACTTTATGTAATAAAATCTGTTATAATTGACAGCTAATTTAATGTACCATGAATGACATAATTCGTCAATGGGTTACGACTATTTTTTTATATTTAAAATTTTAAAGACAACTTAGCTAATATCAAAGCTCTGATAAAGTGAAACTTATATTTCTTAGAATGCCTTTCCCAAGAAATATTAGCTGAACGAATCGGGCATTTACTTACAGTTAGATCCTCCCATCTAACTTCTTAGTTTTTTCCTTGAAGCACAGAAGTGGAGGTCTTACTGCAAGTTACATGCGGGATAAAAATGATTGTCTAACTTACTAGAGGTGTTCAAAAAGCTCGGTAAAAATGTCGTACTGAATATCATCATACGTTTGAGCGTAAAGTTTTAATGTCCAAAGTATAAATGCTGCAACTAGGTTATCATTTGCTGCTAACTGAGTTTTCTTTAATTCTTGTTTCTTATAGCTCGTATACCTCAAGTGATTTTTTACTGCACTACTTGAAACTACGCCGAATTGAACTTCAGCAGATAAGATATGATAGTGTCGGAGTTGCAACAAATAAAAAAATAGTGACAGCGATGCATCGGGATTTTTCAAGGATGTTGCGGTATTAGCCGGTCTCAGGGTCTATTAGCCACCTTTAGAGCTCACATTTTCATCGTAAACCATTAGAAAAACTTGGCTTATCGCCAAGTCCTTAGCGAAAGCTGTAGTTTTTCTTATACTATAAACCCTAAAATTTTATACTTTCCTATAGTATTAAAAATGTGTTAAAACACTCCTAAGTTAACATTTTTATTTGTTTCTACATATAATACTAACTCAATAGCTTTGTTGTAATACTATTTTTCCTTTACATCTGCCACATCTGTATTTATTCGTATTCACCCTTCTTATCCGCCTGAATTCCTGATCGCAAGCTTTACATTTATAAACATATTTACATTTTTGTTGTAAAGGAAGGGGTTTACAGTATCTTGGTGAATTTGTTTCACGTAGAAGCCTCTTGAAATCCTGGTCTCCATGTTTGTAACCTTTTCCTTCAATATGCAAATGGTAATGACAAAGCTCATGTTTAATAATACCAATAAATTCATCTTCTATTTCTAAATACTTTGGATTTAATTCAATCGTCTTTTTTGCCGGGATATATCTTCCTCCCGTTGTTCGCAGTCGATGATTGAATTTCACTTGATGTAAAAAAGGTTTATGAAAATAACGGATTGATAAAGCATTCACTAAATCATATACTTCTTTATCAGTTGGTTGATACATTTGAAAAAATTCACCTCTTCCATACCACAATATTATCATATAAAAGATTACATTCTCTTGCACATAAACAGTTTTTTAATCAATACTCCTAACTATTATACTTATTTATTTAAAATGATTTTAAATAAGTATTGATTTTTATATAGTTTATATTATAATATAGTTAAAGTTCGACTATATGTTAGAAGGAGGAATTATTTTGCCTAATAATAGATTAACAACAGCTGCTGGATCTCCGGTTAGCGATAACCAAAATTCAATCACTGCTGGTCATCATGGACCAACACTACTTCAAGATTTCCATTTGTTAGAAAAGTTAGCTCACTTTAATAGAGAACGTATTCCTGAACGAATTGTTCATGCAAAAGGAGCAGGTGCTTATGGGTACTTTGAAGTAACTAATGATGAAATTTCTAACTATACGAAAGCTGATTTTCTTAGTGAAACCGGAAAGCGTACAGAAGTATTTGCTCGTTTTTCAACCGTTGCCGGAGAGTTAGGTTCTGCTGACACCGTACGAGACCCACGTGGTTTCGCCATCAAATTCTATACAAACGAAGGTAACTATGATCTAGTTGGAAATAATACACCAATATTCTTTATTCGTGATGCTATTAAATTCCCTGACTTTATTCATACTCAAAAACGTAATCCACAAACCCATTTGAAGGACAAAGATATGGTATGGGATTTCTGGTCACTATCACCGGAATCACTCCATCAAATAACCTATCTTCATGGGGACCGCGGTATTCCCGCTACTTTCCGCCATATGAATGGATATGGAAGTCATACATTTAAATGGGTTAATCAAGAGGGAGAAGCATTCTGGATTAAGTATCACTTCATCAGTGAGCAAGGAGTAAAAGGCTTAGCTGCAGAGCTTGCTGAGAATATTGCCGGGGAAAATCCCGATTATCACATAGAAGATTTATATAATGCAATTAAAAATGGCGATTATCCAGCTTGGAAGCTATATGTACAAATTATGCCTTATGAAGATGCAAAAACATATAAATGGGATCCATTTGATGTAACAAAGGTTTGGTCTAAGAAAGACTACCCGCGCATTGAAGTTGGTCGAATGATATTGAATAAAAACCCGGAGAATTACTTTGCGGAAGTAGAGCAAGCTGCGTTCTCACCTGGCCAATTCGTTCCAGGCATTGAAGCATCACCGGACAAAATGCTTCAGGGGCGTCTATTTGCATATTCTGATGCACATCGCTATCGTCTCGGAGTAAACCATCACCAAATCCCTGTAAATAAACCAAAAGTAGAAGTAAATAATTATCAACGTGATGGATTTATGGCTGTTAATGGAAATGGTGGAGGTAAGCCAAACTATGAACCAAACAGCTTTAATGGCCCTGTTGAAGACCCCTCCACAAAAATAAAACCATTTGAAGTTTATGGCGAAGCAGATAGTGTTCCTTATGACAGTGATGATCATTACACTCAAGCCGGTGACTTATATCGCTTAATGTCCTCCGATGAAAAAGATAGATTAATTAAAGCATTTGTCGACCATATGAAGCCGGTAACCAAAGATGAAATTAAGCTCCGTCAAATCAGTCACTTCTATAAAGCTGATCCTGAATGGGGCGAGCGAATTGCACAAGGGCTAGGTCTTCAAGTTCCTGAAAGTGTAAAATAACATATCAGTAACTATACAAAGTTAACATCGTTTCTGTTTAGTTTCACATAATCGTAAAAGCAGAAACATCGTTAGCTTTAAAAAAACAGGCATGGCTAAAAACCATGCTTGTTTTTCCTATTAGACAAGACAGTACATATATTCTTGCTATATCGTTTCTCCGTTTATCATAAATTTTAACTTTCTAGCTATCTAACTACGTTACCTAACTTTTTTCACTCTCTAAACATAACATTCTGCATAGGCAGGTAGACAAAAAACTTTTATTCTTTAATCATGGATAAACCTATTCTACCCTTATCTGCATCAATGCTCTCTACCCAAACTGTGATTACATCTCCGACGGATACCATATCCATTGGATGCTTTACAAACTTATGCGACATCTTTGAGATATGAACAAGACCATCTTGTTTTACACCAACATCAACGAAAACCCCAAAATCGACAACATTTCTTACTGTTCCTTCCAGTTCCATACCAGGTTTTATGTCTTCAAGAGATAATACATTTTTCTTTAAAATCGGTTGTGGGAAATCATCACGAGGATCACGCTCTGGTTTCATTAATGCTTCTAGAATATCATTAAGCGTGGGTTCGCCAATTTCGAGCTGGTTCACAATTTCTTTTTTATCAATCATCCGAATTGCTTCTTGCAGCTTATCTGAACCGATATCTGCTACTTCACAACCTAAAATATAAAGTAACTTTTCGGTATTGGCATAGCTTTCAGGGTGAATTGGTGTACGATCGAGAGGATTATCTCCATCCATAATACGCAAAAAACCAATTCCTTGCTCATATGTTTTTGCCCCCAAACGGGGAATCTTTTTCAATTGCTTACGATTCGTAAATTTCCCTTCTTCTTCACGACGCTTAACAATGTTATTAGCAACTGTTTTACTAAGTCCGGATACGTATTGTAATAGCGATGAAGAAGCGGTATTCACATTTACTCCTACTTGGTTTACAGCTGTTTCTACAACAAAAGAGAGTGATTTATTTAATGATTTTTGACTAACATCATGTTGATATTGGCCTACTCCAATAGATTTTGGATCAATTTTTACCAATTCAGCTAATGGATCTTGAACACGTCGTGCTATGGATACAGCACTTCTCTCTTCAACCTGTAGATCGGGAAATTCTTCTCTAGCAAGCTTTGATGCCGAGTATACACTAGCTCCTGCTTCATTTACAATAATATATGGAATAGCTAACTCATTGTTATTAATTACATCTGAGATAAACTGCTCCGTCTCTCTTGAAGCTGTGCCGTTACCAATTGCAATTAATTCAATATGATATTTTTTGATAAGCTCCAAAACAATTTTCTCAGCCCCCGCTATATCATTTTTCGGTGCAGTAGGATACATCACACTGACATGATGGACTTTTCCTGTTTCATCAACCACTGCTAGCTTACATCCGGTACGAAAAGCGGGGTCAACGCCAAGTACGGTTTTACCTTTTAAAGGTGGTTGTAATAATAAGCTTTTTAAGTTTTTAGAAAACACATCGATCGCCTGTTGTTCTGCTTTTTCTGTTAGACTGCTGCGAATCTCTCTTTCAATAGAAGGCTGTATTAAACGCTTATAGCTATCATCAATTGCATGTTGCAGCAGTTCTTTGACTTCACTGCTTACAGACTGTTTAATGATTCGCTCGTTTAAAAATTCAATAATCCTTTCTGTTGATGGATGAATGGAGACTTTTAAAACTCCTTCCTTTTCTCCACGGTTAAGTGCTAGAATTCGATGAGAAACAAGGGAACGAATAGATTCATGAAACTCATAGTACATTTCATATACTTGCTTTTCATCTTTTTCAACATCTTTTGCTTCCGATTCAATGAATCCTCGCTTGACCGTTTCATCTCTCATGTATTCTCGGTATGCAGGTTCTTCTGATATCCATTCTGCAATAATGTCATTTACCCCCGCTAACACATCTTCGACAGTATGTAGTTCATGTTCCTCTGAAATATATTTGGCCGCTTCCTCATCAAGCTTGGTAATCTCCTGTTGCCAAACCAGCTCTGCTAATGGCTCTAATCCTTTCTCTTTGGCAATTGTTGCTCTTGTTCGGCGTTTTTGCTTGTAAGGACGATAAAGATCCTCTACCCGTTGCAGTTGCATAGCTTGTAGAATTTCCTGTCTTAGCTCATCTGTCAACTTTCCTTGTTCTTCAATACTTCGTAAAACCTCTTGCTTTCTTTCAGATAAGTTTACGACATAATTCCATTTATCTTGAACTAATTTAATTTGTACTTCATCCAGACCACCTGTTACTTCCTTACGGTAACGTGCAATGAAAGGCACGGTATTTCCATCTTCTAATAATGCAATCACTTTATTTACAATAGGTACTTTTACTTTTGTCTCATTCGCTACCCAAAAAGTTAAATCTTGATTTATTTCATTTGTCACAAGTTCTCCTCCTTTACTACGTTGTCTATTTTATCAAAAATAGCAGAACTTTCCTAATGTCGTTATCTCCTACTTAGACTTCTTCGTATTTTTTATAAATCTTAAAAGGGATCGATATAAAGTGAAACTTCATTTCTTGGAATGCTTTTCCCAAGAAATGTTAGATGAACCAATCGGGCATTTAGGTGCCGTTTGCTTCCACTTGACCCTTTTGTACCAACTTAGGCTCTTAAAGGGGGAGGCTTACGGAACCTTACATGCGGGATAAATAAAAAAATGTAGCTCTTATCCCAAACTTTTACAAGCAGCATCATATTTCATCCAAACATAAAATGGTTAGAAAAACTTGGCTTGTCGCCAAGTCTTTATGGCGAAAGCTGTAGTTTTTCTTATACTATAAAGCCTAAAGTTTTATACTTTCCTATATTAGAACAAAGACTAAAGTCGTAACGTCTTTGAAAAATTTCGATGTATTGCTGCCATAGCTACTCTGTCCTTAAAAAAATGTGATGTGTCACTGTTGTAGCTTACTCTGTCCTTGAAAAAACGTGATGTATCGCTTCGTAGTCCTTCATGTCCTTGAAAAAGAAGTACACTTTTTCTGCGTGCGGTGTGTTGCTGTCGTAGCTTTCCATGTCCTTGAAAAAGAAGTACACTTTTTCTGCGTGCGGTGTGTTGCTGTCGTAGCTTTCCATGTCCTTGAAAAAGAAGTACACTTTTTCTGCGTGCGATGCCTATTCAAGCAGTCTCCCTAGTCCTGTCAACTCAAACAAATCGAAGCTTTAGGATCTGTTTCTTTTAAAAAGTTCGCAAAACATAAGCCGATGTTGACTTATCATGCGAAGGAGATCAAAGTTTGCCAGCAGATACAATCGCTTAAGCCAGACGATGCTACTTTTCAAAAAAGCTATCAACAATGCAGAAAAGAATTTAGTTTCCCAGACAAAAAATAAGAGCTGGCAGTCTTAGTCAGCTCTTTTATAATGCATAGCAATTAAAGTAGTATCATCATATCTAGGAGAATCGTTTACGTGCTTGAATATATACGTAATCTCCTGAGCATTTTTGGTCGTTAAATACTTTTGTGACAAATCTTTATCAGTTACACCATCAGAAAACATTAAAAACATCATGTTTGGCTGTAGCTTTTCTCGAATAACTTTAAACGAACAATGATATCCAGCTAAATAACCGGCATTGGGAATATTACGCTTTTTCTTTTGATTTTCTGCAATGATTAAAATACCTATGTTGCCTATGGAAGAAAAGGAATACATTGCTGTTTGGAAATCTATTTTGAGAATACCAACAACAACACCACGTTTTCCATGTAATTGTTCATTGCATTTTTTTATAATCGTTTCAATATTAGTATTCATATTTTCTTTAATGATGTCAATAACAATTTGTGAGGACTCCTTGGCAAACTCACCACTTCCTAATCCATCCGCAATGGCACAAACAAATTCACGCTCTGTTTCTTTATAAAAATAACTGTCCCCACAATGATAGTTACCGGCCTTTGCTTGTTGGAAGACAGACACATCTACATGTTTCATCACGAATCAAAGACCTCTGTGCTTTCCATCTGAATAGCTTCTCTTAGCTTCCGTAACGAGCGGCGTTGAAGTCTTGAAACATGCATCTGTGAAATCCCTAACAGTTCTCCAGTTTCTTTTTGACTCTTATTTTCAAAATAAGTATAATGTAAAATTTGTTGTTCTCTTTCAGATAAAATTGGAAAGACTTTTTCTAGCAGTATCTTTTGATCGACATGATCGTACCCATGCTCTTCATTTCCTACTAAATCCAGAATAGCAACGGTACTCCCATCTGAATCTGCTTCAATTTTTCGATCAACCGAAAGTGCTTTGTAGCTTTTTCCCATCTCCATTGTTTCTAATATCTCTTCCTCTGACACTTCTAGATAGTCTGCTAATTCTTTAATGGATGGTGATTTTTGGTTTTGCGCCGATAATGTATCTACTGCTTTTTTTATTTTTGGTCCTAATTCCTTTATTCGCCTTGGTACATGTACACTCCATGTTTTATCACGGATAAAGCGTTTTATTTCTCCAATGATCGTAGGTATTGCAAAAGATTCAAAAGATTTACCAAATGTTGAATCAAATCGGCGTACTGCAGCTAATAGTCCGATCATTCCCACTTGGACAAGATCTTCATGAATAGCACTATTTTTTGAATACTTACGAGCTATTGATTCGACAAGATCCTTATATATAAGGACAAATTGCTCTTTTAATTGCTCGTTCGTGGGCTCCTTTTGCAATGATTCAATTAATTGGTAAACCTCATCCCTTCCGTTATTGTGTGGTTGAGATTTGGTCGTCATCAAAGCCCACCTCAGTTTCATCTATATACTTCGTCATTAGTACAATGACACCATAACTATTATTGATTTGAACTTTATCCATTAATGCATTAATTAAGAACAGACCAAACCCTCCTTCTCGTAAATCTTCAATTGATTCTGTTTCATTATATGGGCCAATATTATCCTTTATTTCATTAAGACTGAAACTGCCACCACGATCTGCCACCATGATTTCTAAGCGGTCATTGTAGACACCAAAACCGATCGTAACTTCACCCTCACCATCATGATAAGCATGATTAACGGTATTCGTAATTGCTTCAGAAATGGCTACTTTTAAATCTTCAATATCTTCATAAGAAAAGCCCATGCGATTGGCTATTCCGGAAATACTTAACCTCACAACACCAATATACTCCGCCTTTGCCGGAACCTTCAATTCAATAAAATCAAATTTCTCCATTATTCACTTCCACCCCGAATCGCAGCATTTACATTCATAATCTCATCTAACCCTGTAATTTTAAACAAGCGCAGTACACGTTCTTGTATATTTACTAATATTAACTTGCTATCATGCTCCTTCGTTGATTTAAGTGCACTAATAAAAATACCTAAACCTGTACTATCCATATAACTTACTTTTTCTAAGTCAACCTCCACTATCCTGCTTTTTTGTTGCGTAAGGGGAATTAACGTTTCTTTTAAATTTGGGGCAGTATATGCATCTATTTCTCCAGATAAGTGGACAATAGACTTAGTTGGTTCATCTGTGATTTTAATAGTTAGATTCATATTTCTCCTCCTATATATGTGAAACTTGATTTCGTAGACGATTCTTGACTACAAAATATTAGAAAAACTTTGCTTGTCGCCAAGTCTTTATGGCGAAAGCTGTAGTCTTTTTCTTATACTATAAACCATAAAGTTTTATACTTTCCTATAGTACAAAAAACTCGGGCGCCCTTCCAAAAATTGCGGTGTATTGCTATCGAATTATACTCTGTTCTGTTGCAACGCATTTGAGATCGACATCCTTCTAAAAAATCGCGATGTAATGCTACCAAAGCTTCTCTGTCCTTGAAAAAGAAAAGCACTTATTGTTCATGCACATATATTGCTGCTTCCTTTTTCCCGAAACAATTGGATTAGGCGCCGTTTTTTCTTTTAACTACTCTATTTAAAACGAGCGGTTTACAGCGCCGAACATGTGGAATATGTACATAACCCATATTTTTTGGATTGTTGTTTAGATCCTGCTTACATTTACCCATTAAAACAATCTGCTAAACGTCCCTTCTTATAATTAGTAAAGTAAAATCATCTCGTAGTTCAAAGTCCTGTAAGCGCTCAAAATATTTAAAAACTTGATTAACCATCTGTTGTGCTGGTAGATGAATATATTTTCTAATCACATCTAACACTTCTTGACGTTCAATAAATCGTTCACCATCTCTGCACTCTGTAACTCCATCTGTTAATAGAATAACCATATCCCCTTGTTCAATTTTAAGTTCATATTGTGGATAAGTTGCATCTGGAGTTACACCTAAAACAAGACCTTTTGTTTTTAGTTCTGTAAAGGTGTCTTGCTTTGCATGGTAATAAAAACCGGGTTCGTGACCTGCTGAGGCATAACGGAGTGTATGTTCAAAGGGAAGGTACTGTGCATAAAACATTGTAATAAACATGCTGGGATCAACATTTCTTTCAACAACTCGATTCATATTAGCAAGAATTGCTTTTGGTGTCATCGCATCTTCAGGGTAACTGTCCATGGCATACTTAATCATTGACATGCAAAGCGCAGCGGGAATCCCTTTCCCTATAACATCAGCTATAGCAATTCCTAATGATCCATCTCTACCTTTAACAAAATGATGATAGTCTCCATTCATTTGATGAGCAGGCATACTAATAACACCTATATCCAAACCCTGAATATCTGGCTTTTTGGTTTCTAAAAGCGTTTCCTGCATACTAGCCGCTACCGATATTTCTGATTTTAACTCTGACTGTTTTTCCCGGAGCTGTTGATACTCTCGATGAGCAATTCCATATGCAATCATTGCCTCTAACAGAAAATTCATTGAATATTTAATATCCTCACTTAAATTAGGATATAAATCTCCGAGGGCTTGAATGTGCATATTAACAATTTCATCTGGTAAAATATTATTCTTTATAAAAGATTTACTAGCCTGTTCAATTTCATAAAGGGAGCGCTCATCTCTTGTTTCAATATAACGCTTCATTAATGATTTATAAGTTTCTACATCTAATTTCAGTACACTCTCCATTGTTTTCCCCCTCACTATCCATGGTAGCCAAAACAATTGAATGGTTACAGAACGCTCTACTGTACCTCATCCATCAATTAATGAATCAACTTCCAAATAAAAGACAGCTGTCAGACTAGATATCTAAGACCCCATAGAGAAAAGCCTTCACCGCATACTCTCTTTTTTACCATTTTAAATAAGAACAACTACCTTAACCATTTAATTACTTTCACTCGCGTTCCTTTACCGACCTCTGTTTGGATGTCAAATTCATCCATTAACCTTTTTACACCTGGCAATCCAGCTCCCAAACCTCCGGAGGTTGAATAGCCATCTTCTAACGCTTGTCCGATATCCTCCATCCCGGGACCTACATCAACGGCAATAATGCAGATTCCTTTATGCTCGACTGTATTGATCACTTCAAAACATATTTGACCATGATCTGCATATAGATAAATATTTCTTGCCAGCTCCGATATCGTTGTTGCAATACGTGCTTGGTCGACGGTTCTAAAACCTAATTTCTTCGCAATATCTCTACCTAACTGCCTTGCACCTACTATATCCCATTCTTTTTTTATATTCACACAAGATTGAGGTTGCATCCACTATTCCCCCAATTCCTGGTAGAGTTTAATAAGGCCTTGCTCTAAATTTAATGCAGTTGACACATTTTTTAAATGAATTCCTAAATCTAATAAAGTTACAGCAACTGCAGGCTGAATACCTGTTAAAACTACCTTCGCCCCCATTAAATCTGACATTGTAACCACATCACCAAGCACTTTGGCAATAAATGAATCAATAATATCAACCGAAGTTAAATCAATAACCACTCCAGTTGAGCCGTTCTTATGAATCTTATCTAATAAATCCTCTTGAAATTGGATAGCTGTTTGATCATCAATCTCGGTCTGGATGGAGATCAATAAATAATTATGAAGCTTTAATATGGGTATTCGCATCATCATCACTCCCCCTTCAAGGATTGAATTAATTGCTCAATACTATCCTCTTTACTTTCAATATCGACAACTTGACGATTTGTTATTTCAAGAGCTCTTTCAAAGCCTTTCTTTAAAGAACTTTTCGTTGGGAATTTACTTAAATCAATTCCTAAATTAACAATGGTTTGAGCAATTTCCGGACGGATTCCTACAAGGATACATGTTGCGCCGATTAAGCGTACTGCTTCTGCAGCTTGAATAATGTGATGAGCAACCATTGTATCAACAACTGGAACACCCGTTATATCCATTAAAACAACTTCCGAATTATGTTTTATCGCGCCATCAAGCAGGTTTTCCATAATTAATTTTGCCCGTTCCGTATCGATCGTTCCAATTAAAGGCATGATCGTAATCCCGTCCATCACAGGAATTAACGGAGCTGATAACTCTTGAAGGGCTACCCTTTGTAACGACACCGTGTTCTCCCAACTTCCTGAATATTCATTAACGAGCTGCCGAATTAGAGGTTCAACCCAATTATCTACACTTTCTAATACATTGGAAATAAATGTAGAATCGATTTGTTCTGTTTGACTTAAAATATAATCAATTGTAACTCTACGAAACACTTGTAAGCCGTCGGTAATATAACTTAATGGCCATCCAAGATTAATAATTTTTTCAGAAAAGTTCTCAACTGCTTTTGAAGAACCAGCATTTTTTATGCTTGTAAATATCACATTCACAAATTCCCTATTGGTACTATCAAATAATTCTTCAGAAATATTAGCTGTATAATTATCACTTTTTAATGAATTTATTTCTTCCAGCCACATTTGTACAATAACATCACTATTATCGATTGCAATCTTTTTAAACTTCTTGTCCATTCCCTTACCCCCACCTGATTAAAATATAATTTTTATTCTAAGTCATGTTATAGAGATGTTCAAAAGCCCTAAAATTGTACATTTTTCTAAAGTTATCAACAATAATTGTAACATAGAAACAAAAAACGGATAAAGTGAAACTATATTTTAATGCAGTGCTTTTCTCCTTGAAGTGGAAACAAAGCTAAACCGCGATACCTCTTCAATTCCTCTTTTCGATACGAACTAATCAATCTTTCAGGCGCCGTTTCGCCTCTCTTTTATTCTTTTTGACAATCTGTATAATATTTAGAGGTTTATGGCACCTCACATGCAGAATTTTCAACAAAAAAAATACCCTTGCGGATAACACAAGGGTATTATTGACCATACATATCCTTCAGTCCCAAACTGATTTCCAATGCCTGGTTGATCTTAGACATCATTTCTTTATCCAATTTTGTTATTCTATCTGTTAGCCTTTGTTTATCAAGTGTTCTAATCTGCTCTAGCAAAATAACGGAATCACGATCAAACCCATATCGTTTTGCATCAATCTCCACATGTGTTGGGAGCTTGGCTTTTTGAATTTGTGCTGTAATAGCAGCAACAATAACGGTAGGACTGAAACGATTCCCGATATCATTTTGCAGGATCAATACCGGGCGGACGCCTCCCTGTTCTGACCCGACAACAGGGGAAAGGTCAGCGAAATATACTTCGCCTCTTTGCACGATCAAATGGTTACACCCCGATCACAGAACGTTCCAAGGTGTTTTTTGCCTCCTCTTCAGCTTGGAAAGCTTCTGAAGCAATTGTCAAATTAATGCGGCCCATTTCTGCATAACCCTTTTCCATGGTTTCACGAAATCGTCGAAAATGCTCATCTCGTTTTTGCTGAAGATAGTTTCTTGTTGCCTGACAAATGAAATCACTCAAATCACTGTTCTCATATTTCACCAGACCATCCACCTCATTTAACAGGTTTTTCGGTATTTTAACTAAAACTTCTTGTAAGCTTTCTGACAAAACCATACACCTCCGCCAACTGTTGAACGAACTTTGTAAAATTCAATTTTAATAATATCATTGAATTCGCCCATTTGCAAAGGGTTGTAGGAATTTTTTCCGAAAAATCATTTGTTTTGTCGTTTGTTTTTTAAACGACGTGGTATATAGTGTAGAATACCTTATTACAGACAAGCTCTTTAAAGACCTTTGTAGATTCTCGGAACACGGTTATTTATTACACAAGGGATTTCATAATTAATCGTTTCAGCATATTCAGACACTTCATCCATGGAAATAAATGCCTCATTTTGACGACCAATGAACGTTATCTTTGTACCGACAGGATACGCTTTATCCAACCTCACCATTGTTTGATCCATACAAATTCTACCTATTATCGGCATTCTTTTTCCATTTACTAAAACAGAAAAGCCTTGCATTCTGCGCAGCCATCCATCTCCATAACCAATTGGAACCGTACCTATCCATTCTTGTTGTCTTGCTTTATATGTGCATCCATAGCTAATACAATCACCTGGCTGGATTTGTTTAACATGAACAAGTTTACTGTGTAAAGAGAAGGCTTGCTTTAACTCTATCTCCCCCTTTTCTTTTACTGCTTTAGATGGATACAAGCCATACATTGCTATACCAAAGCGAATATAGTCGTACATTTCAGCAGGAAAACGTATTGCACTAGCGCTATTACCAATATGGACATCAAGTTTTCCTTGCCAGCGCTCCTTTAATTTAGAAAGGAAATGGAGAAAGCGTGATTGCTGTTTATTAAAATAGGTTATGTCTAATTCATCGGCTGTAGCAAAATGTGTGAATACTCCTGTTAAATATATGCTTCGATTATTTTTTAATGCTTCTAAAATAAGAGCTAGTTCTTTTTCTGTTCTTATCCCTATCCTCCCCATACCCGTATCAACTTTCAAATGAAGATAAAGCGGCTTAGGAAGCGAATACGTACTCACCTTTTCCAACCAGTCTTTTTGAAAAAAAGTAAGCGTTATTTCATTATTACAAGCTTCTACAACAGATTCTGGCGGAACCCATCCAAGTACTAAAATAGGAGCAGTAATAGACGCTTTCCGCAATTTAATGGCTTCTTCCAACAGTGCCACTGCTAAATAATCCGCTCCGGCTTCCAAAGCCTTCTTCGCAACTTGTATACTGCCATGACCATATCCATCGGCTTTTACTACTGCCATTACTTTTGTTTCATTTGACAGCTTTTTCTTTATTTGTTTTATATTATATGCAATTGCATCCAGATCTATTTCTATCCATGTATTTCTATGTAAATCCAATTTTCTAACTCCTTGTTATTTTATTTTTTAATGCTTTAAGTGCCATTATCTCCCATAGAAGTCTCCGCGATCTTAATCGTGGGTATAAACTTAGCCTAAATGGTACTGGTACCATCTTTTATTTTACTTCTAATCATGCTGAATAAATTGTATTTAAGCTCTTATTTACAATAATAACCATGCGTGTTTAAATATACATGTTTCTCTAAACCATGAAGCTTAACTCATCAGCATTTAAATCCGTTATTTATCATTTAGAACTATTTCTCCCTTTATACAGATTGTACTACATCTTGCAAAATGAAAAAATAGACTACCCTTATGAGCTTTTACTTAAAAGACGGAAAGTATAACCGTACTTTTCTATTTGCAGTTACACTAAATTTTTATTATGTAAAAGAGGCTGGGACAAAACTAAAACAGCTGATTAAAAAACGAACAATAAATCGTCCTTGTGTATACGCAAGTTTTTGGCGTAGTCAAAATATGTAGACTCCTGCAGGAATAGCTCGAGCTGAAGATCCCGCAGGAAAGCGATCTTTGCTTTCCGAGGAAGCTGAGGCCGTGCCCGCGGAAAGTGAAATAGTTTGACGTAGCGATGATAGGAATTTTTTTAACACAAACAAACCGAACAATTATAAATGAATTGTTCGGTTTTTGCTATTTAGTATTTGCTTATGTCCCAGCCTCATCTAACCTAACATTTATTTCACTTCTTTATTTGTAACAGATTTAGCTACTTCAATCAGTTCTTCTTTTGTCAAATCTTCACTGGCCAGCATAAAATCGACACCATTATGAGTCCATTCCACGGAATTTTCAGTCATGGCTCCCACCGCAAATCCCAGGTTAACAATTTCCCCCTTTACTTCATTTGGAGAGTTCATCATTGTTTGTGGATTTGCTTGTTCTTCAATTAAAGTAAAGCTCTTATCACCTTCAAACGTTAAGATGACTCGATCTCCCTGATCCGTAGACGTCTCTTTCTTTTCTGTTAGTTTAGCTCCTGCCATGTAAGATGGATAGTAAACCGTGAGCGGGTCTTGTTCACCAGCTGTTGCAATAGTTTCTTTTGCTTTTTCACTTCCCATATTTTTTTTCATAGAAAAATCATCGTCTGCAAATTTTGCTTTTTGATCAAAAGTAGAAAAAGTTACATCCACCAAAGCTTTTTTATCTTTATCTAAAACTTTTACTTGCACTGGCTTTAATGATTTCTTATCAAGGTAAATTTCCTGATAAGGTAAATTGTTGTTACTTTGATAGTTTGTTTTCGTTTTAAAAACATAGTGTGCATCTGTTACTTCAAATTTGGCTTCCTTATCCTTTTTGATATCATTGATTAATGATTGATAGAGATACGGTTGACTGCTATTTTGTGGCCATTCCGCTTGAAACTTAAAGCTTTTGTTTAATGCAGGGGTTAAGACAAACACACCATCTTTATTTTTTAAAATTATTTGATTACCCTTGTCATCATCTTTACTCGACAAGCCAACTCGATACATGTCTTTTTTCTTATGCCAGATGTCAATCTGGAATGTTTGCTGTTCCTGGCCCGTATTCATGTTCATTTCAGCTTTTGCTTTGTATCCGTCCATTTTTTCCATGTTTTCTTTTAAATCTGCTATAACATCTTCTTGCGATTTTTCTCCACATGCTGACAATAACAATACGAAGCTCATTAAAATAATCAAACCACCGATTTTCTTCTTCATGGACATATCTCCCTTGTCTCAGTTAAAACAAAGGGAACCTTATCACCTTATACCTCGTCAGAAATCATACGATATGCAGCCGATATTCCATTGATCACATCGCTTGCCAATAGATCATGTTCAGAATGCTGTTGGATAACTAATAAATTTGCAGACAGGCCGTGTATAAAACATGCATTACATAAAGCTTGAAACAGATTTTGTTTTTGCATGATCATAGCTAGAATAATGCCCGTTAACACATCGCCGCTTCCGCCTTTGGAAAGCCCTGGATTACCTGTTTGGTTTACCGCTTGTTTCCCATCAGGAGAACTTATAATGGTATACTGTCCTTTTAACACCACATAAGTACGGTATTCTTTTGCAAATTCGCTTGCGTATCGAAACGGCTTTTGTAACAGTTCTTGAATGGATACACCTAACAGCACGGCCATTTCTCCTGGATGCGGTGTAATAACAGTAGGTTGATCCCGTTCTTTTAACTTGCTTAAAGCTTGTGATAAGTGATATAAACCGTCTGCATCAATAATAACAGGACAGTTAGCATTATCGATTACATTTTGAACAAGCTCTCCTGTCCAAGTTTCTCTGCCAATTCCCATCCCAATAGCTACAGCATGATAACCGGCCAAAATAAGATTCGCTTGATTATCAAGAAACCCATTTTTCTCAGATAAAACTGTATACGTTGCTTCTACACAATTTGCAGCTATGGCTTGGATCACCTTTTCCGAAGTAGCTCCGGTAATTAAACCAGCACCAGCTTTTAATGCAGCTCGTATCGACATGGACAGTGCACCGGGCATTCCTATACATCCACCAATGATTATACCTTTTCCATGCTTGCCTTTATGATCATTCGGCTCTCTTTTTGGAAGACTTCTTTTCACATCTTTTAAATTCCAAACAGATTTAGTTGTATGCTGCCTGAAGGCTAATGTAGGCAAACCAATGGAGACAACCTCCCAGGATCCATAATAAGAAAACGTGTCATTAAGAAAAACACTTAGCTTTGGTGCACCGATAATAACCGTGTGATCCGCTTTAATAGCAGTATAAGCTTCCACACCTTCATTCGCTGGGAGTCCGGATGGAATATCAACAGAGATGATAAGCTTTTGTTTTTGCTTATTGATAAACGGAACCAAAGATGCAAAGGGCTCGCGCAAACCACCATCTACACCAATTCCGATCATTGCATCAATTAACACATTAGCTTCTTTAATCGCACGTACATCTTCTTTGGCAAATCTTAATAAAGTACCTCCACAGTTTTCATAAACTTGCTTATGGTAATGGGCATCACCAGTTATTTTTTCATCTGGAACTATTTGTAACACGTTTACATCATACGCGTCATCAAGCAACGTACGTGCGATAACAAATCCATCTCCTCCATTATTCCCTGCTCCTACCAGCACACATATTTTATCTTCCTTGGAGATTTTACGAGTTACTTTTTCAGCAACTGCTCGTCCGGCATTTTCCATCAACAGCTTCCCATCTAAACCGATCGTATGCATTGCGAAATGATCGATATCGTACATTTCTTTCGCGGTGACAATATACAAATCTGTTCCCTCCTACCCGCACTAAAATAATATGAGACAACCTAAGTGATTATGCATTTACAGATCTTGTTTTAGAACCATAATCAGTCATTTTTTAGTCGTTTTTTTAACGCTCTTCGATAATAACTTGAGCAACAGCATGTTCTTTTGTATGGCTGATTGATAAAAATAAATTAGTTTGTTCAAATCCTTTTACATATAGATAAGGTGCGCCACTTTCTAATATTTGTACTTCCATATCCTGAAAACTTAACTTTCCAATTCCAGTACCGGCTGCCTTAGAAAAAGCCTCCTTTGCTGCAAATCTCCCCGCAACAAACTCTACCTTTCTTTTATCAGTTTTTAACGAAGCATAAATTTCTCTTTCCTTTGGTGTTAAAATACGCTCAATAAATCGGCGATTTCTCTCAAGATTTTGTTTAATCCGATACAATTCTATTATATCAATTCCAATCCCTTTAATCATAACTCTTCTACCTCTTTCACAAAATAATTAATATGTATTTCCATACCTCTATTCCCAGTAAAATATAAATAGCCCCAATTGGACATTTAGGTTGTATTTTTTCTCCCTTTACTTTGTTCAATACAACAGTGCTAACAACCTCTTCTAAGAAGAAATATCATACTACGCTTATTTTATAATTATACTGTAATAATAAGTAATAATTATGGTATGATATATAAAACTTGGCTACCGACCAGCGAAGCGCAGGCAATGGCCTAGTTGCACTTATACTTAAAACCTTAAAATTTTTACAACGTCGTATTCTCCACGTGTTAAGTTAATTTTAACGTATGAAAATATATCCTAAAAATTTAATAAGAGCTTTTTTTCTTCCACTTTCACAAATAACGAGTTAAAAAATCTAAATGCAACATGCCAGAAATTAGAAAATAGTTTTCTTTAACAAATTTAAGGGAACTATTCTACCTTGAAAACCCAATAATTGTGAACTTAAGCGGTATACTTTCCTCGTTGTTTATAAATTATATCCGTTCTACATGGTGGATAACCTTTTTGAAAAATATCTTCGTAAGGCTTAAGCGGTCAGTTACTAACATACTTCGATCTCTACCTACGATAAAGTTAACACTGGCATGAATCTGAAGGAAGACCGACTAAAAGCGGACTTGTCGCTCAGGCGTCGGCATACCCCTGTTGCAGAGGCATATTTCCTCTATCTCGTCAGAAGATCTCCTGTTTGTACGCCGCTAACCGAGTACTTCCGGCTTTTGTTCTTAAACTAATCCTAATGTACATGGATCTTAAATAAGCGAATTTTGCCACCCGTTAGAAACAGGGATAAAAAGCATGTATATTTAAAACAACGCTAGAGTCAAAATATCACTAGCGTTGCATTTATTAAAACAAAATATTAAAAATACGCGAAATCTTCACTAATTTTCTATGTTGCAAAGAAAAAGTCCTTTATAATGGATATAGTCAGGTGGTAACCCGTCCAA
>NZ_JAHLNO010000022.1 GCF_018916875.1 Virgibacillus proomii | reverse complement strand
TTCAGAACCACAATTAGGACATTTATTCATTTTAGGTCACCTCCCTTCTACGTCATTATTCGACAGAACAGGAGGTTTTTCCTTTAAACAATTAAAAAACAGGAGGAATTTACATGAAAATCAATTGGAAAGTACGTTTTAAAAACCCGGTATTTATCGCACAGCTAATCCTCGCAATCTTAGCACCAATCCTCAGCTACATGGGCATTTCCTACTCGGACTTAACGACATGGCACGGATTGTTCGATGTTATCTTCGAAGCGGTAAAAAATCCATACGTACTATCGTTAGTTGCGGTCAGCTTGTATAACGCAATTATCGACCCTACTACGGTAGGGCACGCAGACAGTAAGCGAGCACAATCGTATAAAAAACCGAAAAAGGACGGCGATAAGTAATGGCTTTACGCATCAAACGTCAATTAGCTCCACAAAGGGCGATTACCACACGTACATCCGGCGGAGGCAATCCGAAAAGATACATAACGATACATCAAACGGGAAACACTACGCCGGGAGCAGACGCACAGGCACACGCAAATATCCAATCTCGCGTTAATCCGCGTCAAGCCAGTTGGCATTGGCAAGTAGACGATAAAATAGCGATACAATCTTTCGAGGACAATATAAAATGCTGGCACGCAGGTGACGGTAATGGTCCGGGTAATACGCAATCAATCGGTATTGAAATTTGCATTAACTCTGACGGGGACTATCGAAAAGCAGTCGAAAATGGGGCGGAACTTGCACGTATCCTACTCGATAAGTACGGTCTAGGTGTAGAGGATTTACGTCAACATCACGATTGGAGCAGAAAGAACTGCCCGGCGCAAATTCGCGCTAACAAAGACGGAATTAGTTGGTCGGACTTTAAGCGTATGGTTTCCGGGGAGCAAGCCGAAGCCAAGCCGTCTAAGCCACCTAAACCGTCAGTCAACAAGTCAATCTCACGAATGGCAGACGAAGTAATCGCAGGCAAACATGGCAACGGCAACGAAGTACGCAGAAAGTCGCTCGGCATTTCGAAATCCATGTACGAAAAGGTGCGCGACGAAGTTAACCAGAGAGCCGGCATAAAAAACGTAAGCAAGCCAAAGCCAAGACAAAAGTCAATCGCAAAAATGGCGCAGGAAGTAATCGACGGAAAACACGGAAATGGTCACGAGGAACGGAGGAAATCGTTAGGTATCGGAAAGGCTAGATATGCGAAGGTGCGCAATGAGGTAAATCGGCGACTAAGTGGTGGCGGAGGTGGCGCGAGTAAATCGGCAAGCAAGCCAAAGCCAAAGACGTTCAAAGTCGGTCAAAAAGTAACCGTCAAGAAATCGGCGAATAAGTTTGCTACCGGACAACCAATCGCAAGCCACGTCAAAGGCAATACGTATCGCATTAAGCAAGTTAAATCAGACCGCGTATTGCTTGACGGCATCATGTCGTGGGTACGCAAAGAGGACGTGTATTAAATAGGAAACGGACAGCTTTCGGAGTAATTTCCGGGCTGTCCGTTTTTTTTTTATGTCGAAAAGTTTCCGAAAAGCCTTGACGAAATATACATCACGTGCTACTATAGATAACGTTCGCAAGATTCGAGGTGCGCGGGACTATAATCCTTGTGCTATGTACGCACATTGTTCGCAAATATCCCGAATACTACGCGACAAGTCGGAATACTGCGCAACGAAAAACGCTGTATCCGTTAATAACATGCCGGTGTGGCGGAATTGGCAGACGCGCGGGACTCAAAATCCCGTTCCTTCACGGGAGTGTCGGTTCGACCCCGACCACCGGTACTTTTGATATGTTTTTAAGTAAATTAAAAAACAATGCAATTGCTCACAAATGTTGATACATCAATGTTTGTGGGTATTTTTATTTTGAGAAGATTGTATTTGAATATGATACTTTTCATTTTCATTTTACACATTTTTTAGCTCTATACTAAATGTGGTGGTTTCCTTTTTGGAATAAGGGATAGATATCTAGATAAAAAAATACACTCTCTCCCTCTTTTTTGATAACCTTGAGTTGCTGGACAAAAGGTAAAGGAGAGGGAAAAGAGTGCAAGATCATTTTATCATAGAGTTATTAGGAATTAAAAATAAACATGTGGAGGTATGGAATATAGAAAAAGGTTCAGATAAATGGTGCATCGAACTCCATACCAAAGTAAAAAAACAAAAATGCCCATTCTGTAAGGAACGAACCAAGCGGATTTATAGCTATCGAAAGCAGTCTATACAGGGGCCAATCTTATCCAATACACCTGTAAAAATAATAGTAAAGAAAAGTTGATACTTGGGTACGTATTGTCCTCATACTTTTTATGAACGATTACAAATGGTGGATCTCTACCAAAGGTGTAAGAATTCTGTACAGACTTCTGCTTTAAGTTATTCTGCAGTGGGTTCGTTTACGCTAGCAGCACGACTATAAGGTTATTTCTTTCTGACAATTATGAATCGATGACGCCAGATGGAACTATTGAAAAGTTTCATGTATATACTTTATTCAACTTAATTAAGAAAGGATCACATCACACAAAATTAACCGTTTCAGTATTTGGATACGATAATACGATTCATGATCAATGGTTAAAAGAGTGTTTAGAAATGGGATGGAGAAGAAGTTTAATTAATTTAAAATCAGTTTTAGAGTTAGGAATGGACTTAAGAGATAGATTGTTTTCCTATCCTATCCAAGGCTTGGAGTTACCAATTGTTCGTATAGTATCATTAATCCTAATAGAAATATAGAAGGGAATTATTTACTACATGTATTTCCCAACAGTCCGGCAGAAATTGCTGGTTTAAAAAAAGGTGATACCATTACAAAAGTAAATAACTATGTTGTACCGACTTATAAAGATTTTGTCATCAATATTTCTAAATATCAAGATACTACCGATCCAATTTATATAGAGTTTATGAGAGAAGAAAAAACGAAAAAAGTAAAAGTCAATTTATCACAAAGTGAGATATTTACAGCGCAGATTAATATACATGAAACAACCATAGAGGAGATTCAAGAAAAACGACGTCAGTTAGCTAAACAGAGATTTGCTTCTGGCGAGCTTTGGAAGGTGGATAGGAATGACTAGAATAAAAGTTGGTATTTATTGGGTGTGGGAAAATCTCGCAGACCAGACACATACCTGAGTACTTAGATAATAAAGATTGTGAAGTAGTTGCTGTAGCAGACTCAAACTATAGTAGAACGAAAGAGATTAGCCAAAAATTTAATATACCTTATGCTTATGATAATTGGATGGATATTGTTGAAGACAAAATCAGCTCAAAAAATTTTATTGGTAGCACACAATCAACGCTTAGCTCCTGTTTATAAAAAAGCAAAAGAGATTGCAAAGATAATCAATTCATCATCTGAGGCTGTATATGCTAATTTAAACAGGGCTAGAAAGAAACTCACACAAATAGAACATTTTAAGGTTAATAACAAAAAAGAAAGTGACTATTTAGAAATTCAAATAGATGATTCTATTATTGACCAGTTAATTCAAGGATTTAGAAATAAAAACCCTAAACAAATTGCTTCTCTTTTAAACGAAAATGTTAAAACTGATATCATTCATTCTGGTATAGAGTACGGAAAGAATGAAACAATTAGAAATTCGTTGAAAGATTGGTCTAAAATTGCTCATAAACAACAACAAATAAGCGCTAAGTACATAGAGTTACGGGGAAAACCAGTAATTGTAGAATTTGAAAACAAAGAGGGAGAGCTTTGTTTAAATAATATACATTATGTGCTAATCGAGAATGAATCTATTGTATTATGGAAATTTTATTGTTTTTCATGGAATTTAATGAATTTGGCCGCACATTCACTTGGAGTAAGATTAAATGCTGAATATTACTATAAATTCTTTTGAACATACTTTTAAAAATTACAATCTATAGAAGAGGGGAATTAAACATAAGAAAATCAAAAAAGAGGATTTTTTTAATTTTGTGAGTATAATTTTCAACTAAAATTACGTTATATATTATGAACCAAAAAATTTATGAGGAGTGTTTATATGAGAAGTCCTGTAATTAATCAAGTAAATACAATTTTTGTTCATGTTAGCGATTTGGAAAAGTCAGTTGAATGGTACTGTAAATTGTTAGGAAAAAAATTCGATCCTAATCAAGTAAAAAAGCCTGTATTTAATATCTCTTTAAATGAGTATACAGGAATAACCCTTGATGCAGGCCAAGTAGAAACTAAAAAATTTACCCCTTTACCGTATGCCTTGTTTAATTTACACACTAATGATATAAATGAATCGTTTAAATTTGCAAAAGAGTCAAATTTTAAAATTGCTCAAGAAATAATCGATTTTGGTGACCTTGCTTTTTTTAATTTATATGATCCTGATAAGAATATTATAATGATCTGTACCGGATAATAAATTCAACAAAGATAACAAATAACTAAATGTAAGTGTCATTCTGATTTTAACTACCCGAAATTATAGTAAAGTACTTTGACTTTTGAAATAATTTCGGGTCTTACTTTATCTGTAGTCAATAACTCATATTATAGATTTTCCTTAACTAAAGCTATGATTAAACGCACAAAAGTTAAAGTATTTTAATGTCTAGCACAATCTTGAAGGTAGAGTTTGTCTATTATAATTTTTTTACCTTTATGTTCCTTTACATAATTTTTTTATTTTATAAAACTCATTACTGATATTTTATCTCTCTGCAACGGTTTAAATATTCATATATAATAAAAATCTAAAATTTTAATCATATTTTGGAGCTTTTGAATGCATGCAATTGTGAAATCGAATATAGATAGAATCCCTTGATATTCAAGCTATCCAAACGGAAGTAGAAGAGGTAGCTCCAATAGTATTATAGCCTAATTGATCCCGTAAGAGAATAATATCCCCACCGTTTTTAATCCAATCCGATGCAAAAGTTTGTCTTAATACATGTGGCCCCATACCCTTACCCGTAGAGAACACACTCCTGGAATTAAAAGCTTTCGTATATTTCATCACAAAATTCTGGATGCTTGTGTATTTATGCAACAAAATCCGGTGACGGTCCATGAGATGTTTTCAAATATTTATCTCATGTTTTAGAGTTCGATAATCAACAAACAGTAGAAGCATTAATGGATAGAGTTATTGATATAATGAATAACACGAGGGGATGGTTCTTAAAAGGACATACATCTAAAGAGCTGTTCGAATTGGAGAAAAAACATCTTCAATCACTACCAGCCTCTAAGTCTAACTCAAGTACTGATAAAAAGCCTAATTTCAAATCAAACCAAAAGGTGGTAAAAAATAGTAGAAATCAGCTATGTCCATGTGATAGCGGGAAAAAGTATAAAAAATGCTGCGGTAGATAAAGCGTAAGGACATTTATAATCTAAAATATAATTAAAAACTCTCATAAACGTTGCTAAATGAATGTTTGTGAGAGTTTTTAATTGCAGATAAGGAGCAGGCTAGCTTAAAACTTATCGAATACAGGAATATAATAGAGCATCTATGATAAGATGGAAAGTGCATATTTCGTACATATGCTGATTACCAACATGGGAGTGGAGCAATATTGAATAAGAAAGATATCGCTAATATTCGTAAGCAATTCAAAATAAATAATGATTTGTTAAAAATCAACGAAATTTTTAATGTATACATCATTAAAGAATCAAGTGAGGTTTACCATCATCAAAGTACCCCATTTGAATTACTGGAAGATGAACAGAAAGAGCTCTTTATGGCCAATTTTAAAAAAGTATTAACTGGGCAGCTTGATCAGAAATTATTTGAGTTAAAGTTTCAGCGTGATGTAGAAGATAACAGTCAGCTCATTTTACACCAAGGATTATTAAGTAGTGATATAGAAGAATGGAAAGAGCATATGCTTCGACTTGTAAAAAAAATGCTCAAAGATAAGAAATATGAAATGGATATTGTAGTAACCTTTATTCGAGGTGAATATATGAAACCAAAGAAACGCCGCAATGAAGAAGCGGAAGAAAGTGATCGAGATACGGTATATTCTCATTCTTTTATTTTATGTAGTATGAATAAAACGCAAGATCCGAAAAAAGAACTCTTATTTGATTATGTAGAAAAGGAGTTTAAATATAATATTGTTGTAGATCCAATTATCAACCTGAAAGCTCCCATATCAGGATTTCTATTCCCTTGTTTTACGGATAATGCTGCGGATGTCAATCACATTCTTTATTCGGCAGGTAAAGCAAATGAGTTGAATTATCATTTTATTGAAGAAGTATTGAATGCGGAAGAAATAATGACTGCGCAAGAGGATAAAATTGTTTTTGAGGAAATCGTGAAAAATGTAGCCGGTGAACGTATCAATACATCGACACTTTCAAATGTGTACGATGAAATCTATCAAGTTATCGAAGAAAATGAAGATGAAGAGGAAGTACCAAAATTAGACTACAAAGATGTAGAAAAGGTATTAAAAAGCAGTGGAGTAAAAGATGTCGATACTGAAAAGGTGGAAAATGCGTTTAAGACGGTGATTGATGATGAAAAATATGAGTTGAAAGCGAGTAACATTGTTCCAAAACCTACTTCCAAGTCAATTAAAATAAAGACAAAGGTAGCGGATATTTCCATCAGTCCACAAGATCTAAGATTTGTTCGGCAGGTTCAATTTGATGGGAAATTGAGTCTTATGATTGAAGTAGAAGAAAGTACAATCATTGAAGGTTTTGAATTAATCCCGGAAGTTTTATTTCAAAAAGCTGATGATGAAAAGGAATAATTAGAATGACAATTAACTTGAAAATAGGTGAAAAATGATATACTAGCTTTTTTACATGATTAATAGAGCTTTAGTTATTAGAATATGGGATGGATCATTTATGTACATAAATGATTAGGGAATATTAATAGCTGCTAATATATGCAAAGATCATACAATTATGCAAGATAACGGCATAAATGCAAATCAAGATATCATGCATGTCCTTTTAATTCCCAGAACAACTTAAGATAATGGAATGTTTCATTTAACAACTAATCGAGCTTCATTAGAAACTAATTTTTAAAATATACATAACTTGTTAAAAAATACACCATAAATAATTGAACTAGGAAACCTACTAACAAATCATCTTTTTCACCCAACTATTCTAAACTCTGCAAGATAAGTTTCACCTGAACTTAACGTGAAGTAATCAGATTAGTAGACACAGGCAAACAATCCATTTACGATGGAAGTAAATAGGAAACAATAAGATGAAAGGGTGGAAACATTGAAAATTCTTGTTGTAGGAGCAAATGGACAAATTGGAAAACATCTCGTTAAGCTGATTCAAGATAGTGGAAACCATATGGCAAGAGCGATGATTCGTAAGCAAGAGCAAGCAGCTTATTTTAAAGAGTTAGGTGCAGAGAATGCAGTGGTCAATTTAGAAGGAGAAATTGCGGATATTGCCAAAGCCGCAGACGGAGTTGACGCCATTGTATTTACTGCAGGTTCTGGTCCACATACGGGAAAAGACAAGACGCTTATGGTGGATTTAGATGGTGCTGTTAAAACGATTGAAGCAGCTAAAATGGCTGGTGTAGACCGTTTTGTAATGGTTAGTTCATTTGATACAAGACGTGAAGCAATACAGGCAGCATCTTCCTCATTTGCCCCATATGTGGTAGCAAAGCACTATGCTGATGAGTGGTTGAGACGGGCAAATTTAGACTATACAATTGTTCATCCCGGAGCATTAACGAACGAAGCGGGAACAGGATGTGTAGAAGCTGCATCTGAAGTTGAACGAGGAGAGATTCCACGAGAGGATGTCGCTAGAGTAATTTTGGGCTGTTTAGAGGATAGCTCAACGATTGGTAAAGAATTTCAAATTGTATCAGGAGGTACAACGCCAATTAAAGAGGTATTAAAAAAGTTATGAGCGAAAACTAATAGTACGTGTTCAAAAAGGGGAAAAGGATCGAGGTCAGCTAATTTCGGAACATCCTTGTTGCAGGCGCCAACACTAGCACACCCTCTGCGTCGAAGTTTCGAGTAGCTAGAGGCTATGGCAGTGTAAATATATGAGCATAAGCATTGCTTCCCTGAGACTATTATTCATGAGGAAAAGAGTTTTTCCAAGGAACGGAGAAATAAGCCGTTAAGGAAAACTAGGCTAGCGTAGACGATAGCTTGGTTGCACGTATACTTAGAACTTAAAAATTTTTAACTACGTTGAATAAATTTCAACGCTAAAATTTTATACGTTCTAGAAATTCGATGTGTCATTTTTAGCGTATTTTTGAACGACCTTTAATAGTAAAAGTTATCAAAGTCCGTGTTATAAAGGGATTAAAAGATCTGAGGAGTTCGAATAAGCGTAGTTTTAGCCAACCTTAAGGTGTGTATGCTTAAATCACCGTCACCACCAAGCTCTCTTCCGTGATGGCTTAGTTTAAACCTATACTTAAAGGTTTTTACTACGTTGTATATCTACAATTTGGATACGAGATGGTTCAGTTGTAGAGAACTCTTAGTGATAAGAGTTCTCTAATAAGGTTTGACCTGCAGCAACTCTGAAGTTAGTTAATGAAGAGAACGCAACTATACCTGTCAAGCTATTATTCGCTACTTCAATAGTACCAATAGTTTTGAAAATAAGAAAAGAAAGTAAGAAACTAAAAGTTCGCTGGGAACCTTATTATTACAGAAAGAGCAGTCACTGTAATAACAAGGTTCCCAGTTTTTTAAAAGCGTTGCTTCCTTCATTACTGATATTATTACGAGAGAAAAATTTAAAGAGGAAAGGGGAAAAGCTAGTTCTTTCAATCATTTTTTTGAAACATTAATGAAATAAACGCAATATATTTGTAATGTATTTGTAATATAAGAGGTAGTTGTATATAATAAAAAAGTGTTCGCTACTTTTTTATACTATAGGAAAGCATAAAATTTTATGGTTTATAGTATAAGAAAAACTACAGCTTTCGCTAAAGACTTGGCGACAAGCCAAGTTTTTCTAATACTATGGGAAGGAAGAATTGAAGTGATTAAACGCATTAAGCTACCAGAATGGATTCTGTTGTTTTTATTAATTCTGTTACTTGGTATAGGCATTAATAAATTAATAACATATCCTAATAAACTAGTAAATAAGAAAGATAATATACAAGCTGAGAAAGTTGAAGAGGACGAAAGCAATAGTAAGTACCCAGATATTCATTTAAAAACATTTTCAAAAGAAACAGATACGTATACTTATTCAATTAGTAATCCAGAAACAAAAAGTGAAAAAATTAACTCTTCTATCAATAGATGGATGAAAAGGCAAAAAGAATCATTTTTAAAAACCGTTAACATAAATGAAAAAACGCTAAGACCGGCTCATTTAAACATTCAATTAGAAACCAATCGTATTACGAAGGATTTTTATAGTTTAGTTTTTCGAACATATGCCAATCAAGGAGATGTAAATGAACAGGAAATGGTAAAAGTTTTCAATTTTGATGTAAAAAAAGAACAATTTCTAACTATTAATGACGTATTAGATCTTGATAAGAAAAACCTTGACAAAATAAAAGAAATTATCTGGGAAGAATTACAGGAGAATAAAGAATTGCAGCCATACCTAAATAAAAAGCAAACATATGAAACGCTGCAAGAACCGGATGATTGGCAATGGTCTATTGATCGAAAGGGTTTAACATTATACTGGGCCGAGTATGAAATAACAGAAGGATTTGCTGGAACGGTTGAAGTTAGTATTCCAATTAAGAAATTATATGTTTTTTTACAAGATCATATGGATTCTTATTTACAAATGTCGAAAGAGCAACAAGTAGAAAAGAAAAAAATCACTCAAAAAGAACTAAAAAAATCGTTTACTCATGGAAAATATATTGCATTGACATTTGACGATGGACCAAGTCCACAAGGGACTCCACAAATCTTGAAAACTTTGAAAGAATACGATGCAAAGGCAACTTTCTTCATGTTAGGAAATCAAGTAGATTATTACCCCGATCTTGCAAGAAAGGTGATAGAAGACGGACATGAAATTGGAAATCATACCAGGAGTCATCCTAATTTATCTAAAATGAGCGAGGCATACATAAAAAAAGAACTGGAATATACCAATGAAAAGATAGAAGAAGTGACTGGTGTTACCCCTAGGCTTATCCGCCCACCTTATGGAATTTATAATGACAATGTGGTAGAGTGTGCAAAAGAAAACAATCAATCTATTATACTTTGGTCTGTTGATACACTAGATTGGAAAAATAGGAATGGATCGGCTATCCAAAAAATTGTACAAAATGAATCAACTCCTGGAGCAATTGTACTTTTGCATGACATTCACTCTACAACAGCAGATGCATTACCAAAGCTATTAAAAACATTAAAACAAGCAGGTTATCAATTTATCACCGTTTCACAGTTGCTTGATTGGAAAGAAAAAGAGGGTGTATCTCTGTATTATGGAAGTAGGAAATAAAAAGTAAACGAGTTAATTCCAGTATAGGATGAATAATAGAAGCTATGATTTTAACACGATTAGTGGTTAAAGAACATTATTGAGCTGAAAGAACTCCCTTTCTGTTCTTAATAGAACGAAGCAGCAGGCGAACAGCTCAAAATAATGACAAGCGTAGCTCGAAAAGGAGGATGAAACATTTCTTGTCAAATCTACAACAAATGAAAGAAAATCAACCATCTAATAAACGCTATATAACAAAGAAAAAGATGATGATTACTTTTAGTATTCTATTCATCCTTTCTCTATTTATTAAAATATTTATGGATACAAATATGTTTAAAGTAAATAAAGTCCAGTTTCATAGCGGAAAAATACCGGAGGGTTCGGCAATCAGCATTTTACAGATCAGTGATGTACATAATAAAGTATTTGGGAACAACAATGAAAAATTAATCAAAACGATTGAAAAATTAAATGCGAACATTATCGTAATTACAGGTGACTTGGTAGACAGAAGTACAGATGATTTGAAGCATATGTTTTCTCTTATCGATAAAATTACCTCGATTCATAAGCATGTCTTTTTTGTCACGGGTAACCATGAATGGGATAATCCAAAGAGAGAAGAGCTTTTAATAGGTCTTGAAGAACAAAAGGTAACGGTTTTAAATAACAAGAACAGTCAACTGACAGTGGATGGGGTTACACTTAATCTTGTTGGGATTGATGATGCTTCAACAAATCATGAAAATGTGAATGAAGCATTTAATGGAATAAATGATAAGCGATATACGGTACTGCTTTCCCATACTCCAGACATAATAGAAAATGATAGCGAGATTTCGGCAGACTTGATTTTAAGTGGTCATACGCATGGCGGCCAAGTTAGACTCCCGTTTATTGGCGCATTAGTAGCTCCGGATCAAGGTTTTTTTCCTAAATTTGAAAAAGGAACTTACAAAATTGATAATAGCCAACATCTTTATATTGATAGCGGTCTTGGTACAAGTGTTGCTCCAATACGATTTATGAATCAAAGTCAAATTAGTTATATTAAGATTTCTAACCCGGAAAGGTAAAGAGGTGCGTAGTGATTAAAAAGTTTGTTACGGAATAAAAAACTGTCTCATTTTGGAGCCCTTTTTTGGTATGGGCTTAGGATTAACGCGGCTTGCTGTTCAAACGAATAAAACCCTTCAGTCATTTCGTTTGACTGAAGGGTTTTATACTACACATGCACCATTTTCCGTATCGATGGCGGTACATCCAAATAATATAAATCCCGATATCGTTGTGATGTGTTTAATAACTCTTGATGTGAGCCTTGTAACTCAATTTTTCCATTTTCTAAAAAGATTACTTCATCCATATGCTTCATTCCTGCTAGATGATGTGTGATCCAGATTAATGTTTTGTCTTCAAGCGTGGAGAAAATCGTTTTTAATAGATCCGCTTCTGTTTTAGGATCTAAACCTACAGTCGGTTCGTCCAGGATAATTACTGGGGAACCTTTTAACAAAATCCTTGCTAAAGCAATTCGTTGCTGTTGTCCACCGCTGAAAATTTGCCCCGATTCCTCCATTTGTGTGTTGTAGCTGTTAGGTAAACTCATAATATAGTCATGTAACTGGACTTTTTTTGCAACTTCGATAATTTCCTGATTTGTTGCTTGTTGATTCCCTAAACGAAGATTATTGGCAATCGTTGTGTTAAATAAATGAGGACGTTGATTTAAAATCGAAACAAATTCAAATAAGGAATCCCCAAATAGACTGGCATCACTTCCATTAATCGTGACCGTTCCTTTAGTTGGGGAATAAGAACCACAAATTAATTGAGCAATGCTCGATTTACCAGCGCCGCTCTTTCCTAATAAGGCTATTCTTCTTCCTTGTGGTATATCCATGGAAATTTGTTCCAAAACCCATTCATCAACACCTGGATATTTAAAGAAAACATTGCTTAGTTTAATATCTGCAGTTGATGGAATAAATAGTTGATTCACATCTTCTTTGTCCATTTTCTCATCTTCTTCAATACTGTTTAATCTGGCGATGGATTCATGATATTCAGGTATTTGCTCCACGGCACCTGCTACTGGCAAAAAAGCTTCCGATACAGATAAGGTAACAAGTACAAAAGCAGCGATTAGCGTAACATGCATTTCTCCTTCATGTACCATGGAACTAGACCAGTAAACCATGGAAATAACCATTGCTCCAATGATCAGTTGGCTAATAAAATCTCGGTAGCTACGTTGATTTCTAATTGATTGTTCCAGATTCGCTACCATTTGGTCTTTATTATCATCATCTTTCATAAAATCTGTTGGTTTGCCGGCAATCATCCAATCTTTAATACCTAGTAAGCCGTCTGTTAGCATTTGATATTGAGCATGTCGACCATTCTTTATTTTTTTCGTCTTCTTTCGGCTAAACCAAAGAGATATGACTGGGATGAAAATGACGATAAAAAAGAGATAAACTGCCATCATGGCCGCAAATACCCAGTCAAACCATCCTAAACACAGAATAGCAATGCCATACATGCCTAAAGCTGTAACACTTGGCAGGATGGTTCTTAAAAATACATCTTGTAAATGATCGATATCATCAGACAACATACCAAGTATTTTTCCTGTTTGGAATCGAGATCGAATAAACGCAGCTTGAGGCTCAAGGAATCGATAGAGACGACTTCGCATACTGGATAATACACGAAGAATCGTATCATGACTCGTTAGCCGTGAAAGATAGTGTAATACGGCTCGAGCGATACCAAAAGTTCGGACTGCCACAACTGGAATGTAAACCATAAGAATATTTTCGGGTCTTAAAGCAGACTTTGAAATAAGATACCCAGATGTAAACATCAAGGCTGCTCCCGAAGCTAGAGCTAATAGTCCTAATAGTATACTGATTAGAAATCCTTTGTAATGTAATTTGACATAAGGGATCAACCATGTCTTCATTGTACTCCCTCCAATTGTGACTGAACGAGTGCATAGTATTCGCCTTTATGCATCATAAGTTGCTGTGGTGTACCGGTTTCCACAATGACACCATCTTTTAAAACGATAATCCGATCCATTTGCTCCATCCAATGTAAACGATGCGTTGCAAAAAAGACCAATTTACCGATAAATAATTTCGTCATCGTCTTTTTCAATTCGTACTCGGTTTCAATATCTAAGTGTGCAGTAGGTTCATCAAGCAAAAGAATAGGACGGTTTCCTAAAAAGGCTCGGGCTAATGCCACTCTTTGCTCTTGTCCGCCACTTATAGATCGGCCCCCATTGCCTATTTCCTGGTTAATCCCAAGCGGAAATAAATGTAATAATTCTTCTAAACCAGCAGCCTTTGCTGCAGTTTTTACCTCTTCATCTGAAGCCTCTGGCTCATAAAAGCGGATATTATCTGCAATTGAACGATTAAAAATATATGGATGCTGCGGAATATACGTAATTTGATTTTGCCAAGCATCCACGTTTAATGAATTTAGAATTTGATTATTAATTCGAAACGTTCCTTGATCTGGAGTTAAAAATCCTCCTAAAATATCAATTAATGTAGATTTTCCTGCCCCGCTGGCACCAACAATACCGATTTTTTCAAACCCTTTAACCTGAAAAGAAACATCTGTCAGGGCATTAAAAGAGTCCTTATCATGACAATAATTAATCGACGATAGTTTTAATGTACTATCAGATGACCATGTGATGGAGCCTTTCGCCACTGGAATCTTTACAGGTGACGGTTCAGCTAAAATGGCTTCAATTGCCTTAGCGGCTTCTTGCCCATTTAATGTAGCATGATAGTCAGCTCCGACTTCTTTAATTGGCAGAAAGAACTCTGGTGCTAGAATTAATACGATTAAAGCGACATCTAGTAAAATATTTCCATCAATTAAGCGTAAACCTAAGCCGACGGCAACGGATGCTACGGAGAGCATGGTGAAAAAATCAAGAGCGAATGAAGATAAAAATGCAATCCGTAATGTTCCAAGTGTTGTTTTTCGGTATTCATTGCTCACCTTATCAATGGTATGACCGTGCTCTTTACTTTTACCAAGGTATTTTAATGTTTCCAACCCGCGCAGGGAGTCAACAAAATGATTTGATAGTAGATGATAGGATTGCCATTGTCTTTCCATTTTCTTATTTGCAGCTAATCCTAATAAAATCATAAAAGCAATGGTGATAGGTACCGTTAAGAATAAAATAACGCTTGATATTTTATCTTGAAAAAAAACGAAAATAAGTATCATTGGTGGAATAAGACAAGCAGCTACCATTTTAGGGATAATTAATTCTAAATAAGTGTGTAATTGGGTTCCGCCTTCCATTGCCAAGTTAACTAATTTCGCCGTACCTTGTTTATTGGTGTAGCTTGGGCCAAGCTCAAATAGCTTGGCCATTAATTGCTTTCTTTTGGCTACACGTGTTTTTTCTGCAAATTGACAGGTGACTTTTTCCTTGATCATTACCACCAAATATCTAGTAAGAAAAGCAACGAGAAATAGGATACCGATCTCCCATGTTTGAGAAACTAATTGACCATTAAATAATCGGTACAACCATTCTCCTAACCATTTTGCTTGAAAGATAATAGCTGTTGCCTCCAGCAGGGTGAGTATAATGACAATTCCCAATGTCAGCTTGATCCCTTTATATGCTAACAAATTATTTCTCATCATTTTATTCATTAATACTCTAAATGCTCCTCTTCACTAATGCGTTTACGGAATACGTAGTAACTCCAAATTTGATAGCCTAGTACAAAAGGTATTAAGGTAACTGCAACAATTGTCATTACTTTTAACGAATATGGTCCAGAGGCAGCGTTATAAATAGTAAGGTTGAACGCAGAATCGATGCTACTTACCATAACTCTTGGAAACAGGCCGACAAATACGGATACAACGGTTAAGGCAATTGTAATTCCAGTCATTGTAAAGGCCCAGCCGTCACGCTGTTTTCTTGTAAACATGCCAGCTAACACAACGGCAACAACGACAAGCGCATAAATAGGCACTAAAATAGTTCCTCTAACGGTAAAGATATCTGTATGAAAATAGGAAGCTATTACAAAAACAATTAAGCTGATACCAACAGCAACAACAATTTTCTTTGCCAGTTCGCGAGCTCTTGATTGTAAATCACCGGTAGTTTTAAGTGTGATAAAATATAATCCATGTAAAAAGCAAAGTAGGGTAATAGCAACTCCGCCTATTAATGTATAGGGCGTAATATAATGAGAAATAGAAGCATAAATATTCATTTCACTATCAATTGGCAGTCCCATGAGAAATGCCGCAAAAACAACTCCCCATAAGAACGGGTTTAATAAACTGCTTATAAAGATTGTCCAATCCCATGTGTTTCTCCATTTCTGGTTTTTCAGCTTACTTCTGAATTCAAAGGCGACACCACGCCCTATCAATAGTAATAGCATGATTACTAAGGGTAAGTATAAGCCACTAAATAATGTTGCGTACCAGTGTGGAAAGGCAGCAAACATTGCTCCGCCTGCAGTTATTAACCAAACCTCATTACCGTCCCAGACCGGTCCAATGGTGTTAATTAATACTCGTCGTTCACCAGGAGTTTTAGCGACAAATCGCATCGCCATACCTACACCAAAATCAAATCCTTCTAGGAATAAAAATCCGACAAATAATACTGTAATTAAAATAAACCAAACCTCATTTAACATATGAACCATACCCTTCCTCTCCAAAAGGATCTGTGGTTAATTTAACATCTTTTTGTTTTTCTACAGGGCCTTTCTTAGCTACCCTAATAAATAAGTAAGCCGTCACAATCGCAAGGATTAAATAGATCGTACTAAAGGCTATTAAGGAAAATAGTACTTGTCCTGCAGTAACATTCGGTGAAACAGCATCTTGTGTTTGCATAAATCCAAATACAACCCAAGGCTGACGTCCAATTTCTGTCATTATCCAGCCGGCAGTGCTACCAATAAAAGGTAAGGAAATGGCTGCTATCATAATTTTTAAATACTTGCTGCTTTGTTCCAACTTTTTGCGTTTAGCAAGGATGGCACCGTAAAGACCTAATAAGATCATGATACCGCCGGTAAATACCATAATTCGGAAACTCCAAAATGTTGTTTTTACAGGAGGAATATAATTACCTTCTCCATATAATTCTTCGTATTTAGCTTGAATGGATTTCATTCCTTCCACACTTCCGCTAAATTTGCTATAAGATAGATAACTTAGGATATATGGAATATTAACTTCAAATGAATTTTCCTTTTTATCTGTATCAATATTAGCGAATAAAGTCCATGCTGCCGGATCCCCACTGTCTTCCCAAAGACCTTCAGCGGCAGCCATTTTCATTGGCTGTGTTTTAACTAGAAACTGTGATTGTGCATGTCCTGTAAAGGCAACACCAAGTCCTGAAATAATGGCAATGATTAAAGCAATATGAAATGACTTTTTAAAAAATGCAGTATCCTGTTTTTTCAACAGTTTCCATGCACTAATTCCAGTAATTAAAAATGCTCCAGTTGCAAATGAACCAAAAACAGTATGTGGAAATTCCACCCACACTTGACCGCTTGTTATCAACTCAAAAAAGTCATTCATTTCAGCACGGCCGCCATTTATTTCAAAGCCGACCGGATATTGCATAAATGAGTTTGCCACTAATATCCAAAATGCGGAAATAATTGTTCCGATCGAAACAAGCCATATACACAGAAGATGAACTTTTTTAGATAAGCGATTCCAGCCAAAAATCCAAAGTCCAATAAAGGTTGATTCCATAAAAAAGGCTAGTAAAGCTTCAACTGCAAGTGGTGCTCCAAATACGTCACCAACAAATCTGGAATAATTTGACCAGTTCATACCAAATTGGAATTCTTGCAATATCCCGGTTACAACACCAACGGCAAAGTTAATTAAGAAAAAATGTCCCCAGAACTTCGCCATTTTTCTGTACTGTTCTTTCCCTTTTACTACATATAAAGTCTCCATAATCGCAATTATAAAAGCTAAACCAATAGATAAAGGAACAAAAATAAAGTGAAAAATAGTTGTAGATGCGAATTGAAGCCGCGATAATATAACAACGTCCATATGCTTCTTTTCCTCCCATTTTGTGTTTTTGGTTTCAGTATTTTTTGGTAAATGTCATCTACATATGAAAAAATAATGAGTTCGTTCAAATACAGATGATAGAAAGGCTTTGTTTTCAACTTCACTTGATAAATTACGGGAATCAAAAAATGAATTGTTCATTTTTGAGCAAGTTAAATTCTCAAAAATTTCTTCCCCACTTTCCATTGAAAGCTTTATTATGAAAATCGGTAAGCTTTTATTATTACTTGTTAAGATAGTACTAAAGTGCTAAAGAGAGTGAAAAAAATTTTGGAAAGTTATCATGTAAGTGAATAAGCCCAGAAGATTTAACAAACCCCCTTTTGTCTTTTTTGAACACCCTCCTTCTATTAATATACAATTAAAATCATGGTTTGGACGCACCAAATCATGAAGGTTTTGTAACTTTCTTTTGACAATTGTGTTAATAAATATAATGAATCATGTTAAGATATGGGTTATTCTGTTGTTTTTTGTATAGGATGTTTGTAGGATATTTTTTTGTATAGACGTTTGAAAGGAAGAAATACCTTGGTTTTAAAATGATCGCAAACAAGCTAAAGCAAATGAAGTTTCATTTCTATAAGCAGCGGATGATCAAATTTTATTAAAATATTATTAAAGATTTTTTAGTGATATAGTTCACAAATAATCATTGGGTAAACAATTTATAAATAAGACATTTAAAGACTTAAAATACAAGATAAACCTAGCTACTTTTATAGGTGAACAAAAGTACTTTATGGAACGAGTGCAAAAGGAGCTAAACAGGGCTATGATCTCAGGTATCCTTGTTCAACGCAACACTGGCATGTACAACGCGTTGAAGTTCGAGAACTTTAAGACTTTAGTTTTTGTGATAAGTTTTATAATATTTATAATCATTTTATCTAAAAACATAGAATAAATAATAGCAGTAATAATCAGTCTAATTGGATAGCAATTCGGTTTGGAAAAAAGACGTTTGGAAAAATCCAATAAAAATGCAGCTTTTTTAGAAAACGGAGTATTTACTAATTAGAGTAACTATTCCATCATTTATTTTCCTAATTTATGATTTATAAAGTATAGGAAATATTTGGTTGCCGATTATAGCTGAAAAATGGTATTATTTATTTAATATGTAACACTGTAGTAATTGTTTTTAGTTATAAAGTCCTAATTCATTTTTCTTGAAATCCACTGTATTCTTTTTTGTATATTAAGAAAGATAAAATTTTCTCATAAAGGTTGATTTGATTCGTGAAAATCCTATGTAGGGGTATTCAGGCAAACATCTTCACAAGTAAATTGTCCTTTTTAAGTGAAACAAGTAGAGATAAATTAAATGTATTCAGTAGTTTGCTTGTCTAACATCCTGAATACATTTATTTTTATAAGGGGGGGATTTAGTGGTTAAAAAATCAAAAAAAGAAAACAGGGAGAAGCTACCATTTCGTTTAAATTTGTTGTTTTTTATCATGTTTATCATGTTCTCTCTTTTAATACTTCAATTAGGTGTTGTTCAAATTCTTAAAGGGGAAGCTTTTCAAAAAGAAATTGACCGAACGATAAGAGATACAACGAAAGTCCCAGTTCCTCGAGGTAAAATTTATGATAGTGATCATAAGCTTGTAGTTGGTAATACTCCTTTATATGCAATAACTTACACTCCTGCAAAAGGGCTACAAGCTGAAGAACGATTAAAAGTTGCGAAAAAATTAGCATCTCTTATTTCGATGAAGACAAATAAGATTTCTGAACGGGATAAGAAAGAGTATTTTTACTTGAAAAACAAGAAGAAAGTAGTAAAAAGACTATCTGAAAAGGAAAAAGAAAAACTGGATGATACAGAAGAATACAACCTTGCCTTAGAAAGGATTACAGATAAAGAAATCAGCAATTTTTCAGATCAGGAAAAAAAGATCATTGCCATTAAAAAAGAACTGGATAAGGCTTATTCGTTAACACCCCATATCATTAAAAATGAAGATGTATCTCCAGAAGAATATGCAAGAGTTTCAGAAAACTTAAATGATTTACCTGGTATTAATGCAATAGCCGATTGGGACCGTGAATATCCATTTAAAGAAACATTTCAAAATTTAGTCGGTAATATAACTTCAGAAAAACAAGGTATACCGAAAGATAAACAGGAACAATTTATGACCAGAGGCTATAGCCGTAATGATCGTGTTGGTATTAGTGGGTTAGAGGAATACTATGAAGATGTACTACGTGGAAGAAAAGAAGTAATTCAATATACAACAACAAAAGACGGCACTACTGTGGGCTCTGAAATAGTTGTTGAAGGAGAGGCAGGAAAAGACCTTGTTTTAACAATTAATATGGAATTTCAAAAAAAGGTCGATAACATTTTAAGAGATGAATTAAAGAAAACGATTCAAAAACATCCTTATCAACATCGCTATTTGACAGATGCGATTGCAGTGGTCATGAATCCAAAGACGGGCGAACTATTAGCAGTAAGCGGGCAAACCTATGACAGGGAAAAAAATAAATTTATCGATACAGGGTATAAAGCATTGCACGATGCTCATTTGCCGGGGTCAGCCATTAAAGGAGCGACTGTACTAGCCGGGTATGAATCGGGAGTGATTGTACCAGGACAAGTTTTTAATGACCAAACCATTACTATTAAGGGAAGTCCACCAAAAGGTTCCTATAGTAATCTAGGACCTGTCAATGATTATCTGGCATTAAGACGGTCTTCCAACGTCTACATGTTTTACATTGCGCTCAAAATGGGAGGAGAAAATAGATACCCTTTCCCTAATGGAAGTGGTGCTCGATTTGATTTGGCTGCTTGGGATAAAATGCGTAGTTACTTTCAACAATTTGGTCTTGGAGCAAAGACAAGAATTGATTATCCATACGAATCCATTGGAGTTATTGGTAAAAAGCCATTTAACCCCGGTCTGTTAATGGACTATGCGATTGGTCAGTTTGATAATTACACGACATTGCAATTAGTTCAATATGTTTCGACGATTGCTAATGATGGCTATCGGGTTCGACCGCATTTGGTAAAAGAGATACGGAATCCATCCATGACAGATGACAGATTGGGATCTGTTTATCGCAGCCAAGGGACAGAAGTGTTGAACCGAGTAGATATGGATTTATCCTATATAAAGCGGGTACAGGAAGGATTCAGACAAGTGTACAATGAGCCTCGGGGTACCGCGGTGAACTATTTTGGGACAGCGAAGTATCGCAAATATAAAGCCGCAGGGAAAACGGGGACGGCTGAAAATGCCTATTATGTAGACGGGGAAATGAAAGCTAATACAGAGAATTTATCATTAGTTGGGTATGCTCCTTATGATGATCCGGAAATGGCATTTGCAATTATCGTACCTCATACAGGGATTGCTACTGGAAAACACCCAATTAACTTTACCATCGGGCAAGGCATTTTGGATGCTTATTTTGAAACATTTAAACAGGAAAAAAAGCAGCAGTAGTTTTTAGGTGAGACTCTGGATAAATAGGAGTCTCTTTATCTTTTATCCTGAACGTGCCATAACTTCAAGAGTTGCAAAGAATACAAAGAAGTTTAAATGGAGATAACGTCACCTAAATTCCGAGATGATAGAATCAAGGAGACTGCTTGATAGGCGCCCGACGGAAGAAAAAGTACTTTTCTTTTTTAAAGACAAGGAAAGCTTCGGCAGCGATACATCGCGGTTTTTCAAGGACGCCCGAGATGTTAGCCTTTGTTCTACTTCTAGCAGTAGGGATGAAGGAAAAGCACTACTTCATGAAGTTTCATTTTATCTAGGAAAACCAGTTAAGAGAGAGGAGACAAAATACATGCGGAAAGTAATCGTTACTCCCTTTCAAAAAGAGTGGAAGAAAACGTTTTTGCAAGAAGCGGAACGGGTACAAGAAGTTTTTAAGGATGAATTGATTACAATCCACCATATTGGTAGTACAGCAGTGCCGGGATTAGCTGCTAAACCGACGATAGATATGATGCCAGTCGTAATCTCAATTTGGCAAGTTGATCTCTTTATAAAAGGTATGGAAAATCTGGGATACGTTTTTTTAGGAGAGTATGGGCTTAAAGGTAGAAGATACTTTTATAAAGGTGAAGATGACCATACGCATCATGTTCATGTATACGAAAAAGGAAGTGATGAGATTAAGCGGCATCTTGCGTTTAGAGATTATTTAATTGCTCATCCTAAAATAGTGGATAGGTATAGCAAATTAAAGCTCACTTTAGCGGCTCAATATCCAACTGATATAGCGGCATATATTCAAGGGAAAAACAATTTTGTTAAGGAAGTGGAGCAGCAAGCATTAAAGTGGTACGACTTACAAGCAAATGGCTAAACATTCTAACATTCTCGAAGCTAGGCCTATTGCTCCCATAAAAAAGTTAAAACAGTCTGTCAGAATTATGAATAATGCTTCTGAACTGCTATTATTGTTGCGGGATCTATATCCGTTTTTACATGCGGATAATTTTTTAAAAAAGTGGCTTCGTTGCCAAGCTTAAACCTCAAACAGTGCTAAACTTCAGTCTTCTTCCTACATTAAGTCAACGTGGCTCCAAAATTGTCGATTTGTTTAAAGGCCTTAGGTCATACCCTTGTGGTACTAACATTCAAGAAGAATAGCATTCCTGAATGAAGTTTCACTTTATCGCTTAAGAAGTTTCTGTTTGTACGTCGCTAACCGAGCACTTCTAGCTTTTGTTCTTGTCAGAAAAGTTATTTTTTTAGTATAATAGTTTCTAATTTTCTCTGTATTAAGGCGTGATCCTCCTCCTGTCAAGGGAGAGATAGTTTGTTTTTATCAAATTCAGAAAGAGGGAATAGCTGTGGTGTTGGGGATTCGTTGGCTAATATTTTTATTTGGAATCATGGCATTTAGCCTTGGCGTAAGTATGTCTATCAACATGCAACATCTCGGTATCCATCCTTGGGACGTACTTAATGTTGTATTGTATGAAAAACTGGGATTATCCATCGGGTCATGGGCAATTATTATTTCTATTTTATTAATAGGTGTGTCCTGGATACTTGATAAAAGTTATATTAAGTTAGGCACTTTTTTCAATGCGATTTTAGTTGGTATTTTTGTCGATATTTATTTGCTACTTGATTTTTTACCAACCGCATCCTATACATGGATGGATTATGTGTGGATGGTTATCGGTATTATGATTATGGGAGTAGGCGGGGGAGTTTATAATGCTGCTAATGTAGGTTCTGGACCGAGAGATGGTTTTATGCTGTCTATTTCAGATAAATTATCGGCGTCCGTCGGTAAAGTGCGGATCATTACAGAGACCTTTGTATTACTGATTGGTTTAATATTAGGCGGACCTGTTTTTTTATTTACGTTTGTTTTTACTTTTATTCAAAGTCCAATCTTCCAATTTACCTATGGAAGACTTCGGGCCAAGGTAATGAAATTAGAAACAGGATATATCGAGAATAAAGCACGTGCATAACTACTGAAAAGCCTTTCCATCCTGTAACCGTAGACCTGACAATGGGCAATAGATAGCGTTATCTCATTTAGACCTCTTGTGTTCTCTTAACTCTTAAAGTGAGAGTCTTACGGCCTTAGATGAGGGATAAATTAATAGGATTAGAAGATAGTTAATTGCTTAGCACTGTTTATCCCGTATGTAAGGTGCCGTAAGAATCCCACTTCAAGAGCCTGAGTTGGTACAAAAGGGCCTAAGTAGGAGAAAACGGCATCTAAATGCCCGATTCGTTCAAGGGCCTTTAGGTCATACCCTTGCGGTACTAACATTCAGTAGGAGCTGGAAGAAAACTCCTACTGAATGAAGTTTTACTTTATCCTAAGTATATCTTTTTAGAAGAAGTTCAAAAAGTCTGATGAAATGACATAGCCAGCGTCACAGGAAGCTGGCCAAAAGTCTCTAAGTTCGTTTTTATGCAACCTTCTCTTGTAATAGGTCCTTATGATTTTTCTACGCCTAATCAATCGCTTTTTGCACATCATAAGCTTGCAAATCGATATCTGTCTGCTGATTCATTGCCAGTTTAGCTAATTGCGAGCCGATAAATGGTCCCATCGTTAATCCGGTTGATCCAAGACCGTTTGTTAAAAGCAGACCATTAAAACCCGAAAGACGGCCAATTACAGGAAGATACTCAGGTGTAACTGGACGAAACCCCATTCTGGCTTCAATAATTGCAGCTTTTTGCAAAACCGGAGCGAATTCCATTGCTTTTGTCATAATTTCATGCATACCACCAACAGTAATTTGATAATTAAGATTTACATTGTTTTCGTACGTAGCTCCAAGTACAACTCGCTTGTCAGGAAAGGTAAGCATGTATTGGTTATTTGGGGGCTTTACGACAGGCCATAATGACGTATCTCCTATATTATCTGGAAGTTGCACATGTAAAATTTGCGCGCGCTGGGCTTCTATTCGAAAAGTAATCCCCAATGGTGCTAATAGCTCTCCCATCCAAGCACCAGTTGTGGCAATGACTGTATCTGCTGTTATTTCTTGTTGATTATCAATGGACACACCAGTGATTTTTTTACCAGATACTTTTAATGTTGCTGTTCCCTTTATTCGTTGTGCATGATGCTTTTGTGCACCTTTAATTAATGCATCGCGAAGTTTCCGACCATTTACTCTAGCTGCTCCGCTTACATAAATAGAACTGTATTTATCCTCTAAAATTGGGAATTTATTCTTTGTTTCCTGTGGAGTTAGTATGCCAATATCACCTATTTCAGGAGCATCTAATCTTCTTTTTTCAGCTCGTACCTTCATTGCTTGTAATTTTTCCTGATCCTGATGGAGATGCAGTGCGCCGACCTGATTATAACCGATGTCTGTCAACCCATCTCGGGCAAGTGATTCTACTAACTTAGGATACATGCGTGCGCCAGCCTTAACAAGCTGATACCAGTCTTTATTTCTTCGCTGAGAGAGCCAAGGACAAACAATGCCTGCTGCAGCATCTGTAGCTTGTCCAGGATCACCACGATCGATAATTGTAACATCCTGTTTACTTTTGGCAAGAAAATAAGCAGTTGAGGCTCCTGCGATTCCACTTCCGATGATAATTATCTTTTTTTTCATCTTACATTCACTACCAGTAAATTCATGGATGTTATGGTACATTTTTTTAAAATCATTGATCCTTTTCCTCCAATCGAGACACTAATACCATGATAAAAATAAACTAAAGAAAAGTAAATGAAATACCAATTTTCATGATGTTAAATTCATTAAAACGCTACTCAAGTGGCATGAATTTTGATAAGCTAATAATTATAAAAGCTAATAAAAGGAGAAAATGATCATGGCAAAAACAGTGATTTTTGGACATAAAAATCCAGATACTGATGCAATCTGTTCAGCAATAGCCTATGCAGATTTAAAGCAAAAATTAGGTGTAGATGCTGAAGCGGTCAGATTAGGCAACGTTAACAAAGAAACACAGTATGCGCTTGACTATTTTGAAGCAGAAGCGCCACTAAATATTGAGAAGGTAGAGGAAGGTACAGAGGTTATTCTTGTGGATCATAATGAGTTCCAGCAAAGTGTAGCAAATATTAAAGATGTTCACATTAAGGAAGTTGTCGATCATCACAGAATTTCTAATTTTGAAACAAGTGATCCGCTATACTTTCGCGCAGAACCTGTAGGATGTACCGCGACGATTATAAATAAAATCTATAAAGAAAACAACATAGAAGTTCCGAAAAAGATTGCAGGATTATTAGTATCTGCAATTATTTCCGATTCTCTATTATTCAAATCGCCAACTTGTACAAAAGAAGATATTGATGCAGCTCATGAACTGGCGAAAATTGCTGGAGTTGATGTGGAGAAATATGGTCTTGAAATGCTAAAGGCTGGGGCCGATTTAAGTGATAAGCCTGTATCAGAATTAATAACAATGGATGCAAAAGAATTTTCCATGGCCGATGCAAAAGTAGAAATTGCGCAAGTAAATGCTGTTGATACAGAAAAAATTTATCAACAACAAGCTGAGATTGAAAAGGAAATTGCTAATCATATTCAGAAAAAGGATCTCGACTTATTCTTGTTTGTGGTGACAGATATTTTAAATAATGATTCTGAGGTACTCGCTTTAGGAAATGGTAAAGCAAAGGTGGAGAATGCCTTTGGGGTAAATCTTGATCAGCGTAGTCGCGCATTACTAAAAGGCGTTGTTTCACGAAAAAAGCAAATCGTCACTGCATTAACAGATGCTTATGAAAAATAAGAAAAATCCAGATAAGGGTAGAGCCCTTTATCTGGATTTTTTTATACAACCGTATAAACTTATTAAAAAGTGTGTCACTTGTTTACTTGCCAAATTAATTCCCTTCTAAAAAAGAATGCTCTTGATCAAAGCTATGTTCGTCAATTTTTACATGCTATAGAACGAATAAATAGGGTAGTAATTACAAAAACTGATACAAATGCATGATAGGAGGGATTTTTTTGGGTAAACCGAAAGGACCTAAGCAGCAGGAGCATCCGAACTTGCCAGAAAGCCCTAAACAACCATATGGTGAACCGTTAAGTGGTTCTAAAAAAGTAAAAACAGCCAATCATGCTAAGCAAAAGTATAATCCACATCATGGGCTTTAGACAAAAGGCTAATAACTGAAAATTGCAGTGGAACAAGTCTTCATAAATTCTCCCGTATTGTATGGATATGGGAGAATTTGCTTTTAGAGGTATATCTTTGTTAATGCAAGTGATCTTTTTATAAACCAGACAGGTAAATTTTTCACAGGTATTTAGTTATTGTTTTTAAATAGATGTTAAGAGGAAGTTCAAAAGATAAAAATGACAGGGAATTTCATCATAAAGACAAATTAGTGTAGAAGGTGTTTCTGTAAAAATTCCCCCTGTATGTAAGGATCCGTATTTCTCTTATTTCAACCGTTTTTTTATTACTGACGACTTTGCAAAAGAAAATCGCTACTAAATGATAATGGTTTTACCACCAATCAAGAAGAAAAACACCCCTTAAATAAGTTTTATGTTATCTTCTTTTTACACATATATGTTAATGTGAGTTTGTTATTATTTAATATATACCATTTTGATAAGGGGTTGCTTTGTATGTGGAAAGACTTTAAAGAATTTGTGTTTAAAGGAAATGTAGTTGACTTAGCTGTTGCAGTAGTAATTGGTACAGCTTTTAGTGCGATTGTTACATCGCTAGTTGAAAATATAATTACACCGCTCATGGGAATTCTAATGAATGGGATTGATTTTAGTCATTTGTCTCATAACGTTGGGGAAGCCGAGATAAATTATGGACGGTTTATTCAGTCGATTATTGATTTCTTTATTATTTCCGGGTCTATTTTCTTATTTATTCGTTTACTAATGAAGTTTAAACGGGAGAAAAGGGAAGAAACTGTAGAACAAGAGCGAGAGGTGAATCCACAAGAGGAATTGCTCAGAGAAATCAGAGATTTGCTAAAAGAGCAGAATCAAGCAAATTAAGAACGAATGACAAAGGGGAAACGTATGAAAATAAAAACGTACACATCTGTTTATGAAAAAAGTTGGCTGGAGTGCCGAGTTTTAGCATTTTTAGACACTGCTTACTATGACAATGTTTTTCGAAAAAAAGAGCAGTATGATAATCCTGCTATTGAGTTGGTGGCTATAAAAGATGATAGAATAATTGGTTTAATTGATGTTGAATATGAATCAGAGCCAAATTCGGTCTGTACCGGAAATAATAATAAGTGTGGCGGAATGATTTGGCATCTTGCTGTTCATCCCGATTATCAACGGCAAGGAATTGCTTGGCAATTATTAAAAAAAGTAGAGACAATTGCTTTGGAAAAAGGTTTAGCTTATTTGGAGGTATGGACCAGAGATGATCCTTGGGTATTGAATTGGTATAAAAGAAATGGTTTTACCCCTATTCATTCTTATTTACACGTCTTTCTTGGGGGCAATCAAGAAGTTATGAATTTAGCAAGTAAACTGCCAGATCTTCAGCCTGTTCAGGCATGGGCTCATTACACTGGAGAGAATGAAGAGATGATTCGCTCAGCATTTCAACGTGTACATAGATGTACAGGCTTTATCAAGAAGGTGATAGAAAATGATTCATTCTATTGAACGTTTACGAACAGGAGACACTAGACAGCAAGAAGCATATAAAACAATTCTTCAGTTAAATATTTTAAACGATTTACAACATTATCACCCCGTTTTATGTGGTACCTATCCACTAGCTATCTTTGTAGAGTATTCCGACTTAGATATTATTTTACAAGCGTTTCATTTAGATAGGTTAGAATCAGATATAAGACGTTTTTACAGCGGATTTTCAGATTTCAGCATAAAAAGAAAGAGAATAAGAGATCAAGAAGTAATAAAAGCAAATTTTCAGTTTCATACATTTATGTTTGAACTGTTTGGACAAAAACAGGCCGTTGATCAACAGAATGCATATCTCCGTATGGTGATTGAAGACCATATATTAAAACAAAATCCGACATTTAAGAGAGAAGTTATCCGCTTAAAGCAGGAAGGAATGAATACAGAGGCTTGTTTTTGTAAGCTATTACGTTTAGAAGGAGATCCATTTGAGCAGTTACTTCTTTATGGGAAGCAAACAGGAATCATTGGCTAAGGAGATGAACAATTTTCGTGCTTGTTTTGTTTATTAGCTAGGTTATAAAATTTTGTATAGAAGTTGAATTACCGTGGAAAACATATATGAATGTAACTGGAAAAGTATATGGGCTGGAGCTTCTAACGGCAGTGTTTTAACGTCTAAAAAAACTGTGGTACAACATTTCAAGATGATAATGCTCTTGTTTCTTTTACAAATGATAAAGTAGAAAGAGACAGAAAAAAAGAATTTTCCCGTTTCATAGGTGATTGCCATATACAAAAATTAGTTACTTGCCATAGGTTATTAGTGTACCAATCACAGGAAAGGGGAATTTTTATGAGACATCATTATGGACATTGTGGTTATCCACCGAAAGTTGTTCATCCTACAAAATATAAATGTGTTAAACAATGTAGCGAAGATGTAGTAGAGCATATTCATCCATCTCACACAACCGTTCACAATCATCATACTACGATAAATAAGCATGTATTTCCACATTCGACATCTGTGCAAAATACGCACAGCTGTGTAGACGTGTATGGAGGTTCTTACAATGTTCCTCCACAAGTAGGAGGGGCAATGGCGCCAGGATATGGCCCAGGACAGGTAGCGGGAGCGATGGCACCAGGAATGGGAAACGATTGTCACAAGCCAAAACATTGTAAACATCCACATAAATGGTGATAAACTTGAAGCTGGCATATGATATGTCAGCTTCTTATTTATCATGAAGGAAGCTGTATTGTTACTTTAATGTTCAAGGAAACGGTTGTATTCTATAAACGTAAATGAAGGTCTAGAAAAGGAGAACTAACATGAAAATATTAACTGTAACAGGCTATAAACCGATGGAGATCAATATTTTCAATGAAGAGGATGAACGGATTACATATATAAAAGCTGCTCTTGAAAAAAGACTTATCCCATTAATTGAAGCAGGAGTAGAATGGGTACTGATTTCAGGACAGATGGGAGTTGAATTGTGGGCTGCTGAAGTAGTATTTGAATTACAAGAGACATACAAAGTTAAATTAGGGGTTTTTCCACCGTTTGAGAATCAGGATAGTCGCTGGCCGGAGCAACTTCAGGAGAAATATCAAGCAATTATAGCTACCGCAGATTTTTACAAACCAATCTATCAAGGTGAATATAGAGGAGCCTATCAATTTAAAGCAAAAAATATGTGGATAACTGATAAAAGTGATGCGTGTTTATTATTAATGGATCAAGAATACCCCGGTAGTACACGTTTTTTTTATGAAACTGCCAAACAAATGATGAATGAAAGCGATATTTATATCATTACACCCTCAGATTTAGATGATGTCGTGGAAGAAATAAGAATGTCGGATCCCGATTACTGGTTATAGGTGGGAGCTTAATATTTATGAGTAAATGCCGAAATTTACTGTATGAAGGAGTTCGGTAGCGGAAGTTCCAATGCTAAACTTGATAAGGAAGTGAGCCTAAATTGTTTTTAGTAATCAAAATAAAGAAATTGAAATTATTAGCAAGATAAATTCCGCTAAAGTTAAAACAGCTTAGCTGTAGTTCTGAAAGGGTTCACTAGGAAAGTGCTAGCTTTCCTTATTAATTTAATCATTATGTGCCATCGTGCATACACTCTAAAGAGGAGTGATGTACCTATGTCATATATGCAATCAGATTACCAACCGCCTACTTCCGTTAGTTTGCCGGATACCAGAACGATGAAAGTGTATGGAAATGGAAAGATAGCTGTAAAGCCTAATGTCGCCATTGTCCAATTAGGAGTAGTAACAGAAAATAAATCCCTTCACAAAGCACAACAGGAAAATACAGAAAAGATGAATAAGGTGCTTCAAACTTTAGTGAATTTAGGCATCCCCAATAAAGATATTCAAACCTCAGCCTTTATAATTAATCCAAAGTATGATTATCAAAATGGTAAGCAGTTTAATCAAAGGTATCAAGTTATGCATATGTTGCAAGTTAGGTTAACCCATATCGATCAGGTCGGTATTGTTATTGATACTGTTGTTAGCCAGGGAGTAAATCGTATAACCGATATTCGTTTTACAACAGATCAAACAGATATATTTTATGAAAATGCGCTTCAGTCCGCTTTACTAGATGCTAAGCGTAAATCTTATACAATTGCTAAGACATTGAAGCTTCCATTATCCCCAATGCCAATTCGTATTGTTGAACGAACCATTAACCCGCCAGCTATCTATAAAACAGCATCTGCAACTACAGAAGGATTTGCAACACCTATTCAGCCAGGACAAATTGAAATAGAAGCAGCAGTTGAGTTGGTATACAGTTACTAAGTTTCAAATAATGACAGGTACGATTTTAAATATTTTGCGAAATGGGAAGGTAAAGAAAACTATTTGTCGAATTGTAAACAAAAGAATAAAAATATACGAGGAGGTGAAAGGTTGGAGAAAAAGAATGCAAAAAATGAATATGAGATTGATGAACGCCTTCAATATGTTGATCCAATTAGTGAGATAGTAAAAAGAGCAGAAAAAGAGGGACATTTCGATCACTTACCAGGAAAAGGAAAACCATTGAAACTAAGAAATGATTACATGAATCCAGAAGAGAAGCAGCTTTATAAAACGATGAAAGATAATCATATTCTTCCAAAGTGGATTGAACTGGCAAATGAAATTGATGCATTAAAGAAGGAGTTATTTAGATCAGAAAGTAAAGAGAGAAAGAAAAAAGTGAAACGTATCAACAAAAAAATTAAAGAATACAATTATCTTTGTCCTCCATCCTTACAACGAAATAGAATTGAAAATTAAGCTATTCGTACACATTCAAATAGAAGATAAATAAACCGGAGTAGTTCGAGATTGACTAGTTTTGAGTAGTAGTACAGTGTATGCAGTAAAATACATGCTAGCCAAGAACAAAAGCTAGAAGGGCCTTGGTCAGCCCGACAAGCGTTAGAATTTTGACGAGGAGGCTTGCCCGTACGAAGGAGAGGAAAACGATTTCGAGGGGGATCCTCCTATGATTCATGGAGAAAGGGAAATAGTAATGAATTATATAATCCGGCAGATGACCGAGAAGGATATAGAGGCCGTACAACAAGTAGCAAGAAAAAGCTGGCATACTACGTATCAGGGGATTATACCTATGTCCATTCAAGAAGAATTTTTGACTCGTGCATATAGTAAAGAAATGTTAGCGAAAAGGTTAATGTTTTCGCATCTGTTTGTTGCCGAACTTGATGGGAAAGTTGTTGGCTTTGCAAATTATTCCCCAATGACAGAACAAGGAGTTGCTGAGTTAAATGCAATCTACTTACTACCGGATTATCAAGCGATGGGTATAGGAACAGCCCTGTTAAAAGCTGGATTAGATTTCCTAAAAGAAGTTAACATAATTTATTTAAATGTAGAACAGGATAATGAAATTGGTAAGCGGTTTTATAAGCGAAAAGGGTTTAATATAGTGGAGAAATTTACAGAGGATTTTTCCGGACATAAGTTAAATACGATCCGGATGGCGCTGTATCTTTAAGAGGTGAAGAAACCCCTTAAATGATCACCTTATTGCATTAAAGAATGTTACTATGTTCGTCTTAACTTCAATACTAAAACTTTATTTATTTTAACTTATCCAAAAAGAAAAAGTTTTTCCTATCATGAAGTAATTGATTTACACAAAAAATAAATGAACGGTTAATTGTAGCTATTAGTACTCATATTTAATATGAATTCTAATACTTGGAATAAACTTTAGTGGTACCAGCTAATAATTAATTCAACCTGTCCATAACTCAGTTAGACAGGCACTGGTCAAAGTGTTAACATTAGCACAGTCTAATAAAAGAGCTTAGTATATTTAGATTCACTCATTAGAAGAAAAATTTAAATATTTGCTTGTAAAATGACTGATTCAGATATGGAAATTAGCATCATTCGATTAATGAAGCGACAAGTGCTTTAATCAAAAAACGCGAAACTGGGCTAAGTCGGGAGAGCGAGTCATAAACTCGAAACAGAAACTGCCAAAGTTGAGAGAGTGAGCCATAAACTCGAAACAGAAACTGCCAAAGTTGAGAGAGTGAGTCATAAACTCGAAACAGAAACTGCCAAAGTCGGGAGGGCGAATCGCCAACTTGGGACAGATTCTACTAAAATTGGTTAAGTGAATCGTAAATTTCATGAAGCCTAAAAGGAAAAGTAGGGGAAATATGCAAAGCTTGGAAATTATGAAACATTTTTGTATACCTGTACGTAATAAACTGGAAAGTATTTATCCATACTCGCCCGTTTATCGGGTGAATTATTCTGGTGAGGTTATCGTTGTTAAAAAAACACAAAAGCCGTTCGAACGAGCAAAAGGTATAGTAAGCTACACCAAGTATTTAAAAAGAAACGGTATTCTCGTTGTTACACCAGTTGCAATGGAGGTGGATAACCCGCAAAAAATAGGTGAAGATTGCTATATAGTATATCCATTTATTGAAGGGAGAAAATATCAGGGCACGAATCAAGAAATTTACGAAGCAGGAGAGTGGAGAGTTATTAGGCAAAATACATGCATGTTCACCTGTAGAGGATACATATGATTTAACTACATATGATGTGTCACTAGTGTTGCATAAAAACCAAAAATAAGAGAATGATTATTCAGATTTATTTTGATCAGGTAAAAGAGCTAAAAAGACAATACCGACCAAAAGGTGTTACTGTCCATTTGGTATTATT
>NZ_JAHLNO010000007.1 GCF_018916875.1 Virgibacillus proomii | reverse complement strand
GCACATGTTAAGAAGTCTAAAGAGTTGGATGATAATTCTCCAACCAAGAACGATGTAAAAGATGCCAGAGTGATTTCACGTTTAATTCAAGATGGCCGTTATTCTGAACCGCACTTACCAGAAGGAATCTATGCAGATCTTCGGGAAGGCATGAATATGTACGAGCAGTTAATGAAAGATCTTCAAGCTGTCTGATTGATAGTTTAATGGGAATAGTAATAATCGTTAATGAAATGGAGAACGCTGTAATAAAAGTAAGATAGTTTCGTGCTTAAAACTTTTTCGCTATTTCATCAATATTTCGTCGCCACGATAGGTGTATTCAGTATTTTCCAAGTCATTCAAGCTTTCCTTCTCCATTTTTCTTACATTTCTAAACTGCTGTACTGCTAATGTAAGAGCAATAAAATGTTTACTGATTAAAGCCGACATAGCGACTGTATCCAATGAAGAGCGGCGACAAATACGGTATGAATTAAATAATCATTTGAATAGCTCAAATATTGGTGGTTCTTTTAGTATTCAGACTCTTGACACTATTCCTATAATTACCGCTGTTATAATAATCGTTAAATCATTCGTAACTAGAGCTTGTTTGCCACTCATCATGATTAAAGCAGGAACAGTGAAAACTAACGATGAAGATAGCCTTTTATTCGCTATAATCCCATAAAGCTAATGAAAGAATCTAGTTTATCCCGCATGTAAGGTGCCGTAAGACTCCACTTCAAGACCTGAGTTGATACAAAAGGGTCTAAGTGGGAGAAAACGGCACCTAAATGCCCGATTCGTTCAAGGGCCTTAGGTCATACCCTTTTAGGTACTAACATTCAGTAGGAGATGGAAGAAAACTCCTACTGAATGAAGTTTCACTTTATTAGGATTGTTTTAGTAGTTTTGCCGATGAGAAGAGAAATAAGTATCGTTTCGATAGTTTTTTAGATAGATTTTTTTAAGGGCTATTGGACGGGAAAGGGAGGTAAAACTCAGTTGTTCCATGTAATAATCTTTTTCATTGGAATCGAAGTTTAAGGGGAATGTAGGTAATACGATTCCCCCAATTTCCGATTAGTAAAATGAACTCAATCAGAGCTCTAAAATAGGAGGTGTAAATTGTTTGTAAGTTAGCAGTCTATGAATCTTTAAGGTTAATAATTCCATAATATACTAAATTTTTATATTGATTTTCTTTCTTTACATGATCCATTAATATTCCTTCTTTTCTCATTCCTAATTTTTGTAGAACTCTTCCTGAAGCCAGATTTGAATGAAAGTATCGAGCAAATACTTTATGATATTGTTTTTCGTCAAATGCAAACTGAATGATAGCTTGTGCTGCCTCTGTAGCATATCCATTTCCCCAAAAATCTTCACCAATCCAATAGGCAATTTCCCCATTATTGAATTTTTGATTGTTAGATAGGGCTATCGCTCCATATAATTTTCTTGTTTCCTTATCTGTTATAGCAAATTCATATATTTTATTAGCGTTAAAATTATCGAGATGCTGCTCAATCCACGATAAAGCATCGTCGATGGAATATGGATAAGGCAGGTATAATGTATTTTTATACATATTATAACTGTTACAAAGCTTAGTGACAGTAGCGGCATCCATCTTTTGAAAAAGTCGCAACAATAGCCTTTTCGTAGTAATTGTTTTATTTTCTCTATCATATTGCATCATACATCACCCCATTCCCTATTTAATTGATCAAAAGATCTAAACTGATATAATTTTCTATTTCTATAATTCGGCAAAAAAGGTCGGAAACCTTTATTAAATATATTTTTAAAAACATAAAATAACGGCTTTATTAATTATTCTATTTAAGATGAATAACGTTATACGAATTCTTTAAATAAGAGGATGGAATATTCTATTTATATTAACTACGATGCAAGAAATGTAAAGATAGATGCTTTTTATTTATAAACTGAACCATAGAATTAGATTAAGAAATACTGTGTGGATAAAAAAATAGCAATCAACGGTTAAAAATGCCAGCGAAAGGAGGAATTGTCTTTATGAAGCAAAGCAATATGAAAAAAATCCTCTTTTTACTATTCATCTTAATTTTAGTTGCATGTCGAAGAAGATAGTAAGAAATCCATCAAAACTGCTAGGGATGAACAAGAAATTTTAGATGCGAAAGTCGCTTCTAAAAAATGAAGTAGGTACTAGTTATGATCAATCCTGTTCATGGAAGAAGGGATCCAGGTAATAACCTTTGTGAAAAAGATTTAACCTTAGTAACCACATAAGCGATTGAAAAATCCTTACGAAACACTGGTGCAGATGTTATAATGACAAGGACAGAAGATGTTAAAATATCTTTAGATGGTAGAACAGCAATGAGAATAAACAATCACCGAATGCATATATTAGTATCCATTATAATGCTTTCGAAGATTCAAGTGTAGGCGACTTTAACATTTATCCCGCATGTAAGGTGCCGTAAGACTCCCACTTCAAGAGCCTGAGTTGGTACAAAAGGGTCTAAGTGGGAGAAAACGGCACCTAAATGCCCGATTCGTTCATCTAACATTTCTTGGGAAAAGCATTCCAAGAAATGAAGTTTCACTTTATCCCGCATGTAAGGTGCCGTAAGACTCTCACTTCAAGAGCCTGAGTTGGTACAAAAGGGTCTAAGTAGGAGAAAACGGCACCTAAATGCCCGATTCGTTCATCTAACATTTCTTGGGAAAAGCATTCCAAGAAATGAAGTTTCACTTTATCCCGCATGTAAGGTGCCGTAAGACTCCCACTTCAAGAGCCTGAGTTAGTACAAAAGGGTCTAAGTGGGAGAAAACGGCACCTAAATGCCCGATTCGTTCAAGGGCCTTTAGGTCATACCCTCGTGGTACTAACATTCAATAGGAGATGGAAGAAAACTCCTACTGAATGAAGTTTCACTTTATTACTCACAAGAAACCGATTTAAGGTTAGCTGAGGCAATTCATCGTTCTCTTGCATCATCTATTGAGTTAAGGGAGCGAGGTGTTCTCCGTAATAGTTATCATGTTTTAAAAGATAATCAAGCTTTTCTATATTATTAGAGTTAGAATTTATGATGAACCTGAAAGAATTAGTAACTATTCAATCGGATGAATATAATCAACAAGTAGGTAAAGTAATTGTAGAGGATTTAAAAGCTATTTTGAATTAAAATAATCCACCTTAGAGGTGTCAATTACTATCGTTTAGCTATGGTAATTTTAAATATTTAATAGATTTATCGTTTATAGGGAGAGAAAGAAATGAAGCGAAAACATATTATCAGGTTTATCGTGTTATTATTTGTGTTTGTATTCACAACGGCATGTGCAGATACCGATAAACAGTCAGCAAAAGAGGAACAAAATGGTAGTGAAGAAAAAAATGTGCAGCTTCCTGATGGAGAATTGCAGAAACTAGATAGTGGTCAAGATGTTGAAGCATTACAGCAAGTTTTAAAAAAAATTGGTTACCATATAGATAGTAATGGGAAGTTTGATGCTGCTACAGTTTGGGCAATAACCGACTTGCAACTGCAACATGATTTACCAGTAACAGGTATATATTCTCAGGAAACTGCTGAGATGATAGAACAGCTGCTTGCGAAAGATTCCAGTAACTATCAGCCGGGTAAAGCATTACCTGCTAAAGCAGAACCTGTAACAACCAATGGTGGTGTGAATGTTTTAGCAAATCCGCATGAGCAATTAGCATTGGTAAATAAAGAAAATGCATTGCCGGAAGATTATATTCCAGTCGATTTAGTTACTCCTAGTGTTCCTTTTCCTTTTAAGGAAGATTTACCAAAGAAAAAAATGCGTGATATTGCAGCTCCTGCATTAGAAGAACTATTTGCTGCTGCAGAAAAAGAAGGGCTCGAATTGTATGCACAGTCCGGTTATCGTTCCTATGATCGGCAAGTCACTGTCTTTAATTCCAATGTGCAGTCTTTAGGAGAAAAAGAGGCTAATTTAGTTAGTGCCCGACCAGGAGAGAGTGAACATCAAACTGGCTTAACAATGGATGTAACAAGCCCGGCTATTAATTTTGATTTAACGACGGAATTTGCAGATACAGATGAAGGAAAATGGTTAGCGGATCACGCAGCAGATTATGGATTTATTATCCGTTTTCCTAAAGGGAAAGAGGATATAACTAAGTACCAATATGAGCCTTGGCATATTCGTTATGTAGGGAAAAAAGCAGCTAAGGAAATTATGGAAAATAATCTTACACTTGAGGAATATCTAACAAAATAAATGAATGAGTTAAGGCACGTAAACAGCACAATAGATTGGGCGGTGTTACGTGTCTATTTTTACGATCAGCACACAATTGATAAGTTCTTATGAAATATTCCGTTAATGAATCCTACGTGTCGGCTCTTCTTCTTCCACACTTTTGCCATTGTCACATACGTTGATAAAGTATTCGCCGTCTTTAAAGGGTCCGCTTAATGTAACTTTACCAAGATCATGATCATGATGAATCGCTTTTTTGCTATTATCCAATCGATTGATATATACGGTTCTTATTAAAACGGTTCTATTTACAAAGTAGCATTCTCTATTTCAAGATTAACATCAACATTTGCTTTAGTAGTAACAATAGGTACTATAAGTCAACATTGGCTCGAATCTAAAGGAAGGCCGACTAAAAAGTGGGCTTACCGCTTAGGCGTTGGCATACCCCTGTTACAGGGGCACGTTTTCTTTACTCGTCAGGAGTTCCAGTATACGTTGCCAATCAAACGCTTTTCGTTTTTGCTCTATGTATAGTGTTGAGTTCATTTTCGCTGTAATAAGTCTAAGCTTAACTAGTTGTTAATAAAGTTTTGCGTGATCTGAGCAAGAATGGGTTTTTAAATTAGTGAAGAATTGTTAAGGGATAATGAATTTCGTTTTTTATTAAAAAATAAAAAGCGCAGTTACCATTATGATATGACCTTCTGCGCTAATTTCTATATTCATAAGTTCCTACTTCTATAACATACCAGTTAGAAGCAAGTTCATGATGAATACATCCTCGGGCAGGACAATATGGGAGATAGTTTAAACCGTAACGGCACTAGGAATAGGCCACATCGCTTTATTTTCTGCCATATCCCAAAACATATATTCAAAATAGCTTGTTTTTACAACAATATCTTCTAAAATGGCAAGTTCATGTTCCGGTTTATCTTTGGCGATCGTATTTATTAAATCAATACAATCATTTGCTAGTTTCGTAAATTCATCGGAAGAATACATCTGTACCCAGTTGCCGTAAAACTCATGTTCTAAAGCATTTGGCCATGTTGCTAATGTTTTTCCAATAAAATTGTAGCTCCAAGCACAGGCTAGTACCGAGGCAACTGTATTTTCCACCCCACCACGCTGAGAAACGTTTAGCATATAACTTGTATAAGCAGTAGTTGTTGCTGCTGCTTCTGTTTCTTCCAGTTCTTGTGCGCTAATATTAAACTTGCTTGCATAGCTTCGATGTAGATCCATTTCCATATTTAATGTTCCATGTAATAGGTTGGCAAAAGTAGTCATCGTTGTTAAATCCGTTGCTTTTGCACTTCCTAAAGCAAACAAACGAGAATATTCAATTAAATAAACGTAATCCTGCTTCATCCAGTGCTTAAACTTCTCTTTATCCAGCCAACCTTCGCCTAAGCCTTTGACAAAAGGGTGTTCTAAATAGGTCTTCCAAATTGGTTCGACCTTTTTCCATAAACGGTCTGTAAATAACGGTTGCATGTTTTAAGCTCCTCTCAAATCTTATATTATTTTAATGCTGGAGAGGGTAACTTGTGGCAATTAAAAACCCATTCACTAGATAAGCAGGAATGGGTTATGTAAGCAATCATGATAGTTTTGTGCCTACAAACGATTTCCACTTCCCTACGCTAGTGCGAACTAGATCAGGTTCAAAGGGTCAAGTTTCCTCTCTCAGCAATAAAATTGCTCCCCTAGTGAAACAACATATTTAGCTATTTACATGTAATTAAACCATATCGTATCGAAAAGAGCAAATAAATGCAAAAGAATTTAGATAATAAAAACAATAGCTATGGTATGATTATTTTAAATATGTGTTTAAAACTAAAAAATAGGATATATCCTTTCTTGAGGAATTTTTGAATTTCTTATTGAGTGGGGTTAGTAAAGTCTTAGAATCCAAAAGAGCTAGCATTATTACAAAGGAGTGAAATCCCTACGGACTTGGAATTTTTACAGTCCATAATTATATCTAGTTTAATTGGGATGATTTTTTTATTGTTTGGATGGTTAATTTGGAAGAAACAGCAGCTTATCCTTCTTACTGGTTATGATGAATCGACTTTTAAAGGGAACAAAAATCAACTCACTAAAGAAATGGGTATATTTTCTATCTGTTATGGAATAGCTATTATCTTTGTGCCTATCGTTGAAAAATTTCTTGCCGATTGGGTGTTGTAGGGATTACTAGGACTGCTTATTATAGCACCAATAGTAATTTTGCTAAAAATAAAATACCTTAATTGATTGGTGGGTTGGTACAGAAAAAAGGTTTTTATTAAGGAAATCACTAGTTTTCAAATAATGTTCATTTAAACATACGAAAAAGGTGAACATTGCATCCAATTGGTCTGTTAAATCTATTTTAAATCAGGTACGATATAGGTAGGATTATAATAAGGAGAGGGTATCAATGCTTTTAGAAGTAATTGCAACGAATTTAACAGATGTAAAGGATGCAGCGCAATTTGGTGCAGATCGAATTGAACTTAGTCCTGCCATGACTGAATTAGGCATAACCCCTAGCTACGGTTTAATTAATAAGACAATGGAGGCTGTGAGTATTTCGGTTAATGTTATGGTGCGGCCTCATAGTCAATCATTTGTTTATAATAAAAATGATATAGAGACAATGAAATCTGATATTGAAATGATAAAAAATCTTGGTGCAAATGGAATTGTTATTGGTGCTTTGACACCAGAACAAACGGTAGATGAGGAAGTAATTAAGCAGTTATTGGATATAGCAGATGGTTTAGAAGTGACATTTCATCGTGCATTCGATTTTGCTCGTAATCAATTAGAAGCATTAGAATGCTTGGCAAAATATGACCAAATTACAACGATTTTAACTGCTGGCGGTGATTATAAGGCTCCGGATGCCATTCCTCAGCTTAATCAATTAATTCATTTGGCAAAGGATACGCATTTATCCATCATGGTTGGCCACGGCCTAAGAGCAGAAACATTTACAGATGTTTATCATCAATTGAAGCCACAAGCTTTCCACTTTGGCTCAGGGGTACGAGTTAATGATTCATTTGATAATTCGCTTGATGCAGACAAAATAAAAAAAATCAAACAGATAATGCAAGTGTCTTGAAGCAATAAATTAAATGGTAAAAAGCATAAAAACACTCTTTTCTAGGGGGACATTAACCACTATAAAGAGTGTTTCTATGCTTATTATTAAACTTATATCTATATAAATTAGATTTTGTTCCTGCAATTGGTAACTTATAGGAAAACAGGGATCCTGCTAGCTTCTCTAAATCAGTCCTGTCATGGGATATGCATTCACTTGCCGTTGTAATATAGAGCGTTTGCAAATCTTTACCACCAAAAACACAACTCGTAACATTTAAAACTGGCAGGGAAATCGACTGGAACTATTTTTCCCAGTTTTGGATCTACGCATACTACTCGTGACCCACCCCAAAGCGCAATCCATAACCTATCATCTATATCAATGGTCATACCATCAGGCACCCCATTAATTGTATTCAAATCAATTACAACTCGCCCGTTAATCAATTTAATTGTTTCCATAGAGAATGGGAAGGCCATAACTTTTTTAGTTGGAGTATCAATGAAGTACATTGTATCGGCAGATTGATTCCAAGCCATTTCTTTAGAGATACTTAATCCCTCTTTTGCTGTGGTTATATTTCCATGTTTATTTATAACATATAGGTTTGCTTTACCAGTTTCTCCTATCTCACTCATAGTTCCTATCCAGAAACGATTATATGGATCACACTTACCATCATTAAAACGAATGGTATTGGTTGGAATAGGTAAAGTAAGAAGGTTTTTTGTTTCTTTTTGGTTCTCATCATATAGTATTAGTTTATTTCTAGTTGTTAAAAGAAGTTTTGAATTATTTATTTTCGCTACACTAGTAATATTTGTTAGAAATTCAATATGGTGCAAAGACTTAGAATCTGGACTATAAATATTTAGTCTATTATTTAATATATCTACAAATAATAGTCTGTTTTGCTCATTATCCCAAATTGGTCCTTCAGATAATTGACCTTTATATAACTTTTCCAGTTTGGCTTTCATTTTTTTCTCCTTTTAGTTAAGCTTTTTTAAATTTTAACCTGCTATAAAATGGGAACGATTCAATAACGCTATTTTAGCTTTTGAAATGTATTGGATAATAGTTTTTAATAATTACCAGGGGAACTAGGTAAAATAATAGTAAACCAATCTGTTTTATGTAATAATATTTTAAATAAATTTGAGTGAAATAACAAATTTTTCTTATAATTCTACAATAGAGTAGGTGAGGCTTATGAATAATCTATTTGATCAAGGATATCTTGGTACGTATGTGTTGAAAAACCGGTATATTTTAGCTCCAATGACAAGAGTTAGTTCTGATGAGGATGGGACACCGAATGAGCGGGTACACCGTTATTACGAACGATTTGCCAAAGGTGGTTTTGCTGTAGTTATTACAGAAGGTGTCTACCCTGATACAAAATATAGTCAAGCGTATGAATTTCAAGGTGGTTTAGCGACCGAGAAGCATGCCGCAGCTTGGAAGCCAATTGTTGATAGTGTGAAGTCGCATGGTTCACTAATGATTGCTCAACTAATGCATGGGGGAGCACAAACACAAGGGAATTACTATACAGAAGTTACTGTAGCGCCATCGCCGTTTACTCCACCAATAGATAAAGCCGAGATATATTATGGAAGTGGACCTTATCCGGAAGCTAAGGAGTTGACACTTGAAGAAATCGAAGAAATAAAACAGGGCTTTGTGCAATCAGCTAAATATGCAAAAGCAGCCGGATTTAGTGGTGTTGAATTGCATGGAGCTAACGGTTATTTACTAGATGAATTTCTGTCTGAGATTAGTAACCATCGTACCGATCAATACGGCGGGAGTATGGAAAATCGAGTTAGATTGCTAAAAGAACTGATTAAGGAAGTCCATCAAGCTATTGGAGGGACGATGATTTTAGGTATTCGAATTTCCCAATTAAAAGCAACCAATAAAAGCTACAAGTGGCCTGATGGGGAAAAAGATGCAGAAATAATTTTCTCCGAGCTGGGAAAAACGAATGTTGACTACATTCATATTTCAGACGATGATGCAACTACTTCAGGATTTGGCGAAGGAACGATGACAATGTCAGAAGCGGCTAAAACATTTTCAGGAAAACCTGTCATTGCTTGTGGTAACTTAGGCGATCCCAAAAAAGCGGCTGCTGTTATTGCAAAAGGTGAAGCAGATTTTATTGCAATTGCTCGTCAGGCGCTAGCTAATCCAGATATACCACATCGTGTTCGAGAAGGGAAACCACTAGACACTTTTAATGGTAAAGCGATTCTGACGCCAAAAGCATATGTTAAGGATTTTGAATTAGAAATGTAATGTCTATACTGTCGTAAAAAGGATAAGTATTACGTACGGTTTATCCTTTTACGACAGTTAATTAGTATTGAAAAAAGTAAAGTATTAAAACTAAACACCTGAACTTTTTTTGTTACATGCGTGATACTTCTATTTCCTCATAATCAATTTCAAATCCGAGATCTTCTATCATTTGATAATCTTTCGTATCCGTTTGTCCAGCTGTCGTTAAATAATCTCCAATAAAGATCGAGTTTGCTGGATATAAGCTAAGCGGTTGCACGCTTCTTAAGTTGACTTCACGTCCACCTGAAACCCTTATTTCTTTTGTAGAATTAATAAAACGAAATAGGCAAAGAACTTTTAAGCAGTATAATGGATTCAATTCATCAGTACCTTCTAATTTGGTTCCTTCCATTGCATGGAGGAAATTCACGGGAATGGAATCAACGTCTAATTCTTTTAGAGAAAATGCCATTTGTATAACATCTTGTTTTGTTTCTTTCATACCAACAATAACTCCAGAACAAGGAGATATTTGTGCAACTTTTATTTTCTTAATTGTTTCAACGCGGTCTTGATAACTATGGCTGGTAGTAATATTAGGATGATGATTTTTCGATGTATTTATATTATGGTTGTAACGATCTACACCAGCTCCTTTAAGTTGTTGTGCTTGTTCTGGTTTTAGTATTCCGAGACAGGCACATATTTTTAAATCATAATTTTCCTTAATTTCTTGAACAGCACTTGAAATATGATTTAATTCACGACTGGTTGGTCCTCGACCGCTTGCAACGATACAATATGTGCCAGCTTTTAATTGATGAGCTCTTTTTGCACCTTGTACGATGGAATCTTTGTCTAGCATTTTGTATTTTTGGATAGGATGTGTAGAATCTCGTGATTGAGCACAATACCCGCAATTTTCAGGACACGCTCCGGATTTAGTATTTATAATCATATTTAGTTTAACTTTATTGCCAAAATAGTGTTTTCTGATGAAATAGGAACTGTGTAATAACGGTAAAATATCTTCATCCGGACATTGTAATATAGATAATGCCTCCCTTTCTGTTAATGAATAACCTTCCAAAACCTCATTTGCTAAAGATAGATAATACATTGTTCATTCCCGCCCTTTTTATTATTGTTAACCTATAAATGTTTTATGTTAACGATAATGAAGTTGTAAGATGATGTCAACATCATTCTAAAGTGGGCCATACTTCTTTCCTTTGTTATAAGGGTTTAAAGTTGTTGTTATTAATGGATGTTGCTTCCATATAGTTTAAATATGAGGATTACAGAGCTGATTGAATACTTCCTTTGATAAACCTTTGCTTCCTAATATGAGTTTCTTTAATTGGAGGAACTTAAGCAGCTATCTTTCTCTTTTGATGTGATTAAAAGATTTTTATCGAGTTTATTTTTTAAATATTGTTAAAATAATCATATGATTTTATCAAAATAGTTTCAGATCTTTGCTTCCTACTTAATAACTAATAATCTACTATTGTATAGGTATTTAACTCTAATATGGTTAAAAAAGCAGACAAAAAAGAATCATCTGATAAATGCTGTTTATTAATATTATAAAGTCTGCACGTGACGAAATATATACGCTTGCTTTATGAGTAACGATTCAATAATTTTTTTTAAATTAGATGAAGTGGAGAATGAAAATGAATTCAGAAAAGATATTGAAAAAAAGTTGGATGGAAAAGTGTATGTTCGCATAATAAAAGTTAAGTACAAACTAAACATACTCAATTTGATTTTCAACCAACGCATCCCGGTAACTAATAAGACTAAAAGTAGTGTTAAAAGTGTTGGTTTAAAATAAAGTTTAATCAAAAAGCATCCTACAAATTCTTATTTTACAGTAATTAAAAAGAATCCATTTTGAGAAAAGATTGATCAAAATGGATTTTTCTCTAGCAGGTTTAAGTTAAGTTTTCATAAAAAAGTTTGATCATTTTATAGCTGTGAACGTCCATAATCGTGGCAATAATTAACATTAACAGCGTTTTTCATCTTTCTCTAGTTCTTTAAAGAGCAAGTAAATGTCGACATTACCTGTTAATTAAAAAATTCTAAACAAATTCAAACATACTACTCCCACCTTTATATAATGAGTTACATGGTTATTTTTTTCAGCCAAAAGAGAGCATTGCACGTTAACCTATACTATTATCTATATAGTGGATATCTGCATACCCTTTTTTCGACGGTACCAAATAATAATTATCGATGCGAGAATGAGAATGACGGAAATGAATTGCGCCATTCGTAAATTTTCCGTTAACATTAAGCTATCCGTTCTCATACCTTCGATAAAGAAACGACCAAACGAGTAGTACATAATATATATTAAAAACAACTCTCCTTGCCTTAAATTTGAGCGACGGAGAAACATCAACAAGATAAAACCGCTAAAATTCCAAAAAGACTCATATAAAAATGTAGGATGATAATACATCTCGTCTATGTACATCTGATTAACGATAAATTCGGGTAAATACAAATTCATAAGAAATTCTCGTGTCACTGGGCCACCATGTGCTTCCTGGTTGATAAAGTTCCCCCAGCGACCAATTGCCTGAGCTAAAATAAGGCTTGGTGCTAAAATATCGGCAAGTTTCCAGAATGAAATGTTTCGTACCTTTGCAAATACAATCATCGTTAACATTGCTCCGATCAATACACCGTGTATAGCGAGTCCGCCTTTCCAGACGGCAATAATTTGTCCAGGATGATCCACATAATATTCCCATTCGAATATAACGTAATAAATTCGTGCAAATATAATCGAAATTGGAATTCCAATAGACGCGAGATCAACAAAGGTTTCTTTCGGAAGACCGCGCCGCTCACTTTCACGTATGGCGACCCACAGGCCAAGTAGTGCACCAGAAAGAATGATAACAGCGTACCAATGAAGTTGTATCGGACCGAGGTCGATTGCAACTGGGTCGATTGCTTCAATATTTGTTTCCATATAGCCACTCCTTGATATTATATGGATACCTTATCCAATTAAAATTTGATTTATAAATTAAATACTTTGAAGAGTTACTTTCAGATATTCCCATATTTTATAGTGTTTGGTATTGAATGGTTCATACAGTGCTATTGACTTGAACTTTCTCCAAGAATTCCCTATCCATTATCAACTTTTAAAGAATGATCCGTATCTCGAACGGTAGCATAAAAAACGTCTTCCAATCTAAAGTACCCAGTAGCTTTTAGTTCTCTCCTTAACCATTGTTCATCTTTTTGAATCAAATTCAAGTTGTGTAGCTGGACCTTACCTTCAAGTAACAACAGCAATAGGTAATCCTTTATATTTCACTTGTTGATCTAACATTTTAGGAGTAGCAGGTATACTATCTTCTTTCGCCAAAACACTCATTTCACCATTTGGTTCAAGAATTGCATATTGAATATCAATGATATCTGGATACCTATACTTGACAATAGTTCTGACAAAGGAAAATGATTTTTTTCAAATTCGATTTAACTAGTTTTCCGTGTTTAATTAAAATGGCCGGTTCACCGATAACAAAATGATTAAAAATACTATTGAAGTTTAGTTTTGATAAAACACCATATGTATGAGTATAACGATTCCAATTCCGATTAAAGCTTGTTTAATCCCCTTAACCACGATAGGTTGTATAGCTATCGTGATAATAAAAATATAGCTGTTAAGTCGTGGGACAATGCTGACTTACCCATAAATCGAATGGCAATAGTAGTTACTAGTACTATAAATATCAACGTTCCTATAAAACTTAACATATAAGCCACACCTTAATTGTATATAGATGGGTTCATACCAAGATAAATGCATGCTTTTGAGCCAATATAATATTAACTTTCTATCAAAAGACCATAACCATACTACTATTGAGACGTTATCCTTTGTTGTCCACTCGTCCTCAAGGTTTAGAGTGATCAGTAACCAAGGAATATGTAATTGTTGTGGCGAATTACCACGATAGACAAAGGAATTTATGGAAGCTGAAGGAATTCCCCATTTCTGCCAGTTTTGCATATATCGTGGTAACGTCGCTACTTAAATCCTCATTTATTAATCTATAGAACATGTTACAATTACTCGGTGCACCCCTAAGCATTTATTGAAAACCTGTTCCGTAGTTTATAATCATGGTAATTGTTATGTTCATTAAAATTCACATAGAAACGCCGTTAGACCATAGGTACTTGTTGAACGACTTTTCCTTCGATACGTTCAAAAATATCATCCAAATCATGACCTGTAATCGTAAGACCGTGATTCTTCAACCCAATGACGGCCCTTGAAGGATAATCCGCATTGCGTACTAAGTCCGATACCGCCTCGGCTAATTGTATGGTTCCACAAGGATAATTAACCTCTGTTGCTTTTATACCATCCATCCATGCATGGATATGAACAATCGCTCCTACATCAGGATGTTCTTTATAAATCATCCAATGTTCAATTGCATCTACAGAGGCTCTCTTTGGGGTAATGTTAGGTGGAACACTAATTTCCATTGCATTACTCCCCTCATTAAACCCAGTTATATATAAAATATCCTGCCCAATATTGCGCATATTCGCTTTATTGACACCGCTTGCACTCATCCAGAAATGCTTCTCATCTTCCCTGCTACTCAGATTACCGTAACTCAAACCACCGATTCCGTATAATTTTTTTAACTGCCGCATATCACGTGAGGTCAAATAATTCTCCAAAGGAAACGGAGCAGGCAGAAGATTCATAGCATCCAATTTCTTACCGGATAAGTACATTTTTTCAGTTAGTCTATTTCCATTCCATAAACTTTCATGGAGATTTTCGTTAAAGTTATTATTAATGACTAGTTGAGAAGAGGCGACAGGTTCCAACCTTTCATAAACTTTTTGGAAGAAAGACTCCGTCTCTTCTGGTTCATACTCTAATTTATAAAAACCTTGTTCCGGTGTAACAAAATAAATATATGTTTGACTTTGATTATGTAGGATATAAATTAAATGGTTTGACAAGGACCTTATTAAATAGGGATAGGCATCTTCAAAGTTATTGTTCGGTTGTATTTCCTGTTTGTCTAAATGTCTTTCTATAACCGAAATGACAAACGTTGCTTGTGCTTTACGGCGAAAAGGACGTGGTTTTTCCTTGTCAAGAATATTAAAAACAACTTTGATATTATCTACCGGTTCTTGACAATATTCGTATCCTTCTGTCGAAAATTTATCCTTTAATCCTTCCATAAACCATGTAATAAAAGGACTGCTCATGTTCCCTGTTATTGTGAATTGATTCAATTTTATTCCTCCTTATTCGGTCATTGTGTTTATGTTATGGTTCAAATACCACTTTCATTGCTGCACGAGTTTCTTTATTTGCAGCTGTATGTAAAGCAGTTTTAAAATCCTCAAGAGAGAATTGATGTGTAATTAATGAAGAAAGATCAACTTTTCCTTGACGCATTAACTCGATTGCAATATCAAACGTTCTTAGTCTCTTTCCCTGATAATCCTCTGTACTATAAGCAAAGCTTCCTTTGATTTCCAACTCATTAAGCCATACCATCGACCAATCAATACCATCAATAATTCCAGCAAGCCCTACAAGTACAACTTTTCCACCGCTTCTCGAAAAACGGAGTCCATCATTGATACTTTGCTTTCTTCCAACACATTCATAAACAATATCAGCCCCACCCTGTATTACTTCTGGACCAAATAATGGCTTTAACACCTTTCCGCTAAGGGATTCAGCTAAATTCTTGGTATACAATGATTTACGTAAGAAAATAATTTCATCTGCCCCATATTTAGAAGCAAACTCCGCTTGAATATCATGTTTAACCAAAGCAATAATTTTACAATCAATATTTAGTGAACGGATAGCTGCGATCACACATATTCCAATCACGCCTCCTCCGATCACAAGAACGGTGTCTTCTTTATTTGGAGGATTTTGTAAAACACTATGTAAGGCACAGCTAAAAGGTTCAACCATGACGCCATTTAAATCATCTACTTCATCAGGGAGCTTAAATACCTGGCTTCTATGAGCAACGACATAGGAACTCCATCCACCACCTGTGTCCCTGCAGGAACCAATTAATAAACCTGGTGCTATATTTCCCTCTGCTTTATGTACACATAAACTGAAATTCCCTTCACGACATGCCGGACAAGGGTCAGAAAACCCTCTTGGTTCACATGAAAGAATGGGATCAATGACAACCCGTTCCTCCATATTCAGTTGCTTTACTTGAGCACCGAGTTCTGTAATTTCACCAACAATTTCATGACCAATGGTAAAGGGGAACGAAGCAAACGATGAAATTGCCGGGCTATCATGTAGAAAGATGAGATTAAGGTCACTTCCACAAATACCTCCAAGCTTCACTTTCACCTTTACCCAGTTTTCATTCGGAAGCTTTGGTTCTGGTCCATCGCCAAATCGTAAACATGAAAACTTTGAATTCCAATATTGGGAAGGCATGAATTTTCCTGCTACTTTACTAAAAGCATAGCGTGGTAACGTATAATCGAATTTCAACTCTTTCAACCTATATCACCTCGTTCCTTTACCAACTAATTAACAGTATGTTTTCAAATGAACTTCTAATTATTTAAGATTTGACTATAAAGTGAAAATCCTTACTTTTCATCATTTAAATAAGGATTTTCTTGATTAATACTTTTCTCTTCCATTTCTTTCAAAGCCTCATCATAATCAAATTCAATTAACGCTACAATCATTTGATTTACGTTTGCAGCAATCCTCTTAACAAATTGAATCATTTTCTTATTAAAGACTCCTTCCTTATAAGTATTTATTTACATAGATGTTCGATGTCCAATCTTTAATAATTTACACAAAAATGATTTTTTATATACATATAATTTAAGTTTCTGTAAGTCGATAAATAAAAAATACAATTCTTAACCATACTATTAGAGATTTGAACGATAGAAAATCTCCTAAAAGGATGATAGTTGTATGATGAAAAAATTAGTTATAATGCTTATAGGTTTAGCTCTGATTTTAGCCGGATTAACTGGTATGGTTTTTCTACGCCAACAAATGATTTAGAGGATCTAACTATTACCTCTTCTTCTAAACCTGTTGTATTTTTACTTATCGATACCCTTATGGATGAACCTTTGCAAAAAGCCATGGAAGAAGGGCGAGCTCATTTTTAGCTGAACATGGACAGTATTTTCCTCAAATTGTAAGTTCGTATCCTACCATGTCAGTAACAATTGACAAGCTCCCTTTTAACAGGAACTTACGCTGATCAGCATCGAATCCCGGCACTTGTCTGGTACAATGCAGAGGAAAATCGTTTAGTGAACTATGGAAGTAGTGCAATGGAAAATTTCAAACTTGGTGTAGAGCCCAAGTCCTGGAAGACAATGTTTATAACTTAAATCAGGAGCATTTAAGTAAAAATACAAGTACCATTTTTGAAGAATTAGATGAAAGACAAGACCAATCTGCCTCAATAAATGGACTGGTCTTATGAACAGGAGCAGGGAACTTGAAACAAGTTTAGAGTCATAGTAAATGAGGTGTTACGATGAATAAACAAGCATTAATGATTTACAATCCCGTTTCAGGTAAGAAGAAGAATCATAAATATACCGATATGCTAATAAAAAAACTGAATGATATAGGCTATGAAATTACTGTTCACTCTTCTATCGAAATGAAACAAAATGGAAATGCCATTCAAGAAGCATGTGAAAACAATTGGGATGCCATCTTTATTGCCGGTGGAGACGGTACAATTAACGATACACTACAGCATTTAGCGGAACAGGAATATAGACCGACTGTCGGGATATTCCCATTTGGGACAAGTAATGAATTTGCAAAATTCATTGGTATTCCTTCTAACATCGAAAAAGCCGTATCCGTTATCGAAAAAGGGAAAACCAAAAGTATTGATATCGGAAAGTTTGGCAACCAATATTATGCTAACATTGCAGCAGCCGGTTGGCTAACAGATATTACATATAAAACTTCACCTTTACTTAAATCTTACTTTGGTGAATTAGCTTATAGTATTTACTTTATAAAAATACGACAACACACCTTAATGATGGTTATTTCCACCTTCTTACATGCAAAAATACGAATCGATTGAAACTACTTTTTGCCTTACTCGCTAAAATGCTTCATCTTACCGAAACCGTTGCACCTTTAAATTATTACAAGGTTCATTCAGCATCTTTCTCCATTCCTGATAACTTATTTGTAAATCTGGATGGAGATCAAGTGGATGTATACAGTATGGAATTTGAGGTTCTTCCAAATTATCTTCATGTATTCACACCAGAGGAAGAATAACTCAAAGAAGATTAGTATATTTATGAAAAATAAAGGATATATTTGTTAAAAATTAATCTAAAAGAATAGGTGATGAAATTGTATTATTTTATTGTGAATAAACTTTCAGGAAGTGGCAGGGCCTTAAAAATCTGGTATCGAATCAAAAATTTACTTCAAGAAAACCAAATTGATTTTGATGTATTTATTACGGAACGTCCACATCATGCAACAGAATTAGTAAAGGAAATCATACAAAAAAAAGATGTAAAAGCGATTATTGCGGTTGGCGGAGATGGCACGGTACATGAAATCATTAATGGACTAGTAGGTTCTAAGATCCCACTGGGAATTATTCCTGCAGGTTCAGGAAATGATTTTTGCCGAGGAATGGGTATCCCACTCCAATATGAAAGAGCATTGGAAAGGGTCCTAAAAGGGGAACAAAAAATCATCGATGTTGGTAATATTAACAATAAGTTCTTTGCTACAATTGTGGGAATTGGTTTTGATGGACAAGTAGCCCAGCAGACCAATCAATCTCAAAACAAAAAAATCCTGAATTTAGCGGGAATGGGCAGTATCTCCTATATCATTAATGTACTGAAGGTTTTATTTTACTATAAGCCGACAAATATCGACTTGGAGATTGATCAAAAGCTTGCTAAACATCAAAATGTATGGTTAATCGCCATTGCAAATTCACCATTTTATGCAGGAGGAATGATGATTTGCCCTAACGCAAAAAATGACGATCAGCTTTTTGATATTTGTATTGTGAAAGAAATATCAAGATGGCAGCTTTTACGGATATTTCCTTCTGTTTTCAAAGGAAAACACGTAACTCATCCATCTGTTACCATACTAAAAGCAAAACAGTTAAAAATTATGTCCAATACACCGATGACAGCACATGGAGATGGAGAAATCATAGGGGAAACTCCTTTTAAAATTATGATATCTCCATCTACTCTATTTGTTCTATAGCTAAACTAATGACTCAATCCATTCTTTCAAATCTACCGTTCGTAAATATTTAGGGGTGGAATTTGTTCCGCAGATAATGATGGAAACTAGTGAATCCTGTTTATGCAATCCTCCGTGACTAGCACCGCCAACGTGAGTCGGAGAACCCTCCCCTTTAAATTCATAGCCAGGTTTTGCGCTTGCCACGATATAATTCCCATCATGTGAATGAAGGGAAGCATACAATCTTGCTAACGGGTCTGGATAATCCTTATAGATGAGTTTTTTATTGCGAATTTCTATATTTAATAACTCATAATTTCCCTCAATAAACCAGGATTGTCCATAATCATCCGTAAGATCCCCATCTGGATGAAAATGAAGTTCTCCATCATATATCCCTGACAAAACAGTTATTTTTTTCCCGTTTTGAAAGGCAATGACGTCTATTCGTTTATCTTGCTTCAATCGGCTTACAATGTCTGCTAAAGGAACCTTTTCTGGTTGAAGAGAATATATATAAGTCATTCTTTCATTAACCCCAAGTACAATATCATCTTCAGAGGTGACACCTCTTTTCAACTTCACAATTTGATAATCTGCTAATAGCTCTTGTAAATGAATTAAAGCCTTTTTCCGATCTTTCTTTATCGTTGCTTGGCCATTATCACCAAGGATAATCCAAATATTATTTTCAAGTGCCTCCTCCCACGAATCAAACTCATTTAAAATTCGCTGTAATTGTTTGTCTACTTTCTGAAGCCCTTTTATATCTGTTCTCCCGTTTTTATGTACACGCTGATCAAAATCGGGAAGATAAACAAGGGTAAAAGGCGGTAGATTATCATTACTAATAAGATGATTCAATTCATTTACGGAAAACTTGTCGTTAAACCCGTACTTTTTTAGAGCAAACAAATTCTTAGCTGAGGAAGTTCGTTTAGCAAGTAATCCATATGAAAAAATATCAGGTACATTCGTAGTTAATTCTTTATCCATAACTGTTAAGTAAGATAAAACGAATGGAATTTTCAATTTGTGTTTCTTACTTCCTCTGTATAATAGTGTATTTATAGATGCCGTTTGATATCCCTTCTCTTTTAATGACTCATGAATAGTGAGTTTTTCTCTGCTTAAATGTTCGTGATTTAAATTATAAAACGTATCTAAAACGGTTTGCCTGATTCCAAGTTTAAACATTTCTATACTGCTGCTACCATAATTCACAATTCTGTTTTCTTTTTTATTAAACCAAACTAATCCTGGAACTTTATGTTTATCACAATATACACCTGTTAACAATGTACTGTCAACGTTCACAGACATCGTAGGAAAAGGACTAACAACATTCGGGTAATAATACCCATGTTCCATAAAAAATTTTAAAGCAGGAACCTTATCTCTTTCTACAGATGCTTGAATGGAATCATCTATCAAGGTATCAATCATAAGGAGAATAACTCTTTTTTGTTGTGATTCTTTTGAAGTCATATTTAATTATCCTTTCAACAGAAGTTTTTTCTTATTATGGAACACTTGGAAAAAAATATTTAGAAAAACTTGATAAAATAACACTTAAATACGAAGCTGGGCTCTTAATGGTAGGTGATCAGAAGCTTGTGGTAGATGTTTCACGACTTCTGCTTCGATAATCTCCATTTTTCGGTTAACAAAAATATAGTCCAATCTTAATCTTGGATGGTGAGAAGGAAATGTGTATCCACGTCTGTGATTCGTTTCATACCATACGTCCTTGTATGTATGATGAATTTTCTTCCACCCTCTTGATCCAGGTCTCATATTCCAATCTCCCATCATGACTACCGGCTGAGACTTTTTATGAATAACTTGCTTCATGTAACTGGTTTGTAGATGATGAAGATAGGGATTAACACTCAAATGGGTGACATAAACCTTTATCGGCTTATTATTTATTTCAACTGATGTATCCAAAAGTGATCTTCCTTCAACAAGGCCTGAAATAAAATTAAAATGAAAAACCTCTTGATAAATGATTGGATATCTGGACAAAAGTGCATTTCCATACTGTCTTTTCGAGGAGGATGACGCGTTCGTTTTTAAAGAAACAGATGGAGCAAAAGCCTTGTTCATATGTAATTCATTGGCAAGAAAGCTGATTTGATCCTCATAGTTGCTTCGCTTCGAAAAATGTTTATCGACTTCATTAAGGCCAATAATATCCGCATCACTTTTTTCGATTACTTCAGCAATTCTTGACAAATCCAGTTGTTTATCCGTACCCACACCATGGTGAATGTTATACGTCATAACCTTAAGTATCAAAAAAGCGCACCTCCTCATTTGAATGAAAGTAATTATTCATCATTTTACCCAATCACTTCATATAGATACGGAAATATGGAAAACATAGGACCGAATATTTTTTAACCGACTTATAAAAACTAAAACCGATTCTAAAAGGAATCTTAGAATCAAATTTATAACAATGTATGAAGGATGGTGAATGCGATGAATAACCGTGGCATGATAACTTCACTGCTTACAATTGGAGCTGCTGGAGCTGTTATTTATGGGATTACAAGAGGAATTCAAAATGGAACCTTTCAAAATTTACCTAAAACTATTTCGAATACGCTAAACAATCAAAACGTTCAACAATTAACCAAACCATTACAGAATATGATGGACAACCAAAATAGTCAACAATTAACGAATGAATTGCAGCAAGGTGCAAGTAATTTAATGGGAGATAATAATCAAAATATGCAGTAAATGGCCAGTTTTAAAATAGAAAGTAACTTATCACGTCTCTTCAGGTGTTACCATCCATTTAAAACACATTATAAAAGAGGCTGGGACATAACTAAAACAGCTGATTAAAAAACGAACAATAAATCGTCCTTGTGTATACGCAAGTTTTTAGCGTAGTCAAAATATGTAGACTCCTCTCGGGAATAGCTCGAGCTGAAGATCCCGCAGGAAAGCGATCTTTGCTTTCCGAGGAAGCTGAGGCCGTGCCCGCGGAAAGCGAAATAGTTTGACGTAGCGATGATAGGAATTTTTTTAACACAAACAAACCGAACAATTATAAATGAATTGTTCGGTTTTTGCTATTTAGTATTTGCTTATGTCCCAGCCTCTATTGTAACTTCTTTTAATTCTACGTTATTCTCTTCTACCTTGGCATGTAGTTGCAAATCGTGGTAGGTAATTTCTGTACGGCTTCCAACTCGTATGTTTACCCCTGTTTGACCTAGTCCTTCACTTATATAAAATGGTTGACCATCGTGGTAATGCAATCCTTTGACCATGTTCATTCGAACTAATTTCCCCATTTTTACAAGGTGATATGGTTTAGGGCAATGTATTTGTCCACCATGAAGATGGCCAGACAAAAGGTAGTCAAAATGATGGTCTAGCATGGTGAGAACGGGTCATGGATTAGAATTAGATTGTAGCCTTTTTGTATTTTCTTATAGGATTTATCTATGTTACTACGATTTGTGCTAAAATCATCAATCTCAATGATATTTAAACGTTTCCCGTCAATCTCTAACTTTCATGCTCATTTTGCATCGTTTTAAATCCATGTTTATTTAATAATTCTTTTAACTGATTAAAATTTGAATCGCGTAAAACATAATCATGATTGCCGAAAAAAACATAGGACCCATAACAGGGTTCAACTTATTTAGAGCTTCTAAATAAGGAACAAGCTTTGGAATGCTTCGTTTTCGATCGAGGAAATCCCCTGTCAAGGCAATAAGATCAATTGGTCGATCTTTCAAATTCGTAAATAACTGTTCTGGTGTAATTGATATATTTTCAATATGTATATCAGAAATATGAAGTATGCGTAATGAAGTGGTATTAGTTGATGGAGAGTAAAAATTGCGATCATTTAATATATCATCTTTTCCCCTCCTCTCCATCATTATAATAGAGTTTAGGTGGAATTTTTAGTTGTAATATACGGATAAAGAGGTGGAAGTTCATTCTAGGGTACTTTTCTCTACAGAATATTAGTTGAAGATTCGCAGTTTGACTATTCCCTCAAAATTAGCGTCTTACTGTCTTTCAATACGGGATTAGCGCTTCATTAAACCCTCTCATATTTGTCAAATAGCCCATCCTTTGACATGAATAAATAAAGGGGATGGTATTTTTTTGTTTATTTTATTGCTTGATAATAAATGAATAGGTAAAAGAGCTACTTGTTTAAACAGTTTGTGGTATCGGTTATGAATAGGATAAATTTCAAACCCTAATTTCTTACATCCTTTATGCAGTATTGTAATACCAATTAACCCCTTGATCTTATTCGTATACCCTTTTATTTGAATATAATGGGAAATTTCCGGGAGTGATTCCTGTACAGTCTTATAAATCGCTAAAGCTCTTCTAACTTCACTATCGTAATCTTGGATTTGCCCTAATATTTTAATATTATGCAAATGAATTTTTAGAAGCAAATCATTTTTATTAATTTCTGTACCATCCGACGTTACTTTTCTTCCTTTGTACTTTGTTAAACGGACACGCATAATTGTCCAAATGGAAATAAATTGGATCGAGTTTTTCTAAAGTTAATACTCATTCTATTACCCCTCAAGATGATATAAGTGACAGTTTTATTATTAATTAGTCGATGTTCAACTATTACTGGGAAAATCAGGTATAAGGAATCAAAATTCTTTTGTTTCACAAACTAAAACTAAAAGGAGACGAAAGTGAGATGTACAGGATTTTATTTATGCCTTTTTTACAAATCCCTTCAGGACATCATCAAGTTGCTGACACTATAAAAAATCAATTACATCAATCATCAAATGATTACAATTGTGAAAAAGTTGAAATTTTATCACATTGCTATGGCAAGGTAGAAACGTTCACTTCCTCCATCTATTTAAAATGTATTTATAAACTTCCAGGAGTCTATAGCAAAATTTATAAAGCTGTAGTAAAAGGAAAGCAAAGCAAAAAACGTTATTACATCTATGAAGTCTTATTTTTGAAAAAAATTAGAGATTTAATTAAACAAATCAAACCAGATGTAATTATTTGTACGCATGCTCTACCATCTTACCTTCTAAACCATTTGAAAAAAGAGAATTTATGGAGTGGACCAGTTATTAATGTTTACACCGATTACTTTATAAATGATTTGTGGGGAGTTGAACATATCAACTATCATTTTGTACCAAGTTTACACATCAAGCAGAAGTTGGTAATGCAAGGAATAAAACCGGATCAAATCTTTGTAACAGGAATCCCCATTGATTCAGTATTCAGAAAGGAAAAGAAAACTTCTAGAAGTAATGATCAATTAAATATTTTGATAAGTGGAGGTAATATGGGTGCTGGTTCTATTCAGCAACTGCTGCAAACTTTAAATCCCTCAGGTTCTATTCAATATAAAGTACTTTGTGGAAAAAACGAAATATTGTTTCAATATATAGAGCGTCTAAACAATCCACAAATTAAGCCACTTCCTTATCTAAGTTCAAAAGAAAAAATGAATCAATTATACGATGAAGCAGATGCGATTATTTCGAAACCTGGGGGTGTAACGATTACCGAATGTCTATCGAAAAGGCTTCCTATCTTTGTGTGTGAAGCGTTACCTGGTCAAGAGGAATTCAATTTAAGCTATTTGAAAAGTCAAGGGTTAATATTTCATTTGGATAATTGGAATTCATCAAGTAACGTAGAGGATAGGATAACCGATATATTAATGAACGGTTTATCGGATTTCAACGAACGGTTAGAGGAATTTGATAAGTATCTTGAAAAAAATGATACATCAAAAATAATAGAAAAAATATTAATGTCATTATAATGTATCCATAGGCTTGAACACTAAAAATAAGATAAACTAGAACTATGAGTAAAAAAGAAGAAGGTATAGTCCAGATGCCAGCTGTTTTTGATAAAAAGTCCACAGAAATAAAAAAGATTAAGGTGTACCCGTCTGTTCTACCCTGGGATTAGCCTATCTTGGCTCTTGTCCGGCTTCCCTCCTTTATTAGTCATGAATATACAATTTATTATATATTTAATCAATGAGATCCATTTCTTGAATTCACTAATGTTATTTTCAACAGTTTAGCTTGGTACTATATTCTAAAAACTCTTCTCGTTGTTCACGTATTTCTTTTTCAACTAAAAATTCTTCGTCTTTCCATACCTTGAAGATTGTTTTAATGATAATCCAAAAGCATCAATAAGATACTGTGATCCATACATAGCTGAAAAAGCGCTAAAACAAGAAATACGTAATTTCTTGGGTGTATGACCAGTAAGTTCTTTTACATATCGATTTATAAATCCTTTGCTAACTGGTTTATCTTTATAAGTATGTGCGATAGTAACGAATAGATAAGTTTTTTTATCAACATTTTTAATTTCCGCCATTCTTCTGCATATCTCTGAAGAATTAATAAATCCTGATCTGTTAAGTATACAGGAGGTCTATCATTGATATAAATACATTTCCTCCCTAAATTAATATGACTGATTTTTATTAAACTAATTTCCCTCGACGATAATTCATGATAAAAACAAAATCCAAGCTAAGACAGGATAATGGTGTGTTATAAAATAGTATTACTAATTACTCTTGCTAAAGCTTTTTGTTCTTCAGTAGTTAATGATTTCATATTCCTTGGATACTCTCTTGCCGGCATATCCATAAGAGGTATATGTGTGATCATTCTTTTCTTCCTAGCCAATTTAAATAAATTTTCTGTAACCTATATCATAGTTTCACGTGAAACTTAACAAAGCTAAAAAATTTTTATGGATATGATCAATTGTGAACTAATACTTATAAATTAAGTAAAATCAACGAATTTGCAGCTTTTAATAACTTAAAGTACAGGTGTGTTTATTATGAAGAATACAGATTCCCCAAAAAATAGGTCTATTCATTCGTCAAAGAAAGTGTTAAAATAGAAAAGCAACTCTAAAAAATTGTCCTAACCTTTACAAAAAACTACAATTTATTTCATTTCTTGATTCCACTATCTACTATAATCGTATGCCACGGTTGTTTAAAAATCGATAAAAAAGGAAAAGTGAATGTTAGAATATTATGCACAGTATATGTATACTATGCGAATTAATAAGGTTTTTTTACAGGATATTAAGCGAAAATTTTATGTAGTTAGAATTTTTGCCCTCTTCTAACATTCTGTTTCCACTGCTTTTAACAACCAATTTAACTTATATCATAACAACGAAACAACAAGAAAGGACGATGCTTATGAGTCTTACCAAGAAAATTTTGATTGCCTTAATATTGGGTGTAGTTGCAGGTGTTGGTTTAACCTTTGTCCCTAATAATGTATTTTCTGCAATTGATACGTATGCATTGAACCCAGTTGGAGAAATATTTTTAAGCTTGATTATGATGATCGTAGTACCAATCGTGTTTGTTTCCATCGTGCTGGGAACCGTTGGGTTAGGAGATCCATCTAAATTGGGGAAAATAGGAATTAAAACAGTTGCATTTTATTTAATTACAACTGCTATCGCTCTTGTTATTGGTCTTGGAATAGGGGTTGTGTTAGAGCCTGGTAAAGCAGGAACATTTGATACCAGCAATGTATCCTATGAAGAAGCAGCAGCTCCACCAATCATGGACACATTAGTTCAAATTATTCCGAAAAACCCAATTGAAGCGATGTCCACAGGAAATATGTTACAAATAATTGCTTTTGCTATATTTATTGGTGTGGCATTAGCAGCGCTTGGCAATAAAACAAGAGGAATTCGTAACTTATTTGAGCAGGCAAATGATATATTAGTATTTCTAGTTAATGGGATCATGAAAACGGCGCCTTATGGAGCGTTTGCACTAATTGCCTCAGCAGTTGGTGAAGCAGGACTAGACGCATTAGGTCAGATGGTTATGTATATGGTAGCGGTCATTTTATCACTTATACTACATGGTTTAATCACGTATGGAATTGCTATTAAAGTATTAGGAAAAGCAAGTCCAATAAATTTTTATAAACAGTTTTTTCCCGCAATGTCGGTAGCTTTTAGTACTTCCAGTTCAAATGCTGCTTTACCGGTTGCAATGAAAATGGCCCAAGAAAGACTTGGTGTTAAAAAGTCTATTAGCAGCTTTGTACAGCCGCTTGGAGCGACGATAAATATGGATGGTACGGCAATTATGCAAGCTGTTGCAACGGTCTTTATTGCTCAAGTTTATGCTGAGCCGTTAGGTTTAAGTCAAATGCTTATGGTAGTTTTAACAGCTACACTTGCCAGTATTGGAACAGCTGGAGTACCTGGTGTGGGATTAATTATGTTGGCGATGGTTCTGAAGCAAGTAGGCTTACCAGTTGATGGAATTGCCTTAATAATTGGTGTTGATAGATTACTAGATATGCTACGTACTTCTTTAAATATTACTGGGGATGCCGTTTGCGCATATATTATTTCAGAAGATGAAAAACGAAAAAGTGATAATCAAGTTGAGCAAACAGCTTAACCTAATAAAAACACGTCTATATTAGGCGTGTTTCATATATGCATATTTGTATTTGTAAAATAAACAAGACTTCTTAACAAGATTAATCTGATCATTTTGTATATTTTTTAAAAAATATTACTTTAAAATTGTCATAAAATATTCTAAACTAAATAATAGTTAAATAAAAAATTTTCACCATTTTAAATTAACTATTTATTAAGCGTTTTCATTTGTGAGATCTAAAAAGGTGTTTTAAATGTAAGGTCTCATTGCAAGTGAAAAAGTCTGGAGGGAACAACCAAAAAGATTGACTCCCATTGTAACCGATATCAATTCTTAATACGAGGTGATTGGATGAAAGTAAAAAAAATACCTGCTAAAGAAGGGAATTTTAATCTCCAAGACTATGAAAAAATGAGAGAAACGTTTTCTTGGGATCAAGTAAATGAAAAGTTTTCGTGGCATGAAACAGGCAACGTAAATATGGCATATGAAGCAATCGATCGGCACGCTGAAAATCCTGATAAAAGTGATCAGATCGCATTATTATATTCTTCTCCTGACCGTGAAGAAAATCTTACATTTAACGATCTTCGCAATGGAAGTAATAAGTTTGCCAATGTACTTCGAAAGTATGGAATTAATAAAGGGGATCGAGTTTTTCTATTTATGCCTAGAAGTCCGGAATTCTATATTTCATTCCTTGGAATTTTAAAGGTTGGTGCAATTGCTGGACCTTTATTTGAAGCATTTATGGAACAAGCGGTTCGAGACCGGCTTCAAGATAGTGCAGCAAAAATGCTGATTACAACTCCAGAACTATTGTATCGTGTACCTCAGAGTGATTTGCCTGATTTAGAAAAAATTATACTTGTTAGTGAACTTGGAGAAACAGAAGACAAATATATTGATTATAAGCAAGAAATGGAAGCGGCGTCGAGTGAAACAAAAATAGAGTGGGTGGATTTGGAAGATGGGATGCTGCTTCATTATACTTCTGGTTCTACTGGAAAGCCAAAAGGTGTTTATCATGTACATCATGCGATGATTCAGCATTATATTACAGGAAAATGGGTGTTGGATTTAAAAGAAGATGATGTATATTGGTGTACAGCTGATCCAGGTTGGGTTACCGGAACGAGTTATGGAATTTTCGCTCCTTGGTTACATGGAGTAACCAATGTTGTTCGTGGAGGCAGATTTACACCAGATGATTGGTATGGAACGATAGAAAAGCATAACGTGACTGTTTGGTATACAGCCCCAACAGCTTTGCGTAAGTTAGCAAGTGTAGGCGAGGCCATGGTAAAACAATACGATCTTTCGTCCTTACGTCATATTCTAAGTGTTGGTGAGCCATTAAATCCAGAAGTATTTATGTGGGGTTTGAACGCATTTAATTTGCGAATTCATGATACATGGTGGATGACAGAAACGGGTGCACAACTAATTGTTAACTTTCCTTCCCTAGAAATACGCTCTGGATCTATGGGTAAACCTATACCGGGTGTTGAGGCAAGTATTGTTGATAATGAAGGAAATGAATTAGAACCCTATCAAATGGGTAATTTAGCGATTAAAAAGGGATGGCCGGCAATGATGCGGACAATCTGGAATAATCCTGGAAAATATGAAAGCTACTTTATTAAAGACTGGTATATTTCCGGTGACAGTGCTTATCAAGATGAAGATGGTTATTTCTGGTTCCAAGGACGTGTAGATGATGTGATTATTACATCAGGTGAACGTGTCGGACCGTTTGAAGTAGAGAGTAAATTAATTGAACATCCGGCTGTGGCTGAAGCTGGCGTTATTGGAAAGCCTCATCCGGAGCGAGGAGAAATAATTAAGGCGTTTATTACCTTAAATGATGGTTATGAGAATTCAGAAGATCTGCGGGAAGAAATCCGGCAATTTGTTAGAACAGGATTAAGTGCTCATGCGGCTCCGCGTGAATTGGAAGTAAGAGATACGATTCCTAAAACACGCAGTGGTAAAATTATGCGACGTTTATTAAAATCATGGGAACTTGGATTACCAACTGGAGATACTTCTACTTTAGAAGCATAATTGAAGGAAAACGAGGCAACCACCAAGCTTTTGCCGCCGGTGTTGTCTCGTTTTTGCTTATATGTTTAGTTGTAAAATTGTATAAGGAACTAAAAGCTGGCTGTTCTAGGATAGAGGTTGGCGTTTTGTTACTGGGTTTTTACAACGTGGACATTTTTTGAAAAGAGATTCCTCTAACTAATGTGTTAAAGATATAGACAAACATAGAGCGCTTGTTTTTTCGTTGTTTATGTAGTATTTATTTGACCCTACTCAAAAATGACTCTGAAGTCTATTTATCCTTTTTTAACACATACTACAAGCATTTATGTTTTCATCTGTCTTCAAATAAGAGAAAATAGGGAAAAAGGAGGATTCGTGCTGCACCAAGAACGAAGGAAATTCCCCAGTCCGTATAACTTAGGATTGGGTGATCCGGCGGCAAATTTAGGTATTGGTTACGTTTATGGACACTTTATTAATCCAGATAAAGGACAGGCATTGTATGTATAATTAAAGTGAGGGATGGGAATGTCAGAGAAATTTTGGGATAACAGCTATTCTGATAAAGCATTCGTTTATGGTAAACAGGCAAATCGATTTGTTCAGGTGATGAGCAATCGATTAAATTCGCGCTCCACGGTTGCCTGTTTTGCAGAAGGAGAAGGAAGAAATGCAGTTTATTTAGCAGAATTAGGACATGATGTTATAGCTTATGATCAGTCTAGCGTAGGGCTTAAGAAAGCTCAGCAGTTGGCTAAGGAAAAAGGCGTATCCGTACAGGTTGAGCAAAAGGACCTTACGAAAGAAATTGTACCTGTGAATAAATATGATGCAGCGGTAATGGTATTTGGACATGTTCCGAGAGAAAAGCAACGATTTTTGATTCATAATATGTTAGCCTCCGTAAAAACAGGTGGTTATCTGATCTTAGAAGTCTATTCAGAGGATCAATTAGCATATCGGACTGGTGGTCCAAAAGAAACGGCAATGCTATATAATCCTATTGATTTATTAACATGGCTTCGTGAACAAAAATGGATTCATTTTTATTATGGCGAAGCAGAGCGTCATGAGGGAATACGTCATTCCGGATTATGTCATGTTATTCAAGTAGTAGTTCAAAAGCAATAAAAACGTAAACTTCAGTCAGTGGAAGTGAAAAACACTTCCACTGATTAGCAGTTATATTAATCTAAGTCACCTGAGATGTCGTCCTATGATGGGTATTTTTAAACCTGTTACTTTGCAAAAAAGTATTTTACGATGCTGTAATATCCTCTAAAGGACCGAATATTTCATAATGAATATCACTATCATCTACCTTTAGTTGTTTGAGAATAAGATGCGTCGTTTTCATAAATTCCTTTGGTCCACAGAAATAAAAGCTGGCATCTGTACTAGGAATAATTGTTTTCAGCCACTCACAGCTAATATGACCGCTTAGATCATATTTATCAATTTCTTCAGGCTTACTATATATCGTATAATTTAAAACCTGTTCATTTTGTTTGCTAATAGTAGCTACTTTATCTTTCATAGCATGGTATTTACTAGATTTTGCCGTATGAATAAAAATAACTTCACGTGTTGGTTGTTCGTTAATAACGGTTTCCAGCATGCTCATCATCGGTGTTAACCCAACACCACCACTAATTAATACAAGAGGTCTTGTATCATCAAGGTCAAGAGTGAAATAACCGGCTGGAGCGCTAATTGGTAAGATACTTCCTTCGGTAATAGAAGAATGCAAAAAGTTTGAAACAATGCCTCCTGGGGAATGATCGGTTTTATCCTCACGCTTTACACTAATCCGATAATAGTCTTTACCTGGAGCTGTAGACAGGCTGTATTGGCGGAGATGAGTATAAGGTTCGCCTGGTATTTCTGCTTTAACGGTTAAATATTGTCCCGGAGTGAAGGTAGGAAAAGGTAATCCATCAATAGGCTGTAAATAAAAAGAAGTAATGACATCGCTCTCTTTTGTTTTTTTCACAACTTTAAAATCACGGAACCCTGCCCAACCGCCTTTTTCTTGTTGAGTTTCATCATACAATTGCTTTTCTACTTGAATAAAAATATTTGCGATGACTCCATAAGCTTTTTCCCATGCAGTTATAACATCGTCACTGGCTACCTCTCCTAAAACGTCTTTCATCGCTAATAATAAATACTTTCCGACAATTGGATATTGATTTGGTCGAACCTGTAGACTTTTATGTTTATGGGCAATTTGATAAACATGGGGTAAGATCGTTTGTAAATTATCTATATTTGCTGCTGCAGCATATACCGTATTTGCTAGCGCTGCAGGTTGATCCCCTCTACGCTGATTTGTTTGGTTAAATATATTCTTTAATTCCGGATGATTGCTTAACATAAGGTGATAAAATCGCTTTGTAATTGCCGTCCCATGTTTTTGCAGAATTGGTACTGTAGCTTTGATCAATTGTTTTGTTTGTTCATCTAAAGCCGTTGATGTTATTTCCATAACGAAAAATTCCTCCCATACAATAAAGATGTATTTTAAATACATCTTTATTGTATAATATTAAAATATTAATAAAACCGGAATTTAAACCTTTTGTGTTACAATATTGTGAAACGAGCGAGAGTGGGGGAAATAAATGAACCTTAAAAAATATACAGATTATGCACTCCGAGTTTTAATTCTTACCGGAATGAAATCGGATAAGGAATTAGCTACAATTAAAGAAATTTCTGCTGTTTATCATATATCTCAAGAGCATTTGCGAAAGGTCGTTCATGAATTGGCTAAGATGGGTTTCATTGAATCCATTAGAGGAAGAAATGGAGGAATTCGGTTAGCCAAACCAGCAGAAGAAATCAATATTGGAAAGCTGATTCGTATACTTGAAGCGGATTTTGAATTACTGGAGTGTTTTGATAAAGGAACTAATCATTGTGTCATCTCTCCTGCTTGTACTTTAAAGCATGTATTAAATAAGGCATTAATTGCTTTTTTTAACGTACTTGATGAATATACATTGAAGGATTTAATTAATAATGAAGAGGAGCTTCGCAAGCTGATGGGGATTTAATGTTTAAGTAAGCTGGCTTTGGGAATATGTAATTATGTATTATTTTTTAAAGGAGTGAATCGACAATGGGTAAAAAAATCGCAACAGTGATTACCGACATGTTTGAAGATGTCGAGTATACGGATCCAGTAAAAGCGTTTAAGGATGCGGGGCATGAAGTTGTCACCATAGAAAAAGAAAAGGGAAAACAAGTAACGGGTAAGAATAAACAAGCTACTGTTACAATCGATTATGGAATTGATGATGTAAACCCAAATGATTTTGATGCACTATTTATCCCAGGCGGATTTTCTCCGGATATCCTACGAGCGGATGATCGATTTGTTACATTTGCTAAGCATTTTATGGATGAAAAGAAACCGGTATTTGCTATTTGTCATGGTCCACAGTTACTAATTACGGCTAAAACGTTAGAAGGAAGAAAAGCAACTGGTTATAAATCCATTCAAGTTGATATGGAGTATGCTGGTGCTCAAGTAGTGGATGAGGAAGTAGTTATTTGTCAAAATCAGTTAGTTACAAGTCGACAACCAGATGATATCCCAGCATTTAATCGTGAAGCGTTAGATGTCTTAAAATAATGACAGTGAGCCCCCTAAGCTAAAAAAGTTAGGGGGTTCTTTATGAAACGTTTTCCAAAAGAACGTGCCATGTTTTAAGTATCAATAGAAAAGAAGCTATCATTCTACTTTGGTAATTGTAAATTGATCTTGTAAAAGAAGCCAATTTTGTGGAAATGCTAAGCCGAGCTTCCAATAAGATATTCCTAATAGGTTTAATTCTTTAATTAAATCAAACTTGGCTTGAATGGATCGTGCATCTTCAAACCAGACCTCATGCCGCGTCCCTTGTGTATCTGTATAAATAAAAAATGGCGCTTGTGCTCCTTGATCAAACTTAATCTCTACATTATTTTCTCTTGCAATTTGAATCGCACGTTGTGGACTTATTGCTTGGGCAGGCTTTCCCTCATCGGCTACATAAGGCAATGTCCAATCATAACCATATAAATTTTGTCCTAATAAAATTTTATTAGCAGGTATTACAGTAAGTGCATAATCAACAACTTTTCGGACTTCATCAATGGGTGACACTGCTAATGGTGGTCCGTAACTATATCCCCACTCGTAAGTCATTAATACAACAAAATCAGCAACTTCTCCGTGAACCGCGTAATCATGTGCTTCATACCATTGCCCGGTCTGTGCGGCACTAGTCTTTGGTGCTAAAGCGGTTGACATTAATAGTCCTGCTTGTGACAGACGCTGTTTAGCTTTTCGTAAAAAAGCATTGTATGCTTCGCGATCATTACTAGGTAAAAATTCGAAATCAAAATGCACATCTTTGTATTTTCCAGAAGTTGCTGTATTAATAATGTTATCTAATAACGTATTTTGCACACTTTGTACGGTAAGAATAATATGCCCTAGCTCTGCACTGAATTGTCCGCCTTCGAGATTTGTTATAACGAGCATTTTAGCTGTCCGATTTCGCTCAGCAATTTCAGCTAAGCCGTCTAAAGGTGGAGGTGTCAAGCTTCCATCTCGTCCAGCACGATAGCTGAAAATTCCAAGGTATGTTAGATATGGAGCTGCTTTAGCAGTTGAATTTTTCAATGTATCCGAAACGGTACTTCCCGTTGGTTCGACATATGCATTGGTCGTAATTGGTCGCTTTGGAGCCGGGGGGATATAAAGCCGAAAGCCAACCGGAATAATATTACCCGGGGGAATCGCGTTAACTCGAGCCAACTCTTGATAAGAGATACCGAACTTTTGAGCAACCGAAAATAAACTATCTCCAGGTTGAGTAAAGTAATATTGACCAATGATAGGGATTACTAAGGCTTGACCGACAACAAGTTTGTCCGGAGCATCAAGCTCATTTGCGTCAGTCAATGCTTGTGTCGTTGTATTATATGTAGTTGCAATTGTATACAGTGAGTCTCCTGGTTTTACTACATATATTTGCAAAAAATCTCCTCCTTTCATAAAATATGCTACTTTCAATTTATGAAAAGAAGAGGGTGGTTATGCTAATTATATTGGTTTAATATCTGCCTTCATCACAGAATGTAATAAATATAAGGCGTAATCATTATTGTCTTTTTCTTCAGAAGCCATACAGTTTTTCGGTATGTGCATATGATAGCCGTACATATAGGCATCTTTCGCTGTAAATAAAATACAAATATCGCCAGCAATTCCAGCCATTATTAGATGATCCCTTCCTAATTCGGATAACAAGGATTGTAAAGGGGTTTGAAAAAAAGCAGAGTGCTGCGGTTTAATTAAAAAATAGTCATGATTACTCGGTTGTATTGATGTGATAATTTCTTTATTTTGGTCATTATAACAATAATCAATAATTTTTTGAAAGTCGGCTTGCCAAATGCCGTAATGGTCATTAACATAAATAATAGGCAACTGATTTTCTATGGCAAAGGTTCTTAGAGAAATGAGATGGGGAAGTATTTCCTTTGTATTAGCTAATAATTTATCCCCACCATTAAAGTTAAAATCATTAATAATATCTACAAATAGAACAGTTGTGCGGTTTAATGATGAATCCAATCCGTTTGCTCCTTTCTTAGCTTAGAATAATACATCGATTTTTTGATGTAAGTAAGTAAAAAGTTTAGGGATGAAGTAGCAAATGGAATGTACAAATATATTGCTAGTAGAGAGTCACCTGTGCCAAACGGAACGTCAGCTGAGTGACTGCTCTAAAGATTAGCTCGTCGAAATAGTCTCGTCTTATACAACCTATTCGTTGTACATTCTTAGTGAACAAGTGTTTAACACCTATCGTTTCTAGTATGATAGTTCCTTAGAATGTATATGCTAGTAACGTACAATGAAGGATATAAAGCTTAGGTTCCGAGGTACTTCGGCTGCAACTGATGCTGTAGCAAGATATATCATCCATCTATCATTTTTTGTTCGATAAACATTAGTATAAACGCTGTTTTGATGTTGAAAGAATTTTTATGTTGTAAATATGAGTGACAGCTTAGTAATAGTTGTGTCAAAGATTTGCTGGCTCTAAATTAGTACAACCTTAAAAAACGATTATATTTACATGGAAAATATAGTTCGTTCTTTTAATAATTATTTCCTAATCTCTATTTTTCAAACTACGAATGAAATGTTGTGATGAAATTGTTTGATGAAAAAATGATGCAGATCGCCATTCAAGAGGCAAAAAAAGCTGCTGAAAAAAATGAAGTTCCCATCGGAGCCAGCATTGTATATAAAAATGAAATCATTGCTAGAGCCTATAATCTTCGGGAGACTTCCCAAAGCACGTTAGCACATGCGGAATTGCTCGTCATCCAACAAGCGAATCAAAAGATTGGCAGCTGGCGCTTAGAGGATTGCACATTATATGTAACATTAGAGCCGTGCCCGATGTGTGCTGGTGCAATTGTTCAGTCACGTATAAAACGGGTCGTCTATGGGGCAAAAGATCCAAAGGCAGGCTGCGCGGGGACACTGCTCAACTTGCTAAATGATGATCGATTTAATCATCAAGCAGAAATAACAGCAGGAATCTTAGAAACAGAATGTGCTAATTTGTTGAAGGATTTTTTTAAAGAGCTTAGACAGCGGAAAAAGCAGGGAAGCTAGAAAGGTTAATAGCGAAAGAAGAGAAAGGATAAGGAATCTCAGGTATGAAAAAAACAGGATTGCAGGATTATTGTTTTTCTTTTCATCGTAAGATCGCTTTTTAGCTACACCCATCTCGATCAAGGATGTTGTCATGAATTTAGACGGACATCAAGTACTAATTTATACCGCATGTAACTGGCAGTAAGATCTGCTCTTTCAGGCCACGAGGTGAAATCTAGGAGGAAAAGCTTGGTGGGATCCAACTGTAAGTCAAATAACCGATTGTTCATTTAACCATCCGTGTGAGCAAAAGAAACCCTCGCTTTATTAAGTAATAGAAGGAAGGTTAACCCCTTCCTTTCATAGCGGAGTTAATTGGCTGCTTAGAGTTTTTCTTCATTTGATATAAATGGAATGCCCATCGTGATAGGTAATAGCCAATTAGTATTCCCGTCATATTTAAAATAACATCATCTATATCTATAGATCTGCTCCCATATCCAATGTAATAGAGGATATATTGAATGGATTCAATCATAATTGGAACAGCTAAACCAATACATAGTAGATTTAAAAATTTTATCTGTTTCCATTTGTAAACAATAAATATCCCGATAGGTAAAGTTAAGATAATATTTCCGAATAAATTACTGGCAATAATATAAAAAGATAAATCATTGCTAAATAGTTCCATTATTGTTTTAAAAGGAACTAGATTAATCGGTAAATAGCCAAAATCAGGAGCTGGCGTTAACCATACAATAAAGGTAAAACCTAATAAATATAGATAAATAGTCAAGTTTCGTATTTCACTACGTAAGTTCAATTTATATTTATACATGAGTAGTAACCGAAATAATGCGTATATGGCGATTCCAGGTAAGAGTATGTATAAAAAAATATCAGTTATCCAAAACATGGTAACCTTCCTTTCTCTTTTACGGTGTGAGGTTGAGACAAAAGTATTTAATCAAAAGATAAATCCGAATCAATTGGCTTTTGAAAACCGCTTCAGAAATATACTCCGCTTTCCGTGGGCGGCTGGCGAGCCTACGGTTGCTTTGCAATCCGGGGTCTCGCCTAGGCCTTCCTCTATTTTCAATTATCGTTCGTCTTTTAAGCAAACCTTTTTGTTATGTCCCAACCTCCTTCTGTTTTTATTGTATAATCTTACCGTTTCCCTTTATTCTATCACCATAATCACCTTTTTTTGTCTTTATTACTTCGACTGTATAGGTTCCTTTTTTTGTTTTACCAAAGTTACGTTTATAGTATAAACCATTAGCTGGGATGTTTGTTGTTGCTTTTGATGATAAGCCTTTATTTAAATATACTTTATAAGAGGACTTACTCTTTTTCTTTTTCCCATTAGCAGTATACGTATCACCTTTTACTTCAGTGCTCGTTGTTTTGGCTTTTAAATTGAACTTAGTTTTCCCCTGAACACGGTGAGCTATATCAAAGGAATAAGACTTTGAATAAGCACTAACTGTTATAGGTGTTAAAATTAGTATAAATAAAGCGGATAAGACTATGAATCTTTTAACGTTCAACTTCATGTGTTTTAAATTTTTATAACAGGCCTGTTGACCATATTATACCAAATAATATATTATTTGGTGAGAATAATCATTTTTTATTGAAATGTTTGATATCTAATACTATTTGCTAGTAAAAATGAGTTGAAATTGGAGGTAGGGCATTTGAACTGTTTATTACGAGCGGAAAGAATTAGTAAGTTTTATAATAGCAATGCTAGTAATGTGGTTAAATCAACCTCTATATCTATTAACAAAGGAGAAATCCATGTCATCGAAGGAAAGAGCGGATCCGGGAAATCAACACTTTTAAGTATGTTAGGCGGTATAGAACCGCCTAGTCAAGGGAGTGTCTTTTATAAAAATAAATCACTATATATATTGCCTGAAACAGAACAAGCGAAAATTAGAGGAAATTCCTTTGGGTTTGTATTTCAAGCGTTTCACTTAATTCCTGAATTTACAGTAAGGGAAAACATAGAATTACCGTTACACTTTTTAAATGTTCAAAATAATGAGCTGCGTACAGAAGAAATTGCTAGAGAGTTAGATATTTATTCTCACTTGGATAAATACCCCAATTATTTATCTGGTGGAGAGCAACAAAGAGTTGCGATAGCAAGGGCAATAATTACATCTCCGGAAATTATCTTTGCTGATGAGCCCACGGGGAATCTTGATCAGAAAACTACCGAGAAGATGATGGATGTTTTAATAAATTTAAGTACAATGAAGGACGTTGCTCTTGTTATTGTTACCCACGAACAAAAGTTAATTCGCATTCCTCATTATCTATATACCATGCATGATGGAGTACTGAAGGAGAATGGGGAACATGTTTAAATTGTCAATTCGTTTGCTGCTATCTCGGAAAAACTGGTTGTTTCTGCTGGTAGTTACAATAGCTGTTTCCGTGGCCACTATTCTATCCATTTATTCAGGAACGGAAGCAATTAAAACCAAATTAGTAGAAAATGCATACAAACAATATGGTTCGCATTCTGGTGTTTTGTTTGGAGTTCATGAAACAAAAAAATCCGTAGCTAAAAAGGTTGATGGAGTAGGACAGTTTCAATTATTAAATACGGTAAAAGCAAACAATGGAAAAACAATCACCGTCGGCTGGATGGATCAAGATGCAATTATGTATGGAAAAATTAAATTACTAAACGGAACCTTTCCAACCAAAAAAAATGAAGTAGCGATAGAACAAAGCTATTTAAAAGCACTGGATATGGATTGGAAAATTGGAGAAAAAAAAGTGTTACAAATTAATCATCGGTCGGAAAAGGTAACACTATCAGGAATCATTCAAGATTATTCGGCAAACTGGACAGTACCAATAAATATGAAACGAGGGATAAATGATTTTCCGAATATATTTGTTTCTAAAGAATATGTAAATAGGGAAACCAATAATTATAACTTTTTATTTGCATTTAACGGAAGTAAAAAAAGAGCGATATCTTCAACAACCAATCTTTTAGATAATTATAATGCTAATAATGGTATCATTAATAGTCGATTATTTGATCTAGGACTTAAAGATTACGATACAATAAGTAACTTATCGTTTATATATATAGTCATTATGCTTATTACTACTTTATTAGCAATATCTGTTTTGTTTTTTTATTTTAATCTCGATCAACAGAAAAAACTTGGTCTTTTTAAAAACTTTGGAGCAAGTCCTAACACCATTAATCTGATTTGCTTCTATCAATGCTTGATTATTTTCAGCTTGGGAATTTTAGTGGCTGTCCCAATTAGCATACCAGCTCACTACTATATTATTAAAACCACATATGCAGAAGGACAATTAAGCTTTACCAATATTTTATTGCTTGTTATTCTGGTTATCATGTATTTGCTCATTGTATTTATAACCATAGTGATTTATTCCTTAATGTCGATTAAAAGAGTACAAACCCATTCTATACATGATGTAATTGAACAACGAAACCAAACAGAAGTAATACAGGTTACATGGATTAAAAAAGTGAACACGTTTAAATATAAACAATTGCTTCGACAACTGTTTACGAATCCAATAAAGTCGCTGTTTATTATGTTAAGTTTATCTAGTTCGATATTAGTAGTTTCATTTTCCATTTTATTACAAAAAGAGACGGCAGGTATCTGGGATACAAAGGACTTCCACTATCTTGTGTCACAAGAAACATATGGCTATGAAAATATTGACAATTTCAAGGTACTAAATAGTAAACCAGTCTATTTTTTTAAGAAAGATGTAGACACTATAGAGCATATGGAAGGAATAGAGCGTGTTGAAAAGATCCCGTTTATGGCAGATGTACATGCTTTAATTAACGATGATTTAGCGAACAGCGAACAACTAAACACATATGATCATCAAGTAATCCTTCCTGATGTGAAATATATTCTTTTAGATAAAGAAGCATTTGAAAAAATATATGGTAAGGGAATGTATGAAAGTTTTGCTAGAAAGGCGATCCTACATATACCAGATTCAGCCAATCTATCTTTGGAAAAATGGCAAGGGGAAACAATACGTTTGATACGAAAATATAAAGAAGCATCTACATTAAAAACCAAACAGTGGGATTATGAAGTATGGAATGTGATAAAAGAACCATTTGCTGATTATGACACGATTACAATTGTACTGGATGAAGAAAAGGCAATAGCGGATCAGTTATTTCCTGGATATGAAGAACTTTCTATATACGAGGATGATGATATAACAGCGGCACAGAAGAAGGAAATTAGAAACTTTATTCATCATATGGTTTCGACTACACCAGGAAGTTTATATCAGGATAATAATTTTATGGTTGAAGATACAAAAATTTCAAATTTAATTGGGATAATAGGGCAAGTAGCTTTTTTAGCTTCTGTTATTTTGGCCGTAATTAGTATTGTTGTCATTGTGTTTAGTAAATATCATGCACAAAGGAAAATCTGGGGGACGTATCTTTCAATTGGTATGAATAAAAAACAAGTTTTGCGATTTTTAAGGTTGGAGATGTATAGTTATCTGACAATTGCTTCGGTGATTAGTTTAGGTGTGTTTCTAATAATTCTGCTGATGATTGATCATATTTATCCCACATATATCTATATCCTGTATTTTATCTTATCCGTTGCAATTATTGGGGTTTTTATTTTAATTGGTGGATTAACAATAAAAAACAAAGTTAATCAACATTCGGCATATTCTTTGTTACGTTCAGACTATTAATTTATGTGAAAGCTGCTTAGTTTAGACGACGGTGAAAGAAAAAAGCGGTAACGGAAGAAAAGAGCCATACTAACCCATTTCCTAAACAAAGTATTTTGTATTTAAAAGATGTGCGATATTTTTTTGTAAATAGTCCGAAATTTTTCCATGATCTTCTATTGCATTTTCTCTTTATTATCGTTATAATGAGTAGTGCCGTGCTAAGCGGGGAGGTAGCGGTGCCCTGTACTCGCAATCCGCTATAGCGAGGCTGAATTCCCATCCGAGGTACGATGACTTTATGGTCTGCCTCAAGGAATTGGTGTTGACGTTTAGGTCCTGCGCAATAGAAACCCACGAACCCTGTCAGGTCCGGGAGGAAGCAGCAGTAAGTGGTTATTTCTGTGTGCCGCAGGATAGCCTAAGCCGAGCCATGAACTTGGGTAACGCATAGGGTCACCATATCGACGATGGGTGCACGGTATACATAAGATGAAACACGCTCTTACCAAATTGGCTAGAGCGTTTTTAATTTGATCATGGAGCTACCATTCGCTTAACCGTATTTTCTCTATGTAGGTCGCCATGGGATAAATTGTCCTGTTTAAAATATAAGTGCGGTTCTGGGAAGTGCGCCTGTGGTAGCCCAGTTTTAAGTGCTTTTTATATTGAATTTACAAGCAAATTACTTGGGTCGAACAATAGGGCGCCTTAAACGGACGCCCTGTACTTTTGATACCCGTCTACAATAAGATCCAGCTTCCCTGTATTGGGATCCATCACAAGACCGTGAACCGGTACGGTAACCGGCATCAGAGGGTGATTACGGATCGTAGAGACACTATGCTTCACACTATCTTCTACTCGATCAAAGCTTTTAAAAAATCGGTTAAAATCGACTCCGGAATATTGTAGGGTATCCAATGTTTCCTGACGAATCCCCCGTTGCTTTATTTTTTCTAATGTTTGTGCTGCTTTAACACTTGCCATTCCACAATCATGGTGGCCAACGACACAGATTTCATCTACTTCTAGCTCATAGACTCCTACTAAAATACTGCGCATAATACTACCAAATGGGTGGGAGACAAGTGCACCAGCTGTTTTAAGAATTTTGGCATCGCCATTGGCTATATTCATTGCCTTTGGCAGAAGCTCGACAAGTCGCGTATCCATACAAGATAGAATAAGTACGTGTTTGTTGGGAAACTTACTGCTTTGGTAGTTTTCATATTTTTTCTTTTCTACAAAATCTTGATTATGCGTTAGAATATCTTCTAAAAGACTCATAAGCAAACTCCTTATCTTAGTTTGATCAGTTTAAGAGGGTGCCTGAAAATTTCAGTAATATGTATCATATTTCTTCGTACTATAGGAAAGTATAAAATTTTAGGGTTTATCCCGCATGTAAGGTGCCGTAAGATTCCCACTTCAAGAGCCTTTAGTTGATACAAAGGGTCAAAGTGGGAGAAAACGGCACCTAAATGCCCGATTGGTTCAACTAACATTTCTTGGGAAAAGCATTTCAAGAAATGAAGTTTCACTTTATAGTATAAGAAAAATTACAGCTTTCGCTAAAGACTTGGCGAGAAGCCAAGTTTTTCTAATATTATCTTTCACATGCCCATCTACTAAATCTCCATCAGATTCATTTTTTATTAAACAAACCTTATAATGTTAATTATAAAAGAAAAATTATAAAATATCAGCAGGTAATGCTGAAAAACTATATAAATGTTATGATTTTTCTTCTTATTAGTTTTTTAACGGTTTAGGGAAAGCTATCCGCTCTACTTGGTAAATATCTTTTTCACACTATAGGAAAGCATTCCTGTAATAAAGCAAAATGAGGATTGAATAAAAAAAGCCCCCTTGGTATGATACGAGGTGTCCTGATCACTGTAATGTGGTGTAAAAAGGACCCTTAAATTAGAACCAAGGAGGACTATTATGCATTATAAACAAAATGAAAAGATTTTACAACTTACCGAGCAAATTTTAATTGTTGGGGTTGATATTGCCAAAGAGAAGCACGTTGCCCGCGC
>NZ_JAHLNO010000025.1 GCF_018916875.1 Virgibacillus proomii | reverse complement strand
AGAAGGAAAAGGTGCTTCTTAATAACGAAAACGTCGCTGCCACCTTAGTCTAATTGTAAATATATTCCAAATGGATGGAGCCACCTTTAGTTGGGCATTTACTTTTTTGGCTCTCTTGGCTAAATAATTAAAACAGAAAATTTAGATATTATTTATGCAACGCTAGTGTGAGGAAATATTATTTATATTACAATTCATTTAATTCAACAACTTCCCCATTATTCGCTTTTACTGCATATTGACAATCTAACTTTCCGCATAATACATAGTAACCCTGCTCAAAATCATATACATAATATGGTGTCAATTTAACGAAGTCTTTTAATTTCTCTAATGCTTCCTCTTTTGCAACCTTTATTTCCTCTGCTTCTTCTAATTCCATATACATTTTTAAAAACGGCTTATTATCCATGTAATTCAATACTTGATAAGTCTCCGAGTCAATGAATAGCTTCACTTTTCTTTTAAATACACACTCTTTCTGTTCCTTTGCTTTTAATGTTGCATGGATGTATCCCTTTTCTCGATATAGCGACTTTAATGCCCATTTTCCTGAATCATTCGTGTATTCTTGACTTAAAAATTTTTTAATGTTACTGACACACTTTTTAATTTCTTCCTCTGTGATTGGCCGCAAATCTGGATGTGGCTCACACTGAAATGCTTGATCAGGTGTGACATTTTCAATTAGTGATAGTATTTTACCTTGGAAAGTTTTTTGAATATTATAATCCCACTCTATCACTTTGTCCATTTGCAAAGAAAACTTATCATCTACAAAGAACTCAAAGGGTAAGGTAGAAAAACAGTTATTCTTAATATAAATCTCCTCAATTGCAAATGCAGGAACGAGCTTCTTTTGTTCAATGACCGGAAACTCAACTAACTTCAATTGTTCCTTAGCTAACTTTTCTACTTGTTCAAGGGAAAGTAAATATTTTTCTTGTTTTACAAGTTTCTCGGATGGAAACTGTCCATATACAGAAAATAAGGTGAGCCTCCCTACTTTATCCAGTTTTAATTCAATATAACCTGACGGAGAAACTGCAACCCCATCTATACATTCCTTGAAATGAAGCTCTCTTTCTTCTTCCTTCCAGAACTCAAACTGCCTTCCATAATTCAAACCCGTTTCCTTTTCAATCCACTTGATGATTTCATCCCTGTTATTCAAATCAAACGTCATACCATCAACAGTTGATATTCCCTCACTAAAAATCACATGTTTTGTCTTTCTTGAATGGATGTCTATCTCAATACAAGCTGTCCCTTCTGGATTATAGGTTTCATCATCCCAATTTTTAATATGATTTGGAAACCATTCCATGCTTAGGCTATAAACCGTATCTTTGAAAATTGTTGTACTTCGGTTGATATCAAATGTATGTAAATAATATTCATGTAAGCAGTATTTTTCTTTTGTAAAATTAATTAATTCTTTTATTCTCGTATCCATCTAAAACTCCTTATATTTAAAGTATTATGAATAACACCCTACCTTCGCTTGAGGGTGGGGTTTTCTCATCCAAATAAGATAAAAAAGGGGGGGCGGGATTACTACTGAGAGAGTCCCGCCCCCTTTATCTAAATTAGAATGGTGTATAAGTATTTTTTAATTTGTTTTTATAATGTTCTAGCTTCTTTATTTTTTTGAAAGTCAACAAAGAACAAATTGTAGTAATCATTAGCATTAATTCATGATCTTCCCATTTATTACCGATAATTTTGAGCATGACCTCACTCCAAATTTTTTATTTATACAATTATATCATTGCCTTTGTTGTCAATCAAATAAGTCATTAATTCATTCTATTATAATGCGAAAACGCTGTTTGGAAAGCGTCTTCTAATAATTATTTAATAACCGCCTTGAAAAATTTGAACTACCCGTCACTTAGCTTACGATGGAGTCTTCTCGTCCAAATAAGATAAATAGAGAACCTCATACCGGATGTGGTATGGGGTTCTCCTTTTTTAGTCACAGGAAAAATTTTGTTCCTGCTTTGTTCCTTTTTGGGGTTAAAATGTTCCTTATTTCAATCGTTTTTGCATGTATACAAGTAATTTCGCAGGAATTAGTCACGCAAACAAATGAGCTATTTAGCATAATTAGAAGCAATTTTCGCCTCATTTGTTCCTTATTTGGCTCAAACGTCTTTGCTTTATTTCAATATAAAGTGGCTTTTCTTGCCCTCTTCATTTGTTCCAGTTTTTCTTGATCTTTTTTATACGCGTCTATACGGTTATTTTGTTCAAACTTTTTGAGGTAGATAGCATGATTTTGTTGTTTTTCCTTAAAGGGGTACCGTCAGGAAAATAGGCTTAGCGTTGTAAATCCGCATTTTCCTGACGGTACCCCTAAATAAAAGTGAAGAAACAACATATAACCCGTTTGATACGGATAATCTTATTCGAATGAAGAAGAACAAAGAAATTAAAATAGGTTTGAATACTGTTGTACAACATTTAAATAGTGGCGATTACGAACAAGCAGAAGAACTTACTAGAAAAATCGCCTTTAATATTCCTGAAAATTATAATGATGGTTTTTGGTTAGATGCAGTAATGACAGTAATAAGAGCAGTGATTTTAGCACTTGCAGAAGATGTTGTATCAGCTAAAAGTGAAAAAATTGATATGTTTTCAATGGTTAACTTTGATCAAACTTTATTTCAAGTCAACATATGGGTACCTAGATTTCTAATAAAAAGAAAAGGATTAAAAACTTAAAAGCATATTTGGGGTTGCCACAAGGGTTTGCTCATAATCTGATAAGGTAGCAAAGAACGCTCCCTAACAGTCTATGGCATCTCGCTTCCCTCTAAAACATTCGATAACTACAAATTGTAAGATAGATGGCCAACTACCAAGAAGCATGTAGTTGGCCATCTATCAACATTTTGTAAGTTCCTGATTGTTTCTTAACGAGTGAACGACAATGGAAAAACAAAAGATCAAAAGACAAAATGGAGAGCAGGCATACGCCTGCTTTTTATTATGCTTATTTTTCCGTTTGCAATCCGAAGAGTAAAGCCTTGCCACTCTAACCCGCCAGAAGGCAGGACACCCGAACCTTTCCTACTGGCGGCTAAGAGTGGCGCTAAAAAACGTCAATAAACTTTCGGCGCTACGCTCGGCATATCCTCACTTCGTTACGGTATTCCACGTTTTATTGACGTTTTTTAGCAAGGCTTTTTCTTCTACTTGTCAAACGGGAAAAATAATCCCCTTTGCGGGAAATCCTTTTCGGATTTCAAACCACAAAATAAATGATTAAAACACATGTAGAGGAGAAATGCAAAATGATTACAAATACTTACAACAATATTAAAGAAGCGCAAAGTTGGCTTGCTAGAGTGTATAGCCTCAATAACAATAATAGTAAAAAAGACCTCGAAAAAATAAGGCATTACGCTAAGTTATTAGAATGCCTTATCAACCAAGCGAAAGGTAATGTTAATTCAGATTTCAATATCAGTAATATTTTAGAAGCTGAACTTTGGTTGAATATGATTAAAAACATTCCTACTAATAAAAAAGAAAAAGAAGATATTGAGTTCATTCAAAAACGCATCAACTTGTTAGAATGGCTAATCAGTCGATCTAAACAAAATTTAAAGGAAGGAGCTTTAATTATGCATCGTACAAGGCGTTGTTCCATAGAAAGGATGTCGTATCATTAAAGGGTTGCTTTAACATATGTTAACGAGTTTATATTATTTCATTTTGAAAATTTGTAGGTTGCTAATCGCAACCTACTACTAAAAACAAACAGGAGGTTATTATTATGGCAGATCAAGCAATTATTCGAATCGAGTACGACAAGGAACATCTTGAAAAAATGGGCTTGTGTTTAGAGGACGAAGCACGCTGGCTGGAATGTGAAGATTTAAAAATAAGTGTTATTTCTGTAGAAGAAATATAAGGGGGAAGGTGTGTTATTATGGGAAAAATTGATATGTATATGTACGTTAATCAGTTGGATGAAAACAAACAGGAAAAGGTTTTGGACGAAGTCTCCCTTTTCCTCTTTCAAAGCGAGGGATTGAGTACAGAACTTCAAAAGGATCCATTAAAACAAGCTAAAAATAGTCGTTTGATTGACTTAGCTGGGATTGTAGATTTTGAATAAATTGAAATACAAGAATGCACTTCAGAAACTGCTGAAGCATAGAAGGTACATTGTGAAATGGGACTGAGATACAATTGCATGAGTAAAGAATTAAAAATATCATATAGGTTACTAGTAAACTAGTAACCTATATGATAGAATTAACTGTTCTCACTTAGTTCAATGGGAGGGATAGGTGTATTGCTATGAAAAAATATAAAGGCTATATAGCAAGTCAAACTGAAAATGTAACGAAAGTAATCCAACACAATAATTCTACATTCTATCTATACAGGAAATACCCTGCTATTTTCTTAAACTATTATGTTTTTGAGCTTTTTTCCTTCGATGACTGTTTAATTGTTCGATGTTATTTCCAAATCCATTTTATCGAAAAGACTTTAGTTTTACAGTCGATAAATACATTTGGTGAAGATAACCAAAGCAAAGGTTATGCATCAATTGTTATGGAAAGAGTCATTGAAAAAGCAAAAAAATTAAATTTAAAAAAGATTATTTTACCAACAGATGACAAGGTCATGGAGAAAGAATCTTTTGATTGTTTATTTGCTTTTTATAAAAAGCATGGCGCTTCTATAGACAAAGATCGTTTTTATATTGACATTACATAGAAAGGTGAGATTATAATTGGGGAATAATTATTCAGAAAGAAACGAAAGAATAGTTAAAAAAATACAAGGGTTGTTGGCACTTTCCGAAAATAACCCTAATGAAGAAGAAGCGCAATCTGCATTTCTCATGAGCAAAAATTAATGTTAAAACACGATGTATCCATGAGTGATATTGCCCTAATAGAAAACAAACGTAATATTGATGAAGGTCAGGTTACTGTTCTAAAAAAACTATACTGGTGGGAAAGAGAATTAGCTATTATTATCTCTAAAAACTTTCGTGTTCAATGGTATATGAAAAATAGGTATTTAAACGGAGAACGTAATATAAAAAGAGCAATCATTTTCTTTGGATATGAAACGGATGTAGCTTTAGCAAAAAAATGTATTCATTGGCATATGAAGTAATCACATTTTACACAAAAGAGTATGTTGAAACCTATTACAGCAACAACAATATATTTAGATCCAAACAAGTCACTTCTACTGTTAAAAATTCATACATGAAAGGATTCTTGACTGGACTACAACAAAAATTTGAAGAACAAATTAACGAAATGAGACAGGAAAATGCTCTGATGGTTCTTGTTCCTGTAGAGGTTCAAGAAAAATACGATGAAATGTTTGAGGGAACAAAACCATTACTTCATCACATTCCAACTGTAAAAGAATACACTGCCTACACACAAGGATATGAAGATGGAAGCAAAATTGATTATACAAAATCGACTATTGAAAAGTAAATATACATGGAGAAATAAATCTTTCTTAAATTGCAATATTAAATGCAACATTTAATGAAATACCAGTAAACCAGTGATTTAATAGAATGGGGAACTCTGCGCAACTTTACATGGAGTGGCAGGCATGATAGCATGGGTGGTCCAGCCAGACTTCCTACAAATCTGGCTTCTTGGCTGGGAGTCATGCCTGCAGAGGCTCCATGTCAAGTTGCGAAACGCTTCCCAACGGTTTCGCTATAATTCGTTTAAGAAGCTAAGAGAGCCATTTATTTCCTCAAGAAAGCAATCTTCGGGTGTTTTGTACTCTAGAATCTTCCTTGGGAGGTAATTGCACCATTTTTCTGCATAAGAAATGGTTTGATCAGCAACGGATGAAATGGCTTTTCCCTTTGGGATAAAACGTCGTATTAATCCGTTATGGCGTTCATTTGTGCCTCGTTCACAAGAGGTATATGGATGGGTGAAATAGACTTCAGTCTCATCCCTTTCAACGGATACGCCAAGGTCAGCGAATTCAGAACCATTGTCAGCGGTAATGGTCTTAAAAACCTTTGAGAACTGGTCACCATAAGTATTCTTTAATTTGGCAATAGCATCTGTTACTGACGGAGAATCTTTGGCAGAAACTCTTAAAATGATCTCTTTACGTGTTTTACGTTCTGTAAGGGGGTCAATAAGGCTTGATCCTTTGACTTTTTACCAATAACGGTATCGATTTCCCAATGACCGAATTCTTGGCGCTCAGTGACTTCAGCTGGACGCTCTTCAATATTGCGACCCAAGACTCTTTTATTTTGGCGAGCTCGTCTCTTCTTGGTATTCAATCGAACTTTCATTGGTAAATCAATGTTTTTTATGGCGATGAGACCCAAATCAATATAGTTATAGAGAGTTTTGGTACAGACGTAGACACCCTCAAAAAGACCATTACGTTTTGCATACCCACAGACGGCATCAGGAGACCATTCGTCTTTCAAAATTTTGTTCTCGGCAAATTGAATAAACTCAATGGCTCCATCTAATTTAAACTTGGCACCACAGGCCTTCCTGTTCTTCTCATATATGAGTTGACCCGTATCAGGAAAATAGATTTCAACCCGTTTTCCACCTGTCCTCATTTGAGTAACAGTGCCACGTCTCAATTCTCGAGAAATAGTACTCTTATGGCAGCCTACTGCATCAGCAATCGCTTGTAGGGATTTGCCTTCTGTACGTAGAGCAGTTATTTTTCCACGGTCATAAGCCGTTAAATGTTTAAAGCTACGTTTAGATGTGGTAGAATTTGATTGAGCCATAGATAACCCTCCGTATTGATTGTGTTTTAGTCGACTTAATCATACACGGTTTATCTATGGTTTTTCATTTTTTATGCTTGTTGCATTTGATTATACAACTAGCCGAAACTTTTTAAAATAGTTAAGCCAACTAGGAGCTTGCCTCCATCAAAAGTTTGATGCACCAAGAATGGAGGGCATGGAATTTTAGTTTGTGAAAACTGCTTGTCAGGAGTACAATTCTAAAACCTGTTTTACAGCTAGGGTGTTTGAAATTGCTGCTTCATTTTTCCAATATCGTAATCTAATAAAAGCGATGTATGTGTATCGTATAAGGCTTGTAAAGGTGCTTTAGAATTTCCTACTACATCCAATCCCCTGTCATCATATAAATAGTAAACGACACCATCTTTAATTCGAACAATATACAGCTCAAAATCATTAAAAATACCTGTTCCTGTGAAATCTTTCCAAACAGATTTCTGAATAATAACTCGTTTCTTTACATTAGCTATGGTGGTTTTTATGGAAAAACGAAGAATTTTTGTATCATTATCTTCTTTATCATAAGGGTTTGGCAATACCTCATATGCCAGCTGGCTTAAAGATGGGCGTACATAAAAATAACGCTCCAGAAAGCGGTGCCTACGGTATACCAATCCGGGGCTATGAAATATATGTAAAACAACGTATACTTCATCTTCTGGTGCAAATAAATCGTTCCAAATGGTTCTAACTCGCTGTTCGGCAATCTTAAAGTAGTTAGGATCGTCTGTTGAATATTCAACAGGCCCAATTTCAAATCGCAAGCCAACAGGCATTGTATAAAATAGTGGCGCATGTAAGTCTGATTGATACATCGATTTCCACCATTGATTAAATGTCATCATCTGTTTTCTCCTAACTTTTACGAAATCATTTTTATGTTTAGGAAACTAGATCGTTCCCACACTGTAGTGGCTAACTAGCCTTTGAACTCCTTCTATCCGTAGAGATAAAGCATAAGTTGTATTAAATAGAAGTTTCACTTTATCAAAAATAATTCATCCATGACTTCTATTTATTCTTTACATAAAATATTTTCCATCATTAATTATTTATGGTATTTAGATAGCAAATAGCCTAATCAACTAAAGATGACGGCTAAGATTATTGTTAGAACAAACATTTTTTGGTGCAGCACTTTTTTACGAATTATTACATATACCGATAAGGCAAAAATGTCACTTCCTGACAAGATAAATATATACAACAAAATTCTCGATGATCACTTCTTTCATAAAAAATTGGTGAATTCACCAGTATCTTCAAGAGACGTAAGAAATAAATAATTGTATATTGATAATACTAAATTACAAGGTGTTTTTTAAAAGATTTTTAATTCTGCCACGTGATACGTCACGTCCCTTTGCAATTTTATATAAATTAATAGCAGAAAAGAAGTATCGTTTATGTAAATTTTTGTGTCATCTTCTGATATTTTTTAAGTATACCTTCTAGTAGAGTTATGGTAATGTCTGCATAATACTGTCAAATTTTCTTCTTATTCATAGGTTTTGCTTTACCGCGTTTCATTTGAAAAATGAATAGACTAGTATAATGATAGACATAATTACATAAAAAGAAAGAAAAATCTACTTTTGACGAGGGGTGTAGTTTTGGAAAAAGAGAAAGCTGTTATCGCTCAAAGATTTAGGAATTTTGCCAAAAATGAATGCAAAGGTTCTAGTGAATTATATGAGTTTTTATCGAATCAAATAGCTGGAGATCATGAATTGTTGAAATTATGCGCACATACAAGAACGGGACAGCCAATCCCGAATTTGCTATTTGGTGCAGTTCACTATTTATTATTAAGGGGCACAAATCATAGATTAAGCGAGTATTATCCTAGCATTGTTAAAAAGCCCAAGGATATCAAGGGTTCCTTTATTCCTTTTAAAGACTTTTGTAGGGAGCATCAAGCTGAAATACGTCCGCTTTTGCAAAACAAGTTAGTTCAAACCAATGAAGTAAGGCGCTGTGCTTATCTTTATCCAAGCTTTTGCTATATGTACAGTATTGCTAAAAAGCCTCTAGCCTTAATTGAAATTGGAACGAGTGCCGGGCTTCAGCTGCAATGGGATAATTATGGTTATTCATATGGCAATAAAGAGGAGGTTTATGGAAATGAACGTTCAAGAGTGCATATAACATCGAAGATCAAAGGGGAGAGTAGTCCTTTACTACATGCAGATAGTCCGTCGGTAGCATGGAGAGTTGGCATTGATTTACATGTCAGCGATGTAAATGATCCGGAAGATTTGCAGTGGTTAGAAGCATTGATTTGGCCAGAACAGCAGGAAAGGCTAGCTTTATTTAGAAGTGCCGTTAAACAGCTACAGGAAAACCCTGTAAAATTATTCGAAGGGGATGGAGTAGCTTTACTTTCTGAGGTTGCCAAGAAAGCACCTAAGGATACAGCAATATGTGTTTTCCATACCCATGTTGCCAATCAAATACCGAACGATTTAAAGTTAAAGCTGGTGGACAACATTAAAGAAATTGGTAGAAAAAGAGACATTTTTCATCTTTATAATAATATGTGGGATAGCGATCTTCACCTTGGTTACATTGTGGATGGAAGGGAATACAATCATACTATCGGAGAAACAGATGGACATGGCAAATGGTTTAGTTGGAATTTAGCTTGAACTATTGGATGACAAAAGATAATTCCAAGAGCTATCATTGATGGATAACAAGTTATTTAAAAATGCTTTATGACTATGTTGCGATAGCTTCATCAACTATCGCAGACAAGTGCTTTATTCTACCGTTCATTTATTTGTGGTATCCGACTTTTTTAACCTTTTGAGCTATTTTTCTTCTTCTTGTTTATGCCTTCCTGTGGTAAGATAAGACAACAGGAGGTAGAATAATGCAATCATTCGTCAAATTCAGTCATTTTATTGGAAAAACTTTCGCCCTCTGGGTACTTCTTGTGGCGGTTGTCGCATTTCTCATCCCAGAGCAATTTTTATGGATTGGCAAGTACATATCCATTCTGCTTGGGATCGTCATGTTTGGCATGGGGATGACATTGTCTTTAGAAGACTTCAGTGAAGTGGTTCGACATCCAAAGAGTGTAGTTATTGGTGTTGTTTCACAATTTTTATTGATGCCACTCATCGCGTACGGTTTGGCAAAAGGTTTAAACTTGCCACCCGAAATTGCGATTGGTGTCATTCTTGTTGGTGCTTGTCCAGGCGGAACTGCTTCTAATGTCATAACATTTCTGGCAAAGGGTAATACAGCGCTTTCCGTAGCTGTTACAACTGTATCGACATTACTTGCTCCATTGTTGACACCTGCTATTATCTATTTCTTGGCAAGGGAATGGCTGGAAGTGTCGGCATCTAGCATGTTCATGTCTGTTATAAAAATTGTTTTGTTGCCAATTATTCTTGGTTTAATTGTCCAACTATTCTTGAAAGAACAAGCGAAGAAAACTGTCGATTTGTTGCCTCTCGTTTCCGTAGTGGCCATCGTTCTTATCATGGCAGCGGTTGTCGCGGGAAGTAAAGAGAAAATTGTCGAGTCGGGCTTGCTAATTTTTGCGGTCGTTATTTTACATAATGGTTTCGGTTATTTGATCGGGTTTTTCATCGCAAAGCTGTTTAAGCTTCCCTATAATGATCAAAAAGCGATTTCCATTGAAGTTGGAATGCAGAACTCCGGATTAGGCGCAGCATTAGCGACTGCTCATTTTAATCCAATTGCAGCAGTACCTAGCGCTATTTTTAGTTTTTGGCATAATATTTCCGGCCCGTTATTAGCCACGTACTGGGCGCAAAAAACAAAAAAATAAATAAACGGCACTTGCAATAGTTCTATTCTTGCAAGTGCCGTTTAAGTTTGAGTGAAAATTATATTGATATAATACTAGGTAAAGATCCATGGATAACGAATTTATTGATATAAGAAAACCTTCATGCTAGATACTAGCTCAGCCAAGTTTTTAAAAGGCGTTTCTAAATATTATAAGAAATAATACATTCAGTTGTCTTGTTGTCTAGGAAATGATTTCCGTTTCTACAAGCTATAACTTGTTGAAAAGAGATCGTCGTCTAGCTTATGCGCTCAAGCTGATGCAAACTTCGATTCTTCCTGCGATAAGTTAACATTGGCTTGAATCTAAAGGAAGGCCGACTAAAAGCGGGCTTGCCGCCCAGACGTCGGCATACCCTGTTTTAGAGGCATGTTTCCGTTATCCCGAATGTAAGGAGCCGTATTTCTCTGAAAAAAATCTGCTTATTTTTTGCAAACTTTATGAGAGAAAAGACTCCTAAATCCCTGCTTTTTGGGGCGAAAGGACAAGGAAAGCTACGCAGCAATACATCGCGATTTTTCAAGGACAAGGAAAGCTACTTGAATTGGCATCGCACGTAGAAAAAGTGTACTACTTTTTCAAGGACGTTTTGTTTTTAGCCCTAGGTCTACTTCAAGGAGAAAAACATTCCTTGAATGAAGTTTACTTTATCTCGTCAGAAAATCTTCAATTTGTTTGTCGCTAACCGAGCGCTTGTACTTTTTTCTTTAAAACAAGCAATCCATTTCTATTTAAAAGCTATGTTGGCTGAAGCCTTTTAGAGCATGTATTAATGTATAAAATTTGCCCCGAACCATAGGAAAAAGATGATCGTTACGGTATTGGCTATTAGTAGCGTAAGCGAAAGGAATGCCATAATCTTTTTTTCTTTCCTACTGATAAAAGCTAAAAAAGTAAATAATGTGCATGCAATGAAAGAGATAGCAATTAAAGTCATACCAACCCTTTCGCTAATCAGACTGCTAACAATTTCCAAACATAGCATCGACATGGATAAAACGATACTTGTAATAAGTGATAAATAACTTCTCCATGAAAAATATTTGTATTCCATATATACACCCCAACTAAATTGTAATAAAACTCCCAACCAGCTACCCCTTTTAAGTATCAGACTTCAAAATGTTACGACTATCAATCTATGATGTTGTAAAAAATTCGAATTGTCAGATCTAAGATGCGTAAAATTTCTATTCGGTTGTGTTTAGTAAGTAATAAATAATTTAAAAAAGGTTGTGCTCAACATTAGAAAAGTTTCTTAAACATGCTGGCAAAGCAGCTTTAATTTTATACTATAGGAAAGTATAAAACTTTATGGTTTATAGTATAAGAAAAACTATAGCTTTCGCCAAAAGACTTGGCGACAAGCCAAGTTTTTCTAATTATCTATAGGAAGCTCTCTCACTTTTATATGATACAAATAAGAATTGAAAGCTTTGCCTTCTAATCATTTTACAATAGATGTTAAGTAAGCTCTAGTAAAGCTTACTTTAATCAGAATGAATTACTAAAATAATACCATTAGACAGGAAGAAAGTTAGAAGAGGTAGTGATTGCCATGATAGATCCTTTTTCATTTAATGTGTCATCTATTTTTTCGCTTGCAGCAATTGCAGCAGCTGATGATAACTCCAAATGAATTCCTCTATGACTAGCTAATTTCTGAGCAACTTGAGCTTCTTGATTGGAAACAACAATAGCAGCTTCATTACTTTCTTTAACCGCTTGAATCGCTTGAAAGGTAACGGTTTGACCATTGATGGAAGTAAGTTCAGTAGTTCCATCGAATATATTCGTATATGGTTGTCCCTCTAAAACTTTACTGATTCTTTGAAATGGTTCGACCGCATACATTTTAGGTATATGATCTATAAGATTAATTTGCTTCAGTTCCTTAAAGCCCTCAAAAATTCCCCAGATCAAGTCCCCCCTAGAGGTAGGAACAATCACTTTTGCTGGTATTTGATAATTAAGTTGGGCATAACACTCACGAGCAATATTCTTAAAGGCTTGAACTCCAATAGGTTGACTGCCAACCGGAGGATTTAAAAAATTCGTAGCTGGATAAAAACCATCTGCAACGTATTGTTTCGTGATATTCCATCTCACAAAAGAAGAATTTGTACAAATAAGCTTAGCTCCAGTACTTTCAATCATATTGGCTATGGTTTTATTTAATTTATATGTAGATATAACAATACAAGGAAGTTGAGCGTAACTTGCATACGAGGCTAAAGAAAGCCCTGCGTTTCCACTTGAAGCAATAACAACACCTTTATAACCCTTAGCTAGGGCCATTGAAATAGTATATGAACTGATTCGGTCTTTATGGGATCCTGTCGGGTTAAGTGATTCGTTTTTTATTAATAGTGGATAATCGTTGCTAAACTGAATAATTGGTGTGTTTCCTTCTCCCAGATAAAGAGATTTTTCAAATGGAAGCCAATTATTTCCATTAAATGCATCTTGATACACTGGTTTAACGCTGGAGGGTTCTCCCGTCTGTTTGCATTGCAATTTTACATATAAAGTATCATGTTATGGTTGTGAAGTACAAAATAATAATTTTATTAATGTATCTCCCATTGTCTAACCATCTTTTTTGAACATCCTCGTATATGCTATTACTTAGATAATAAGATGCCTGCCATAGAAGGGATTTAGCATATGAGTCACTTAACTAATCAATTTGCCATGGATTTTACGTTTACAACTGATAAATCAATGATTGAAAAGAAAAAGAAAGATTATGCTAATGTTTACCGAATAGATGGTGAATTGAAGCTAGAAGTTAATGGAGAATTGTTTTTTCAAGAAGATATAACGATATTAGAGTTTTACTTGCAATTGAAAAAATGGTTCAGCAAAAAAGATAATAATACTTTTATTATCATACTTTAGAGGTAGAGGATAATGAAAATCTAATACAGAAAAAACCTAATGATTGTTCATCAAGAAAATTTATTCTAGAGAATTCCAAAAGAATGGAAAAAGGTTTTACTCTAAAGTATAATTACTGCCAGTATGCTCTAGGTAGAAGATAGAAACTTTATTACCTTATCATCATGAACTTCTCGTTACTACTCATTGGGAAAGCCATTATTCTATGCTTTGTTCCAGTAAAAAATAATGGAGACCATCGTTACTGCCAGTAATTTGGAAAGATTTTATTGTGATGATAAAACACAAATTTACTGGAGCTTGCAATAGATCATAAAACAGCATATTTGCACATGTTGACTACTGCCATCATTGGAAGAGATAATTACTTTTTTGTCTAGAAAAACATGGTATAGTAGATGGTAGGAGGAAGAAAAATGGGTAAAAAGTTGATTCGTTCATTCATATTGCTCGTGCTTATTAGTCTATTGGTTAGTCAAGCACAACAGAAACTAAATCAAATACAAATCGATAACCATGAAGAGACAACGATTACTTCGGTTATGCAGGTATATGATAGTGAAGCTGTACAGCTATCAACTTCTGCAACTCTTTTGCAACAGAATGAAATGGTTGATTCTGATTTTCCTCCTGTAATACGATTACCATCGCCACTTCGCTATCATTATGTCAAAGCACCTTTACAAACAACCTGGTATGCTACAGATACAAGTCGGATGGTGGATGTTATGAAGTATCACTCCAATTATCTCTCTTTCTTTCATGTTTAAGAATAACTGTTAAAAAACATGAGAAGGAGAAAAGAACATGAAGCAAATAGATAAACCAGAGTGGAAGGAATCATTAGAATGCTATCTGTTTAGCTTTATCATTTTATTATTGTTTTTAGGTACGATCGTAATAAGCGGCCAGTTAACTGGCACGGATTGGATTAGTCTTTTTAGTAAGTTTACTTTTGATGTAAATGTTGATGTATTAAAGCAGTTATTTCTGTTGGAGTAAGTGACAAAAGAGGTTAAACTAAAAGTAGATTAAAATCGTTAATGAACCATTTATGGAAGCTCATTCTTTTTAAAATTAAAATGGCAGCTGCCTTACACTGAAAGGACAGCTGCCATTTTTGTAAGATTATGGGTATGAGGGATTTCTTTTTGATAGAAAAAAGAATAGATTTCATTCATATAAGTCATAGTATGTTTGTTTATCAATAACTATACTAAAACCTTTCATACCAGCGTGGACAAATAAAGTACTTAGCTGGGCTAAAGTTCTTTGATTTTCATGTTAATTCATTATCATGTCTTTCTTGGCTTCTGGCATTGTCTGCCATAAAAGTATCCTCTCCATAGTGAAGGAAGTTGTGTCCATTATAGGTATATCAGTTAAGCAAGCTTTGATTTAACTGGACATCTAGCCATACTTCTCTCACTTGAACTGCTAATTTTTTGTGAATCTATGAGCGAATCGGTACCTCCAATGCCCGGTTATTTTAACTAACATCAGAGAAAAATATTCCTTGAATGAAGTCTCCATTTATCTCAGAAAATCTCCAGTTCGTACCTCGCTAATTGAGCGCTTCTAGCTTTTGTTCTACTTATCCGTTGAGGATGAAGGAAAAGCTCCACTGAATGAAGTTTCCCTTTATCGCGTACTTCTTTAATCAGTTTTTTAGGTGTTCGTTGGTTTTAAGTCAAACTTGTAAATCAAATCACAGTTATTATTTATAATGCTAGTTTTAAAACCTTTACAATATCTTCAGCGCTTAATTTTTTCAGATGACCAACTGGTTGAGTGTCATTTTTAGTTGCTCGATTAGCCATCTTTATAAAGTGAGTATCATCGATTTCAAATTCAGATAGGTGCGACTTCATACCCATGTTAGTAAAGAATTCACGTGTTTTTTCAATGCTTAATTGAATAATTTCTTCCTCCGAATAGGTGAAAGGATCAAGATTAAAAACTCGAACTCCATACTTAACAAAAATAGATGGGTGAAATTGACTTACATATTGCATCCATGCAGGAAAGACAATCGCCATTCCTTCACCGTGGGTAATACCATATTGTCCACTAATTTCATGCTCAATTCGATGTGAAGCCCAGTCTGGCTCACGTCCTAGTTCTAAACTATTGTTATGAGCCATCACTGCTGTCCACATAACTTCAGCTCTTAAATTATAATTATCAAGCTGTGCCATTAATTGATTACCACTAATTAAGAGTGATTTAATTGCACCCTCAAGAAGATGGTCCGTTAAATTAACGTTCTCAACACGAGTGAAATAGCGCTCTAACAGGTGGGTTAAAATATCGGATACCCCAACTCCTGTATGATATTTAGGCAGTTTTAACGTAAATTCCGGATTGAGTATGGAAAATTTAGGAATAATTAAATTTGTTTCAACTCCTAATTTATGTTCTCCATTGGAGACGATAGTTGCGTTTGACATTTCAGATCCAGAAGATGCAACAGTAGATATAACGCCAATTGGTAAAGCATTTTCTACTTGAGCTTTACCGATGAAGAAATCCCATACGTCTTCTTCGTACAGTGCACCAAAGGATACGGCTTTAGCTGTATCAATAACACTACCGCCTCCTACAGCTAAAATAAAATCAATTTGGTTTTCTTTTACAAGAGAAACTAAGTGACGGATTAAGGAGATCTCAGGGTTAGGTACAACTTCTCCATTTCTGAAAATGGTAATTTTCTTTTTATTTAGCTCTTTTTCAATCGTATCGTAGATTCCTAAATCAAAGATATAGTCACCGCTATAGAGTACTAAAACCTTTTTTGAATGACTCTCTAAATCGATAAGTTCTCCTACCTGACTTTCTTGACCTTTTCCAAAATAAATATTTGCTGGATTACAGTAATTAAAATTTAGCATAGTCATCATAAGCTCCTTTAATTTATATGTGATTGTTGGGATACGTATATCATAAAGGAGTCAATCGTTAATATATTAATTGAATTTTACTGTTTTTAAAGAAATCGATCCATTCACCAGATGGTTTTTTATCTGTAATAACCGTTGAAATGTGCGAAAAATCATCAATTAAATGAATGGTTCTAAAATCAAATTTCGTATGATCCACCACTAAATAATTTTGTTGTGATTGTAGCAAGAATTGTTTTCTAACAAGCGATTCATCTTCACTATAATCCGTCGGCCCAATATTTAGGCTAATACCTGAACTACTGATGAATGCTTTATCAATTAAGTATCTCGAAATATTTGCTTGAGCATTCACCCCAATAAAAGAGTGCGATACATTCCTAAAGTTTCCTCCAATAATAATCAGTTTAATGGTTTTATGATCCTTTAAGACGTTGGCTATATCCAAAGAATTTGAAATGACGGTAATTTTTAGTGTAGTCATTTTTAATAGAGTTGCAATCGAAATTGCTGTAGTTGAACTGTCTAAAGCGATAGAATCTCCATCTTCAATAAATTTCAAGCATTTTTTAGCCATAATTTGTTTTTCTTCTTTAAACATTGTCTCCCTTAGTAGAACAGGGACTTCTTTATCAAATGTATTTGGCAGATAGGCTCCTCCACGTACTCGCTTTAGTTTTTTTTCTTTCTCTAATGTTGCTAAATCTTTACGGATAGTTTCTTCTGTTACATTTAACTTTTTACTCAAATCCGTCACTTTTACGCTACCTGTATTATTAAGTTGTCTTAAAATTTCTTGTAATCTATCATATTTCATCAAAAGAACCTTTCCTTTCGATTTATTAATTGTAACCTTACCACAGAATAAAGAAAAAGTAAACAAAATATATACTTATTCCAAATAAATAACCAATATAAACCAAAATTACAAAAATATTAGTTTTGAACTTCTGTGAAATGTATTGACTTTTCGTGTTCCCCAATTTATGATTAAATCGTTGGGAACGTATACATGAAGTTTCATAAAACAAATTTATATAGAAAGGAGTATATTTTTGTTAATTTTGGGGATGGACATGTTTTACGAATTATCTAATAAAAAGGAGAACTGTAAATGCAGAAAAACAAAGAAAAAACAAAAACTCCGAATAAAGGTCAGTTTATGGGGCTTGTCCCACTTATAATCTTTTTAGTTTTGTATATGCTGACAGGGTTAGTTTCAGGTAATTTTGAAAATATGCCATTAATGATTGGAATTCTGATTGCTTCGGGAATTGCTTTGATGATGAAAAATAAAGATAATCCACTCAAGTTTGAAGAACGGATTATGATGTTTTGTAAAGGTGGCGGTGATCACACTTTAATTCTAATGGTTATTATTTTTATTCTAGCTGGAGCATTTCATGGGGTTGCCAGTGGAATGAATGCAGTTGATTCGGTGACAAACCTAGGTTTGAGTGTTTTACCATCAAATTTAATTTTGCCAGGACTGTTTATTATTGGGTGTATATTAAGCTTTGCTATGGGAACATCAATGGGGACTGTAGCAGCATTGGCACCATTAGCAATAGATATAGCTGACAAAACTGGAGCAAATATAGCGCTAGTATGTGGAATTGTTGTTGGAGCAGCGATGTTTGGTGATAACTTATCTTTTATTTCAGATACAACTATTGCAGCTACTCGTACGCAAGAAATTTCAATGAAGGATAAATTTAAAGCGAATATCTTAATGGTTCTACCAGCAGTTGTGATTAATCTGGTCTTGTTAACACTCGTGCCAATTGATACAGTGGCGATTTCCGGTTCTTATGACTATAGTTTAATAAATATCATCCCATACGTATTGGTTATTGTTCTATCATTAGTTGGTATTGAAGTAATTACGGTAATGGTCATGGGGATTTTTTCAGGTATGATTATTGGTTTAGTCCACGGAGATTTTACCATTATTGAATTTATGAAAATCGCTCATGAGGGAATGAAAGGTATGGAAGACATGGCAATAATTGCGATTCTAGTAGGTGGTCTCGTTGCGCTAATGAAGTATTTAGGTGGTATAGATTGGCTTTTACACGCACTTACCAAGAAAACAAAAACTGCTCGTGGTGGAGAGCTATCCATTGCGGCCCTTGTTAGTTTAATGGATATTTCGACTACGAATAACACAATTTCAATTATTGCAGCAGGACCATTAGCAAAAGATATTTCTGACGAATTTGGTATTTCACGTTCTCGTACAGCAAGTTTATTAGATGTATTCTCCTCTGCATTCAATGGTTTATTACCCTATGCAGGCCAATTGCTGGTAATTGGAGGGATGGCAGGGGTCTCACCTGTAAGTATTATGCCGTATAACTGGTATTCTATTTTAATGATTGTTGTCGGTTTAATTTCTATCGCCATCGGTTTTCCAAAAGGTAAGGATACAAAAGTAAGCTAAGGAAGGGAGATTACTCACCATTAGGCCTAAGATTTAAATGGGAGTTTCTCATATCTATGACGAAAACAATCCTTCGTCTTTATAAGTGTTACTTCGGGAGTTTCTGCTTTGATGCCCGAAGTCTAAAATTCTTTCGTACCTTGAATATTTTACGCATGGAAGGTTAACATGTTGTTTTCTCCATGCAACCTTATATATTCAGTTGTCAAAGAGCAACTTATATAAATAACAGTAACATATGATCGTTCAAATTACACGTCTAAGGAATGTATGTTGACTAAAAACAAAGTTTATCCCCCTCTTTATCGTTGAGTTAAAGTCCTCACATGATGAAAAAGGGAGACTTCTTATCTGTAGTCATGAAATCAGGGAATGTATAATAGGAGGAAAGTACAATGTCTAAATTTACAAACCATTTTTTGATGTCTCCTGAAGATATAAAAGAATACGTAATCGATGAGCTTGGCTTATTTACCAATAACGCAGATCTGACTGTGAGTGAAATTGGAGATGGCAATATCAATTATGTTTTTAAAGTAGTAGATATGAAATCCGGGAAAAGTGTAGTAGTAAAACAAGCAGATGTTTTGCTTCGATCTTCCGGACGCCCACTCGATATTTCACGAAATAAAATTGAAGCAGATATATTGAAAATTCAGTATGATTTAATGCCGGAATTTATTCCTGAAGTCTACGATTATAATGAAACAATGTGTGCATTAACAATGGAAGATATTTCAGCTTATAAGAACTTACGCTTTGAGTTGATGAATGAACATATCTTTCCGAATTTTGCAGAGGATATTAGTACTTTTTTAGCTAACACGCTATTGCCAACAACAGACTTATGTTGGGAACGTCATGAGAAGAAAGAGTTAGTTAAGAATTTCACCAATGTGGATATGTGCGATATTAGTGAGGATCTTGTCTTCACTGAACCATATTATAATTACAAGGATCAAAATGTTATTTTGGATGAAAACAAATCATTTGTTGAAGAACATATTTACCAAAACGATAAATTGATTTATCATGTTGCAAACTTACGTAATAATTTTATGAATAACGCACAAGCATTGATTCATGGTGACCTACACTCTGGATCTATCTTTATTAACCAAGATGGAACAAAAGTTATTGATCCTGAGTTTGCTTTCTACGGGCCAATGGGATACGACATCGGAAATGTCATCGGTAATTTATTTTTCCCATTAGCACGTGCTCATTATTACAATGGAAATGTAAATTTTCGAGAATGGTTACAACATACGATTCGTGATATTTATGATGGAGTGAGTCGTAAACTAGCTGATACTTACGATGAGCGAGTTACGTTGCCATTGTATACGAACCATCAATTTAAAAAGGCCTATCTTGATCATGTGATGTCCGATTCATTGGGTTATGCTGGAACAGAAATGATTCGTCGTGTAATTGGTGATTCAAAAGTTAAAGAGGTATCAGAAGCACCTCTAGGAAAAGAACGAATTGAAATGGAACGAGCCTTGCTTAAAATGGGTATAGAATTAATTATTCAGCGTGCTGAGATAACAACAGGAACGGAATTAGTTCGTCGTTTTAACATGATAATTAGTTAAAAGTAGTTTAGGAGGAAGAATCGATGCAACGAGCAGACTATGATTTACCTTTTTTATTAACTTATGAAAATGTGGCTTGGTATGACAATGGCAAAGTAAGAATATTAGATCGGCGGATATATCCGACTGAGGTACGTTTTGTCGAGTGTACAACCTATCAAGAAGTCGCGCAAGCAATAACCGATATGGTTACGCAAAGCGCAGGACCGTATACAGCAGCTGGTATGGGAATGGCTTTAGCAGCATATCAAACTCGAGGGAAAAAAGAGGCAGAACAAATAGCTTTTCTAGAAAAAGCGGCTCACGTCATTGCCTATGCTCGACCGACGACTGCAAACCGAATGGGAAAAATTACGCAACGTTGTCTAGAAGTCGGAAGATCAGCACTTGCAAAAGGAGTTAACCCTGTTGAGGCAATCTTCTTATCCACGGTTGAATCCTTAAATCGACGCTACACAATTATGGATAGAGTGGGAAAACATTTGATTAAATTAATGCCCGATCATGGTCGCATTTTAACACAATGTTTTGGAGAAACCATTATAGGTACTTTTTTACGAGCTGCGAAAGCTGAAAACAAGAATTTGGAAATATATTGCGCAGAAACTCGGCCGTATCTTCAAGGTGCAAGATTAACTTCTAGCTGTGCAATTGACCTGGGTTTTCCAACCACTGTTATTACCGATAATATGGTAGCTTATGCGATGGAATACAAAAAAATTGATGTGTTTACTTCAGCAGCTGATTCCATTGCAAGAGACGGTCATATTGCCAACAAAATTGGAACGAACCAAATTGCAATAGTAGGCCAGCATTATGAAGTCCCTTATTATGTGACTGGTATTCCTGATGCTGATAAATATTCAAAAGAAGATATTATAATTGAAGAACGTGATCCTAAACAAGTTTTAGAATATCGAGGAATTCCTAATACTTTAGCAGGTGTGCAAGCTATTTACCCATCTTTTGACATCACGGGGCCATCTCGAATTAGCGGAATTGTGACAGATCGAGGCGTGTACTCCCCTTATGATTTAGATGCTTATTTTTCAGAGGAACAGGCGCGTTTTTATTAAATTTATTAAAACATAAGTTAAGCCTTTTCCTATATTAATCATTTGGAAAGGATGGTTGACACAGGTTGCACTAAATTACAATGTGTAATCAAGTGTAAAAAATATATAGAATGAGTGATAATGAATGAAATATGTAGAAGAGCGAAAGCAGATTGTAGAATACGGAAAAAAACTATTAGAAGAAAAACTAACGACAGGAACTGGTGGTAATATCAGTATCTTTATTAGAGAAGATCAAGTGATGTTGATTACACCAAGTGGTATTCCTTACCCAGAAATAACAGAAAAAGATATTGTTCTATTAAATTTAGATGGAGAAATATTAGAGGGTAATCGTAAGCCTTCAAGTGAGTATGACATGCATCGGATTTTTTATCAAAATACGGATCATGTTAACTCTGTGGTGCATACTCATTCTGAATATGCTACAGTATTTGCTTGTTTGCATGAAGAAATCTTGCCTCTTCACTATATTATAGGGTCAGTCGGTAACAAAATTCGCTGTTGCGAATATAAAACGTTTGGTACTTATGAGTTAGCTGAAGAAGTGTTTAATTGTATTGGAAATGATAAAGGATTACTTTTAGGGAATCATGGTGTTATTGCAGTTGGGGAAGACTTAGCCTCTTCCTTTTCAGTGGCAAAAGACATTGAATTTATTGCAAAACTGTACTATCGAGCACGAAATATAGGGAACCCGGTATTACTGTCAGAAGATGATCTTGAAAAAGTGATTGAAAAATTCGATACGTATGGCCAATTAAGAACATATGGACAAAAATAGTGTACGCTGTATAAATTGCTATCTTAGCATGCTTGGTAGATTTTAAAGAACTTACACGAGTTGAATTCAAGTTTATTTTTTTGGGTTGATAAATGGCCTTGTATACAAAGTAAATTACAGCCAGGCATTTAGATGGAAAGAGAAGACTCCTTGTTGAAAAATTTCAGCAAGGAGTCTTAATGATACATTAGGAAAGTATACTATTTTAGAGAAGTTATTAAGACATAGTGAAAATTTTAATGTATAGAGTATAAGCCAACTAGAGATAGGTCCACCAAAGTCTTGCTCCAAACGATTTTTCTAATTGTTCAGGAAATCATTGAATGAATTGCTAGCACTTTTGTACCCGTCTGGAAAATTATACAATTCTGGATTTGTGGGAGATAATGACCCCGTGAATGAAAGTTATACTTCATATAATAATAGTGAAAGTGTATTCAAAGGGGGCAAGCGCGATGGAAACGTTCGTGTTTTATACCTCCTACATGGTACAAAAGTGTAGATGTAGTTCAAAGAGGGTTAAATACTTGGCATAAAATAGGGGCTATTGTACTACAAAACGCCCTGTACGTGAAGTTTTAAGGAAACATAGTTTCGGCCAATGGATGTATACTTTTTAAGTACGTGATTTCTGGAGAAACAAACTATGAAGAAATTCATGCGTTATTTTCATTTGGCTTTTTGAACACCCTTTTTAAAAGTATTTTACAATACATTTTATTGAAAGAATGATACTTTTTAGTGTTGGCCTAGCTAAAAAGGGGTAAACAGATAAAAGGTATAATCAAAATTTGAAGGATTTGGAGGAGGTTAATGATGAAGCAACAGCAACTTATTTTACATGAGCGCCCCAATGGGTTACCAAATGCAGATACGTTTGCGTTTAAAGAAGTAGAGGTTGGAAGTCCCGAGACAAATCAATTATTGTTAAAAACGCTATACGTTTCCGTGGATCCTTATATGCGGGGAAGAATGGCGGATAGACCTTCGTATATTAAACCGTTTCAAGTCGGTAAGCCATTAAACGGCGGTATTGTCTCTCAGGTGGTGGAATCGAATAGCGAGAATTTTTCCGTTGGTGATATCGTTACGGGTATGCTAAACTTTCAGGAGTATCATGTTGTTGAGGCAAATCAGGTACGGAAAGTAAATACATTTGGCTTACGTCCCAGCGTCGCCCTTGGTCCCTTAGGAATGCCAGGATTAACTGCTTATTTTGGCATGATGTACATTGGAATGCCAAAACAAGGTGAAACTGTAGTTGTTTCAGGAGCTGCCGGTGCAGTTGGCCAAGTGGCAGGACAGCTTGCTAAGAAAGCTGGCGCTCGTGTTGTTGGGATTGTTGGTTCAAAGGAGAAAGCGCATTATATTACAAATACATTAGGTTTTGACCACGCCATTGAATATAAATTAGTTAATGTGCACCAACAATTGAAGGAAGCATGTCCAAACGGAATTGATGTTTATTATGAAAATGTGGGCGGAGAAATTTCAGATGCCGTATGGCCATTATTGAACACATTCGCGCGTGTGCCTGTATGTGGAGCTATATCTTCCTATAATTTAGAAGAGGGAGAATATGATGTTGGCTTACGGGTTCAACAATACTTGATCAAATCAAGAGCAAAGATGCAAGGTTTTATAGTGAGTGACTACGCGGACAACTTTAAAGAAGCGTATGAAGAATTAGGGAAAGCAATTGCCAGCGGTGATTTGAAATTTGAAGAGACAATTCGGGAGGGATTTAGCTCGATTCCAGATGCATTTATTGGTCTGTTTACAGGTGAGAACATTGGGAAGCAGCTTGTTAAAGTAGCGGACACTATTTGTCTGACAAGCTAAGTGTTGAGATTAATGAGACAATTAACAAATTAGGAACCATTGTCGTTTCATATCCTGTATTATTTATTTTCATTTTGATGGTGGATGCGTTTTATGGTCTATTATTTGATGTGTACCGTCAAAAACGATTATTTATTAGTTCTATATCGATTCTGTTTATTCGAATAGCAATTATTTTGTTTATTTAAAGCAATGTTTTTGAGAGCGTAAACATTTTTATTAGTTTACGCTCTTTTATTTTTGCAGAAACCCTCGTGTTCGTAGAGTAAACAGCTAGCTTTTGTAATTGGACTAAACAGGGTACAATAATCTCTGAAAGGAGTATTATATGTATGCAAATGAATTATGACTTACCGGAGAACATGAAAGAACAATTGCAGCATTATAAACGAAATATTGACACTTATCCTGAGTTAATCCGCCCGGGCGGCTATTTACCGCCAAATCAGGAGGTTTTAATAGATGCAATCACAGCTCTTAGTATGGGGAAAAATATACTGTTAAAGGGACCTACTGGATCTGGAAAAACAAAGTTTGCTGAAACGCTTTCTGCCCTGTTTCAACAGCCAATGTTTAGCGTCAACTCATCTGTTGATATAGATGCAGAAAGTTTACTCGGTTTTAAAACACTTAACTACGAAGAAGGAAAGCAAGTGATTGAATTTATTCCCGGCCCTGTTATTAATGCAATGCAGCATGGAACTTTCTTATATATTGATGAAATTAATATGGCAAAACCGGAAACACTGCCAATCATAAATGGAGTGCTTGATTATAGGCGCTCGATTACGAATCCCTTTACGAATGAGATTGTTACGGCAAATCAAGGGTTTAATGTGATTGCCGCGATTAATGAGGGCTATGTAGGAACAGTCCCTTTAAATGAAGCATTAAAAAACCGTTTTATCGTCATTGAAATCCCTTATATCCAAGGTGAACAGCTAAAGCAACTGATCAAGAGTAACACAAAGTTAACGGATGAAACGATAATTGATCTATTTGTAAAATTATCCAATGATTTAATTCAGGCGGTGGCTCAAGGAAAGCTTGCAGAGGATGCAGCTTCGATTCGTGCTTTATTGGATGCCTGCGATTTAAGTGCAGCCATCCCTGCAAGGCGTGCCATTCAACGAGCGATTGCAGATAAACTAGATGAAGATCGCGAGCGAGCGTTCATTATGAACTTGGCAGAAACACTATTTTAGTTAGGAGTATAGCGAATGTACCGATTCCACCATTCTACTGTCGATACGAATTTATTCCGTCAATTGCAGGACTTAGCTACGGTGTTATCTGGGATTCCCGAGCTTACGTTTGCATATAGTTTTGGTACGTATATGGACTTAGTGGAAAGACAAGTGACAGCGAGTAAAGCATGGGACACGGTAAAGCCGGAATACCAAGAAGCGGGATTAAAGACAGATGTTTATTTACGAACGATTGGTTCCCTTTATTGTACAGATGTAAAAGCAATACAGGACTTTGTAGAGACGATACAAGAATCCTCTTTACCTAAATTTGCTGGGCAATTATTTACCTTATTCGAAGATATTCGGCTTGAGGAGATCATTAAACAAGAACGTCCCGGAACGAAAGAACTATTTGCTAAAAGAAAAAGCTATTATCAGCATAAATTTTCCAACGAGCGAATGGCTCATGTGACACGAGGGCTTCCGTTAGATGAGTTATTTTGCCTTATTTATTTAAATTTACAATCTGACCGCCCAGAACCGGACTTTCCAAGAGCTCTTTCCGCACAGCTTGAACAACTAAAACAAATCCGGTCGTTCATTTATGAAGTATTTGAAGCAAAAAGCACGTACGATATTACGCGAACTTCATTGGCTATTGTTCAACAATTAGCAGCTAATTATACGGACATGATTCATGATTATTTTGTGCTGCCGATTCAACATGTCGAGATGTTTACGAAAAATACATTATTTGATGAGCTGACTCGAACGGATGAATTAGCAAATGATGACAAAGAACGATTAGATGAAGATAAAAATGAATATATTGACGAAACGTTTTCGACATGGCATCGGGAAAATGAAAATAGTGATCGTAAGCAAACCTTTTTGCAGTTTGAATTAGAGGTTGGAACAAAAACAAATATGAAAGGAAAGGATGCCAGGGAAACTGAAGATGGTGATCAAGCAATGGGAACCATTCAGGGCGCATCAGGGCAAACAAAAAACAAAGATTATTCGGATTTGGAAGCATTGGATAAACAGGAAAATAAAAAAGGACGGCGGAGCGAGAATCTGTATGGAGAAGAAAACAAAGATGCAGTTAAATTAATAAAGCTGTCTGAACCACCAACAGAAAAAGACATAGCTTTGTATAATGAGTATGAGAAAGATATTGAGCCGTATAAGCGAAAGCTCGCAACCGTATTGAAAAAGACGATCGAACATAAGCAAAATGCACCAAGAAAAGATGTTATGGCCGGCCGTTTATCCAGAAAGCTTTTGCCGGTTGTCTTAGATGAAAAACCACGGATTTTTTATAAAAAAAATCAAACGTCTAAAGAATTGGATGCAGTTTTCACCCTGCTTGTTGACTGTTCTGCGTCCATGCAGGGAAAAATGGATGAAACAAAACGCGGGATCGTATTATTTCATGAAGTGTTAAAAGCTTTTCATATTCCTCACTCTATCGTTGGCTTTTGGGAAGATGCGATGGAAGTAAAAGAGCATTATCAACCAAACTATTTTCACGTGATTCATTCCTTTTCGGATTCATTCTATGAGCAACATGGACCGAAAATTATGCAACTTGAACCCCAAGAGGATAATCGGGATGGCTTTAGTATTCGTGTAGCCACGGAGAAGCTTGCTATAAGACGAGAAAAGCATAGATTTTTACTTATATTTTCCGATGGAGAGCCGGCTGCTGCTAATTATACTCAAAATGGGATTATTGATACGAATTTAGCCGTGATCGAAGCGCGTAAACAAGGCATCGAGGTGATCGGAATATTCCTTGCAAATGGAGAGGTAGACGAGACAGAGGAGCAATTTATGAAAAATATCTATGGCAGGAAACAGGTACTTGTGCCGAATGTTGCAGAATTTCCAGAGCATTTTTCCCCACTCATGAAAAAATTATTACTAAAAGTACTTTAATGATTTGGGAAAATGAAGCGTGCTAAATGTTTTTATAAAAAATTAGCGTTAAGCAAAGTTTAAAAAGCACCCCTTATGTGTAAAGGGAGTGCTTTCTCCCTTTGCTTCTCCTGTCAATATCCATTTTTTAAGAGATGCTCTTCAATCCTGGTAAAATGGACGTAGCGAATTTTGTCGTACGTTAAGATTATATAAAATTTTTTAATTGAAATAATTTGTCGCAGTTGAAGTTTTGATTAAAGTTTTCATTCTAGTGCTTACCTTTATATTTATCCCGCAAGTAATTGGCAGTAAGACCTCTCTCATGCCAGGAGGTGAAACCTAGGAGAATAGTGGAGGATCCAACTGCTAGTCAAATGCCTGATTCTGTTCATTCTAATAATCAGTGGGGGATAAAAGACCCCCCCTGATGAAGATTCACTTTATCTAGTATATTATTAGAATGAATAAATAGATAAAATATTATAGTTAAAATAACAAAAACTCACGTTTCAAAGCATCTATATCATTGAGGATGCTTATTGTCGATGTATTTACTATATGAAAAGGTTAGCAGAAATTGACAAAAATAATAGCTTTTTATCTTTTTCTGCGATAAAATTGAAGAAATATTGCAAATTATAATCGCTGATATATATAGAAAAGGGCTGTGACCAATGATTTATCATAACAACTTATTTAAGTTTCTTCTTTCCATAGATGATCATTTATTTCGTATTAAGCAGGCAGAGAAAATCCGCTATATTTGGAAGGTAAATGGTATTTTATTGGTATGTGCCATTCTAATATATGGCTGGATGGCTTATCTCGGTATGGGGACGGCTATTCTATCACCTCAAATCGCAAATCTAAGTCCGCTAGAATACGAGCAACAGAAGTTTTGGTTTATGATTGGTAGAATGTTATACGCCACTTTGTTTGTAGGATTTGTCTTGTTTGTCCCATCACTTTTTTATTACGCAATTTTAGGTATCCCCTTGCAAAAATTAATCGTGATGCAACAAATAGTTTTACTTGTAATGCTAGCTGAACGTCTGATCTGGATTCCGTTAGCTGTTTTTAATGGGTTAGATTGGTATGTATCCCCGCTTTCATTTGGAATTATTGCTTCCTATCTGACGGAACATGTTTATTTTATTTACTTTTTTGGAACGATCTCGCTTTTTCAAATTTGGATTATATATTTTCAAGTTAGGTATTTGCGTTTTCTATCGGATATAAGGCACCAATGGTTATGGTTCATCGTCATTGGCTGGCATCTATTTTTTTGGGCGATTGCGGCTGTATTCGTATTTGCTGATCAATACTTACTAAGTAGGTGGTTTGGTTAATGCAAAAATATAAAAAACGATTACTTCAACTAGGTGTTATCTTATTTATTTGTATAAATTTTATCTTGGTTTATGTCGATGATGAAGGAAAGGTAGATCGTCTAGCTTCTATATCTGACTGGACTCAAACTTTTGAAGCAAATTTAGAAGAGAAGCTGTATACAAAAGGTGTGCTGCTAGCCAAGGAGGAGCACAATATCTACTTTGATAAAAATGTTGGAAGCTTTGAATCATTTATGGTGGAGGTAGGCAGTCAAGTAAATCGTGGCGATCCGCTATTTTCTTACAAGGTAGTTCAGTATCATCAAGCAAAAGCGGAATTATTAGAGAAAACGAACAAATTAGAGGCGGAAGTTGCTGCAATCGAGCAAGCGATTAGGAAAATGACAGCCTTTCAAATACCAGAGACGAATACAAAAAGTGAGTCAAATTTTGCAATTACCGAAGATCGGCTAAAGCTTGAGTTCCCTCAAGACCCTATTCAGGCAAATTTATTAAAAGAGCAATTTTTAATAGAGAAAGAGCAAGAAAAAGCTGAAAAAAATGTAACATTAGCTAGTGTAAAACGACAATTAAATGAACTCCAATCTAGTGGCGATACGATAACGGTCGAGAGCTCTTATTCAGGAGTAATAACTCATGTATCAAAGCAATTAGAGGACCCAATTGTAACGATTGCCAGTAATGATTTACACGTGGAGGGAGAACTTTCTGAAAAAGAGCGTCCTCTTGTAAAAAGTAATCTTCCAGTGGAAGTAGAAGTAGAAGAAACAAAAATGAACTTGAAAGGAACAGTTTCCAATGTCAGTGATATAACGAAAGAGGATGCTGCTGTACAAAGAAAAAGTACATATCCGTTTATGGTTCATTTGCAGAAAGGAAGCGAAGGTATTGGTACAGAAGAAACGACAACAGATCAAGCTCATTCAGTAGCCGAAGCTCAAAGAAAGCAAACCGATAACAATGAAGAAAACGAAACTAGCAAGCGACAAAAACCACAGGAACAGGCGCAAGCTGTCGAGCAATTATTACCTGGTTATCATGTTAATTTAGCAATTACGACTAAGGCTTCACAACAAGCTACAACTTTACCTGATCAAGCTGTTCATCATCGCGTGGTGTGGAAAATGACAGATAAAGGCAGGCTCATAAAACAAAAAGTAAAAACAGGAATTGTCGAGGACGATAGGATTGAGATAACCTCTGGTATAATTACTGGCGAAGTAGTGGCTACAGAACCAGAAAGTCAGTTTCGACATGATGCTACATTTATTACACCGTTGAGTTGGGAAAATGGCTTTAAACATACGATTTCCCCAAAAGGATTAAGTTGGTATGAATTTTTAATTACAGGTATCGTTGCAAGGTGAATAAGAAAAGTGTAAAGTATCGGGGGATGTTCAAGGACAAGGGAAGCTAATAAAATTGCCCTCGTACGGAGAAAAAGTGCCTTTCTTTTTAAAGGTCACTTGAGATTTTAGTCCTTTGTTCTACTACTATCATAGGGGATGGAGCAAAAGCCCTACAAGCCCTACTAAATGACGTTTCCTTTATGTCGTTAGAATGAATGTCTCCAGTTTGGTACGTTATTAACTAAGTGTTTTTTCATAATGAAAGACCAAGTAAGATAGTCGGCTAGACTGGGTTTAAAAAGAGGATACGTGATAATGATCATCTAGCTTTTTTATTTGGTCATTATGATATAAAACATTAATAACTTCACCGCTTAAAAAATTATCCCGGTTAGGAAAAACCAGATAAGTAAAATAATAATACCACCAAGACTGCCATAAGTTGCAGAATAGTTGCCGAAATTGCTAATATAGAAGGAGAATCCAAAAGAGATAAATTGCCATAACATACTTGCAGTAATTGCTTCAGGAAAAATATGGTTAAAAGGAAGTTGTTTATTTGGCGCAAATCGGTATAAAATAAGAAGAAATCCAGTTAATATAATGAAGCTGATAAGCCATCTTAATACTTGAAAGAACAAATCCATAGCTGGTGTAAAGTTTAGAAAAACTTGGCTTAACGCCAAGTCTGTATGGCGAAAGCTGTAGTTTTTCTTATACTATAAACCATAAAGTTTTATACTTTCCTATAGTATAAAAAAGTATCTAAAAGCTAAAATGATATTACCAAATACTAGAACAATAATCGCATTAAAAGTAATGATCATGCTAAGGGTTAGACCTAGACGATAAGGCGAACGAGTATGAAATGACGAGTTTCTTCTACTTCAAAAGCAGCATTACTTGCTTTGATAAACGCATTCATTGCTGCAGATGAGGACCAAAAAGCGCTGATAAGACCAAGAGCCAAGAGACCACCCTCGAGGTACTTCGATAAGGTCGACAATATTTTCTTATAAAATGATGGTAAGTTCACTTGGCAAAATGGTTTCTATAAAGGTAATAGCGTCTTCAGCTGTAATTGGAAAATACGGGATCATTGCAAAACCTACTAAAAATACGGGAACAATGGATAACAGAAAATAATAAGCTAATGTGCTGCTAACTAAGGTACTTGATCTGTTTGAAATTTTTCGATAAATAATTTACGATACGTTTTTATTTTCGGCATAGTGCTCATCCATCCAGTCAATTTAATCTGTATATACCCTTCTCCGTGCTGGAGTAGTCTACTTGATAAAAATGACATTGGCTGGTTTGATAGCAGAAGATAGATAATAAAGAACGTTACTTTTTTGTTGTGTAGTGTAGATGGTGAATTAGTGTTGCAATTTGCAGGTAGGACTCTTCGTAAGGATTATGCAAACGTTGCCTAGTCTTAGTGACATAAGGACAGGGAACACGTATAAACGTTTCATTCCACTTGACGAGTGGTATAATGCAAAATAGAGAAAGGGGGATGACCCAAGGTGGAAGATATTTTATATTTGACGCTATTAATCGTTGCAATTGCATTTGCCATAACGGTTATATATATTGCGGTTGTGCTCTTCCGTGTAGCGAAGTTGCTAAAAACAATGGGGAGTACATTAGGACGAGTTGACGCCGAAATGAAACAAGTACTTCCTGATTTAAAAAATACACTACAAGAAGCCTATGTTACAGTTAGTGATATAGAAGAAAAGTTAACAACAACCGATCCATTATTTGCAACAGTAGAGAACATTGGGAACTCTGTGAACAATATCAATCAAGCATTACAAAAGGCGGACTCTAAATTAACTAGCAGTGAGTTTGAGAAGCAAACGAAGCCATATATTGAAGGAATTCGTTGGACAGAAACAGCTTTTTATTTATATAACAAATGGAAGAAAAAAGAACAGGATATGGAAGTATCCAACGTATCGATGAAACAAACTGGGAAAGAGGGATAACATGTTAGAGGTAGGAGTATTACTAATTGGAATAGCCTTCTTAGTCATTGCTATCTTTGTTAGTCATGTATTAAATAATTTAGCTGGCGTACTACGTGGGGTGGAAAAAACGATCAAGAATTTACCTGATCAAATGGACTCGATGGTGAAGGAAACAAGCGGATTAATTCGTGAAAGTAATAATACCTTAGCAGATATTAATGATAAAATGAAACAATTAAGTCCGTTATTTTATGTGATGAACGATGTAGGGAATGTAACACAAAAATTTTCTTCCTCGTTAGTACATGTAACAGAGACACTAAAAAACAAAGCAGAAACGGCAAAAGACGAAGTAGGTAAAAATAAAGGCGGCCTATATGGATCATTTGCTATGGGCTATTATTGGTTAAAAAAACGTATGCAGCAAAAAAAGCAACCGCACGAAAGATCAACTAACCATACTGAGGAAAAGTAGGCCATCCTTTTTAGACCAAATTACATTAGGGACAGATAAGGACGGTGACCAAAGAAGGATTATATAGTACTGGTTAGCGGTTTGGCCAGAGGTAAAGATGTCTTGTAAATAAGAATGCAAAAAAGGATCTATTTGATATCTGCTTGATAGATTAGTCTATAGAAAGTGATGTAATAAAAAATGTAACGCTTTAATAGTTCCGAATAAATACCGATAATAATGAAAGGAATAGGTGGCTTATTTAGAGATCTGCTTCAAATAGGTTGCCTTTTCTATATATAAGAAATAAATTATCACGGAATACTAAGGTTCCGTAAACTCCCATTTTCAGGAGAAAAGATCTATGAATGAAGGTTTACAAAGCAGTAATTAAAATTTTAGAATATTCATTCAATTTAATTGATCTACTATGTATTACAGATATTAGCGGTTATTACTTATGCTAGTAAAAGTTCAATTGGTACTCATTAGAAAACGTCAGTCATACGGCCGAAATGATTTTTTCAGAAGGTGGAGGACGATAACTATAACAGATATTACTTCATGGTGTAGGAGGATAGCATTGAAAAAATATTTACAAATACAGGGGAGTTATAGTAGTGCAAAAATCTTTACTAATAATATTGAAGAAGGAGCACTTCAGCAAGTAAATGATATTTGTAACCAAGAATTTGCTAAGGGGAGTAAAATACGAATCATGCCAGACGTGCATCAAGGTATAGGGTGTGTGATTGGCACAACGATGACTATTACAGACAAAGTAGTTCCCAATTTAGTTGGTGTCGACATTGGTTGCGGTTTAAGCTATACGTTTATTAATGTAGATAAAAAGGACATTCCTTATGAAATGCTGGATGATGTAATTCGCAAGATGATTCCAAGTGGACAAAAAGTAAGAGGGCATACACACCCTGCTGTAAATGTGTTTGATGATTTTAATAGTATTCGTGCTCCTTTAAGAAAGGTAGATCGGATTAAAAAAAGCTTAGGCACTCTTGGTGGTGGTAACCATTTTTTGGAGTTAAATGAAGTAGAGCCGGGGAAGGTTGCACTTGTCGTTCATTCTGGTTCCCGTAACCTAGGAAATCAAATTGCTTCCTATTATCAAAACCTAGCATACCAACAACTGACAGATATTGCCCGAGAACGGGAGCAGCTTATTCAGAAACTTAAACAACAAGGGAAAGAGGAAGAAATTAGTACAGAACTTAAGAAATTAATACCGAAAAAAATACGCAAGGATATAGCGTATTTACAAGGAGACACGTTGGATGATTATCTGAATGATATGAGAATTACACAGCACTATGCTTGGTTAAACAGAAAGGTGATGTTAGAGGAAATATGTAAACATATGGGCTGGGATGAAAAAATGATGAGTGAAGTATACTCAACAGCACATAATTATATCGACTTGGATACGATGATATTACGTAAAGGTGCTATTTCTGCACAAACCGGAGAAAAAGTAATCATTCCGATAAATATGAAGGAAGGTAGTATTCTGGCTACCGGAAAGGGAAATCCAGATTGGAACTATTCCGGTCCACATGGAGCAGGAAGGGTAATGAGCCGCTCGAAGGCTAGAGAAAGTGTCAGCTTCAAGGAATTTAAGGAGTCTATGAAAGATGTATGGACTTCTTCAGTCACAAAAAGCACCATGGATGAAGCGCCCATCGTCTATAAACCGAAAGAAGAAATCATTGATAAAATTGCCGATACTGTTACGATTGAAAAAGTAATCAAGCCTGTATATAACTATAAAGCTAATTAAGAAAATATACGTTACGCTTTTTATCTCATAAGACTGTTCTTCTGAATTGAGCTTAATTCTTATGACAAAGCTCGTTAGGTCGATGAATAGGTCATATAAAAAGATCACCCATTGATTCAAAACTTCTTGGGCTGATCTTTTTTAAGTTGTCTAAGAATTTATATATGTTTCAGCATGGTGGAATAAACTTTTTGATAAGTAGCCGCGTCTAGCTTAAGCACTCGTGCTGCTAGCAAAGTTCGACCTTCTTTCTGCGATAGACAACATTGGCTCGAATCTAAAGGAAGGCCGACTAAAAACGGGCTTGCCGCTCAGGCGTCAGCATACCCCTGTTTTAGGGGGATGTTTTCTTTATCTCGCATGTAAGGTGCTGTAAGTCTTCCCCTTCAAGAGTTAAAGGAACACGGAGAAGTCAAAGAGGAAGAGGGAGAAAACGGCACCTAAATGCCCGATTCGTTCGACTAACATTTCTTGGGGAAAACATTCCAAGAAATGAAGTTTCACTTTATCCCGTCAGAAGTTCTGCCGTTTGTACGTCGTACCCGAGCGCTTCTAGCTTTAGTTATGTTACATCGTAAACATGTTGATTCTAGGTAGATGTGCAACTAGTGTCTTTACCAAGCTTCTAATACAGGTCAATTACACCTAGTTTTTATTAGCTTAGTTCATATCGATGGTATTACGCTTTTTACTATACTGCATAATAAAATATGCTAATGTTACAAGACCGTAGATGCCTTCTAAGTGATGCTTGCTTGTAAATTCATTTCCTTCTGATTCGGAGTTTTTAACTTGCATGATAGCATTTGTCATCGATGCTGAGATTGAATTTGCAGCACGGGTTGCATCTCCTACCATATGGAAAATAGGCGTTAATTCCTTTACTTGCTTGTTGACTTCATGAATTGTCTTATTTCCCATATGAAGTGTATCTTTCGCTTGGTTTGTAAGTTCTTCTACTTGCTCAGGGAGTTTACCTGTCGTATTTTGTAGGTTCTGTAACACTCCTGCTAATTTTAAAAGTGGTTTAATTAATAACATCACAAGTACGAATAAAGCAATAGCAATAATTGTAATTCCTATGCCTAACCAATCCATTCGTTTAGCTCCTTTCTTCAAGCTTGGTAAAAATTCTTTGCTTCTTGCTAATACCGGATTACAAAAGTTCACTAAAAATGGTTGCCTATAAGTAACGTTTTTTTACAAACATTTTCTTAACTCAATTTGCAACGTTTTGAACAGGAAAGAGACAGTTTAATCATATCACGGATGTTTGAGTACGTCGTAAATATAGCTTAGATTTACTGTTCAAAAAAATACTTGTCGTACATATTTATCCCCTAATTTTGGCTAATCATACTCTTTATATCACTCTGATGGTTAGCGCTATACAGTCGTTTTAACTAACCAACCATAAACTTTCTTTTACCATTAGAAGCTCAATAATCGAAGGTAAATTGCCCTAAATAGTCATTTATCCCGTTTTGCCGATGAATCGAATTACTTCTTAAGCGCTGTTTAGTGCTGAATTTACGGAATGCTGTCGTTTTTAATAACCTTAAGCGATGTATAACTGTTACTGACCTTAACCAAAAATAAGATATGTATGTCGTTAATATACCACAAAATAGTGAAAAGTAAGTAAGGAGTCAACTGTTTGTTGACATATTTTCATTGCCCGTCCCATAAACTAGAACACGATAATTAAAAGGGGACGAGACTATGAAACGAGGTTACCAAATTGTCATTTGGATAGCGGGAGCAATTTTATTAGTATATCTCATATGGCTGCCAATAAGGGAAAATCAGACGAGTACGTCAGGATCTTCTTTTTCAATACCTTTATCGGGAAAAACGATTGTCATTGATCCGGGGCATGGTGGTCCAGATGGAGGTGCGGTAGGCAAGGACAATACACAGGAAAAGGATATTTCGTTAAAGGTTTCTAAAATGCTACAGAAGTATTTACAGCAGGTAGGTGCACTTGTTTATTTGACACGGGAAACGGATAAAGACTTAGCTTCAAGTGAAACAAAAGGCCTTTCAAAACGCAAATCAGAGGATATCCGAAGTCGCTTGGCTTTTATTCATGAAAAAGAAGCGGATTTTTTTATAACCTTACATTTAAATGCGTTACCGTCACCGAAGTGGAGGGGAGCACAAACATTTTACAATCCCCGTAAGGATGAAAATAGACATTTAGCTAAGATGATCCAAGCGGAATTAATTCGTAATTTGGAAAATACCAACCGGGCAGCATTAGCTATTAATAATGTTTATTTATTAAAGCATGCCGAAGTGCCAGGGGCTTTAGTTGAAATAGGATTTTTATCAAATGAGTCTGAGCGGGAGCTGTTAAAAGATGAAAATTATCAGCAAAAAGTAGCAGCAAGCGTGTACAAAGGGATTTTACGCTACGCAACGGAAGACGTAGAAAATGAAGAAACGGAGAGCTAATGAGAAACGTTTAGCTAATAGTTAAAAAGAAGTATGAATTTATCCCGTATTAGGATCCCCGTTTCTGAGTGATAGAAATCTAAGTAGATGATAGCAGTACTTAAATCCATATTCGATTCGAACAACAAGGAAAGGAAGACTACTTGAATAAGCATCTTACGAGGAAAAAGTTTTTTAAGCATAAGGAACGTATCGACAGCGGCATATTGCGATTTTTCAAAAGCTACCCGAGATCATCACCTTTTTTTGTCAGTAGTTTTGTTGTCTAGTTTATGTGCTTAAGCGAATAGCAAACTTAAAACTTTCCCCACTACGATAAATCAACATCGGCTCGATCAAAAGGAAGACCGATTAAAAGCAGCTTGCCGCTCAGGCGTCGGCATACCTCTGTTGCAGGGGTATGCTTCCTTCATCCCGAATGTAAGAAGCTGTATTTTCCTCATTTTAAAATCTGCTTATGATTTTGCGTAATGTTGAGAAAAACGGCTCCTAAATCCCCGATTTGTTCAAAGGCCTTTAGGTCATACCCTTGTGGTACTAACATTCAAGGAGAATTACGACAACCTCTATCTGATTAAATACATTATACCTTGAGTGGTACAACGATTTAAAACTAGTAAAAATACTAGTTAATAATAATATACGAGGAGAAAAGCGCCTTGAATGAAGTTTCACTTTATCTTGTCAGAAGCTCTCCAGTTTGTACGTCGCTACCCGAGTGCGTGTTTTTGTTCTATTTCTCATCAGTAGGGAGTCAAGGAAAAGTCTCATTTAAGAAGTTTCACTTTTCAGTTTTTTGTCCTATTTGAATACATATAAGTAAACAATTTTAAGCAGGGAATCGTTATACCAGAGGTTTTATCTGCTTTCTTTCATTTGAAGAAATTTTTGGTGATATGGAGCAAACTCATAAACTGATGGATGATTTATTTTATGTTATACTGACGTTGTATGCATTTACAAAGGGATGGTGATTCGAGAATGCTAACTAAAGAAGAAGTAATCCAACTGCTTAACCCTGTTAAGGATCCGTTTTTACATATAACGCTTGAAGAAACGAAAGGCGTAAAAGAAGTAACCATAAAGGAAGAGAAAAAGCATGTCAGTGTCAAGCTTGCCATTGCAAAGACCAATACTGCTGAACAGATGCAGCTTCAACAGGAGGTTGTTGGAATTCTAAAAAGAAATGGTGCTTCAACAGTAGGTTTGCGGTTTGAACAGTTACCGGAACAAGTCATTCGGAAATATCAGCCTATTGCTGAGCAAAAGCAAGAGGCTACTCTAATGGGAGGCAGTACCAAAACGAAATTCATTGCCGTCTCCAGTGGTAAAGGTGGTGTAGGGAAATCCACAGTAACTGTTAATTTAGCTATTTCTTTAATGCGCTTAGGGAAAAAGGTTGGAATAATTGATGCCGATATTTATGGGTTTAGTGTACCTGATATGATGGGGATAGAAGAACGTCCCAAAGTGCGTGGGGAGAAAATCATACCAGTTGAACGGTTTGGAGTAAAAGTGATTTCCATGGGCTTTTTTGTTGAGGACAATTCGCCGATCATTTGGCGTGGTCCAATGCTTGGCAAAATGCTAAATAGTTTTTTCAAAGAAGTAGAGTGGGGAGACTTGGACTACTTATTACTTGATTTGCCACCAGGAACTGGAGATATTGCCATGGATGTACATGAATTACTTCCATCTTGTAAGGAGGTAATTGTAACAACACCACATCCTACAGCGGCATTTGTTGCAGCTCGGGCTGGGCAGATGGCGTTAAAAACAAATCATGAAATATTAGGTGTAGTTGAAAACATGGCTTATTTTGAGAGTGAACTTACTGGTCAGAAGGAGTATGTATTTGGGCGCGGAGGTGGAAAAAAGCTTGCAGAAGTATTGAAAACAAAGGTACTTGGTCAATTACCGCTACAACAGCCGTATGAAGAAGAGGATGTATTTGCACCATCTGTGTATCAACAAGATCATCCGATTGGACAAGCATACCATAAAATTGCCGCTAAAATCGTTGCTCAATTAGAAGAATAAATAAAAGGGTGTCTCATCCATAATTTGAGGCGCCCTTTTGTTTTATATTAATTTGTAATTAGCTGCCGCCACCTGATTCGCCGGCACCGGCACCACCGGCACCACCGTCACCACCGTCATCACCACCGCCGGCACTCTGTTCTTGATTTTCTTTTCCTTGTTGTTGTTTACCTTGTTTTTCTGCTGCTTTAAGCAAGGTTTCCTGCATTTTTTCTTGGAAAAGCGGTGTTTCTAATGTTTGTTGGATCGTTTCTTCAAGGTGTTCGCGGAACTGTTGACTTTTAACTACTTTGACCATTTGCTCATTCATTTCTGGATTTTGCAATAATTCAAGCATTTGTTTTTGATAATCAGCATCATTCATTAAACTTTTCATCAGTTTAATATGTTCTTCCTTCATTGATTTTGTATATTCTTTTACAAAATCGACATCTTGAAACAAAGTAGTCCACATTTGTTTTCCTTTGTCGGATACAAGTGCTTCGTTTATAGATTTTTTTACAACATCTGATTCCAAAACTAATTCTTGCTTCATTTTTTCATCTGTCATAATCTCACGTAATGCTTTTTTACCATCTTCTGTTTGTAATATATCAACAACCATTTTCTTAGTTGTATCATAATCTCCTTCTTTGTCAGAGGCATTTCCATTGTTACAGCCGCTGATAAGCATGATAGCTAATACGATAACGGTGATAATTATAAGCTTTAGTTTAAACCGATTCATGATCATTTGGAAATCCTCCCTCCTTCCTCTTTAATATGAGTAAATAAGTAAAAAATATTCGTTTTGTAAGGAAAAAACGGTTACTTCATGATAGAATACGGAAGGGAGGGAACTTTTTTTACTATAGGAAAATATAAAATTTTAGGGTTTATAGTATAAGAAAAACTACAGCTTTCGCTAAAGACTAGGCGATAAGCCAAGTTTTTCTAAAAACAAAGACAATCGACTTATGTTACATGTATTAGGGGGAAATGGGTTTGAATAGTCGGAAATTAGTGAATTTCTTTTTTAAAACATTGTTTATTGGTGGTCTTACAGGTCTTGTTACCAGCTTTTTTGTAAAAGCTGAGGAGTATGCAGCGAATCTGAATCCCATTAATTGGATGGAATTATTTGGACTCATTTTATTTTTCATTGGTTTAGGATTAGTATTTAGTGTAGTGAGCCAAACCGGTTTTTTTGCTTATTTATTTATCAATCGTTTTGGATTAAGCTTATTTCGTTCATTTTGGCCAACCGTTCAAGTATTATTAATCGCATTTGTTGTTTTTGACTTAGTTTATTTTCCTTATCAAGCTACGAAAGATGAGGTAGCTATTTATTGGTATATCTTAATGTCCGCAGCAATTTTAACTTATGGCTTAATCGTGGCAAAATTAAAGGCTAAAGAAACGAACAAGAAAGCGTTTATTCCAGCCTTATTTTTAATGGTAGTCATAACTACCATTGAGTGGGTACCTGGCTTACGCACTGAGGGGACAGATTATGCTTGGTTAATGATTATTCCATTACTTGCTTGTAATACATACCAACTATTGGCATTACATCGAATTAATCGCAATGATTCCAACTCTAAATCAACCAGAACTGTAAGTAGGCAGACTAAAATTAAACAAAGTGGGAAAAATGTAAAAACGTCGGTAAGATGAATTCTTATCGACGTTTTGTTTGTATTTTAAAAATGCAAAAGATGTAGTGCGGATTTATGCCGTGAAAAGTTTGTACTAAGGTATTCCTTTTGTTAACGTTAGACTCCTTATAAATTATAAATTAGTCAACCAGTTTTGGATCGGCATGTGCTTGATTAATTAATTCTGTCATCGGAACAAAGTTAAAACCTTTGTTCTTTAAACCCGGTAAGACCGTCTTTAGCGCTGCTGCCGTTTGCTTTGCCGAATCAGATGCATGGAGCAAAATAATATCACCATTTGTCGTGTTTTTCATCACATGATCAACAATTGCTTGGGTGCCAGGACTTTTCCAATCGTTCGGGTTAACGTTCCAATGGATGACGTTATACCCCATGTTTTCAGCTAACTCAATAATTTCTTTATTAAAGTGGCCATTAGGAGGTCGAAGCAACTTTACTTCTTTATACCCCATTTTATCAAATACTTCACGTGCTTTTCGTAAATCAATTTGAACAGTTTCTATTTCTTGTTCCAAATAACTTTTATAGCGATAACCAAGAATCCCTAATTCATGCTTATTTTCTGTAATCTTTTCTACGATATCCGGATGTCTCTCTGCCCATTCTCCGCTAATAAAAAATGTAGCCTGAATATTTTTCTCTTTTAGCTGCTTAAGGATATCATGCACTCGTTGTTCTCCCCAGCTAATATTAAAAGTTAAAGCGATGTTTTTTTCATTTGCATTTCCTTTCGTCATTGCAGTTGGCTCATTATTAGAAAACATAGAAAAGGATCCATCTCTTTCAAACCAAATTAACGTTGCTGTAAAAAAAGCGACAACCAGTAAAGTAACCCAGCGCTTCCATTTGTTAAAGCGCCATACATAGAAGTACTCCATTTTATTTTACTACCTCCTCTTCCATCTTGGTTTATCTCGCATTTAAGATGCCGTAAGACTCTCACTTCAAGAGTTGTAGAGAATACGGAGAAGTCTAAGTGAGAGATATTAGCACCTAAATGTTCGCTTCATTTGGGGCGACAGGACAAGAAAGACTACGACAGCGATACATCGCACGCAGAAAAAGCGTACTTCTTTTTCAAGGACAAGAAAGACTACGACAGGAATACATCGCACGTAGAAAAAGCGTACTTCTTTTTCAAGGACAAGAAAGACTACGACAGGAATACATCGCACGTAGAAAAAGCGTACTTCTTTTTCAAGGACAAGAAAGACTACGACAGGAATACATCGCACGTAGAAAAAGCGTACTTCTTTTTCAAGGACAAGAAAGACTACGACAGGAATACATCGCACGTAGAAAAAGCGTACTTCTTTTTCAAGGACAAGAAAGACTACGACAGCGATACATCGCACGTAGAAAAAGCGTACTTCTTTTTCAAGGACAAGAAAAGCACGATAGCGACACATTGAAAGACTTCCTGATTAGACATCCCACGCAGAAAAAGTGTTTTTCTTATTCAAGAGCACCCGAGAGTTTAGCCTTTGTTCCCTTCTATTCAGTAGGGGGTGAAGGAAAGGCCCTACTGAATGAAGATTCCCTTTATCTGACGCATGTTCATAAAATATTAAGTAGGATATTCTGTAGCATGACGGTACTTTTTTGAACAAGCCTTATTAAAAACGTATGTAATCAGCAATGAATTAAGAACAACATTTAAAAGTATGAATAGATGGGAGCTTTATTACGAAGAATAAAATCTTAATGAGGAGGTTTATTATAAAGAATAGCAACCGGATGATTCGCTTGCTCATAGGCCGGAAGTTAGTGGAATTTTTTAAGTATAAGAAAAAAAGAAAGTATTTATCGCTAAAAACCGACATAATTCGCTAAAAGATGCGAATAGTTTTATATGATGTTTGTTTTTACCTAAGATACTCATTACCTCATAAATAATACTCTAAACCAAAAAGAGCTTTTCCTACTATATCTATTTAAAAAAAGTTAAAACCTCAGCTACCATCCGTTAGGTAGAAAAAAGTGAATAGAAGTTAACTTACCAGTAGAAAATTTTTTCTTATTTCTAAAAGGGCCTTTGTCTAAACTAATAATAATTTGAACATAATTGCATAAAAGTTCTAGGTGGTGAATATAATTGTTAGGTTTATTAATTAATGACACAGAACAAAAGGAATTAGAATATTTAATTAGAAGAGAGTTAGAGGAACTGTTAATGGATTTAGAGGATCGACGTATTGATAATATAGTTAAAGAAGCAATGAGAGAAAGGTACCAAATGTTGTTTCAATTATTTCGTAGAGTAGCAAGTGAGAGAGAGTGCTTAAAATATATGCCAAAACATAGCGGTAATCACCAATAAAGACAGCTGTGTTGGTGGAGAAAGAGAAAATTCTTTAATAAATCCGCATGGTTGGAGGTAAAAAGCTTGGCTATATCAAATTAAGTGTCTTTTTTTGAAAAAATCGGAATGAATACTCTATCTCGAATTTAAGGTGCTGTAATATTTTCGTTTCAAGAGTTATAGAAAGTACGAAGAAGTATGAGTGGGAGATAACGGCACCTAAATGCCTGATTCGTTTGATCCAGTGGACAGGGCAGAGTAGCTTGACAAGGAAAGCTTCACAGCAACACATCGTATTGTTTCAAGGATACTCTCCGAGATTTTAACCTTTATTCTACTACTGATCAGTAGGGTTACAGGAAAAACCCACTGAATAGAAATTCTCTTTAGTATGAAGGAACGGGCTAATTTCTAATGTTGATATTTAATTTGACGAAGTGACGAATTATGGTTTTTTGTTATAAGTGAGGATCCTTCAATTCTTGTCTTAAAGGGCGTGTTTAAAAGAAATAAAAAGGAATCGAGAAGTTCGAGGTAACGTAATGTCGATGATGCATTTAACTTTATCTGACCCTAACGTAAAAATAAACCGATAAGAATTCGAGTGGCTGTTTACCTACTTTTTGGATACCGTTTTTGAAAGTAGATTTGTCTAGCTTAAGCTGTGGCCTCGCTCTTCTGCCTATGATAAGGCAACATCGGCTCGAATCTAAAGGAAAACCGATTAAAAGCGAGTTTGCCGCTCAGGCGTCGGCATACCCCTGTTTCAGGGGCATGTTTCCTTTATCCCGAATGTAAGGATTCGTATTTCTCTCATTTGAAAAATCTGCTTATTGTTTTATGAGCTTTATAAGAGAAATGGCTCCTAAATCCCCGAATTGTTTAGGTCGACAGGACAAGAAAGGCTTCTTGAATAGACATCGCACGTAGAAAAAGTGCTCTTCTTTTTCAAGGACAAGAAAGGCTTCTTGAATAGACATCGCACGCAGAAAAAGTGCTCTTCTTTTTCAAGGACAAGAAAAGCTACGACAGCGACACATCACGATTTTTTCAAGACCAGCTATAAAAAGTCAAGGTAAAAATGGAGCTATTTTTGAGATTGTGATAAAATGACTCCGATTAAAATTAAGCATACCAAATAAGCCTTCATTCATTTTTTTTAAAAAGAAAGCTTAGAATAATTTTTATTATTTATTATTTGGTCTCGGTTCATAAGGTTTTTTATCTCTAAGTATTGCAAAAATGATATGCGTTAATTTTCGAGCGACAGCACCAACAGCTGTACCATGTGCTTTACCACGCTTACGCAATCTTTGGTAATGCAAGGGAAGAGCAGGATCATGGAAACTCGCTACAAATGCAGCTTGCCAAATAGCTCGTCTAAGGTAAGGAGAACCTCGTTTAGAAAGTCGAGTTCTACTGCTATTAAAGTCACCAGATTGATGAACAGAGGCGTCTAGGCCTGCAAAAGCAACAAGTTGCTCAGGACGCTCAAAGCGTTTAATTGAACCAATTTCTCCAAGTATGACACACGCTGTAACATCACTAATACCAGTGATCGTTGTCAGAAAATGTTCTTGGCGATTTGAAATATCAATCATTACTTTTTCAATTTTTTCTAGATGTTTTTCAATTAATGAAATTTGTTCTAAAAGAAGTTGAATTTGTAGTTTAAATACATCTGTACCAATAGAAATGCCAAAGGTATTCAACGCACTTTCTCTAATTTGATTCGCTTTATTAAAAGCTTTTGTTTCACCGAGACGCC
>NZ_JAHLNO010000014.1 GCF_018916875.1 Virgibacillus proomii | reverse complement strand
TATTGGATTTGGATAGGTTACTACCGCCAACCATTATAAAGGATTTTTTATGGAAAAATATAGTTAAAGAAAATTCAGTATTCACTAATGGGTTTAAGTATTTTAATGCGACGCTAGTGAAAGAAGATAAATCCCTTTATTACGAGGATAAACGAAGAAAAATAAGAAGGAGAATAATTTTCATAAAAGTACAAACTTTTTTGTCCTTTTACAGTAATAAAAATATTGGAGACCTGCCTTTCTTCAAATTCATCCCAATTGGCAGCCCAGCTAAATTCCATAATCGCTTCCAGTTCCGTACTTGCATCAAGCGCCGTCCACCTTAAAGAAAGCACGGTTCAAGATGTGGATCACCTGCTAAGAGCGGCATACCTGACGCTGTTTTGTCTCCACTTATAACTCAGTTGTTACTGCCATTGGAAGGATTGGGGATAATGATATCCTCTATATAAGCATTCACATCAGAAGCAAACCATTTCAAAGCTTCAATCGACTCTTCAGAATAAACTTCGTAAGATTTCTCCGCTGCACGTCTCAAGCCCAATGTATAAAAATATTTATTCATATTAACGGTATCTTTTCCCCAACCACTTCACTTAACGTACCTGATGTCGTTCCACGAGAGAACTCCATTTGAAACATTCTCCGATCTGCTTGGAAATAGCCCAAATACGTATGTTATCCACATGAATATGCGGTACCCCATCATCAGTAATGACAGTAACTTCATTCTCTAGTATGGAAAGCTCCATCGTCCCCTCTGTTTTTGGAAGAGATTTATCAATGTATCCATTTATAAAGACGAGGCACAATAAGTACTAAAACAATGAGAGAACCCAGTAACTTCTCTTTTTTGCTTACTCTTTTTTTCTTGGGTAACGTTTCATATACATCTTTTTTATTCACTATTTTATTAACTTTACTTTATATGTACCGCACCCTTTTTATTGCCACCATTTTTTCTCCTGTCAGAACCGTAAAAACACATGCTCAATGGCCACCATAAGATGAGAATAATCGGATACACTTCCCAAATGACATTTGGTGTAGAAATTGCGCTGACAATGATTAAAAAAACAACTGTTATGAAAGTTCCTAAAATAGATAATCCAAAATATCTTTTGGATCTAATAAAGTATAAAAGGATTGGCCACCATAATATCGCATACGCAGGATAAATCGCCCATGGATATCCTGGTGAAAGATAATAATTCAAGAGAGAATAATACAAAATCGTAGCCCCGCTTCCAATTAATGCGACGGATAACTTTTTACTTGCTTTGCCTAAGAAAGTCAAGAGAATTAATAAGATAATTGGATAAGCAACATATAAAATCCACGGATGTCCCGGTGAATTGAAATAATTATTTACCCATAAGAAAAGGATAGTTACTAAACCGGTAAAAAGGACAAATTGTTTATATTGCTTTTTGCTTAAAAAATAAAGACTGATTGGCAACAAAATGAGCACATGAGAAGGATACAAGAACCAGAGATCTCCGGGAGTTGTAAGAAAATTAACTACCATTAAAAATGCAATCGTCATGATACTTCCGAGTGTTGCAAAGAAAAGCTCTTGTTTCATATCAGCACCTCCTTATTTTAATTTTCTCCATCTATAAAACATGATAAGCGGCCACCATAAAATAGCGAAAGTCGGGTAAACAAACCAAATAGTCGAAGGAGAGTAATACATATTAACAAAGATCATCAAAGCAATAATTAAAATACTTCCCCATATGGAGAAATTCAAATCGATTTTTGCTTTTTCTATTCTCCTTACATCCTTGTCTATGTTGTAAACACCTAATTCACTTTTTATTTCATCAATATTGCCAAATTCCACGATGGCCTTATTGATAGCGTCCTCTTCTTCCTTCCCTTGAGCCATCAGATCGTATACTTTTTCTTCCAGGTTCTGATAAATCTCTTGCTTGATTGTTTCTTTTTCTTCGCTATTTGGGGTATCCTTGAATAATTCATCTACATGGTTTTTTATCTTCTTCAATCTAATCCCTCCATAAACAAATCAATAATTTCTTTTGTTTCTCGCCATTCTTTAACGGTTTCTTTTAAATAAGCTTTTCCCAACGTCGTGATTCTGTAATATTTTCTCTTTCCACCGTGAGACATATTGCCGTAATAGGATTCAATTAAACCTTTCTTCTCAAGGCGCTGGAAAACCGCATATAGTGTAGCCTCTTTAATCTGGTAACGATTCTCTGTCCGTAGGCTGATTTGTTTCGATATTTCATAACCATACTGATCATTTTCATAAATCAACCGCAGGATGATGGATTCCAGATGACCGCGAATAATATCACTTCTAATCATAACAATCCTTCCTCACTCATTATAATTCTATCTGATGGAGTAATATTAACACTAATTACTCTGCGTGTCAAAGTAATTAAAAATAGACTAAAATATTTTTTGTATATAAGAACTAAAATTCATTTATTATACTAGGGTTTGTTAAACTTTTTTCTTTAAATAATATTTTTGTTCACCTTACTTATTTATATCTATGTGATAGAGTAATGTATTATAATTTTACTCTATCTATCAAAATAAAATAAAAATGAATGAAATTTTATTTTGGAGATTATTCGATTGAACGGAATCAACAATAAATCAAATTACACAATAAACAAATGAGTAATATAGATAACTTTTATTCGTTATCACTCCTTGTTAGAGTAATTTAAAGTATATATTGTAAAATCAATGTTCTACCTTCTATTTGTTGTACAAACTTTCTTGTCCTTTTACATATGAATGGCTCATAAGAATAAATAATCAAGTAAAGCCTCTCCAAATACTTCTTGGAGAGGCTTTACTTGATTATATTTAAAAAACAAATTATACATCCTCTTTACAAGCCCATGCGTCAATCTCTACTTTAAATTGTGGTGCTGCTAAACCAACTACGAATACCATTGTTGTACAAGGTAAATGATCACCTAAAAACTCACTAATTATATCTCTTCTTTTATTTGCATCCATTTCCCCTACAATATAAAACACAAGCTTAGTTAGGTCTTTTACTTCCATATTTGCCTCTTCTAAATTATTATTTATGTTTTTAAAGGCTAACTTCAATTGTTCTAATGAATCCTCTGGAACGTACCCGTCCACATCCATTCCAAGCTGACCTGATAATGTCAACCATTTCATATTACCTGAAGTTTCAATTTGATGAGTGTAAGGTGCTAACGGCTTATGAATACCTTCTGGATTCCTAGTTACTTTCATTTTAAATCCTCCTATTACTAATTGTTTTTGTTATTAATTACATATTTTTATCTATATTAAGAGCGCATATTGCACCGAAGTACCCTTCTCCGGTATTTATACTAAGGATTTATCCATCAATTAGTCGCTCTTCATACTGTATCTGGTATTGTGAGTCCATTGTTGGGATCAGGCAAACTTTATTCATTGGCATTTTCAAACCATCATTTCAGCATCAACCCCTATCTTTGGTCCTTTGGTTGCTGCAACCAAAACCTTATCCCCTGAGTGACTTACAGAAGCCTCTAATTCAGTATTTAAAAATTCTAGGTTTGCCATGTTGCTTGCCACAATCATTACAAGTCCTATCAATTATAATATTTTCTGCAGGTGTATTTATAATAAACGCGACTAGTTTACGTAGCATAATTGCATCTGTTACATATTTTAATTGGTCTTCATAATTACGATATAGTATCTCGCTTCCAGATAAGATACTATAATCAATTTTAATATGTTTAATGTCTGATAAGGCATACATTATTCTATTGTTCATACTGCCGAACCCTTTATTTTAGTCTGTTTAGTTTTATCATAGCGTAATTTCTTACGCTCATATACTGCGCACAACACGAATAAAATAAATAGTGATAAACCTCCCATTAGATAACCGTAAGGAATGCCTAAACTCGCCGTAATTGGTCGTGTAATTACTGGAGATAAGAATTGTCCCATAAAAAAACTACCTAACGCCCTTCCCTTAAATTCAGAACTAGTAGTGGTTATTAACCAAGTGTTTAAATTTGGTAATGTTGTTCCAACACCTGCTCCAACCAAAGCTAAAGCGATTACCATTATTGTAATGTTAGTTGATAAGAATAAAAGAATGTATCCTACGCTAATAGATAATAACGCAAACATTGCAATCTTTTCGAAAGATAGCATCTTTCTTAATCGAGCATATTGTGTAGATGTTAGTCCCCACACTAAGCCAACTAGCGCAAGCAAGAACCCAACTGCAGTACTGCTTTGAATATTAAGTGACTCAGCATAGAATGGCAATTGTGAAGGAACCATAAAATATGTAACCATTGTGATAAACCCAATAGTACTAACCAGAATAGTAGTTGGTGTGACCTTTTTGCTAATAGTTGTTTTTTTATTAGCATTATTTGTGTTCTTTTGCTTAATAGTATTTGTAGGTATCCTTTCTGGTTCTTTAATAAGCATAATTGCAGAAGGAAGTAATAAAAAAGCTACCGTAAATTAAAAAAGGATATCTCCAATCAAAATCAGCCAAAAATCCGCTTATTGAAACAAATATTACATTGCCGAATGCCATAAATAATGATTGTCTTCCTAAAGATATAGCAGTTTTAGAATTCTGTGCATAGTCACTTATCAATGCAGTTGCACAAGTTGTAGGTGCAGCTACAGCAATACCCAGTAAAAATCTACTCATTAACATTATTACTAATGAAGAAGTAAAGAAACCTGCTATACCAGAAGCACCATACAAGTAAGGAAGAAATTAATAATTTCTTCCTGCCTACTTTGTCCTATACCAGTAAATGGGGCGAATAAACCAGCAGATAAAGCCGGTATAGTTAGTGAGATCATAACCCAGTATTCACTTGAAATCTCAAAGTAGCTATTCATCCCTGGTAGGCTTGGAGTAATAGCTGTTGTGCCAATAATTGTAATCATACTAGCTAATAATAAAGTTAAATCTCTAAGCACTAACTTTAATTTCAATTTAACACCCTCCGTGATGAGTCAATTACAAAAGACGATAATAATTTAGCGAGTTTTTCAGGTTCATCGAACTGTATTGCATGGCCAGCATCAACACTCTCAAACTTAAGATAATCTGTTTTAATGTTATTTCTTATTAACGTCTCTACTTTCTTGTTATCAACCAATCTATCGTTAGCTCCAAAGATTACTAATGTTGGTGGTGTTGAAATAGAAGAAAGTGAATTAATTGCTAACTCCGCTAATTCGTACCATACTTCATAAGTCCTCTCACTTACATTTTGTAAACAAAGAGGATCGCTTTTTATAAAGTGATGAAAACTCTCTTGTTCAGTAAAATCAATGGGCTGGAGCGGCACAGGAACATAAGGATATGATTTTTCTGGTTTCAGATTGAACTCCTTTACTATCTCAGAAGCTGTATGGTTCGACATTTTAAGAACATCGCTATACCTTTCTGTATATGAAAAACCTGGTGCAATCATTGAGAACGAAGTTAAAATATCTTCTTTTTCTAATTCTGCAGCTATAACTGTTGCAACTTGTCCTCCAAAGCACCACCCGGCTAAGTGAATATACTTATAATCTTCCCTTAGTTTTTTTAGGAAGTCAACAACATCTTTGATTTCTCTATCTTTAGAAACTAAATTACCTCTTTCAACTTTGTTTAAGCCTGAACCCCTTCGATCTAAAGCTACAAAAGAAAGTTCAGCATTGGCGATTAGATGAGTTGCGAGAGGTGCCTGCCATTCTGAGTGACTAATCCCCCCATGCAAAAGGACTACAACATCTTCATTTCTCTTTTTTTCCCAAACCCTATAATGTTGTTTATACCCATCAGTTTGTTTGAATGTTTTTACCGTTGATTTCATGTAATTTTCCATTAAAATTCACTCTTTTATTATTACTAATTCCCTTCTTTCCAATTCAAGCAGGGACTTAGTAATGAATTAAATTACTTCATAGGTGAGAAAATTATCTATGGTACTATCTTCGTTGGCACTCATTCGCTCAAAGACATTAGCATAAATAGATTTATATCTTTCTAATGTATCTTTGGAGATTTTTTTGCCGTTAGCGTTAAAAGTAATTGTTAGTACGTTCTCTACATCATAACCAACATTTACTAGTAAATCGAAATCAGTATGCTCAAACCACTTGATATCATTAAGTAATTTCATACCATTTTCAGGTGTCGAGAGATCTTTATACTTTTTAAAATTAGTATAATTGAAAATGGTATCAAAGATTCGGTCTGTTTCTAGGTCTTTTAAAAGAGCAGGTAAAGGATAATTTCTATGCGAAAGACTATCCTTTTCATTCTCAAAAGTCATCTGAATAAGTTCAGACAAAGAACCTACAGTCCTTACTTCTTGTCTAAACGGGATAAAATTAAGAAACATCCCTATTGTTTTTTCACTTCCTTCTTTTTCTGGTCGACTATTTGAAGGAATGTCATAAGTTGATTATACTTAACTATAAAATCATGCATATCATACATATGATCGATTCATAAATACTACTCGCCAACCATCCGGGTCTTCTATTGTAATCCCTTTTTCCTTCCAATATTCATTTTCAGGTTCTGCCTCTTTATAGCCCATATGATTCATTCGCTTTACTAACTGATTTATTTCGTTATTGTCTTGCATATAAAAGACGATCAGATTATCCTTCGTTGGAGCTACACAAGGACTACCGTTCTCATGTGATGTAAATTCCAAATGATAATTCGTATGTAGAAGCCCAAATATAACTCCTTTATATCCTCTGGTACCATGAAACTCTTCCAGTTTTTTTAAACCGATACCTACTTCATAAAATTGAATGACTTTCACAAATTTATCTGTAGGTCTTACTATTTGTATTTGTGCTGCATAAAAATCTCTAATTCTATATACTCACCTTCTTTCAATAGTGTTGTCTTGCTTAACTCAATAATTAGGAGTTAAAAAACAATATGGTTCTATATAATTTTTGGGAATTTTCCCAAAAATAAATGGATACATATAGTGCATGGAGCATATCTTTCTATAACGTTTTTTGATATTTTCGAAATGCTAAAAGAACAAATACACAAGCGATACTAAACATAAGCAGTAAGTAACTGCTATAACGAATGACGATATCCCAATCTGGCTGTGCAGTAATTACCTCACGTCCTGCTTCTACTGCCCAATTGAGTGGATTAAAAGCAGCAAATTTTTCAATCCACGGAGGTACAAGGTCAAGAGGAACAAACATTCCAGAAAGAAATAGTAACGGCATGGTAATGAAGCTTACTGCTGCAGTAAGGCTTTCCTCTTTTAAAACCAATAACGCAAGCGATGTTGATAATACTCCCATTGCAAGCCCTAATAAAACAGCAATAATAATTAACTGAATAACCCCGACTATCCCTCCGGAAAATGAAGTACCTAATAGAAAGGCAGCGCCAATCATAAGCAGTGCCTGAATTACCATCGTTACGGATTCTTGTAATAAACCTCCTAGTACGATAGCAGATCGGTGAATGGGTGAAATTAACAAGCGGTCAAGAACACCTTCCCTATAGTCACTGATGATACCTAAACCTGCATAAGCTCCCGCCATCATCGTACTCATCATTACAATCCCCGGGCCTAGAAATTCAATATACGAATCACCGCCAAAACTAGGAATATCAGCCATACTTGAAAATACTTCACCAAACAAAAACATCCATAAAATTGGTTGGATAACAGTCATTAAAACGATAAATGGTGTACGAACATAGAGTCTTATTGAACGAACAAAAATCCATAATGTATCACTCCATACTTTCATTCGTTTTCTTCCTCTCTTAACTTTTTTCCCGTATATAGAAGGTATACGTCTCCGAGATCCGGTTTTGAAACAGAGATGGACGTTACATTAATACTGTGTTTAGTCAATATTCCTGAAATTTTCGATAATTCTTGATCTCCTTGTTCTACCATCATTTCTAATTGCTCCTTTTCCCTTCTCGTTTCGTAAGTCTCTTGTAAAATAGTATATGCTTGTTCTTGGTTATCACACGTAATTGAAACGGTATCTTTCCCAACTTTGCTTTTTAACTCCTCAGCTGTTCCTTCTACAACAATTTTTCCGTCATTAATAAAAGCGATCGAATCGGATAATTCATCCGCTTCTTCCATATAATGAGTTGTCAGCACAACTGTCATACCTTCTTTACGTTGTAACTGCTTAATCGCAGCCCATAAATCTTTTCTCGCTTCAGGATCCAATCCTGTAGTTGGCTCATCGAGAAAAAGCAGTTTTGGTCGATGAATGATTCCCATTGCTAGATCGAGTTTCCTTTTCATCCCACCAGAGTATTGCTTACTTAAGCGATTAGCATCTTTTTGCAATTGAAATGCCGTAAGTAATTCATCGACACGTTTTTTTAACACATCCCCTTTAAGTCCATAAATTCTTCCTTGAAGCATCAAGTTCTCTTTTCCTGTTCCCATCGGATCGACTCCTGAAGACTGTGAAACACAACCAATTATTTTTTTATCTAATTTTCCACTGCCAAAAATCCTGATCTCTCCGTCATCTGGATAAGCTAGAGATGTTAAAATACGAATAATTGTTGTTTTTCCTGATCCATTGGGACCAAGTAAAGAAAGGGTGATCCCTTCTTTAATCATTAACGATAAGTCATTTAAAGCGATCACATTTTTACCATATGTCTTCTTTACGTGTTTCATCTCAATCGCATTTTGCATTCTTGTCACCTTTCCTTTTTTCTTTTACAATCATTGCTTCATGAATAAAATTTACAACGTCCTTCGTCATTGGATAAAACATAAGACCACCACATTCTTTATTAATTGCATTCCAGGCACTGTCAAGAAACTCTTCATCATCGCCAAACATGTCATAAACCCCTTCCATCCAGCGATCCGCAAGCTTTTGGGCAATCTCGGATTCTGGAGGAACATGCAGATGCTTGTTTATTTCATGGATAAGTTCCACCCATTTCTCTAACTTGTCTTCTTCCATATTGACAGACAGCATCTTTTCCTTATGCTGTTGGCTCATATAACGATCTAGTACAGTATCTATCTCGTTGTTCTTCTTCTGAAATAAATGCATGATACCAAAGATTAAGTCCCAATTTATTTCCTTTTCTATTTGAATCGTATATAAGATGGCACGTAAAGATTGTTCTAATTCCTCGATATGTTTTTTCTGTTCTTTAACCATCAATAACTGTTCTCCAAGAGCTTTTTCCCAGGAATATGCAGGTTCTTGTAAAATACGTTGTATCTTTTCCAGTGAAAAACCTAAAAACTTTAATGATAAAATTTGTTCCAGTCGAAGTAGTTCCGCTTCCCCATATAGTCTATGTCCCCCTTCTGTCGTAGAGGATGGATTTAACAGACCGATTTCATCATAATAATCAAGCGTTCGAATTGTAACTCCTGTTTTTTTGGATAATTTCCCAATGGTGTACATTTGGTCATCTCCTCTTCGGATTGCTAACTTAAGTATAAAACAACACGTAACGTTGGATTCAAGTTTTTTAAAAAATAAATATTTGAGTTACATTTATTTATAAAACCTATAAAATTTAGAGGAATTTTCAATTTGTCATTTTGACCATTTTTGAACATCTCTATTAATAAAAGATCTATTCCTCCATTACGAATAGATCTCTTTGAAAGTAAATTATTCTTTTATATTTCATCTAAGGCTTGTACCATAATATACTTCCTAAATTAATAACGATAATATAATTAGAAAATGCAATTGTTATAAGAAAAGGTAAGGATTATCTAAAACGAAAAATATTGTTCTTTTCGATAACTGCTTTATACTGTATACCCATTTTATAGCTTATGACGATTTAACAGTTCAATGATTATAACTGGTTATATAAGTTGGGCAAAGTTCATTTTCCATAAGCTATACTTTTTGACATATAAAAAACTCCCACTCAACGGAAGTTTTTTAACCTACTTATGATTGAAAGAAAATAGTTGCTTTATCACTGGATTACCTCGACAAAATAACATTACAACACTGTGATTATACTTTATGAGGGTTATTTTTCATGTTTAAATATTCATGTTGAAAAATACACATTCGATAAGCATTATGATAACTGCCTTCAACGAAGAATTCATCTTTCAATTCAGCTTCTACTTTAAAACCGACTTTTTTATAAATATGAATTGCTTTTTCATTATACTTGTCAACGATAAGATAGAGTTTATGCAAATTTAATATGGAAAAAGCATAATCCATTGCTAACCGTGCGGCAGTAACTGCATAGCCCCGACCTTGATGCTCCGGTTTAATAATGATTTGAAATTCCGCATTCCGATGAATATAATCAATCTCTACTAACTCAACGAGACCTAGCCTTTCACCTTTTTTTGATTCAAGAATAAACCGCCGCTCACTTTGATCATGAATATGCTTATCATATATATCCTGTAACTCTACAAAAGAATGATATGGTTCTTCAAACCAATAAGCCATAATATTTGCATCATTTCCTAGTTCATGAACAAATTGTAAATCTTCACGCTCTAAAGAACGTATTTTAATTTCCTTGTTCATTTTCTATAACCTCCAAGAATTTAACATAAAGCATACATGATAAACTATATCATTATCCAAAGTTTTTATAAAGGAATTATTATTAATAGGTAAACTCTGTCAGGAAAATGAAATTCCAAGGTTAGGGAAGCGGAAAGAAAATACCGAGTAACAATATTTCCTACTTTTACACTAAATTAATTTTAACTGATAAAATCAAGTATAATTGGTTTATTTTTATCCATTGTCGCATTATATTGTAATATTACCCTGATTGTTTCTTTCCATCGTTTACCGCTTCTGCATCAAAATTTTCATTTCATTTACATTTGCTGCCAAAGATTAAGAATAACCGATCACCTACACGTAATTCATCCGTTTAAAGCCCTGTTTTTCTGTTATCTGTAAGACAAATATTGTTCTTATTTACATACCTTTATCTTTGTTGTTAGAACACCTTGTTTAATAATTCAGACGAGGGATATCAGTGTTTTTTGTAAGCATAAATACCTTATACTTATTTGAACCACGAATTATACTCTTCCTAAATCTCGTGTTTTTTGGAATTCAGGAGCTACAAGTTGGTTTCCGTGTATGGCGTCGATATACAATAAAAAAGAATGTAAGTTTTTCAGTTAAAGTCACATTTTCTTTACTACTCTTAGCATTTAATTCTTCCGTTGAAAAACGAATGTCTTTGAACCGGAGTGTTTAAATAAGCTAATCTAAGATAGCAATGTCTCTAAAAAACTTACAACCAGCAGTAAGACTGTTAGAAATAGAAAAATGTTATACCAATTAAAATAATCATTATATCAGCACAAATATGAATAATCCAGGAAGACCAAATGGTACGGTCTTTTTCATTTACCCTATGAAAAATAATCGCAATGAACCATAAACCGATAAAGCAAATGCCGATCAATATCGGGCTAAACCATAAAGCAATCATAGGAATATGGTACGTTGCAAATAATAGCGGACTAAATAGATAAGCCATTTTTCTCGGAAGCAAAAAGAAAACAAATCCCCGGAAGAAATACTCTTCTAAAAATGAGTTGATAAAAGTTATATACAGTCCGACAAAAATAAAACCTATAGTAGTTATCCCTAAGCGATTTGTTAAATCTCCTTTAATTTGATTAATTGTAAAATATGGTTGAAAGAAATAATAGGAAGCAAGAACGATACTTGCTGATAAGAAGCCTAAAAGTAACAATCGCCGCAGATCACGCTGGTTAAACTTTTTCAAGGTTAATACATCTAAAAAGCGAAAGTCTTTAAATAATGCTTGATATAGCCAAATGTTTAGTAAAAATAAACTAATTTTACTAATTGATTTCATTGCATAATTGGTATTTAATCCATGCTCGATAAACGCAAGGAGCAAACAAGAAAAAATAGTGCTAATTATAATAAATGTCGTTCGTTTACGCACTTCTTTCCCCCGAGATAATATGACTTTATCATATAAGAGAATAATTCTCTCTATACGATATCTTCACTCTTCTGCAAATAAATTCATGCTTAAATAGCGCTCTCCTGAATCTGGTGCAATACAAACCACTTTTTTTCCTTTACCAAGTTTATTTGCTACTTGAATAGCAGCAAAAACAGCAGCTGCACCAGAAAGCCCAATAAAAATACCTTCTTTTTGACCAAGTTGTTTAAACAAATCCACTGCATATTCATCGGCAATCTGGATAATTTCATCATAAATCGATGTATTTAATATATCTGGAATAAATCCTGGACTGGTGCCGACCAGTTTATGCTTCCCTGGCTTTCCACCTGACAGTACTGGAGATCCCTTTGGTTCTACCACAGCAATATGAAGATCTGGAAGCTTTTCTTTTAAAACCTCACCCGTACCGGTTACCGTTCCACCGGTTCCTGCTGTACATACAAAGGCATCCAGTTCACCTTCCATTTGCTCGTATATTTCTAGAGCTGTTGTAATTCGATGGATATCTGAATTTGCTTCATTTTCAAATTGTTGCGGAATAAAGCTGCCTGGATTTTCTTTTTGTAGTTCTAATGCTTTTTTGATAGCACCGGGCATTTTCTCCTCACTTGGTGTTAATACAACCTTTGCTCCGTATGCTCGCAAAATGTTTCTGCGTTCTTCTGTACTGTTGTCAGGCATAACAATAATCGCTTTATACCCTTTTGCTGCAGCATTCATCGCCAAGCCAATACCGGTATTTCCGCTAGTAGGCTCGATAATCGTATCTCCCGGCTTAAGTAATCCCTTCTCTTCAGCTACTTTAATCATATTATATGCTGCGCGGTCTTTAACACTTCGGCTTGGATTATACATTTCCAATTTCACATAAACATCTGCTGCACCAGCAGGAGCAAGCTTATTCAATTTAACTATTGGTGTTTCCCCAATAAGTTCACTAACATTTTTAACGACGCGCATCTTGCTCATCCTCCTTTATACGGTTAAATCAAGAGGTCTATTATCCTACATATAACTCGGAGTAAGTCCTCTACTTCCATGCTACGAAAGGATCCAACAGCAAGTCAAATGCCCGATTCTGTTCATTTAATCAATGGGGGATAAAAGAACCTCCCCCACTGATTAAAGATTCACTTTATGATTTAAGTCCTTTTTCCATTTTTATATTTGGATTGATTTCAATAAGTACTTGTAAAAATTGCTGTTTATTCAGTGGTGAGATTGTAGTTACATCGAACTTCCCACAATCCAAAACAATCCGATCAAGCGATAAAGCAGGAGCAACAGCTAACGGGTTCTTCCTTGCTGTAAAAATAGTATTAATTTTATTAATATCAATGGTTTGTCGAATTGGTCCGTAACGGATTTTAAGTTTATGATCGATAATACAGTAATCTGTACCAAACCAAAACCATAATAACAATAATATCAAGGGAAGAACAAGCAATGCAGATATAAAATTCCCCATAATCATCGGTATGAAAACACCTAAAAGGACAATTCCCCATAACAAGGCAGCCAGCCATCGATCTTTTTTGGAAGGAAATTTCATTATTTTTCCTCCTGTATACTTTTTCTCTATTATAAAAGTAATCTGATCATTTTCCAACCCTGTCTATTGGAAGGAAAAATATTCATATGTTCGTTTTTTCTTATATTCTTCTACTAGTTGTGAAGTTGCGCAAGAGTTAAATTATGTCCTCCAAATTACTTCATATTATGATGGTGCTTGACGATAATCATCTAAAAAAGGAGTGCGTCAAACAATCTTTTTGCTACTATATTTTATTCATCTGAAATAGTTAATTGTGCACGATGATTAAAAAAGGTTTTATATGCTAAATGGAGAAAGATCACAACTGTAATTGCGACTGTACCAGCTATACCGAGCATAATAGCAATTTGATATTTAACCGCATCTACCGGGGAAGCGCCAGCAATAATTTGCCCTGTCATCATTCCAGGTAAAAACACAATCCCCATACCAACCATAGAATTGATTGTCGGGAGCATGGCAGAATCAAACGCCTCGTTAATGATCGAGTGAGATGCATCCTTGGGAGTTGCTCCAAGCATTAAAGCACCTTCTACTTTTGCTTTTTGCTCTCGCATACCAATTAATAATTGATTAACCCCTAAGGTAATACCTGTCATCGCATTTCCTATAATCATACCGCCGATCGGGATAAATAGTTGCGGATTATACCAGGGTTCTAATTGTAAAACGACAAACAAAAAGTAAATCATACTAATCGATATACCTAGTGCCATCGCTAAAGCAATTGTCTTTTTTACGGAGAGATTGATCGCTACACTTGCTCGTTTATACACATTATAAATAGCAAAGGCGAGCATAAACAGAACAATGATTAGCGTGATAAGTGGATTTGGATTCTCAAACACCACCATTAGTAAATATCCAACTAAAATTAATTGAATGGTCATTCGTAATGTAGAAATGATAATCAACTTTTCTCGAGGTATCCCTTTTACACGTACAATAATCCATAATATAACAATAAATACATAAGCAAATAATAGTTGCCAAAAAGTCAAGTCTGTTGCGTCATTCATTTTTTTGCTCCTTTCAAGATTTATTTAATGGTTCATGTTCAGGCTAAGATCGTAACTATGTCCTTAAATTATTGCAATAATATATTCCTAAACGAACTCTCTTTGTTTTTTTGCAGTACACTTAACATGTCCTGCAAACTTTAGAAAGACTTGGCTTGTCGCCAAGTCTTTATGGCGAAAGCTATCGTTTTTCTTATACTATAAAGCCTAAAGTTTTATACTTTCCTATAATGCAAAAAAATCGATGCGTTTTATATCGAACTTTTTGAACATCCTCTAAGATTAACAAATTTCTTACCTTCGGAACGTTTTATTGTAAACACCCTTAACTTTGCTTAACGGCTTTACTATATTGATTTATATCAATTGTTTCATCTGCTATACGATTTGCTATTTCAAGATCATGTGTAACCATAAGCATCGATTTATTTTCAGCTTTAATAAAATCGATAAATGCACCGATAACGTCATCTGCTGTCGCTCTATCTAATGCAGAAGACGGTTCATCTAATAAAAATACTTCTGCATCGAGCAACATTGCTCTTGCTAAGGCCAATCGTTGTTTTTCTCCTCCTGACAGATCTTCTGCCGGAGTTTCCAGCGATTTATGTAAGAATATTTGGTAAAGCACTTTTTCTAAATAAGCATCCTCTGCTAAATCCATTCCGGAAAATTTTTGACCAATTAACAAATTTTCTTTTATGGTGCCAGGAAAAATAACAGGCGTCTGCGGAACCATCGTAACTTTCCTTCTTAGCTTTATTGGATCTATACTTGAAATATTTTCTTCATGATATAAAATCCTCCCTTGATCAGGGGAATCTAAATGATTTAATAGCCGCAGAAAAGTCGATTTCCCACTCCCGCTTTTGCCAATAATACAAATTTTTTTATTTGCTTGTATTTCTAACTTATCCATTTCTAAAACTCCATTAACTTTTAAATTTTCCACACGAAATAATGACATCACTATCCCACCCTCATAGCCTGATTTCTTATTGCATCAATAGGTTTCCTTATTTTACAATGTTATGGTTTTAACAATCTTTTATAACTGAAGGCATCTTTTAATTAGAAAAACTTGGCTTGTCGCCAGGTCTTTATAGTGAAAGCTATCGTTTTTCTTATACTATAAAGCCTAAAGTTTTATACTTTCCTATAGTATAAAATCAGTGTTTCTCTTTTACTATAAGTTATTTTCATGTTGTCTCCAAATTTAATGTCTTCCCTAACCCAGTAATGCCGTCTTTAGGTTTACTTACCCCTTATAGGTAGTCGGGATACCCTTCCGATTTAATCAAATACCCCTTATAGGTATAACGGAAACCCCCGTTATTTCTAAAATACCCCCGCCATGTATTTTGAAGATGGTTAAAATAAAAGCAGGAGAATATAGGAAACATAACGACAATAGAGCAAATATTTATTTGTTATAGGGAAAAGATCAAAGTTTACTGCGGCTTGAGCATCTAAATGATGCAGCAAAGCAAATTTAAAAATGCGTTTCCCCCATGTAAAAACAATATCATTTCCTAAAAAAGCAAAAAAATAGCCCATAAAATATGAGCTATTAATAACATGAGATTATCACACTAATTTTTCTAAATTCTTAAACTCAAGGGTTTTAAATGTATTTATTATCTTTCCCCTGTCATAATTCCATAATGTATGATCTAACTGACAACGAATTGGAACGTTACAATTTATTTTAGCAAGACGCCGTGATAAATAAAGCATATCGAGATTCGTTTTTATTTTCGTTTGCACTCCTTTTGGTAATTCATCGATATTTTCTAATATATTTTCGATCGATCCGTGGGCTTGTATTAGCTTCATTGCTGTCTTTTCACCAATTCCCTTTACCCCCGGGTAATTATCAGATGGATCTCCCATTAATCCTTTTAAATCTACTATTTGATTTGGGAAAATCCCTTTCTTTTCATAGAAATTAGTTTCATTATATACTTCATAATTACCCTGTCCTTTCTTCATAATAGCTACTTGAATTTTTTGATCAACTAATTGCAAAATATCCTGGTCACCCGTAAGAATCAATACCTCATGATCCTCAGCATAAAGTTTTGCTAGAGTTCCAATACAATCATCTGCTTCAAAATTTTCTATTCCTATATTTGCGATATCAAAGCTATCTACCACTTCTTTTACCAAATCAAATTGCGGTATTAATTCTTTTGGTGGTTCATCCCGATTTGCTTTATAATCTGCATACATTTCTGTACGAAACGTTTTGCTTCCCGTATCCCAGCAGCAAATGACGTGCGTTGGAGAAAATGTCTTTACCGCATCAAGGAAATAACGTAAAAACTGATAGACACCGTTTGTCGGTATGCCTTCACTTGTTTTCATAAAATTACCGCGAAATGCTGTAGCAAAAAAGCCGCGGAATAATAGTGCCATGCCATCAACTAGCATAATTTGATGTTTGTTCATGTTTATCCTTCTTTCAATCTACTATTTGCAATAATTTCTCTTATTTCTTGTTGTTTGCTTATTAATTCGTCCACAGATATAGTAGAAGTCATCATCGCTAAACTCCGTTGGATATGGTTTTGCAATTGTTCCGTCACATTCTCCCGAAGATAATCGATCATGTCCTGAGATTGTGCTTTATAAAAATTTCCCAAGCTTTGTTCATTGGTTTCCATATATTGTAGTACAAATGGTTGAAGTACTGTATAAATTGCGTTTTTCATTTGCTCTTTTTCGTTTTTCTCAAAGAAAGCTTTTGTATTTTTAAACATATTTATGATTCGATCAAATGATTTTTTATCCATATCTTGAAATGCTTCTGAAAAAATTGGTGATGCTAACTCTTTTATTTCTGCTTCAGCAAATAAAAACGAAGTATCAATTTGTTTACTTTGTCTTTCCATCTCTTTGTACGCATCTATCATTATATCGTGGATAAATGCTTCCATCCGTAGAGAAACTGCTTGTAATTCTCTGATTAGTTCTGTTTGGTAATAGGTAATAAGGTCTTCCAAGCAATCCCAAAGCTGCTTTCTTGCTTGCCTCCCGTTTTCTGTGATCGTAGCAGGGTTGAATGTTTCTTTAAACATATCATGGAAGCGAATAGCTAATCGCTCTAATACATAATACAGCTGTTTTTCAATTTTTTGCTTGATTTGATTCAAATACGGTGCTGAATCTAGATCATCAATAACTTGCTGTAATTCGCTTTGTTTAGCTAGGATGGACTTCTTAAATACTTCTTTCTCTTGTTGATCCAATTTCTGTGAAGCAATAAATTGCTTCAGTTGCTGCTCCATTCGCTCCATATCACGGAAAACGGAAGCTACCATTAACTTAGTTAAATCCTCATGAATAAATTGATAAAATTCAGTTTCAAATTTAGCCATTAAGGTATCCAAATGTTGATGTTTTTGTTTATTTACGAGTGCATTTCTGCTTGAGACAGGATATAATCGCGGAAAACGTATAGCTAACTGTAATAATTGTTCCTGTACATAATCCTTAACGAGTGTTAGTTCTCTTTCATCTTTTGCTAAATCAGCAGCATTAACAATAAAGAACATTTTATCTAATTGAAAAGAGTCCTTTACTCTGCTTAATTGCATTAAAAAGTCTTTGTCAGCCCGATTCAATGCATGATTATAATACGTAACATAGAGAATTGCATCAGCATGTTTAATATAATCAAAAGCAACATCTGTATGCCGAGCATTAACTGAGTCTGCACCTGGAGTGTCCACAAGACGGATCCCTTGACGAGTCAATTCACAATCGTAATACAGATCAATTGTCTCTAAAAAGCAAGCTTTTGTTTCATCAGTTACATAAGCTGGAAAGTCGTCTAAAGCCAAGGTAATCGTATGACTGATGTTCGGCCTTATAGATTTATAGCCATTTATAACTGCTTTTAGATACGACTGGTATGTGTTTGCCAAGGATTCATTACGATATATTTTTTCCTGTTTTATCCAACTGATTAAATCATCAAGATTAGAAAATGCGGGAGAGAATTTCTTTGTAATTGTGGTAAGCTCATCTACCAATCTCTCATGAGATTTAACTTTGACGATAATTGTACCATGCTGATGATCATGATCGACAGGATTGATTCGATTTACCGTTGCTGTTGTCGGGTTTGGTGATACTGGCAGTACGCCTTCTCCCATCAATGCATTGGCAAACGAAGATTTTCCGGCGCTAAATGCGCCGAATAATGCTATTGTGTATATACGATTTTTTAATCGTTGCTTTTTCCTTTGTAAATCATGCATCAATGATTGAAATCCAGGCAATTGATCAACGATTTGCATTGTTTTTTCTATGGAATTAATCGTCATTTCTATCGTATTAGCATGATGTTTTGTTTCATTTGAAGAAGTAACTTTCTTGTCATTAGAAAGCGGCATATTTTCTAGATTATTTGCTATTGTTATTCTCTTAGGCTGCGCTATTTGTTTTATTCGGTTGTGCTGGTTTTGCAAAGCTTCTTCCATCAGTACGATTGCTGCTTCTTTTAGTGAATGGGCTGCGTTATTTGTTTGTCTAATGGCTGCTTGCTTTTTATCCAGCTCATCCTTTAATTGATCATAGCGATTTAACGTTTTTTGTATTTCTTTGAGCTCTGTTAATTGACCTAACAAATTGGTCCGGATCGGCTGATTTCGTTTTTGTAAATACGTTTCAATTTTTGCCCATAACGTATTTGCAGATCGCTTTGCCTTTGTTTTTATAGCTTGAGCAAGATCATTTGTATAATAAAGGATATAGTCTCCACTAACAGTAGCGCCTTGTTTGATCACTTCTATAATATCTTGTTGATCTACGATAATGGAAAAATCCTGGATGTAGTCTCGTATGTGTATATCATCCACTTTATTTTCCTTAAACAATTGCTGCCATTTATCCCGGAGCTTCCATTGCATTGTAGCTTCAACTGTTTGCTGTAAATCGGCTAAAAAATCATGTGTGCGCTTTCTTCGTTCTTCTTCTGTTTTTTTCTTTGCACCAAGCAACCCTATTTTAAAATCGCTCTTATGAGATTCTAAAAATGCTGCCGCTTTATCTCTTAATGTTGCTGGCATCAGATAAGCATTTTTTAAAGTTTGCTGTAAAATAGCTTGAAAATCGGTCTTTAGTTTCTTTTCTTGTCTATCCATCTCTTGGAGTTCTGTCTGTTTTGTCTTTATTTCAGCTAATTTTTCCCGTTCTTCAGTTGGAATGCGATAAGCTTCGAGCTTCTCTTCATATTGTACGCCAAGAAAGGAATCATGCTGCTTTATAACCTCTTGAAGCGTATGATCACTACTTAATAACTCAGACTTCCTAGTTGTTAATAGGTTATTTAAAGTTTCCTTTATGTCATTTAATTGATTCTTTTCCAAATTAGGTTCGTATAAGGAAGTATAAAAAATTTGTTCAGGTTCGATCTCCCATAATGCTAACGTCTGTTTGATACTATCTTCAAAATCTGAAAAAGACAATTCTTCCTCGACATGCTTATCAATTTGATTAATAATGATGTAAAAAGGGATCGATTTATCTTGTACATCTTTTAAAAATTGTAAATTAACTTCTGATTGGACATGATTATAATCCATAACATAAAAAAGAGCATCCATAAGATGGAGAGATGCTTCTGTCATTAATCGATCTGCATCATCAGCTGCATCAATACCCGGTGTATCGACAAAAGCAGTTCCTCTAGGCAATAACTTTGTCGATGTACTAATTTCGAGTTTGATGATTTTATCTTTATCCATGGAATATTGCTTGATTAGCTCTACATCCACTGGTTCAGCATACTCTTCCGGTTCTTGATCTTTAAAATATACGCGGACATATCCACCTCCGGATGTGATTTTAACAATGTTGGCGCTCGTTGGAATAGGACTATTTGGTAAAATATCATGATCCAATAATGTATTAATCATGGTTGATTTACCGGCAGAAAAATGTCCGGCAAAACAGATCATCAACTCCTGTTCTTTGTATTTTTTATATAAATCCAGCATTTTCTCCGCGTTTACCTGATCTTGATGGTCTAGCATTTTTTGATATACAAATGCTATTTTCTCAAGCATCATAGGCACGGAACTGATTGTTGTTGTGCTCCCCATACTTCTCACGCATCCCCCTATTATTACTACTAGCGTTTATTATACGGGATAACTCTGTTTAATGCTACATAGCTCTAACAATCTTATAAAGTGAAACTTCCATGAGTGGGGGCTTTCTTTCATCCCCCACTCATGGTTAGTACCGCAAGGGATGACCTAAAGGCCCTTGAACCAATCGGACATTTATTGGCAGTTATCCCCCACCTAGACTTCTTCGATCCCTCTTACTCCCCGAGGTGGGGGTTTCTTACTGCCAGTTAGATGTGGGATAAACTCCTCTATCTAACATTTCAAAAAAGCGAACGATCTTACTACCCTTTCAAAATATTTTCTCTGTAAAGAATATCATGTAATGGAATGAAATTAAATTATCTTGTATTAGTTCACATAATAATATTATTGTAAATAAAAATCGTTATACAAAAAATGTCCAGCATGATCGTTAATCCAAAAGGGTTCCCGATTATCTAGAAAAACACAAACCTGAGAGGAATAACATATGAAACGATAGTCATTATCTTCATCCTATTTCAGGTTGTAGCAATAATAAGAAAGAAATTACGATTAGTGTCAAAACTTCTCCGAACAATTTCTTTAATGATAAGGAAGTCACTACTCGTAAAACAAACTTACCCACAAAACCTTAGTCAACCAAGGTTTTGTGGGTAAGTAAATTATTTATACGGGATAGACCCCATGCTTTCTTTCTGTAAACGTAACATGTTTGGAATCATATAACTCATAACGGCTAATTAATTCATCTCGTAGTTTTTCCGGATCAATGATGGCATCCACTACCATTTCTGAAGCTAACCGATAAATATCAATATCTTCTTTATATTCTTCCTGCTTTTCTTTAATAAAGGTAACTCGTTCTTTCTCTGATAATTCCTGAATTTTATTAGCATATACAGCATTAACAGCTGCTTCAGGTCCCATTACCGCAATTTGTGCGGTTGGTAATGCCAAACAGCAATCCGGTTCAAAGGCTGGTCCTGCCATCGCATAAAGCCCTGCTCCATAAGCTTTACGGACAATGACAGAGATTTTTGGAACCGTTGCTTCGCTCATGGTTGCAAGCATCTTTGCACCATGACGAATAATTCCCGCACGTTCTACTTTCGTCCCAATCATAAACCCAGGGACATCAACTAAAAACAGTAAAGGGATATTGAATGCATCACAAAGCTGGATAAATTTAGCCGCTTTATCTGCAGAATCCGGGAATAAGACGCCTCCTTTCATGCGCGGTTGATTAGCAATGATTCCAATGGAGCGGCCGTTAATTCTTGCTAAACCGGTGATCAGCTCAGGAGCGAATTTCTTCTTTATTTCACAAAAGCTATCCTCATCAATCAACCGATCCATTAGATCATACATATTAAAGGCTGCATTTTGGTTTTCTGGAATTAAATCGGTAATGCTTTTTTTCAATTGCTTAACCGTTTTCGCTTCTCTTACTGGTGGTTTTTGTCTGAAATTAGCCGGAAAATAGCTCAAATATGCTTGGGTATAGGCGATTGCTTCTTCTTCTGTTTTTACTAAAACATCGCCAACACCGGATACAGAGCAGTGCATTCTTGCACCACCCATTTCCTCCAGACTCACCTTTTCTCCAATGACTTTCTCTGCCATGCGTGGAGAACCTAAATACATGGAGGCATTCCCGTCCACCATAATAACGATATCGCAAAAAGCCGGAATATACGCCCCGCCAGCAGCTGATGGACCAAATAATAAACATACTTGCGGTACACGACCGGATAATTTTATTTGATTATGAAAAATTCTCCCTGCTCCTCTTCTGCCCGGGAACATTTCCACTTGATCGGTAATTCTTGCGCCGGCAGAATCGACTAAGTAGATCATTGGTATCTCTAATTTCATTGCCGTCTCTTGGATTCGTACTATTTTTTCCACCGTCCGTTTTCCCCAAGACCCTGCTTTTACAGTCGAATCATTCGCCATGACACAGACCGATTGCCCATTTATTTTGCCAATACCGGTTACCACACCATCTGCAGGTAAATCTCCATTTAAACAGTTGGCAAAAAAAGCATCTTCTATTTCGATATTGTCATCAAATAATCGTTGTAATCTTTCACGGACAAACAGCTTGCCTTTTTCTATATTTTTTTGATGATATTTTTCCTTTCCACCTTGTTCAATTTTTTCTACATGTTCATGAAACACATTCATATAAGCCATTATAACTAGCCTCCCGTTTTAATTTCCATGATAATTCGGTGTTCGTTTTTCGCGAAAGGCTCGTAACCCTTCTAACCTGTCATTTGTTGGAATTGTTTGTTGATAGGCGAGTTGTTCAATAATTAATCCCGTTGCTAAATCTGTTTCTAACCCTTTATTTATCGCTGTCTTCGCTTGTTTTAACGCAACAGGACCGTTTTTTGCGATCATTTCTGCTAACTCACGAGCAGTTTCCATTAAATCCTTTGCTTCCACCGCTTCTTCTACCAGTCCAATTGCTAATGCTTTATTTGCTGTTATTCGTGCGGCACTATATATAAGGCGTTTAGCCTGCCCTATTCCAATTAAACGCGGTAGGCGTTGTGTCCCTCCTGCCCCAGGAATAATGGCTAAGGAAGTCTCTGTCAATCCTAGTTGACTATGATTTGCTGCTATGCGAATATCACAAGCAAGTGCCAACTCAAGTCCACCGCCAAAAGCCACTCCATTTAAAGCTGCAATAACAGGCATACACATGTTTTCTACCATCGTTACGGTCTCACTAATAAACGCTACAGCTGCGATTACTTCCTGTTCATTCATTCCAGCGCGTTCTTTTAAATCTGCTCCGGCACAAAAGGCTTTTTCACCGCTTCCAGTAATGATGGTACAGGTAATGCTTTCTTTGTGTTCAACTGTTTTTATAGTCGTGCGTAAGTCTTCAAGTAGGGCTTGTGACATAGCATTGGCAGCTTCTGGCCTGTTTAGCTTAACAATTGCAATAGAATCGGTTACTTCTAATTCAACGAACCTTCCCACAAATCTGCCCCCCTTGTATATATAAAATTTAAATATTGTTTTTCCGCATTTAATGATGTATACTTATGGGAAAAATTGGTTCTTAAAAGTTATTCAATAATTGCAATCGTATCGCCTTCATTAACAAAATCGCCTTCGTTAACCCTAAATTCCTTTACTATACCACTGGATTCCGCTACAATTGGGATTTCCATTTTCATTGATTCCAAGATAACAACATCCTGCCCTTCTTCTACTGCTTCACCCGGCTCTACGGTTTTCTTCCAAACACTTCCTGCCATCGTTGCTTTTATTTCCATATTCATTTCCTCCTTGTTTTTAATGGATTTTCTTTGGTAGATAGTAACTTTCAATAAAGTTTGTTGTTGTATTTGCAGCCTTGAACTGTTCGTGATCAATTACTTGCATAAGCATTGATAAATTAGTCTTAATACCCGTAATCTCATATTGATCTAATGCTTGTTTTAATAAGGTAATTGCTTTCTCTCTCGTTTCACCATGGACAATTAATTTGGCAATCATCGGATCGTAAAACGGTGAAACCAGATAATTATTCGTTACTCCCACTTCATTTCTGATTTTCTCTCCTGATGGTGGGTGAAATACCTCAATCTGACCGGGTGATGGAAAAAATGTCAGTGGATCTTCTGCATAAATCCGTGCTTCGATTGCATGACCATTTATATTTAAATCATGTTGTTCAATTGTTAATGGTTTCCCATTAGCAATGTCAATTTGTTTTTCAATAATATCAATACCTGTAATCTCTTCGGTTATCGGGTGTTCTACTTGAATACGAGTGTTCATTTCTAAAAAGTAGAAGTTCTCTTGTTCATCCACTAAAAATTCAATTGTTCCGGCATTTGTATAATGAAGAGCTTTGGCTGCTTGAACAGCTTTTTCCCCCATCTCTTTTCTAGTCTGTTCGGTAATAAATGGAGATGGTGCTTCTTCGATAACTTTCTGATTCCTTCGTTGAATCGAACATTCCCTTTCAAATAAATGGACAACATGACCAAACTGATCGGCTAGTACTTGTATTTCAATATGCCGTGCATTCTCTATCTTTTTTTCAATAAACATGGATCCATCGCCAAAGAATGATTTAGCTCGTTTTGCGTTGTTTTCAAATGCTTTCGTTAGTTCAGCTTCAGAATAAACCGTTTGCATTCCAATCCCGCCGCCACCGGAAGATGCTTTTACCATCACCGGATAACCAATTTGATTTGCCAGCCTAATCGCTTCTTCGGTGGAGGCGACAGCTTCCTCGGTTCCGGGAACTATCGGGACACGGGCTTGTTGCATCGCTTTTCTCGCAGCTATTTTGCTGCCCATTTGCCGAATAACGTTACTGGATGGCCCAATAAATAGAATCCCTGCTTGTTCACATTGTTCTGCAAATGTCGCACTTTCACTTAAAAACCCATAACCTGGATGAACGGCCTCTGCATTCGCTTGTTTTGCTATTTCTATTATTCTATTTGCGTTTAAATAACTTTCATTAACCCGTGGAGGTCCAATACAATAACTTTGATCCGCCAGCTTCACATGCGGTGCATGTTTATCTGCTTCTGAATAGACACTTACTGTTTTTATGTTCAACTTTTTACAAGTACGAATGATCCGTACAGCAATCTCTCCCCGATTAGCAATTACTATTTTAGAAATCATGGTTTTCCTCCCTCATACTCTAGCTGCTCCAGAGCCATTTCTCGCAACTTATATTTTTGAATTTTACCACTTGCTGTCATTGGGAATTCTTCTACAAATTCAATGTATCTCGGTATTTTGTGCCAAGAAATATTTCCTTTACAAAAGTCTCTGATTTCTTCTTCTGTTAGATTGCTGTTTTCTTTTGGAATAATCCAAGCCATAATTTCTTCACCGTATTTTTTATCAGGTACGCCTATAATTTGTACATCCAATATATTCGAATGCTGGTAAAGAAATTCTTCAATTTCCCGCGGATAAATATTTTCTCCGCCACGAATAATCATATCCTTCATCCGACCGGTAATTTCCAAATAGCCATCTGTCCGCATAATGGCTAAATCCCCGGTGTGAAGCCACCCATCTTCATCAATTGCTTCTTTCGTCGCTTCGAAGTTATTATAATATCCCCTCATTACAAGATATCCGCGGGTTAATAATTCGCCAGGTAAGCCGGGTTTTTGCTGTTGGTTCGTTCCAGGAATGACAATTTTCACTTCCACGTTTGGATGTGGTGTCCCTACCGTGTTCACTCGGAGTTCAATCGGATCATCGGTTTTTGTCTGGGTAATTACTGGAGAAGCCTCAGTCTGGCCGTAAGCGATTGTGATTTCTTTTGCTCCCATTTTGTCCATTACTTTAGTCATTACTTCAGTTGGACAAGGTGAACCAGACATAATTCCGGTTCTTAAACTCGATAAATCATATTGATCAAAATTGGGATGATTTAGCTCAGCAATAAACATCGTCGGTACTCCATGCAGTGCTGTACATTGTTCTGAAGACACAGCTGCCAAAACTTTTTCCGGATGAAATTGCTCTAATAAAACCATTGTTGCCCCTTTCGAAATAGCCGCTAAAACCCCCAATACACAACCGAAGCAATGAAAAAATGGAACCGGGATACAAAGTCTATCTTGATGGGTCAGTTTCATGCAATCGGCAATTTGTTTTCCGTTATTTACAATGTTATGATGAGTTAGCATAACTCCTTTAGGAAATCCAGTTGTTCCAGATGTGTATTGCATATTAATTACTTCATACTCATCTAAATTTGATCTTCGTGTTTGTAATGCTTTATCACTTATCTCCTGCCCTAAATCAAGCACCTCCCGCCAATTGTAGGCAAAAGGGTATGTCTGGTCACTGAGAACAATAAGTTTTTTTAGCATAGGCAGTGCTTTTAATTGAAGATTTTCTCGCTTGGAAGTTTCCAGATCCGGACAAATTTTCTTTATAATATCAATATACGATGTTCCTTTATAGCTTTCTGCCAATATTAATGTAGTTGCATCAGATTGTTCTAATAAATAATGTAATTCACTAGCTTGATAGTTTGTATTTACTGTAACTAAAACAGCACCCATTTTACCGGTTGCAAATTGCGTAATCAGCCATTCCGGTTTATTATCTGACCAGATAGCAACATGTTCACCTTTTTCAATTCCTAATGCCATCAATCCTTTTGCGGCTATATTTACACTGTCATTAAAGGTTTTATACGTTTTTCGAAGGTTTAATTCTGGGTAGATGACGGCTTCATGATCCGGGTATAACTCAACTTGCTTTTCAAGTAATTCCCCAATAGTAACATGTAAAAGTGCCATGAAAGACTCACTCCCCTATACTAAATTCTTTAACAGCCTAGCTGACGAGCTATAACTAGGCGTTGGATTTCTGATGTACCTTCACCAATTTCCAATAGTTTGGCATCACGTAAATAGCGTTCAACCTCATACTCACGCATATAGCCATATCCACCATGGATTTGAATTGCTTGATTAGCACAGCGAAATGCTGTCTCAGTAGCATAAAGTTTAGCAATAGAAGCCTCTTTACTGAAAGGTTTGTTATTATCTTTTAACCATGCTGCTTTATGTACGATTGTTCTTGCTAATTCAACTTCCATCGCCATATCTGCTAGTTTAAATTGGATTGCTTGAAAATCAGAAATAGATTTACCAAACTGCTTTCTTTCTTTGGCATAATGTAAAGCTTTTTCCAACGATGCTTGTGCAATCCCCACTCCTAGTGCAGCAATGGAAATTCTGCCCCCATCTAGTGTATATAAAAATTGTTTAAATCCTTTTTCCGGATCACCAAGAAGATTTGTTGCCGGTACGCGAACATTATCAAGGACAATTTCAGCTGTATCAGAACCGCGAACGCCCATTTTGTCATAGTTGCTCGTAATCGCTACCCCTTCTGTATCTGTTGGCACAATAATAGCAGAAATAATCTTTTTACCTGTTTTATCTTTACCTGTGACAGCGGTTACAATTAATGTTTTCGCAAAACTAGCATTCGTTATAAAACATTTCTCCCCATTAATAACAAACTCATCATTTTCCTTTACAGCAGTTGTTTTCGTACCACCAGCATCTGATCCTGCATTTGGTTCAGTTAAACCAAATGCGCCAAGTGCCTTTCCTTCTGCTAAAGGGGTTAAAAATTGTTGCTTTTGTTCTTCTGTACCAAAGTAGTAAATAGGGCTTGCACCTAAAGAAACTGCTGCAGCATAGCTTAATCCCGTACTGCCGCATATACGTCCAATTTCTTCAACTGCAAGTGCATAGGATAATGTATCGCCTCCAGAACCGCCATATTCCTCTGGAAACGGTATCCCTAATAGACCTAACTCTCCCAATTGTTCGAAAATATCGATTGGAAAAACAGCAGTTGTATCAATTTCGATGGCACGTGGCCGTATTACAGATTCTGCAAAATCCCTAACCATCTTTTTTATCATTGCTTGCTCTTTGGTCAACTCAAAATTCATTATTTATCCCCCTTGTTGGATTAGACCGACTGGTTGGTCTGTTATCTGGAAAACAAGTTAATCGCTTACATTCATTCTGTCAGCGGATAGCTCGTTGTAAGTCAAATGGTTCCATTTTTCCTTTGCTATAATAGCATGCAAAATAAGCTCAACAAAGATCTCACTAATTTCTTCAATTGTATTCTTCCCTGTTGGGTGGTACCATTTATACGTCCAATTGACCATTCCTAAAATAGCCATCCCTGTTATTTCAACAGGCAGATCCTTACGAAACTCTCCACACTCTTGCCCTTCCTTGATGGTATGAAAGATCAGCTTCTTAAAGCAATCTCGCTTTTCTTTAATGATCACCTCATATTCATGCTTCAGATAAATACTTTCTTGATAAAATACAGAAATATGCGGCTTATAGATATCAAACACTTTTACAAAATCTTTAATAATAGCTCGTAGTTTTCTTGTCGGTGATTCATACATATTAATGGCATACATTGCTTTTTCCAGTACGTAGGTAATAAACGTGTCATGGATGACATAGAGTAATTCATCCTTTGAAGTAAAGTGATGGTAAAAACCGCCTTTTGAAGTACCAACGTCTGCAACAATTTCATTAACCGTTACTCCATGAAATCCTTTCTTTTCAAACAGCAGTAAAGATGATTGAATGATTTTTTCCCGTAAATCCGTTCTGATCCCCTCCTCATTTAGTAATATAGTATTACATTATCATAGTTTGCAGAAAATTTAAAGTGTTTATACGAATGGGAACTTATAAAGCGAAAATCAAGCTGGAAGTAGAAGATGTTTAAAAAGTCCAGTTTAGAAAAACTTGGCTTGTCGCCAAGTCTTTATGGCGAAAGCTGTAGTTTTTCTTATACTATAAAGCCTAAAGTTTTATACTTTCCTATAGTGAAAAAAAGACATACCAATTTTTTAGTTGTTGATTTATTAATATATACACTATGCCTTAAACTCACTTTCCTAGAACTTCAACTTGCTCGTAACAGCATATAACGGGTAGAAAATTGCAGCAGCAATACACTGTGGTTTCAGGACTTCTTGAGATTTAGCCTTTGTTCTACTTCCTATCAGTAAAATAAAACAAAATCCTTTTGACTCAAGTTTTATTTATCCATGAGTTAAATTTCTCTTGTTTCCAAAAAGCGTAGAGTTTAAGCAAAAGAAAAACTAGCCAAGAAACTCAAAGCTTTCATGGCTAGCAATTGTTAGACTTTATTTATTCTCATCCAAATGTTCGAACGGTTTTTCATAATCTACTTTTTTCCAAGCAGAAATTACTTCTCCTTTTGTATCTGTATCCACAATAAAAGAACCATTGCTATAGCGATCACTATTGGATAGCTCTAATGGAAATACACGATGTATCTCTCCATTGTTTGTCCTAAAGTTTATCGTGTCATGTTCATTAACAAGGAAGAATCCGCGTATTCGATGAGGTTTACTTTTTAGTTCACGTAACATTAATAATCCTCTTTTTGCTCGATTGGACTTCTCAAACTCACTTAATTTCATTCGTTTACAAGCACCACGCTGGGTGAGCACAACTAAAGAAGGTTCCGATAATTCATCAAACACCTCACCGTTAACAACCTGTTCATCTTCTTTAAGATGAATGGCCTTCACACCAGCAGTCCGCTGTCCTACAACAGAAATCTCGCTTTCATGATACCATAAGCCGTATCCCTTATCCGAAGCAATAAATACATCGGAATGTCCTGTTGTACAATGAACATTAATCAGCTCATCATCATCTTTTAATCTTAGAGCAATTAAAGCTTTTGAATAACGCTGCGCTTCATAAAGTTTCAGTTTGCTTTTTTTTATCATCCCTTTTTTTGTGAAAAAGATTAAGTACTTATCCTCCGTAAAATCACGAACAGGAATACATGTGATAATTCGTTCATCTTTTTCCAATGGCACGAAATTTGAAATATGCTGACCAATATCTTTCCAGCGAATATCTGGTAATTCGTGTACAGGTGTGTATATATAGTTTCCTTTATTTGTGAAAAGAAGAACCTTATCTGTCGTATTCAGTTCTGCTAAGCTAACTAAACAGTCACCTTCCTTCATGGCAAAATCTTCTCCATTTGAAGCGTTATAGGAACGCAGACTAGTTCGTTTCACATAACCGGCCTGTGTAACCGATACTAATACATCCTCACTTACTACCATCACTTCAATATCAATTTTTAATTCTTCTATTTCATTTTCAACAGCTGTTTGTCGAGGTGTTGCATATGCTTTTTTCAACTTTCTTAAATCTTTTTTAATCGTTTGGAATAGTTTTTTCTCACTTTGTAAGATTAACTCAAGTTCCTTAATTTTTTCTTCTAACGTTTTAGCTTCTTGTTGAAGCGAGGTGATGTCGGTATTCGTTAAACGATATAGCTGCAACATAACAATTGCTTCTGCTTGTGCTTCGGTAAATTGATAGTTGGTAATAAGGCGTTTTTTTGCGTCTTGCTTATCCTTAGAAGAACGAATTGTGCTAATAACCTCATCTAATATAGAAATCGCCTTGATTAGACCTTCAACAATATGAGCTCGATCTTTCGCTTTTTTCAGATCAAAGACAGTTTGTCTTGTTACGACTTCTTTTTGGTGGGAAATATACGATTCTAATATTTCATTTAGTGATAACAATTTTGGTGTTTTATCCTGAATAGCTACCATATTAAAATGGTACGTAACTTGTAAGTCCGTGTTTTTAAACAAGTAGTTAAGAACACCTTCTGCATTTACATCCTTCTTAAGTTCAATGACAACTCGTAAACCAGTCCGATCGGTCTCATCTCGAACTTCGGCAATCCCCTCTACTTTTCGATCGATGCGCAACTCATCTATTTTTTTGACCATATTTGCTTTATTTACTTCATATGGAATTTCTTCAATAACAATTTGCTCGCGATTACCGCGAATTTCTTCTATTCGTGTTTTGCCTCGTACAATAATTTTACCGCGACCAGTTTCGTAAGCTTTTTTAATTCCATCAATTCCTTGGATAATCCCACCGGTTGGAAAATCAGGACCTTTTATCACTTTCATTAATTCTTCTATCGTGACAGAAGGTTTATCGATTTTAAGGATAACTGCATCGAGTACTTCCCCTAAATTATGAGGTGGTATATCCGTAGCATAACCTGAGGAGATCCCTGTTGATCCATTAACGAGTAAATTTGGAAATTTCGCCGGCAGCACTACAGGTTCTGTCGTTGTGTCATCAAAGTTTGGAATAAAATCTACCGTATCTTTTTCAATATCTCTTAATAATTCAGAAGCAATACTAGATAATCTTGCTTCTGTGTAACGCATGGCAGCAGGTGGGTCCCCATCAACACTTCCGTTATTCCCATGCATTTCAACTAACACATTTTTAACTTTCCAATCTTGACTTAATCGGACCATTGCTTCATATACGGAAGAATCACCATGAGGGTGGTAATTCCCAATAACAGTACCAACTGTTTTAGCTGATTTACGAAAGTTTTTATCATGGGTATTTTTTTCTTCATGCATCGCATAAAGAATTCTTCGCTGAACGGGCTTTAATCCGTCTCTCGCATCGGGAAGCGCCCTGTCCTGAATAATGTATTTACTGTACCTTCCAAATCGGTCTCCTATTACTTCTTCTAACGGAAGGTCTAAATATGTTCCTGGTTGTGTCATACCAACCCCCCCTTATATGATTTTTATCATAATTCTGTATGAATTCTATCGTTTTCTAAGATATTTGATTCTTCATCCAGACCAAATTCAACATTATTTTCTATCCATTTTCTTCTAGGTTCCACTTTATCGCCCATTAATGTCGTCACACGTCTTTCTGCACGTGCTAAATCATCGATGGTTACCCGGATAAGAGTTCTTGATTCTGGATTCATGGTCGTTTCCCACAGCTGATCTGCATTCATTTCTCCTAAACCTTTATAGCGTTGTAAGGTATAGCCGTTTTTAAAATCCTTAATTGTTTTCTTCATTTCTTCTTCATCCCAAGCATAAGCCACACGTTTATTTTTTCCTTTTCCCTTGGAGATTTGATATAAAGGTGGTAGTGCAATATACACCTTACCTGCTTGAATCAATGGTCGCATATACCTATAGAAAAACGTAAGCAATAACACTTGGATATGTGCACCATCCGTATCTGCGTCGGTCATAATAATTATTTTATCATATTGCACATCATCTAAATGAAAATCGCCGCCAACACCAGCACCAATAGTATGAATGATTGTCGATATTTCTTCATTCTTAAAAACGTCCTCAAGCTTTGCCTTTTCTGTATTAATTACCTTTCCTCGTAATGGAAGTACAGCTTGAAACTTTCGATCTCTGCCTTGTTTTGCAGATCCGCCTGCAGAGTCCCCCTCAACCAAGTATAGTTCATTACGTTTTGGATTTTTTGATTGAGCAGGAGTAAGCTTTCCGCTTAAGATCGTATCTTTTTTCCTTCTTTTTCTTCCGGTTCGAGCGTCCTCTCTCGCTTTTCTGGCCGCTTCCCTAGCTTCTTTTGCTTTAATCGCCTTTTTAATTAAAAGATTAGAAACATCTGAGTTTTCTTCAAGAAAATAAGAAAGCTTTTCCGAAACAACTGCATCAACCACGGATCTAGCTTCCGGCGTACCTAGTTTTCCTTTCGTCTGCCCTTCAAATTGCAGTTTCTCTTCTGGCAGACGAACAGAAACGATAGAAGTGAAGCCTTCTCTTATATCTGAACCTTCCAGGTTTTTATCTTTTTCCTTTAAAAGTCCGATTCGTCTGGCATAGTCGTTAAACGTCCTCGTAATTGCTGTTCTCGCTCCAGATTCATGCGTTCCTCCATCCTTCGTACGAACATGGTTAACAAAAGATAGCATACTTTCTGCATAACCGTCATTAAATTGAAAAGCAAAATCAACTTCAATTCCTTGCTGTTCACCTTCAAAAGCTACAACGGGGTGAAGGGTATCTTTTTCTTCATTCAGATAATGTACAAAAGCCTTTAGTCCTTCTGGATATTGGTATTCTTCTGTCTGTTTATTTCTAAGGTCTTGTAATTGAATCGTTAATCCTTTTAGTAAAAAGGCAGCTTCTCTTAACCGTTCAGATAATGTTTCAAAGTTGTAAATGGTTGTATTAAAAATCGTTGGGTCCGGTTTAAAATGAATGATGGTACCAGTTTTTTTCGTTGGCCCTTTCTTTTCTAAAGAGCCGACAGGTTTTCCGCCATTTTCAAAACGTTGAAAGTAGATATGACCATCACGATGGATTGTGACGTCTAACCATTCAGATAAAGCATTGACTACGGATGCACCTACACCATGTAGACCTCCACTAGTTTTATAACCACCCTGTCCAAATTTTCCACCTGCATGCAATATGGTAAATATCACCTCAGGTGTTGGCTTTCCAGAACGGTGCATCCCGGTTGGAATACCACGCCCATGATCCGTGATGGAAATGCTATTATCTTTATGTATAGTCACTTTAATGATGTCTCCAAATCCTGCTAGGGCTTCATCTACCGCATTATCAACAATTTCAAAAACGAGGTGATGCAGCCCACGGCTATCTGTACTACCTATGTACATACCTGGTCTTTTTCGTACTGCTTCCAGACCTTCCAGTACTTGGATTGAGTCATCACTATATGAAATCGGTTGTTTTGTCACTCCGTACTTGCTCCTTTCTTTTCTGTACGTACTATAATAGAACGAACGTTTGTTTATGTAAAGATAAAACAAACTATAATACATATGAAGGTTTGTGTTTTTTCCTACAAACAATTAATAAATTACAGGTTTCCTAAAAGCTATTGTTTTTAGTCATTAAGTAACCCTTTCTCTCACGTTACTAAGTATACTATAGTTACATCAAGCTTGTATTGCAAGAACACAAAAAAATCGTCATTGAAGTAATTTATAATGAAGCTATCATTCATTGGAGGTTGATCATGCATAAGAGGAACAAGCTTTATATAATTATATTAACAGACCATGTATCGTAATGTTTAGCTTGAGTCAACAAGGCATGAAGCTTATGCCGTGTTTTGCAAATAACCAAATTTTTAATTGTCTAGAAAACAATATCCGTTCTATGGTTTCCACTACCATATGGCAGTAACTTTGAAACTAGCTTCGTTCAACTTAAATTACTTCTTTCTATGATATGTCAACCTGGCTCCTTACGTTGTCAGAAGTTCTCCAGTTCGTACGTCGCTAAGCGAGCGCTTACCGCTTTTATAACTAGAGCTTCGCTTAAAACATGAGAAAAGGATGACTAATCGTGCCGCCACCCTTTTTTCGTTCTATTATTTCAGCAATACTGCATGAACCACTTTAATGCAAAGATCCATAATTACGGTAAAATCACGTTGTTTTAAATAATGATACGCATCTTCATTAACAATTCCTTGCTGCGCCCAAAAGATCTTACAATTCGTTTGAGCAGCATCCTTCGCAACTTCCGGTAAGAACTCTGGCCTGCGAAAGACATTTATAATATCAATCGGTTCAGGCACCTCTGCTAATGAAGGGTAGGCTTGTTCACCTAAGACCTCTTGTACTGTAGGATTAACCGGAATGATACGGTAACCTTCTCGTTGCATAATTTTAGCAATTTGATAAGAAGTACGTTCCGAATTGTTTGACAAGCCTACAACTGCAATTGTTTTCGCCGTAACTAAAATTCTTCTCAATTCTTCATTGGTCGGATTTTCCCACGTCATTATAGCTTCCCCCTTCTTATTTTTCAAGTAACCCCTGTTCTATGAGAAACTCTCTTGCTACTATTTCTGGTGATTCATCATGATAATCTACTTGATAATTCATTTGCCTCATCTGTTGGTCAGTTATTTTTCCTGAGAGTTTGTTTAAAATACCTTCAAGTTCAGGAAATTTGTCCAGTGTATCATTTTGCAATAGTGGAGCCCCTTGATATGGAGGAAATAATTGCTTTGAATCTTCCAAAGAAATTAAATTTAGTTTTTCCATATAACTATCTGTTGCATATGCATCAATGATATCTACCTGACCAGATGTTAACGCATCTTGTCTAAGACCTGGATCCATGGTTTGTACACTTGTAATATCTAAACCATATACATCCTGCATACCTACATACCCATCATAACGGTCTTTAAACTCCAGTGTAAAGCCAGCAGTTAATTGATCCTCTATTTTTTTAAGATCATCGATTGTCTTTAAATCAAATTGATCGGCTAGTTCTTTTGTTGTTGCAACAGTGTACGTATTATTATAGGCCATTGGCTGTAAATATGCCATATCAAATTGTTTATCCATCCCCTGTTTAGCTTGCTGATACACCTCTTCCTTATTGTTACTATCTGCTTTTTGTTCAAGATGTGTAACAATCGCCGTTCCTGTAAATTCTGGATAGATATCGATGCTTCCTTGTTGTAATGCATTAAATAAGAAAGCAGTTTTTCCTAGCCCTGGTTCTAATTTTACGCTTAAATCGGTATTTTCTTCAATTAATAACTTATACATATGAATTAAAATTGCTGGTTCTGATCCTAGTTTACCACCGATAACTAAATCTGCTTGCTTCTTATTACTAAAAAGAAAAGGAGAAATAACGATCAAAACCGCAACGATTAACATGGCTATGAACGATTTGATTCCCGCTCGTTTAGAGAGTTGTTCAACCCACCGTAAAATAACGTCAAAAATAATCGCTAGTAAAGCCGCAGGAATCGCACCTAACAATATTAAACTCACATCCGCTCCACGATCAAGACCTAAAAGAATTAATTCACCTAATCCTCCTGCTCCGATTAACGCAGCTAATGTGGTTGTTCCAACAATTAAAACCATAGAAGTCCGAACTCCTGCCATAATAACTGGCATGGAAAGCGGCAATTCTACCTTTATTAAGCGTTTAAATGAATTCATTCCCAATCCTGTTGCAGCTTCAGTTAATGCAGGGTCTACTTCTTTAATGCCTGTATAACTATTACGAAGAATTGGGAGTAGTCCATATGCTGTTAGGGCAACAATTGCAGGTAAGGTGCCAATCCCGAAAAATGGAATGAGAAAAGCTAGGATAGCAAGACTTGGAATCGTTTGTAATACAGCTGATAATCCGATGATTGGTTCAGCAACTCGAGGATATCTCGTCAGTATTAAGCCTAAAGGTACTGCAATCAAAATGGCAATGATGAGTGAAGTTAATGATATTTGTAAGTGTTCCCATATTGCTTCTACAAGGGTTGCCTGGCGATTTTGAAATACAGTAAAAAACTCTTTCACGTTTGGAGCCTCCCGTTTTTTACGGTCTTATTCTTTAAAAAATTTACGATATCACGGTAACGAATAATACCTATAAGTTGATTTACTTGTAAAACAGGGAAGATTTCTTGGTCGGTGTCTTGGATCATCTCCACTGCTTGATACAAAGAGAGATCATTTTTTAAATAAACACTTTGTGTTAGTTGTCCATTAACAATGAGACCGACATACTGATTACGTTCTTCAACTAAAACATACGTCTTATCACTCCGATAGGCGCTGTTATGAAAGGCTGGCCTTGTTAGTAAATATTCCTGTGATGGATTAGCAATTTTATCTACGGTAATTTCCCAAGGCGATTTACGTTCCCCGATAAATTCTTTAACAAATCGTGAATGTGGCTCTAATATCAATTTATCAGCTTCAGCAAACTGCTCAATCATCCCATCTTTCATTAAACAAATTCTATCTCCTAAATGAAGTGCTTCATCTATGTCATGTGTAACAAATAGAATCGTCTTTTTAATTTCTTTTTGCAAAGCTTGAATATCTTTTTGTAGCTGTTCTCTACTTATAGGATCTAAAGCACTAAATGGTTCGTCCATTAAGATAATATCAGGATCAGCTGCCAACGCCCGAATAACACCAATCCGCTGTTGTTGCCCTCCCGAGAGCTCTCTTGGCAATTTTTTCTTAAATATCGTTGGGTTTAGTCCAACCATTTCCAACAATTCCGTTACTCGATTTTGGATTTCTTTTTGTTTCCACTTTTTTAATTCAGGAACAATGGCAATATTTTGTTCTACCGTCAGATGTGGAAATAATGCAATTTCTTGAAGCACATAACCAATGTTCCAGCGCAATTCATGAATCGGATATGTTTGGATGTCTTTTCCATGTATGTAAATAGACCCAGATGTCGGTTCCATTAGACGATTGACCATTTTCAATGTAGTTGTTTTACCGCAGCCGCTTGGGCCAATAAAAGTAACCATTTCACCTTTATTTACATGAAAGGAAATATTCTTAACAGCTTCGGTCCCGTCTTGATATACTTTATTTACTTGGTTAAATTCAATCATGTCCTTTCCCCTTTAATACGTATTTAAATAAAGCGAGTTACAATATTATTTTAAACGAACATAACATGTTTAGGAACAGAAAAATTCAGCATCACTTTTGCTGAACTTTTTGAACTTATTTTTAAAAAAATTACTATTGCTAGAATAGTATAGTTTATTCCCAGATACAATTAATAACAAACATCTATTTAATAATGGTTCTTAAAATAGGAACTTCATGCTAAAATAAAAGGCAGTATCGTCCTTATTTATGTTTACAATAGGTGCGAAGATAATTAAGAGGAAAGTAGGAAGCATTATGGAGTATCTTGTATTTGCAATTATTGCCTATCTACTCGGATCGATTCCGTCTGCCTTGATTGTCGGAAAAATTGGTTATAACAAAGACGTACGTGAGCATGGCAGTGGAAACCTCGGAGCAACAAACACCTTTCGTGTATTAGGAATGAAAGCTGGGATTATTGTTACACTAGCAGATATTTTAAAAGGTACGACGGCTACGCTTATTCCGCTGTTTTTTGACGCAGATGTCTATCGACTGATCATCGGATTATTTGCAGTAGCCGGTCATACGTATCCTGTGTTTGCAAGATTTAAAGGAGGAAAAGCAGTCGCTACATCCGGCGGCATCATTCTTGGTATTAACCCATTATTATTTGTTCTAATGGTGTCAACTTTTTTAATTAGCCTATATATATCGAAATATGTCTCACTTTCATCTATTATTACTGGAATAGTAACTGTTATATTATCATTTATCTTTAAAAATACGGGGCTAATTATTGTTACCTCAATACTAACGGTTTTTGTGATTTACAGGCATCGTGAGAACTTAAAACGAATAAAAAATAAAACTGAGCCAAAAATAACTTGGATGTAATCGCCGATAAAGTGAAACTTCATTCAGTAGGAGTTTTCTTCCATCTCCTACTGAATGTTAGTTAAACGAATCGGGCATTTAGGTGCCGTTTTCTCCCACTTAAACCCTTTTGTATCAACTCGAGGCTCTTGAAGTGGGAGTCTTACGGCACCTTACATACGGGATAAAACCTATAAATTGATTCTCGCTTTATCGTAACGTATACTTTAGAAGTAAAGAGAAAGGGGGCGATGTGATGGACAACACAAAAACTTTTCCAGTTAAAAAATTACCAACAAAACAAGAGCGCCATCAATTATTTGGTTCTGTAAAGCCAGCCCCAAAATCGAAACCTGTCGATAAAAAGTATATGGCGGACTTACAGAATACAAAAAAGGATTTCTTATTTGCTTTGGATGCAGTTGGAATAACGAAGGTAAAGCATCCGATTATCATAAATAGTACGATTGCACCGTATACTCAAACAAGTATCGGTTCATTTACGTTTACTTCTAGTTTAAAGCAAACGAATAAAGGAACGAATATGAGCCGTTTTAATGAACAACTAGCAGATTACCATGCAAGAGGCTTTTCAACGGATTTGAATGTATTAAAAAGCTTTACAAAAGAGCTAGCTAATCGTCTCGAACAGCCCGATGCTTATATGGAAGTTAGCTTTCCGTGGTTTTATGAAAGACAAGCCCCTGATACTGGTTTAGCAGGTCTTAATCATGCAGATGCTAGTATAAAGATGAAATACGATGAAGAACGTGGGGTGGATGTTCAACTTGCATTCACTGTAGCTATTGCAACGCTGTGTCCTTGTTCTAAAGAAATTAGTGAATATAGTGCTCATAATCAGCGCGGAAATGTAACAATCGATATATCAGTTGATGAGCAATTTGATGAAACAGAGTTCGATTGGAAGGAAGTATTGCTTGAAGCTGCAGAAAGCAATGCTAGTACAAGATTACATCCGATCTTAAAACGAACGGATGAAAAGAGGGTTACTGAACAAGCATATGAAAATCCACGATTCGTTGAGGATATGGTACGATTAATAGCTGCGGATTTATATGAAACACCGTTTATTACCAAGTTCAAAGTAAGCTGTCAAAATGAGGAATCCATTCATATGCATGATGCATTTGCAACAATTACGTATGATAAAACAAAGAATTAAATAAAAGAAGGGTTCCTATGAAGTATATCTTTATCGGATTAATTAAATTTTATCGTGTTGCGATTAGCCCATTTAAGCCCCCAACCTGTCGTTTTTATCCGACGTGCTCTGAATATGGGTTACAAGCGTATCGTCGATTTGGCTTTTTTAAAGGCACCTATTTGACAGTAAAACGAATCAGCAAATGCCACCCTTTTCATCCTGGCGGGATTGATTTAGTACCGGAAAAGAAAAAGAAATAAAAAAGGAGCTGTTTTTCAGATGAATATCCAAATCAGCAAAGAGGCAGCAAAATGGTATAGAGATGAACTAGACATTGAAGAAAATGAAGCATATGTGCGTTTTTTTGTCAGATATGGTGGATTTGGGGGAAACGTTCCCGGCTTTTCTTTAGGGATTAGTAATGAAAGGCCGGTTGAAGTTTACGCTTCCAAGGATGTCGATAATATTACTTTCTTTATCGAAGCAAAAGATGCTTGGTATTTTGAAGACCATGATTTAAAAATCAGTTTTAGCAGAAAAAAACAGGAGCCAAACATACAATACATAAAAAGAGCTTAAAATCAGCTCTTTTTATGTATTTTTTTCTCCTGTAATAAATCAAAATGTGGGAAACAGTTGTTCTTATAATCAATCCATTCAGCTGACAATCGATACTTTTTCCCCCATGTAAGTAGCTTATCCAGATCACTACATCCTACCTTGGTTACGGTAGTACAGTCTGGAAAACGCTCATCCAGCCAGTAGTGGGTTATAAAAGCAATTTCACCGGCTTTTACTTGTTGTTTCCAAGTGATTAGCTCTTTCTTAGTAATTCCAAACGCCACTCTAGCTATCTCCTTCTAATTGTTTTTTATATGCTTTATGCCACTCTGGAAATGTTTTTTTTAATGACAATGGACGAAATGTATCTTTGTTTACGATCACATGCTCAGTTGTTCCACTTACTGCAACTTCTCCCTCGCCATTTAAAATATGATAGCCATATACAGTTCTTATCCCGTTATATGCTTCAAGCCATGTTGCTACTGTGACATTATCTCCGTAGCGAATTGGTTTTTTAAATTGAATATTTGCATTTGTAACCGGAGAAACAACGTTATGCTCTTCCATTTCTTTATACTGAAAACCGAGAAATTCAATAAATTTAGTTCTGCCAATTTCAAACCAGACTAAATAATTTGCGTGATAGACAACTCCCATCTGATCCGTTTCCTGATATCTTACTTCGATTGGTGTTTTCACTTTATGCAACGAAAGATTCCTCCTAAGCTAATATTTTCTCTATTAAAGCTTATCATATCTTAAGCAATCCTTCTCGTTAAACCTTTCAAGAAAACAGGTTCGAATTGGTAAACATAATTTCTTCTGTGAAAAGAAAATCCAATCTTTTTTTACATCTGGAAAAAATATTTTTATAATCATGATAGATATCAAGAACGATTAAACGGCCTCAGCCCTATAGAGTATAGAACTAAAGCCGCTTAAATTATTTTTATTATTTCCCCTGTCTACTTGACAGGGGGCAGTTCATAAACTTTAGAACGGGGGTTTTTGGTTTACTTCTATTGATCCTCTTGATTTCTATATTCGTCTTTAATTTCGGCTCGCATTCCTTCGATTGCTTGCTCTCTTCGTTTATTTTTAGCTTTAATGGCTTCTTTTTCTTCACCAGATGTAAATTGCATCGTTTCATGTGCTTTTTCAATATTTTGGATTGTGTCCTGAACCATTTCTTGTAATCTGTCTACGTTATCACTGCGATCGTCTGGCTTTGGTCGATTATTATCTGTCATCACCATGACTCCTTTCATTTTAGGTTGCTTTCCTAGTTTCCCTAATCTATCCAAAATTATTCAACAGTATAATATGGTGTCATTTTTTCCTATTAGTTATCGAACAGAGCGAATAAGCTAGACGACGCTACTTTGCAGAAAAAGTTATTAACAATGTACAAACAGATATACTTTCCTAAACAAAACTTGGCTTGTCGCCAAGTCTTTATGGCGAAAGCTATCGTTTTTCTTATACTATAAAGTGAAACTTCATTCAGTAGGAGTTTTCTTCCCTCTCCTACTGAATGTTAGTTGAACCAATCGGGCATTTAGGTGCCGTTTTCTCCCACTTTGACCCTTTGTATCAACTCAGGTCTTGAAGCAGGAGTCTTACGGCACCTTACATGCGGGATAAACCCTAAAGTTTTATACTTTCCTATAGTATAAAAAATCGTAACCGCTTTACAATCTAGCGGTTACGATTTTCATTGCACTTTTTTCTGTCTGATCCTTTTCTGTTTTTGCTCTATTTGTTGTTCGATTTTTTCCATCAGCAGCTTATCTCTTAAAATTATTTGACGGTTTTCCTGAACTAAATCATCAAACGTTCTTCTTTTCTTTAAGGACATGGCCGTCCCCTCCTTTTTTAAAGCAGGATGGCCAATTTCTAATCAAAGTATACATATGTTTTACATAGCTTCAATTGCTTCTTTCATTAATTCATAATTCATAGGACCGGGATGAATCTTTATAATTTTCCCTTCTTCATCAATAAAATACGTTGTTGGTACAGCAATAACTTGATACGTATTGCGAACCTTACCTTTTACATCAAGTGGAATTGGATATGTATATCCATATTTGTCCATATATTCTTTTACATCTTCTTCATTTTTCTCTGAGTTGGTCAAATTTACAGCTACTATTTCGACATCTGATTTGACATCATTATAAAACTTCTCCATTTCAGGCATTTCTTCTCGACATGGTGGACACCAGGTGGCCCAAAAATTTAAAATTACCTTTTTGCCTCGTAAATCTGTTAATGTGAGTTTATCTCCACTCAATGTATTTAATTCGAAGTCTGATGCAGGATTACCAACTTCAAGGGTTTCTCCCTTTTTTTTAGACGTAATCATTCCACCTTTCGCATTCATTTCATCACTAATATTGGAATTTGGAGTATCTAAAACCGACTCCTCTTTTTTTTGAACATAATTAAATAACACAATACCAGCTAACACCACTATAATAGCAACGCCTAGTATTTTTTTATACATTCTGATCCCCTTACCCCTTTATAATTATTGTAGTAGCATTATCCAATAATTTACGCTTATTTCATCGTAAGTAAATTCTATACAAATGTAAAGTAATGAGCAGTAATTTTAAGGAAGTTTAAAATTAAGAGATGCGTTGACGTTTATATGAATTAGTCTTTCCAGGAAAAAATTCAATCTTGTGGACTGTGTGAATATATTTGCTAGTATTAATAGCCCAAACGTTAGAGAGTCCTAAATTTCTTCTTGTTTCATAGCGTTAAACAACGGGTATAATTTGTTCTGATTTAGTTAAATCGCTACAATCCTCATACACATCTTTCCACATAGCTGAACGCCTTCTCTCCCCTGTTATATCAACCTTTAAGGAATTCGGTCAAGAAAGCAACAATCTATACGAAAACAGCCTTTAATAATAGTAGATTGATTTGAAGAAGCTCTTTCCATTATGCCAATTTTTACAAAAACATATTATATGAATCAATTTCATAATAGCTCTTTTTAAAAAAATTTATACTTGCAGTATTTTAAAATTATACTTTAAAAAATTCTATATAAAGTTGTGCTATCTGTGTTCCATTCGGATACACTTCGCTTTCCGTGGGCAATTCCTCAACTTCCTCGGAAGCAAAGAACGCTTCCTGCGGGATTTTCGGCTATTGCTTTTCCCACAGGAGTCTACGTGTATCTGAATTCCACACAGACCTAATTTCCTCGTACTAACCATTTATAAAAAAATAGGTTAGCTTCCTTTTCAGCTTGTTCTTTTAGCCATTGTTCATACTCGTTTTTAGATTTACGTCCACGTTTTTTTGGTTCAGGTTTTGGCTTTTCCTCTTTTGGCGGTGTTTGATCACGTGCTTCAAATAGGTTGCATCGATGGCAACTACATCATCCATGAAAGAGCCCTCTATGGTACGCAGTCTGATGATACTAGAAACCCGCAGTTTAACTTAAAAGCAATATCATCATTAAGGCGCTTAACAAGATCCTTCATCGTCGGGATGCGTTCGACATATCTCACAAAAGTGGAAATAATCATGGCTGCATCATTCAGTTCTTCTGGCGCGCCTAGTCGTGATTTTTTGGTTACTTTGTGATAAAGTAAAACTTCATTCAATAGGAGTTTTCTTCCATCTCCTACTGAATGTTAGTTGAACCAATCGAGCGGTTTCGCTCATAAGGTATTCAAATAATAAGCGGATTTCTGAAATGAGAGAAATATACGGCTTCTTCATTTGGGATAAAAGGAAACATGCCTCTAAAACAGGAGTATGCCGACGCCTGAGCGGCAAGTCCGCTTTAATCGGCCTTTCCCCTTTAGATTTGAGCCAATGTTGACTTAGCGTAGGAAAAAGACCGAAGTTTGCTACAGCTTGAGTGCATAAGCTAAGGGCAATGCTACTTTTCAAAAAGGTTATCCTCAATGTAGAAACAGATATAATTTCCAGAAGATTAAAAAGCCTCTGTAAATATAGATACAGAGGCTTAAACTAGTTTCATATAATTAGATAGCAGCTAACTTTTCACGTAACACCATTTGCAAAATGCCACCATGACGATAGTAATCAATTTCTACATCACTATCAAAACGAGCAATGGCGCGGAATTCTGTTTTATTACCTGATTCATCAACAGCTATTACCTTAACTAAATCATGGGCTTTCACATTTTCATTAATATCTACATGGTATGTCTCTTTGCCAGTTAAACCTAGCTTCTCTGCATTTTCACCTGGCTGAAATTGCAGTGGTAGTACGCCCATCATTACTAGGTTCGAACGATGAATTCGCTCAAAACTCTCAGCAAGGACCGTTTTAATTCCTAATAAATTAGTACCTTTAGCTGCCCAGTCACGAGAGGATCCCATACCATAGTCTTTTCCAGCTATTACAATTAAGCCGGTTCCATCTTGCTTATATTTCATTGCGGCATCATAGATCGGCATAACTTCTTCCGTTGGCCAATAAGTTGTAAAACCACCTTCCGTTCCAGGTGCAATTAAGTTACGAATACGTATATTGGCAAATGTACCGCGCATCATCACTTCATGGTTTCCACGTCTAGATCCGTATGAATTAAAATAACGTGGGGATACACCTTTCTCCTGCAAATATTTTCCTGCTGGCATATCTTTTGCAATTGCTCCAGCTGGAGAAATATGGTCAGTTGTAACAGAATCCCCAAATTTTCCAATGACTCGTAATCCTTCTAATGACTCAACTGAACCTGCTTCTTTAGACAATCCCTCAAAGAATGGCGGATTTTGGATATAAGTTGATTCACTATCCCATTCAAATAAAGGTTCATCTGTTGTATCAATTTGATTCCAGCGTTCATTGGAAGTAAACACATCTTCATACTCTTTACGGAAAATTTCCGGCTGAACTACTGCTTCTACCTGTTGTTTAATTTCTTCCATTGAAGGCCAAATATCATCCATATAGACAGGTTTTCCATCTTTATCTGTACCTAATGGTTCTTTTGTCAAATCAATATCCACGGTTCCAGCAAGTGCATAGGCAACTACTAATGGAGGAGAAGCTAAGTAATTCGCTTTTACTAGTGGATGAATTCTTCCTTCAAAGTTACGGTTACCTGATAGAACCGATGCTACCGTTAAGTCATTATCAATAATTGCTTGCTCAATCTCTTCACGTAATGGACCTGAGTTACCAATACAAGTTGTACAACCATATCCCACAAGGTTAAAGCCTAGTTTATCTAAATATGGCATTAAACCTGAGTCTTCCAAATAACGAGTAACCACTTTAGATCCTGGAGCAAGCGATGTTTTTACATAATCCGGCACATTTAACCCTTTTTCAACTGCATTTTTTGCAAGCAGCCCAGCACCTAACATCACATAAGGGTTGGATGTATTTGTACAAGATGTAATCGCTGCAATGGCTATTGCACCAGTTTTCATTACGGAAGTGTTGCCGTTTGAATGCTCTACAGCTACTTCCTTGTCAAACTCAGATTTATCTAAGCCAAAACCTTGATTTCCTGCTGGTGCTGTAATGGCCTTATTAAATTCTTTCTTCATATCGGACAAAGCAATTAAGTCCTGTGGACGTTTTGGGCCAGAAAGGTTTGGCTGTAACTCGGATAAATTAATTTCTACTACTTCTGTATATTTTGGATCCGCTTCATCGGAAGAATACCATAGATTATTTAACTTACAATATTTTTCAACAAGATCAATTTGCTCTTGTGATCGACCTGTAAGTTTTAAATAGCTTAACACTTCATCATCAACTGGAAAAAATCCACAAGTAGCACCGTATTCCGGAGCCATATTAGAAATCGTCGCCCGATCTGCAAGAGGCATATCCTTTAATCCCGGACCAAAATATTCAACAAATTTACCAACTACATTTTTCTCACGAAGCACTTGAGTTACTTTTAGCGCTAAGTCTGTAGCAGTTGTTCCATTCGGGAAACTGCCGGTAAATTTCACACCAATAACATCAGGTGCCGGAAAATAAGAAGGTTGACCAAGCATTCCTGCTTCTGCTTCAATACCTCCTACACCCCAACCTAAAACACCTAAGCCATTAATCATAGTAGTATGCGAATCCGTTCCGACTAACGTATCCGGAAATGCCTCATACTCCCCGCTTTCATTTTCTACTCCATGAATCACATTTGCAATATACTCTAAGTTTACTTGGTGAACAATTCCCGTAGCCGGAGGGACAGCACGATAATTATCAAATGCTTTTTGAGCCCAGTTAAGAAATTCATAGCGTTCTCTATTTCTTTCAAATTCTAATTCCATGTTTACTTTTAAAGCATCTGATGTACCATATTGGTCTACTTGTACCGAGTGGTCAATAACCAAATCAACTGGTACTTCTGGATTGATTTCACTCGGTTTTCCCCCCATATCAACCATTGCCTTTCTTAAAGAAGCAAGGTCTACTACAGCTGGAACACCAGTAAAATCTTGTAAAATAACACGGGACGGCTTAAATGGAACATCTACCCCTTCGCCATCTTTTGTACCCCATTTAGCAAGTCCTTTTACATGTTCTTCCTTAATTTGATGACCATCTTGCTGGCGAATAAGCGATTCCAAAAGTACTCGAATCGAAAACGGTAATCGTGATACTTTTCCTAACCCAGCATTTTCTACAGCTTTTAATTGATAATAGTTGTACGTTTTTCCATTTAGTTCAAATTGTTTCTTTGCATTAAACGAATTACTCTTCCCCATGTTAGTACCCCTTTCTTCATGCTTACCCGTAGTTGCAACATACTACGGATTTTGTTAATGTTAGAAAAACTTGGCTTTTCGCCAAGTCTTTAGCGAAAGCTGTAGTTTTTCTTATACTATAAACCCTAAAATTTTAATACTTTCCTATAGTACAAGTAAAAAACCTCTCACTTCTTCTATCTTATAAGAAAACGCACCATAAAACAAACCATTAAGCCCTTCATCAGATATAGTAAATAGTTATGTGAAGTGATAACAAAAAATTATATAAAATTAAAAATAAAACAATTGCTAATTATAATTATAACATCTAGCCTATTGACAGTAATAGAAGGATTAACTTGTTCCATGTTACGCTTATCTGTTTTTTCTCTTTATTGGTCACTTTTATAATCTGCAACAACAACTTGCAACTAGTATCTTTTTTAAATTTAGTATAAATAACCTTGAATAAGTGCGTTACTTTTAGTAAACTATACCTATTATGCTGGAGCAGGAAAAATAATACGAAACGTACTACCGGCTCCTTCATTTGCCTTTATTTCTAAGAATGCTTGATGACGTTCCAAAATTTGCTTTGTTATCATAAGTCCTAATCCGGTACCACTTTGCTTCGTTGTAAAAAAGGGTTCACCTAACTTATTTATAATGTCTTTTGGAATTCCAGGTCCTTCGTCTATAACACTAATATGTACATGCGTGTCAGATGAACTTGTATTAACTTGGATCTTTCCACCATTTTCCATTGCTTCAATAGCATTTTTAATTAAATTAATGAGGACTTGTTTGATTTGTGAACGATCACAGTAAATTTTTTCACCCCCAGAAGCTGAATACTCGATGAGAATATCTCTCATTTTCGCCTGTGGTCTTAGTAGTACAATGACATCATGAATCATGGATTCAACGAGTTGTACTTTTTTATTCTCTGTTAATGGCTTGGAAATGAATAATAACTCTGACGTAATGGTCTCCATCTTTTCAATTTCTTCTACCATAATATTGTAATACTCTTCTTTTCTATTTACACCAGCTTGAAGTAATTGTAAAAAGCCTTTTAGTGATGTCAAAGGGTTACGAATTTCATGAGCAATCCCAGCAGCTAATTGTCCAGCAACTGACATTTTCTCTGATTGGATCATAAATTCCTCTGCTTCTTTTTTATCACGAATATCAGCAACAATAGCGATATAGTAGATCTTCTCGTCTTCTTTTAATTTGGCTAGCGTACATTCCGACCAGATATATTCACCTTCACTATTAAGAACATTTATTTCATAGAATTGGTTGGTTGAAGATACTTGCTTCAAGTTCTCTTTTACATATTTTACATCTTCCCGATAAACAAATTCATACCAAGCTTTTCCGACTAGTTGGGAAGGTTGATAACCAAGAATTCGTTCAGCAGAATCAGAAATATAAAGCATTTTTCCATTTTCATCTAGAACGAGAATAACATCATGACAATTCTTCTCTATCCATGCAAGCATAAATGGAGACAACGTTGATAAATTAAAACCTTGTGTTTGCATTGTTGGCTTCGTTTCAGTTATATGAATAAGTTTTTCATGATCTCTTGTATTCTTATCATAATTCATTATGTTTCCCCCTTTTTTTGCAAATATCAACAAATCCTTTCGTTTCAATTTATCCTATGTTTAATTTCTTAAGAATATGACGCTTGTTTGAAAAAGTTTTTCATCATATACTTATAGTAAATCTCGTTCTTAAGTTAACTATCCAATTATTAGTAATCTTACTATAATTGATTAAAAAAATAAATTAAATAGTTAAATATTTTGTCAAATTATTACGAAATATTGGAAAAAGGGGAGAAAAGCGTAAAAATATGTCGGTTTTTGTTGATTATTTAATTATTCTTTGGGGTTTTTTCATGATTGGAATCATGGCTATTGGTGGATATTTTATGTTTCGTAAATTTCTGAAACGGTTACCAAAAAAAGACGGAAAATCCATGATGGATTGGGAAGACTATTATGTAAATAAAACAAAACATATGTGGGGTACAAAGGAAAAAGAGTTATTAGAGGAATTAGTTTCTCCAGTTCCAGAGTTATTTCGAGATGTAGCTAGGCATAAAATCGTTGGTAAAATTGGTGAATTAGCGTTAAAAAAGAACAAACAAAAAATCACGAGGGAAGTTTTAATTGAAGGCTATATCATCGCAACACCTAAACGAGATCATAAATTTTTGCGGAAAAAACTGGCCCAAAAAAATATTGATACAGCACCCTATGAGCAATTCTTTCAACAATCTCGGAGTGATTATGCGCCAAATTGGCAGCAAAAACACAAATCATAACCTTTCAGAACTGCTTTTTTTTCTATAAAGTGAAACTTCATTCAGTTGGAGTTTTCTTCCATCTCCTACTGAATGTTAGTACCTAGAAGGGTATGACTTAAAGGCCCTTGAAAGAATCGGGCATTTAGGTGCCATTTTCCCCCACTTAGACCCTTTTGTATCAACTCGAGGCTCTTGAAGTGGGAGTCTTACGGCACCTTACATGCGGGATAAATCTATCAGCAACCTTTAATACTGTTATAACTTTAGGGGGCTACCACGAAAACGGATAGCCCTCTAAAGTACGTATTATTTAATTCCTCATTTTTTGTTTGAATGTAGCGTAAATTATTACTTATGATATGTTAAATCTCTTCTGAACCAAATTTACTTCTGTATTAATTGCTTTTCCAGTTGTAAATATTTATAAAGCATTGCTAAACGCCAGGTTAAAATCATTCCAAATGCCAATAAAAAGAACATTCCACTCGTTTCTCCAAAGGATATATGACTTCCAATGGCAAGCTTGAAAATAATGCGAAAAATTAATAATCCAACCAAAATAAAGGCAAAGGCTTTGGAGGGTATTAAATAGATTGCATTATCACGAATTTCAAATTTCGATGTTTTTATGAGGAAAATGGAACAAACAATACCTACACTAAAAGCCTCCATTACTTGATACCAGCTAATATGAAAAACAGGGAATAGAAACATTAGTGCCCCTGTACTCATAAAAAAGGGCGGTATAATAATCTTCTTTACAGAAGCAGGTTTTTTAGCTGCTCTTAATCGAATAAATATCATTGCTGCGGCCATAATTGCTGCTCCAATGGTACTTGCAATTAACCAAAACATTGTAAGTCCTCTCTCCCATTGCCAAATTACTTGTTGTCATTCACCCTTTTAAAACTTAATACACGATCAATCGTATCAAATATACGGTTCTCGTCAAATGGTTTGATAATAAAGTCCTTGGCTCCCAATTCAATTGCTTCAACCACAACTTTTTGCTGCCCCATTGCTGAACATACAATAATCAGCGCATCTTTATCTATTTGCATGATTTCTTTAATTGCTTCAATTCCGTTCATTACTGGCATTGTAATATCCATCGTTACTATATCTGGCTTCAATTCTTGATATAGTCGTACTGCCTCTTCTCCATTTTCTGCTTCTCCTACAATTTCATGGTGTTTTTTTTTCAAAATAGTGGAAAGAGTCATGCGCAGAAAATTAGCATCATCGACCACAAGTATTTTGGCCATCGCTTTTCCCCCTATTTAGTCCTTATCATTAGCAATAGTTAAAATAATGGTCATCATTACACCGACAACTGTCAAGTATACACCTATATCAAAAAGCATTGCAGTAGCTAATTCAACTTCGCCAAATATCGGAATGTGAAAGTAACCAAAGGTATGAGACAAAAATGGCTGCTTAAATAAGAATGATCCGGCACCTGTAGCAGCAGCAACGGCAAGACCAATTGGAATTAATTTGACAAAATTAATCGGCAATACTTTTTTTACAGTTTCAAATCCATAAGCCATATTCATTAATAAAATCGCCCCTGATGTCATTAAACCGCCGACAAATCCTCCACCCGGAGAATTGTGTCCGGCTAACAATAAATAAACAGCAAATCCCAATAGAATAAAGGCAATTAGTGATGTGGTAGTTCGTAAAATAAGATCATTTGTTTTGTACTTGTACATAATGTATTGCCCCTTTATATAGCATATATAGTCTTTATTTTAATATAAGACAGGAGAAAAATCCATTAGAAGCCGGAAAATCCAAACAATCCTGCTAAATATGAAGTTAAAGAAGTCATCCAATCAAAGAATAAAGTAATCCCCATAAAAATCATGACATATCCACCGATTTTTATTAGTTTTAAACTATGTTTTTTAATCCAGTTCAGCTTACCAATAAAAAAGGATAAAATAAAAAACGGAATAGAGAATCCCATTATATAGCTAATCATCATAACCATTCCGGTATTCGGTTCAGTAGCAGCTAATGATAAAACAACCATTAGGATTGGTCCGGTACAAGGAGTCCATCCTAGAGAAAAGGCTAGTCCGATAATAAAAGTACCTAGAAATCCTGCAGGACGATTTTTAAATGTAATTTTTCTATCTTTCATTAAAAAATCAAAGTTCAAAATACCGACAATAACGAGTCCAAAAAAGATGATAACAATTGCACCAATTTGTCGTATGATATCTTTGTTCACTAATAAAAATTGAGATATTCCAGAGCTTGCAAAGCCCATCATAATGAAGACTGCAGAAAACCCCAGTAAGAAGAAGATAGTATGTAATATACTCTTTGCATTTAACATTTTATTATCATCTTTTAATTCGCTTACACTCATTCCGGTAATGTAAGATAGAAAAGCTGGGTACAAAGGTAAAACACAGGGTGAAATAAATGACAGAAAGCCTGCACCGAAAGCAAGAAATATATTGATCTCCGACACGATATACCTCCTTTTCATATTCATTGTACATTGTACCAGACAGAATTGTCTTTATGTTATTAATATTTGACAAAAAAGTGAAAGGCTTTCATAATTGTTAACTTAAAAAATTCCGTCGATCGATTGTAATCAAACTAATAAGGTGAAACTTCATTCAGTGAATCCTTGGATCCTATCCCACATACTCTACCGATAAGAAGTAGAACAAAGTCTCAAATCTCGGGCGTTCTTGAAAAAGAAAAACACTTTTTCTTCATACGATACCTTTTCAAGAAACCTTACTTGTCATTGAAAATCGCAATGTATTACTATCAAGAGCACACCCTTGTCCCGTCAACCCGAACGAATCGAGTATTTAGGTACTGTTATGTCTTAATTAAACGTTTTCGTTTTTTTTATAATTCTTGAAGTGGGAGTTTTAGGGATCATAGATACGGGATAAAGTGAAACTTCATTCAGTAGGAGTTTTCTTCCATCTCCTACTGAATGTTAGTACCTAGAAGGGTATGACCTAAAGGCCCTTGAACGAATCGGGCATTTAGGTGCCGTTTTCTCCCACTTA
>NZ_JAHLNO010000010.1 GCF_018916875.1 Virgibacillus proomii | reverse complement strand
TCCTCCTTGGTTTAAATTAAGGGTCCTTTTTGCTGATTAGCTTTGGACACCTCGTATCATACCAAGAGGGCTTTTTTTGTACAATCCTCATTTTGCTTTATTACAGGAATGCTTTCCTACCTATATTAAATGATAATGCTTTTTTAAGCTATAGCTAACATTTTTACTAGCTATAGCTTAATTATTCTTTAGCTTTTACCAAAACAGTATTTTTCAGGCTAACATCTAAGACACCCTTCACTTTTCTGACTGCATCATTGGTAATCTACGTTTTATTTACAAGGATGAATTGTTTTTCTTTTGTTTCATGGAAATGACAATGACTGAAATTATAAACAAAAAGAAAACTGTTACTATAAAGCCAATAAATAGCCAGTTAAGACCAATGTCCTCGGTTACAGAAAAAACTTCAACTGTTTCACGATCTAAACCAATTTTATATTCTCCATTACCATTTTCACGAACCGTATGATCTCCTAAATAGCCACGTAATTGTTTACCTGGTGCTAAATCGGTGATTGAAATGGATCGTGTCGTTTCATCATTGTTGATTGCAATAAACATTGTTTGTCCATCATAAGTCCGTTTAAAAACACTCATGGCACCATCGGACCCAACCAACTCATAATCACCTTGACGTAACGAAGGAAACTGATTACGTAAAGAGGAAATTCGATTATAAAACTCCACTAAATCTTTATTACCACTATTAAACTCAACTAATCGCTGAACTTCTTCGATCGTTGTTCCATCCATAGGTAGTTCTGATCCTTGAAACATAACTGGTACTCCAGGCATAGAATATAAATACGTTAAAGCCATTCTCCAGGCTGTAAGCGAATTTCTGCCATTTTCTACAACAGCTTGTGTAAATCGTTCCATTGTTTCATCATCTAAAAAAAGCATATTCTTTTCACGATCAGCCATTGTATTTTCATATATGGCTTCCGGCGATTTTCCTAATTGAGAGAAAACTTCCTTCATAGCTTGTTGCGCCTCATGGTTATCTATAGCATCCAAATTATTATTTTGCAGTAAAAAAGTTATGTCACTATCTGGTTCTAATACATCAGCTAACAGATAAAAATTCGGATCCTGCTTCTTTATCTTGCCTGTAAGCTGTTCCATAAATTCCGGATTGGATTGATCAGCTGCATGCAATAAGTAGCCATCGATATCTGTCTCCTTCATCCAGTAAGTAGTAACATCAAATAAATACTTTTGTACTGCCTTATTTTCCTGATTCAATTTAACAGCCTTATCTCCCCATGGAGTGTCTACTATCTCCTCACGTTCGAGCCATTCTTCTTTCGTCGGATCTTTTGCTATTGGATGACTGTCAGCTATATAATTTACAACAAGTTCAACAACTACTTTTATATTTCGTTTATGAGCCTCATCAACAAGTTGATTAAAATTTTTCATATCACCAATTTGCTCTTCAATTTTATAAAAATCCTCAATCCAATATCCGTGATACCCATTTGGCGCATTTGCCATAATAGGGGAAAGCACTAAAGTTGTATAACCCAATTCTTCAAATGAATCAAGCTTATCTGTAATTCCCTTCAAATCCCCACCATGATAAGCTTTTGGATCTTCTACATCAGTTTGTTTGTTTTGTTCAAAGTTACCATTATTATAACGATCTACAAGGATTCGGTAAAAAATCTCTTCTTGTACTGGATTTTTCTCGGCTATAGCAATTACTGGTATACCAAAGAGAATGAAACCAGCTATTATTACACTTGTAATTCGTTTCATCTATCGTTTCCCCCATCCAACATCATTATTTTTTTCCTATGAATTATGAAGCTTTTTTGAACATAATTAACTTAATCAACCCATATAAAGTGAAACTTCATTCAGTAGGAGTTTTCTTCCATCTCCTACTGAATGTTAGTACCTAGAAGGGTATGACCTAAAGGCCCTTGAACGAATCGGGCATTTAGGTGCCGTTTTCTCCCACTTAAACCCTTTTGTACCAACTCAGGCTCTTGAAGTTGGAGTCTTACGGCACCTTACATACGGGATAAAAAACTTCGTTGGTCAAAATAAAAGCTATACATCGAGGATGTTCAAAAAGTAGAGTTTAATTGACGACGTTGAATCTATTTGTCGGATTGTTTTTGGAAGTTTTCATTATAAATGTATGCATTATCGTTTTTTGTGAACTTTCTTTTTCTTTACGTCCTTTAAAGACTAAAGCTCCACTTTTAAAATATCACTCTATATTCATATTCAAATTTTTGCTAAGGCGTTTAACATAAAAGACAATATTGTGTGAATAAAAGCGTATGTGCTTGGTAGCGACGTACAACCGGCAGAGCCCTGACGAGATAAAAGGAAACATGCCTCTCAAACAGGGGTATGCCGACATTGGGCGACAAGCCTGCTTTTAGTCGCCTTCCTTTAGATTCGAGCCATGCTGACTTATCATCGTAAAAAGTTCAAAGTTTGCTTCAATTTTTAGCATTTAAGCTAGATGAAGATACAGTTCAAAAAAATTATCCACATGTACGAACAGATATAGTTTCCTGAACGACAAGAAATCAATTAATTATATTTTCTAAGCATACATGAAAAAAAGCTGTCCTTATTATTCAAGGACAACCTTTTGTTGCCGGGTAAGCTTAGTTAATCCCCATGGGTAAGCGAAAAAACCCTAACACTATGACGATAATGAAAGCGATAATAAATTGAATCCATAAGCCCTTAAGCGGCTTTTGTTTTGGTAGACGAACAAGTAACATTTCCATAGCAGTAATAACCCACAATCCGGCAACCCCTTTTACAATAACTTCCGGTAATAATGGTGAGCCATTAAGATAAGGAGTAATTAATTCTCCACCAGAATATAGGATTAATAGATAATCTAATCGTAAAATCATATGGATTATTTTACCAGGTTTTTCTTTTCCTTGCTTGTACATCACATAGGCAATTACAAATAAGATCAGCCCTAGTGCCCATGCAGTTATATGCAAATGTGTATTCATTAACAAACATACCCCCTGTATAAATTGAAACTTCATTCAGTAGGAGTTTTCTTCCATCTCCTACTGAATGTTAGTTGAACGAATCGGGCATTTAGGTGCCGTTTTCTCCCACTTAGATCCTTTGGTATCAAATCAGGTCTTGAAGTGGGAGGCTTACGGCACCTTACATGCGGGATAAATTCAACAACTACAAATATCTTACCATGATTATAAAAAGATTTCATTTTAAACACTTGCAATCTACCATAAATTTGCTGTCCGGTTCCGTTTGAAAAGATGATTTTATTTTTGCAAAAAGATGTGGTCCAAAATTAAAATATTAAAAAAGACATGACAATCAAAAAAACACAAAATTTTTCCAATTAATTTAAAAATATTGTTTATTTAGTATAATTAAATGAATTTATTCTATTGCAAATTTCACGAAATTAGAGGTGAGTTATATGAAAAAAAGGGGTAAACATAACGCAAATAAGAATAATGATGATTTATTCGACAGGTTTTTTTTTGGTAACTCTGGATTTATGATAATAGCCATATTAGCAATTATTCTTATTAGCATCTTAATTAATTATTTTAAATGAATTGCATTGCTATTAAACTCTGTTTCCTTATCATTTATATTATCTTAATTACAAGTATAAGTCTCTTTCTTGTTACCCTATACACAATTAAACCGCCAAAGCTAGATATGGTATTTAAGCCGGAGACATCTTTATACTATTAATGAAAGAAGGACTTCAGCAAATCCTCGTTACCACCAATGAGAAGAGAGAGCCGCGGTTCTGTATAATAAAAACGAACGCTACACAGTATTAATTAACAGAGTGTATACACTTAAACATGTGCAACGAAAAAACAAGCTAACGTTGAAATTTCCTTTTATCCAATCTTTTGAACATGCTCTATAAAGTGAAACTTCATTCCGTGGAACGCTTTTTACACGGAATGTTAGTTGAACGAATCGGGCATTTAGGTGCCGTTTTCCCTCACTTAGACCCTTTTGTATCAACTTAGGTCTTGAAGTGGGAGGCTTACGGCACCTTACATGCGGGATAAATAAAAATGTTCGCACTTTTCTATATAGAACTTTCTAAAAAACTGGTATACTATATTTTGTAGACTATTTTTAACATTCGGAGGGATCAAATGGTACTCACAAGTCAAAAAATCATTGATCAGACAGAAAGTTACGGTGCGAAAAACTATCATCCACTCCCTGTAGTTATTTCCAAAGCAGAGGGTGTTTGGGTGGAAGATCCTGAAGGGAATCGATATATGGACATGCTAAGTGCATACTCTGCTGTCAATCAAGGACATCGTCACCCGAAAATTATTCATGCTTTAAAGGACCAGGCAGATCGTTTAACCTTAACATCACGGGCTTTTCACAATGATCAGTTAGGTTCTTGGTTTGAAAAGGTTTGTAAACTAACAAATAAAGAAATGGTTCTTCCAATGAATACCGGAGCTGAAGCAGTTGAAACAGCTGTTAAAGCGGCAAGACGCTGGGCTTATGATGTAAAAGGCGTAGCAGAAAATAAAGCAGAAATTATTGCATGTGAAGGTAATTTTCATGGGCGGACCATGACCGCTGTTTCACTATCCTCTGAAGAAGAATATAAACGTGGCTTTGGTCCAATGCTTCCGGGAATTAGAATTATTCCTTATGGTGATATAGAAGCATTGAAAGCCGCTATTAATGAAAACACAGCAGCCTTTCTTTTCGAACCAATCCAAGGAGAAGCTGGGATTATTATTCCGCCTGAGGGCTTTTTGAAAGAAGCTTATGATGTATGTAAAGAACATAATGTACTTTATATTGCTGACGAAATTCAATCTGGGCTTGCCCGGACTGGAAAATTGTTTGCCTGTGACTGGGAAGAGGTCACACCAGATGTACAAATTCTTGGAAAGGCTCTAGGCGGGGGAGTATTTCCTATTTCTTGTGTAGTAGCTAACAAGGATATTTTAGGTGTTTTCAATCCAGGGTCACATGGTTCCACATTTGGAGGTAACCCTTTAGCTTGTGCCGTATCCATGGCAGCATTGGAAGTAATTGAGGAAGAAAAATTATCAGAACGATCCTTAGAACTTGGAAACTATATGATAGCTGAGCTTAAAACCATTTCTAATCCTAAAATTAAAGAAGTTCGGGGTAAAGGATTGTTTATTGGTGTTGAGCTGACCGAAGCTGCTCGCCCGTATTGTGAAGCCTTAAAAGAAAAAGGATTACTTTGTAAGGAAACACATGAGAATGTGATTCGATTTGCACCACCATTGATCATTGATAAAGATGATTTAGACTGGGCAATTGCCAAAATCAAAGAAGTATTAAAAGGATAAAAATGAAAGCAGCTTGAAATGTACCAAGCTGCTTTCATTTAGGCTGTTTTTCTCCTTAAGCTGCTTTTTATTATACGTAAGACTTCTCCATATCTACTCTAATGATCCAAATTTGAAATACCGTAGCCAGCAAATGCTCCACACGATTTGTAAGCTATAGTCGGAGCGAGATAAACGAGTTAAATCCGTTACAACAACGGTGTCTTCTGGTCGAAGAAACTCTAACATACGGTTTAGCTCTTGCCGATCCCGTTTCGTTCCTGTTACTTTTTCAAAAAAGATACGTTCGCACCCAAATTCTTCAAGCTGCTTCTTTTGGCGATCCAAATTTTGATCAATGGTTGAAACGCGCATATTACCAAATTTCATTTTCGTCCTCACCTTTCAACATGATTGTATCAAAACTATCAGATAATAAATATTGTTACAAAATATTTTGTTACACATTTTTGTTACGTGATTTATGCTAGATTGGCAGACAAAATATTATTTTTCACACTATGTACAGAAATGGTCGTTTTTGTTACGGTGATGATAAAAAATCTACTTTATAAAAGAGTAATAAAGTTAAAAGCTCCAGTTACTCTATTTCGCAATCGAGCCAGATCCTTGAGTATCGTATTGTGTAAATTTAAGAAAATTAATTATGTTTGCTATCTTTGTATTAATCCAAGCAATCTATTAACCCTTTTTCCGAATCCCGGTTTATTATCGGCAATTCTACTAGTACCTCCCCAGAGTGACTTGCATTATTGCTCAGTTTCATCTTTCCATTGTGCTGCTTGATTACTTTTTCAGTGAACGTTAATCCCAATCCATAATGGCTGTTATTAGTCCGTCCATAGTTTTCGGTATAGAAAAGTTCAGATCCTTTTTTTAGAGCTTCCTCTGAAAAACCAGATCCCTGATCAATGATAATGAATTGAATAAAATCTTTATCTTGCTTGACAATCAATTGTACTTTTCCATCCTGTGGTGTTCTTTCAATTCCGTTTAGTACGATATTATTTATCGCTCGAATGAACAGGCTTGTATCTATAAAAAGGCTTGTCTCTTTCTCTGTAAAATCTTCGACGATTAAATTATTACTTAGGCTCCTTATTTCGGTTTCTAGCTTGCATAAGAAATCATTGACAGCTACTTCTTCTTTATTTGTATTTATTTGCTTGTTATTCAGATTGATATCGATAACTTCCTGAATGTATCGTTCAACCTGTTGTATGGAATTCATAATGTCACTAAAATTTTCCTTCATGTCATCGGTTGTCATTACTTCCAACAGTTCTATATTCCCTTTTATCACTGTCAGCGGAATTTTTATATCATGTATTAAATAACTGATTTGTTCTGCCTTCGAGTTAGTAACCTCAATTTCCCTTTGAATAGATTTAACCAGTGCTTCTGATAAACTTTCCATTGCGCCCATTACATCTTTATACTCATTAAATCGAACTTGTGGAAACTCGATATTCAGATCCTTTTCTTCTATTTTTCGTGCTACTTTAATAAGCTTTTGATTTTCTTGTATAATAATTTGCGAGAAACTTCTAATACTCCAGACTAAATAAATACAATAAATTAATATCGAAAAAATGGATAACCACACACCAGGGTTAGGAAATACCTTTCTCAATTCAACGTTTGCGAACTGAACTTTTAAGTTATAATAAATCAAAATCGTTTCATTTTTACTATCATACCTTATAAAAGAACTCATTTTTTCCTTACTATAATTCTGAAAAGCTTCTTTTGCTTTTTCTTTATTCCTTGGGCTCAAATTACTCTTTATCATTTCGCTTGTTTTCTTATTAAAAATGGCGTAATCCAGTTCAGGAGGGATGATGCTGGAATCGATATAATCCGCATTTACAACTTCACTTTGGATTTTTTCTGCCTTTTTTATCGGCTCATTTGCCGGAAGCAAAAGGTGTTGATTGATTCCCCATATCGCGAACCCGATATTTATCATTAATACAAGTAAACCAGCAAATCCTAATTTTATAATTGATTTAACAAAATAAGCCGAAAATGTATTCTTTATTCCCATATATACCCCACACCCCAGACTGTATTGATGGGGGCTAAGTTAAATTGCGCATACTTTTTTCTTACTACCCTGATATGTTCAACAATAGTTGAAATTTGAGAATCACTTTCCATTGAATAAACAGATTCATAAATATCTTCTTTGGAAAAAATTTTCCCTTTATGCAAAGCAAGTAGCTCACAGATTCTGTATTGGGTCCTAGTAAAACTTACTTCATCCCCTTGGATGATCACCTTTTTTGCTTCCAAATCAATAAGAATGTCGCCGTCGATAAACACACTTTTACTTCCTCTTTTCGGTCTGGATTCCCGTCTTAAATGGGCCTCGATTCTCGCATTCACTTCATGTATACTAAAAGGCTTGACGATATAATCATCCCCACCAATTGATAAACCTTTAATAATAGAAGATTCATCACTTTTGGCTGTCATAAAGATGATCGGTATATCAATCAGAGGTCTAATTTTCTTACAAATTTCAAAGCCATCTTCACTTGGCATCATGACATCCAGTAAAATAAGATTATATTTATTTATTTCTTCTATTGTGATATCTTTTATACTTAGAAGAGTAGTAACTTTATGATTTTTCATCTCTAACATTTTCCTGATTAGTCTTAGAATTGCAGCATCATCATCAATCGCTAAGATATTTGCCATGTTTAAATCATCCTTTTTTCCCTATTTAATCATTTGTTTTTCTTCCGGCCCAATGATTAAACCAAACAATACTCATTATAATCATTCCTATTGTTAAAATAAAGAAATAATAAACTCCCGTTATTAGCATGGAATTAGTAACTAACTTTATATCAGTTATTTTCAAAAAATTCCTTAAATATTCACTGAATCGGTTTGCCCATGCCCAAGGTAGGAATCCCCATACTTTATCTCCAATTGTAGTTAAAGAAAGAGCAGCGATGATCAATCCTCCGAACCCACATATGCTACTAATCCCGATCCCATACTTATAACCAATGACTTGATAGAAGAAATATTGAAATGTTGAAGTTCCAATGAAGATTATACCTGTTAAATAGTAGAGAGTGAAATGAACTTCATTCACGCCAACTAGAAACTTCAGAGCCAAAGTATAGGTTAATATCGTTAAAAATATAGCAGCACTATAAGAGAAAATCATCATTGTTGTTTGACTTATGAATGAGATGGTTTTGCTCTGAATCACTCCGAGCATATTCCGAAAATGACTTGCTTCATTTTCAGAATCAGCCACCATTCCACAAATGATAGAAATGATAACCGGAGTTCCGACTCCAATTAACTCAAAGAAAATAACGTAGCTCGCTTCTGAACTTATCGTGTCATTCCTAGATAAGAAGTACATCGCCAAAGTACCAGATAAAATAAAGGGAATAGCCAAGTGTAATAGCAGGAATAAACTTCTCTTTCTTTTTTTAAACTCACCTAGTAAACATCTGTAAAGTTGCATCATTACTTCACCTCTATTTTATTAAACGACCTAACGGTGATCCAAGTAAGTAAAAGAAAGAATAAAATGCTCAGGACAAGAGTAATTGGAATGGCTGAATAACTCAGCAGTTCATCGTTTTGTGGCAAGGGTATTCCATTAGAGTGCAGTTTGGTTAAAGGCATTTGCACTCTTAAATGCCAGCTATACGGAACGAACCACCAATCTTCTGCAGGGGCAAATAGTGTACCTAAATTTAAATTAAGCATGCTATTTAATAATAATGTGATAAAGAAGTTCGTTTTTCTCGAAAGCCATAAACAAAATGGAACCTGCCAAAGCGAAGTAACTAACATTAAGATAACTGCCAAAATACAAGAGGAGAGTGAAACTAAATATGGACTTGTCTGAATCAGCAAACTAGTTAGGCTTATAGCAGTAACTAATAGAAGAGACCCAAGTGCCACAAATCCAATTACTAATAAAACTCTGCTCATTTCCTTTTTTTGAAAATTTATCGGTAAGCCAATGATGGTCTTAAAATTCGTTGATTTTTTTTCTAGATTATTTAGAAGTCCTGTAGTAAGAGCAATCAATACGGAGAGCCATAATATCCCCCAATGATTGATGATTGTTTCTGCACTCAAGCGTACAATCTCTGGGCCACCGAGAAAATTAAAGCCAAGTGCAAGGAGGGAACATATTAAGGGAATAACCATTAACATTTTTCTTATCTTTGTTCGTTTTGTTTTTAAGATTTCTGATTTCAAATATAAATACATACTAAATCCTCCTACTATGCTCTGTGCTTTCGTACAACATCGGTAAAAAGCTTTTCTAAATTTTCATACGAATGGTATTTCCCTTCATAACCGAGTATCCCATTACTGATAATTCCTATATCGTCAGCTATATGTTCAGCTTCCGATAACAAGTGGCTCGATAAAAGGACTGTCATGCCCTGCTGCGGAAAAGAAGCAATCAATTCCCTTAATTCTTGAATCCCAATAGGATCTAATCCATTAGTGGGTTCATCTAGGATTAATAGCTTCGGACGATTCAAGATAGCAAGAGCAATGCCAAGACGCTGTTTCATTCCCATTGAAAAGTTCATTACTCTTTTACTTCCCGTATTTGTTAAGCCCACAATTTGAAGAACCTCTTGGATTCGCTCTTTTGGCAACCCAAGAATTGTATTTATGACCTCCAGATTTTCTTTAGCTGTTAAATTCCCATAAAGTGGGGGGCTCTCAATTAAAGAACCAATATGAGCTAAATCCTTTCTATTCCACTGATTTCCATTAAAAATTACTTCTCCGGATGTTGGCTTGAGCAGACCCGATATGATCTTTAGCATTGTGGATTTTCCGGCTCCATTTGGCCCCAAGAGACCATAAACGGTGTTCTTCCTTACATTGATTGATACAGCATTTAAAATAGTCGACCTTCTGTATTTCTTGGTTAGCTGTTTAGTTTGCAAGATATACTTATCATTCATATTTGATAACTCCTTTTCATCTTTATAAATGGAGTTTAACAACAAAAAATCAAGACTCTATCAACATTGAAGAAGATATATAAATAAAAAAACAGATAATTGGTCAGTTAGAATCCTGCTCAATCATCTGTCTAAAGATGTGTAAAATAGCACTTAAAACAAGTGCAAAGATAAATATATGTATAAGCGTGGCAGGGAGGTGGGGATATACGTGGTTGAAGCATTAAAATTAATAGCTTATGGTAATTTTGACATTTTCTTATTGCGGTTGGTGACAGCTTCGCTGGTACTACCCTAATATAAGTGTAAATATACCAACAAAAGCTGTTAGCAAGCTAATTACCCATATTAATATCGTTTCATCCTTGACCTGAATAAACAAAAGTGCTGTAAGCCCAACAACAGCGTAAATAAGTAAAATGTCTCCATACCAGATGAAAAAGGCATGAATAAAACCAATTCCTAACAAGAGTAATAGTCTTCTTGTCAAAATAGCCATATAAGGGACGCCTTTTATAGATAAGCGGTCAATCATTACTTGCAAACCAAAACCAAACAAAAATGAAAATATGGTATAAAAACTAGCTTGAAAAAATATATCTATGACTGAGTTATCCTATCAACAGAAGCATTCCAAATAATTTCTCCACCACCATAGATGAAATAAGGCGCACTGAATACTCCGATATTCACCATAAGAATACCAAATATATTGAATCCTCCGGCTGCGTCTATCCAATGCAGACGCTCCTTTTCTTGTACTGGTGCAGGTAACTTATGCATGACACCCTTCCTTTCTATTTACTCCATCAATTAATATTTTAGAAAAACTTGGCTTATCGCCAAGTCTTTATGGCGAAAGCTATAGTTTTTCTTATACTATAAACCATAAAGTTCTATACTTTCCTATAGTGTTAGAAAAACTTGGCTTATCGCCAAGTCTTTAACGAAAGCTGTAGTTTTTCTTATACTATAAACCCTAAAATTTTATACTTTCCTATAGTACGAGAAAAAAAGCAAATTTCCTCCTAAAGCTTTCAACAAATTTTCCCTTTAACATAAACTTACACTAAGGGAGGAATTTATATGCCAGCAAAAGTTGGAGCAGTAAAAGTAATTAATCTGTCTTCATCCAGTATTTTTAACATTGGCGATGTATATTCCATATCTCCTAATAGTAACGCCAAAACATATGCTGGTGGGGGCTCATTCAATACAGGACATGGAATTCGGATTAATCTTGGCTATGCAAAAACATTTATCAATGATCAAGATAAAATTGATCAGCCAATAACTTAACTATTGGAGGACCACAAGGATGAATATTACTGTACATCAAACGATTAGTATTTATATGATCAAAGTTAGCGCAATTACGAATTCTTCTGTATTACAAATCGGCAGCACTGGAAGCGTTCAAGCACAATCAGATATTTACAATACTGGTGGTTTTACTCAACCGGCTCAAGAAGTAGTTGAATCAATGAGTGAAGCAATTCCCCTTGTTCCGCTAGCACCATAACTGCACATTTTTTAACAAAATGAATAAATTAGTATAGGCATTCGTCTATTATCGTCAAGGGGGTTTATTTTCATGAATTATCCAAATTGGACGAAATATATGTACGATATACATGAATATATAAGACAACAAGAAACCGTTATTGAGACATTAATGAGGAGAGTAAACCAACTAGAAGAAAATCTACAGAATGCAAAGTCAAATAAAATTGAAAAAATTGAATATCACTTTGATCAACTTAAAATTGAACGCTTGGATGGGACACTGCATATTGGCCTTTCACCACAGGATTTAGCTAACTTAGAAGATACTAATTTTATTAATCCAACGACGAATACAAATTCACCTAATTATCCACCACCCTTAAAACAAACGATTCAAGCAGAATTAAGTGCTTACTTGCAACAATCCGGTCCATCCATTATCCATCAATTAGCTGTTGAACATAATACACGTTTAGATGACGGTTATCCTTCCATCCTCATTCAAGATATAGAAAAGCAACTGCCTGGACGAATTGCCTTTTATGAAAATGAAGCCTATCAAAAGAAGATTCATACACAAGAAGAATTGCATGCTTTTATCACGGATAAAATCAAAGCTGAAATTCATCAATCCTTAAAAAATTACATGCAAAATAATCAGCATAAAGGAGAATAAGTATGATCATGGAAGTCCATAATTGGGGTCTTAACGTTGGAAACATTCAAGTTGATAATGTTTCTGCTTCATCTGTTTTTTTAATTGGTGATAATGATGAATTTATTTTATCATCCTTTTTTGATACTCCACCGGAAGCATTTACTGTGGGGAATATTGTTCCATTGGCATTAACATAAGGTGATTATATGTATAAGCGATTAGTAAATGTCGGAAACATCTATACGAATTCCTTCTCATTTAGCAGTACTCTTTCCATTGGCGATACGGAATATGCTCAGTTAAACTCCAACGGAATTGCCGTGCAAAAAGAGTGCCCCATTTTTACTGAGGCTGATGAAGAAACGTTTGCCTATCCCCTTTTCAATCGGCAAGCAAACTGGCCTAAGCCAAAGCTCACAGTGAAAAAGACAACCTTAAATCAGACCGGGACGATAAATATAACAGCAATAAGTGTTATTGGAGTTAGCAGTTCTTCTTTAATGCAAGTCGGCAGCTTAAGTAAAGGAAGAGCAGAAGCAAGGATAAAGCATTTTCGCAAACTAAGGCAATAGTATTTAAGTTCCCATGGCATCATTTTTCCTCTGTACTGCTAAATACTACAAAGTAATTTGTATATTGAGGCGAGTCCATTACAAATAAAGTAAAACTTCTATCCATAATAAATAACTTCTTTTTGGGTAAAATCGCCATATTGCTTCCTATTAATGGGTGACAAATGTACACACCATTCTCATTAAATTTCATAATCTATAGAAATAGATTTTTTAAAAGGTGGTATCACATGCCCTCAATCGTTGGACCAATCAAAATTGTTAATGTAGGTGGAGGAGTTGTCAATTTTGGAGATTCCTTTTATGTATCACCTAAAAGTTCTTCCAAAACAAATGCCGGTTCCGGCTCATTAAATACAGGAGATTTTACACGTACCAATAATGGCCTTAGTTCAACCAATCCATTTGATCCGGATATAAACGACCAAACCCAAACTGCAAATGCATAAAGCTAGAGGCGCTTAGCTTAGTGGCCGTAAAACCTAAAGGCGGAAAGTCAAACTTTGTTCAAAGGCTTGCTTTTTTTCTAAAAAAAGTAAAGCAAAGTCTAAATTCTCAGGCGCTCTTGGAAAAACGGATACATTGCTGCCGTAGTTTCCTCTGTCCTTGAAAAGGAGAATTCGGCAACAGTTAACTTACCGTGAAAATAAGAGGGTTTTCTAAGCTCAAGCGCTAAAACTTCACGACGAGCTACTAACTACCTCGGGAAGTATATTAATTACAACATAATCTGTCAAACATGCCGTGGAAAACTGATCCACGGCATCTGTATTTTTTTCATGCTTGCATAAGAGCAACCTCATGTTTAGTAAAGAAGTATAAGTAGGTCTGTAACACCGGCTGTTTCCAGATCGTTTCAACTGCATAGCGATATAACTTCATTTGTGTCTTATAGCGGTTCATCATTTTTTCTTTCGTTTCCTCTGTCCATTCCTCATAAATGGCATCTGTTTTATAATCAATAATGATTACACCGTTGTCTTGTTCAATAATAGCGTCAATGACACCTTGAATTAATACACGCTCAGCTTGTTCATCTTTCCAGTTCGAATATACTTCATTTGCAGGAAGCGTAAGACTGAACGGGACTTCTCGATATACATATGAAGCATTTATCATATATGCAGCAATATCGGTTTGATAGAACTGTTCAACGGCCGACAGATCAATTTGCGAAGCTGCCTCTTTACTTAATATCTCTTTTTCTACCATTTTTTCCAGCTCTTCTCTAATTTCCATCTTCGTTAAAGCTCTATTAAATGGTAAATGTTGCATAGCTGTATGCATGGCAGTCCCACGTTCAGCAGAAGTCATCGTTTTTTGTCGCTGTATAAAGGCAGGACGTTTGATGATCGGTTTCTTAAAGGGAGCAATCAACTGATCTCCACTATATTCATCCTTTAATTCCTGCTGGCGTTTTAATTCTGTCACAGTCTGTTTGGCTCTAGAAATAGCGGCATCGTTGTATGGATAAGCAAAATCTAATCGGCTATCGACTTGCTGCTTTAATCGTTGATCTGATAATGATAGGGTTTCCCATTTCGTAATATGTTTATAAAGCTGCTTATCCTTTTCATCTTCCGTTTTTTCTAATGCTGCCAGCTCACTCGCATGAAGAACTTGAATATCCCAAGTAGATATATCGTTCTTGATACTTGTGTCCATATTTTTCTCCAACTCTTCCGTTCGTAGTATATTACTGTCACGGTGACGAAGTAAAGCAGGCGCAACCCAATCCAAATACGATTTTGCTTCGATACGAAAATATACAGGAAGTACCCATTCTTGATGATCACATATTTTTTCCCATTTCTCCTGTTTTTTTTCAAATGAAGTCACGTTACCAATCATGACAAGCTTTTCTTTAGCTCGGGTTAATGCCACATATAGCACACGCATTTCTTCAGCCAATTGTTCTCTTAACATTTCCCGTTTTAATGCATGATAATATAGCGTAGGATACGTAATTCGTTTTACTGGATCAATATATTTACTTGCAAACCCATAATCCTTATGCAACAAATATTTCTTATTTAAATCGTTAAGATTAAATTGCTTTTCCATGCCTCCCAAAAGGACAACTGGAAATTCCAATCCTTTACTTTTATGGATTGTCATAACACGGACTACATCTTCTTGCTCGCTTAATGCCCTTGCTGCACCTAAATCATCGCCCCGCTCCTCCATTCGTTCAATAAAACGCAAAAAGCGAAATAATCCACGGAACGATGTTGTTTCATACGTACGTGCCCGATCATACAAGGCACGGAGGTTCGCTTGGCGCTGCCTTCCTCCCGGCATACCGCCGACAAAATCATAGTAACCGGTCTCTCGATAAATCTTCCATATGAGATCTGATAAGGAATCCTGTCTGGCAGCATTTCGATAGAGTTCCCGTTTTTCCAAAAACTGTTCTGCCTTCCTAGCAGTACTGTTGGAGTGCTCGTTAACATAGGAAACTAATGCATCATAATAGGTTACGTTCTTACCGGCCAAACGAATCGCTGCCAGTTCTTCTTCGTTTAAGCCAACAATTGGTGAGCGCAACACAGCAGCTAGCGGAATATCTTGCCGAGGATTATCAACGACTTTTAGTAAGCTGATGATAATTTTAACCTCCATCGCTTCAAAATAGCCTGTCGATAGCTCTGCATAAACAGGAATACCTTGTTGTTTTAATTCATCAACGATAATTGGTGCATCAGTCATCGAACGCAGTAGAATGACAATATCTCGATATTGCAAATCACGCTGTGTTTGTGTTCCTTTATCAACTACTTGTAAAGGCGGAGTATCTTCATTACCAATCCATTCTTTAATTTTTTTTGCATACATACGTGCTTCTAATTCTGCTTTTTCCAAATCAATTATTTCCTCATTTGCAGTTCTTTCTTGATCAGCTGCTTTACGATCAATGATAATTAATTCCGGATTAGGTGTTTGATGGGGAAACGCATCATACATTTTATTGCCATAGATAAGCATTGCTTTTTCATCGTAATTTATTTCCCCTAGCGGTTGATCAATAATTTGGCGAAATAAATAGTTCGTTCCGGTTAACACCCGTTCTCTGCTTCGAAAATTACGCGATAAATCAATTCGGATTCCAGAGTTCTCTTTATCTGCAAAACGATTATATTTGTTAATAAACAAGGATGGTTCTGCATGACGGAAACGATAAATGCTTTGCTTTACATCGCCAACCATAAAACGATTTCCTGTACCATTCACATCACTGATTAATTCTAAGATCGTCTCTTGTACAAGGTTTGTATCTTGGTACTCATCGATAAGTATCTCAGAGAAATTCTTTTGAAAACCTAATGCTACTCTAGATGGAACTGGTCGATTTGTTTCATCATCGTCCATTAATACTTGTAAACATAAATGTTCTAAATCCGAAAAGTCAACCAAAGCTCGTTCTCTTTTTTCTTCATCGAATCGGGTTTTAAATGTTTTTACTAAATAGGCTACATGTTTAATAACCGGAGCCATTTCGCGCATATCCTGTAAATGACTAGCTAAATTTCTACTAAACCAGTTTTCTTTCATATCCGTCCAACGCTTTTTATAGCTATCGCGTATTTTCCTAACTTGTTTCTTTTTATCCTCGTTTACTTCTGGCTTTTTACGAGACAATGTACGGAATTTACTAGTATGGAACAACTCATGCAGCTGTTGCCAATCATTCACACAACACTTCGCCTCTTGAACTAGCATGAAATCCTGCTCTATCGTTTCAGCGTAATGATAAGGTCCATCACTTTCTTTTGTTAGATTCATTGCTTTCATTATTTCTTGTTCCATTGCCAGCAGTTGATCGGTTATTTCCCGTTTTAATATCGTTAGCCATGTTAATTTTTCTTCCTGCACATCATCAGGTACTTCATACGTGCTAGCGAGTTGATCCAGCCATTTAATTGGCCATGGGTTTTTTACCGCAAAATCATACAACTGCAAGATTAACGTTTCGACATCTGTATCACTTCGGTCATTAGAGAAACGGTCAACAACCTGAAAGAACATATCTTGGTTGACTGCATCAGAGCCATACCAGTCTTCCATTAAATCGTCTAACACCTCTTGTTTAATCATTTCTGCTTCTATATCATTCGCGATGCGAAATGATGGATCGATATCCAGTAAGTATGCATATTGCTTCACAACGTCAAGACAAAAAGCATGCAAGGTTGAGATCGATGCCCGTTGTAATAGGGATAATTGTTTTTTTAAATGGATAGAAGAGGGATTTTCAGCAAGCGCCTTTTCTAAAGCTGCACCAACTCGATTACGCATTTCCTGAGCTGCCGCATTGGTAAACGTAACGACAAGCAAAGAATCAATATCAACAGGATTATCTTTATCAAGCAGCTTTTGAATAATTCGTTCTACTAATACTGCTGTTTTCCCTGAACCGGCAGCTGCGGCAACTAATACATCACTTCCCTCGGTATAGATTGCAGCCTCTTGTTCTTTTGTCCAGTTTACCATGAGGTTTCCTCCTTCTGTCGAATATGTTTAATTATCTCTTCATCGGACATATCAGTCAACTTACGATAATGATTCATTGGCATTGTTGGATCAAATTGACAAACAGGTTGGAACGGACAATATTTACAAGCAACCTGTTGCTTATGCTGGAACGGGTTTAAATGGATACCACCGCTTGTTATATCCATACCTGCCTTTATCATCAATTGATGGATATATTGTCTTAAACTAGCAAAAATTTGTTCATCAGCTACTTTGGAGTGACTTCCAAACTCGCCGTTTTTCTTTATCGATGCAGGAATGATTTGACTTGTTCCAGATTCTAATGTTTTATCCATTAATTTAATGGTCTCTTCATCGGATAATAATAAACCTTGCATTTTATATTGCTTGAATAGTTCTTTTGCTATCTTTTCATCATCTAGCTTACCTTTTTCTGAAATTATTGGGTTATGCACATGAAAGTACAATACTCCTGCTGGTGTCGCCTCAATGCCTAACCATCTTTCTGAATATGTTAAAACAACATCCAGATAAGTGAGCATTTGTAGCGCTAAACCATAATAGACCTCCAGTAAATTCAACGTTTTTTCACTTGATTTATAATCGATAATCCTTAAGAATAATGAATCATCCTTCATCGCCTTATCGACACGGTCAATCCTGCCGCGAAGCATTAACTCAAATCCATTATTTAATGGGATTTTTAATGGTGGCAGTTCTTGATTTTGTCCAAAACCTACTTCTAACCCTACTGGTGAAAAATAACTTTGTCTTGCTTGTTCACTAAGTACATATGTTGCTCTGGCAATTACTTCTTCTAACTTTTGCTGAATATATTGATAACGATTCGAGCTATGCAAGATTTGATGTTGTAAAATTGGTGCTAACTGTGTAACTGCTTGATGTGCATATGCCTTGGCATCTTCCTTACTTAATTGTGAAAATTCCTTTCCCTCTGTTTGAATCCATTCGGTGACCGTTTTTAATGCTTCATGGAATAGTTGTCCAATGTCCGGTGCATCTAATTTGTAAGTTCGCCGCTCCTCTAAACCTAGACTATACTTAGCAAAATGCTGGTATGAACATCGATAATAAGTCTCCAAACGTGACACACTGGCATTTACCTGTTTGGGGTAAAGTTGTTTCACCGTTTCTTCTGATAGATCAAGAGGGGTGTTTTGGTAATATAAACTTTGTAAAATACGATAAGTCGTATCATGTTTCCGTTCATTTTCTATATACCAATTAAGAACATACCACCAAATCTCTTTCACAGGATACCCTTTAAGGTTTCTTGCTAGTTGAGCTGTTAAGGCAGATCTCGTTTTTACCGGCGTGGTAATAAAACGATCTGCTTCTAACAACTCATCTGGCTCTTGGAGTAATACGTGATCACAGCAATTTGGAAACAGTGCCTCTATTCGCTTAATTAGCTGTGATGGGATTTTCGTGTTACCTTCTTCATCACTTAAAGAATAGCTTATCCATAACCGGTCACTAGCTATCGTAAAGGCAATGTATATATAAAACCAATCGTCTAATAATTGACGCTTACTCGTTTCTGCAAGCTGTAATCCATGACTTGCTAGTAACTCTCTTTCCCGTTCACTAATCAACCCATCAGCTTGTGGCTTCATCGGCCATACACCTTCATTTACTCCTAGTAAAAAAGCACAACGAATTCCACTGATTCGCGAACGATCGATTGTTCCCACAATAACATGGTCAATACTTGGAGGGACATGGGCAAACTTTAATGTTTGAAATCCCGCCTCCAGCATCTTACGAAATGTATCTAATGACATCTTCTCTTCGCTAGCTATCTCAACCATTTCATCAAATAATTGAATAACAGCATCCCATACTTGCTCCTGCTCGCTCCCTTTTTCCAGTTCGGCACGCTCATCATATGCTGTTCTCATTTGTTCTAAACGATAAGGAACCTCCAGATTTTCCAGCAAATTATATAGGCATTCGCATTGTTCTTGTACCGTTTGAGCTTGTCTCATGGTGGTATCAAATTCCTTTAATGCTTGAACCACTTGTCTGCGATAACAATTAATCCGCTTTTGAATATCAAGCTCCTTATCTGTTTGTGCTATTTGATCAAAGCCGCGAAACCGTTGGAAGACCCATTCCTCTTTCGATAACCAGCTTTGTCTAGAAAGAATCCCATATTCCAACACGTAATTTTCCAACTCATCAATCGCATCAGGTGTGAGCGGATACGCTGAATCGGAGGCAGGGACAAACCCCGTCTTTAATACTCGAAATACTGCATCATAACGCCAATTACCTTCTACCACTTCTAATACAGAACGAATAAATTCAATCAGTGCATGGTTTAACATGGTTTTCTTCTCATCAATAAACACTGGGATACCATAATCACGGAAAATAGTCGCAATCAGATCATGATATACTTCAGTTTGTCTAATAAATAAAGCAATATCCTGATAACGGTAACCTTCATCACGGACAAGCCGAATAATCTCTTGAGCGGCTCCTTCCACTTCCGCACGCGGATGTACGGCTTCTGCAATTTGTAATGGAACATCGCCATTGTAGAAAGGTGCCGGTCGCTCATCAAAATAGCGTTCCAAATGAGCAAAATACGGCCGATCACGAAAACGCCCATCTGCCGAGTCAAGTTCGATTGTTTCTTCAATCACTACATTGTTCGCTTCTGCAATTTCCTTTAATAAATGATATGTTTCTGTTGTTTGATAAAATAAATCTATTTCAGTGATGGTATCATCCTCTAGTTTATCAACTGTTAAAGCTACTGTAACGGTCTTACATTTTTTTAGCAATGCTTCTACAACCATCAGCTCTATTGGTGTAAATCGATGAAACCCATCCAAATAAACTTCTGCATCGATTAAGACAGTGGCGTTAGCAATTTTATCTGCAAGCAGCTTTAATTGATCTTCACCATCCATATACTTGCCTTGCAAGGAGAATATAAGTCGCTCATAAATATAAAACAAATCCTTCAGTTTGTTTACCAAGCCCTCTTCCTCCGGCTCTTTATGTACATAACTATTAATTTGCTCAATTTGTGCATGTAATAATTCAGGGGTAACAGCATAGCGTTTAAATTCCGTAATCATGCCTTCCAGTTGCTCAAGAAAACCTTGCTTTTCCATTGCTTTTTGGAATACATGCCACTCTCCCTGCTTTTCTTCCATAATTTTTCGAAGCATCATTTGAATGCCCACTATACTGATAAATTGCTTTGTTCCCCCACCAGTCTCTTGTAAAACCCTCCAAGCAAGCCGGGAAAAGCTGACTACTTGAGCTCGGATACTGCCTTGTATATCCTGATCCTTAAACAAATTATACTCCTGCTGAAATGTCATTTGATCTGGAACGATATAAAAAATAGCAGGACCTTGTGGATCCCCCTGCAATTTTTCCTTTATTTCATCGAAGATACGACCACTTTTTCCCGTTCCTGAACGACCTGTTATAAATCGTAGTCCCATAACACTTCTCCTTCCCTTAAAAATAAGTATATGGTTAAAACATTGCATCGACTATCCTCATTGATCCTAATTTAGAGTAATGAGATAAAGAATCGTTCCAACAACTGATTATCCTAGTGCACTTGGATATTAGAAAAACTTGGCTTGTCGCCAAGTCTTTAGCGAAAGCTGTAGTTTTTCTTATACTATAAACCCTAAAATTTTATACTTTCCTATAGTAGAACAAAAGCTAAAAACGCTCGGTTAGCAACGTACGAACGGCAGAGCCCTGACGAGATAAAAAGGAAACTTCATTTCTTGGAATGCTTTTCCCAAGAAATGTCAGATGAATCAATCGGGCATTTAGGTGCTGTTTTCTCCCTCTTACACTTTCTCCATATCTCTATCCCTTGAGGGAGACTTACGGCACCTTACATGCGGGATAAAGTGAAACTTCATTCCGTGGAATGCTTTTCACACGGAATGTTAGTTGAACGAATCGGGCATTTAGGTGCCGTTTTCCCCCTCTTACACTTTCTCCATATCTCTATCCCTTTGAGGGAGACTTACGGCACCTTACATGCGGGATAAAGTGAAACTTCATTCCGTGGAATGCTTTTCACACGGAATGTTAGTTGAACGAATCGGGCATTTAGGTGCCGTTTTCCCCCTCTTACACTTTCTCCATATCTCTATCCCTTTGAGGGAGACTTACGGCACCTTACATGCGGGATAAAGTGAAACTTCATTCCGTGGAATGCTTTTCACACGGAATGTTAGTTGAACGAATCGGGCATTTAGGTGCCGTTTTCCCCCTCTTACACTTTCTCCATATCTCTATCCCTTGAGGGAGACTTACGGCACCTTACATGCGGGATAAAAGGAACATCCCCCTCTAACAGGGGTATGCCCAGCCTTGAGCGGTAAGCCCGCTTTTAGTCGGCTTTCCTTTAAATTTGAGCCGATGTTGACTTATCGCAGGAAAAAGCTTGAAGTCTGCTACAGCTTGAGCGTATGAGCTAAACGAAGCTACTTTCAAAGTATAAAACGGATATAGGTTCCAAGACAAGAAACATAGAAGCGGACAGATGAACTCCCTTTTATGTAACAAAGAAGATTTGGGAATCAACTGCCCGCGAATACTTACAGATCACAAAACTTTAAGATATCCACGCTATAAGAGAATGTACAAAAAGCCCGGTAAAAATGAGACAACGAATTTGTTTGTACATTAGAACGCAAAAATTTTATCACTAAAGTTGATGTAACGTAATAAAAATTTTAAGTTCTAAATAGATGAAGCTCGTCTGCGCTCCGTTTACCGTCAGCCAATGTTTATGGGCTTATTTCTCCGCTCATTAGAAAAAGGGGATGGATTTCGAGCAATCCCTTCTAATGCTCATGTATCTATTCAAGGATCTTCTACTAAAAGCGCTCACGTCCTGTGGGCAACGTAGAAGTCAGTACATCCTGTACAAGTGGGCTACTTGAGACTACGCTATATTGAACTTCGATTCGAAGGACGGGTATCGATACTGCAGCAGAACAAGGAAAGCTACATCAGCGATACATCGCACGCAGAAAAAGTACACTGCTTTTTCAAGAATGCCTGCGAACTTAGCCGATCTTGATCCTTTTTGAACATGTACTATAAGTATATCATTTCATTTTTAGTAAAACAAAAGCAATGGTAGTAGTCTGGGCCTATTTTCCAAGACTCAGACTAGCCTGAGAAAGTGGCCAATATTTCACATCTACTTTACCAACAAGCTGTGTTTCCGAAATAAACCCAAATGATCTGCTATCCAAGCTTTCTTGACGATTGTCTCCCATCACAAACAGCTTCCCTTCTGGAACCGTTTCCTCCCCTGTAATTTCTTTTAAGGTAAAGCTTTCTGTACGTGGTTTATCACTTATCCTAGCGTGAGTATAATTATCCAGAAACGCTTCTTCAACATACTCCCCATTTATATATAACTTATCATCTCTATAACTAATTTTATCTCCAGGTATGCCAATAACTCTTTTAACGTAGTCTTCTTTTTGATTGGCATGGAATACAATCACATCAAAACGATCAACCTCTGTTAAATCATAGACAAACGTATTAACCATTAATAAGTTACCATCATTTAATGTTGGTTCCATCGATTCTCCTTCCACTACATAGCTTGCGAAAAAGGTGGATCGACATAAAAATATAATCATGGCCCCAAGTAAAATCGTTGTGACCACTTTGCGATATTTTCTTTTCATATCTTATCTTCCTCCAGAGTAAGTTCTACTTACAGCTTACCCAAGAAAGAAATATCTTAATCTTCTTTAGAATCGAATGTTTCCCGCAACTGCGCCTTTTTTTGTAATCGTTTCTCAATATATTTACCAATCATCCAAAATAATACGATACATATACCAACAACAATCGTTTTCACTGGATTTTTTGCAAATTCCATAATACTGGAACCTACAAAAGCAATAGAAAAGATCATCACTGATTTTCCCATAATGACCGCTAAGATAAACTGTTGTGAGCTAATTTTAGATAATCCTGAAACGACATTGATGACTGAGGATGGGGAAAACGGAAAACACATTAATAAAAATAATGGTCCAAATCCATGCCGCTCAAGCCACGCCATCACTTTTTTCACTTGTTTATTTTTTCGGATCACTGTAAAAATCCGTCGATTGCCCAGTTTACGAATGATCAAAAAAACCATAATCGCACCGAGTGCTGCACCAGTCCAGGATAAAATAAACCCCTCAAATAAACCGTAAGCAGCAGCATTAGCAAAAACAAATACGACTAGGGGTAAGAATGGCAAGAATGCTTCAATAAATGGTAATAAAATCCCAGGTAACGGACCTAGGCTCTCATATTTTTTCAGCAAATGCATAATATATTCATTAAATGTTTCACTATCAAGTAGCATTTCCCAATCAGTTAGTTGGATGTCTAATAGAACCATGTAGTAAATCTCCTCAATATGTAAATATCGTTTTCCCAAACTTGATTTCTTTTATAAGTAGGTGTTCAAAAGAGGATAAGTGGCCTTGAGATCAGCTAAGATCACAAACGTCCCTTCGAACGACGATAAAGTTTCAATTTTACCCGACTTTTGAATCACCTCTATAAAGATAATCAGACTTTGAACTTACTCATTATACCGGGCTATAGTTATCAAAAGTTTCTTGCTATACCTCTTTATAACATTCTCTATTAAAATTTAAACTATTTCTATTTTAAAGTAAATCAGTAAATATGCATAGTCCATACTATTATAATTGCCACTTTCTTTTCATTTAATAAAAATCTATTGAATTTTCTAAGGTAGATAGGATATACTACACAGGAACAAGCGTTCTTACATAAGGAGGGAAACGATGATGCGTTATTTGAATAAGGAAGAGCTGACAATTGCTTCACGTTTCCTATTTCTGTCCATGACCATTATTGTTATCCAGCAAGATATTCACCGTTTTCAAAACAGCGAACTAAAATTAAAAGATGCTTATATTGGAGTATTAAAAAACATGGAAGAAAAAGCACTCCAAGAACGTAGACAGCTTCGCAAAGTGATGCTGCAAAAACAAATAAAAGTAATGAAACTAGATAGAAATGATTCATTCTCTTCGTATTTGTTTCTTTGTCAAGGACGGGAAGAAAAGCGTAATTATTTCAATCCTGCTATCCGCCAAAAAGTAAAAGCTATTTTTCTGGAGTTGATGCAAAAATCTCTGCTACCTGATCAAGATGATTCTGCAGGAATTTAAGTCGGTTATTCAACAAGTAACGAAATTGAGCGGTTCTTTGTATTTGATTTAGCATAGATCCATAGGAGATTTCAAATACCATTCGTTTTCCATTGCGAAAGATAATTTCTGTACCATAATCATTATTTTTCTGAATTTGATCAATATGAGAGTGAGCAATCCAGGAGCATTCGGGGCTGGACGGAGAAATGGTTGGGAAGAAATACATACCACTAATGGGATCAATTGTGATTGGAGCTTTATGTGTGATGCCACAGACATCTCTAGTCCCTTCTTGTCTGCCTTTTAGACTTGCGCCAAAGTATTTACAAGCAAGGTCCATCATTTTACTTGGAGGAGACGAAACAGTATATTCGCCTTGTTCCTCTAATACTACAGTAATTGGCTTGTTATTGGCATCTCGTCGTGCGATAAGTGCTATCGTTAAAGGGGTAATTTCCGGGGTATCTGTATATAAATTAAAAATCAATCTCTTTCATCCTTTCTAAATTATAGAAAAGAAAGTGGCTATATACTAATTTACCAAATCTCTATTCAAAATGAAATGAAAAGAGTTATTCTTTTGAATATTTTACTATAACTGTTGTTTTTATACTTCATCACTTCTCGTAATAGCTGTTTTTATATAAAAACTTCTGTTTAATTCTCCATTAAAACATAGTGTAAATCTAGCAGGCTAAGCAAAAGATAATAGTGCCCGGTACCAAATGTACAACAGACATTCCATGGATGAAAAATTCACCCATGGAATGAAGTTTATGTTTATAATTGTTGTACATGCTCCTGAAGCTTTTTTCTTAAAATCTTCCCGGTTGTATTTTTTGGTAGTTCATCTAAAAATTCAATGGTTGTGGGAACTTTATACTTTACTAGATGCTTTTCGCAAAACGCTGTTAATGCTTCAGCTGTCAAATTAGAATCATCTGTAACAACAAAACATTGAACTGCCTCTCCAGTTTGGGGATCAGGAACACCAATGACAGCTACCTCAATTATATTTGGATGCATGTATAATACTTCTTCCACTTCACGTGGATAAACATTATAACCACCTACAAGGATCATATCTTTTTTTCGGTCCACAATATAAAAATAACCTTCCTCATCCATTCTTGCCATATCACCTGTATGCAACCAGCCATCCTTTAAAGCTATTGCTGTCTCTTCAGGAAGTTTATAATACCCAAGCATCACATTAGGGCCACGTACTACTAATTCACCGACTTCACCAACAGCCACTTCTTCTCCCCACTCATCTACTACTTTATTTTCAACGTGCCAGATGCTGCGACCAATGGATCCGGGCTTACGTGGTCGATCTAATGGATTGAAGCAAGTTACTGGTGAGGCTTCAGACAATCCATAACCTTCAGAAATTTTAACATCAAAGACTCGTTCGAAGTTTTTCAATAAAGCAACCGGCATGGACGCTCCGCCAGAGATACAAAAGCGAATAGCAGAAAAAGGGTTTTCTTCCCCGCTTTTAGCTTGCAGCAAATAATTATACATTGTCGGCACCCCAGCAAATATAGTCGCTTGATAGTTTTTGCTTAAGGCAAACACAGCCGAAGGAGAAAATTTAGGCAAAATAATAATCGTCCCCCCATTCATTAACGGTGCATTTAGGGAAACAGTTAAACAAAAGACATGAAACATCGGTAGTGCCGCTATCACCCTATCATCGCCATTAATGTTTAAATAATCTGCAACATCCTTTGCGTTAGAATACAGATTATGATGAGATAACATGGCCCCTTTTGGTGTACCAGTTGTTCCAGATGTATATAACACAATGGCCAAATCATCTTTATGTAATGCTGGTCTAAAAAAATTGTAATCTCCTAACTGAAGTAACTCGTAAAAGGAAGTTATTTTTTGCTGTGGAATTGAATCTGTTTCTGCTTCTACTCCGGAATCACAAATAATATAATGTGATACTTGTAATTCAGAATCCAATGTCTGAAACTTCTCCAAAAATCTATCCATGGTAATGACGGCAGTTACATCACCATTTTTTAACATATAACTCATTTCGTTTGGTGTGTATAATGGGTTGATAGGAATAACAACCATACCAAGTCGTAATGCCCCATATAGCCCAATAATATAATAAGGGCTATTTCCCATCACCAGTGCAACATGATCTCCTTTTTGGTACCCTAAAGCCGCCAAGCCAGCAGCAAATAAAGAAACAGACCGATCTAACTCATAATAACTTGTCTCCTGATTTGCAAAAATGAAAGCTGGTTTATCCACATATTCCTTTGCCGTAATCGCTAATTGCTCACTTATATTCACATTCATCCCCCTTTGCGTAATTATGAATGAATAATCATTCATAATTTTTCCGATAAAATACAGATACTCATTTAAAGCATCTATATCTTTCGGAACCATGCGAATTATTTTACGATTTCAGTATAAATCAGACACCTGATCATTTCAAGTGGAAGCGTTCGCAATATTATACAAAACTTACAGTTAAAGGAGCTTCTCTATCCCTTTATAAGGGGTTGCAATAACAGCTTATCTTTAAATTTTTACTGTCTATAAAGGAGTTAGCTTAAAAAGAAAAATAGCCCCCATAGTGGAAGCTATTTTTTCCTTTTAGTAAATTAAATGAATAAATTCTTCTTTGGAGATCTTACCTAAGTAACGAGAAACATCCATATCAGCAAGAGCTTCTTCTAATGCTTGTCGTTGATGACGAACACCAATTAATTTATTTTCCAAGTCATTAATTTCTCCTACACCAAAAAAATCTCCATAAATTTTACAATTCTCGATAATTCCTTTCTTTACATCCAAGCGCACATCCACTAAACCAGCAGGAAATTTATGCGAAACTTGAATATTAAAGGACGGTGACTTTCCATAATTCCAATCCCAATTTCGATAGCGTTCGCGGGAGATTTGTTTAACATTTTTCCAATCTTCATCCGTCAATTCATAGCGTGGAATTTCCGCTGTATCATCCACATCAAATATATGGCGTAAAATGGTTTCTTTAAACTCATCCATCGTAATTTTTTCATCTAAGAATTCGGATATGTTAGCAACACGGCTACGAATCGATTTTATTCCCTTTGAGGCAATCTTTTCTTTACGTACCTTTAATGCAGCTACCACATTTTCAATTTCTGAATCCAGCATGAGTGTTCCATGACTAAACATTTTTCCTTTTGTCGCGTACATCGCATTTCCTGAAATTTTCCGTCCTTCTACCACTAGATCATTACGGCCATGTAATTCGGCAGGAACGCCTAACTTATTCAAAGCTTCAACTACTGGTTTGGTAAATTTGGCAAAATTTTGGAAGCTGTTGCCGTCATCTTTCGTAATAAAGCTGAAATTCAAGTTTCCTTCATCATGATATACTGCCCCACCGCCAGATAAGCGACGAACAACCTTAATATTATTTTCCTCCACATATTGTGTATTGATTTCTTCAATTGTATTTTGATTTCGTCCAATAATGATAGAAGGCTGGTTTACATAAAACAGTAAAAATGTATCTGATTCTCCAAAATTTTCTACAATATATTGTTCTAGAGCAAGGTTAACGGTTGGATCTGTAACTCCTTTATTATCAATAAATTTCATATATAATTCCCCTTTTCATAGATCGTTAAAAATCTAGTTAATTCTAGTTTAATAAAAAAAAACAGATGAAGCAAAAAAATACCTCTAATGATACGAAAATCATCGGTTAGTAATGCAAAAACTAAGATTTTAAACTTATACCTCGTAAGCTAAAAAATTAGGTATTCACTGCAAATTAAATTGGAGCAGCTTTTGTTCATAAACCACAAAAGTGCAAGCTCTTATCTAGCAATGTACAAACTGGAGAACTTCTGACGAGATAAAGAAAACATGCCCCTGTAACAGGGGTATGCCGACGGTGGGCGGCAAGCCCGCTTTTAGTCGGCCTTCCTTTTGATTCGAGCCGATGTTGACTTATCGTAGGAAGAAGATCGAAGTTTGCTAGTCGCTTGAGTGCTTAAGCTAGACGACAGTACTTTTCAAAAAAATATCCATCATGTAAAAAAGCTATCATTTCCTAGATATAAAGTGAAACTTCATTCAGTAGGAGTTTTCTTCCATCTCCTACTGAATGTTAGTACCATAAGGGTATGACCTAAAGGCCTCCCGAACGAATCGGGCATTTAGGTGCCGTTTTCTCCCACTTAGACCCTTTTATATCAACTCAGGCTCTTGAAGTGGTAGTCTTACGACACCTTACATGCGGGATAAAATTTTTATTTTTGTTATGAAACAGTATTGACATGAGTATTTCTGTTATAGTACAATGTAATTAATCCATTTAGAGGAGGAATCTTCTTGATTAACGTCATTGAATTTTTTAGGAATTTGCCTAAGAAAAAATGCAGCAAATGTGGAAATGATATGCTTGAAAAAGCAGACTGCTATGGAAATTTATGTGATGAATGTGATCATCCAGCAAGATAAGCACTGTTTTTTCATTGCAACAAACTTACAGGAGTAAATCAAATGCTCGGTTTCAACCTGTTTGTTTCTCAACATTTTTTCTCCATTAAATCCTTTGGTATTGTTTTAATGGTTTTATTTTGAACAACTGTCAGCTTATATGTTGCAGTTGTTTTTTTTTGGGAAGAACTATCTATATTGATGTTTTTATATTATAATTATTTAGAGTTTAGAAATAATTTAATTAAGAAGGGAGCAGATGTTCTTGGTAGAAAGGCTAACTCGATCACAGGTTCCAAATGAGCAGAAATGGGACTTAACAGACTTATTTTCAACTCGTCAAGCATGGAAACAGGAACTAGCAGCGATTCAGCAAGATATGGAACAATTTAATAGATTTAAAGGAAATTTAGCTGACAATGCCTTTATCTTGCATGAATGCATCAAAGAGCTTGAAGTTTTTCAACAACGCATTATTAAAGTAGCTACTTACGCTAATTTGCGCAGTAGTGCGGACGGTACAGACCCAGAATGTCAACAGGATTCAGCAAAAGTGGCTCAAGCAATGGCTAGTATTGATGCAAAGCTTACTTTTATCAATTTAGAGATATTGGAAATACCATCTGAAACAATTGACAATTTTATTCGTGAATGGCCGCCTTTATCAACCTATCGAAAAATGCTTACAGATTTAATAGATAAAAAATCACATACACTATCCCCCAAGATGGAAGAATTACTTGCATCACTTTCTGAAGTACATGATTCACCATACATGATTTATCAACGAAGTAAATCCTCCGATATGTCTTTTGAACCGATTACTGATGAAACCGGTAAAAAGTTACCAATGTCAGCTGCTTTATATGAAGATCGTTATGAACTTACAGCAGAAACCTCCATTCGGAGAAAAGCCTATCAATCTTTCGTTAAAACATTGAACCAATATAAAAATACATATGCTGCGGTCTATGCTACAGAAGTCAAGAAGCAAGTGACTTTAGCTAAACAACGAAAATATCAATCTGTAACCGATATGTTACTCCACCCACAACAAGTGACTAAAGATATGTATTTAAACCAATTACATGTCATTCAGGAAGAATTAGCTCCGCATATGCAACGATATGCCCGTTTTAAAAAAGAAAAATTACATCTAAAAGAAATGTATATTTGTGATTTAAAAGCACCGCTTGATCCAAACTTTAATCCTGTTACCACCTACGAGGATGCAACAGCGCTCATTATTGATGCAATGGGGGTTATGGGAGAAGAATATCAACATATCATAAAACAAGCAATTGAACACCGTTGGATTGACCTTGCAGATAACGTTGGGAAAGCAACAGGTGCTTTTTGCTCAAATCCTTATGGTGTACATCCGTATATTCTTATTACCTGGACAGACACCATGCGTGGTGCGTTTGTGCTTGCGCATGAATTAGGACATGCCGGACATTTTTATTTTGCTGGTAAACACCAAACCTTGTTTAACACTCGTTCTTCTACATACTTTGTAGAAGCTCCTTCAACGTTAAATGAACTATTGTTAGCTGATTATTTGTTAAATCAAACCAATGATAACCAAATGAGACGTTGGATCATTACTCAGTTACTCGGAACGTATTACCATAATTTTGTTACCCATCTGTTAGAAGCCGAATTTCAGCGTCGAGTTTATGATTTAGCAGAGCAAGGTACGCCGTTAACAGCAACGGTTTTGTCAGAGCAAAAACTAGCTGCATTATCAGGTTTTTGGCAAGATACGGTTAGCTTGGATGAAGGGGCGGGACTTACCTGGATGCGTCAGCCACATTATTACATGGGGCTATATCCATATACGTATTCAGCTGGCTTAACTGTTTCAACTACTGTAGCACAGACAATAAAACATGAAGGAAAACCTGCAGTTGATCGCTGGATAGAGGTATTAAAATCTGGCGGAACACTAAAACCGCTTGAGCTTATTCGTAAAGTGGGGATAGATATGTCAAAGCCGGATGCAATTAAACAGGCGGTGGCTTTCGTTGGTTCGCTTGTCGATGAATTGGAACGATCGTATAAATAAGTCAGAACTAAAAGTTAAAAGTCTCGCTTGGCAACACTTCGGCCGAGATAAAGTGAAACTTCATTCAAGGAGTGTTTTTCTCCTTGAATGTTAGTTAAACGAATCGGGCAGTTAGGTGCCGTTTTCTCTCACTTTGACTTCTTCGTGTTCCTTTCATTCTTGAAGTGGTAGTCTTACGGCACCTTACATGCGGGATAAAGTGAAACAGTAGATCAAAGACTACCTTTGCAGGCATCCTTGAAAAATCGCGATGCGTCGCTGCCGAAGCAAACTCTGTTCTGTCGACCCGAATGAATCGGGGATTTAAGAGCCGTTTCTCTCTTAAAGTCCGTAAAATAATAAGCTGATTTTCTAATGGGAGAAATATGGTGACACGAGGAATGAACATTGATTTATCGCAGGAAGAAGAGCAAAGTTTGTTAAGCACCTGAGCTGGACGAAGCTACTTTCCAAATTATCTGTCATATAAAACGTGTATCCTTCTAGATTAGAAAAACTTGGCTTGTCGCCAAGTCTTTAGCGAAAGTTATAGTTTTTCTTATACTATAAACCCTAAAATTTTATACTTTCCTATAGTACAAAGAACGAGGGGCTGGGACAAAAGCGTTTTAGTCAAAGAAAAATCCGAACGATGATTCGAAATTCTTTAGTTAGAATTCGAATTAGTTTGGATTTCTCTCTTTGTTAGCTTACTTATCCCAGTAAAAATTCGTATTTAGAGTTGATCTTTTTAGTTTTGCCCCAGTCTCTTTTCTAACTTTGAACATAACTGACTGCTCTTAATGATACTATATAAATTTATAAAAACTTCTCGAGCACGAAACATTTGAAAAAATTGCAATTATACTTACATCAAAGCAACTTCCAGCTAATAATTTTTTGGTTAATAACGTGCTAGTAAGAACCGTAATGCCTCTTGAGCAGTTTTCTCTCCTTGTTCGATGCAATCCGGAATACCTTGTCCTTCATAAGAACTGCCGGTTAGAAACACCCCCGGTACTTGTCCTGCTGCTTGTTTACGGATTTCCGAAAGTCTCACTAGATGTCCCACTGTATATTGAGGGCGCCCTTGTCTCCATCGAGTAACGACACTAAAGGCTGGATCCCCTTTTAGCTTCATTGCTTTTCTTAAATCTTTTAGTACCACTTCGGTTAAATCTTCATCCGATAAATCAACGACAGATTCCTCACCAGGTCGTCCTACATAACAACGTAATAATACTTTTCCCTCTGGAGTAGTTAAAGGCCATTTTTTATGTGTCCATGTACATGCAGTGATTTGATATCCGCTGTTTTTTCGAACCAGAAAACCAGTTCCATCTATATCTTTCTTTATTTTTACTTGATCAAAGGCCAGCACAATATTTGCTGTAGATGTCGCTGGGATTTCTTTAAATGGTTTAAAGAAATCATACTGACTGAACATTTTTGGTAACGTAAAGCTCGGTGAAGTGACAATAATAGCATCTGCTCTGTAGACGTCTCCATTACTTAATAACAGATGATAAAAATGCTCTTTTTTTTCGATATGGTCGACTGCTGTACCAAGTGTGATCGTTTCTGGATCTAATGTCTTCTTTAATTCATGCACCAATGTTTCCAACCCATTTTTAAAAGAAAAAAACATACCAGGAGCAGATTGTTTTTCGATTTGTTTTGTTGTTTTCGGCATCGTTTTGCTCAAACCCTTAATCAAACTCCCATATTTCTGCTCCAACTGGTAAAAATTTGGGTATGATGCTTGTAAGCTCATATTGTAAATATCACCAGAATGTATACCTGATAACAAGGTTTCAATTTGGTTAGTAAGCAATTCTTTCCCAAAACGCCGTTCAAAAAACGAACCTAAGGATTCATCTTTGTCTCCTTTACCCTTTGCTTTAACCAGATCGGCTAAAGCACGGATTTTTCCTGTGGGTGAAATCAATGTAGAACGAAGTACTGAGCGAACATTTTTCGGAACTCCCATAAATGTATCCTTTGGGATTCGATGAAATTTATGATTTGCTAAAATATATGATTTTCCAGTTGCATTTCGAACAATTTCATTTTCAAGCCCCAGCTCCTTAACCAACTTTACCGCAGTTTTTTTTCTGATTAACATCGAATCTGCACCTTGTTCAATTGTGAAGCCATCACGCTTTAATGTTCTAATCTTACCACCTAATCGGTTGCTTGCTTCTACTAGTTTGATGTTAAATGGGAGTTGTTTTCTAGTTATTTCCTTTTGTAAATAATAAGCAGTTGATAAACCGGTTATTCCTCCACCAATAATGACGATTTGTTTTTTTGTGTTATTCATTTTTTCCACGCTTTTCTACTTGTTTTAATACTACATCACTCAATGTATTAATAAACTGTGGATGAACATTTGGCATTTCTGGACGATAGTATGATGCACCTAACTCCTCACAAACAACTCGACATTCATAATCATTGTCATATAATACTTCCAAATGATCAGCAATAAAGCCGACAGGAGCATAAACAAATGTGCGGTACCCTTTTTGTTCATATAGATCTCTAGTAAGATCTTGCACATCGGGGCCTATCCATGGATCCGGTGTGTTTCCTTCACTTTGCCAGCCGATTTCATAATTTGTAATCCCGGTTGCTTCTGAAATTAATTTTGCCGTTTCCTCTAGTTGCTGTGGATAAGGATCACGATGTTGTAATATTTTTTCAGGCAAACTATGTGCAGAAACGATGAGTACAGCTTTTTCCCGTTCCTGATCGGTCATTTTTTCATAAACATCGGTTATTTGATCTGCCCAATACTTAATGAACCCTGGCTCTTTGTACCAGCTTTCCACAGAAGTAATTGTTGTTACTCCATGTTTTTTAGCTGCATCATTTGCGCGTTGATTATAGGTTTTTACACTAAATGTAGAATAATGAGGTGCTAAAACAATAGATACAGCTTGTTCAATTCCATCTTTTGCCATTTGCTCTACGGCATCTTCAATGAATGGTTCAATATGTTTTAGCCCAGTATATGCTTTAAACTCATATTCATCTTGAACTTCGTTTAGCCTTGTTTCCAGTTGCTCCACTTGCTGATTCGTGATTTTAGCCAGTGGTGAGATTCCGCCAATCGCTTTATAACGATCTGTTAAATCTTGCAGCGAAGCTTCATCAGGCTTTCGTCCGTGACGAATATGAGTGTAGTACCGTTCAATATCTTCCTCTTTGTACGGTGTCCCATAAGCCATTACTAATAGTCCCCATTCTTTCTTTACCATCATCAAACACCTCTTCATGTTAAAATTTTACTTTCAATTATTCATCTTTGCCCGTGTAAGCATGGATAAAATCAGTTAATTTTTTTAATGTCTCTGGTTTAATATCAGGTGTTACGCCATGCCCGAGATTGAACACGTGCTTTTCATCAGCAAGTCCTTGCTCTAAAATTGCTTTCGTTCGACTTTCAATCGTTTCCCATTCAGCCAATAAAACAGCTGGATCCAAATTCCCTTGTAACACTTTCGTTACACCCAGTTCTCTTGCTTCTTGAATAGAGGTACGCCAATCTAAACCAATGACATCAACTGAAAGATCATTCCACTCTAACAATAAGTGTCTTGCTCCCACACCAAAAATGATTAGTGGAACTTGATGTCTACGAAGTTCAGAAAAAATTCGTGTCATAACCGGTTTAATAAAAATACGATAATCTTGAGTGTTCAAGCTCCCTACCCATGAATCAAAAATTTGAATTGCTTTCACCCCAGCTTCAATTTGGGCATCAACATATGCAATTATCATATCACCAAGCTTATCCATTAATAAAAACCATGCGTCTGATTGCTTATACATAAACGCTTTGGTTTTACTATAATTCTTTGATGGGCCTCCCTCAATCATATAACTTGCCAATGTAAATGGTGCCCCACTAAACCCAATTAAAGGGACTGTTAGTTGTTCTTCTGTTAATAAACGAATCGTCTCTAACACATAGGGTACATCAGATTGCGGGTTAATCATCCCCAGTTTTTCAACATCATAAATAGAATTGATCGGATTGTAAATAACCGGGCCAACTCCAGCCTTTATTTCTACTTCAACCCCCATAGAAGGTAAAGGGGACATAATGTCCTTATATAAAATTGCTGCATCAACACCATAATTTTCAACGGGTAATCTTGTTACATAAGCACATAATTCCGGTTGATGGGTAATTTCAAATAAGGAATATTTTTCCTTCAATTTACGGTATTCCGGCTGTGATCTGCCCGCCTGTCGCATAAACCATGCAGGCGTATACCTCGTTTTTTCCCCTTTGTAAGCTTGAATTATCGTATCATTAAATTTGTTTGTCATGCCATCCATCCTTTTTTTACGTACTACGTTCCCATTATTAATATAGCGATTTCATGGGACAGTGTATAGTAAAGCTGATTGATTGTCATTATTTTGTCTTAAATTTCAAATTTACCATGCGAGTCTAACAGTTTCTGAAGGTGTTCCTTCTGTTTTGGTTAATGGGTCATAAGGAACAACATAGTATTCATTCGTATTAAACATGACATCCTCAATGATAAATTCTTTTTCTCCTTCTACTTCACCAATTCGTTTGTCAACACCTTCTTCTTCACGGTAAATCCGATAAATAACGCGATCATCCTTCGAGCCTTCCCAGGTCAATTTTCCTCCTAAAATTGAAATATTGCCAAATGCATAAGCTGCTTCTACATTTTTTATTTCAGGTAAGATAATCGGCTCCGGTAAAGCCGTAACCTCTTTTGGTTTACTAAACGCCTCTTCTAATGGATGTAACTGATCCATTTCCGTTAAAATAGCTTTCACTAGCTTTGTAGGATAGGCACTTCCCCCGGTTAAATAACTGTTCTTATCGACTGTATCATAGCCCATCCAAGACGCCATTACATATTGTGGTGTATATCCGGCAAACCAAGCATCCTTTACTTTTCCTTCTACTTTCGGATGCTGTGTTGAACCAGTCTTACCAGCGAGTGCCTTTTCATAATTACCAGCGCTTGCTGTTCCATTTTTTACTGTTTCTTGAAGCATTTCTGTCATATCCCATGCTACCTGTGGGGTAAACACTTTCTCAGTTTTTACCTTCGCCTTATACAGCTCATCTCCACTTTGATCAAGAATACGGTGGATGGAAGTAGCTGTAACAATCTTTCCTTGATGGGCAAAGCTACTATAGCTTTCCATCAATTCTACAGGAGATACACCAGTTTTTAGACCACCTAAAGCTATCGCTAATCCTTTATCATCAATGGGAAGATGTAGTTTAAATAGATATTCCTTTGCTTGCTTCACGCCAATTTCATTCAACAGCCACACTGCCGGAGCATTTTTGGAATGGATGATGGCTTCATAAATGGACACAGCTCCCTCATAGGAATCGTCATAATTTTTTGCAGTATATCCATCATATTCTATCTTTTTATCAGGTATCAGTGAATAAGGTTGATACTTTTTTCCCATTAAGGCTGGCCCATAAACCGCTAAAGGCTTAAAGGTGGAACCAGGTTGTCTTGCTACCGTTGCCTGATTAATGTCGCCAAATTCAAAATTTCTCCCACCAATAATGGATACAATTTGCCCTGTTTTCTGTTCCATCATAGCAAACGCACCCTGTATTTCTGTACTTCCAGGAAAAAAGGCATCATTTTGAAACTGCTCATAAGCAATTCGTTGAGTTTCTGTATCCATATTGACAATTAACCGATAGCCACCTCGCTTTAATTCATCAATTGACAGATGATGAGTGGCAGCTGCTTCTTTCATAACAAAATCTGTATAACTAGACCATGATGGATCAGGCTTCCACTTATTCACATTCAGTGCTAAATCTTTGCCTTCTAATTGAGCACGCTGTTTAGCAGAAATTGCACCTACTTCATCCATAGCACGAAGTACGGTATTTCTCCTGCTTTTCGCTTTTTCCGGATGTTTTATTGGGGAATAACCATTAGGAGCTTTAACAAGTCCGGCAAGTAAAGCACCTTCACTTATGGATAAATCTTTCACATCCTTAGAAAAATAATAGTCAGCTGCTGTATCGATTCCGTAAATTCCATGACCAAAGTAGATTTCATTTAAATATAATTCCAATATTCGATCCTTAGACAGCGTATTTTCCAAGTAAATAGCTGCCATTATTTCCTTCGTCTTGCGAAGCCATGTTTTTTCATGAGTAAGAAATAAATTTTTGGCTAATTGTTGCGTAATCGTACTGGCTCCTTCGACCTTACTCATCGCTAAAATATCTTTATAAACTGCTCGAAATACAGAGCGGACATCGACACCCGAATGTTCATAATATCTTCGGTCTTCAATGGCGATAAATGCATCTTTTACATGCTGGGGAACTTCTTCTAATGTTGTTAACATACGATTTTCATTGTACAGTCTACCTATAACTTTTCCATCTTTTGTTTCTATTGTCGTTGTTGTATCCAATAGTAGTTTTTCATCATCCACAACGAAACGCCCTCCAAAAACAATGGCAGCATAGGAAGTCAAAATTAACAAAATGATGAATAAAAAACTATATAAAATTACTTTTACTTTTTTAATAAGGCGTGAACGCTTCTGGTTCCTTCTTTCTATTCTGTTCATTGGTTCACCTCTATGTAATCGCCCATAACATTATACGACACAATGATACAATCTTAAAGTATTTATACTCGATATTAATTAATAATCGTTTCAAAATAATGTCAATAGGCATCACCTTTGTATACTTTTAATGAATAGGCAGTCAACGGAAATTTATTCCATTAGTGTTATAAAGTGAAACTTCAGTCCGTGGAACACGGACTGTTAGTTGAACGAATCGGGCATTTAGGTGCCGTTTTCTACCACTTAGACCCTTTTGTATCAAGTCAGGTTTTGAAGTGAGAGTCTTACGGTACCTTACATGCGGGATAAAGTGAAACTTCATTTCTTGGAATGCTTTTACCAAGAAATGTTAGTTGAACGAATCGGGCATTTAGGTGTCGTTTTCTACCACTTAGATCCTTTTGTATCAACTCAGGTTTTCAAGTGAGAGTCTTACGGCACCTTACATGCGGGATAAAGTGAAACTTCATTTCTTGGAATGCTTTTCCCAAGAAATGTTAGTTGAACGAATCGGGCATTTAGGTGCCGTTTTCTACCACTTAGACCCTTTTGTATCAACTCGAGGCTTTTGAAGTGGGAGTCTTACGGCACCTTACATGCGGGATAAAGTGAAACTTCATTTCTTGGAATGCTTTTCTCAAGAAATGTTAGTTGAACGAATCGGGCATTTAGGTGCCGTTTTCTACCACTTAGACCCTTTTGTATCAACTCAGGATCTTTGAAGTGGGAGTCTTACGGCACCTTACATGCGGGATAAAGTGAAACTTCATTTCTTGGAATGCTTTTCCCAAGAAATGTTAGTTGAACGAATCGGGCATTTAGGTGCCGTTTTCTACCACTTAGCCCCTTTTGTATCAACTCAGGTTTTCAAGTGAGAGTCTTACGGTACCTTACATGCGGGATAAAGTGAAACTTCATTTCTTGGAATGCTTTTCCCAAGAAATGTTAGTTAAACGAATCGGGCATTTAGGTGCCGTTTTCTACCACTTAGACCCTTTTGTATCAACTCAGGTTTTCAAGTGAGAGTCTTACGGCACCTTACATGCGGGATAAACACCCCTCTCTCCTATAGAGAATGGCTTCAAACTTGAAATAATGCTAGGACTAGTACTAGTTCCTTTAGGTAAAATAGGGTTATCAATTAAAATAAGAAATGAGAGTAATTTGTTTGACAAATAACAGGCTGCTTAGGGTAACATAGAATTATGGCATAGTGTATGTTAAGAAAGTAAAGCTTCATTTAGTATAAACTTTACCAGACTTTTTGCACATGTTCTATTAATGATAATTTGGTCAGTGTTTTAGCTCTAGTAAATCCTTACCCCATATTAATACGTAAAACCTAAAAGTTTTACGACGTAGAATCAACTTCTATTTTAAACCTATTAATTTTCATACTATGTAGAAAGGAGGTCAAATAAATGATTGTTCATATGACGAATGGAACGGCAGATTTTTTGAAAAAATTAGCTGATAAATATCCAAATAAACAGATTTGGCTAATGCATTCCGATACAAATTCTCTTGCTTATTATGAAGATAACGAAAAAAGTATTTTTGTATCTGGTCGCGACTATGACATTCTTCTAAAAAGTGGAGAAATACAAGAAGAAGGTTATGTTGTTATGAATAACATTCCCGTAACCGAAGAAGGACAACCTGTCTTTGAAGATCAATTTCGAAAGCGCAAACATGATGTCGAGAACATGCCAGGATTTCAAGCTTTTCGTTTGTTAAAACCGAAAAAAGGAAATACCTATATTGTCTTTACCCAATGGCAAAGTGTCAAAGACTTTGAGAACTGGAAGAATTCTGATCAATTCAAGCAGTCTCATAAAAATCAATCCGCCAAACCACCTGATTATTTCGCAGAACGCCCATTTTTAACAACCTATCAGATGTTTGTCGAAGAGGAGTAAATATAGCTTTGCTAACATGCCATTTAGCTAGTAATTGTTTTTCTTTTTACTCTATAGAAAGTTGTTTACAGCTTCTGCACCGTACAGAAGCTGTTATGTTTTAAAATCGACAATTTGATAATAAAGTTGATACATATCCTGTTTTGTAAATATTTTCGGAACCGGATATAATGGGTTTGCTTCCTGCAAAGCCCTCTCAATCATCTTAGGAATAGCTTCTTGCTCGATTTCGCCCAACTTCTCTGGAATATTCATTACTCGACTCATCCGTTTTATCTCTTTAATAAACCATAGCGCTTTTTCCTTGTTACTGTCTGTTTGATGAACTGGATTAACCACATCTGCAAGTTCAGCTAACGTATCATAAACAGCTTCATCATAATGTTCCAGTACATATGGTAAAATAATAGCATTTGCCAGTCCATGAGGTACATGATAAAATCCGCCAAATGTATGAGCAATAGCGTGAACATAGCCGACATATGCACGGGTAAAAGCCATCCCAGCTAAATAGGCGGCATGCTGCATATTTTCTCTGGCTTTCATATTTTTTCCATCTAAATAGCTTTGTTCTAAATTTTCAAAAATCAATTTGACCGCTTGCTTACTCCAAGCCTTTGTTTCCTTCGTATTGCTTTTTCCAATAAATGCTTCAATTGCATGGGTTAATGCATCCATACCTGTTGTTGCAGTCATAAAGGGGGGAAGAATTGCGATTAATTTTGGATCATGCAAAGCGTAGTTAGGAATAAGTACTGGATCATTGATGGCATACTTTTCAGAAGTGTTAGGGTCACTAACAACTGCTGCCAGTGTTGCTTCACTTCCTGAACCGGAAGTAGTTGGAATCGCATATAATGGTGGTGTTTCCACCCGAACCTTTAACTGCCCCTTCATCTTGGAAATTGGTTTATCTGGACAAGCATACCTGGCTCCAACCACCTTTGCGCAATCAATGACTGAACCTCCTCCTAAAGCAATAATTGCCTCACATTGCTGTTGCTGAAACATAGTAAGCGCTCCCTCTATGTTTTCAATGGTAGGATTTGGAACTGTTTCATCATATAGGACGTAATTAATACTTGCTGATTGTAAATAAGTACATAATTTATCCAGTAGCTCTGTTGCACGTATCCCTTTATCTGTAACAATTAAAATTCGCTTTTGAGCTTTTTGCAGCAACACATCCGGAAGCTGTTGCAAACTATTTTCCCCCGTAATCAATACGGGGGTACGCCACTTTACAAACTTACTTCCAATTTTCATGATGTGCTGGTAAACCCGACAATATAATGTATAAAACAATAAATTCCCTCCCTCTTTTGTTTCTTGTATCGTAATGTATCTTCCACTGACAACGCCATGTTGCTACGTACTTCTTAGTCCTTTGATTACGCACCGACACGCTAATAAATTTGCTATGTCTTAGCATAGATGAAAAAACGCTATAACCTAAAGTACTTGTTTATATCTTTCATTTTCCATAGTATAAAAGCCAACTAATAAGTAGCTGGCTTTTAACTCTTTCACCTAATATATTATTTATGTTCTTTACTATTTATTTACATACTTGTCAAAGAAAGCTTGAAAGTTTTCTTTTCCTTGATCTCCTTCGATTCTTGACACTTCTTTTCCTTTATCAAAATGAACGAGTGTCGGTGTGGACTCAATTCCATAGACATCCCATTGATCTTTAAATTCTAGAAGATTCATCTTTTTCAGATCAATATCATTATCCTCTGCCAGCGGAACAAGATATGGAGTAGTCGACTGACAATGTGTACATGTAGGGCTATAAAAATAAACAGTCACCGGCTCACCGCTCTCCACTTTTTCTTTCAATTCATCTGGCATCATTTGATTTTTATAATTTGGATCATCCAATTGATCAATCGTGGCTTGTTCAAGCTGTTTATCTCCATACGGATTTTCATTTTTCTCTACTACTTGATTATTTTTGTATTGCACAACAAAATATAAGCCAGCGAATAATACGAGGATCACACCAGCAAAAATAAGTAGCTTTTTCTTCATCTCTTTTTCTCCTTTCACCGAAGCACTTTCTAGTTATTTATGATTTTGAGTTAAAGCGAATTAATATCAAATGTAAGACAAAAATAATAATAAATGCTGTTCCAGCTAAAAAAGGGATCGTAATGAAACCTAAAAAGTTGATATATGTCGCATTACAAGGTACTAATCCGCATGCTTTGCCTGCTTCTTGTAAAACAGGAAGTTTTTGAACTAAATAATGATAGGTGGAAACAAACATACCTATTCCGCTTAAAATAAGACCGGGTAAAGCAATCGAAATATCTTTTTTATAGGCAGCTACCCCATAAATAACTACTAACGGATACATAAGAATCCGCTGAACCCAGCAAAGCTCACAAGGCGGATATCCCATGACTTCAGAAAAAAACAAACTCCCTAACATCGCAATAAAAGCTTGACCCCAGATAAGCAGCAATATATTTTCTGCTTTTTTTGATAATGTTGCCATAGAATATTCCTTTCTTTTTAAAGATGTCACGTAAAGAAGTAATGTGTTCATTACGTAATTCTCACGTATAGAACGACATAGACCTTATTTTGCTTTCCTTGTTTTATTAAGATAGATAATTTAATGAATATGATAATATAAAGTGAAACTTCATTCAGTAGGAGTTTTCTTCCATCTCCTACTGAATGTTAGTACCTTAATGGTATGACCTAAAGGCCCTTGAACGAATCGGGCATTTAAGCGCCGTTTTCTCCCACTTAGACCCTTTTGTATCAACTCAGGTCTTGAAGTGGGGGTCTTACGGAACCTTACATGGCGGGATAAAATTCATTATTAGTTAAAGAAACGAATCAAAAGCCTGGAAAAATACCGCATCGAATCTTCAAAACTAGTTGTTTCCCCTAAAAAGCTTATGTATCTTTAACTATTCACACTTCCTTACTGAAAGTTAGCTTGATTTTTTAACAGCGAACTTCCAGTCAAATTTACAATATACTTTTTTAAAATTATTGTACTTTGTAAACCCGTTGATCTCCACTATTTTTTTCAGCTTAATCCTCATCTAGTATTATATCATTTCTCCAGTTCTTTTAATGTTTGATCCATCTGTTACGTTAAGAAAATTTACTAATAGTTGATTCTCCGATTTTTACGTTTTTAGATAACGGGCCAAAGCCATTTTCTATAATAGATGATTTCTGTGTACATAAACAGCGGCCTGTGTACGGTCATTGACTTCAAGCTTGGCTAAAATATTACTAACATGTGTTTTAACAGTCTTAACCCCAATATATAAATGATTGCTTATTTCCTGATTCGTCATGCCATTTCCAATACACAACAGGACCTCCAATTCGCGTTCTGTTAAACTATCATGTCGCTTCTTTTCCCCGTTCTGAAAATTGGACACTAATTTTCCAGCAACCTTTGGTTCAATAACGTTCACTCCTTTATACGCTTTTTTTATTGCATCTGTGATCTCAACAGCTGAGGAAGTTTTTAACATATAGCTAAAGGCACCTGCCTGTAATGCTGGGAAAACTTGCCCATCATCATAATAGCTTGTAAGAATAATTATCCGACAATCAGGCAGCTCTTGCATCACCTCTTTGGTCGCTTCAATGCCGTTTCCATTATCCATGATTAAATCCATTAACACAACATTCGGTCGTGTATTCATGATTATTTTCATACCATCTTGCCCATTTGCCGCCTCTCCAACCACTTCTATTTCTTTATCCGTTTGCAAATAAGCAATAATACCTTTTCTTACAATTTCATGATCGTCTACCACTACAACTCGAATCATTTTCTTCCCTCATTTCTAACAAGGTATGCGAATATCGATATAGGTTCCTGCAGCATCATTAGAACGAATAGCAAAGGTTCCTCCGAGCTCTTCAGTACGCTCCTTCATTGTTTTTAGTCCATAAGAGGCTTTTCTTTCTTGATGAACATCAAATCCACTTCCATTATCACTAATATGGATAAATAATTCATTCGATTTCCGTAATATATGGGTAATTACTTTCGTGGCATTAGAGTGACGTAAAATATTAGACATTGCTTCTTGGACGATTCGAAATACATGCTCCTCGATTGTTTCTGTTAAATCAAGGTTTTCTGAAATAGATAGTTGAAAATCAATCCGACACTTTTGTTGCAATTCGTTTACTAGTTTTTTAATGCCCTCAGCTAATGGCTCTCCTGAGAGATGGACTGGACGTAAATGTAATAACAGAGCACGCATTTCTGCCTGTGATTGCAGGGCAATTTTTGACACATCTAGTATTTGTGACTTAGCTAATTCTGGTGAGTGATCAAATTGCTTGACTGCTGCTTCTGATAGCATCGATAGCGCAAATAACTGCTGACTTACTGCATCATGTAAATCTCTTGCTATTCTTTGTCTTTCTTCAATAACTGCCGTTTTATAGGAAGCTTTTGCCATATCGGCCTTTTCATCGGCCATTCGTTGTAATGATTTGACTTGATTTTGCAAATTCTCTCCTAATTCGTTTAACTCACCAGCAACTCTTGTCATTTCATCTCCTTCATTGAAAAATAGTCGTGATTGGTAATTGCCATTGGCAAATTGAGTAATTTGTGTAGATAAGTAATCAAATCGATACTTTAAATTTCCCCCAGCTTTAAATCCAGCATAAACAGAGACAATAAAAGCAATCCCAAAATATAAAGCAATACTTAGAAAAATACTTTCCACTGTTAACCATGTTGGTTTAAGTAAAACGTAAATGGATAGTGTGATCGATAACAATAAAATGAAAGTAATAAACATTCCATACAAATGAGAACGTATATAGCTGTAGCGAAGACTAACAAAGCGGCGATTCATTTAGAGTTTCCCCCTACACATAAGCTATCCTGATAGACCCTGCTTTTAACTTTATGGTAAAGTCAATCTTTCGAATAGTAGAGTCATAATCTTCACTTTCATAAGTGATGGTCCGGTTAATAATTCCCTCTACTTGCTGACCGAGTACATTAATCTCACCTGCTTGTACAGTTGCATCTACGCGAAATGCGATATTTTCCGTCATTAATATCGTCACATCCCCAGCTAAACAACGGATGCTAATGGGAATCTCTTTCTCCGGCATAAATGCTTTGGAAAAGTCAAAATAAAAATCTCCAGCCATATTATATAGATGCAACGGCTCCACCTTCCAATTTGGGCTTGAATATTCATGGCTTCCTACTGAAAACATAGATGAACGGGGGTTATGCGTTTTCGGTTTATCCATATTTCCCCATGAATGCACGCCGATTATTTTGCTCTCTTTTAATAAAGTGATACCTGTATAAATAATGAGTAATGGCCATAATTTAAAAATATCTTTAAACGTAAAATGAATCATTTCAAATCGATCCAATAGTAGTAATAATCCGAAGAGAAGAAAAAGCGAACCTGCTGCCCAGCTTCCTCCTTCTTTTTTGAAGTAAGCAATGAGCCATTTTCCTCCAACAATGACAAAGAAAATAGGATAAATATATAGCCAAAGATAGTAAAAATCAAACGTAAGGAAACCTAAATTGAACAGAACGAGCAGGATCCCAATCACAATGAAAGAAACTGCAATAAACAAACGAGTAATACCTTTCAATATTTTTTCACCTCTATGAAGAACCAAGCGTACGAAGCCGCTTATTCTTTAAACTAAATAGCGCAATGATAATGATAAAGATACCACTAGTCATCATGATTTGCTGAACACTTACTCCAATAGCAATTAATAGGGAAGTGGCTATATAAGATACCGGAATTAAGCCGGTAGATACGGTTACAAGTAAGCTCATCATTCTTCCTAACATTCGTTTATCTGTCGTTTTTTGTAAAATCGTAAATACCGGTATATTAACTAGCTGTGATAAGAAAGCCATTAATAATACAAAGCCTGCACTTAACCACAAATAGTGGGACATCCCAGTTAAAAAATATAAACACCCTATCGACATTATACTATATAATAATATCATTCCAGGCTTTTTAATATTTTTTATCGATAAAAATATTGCGCCTAACATTGCACCTGCTCCCATAGACGTCTGGATAACAGCCAAACTGATAGAATTTCCGGCAAATACGTCTTTAACAATTATAGGCATACCAATTGAAAAAGGACCGGCAAAGAAAAAGTTAATGAAAAAGGCGATAAAAACAATTGACATAATCAATTGACTTTTCCGTGCATAAATAAATCCTTCCTTTAAATCCTCCCAAGCTGAATTTTTTTCGTTTTCTGTCTCTTCTGTTTTCGATAGTTGAATAAATAGTACAGTAATAGAAGCAATGAGAAGCATGATGCATCCAACAGTGAAAACCCCCATAAATCCAAGTACAGCAATTAATGTCCCACCAACTGCCGGACCTAAAATTGGGCTTATTTGCAACGTCATTTGAATTAGTGAATTCCCTCTTTGTAGCTGATCTCCTTCTAATAATAAAGGAGTTAATGAATTAGTAACCGGGTAGCTAAACGCATCAGCTATCCCAAATAACGCAGCTAATACAATTAAATGCCAAGCAGTAACGACATCAAAATAGAGGAATAAAAGTAGTGCACCAATTAATAAAGCCCTTAACAAATCAGAGCAAAATAGAATGGTTCGTTTATTAAAACGATCTGCAACAATTCCACCAAGTGCTAATAATAATAAGCGTGGTACAGAAGCAGCGAAAAATAACATACCAAAATAAAAACGATTTTCACTCAATGTTAACATTAACCACTCTGCACCGATTAAGTATACATAATATCCAGGTGCTGAAAACAAAGAGCTTATAAATAACAATAAAAAATTTCGATTTTTAAAAATAGGCAATGCCTGATTTTCTTGGACAATGATAGTCATTCGTAAGGACTCCCTCCAATAATATAGATTAAGCTTACCTCTATCTTCCTTGAGGAGAAACGTTCCTTAGAATGTTATTCAATCAGCCTCGAGACTGAAATAACTGTTTCTTTCTCAACTGCTTATAAAGATATATCAAACCATTTAAACATAAAAATCCGATAAAAAATCCGGCGATAACGTCTGTTAAATAATGAACATTAATAATATATCTGCTCATACCAATCAAGAAAATAAGTAAGGAAAAGAAAGTTACAATCCATCGTTTCTTCTTCGTAGTGTTAACTTTCTGACTAAGAAAGTAGGCTGTTAAGCCATAGCAAACTATTGAAATCATTGCATGTCCAGATGGAAAACTATGTCCTTCTGCATTAGCAGCTGCTAAAATACTAGGGCGCTCACGTTCCACTAGCTGCTTAATTGCAACATTGAAATAATGTGTAAACAGCGTACCAAAGCTAATAACCAGTGCTGGCAAAATATTGCGGTATAGCCACCAGATTACAAAAGACATCATAATTACAAAAGGAGTCGTAAAAGTAGATGAACCTAGCTCTGTAATCCAACGAAAGATGGTATAAACCATTGTATTTTCCAGTTGCTCGACAGGACTACGTGTCCACTTGTCAATATAAGGAATTCTATTATGAAACAATTGATACATCCAGATTCCAATAATAGTACTTACTAAAGCAATAAAGAACATTTTTTTATTCATAGTGATCCCTCCTATTTGTTCATCATACCCAAATTTATGTTTCAAAAAAACTAGGATAGGGAAATAATATGTATACTAGTTATTTTATGAAAGGATGGATAACATATGGAAAAAAAACTACAAGAATTAATTGATGGACTAAATGAAGACCTTGCTAATGAATACGGAGCAGCGATTCAATATACGTACAGCGCTTCTGTCGTTAGCGGTTTATATCGTTCCGCACTTAAGCCATTCTTTGAAGCCGAAATCAGTGATGAATTAGGACATGCACTTTACTTATCGGAAAAAATCAAGTCACTAGGTGGAACACCTACTACTAAAGCAGCTGAAGTACCACAACCTACAGAAATAAAAGATTTATTAAAAGCTACACTGCAAGCAGAAACAGATACAATTAAACGTTATGAACAACGTAAAAAACAGGCAGAGGCACTAGGCTACACTGAGCTTGTTGTAAAGCTAGAAGATCTTATTGCAGATGAAACACATCATAAAGAAGAAATTGAACGTCTCTTAAATGATCCTCGTTTAGCATAAGATAAATAAAAGTGCAATCAAATTGTTAATTAAGTGCTATGGTCTCTTGCCTGTGCACCTTTTCTTAGCGGAAACAGGATTTGAAGAATAACTTATATCACGTTAGAAAAATATAAGAGGCTGGGACATAAGCAAATACTAAATAGCAAAAACCGAACAATTCATTTATAATTGTTCGGTTTGTTTGTGTTAAAAAAATTCCTATCATCGCTACGTCAAACTATTTCGCTTTCCGCGGGCACGGCCTCAGCTTCCTCGGAAAGCAAAGATCGCTTTCCTGCGGGATCTTCAGCTCGAGCTATTCCCGCAGGAGTCTACATATTTTGACTACGCTAAAAACTTGCATATACACAAGGGCGATTTATTGTTCGTTTTTTAATCAGCTGTTTTAGTTATGTCCCAGCCTCTTTTTTCGTTCGTTTATCCCGCATGTAAGGTGCCGTAAGACTCTCACTTCAAAACCTGAGTTGATACAAAAGGGGCTAAGTGGGAGATAACGGCACCTAAATGCCCGATTCGTTCAACTAACATTTCTTGGGAAAAGCATTCCAAGAAATGAAGTTTCACTTTATATTTAAGCTAATTTCTGTTTTACATACCCTTGTATAAATAAAACAGCAAACAATGAGCCACCGATGAAAGCAGCAATTGCTCCTAAATACTCACCAATTATTAAAAATACAATGGAGAATAATCCAGTTTGCAATAAACTTAATTGTAATAGTAACTTTAACAGTGACTGCTGGCGAATCTTCTGAACGATCGGGTACAGATCAATCCACATAATCGTCCGATGATGCTGGTATAGTGCCATCATTTGGAAGCTGTTTAAATAAATAAACAAAATCGCAAATACAACTTTCAACCAGATTGGTGGAATAAAATAGATGATTATTCCGCCTATCACTAACAACCGTACATACATTCCCAAATAATCACCACTGCGAATAAATGTAATACGGTATAAATAGTCGTATGTATGTTTTTTAAAAAAAGGAACACGATTTGCCATTTGAACAAGCAAATATCGCTTCTTCACACGGCTTTTCAAATGTGGAACATCTGTAAACATATTTGCTAGGCGGTAAAAGGCTTGCATTCGATTACGATCTTTTTCTACTAATATGTCCCAAAGGATCCCAGTTCGCCTATTAGCTATTTGAAAATCATACAAAAATATGATTACAAATAATATCGTGGTAATACCAGCTAATACCATATCTGAAGCAATAATAAAGGAAAAGACAGCTATATTTAATCCTATTCTTACAATTAAATCCAAACGTCTTAACGCAGGTTCTCTTACTCGAAGCATCCACCAATTGGCAATTAAATTAGCTAGTTTAAACAATAGCAATAGAGCAATGGTGACCAAATATGTGCTGCCTTCACGCTCCGAAAAGACCGTCGTATATAATGGACCAAGCGCAGCTGCTGCAAGTAATACAAGATATAACTGAATCATATAGCTATAGAATAATGCATTACGGAAATAAGCTTTCATCTTATGCTCTGCCGGAATAAGAAAAACAAGATCAGGTTCTTTTAATAACGTTCGAACAGGGCTGTAACTTGCGATCAGACCAAATACAATTCCAATAACCCAAGCAGCAGGAAAATTTTCCGGGATTTGCAATAGCCATTTTTGATAATAAAACGCAATGGCAGAGATAAAAAAAAGCATTGCAACCGCTATATGACCATTAAAAATATAGCGTAAATAACGACTAGTTTCCTTTAGATGTGCTGCAAAACGTTGTTTAAAGAAAGCATGCGAATCAAACATGACTATCTTCTTCCTTTGTTAGTTGTACATATAAATCATCTAACGTTGCATCTGGCATTTTAAAACTATCTTGTAATGCTTGTAAAGTTCCGTTAGCACGAATTTTGCCGTCGTGTAAAATAATAAACCGATCACAATACCGCTCAGCTGTAGCTAGAATATGAGTCGACATGAGCACGCCAGATCCTTTCTGTCTCATCTCTTCCATCAGCTGGAGATAGGACTGAATCCCAAGCGGATCTAAACCTACAAATGGCTCGTCCACTATATATAATGGCGGTTCAATTATAAACGCACACATGATCATAACCTTTTGCCGCATCCCCTTTGAAAAATGAACAGGAAACCAGTTTAGCTTTTTTTCCATTCGAAACTCTTTTAATAGCGGAGGCAATCTTTTTTCAAAAACATCCTCTGGTATATCATAAGCCATTGCTGTTAAGCGGAGATGTTCGTAAAGGGTTAATTCATCATAAAGAATCGGCATTTCAGGAATATAAGCCATTTGGCTGCGATACTTTTCCGGATTTTCTTGAAATGTTTTTCCATTTACCATAACTTTTCCTTTTTTAGCTTGCATGAGACCAATGACATGTTTAATTGTAGTACTTTTACCGGCTCCGTTTAAGCCGATTAATCCAACAATTTCTCCTGGTTGAACAGCAAAAGAAATGCCGTGTAATACATTTTTATGAGTATATCCTCCATAAAGATCATCTATATGTAACAATGCTTCCACATCCGATCCTCCTCTTCATATTGTTTATATTTTATCATTTGTCCAAAAGAAAACCAAAACAAACTGTACGTTTTTTTTCGACAAAGATAGACGCCAAATACGATTTCATTTTATAGAGGATGTTCAAAAAGTCGGGCAAGAGACATCGATTTTTTTCATTGGTCTGTTTCTCGCGCCTCTTAACTCTATTACAGACATGACTTGGACTCGACAGGACGTGCTGGTGTAGCGTTGCAGCAAAGGCGTCTGCGACCTTTTCCGGCCTGATCCCTCTCTTCTCTTTTTAAACCAAACTTCTTAGAAATCCTCAAAAATTTCTTTAAAAACGTGTATAATTACATAACTTCTGTAAAGAATAATGTTTGAAGGCAACAGGATGCAAAACAGTTCACTTTAACCAATAAATTTTTCGTGTCATTCAAAATGAAGTAAGATTCGTTTAACTTAGGCACAAATGAGGTGTTGGTGATGAATACAAACTGCATTTTGGTAAAAAGCACAAAAATGGAAGTGTTGGTGAACGATAATCTAATGCTTTAACCTTACAACCATTTCCTTTCACGGAAACTGTCAAAGGTTATTGTAAACGATTCAATCAAGCAGTGATGCTCTATTGAACATGTTTACAATGTCCCCACGTTAGAATGGCATTCCAATAGCCTTCAGAAAGAGCTAGCTTCATATAACATGGGGCTGGCTCTTTTCACTTAACACGTTAAGAAAACAAGCGTGTTAAAAACATCTTCCTATTTATATGTAAATAGGTCTGAATGGTAATTACAAAAATCACTGAAACATTTATTAGCACAGAAAAGGAAATATGTTTTCAACCTGAATTAATTGTTAGAAATAGAGTAAAAGCAATAAGTGATGAATTTATCATCAGTGACTGATCCTTATGTTTGTTACTTTGAATTGCTATGTGTTGGTTAGCTTTCGTTGTCGTTAAAAAATCTCGATGCGTTGCTGTCGAAGTTTTTTCTTATTTTTGAAAAAGGAAAAAACACTTTTCTGCATGCGAGCCTTAATCAGGAAGTCTTTCTTATCCTTTGCAACGAATTTCTAGATCGACAACTTTAAAAAACAAAATCGTTTTTCCTGTCCTATACCCTAAACGAATCGGGCATTTAGGTGCCGTTTTATCCCACTTAGACCCTTTTGTATCAACTTAGGTCTTGAAGTGGGAGTCTTACGGAACCTTACATGCGGGATAAAGTGAAACTTCATTCCGTAGAACGCTTTTTACACGGAATGTTAGTTGAACGAATCGGGCATTTAGGTGCCGTTTATCCCACTTAAACCCTTTTGTATCAACTCAAGTTTTGAAGTGGGAGTCTTACGGAACCTTACATGCGGGATAAAGTGAAACTTCATTCCGTAGAACGCATTTTACACGGAATGTTAGTTGAACGAATCGGGCATTTAGATGCCGTTTTATCCCACTTAAACCCTTTGTATCAACTCAAGTCTTGAAGTGGGAGTCTTACGGAACCTTACATGCGGGATAAAGTGAAACTTCATTCCGTAGAACGCTTTTTACACGGAATGTTAGTTGAACGAATCGGGCATTTAGGTGCCGTTTATCCCACTTAAACCCTTTTGTATCAACTCAAGTTTTGAAGTGGGAGTCTTACGGAACCTTACATGCGGGATAAAAGATGACTAGTTCTTTTCACCTAGAAGTTTCGGCTGGGACCGGCTATAATTAGAATTAAATCTTTCATTAGCCGTAATATAAAAATTCTGATAATAATCTCAGAATCCTTTACAATCCATGCTAAATATAGATACAATAGTAACTAACTTGAAGAGAGGAATGGTGAAAGGTTATGAGTCATGAAGATTGCATTTTTTGTAAAATTATTAATCAGGAAATTCCTTCAGCAAAAGTGTATGAGGATGAACACGTATATGCTTTTTTAGATATTAGTCAAGTAACGAAAGGTCATACGTTAGTTATCCCTAAAACACATGTAAAAAACATTTATGAAACTCCGCCTGAAGTTGCTGCCTCGTTATTTGAAAGAATACCTAAAATTGCAAATGCAATTAAAGTAGCCTACGAACCGATTGGAATGAATCTACTTAATAATAACGAAAAGCCTGCAGATCAATCTGTATTTCACTTACATATCCATCTGCTTCCACGATACGGGAAAAATGACGGCTTTTCTTCCAATTGGAAAGTTCATACGGATGACTACACTGCTGAAGATTTGCAAAAAATTGCACGTACCATTAACCAAGCGATCAGCAATTAAAAGAATAAACAAAACCAGTTAAAGTTTATGTTTAAAAAAGAGTAAAAAGGGGTTAAAACAGTTTCATTTTGAATAGGGAAGTTAAATGAAATGTCGACAATTTTACCGTAGTTTTTTGAACTTTTCTTAAATGAAACTTTTTATTTAAACCTATGTTTGTTATAATGAGAATATATATCTGCAACTGACAACAAGTGTACAGTTGGGATGAATAAGCCTGAGAAAAGCTTGAGTAGAGGAGAGTATACAAATGAATATAAGAGTATTAGTTATTTTGTCGCTATTCGTAGGAATTGGGGCTGTGTTGCACGCTATTGTACCACCGGTCATATTTGGAGTTAAACCTGATATGCTGCTTTCGATGATGTTTTTGGGAATTCTTTTATTTCCTAAAGTGAAATATGTAGTAATACTTTCTATTGCTACTGGTATCATATCGGCTTTAACCACTTCAGCTCCAGGAGGACAAATAGCTAATCTTATTGATAAGCCGATTACAGCAATGCTTTTTCTAATTTTAGCTATGATCATTAAGAAAACAATGCGCCCTACTATTCGTGCCGCGGTTCTAACTACAATCGGAACATTGATTTCAGGAGCAATCTTTTTAAGTGTTGTCTTATTTTTAATCGGCATTATGGATGGCTCATTCTTAGCTATGTTTAGCATGGCTGTATTACCAGCTGCACTGCTGAACACGCTTATTATAGCTGTTGCCTTTCCTATTACACAAAGGATTTTAAAAAGAGCACCACAGCTAATTAGTACGTGATGATAAAATCCTCTGGCACAAAGTTTGTCGGAGGATTTTTTACAGTCATACAGTTGCCACGCCATCAATAATACTTGCTATAAAGGTATATGATAATAAGTAAGAAAGGAGCGAATTTAAATGGCTAATGCAAAATCTCTATTTTTGGGAATGGCAGTTGGAGGTGTCGTTAGTGCGACAGTTACTTTACTTAGCACCCCTTCTTCCGGAAAAAAATTTCGAAATCAAATGAAGGATAGAACCTTAGAATTGAAAAAAATGCTTCTAAGTTTAAAACAGGATGGGTTGCGCTTAAAACAACAAATTCAAGAAACCTCTCAAGAAGGCGTTGCATTAATTAAAGAGCTTACTCAAGATATGAAGAAATCAGTAACAGAGTGGAAAAAAACTGTCGAACCCCACCAAAAAAACATTCATCAGTATTTGGAACAAATTGAATCAAGTTTAAAGGATTTAGAAGATAAAGTTAAAAAGCAATAAGAGATGGGAAGCTTTCTCAATTGGGAAAGCTTTTTAATGAGAGTGTAAAAAGTTTTGTGTAAATGGATATACTTTCCAATAAGGAGATGATCATTTATGCAAGACTTTTTTCATGACAAAACCATTAAAGATTTGGTAAAAGAATGTCGTACTGTA
>NZ_JAHLNO010000012.1 GCF_018916875.1 Virgibacillus proomii | reverse complement strand
AAATTTATGCTATCTTGATTCGCCGAACTCGGGTCTTGCGGAATCAACTCAAACGAGTGATCTTTTATTAGATTACGTCTAGGAGTAGCACTATACTGCGCCCCTGTCTCGTCGTTAGCAAGCACAAAGTCTCCATTTTTTACCGTTACATGACCAAAAGTTCCACTAGCACCTTTTAACTCTCCTGCAAATGTGCCGCTTTGCGCATGTATCTCACCGCTGAAATAACCGTTAACAAAATGTGAATTTCCTTTTAAATCCAACCATGATACTGGATTACCGTCGCTATCGTATTGCACTAGTCCGTTTGTACCGTCCCACTGTATACGAGCGCCATTAGCAGCCGTCCGTATAGGCACAGAGCCAACGTCAATCACGCCTTTTTTAATGTTACTTGCGTTTTCAGAAAAGGCTTCGGCTTGTTTGCGTGCTTCTTCAGCTTTTTCTTTCGATACTCGATCGGCATAGGCAGCATGATCTCTGGGTGCTGGTCGGTAAGTTGTTGCTATGTTCCCGTCTTCAAGTTGTAATTCACTGAAAATAATTCTTCCGTTTTTACCTAAGGCAAGAGTAACTTCTTCGTGACCTACATATCCATCAGGTACAGAAGCAGTTTCTTCAAAGTAATACCATTTGTCATAGTCATAATAATCTAACCTAATAGGTACAGATATGAAATCTTTAAACCTATCTCTATCCATAGATTGGTATTTTCTTATATGGAATGTATTGTTATCACTGTCTAATGGTATCCTCGAATCAATATAAAACCACCCGGAAAGTGTATAAGTTTTAGATGGTATTAGAACCATTCTAGCTGTAGTTTCTTGTACAAGAAACCTTCTAGCACTCCCGGTATACCCTGACCTTTCATTAACTGCTCCAGCATTCCCATTATGTGCATTAGGTACAATTTCAACAATGCCTGACCAATGAGTATTCCCGTTTTCAAACGTAGTGTTCAGTAACAAATTCCTTCCGCCAACCTGCACATTATCATACAACGGACTCCAACTATAATCAGACGGGTTACTACTCTCGTTTGGCGATGTTTTGTTATAAGCAAGTCCTAAATAACGTTTATCATCCGGACTGTCCGACATTCCGTTACCGTCTTTATCGTCAGCGTATTTTACCCACGTGTAATTAGGTTGTCCGTCCTCTCCGGGCGGACCCGGCACGCCTTGGTCGCCTATATACTTTGACCATTCGTAATCATTAGGGTTGGTACTTTTTATAGGTGATTCTTTATTGTAAGCTATGCCTATATATGCCTTACCTTGCGGATTATCGGACATACCACTTCCTCGATCATCGTCAGCATATTTGTGCCAAGTATACAGTGTTTTCCCATTCTCCCCCGGCGGCCCCGGAATACCTTGCTCTCCTTCTTTTCCATCGTAAACATTAGTTAGCGTAGTAAATCCTAAAATAGCAACATCCTGAAATAAAACCTCGCATGCATATATAGCTTTTTCGTCAATTTCGCTTGCTTGTACCGTAATTGTTTTACCTTCTTTACGATAGTCTGGGTCTTGATTGCCCAACTTATCGTATTTACTCCAAACGTAGCTGTAGGTTTCCCCATCCTGGTCGGTTTCTTTTCCCTGCGCATAAACAACGGCAGTTAATTCGGTATTGCCTTCGCCATTTTTAAACACGTCTCCTGCGCTGGATACGATATTTACCGTAAGCATACGAGCAAGGCTACGCTTAATCTCGTCTTGTAACGATTTCCAAATTTCTTTGACTTCATCTTCCGTATATTCGATGTAGTCGCCTAGTTTAACAGACTTTTTGCCACGCTCTTTAATGCTTCCGTTAACTTCGAAAACCCTCGCTTGTACGTAAAGAGGAGGGTTAAATTTCGTATCTTTAATTTTTAGCGTATCACCGAAACGTATTTTTTCATTTTCCATGCCCGGAACATGTTCTAAATCAGCTATTTCGGTTTCGTATTCAACTATTTCGTTTATCCGTTTTTCTAGTTCGTTCTTGGTTAGTGTTCGCAGTCTATCATAGGACAGTTCTTCTTTTTCAGTCTGCGGCTCATAGGTACCGATTATATGCCTTAGTTCTCCCGTTACTGGATCACGTCTGCCCCAACGCTGTAATGCGTCATAATCTTCGACTAATACCTCTAGCCTTCTACCGTCTTTTTCAGGGCCCAAACCAATAAGCGCTGTATAAATATTGTCAGTGTCCTCTATACGCCTAATGCTTAGTAAGTCTTTTCCAAACTCTATCTCGCGACCGCGCCACTGTCCGATTTGTTGGACTAAGTCAACGTAACGACCAACTATTTTATTCCCTCTTGTTTCGATTCTAAAATCAAGTTCAAGGTCAAATTCGGTTGCGATGCGTTTTAATAAATCGTAAGGATTTGTGTAATCTTCAATCTCGATCGACCTAGTCCCCCTACTTTCGACTAAACCGACACTCCACTCTGTCCCCTTTAACGCGATAGCCGCCGCAGTACTTGCCGATTGGCTTTTTAACGTTTGTGGTTTAATTACTTGTGCTTTACGTAAGTCATTGTAACTGGCTTTGGCAAATACAATCATGTGTTTGCTATGCTCGTGAACCTTTTCCGCTTGCCATATTGTTAACTCTCTGAAATCGCCATCCTCATCGGGTATAATAACTTTATTACGCCCTCTTAAATACTCTGAATAATCCCGATCAGCAAATGTCATAAATTCAAACGTTTCTGCGGTCGTTTCTAGCGACCTGTGATAATTATCGTCCCAAAACTCTTCATTTGGAATAATGCCAACTATCTCATCTGATTGCTTATCTATAACATGTATCACTTTATCACCTACCTATATCTTTCGCTCCATTTAACGCGTGAGTTAAAGCTATTAGCCGGATGTACGATTAACTGATTTTCGCCCTTATGCAAATTAAAAAAAGAACCTCCAAAATCTTTTAGGTTCTTTGCATCTTCTCCGTTAATTAATAGTTCTTTATTAAAATTATCTAATGTTATCAGATCACCTGGGCGTGCAATATATGGTGTTTGATTTTTTGTTGTATCTTCTATCACATACGCTCTAAGCCAGTCTATTCGAGATGTATGAGGGCTTGCGGTATCTCCAAATTTACCAATGTGGATTTGTACATATTTTAGTTTTCCCAAGTATTTTGAATCACTAACGGTATAACTCTTTTTTAATGACCATAAATGCTTCCCTGAACCATCTACTCTAGCTACATAAAATTCGTATGTCTTATCTTGCCTTTTCATTCTCAAAAACGCAGGGAAATTATCCCATTCATATTGATAATTACGGCTACTGATGATGTAATTTTGAAAGTTTCCTACATAGGGCCCTATCCTACCTTCCGCTAGTCTACGCAACACCCATATACTATTATCGTTTATGGCTACTTTTCCTAGTTCTGTCATGTTTTCATCAAATAAATAGATTTCTATCCTTCCCGTTTGGTTTATCTCGTCCGTATATAGTTGCATCCTTGCTTCAATCTCGAAATCAGTAGAAACAGGTACTTCTTTTATTTTTGCAGGTCCGTGCCATCTTTCGCCTGTACCGTAAGTTGGGGCCGTTATTCCCGCACCATCATACCCCATATTTCCAGACACATTACCATCTACAGATACAGGGTTGTCTTGCCAAGTATCTAACGTTTCTCCTCGTTCTTCTAAGATCAAGGTTCTTGTATCTACAACTTCTTCGTTGACATTTGTTGGTTGACCAATCATTTGATACTCGTTATATTGATTCTGCACCATAGCAAAAGTAACTGGCTTGATTACCTCTAGTTCGAATATAGGCGATGCTGGTGCTGTGCCGTTATAGGTTAGGCTAAGTACGTCGGATTCGAAGGTTTTTGTTTGTGCTTCTTCATACTTAAACGGGTCAGTGCATAAAAAGTTAAGCACCGCTTGGTAGATACATGCAACTTCTATTTTATGCTCAACCTCGTTCAGACTACCGTAATATGTAACGTCTAGTTCATCCGAAAACTTAATCGGTACAAGTTCGTCCTTAATTAAAATCGAGCTAAGTCGGTCAATCTTTTTACGTAAATCCTCGAACGACTCGCCTTTCAACGAGATAGATACGGACAGTGTGCGAGTTGGAGTATATTTTGACGATTGGTAAGCACCAGCCATTCCCGGAACTTCTATCGTACTTATTTCCTCGCTTAACACTCCCCGACCCTCTACGTTATTGACGATAAAATAGGTACCTTTAGCGGAATCCGTAAAGGACTCCGCAAGGTCAATTCCGTTGAAAATTAAATTTTCCGGACTTTGGATCACTGTATTACCTCCCTCCTGTTAACGGAAACTATCTCTAATCCGCTTTTTTCTGTCTTGCGTTTCCGTCACTGTAGGCTCCACCGCTCTACCTACCGCCTTACCGTCCATTTCAATTATCATCTGCTTTTGCCTGCGTAATTCATCGCGAATCTCCGCAAGTAGCACGTGTTGTTCCCGATCAGCCTCAAACGTTCCGGACGCTTGCATTTCCGCTTGCAATCGGTTAGTAGCTGCACGACTGTAACTACGTAGATCAGACGTATCAAATCCGGCTAGCTTCGGCTTAGGTGGCGTTGCTGCTTCTGCCATGCGTTGAGCTACCCGTTGGATATTCGTCATTTCTGCGTCCATTCCGACGATTAAACCTTTACCGATCATCTTACCGATTTCATCTCGCATTTTACGGGATGGAGATTTCATTTTGAAGAATTTCTTTAACGGCTTGTTGATCTTCATTCCAATTTCAATAGCTTTTTCTCCGACTTCTCTTTTCATTTTATCCATACCATCGCGCAAGCCTGCGATTAAATTAGACCCTAATTCAATCATTTTACCCACACCGGGAAGTCCTTTTATAATCGCTTTGCCGATCGATTCAGCCGCTGATTTTGTATCTCTTTTCTTATTGAAAATACCTTTAATTAGTTCGCCTATAAGCTTAACACCGGCATCCCACAATTCCGGCAACATGTCGATAATCGCTCCTACTAGTCTCGTAATTAAATACCAACCTGCTTTTAGTAATTCGGGCAGGACGTCGATAATACCGTCAATAAGCGCATACAAAATCTTGATACCTGCATTAATTATTTTAGGCAAGTTGTCAATAATGGCGCCAGCTAATGCAAAAATTAGCTTTATTCCGGCGTCAATTAATTGCGGTAAAACGTCGATAATACCGTCTATCAGAGCGAGTAGTATTTTAATACCTGCGTCAATGATAGTCGGTAAGTTTTGAATAAAAGCGTCGGCAAGAGCCATGATTATCTTTATTGCCGCATCAAGTAGTTGAGGTAGTATTTTAAATATGCCCTCTATCAACGCAAGTAATATCTTAATTCCTGCATCAATAAGCGCAGGCAACAACTCTATGATTGTTTCTATCATCGTAGTTATCAGCAATATAGCAGCGTCGATGATTTTAGGTAATGCTGATATAATTCCCTCGATCAACGTATTAAGAATAGTAATACCAGACTCAATCAACATAGGTACGTTATCAACGAGTGCATTGAATAAGGTTAAGATAATGGTAATACCTAATTCGATCAGTAACGGTAGCACTGTCACTATCGAGTCTATAAGAGTACTAATTATTAAAAGACCCACTTCGATTAATTTAGGCAATACCGTTACAATTGAATCAATTAGGGTAGCTATTATCATAAGCCCTACTTCGATTAGCTTCGGCAGAACCGTAACAAACCCCTCAATTAACGTAGTTATAATAGTAACAGCAGCCTCAACGATTAGTGGTAATGCAGATACAATCGCCTCTACTAAAGTATTTATTAGTTTAATACCTACCTCCAAAATTAGAGGGATTGATTTTAAAACTGTATCTACTATCAAAGGTATTACGTCAGCAGCTACATCCGCTACTTTAACAATACTTTTAGCAAATCCTTCGATTAGAGTCGTCACTATTTTAACTGCTACCTCAGTGACTTTAGGTAATTGATTAGCGATACCTTCTATTAGTGCAACAATAATATCAGCACCGACCTCAATCGCTTTTGAGATCATCTCAGCTAGGTTTTCTATAAATGCAGCAGTCATATCCCCTACATTTCTAATCACCTGAGAAAATTCCATTTCGCCTTTAAAAGCTTTAATGGAATCACTGACTAAATTCGTTCTTGTTACTAAGAATGTAAAGGAAGAAATTACCCAGCCGATTGGACCTGACAACCCTCCAAAAACAATGATCAAAGTAGTAATAGGTCCCGCGAGGTTTCTTAATACGTCAGCAACCGTTATACCTGACTCTCTTAAGTAATCGAGTCCCCTGCCTGCGATCTCTCCGGCTTTTCCAATGCCCGACATTACTACGTCAAACGTACCGACAGAAAAACCCTTCAAAGTATTTCCGAATCCAAGTAAACTTTCTCCAATATTCGAAAAGGCTTTGGACATAAAAGCCGTCAATTTATTTAACCTAATCCACGAATCAGCGACAAATTTAGCTAATGCTGGGGAAACAGCCTTCAGCGAGTTAAGCATACTTTCCGCTACCTTTTTCATACTTTCCGCTATAATTTTCATGCTTTCCGACATACTTTTCGCTATATTTTTCATACTTTCCGAAACGTACTGGTACATATCAGCAAACGCGTTACCTACAGAACGTGCAAGATCAGTAGCCCAGCCTTTAATCGCATCCCAGTTTTTTATAGCTACAATTACAGCCGCAATAGCAGCAGGAATACCTACGATAACCCCTAAAAACGCTAAAATACCCGCTGTAGCCGTACCAAATACGGCACTTGTTAACGATAATACCGCAGGAACACTTGCCATAGCAGATGAAAATGCGCCTAAAGCCATTAAAACCGAACCAAATGCAGCACCAATAGCCGCTATAACTGGAACTAGTAACGTGCCATATACGATAAAGTCTCGTAAAGGAGACTCAGTCTCTGCGAACCATTCTGCAAACCTTTCTAGTGCTTTTATAACCGGGTCGAGCGCATCGACAATACCAATCAAAGCGTCCATAAACGGACCGCCTATTAGAATCATAATGTTGTTAAATCGATTCTTAAGTATCTTCATTTGCGATGCAAACGTCTTATATCGTTCTTGCGCTTCTTTTGTTAACGCGGTATTCTCTTTCCACGCTTTATTACCGATTTTAAGCGACTTGCTAAATACATCAGACGCACCTGCCGCACGCATTAATGAGTCTCTAACGCGTATCTCACCTAAGCCAAGGTCGTCCAGTATTTGCGCAGTGTTCGCCCCTTCGTCCGACATCTCGCCTAACCCTTTTATAAATGCGAGTATCGCCCCCGCAGCGTCCTTTTCAAACGCAGTGGCAAATTCTCCGGCAGACATTCCAGCTACCTTAGCAAATCTATTAAGGTTATCGCTACCTTCCATTACCGCCGTATTCATATTCAGCATCACTCGAGAAAACGCGCTACCGCCCATTTCTGCCTCGATTCCGACAGATGACAATGCCGCCGCAAAGGACATAATTTCCGCTTCTGTTAATCCAATCTGGTTACCTGCACCTGCTAGACGTAGAGCCATATTGGTGATTTCTGATTCAGTTGTAGCCAAATTATTACCGAGTGCTACAATTGTACTTCCCAGCCTATCAATATCCCGCATAGACATCCCGGTAATATTCGCAAATCTAGCTAGTGCCGTCGCAGCTTCTTCGGCGCTCATATTAGTTGATACACCTAAGTCGATCATCGTTCTGGTAAAGTCCATAAGGTGTTTTTTCTCTATGCCTAACTGTCCGGCGATTTCGGCGACCTTAGCAATTTCTCCCGCACTTGCCGGGATTTCTTTAGCCATGTTCCGGATTTCTTTCGACAGACTTGCGTATTCTGCTTCTGTTGCGTCCACCGTTTTTCTGACGCCGGCGAACGCACTTTCGAAGTCTGACGCTTGTTTAACCGCAAAGCCAATTCCGGCAGCAGACGCAGCTCCAACCGCCGCAAACGCCCCTGCCACCGTAGAACCGAATTGGCTCATATTGCTCCCGAATTGCTCCAACGACCCTGTTGCACGTTGCAAATTACGCTGGTAATCGGATATATCCGCACCAATTCGGACTAAAACGTCTCCTATCAATAAGCGTACCTCCCTTCGTTCTTGTGACGTGTTTGATTCGTTTATTTGCCGCTCTGCTGAGTAAGAACCGATAAGTCTAAACGCTTAAGCCACTCGTCGGTACGCTTCTTTTCCTCGACCATGTCGCGCATTTCTTGCTGTTTCCGTTCTTCCGTTCCCGGGCGTGGATATAAGTCCTCAACCTTCGGCAATTCGCCTTTCTTACCTTTGCCTCGCGATGCTGCAGCGTACATGATTGCGTAAAGTGCTTCACGTTCATTTTCGTCGTGCATTCGTTCAGTTTGTTCTTCGCATAGGATTACGAATTCGCGGTAAGTTAAAGCAAGTACTTCTTCCGGCTTTAAGCCGAGGAAACGCCAGCCGTGTCGTACGCATTCTTCGGTGTCGACGAGGAATGGTTTACTTACTTCATTAGTTCCTCGATTTGTTTCTTCGCTTCCGGTTCTTTCGCTAACATCTTGTCTAGTGTCGTTTTGTAGAAAAAATGGTTTGCTACCAACTCGTAACCTGTTTTATGTATGTAATTAAGGTCGATTTCTTCAAGTTCGATCTTTTTATCAATTGCTTTTTGGATGTCTGTTTTCTTAAAGTTTTCCCCGGTATGAAATAATCCAGCATAAATAATATCTTCAAACGTCCCTACATCGCCCATTAGCACACGTCCAAGTAAGCCGTAAGCCCCTTCTTTTGTAAGCCCGTTCAAATATTTAATACTTTTTAAATTTAACTTAACCTCGTAATCTTTTCCGTTAACTTCAAACATCGTTACTTTTTCGTTAGCCAATATGACTCGCTCCTTTTCGTATTTAAATTTAATTTATAAATAAAGAAAAAGGCGGTTTACTGTCCGCCTGTGGAAGGAAACGGAATCTCTTTCGTAGTCCCGTTCGTCATTTCAAACGTAATAGTAGTTCCGTCGGATGTGATATCTGCAACTCCAACGCCGTCTTTACCTTTTACAGAATCGCCTTTCGGTCCCTTTAAAGATGCCAACCATTCTTGTTCTGTACCTTTAAATCCGTTATCAACAGCAACTTGATATGCTGACTTACCCGCAACCCCGGGATCTCCTTTAATCCCTGCAACATCGATCAAATCATGGAAATCTTGTTGTGTTGGTACTGCGCCCGTTACAAAAACGGTTTTTAACTCGTCTTTTGATTTCGCCATAATTTACCTCCTTATATTAGCCAATTTTCAGTGACTCACCGATAACGGCTGCCCCTATACCTTGAGGCTGTTCAGGCGTAACCTGTCCTTCGTCTGGTGCTCCTTCTGGTATTTCCGTAACAGTATCTTTCTTAATTTTTCCGTTTAACGTAGCTTCCACTGAATAAGTTGCGTACTCGTCTACTGACGAAGAATCCTCGAGATTAGATAACATGTAATATCCGGACTCTGTCGATAAATCTCTCTTATTTAGTCGGTGGATTTTAACCAGTCGCTTGTCTCGTATAGATTCCTCAATGTATTCATAAGCCCTGTCTCCTTCCGTTCTAATCCCTTCAACCGATACAGACTCAGTAACTGTCCCGTAATCTGACCCGCTCTTATCCTTAGTTGCCAAGTCTACGGACGCAGCCTCTATTGTTCTTGATCCACTTGTTTGGTTCCATAGTCTAACTAATTCTAAAGGATTTTCTCCTTCTGCAGGAATTTCAATCAAGTAAAGAAATTCTTCTCCCTTAAATTCTACTGCCATAAAGCGTTTCCCCCTCGTTAATTTTCCGTTCTATTTTTGTGATAAATCTGTGCAACCTCTACGTCAAAATAAAGTCGGTGCATATTCGTTTTGTCTGACAAATCATCCGCATCAATCGGAACCTCATTCGTTAAACCAACGTCAAAAAAGACGCCAGTTTCCGCTCCCATATCGTCATACAACGGAAATTGCGCAAATAAAAAGAGATCCCGAAGCTTATCCTGCATCGATGACCTCTGCGCCTGTGTTTCTGCATATATTCCGATTTGGAAACGAAAAGTCGTCTGTATCGCCTCTCGTAATTTCGATATCTGCGTATGGTTATTCTGCATCTGCTCGACAAGGATAAACGGCTTTTCAGTCGGAAGTTTTATGCCATCATATTTAAGCACGGTTTTAACGCCGAGTTCCTGCTCAATTTTTTGCCCAATCGAATAACCAACGCCTAATTGCGTAGCTTTCACCATTAGCCTACCTCCGTTTCGCCCGCTGCTCTACCGCTTTTCGATACCCTTCCTTGTTATCCCATACGGCTTTACGGACGAACCCTTTCTTCGTCTGGTGCGTGTATTCTTGCACCAACGTATAGTCCGTCATTGCTACGATTTGCCACTCGCCTATTGCGCTTCGTTCCACTCCGTTAGGCAGCGAGTTTTTTAGTAACCCCGTAAGAATAGGCGCTTTTTCTGCCGCATCGTTTGCGATTTTCCTTGCGTAAGCCTCTGTAATTTGATCGACATCTTGCGCTAAGTTGCGGTCGGTTAATTTACTTCGTATTGTACGTTTGATACCCGTCACTTTTACGTTAAATCTCGCCATGTTAACTCGTCCGCCTTCCGATTATTTGCACGCGATTATCTTCGCCCAGTCCCACGGAGTCAGACGACATGACCGTGTAGGTAACTCCTTCGTACTTAACCGACTTAACCTCGTCTGGACTAAACCCCGCCATGTCTCGTAAATCTACGTCAATCCATAAGTCGCCGTTTTGTACGTCCATACCTTCGGACAACTCACGATCAAATTTAAACGCTGAGGTGATTTCGTAAACTACCGCGACAGTTTTCTCGGATATTTCCGACGTAATAGGCTCGCCTGTAATCGGATGCTCTCCGGTTCTCTTTTCGCCAATAAACGTAATATCGGACTCACGGTGTTCCGTAATTTCTCGTCGGGTTTCTTTGATTAAGTCGATGTCATATTTGTTTAACATTTACGACTCACCTCCGGTTAGGTATTCGTCCTTAAGTACGTACCTAAACGAAGCACGACACCGAGGATGGGGCGAATAGATATACGTATCCTGTGGACGGTATACTCCATCGCCCCAACCGTAAGGGTTTTGTCGAGCAAGACGGTAGCACTCGTGCTGGTCATGTCGCTTGTGTCCGGGATGGTCGATTATTTTTATCGCCTTAACGACTTCGGACGCTTCTGCCGCCTTTGCAATCCCTACTCGATGTGCCGTGTTAGTTTCGGTGATTACGATTGTTTCAATCTTCCACGTTTCTGCTTCGTATACTTTTCGGACGTCTGCGACTAGTTGATTAACTGACTTACCTTGTATAATCCCCGCTTGTAATACTCGTCTCAACTCCGCATTATAGTCCCCAGCCAACGTCCACATACGGTCAGATAGGTCGATTATATTTTCGTCTTTAAATCGTCCAAAAACAGAATCAACCACATTCCTAGCTAATTGACGTTCTCTCCGACTAGACAACGCCTTAACTACCGCTAACAACCCTAACGCAGCAACTCCGGTTTGTATCGCTTTTGACGCTGTGTCGTCAATCACGGTATCTAACGCCTTTAACCCGTAGTCTCGTATTTTCCGCTCTATCTCGTCTAATTCACCCAGTAACGTATGTATTCGCGCTTTACTGATTGTATTATCCTGTTTCGCGTATTCCGTTAGTAAATCAATTAGATCGAGTCTAGTTCGGTCAATTTCGGATAGGACATAGTTAATTTGGCGTTGCTGATTACGTTCGTGCTCGTCATACGCTTCCTGTAGGACATTGTCTATCTTGCGTTCGATTTCGCTGTTCATCGGCCGTCAGCCCTTCCGGCATGCGTTTGATATGCACTAAACGACGTTCCTTCGCCTTCTTTTTTAGCTTTTCGGTAGTTGAGTCGGGCTTCCTTCGCAAGTTCTATATAATTCTTAAATACTTTCGTTTTATCTACAACTTCGTCCCGGTCGCCATACGAAAAATACCGAGCAGCGTCCGAAGCGATTGTACTATAGGCGTTATATAACGCAAGGTAAAACACGGCGTTAGCGTTGTCTTCCTCGGTAAAGCCGGACTCTGCGACGGATTCAGCGACCCACATGTCGATGTCATCCGACGTGACGCCCGGTACTTTCGATAAACGAGACTGTAAGCGTTTAGTTACGGTTAATTTATCCGACATGTAGCGTCACCCTCCTTCGTTATTTTTCTAACGTAGACTCCGCTTGTTCTGCTGCTTTTTTACCTTTTACCTTTTCGCCATTAGATAGTACGTACATTCCCCCGCCTACGTGTTCCGGGTAGGACTCTTCTTCCCCCGCCTGCTGTCCGTCATCAATGCGTTTAATAAACGGCTTGGCTTTCTCTAAAACGGCGATGTGGCTTGCGTTGTTAGTTACGTACAAACCTTCGCCGTTAAAAACGATGTGAAAACCGTCTCTTGTATATTCGTAGTTTGGTAACGTCTCAAAGATTGCTTTATCCGCCATCAATTACGCACCTCCGCCTTCTAACGCATCCAAACGTGATTTAATACCGTCTAATTCGGCTTTGAGTCCAGATACGTCAGCTACAGCTACCGACTCTAATTTGCTGTTTAACTCTGCTTGTAAGCCTGCGACATCGTCTATTTTTACGGATTCTAATTTACTGTCCAGACCCGCCTGTAGATCTTTAACATCTGCGATTACATGCGTATGTGCAGACGGTGCAAATTCCGAAGGCTTGTTTTTAACGTCCGCCCAAGTCACCGTAACCTCTCCGCCAGTGGACTCTTGTAATTGCTTTAATATGTCGCCTATTTTTAAATCGTTGGCTACGGGCATGGACACGTTAATCCGTTTAACTTCGTTTTCTGTCAGTGCCAAAAATATCGCTCTCCTTTCGTTTAATAGACGTCAATAAAGACGCCATGAATTAGTTAATTGTTTTTGAAATATTAGAAAGAATAACCATCGATTCTTTTGCGTTCTTAATTTCCCACCCTAATTCCGCACGTAGGACACGGGAGAAGTAGTCTCCTCCTGCTAGAGTAGCGTCTTGGTCGTAAACGCCAGTCAAGTAACGTGCTTTGATGTTATCGATGTTAAGTAGTAATGCACGGTCTTTAGGCATGTTCAAGTCAACTACTACGTTAGTAACTGCTCCGCCCGGTAAATCAGACATAAACGACATGATCTGATGCCCTGTTTGATTATCAGTACGAGTAGTGCGGATAGTATCACCCGCTAATGCAGTTACTTGGCGAGATACGTTAGGAGCACATAAGATCGTATTCACGCCTCCACCACGTTTAAATGCTTCCTCGATCCCATCGTTCAGCCTTTTAGCGTCTATTTCCTCCCCGCCAAAATCCTTGCTAAACGCTCCTTGCTCTTGCGCAAACGCAAACAAACCTCCTGATGTACGTGGTTGCTGTCCTGACCCTGCGTACTTACGTCCGTAAATTAACGAGTTGTTCATTTCTCGGATCATCTCTTCCAATCGTAGGTTAACTTGATAATCCAATTCATCTGAAACTCCGTATGTACTTACCATTTGTTGTGTACGAGATACAGATGCATAACGAGAAAAGATTTGCGAGTAGTTAAACGACACAATACGGTCATTAATTTCGTTCTTGCGGAATGTATCCTCGCCTTCTGGACGTGGACGTGAAATGATTTTTAATTCTCCGCCAACTTCAATAGCTTCCGGTGTGGTTGTGTCGTAACCACGTTGTACCGTAATCGTGTTGTTATCCTCGTCAATCGCAGTTACACGGAATACTTCAAGTCCGTTTTGTACAAGTGCGTTTACCGCAAACTTATCAGCGTCTCCTTTCTCGACTTCTACTGTGGTTGCGTCTGCCGCAGCTTTTGTTTTTACAATCGCGGTATCGCTATTTAAATAATCATTCTGCCACTCAAACTTAGTTTGAGTTAGTCGGTCGCCTGTGCCGATTAGACCGAAAAGTACCGGCGCTTTCTGTAGGATTACGTCTACATTAGCCTGCATATCCCTAATTTGTTGTTGAAAATCATAAGTCTGTGCTACTGCCATAATTTAATTTCCCCTTTGTTTTGTGTTTTTGTAATTAAAAAAGCCGCTTTAGTAGCGACTGATTCCGAGTTTTATTTGTTTTTCTTTTTCAATTCCTTTAATTCGTTAAAAATCCGTGTCACCTTGCCAGAATGGCGTTTATCCTTTAATGCTTCCGCCTGTGCTTCCGACAACTCTTTTTCCTTCGCCGCGATCTCGTCTACTGTAGGGTTGGTGTTAGGATTACTTCCGCCTTTTGCATCCGCCCCGATTGCTTGCTTAAATAACCACGGTTTACTTTCCTTAAACGCTGTCACAGCCTCCTCTACGCCAGTCACGTTTCCTTCTTCGTCCATCTCAATTTGCGACTTATCTAACAAAGCAAGTACATCGTTAGGGTCATTTGCATTTAACGCCCTAGCTACCGATTTGATTTCCGTATTGAGGATTCGGTTGTTCGCTGCTTCTTTTGCTTTTCTTGCCTGCTCTTCAGCTTCTTGCGCCTTTTGCGCAGCTTCCTCTTTTTCCGCTTGCAGCCGTTCGACCTCATCCATTTCTGCTTTTTTACGTTCTTCTTCCGCTTGTTTTAGCGTTTTCAATTCGTCCAGTTGCGCTTTAAGTTCATCTGCTGAGTTATAGCCCAAAGACTTAAACGACTTATAAGCGTCATTTACTTCCTTGAATCGCTCATACGGAATAGTGTTCGAAGGTTGTTGTGGTTCATGCACCTGTTCGGGGTTTTTCGTCTCCGCAGACGGGTTATTCGGTGCTCCTTCACTATTTGGTGTTTCTTCTGGATTGTCGTTGCTATCAGCAAAATATTGTAAATTCATCTTCATATTAAATACCTCCATAAACTCGTTTTTAACGTGTTCGACACGAGTGTAAACCTGCATAGTTTAATGTCATTTCGGACAAATCCTAAGTTTTTACTTCCTGTCTGCCGGGTCGTTCTGTTTGTTCCGCTTGTTCTAGATACGGGTCTTCGTTTTTTACTTTCCTTTCCCGCATCATTTCTCGCTCGGCTAGTATCTCCATTAGCTTAGCTTCTGCGTTCTCTTTACCACTACGTTTAATAGCTCCTTTAATGGATTCCATGTTACTAGCTATTTCATTACTTAACTGTGTAACTAATGCCATGCGATCTTTTGGAAGTGGTAGGTTAAATATAATTTCGTTTGTGTAGTCGTCTCCGACTTCCGTCAACAACTCTCGATCATACTTAAATCTCGGATGCTCTTGTCGGGCTTGCATATATCGTAAAATATATTCGTTTAACGTTTGTAATCTCGATTGCCATATAACCCACGACCGTTGCGTTTTCGAAATGATAGACGAAAACATAAGTTGCATAGCAACCTCGTTAATTCCGCCTGTTTTTAGTTCAGACGTATTTACGATCGGTACTTCGGACAGTTCATGTAGCGCTTTGTACATCCGGTCAAGGTACGTTTCTATTGCTTCCTTAAATTTAAAGCCAGATTCTATTCGCTCTGCATGAGGTTCACCGATTTCCTTGTCGCCGTCACCTAAATTCCACTTCGCTCCCGGACTTACACGTAGAGGGTTTTTAGGGTCTTCGTCTACATTTTTTAGTAACATAATCGCAAACATTTCAAACCGCAATGCATCGCTGTAGTCCGATAATTTCTTGTTAATTTCATCAGATACTCCGATCATCTTTTCTAATTCGGAGGTGCCTTGTAACGCTCCGGTTAGTTTGTCGGTTGGAATATGGACAACCGGAATAAAATCGAGCCCCATAGATTGGCGAGTTACCCGAGTATCAATAACATTTAATTCCTCGTTGTATATCGCTTCCTCTATTTCGCAATCATAATAACCAGATTCCTCGTCGCCTTTCCAGACGAGGTAGTACGACAGCTTCCAAAGTTTCGTCTCTTCTTCGTCTAAGTAAGCAATAAAGTGTACTTCTTCTAACTGATCGACGTCCCATTCGTTATGTACCGGAATAACTTCGGTTGAGGGGTGGAATAGTATCCGGATTGCTCCTCGTCTAGTATCGTAATGTAACCGGGCAAACACGCCCGTTCTCGTTATTGCTCGGTCTTTTGCGGCAGCTAATAACTTTTCGTGCATCCTATTTTCTTTCCATATGGTCGACAGTAGCTTTTCTTTCGACTTAGCACGATCATTAGCCGCTTGTTGCTCTGCGCTCGGCTCTGTTCCGTGTAGTTGAGTCGTGACGGGGTCGTCTACTATTTCGGGAGGCGCAGATACTTTCGGCTCTCTTTCGAATTGCCACGCCGCAATTGTGTCGACCATCTTACGTAAATAATTGATCGATAGTTCGGTGGGTTTGTAATCTAGTTCGGGAGGGACTTCGTAATCAGTCCACGTATCCCGATCGCCGTAATAGCGCTCGTACAGCTTTAATTCGTCCACAATTCGCTGGAACTCTTTTTCGCCTAGTGCGTATTGCATCGGATGTTTAAAAATTAATCCGTTAAGTAAATTTGGATCTGTTGTGATAGTTGCCGCCTCCTTTCGTTTTTACATCGTTAGTTTAGTTAGTATCGATATGTACCGACACTCCCGGCTTTCTTACGGTTTGTTTGCTGTGCCACTGAGTATGCCATTTGCACTGCGTCGGGAAAGTCGTCATGTTTGTGCATCGGGTACATTTCAAATTGGCTAAATTCAGCGCTATTCTTAAAGCGATTGTGAAACCGTAATTTTCCGTTTTGTATGTCAGGCAACATTCCTTCGATTCGTAATGCTTTTCTAGTACGTTGTTTGACCTGTTTTATACGTGTATGTGCTGGGTAACCTCTGGTGACTAGTCGCTCCGTCAATTTATCGGCGATAAACTCTTGCGCCATCTGAGCCTCAACCGCTATGTATTCGTACTGGTAACGTTCTGTGTACTCGACAACTTTGTCAATTAGTACGTCGGGGTGTATTCTTGCCATGTATGCGTCAACCAGATAACAGCGCCCTGTTTCTATGTTTCTAGCTATCGTTGCTATAACGGAGTAGTCCCCTTTTTCTTTTCCCATCGCAATATCTATACCAGCAAAATATTTAAATTTCTTATCTTTTATGTCTTCACTATTTACCCACGTGAATTGGCTGAGTTTAAATATTTGCCTTTCCTCGTCTGTCGGATTGTTTTGATACTCTTGATTAAACGCTTTTATTCCGTTTTCTTCTCGGATAACAATAAGTTCGTAGTAAGACCAATATCCCGGCCACAATATTTTAACGCCTTCTAACATCGCATCTTCGTTAGCTACGTAAAACTCCCTCGCCTTGTCGGCTGCATCTTTGTTGTCGCTCCTGTAAATCTCCCGCCACTTCTCCCAAAGCGTTTCATTCTCCGCAAAAGACTCAACCGCTGCGAACTTTTCGCTTTTAAAGTCCCGTCTTTCTTCGATGACATAATGTAACAGCGAACCATAACATAAGATCGTACCTAAATAAATGCAGATTCCATTTTTAGCCATCGCAGGCAACATTTCTTCGCGGAACCAAGACTTAGATTTTTCGATAAGTTCCGGAGTATTAGTAGATTCCTTCGACTCTAAATCGTCGAGGATGAAAAGGTCTGGTCGAGTATTCAAATTGTTATCGAACGGCTTTTTATCCGTCCTTCTATGTCTTCTTCTTCGACGTAGTTCAGCATATATTTTCGTCCTTGTAGGACGGCGCGGCCTCGTGGGACTGTTATTTCAAGTCCTATGCGTTGCCCCTGGCTTTCGCCTTCGGTTCGGGTCGGCGTCGCAGCTTCCCCGCTTAATTCCGCGCTTCTCACTAACTTGTTGCCAAGCTAGGCGGCAATTATTATACCGAATCTCAACCCTCTAGTTTGCGTTCCAAGACCTTTCGCTTCCACTTTTGTTCCGGAAGACGTAATATATTCGTACTTGTTGTCCAATTCGTTCATGGACGGTTTAACGTCCAAAAGCTCTCCGAAGTCTTCTCGGAGCTTTTCGTTTAACTTTAATTGGTATCGTCCCCATGTAATAAAGTCGCCTGCTACATCGGTAGTCTCAGAAAATAGAACAATGTATTTCCGCAGCCTATAGACGATTTGATGTATAAGGAATATATTCGATAGCCACGCTGTTTTTGCGTGCTGTCTGGGACACGCCCAAGCGATATGCCTATTTGCGAGTCCCTTTGTAACCTCGTCCAACATTTCGCATAACCGTTTATGAAATTCTGCCGAATTATGTACGTTAACCCCTTCCGGAATTAGATTGTCGGGGTTATCGGGGTTTCCATCCTCGGAAAAGTACGTCATCCCGAAATAGAGGACGTCGTATTCTCCTTTGTGTATTCGGTTTAGCCGCTTTAATTCGTCTAGGATGTTCTCTAGCCGGTCAAAATCGCTTGTTACCGCTTTTTTTCGTTTAATTAACTGCGTTAGGAGGCGTTTTTCTTCCGTTAGGTCGTTGATTAGATTTTGGCGTTCGGGATACGTTAGCCATTCGCCATTTATATACGCCATTACTCCTCGTCGTCTCCTTCCGCGTCACCTTCTGCTTCTTCGCCTAAACGAGCCAACAACGCTGCTCTGCGTTCGTCTAGCGTCTGTTCTCCGTCCCTACCGTCTTTAAGTGTAAGTTCGGACTTCGTGTCAAGCTCGCCTAAACGTTTCAAATATAGCTCTGTCATTTTCGTGTTCTTTTCCTTGTCGATGCCTTCGAGTATCCTCGCAAATACCATCGGAAGGCTTGACGTCATCATCTTGTTGGCGAGGTAGTTTTTATACGCGATAAAGTTGTCGTCGCGAGTCTCCCATTTATGTAAGCCTTGACGGGTCATTTTTAGTTCGTCCGCAATTTCGCCTTTAGTTTTCCGTTCCTTTGGGTCAGCAAATTCCCGCTCAACTAAAAGCATGGCGGCTTCTCGTTGCTTCGGTTTAAACTTCGATTCGTCGAAATTGTAGTGATTTCGGTTAGCCATTCGCAAGCACCTCCTTTCTGGCTTAGCTGGCGCAAGTTTTCAGCGCGTGTGAGCCGTTTTGGCTTGCGTAGGTAGTTTCGTATTGAATTCGTCGCAAATCCGTCACGACACGGTCAAATTAGCTTAAATACATGCGTCTGTTATCTCGGGTTACTTTCGCTTGTCCTATCGACTGTAATTCTGATATAATCACCGTGTATACTTCCGAAGTTTAAAATTTTGTAAGAAAATTGCGGAGGTCAGGCAAGCGGTAAACAAAACGAGCCACCCCGCCCCTGTTTTCGTTATACATTTAAGCGAATATAAATACGAAACAACTTCTGATAATATATCTTATGTCTACTAACGAAAAGTAAGTATAGTTGTCAACACTGCGTTCTCCCTCCGCGCTCTTCTTCCGCTTTATACACCATTTATGCAAGCGTTGATTTGACGGGATTTGTGCGTGCTGTCGTTCGTTTTATCGTATGATTGGATGCATAAATGACGCTGAAAGTTTTCGACCTCCTCGTCTCGTGAACGCGTTGCCCGATCTTTTAGCGTTACTATCGCACTACCTAACGTACTCTCCTAACGTACCCAATCGAATAAACTCCGCACATAATCCCGCAATAATCCACGCCAAATAACCCCGATAATACAGCCACATAATGGCGAAATATATCCGAATGGGTAAACGTCCATAAACGTCTTATAATCGCTCTGACACGACGTAATTCACCCGCACAAAATAACCTCCGAAAATAATCGGATAATTAACTCCGATACATTCCGAAATAATTCCTTCATTAAATAGCGAATAATCCTCGAAATAATTCTGCCCATAATTTCCGGGATAATCTCGCTAAATAATTCCGAAAAAATGCAGTCGAAAAATACCGGGATAATTCCCGTTTACAATTGCCGGAAAATACAGATGAAAATACATTCGAGTAATTCCGTCGAGATAAACTAAGTAATTACGTATATCTCCGCCTAGTACTTCGTTTATTCTACCGTCCTAAATCCTGCGTTTTATTCGCCTTCTTTCACTTCTTCGACAAGTAACTCGATAGCCGTATATTCGTCCATACCACCAGACGCTTTGTTAATCCGAACATTACATCGATCATACACTCGTAGGTTAACGACTCCTTCGCACTTATCCGTACTACCTATCGCTACATCGAACTGGACATTCCAAGCGCTACGTATTACATCATCTAATAAAGATATGTTATTCTCCGAAGGTACTAACATTATTAACGCTTTGTTTCCGTCTATTACCAAGTCCGTTGTATCTTGTAGAATAATACCGTTTAATACTGGTCTAATTGCAGAACTGATTTGCATTCGATTCGTCATATTGTCGTCTCCTTTCGTTTAAATACATCACTTATGTACTTATTATTTTCCGAAGTATCTTTTATATATTAATTAATTTTCGATATAAGCTGACCCTGCGCGTTAGCGCAGAAGCTTTTGTCTTTATCTATCTTCTTATTAATCAATATACTTATATATCAATATACTTAATATGTATCAGATGTACATTTGCAAACGGTCATATAGACGATTGCAAACGGTCAAATGACCCTTTGCTACGCTAAAGTGTTTCTCTTCGTCACAGCCAGTCGATAATGTCTCGCATCTCCCCGCTTAATTCTTCGCTTACATTTTCGTTCGCATCTTCGTTTACCTCGACTTCTTCCTTGTCTTCCTTCTTCCACTCGTCCGACAAACGGTAATGCAACAACGGCTTACCTCCGTATTTATTTGGCACTTTAACCGCAATTATAAATCCGTAGCGTACTAATTTTTCGATAGCCTCCGATAGTTTTCGGCGACCAATCGATAAATCCGACTGCATACGTTTCTTCGTCGGATAAGCAAGCCCTTTTAAATCTCCGTCCTTTACTCGGACATGCATTGCGATGTATACGTAAACTGCGAAGTCTCCGTAATCTAAATCGGTATCCGGCGCGAAGAATACACGCTTTACATCGTTATCAATCGGCGTGAAATTACGCATTCCTTTTTTACCCATAATTAATTCCTCCGTTTACTAGATTAATTTCCGTTAACTAATTTGCGACTTAGATACGCCCTTGTGACTTTGCCTGCGCCTTTCTAGCATCGTATTCGTCCAGCGCACGCTTTAAGTTGTCTGTACGCAAAAAGACCCACATACGCTTTCCTGTACGATTGTGGGACGTCTTATATTCGTATTTAAATCCACTTGCTTTCAAGAAGTGCATTAGCGTTGTTGAATAACAGTAAAAATACTTTTCCATTTACATACGCTCCTTTAGTTGACTAGTTATTCCAATAGGTGCAGTTTAACCCTTTAGTCGCTCGGAATGCCTTTTAATTCCGCTTTACAACCCCACTCGTAAATTTTCCACTGTAAATGCTCCCACTTGTCGCTGGGTATCGCGCCTTTATTAAGCTTATTAAGCAATATCTCCGATGCCTTTTCCAACGTAATTAATTCGCCCATTAGTCCGCCTCACCTCCGCGATTAGTAAACCGTACAATCACGAATTGATCGTCACCGTACGTTAATTCCCCGTTTTCAGCCGTCTTTGTTGTCGCGTGTATAATGCGATCACTAATACGCCAATTACCGTCGTTATATCCGCTTAATATCTCGAATACTTCGTCGAAGCTAATGTCGTGATAACCTCCGTATTTGTTTTGCGTTTCTACGTATGACTTTAGCGCGTCCTTAAGGCTGTCGAAATCTATTTTCATACTGTCCGTTTGTTCCTGCTCCTCCTGCAACTCACGCAAAGCCTGCGTTGCTTTACGTGCTTCGCGTTGTACCGCCTTTAGTCCGGTTAGTGTTTCGTCAATGTCGATGTGCTTGCCCCAATTTTCCGCCGTTACTTCGCGCGCTGTATCAGCCGCCTTGTCAGTCATGTAATCGTCCCCTTTTCGATGTACTTTTGCTATTTTAAGCAATAGAAAAGCCACACAGGTAAAACATTAAGTCTGTACGGCGTTTCCTCGTTATATATTCGTTTTTCTGGCGTTTATATAGACAACTAAACGGGAAAAAGTGAGCAAAAATAAGTTAAAAAAGTTTCGTTTTATGTATTGACTTGTCGTTACATTAAGGTTATAATGTAATTAAGATAAACAAACGGGAGGAAATCAAAATGACAAACAAAGTGGTGATGCAAAATGCATGGATGTTAGCACGTAAAGGAGTAAAACGTTTCGGAGGTAAAGCGACTGATTACATCGCCGAAGCGATGAGAATAGCTTGGAGAATGCATAAAGAACTTTTGGCTAAAAAAGGCGGTGACATCCTTAGTTTTGACCTATGGTTTATACGAAAAACTTGGGGACATGAAAGCATGGTTCAACAGAATAACGAATCCCCTCTATATATTAAAAGATCAACTAAAAAAGCACACCTTGTAGAAATGCACATTTTCGAAAAAGGGAATAAGTTTCTTTCGTCCGAAACTTTCTGGGTACCAAAATCCGTATGTATTTAAGTTCTGCTATCCAAGCATGGAAACAGACTGAGGAAAAAATAACACAAACCATATTTGGAGGATTAGTTTATGAAGAAAGTAAATTTCAATATCAGAATCGAAGAAGAGTTAAGAGAACAATTCAAAAAAACCGCTGAGGAAAACGTTCAAAACCCTTCCGCGCTAGTACGCAGATGGATTTCTGAATACGTAGAAAAACATAAAAAAGATTCTTAAAATGTATTGACATGTCGTTACGTTAATGGTATATTAGTATTAACAACAGGGGACGACATATAAAAAATCTTAGGAGGAAACAAAAATGGAAAAGATGTATCAAAGTATCAAATTTACAAAAGACGTTAAAGCAACGAAGCTGTTAGGTTATGGAAAAGATGAAGACATTATCATCCCTAAAGGTCACGAAATGGTTTTATTTGCTACCCAGTATGACATATACATAACGCTTTATTCCCCAACCGACATAAACAAAGAGCAACCATTACGGATAGATACGTCGGACATGCAGTATTCAGTTACATTATAATAGGAGGATTTAAAATGAATAGAGATCAAAAGTTTGGCAAGTTGTTGGCAATCGCCAACGTAATTAGCGGTAGAGTATTTGAGGGCGGTAAACCAACTATAGCGCAAAAGCATATGGCGCGTTTTAGTAAAAAGCCAGCCTACTCCTTCGAAAGGATTCACGCCGAAATTATGGAATATGCCCCTAAGTTTCAAGCAAGAGAAATGGAACTGCTAAATAAATTCCAAGAAATTTTGGCAGATATGGACGAATCGGAATTTAATAATCAAGAACTTAGTCCACAATACTTACATGCTTATTATAGCGAGCAAAAAGCACTTAGTAATTAATTGAATCCAGGTAGTGACTAACTAAGAAGTTGTTTAAAATAATTAAAGCCTGCTAAGCCGGGCTTTAATTATTTTATCTCATCTAAGATACGATGTATGTTAATTGATTTAGTATAATGTATAGGCTTTCCCTCTGTAATGGCGTGTGCTTTGGCTTTCCACATCGCCGCATGCGAGACAAATTTGGTTAATATAACCAACTCATCAGACTCGTTTAACAAAGCATCAAACTCACGACCTTGGTCAGTACCTCCATAAGTTAATATATCACACTCTGTTATTTGCTCAGCCTGTTCAGATCGGTTTCCGCCAATTATTCCAATGGTTAATCCCCGCAAGCTTCTTTTTTCTACCGCATCCGCTTTTTCAAATTCAATAGGAGTTTCCTCGATAACAGCCTTTTCGGGCTAAAGGCCGCCCGGAAGAAGGGAAAATAATATCTAAAGAGGACATTGAGTATATTGGATATGACTTTAAAGTATTGACTATGCATAAAGATGACTAATAACACGCAAATAAAGCCTACCCCACTAAAGGAGTAGGCGTATTTTTATGCAATTTTCTTTATTTTCATTAACGCATGCTCTATGTAAATACCGACTATACGTTTATGGCTTAGTCCCATCCGCTCAGCCGCCTGCTCCTGCGTCAATCCCTCGAAATAAACTAGCTCGACCGCTTCCCGTTGCCTAGTCGTCAATCCTGCGTTATCCAACAACGTAAGCACGTCCATTCCTACGGATTCCCTCTCGTAAACATCGTCAGCCACCGGAAACGGTATCCGATTATTACTTACACGCATTCCGCCTTGGTTGTCGGTATAACTTCGCTTAACCCTACCGTTTGCCTGCCGGTCTTTATATTCTAGTTCGCTATGTAACGTTGCCTTTTCGGCTCTCCTCCGTTCCTGAGCGTCGCTCATTACCGGATACTCTACGATACTCATTTTATCCGGATGACTCCACGTTAAATCTTCGTGTAGGATTAAATTTGCGAATCGATCGAGCATGTTCGCATCCCTAAACGCAATTGGAGCTCGGTCTCCCTTCCGCTCAAACTCCGCATCCTGCGCTAGGACGTAGGCGCTAACAGTCTCGTCTATCGCTTGGTTACGGGCAGGTTGCGGGAGTTCTCCGGCTCTTACTTGCGTGCATAGGCGGTTGTAGTCGTCTTGTAGGCGTTCTTTGTACGTCATTCCCACTACGCAACACCTCCGCCAACGATAAGCCCGCTCGACAAAACGCCGTCACCGAACTCCTTAACGACAAACTCCCGCGCCTTTTTGTTCGTTTTTACTTCGTCATCGGACGGAATCCAAGCGAGGTGACTGCCGCATATGTAATTAAGCTTGTTTAGCAAGTCAAGACGATTAAACCAAACGTGGATATTACCGTTGTTAAACATTTTAAACCGCAGTAAGTCGTTTTCAAACTCTCCTCTAGCTACGTAAGTAAATTCGTTTGACACGGAATGGTCGATTAACTGGAATGCCTTTACTATGTCCTCGATAAACTCCCTGACGTCCAAACACAATAAGCTGAAATCCTCTCGATAATCCCACTCGTCAAAACCGCCTCGTTGTATCGGAATGATGATCTTTTTGTTGATTTTGTAGGCGTTGTTTGTTTTCCAGCCGTCGTAGTAGTGAATATTAGTCGAATATTGGTTCATGTGGTATCTCGTAATACGCTTAAATATTGAAATAATAGAGTCGATTAACATTTCTTCTCGGTTTGCGCCTAGAGCAGTTAACAACGTTTTAATGTTTGTTATATTTATCTCCATTTCGTTTGCTGCTTCTAATTGGCGATTTAACTTCTGTCTTGACTCGTTTGTTAATAAAGCTTTAAATTCGCCTGTATCTAAAATTAATTCCCAATAAATCCGCCTTAAACTGTCTAGTTCATTGTTTAAATCCTCTGCGGTATATCCTTTTTTAGTCACATATGTAAAAGGAGAACCAATTTCCCCGTCTTTCTTGTTTACTTTACCAAAATAACTAAACAGAGAGGACTTATTACGCATAACCTTGAACGCCGTTTTAGCAACCTCGCACGCCTTTTCGTACTCAAGCACCAACCGTTCTATATCGTTAATTTTCGCCCGGACTTCGTTACTTTTAACATATGTAGATAGTGCCGTTTCCAACTCGTTAGGCTCGTTCTCGCTCCGCTTAATAAACGGAATACTATCATATATCGACTTACCTTCGCCTTTATTTACGATTACAACGTTAATTAATGCAATCTCTACGTCCGTTTTTCGTTCGGCGGAAGTAAAAGCGTCCTTTACGTATCTAATTTCGGCATCATAATCGTTTAGCTTGCGTAATAACTCTTGCCGTTTACTAGAATAAGCGTTGTCGAGCGTTTCTTTGTTCAAGATTGCGTATATTTCGCAGGAACTGATTTGCGCTTCCGCCAATTCTAGCGCTTTTAGTACGTGATCTACTCCGTTACTAAATGGCGGATTCATTACGATAAGGTCGTATTCTTTATACGTTTCATATGTGAGAAAGTCGTCCCATACGACGTTAATTCCTTCGCTCATTAGTAAGCCTGATAATCGACTGTCCTTTTCTATTGCGTCTATTTTTACATTACGGTTTAATTCTTTTATGTAACGAATCAAGTCACCTTTTCCGGCGGACGGCTCTAAAATTCTACCGCTTATATATCTAGTACCATTCATCAATTTATAAAACAACGCTTTTGGTGTAGGATAAAAATCTTTATTATCTTTAAACAATATACCGACTCCCTTTCTTTTGCGTTGACTTATCGTTTTTGGTGCGTTAAAATATATTTATCTTAAATTGAACGGAGTGTTAATATGTCCGAAGCTATTGAAGCTGCTACCGACTTGCTATCCGGATTTGAATTCGTCCCTTCCGACGGAGCGCCATTTATTACGCTGGATAAGCAACGCCGTTTTTACCTAAACGCAACTACCCGCAAGCTACTCGATATTAAGCCATACCATCGTTTATCCATCGCATATAATCCGGCTGAACGTGCCCTAGCCATCGTCAAACCTAGCGCACACTTAATCAACGCCGACGTCCATGCAAGTACAGCCCAATACGTTGTAGATAAGCGTTATTATTTGTCGGCACGCAGGTTTGCGAAGGAGTATGCGTATTCGCCAGAAAATGCTCCATATGAGTTTGCGTATGATCGAGGTAGCTCGGACGGTAATATCTTTATTTTTCGGCTTGCAAGTACGAAATAAGTCGTTTACCCAACGCCTCAATTACGTTAACCGTGACAGCATTCCCCGCCATTTTGTAACGTTGTGAGTCGCTGATGCCTGCTTGCTTGACTGCTTCGTGCGCTTTGTCTGGAAATCCTTGCAGTCGCCATGTTTCTAACGGTGTGAGTTTTCTTATTCTGTACCTCGCTTTTTGTACATCGGGTCTCCATACTTCTTGAATCTGATGTAATGTTTGTTGCAATATCCTAGACCCTTGTGCGGATTCCCACAAATTTTGCAAGTCTTTTTCCTGTGAGTTCGAATGTGGCATCCACGACATAATACTTCTAAGTTTTCCAGCGAGTTGTTTTTCCAATTCGAGTCTTTGTGGTGTACGTCCAGATTCTTCGTTGATCCACACTTCTCGCATTTCTCCGCATTCTTCAAGTCTCTCGCTCTTTTGTGCGCTGTCGTCCAACTCGGGTCTTTCGAAATCTGCCTCCCCGAAAACCCCTCCGACATGCAGATCACATCGCAAAACTTCCTTCGTTTGAAATGAAGCATCGATTCTAGATTCCCATTCGACCAACGTTTCCTCTCCAGCTTCTTCCCGCAACTTTCGCAGTATTTCAAAGGTGTCTCTTTCCTTTTTCTTGTCACTAAGATACTCCCCTCTCGAAAAAGCAACCCCATGCCTGTCTTGCGCCGTAAGCGTGAATGATTCTTCGCCGTCGTCCTTAAACCTGCGTCCGTTTTGGCGCTTGTTAAGACGGTCTGGCGTGAGGACTGGACGTACTTCCGTAGCTTCCGCAATCTTCGGCTGCCTATGTCCTCCACCCATTGTCGTAAGGGTTGGCGATACACCCTCCGCCGAGTAGACTCGGCGGAGTGCGTCATGTCCTTTAATGTCACAGTGCCCGACCATTTGTGGCTCTGCCACGTGTGTGCGTCGATGTCTATTTAACGGTATGTCGCTCGGACCCATACCCTTTGCGTAACTTGCGTCCACGGTAGGGGAAATATTGGAGTCCGTACAAATTCCGCTCACCTCTCCGTCTCTATCTATCGGGTATTTTACGTGTAACTGCGCAATCAACTTTGCCGTCTTTTCCTCGCTTAAATAATACTTCTCGTCGACTTCTGGCTCTAAAACGTCCCGTAACCTAGTCGTAACTTCCGTCTGCGTGGGCCAATCAAAATTAAATGTCTTTACATCTTCATAACCGCTAATCCTTCGCTTTCCTTTCGGAACAACAGTCGTTCCTTTAACGTCAGTCCACGGTTCATTCTCGATTAAATCCTCTCGAATACCTACGAGAAAAATCCGCTCTCTATTCTGCGGCACTCCGAAATATTTAGAGTTTAATACGTTGAAGTCTACACGATATCCGATGTCATTGAGCGTTTTAATAATCGTATCAAACGTCTTACCTTTATCGTGTCCGACTAATCCTTTTACGTTTTCTGCGAGGACTATTTTCGGTTTCTTTTCGTCAGCTATTCGTGCCATTTCAAAAAATAATGTCCCTCTTGCATCGTCAAATCCTCCACGTTTGCCAGCAACACTAAACGCTTGGCAAGGAAATCCCCCGACCAATACATCATGATCAGGAACATCTTTTGCCAACACTTTTGTTATATCTCCTACCGTTTTGTGACCGTATAATACCTCATAAGCTTGATTCGCAAATTTATCAATCTCGGAAGCTAGTACGCAAGTTCCTCCGAGTTTATTTAACGCCTGCTCGAATCCGCCTATACCGCTGAATAAAGATACGTAAGTAAACGGGATAGTTTTCGACAATAATCGTTCTCCTTTCGTCTTATATTCGTCGTAATCCTCCGCCAATTGCCATCCGACAGGTTCTACGACTCTCGGCTCATTTCCATGCATTTCTCTCCGTATTGTAGGAGATATATGTAACGGTTTTAAACGTTTATTAGTACGTCCTTGGTCGTCGATTAAGAAACGTTCCGTCACTCAACCCCCTCCGCCCGCTTAATCGCAAACTCTATGTATTTCGCTGCCTTCCGCAAGTCCTCTAGTGGGCTTTCGTGCTTAAACGGCGCACGGTACAAGTACTTCACCGCATTTCCGACGCAATAAGCGATATACCCATCGCCATACCCACTAGTTACGTCCTCTATGACGTCAATCGTTTCGTATTTTCCGTGCGTGTAGTGGGACGGGTGCTGGACTGCGTCGCCTTGATCTCCGCTTACTGTTACGCAATCTGTATCCAATATGTACGAAACTTCCCTATCGTCAGGATCGATTACCTCGTGAATCCTTAAGGTTTCATACGTAGATAAATCATCTTCATCTTCGTTATTATCTATAATCTCTGTACGCAGTACCTTAAATACTTTTCCGACCTTATCTTCGTACCACCAACGCCCATTAACGACTCTTATTTTATTCGTTTCCATCCGCAAACCCCTCCCGCAGTATTTTATTCCGATACTCATTTACGTCATTAGTCAGCGACCAACCGTCGCTATTACGTCCTGTTTCCGTAAGCCATGCGTCTACCAAATCCCGTAATTCCTGTAAATGCTCGACTGCTAACGAGTCACTGCCGCAAGCTATGTTGTATACCAAACCTGCGAAAATAACGTCTGCGGAATCTCGAATTAATCCAAGTGGCATAGTCTCTTTCACATCGTCAAATTTTTGGCGGAAAAACTCCGCCTTAGTTAAATTTTCGACCACCTACATACACCTCCACGATTTTACCAGACGCTTCTACGTTTGATTCTAGCGCGCTAACACGTTTGTTTAATTCGATTACATCGCTTTGTTCCGCCCATTTCGACGGGCTATGTTTAAAGTCTGCGAACTCCTCCGCTTGCTTAACGATATCTTTATGGTTGCTGTCGGCATGGTCGAGTAATTGCATTATTGTAGATTGGTGCGTATCTGTAAGACGAGTTAACCCTTCGACTCTCCGCTTTAGTTTCGCGACCTCTGCGGCTAGATTTGCGACCAAGTCCTCGGTAGTTTTCGGAGATTCTTCTTCCGATTCCTCAGCAGGCTCAAGTACGTAATAAAATCCGTGATATAGACTAGTGACGTTCCCTTCTTCGTCAGCATCTCGATAAGGTTCTACGTCTACACACTGTACACCTACGTCAGTCACTTTCGTAACGACCCCGTCGGACTTACCTTCGTATAAGTACATTACTGATTCGCCAACCTCCGCCCGTCTGTCCGCTAGTTTATAGCGCTTGCCGTCGATGCGGACGTATCCCGTTGGCTCTAACGTTTTATATTTATAAGGCGACCAAACAGCTCGCCATCTTCCTTCATCGTCAAAGAACCGACGCCCTTTGTGTCCGTGGATTTTATCCTTCGTAAGTGATTCGACTCGGTATATAGTTCCGTAAGTAATACCGATTAAATCATCAAGGGATACGAAATAATCCCCAACGTCTGCTTCCCGGTCAACCTCGACATACTCCCGCTCAACCTTCGTTTGTTTTCCGCTCAATTCTTCGTCAATAATGTAGTGTAGCTTCATATAATCCGCTCCTTTAATCAATTATTTTCACGTTTACAGACTGACGACCAAACTCCAACGCCTCTGCTTCCGTTTCCATCAGTAAATCAATCCGACTACCTTTAATTGCGCCTCCCGTATCTATCGCTTTAGCTCGTACAGTCTCCCCACCACTAAACGATAATTCCACCGTACTGCCTAAAGGAATTACGTTAGAGTCTACTGCAATCACTCGCAAACCTTCCTGGGAGTATATCGTGTTGCTCACGTCTTGTCCGCTCTTGGTAGTTCCGGTACATCCTTGACAGTCTGCGGTATATGCAGTAACTTCGAACGTGCCTAGCGAACTAACTCCATTAGAAACATCATCCCGATAATTACCACTATCGTTAAGCACCCTATTGTTATTGCTATTGACGTCATGTTGAGTCTGTCTTTCATTTCGTCCATCTCGTTCTCTAGTTCGTTTATCTTTAACGCCTGTTCGTACATTATCACTCTTAACTCGCGTTCGCTTTCGTTCACGTTCCCGTGCCTCCTTTTCGTGTCTAACGCCCGTACTCCCGAATCCGCCTACGCCTCTGGCCGTTTCCTCGCCTAAATCGTCAACCTCAACCGCCGTGACTTGCGGTAAATACTGGACGACTAGCTGGGCGATTTTGTCGCCTTTTTCTATTAAAGCTGTCCCCAAAGGAAACCGCATGTCTAACTCCACTAAATCCCCATCAGTACATACCGCCACGTCTGTAATTCTTTTTCTGTCTGCTCCTAATGATTGAATAACCCATGGGTCATCTGACTGTAAGTCATAACTTAAGTTAGAAATATTATCGACAATCACCTTAACCTCGCCGGTATATCCGTTATCTACCGTGCCTAATTGTACGCGAAGTTTCGTCTTGCTCGTAATTCCCGACTTCGGTCTCACTTGCGCCTCGCAACCCTCAGGCAACTGTACTGCGATTCCTGTGGGCACAAGCGCCGTTTCGCCCGGCTCGATAATTACGTCCTCACTTGCGTACAGGTCAAACCCGGAATCAGTTGCGTGTGCTTTCGTAGGGATAATAGCGTCGGGGGATAGGCGCTTGAAGCCTACGGTTAATTCTCCGTTATTTCCGTGACCTTTAGGTAAGGTGATCGTCGATGATGCTTTTTTAGAGATAACCCACCTTGTTGCTCCCTTCGCTTTCTCCTGTTCTTCGCTATTTCGTTTAATTGGAATACTTTCCGGGATATTTTCCGATTTATCTTTCGTCATATATTAATCCTCCTTGTTAATCAACTCTAAGTAATCTCCATTTATAACGTCTTGCTCTGTTATTCCCGTACCTTCTAACGCTTTATTAATCGAAAAATAAATAGCCGATTCTTGTTCTGCCGATACTCCATGGTATGGTGCGTCCATTGTTGACCACGATAAATTTTTAAGGTTTTTAAGAATTTTTAACAACGTTTCTCTATTCGTCATATAACCGTCTCCTCTACGTTTTATTTAGCTGAACAACGGAATCAACACGAACCTTACGAACAATGCCAAGGCAGTAAGCACGATAAGCCCCACGCCTGTGCCTACGATAATATACGCCATAACTTCGATGAACTTTTCTTTGCGTTGATTTTGCTTGTTCATCCGTAAATCCCTCCTAAATGTTTGAAAGTGATACAGTTAATTACGAACTTGTAAGTTTTATTTACAAGTTGCTTAGCCGAAATAAAAATCTTCCGTCCTAATCGGCTCAACTAACGCCTTTTTATACGAGTTTCCTTTCGTCGAAAAGAAGTCGTGCGACTTGGACTTCGTGTCTAACCCGTTAATAACAATCGGGTTTACTTCGTCAACCTCGTAAATACCGTCATATCCGAGGTTATTTAACGCCTTATTTGCGTTGTATTTAACGAATTGGATAACGTCTTGTTCTACGTCCAGCCCTGCGTACACGTCGCGTGTATATTCGATTTCATTTTCGAGCAGGTCGTTGAATAAATCGACGGTGAAGCTCCGCATTTCCTTTCGAGTTTCTGTCGGATAATTTTCGAGCAGTTTTTGCGCCAATAAGCCAACATAAACACCATGAATTGACTCGTCGCGAATAATTAAGTTAATAATTTCGCCGCTGCCGATGAGTTTTCCGTGACCTGCCATATACAACGGATAATAAAACCCGCTGTAAAATAAGAACGACTCTAAAGCAACTGATGCAACCATTGCTTTATATAACGATAAGTCATATCCCGTGATGCTACGATAATAACCATCAATTACTTTACCTTTCCGCTGTAAATACTGATTGTCGTTAACCCAAGCGAATAGTTGTTCAATTTCTTCTGAGGAAGCTAACGTCAAGAAGATATTCGAGTAACTCCGTGCATGGACGAGGTTTTCCATACCGCCCATAAACGTTAATACCGCTTTTTGCTGATGTGAGGGAATGTGATCGGCTATTTTTGACATTCCGACATCTCCCTGTAGCGTATCGAGCAGCGTTAACCCTGCGAGTACTTTTTTGTATGCGTCCTTTTCTCGCTGGGACAACGACTTCCACGTCAAAGTGTCGCTAGTTAACGAGATTTCTTCTGGAAGCCAGAATTGACGGAGGTTCTGCAAGGCGAACATTTCCGTGAATTCGTCGTCTGGTTCGTTCCAGTTGGCTGCGGTTATAATATCGGTTAAATTTTCGTTTAAATTTGACAAGAAACACACTCCTCGTTGCCTTGATCTTTCTGCCTTACGTAATACAGCGTTTTGATTCCTTTGTGGTGTGCGTACATTTGAATACGAGTTAATTCGCGAGTTGTCGTTGAGTCCTTGATAAACAACGTAAAGGAAATTCCTTGATCGATATGGCGTTGAATAGTTGCTATTAGATCTATAACTTTATACATCGACATATCATACGCCTCTTTGTATAAAAACCACGTTTGCGGAGATAACCCCGGCATAGGGTAATACGTCTTGCTGTCACCATACAGCCGATCTTCAATCCGCTCCATAATCGGCATTACCGACGCCGTTGCCGATTGTACGTACGAAATACTTCCCGTAGGTGCGATTGCTTGTCTATCCTTTATACCCCAGCTTTCGCTGTATTTTTAGGGAGTAGACTATACCATAACCCTCCGAAAGATTTTAGTTAGTCTCTTGAGCACCTTCTTGGATTTGTTAGCACTGCTGGTTTATTGTATAATTCTTTCCAGCGTGTTCCGTGATATATTTTACTGACCCCTCCATACGAAAGTCCAGTTTCCCTAGATATTTCCGCAAGGGTTTTATCTGTAGTAATTAACAAATCATAAACTTTTTGTGCCTTTTTCTTTTGCATTATTTTGACTTTAGGTTTTGTATCTGCTACAATTAAGTTCATATCAAATTTAGAGGGATGTTCTTCACCACTATGTCTTTTTCTGTGACAGTCTTCGCACACTGACACGAGATTTTCTAGTTTATTAGCTTGTTGGTAGCTAGCAAAATAAACGAATGGTCTAATGTGGTGAACGGACATCTCTTTCCCGTAATCTTCTTCGGAAATACCACAGTCTGCGCATTTGTAATCATCTCTCTTACGGCACTTTCTTCTCTGATTCAACCAATTGGGTCCGTAATACTTCTTCCCTGTCCCTCTATTTTCATGGTAAGTACTCCAACCTAAATTAGCGCATTTTCTACTGCAATAAATTCTTTTAACTTTCCTACGCTTCCTGTCTGTAACAAATACCGGTTTATCGCACATTTTACACTGGTGATAACTACCTGTCGTTTTCTTCATACTTAGTATTACAGATGAACAGTAGTCGCAACACGTGATAATCCTGCCTTTATTGTTAGCGGGTATTTTAAATTTCCTATAACACAGTAAACACTCGGTATCTATCAGATTGACATATTTTCTATGAGAGTAATCCCTTATCTCGAACATCATTTCCTTTCTACTTTCGGAGGGTTCGAGTATTATAGTCGTTGAACGTCCGCCTACACGGCGTTTCGCTGCTGATCGCCTATTGTACTAGTGGTTAGGTTTTGCCATACACCATACCTAAACTTTTTTCCGGCTTTCGCCTACCATCACGCCTGCCGTTTCCAGCTACGTTGTGGTGTTAAGGTCTTTAAGGCTTCCCAGCAATTTAACTCGTTTTCGACCTACATTACTATAGGAAGTCGCTAAGATTTAACGAATGGTAAAGACCGTTTTCCTTCACGTCTGCTTTTAGCTTTCGCCAATCCTCCGATTTAGGTACGAAAATGCCGTCAAATAACTTCGCAATCCTTTCCGACTTAATCTCGGCAGGACGTTGTATAAATTCGTCGAAGTACTCACCTGTGTCGTATTTACTTCCGATAAATCCTTTGAATACTTCGCGACGTTCTTTCGCAATTTCCATCGACCTAACCAACGTCCAGTAATTAACAATAGAGAAAAATACGTCTGCAAATTCGATTGCTAAGTCGCTTTCATATGGAATTCCTTGCTGCGCTAAGTAACCGTGAAGGTTCATTGCGCCGAGTCCGACCGAACTCATTTCTACGTTAGCTTTATTTACGGCTGGTGCGTTTTTTATGTCTGTTTCGTCGGAAATACGTGTTAGTGCGTCTATTGCGTGCTTGACCGCACCTTCGATGTTCTTATGTTTCATGACGTTCGTTATGTTTAGCGAGCCGAGATTGCACGAAATATCTTGACCGAGTATATCTTCTTCGCCATAGTCGGTATATTCGGATACCTCGCTATATTGTAGAATTTCGCTACATAAATTGGAAAAAGTCACCTTCCCGAGATTATTTAAAGCATGTTCCCGATTAACGTTACCCTCGAACATTATGTATGGATAACCCGACTCTAGTTGCGTAATTGCTATCCGTTCTAATAGATTACGAGGGTCAATTCGTTGCTTGCGTATCTGCGGATTGTTGATTAAACCCTCGTATTCTTCTTCAAAATCGATTAAATCGAGATATTTCCCGGTAACTTCGTATAAGTTATGCGGATAAAATAAGTAAGCAGGCTTATTCTTACGAGCTAGTTCTATAAATTTGTCCGGTATAACTACGCCAATACTAAGCGTTTTTACCCTTACGTCCTCATCTGCGCTTATTTTCTTTGTGTCTAAAAAATCATAAATATCCGCATGAAATACGTTTAGGTACACACTACCCGAACCGTTACGTTGCCCAGCTTGATTAATATGGCGGAATGACTGGTCGAGGTTTTTCATGATCGGAACAACTCCGCTAGTTACATTTTCGTACCCCATTAACGACTCACCTTTAGCGCGTGTTTTAGATAAGTTGATCGAGATTCCCCCGCCTTTTTTAGATAACTGTCGAGCAGTAGAATTCATCATGTTGATGTCGTTCAAACTATCGCCACATTCGAGCAGGAAACACGAAACAAACTCGCCTCTACGTGCTTTCCCAACGTTAAGAAACGTCGGGGTTGCCGGTTGGTACTGTTGCGTAATTAAAATATGTGCGAAATCCAACGCCTTATTAACGTCTCCATCTCCGAAGTATAAAGCGACAATACTAACACGATCTTCGTACCGTTCTAGGTATAACTGTTTGTCGTTAGTTTTAAGTGCGTAATTATCGTAAAACTTCTTCGCGGACATGTACGAAGGAAAACGAAATTTAAACGAATAAGCGTATTTGAACACTCGCTTAACTTCGTCCGTTGTGTATTTATCGATTAATTGCTTGTCGTAGTAGTTAAATTCGACGAGGAATTTTATCTTTTCTTCCAGCGAATGAAACCACTTCATTCGGTTGTTAACGTGGTCGATAAAATACGCCCTTACCGCTTCTTTGTCTTTGTCGAATTGCAATACTCCGTTATCGTCACGTAACATAATTTCATTATTTAACTCAATATGCGTTTTGCTTAAGTCTGTCAACTTAACAGCCCCTTTATAAATTCGTAATCCTTGTCCGTACCACGCAATTCAATTCGCTTTAGTAACGGAACATTGAATTTCTTAGCGATCAATTCTCCTGCTTTAGCGTAATACCCTCCCCAATTCCGATTACCAAACGCAACTACACCGACTAAATACTCGCTGTACTTTTCTAAAAACCGACTTACTGGCGCAGGGACTTCGCCGAAGTTGTAGGTCGGAGTAAATACGATAAATTCCTGCGTGGGGTAGTTTTCGGAAATCGGGATTCGGTAAACGTTACTTAGGTGCGTGAACCGCTCGGCGAATGATCGGGTATTTCCTGTTATAGAGTAGTAGTAAATGTCGAGCTTACGTCCAGACTGTTTGCGTTGTTTAATCAATTGTTTTCTCCTTCTTCCTTTCTTTTCGCTATTACTTCGTCAATATAACCGTCATCAAATAAATTTCGTAAGTTGTTTAGTTCGTCATCTGATTTATATCTAAACTCATCCCACTCCTTGCCGTTCTTCCAATCGTCAAACAGCGCTTGATGTTCTTTGCTTTCGTCTTTTACAAGTGGGTATTGCTGGTCAATACGAAAGCCTTTTGGAACGTATTTAAACGTTTTAACTATGTCGACTAAGCAATTTTCGCACAGATCGAAACTCCAATATTCTAAATCGAAACTACTGCCGTAACCAAACGTAGCTAAGAATTCGTGAAACTCATCCCTGACGAAGTCATATTTCTCCGCAATAATTACGGCAGTCTTTGTTTTACCGCACTTATTACACGTTATCTCTACGCTCTCAGGTTCTTCGACTTCTTTCATACGCTTAACCACGTTCTTTTTCTGCATTTCGACTCCCCTTCCGCAAATTAGCCTCGTAGTCCTTTTCCGCCATTATTCCGAACCTTTCCAGCATTATTTCCGTATCCATTATTCCGCGTAGTACTTCACGTTCTTTCTTATCCAATTCGACTCTACGCTCTAACAAGTCCTCCTGTTTGCGTTTAATCTCGTTAAATTCCCGTCTTTGATCAGCGTATATTTTACGTAAGGTTTCGATGCGATTATCGGTGGTCATCCGCATTAAGCGTCAACTCCTTCCAGTTTCTGAAGCTAATACTGGTTGTAACTACGAGTCTGAGTACCGCCATCCACGCAGTAATTACCGGGATTTGTTGCTTAGTTACTCCGACCCCATTTATAAGCAAGTCGCTAACAAACGGCATTATTGCGATAACCATACCGATAAAATACCCAACACTTACCGTAACGATTATAGCCCCCACGAAAATAATTACGGCTAGTATTACAGCCAAAATTACGACTAAAGCATCTTTTATGTATGACATTTATTCGGAAGCCTCCTCTGCTGTTACCGCATGTTCGGCGTAGACCGCCCGAACTAATTCGGGTTTGATAGTAGCTACTACATCTCCGTTAGGTGCTCGTAAGGTGATTCCCATGTCCTCCGAACTGACCGTTCTAACTCCTTTAACTACCTGCGTGTCGCAGTCAGTAAATTCGACACATACAATCGTTCCTTCGTCGGTTTCTATTTCGTTGTAATGTTCGATTTTCTTCCTTGATTTCTTGATTTCGAAAGCCTGCGCTATAACAGCTGTCGAAAGTCCTGCTACAGATAACATAGAAATGAATATTAAAACGTCCATTTAATCGTCCTCCTTATTTGGTGCGATAATTAATGCTACGAACAATAAGATGTTAACTAGAAACGATGTTGCTACAGTAGAGTCTCCAACTTGGTGTCCTAGCTGTAAATCTAACAAATTTAAAGCTGATACAACTGCGCCTATAATGTATAAAATCCGCATTTAATCGCCTCCTTTAATTAATTTATTTTCTATCGCCCATGCCAACGCTACAGCACACGCATCCGACTCGTCCGAACTCGCAAATTCCCCGCCATATCCCGTCCATTCGCACACCGCTTCCGCAACTTCGTCCTTTTCTGCTCGTCCCTTTCCAACGACTAGCTTTTTTACACGTTGCTGTGCGATCGGCTTTGACGTCTCCAACTCCGCAAGCCCAAAGTCGGAAAGCACTCGGTCGGCTGCGGAGTGTGCGGTGAAGATAGAAGCATGGCCGAACTTACCTGCGTATTTTTCCCGAACTACAACCGCAATGGGCTTACGTTTGGTGTTGTGTTCCGCGACAAACAATCGTAGCCATGCTTCGATCATGCGCCCTCGTAAAGCATACGTCTGATTGGCGTCTGTTTTTACGTTAGATACAGCTATTACTTTGGGTTTGCCGTGTTTGTCTACGTCGATTATCGCTGCGCCCGGACGAGATAGCGACAAGTCTAATCCGAGGATTCGGGCGGGTAGGTTATTCGTCATCTTCACACAGCCTTATTCCGTAGTTTTGTCCTTTTTTAACAAACGTCCATTTTCCGTGTACTTTCTTTCCGTTTAATCCTTTTCGGTTCACAAGGTCGTCAAAATCAGAAACAAACATTCCGTATGTATTACCCTTTGAATCAGAAAATTCGATAGTTACGCTTGATCGACCCCGGTGGTATGTTTTATATTCGAGCGTACCTTCGAAGACATAGTTATCTCGCCATTCATCGTCTATATAAGGGTAACTTTGTAAATTACCTTCGTAAAACGGGATTTTATACTTTCTTTTCGCCATTAATTATCGACCACCTTTCCGAATAACTTTGATTTCCTCTATCGCTTCCGCATAACTCCGCCTTTGCTTCTGCTATCCTTTCGTTAGCCGTAACCGCGTATTCCGGGTCTAATTCAAATCCGATGAAGTTTCGGTTCGTATGCAAGGCGGCGACCGCGGTCGTTCCAGATCCAACAAACGGGTCTAGGATGGTTTCGCCTCTATTAGAAGATTTTTCAATCAAAAACGAAATTAAATCTAATGGCTTTTCATGCGAATGATTCAACTTGTTAGGAGGTACTCTATTAAACTGTAATATATCGGGGTGCCGCTTCTTTCCGGCTACCTCGTTAAATGTACGGTGACCTTTTTGTGCAAATAGTATATTCTCATACTGCCCAGCATATGCGCCCCGCAAGTCTCCCATTGACCAGTTGTTCTTCATCCATATAATTGAATTCTTTATTTTAAAGTAATTCTCTAATACTGGCTGCTGTATCATTACACGATCCCAACGAGTAAACCAGTATATATGTGTATTTGGCTTTAGTACGCGATCTAATTCTTGTACCACTTCCGAAAGAAAATCAGTGTTGTTCTCTTTATCATTACTTATTCCACCCACGGATCTCACTCTGCTTCGGTAGTTACTGTCTTTAGACCAATTAGAATAGTAGTTAATTCCATAAGGAGGGTCAGCTATAACTAGATCTATAGAGTTATCCGGAATCATTCGCATACCTTCGGTGCAGTCCATATTGTATATTTTATTTATCACTAGACTTTCCGCTAAACCTTCGCTCACTAAATGATCCGGGAACAGCTTCATTATTTACCGCCCGCCTTTCCAAGTTCTTTCGTTCTAATCTCGATAATCTCGTCAATCGCTTCTGTATAACTCCGCTTTTGCCACGCAGGTAAACTTGATTGTTGCGCCAACTTCGCCTGCTCCTTTAATTCCGCAAGCTCACTTTCTGACAGACTCGTAGCGATTACCGTCTTGTAGTCGTTAAATTTCCATTCAGATAAATCGACTTTCGGCGGTGTGCCTGCTTTAGCTTGTTTAGTAGCATTCGCACATCTGTCACGTAGCTGCTGTCGTTCTGTTTCCGAAACGTACAAGCCGAATGGCTTCAGGCGACTAAAATCTTCGTACCATCCTCGCCCATATGTCAACACATACAGGATAATAACGTAATCAAAGTCGTACATATCCGAGTAAGCTACCGTCTGCGCTACGTGCCCCGGCTTTGGCGAGTCCATCGACTTAAACTTCGACCAGTTTTGTTGTACCGACTTTACTTCAAGCCCTACTCGTAATTGCTCGCCTTCGTCCGTTGTGTACGTTAAGATGCCGTCTGGTAATCCGAAGTAGGCGAAGTGTTGTCCGTTGTGTCCGATTTCGTGCATTTTCTTGTCAAAATGCTCGTAACGTGGGTTTCCATTTTCGTGACGTTCAAAACGGAATCTCGGCTTTTTGCCGGTTAACTTTTCGTAGTGTCGCTCCGCCAGTAAAATCTCCCGTTGTATGTAATCGCCGACTTGTGAACCTAATCCAATCCAGTCACGTTGATTTTCGGTAAAATTCGGTTGGTCTCGTTTAGAACCCCGTGCCTTTTCGTATAGTTCTCTATCTGAATAACCTGCGCTAGACGGTCCAAAGAATGGACGCTCTATTCCGTCGGGGTTTCGTTTGAAGTCGAAATACCCCCAACGTGCTTGCTGCCGCAGAACCTTCGCATACCTCTCGTGAATATCAGCGTCCATCGCGTCGTCATATGGCTGATTGAACGAGTGAAACTCCGACATGAAATCGTGAAAATCTTTCGCTATTTTAGTTGCGTACTGCTGTTTTGTTAACGTTTCGTTTGTCAATTAATCCCCTCCGCTAAGTTTTGTTTCGTGAACCATTCGTTTTCTTCTACTTTTTCCATCCATCTGTGCGGATATATTTCAATATCTGATTTAACTGGTACGACTAGTTCAACTGCGTTTGTCATCGTATCCCTTATTTCGTAAAGTGCTTCTCGTCTTATGTCTTCCGGACAGTCAAAGAGTAGTTCATCGTGTACTTGTAGTAAAATGTGTGAATCATATTTCGGCAACACTTCACCTAAGTCAACAATGGCTTTCTTTAGCATTGAACCAGCAGACGCTTGAATCGGAAAGTTACCGCCTTGTCTATCCGCCCTAAAATGGTCAAAGTCATTTTTTGATTTATAGAAATCGTGCAATCTTCGTTTTCTTCCAAAAATGTCCGGTACATATCCTTGCTTTCGCGCTAACCGCTTCTGTTCGTTCATGTATGTCGATATTCCTGGATAACCTTTAAAGTAGTTATTGATAATTTCCTGCGCCTCTTTTTTCGATATGCCTAACGTATCGGACAAACCTTTAGCGCTCATTCCGTATACAATACCGAAGTTAACTACCTTTGCCTGTTTGCGTAACTTTTGACACGGATGTCCATCAGCATCCTTGTGAGTTTCGATGTCCTCGTATGTATATTTACCGTTGGAAATCATCGCTGCTGTCGTCGAGTGAATGTCTCGCCCTTCGTGAAATGCGTGTATTAACACTTTTTCGTCAGCCATGTGCGCTAACACTCGCAATTCAATTTGCGAAAAGTCCATCGAAACTAGGATACGTCCTTTATCTGCGACAAACAGCTTTCGTACTTCCGGTCGCTTTGCAGGAATTTGCTGCGTGTTTGGGTCTTTACACGTAAACCTTCCCGTCGCAGCACCTAGCGTATTGTGCCACGGGTGTATTTTTCCGTCTGTCTTAATTTCGTTTGGTAGTTTTTCCGTAAACGCTTGACGTAGTTTTCCTACTCCCCTATACTCTAAAATGTAGGAAATGACTTCGTGCTTATTTTCTAGTTTCTTTAGTACCTTAACGCCTGTTGAACCGTTCGCTATATCTGGTAACTTCAAATCCTCGAACAACTTGCGCTTCAATTGTGCCGGAGAGTTTAAGTTGATTTCTTCGCCAAATATCCGGTCAATTTCGGCCTTGTAATGTGCTTCTTCTTTTGCAAACTTATAGTCTAACTCTTTCGCTTTTTCTACGTCGAAGCTAATCCCGCGTAAGTCCGACCAAATAAACGTCCTAGCTACTGGCATTTCTATCTCAAATAACAACCGCTTTAGCTTCCGCAAGTCCCCTCGTCTTTCGAAATGACCAATCATCCAACGATATAATTCCAGCGTCTTTTCCGTATCCCCTGCCGCATATACTAGCGCAATATCTAAGTCAATTTCGTTAAACGGCGTCTTGCCGAATAATTCGTCAAAGTTGTCGGAAGGCTCTTTCAACCAATCCGTCATTAAATCCTTTAGCCTGTGCGACCTGTTTTCATCAAGCAACATCGCCATGATTCGTGTGTCTGCATATAGGTTGTCGATTAAGTTGACGCCGTATTTAACGTACATCCATTTGCAGTCAAACGGAGCGTTATGCATTACTAGTTTTACGGATTCTAACGTTGGTTTGATAAATTTAACGATAGCCTTGTCGTCTACTTCGTGGTTAACGTGATTTAACGGCACGTAATAGTGTGTGGTGTCGGTACTTACGGAAAATCCTGCCATTTCCCCACGCCAAGGGTCTAACGCTTCCCCGAAAGTCTCGCAGTCAAATCCGACCAGTTCCGACGACTCTATGTCCGACTTCATCCGTAATATTGATTCGTTGTCGGTAACTAGTACGTAATTCTCCGGCGTACCCTCGACTAAATCCCGTAATTTCTTCGCCTTTTCCCGCTCCGCAATCGTCTTATACAACCGCAAAGCCTCCGCCTTGCTAAACTTGCCTTGTCGTTTGCCTTGCGGAACTGGCTCACGTCCTAGCTCTCCTGCGTCCATATACGCCTTAACTTTGCGCAGGCGTTCGGTGTCCTTCTCCGAGTTTTTCATCGCAAATATACGTTGCCACGCTTCTTCGATTGTTTCGTTTGCGGAAGCCTTTCGCTTCGCTGCCTCCTTAGCTTGCGCCTTGCCTTTCGCTTTTGCCTGCGCTTTCTCCCCGTCGCCTTTTTCCTGCGTTAGATTTAACGTAAGTTTAATATTCGTATTTTTCTCCGCCAATGCGGACGAACCTCCTTTCGTGGTTGTGACGTTTTGTTAGTTGGTTTATCGGTTAGTCGCGGTCAAATCGGTGTTCTACCGGTGTGATTAGTTTTAAGTTCTCTTTATAGTATGCATAGTCGAGTGTCTTTCCGAGTGGCACAGACCAGCCTATCGCTAATATACCTTCTACATCAACTTTTGTTATCGAGACTAATGTGCCTACCGGAGATGCGTTTGGGCTATGTACAACCTCCGCAATATCTCCCGCCTTAAATTCGTCAACTTCACGTCCGATTGACGCCCACTTTTCGATTTCCACTGCCTCTTTTTCCGAAATCTTTTCGAGTTGGTCGGGAGTTGCGTAACCAAACATTACCTTTCCGTCCTTAATCTGTACTCTATAACCGTTTTCATGGTAGAACTTAGCTTTATATACTGTGTACACTTCTCCGTCTTTGTACCCTTTCAACGGAAAATTACCGCCACCCGAAACTAAACGCACCTTGTCACCTTCCGAAAACTTTGCGAACTCTGCGTTTTGCTCCTTCTCCCACACCTTTATTTCCGCTGTCGTCATGATTTCAACTTCTCTCGGAAGTATTACTATGTCGTGTTCTTTTACGTAAATATCTCCGGCACTGTCTATGTGTACTACAGTCAGTACATCTCCGTTATCATACGCACCGTCCGTATATATAGCATTTACAACGCGCAACTTGTCGCCCACTTTCGGCGTTAGAGGCTCGACCTCATTTTCGAAAACCCATCCGTCCCACGGTTCTATGCCATTTAAATAACGAGCCTTATATGGTCGACTGTTTCCTGCATCGTCATCAACTTCGAAAATTTCAACGACATCCCCTTCCGTAAAATCGTGAGTTCCTTCGGCTGTAATTCGTACTTTATCGCCAACCTTATACTTTAACTCCGTACCCTCTTGGCTAGTTTCTTCGGCTTCTTCCACTTGTTGTTTCGCCTTTATTTCTTCCACGTCCTGCTCGAGTTTGGTTACGCGGGAGTCTAGCGTGGAGGAAGAATCGGAATTTACCTTGCGGAATATGTAGGATTGGTCTATTATACTAAAGTTTTGACCTCCCCCATCGTGAACTACAGTCTTCGGAAACCATCTACCTTTAATTACTTGATAATAAGCTCCGGTAGTTGCATTCAGGATATGGTTTCCTTTATATAACGCAATATCACCGACATTTGCGTCACCGTCAACCCTCGCATATTCCGCACCTTCGTATTCAACCTTCGTTACCTCTCCGTCTTTCATGTCGAGTACTTTTACGCCCTCTAGTTTCGCCATTTAATCGTCTCCCTCCGTAATTGTTTTATCAAACTCGTCAATGTCTATTTCATATTTACTCGTAAACTGCGCTAAGCACCCGAGCGAACAAACATCATATTCTCCGCTAATATCCCGCCAAACCTCGCTGCCCTCGTAAATCTCGTCAAGGCAATTCGCACACTCTCCGACTACTTTTCGATCGTCTATTCCGATTCCGTCCGCCAGTTTCCACCGATCATAATTCGGGATTTCTGTCGCCATCTTATACGCCTCCTCTTTACACGCCGACCTTTCGAAATTCCTTGTCGATTTCTAATGCCGTGCTCTGCACGATTTCATCCGTCAATGTTCCACGATCGAGCGCCAACGGCAGTTCTATCCATCGCTCTTGTGCTCGTTCTTCCTTCATCCAATACTCGCTAATTCCCCGATTCTCGATAAGAAACACACGAGGAGTAATTCCGTCATCCACCAGCACACCAACGTAATAGTCGATGGCTTCGTCGGATGTGTAACAAGTCCCGTCTCCTTTTTTAGCGAAAAGTACAAGGTTATCTCCGCGATCTTCTCGTCGCTTCAGTGTCTTAACTTGGAATTTAACGTCCTTCCCACTAATGCGGTCGGTCGCTATTAAGTCGTAATATTCTCGTGTGGTTGGGCGAGCAACTCCGACATAGCCGGCTGCCATTAACGCAGCTTCGGCGATCAGTTCGGAGTAGACGCCCACTGTTTCGGTTATGTACGCCACTATTTGTATTCCTCCTCTAGCTCTTTATACATATATGTAAGCACTCTTTTGCGGTTGAATGCGAACGTTTGTTTATTAAACTTATCGTCAAATTCTATAAAATCAGCGTAAACATCGTCGTTAATAATTTCCTGCAATTCCTCTAGCTCATTATCCGAGATTCTAATATAGCTAATATGGTTGTTGTCGAAATGGATTTCTACTTCGTATATCAAACTCCCCACTCCTCCTCTCTTATAACTTCAATTACTCCAGTATCTACCAAATAGTCGATGTTAACTTGATCGCGAACTTCATCGATTTCGATAACATACCCTTTCTGCCAGACTCCATCCGCTATAAATTCCGTAGGGTAGTAGTCTTGTAATATGCGAGCTTTAACCTTCATAACTTCGACTCCTCCTTTTCCTCAGAAACCTCCGCTCGTCAAACGGAAGGTCAGAAGGGTAATTCCTCGTCTGTAATCTCTAACGGCTCGCCGCCACCATTTTCCGCTTGCTTGCTGTCGGTATTTCCTCCGCCCTCTAATCCGATCAAACTTACGTCAAATCCCGCTTGCTTTAACAGCTCGATCATTTCATCGTCGTCCGCTTGATACAAAATATTTTCGAACAATTTGGCGTCAAACTTTTCCGGTGCATTGTCGAAGTGTTTCTGTTGTTCGGCTGTTAAGTCGTCAAGGTACGGAGTCAAACTTACCGTCGTGTTTGTGCTTGCTCCTTCTTTCGAAAGTTCGAACGCAAGTTTGTCGAGCTTGTTCCCGTATTTCTTAATTGCGTTATTTACGGCTTGGGCTTGATTTTTCGTCAAGTCAACTACGATTGGTTTTCCGGAGTCTATGTCGATGAATCCGAACATAAACTTCTGTTTGGCGCGGTATTTATTCGCCTCTTTGCTGTGTTCATCGTTAAATTCTTTCGACTTGTCTGCGTGATATTTCCATGCCTTATCCCACGGCGTCAAGTTTTCTATCGGATATCCTTTCGCTGATTTCTTGCTCGGATTCTTTGCAGTAAAAGAATTAACTTTCTTGAAGATTCCGTAGTTATAGTACATCGCGAAGTCACCGATTACAGTCCCGTTTATTTCCTGTCCGATTACTTTTACGAGCAGTGTCGTACCACTCGAAAACTTAGTAAAATCAATCGAATTATTCTCGTTTCCACCTTCGTCATTTAGCGCTCCTAACGCGTCTGCTCCCGTTAAAATATCGCTCATTCAACATTCGCTCCTTATTCGTTTAATTTTATTTTTATTTCCGGAACTTACAATACGTTCAACCGCCTAGCTTTGCTGCCGATTGAACGCTGCATATTCCGTTGTTTCGGACGTGCTTCCCGCCCGTCGCAAGTTACGTACTCCTCCGCGAAACCTAGTCGGCGATTAAGCAGCAACTAAGCGCGCAGTTATCATATAACTGCCTACCTAACGCAGGGCTACGTAACCTCCGACGGGCGGGCGAGTATGCTTTACCAAACTCGCGCCAACGACTTTACCGCACTTACTCGCTTTCGTTTAATCACGTGTTCCTCCTGCGGCAATTCATCTAGTCGCATTTTCAACGCCTTTATCCGCCCTTGAATCGCTAGTTTCTTCGGTAGGCTTCTCGTTTTCAGTAATCGCAACCTAAGCTCGCCTATCTCGATCTCAATTTCTGCCTGTAGGCGGGTGATTGCGTTTAGTCTACGTCTTTCTTTCGTTTGTTCTTTCGTGATTTCTTGACGGGCAAACTTCCGCATCCTCGTGCGAGTTTCTCCCGTCCAGTTAGGCGTCATTACCGTAATTATTCGATCGACGTCTTTATCTACCGCCAGTAATACACCGCTAGAAACGAACAATCTCGCTATATTTCCGCTGTCGTCGATCATATCGGTTATGTACGTAGCATGTTCGAATTTTTGCCGTAACCACCTTGCTGTTTGCTTATATGGAATATCAAAGCGTTGTTCCGCCCTTTTTCGTGCGTGCTTCGTTGTCTGTACGCCAGCTCCTTGTACGTCCTTCATCCGCAACGCACCGCCTTTAATGTTGCCGGTAAGAATACGTAGTCCATTACATCCTCGTCTGCGTTAAGTGCTCCGTTGTAGTCGTAGTCGGGCGTAGAGCGTGCGATTAGTTCGGATATTGAAGGTAATACGGGCAGTACAGTGGTACTGTCGTTTATTGCGTTCATTTTTCGTCGTCCTTTCGTCTTTTATTTCGTTATATTTCCGTTCTTTTTTGTAAATTTTTGTTGTTCTAATATGTTAAATAGTGTATAATTATTAATGTATTATTAATGCATAGTAAAGAAATCTAAGCATGGCAAGAAAACATATCCAGATAAATAAGTCAGCGACTGTAATTTCTCGGAGCTTGTTTTTAGTTTTATTTATCAAAAAATTACAACTCCTTTACATTTATTGACTTTATTATTAGTAGGTCTTATAATGTAGAAAGGTCTATAAATAAATAGTAATACACTATAAGACCTGTAATTTCATATAGCTGCGGATAGATACGTAATCCGATCAGCACAACGTTTTTTGAAGCGATTAACGGATTTACGGTAGCTCTCAGGGTTTCCTCCCAAAGCATCTGCCAATGCTCGGGAAATTAAAGAGTTATTCGTGTTTCCTAAAGACCAAGCTTCGAGGATTACTTTTTTTTGACGATCACCTTCTGCCAAAAGGTTGATCGTCTCTTTATTTAATACATCCGCCTCAACATCTGCCAACGTGTCCAGCGGTTCAAACTCAATATCTTCCTTTGAATTATCTTCACTTAGCATTCTACTAATCTCGCTAAATGTCATATAATGTTCTTTTTTAAAGTGTTCTTTAATAGAATATGAAGCTGTTTCTCTTATCATTTTATCAATATATCGTCGGTGGTGTTTATTTTCTTCTCTTTTATTTATGTAACTCCCAACCCTATCTATACATTTTTTCTCAAAAGCCGTCTGATCAACAATCCTATTTCTTATCTTGTCTGATACTTCATAAATGCGATTAATAATCCATGCACACTCATAAACTGCTAAAATATTATTCATTTTTCATCCTCCTACTATATATCGCCCGAAAAACTAAAAAAGTGGGACAATAAATTTTAATTTTTTATCCATGACCTAATTATAATCTAAAAGTTTACTTTTGTAAACATTTAGATTGCATTTATTCATATATGCTATTATACTTATAATATAGGAGGTGCTTTGTGTTGGAAAAAATAATTTCTTATAAACCTTTAAGGCATTTGTTAGTTGATATGGATATTAACATAACTAGTTTATGCCGTGATTTGAAAATCTCGTCTACAATTAGGACTAAATTGACGTCTGACCTGCCTGTTTCTTTGAGGACTATCGCAAAAATATGCCGATACCTCGACGTACCTATCGAAGACGTAGTCGAAGTTATCCGTGACTAAAAGTTATTAAGAAGGACGGTTGTGTAAAATGAGTTTCTCTTACAATAAATTAGATAAAATTCTTGAAAAGAAAGGACTATCTTATAATAAACTATATGAGTTGGGTTTGATAACCGATTACTCGTGTCGTCAGTTAATTGCAGGTAAAAGTGTTCAACTTAATTATTTAGTTAATATATGTGAGTATTTAAATGTAACTCTGGACGATATTATCGAAATAATTAAAGATTAATATACGATATCCGGACGGAGCCAACTGGCTTCGTCTTTCTTATCGCCTCTACATTTCCGCTAACTAACGCCTCATTAACGTCCTTAACTCCGCTAGGAAACGGAAGAACCTCCCGCAATTCCACCGCACCTTTTAACGCGTCTATCAACTGCCGCTTTACCTTTTCGCCTGCCTTGTCGCTGTCTGTAGCAATTATCACCCGCTCAATCGGACTCTTACGTATCAACTCGATTTGTTTATCGCTAATACTCGCCCCACCTATCGCAATCGCAGGCTTACCCGCCGTATAAACCGACATAACGTCAATCTCCGCCTCACATATGTATACCTCCGACAAGCCATGTCGGTATACTTTATCGATGCCGTACACGAGGTGTCGTACTGGCTCCGCACCTTTCCGATACCAAAACGCCTTGCCTTGCGTTTTACGGTATTTAACGTTAGCCAGTTTGCCGTTCGCGTACCTCCACGGTAAAGTAATTGCGTTGGCTTGCCGACTAAATCCAACACCCATAAAGCGCTGTACCTTTTCGGAAATCCCACGCTTAGTTAAATACGGATGCTTGTAGGCGTATGGTTTTAGCGTTGTTTCCGCAAGCACTACAGGCTTTCTTTGCTTCGGTAGGTGCAACTTAGGTAACCGTAAATTATCGCCCGCATTTACGCTATTTAAGCCGTATGTACTGAGTAAATATTCGGCTGTTTCTTCGTAGGTCTCGTCACGCAAAAATGCCAGAAGCTTAACGAAGTTACCCGATTCATAATCGGCATCGTAAGCGCCTGAATCCGCCCACGTGCCGGCATATTCTCCGTCTAGGTTGACGAAAAAGGACGGCGTGCGGTCGTACCTAAACGGGCTGGCTGCGATTAGTTTTTCCGAAGTCCAGCGCGGACGATGCCACGGGAACTGTTCGAGTTCCTCACGTATATCCACATCCGCTACATCGTCGCCTATTTTTAATATCGGCATTATGTAACCCCTTTCTAGTGGTAAAGTTTGGAAGAGTTTACCTCGGTTAAAATTGTTTTGTAAAGGAATTGACGTTTATGTTATCTACCGACAACTCCCGAATGACTCCGATCTGTGGCAAGTACGTAATTTCGCACTGTTCGCCCTCACCACCGTCTCGTCCTTTGTTAATACCGACTAGCCCACGTCCTTCTTTATGATTCGTATCAATCGGAATTAACATCGCCGCGTCTTCGAGAAGTTGCTTCGTTTTCTTTACGTGAGCCCTCTCCGGCAACGAAACCTCTCGCGTACCATCTTCGTCTTTTTCCTCGGTTGTTTCCTCGGCTTGTGTAATCGCAAACACAACCGTCTTTGTTTGACCGGCTAATCGACGTAACTTTTTCGAAGTTTCCTCGGCGTCTCCGCCCGTCTTTCGGGAGGTATTTTTTTCGTAGTCGAGATAATAAAACGGGTCTATTACGACTACGTCCGCATCGTTTAACGCAATTTCCGACTCCAATTGACGTAGGTCTCTCCGCATAAAGTCCTCGTCATCTACGCCACGTACGATTAAGTCGCCGTCTAGCTCCGTATATATATAGTCGATAAAGTCGAGGAATTCACGCTCAAACTCGTCGGAAAGCGAGCCCTGACGTATTCCCCTCGCTTCAAAGCCCGCTTCGAACACTTCTCCGTCAATTTCCGCTTTAGTTACGCCCTTTTTAGCGGACATATACACGAACAACCGCACCATTACCTCGTACCAGCCCATTTCCATCGACCAGATAAGTACAGTTGCTCCCTGTTCCGCTAGGTACAACGCTTCGTACAACGTTACTGCCGACTTGCCTCGTCCTGATCGTCCATATGGTACGTATATATTAGACGAGACATACCCCCCGCCTACGTCATTGATTATCGAATAGTTGCTCTGCCATATTTTAAAGGATTCTCCGCGTTTCCTACGAAAGTATTCTTCCTTTATTTTCTCGGTGTCTTTTTTAACGCTTGTTCCTACCTTATCACGAACACCTGTTCTTATTCTAATGGATTCGACAAAATTTTGCAAGTCCTCTAGGAAAATATTTCCGTCCATTTCCGAAAATTTCTTTTGTGTGGCTGGGCTGTTGATATACTCCATAAACTGTCGCTTAGCCGACTGTTGTTTAATTTGCTTAGCCAGCCACGAATACCTGTCCGTTACCCCCTCCCGATAATAAAAGTCGGGAAACTGTTCGACTACTGTCCGGTAGTCCGGTGCTTTTCCTCCGTTTTCGTGCGCATACTTGGAGATAAATTCGAATACCTCTCGTTCCGTTTGCGTGTCAAAGTCTTGTTGTTCAATTGAGTAATTGCGAATGGCTTGCGTTGTACCATCGTCAAGTACTCGTGATAAAAACTGTTCTCCGAAGTTTGGCATTCGGCTATTCCTCCTTTGCGTCTAGTAACCTCATGGCTTTACGTAATCCGCTTTCGTATGTAATTAATTCTTCCGTTTCATCGTCGTTTAATGCTTGCCTTAGCTTATCCTCTACGATAAGTAATTCCGCCTTAATTCCGTGAAATGCCCGCCAGTATTTACGGTTAACTTTTTCGAGTTCATACATATAGGCGCATTCCCAGCATCTTAACCGTCCGTGGGTTTCGCAAATTTCGTCTTTAACGTTCATTCCGTTTCCTCCTTCGTAGTAAGTTCCGATAATTTCCGCATAGCTTCGCTTCTTTCCTCCGCGTTCCCGCCATTCAGTTTATCAAGCAGCATGTCGACCGTCCCCTTATACGCCTGATCGTCTAGTACCTTCTCGATAATCTTACGTTCTGCTTCAATCATTTCTGGCGTAGGGTTGGCGTGATTGTATTCCGACGTTTTCTCGCCTAGATCACGGGTAAACGTCGTATGCAACGGCAGACTAAGCCAGTCCTCGGAAATCCACTTACCGTACATATCGATAAGAGGGTCGTTTACTAGTCGGTATCTATATACGCCTTCCTTGTCGTCGAATCTGACGTCACTTATTTCGTATACAGTAGGCGATATGTTATCGAACTGCGCGTAATATCCGTCTTCGTACGGGTTGTATATCAACACTTCGTCTCCGACTTCGAACATTGGTTCGTTAAATCTAGGCGTAGGGGTATCGATTAAATACTGGTTTCCTCTGCGTTTAATTGTAACGCTAGCTTCTTTTGTCCAACTCGTTCGATTATCATTTTCGGTGCGTTTGCTACCTGCTTTCGCTAGTACATAGATGGTTGCGGCTATACTGACTATACTGCCGACTGTTAGTAACGATAGTTTGTTTCGCAATTAATCGCGCTCCCCTCTCTTCGATTCTCCCTCGAAAAATACCGTCTGGCATAGTTTCTTATCGCCAATCCTATCAGCAAGTCTCCGCTCTCCGAAAATCAACGGAAGCTTTTCAACGGGCACATTCGATGTATATACCGTAGGCTTACCGCTCGTGACTCTCGCATTGACCACGCTATGCAAATCCGCCACAAACGCCTCGCTCGTACTACGCGTTGCTAAATCGTCGATAACAACGAACTCCGTATGCTTAGCGTGCTGTATAGCGTTGTAATACCTTACACTTGCAGGCTCGGCGATTGAGTCTGGTACGCGCGGGCGGTTGAACATATTGTAATCCGTCTGCAACTGGTGTGCGTCGAGAAAATAGGCGGGTCTCTGTTCCGGTTGCAACCCGCGCTGGATACTCCCGACAAAGTGCGTTAGTAGGTACGCATTCAACAACGCAACAGCGGAAGCTGTCTTTCCCGTTCCCGGCTCTTCGCTCCAAAGATACAGCGACTTAATTGTGCCATCGCCTTCAGCAAACTGTCGGGCAAATGTAGTTACATATACGTCGAAAAAACGGTAAGGCTCGGGTTGGTCTTTGCGGGCAGGCGAGTTGTTTAACGTTATGTTTCGGTATCTTTCCTGCACGTTTGCTGCGCCTAGTCGTCCGCCCGTTCCGTTTGTGCCGTGGAATGCGACGTGCAAGGCGGAGTGTGGCGTGCAGGCTTCCATCGTTACTTCGTTTAGTAGGCATTTCTTTCGCAAGTTTTATCGCTCCTTTCTAGTCGAGTAAATGTTACTACATGTATTCCTGTGCCGTATAGCCATTGAGAACCGAGCATTTCCTCAACGGCGTAACCTCTTAGTTTAATTTCTCTCATTCAATCCACCTCCGCTTAGATTTATATTAATTGCTCGATAATCTCGCCGACTTTCATTTGTTCCTTGTGGCTCATGTCCGGCAGTAAGCCTATAATCTCGCCAACTGCTTTGTCTAACTGTTCGAGTGCTTCCGCAACTTCTCCTCGCTTTTCTTCGTACTGTGCTATACGTACAAATCCGTCCGAACCCCACGTCATCCCTTTTAAGCTTGCTTTTCTCGGCATTTATTCGTCCTCCTCTTCCGGCGGAGTTGAGTCGGAATCGTCGATTATTTCGTACTGATCTTCATAAATATGTCCGGGCGATTCTAATGTCAACGGCTTATTTTCACGATAAAACCCGCTTACAGTTTCGATATTTCCGTTCAAAAACCTACTTCGCAGTTTTAACCGTATCTTATCGCCCACGCGCACCTCCGTCGGCTGTGGCGCGTTTAAGTATTCGGCAGGTACGAAAAGTCCTAACGCTCGTCTTAACGCAATTGCCATTCCGATGTGTACGTTGAAGCAGTCGGAGGGCGCGCATTTTGCGATTCCCCTTGCATATACTTTCGAATAATCAGCACCTTTAAGTAAGCATACTACCGTCCGCTTTTCTTTATTTATAACGAACTCTTCGCGGACTACTAGTGCTCCTAGTGAAATCCCCTTCCTGCCTTGTAAGGTCTGTGCGTATTCGTATCTCGTTAGTTCCTGAATATTCGCCTTCGCCTCCGCAACAATCCTATCTCTTTCCGCCTGCTGTATTCGTTTAAATTGCGTATCATAGTCGATTTTCTCGCCTTCTTCGTCCCACTGGTCGAATATGCTTCGCTTTTCAACCGCACGCTCCTCCGAATTCCACTCGCTGAACAACTCGCCAATACCTTCGTCCCCTTTAGCGCCCGCCTCATACGCCTTATATGCGATATACTTCGTCACCTTTTCGTTCAATTCGAGTAATTCCTTCACGTTCATTTCCGCATAACTATTCGCCATTCTACCCGCTCCCTTTTCGTTTGTATATCGTCCCCTATAACCAGTCCAGCACGTCGTCCATGTCGAGCTTGTTTGCGTCGCCTCGCGTTTCTTCTTCCGCCTGCTCGCCCGCTTTCTGTTCCGCCAAATACTCCGCCTTTACCCGTTGCCATGTCGGTTTCTTATACGTCCAGCACCAGCCGAAACTAACGCCCGGATATTTCGGATTAGGGCGATACTCCGCAAAGGATTCGTCAATAAACCGTTTTACTAACGCTTTATCTTCCGTTTGTGGCTTCGCTCGCGTACCGATTAAGTTTCCGAGTTGTCCTTGTTCAGCGCCCCAACCGCGGTAAGGTACGTATTCAATTCCGAACATTTCGAGGTGCTTCCCCTTTAAGTATTCGGTAAATGTCGTTACGTTCCAGCGTTCTATCGGTAAATTGCGCCAGTCCTTCGTGGTTGGTTTATTCGTCACACCCGTTCACTCTCCTTGCCTGTTGCTTCGTCAATCCAGTCGTACACCTTTTCGCCATCACGTAGCACCTCCGTTAATACTTCGCTAACATATTTCATATTTATTCGTCATTATTACAACTCCTTTATGATATTATCAATTGTCGAGCATTGTCCGTTTTCTATAACGTTCTCCAATAGTCCACGCAACTTACTAATTTCCGTTACGTATTTATCCATAAGCACGGTATCGAATCTCAGTAGTTCCGTAGCCTCTTGTTCTCGTTTTATCAACCGCTCAATCTCCGCCTCTTGTTTCGAAATGTGTTCGAGTAAATTAGGTACATCTTGTCGGGAGTTTGCGATGAAGATTGCGTCCTGCGGTGTGTACACATTTTCTGCTACCGCTTCATTACCGTCCTCCCCAGTAATAAACAACGTTTCGTCGTCAACTACCGGAACCCAATCCCATTTACCTTCCGTAGCCTTGTTCGCCCTTTGCGTTATCTCTTCGAGTTGTTTTTTCGTTAGCATTCATCTTCGCTCCTTCATCCGGTTATAAAATAAGTAGCTATTCGGTCTTGTATCAACTGTATTGTAACTTCGTTAGGATTATCGAAAACAAGTTTGATACTGTTTTCTGTCTCCGTCCCTTTGACGGTAAAGTAAACGTGAAACGTAGGTTGTTCTACTCCTATCGTATACATGTCTTCTATGCTATCTCTTGAATTATATTCTAGTTCTACGCTAGTAATCATAATTACTTGATTCTTAAAATACGTTGTATATTTTTTACGCATTTCGTGATACATTTGTCTTTTTCCTGCTTTAACTCCTGCATGGTAATACTTAATTTCAGCTTCATACTTTCCCCTTTCGTATCCGACGTTATAACCCTCGTTATAACCCTTTTCGAAAGTCCTTCTGGTAAAAATCATCAGTTACCTCGTCTCCTCTCGTATAAATTCCGTGTTATTTTCGCTTGAATTTGGCGTGCCATAAGACGTTTTATTCCCTCTGAATACTATTCGTCATGTTGCGTTAGAACTGCGTTAATTTGCCGTCTAATTTGGCTTATTTCGGCAAGCAACTGCGGAATTGTTTCTGCGTCGGAATCGAGTATCGTTTTATCAACGACTGCGTTAATCGCCTGCTCTATTTTCGGGTAATAGCCGACGTCCTCCCACTTTACGGTAATTTCCGGGGAAGCGACTTTGGCTTTGCGTTGCTGCCAGTTCGGTGCTTTCGTTGGGTCTACGAGCTTTCGCTTGCGTAAAATAACGTTGAAGTTGTCGGATGTAATTCGGTAGTTTTCGTTGATTCGGATATTTAACGGCATGTTATGCGTCCTCCTTTAATACTGCGAGTGCTTTGCGTAGTTGGTTGGCGTTGACGAATATACTTCGATCTCCTTCTATAAATAAGCGGATTTTTTCGGTATACTGCTCAATCGATAAGCCTTTCGGTTGGTACGTGTTATGGCTGTCGCTGATGATCGGGATTGTTACCTTTTCCGGAGTTTCCTTGACTACGTAACCGTTGACTAGTGCTTCCATTAACACATCGTAACTTCGCTGAGAATATGGTTCAGAATTACCATTAAAGTACATAGAAAGGACGTCTACTTCGTCAATATGGTCATGGACAGATGTGGTAGCGTCGAAAATATCGCTGTTAGCAAATCCTTTATTACGTAAATTTTCGATTGCTTCCGCCACTTCTTTTGGTAATTTAACTTTTTCGCTCATTTAACGTTCCTCCTTATTGTCGATATACTCAGACTCTAAGAACTCGACAAATTTAGTAACATGGTTATTTATAAATAAATATGAATACACAGAGTTTGATTGTTTACCATCATGGAACATTACTATAGTTTTCTTAGGAGTGTCTATTCCGTACTTCTTGGCAAATCTTTTATATACTTCATGTCTAGCTATTTTTGCTGCTGTTTTCCCTCCTTTAAATTTAGCTATACCCTCGACAGTATCAGAAAATAATCTATACGTTTTTGTTCCTTCTTTTGTCAGCTTTGGTAATTTTCCATTGTAGCTGTCGACCATAGGGTATTTTTCAACGTTATAGTATACCTCAGACAAGCGTTGTTTGAGTTGTCCGATAGTCTGCATTCTTTCCCTACTTTCTTCACGTTCGTCAATTGCTTTTATAACGTTACTAGGCTGTAATCTTATAGAATTACCTATTGAACGTAAAAGCCTCTGCTCCATGACTTTTAACCTTGCGTCCATTTTATTAATAATACCTTCCTCAAGTTCCGAAAACTTTTCGTCAACTCTTTCCGAGACAAACCCGCGCATTCCTATAACTTCGTTTTGTACGTCACTAACTGCACCTACGATTTCCTTTCTACCAAACATTGAATCATCTCCCTTAGACTTATTTAATTTACTTCTATAATCTCAGCGTCAATAATTCCGCTGTTCCTACCTCCGTCAAATATCTCGCTTAAAGTACGCCACATGTTTCGATTCTTTTCGAACTCATCACGCATATCCTCGTCAGCCTCCGCTAATGCCCTTAACTGCTCAATGTCTGACGTAATCCACGCATATTTACGTTGCCATTCCGATAATTCGTCCATAGCGTTGTAAAAGTCGTCCAGCAACTTAACTCCGTAAGGTGTGTCGAATGAACGGTCGCGGAGTTCGGGCGGCTCAACGTATTCCGTCCGTACTTCGGGTTCTCTCGTTGCATATTCTTCCGCCAATGCTTCGAGGCGCTCTCGTTCCTTGCGTTCGAGTTCGGCTTGTTGTTGTGCTTGCTTTCGTTGTTCTTCCGCCCGCTTTAAGTCCGCTTTGAGTTGTCGTAGCTCACGGACTGTCATTTCAGCCGGCGTTTTGGTTTCGCCTTTTGACGTGGTGTGCGGTTTGTCGCGTTCTTCAGGTGGGAGCGTGGCTATTTCGTATAACACATTTAAGCCCAAAAGTGACGACGTCGTCATATTTGAATCTGAAAGCTCATCTGTAACTTTCATAAACCTGTTAGCTTGTCTATAAGGTATTCCAGCACTAACTTCTACCCACTTCTTAAACTCGCCATGAACCAAGTCATTTTCCTTTACGTGTTTCAATCGCCTCCCTATTTCAAATATCGCTTCGCCAGCTACTTGTTTATAAGCATTTATTTCGGCTGTTATTATGTTTATGTCAGAAGATAGCTCCTGCTTTGGTTGTTCCTTTACTTCGTTCAACTTTCTCACTCCTTTATTAGTTAGCATTTTCCGAAGTATCTTTATAGTAGTTATTTTTCGGAATGTATTACATGACCCGGACTTGAAAGTGATTTTCTTTCAAGGACGTAGGTTTTTCTTTTTTTTTTTACTTACTCCGAAAAGGTACTTAATTACGTCTATTTTTTAGCGCTGGTATCTTTTCTTGTTAAAAGAATAGTTCTTGTTAAAACATGGTTCTAGTTAGTGCAACCTACATCCATGGTGGCTACAGACCACGTGACTACAGGTTGCATGGATAGCTATGTTAACTCCTCCGGCTCAGCGTCAAATATTCGAATTTGGCTTATCGGCAACACGGTATACCTCGTATTATCCCACGTACCGTCTCTTGCTCTATCCTGCACCGCCGTAACTAATGGACGTCCCTGCCATCGATATTCAAGTAACTTTCGAATTCGCTTTCCGGCAGCTTGTCGGCTTACTCCGAGACCCTTTGCGATTTGTGCTTGCGTTGGGTAGCATTCGCCTTTCTCGTTCATAAACGAAGCTATGACGCAGAGAGTTCGCCAGTTGCTGTCGCCTAAGTCTGCGAGTAGTCCGTGCTTTACTGCGGATACGTACAGCTTAAGAAAAATTTGCGTCTCGGACTTTCCGTTAGTGATGTCGTGTTCTGTACGAGATTCGAGTGCGATTAACTTTTCGGAGTTTTGTTCGGTTGTTTCGGTCATTTTGCATATCAACCTCCCTCTATTAAGATACATACATGTTAAAGTAGATTTAGGGACAACTAATTTTATTTTTCTCCGTCTACTATTATCTTCCCTACCGAAAGTCATAAAGTGGGACAATTTTTTTTAATCTTTTATCCCTTTACTTTATATAGACCGTAAAAATGAAAATTTGGGACATTTATTTTTACTTTTTTCTGCCCTCCCTACTCTATATAGCCCGGTAATCACTAAAAACTGGGACATTTAATTTTTAACCTATCGTCTATATAAACGAAAACCCGCATCACAGTTGCGTACTTTTATATAAATTTTTCATCTCTCTACCAATACATTCCCCGTTAGCTGATAACATTTGGGACATCTAAATTAATGTTTTTATTTTCTGAATTTAATTTTAGACATAAAAATACCCTCGCAGACTTCTTCTCCGCAAGGGTTTTTCGTTAGTTTATTTAAATTCTACTTAGATGTTTCGATGATTTTTTCGAAAGGTTTTTCTCCCAAGCCTAATCCCGAATCGGTTAATTTAACAGGTTCTCCGGGATACAATATCTCATACGCAAGCACTCCGGTTACAGTTTCGCCGGGCTTTACTTGTTTCTGTGACATTTCAACTAGTTCCGGTTTGTAGCTTTCAGGGACTTCCATTAATGCGTCCTCTAATTCCTCCACTGTTTTATCAGTTTCTTGTTCAGCTTTAATAGTGTACAGTGACGCCATGTACAAGTCATCTGGCTCTTCGTCCTTATTCGTGTAGTCTACTTCGATTGTTAATATTTGAGAGTCCCCGTCCTCACTCTCGATTTGCTCAATACTTTTTATTTTTATGGTATTAAACTCAGACTCTGCCGTATCACTGCTCTTTTCTTCCTTTTCATTTTTAACTTCTACTTTTTCCGCCTTTTCAGGTGGTTGCTCTTTTGCGGTTGATTCTTCTTTATTACCGCAAGCTGCTAAAACGATTACAAATGTAAACGATATTAATAGGACTAGAATCCTCTTCAAATTTAACTCCCCTTTATTATGTGATATTTATAATATAATAGTACCAATTAGTAGATAATATTTCCATATAAAAGTAAAACCCTCGTAGAAATTATCTACAAGGGCAAAATTTATCTTTTTATTAAACTTTCTAACGGACTAAATTTCCGATGAGCGTCCGCAACCTCGTTACTAAATAAATTTACGTAATTACGCACCATGTCGAGACTTTCATGTCCTAACACCGCCTGTAACGCAAACACATCTGCTCCATTTTGCACGGAAAGCTTCGCGAAAGTATGTCGTAAAGTATGCGGACTGCATCTCACGTTTTTAATGTTCGCCATTCGTCCGTATTTCCTAACGCGATCTTGAATTTGCCTTCTACTCAACGGATGGTTGTCGATGTTAACGAATAAATGATCGCAAGCAATGTCGCCTCTTATCATAACGTATTTCCTTAATTGCCTTCGCATTTTCGGCTGAAACGGCACTAACCGATCTTTTGCACCTTTTCCTTTGACGAGAATTTGGGCATCTTCCCATCGAATGTCACGGACCATTAAGTCCGACATCTCTCGCAACCTTATACCTGTCTCTACGAATAATTGAAGCATCGTCAAGTCACGAAATCCGGTGAATGTAGCCGTGTTCGGTTGGTCGAATAATCTCAGCAATTGGTCGCGTGAGAACGTTTCTATGACCTTCTTTTGCGCCTTTACGAGTGCAAGTTTTCGTACCGGATTGTGTTCGATCATTCCGTTTTCGTACAAGTAATTGTAAAACGCACGAACAGCCCGTAACAACGCGTTTATTGACGAAGCTTTGTAATTTCCGTTATCCATTAAGTATAAAATAATATTATTCTGAATTATCTCCAGCGACATTTTCGTCGGGTCAGTTGAAATGCGTTGTTGTTCGAGCAAGTCTCGGAATAACGTCAATTTCTGCCAATAATACTTAACGGTATCTTCCGAAAGATTCCTTATTTTACATCGCTTAATGAAGGCGTTTAAACAGGCGTCATAGTCCGTTTCTAATTGCTTAGGTATATTTACCTCTCGCTCGAATAAATCCGCGTCTATGACGTTTTTTCTACGTCCCATTTGATTGGTTTTCCCTCCGTCCGTTCGCTCGGATTTGATTCGGGTGCGCGCAAATTGTGTACAAAAATAAAGCGCAGGTAGTCGAAAGTTCGTGCGAACTAACGAGTCCTGCGCAATGTATGTGTTAATTTCGATGTATTTCCGCTACAATGCCCGATATAGCAACGTTTATAGTAAACGGAATGCAAACGACGATTTTGAGTCCCGCGCGTCTGCCAATTCCGCCACACCGGCAAATCGGATTGGAGGCGGTAACCGGATTTGAACCGGTGATAAAGGTTTTGCAGACCTCTGCCTTACCACTTGGCTATACCGCCATTAAATATAAAATTGGAGCGGAAGACGGGATTCGAACCCGCGACCCCCACCTTGGCAAGGTGGTGTTCTACCACTGAACTACTTCCGCAAAATGGCTGGGCCACTAGGATTCGAACCTAGGATACACGGGATCAAAACCCGATGCCTTACCGCTTGGCTATGGCCCAATCTACCCTAAGGGCGACCGGTGGGGATCGAACCCACGGATGCCGGAGCCACAATCCGGTGCGTTAACCACTTCGCCACGGCCGCCATGTATATATATGGCAGGGGTAGTAGGAATCGAACCCACATCAAAGGTTTTGGAGACCTTCGTTTTACCATTAAACTATACCCCTACATATTAAAAACAAAATGGTGGAGGGGGAGAGATTCGAACTCCCGAACCCTGAGGGAGCGGATTTACAGTCCGCCGCGTTTAGCCACTTCGCTACCCCTCCGTGTAAATAATAAAATACAAATGGTGGCTCGAGACGGAATCGAACCGCCGACACAGGGATTTTCAGTCCCTTGCTCTACCGACTGAGCTATCGAGCCATTAACTTTTATGTATGAAAACCAATTCATCTTTATAGTGGCGGTCCGGACGGGACTCGAACCCGCGACCTCCTGCGTGACAGGCAGGCATTCTAACCAACTGAACTACCGGACCAATTAAATATAGTGGTAATGATTTTATACTAATTTATTTGGTTGCGGGGACAGGATTTGAACCTGCGACCTTTGGGTTATGAGCCCAACGAGCTACCAGACTGCTCCACCCCGCGATATGAAATAGCTTTGCTATGTTATAAAAGAGATATTTCTTAAGTCTCTGTCTACTAGTCTACATAAAAATGAGTTATCATTCAAGTTATATAAGTGACCGTTACTGGTGGAGGATGCAGGGCTCGAACCTGCGACCCCTTGCTTGTAAGGCAAGTGCTCTCCCAGCTGAGCTAATCCTCCTTATTTGGTGACCCGTACGGGATTCGAACCCGTGTTACCGCCGTGAAAGGGCGGTGTCTTAACCGCTTGACCAACGGGCCAGAGAAAATATTTTTCAAGTGGCGGAGAGCGAGGGATTCGAACCCTCGAGGCCGCGGTAACGGCCTACACGATTTCCAATCGTGCTCCTTCGACCAACTCGGACAGCTCTCCATTGGCTCCACAGGTAGGATTCGAACCTACGACCGATCGGTTAACAGCCGATTGCTCTACCACTGAGCTACTGTGGAATATTCCAATAAGAATCACAATGCCTGGCGGCGTCCTACTCTTGCAGGAGCAAAGCCCCAACTACCATCGGCGCTGGAGAGCTTAACTTCTGTGTTCGGTATGGAAACAGGTGTGGCCTCTCCGCTATTGCTACCAGACATGCTTATGATTTTGTCTGTCTTTGTGAGTTTCTAAAAAATAGGCACAAGCCTTATTATAATTGTTTTCGTAAAAAAAGCAAGTCTTTTTATCAAAAAATGTGGATGATACCTTAAAAACTAAATAAGAGATCATTCAACGACTATCTTCCCATTTTGATTTAGTTAAGTCCTCGATCGATTAGTATTCGTCAGCTTCACGTGTCACCACGCTTCTACCTCGAACC
>NZ_JAHLNO010000002.1 GCF_018916875.1 Virgibacillus proomii | reverse complement strand
AGTAAAGATTTTAAACAGATGGATCAAATACTTGCTCAATGGCTGCAGATACGCTAATAAGGGGTGGTGAAACAATGAGTAGTATAAGTGATTGGTGGAAAGATTATTTAGAAACCAATGCACAAAAAGAAGCGTTAAAGAAGCAAATGAAACAAAATTTACAAGAAAATGTAGATTATATAAAGTTGTCCTTAGAACATAGTTACGCGGTTTGGTCACTTTCTCAAAAACATCAGAATATTTTAACAAAAATCAATCAATATTTTGATGGAAAAGCAAGTCATGCCTTGACGAATCGCTTTATAGAAAATATAATTCAGCTAAACGAAATGGACCAGGTTTACAAGGAAAACTATGAAAATGTTAAACTGAAGCGTGGGTTTTGGTGAGAGGTCATGGCGGTATAATTTTTTTCTGCACATTTGGCACACACAAGAATTAACCCCGCTTCATAGGGACGGGGTTATATCCTCACGAAAAAGGTTGACGAGACGTGACGAACCTACACCGAAGGCCCGTACGGCGGATGTACCAAACAACTCATAAAACCATGTCCCGAGTTCTCGGGACCGGTGAAATGAATGACGCAGAAAAAAGGTTGCGACTGGGAGAATATTGGATCTCTATCGGAGCTGATACGATCTGACATACTATAAGTCGATGTGACTGGTGGATGTAGGGAATGTCCATCTACTAATGCGATCGTTAAACTCACCAGAAAACCGACGCCCGCCTCGACAACTGGGTCAGGTTCTCGATACATTCCGGATTGTGTCCGTCGAACATGATTCCAAATGTTTATTTCATTATTTATCTTATTTGGACGAGAAGACTCCACCCTTAAGCGAAGCTAGGGTGGAGATGAATCGTCTTTTTTTGCATAAAAATATTCGTTAAAACACTCTGCGTTCAGTGTTTTCCTGTTATAATGAGTATATAGAATATTCATAAAAAGGAGGTAGAAATGCTCACCCATAAATCGTATCTATCCGAATAGGGCTCAAGAAACACTTATTGCTAAAACATCGGTTGTTCCCGCTTTGTATTCAATCATTTTTTAGCCAAATGGAATCAAGCTTATCAGGATACAGGAAAAGGCTTGACGTATAATGCTTGTTCTTCTCAATTAACCCAACTGAAAAAAAGAATTAAAATGGTTAAAAGAAGTGGATAGTGTTGCACTTCAATCATCGCTAAACTTAGCTGATTCGTATGCGCGTTTCTTTAAAAAACAAAATAAAGCGCCACGATTTAAGTCCAAAAAGAATAACGTTCCGTCTTATACGACAAAACAAACAAATGGGAATATCGCTATAATCGACAATAGAATCAAGCTCCCTAAGTTGGGCTTCATCCCATTTGCCAAAAGCCGTGGAGGTTGAAGGACACATTTTAAACGCAATGATTCGACGTAATCCAAGTGGTAAATATTTTGTCTCTGTTTAAGTTGAAACGGATGTACAGCCGCTTGAAAAAACGGGTTCCATTGTTGGCATAGACGTAGGATTAAAAGATTTCGCTATCTTATCAGATGGTACGATATATGAAAACCCTACATATTTTCGTAGATTAGAAGCGAAACTCGCAAAAGAACAACGCGTGTTGTCCAGACGAAAAGAACGAGCAATCAAGCAAAAACGAAAATTGAGCGAAGCAAAAAATTATCAAAAACAAAAGCGTAACGTTGCTCGTCTTCATGAAAAAATTAAAAACAAGCGAGCGGACTACCTGCATAAAATTTCTACCGAAATCATCAAAAACCACGATATTATCGGTATCGAAGGCTTGCAAGTGTCGAATATGCTGAAAAATCATAAATTAGCAAAAGCCATCAGTGAATACAAAGCAAATTGGTACGGCAAGCAAATTGTTGCAGTACCAAAAACATTCGCAAGTTCGCAACTGTGTTCGTGCTGTGGCTACCAAAACAAAGACGTTAAACATCTCGCATTACGTGAATGGTATTGCCCAGAATGCCATGCTCATCATGATAGAGATATGAACGCAAGTAAAAATTTGAAAAACGAAGCCATATGGCTTCTAACTGCAGGGACCGCAGGGATAGCCTAATCTATAACTTTCGGTTACGAAGGTGTTCTTAGGAATCCCCCCACTTCAAGCGTAAGCTAAGTGGTGGATAGTTCAAAGGTTATGGCGGTCAGGATTATAAAATAAAGGCATGTTATCTCGCTTAATTTGACAAATCATATGATATAAAGTTTATTTTTTCATTTCATGTGAAAAATATTATGTTAAAATTATAAATATGAATAATTCGTTGCAATTTCAAAAAGGGGAGGGTGTAATTGATTGCGAAATTCAGTATAACTGATAAAGATTTAATTGCTCAGCAAAAAAATGCTATAAAGACCACTAAGTTCCATAAAAGAACTAGAATAATGCAACTAATGGTTTTTTTTCTCTTTGTGGTATATATACTCGCATTTAGCAGACTCTCAACAGATAATTTTATGTTTGGGTTAGCGCTCTGTTTAATTCTTACCCCTGTAGTATGGAAATCCTATGAGTATGCTATAATTAGGCGATCTAAACGTATTCTTAAACAACACAAAAATAAATTAGGTGATTTTACATTAAACTTATCCGAAGAGGGGTTCACTAAAGAATCGAAAAATTTAACTGAAAAAATTCAATGGGACGAGTTGAAACAGCTTAAAGAAGATGGGGAGCGTTATTTCTTATATCTTACTGACTTACATGCAATTACAATCAAGAAAGAACCTGAAAATATGAATACAGAAGAAATAATAGCGTATCAAGAATTTATAAAACGAAAAGTTAATAAATAAAAAAATAGCCCCGGTATCGGTGGGGCTATTTTTTATAGGGCTTTAATCAGGCTGGATCATCATCTATATCATCTTGGTCTCCTATTAATAACGCGACAACAGTAGCCGCTGCTAACCCAGATACTACAACAAGACCTAATTCAACAGCTAGGGCAAGTAAAAAAACAAAACCTAATATCGCCCCGGCAACTTTAGCCTCCTTTGAAGTAAACGCGTCTGTTACAGGAGTTAGATCAATATCGACTGTAAATATCACTGTGACAGCAAGTTGAAGATTCCCTCCACCTTCTACTGGGATTTCTTCTTTAAAAGCAGTTACTCGGAGTTCTGCACTAGTACCCGCTCCCTTTAAAGTCATCTGGATGGCACCAGTACCTATAGAAGTCGCCATATTGTCTATAAAATCTTCATAAAACCCAAGTCGATTTTGAGTAAATTGTGCGATGTTTTCTCCAAGTAAACTCTCAAGGCTTCCGCTTACCCCATCAGGCGTGACTTGAAGTGTCGTTGTCGTTCCTCCTTCTGTAGGAGGATTTAACTGTTCGCTGAATTCCACATCAATAGATGCAATATTTGGGATATCAACAACTCTATGAGTGGAACTAAAATTAATATTCGTTGCAAATAATTCAGGGGCAAATTTTTGCAATCCCGGTATGTTTTTGCCCATTTCTACAAACGCATCGTGTTTTGCTCGGTATTCTTTACTAATTTCCGGATTATCAGGAGGATTTACTGCTGACACACCTGGGTCTTTGCCTGAATAATCGTTTTTGTCAATACCAAGCATACCAGAACCACCTAAACCAATTGTTGTTTCATGAAATTGATTAAAGGACCAATTGGTAGGCATGGGAAATCCTAAGTTACCACTATAACCTGTAGACATGTTTCCCACAAAACTGTAATCCGCTAACACACTGCTATTTGATTGCGCTTGTATACAGGTGTTACGAGAGCCATAAACACCTAGCTTGTATTCTGGTAAGTCTCCTCCTTTAGTGATATCGAGCACAGAACGCACTTCTGCTAAATAAGGAATAATATTACCCCTTACTTGAAAATCATAAGCGTCGTAGTCAACAGCAAAATAAATCGTTGTACCAGATGGGAATCCAAGCTCGTATGCCGCTCTAATGGCTTTCCATGCATCCTCCGTGCCTTTTCCTGGTACAAAGTATTCATGATAATAACCTCCATCTTGGTATATTGGAAAGACGCGTATACCATTTACTGCAAGAATCTTTAGTTCCTCATGAGTCATTGCTTTTGAACGAAGACCAGCGTCAGTGGCCACATTACCTGTTAAATAGCGACCGATAATCTGATAGTTATAATCACGTAGCGTTTTAACGGTTTTATGATCAATAACGGTAGACGCATCACAAGCGATTGCTGGACGTCCTGTATAACCATTGCTTGTTAGTAATTGCTTAATAGTCGGCATATCAGCGACCCCGTTAGGAGGTAGAGTCATAAACTCCTTAAACAAATTTACAGCCGTTTCTACTTGGGGACTGAAATCCCCATTATAAGGATATGGGTCGTATAAAGGATCGTTACAGGCAAGCGACCACTGCAAAATTCTTGTAAAGTTCGCTGGTGCATTCCCATAGCTTAACGTAGGGCAATTTTCGATAGTTGCAGGTCCAAAATTTCCATTTGCTATATGACCAATACCTTCTTCATGCTGTAAAGCGTATATTAAAGCTTTGTTTGTCTTCCTTTCATAAATACCATTCGTCGGTATATAATCAAAATATTTACTGTATTCCCTATTGAGCGATTGTTGTATTTCTCTAACATGTGGCCGTCCGGAACTACGACTTAATACAAATCCATCTGTATTTAATATTGCTTTCATAAGTTTTGCATCAACAAACCCAGTTGGTTCAATCCCAACATCCTTTTCAAAATCTTTAACTTTATTCTCCGTGTCTCCAAAGAAATTACCTGAAAATCCCCCTGGATTATAACCTTTACACCAGAATCCACCTTGAAGAATTTTAATTAAATTATTTGGTTTCGCACCCCTTTCCTGTCTTGCTAAGCCAGGGAATTTTCTAGACGTTGCCGGGCCAAATGTTGGTACCGGATTTGGTATACCAAGCTCTATTTGTAAGCCAATAATAAGAGCCCCTACTGTTGTATTACCTGTTTTTCCATTTTCCGGAATGGTTTTATACCCATTTTTCCCCTTATACGTTTTGTTTAGCCACTTTTGCACTTCTAATACCATTTTATCCATACCGAACTCCTCCTTTTTGATGGTTGCATTAGATCTATCCCTGTTATAACATTTTCGTGGGCTATTATGAATGAACGTGATTATAATGATTTACTCCATTTAAGAGAGATCGGCGATCAAGACATACGAAAGAGGTTAGTGAGTTGTTGTAAAGCAAACTGTGGCAGAATTTGAAACAGTGTTGTAGCCGAAAGAATTTAACACTGTTGAGAGTTAGCCTTTCACATGAAAAGATGAATAAAATTAGAGAGCATTAAACATTTGAAAAAGCGTAAGGGTGCTTTTAAAATGTCTTGTGGAAAGTGTACACCGATCTCATTTGTTTCCGATCTTCTTAAACTGTTATTACCTATAACAGGGATAGTAGTAGTTTTTTCACCGTCTTGCACCTTACGCATAGCAATTGTTGTATTAAAAGGACTGCCTTAGTGGCAGCCCTAAAATATCAAACTAAACCTCTTATCCCACAACGGTTACTATTATTAATTCCAAAATTAAGCCTGTATCAATGACCCAAGTTATCGTTATCGCCACTAAGTGGTTCTATTACCTTCCCATTTTTATCAATTACGATAGTTTTCTCAATCGGTTCTTTCGAATTTGAATAATAAGCAAAAGTTCCAATTATGCTAGCTATCATAATTAGCATAATAAAAATACGTTTTTTCATAAGGACCTCCTTTCTAACACTTCTTAAGAATTATTTGATTGCCGATACCTTATATGTTTGTCCCTTCTTTGGATTATCTACAAGAAAATAGAAATACTTTTTTGTAATAAGTGTATATGGTGACCCACTCAATGGAAGATTATAAGATTCAGATACGTCTAATGGACTCGAGGCCCAAGTGTGCGTATTAACACCAAACCCTCCTTTTTTAAAGGTAAGTTTAAACTTACCAGAAGCGTTTTTTGTTGTAAAAGTATACCCGCTATATCTACGGCCAGATCCAGAAAAACCATTTGATTGGTAAGTCGCTGAGTTATTAAGATATTTAACTTTTGTTGGTGCAGTTGCAGCTAGAAGTGATATTAGATTGTCATTTGGTTCAACTAATGGTTCAACTAAATTGCCCTCATTGTCATATATAGTTACAGCTGATTGAATTTCCTCCATACTTGAATTAGTTTCTTCAGCAGAAACTGGAGCACTCCCAAGTATAAACGGAATTAATAATATCCCTAAGATACAACCTAACATTTTCTTTCTGACCACATGTCATCCTCCTAAATTAAAAATTTGGTATTTTCATAGTAAATTAATTATAACATATAATTCTGAAAACTGTTTAACCTTTTTATAAACCGGACTTTATTCTAAAGCTGCACTTTTACAGCTTTTGTTCCTTTTACTATCTTTAGCCAATATTTAACCTGAATTATCATACCTCCAAGTTAAGGCTTAAACTGATATCAAACCGAAGCATTTTTTTGTTTCAATGCAAAAATAAGGCGTTTATGATAACAATTTGGAAGATTCTCGCTTGAACGAACTCAAGAAATATCATTTTTGGACATACTTCGCTCTTAGTTTAAAAGAGACTTGAAAAATTTAGATTAGTGGATTGTTTTGGTAAGTGCAAACGATATCGCCGGGTTTACAAGGAAAACTATGAAAATGTTAAACTTAAACATGGGTTTTAGTGAAAGGTTGCATCGGTATAGTTGTTTTGTATGCATCTCGGAAATTATATTAACTGTTGAATACCGGCACGGAGATCTCCGTGCCGGTTTTCTTTTTTCAGTGAGTGTACATCATTTGTGCATATCACGCATATATAGCACACAACAAGCGTTTAGTATTGTATGCGCATGATGTGCAATTCGTGATACATACAAAATGTGACACCTTACCTCCCACTTCATCCCCCCACTCACACCATACGCGCAACATATACATACCCAATACACAAAAAATCAAAACCGTGCGCCGAGTCGCACCAATAAATTGAACAAAGACTTAAATCAAAAGGAGCGATTCTCATGGAAAATCAATATTTATCTAAAACACAACAAGCATCCCAAAAACCAGCTCGACTTAACGAAGGCAGCCACTACCCATCCAAGGATATGCTCTCGGAGAGGCCAAACGATTCCAGGCACCGGTGGCACGCCGCGCAATTCGTCCTGGTTTTATCGCAAAAACCGATGGCTTCGATGTAGATCAGATCGTGGCGGACTTAGAAAACCATCCCGAACAGGAAGGCTTACTCTCCCGCCTACTCAGCGTGAGTGACTTGACTGAAAAGACGTACAAACGTTTTGCAGAAAACCCAAATAGTTTATACAATTGGTACCCAGCAATTGAAAAGGCGCTTGCTAAAAGCGACACTGAGTTGAAAACGCCGGACACGAAAGTCATGCGCCTGCCGATCGAAATGACTCAGTTTATTCGGCTAGAATATCCGGAAACGTCACAAGCAGATAAGGACTTATTTAATCAATTTATCTTTGACCAGTTCGACCTTGAAGACGACAAGACCTACTTTATCAAAACCGGTACGTTTTCGAGTAAATTCCAATTCGCTAATGCCAAGTGTTCCGAGCCGCGTGAGATGGGTGAATACTTCCAGGTCATTAATAACTTTGCTATGACCGTCGGCGCTGGTCACACAGTGGATCTTGTCGTGCGTGAATACATTGAAGATGTGGAAGATAATCCAACGATTTATAACGGCATGCCATTGCGGACTGAATTTAGGGCATTCGTAGACTGTGATAAAAACGGACTTATCGGTGTTGTCCCCTACTGGCATCCGATTGTGATGAAACGCGCCTTAAAGAGCGGATTGTCAGAATCGATTCAACAGGATTATCAAACGTATCTCAGTCACGAACAGCATCTCGTTGATTCGTATAATGAACTGTAACTCTTTACTATAGCTGCTTTTAAGAAGACAGAAATAAATTACATGTTCTTATTCGTGATGCCCTTGCTCGGGTGCGGTTCTGTAAGAAGTGAGAGGAAGTAAATTAGAAGAATTAAAAAAAGCTGGTTTTCGAAATTAATTTTTATAGAAAAACACAAACAACAGAACTGGATTATCAAGCCAGTTCTGTTCTCTTTCCTATGTATAGCCCCTCAACAAGAGGGGATTAGGTTATTGTGTCAAAAAAAATAGTTTAGCAACTGAGAAAAAACAAACCATATGACGAATAGTCTTTTTATAGGACTATTTTTTATATTCACACTAAGTGTAAAAACTAAAAAAATCGATACTTAACTATGCATAGAATGTTGATGGGGGTTGAAAATAGTAAAATATTTTAACCCCCTATCAGATGACAGGGTATTGGCTAAGAACCTGATATCCAGTACTATTGATTCAATTGTTGTTGGCATTGTTGAACTAGTTGTTGAATTTGCTGTAATTGTTGTACTGCATTCATTTCATGTTGCGCCATTGTTTGTTGTGCACCTTGTTGTTGTCCTTGTTGAAGTTGCTGTGCATTTTGATGCTCCTGTTGTTCTAATTGTTGAGCAATTTGAGCAATCTGTTGCAATGCTTGTTGGATCTGTTGTTGTGACATAAGTATCCCTCCTTCGATATTAGATTCCATTGTATTGTTGGTTTCTCGGTTTATTTTTATACATATTTTTTATTTCTGAGGACAAACTAAAAGGGAGAAAACTTATAAGCCTCCCCCCTTGGAATCCCCTCAATAAAGAGGGGATTATGTTATTTAACACACAATTTCTGACCAATGTAAATTTTATTTAGATTAGAAGAATTATTCCAATGCTTTATCCATGACAGAGCGCTGCTATATTAGCTGTCAGCTTACTTATCGTATCACCAGATTTCCGTGGGGTATATTGCACTCGATTTTTTGGCAGTGGGACCTGTTAGTTTGATTTTCTGGCATTTTATTCGGATTCTTTATATCGTTAATCCATACCAGCTTTGCGACTGTTGTGTCATACGTTTTACAATACCACTCAACATGTCGCCAGATTTACTAAATATACATTTGATGTATCCGACTTCACCGCTAGATTTACTGGCTAATTTTTTAATTATTGTTTGCCGTCTGTAAAGTAAGATAACACTTTGTTACTAATAATCCGGTTTAAAAACTAATTTTTCTATATAACCGTCTAAGTGACCACAATCCGTATATTGGTGCAGATTGCAATCGTATATCGATTTCCTTGTTGGTCTACCGTTATTGGCTCCGTAATGAGGAATCCATACAGCATTAAAATCACTAACATCTATATTAAACTTTTGATATAAATGATGTTCGATGTACACACCAACCTGTTTTGCCAACTTATACTAGATAATGCCTGGTAATGTGAAGCATCAATAATATGTCCCATTACGTACCTCTCCCATTAAAATATTTTATATTAGAAAAACTGGCTTGTCGCCAAGTCTTTATGGCGAAAACTATAGTTTTTCTTATACTATAAACCATAAAGTTTTATACTTTCCTATAGTATAAAAAGCGCCCATTGAATGAGCGCTTTAATTAACATCTTTATTATCTTTTCTAGGTTTAATATAATTTAGAGCTTGTTCGCTGTCACTTAGTCCACTTGTGGTAGGATCATTAACAATACCCAAAATAACTAGCACAGCAAAAACTGCATTGATAAATTTCGTAGCTTCTTCTTTGATTAATTCTACTGCTATGTCATAGCCAAACCAATTACCTATAGTTTGTACCAAAAAAACAACAGCAGGAACTAAGGTCAACCAAAAAGATTTCTTTTTTACTCTTACTTTCCAATTGATTTTCACAAAAATTCCTCCTTTTAATATAAAATATTTAAAAAACGGCTTGCCCGATTGGACTAGCCGTTTAATCTGTAGCGAAATCATCTATTCTTTTATAAGCCCGCTTCATATTTTCTTCTACTCTAGTTACTCGTTCGGTTTGAGTTATCCTTCTGCTATAATTATAAACAAACTGAAAAAAAGGTTGAACCGACGCTTTGAGAATAAAAGCTAGAAGTGCTCGAGTTAGCAACGGGCAAACTGGAGAACTTCTGATTGGATAAAGGGAATCTTCATTTCCTGGAATGCTTTTCCCAAGAAATGTTAGATGAACAATCGGGCATTTAGGTGCGTTATCCCCAATTTAAACTTCTCCGTATTCTCTAAGGTGTAGTTTTACGGCACCTTACATGCGGGATAAAGGGAAACTTCATTCAAGGAGTGCTTTTCTCTTAGAATGTTAACTTGAGAAATCGGAATTTAGGAGCGGTTTCTCTCATCATGTTCGTAAAATAATAAGTAGATTTTTCAGATGAGGAATATACGGATCCTCACATTCGGAATAAAGGAAACATGCCCACATTGGAAGCAAGCCCGCTTTTAGTCGGCCTTCCTTTAGATTCGAGTCGATGTTAACGTATCGTAGGAAGAAGAGTAAAGTTTGCTACAGCTCAATCGCTTAAGCTGAACGATCAAAATGAAGCTTTGACTAGAAGTAAAGGAGCGACAGCGTAATGACAGAACCAATAGTTACATTTAATGACGTCCACAAATCATTTGGAGATGTCAATATATTGAAAGGAATTGACTTAGATATTAGACCAGCAGAGAAAGTTGCTATTATCGGGCCAAGCGGTTCAGGAAAAACAACAATCATTAGAATGCTTATGACACTGGAACAACCTACTTCAGGTGATATTATCGTAAACGGGACAAATTTATGGAAAATGAAGAAAAAAGGGAAACTGGTTCCTGCCAATGAAAAGCATTTACGAAAAGTCCGTGGAGATATTGGTATGGTCTTTCAACATTTTAACCTGTTTCCACATATGACAATTATAGAAAATTGTATGACTGCTCCAGTTCATGTAAAGAAAGAAGCAAAGAGTGAAGCAAAAAAACGTTCTCTGGAAATGTTAGAGCGTGTTGGCTTAGGGGATAAAATAAATCATTATCCAAGTCAACTTTCAGGTGGTCAAAGACAGCGCGTAGCAATGGCCCGAGCTCTTGTAATGCGACCAAAAGTCATATTGTTTGATGAGGTAACTTCAGCTCTGGATCCGGAATTAGTTGGGGAAGTACTAAGTGTTATTCGCGATATTGCAAAAAACGATGATATGGCAATGGTTCTTGTTACACATGAGATGGACTTTGCACTAGATATAGCAGACAAAGTTCTTTTTTTAGATAAAGGAGTTATTGCTGAACAAGGCACGGCCAGTGAAGTTATTGAGCATTCCGACAATGAACGACTGCGCGAATTCTTACACCGCTTTCGAGCATAATTACGGGAAATTTGTATTTTCCTTATATATTTACGTGATATCTGATACTATGAAAATGGAGAAATTACCAAAATGTGTGATTTGCTAGTGCGTGTTCAAAAAAGAGGTGAAAAAAACCTTAGGTCGTAACCTCCTTGAAATCGTAATGTATCGCTGTCAACTTTTTATTGCCCTTGAAAAAGAAAAACACTCGTTCTGTAGACTACATACCTCAACATGTCTAAACTACACCGAACAGGTCGTCTAGTATCCTCACAGAAGTCACAAGCAACAAGCAATAAAAAATTTGGTTTGCTTTAAGCGTTTGGGGCAATAGACTGCCTAGTAGCATTTATACATTGAACATTAAAATTTACATAACGTAGAATAATTTTTTGCTAAAACCTATCTTCTGATGTAAAAAATCTCAAGGAAAATTGATATTTTCTTTGAGATTTTGTTTTTAGTCGTCTTACTGATTTGTATTTCTCAACATAAAAATCCTATTTATTATTTCAATATAATAAGCGGAGATTTTTTACCTGGGGATGATTCTCTTAAATAATCTCCGTACAATCGAACTTTTTGATTTTTTAAGATTACGTAATAGTTCGTGTTCCTTCGTATTTTCATGCATCGTTACAATTGTACTTTCCTTACTATAATGCTAAGTAATATAACTACTTATCCTCTTCTAGATGCTAACTAATTCTTCTGCTATCCAACCACTATTCATTACCACGTAAACGTATCTTTCTATTATGTAATAATCAAACTCAGCTTTTATATATGCTGTATCGATTTTTTGAATTTACTGCATTTAAAATAAATGAAAATACTAATACGCAACCTTTCATGGGGATGGATACAAGTTAAAGCACCCTCTATACCACTAATTAAAGACTAAAATCTATTAGCCTTTATGTACTGCTTCCTAATGAGTTTCCAAACAAGAGATAGTCGAATCTTTTATCTCCACTCTAATCATACGCTAAAGTCTATTTATTGTGAGTATTTATAAATTAACAACTAGTTATCGAGTTCTGCTTTCCAATAAAACTTTACTGCTGTTCCCCCCATCACAACCAATAATAATCTTAAATGCTAGCGACTGATCAATAATAAAGTGAAACTTCATTCAGTTGGAGTTTTCTTCCATCTCCTACTGAATGTTAGTACCTAGAAGGGTATGACCTAAAGGCCCTTGAACGAATCGGGCATTTAGGTGCCGTTTTCTCCCACTTAGACCCTTTTGTACCAACTCAGGATCTTGAAGTGGGAGTCTTACGGCACCTTACATACGGGATAAAAAAACCCTCATAATGCTTTCTGATATGGAAAAAAGCTGAGTAAAAAATTTTGCTGGCGACTCGGTTTAACTGTCATTTCTGAAGACATTTCAGTCACTATCCTTAAACTTAATGTGTTCCTAATATGTAAAAACGACAACCAACCATGTGCTGATTGCCGCTTTTCCAATGTTATTGAGGATCTTCACCAATAATTTTCACTTCACGTTCCAATTTTACTCCAAATTTTTTCATAACCGTTTCTTGTACGTGATGGATAAGAGCAATGTATTCACTCGCTGTAGCATTATCTATGTTTACGATAAAGCCTGCATGCTTTAAAGATACTTGCGCGCCACCGATCTGCTTTCCTTGTAAATCACTATCTTGAATCAACTTCCCTGCATAATATCCTGGTGGTCGTTTAAACACACTGCCACAAGATGGATACTCCAGGGGCTGCTTTGATTCACGCTTGTAAGTAAGATCATCCATAATTGCTTTAATTTCTTCATAATTGCCTTTTTTTAACGAAAAAGTAGCTTCTAACACAATATATCCCTTCTCAGGAATATTGCTGGTACGATAGTCAAGATCTAATTGATCGGCAGTTAAAATTTGGATATCCCCTTTTTTATCAACTACTTTGGTGCTAACCAATACATCTTTTATTTCACCACCGTAAGCGCCGGCATTCATAAATAAAGCCCCACCAACTGATCCTGGGATGCCACAGGCAAACTCCAGTCCAGACAAACTATGTGCCAATGCTTCTCTTGAGACATCAATAATTCGTGCTCCACTTTGAGCTACGATAGTTGTATCTGTCGTGGAAATATCAGTCAGCCGTTGTAAATTCATAACAATCCCGCGGATACCACCATCTTTTACAATTAAGTTGGATCCATTTCCCAGCAATGTAAAGGGAATGTTTTCATTATTTGCTAGTTTTACAATTTCTTGTACTTCTTTATAAGTCTCTGGTGTCACTAAAAAATCAGCTTTTCCCCCTAATCGGGTATACGTATGATTTTTTAATTTCTCATCCACCATCACATTTTTCTGGGATGTAATTTTTAATAATTTATTGTATATATGATGATTCAAGCCCACACGTATCATTCCTTTAACTTTTATTCACGCTTCTATATAAACATATAATAAAGTGAGACTTCTTTCAGGTGCGTTTTTCTACCTGAAGTAGAACAAGGCTAAAATTGCGATGTATTGCTGGCAAAGACTTTTCTGAGGTCCCGAGTCAAATAATCGGGACATTTAGACTATTCCTTTTGTTTCTTCGCTTTTATTAAATTGGACTTAGCGGAAAGATGATGGCGTCTTCGATTCCACGTTAACTTGATCTTGCCACAAAAATTCATAAATGAGTTGGTCTACCCTTCTGCTTTCATGCAGATCACTATGACCTAACTGTTTATTTTCAATAACTTTCTCAGTTAATTGTGCACTTGGTACGATCTCTCTTAACGAGCGAACGCTCTCCGGTACCGCAATAGCGTCTCCGGTACTACTGATGCTTAGTACTTGCGTATGCTTTGGAAAAGGCCGCTTTCGTAAAAACTTTAGTGCAGGAGAATCAGGGCGTAAGTCGGTCGCTGCAGGATCACGGTGAATTTGAAAATATTCTTCGCTGTAGATTCCATCAAATGGACTTCCTAAGGTGACAAATTTATGCACAGAAGGAAATTGCTCCCCACGAAATTGCTTTATATATTTTAAAGCTACAATTCCCCCCATAGAATGACCAACAATATTAACATCATTTACACCATATACTTTTTTCATATCCTGTAAAACATTAGCTAACCAACTAGCTGTTAGCTCAAAACTGGCACGATTTTGCGCAAATATGACCTGAACAAACATCGGCTTTTTCCTTCCTAAACGAGGATGATATTTTTGTACGACCCCCTGCTTTGTTACATAATAAACAAGAGCTTTGTCTCCCCATTTATATTCATGCTCAAATCGTTCCAGCATAAACCCAAATGAGTTTTCTGTTCCTTTATATCCATGCACAAACAATGTTGGACGAATTTTATCAAAATCTGAGATTGCCCTGTTTGGTATAGCTAAAATTGAAATAAACCCAATGATGACTAGACTAAACGATGCGATACTGATGATTTTATTTCTCAAAATAATCTTCCTTATTCTTTCCCATCTATTTGCCTTTTGTAATCTGTTATATATCCTTAAGTTCGGCTCCGGGACAGATAGGATGTTGTTTTATTTTGTTTGCCTACCATAACTTAAAACTGTTGCAGCGGGCACCTTTTTTATTATAACATGGAAGAAGTTTATTTTCCCCCTAAAATAAGATTGTCTAAAAAACTATATTCCATAAAAAGGGAAGGAGCCTTAGCCAGCACGAGCTTCGAACGTAAGTAACCTGTAGTTGACTCATACTTTAGCTATCTGTCGTCACTTCATTTCCAAATTTACTAAAACAAAAACTTAAAGCGCTTGGTTAGCGATGTACAAGCTGAGTACTTCTGATGAGATAAAGTGAAACTTCATTTCTTGGAATGCTTTTACCAAGAAATGTTAGATGAACCAATCGGGGATTTAGGAACCGTTTTTCTCATCATGTTCGCAACATCCATTAGTACATTTTTGAAATGAGAAAAATACGGATCCTTACATCCGGGATAAAGTAAAACTTCATTTCTTGGTATGCTTTTTCCAGGGAATGTTAGATGAACCAATCGGGGATTTAGGAACCGTTTTTCTCATCATGTTCGCAACATCCATTAGTACATTTTTGAAATGAGAAAAATACGGATCCTTACATCCGGGATAAAGTGAAACTTCATTTCTTGGAATGCTTTTACCAAGAAATGTTAGATGAACCAATCGGGGATTTAGGAACCGTTCCCCTCATAAAGTCCTTTATAAGCGAAGTTCTGAAATGAAAGAAATACGAATCCATATATTCGGGATAAAGAAAACATGCCTCTAAAACAGTGGTATGCCGACGCTTTACGGCAAGCCCGCTTTTAGCCGGCCTTCCTTTAGATTCAGGCCGATGTTGACTTGGAAGAAACTCGAAGTTTGCTACAGCTTATGCGCTTCAGCTGGACAAAACTATTTTTTAAAAAAATTATCGACAATGTAGAAACGGATATAATTTCCTTAACAATAAAAAAGTCCTTTATCTATAGTATAGGCTTTGGGCTCCTTTAAGACACATGAAATGATTAGATTCTATGGAAAATTGGCTGTTTATTTTCAAATGTTGTTACATATTTAAATCCAATCCTGTTTAACAACTCCATCGTTTCTTGAATTCCTTTTCCAACCGTTGAGGCTGTATGTGAATCCGAACCAACCGTAATGATCTCTCCACCACATTGCTTATATAATTTGAGAATATCAGCACTTGGCATGGCACTTGATAGCCCGTAACGAAAGCCAGATGTATTTACTTCAATCCCTTTTTCATCTGGAATAATTGTTTTAAAGATTTGTTCCATTACATCATGGAAATCTTTCTTAACTTCCTTTCCTTTCGTATACCGTCTTACCAAATCAAGATGTCCTAACACTTGAAACCCCTTAAAATAAGTAATGCAGTACAGAAGCTCTTCATAATATTGCAGATAGGCTTCATCAATTGTTCGCTCCGTAAAAAAATCGCCTGAGTGCAGTGCTTTTTTTCCAGTAGTGTGCATGGAGCAAATGACAAAATCAAATTGCTCGGCATCAATAATTTTTTGGCAATTGTTTAATAGATGTGGTTGAACACCGATTTCCAATCCTTTTCGAATTTTTATACGATCCTTGTAGTTGCTTTGCATTGCCTTGATTTTTTTATCATAAGCAGGTAAATCTAACATAAAGTCGATCGTTGGATCTGGATAATCTTCATCGATATGCTCCGTAAAACAAATTTCTTTTAAGCCTAGTTTGATTGCTGTTTCCACCGTTTTCTCCATTGGCGTATCACAGTCAGCTGAAAAATCACTGTGTAAATGATAGTCAAACATAAAAAAATTCGCTCCCTTTGGTTGACTTTTTTTTCTATAATTATTAGAATACTATATAACTTTACTTAGATGAAGCGATAAATTGATAAAGCGATAAATTTATTTTATCCCGCATGTAAGGTGCCGTAAGACTCCCACTTCAAGAGCCTCGAGTTGATATAAAAGGGTTTAAGTAGGAGAAAACGGCACCTAAATGCCCGATTCGTTCAAGGGCCTTTAGGTCATACCCTTGCGGTACTAACATTCAGTAGGAGATGGAAGAAAACTCCTACTGAATGAAGTTTCACTTTATCATAGCTTGTTAACAAATGATAGCGGAAGGGAGTAGTATGACGAATGCAGCCTTTAATAAATCACTTCTATCGGGGAAACGAGGTCGGGCACTTTCAACAGCGAGAAGAACTGCTTGCCATTTTAAAGCAGCGCTTTAGAACATATGGATATAGTCAAATACAAACCACTACCTTTGAACCCTATGATTTGTACGCATCTAAACCTGTCATGGTTAATACAGAGGAGATGATTAAATTTATTGATACAGCAGGAAAGGTTCTTGTTCTCCGCCCGGATGCCACCATTCCCATTACACAACGAATGGCTGTAAGCCCGACACAGACACGAACCAACAAACGTTTTTTTTATGTTATGGATGTGTTTCGGCACAGTCAAAGCGATGATGAAAAAGAAAGGACGCAGGCTGGAATCGAATGTTTTGCCACTCGTACACCAGCAGTTGATGCAGAAGTTATCGCATTAGCCATTCATACGTTAAAAGACTGTGGTTTTCCGACATTCAAAGTTGAAATCGGTCATGCAGGTTTTTTTAAAGCATTAATAGCGCAATCAGCATTATCGGAAAAAGAAATCACTGAAATACAAGGTTTTATTAAAACAAAAAATATAACAGAAATGACGAACTACTTACAGTCTTTAACAATTGACATTGCTATAAAAAATGCTATTGAGTACATCCCGTTTCTCTATGGAAAGCCTGAGGCAGTTATGGACGAAGTAAAGGAATATGGGCTAAATAGTAAGGTCCAAGCAGAATTAACTTATTTAATGGATGTCTATCATATTCTGCAAGCTTATGAGCTAACAGATGATATTATCTTTAACCTTGGACTGATTAATGATATGAATTACTATTCGAATATTATTTTTCAAGGGTTTGTTGATCAAGTAGGAAAGCCTGTAGTTATGGGAGGAAGATACGATCATTTAGGAGACCGTTTCGGTACCGATCTTCCAGCAATCGGCTTTGCCTTTGATGTTGACCTATTATTAGGAGCAGCTCAACGACATCATTTACTGGAAGCATCAAACATCGATACAACCATTTATATCTATTATGAACTTACACAGCAAAAGGAAGCTTTAACAGCTGCATTTTATTTACGGGATCAAGATTATGCCGTAATTAGCAAGCCATTAACTGATTTACCAGAGCGGATCTCTGAATCTACTAGAATTATAATTTATAAACCAACAATGTCAATGTTGAAATATAAAGCTAAAACGTATGAATTTAACCATCCATCTGAATTATTAACCATACTCTAAAAATAGGGGGTAGAAGCGATAAATGGTAGCTCTCACAATAGCTGTAGCGAAGGGGAGAACAGCTGATCAAACGATCACATTATTGAAAAAGGTAGGAATTACGTTTACCGATTTAACACCCTCTAGCAGAAAACTTGTTTTTTACAACAGCGATAAATCAATAAAGCTGATTTTTGTCAAAGCTGTCGATGTACCTACTTACGTGGAAAAAGGCGCTGCTGATATAGGAATTGTCGGTAAGGATAATATTTTAGAATCGAAAGCGGATATTTATGAAATACTCGATTTAAAAATAGGGCAATGTGAATTTGCCGTTGCCGGAAAGCCAGGCCAAAGCCTTGATTCGGTTCAACCATTAACGATCGCAACCAAATATCCTACTGTAGCCAAAAAACATTTTGCTCGTAAAGGAAAAGCGATCGATGTTGTAAAACTGAATGGCTCCGTTGAGTTGGCACCACTAATCGGTCTGTCAGATGTTATCGTTGATATCGTCGAAACAGGTAATACATTAAGGGAGAATGGTTTAGTCATATTGGAAAAGGTAAAACCAATTAGCACCCGCTTAATTGTTAATAAAGCAAGCTTTGCGATGAAAGCAGAACATATTCAGCCATTTATTAAAAAACTGAAAAAGAACTTGGAGGAATCAAGATGCAACACTTAACTGCTGCAGAATATTGGGAAAACCAATCATCAGAAGCATTAAATCCATTTGATGAAAAAATTAACCAAACAGTCTTATCTATTATTCATCAGGTGAAAAAGCATGGAGATCGAGCAATACAATCCTTTACCGAACAATTCGATGGGGTGAAAATAAACCAGCTTTCTGTTACGCGTAAAGAATTTACCGAAGCACGAAAATCCGTTTCTACCTCATTTGTTACAGCGCTCACAGAAGCTGCGAAAAATATTGCACGTTTTCATGAAAAGCAGTTAGAAAAGTCTTGGTTTGATACGAGTGAACCTGGAAAAATTATCGGACAAAAGATAACGCCCTTAGAAAAGGTAGGTATTTATATTCCCGGAGGAAAAGCAGCATATCCTTCCAGCGTCTTAATGAATGTGATACCCGCTAAAATAGCCGGAGTAAAACATATTTATTTAACAACTCCGCCTCAACCCGATGGACGTATTAATCCATATGTATTAGTAGCAGCTGAAATAACGGGAGTAGAGACAATTTATAAAATGGGCGGCGCACAATCGATTGCTGCACTTGCTTACGGAACGGAAACCGTAGAAAAAGTACAAAAAATTACCGGTCCGGGTAACGCCTTTGTCGCTAATGCCAAAAAATGGGTCTATGGTGATGTAGCAATTGATATGATTGCAGGGCCAAGCGAGATTTGTATCGTAGCTGATGAAACAGCGAGAGCCGATTTTGTTGCTGCTGACTTACTATCGCAGGCAGAGCATGATGAAGCAGCCAGAGCAATTTGTATTACGACAAGTAATCAGCAAGCAAATAATATTCACCAGGAATTACTTAGGCAATCCAAGAAACTGGCCAGAAAGGAAATTATTAACCAATCCCTAAACGATCAAGGAAAAATGATTGTTGTTGATTCACTTAGAGAGGCCTTTGACATTGTAAATGATATAGCTCCAGAGCATCTGGAACTGATGATTGAGCAACCACTGGAACAACTTGGCTATATTCACAATGCTGGTGCCATTTTCTTGGGTCATTATGCTCCAGAGGCATTAGGCGATTATGTCGCGGGGCCTAATCATACGCTTCCGACAAATGGGACAGCTGCCTTCGCTTCTCCGCTTGGTGTGTATGATTTCATGAAAAAATCAAGTGTCATTTACTATGACAAAGCAGCGTTACTGAAAACAGCCGATCCCATTATCGAATTAGCCAACACCGAGCAGCTAACCGCTCACGCTCAATCTGTCCAAATTCGGAAGGAGGAAAATTAACCGATGCGAAGTTATGAAATAAGTCGAACGACTACAGAAACGGATATATCGTTGAAGCTATCGATTGATGGAACAGGTGAAAGTTCAATTCAAACAGGGATAGGTTTTTTTGATCATATGCTTACTCTTTTAACAAAGCACGGACTATTCGATTTACAAGTCGTTTGTAATGGAGATTTACAAGTAGACCAGCATCATTCGGTTGAAGACGTCGGAATTGCATTAGGTGAAGCTTTTCGCCAAGCTCTGGGAAATAAAGCCGGCATCACCCGCTATGCAAGTATAACAACACCAATGGATGAAGCACTTTCTACGGTTTCTCTTGATATTAGCGGACGCGCCTATTTAGTTTATCAAGCAACGGGCTTAAAGGAAAAAGTAGGGAATTTTGACACTGAGTTAGTGGAGGAGTTTTTCCAAGCATTTGCCAGCAATGCAAAGGTGACATTGCACATTCACAATGTATATGGCAAAAACACGCATCATATGATTGAATCTATTTTTAAAAGTTTCGGTCGTGCTTTGGACATTGCGACGCAAAAAAGTGAACGAATTAAAGGCATTCCTTCAACCAAAGGGAGTCTCTAACCTTTCGTTCCAGAAAAAAGCAAAAGCACTCGCTTAGCGACGTACAAACTGGAGAACTTCTGACGAGATAAAGAAATCACGGCGACATAGAGAGCCGATGATGACTTATCGTAGGAAGGAGATCGAAGTTTGCTAGTCGCTTGAGCGCTTAAGCTAGACGATGAAGCTACTCTCAAACAAATTATCCGCCATGAACAAACGGCTATCTTTTTCTATACAACTAAACGAGTAGCAATTTACTTGCAACCTATTAGTTATACTGAGCGTTAACTATGTTTGGCGATAGCAAATATTTAACATAAAACAGACAAAATAATGTTTTACTATTCTGAACAGCTGAAGGGAAGAAATCATATGATTGCAATTATCGATTATGGATCCGGTAATATAAAAAGTCTCCAATTTGCATTAGAGAAAGTAGGATTGTCTCCACAAATTACGATAGATGAAACGGTCATTGCCACGAGCGATGCAATTATTTTACCAGGTGTCGGTGCCTTTCAAGATGCAATGCAGGCATTAAACAATCAAGGCTTAACTGAGATTATTAAACGAGAAGCAGATAATGGAAAGCCGGTACTTGGTATTTGTTTAGGGATGCAGCTGTTCTATGAAATAAGTGAAGAAGATGGAGAAGCTGAAGGTCTTGGATTGTTAAAGGGACGCGTTAGCAAAATTACCGGTAAAGTAAAAGTGCCACATATGGGATGGAATTCGCTCTCTAAACATCAAAGCAGCCCTTTAGTAAACCAAATTCTTGAATATTCCTTCGTCTATTTTGTCCACTCTTATGCAGTTAAGGAATATGCAGAAAATACGTTAATCGCAACCTGTGATTATGCTGGAACAATACCTGCTATTGTTCAGCAGGGTAACATAATCGGTATGCAGTTTCATCCAGAAAAAAGCGGAGATATCGGTTTAAAACTGTTAGAAAACGTCAGGGAGATGATGTTATGATTATTTTTCCGGCAATTGATATTAAAGACGGAAAATGTGTACGACTTACCCAAGGAAATTATAATAAGGTCAACGTTTATAGCGATTCACCAGTAAAAGTAGCTAAAGAATGGGAAAATGAAGGGGCTCTCTATTTGCATATTGTTGATCTGGATGGTGCTAAATCAGGCGAATCCCAAAATGCAGCGATCATTAAAGACATTGCCAAAAAAACCAATATTCCTGTTCAAGTTGGCGGTGGAATTCGCAGTTTAACAACAATGGAAACTTATTTAAATGCAGGTATTGATAGAGTCATTCTTGGAACAGCAGCAATTAAAGATCCGGATTTCTTACATGCTGCGATTGTGAATTATCCAAGCCAAACGGTTGTATCTATCGATGCACGAAATGGTTTAGTCGCTACAGACGGATGGACAGAAACGAGTACGATCACTGCTGTCCAATTAGTTAAAGAATTGGAACAGAAAGGCTTAGAGACCACCATTTATACCGATATTTTAAAGGACGGCATGCTAAAAGGTCCAAACATAAAGGAGCTTACACGTATGCAACAGGCTACTTCGATCAATATCATCGCTTCTGGTGGAGTGACTACGATTGACGATATAGTTACGTTAAAAAAGATGAATGTATATGGAGCAATTATCGGAAAAGCATTATATGACGGCTCTCTCACATTAAAAGCAAGCTTGGAGGCTGTGACACATGCTAGCTAAACGAATTATCCCTTGTTTAGATGTCGATAAAGGTCGGGTTGTAAAAGGAAAAAGATTTAAAGATATTCAAGACATTGCACATCCTGTAGAACTAGCTAAAAAGTATAACGAAGCTGGTGCTGATGAGCTTGTCTTTTATGATATAACTGCCTCTAATGAGGAGCGTGATATCTTTCTCGATGTTATTGAAAATATCGCAAAAGAAATTACTATCCCCTTTACAGTTGGCGGTGGGATTAGAACAGTTGATGATATTCATCGTGTATTACGCGCTGGTGCTGATAAAGTTTCCGTTAATAGTGCAGCTGTAAAAAATCCCAATTTAATTAAAGATGCTGCATTAAAATTCGGCTCCCAATGTATTGTTTTATCCATTGACGCTAAACAAACGAGCAAAAAACAATGGGATGTTTACATTAACGGTGGAAGAAAACAAGCTAATCTTGATGTCATTGACTGGGCATTGCAAGGTGAATCACTAGGAGCAGGAGAACTGGTCCTTAACGCCATTAATACCGATGGTGAGAAAAACGGCTATGACTTGGATCTAGTCAAGACAATTGCTCGTAGTGTAAATATACCAATAGTAGCTAGCGGCGGTGCTGGTAAGATGCAGCATTTTGCAGCTGTTTTACAACCGGGATACGCTGACGCAGCACTAGCCGCATCGGTTTTTCATTATGGAGAAATTTCAATTCCTGAATTAAAAAACTACTTAGTTGAGCATGGGATTCATGTAAGACCTGGTATGTCAAGAGAAAAATAATTAAGTATTTGATTATCCATGTACAATTCATCTAAAAAAGGCAAAACTGAACTAAATCCAGTAAATATATGTAAAATACTGGATAATCCAAAAGGACTTAGAAGCTATTTATGCTTCATATTTTGACGTGTAAATTTGGTTGTTGCGTAGTAGCGCATCCACCAAACGCACTAATTTTCTTGCAGTTAAGACGAGGGCTCTTTTATGTTGATGCTTTGGAACTTCTTGGTACTTTTTCGCGTAATACTCACTGTATTCAGGAATCTGCCTTCTTACTGAGTTGGCGGCTTCAACTAAGTAATAACGGAGATACTGATTACCAATACGTGATAATGATGTGTCATCTGCTGCAAAGCGACCAGATTGGTGTTTACGCCATAAAGACCTGCGTACTTGGCAATCTTTGTTTCATCATCAAAACGATCAATTTGACCGATTTCAGCGATAATTCCAGCTGTAAATACAGGTCCAATACCAGGTACAGTTTGAAGTGTTTGTGGCACACCTTTCATAATTCGCTCAATCGATTTATCAAGCTCTTTGATCTGTTTTTCAAATGTGCGAATTAACGTGATAGAAGTGCCAAGTATCGTATCGATTGAATCTTCTACAACTTTGTCTAAACGATAAAGTCTGTATCATTTGCACAAATTAAGTTACTTGGAACGGAAGGCGGCGACTCCTACGGGAAAAGCATGAGCCTTGAGACCCCGCAGTGAGCGGTTTTTGCGAGCGAGGAGGCTCAAGCCATGCCCGCGGAAAGCGTCCGCCTGCAGTGGAAAGTAACGAGTGTATCGCAGATACGTTTTTAATAAAGTAGTTGTAATAAAGGGGCGAGAAAACTAGCGCCTAAATATACTATACGAGGAGAGATATCAATGGATAACACTTCATTTAATCAAGATGGGCTAATCCCAGCAATTGTTCAAGATGCAGATACAGGCGAAGTATTAACACTTGCGTATATGAACCAAGAAGCTTTGGCAAAAACATTGGCCACAAAGGAAGCGTGGTTTTTCAGCAGAAAGAGACAGGAGCTTTGGAATAAAGGAGCCACTTCCGGGAACAGACAAATGGTTCAGCAAGTATCTATGGATTGTGACCATGATGCTTTACTTCTTCAAGTGAAACCGCTTGGCCCAGCATGTCATAAAGGTAAAGGAACTTGCTTTCACAACCTCATCTATCAAAATGATGAAGCTATGTTTACGATGCTTCCCCAATTAATTGAAAAAATTAAACACCGCAGGACGAACCCTGTAGAAGGCGCATATACAACGTATTTATTTAACGAAGGCATGGATAAAATTTTAAAAAAAGTTGGTGAAGAAACGAGTGAAGTTATTATTGGTGCTAAAAATAATGATAAAGCTGAAGTAACATGGGAAATAGCTGATTTAACCTATCATACATTGGTGCTTATGGAACTGTTAAATGTATCGATTAGCGATATTCATAATGAGTTGCAAAAAAGACATATCATGAAAGAAAAGAGCGAAGAAAATGATGAAGTATTGGAGTGAACGCACAAAACGATGTACGCCGTATATCCCCGGCGAACAAATAAATGATCCAGCGATTATTAAACTCAATACGAATGAAAATCCATACCCCCCTTCACCTAGAGTAAAAGAAGCAATTAAGCAAGAGATGGAAAATTCATTACATCGTTACCCATCGTCCACCTTGGATTCTTTAAGGCAAGCAATTGCTAAACAGGAAAATGTCCAAAAAGAGAATGTTTTCGTTGGGAATGGTTCTGATGAAGTATTGGCATTTGCATTTATGGCATTTTTTTCACCAAATAAAGCGATTCGTTTTCCTGCAATTACGTATAGTTTTTACCCGGTGTATGCCAATTTGTTTCAAATCCCGTTTGAAGAAATTCCGCTGAAAAGCGATTTTACCATTAACCAACATGATTTTTTCCGATCGGCTGGTGGTGTTATTTTGCCTAACCCAAATGCACCGACAAGCATTTATGCCAGTTTAGAACGTATCGAAGCAATCATAAAAAATAATCCCGATCATGTAGTAATTATTGATGAGGCGTATGTTGACTTTGCACCAGGTACAGCGGTGTCTCTTATCAACAGGTATGACAATTTACTAATAGTAAAAACATTATCTAAATCTCGTTCACTGGCTGGATTACGTGTAGGTTATGCTATTGGTCATAAACATCTAATCGAGGCACTTACACGTATTAAAGATTCCTTTAATTCATACACGGTTGACCGTTTAGCAATTGTTGGTGCCAAAGCTGCAATGGAAGATACAAGTTATTTTGCGGAAACTACTGCTAAAATCATCCAAACGAGAAGCTGGGTAGTTAACGAAATGGAAAAGCGAGGTTTTTTTGTTCTGCCAAGTGCAACCAACTTTATCTTTGCTCATTCCCCTGATTATGATGCTGAAATACTTTATCAGCAATTAAAAGCAAAAAATATATTAATTCGCTACTTTAAAAAGCCGACTATTGATCAGTATGTAAGGATTTCAATTGGTACAGATGATATGATGAAGAAGTTTTTCCAGCAAGTTGATGAAATCATTGGTTGATTTTATATAAAGTAAGATGGGCTTTTCCTTCCATCCTCTAAAGCAGATCGAAGTTGCTAGTATCACGAACGCTTCAGCTAGACGACAAAGCCGCTTTGATAAAAGACATTCACCACATAAAAGAGATATCTTTTCATAGATTATAAAAACTTGGCTTGTCGCCAAGTCTTTATGGCGAAAGCTATCGTTTTTCTTATACTATAAAGCCTAAAGTTTTATACTTTCCTATAGTATAATAAAAGGGGGAACTCATCTCGCAAAAAAATGAGTTCCCTTTTTATTACAATAGTGTTTTAATCTCTGCATCTTTCTTAAGGTCGTCAATACGTTTTTGCAGCTGCTCTGAGGCCTTTTCTTGTTCTAATCTTGTTTTAATTTGTTCCTCTAAGTCATCTAGCTTTGCTACTTCTTCACTTTGTTCTTTAATCTCATTATAATACTCTTTGACTTCCTTATCGGTTACTTTAACATCAAATTCTTTATCGGTATATTCTGTTGTAATGATGTTGTCTTTTAACATCGTCTTGAACTGTTTCTCATTCATTTGAAACTGCTCTAATGCTGTCTTTAAACGATCTTCGTTTTCTTTTTTTATTTTATCGAACTCTTTTTGTACTTCCTTATCGGTCACTTCTATACCTTTTTTAGCCGCATCGGTATTAATTAAATGCTGAGTTATAAGCATGTCTATCGTTTGTTCCTTTAGTTTATCCAGATCACTGACATCTTGATTATACTGCCCCATCGTAATTTTTAGCTGAGAGTAAGTTGGGTTGTAACGATCTCCTTTAATCTCTTCCCCATTTACGGAGGCGACCACTTCATCTTCAGATACTTTTTCTTTATCTGTTATCTCTACCTTTTGTGGCTTTTCTCCTTCTTTACCTGTGTTTCCTTGCTCTTGCTGCTCCTCTTGATTAGAGCCTTTATTCCCTTCAGCATTGTCATCTCCACAAGCCACTACAACAGTTGCCAACAACAATGTCATTATGAGTACGATCCATTTTTTCATGTTTTATACCATCCCTTTTAATTTGAATGTTCTTCCATTCAAACATATTTTATACAAACCTTTCAAGTAGTAACAAGCCCTGATTTACTTAAAATGACTATTATGACAAAGGCTAAGCACTTTATTTACATTTTTACTACAAAAAATAATCATTTTCCTAATTTATGCCACAATCGACAAAGATTTACTGAAACCAACCTATTTCGCCTGTCTTTATTTTACACTACCTATTCTAAATGATTCAAATCTCCCTACTTTTAACAGGGTAAGATTCTAAAAAGATTCAGTTCTAACATGCGCTCCTATTTAAATTAATTCTTAAACAAATGTGGTTCGAACTATATCTTTGTTTAATCAGCTATGTATGACTAGTATCAAGCTTGTTGCACTTATTCATAACTGCCTCTATGTTACATTTTATATGTTTTTAATAATGCACAAAAAACAAAGCACCTCATCACATGATGAAGTGCTTTGTTTTTTTATCTGCTTATTTAAAGCTTGCTTCAATTTCTTTAATCATTTCCTGAACAGAAACAAGCCCGCCTCCGGACAAGTACCAGAATTCAGGATCAAGGTACGTAATATTGTCGTTTTTATATGCATTTGTAGCTTTAACTAATTCATTTTCAACAATTTGTTTTGCAGCCGATTCTTCACCAATAGCTGCGCTTCGATCAATAACATACAGCAAATCAGGATTTTGCTCTCTTACATATTCAAATGAGACGTTCATACCATGAGTAGATGCTTCGATATTTTCATCTACTGCCGGCACGCCGAAGACATCATGAATAAGTCCAAAACGGGAGTTAAGTCCATATGCACTAATCTTATCATCATTTGCTAAAATAATAAGTGCTTTTTTATCTAATTCTTTTGCTTTATCTTGAACTGCTGCAACTGCTGAATCAATATTTTTCAGTTCTTTTTCTACTTCTGATTGCTTATCAAAAATTTTTCCTAGAGTTTTCATATTATCTTTAAAGGATTCCATATAGTTGGCCGGATCTACTCCTAAGTAAACCGTTGGCGCTATTTCAGCTAATTGATCGTAAACTTGAGACTGACGACCAGAGATAAAGATAACATCTGGTTTGATTTCCGATATTTTATCAAAATCAGGCTCTTTCAAGCTACCAATATTTTCATACTCATCCCCTTCATATTTCTCCAAATAAGAAGGAATAGCACCTGCTTTTGCAACACCAGCAACTTCTACACCTAATTTATCTAGTGAATCCAGCACTCCAAAGTCAAAAACAACTACTTTTTCTGGGTTTTTTGGGACTTCAGTGTCGCCTAAATCTTGTTTAATTTCAACGGCTTCAGGGGCTTTTTCCTTTTTACTATCACTACTGCCGGTATCCTTTTTTTCATTATTTGAGCCACAAGCAGCTAGCGTAATTACAAGCAAAGTTGTAAATAATAATAATGCTATCTTTTTCATAATGAAATTCTCCTCTTCTTATTATAAAATTTATATTTTTATAATAACCAACGATGCAAGTGTCCATTTATCCCATACTATTGCAACTTAAACTTTTCATAAACACGTAAGTATATAATTAGATCATTTTTATTTACCTTTATAATTTCATAAGTTACAATTAAACTGTAAGTCATCCCTTCATCATGTATTGGCTTAGGGGTCAACACCATGATGGGGGGTTTCTATTGGATAAAAAACCCCTGTTTGATTTAAAAAATTTGGAATTAATAGCTGCCCTCGCTGGTTATTAAAAATAAACACATATACGTTTATCATCAATATTTTTAATATCGATATCCATATCATAAATATCTTTTAACACACATTCATCAATAACATCACAAGCCCTACCTTGTTTAATCACTTTTCCATCCTTTAAAGCAACAATATTATCCGAATAACAAGAAGCGAAGTTGATATCATGGATGACAATTAATACTGTTTTTCCCAATTCATCTACTAAATTACGTAACGTTTTCATGATCTGAACAGAATGACGCATATCTAAGTTATTTAGCGGTTCATCAAGCAAAATATATTCTGTATCTTGAGCAATAACCATTGCAATATGGGCTCGCTGACGTTGTCCACCACTAAGTTCATCTAAATATTTATGCTGCATTGCGCGCAATTCCATATAGTCGATTGCCTGATCTACCTTTTCCCAATCAGACGTGTTTAGCTTACCTTGCGAATAAGGGAACCGACCAAAGGAAACCAGTTCACGTACCGTTAATTTAAGATTGATGGAATTGGATTGCTTTAAAATCGAAATCTTTTTAGCAAGTTCATTGTTTTTTGTGTGCATAATATCTTTTCCATCAATCGTTATATCTCCATCGTCTTTTGCAATCAGGCGACTAACCATGGAGATTAACGTACTCTTTCCAGCACCATTCGGACCAATGAATGAAGTTATTTTACCTTTTTCAATTGTCAAAGATACATCATCAATCACTTTCTTCTGGTTAAATGACTTAAATACATTTTTAATATCTACCATGATTTATTCTCCTTTAACAAAAGATAGATGAAGTAAATACCACCGATAAAGTTAATGATGACACTAATTGTGGTTTCGAAGGTAAATACTTTCTCAACGATAAACTGCCCGCCGATAATAGCAATAATACTAATCAGCATCGAGCCGATTAAAATATAGGAATGACGAAACGTTTTAAGAAATTCATACGCTAGATTTACAACTAGTAATCCTAGAAATGTCATTGGACCTACTAATGCTGTTGCCATCGAAATAAAGATAGCAACTATGATTAACAAGTGTTTCACGACTCTGTTATAGGGTACCCCTAAATTGATTGCCATATCCTTACCTAGACCAAGTACATCCAAATATTTGTAGTATCTTATCATATAGATAAGGAGAAGAACAAAAAGAATAATAGATATATATACAAGATCCGTGTTCACATTATTAATACTTGCAAACATGCGATCTTGGGCAATCATAAATTCATTCGGATCAATAAGCACCTGCATAAATGAAGTTATACTGCTAAAAAATGTCCCTAATATCATTCCTACAAGCAAGAGGAAATAAATACTATTCTGTTCACTTTTAAATAATGCTTGGTATAGTAGCAACGAGAATACGACCATTCCTCCAATAGATACTAGGTAATTAATTTGGCTATTCATCATAACTAATGAATTAGCTCCACTAATAAAGATAATAACTGTTTGAAGGAGTAAATAGAGTGAGTCTAGTCCCATTACACTGGGTGTTAAAATACGGTTATTTGTAATCGTCATAAAGATGGTTGTAGCAAACGCAATTGCTCCACCTGTTAGCAGGATAGCGATAACTTTAATTATTCGCCTCGGTAAAACATAGCCAATATTCCCTGTCAGGTCATAAAAGATATATAGCATTGTTAATATAATTGCGATAACGGCTAGAATAAGCGTTTTCTTTTTATATCCCATATCTTTTTCTCCTAAACAGTAGATATATAAATAATCCACTACCTATAACCCCAACTGTTAAACTAATCGGTATTTCATATGGATATATAATTACTCTGCCGATAATGTCACATGCAAGAACGAAAATCGCTCCTAACAATGCTGTATGTAATAGGCTTTTCTTCAAGTGGTCGCCACGGTAAATGGAAACAATGTTTGGGATGATTAAGCCGAGAAAGGGAATAACACCTACTGCCAAGACTACAGATGCTGTCACAAGTGCTACAATAACTAATCCTAAATTCACAACCTGCCGATAATTTAATCCAAGATTTTTGGAAAAGTCCTCTCCCATTCCAGCGATGGTAAATTTATTTGCATAAAAAAATGCAAGTAACAGAATTGGGATACTTACATACATTAGCTCATAATTTCCACTCATAATCATAGAAAAATCACCTTGCATCCATGATGAAATATTTTGGACCAAATCATAGCGGTACGCAATAAAAGTGGACATCGAACTAACAATATTCCCAAACATCAGTCCAATCAATGGAATGAATATCGCGTCTTTAAATTTTATCTTTTCCAATATCTTCATAAATGCAAATGTACCTAACAATGCAAATGCAAAAGAAACAAGCATTTTTTGAAACGGACTTGCCGAAGTGAATAGTACCATAGAAACTAAAATACCTAACCTTGCTGAATCCAGTGTTCCAGCAGTTGTAGGTGAAACAAATTTATTTCTACTTAGTTGTTGCATAATCAATCCGCAAATACTCATGCTCATACCTGCAATTAAAATACTGATAAGTCTTGGAACTCTTGAAACCACCAGTATCTGCGTTTGCTCCTCTGTTAACTTAAATATATCTAAAGGAGATACGTTTGATACACCTACAAATATAGATATAAAGGAAAGTATAATAACTGTGAAAACTAAATAGCGTATTTTCATAGACTGACCTTCACTTTCAACTTCCCCTACATTATAATAGTTATTACCTTTTAATCGTTATAATTAATAATGATATTCATTATCAATTAGTTACATCTACCAGTATAACAGATTTACTACTAACGTCAATAAAAAAGTTTATAAAATGTTTATTGAAATACACATCTGTTTCAACTAATTAAAAAATAATCTACTGTTTCTGATTAAGGTAGAATAAAGCGCTTCAACATAAGTGAAACTAGACTTAAGTTTCTTTTTTTTCTTTTATATACCTCTGCCATTCTTTAGACTCATTTATAATTGTGAATCTGTTAACCTTTAACACCGATAGATTAGAAAAACTTGGCTTGTCGCCAAGTCTTTATGGCGAAAGCTATCGTTTTTCTTATACTATAAACCATAAAGTTTTTTCCTATAGTGTAAAAAACTGCAAAATGATCCCCTTTCTGTTTTTAAAAATAGCAGGTTAATTGATTTCTAAGACAAGAAGTTGTCGATTATCTTTCAATTCTATCGTTAACACTAAACCTTTGGCACAAACATTACTGCCAATTCACCTATATATAAAGCTAAAGGTATAATCAACGTTACACTAAATCAATTATTACTTTCTTCACGTATAAATAAGAGGCTGGGACATAAGTAAATACTAAATAGCAAAAACCGAACAATTCATTTATAATTGTTCGGTTTGTTTGGGTTAAAAAAATTCCTATCATCCGCTACGTCAAACTATTTCGCTTTCCGCGGGCACGGCCTCAGCTTCCTCGGAAAGCAAAGATCGCTTTCCTGCGGGATCTTCAGCTCGAGCTATTCCCGAGAGGAGTCTACATATGTTGACTACGCTAAAAACTTGCGTATATACAAGGACGATTTATTGTTCGTTTTTTAATCAGCTGTTTTAGTTATGTCCCAGCCTCTTCCGTTTTCTAAGTGACACCTTATTGAGCAGTTTTGTTTCGTTCTACCATTGTGTTAAATTTTTCTGCTATATGTTCTGGGGTAAATCCATATTTTTTGGCTAAATCAGTTCCATTACCTGATTCCCCATAATGATTAATCGTTATCATGTCGCCATTGTCACCAACATGGTCTCTCCACCCGAGAGAACTACCCATTTCAATTGCCAGTTTATTAGAGACACTTTTTGGCAGGACTTTTTCTTTATATTGAGCATCTTGTTTGTTGAAAAGTTCCCAGCTTGGCATACTAACTACGGAAACGGAAATTCCTTGATCCTCCAATATTTTTTGTGTTTTTAAAGCCAGTTCTACTTCTGAACCAGTTGCAATCAGGATGCCGTCCAGAGAATCACTGCTTCCCTTTGATATAATATACGCACCGCGTTCTACCCCTTCTTTGCTTGCTTTCTCTAGTACCGGCACATCATGTCTACCAAGTACAATTGCAGTAGGAGTATCTTTTGAGTTTACAGCTATTAACCAAGCTGCTTTTGTTTCATTAGCATCAGCCGGTCTAATCACATTCAAATTAGGAGTTGCTCGTAAAGTAGCAAGTTGTTCTATTGGTTGGTGTGTCGGACCATCTTGTCCTAACATGAAACTATCATGTGTAAATAGATAGATTACTGGTTGATTCGTAATTGCTGATAATCGAATTGCTGCTTTCATATAATCTGAGAAAACTAGAAAAGTTCCAGAATACCCTTTGATTCCACCGTGTAATGATAACCCATTGACAATGGAAGCCATTGCAAATTCACGCACTCCAAAGTGAATATTTGGGCAATTATACGTTCCTTTCTCCATAAACTGCTGATCCATGATGGTAGTTTTATTTGACGAAGCTAAATCTGCTGATCCACCTATAAAAGATGGAAACTTTTTGGAAATAACGTTTAACACCTTACCAGAAGCAGCTCTGGTAGCTATTTTTTCTTCTGTAAATTCAATCTCTGCATCTTCAATCAAGAAGTCATTTTCCATACATTTTACAAACTGTTCCGCCAATTCAGGATATGTTTCTTTATACTTTTCAAACTGCTTATTCCAATCCTTTTCCGTTTGATCTCCTTTTATAGCGATCTCGTTAAAGTTTTCCCGAACTTCTTTCGGAATAAAAAACTTTTCTTCATATGGCCATTGATACGCTTTTTTAATTAAACTAACTTCATCTTCCCCAACAGGATTACTGTGAATAGCAGCAGTTCCCTGAAGATTTGGTGAACCAAATCCGATAATATTTTTTACTTCAATTAAAGAAGGTTGATCCGTATTCTGTTTCGCTGACTGAATTGCTCTATATATCGATTCTATATCATTACCATTTTCCACATACAATGTCTGCCATCCCATAGCTGCATATTTTTTCTGGACATCTTCACTATTCGCTTCTTGAACAAAGCCATCCGAGCAAACATCATTAGAATCATATAAAACAATTAGTTTTCCTAACCCTAAATGACCTGCCAAGGACATTGCTTCTTGTGCGACCCCCTCCATAAGATCTCCATCGCCACATATTGTAAAAGTGTAATGATCCACAATATTCAAGTCATCTTTGTTGTATGTTTGTGCTAAATTTCTTTCTGCAATTGCAAAACCGACAGATGTAGAGATTCCTTGTCCTAATGGTCCTGTAGTTGCCTCCACACCTGGAGTAACACCGACTTCAGGGTGGCCTGGCGTAATACTCCCTAACTTGCGAAATTCCTTTAAATCTTCTACAGATACTTCATATCCACTTAAATGAAGAAGTGTATATAATAAAATGGACCCGTGACCCGATGTTAGGATAAATCGATCTCGATCATACCATGTTGAATTTTTTGGGTTGTGCTTCATAATATATCTAAATAATGCATATGCCATAGGCGCAGATCCTAATGGCATGCCCAAATGACCATGCTGAGCATTTTCTACACTATCTAAAGCTAATGTCCTTATAGCTGCAACAGATAAATCGTCCATATCATTTTTAATCCATTTTTCCATGTTCAACATCCTTTACATATAATTTAAAAGATTCCAATTAGCCACTTTCCAATGTAATAAACTAATATACCGACAATTGAAAAGTCCGTTTCCGGGAATGCTGTCCCAGATAATCCGATGTTATCCATTATTGGATAAATAAGTGCTGGCCCGATTGCAATTAAGATACCGACACTGAAGCTGCCAACAACGGCACCTTTCCAACCTCCTGTAGCATTCCCGAATACACCTGCTGTTGCACCAATAAAAAAGTAAGGGACTGCAACGGGAATAATGACGGAAACATCTATCATTCCGAAAAAGAACATACAGAGTAATCCACCAGCATATGCAGAAAGAAAACCAATAACTGTAGCAGTAGGTGCATATGGAAATACAACCGGGCAGTCTAAAGCTGGTTTCGCATTTGGTATTAGTTTTTCTGAAATACCTACAAAAGCATTCACGATTTCACCTAGTAGCATTCGGACACCTGTAATAATTACATAGAGTGAAGCAGCAAATGTTAACCCTTGTAATAACGGGAAGACTAACCAATGCATTCCGTCTGATAGTTCTTCAACAAAAGAAGATCCGGCGGCAAATGTAGCGATATAGAAGAAAATAACAATTGTCAAACTAACACCTACAACATAGTCTTTAAACATAGAAAGCCAACTTGGCAAGTTTAAGTTTTCTGTGGTGTCTTCCGGTTTTCCGACCTTAGAACCGATCCAACCCGCAAATGCATAACCAGCACTCACATAATGTCCAAGTGCAATATCATCATCACCTGTTACTTTGCGCATAAACGGTTGGGCAATGGCAGGAAAAATACATGCACATATACCTAAAATAATTCCACCTACAATAATTGTCATCGTGTTTCCAACATCCAATGCTTTCATCATAACTGTAAGTAATGCTGCAAAGTACAAATTATGCTGACCCGTCAAGAAGATATATTTAAAAGGTGTAATTCGTGCAAATAACAAGTTAAAAACAAATCCGAGCAGCATTACTAAAGATACAACTGTGCCAAACTTTTCTTGCGCAAGTGCTGTTACTGCTTCAGCAAGAGGTAATACGCCATCTAAATCAAACCCTTTACTGAACAATTCTTGAAAATTATTTAAAGCTAAAACAGCTGCTCCGGAACCAACGGTAAAGATGAGAAAACCGACAATTGTTTTTAGTGTACCGGTTAGAACTTCATCAAAAGCTTTCTTTTGAAGAAGCAACCCTAACAAAGCCATTAAACCAACTAAAATAGCTGCGGATCCCAATAAGTCAATTGCAAACGCTTTTATTAAGTCCACTCTTGTTCCTCCTTCACAAAATAATAACCTCTATAGATTTTCCTCCAAGTACTTACTTAACTTCGTTTTAATTTCATTTTTATCCATTAAATTTTTTATTCCAATTGCATATTTCACTTTGTCCTTCACATCAGGAACTAAATCATCGAGTGTAATAAGCAAATCTCCATTAAATTGATTAACTGCACTTAATGTGTCATGTTGCACTTTAATTGGAAAGTTATTTTCTCTTATTACTTGTTGTACTTTAATTTTCAGCATCATACTGCTCCCCATACCTGTACGACAAGCTACTAATGCTACCTTCATTTGTTACTCATCTCCACTTCTGATTTTTTTATATAATCAATAATTTCTTCTTTGCTGCTGGAGGATTCCAGTAAGTCGTAAAAATCTTTTGATTCGAGAAGTTCCACCAATTCGGTAATCGCTTTCAAATGTGTTATACTGTCTACCGCACTTAAACAAAACACATATTTAACGGGGTCATTATCCTTATTGCCAAAGCTAACAGGGGTTTTAAGGGTGGTTAAGCTGATCCCGATTTTATTAGCTCCTGCTTCTGGTCTTGCATGCGGAAGTGCGACATGTTTTGTAATAACAATATAAGGTCCATTCTCTTCTGCACTAGCTACCATTGCATTAACATAATTCGTTGTTACTATATTTTGCTCCACTAATGGCCGACTGCTTTTTTTAATAGCATCTTTCCAATCTTTAACCTGTACTTTTAGTTGAATTAAATCTTTGTTTATTATTTCACTTAACATCGGATGCCTCCTTTCCCCATCGATATAAATAACCTCAGCCAATAATTTCTTTAATTCATTTACTAATTTTTTGGCATTTTGATTATTTGTGTATTTATTCACAATATAAAGTAAATCTTTTTCGCTAATATTGGAATTTGGATGGATATACACAGAATTTCCTATACTTTTATAAAAACTTTTAATTAAATTGGCTTTCTCTAAATTAGTCATCATTGGGCTTACAATGAATAAAGGCTTAGAAGTTTGAATCAGTTTTGTCGAGAACACAACATCTACTTCGCCATTTATAGAGAGCTGATCAATCGATGTCGGTTTTAAAAACTCTACTTCTGGAAAAATACCTTTCAATTCTTTATAAATAATCAGGGAGATTCCAGTCCCATTCGGACAGACAATCGCTGCTTTCACTTTACTGGTTGACTGTACATTTGTATGCTTAATTAATGTGGCAAAATGGATGGTTAAATAGGCAATTTCATTATCGGAAAAACGAGATCCTCCCGGTAAACTAATGGGATAAAATATTTCTTTTAAAATTTTAAATAAGCTGCTATACTTAGCTTTTATCTTATCTTTTAACGGATTTACTATAGGGTAATTAAAAATAATCCGATAATAAGCAGGCTTAAAATGTGCATATATCTGTTGAAATGCTTCCTTCTTATTGGGTAAAGCAATTCCATAAGTAACCTCTAATTTATAAAAGATTTTATACACAAAGTCCTTTAACATATAGAAATTTTCATTCTTCATGTCAGCTTGTCCAAAGGAGTAAGACAGTATTAGTGAAGCGATAAAATTAACGTGACAGCTTGATATTGGGTAACCCAAGTTTAATAAATCCTCCGTAATTAATCTTGCAACCTGATACTCTGGCATACTCGTTAATTTAACATGATCCGGTCTATTGTCCACGTCTTGTTCCCTTATCATAAAGAAGATGATAATATACATTACTTCTAACAGACCGTTATCAGAACAAATAATCTCCTGTCTTTCAAAATGTTTCCTTATAACATGAAATATCTGTTTATAGGGAATCCCACTCTGCTCTAAAACATAATCTAAGCTAATGGTACGCTGCTTATGATGGATAATAATATTGCCAATTAAATACATAGCTGCATAACGAATATTGGCCTCTTTTCCGTCTATAAAATAACCTTGTATTCTTTTATACGTTATTTGTAAATCATATAATTGTAGCTCCTTAACAAGTTTTTTTAAATCCTCATGAACGGTACCTCTGCTCACACGGAGTAAGTCAGTTAAATGATATAAGGAAACTTCTTCTTTACTAATGAGCAAGTAAAAAAAAATAATTAGACGTCTATCTTGTTCATTATAATTAGATATGCTTTTTTCTTGCGCTAACTTACTTACAACATTGCTTGGGGTTTCTGTCATTTTCAATCCATTTTTTCTGCAGTACTTAATTTCTTCAAAGTTGTTTTTCTTCAACCAGTAATTTATCTTTTCTAAATCATACATGATTTGTCTTCTTGACAAGGAGGTTTTTAATTGTACATCTTTGATGGTACAACTTGGATTACCCATTATGAATTCCAAGATAGTGAGTGATCTTTGCTCGAGCATTGACTTATCCCTCCTATATTTCTAATATATATGAAGCGCTATCACCCTTCAATGTAATTTCAGTATAACTTTTGTCACTAGCCCACACAATAACTGAATGGATATAATAAGCTGGTATATTTAAGCAAAATCTTGAAGTCTTTCAAGTGCGGTGTATATGGGGAAAAAGCTGATGAAAATCCAACTTTTACGTGCCGCTTTATCTGCATTAGAAAAACTTGGCTTGTCTCAAGTCTTTATGGCGAAAGCTATCGTTTTTCTTATACTATAAACCATAAAGTTTTATACTTTCCTATAGTGCAAAAAAGCGGGGACTCTTTTTTATGACAAGAGTACCCGCATTTAGTAACTGTATTATATATAGAGTATTTAGTTATCAATCTCACAGCCTTCATCGGTACAATAAGTTGTTTTAGAAGCTTTTGGATGTAATGATTTCAACTGATGATTTTGCTGTTCTTCCTGCCAAACTTGTTCAAGTGCCTCCACAAACACTTCTGTTGGCTGTGCTCCAGAAAGAGCATATTTTTCATTAAATACAAAGAAAGGAACACCTTGTACACCAATTTGTCGCGCTTGTTCCTGATCATCTCTTACCTCTTTTGCATAAACCTCATTCTTTAAGATAGATGCAACTTCAGCTTGATCAAGGCCTACTTCAGCAGCTAATCCCTGCAATACTTCATAATCACTTATCAATTGAGAGTCGGTAAAGAAAGCGTGCATTAGCTTTTCTGCCATTTCATTGCCCTTTCCTTGTCGTTCAGCATATTTGGCTATACGATGTGCTGCAAACGTGTTTGTGTGCTGCATCGAATCAAAGTGATAGGTTAACCCTACTTCTTTTGCTTGCATTTCTATATTTTTAGTCATCTGTCTTACTTGCTCTATCGGCATTCCTTTGATTTTTGAAAGATATTCTTGCATATTTTGATTTGGTTTTGTTTCTGCATTCGGATCTAATTGATAGCTTTTAAATTCCAAAGTTACTTCGTCTTGATGTTTAAATGTTTCCAGAGATTGTTCTAGTCTTCTTTTACCAATGTAACAAAACGGACATACAAAATCAGACCATATTTCAATTTTCATTGCTACACCTCATTTCTTCACCCTATTTTAGCATAGCTACTCAAGTGTTAAGAAGTAACGTGCTTATAGAGGAGGTTTAAAAAGTTAGTAAAACGCCACACCTGAACTTCATCATACATTGAATAGCCAAAATTTCAGCTTAGAAGTTAAAGAATGTTCGTGGTTCCTGTTTCATATTGTATACTTGGTGAACGGCAGGATAAAATTTGTAGTATCGACGTTGCAACAGGGACAAGGCTACGGCAACGATACTCGCAGTTTTTCAAGGACAGAGTATGCTTCGACAACACTACACCGCACGAGAAAAAGCGATTTTCTTTTTCAAGGACGTCAATTAGTCGACCATGATCTATTTATCGTCTTTTTTATTAGTGGTAGGAAGGCTTATCTTGATCGATATATCTCCCATAGTCTGGTACGGCAAAATCGGAAAAATGATTGACTAGTTTTTGCAATCCTTTTTCCAGTTTTTCCCCTTTCATTGAAACTCCATGCCCAGGAATGACGATATCCGGTTTCAATTTAGCTAGTTTTTCAACGGATTTACGTGCTTCTTTCCAATCGGTAGTAAAATATCTTGGTGGTCCATTTACCTCTGGTGTTTGCATGAGTACACGATAGAAAGAGTCTTGACGAACTGTGATAAATGCATCTCCTGAAAATAGTAAACGGTCACTTTCTCGATAAAATGAAACATGACCTGGGGTATGTCCGGGAGTATGAATCCATTTCCAACCGTCTAAATACGGAACTTGTTGATCTTCTGGCAGTGGCTGTACAGCATCTCCTAAATTAATTGGTTCATTTGGATACATGCCTGCTATTTTCGCTAATAAGCCCCCTTCTACATCAGAATCTGGCTTCGGATAACTTTTTTCACCACGTAAATAAGGCAACTCGTCGGGATGTGCATAAATTGGAACTTCCCACTCTGCTAGTAAATCAGCTAAACCGCCTACATGATCAAAATGTGCATGTGTTAATAAGATAGCAGCTGGTTTACTGCCTTTACCAAAGTGGTCAACAACTACTGACTTAATTTCAGCGGCTGCGTTTGGTAATCCAGCATCAATAAGCACCCAATCTCCCGCATCTGAGTGGCCGACAAAACCGATATTCACCATTTGATCGGTATAATAATATACATCTGCTTTAACCTCTACGCCACCACCGCTTGTAATGGATGTCATCGGAATAACTGTATCGTGTTCTTTTTGATGAAAATCTTGTTCCACAAGAAACCCTCCTTTATAATATTGCTTTTAGTATTTGCCGAGCCCCAAAAAATAACCACTCTTTATACAGAGTGGCTATTTTTCAATACCTCTTATTCATTAGCTGCTTTATAGGAGTATTGGTCTTGAATCGTTCCGTCTTCGCGATGAATGATTAAATAGGTACCTTTGTTTTTTGCGATTTCACGTCCTCGTTTAATTGCTTCTTCCTTTGCTTGAAAAACATTACTTGGCTTTTTGGCTTCACTTGAGCGTACGGCCCATCCATCCTCATGAGAAATAATATGCTCTCCTTCTTCTAAGCGCTCTTGATTATTTTCATACTGTTTTCCTTCCTTTGAACGCTGGGTTGGTTTTCCATATTTCTTATATTCATTCACTTCTTGATTACTTGCATTTTTTCTCCATTCCTTGGCCTGCTCAATTGCAATTGGGATTGCCCTGCTTTCATCATAACCTTCATCAACCATTGAATTAGCAATATCAATTGCTTTTTTTCTCGTTCCTTCATTTAGATTTTTCATTGATGATGGATAATCCTGTAATGTCCAAGTCATGAAAATCCTCCCAAAAGTAGATTTGTTTACTAGTTACCCGTTCAACTAATCTCCAAACACGCTTTTTAAAGGGATTTATAGTAAAAAGATAGAAAATTGGATAGTGTCTTGTGAAAGACTATTTATTAATGGCATCTGCCTCATCAAAGTAAAAAAATGTTTAAAGCAAAGAAATACGGGTCCTTATATACGGGATAAAGAAAACATGCCTCTACAACAGGAGGATACCACATTGGCGGCAAACCCGCTTTTAGACGGCCTTCTTTTAGATTCAAGTCGATCTTGACTTACCGCAGAAAGGAGATCGAAGTTTGCTCAGTTTGAGCGCATGAACTAAACGAAGCTACTTTCAAAATGATATCCACCATGTAAGTTACCTAAAATAGTAAAAAACAGCTAATGCTTTATAAGCACTAACTGTTTTCTTCTAATAAGGAGCGTCCCATGATAGATACACGTCTTGTGTTCTGCAATTCTTTCAATGAAGCTGCTCCGATTCCAAACATCGCCATTTTCAGTTCGAGTTCTATTTGATCCATATTGTGAATAACGGCTTCAACCGATTCGGTAGCCGCCTGAAGTAACTGTCGTGCAAATCCAATTATATTTGCACCGATGGTGATAGCTTTTGCAGCATCCACCCCAGTTTTCATTCCTCCGCTTGCTACAAGCGGTACATGAGGCAGCTTATTTCTTACAGATACAATACAATCCTTCGTCGGCAACCCCCAATTATTAAACGCTTCTGCAGCAGCTTTTCGAAGGGGGTCTTGTGACCGCAACTTTTCAACTTGGCTCCAAGAAGTTCCACCGGCACCTGCAACATCGATATAAGTAACACCTGCATCATACAACTGCTTCGCTACAACTCCATCAATCCCAAAGCCAACCTCCTTTGCACCAACCGGAACGCTTAAATTACGGCAAATTTGTTCAATTTTAGGTAACAGATCAGAAAAATTCAAATCTCCACCGTCTTGAACTGCTTCTTGCAAGCTGTTTAAGTGTAAGACTAATGAATCTGCTCCCGTCATATCCACGATACGCTGAGCCTCTTCAACACCATAACCGTAATTTAATTGTACTGCTCCAAGGTTTGCTATTAATGGTACGGTTGGAGCTTGCTTACGAATTAAAAAAGAATCTTTATGCGCATCGCTCTCCAGTAATGCCCGAGTTGATCCTAATGCAATAGCCCACCCTTTTTCTTCAGCGGCAGGTGCCAAATTCTGATTAATTTTCGTGGCCAGCTCAGATCCACCTGTCATGGAGCTGACTAAAAACGGGGCTTGAAGCGATTTATTTAAAAAGCTTGTATTTATCTGAATCTCATTGAAATCTAATTCAGGAAGTGCATTATGTATAAAAGAAATGCCCTCTAAGCCTGTTGATTTGTTAACACCTTCTACATTTTCAGTTAAACAAAGTTGTATATGCTCAGTTTTTCTACGGTTGATTCCCTCTTCCATGCTCTAACCTCCCATTTAGACCTTAAGTCTTATCATAACACAACTTATTCTTAATTCTTACTGATACGATTTTAGTTGAATAATAGCATGTGCTTCAGCTAGTTTTATGTGTATAATAATTGGTATACCTTTATTTAATGGGATTTTTTATCACTGGGAAAACGAAGGAAAATCCATAAGGTATTCGAAAAAATCACTTTCTTTAATCGATGTGCTGTTTTTAATTTTATTGTTTGAACGGTTTAGATTTCGTTGTTTATTTTTTTCATATGTCTCACCACTTACGTTATGTTTGATATAAGGATTTGATAACCATTGATTTAGACACAAGCTAATTAACTGGATTTCGTTAAAATCAGGAGGGATTTATATGTTACAAAAAGCGAAGGAATTTGCTACAATGGCTCATCGTGGTCAGAGACGAAAAACTTCTAACCTTCCCTATATTACCCATCCGATCCGTGTTGCCAAAATACTTGAAGAAGCAGGTTGCAGTGTTGAAGTAATTTGTGCAGGCTTTTTACATGATGTCGTGGAAGATACCTGCAATACGATAAAGGATATAGAAGCCCATTTCGGTGAACATATTGCTTCCATTGTTCAAGCACATACCGAAGATAAATCGCTAACGTGGCAAGAACGTAAACAACATACTATATCTCTTGTGAAATCTGCTAATAAAGAAATAAAGCAATTAATTGTTGCGGATAAGCTGGATAACTTATTAAGTATTGAAGAAGATTTAAACACCTATGGAAATGTTGTATGGGATAATTTTAGCGCTCCCTTTGAAAAACAAAAATGGTATTACCAATCCATTGCCGATGTGATGTATCATGATCTTTCAGCAAATGAAATCCCGGCGTATTTTAAGACGTACGAAAAAGCAGTAGCCCGTGTTTTTGGAAATACTAACTAAAACGCATTCGACAGGAATACTTCGAAAAAGCTTATCAATCTTCTAAAAAAATCTGTCTCCATATGGTGATCTACATTAGAGACAGATTTCAATCCAAACATTATCTCATATTCATTTCATTTGGTTCTGGACCAGTTCGTTCATAGCGATCTAACGCTTTAATTGCTTTCATATCCTCTGGAGTTAGCTCAAAATCAAACACAGCAAAATTTTGTTCCATTCTTGACGGAGTAACGGATTTTGGAATCACGATATGATTTGATTGCAAATGCCAACGTAACACTACTTGAGCCGGGGTTCGTTGATATTTTTCTGCAATTTTGGTAATGACTGGATCTTGAAGTACTTTGCCACCTTGCATTAGTGGACTCCAAGCCTCCAAGTAAATATGGTGCTGATCACAAAAATCTTTTAACTCGCTTTGCTGTAAATACGGGTGACACTCTACTTGATTTACTACAGGAACAACTTCACATTCTGCAATAATCCGCTCTAGATGCTCAACATTAAAATTGCACACGCCTATTGCTCTTACTCGGCCATCCTTATAGAGCTTTTCCAAGGCTTGATACGTTTCTACATATTGATCATATTCAGGAGTTGGCCAGTGGATAAGATAGAGATCTACATATGTCAATCCGAGCTTCTCTAAGCTTTCTTCATATGCTTGAAGCGTATTCTCATAACCTTGATCCGTGTTCCACACTTTTGTCGTAATGAACAACTCTTCCCGAGGAACATTACTATTTGCGATTGCCTTTCCTACACCACGCTCATTTTCGTAAATTTTCGCTGTGTCTATCGAACGATAACCTACCTCAATTGCTTTTTCTACTGCTGTTGTGGCCTCTTCATTTGGCACTTGCCAAACTCCAAAACCCAGTTGCGGCATTTTCAATCCATTGTTAAGTGTAATATACTCCATCATTTAGCCCCTTTCCACTAGAATACTTTTATATTATCATAGCTCTTCCTGATTGAAAAAATAAACATATGATAGCTACTCATTACTCCATCGCTGTCTGGCATACGTATAGTTCCCTTCAAAGCGTGTCAGCTGTTTATTATGAAGTAAATAGGTTACTGGAAATAATCGATCTAGAAAATAGCGGTCATGGGATACACAAATGATAGTTCCTGTAAACTGTTCTAGAGCTTCCTCAAGTACTTCCTTAGATTCAATATCAAGATGATTAGTCGGTTCGTCTAAAATAAGTAAGTTGTGATTTTGATAAACTAATTCAGCTAATCGCAGACGCATCTTTTCACCACCACTTAATTGTTCAACCTTCCGAAACACACTTACACCAAAAAACAAAAATTTAGCGAGTATCCCTCTTGCTTCTCCTTCGGTAACTTGGACATGCTCACGAAACTCAGCTAAAACCGTTCGTTTCCCATCCATTTCCTGTAAATGCTGTGATAGAAAGCCAATGGACAAATTACTTCCTAATTGTATGCTACCTTTATCCGGCTTGAGGGTACCTAAAATTAGTTTTAGTAGTGTAGACTTTCCAGTACCGTTTTCTCCAAATATAGCAATTCGCTCTTGAAAGCGAACATGCAAATTTATGTTGTCAAATAATGTTTTATCTTGCATCTTTTTTGATACATTCTTGAGCTTGACGACATCTTTTCCACTACGCGAATGAATTTGAAAATCAACATCGATACGCTTATTTTCTAAAATTGGCCGTTTTAATACCGTTATTCTAGCTAATGCTTTTTCCATGCTTTTCGCGCGTCGATGTAACCCATCATTCGGTGGATTGGCTTGATTGGCCCATTCTTTTAATCGTTTAATGGTTTCCTTCATCTTTTTTATTTTCTTCTGTTGATCCTGGTATTGTTGGAATTCCTGGAGCAAACGTTCATCTCGTTCTTGAACATAGTTTGTATAATTTGTATTATATTTTTGTAAACTCCCTTGATCGAGTTCCAATATGGAAGAAACTGTATCATCGAGAAAATATCGGTCATGCGAAACAATCACAACTGTACCGTTGTAATGTTGAATAAAATCTGTTAGCCATTCAATCGCTCTAAAATCAAGGTGATTGGTAGGCTCATCTAATAAAAGCAGATCAGGGGCAGTTAATAGTAATCGAGCAAGCCCTACCTTTGTTCTTTCACCACCGCTGAGGTTTTTCCACACTTTCGCTCTAAGGCTTTTTATTTGTAGACCATCTATTACACGACGTACACGTGCATCCATTTCATAACCGCCTTGATCTTGAAATTCTTGTTGAATAATGGCATACTTATCAACCAACTTCATCAGCTTTTGGGAATCTGTTTCCTCCGCTAGCCTTTTTTCCAATCGCTCTATCTCAAATTTTAATTGATTGAGTTTAGTAAAAGCTTGTAATAATAATGTCTCCACCGTTATTTCAGGTTCTGCAATAAGAGTTTGTTCCAACAGTCCGATCGTTAAATTCTTTTTCCATGTAATCACTCCTTTAGTTGGTTTTGTTTTATTGGCAAGCAATTGCAATAATGTCGTCTTACCTTCTCCGTTTCTTCCAATAACTCCAATTCGCTCACCTTGAGTTATTTCGATTGTTATATTTTCAAATATAATATTTGCACCGATTATTTGTGTAACCTGTTGTATACTAGAAACTATCATTTTCTCTTCCTCCAAATCAGAAGAGACATTCGCATGCCTTTGGCTCAGGCACCGCCTAGTTGCACTTATAATTTAGAACATTAAAATCTTATATTTTTCTAATGTACATAGAAAAAAGACGTAAGAGGAGATTCCCCTTACGTCTTTCAAATTAGCATAACAAAGTATTAGCATTTTAAAGAATTAGTACTTTAAAGAACCAATAACATATTATATGCTTATCCGATTGCAGGCAGATGTCTCTTACTGGTATTTTTTCCATTATTTTGAAATCACTAAGGGCATACGTATCCCTAGGAACAATTTTCCGGAAAAAATTGCATAACAAATCCAAAGATATGCTTCGAACTTCGTTATGCCACCAGTTTGATTCATCTAACCCACCTCCTTTTTATAATTATAAACAGTTTAACCAAAAACAGATCAACCGTCAAGAACTAATCTGTTTTATCTAGAAGTCAAAAAAGGTATCTGCAAATTGAAATAATGATCCTCTATCTTACAGAATTTATAAGCCTCACTCCCAATTCATTGAAGTGAAGCTTCATTCAATAGGAGTTTTCCTCCATCTCCTACCGAATGAAATAGACCAAGGCTAGAGCTTGGACGCCTGAAAAACCGCGGTGTATTGCTTTCGAAGCTTTTCTTGTCTTGTTAACCCGAACAAATTGTGAATTTAGGTGCGTTATCTCCCACTAAGATTTCTTTTGTATTGCTTTCAACTCTTGAAGCGGGACTCTTACGTTACTTTACATTTTGGAATAAAATTGGTTTTTATAGGCTTCTATCGTAATCTTCAATCCTTCTTTATAAGGGGTCTTCGGTAACGGTCCAATCCATTTTGTATACTTTTCTCCACTTAAAATAACAGGTTGTTCATTTATATACTGCATTTCTACAAATTCTCTCATCTGTCTATCGTATATTCCTAAAAACCTTAGCAGATTTGTAGTTACTATCGATACCTTCTTCTTAAACTCAGTTAATTCACGAATTTGGGTTATCAGTTCGTTACCTGAAATCGGGTGTGATGCTGGTATATTCCAATTTTGACCATAGGCATCATCTCTTAATGATAATTCTACTAATGCCTTTGCTCCATCTAAGGTAAAAAGATGCTCTCTAGCAATAGCCGGATTACCTATAAACCAAGCTCGCTTATTTTGTACGACAGAACGTAGCGTATAATTTAATTGGGTATTTTCTGCATGAGGTCCGTAAAAATCAGGGAAATGCGTAATAACATAAGAAACTCCAGAGTTTTTAATACATTTTTCTGCTTGCAACCGCAGCTTACCCTTTTTAGTATGTGGTTGCTTTACCTGGGTTTCTACTACTAGACTTTCACTTTTACCGTAAGCGTAGATATTATCTACTACAGCCAATTTAGCCTTAGCAATCTTTGCAGCTCGAATGATGTTTTCTGTAAGCGGAACTAATTTGCTCTCCCATTCTGGGTAAGGTAAATTAATAGCATGAAAAATAATATTCTTATGTTTTACTGCTTCTTCTAAATCCCTTTTATTAAAAACATCTCCCGAATAAATTGTAACTTCTGGATACGCAGCAAACAGTTTTTCTAGTTTACTGTTAGATCTAGCAAAGGCTGTTACTTTTATGCCTCTTTTTATTAACTCCATCACTGTGGCGAAACCCATTCCTCCTGAAGCTCCAAGAACTAACGCATTTTTCATCAAATAACCTCCTTTTTATTAACCTATGGTCAATTAAATCCCTAAAAAATTTAGGCACGCATCCAAAGAGCGTTAGCCTAAGTAGTTAAGAACGATAATAGTTAATGCTTTATCCACTGTAAAAGCAGCTCGACATGATGGGCAGCCATTTTTTCCACATCTTTATACTCATTAACATGTCTTAAATAATGTGTTACAAATCCATGTAATGATAAAAACATCGACCATATTGTATTAATCGATAACTTTTTTTCACTCCATAGGGCAACTAAATTAGCAAATTTCTGATAGGTTTTCATCGGCCCCTCAGTTGGAAATATTCGCACCTCGTCATCTTTTATAAGAAACATAATTTCATAGTGACTTTGATGAGTCAATCCAAACTTAATGTAATCCTTCATCAACATGCGAAGCTTTTCTTCTTGAGATAGTTCAAGATATTGTATTGCGCACATCCTTTCTTGAAGAAGTTGGAAATGCTTTTCGACTAATGCATAAAAAAGCTCAGCTTTATTTTTGAAGTGGTAATACAAAGAACCATGACTATAATTTAATTTCGCTGCGATTTGCCTCATTGTAACAAGCTTATATCCTTTCTCAACGAAGAGCTCGTTAGCCGCATCCATTATCATTTCACGAGTAAGTTCTTTAGCCACTGCTTTTCTAGCAGACATAGTAAATCCTCCATTTAATTAACCATTGTTCAATTAATGTTACAATGCTTTTTAATAACTGTCAATTAATTTCTACAAGTAAAATCTATCGATAGTAGCCGGCGGTTTCCTTTTATCCCGGTGAATATGATGTTCCATTAATGGAACCCATAGCGAAAATGTTTGTAAAATATAAAGAAGATAAAAAAGAAGAAATGGCACCTATATTAGTATGCTTTCTGTCATGCCGGCTTACCAAGGGAAACTAATCGAACACAATTTCATTCGTATGGTTGAAGATGAAGCCATAGAGAAAAAATCTTCCAAATTCTTAACTATTCCATTGTTTATTTGTTCATCTTGTAATAGGAAACTAATAATTCCCCTATTACCACTGCAATGACTTTTTTATCCCTACAGGTTGCGTTACGAATCTTTGTCACCTTATAAATTCCTCAATATCAGTTTTGATGATGTGTTCCCCGAAGTTAGGATTATTTTTGAATCCTCTGTATTTCACGCTTTAAGCTTATAACAGAAAATGTTATGTACTTCGGATTACTTAATTTTTAGACCTAATAACGAAGCAAATTGTATCGCTTGAGACGTTGATACTTTACATCCTTTTAAATTCTCTATTGAAACAGTTAAAGAATCAAAATCGCATGAGCTTATATCAATTCCTTTTAATGATGTCTCTTCAAAGCTTGCGCCATTAAGATTGCATGAAAGAAATTCTACTTTTTTGAGTTTACAATCAAAAAGATCAGCGCTTTCTAACGCAGCTTTATCAAAAATCACCTTTTCAAGTTTTGAGTTACCGAACATAACCATATTAAGAATTGATTCCCCAAATCTTGTATTACCGATATAAGACTCTGTTAGGTTGCTGCCTAGCAACTTACAATTAAGAAACTCAACTCGATTCATGGAGGCATTACCCAAATTAGCATTGGATAAATCACAATTCTCAAAGCGCACATCAGTAAGATCAATTCGGCTAAAGTCGGTATTAACAAAGTTGCAGTTTTTGATAACCGTTTGATAAAGTCGTAATCGATCTATGGACTCGTTATTAAATTGAGAATCTGTAACAAGGCACACTTCAAATTCTGGATCTTCTTCATAATAAATATCTGTAAATTTTCTCTCTGTTAGATTTTCAGGGATTTTTGGGGTGTCAATCTTCACTGTATACCTACCTACTTTCAAAGGAATTTAATTCATTTATAAAGTCTCTAGATACAAATATAAAGGAACCTATGTTCTCTTTCAAGACTTGATTTTTATGCATTTTCTGATACATGGAGACAAGACACTCATATTGAGTAGGATTCACCTTATCGGATGGAAGATTCACTATTGTCGTCGATCCTATATGTCCTTTTTTATTCTGCGCCATCAAAGTAATATCCCTAAAAAATTCCATGAATTGTTTTAAATTTGTTACATAGTAGGAGATTGCTTTTACTGAATCTTTTCTTGATTGGTTTACCTTGTAGTTTGCTGAACAGTCTCTACTAACCTATACTCACTCATTAGTAAACTATTGGCTTTGTTGCCAAATAATTTCTCCACACTGCTCCCAATGATCTATTTTTACATCAAAATAATGCTTGGTATAAAAATACGCTAATCGACGGACGTGATCAAAATCGCGCTCGACAATATCGCCAGTAATATACTGTTTATTTTCATCACGAGCTATTTCTTTTAAATGCTCCATTAAAACGGAGCCGAAGCCCTTATTTTTTATTCCTTTGATATCATTAATATGAATGGTCGTCTCTGATTTATACTCTACTTCAATTGCTGAGTCCCACTTTCCGCGATAGGGCTTTGTACATTCATGAAGCATAATTTGAAAGGAATCAGCTTGCCGGTTTGCATACACAACTACCCAATTCTCATCTTTTGTTTGATTAATACTTATAATGGAGGACTTCTTCGCTATAGCCTTTACATTTTCCTGCATACGATACAATTGAATCTCTAACGTATCGAGTTTTTGTTTCAGTTCTTGCTCTCCATCCTTTTCTGTGATGAAAGCAGATTTATACATATTTATCACCTGCAATTTTTATTTTAAAAAGGTTGTTCAAATATGCCTATGTTAGCTCGTTCCCCGTTGTCCATGTGACTCATCCAATACATTTTTTCTCCTTGATCACATACTCAAACACACAGTTTCCCATTCTACATGATTGACGGTAAATGCTACAAATGTAAAAAAATTAGCAATAATCACTTTAACTTTTAGTAATTTAGGCCGATATGTAAAAAAAGCCCTGTTTTTAAGCAAAGGTAATACAACCTACTTTTTGCGATTGCTTTGAATAGAAAAGTTATCTATTTTTTGGGGGGATACCATGAATAAAACAAACGAAAAAAAGCTTGTTTTTAAGAGAAAGGAGGCGAGAATTAATTTGCAGAAAATTCTTTTCAAATGGAGAAATGTCCGGATTAATAAAAAGTATTTATCTATATTCTTTTTTACTATTGCTTTACTAATTACATCAGCCCTTATTGTATATATACAATTAAAAGATGGTCAGCGGGACATTAATACCGTTAATGAATTAAGCAATCAATCCAACCAAATGTCGCAATTAGCTATCCTTATTCAAGCAAAGGATGTACAATCTGCAGATTATTTAGTAACAAAAAACGAGAAATATTTTACCGCCTTTAAAGAATATCAAAAAGACTTCGATGAATTAGCAGCTAAATTAGATAAAACAATCAAGACAAAGGATCAGCGCCTTATTTTTGACGAAATTAAAGTAAAAAATGAATCTATTGATGAGGCGTTTTTAAATCGAATGGTGCCATCCATTGAAGAAGGTAATGTGGAATTAGCAAATACTTTAAGGCATTATTCAACGAGACTGCGAAATGATACGCTAGATCTTGTTAATAGACTATTAGAAAAAATGCAGGAAGAACAGGCAAGCGCTCTAGGTGAAGCACAAACGAGCTCAAATAATAGTGTATACATATTAGCAATTACAAACTTATTAGCATTAGCTATCGGTATTCCCATTATGATTCTCATTAGTCGTGGTATTACGTCTAGGCTGCAGCAGATTGTTCAATTAACCTCAGACGTAGCAGACGGCAATTTAAACACAACAGATATTGAAGTAGAAGGAAAAGATGAAATTGGACAGCTTGCTCAATCGGTTCAGCAAATGAAGGAGCGAATCAGAGAGATTATTCAAAACGTCCAAATTGCAGCGAACTCTGTGGCATCACAAAGTGATCAATTAAATAAATCAGCTAACGAAGTAAAAGAAAGCAATGTGCAAATAGCTGCAACAATGGAGCAGCTAGCAGGTGGTACCGAATCACAGGCAACAAGTGCCAATCAATTGTCGGAAAATATGAATGAATTCGTCGAAAACGTTCAGATCTCCGAAAACAGAGGTATAGAAGTAATGAAAAACGCTAATAACGTACAACAGTTAACAACAGAAAGTACACGATTAATGGAGCGATCTGTCACGCAAATGAATCAGATTGACACTATCGTGGAAAATGCTGTAAATCAAGTAAAAGGACTAGATAGACAATCCGTGCAAATTTCTAAACTAGTAAATGTTATTAAGGATATATCAGACCAGACAAACTTATTGTCGCTTAATGCTGCCATTGAAGCGGCTCGCGCAGGTGAGCATGGCAGAGGCTTTGCAGTTGTAGCTGATGAAGTAAGAAGTTTATCCGAACAAGTTGCTGATTCTGTTGGTGAAATAACATCCATTGTAGAACGGATTCAATCTGAGACAAGTGAAGTGGTTACCTCCCTTCACCGTGGCTATGATGAAGTGAAGACAGGGAAGGAGCAAATTGAGGAAACTGGTGATAACTTCCAACATATGAATGAAGCGATAACGGATATGATTAGTAAAATGAAAGAAATTGCCGTTAAGCTAAAAGAAAATACAGAAAGCAGTGCAATAATGGACAAGCTAATTAAAGAAATTGCTTCCATATCTCAGGAATCTGCTGCAAGCGTTGAGCAAGTAGCTGCATCAACTCAGCAAACATCAAGTACCATGGAGCAGGTTTCCTACAATACACATGAATTAGCAGAATTAGCAGAAAAGCTGAACAAGCAAGTAAACGTCTTTAAACTATAATTAGAAAAACTTGGTTATCGCCAAGTCTTTATGGCGAAAGCTATTGTTTTTCTTATACTATAAAGTGAAACTTCATTCCGTGGAATGCTTTTTACACGGAATGTTAGTTTGAACCAATCGGGCATTTAGGTGCCGTTTTCTCCCACTTTGACCCTTTGTATCAACTAAAGGCTCTTGAAGTGGGAATCTTACGGCACCTTACATGCGGGATAAACCCTAAAATTTTATACTTTCCTATAGTGCAAAAAATCTACCTGTTTGATATCTGAAGAGCACAAGTGTAAGCGCTCGGTTACCGACGTACAAACCGGAGATAAAGTAAAATTTTATTCCGTGAAGCTTTTTCTTTGTTTCCTACTGAAGAAGAAAGACAAAGGCTATAATCAGAACGTCCTTGAAAAAGTAGACCGTCTTTTCTAAGTTCGATGTATCACGGTTTTTTCAAGGACGTTGCCATCTTAGTGAAATTCAGTTCTCTCCCCGTTTCAAGCAAAACAAAATATTTTTACTAAATCGGGGCAACTTATACGTTAAAATTTACCGTATAAAAAACAATCCTTTGTATGGTCATTGACCATTCCTGTAGCTTGCATAAATGCATAACAAATAGTCGGACCAACAAATTGAAAACCACGTCGCTTTAAATCTTTACTCATTTGTTCCGATTCTTTTGTGAATGCAGGTACATCTTCATGCGTTTCCCAATGGTTAATCATCGGCTTTCCACCAACAAACGACCAAATATACGTATGAAAGTTACCAAATTCTTTTTGAATTTCTAAAAAGGATTGAGCATTTTTAACGAATGCATTTATCTTTCTGCGATTTCGAATAATTCCTTCATTTTGCATAAGCTCAGTTATTTTTTTCTCTCTATACTTGCTTATAATATTTGGATCAAATTGATCAAACGCCTTTACATAGTTTTCTCTTCGTTTTAAGATGGTTATCCAGCTTAACCCAGCTTGTGCTCCTTCTAAACATAGCATTTCAAACAGTTTTTGATCATGATACTCTGGTCTTCCCCATTCATAGTCATGGTACTGTATATATACCGGATCATCCGTTACCCATTTACATCGCTTTTTATCCATTATTCCTCTTCACCAACTGCAACTTCATTATCGCCATAGGAAATCCAATCGCTAAAACTTCCGGGATAAAGTTTTACATTTCTATAGCCGAGCGTTTTTAAAGCTAAAATATTAGGACAAGCTGAAATACCTGAACCACAGGAAATAATAATTTCATCATCTTTTATTAAATCAGCAAAATGCTTTTGTAATTCTTCTTCCGATTTCCAGCTCCCGTCTGATCGAAGTACACCTTTCCAAAAGAAGTTTTTTGCTCCTGGTATATGACCGGCTCGTGCATATAATGGCTCCATTTCTCCTAAATAACGTTCTCTCGCACGTGAATCAACCAATACCGCTGTTTTATTTTTTAGTCTCTGCTTCACTTCTTCCATATTAACTGTTTGATTGTTTCTAATCTCTGGACGAAACTCTTTCGCGCTTAACTCCGGTATACGATCCGTCGTTTCATTACCCTCCTCTTTCCAACGAGTATACCCTCCGTCTAAGACACAGACTTTATCATGACCTAAATAATGCAGTAACCACCAAGCTCTTGCAGCAAACATATCATTATTCTCATCATAAATGACAACTGTAGTGTTATGATCAATTCCCATTCTTCCTAATTTCAATGAAAGCGTGTTTACATCTGGTAAAGGATGGTTCCCCCCATGCGTTTCTTTTTTTCCAGACAAATCCTTCTCTATATCTATAAAAATCGCACCGGGAATATGATCTTTCCAATAAGCCTTTCTCCCTGCGTCCGGATCCGTTAAATCAAAACGTACATCCATGATGACCGTATGACCTTGCTTATTATGCAAATAATTTTTCAAGCGATGAATCGAAATGATATAAGACAATTGTTTCCCTCCAATAAAATTTACTGATTAACTACTGCATACTCCCTTGAACGCTTATATTATTTATTTTAAATGAAGTAAAGCTTAATTCCTACCCTTTCTTTTAGAGAAAGTAAACAGAACAGATCAGTACATACTTAAAACAAAAATTCATAAAGCCGGAACAGATTTACGAAAACTTGAAACAAAACAACGATAACTCAGAACAGATTCATTTTAAACTTAAGTTTCACTTAGAAAACGTTTGAAATTAAGTTATAATAAAGGGAGACTTCATTCCGAATGGTTTCCCCACGGAATATTAGCCGAGTTCTTTAGTTAAATATCGATCGTGTGCTGTTTTCATTTCTAGAACTTACACTAGCGAGCAACTGTCAGAATCAGCATACATTTTTTACGTATTAAAAGTATCGTATAAAGTGAAACTTCATCCAGTAGGAGTTTTTATCTCCTACTGAATGTTAGTACCTCAAGGGTATGACCTAAAGGCTCTTGAACGAATCGGGCATTTAGGTGCCGTTTTCCACCACTTAGACCCTTTTTCAGGCTCTTAACGTGGGAGTTTACGGCAACTTACATGCGGGATAAACGATTTAAGAACTGCTTCACCTGTAATATACGATCAATTAAAACGATTAGGAGATGAAAGTAAAATGAAAGAAGCATTGATTGAAAGGTTCACAACTTATGCGAAAATCGATACACAATCTGATGAGAGCAATCAAGCCACCCCTTCAACACCAGGACAGCTTGAACTGTTAAATCTATTAGTAAAAGAACTTCGGGAGATTGGTATGGTGGATGTTACCATTGATGATTATGGTTATGTGATGGCAACGCTTCCCGCAAATACTGATGTAGATATCCCGACAATTGGCTTTTTAGCTCATGTCGATACAGCTACCGACTTCACAGGTAAAAATGTCAATCCACAAATCATCGAAAGTTTTGATGGTAACGATATTGTTTTGAATAAAGATTTAAATATTGTATTGTCTGTGAAAAATTTCCCAGAGCTCGCTACATATAAAGGTCATACATTGATTACTACCGATGGCACAACATTACTTGGCGCTGATGATAAAGCTGGAGTAGCTGAAATTGTAACAGCGATGGACTTTCTGATCAAGCATCCGGAAATAAAGCACGGAAAAATTCGCGTCGGCTTTACCCCAGATGAAGAAATTGGTAGAGGTCCACATAAATTCGATGTAAAACGATTTGGTGCTACCTATGCATATACCATTGATGGTGGACCGCTTGGAGAATTGCAATATGAAAGCTTTAATGCAGCCGCCGCTAAAGTAACATTTACAGGAAATAGTGTACACCCTGGAACAGCAAAAGATAAAATGGTCAACGCCGGGAAAATGGCAGCAGAATTTATCAGTAAATTTCCTGAACAAGAAGCGCCAGAGCATACAGAAGGCTATGAAGGATTTTATCATCTCATTTCTGTAAATGGTGATGTAGAAAATGCTGAAGTAAGCTATATTATTCGTGATTTTGATAAGACCGCTTTTCAAAATAGAAAAGGCACAGTCAAACAATTTGTTAACGAATTAAAAGAAAAATACGGTAATGAAGCAATTAAACTTGAAATGAAAGACCAATATTATAATATGCGGGAAAAAATTGAACCTGTAAAAGAGATTGTAACTATTGCTTATCAGGCGATGAAAAATCTTGATATCGAACCGATTGTTGAACCAATTCGCGGAGGTACAGATGGTTCACAGCTGTCGTACATGGGACTTCCTACTCCAAACATCTTTACAGGCGGAGAAAACTTCCACGGAAAATATGAATATGTTTCTGTAGATAATATGGAAAAAGCTACAAGAACCATCATCGAAATTTGTAAGCTATTTGCCAAGCGAAGCTAATATTTTATAAAGAGACTAACTATATAAAGTCACTACAGCTATTGACTTTTTATATAATTAGTCTCATATCAATTATATAAAATATCTGTACATTTATGCTTTCTGTTTATCTACAGAATCTTTATAATGATGACTCGTACGATACAAATAATTATGGGTTCCATATCCTGTTACTCTTCCATTATCCAAAACTAATATCTTATCGGCACTCTTTACTGTGGATAATCGATACGCAATCATAAATACACCTATTTTATTCTAAGCTAGAGAAATCAATGTATTTTGTAATAGATATTCTGATTCACTATCTAAAATTACCGTAACCTCGTCTAATAAGCTAAATTTTGATTTACGTAATAAAGCTCTAGCAATTGCAATTCTTTGCTTTTGCCCACCGGATAAAAAATTACCAAATTCGCCCACATGCGTATTATATCAATAAGGAAACTTCATGATAAATTTATGGGCATTTGCTTTCTTTGTTGCTTCTATTAACTCTTCCATAGATACCTTCTCTTGTAATCCAATGGGGAAAGTTTGCACTTCCTATTCCCCAATAAAAACTTAAAGCGTTCCGAAGCAATATTGCACATACATATACAATAAACTAGATATATTAAGCTTTTCTATCCAATAGACCAAAAAATCAGACAATCTTCTTTGTCTGATGTTTATTTAACCAATCATCAATTTGCTGATCCAATAAACGAATTCGATCTAAAGCTTCATCATCACAAATGACCTTATTATGATGCTTACCTCCAACTTCCTCATCGGTTTCATCTGCCAGATGAACAACCTGCTGCAACGGTAGTAATTTCAGATCACCTTTTGGTAAATAGGAATCCGTATGAAGCAATATCGCTATCGCTATTTCTTTAGCTGCCTCAGGATCCTCCCCCATCCGAATTAATAATTTATGTGCACGACTTGCTCCTTTAATCGCATGTATATCATTTTTCTTGTATAAATCATAATCCCATTTGCCGTTGCGATACCATGTGTAATGACCGACATCGTGTAATAGTGCAGCTTTTGCAGCGTGATCGGGGTTTACATTATACTCTTTAGCCAACTTGAAAGCATTGTCTGCAACAGCAATAGCATGAGCCATGCCTGATCGTTTTAAATAGCGCTGTGTAATTGGGTGTAAAAATACTGTTTCTAAGGTTACTTTTCTCATTTTTTCTCTCCTTTCCTTACGTATTTATCTAGTTAGTTATTAAAACGTTCGGTCATCTCTCGTTATCGTTCTTACATCTGTAGTATATATTTAGATGAACAGAATCGGACATTTGACTTACAGTTGGGATCCTTCACTTATCTCCTAGGTTTCACCTCAAAGCATGGAAGGGCAGGTCTTACTACCAGTTACATGCGAGATAAATTTATAAAACTATAGCATACATGCTATATAAGATGCAATATAAAGTGAAACTTCATTCCGTAGAACGCTTTTTACACGGAATGTTAGTTGAATGAATCGGGCATTTAGGTGCCGTTTTCTCACACTTAGAGCCTTTTGTACCAAACATGCGGGATAAATTTTCCTAAAATTAAACATTTAATTAAGAATTAACTATATAGAGCCCATTTAGTCGGGAACCATATATACGGTATTTAGGAATAACAAGAGAAGGTTTTCAAGGAAACACCTCAAAACGTATAGGTGGCATAAGTTTAAGTTTCCAAGTAAATTAGTTTCTAGCGACTTTTTGCTCTCCCTCCTACTCCCGTGAAAATCTATTTCTAACTTCCACTAGTGTACATACTTCCACAAAACGGTCACATTCAATCTAAATATCGATTGTTTTTGATTGTTTTTTAACGTTTTTGGTTGATTTACGCAAGTGGTTCGTATATGATAAGGATGAAACCAAGCTTGGAGTGATATATTTTATGTTAACAGCAGAGAGGCATTCTATGATTATACAATTATTAAACGAGAAACATTCTATTAAAATCCAAGATATTGTTAAAGCAACTGCAGCTTCTGAGTCAACGATTCGGCGAGATTTAACAGACCTGGAAGCTCAAGGAAAGCTAGTGCGAATTCACGGAGGTGCTATTTTACCTGAACGAAAACTACAGGAGTTCAGCCTAAAAGAAAAATCAACCAAAAACCTTCACGAAAAAACACAAATTGCACAACTGGCAGCCTGTCTCGTTGATGAAGGGGATTGTTTGTTTATTGATGCAGGAACAACAACACTCCAACTAATTCCTTACTTAAAAGATAAAGATATCGTTGTTGTAACAAATGGGCTTTCTCATGTAGAAGCATTGATTAAATATGGGATACCCACTTACATTACCGGTGGCCATATAAAGGCAAAAACAGGAGCATTAATTGGCGCACAAACCGTCCAATCCATTAGCAACTATCGCTTTGATAAATGCTTTTTAGGCGTTAATGGTTTTCATATAGAGTTAGGATATACGACACCTGACCCTGAAGAGGCAATGGTGAAAAAAACCGCTCACCGTCATGCCTTACAAACATTCGTTCTAGCTGACCATTCAAAGAAAAACAAAGTCAGTTTTGCCAAAATTATTAGCTTACAGGAGGCGGCTTTACTAACCGACAAGCTTTCTTTAGAAGAAATAGAACAATTTGAAAAACAAACAACCTTAAAGGTGGCAGATAAATGATTTACACATGCACAATGACACCATCCGTTGACTACACAACTTATCTTCCCTCCTTTCAAGCAGGAACACTTAATCGAGCAAATCAGGTGAACTATTATCCTGGAGGAAAAGGAATTAATGTATCCAGAGTGCTTAAACGTTTCGGTATTACCTCCACTGCACTTGGGTTTATCGGAGGATTTACCGGAGACTATATTGCTCAAAAACTCGAAGAAGAAGGGATTCTTACAGAGTTTATTCAAACAAATAAAATAACACGAATTAATGTAAAAATCAGGGCATCATCAGCAACAGAATTAAACGGACCAGCACCAATTATTTCGAAAAAACTACAGCAGGAGTTACTAGCCAAAATAAATAGCTTTGAAGAAAATGATTGGTTTGTCTTAGCAGGTAGTATTCCTAGCTCCATCGCTCCTGATTTTTTAGAAGCGATTGCTGAAACATGCAAGCAAACTGGAGTCCGTTTTGTTGTCGATACTTCGGGAAAGGCATTACAACAGCTAATTAAATTAAAACCATATTTGGTTAAACCAAATGAACACGAACTTGGTGAATTGTTCCATACAACAATCACAACAACAGAACAAGCTATCCATTATGGTAAAAAATTAATAGCAGAGGGCATTCAGTATGTCATCATCTCTTTAGGAAGTAAAGGAGCTATTTATATTTCTAATGATATTATTGCAATTGCTGATCCATTACAAGGTGAGGTTATTAATACAGTCGGAGCTGGCGATTCCATGGTCGCTGGTTTTATTGCCGCATGTTCGTCACAAAAAAATAAAATAGACGCTTTTCGTTATGCGGTGGCTGCTGGTAGTGCGACGGCTTTCAGCAATGATTTATGTGAAAAATCGTTGGTTGAATCATTAGTTCAAAATGTAACAATTAGTCCATATTCAAATTAGGAAGTGAGACAGAATGAAAATAACAGAATTACTAAAAGAAGAAACCATTTTACTTGATCTAAAAGCTTCTTCTAAAGAGGAAGCGATCGATGAATTAATTAACCAGCTGGATCGATCCGGACGATTAATGGATAAAGCAGCCTTTCGTGAGGCGATTTTACAACGGGAACAACAAAGCACGACAGGAATTGGCGACGGTATTGCTATCCCTCATGCGAAATCACATGCTGTTAAAACACCAAGTATTGCGTTTGGTCGATCAGCTTCAGGAATTGACTATGACTCCTTAGATGGGAAGCCTGCTCATTTGTTTTTTATGATTGCAGCAAGTGAAGGAGCCAATAATGAACATTTACAAGCATTATCACGGCTATCTACATTGCTTATGGATGAACAGTTTCGTTCTAAACTAGTTAACGCCAGCAATGTAGCGCAAATACTCGAAGCTGTGAATCAGAAGGAAGCAGAATTAGATAAAAGAAAAAGCAAAAAAACGAGACAAGCAGCCAGTAATATATTAGCTGTAACTGGATGTCCAACTGGCATTGCCCATACGTATATGGCTGCAGAAAAACTGTCAGAAACCGCAAAAGAAATGGGTATCTCTATTAAAGTAGAAACAAATGGCTCTGATGGTGTTAAAAATCGTTTAACCGAAGAAGAAATAGAAAAGGCAGATACAATTATCGTTGCTGCTGACACAAAGGTCGAGATGGATCGCTTTGATGGAAAGCCAGTTATTCAAGTTCCTGTGGGAAAAGCGATTCATGAAGCAAAGGATTTATTACAACGAGCCATTCAAAAGGATGCTCCGCTTTACCGGGCAGAACAAACAAAAGACATTTCAAAAGAAAGTGGAATAAAAAATGGTTTTTATAAGCACCTCATGAATGGTGTTTCCAATATGTTGCCATTTGTTGTTGGTGGCGGAATTTTAATTGCTTTATCCTTTTTCTGGGGAATTGAGTCCAATAATCCAGATAGTGAGCAATATAATGCCTTTGCCGCTATGTTAAACGAAATTGGTGGAGGAAAAGCCTTCTTCCTCATGGTTCCTGTACTAGCAGGCTTCATCGCTTCAAGTATCGCTGATCGTCCGGGATTTGCACCTGGTATGGTTGGCGGGTTAATCGCTGTTACCGTTTCTGGCGTAGAAGGAGCTAATGGATCAGGGTTTTTAGGTGGATTAATTGCCGGTTTTCTTGCAGGTTATATTACATTATTCGTAAAAAAATTATTAGCAGGACTGCCGGAAGCATTAAACGGGCTAAAACCTGTACTATTCTATCCATTAATCAGTATCGGAGTAACTGGTCTAATCATGATGACCATCAATCCGCCGCTAACGCAAATTTATACAGCCATTTCTTCTTTCTTGGAAGGTATGAGCGGTACGAACCAGGTACTTGTTGGAGTAATTTTAGGTGCCATGATGGCATTTGATCTCGGAGGTCCAGTTAATAAGGCGGCCTATACGTTTGGTATCGCCATGCTCGATGCCGGTAATTACACATTTATTGCCGCTATTATGGCAGCTGGAATGGTACCACCACTCGGTATGGCACTGGCAACGACACTTTTTAAAAATAAATTTACGAAAACAGAACAGGAAGCAGGAAAAACTTCCTATGTATTAGGTGCTTGTTTTATCACAGAAGGGGTCATTCCATTTGCAGCAGCTGATCCAACCCGCGTTATCCCTTCCGTAATGGTTGGTGCAGCAGTTACCGGCGGACTAAGTATGTTATTTGATATTGGACTGCGCGCTCCTCATGGCGGTTTATTCGTTATTGGCTTAGTTGAAGGCGGCATTACCTCTATCTTTCTCTATTTAACATCGATTATTGTCGGAGCAATTGTTACCGCACTTCTAGCTGGAGTGTTGAAGAAGAAGTTGGTGTAGAACAATGGATAGCAGATAATACAATTTATAATCGAAATCACTACGAAATAAGACGGAACAGTGTCAGCTAAGCTGTTCCGTTTTATCAGAAACCCCATCAATAGCCCTGTTAGTAATAGCAAGGTCCCTCCCATCATTACAACCCAATGAAGTCTATTTCTGATAACGTATCCATATCGCAATTCTGTCATCGTTTGAGCTCTTTTAACAGGTAAAACCATGAAAAATCCAAGTCCCATGCCAACTATGGCAGAAAAAATATGGACAAATACTAAAACATCATAAACAGACATACTCGTTTCCCCCATCAATCCCCAATATAATAATTTACTATTTTATCTACGTCCGCTCCATAGATTTCACCAAATAAATTTAAATGGACAAGTAAGTAATAAAGCTGGTAAAGCGGCTTACAATCCTCATAATAGCGATCGGTTGGATAGTATGCTTCATATGCTTGATAAAAGGCCTCTGAAAAACCGCCAAACACTTCGGTAAACGCTAGATCAAAATGTCTATCTCCATATAGAAAAGACGGATCAATCAGAAAGGGGGCTCCATTCTGTCCAACTATCCAATTGCCGCCCCATAAGTCTCCGTGCAAATAAGAAGGAGAAATATTATTGGGTATCCAACGATCTAATTGAGAAAGTAATTTTTCCAGCTTGCTTCGCCGTTTTCCGTTGATATGATTATTTTCTATTCCTAGCCTTAATTGGGAGCTCAAGCGACGATCTCGATAATATTCTAGCCAGCTTGTATAGTAGCCATTTGGCTGCTGTAATGTTCCAATAAATGTTGGTTCATGAAAGCCATGTTTTTTTCCCTTTGTTTGATGCAGTGCTGCCAAACGTTCACCTAATCGTTTATCTGTTTGTGAATGCTTGCTACCACTAACCCATTCCAGTACAAGAAAGGCTTTCCCTTTTTCATCTGAATAGTTAATTACTTCCGGAACATCAATCGTATTCGTCGATTTGATTAATTGCAGCCCATTTGCTTCAAGTGCAAAGAAACGCTCAGGTGCACTCCGATGATACTTGATAAAATAGCTTCCTTGCTCTGTCTGGGCAACATACGCTTCATTGATTGACCCGCCTGATACTCGTCTCATATTTAATAATCCACTTGATATGCCAGCTTGTTGTAAAGCGTGCCGAAAAAGCTGCTTCATTATAAAGCTACTCCTTTGCTAAAAATATCATGCTAAGCAGTCATTTTAGAAAAACTTGGCTTGTCGCCAAGTCCTTATGGCGAAAGCTATAGTTTTCTTATACTATAAACCATAAAGTTTTATACTTTCCTATAGAATCACTAACGTCGCATTAATTTCGAATGAATATTCAGTTTATATTGTTGGGTTTTAAAATAAAAAATGAAAACATCAAAGCTAAGGTAGTAAACATCCATTTTTTTACTATAGCCTAAGAC
>NZ_JAHLNO010000027.1 GCF_018916875.1 Virgibacillus proomii | reverse complement strand
GTCTGGTAGCAATAGCGGAGAGGTCACACCTGTTTCCATACCGAACACAGAAGTTAAGCTCTCCAGCGCCGATGGTAGTTGGGGCTTTGCCCCTGCAAGAGTAGGACGCCGCCAGGCATTTTTCAATACATATAGCATGGGTTATATGAGGTTGTATATATATTAAATCTCAAAATAATTATAAATACATCTATTTTGTGGTATAATATTTATTGATGCTATTTGTTGAGAAACAGTGGCTATCTCATATATTTAGATTATTCCACAGTAGCTCAGTGGTAGAGCAATCGGCTGTTAACCGATCGGTCGTAGGTTCGAATCCTACCTGTGGAGCCTTTTTATGCTTCCATAGCTCAGTCGGTAGAGCACCACCATGGTAAGGTGGGGGTCAGCGGTTCAAGTCCGCTTGGAAGCTCTCTTATAAAAGTTGATATCATAGGCTTTTACTCCATGAAGAGTAGAAGTCTATGTTTTTTTGTGGCGTTTTTGCCGACATTTTGCGGCTCTATACTTATACTGAATGTGGTGGTTCTTTTATCCAGACAAGGTTTATAAGCAAACAAAAAATACACGCCTTCCCTTCTCTTTTGTTAACCTTAAGTTGTGGACAAAAGGTAAAGGAGAGGGAAACCGTGCAAGATCATTTTGTCATAGAGTTATTAGGGATTAAAGACAAACATGTGGACGTAAGGGTTATATTCCATTTACTGCAAACTGGTGAAACTTACAAAGAAACTTGATGATTTATTTTAAAAATAATATATCATCAAGCTTTTGTCATGCCTAAATTTTTATTAAAAAGGGTATTGAAATTGTCACTACAGCTATTGACTTTATATAGTTAGTTTCATTTATTTTAGTAATTTTCATCTCAATTCTATAATGGTGACCAATTACATAAATCTATCAGAGACATCTCATCTTCTTCTGTTATATGGGAGTATAGGTTTAAAGTTGATTGTATGTCTTTATGTCTATTTACAAATCGATTCCAAAAATTGAGTAAGTGTATCAGCTCTATTTGGTACCCCATATTCATCTGAGAACAAAAGAAATACTACTTGTCCATTAACATCCTCAAAACCTTTCCAAAGATTAGCCAATTTTAAATTTAATTTCTTTACATAGTATCTGTGCAAAGCTTTCATGAAGTGTCTTGCTAAAGTGATTATTCTTCGGTCTTCTGTTTTTGTTTCTTTAAGTCGTAATCCCTTGTTAGATTACTGAAGTGATCTTTTTATCTTTATTTGATTCAAAATCAATTACATCTGCAGCTATTCTTACAATTTCACCTCTCCTTAAGCCTCCAAGGCTAATTTCACATTTAATTGATGCCTTAAAGGATATTCCTCGAGCAATGTAAATAGTTTTGGTATTTCATGTTTGCGATAAAAATCTTTTTTTTGCTTATTAGTTGATTTAGACATTTTTATTGTTTCCATAGGATTCCTGTCTTTATCTGTGACTTGCCATTCTACTGCGTGTTTAAAAATAGATAGCAACACTTGTGATTTGCGTCTAATGATCCTCACTTTTCCTTTCTTTCATATTATAAAATTCATTAATGTGAAAAAGCCTCATGTTTTTTAGCTTCCTTTTTAGAAAATGGCACAAATTACCTTTATCAAGAACATTTGTTCGGTTTCAGGGTTAAAAATTTTTGTAGAACCACTCTATAACACCAAGTGGTTCAAAACAAATGGTGTATCCTTTATAGTTAACGGTTGCGCCGTATTTCTCTTTATAACGTTTAATGGCGTTATCTAAAAACTCCTCTGTAATTTCAAGATATTGAGCTAGTTCATATCGGTTTCTTATACCTTCTTTATGGGCCTGGATTATTTTAGATAGTGGAACTAGCTTTTTATAAGCCCAGGATCTGGCTACCTTTTCTTGTTTTCTGTTTTGAATTATATTTTGATTAATTATATCTCCACTTGATGTATGATAATGCCCTAGTTCCTCGGCAAGTATACACCCTTTTTCGTAGGAGGTTTCCATATTTTTATTAATCCAAATAACGTTATTAGCGTACAATCCTTTGATTCTATGAGACATTTGTTTTTCATAGGTGTCTATGCCAAGGTGAGTAGCCTCTACAAGTAATGTTTCGTACATCGCAACTACTCCTGTTGTTTTCTTTTTAAGCGAACAAACTCTTTAAATCGTTCAATTTCCTCCAACTCTTCTTCTGTCCATTCTTCGCCATCGTGGTGAGCGGCTATAGTGTCTATATCTTGTTCAGGTAATTTTTTTTCATCAGTACGACCAAGGAGAAAATCAACAGATACATTAAAGTAATCTGCGACTTTTTGTACTTTATCTATAGAAGGCTTTTGTTTTTTCCATTTATAAAGCGTATTTGAGCCCATTTCCAACTTTCTTTCCAATTCAGCTATCGTCATCTTATTTTTGCCAGCTAGTTTTTTTACCCTTTCAAATAGAGTCATACTATCACCTTTTCCGGCTTAAAACACATTTTTTGCTAATAGGATAGAAAATAGCATTGACATCTACCCTATTAGGTAGTAAACTGTGTTCATAAGCTACTTATTTAACTTTTTAAACATTACAAAAAATAAGCCATAGACCACGTTCCCCATCGTTAATAGGCTGTTTATGGAGGTTTATTAGCTATGCACTTATTTTATCCAATTGGATAGAGAATGTCAATAGAAAAGCTAAATAATTAGCAAAAGGTATAAAGGAGGCGACTTCTCTTGGAAAAAGAATTCGGAAAATAAGTTAAAACATGGCTGATTTTTAACGATATGCAGCAAAAAGAATTAACAGAAATGCTAGGCATTTCAGACGCCTACCTATCTGATATCTTACTTGGTAAAAGGAAAGGTAAGGAGGTCAGGAGAAAATTGTCAAAATCCTTGATATGAAGGAAGTCTCATAAGTTGCCGATTGCTAAAATCAATATTGATGTCAACAAGTCAGAAATAAAAGAGTACGTAAACGGGATAAAAGAATTTATGTTTATTACATGAACCATGATGTGGTCGAAAAATAAACTTTTGATCTAGGGACAGCTTTAAACGTTGTTATATCAATGGAGTGAGCAATTTTTTATAAAATATCTGTCCCTACTAATTAAAATCTCACCTAGGGTTACCCTTAAACCCTTATTATATATACATTTATAAATATATTTTTTTCTATGTCCCTAGATAAATTAATTATATTAATAGTAAAAATAAAGATTAAGTGCTCAAAGAGAAGTTAAGAAATAAAAAAGAATGTCAAGTAGATTTAGGACAATCGGTTAGAAGCCATATGGCTTTAAGCTTGAAGCTGTTTTCAATCTATGGACATTAATCAGTTATTAAAGGCAGGTGAGTATGTTTTGTACGAGTGGTTAAAAGATTATCAACAATTAAAACAGGGTATTGACTACCTGGAATATAAATTAGATCGTGAGGAAACTGAACTTAAAAGGTGGGTTGAAGGTGATCTAGCTGGTGTTAAACTCACTGATAAATCTATAGTTGCTAAATTAGAAGTGGGTATTCAACAGTTAAAAAAAGATATTGATCTTAAAAAGCAACAGTTAAAGAAGCTTATTGATTTAGTGGATACGTTTAAAGGAGTTGAACATAAAATACTTAGATTAAAGTATGTTGATGGATTAACGTTAGAGAAAATAGCAGATGAATTGAATTATAGTTATAGTCACATTAAAAAGAAACATGCTGAGTTAGTAAAGCTAATAAAATTTATAGATGAACAAGGTATCATTTAAGTTCACTCCTAAAGTGAATCGAATCTATTGAAATTCTGTTTTATAGTAATAGCAACTGACAAAAGGCAGTTATTATTAGATGTTCTTTTATAAAATATTTAGGAGGCTTAAATATGGGAATCCAAATTATTAATCCACTTGATTATGGCGCTGTTGGTGATGGAATTAATGATGACACGCAAGCTTTTATGAAAATTGAAGAAGAAAATCATAATATGCTTGTAAATTTATTAGGAAAAACTTATTTTGTTACTAAGAAATTTTCTGGAAACATTTATCTTAATGGCTATTTTAAAATTAACACTATATTATATGATGCTCCGTTTCAAATAACACGGGCTGGAAACACAAATGTATTTTCCGGAAAACAAGCAGGTGAATCTAATGACTTGTATTACGAAAAATCAGGTGGCTATAGAAATGTGGGTATCGGAGAATTATCATTGAACAAAAACGGGAGTAATATTCAAAAGTCCGGATGGCGCAACGTTGCCATTGGACATTCATCTATGAGAGATAATATTGTAGGTTATAATAATGTTGCAGTTGGTGATTCCGCACTTGAGAGGAATATTGGACGTATTATTAATTCTGAAGGTAAACCTGATAGAAATGATGAGGGAAGTCGTAACACAGCACTTGGTTCCTACGCTTTAAGATATAATGTTTCAGGAAGAGGGAACGTTGGAATAGGAAGAAATGCAGCACATGCAAATGAAACAGGAAACTATAATACAGCTGTAGGAACAAATGCTTACTCTGGAACTGTAACAGAAGGTGGTCAACAAGACCGAAAACAAGCGAGTGAAAATACTGCTGTAGGTTATAACTCGCTATTTAACACAAACGAAAACCGCAATACAGGTGTTGGAGCCTGGTCTTTATACAATAATAAAACAGGTATTTACAATACAATAATGGGATGGCGATCAGCGTTTTCCTCTACTGCAAATAACCGTTTAATCTCCATCGGTTCTTCTACAATGAGAGATTTAGAAGGTTCAGGAAATCACGATAATGTTGCTGTAGGAACTGAAGCAATGCGCTATTTAAAGAAGGGGCATTCTAATACTGCTTTAGGTGATAAAGCACTTTCCTATGATGTAAATGGTAATCCTTTAACAAATGTTAAAAATTCAATAGGAGTCGGCAAACAATCAAGAGTATCAGGAGATAATCAGTTACAATTAGGAAGCAGCGGAATAACAACATATGCCTATGGAGCAATTCAAAATCGTTCTGACAAAAGGGATAAAGCAGATATAAAAGATACTGCATTAGGATTAGAATTCATCTTAAAATTACGTCCTAGAGATTTTAAATGGGACTATCGTGATGAGTATATTGAACTTAACGAAGATGGATCTGTTACTAAATTAAAAAAAGATGGTACCAAAAAACGAAATAGGTACCATCACGGTCTTATTGCTCAAGAAGTTAAAACAGTGATGGATGATTTGAATGTAGATTTTGGCGGTTTCCAAGACCATAAAATGAATAATGGTAACGATATTCTAACAATTGGTTATATGGAGTTAATCGCACCATTAATAAAAGCAATACAAGATTTAAATGTAAAAGTTGAATCACTCAATCTTGAAATTGAGGAATTAAAAAATATATAGACAACTATATTAATTTAAAACGAAGACACCACATTAGGTGTCTTTTTCTTTGTGCGCCAGGCATGGCGACTATCTAAGTGGTGAAAGTCCACAAACTGTGGGGTACACATCAATCAACCACTAGAGAAGCGCAAGGCACTTGTTGTGAGGTAAGAGCTAAAGGAAGCGTGTATCAAAATCTTGGCTCGACGAATAGAAATCTGATACCACGGCTCTATAGATGGATAAGGCTCCACAACAAGTCAAAGTCCAAAAGATGTGCGTAATCCTATAAAGTAAATTAGGCGAGTAAAAGAGGAAAGGTAGTTGTCTTACCCTGGGAGGTCTCACGGACAGCTGGAGTCCCCTACTAAGAAAGCTGGTCGAAAAAGGTTTACTGTGAGAAGTCAGCCAAAGCCATAGTAGTGATGGACATCATGAAGGGCTGAACAATTGATAGTGTTTCTACCCATGAATGCACGAAGGATAAACTTCTGAATGTATTAATGACGAAAGTATGAGCGTATCTCAGAGGATAATCAAAAGAGAAGTGTCTTATCGTCACGTGAAAAGAAAGGAAGGAACGAGTGTGTGGCTTTTAGAAGAAATCCTAAGCAATCAAAACATGAATCAAGCTTATAAGCGTGTATATTGCAATAAAGGTGCAAGTGGAGTAGACGGAGTGACGGTGGAAGAATTGAAGGAATATCTGAAGGACCATAAGGACGAACTTTGAGCACAAATCCGAAAAAGGAAATACAAGCCAGCCGGCACTGCGAGTAGAGATTCCAAAAGAAAATGAAAAATGCGCAAACTGGGTATCCCAACGGTTGTCGACAGAGTGGTGCAACAAGCAATCCGTCAATAATTAAGCCCGATATTCGAAAAGCAATTCAGCGAATACAGTTATGGCTTTAGACCAAGAAGAAGTTGCGAGATGGCAATGATTCAAGCGTTGGAATATATAAATGATGGGTATGAATGACTAGTGGACATTGACTTAGAACGATTCTTTGATACAGTACATCATGATAAGCTGATGAGAATCATCTCCCACACGATTAAAGATGGGGATGTGATTTCTCTTATACGAAAATTCCTTGTAAGTGGTATGATGGTCGACGGGAAATATGAAAACACTCCAGTGGGCACACACAAGGAGGTAACCTTAGTCCATTTCTAAGCAACATTATTGTTGAGTGAGCTAGATAAAGAACTGGAAGCAAGAGGACTGCGGTTTGTAAGATACGCAGAAGATAGCCTTATTTTTGTCAAAAGCGAGAAGGCGGCAAATAGAGTACTTACTTCCATTACAAAATTTTTTGAGAAGAAATTGGGATTAAAGGTGAATGTGGAAAAGAACAGAATCTCACGTCCTAGTAAAATAAAATTTCTAGGATTCGGTTTCTATTATGATTCTAATAAGAAGAAGTTTCAACTAAGACCGCATAAAAAGTCGATTCAAAAATTCCAAAGGAAACTACGTCAACTAACGAAACGAAATTGGAGCATTTTACTAGATGACAGAATCGTCAAGTTAAAACAGGTCATTTTTGGTTGGGTCAACTACTTCAAGATAGCCAACATAAAGAAAATCCTTGGGACAATAGAAGCAAAACTTCGCTCTGGAATTCGGGTAATTATTTGGAAGCAGTGGAAGAACAATAAAAAGAGAATAAAATCTCTCGCCCAACTTGGCATACCAAAAGAAGAAGCCAAAGGTTTAACTTACTGTAGGAAAGGTTACCGCTTCATTGGATTATCGAAGGTTGTTCAGAGAGCTTTGTCTAATAAACGATTAAGACAAAGGGGTATCCCCTTTGCCTTAGACCACTATCTAAAAGTACAAACTGCAATGTAAATTGAACCGCCGTATACGGAACCGTTTGTACGGTGGTTAGAGGGGAGAAAAGTTCTTAACTTTTCCCTCTACTCAATACAAGGGATAACCATTTCTATGAAAAGGAGTGATCATCATGCAATATTTAAACGTAGAATTAATTGTTCCTTAGAATAAAAAAGCTAAAATATTAATGCTAAATGTACTATTGAGTAGAACAGCTTTTAAACTTATCATAAGTGTATGTTATTAATTTCCTATGCTACAAAGATAATAATGGCGTTGAAGAATTTATATATATTTACTTTACTTAGATAATTTATAAACTTGATATAGGTCAATTCATTTCCTTATTATTTCAAATAAAATGAAGGTACATCATAAATAAGGAGGTTCTAAAGATGACAAGGGTAATTCTACAATTAGAGCCATTGACCTGTCCATCATGTATTAAAAAAATCGAAACAGCACTGGGAAAAGTTACAGGAGTAAAAGCTGCAAAGGTTCTTTTCCATGCAAGCAAGGCAAAAGTGGAGTATGATGATGCAAAAACAAATATAGAACAATTAGAAAAAACGATTACAAAATTAGGGTATTCTGTTTTATCCCGTATGTAAGGTCCAAGGCCCCTACTTCAATAGTTGAGAGCGATACAAAGAAGTCTAAGTAAGAGATAACGATACCTAAATTCCCGATTCGTTCGAGTCAATAGGATGTTGATCGCAAGGACGTTGCAACATGACGTTACGAACTTAGCCTTTGATCTACTATTTCAGTGGGTGATGTAAGAAAACCCTCACTGATTGAAGTTTCACTTTATATAAAAAGGTTTCGTATGGTTAATAACATGAAAGCTTAGAAATCCTTGTAAAAGGAATTCTAAGCTTTTTATACATTAGGAAATTTTAGTGCTGGAGTTATGACGCTGTATGAAATTTTGCTATTCAAGGTATAGTTGTAACGAGGCAGTCTCTTGTGTCCCAACCAGTTTTTAGAGTTAACCACAAAAGCTCTCAGTTGCTAAAAACAATCGCGAACTTAATGGAGCTCAATTACTTAAAAGAAAAAAGCAATTAGGATAAAAGTATAGAGTTACTCATATTTCATAAAGGAGATGAGAAACGTGTTTACTTTTATTCAAAGATATAAAAAGCATCAGACTGCTCTATCTTTTTTATTCATCGTGTTCGGGATACTTTTAGGTATATTGGGTAAGCCGGAGATAAAAAATGGTTTCCTAATCGTTGCCACGGTTATTGCAGGGATACCAATTCTGATAAAAGCCTATCAGGCCTTACGAATGAAGGTATTTAGTATCGAACTATTAGTCATTATTGCTATAGTTGGAGCGTTATTTATTGAAGAATATATTGAATCCTCAGTCGTTGCTTTCTTGTTTTTATTTGGGGATTATTTGGAAGCACGTACACTGGAACGGACAAGAGCATCATTAAAGAAATTAATGGACATGGCACCCCAAGAAGCTAATGTTATTCGTAATGGGACGATACAAAAAATTCCTGCTGAAGAAGTAAAGCTTGGCGAGCGTGTCATCATTCATTCAGGTGGGAAAATTCCAGTGGACGGGAAGATAGTGACAGGACATGCCTCCATTAATGAAGCGGCAGTTACTGGCGAATCTATTCCAGCAGCAAAGCGAGCAAATGATGATGTATTTTCTGGAACGATTGTTGATCAAGGATATATCGAAATTACTGCTAAAAAAGTTGGTGATGATACAACTTTTGCAAAAATTATTGAACTAGTGGAAGAAGCTCAAGAATCCAAATCAAGAACAGAAAAGTTTTTAAATAAATTTTCGCAAATTTATACCCCATCAGTAGTTGTTTTATCGATACTTGTTTACTTTTTGATAAAAGATCTTCATATGGCTATTACGTTTTTAGTCATTGCCTGTCCAGGCGCTCTTGTTATCGGGGCTCCAGTATCAAATGTAACAGGTATTGGAAATGGGGCGAAACAAGGTGTACTTGTTAAAGGCGGCGAAGTAATGGATCGATTTGCAAACGTGGATACGATTGTTTTTGATAAGACTGGAACATTAACAAAAGGGAAACCGGAAGTCACTGCAATTAAATTATGGGATCATGGTTTGCAAGAAAATGAATTTCTTCGCATTATTGCACAAGCAGAAACGGTATCTGAACATCATATTGGACAAACGATTGTCAAAGAAGCAAATGCGCGAAATTTAGAGATACATGAAGGTTCGGCAAATGGAGATATTATAAAAGGAAAGGGGATTCGCGCAAAGCTTGAAGAGATGGAAGTAATTATAGGTAATGAAAGTTTAATGAAACAAGAATTCATTATGTTGGATGAAGAAATGCTTCATTATAAGGAAAAACAAGAGAAAAATGGAAATACCGTTGTTTTTGCTGCGGTAAATGGAACCATCGCTGGCCTTGTGTCCATAGCAGATCAAATTAGAGAGGATGCTTCTTTAGCATTAGCAAAAATGAGAAGTGATGGGATTAAGCAGATAATTATGCTAACTGGAGATAATAAGCATACAGCTGCACTCGTAGCGAGAAAATTAAAGCTAGATAGCTTCCATGCTGAGCTATTACCTGAAGATAAGGTAAACTTTATAAAACAATTAAAGAAAGCCGATCATACTGTTGCGATGGTGGGAGATGGAATTAATGATGCACCCGCAATTGCTATAGCAGACATTGGGATAGCTATGGGAGATGACGGAACGGATATATCTATGGAAACAGCAGATGTTGTACTCATGGCAGATAGACTAACACAGTTATCGCACGCACATGCGTTAGCAAGAGCAACAAATCGTAATGTAAAACAGAATACATGGTTGGCTGTAGGTACCGTTTTCCTATTGCTATTAGGGGTTCTGAATGGTTCTGTTCATCTAGCTTCAGGTATGTTTATTCATCAGGCAAGTGTATTATTAGTTATACTAAATGGAATGCGGCTAATTCGGTTTGAACCTAAAACAGTCAAAGAAAGTATGAACAAAACAACTCAACTACAATAACAATATAAAAACTAAGAGAACTTGGATTACCTAATTGTGTTTCACATGAAATAGCTTTGAATATTAGTGTAGAAGTTTGTTGTAAAAGAAACTTAAAATTTTATATAAAAAAACATAAATTCATCGCATGTTATAATGGATAAAACTTTAGCGCTAAAGTTTAGATGATGAAGTGGAGATTTAATGGTAATTAACTAGGAAGACTACTACGCTAAAGGTTTTGGAATCAGCCAATTTTCTGTAAAGCATCTAATCACTAATTGGATATTGATTGGAAGGAGGGATGTCATGGCGTCAAATAACCAGGAAAATCTTTTTCAAAACACTTGTGAAAATGGATCGGAACATCATTGTGTATCGATCGTACCTATTTTTAATCATTTAGAGAAATCACAGATGGATGAAATTATGAAAGCTGTTCATTCACTTACTTATAAACGAGGAGAAATTATTTATCATGCGGGAGACAAGGCAGAATGGCTGTATATTGTCAATACAGGAAAAATAAGGATTTATCGTCTTTCAGAGAGTGGTAAGGAGCAGCTTGTTCGTATTTTACAACCTGGTGATTTTACAGGAGAATTAGCTATTTTTAAAGATACGGTGCATGAAGCATATGCTGAAGCAATGTCACCAGCAAAAGTTTGCATGATTAGTCGTACTGCTATGCAAAATTTATTATTAAAATATCCCTCCATCTCTTTGAAAATACTAGAGGAATTTGCTAACAGGTTGGAACAATCGGAAACACAGACCACTCGTTTTGCCACAGAGCCAGTCGATACGAGGTTGATTCTGTTTCTTGTTGAAAATATGGATGTTCATAATCAACGAGTAGAGTTACCAATGAGCTATAAAGATTTGGCTTCTTATCTGGGAACCACGCCGGAAACGGTTAGCAGAGTATTAAAGGAATTAGAAATGAAAGGTTATATCAGGAAAAAAAATCATAAGCGAATTGATATATTAAATGTAGATGCTCTATTACTTCTTTAAAACCCATTCAGAATAAGTCCTTTCAGAGTGATGGTATCAACAATTAGCGACAAAGAAATTTAAACGATAAGAGATAGAAAGCAAAACATTAAAATGTTAAACTAATTAGAACCAAGCTATACATCTTTCTCTTTATAAAATGTTGACTATCTTGTACCATCTTGATCATAAAATGTGATCCTTACCTGATTTCCATAAATCTAAAAAGGGGAATAAAAGAAGGAGTTTAAAAAAGTTAAATATATTTTTCTGGTTTTGTATTTAATTCTACTTGTTTTGAATATTAAAATCGGTCTGAAACATACTTTTTTGATACTAATGGGATTAGTTATCATTCAAACTATGGCATATACTATTGCTGAAAAAGCAGATAAATGTATAGAAGCGGACTTACAAAAAGAATAAACAATATAAGTGTATTTTTAAAAGGGAGTATGTCGATACTTTTTAGATAGTTTTTTGAGGTGTTGTAATTTAAATTGGATAGGGCTGAAATAATCGAAATGTTCATGTACACGGTGATGATTAAACCAATGTATATCATTTGCTAACTCTATTTGTAATTGTCTTGGGCCATCAAATTCTCTTTTACCCACAAATTCAGTTTTAAACGCTTTAATGTAGCATCTGCTACCGTATTAAGACAGCCTTTTGTACTGAGGGAATGTTCCATACCAAATATTTTCCCACGATCCGTGTTTATAAAAAGTGGGTTAATTAAAATTTAATCCCGTATGTAACCGCCAGTAAGACTTGCCCTTCCATGCACGAGGTAAAACCTAGGAGGATAAATGGAGGAACCAACTGCAAGTCAAATGCCCGATTCTGTTCATTCTAACAATCAGTGGGGGATAAAAGGAGACCCCTCGCTGATTGAAGATTCGTTTATTAAGGAGTTAGTTTATGGATCTAGAACAGTTAAATGAGGAACTAAATAATTGTAAGGATGTTTTTGAAAAAAAGAAAGTCATTTTTCTTGGTGAAAATGGACATGGTGTTTCTGAAATACAAAAACTAAAAATAAAAATGATTGAATACCTTCATGAACATTTTGGTTTTAATAAGATTGTCTTTGAGAGCGGTATTGGAGAAATTGCAATAGCAAATCATTATAAATATCATTTGTCTACCAAAGAGTTTTTAATGAATTCATTGTACGATGTGTGGCATACAAAGGAGTTATTCGAGTTATTTAAAATCATACAAAATAGGGAGTTAACAATTTTCGGTATGGATATTCAATACCAAAATCATTATTTTCATGATAGCATCTTTTCAATTATAGAGAATTATGATCATGGTTTAGCAAATGATTTTTCCTATGCTGAGAAAACGTTGGATACAATAAGCGCAAGAATCTTTATGAGAAAGAAAATGCTATTACAGAAGAACAGATTGGATTTAATCTATTGCCGTGTATATATCTTGTTAAAAGATATGAAAAAAGAAATTATGCTAAGTCAAGATATTTGTGAGACTACCTACACTTTAATTCTAAAAGCCATAGAGAATAGAATGAAAATCTTGGAACTATGTTTAATGAATTTTAAAATGTATTCTTACTATCGTGATAAGTATATGTTTGAGCATCTTTCTTTTTTAGTAAATAAATGGCCTGAAGATAAATTTATAGTTTGGGCACATAAGGGTTGGTTGAATGAAAAATCATTAGGTGAATTCTATTCAGAAAAGCACAAGGATAGTTATCATTTAGGAATTTACATGAAAGAGGGAATAATTGCAAATAATATAGGTACACCCTATAAAATAAAAAGGCATAAAAAAAACAGCCTTGAAAACAATCTTTTTTCTAAAAACAACAATGATATTATATTAGAATCTTTTGAAAGCATGGATCATCAAAAGTGGTATAATAATGAGCTGATTGAACACGAATCGGGTGAAGATAAACGCAAACTTATTGTATCTGAACAATATGATGGAATAATTGGTATTAGACACGTAACACCAGCAAAGTATATTAATACTTAATCATAAAAGTCAATATGGCTAAAAGAGAAGATGGTTTCCAGGTTGCTATGATATTACTTTACTTTTGTATATATGGTAGCCACCAATTTAACGATTTTGGACAACCATTCATCATCATAAGCATTATGCCAATTACGATTGTTTGAGTTATTCTTGGATAATTTTACGCAAAACGAATTAAACAATATGTGGCATGGACCTGCTTAATTTGACTGGGATTGAATGCAATTTTAATTATTGGTAATATAAAAATGGTTAAGGTTAGTATAATGACCGCACTAATTGTTAAATCATATTAAACTATCAAAATAACCCCCTTTCTAATTATAACTTTTATGGTGACCGGTAAAACTACTACTACCTTGTAAAATATCCTCTCAGTTTTTTAACCTATTTTCGCAAATTTTAAATAAAATATTGACAACGATATATTTTCCGTGTAGAGTAATAAACAAATTTAATATACATGTATTTCTTATCCAGAGAGGTGGAGGGACTGGCCCAGTGAAGCCTCGGCAACAGACTTTGTTAAAGTACTGTGCCAATTCCAGCAAGCACAATGCCTGAAAGATAAGAAGAGTGATAAAAACTTAAACAATTAACCTCTTCTTATTTCTATTAGGAAGAGGTTTTTATATTGTTATTGGATCATTCAATAATAGGTAACCCTTCCTAAATAAAATGGGCAATTGCTTTACAAGTTCCAAATCATTTTTGGTGCTTGTACTTTGTACAATGAAAAGAAGGGAAGATGAGAAAATGAGTAAATTAGATGAAGTACAATGGCAATATTTAAGGAAAAGCTTAGACGAAATGGAATACGGATCTGTCATCATTACCGTCCATGATGGAAGGGTTACGCAAATGGACATAACGGAGAAAAAGCGGTTTACCAATACAAGTAAAAATCATTCATTGCAAAAATGTAAATAATTTCATGCCGATTAGACAACTAAAGGCATCTTTCACCTATCAAATTATTAGAAAAGGTGTAGGATGCCTTTTTCTATGTTAGGAAAAGTATTTTTATCGTTACACGTAAGAGAGTATAAATTTTTATTCAAAAACGGATTTGACAGCGAAAATTTTACGCGTGTGGACGAGGCACGTTAGCCCTGTTCAAATTTTTGTTATTTCATAGAAAGGAGAGCTTATATAATGAAAGAACGATGTAGGCGAGAAACGTTTTTCACGCAAATTGGAAATCGTAAAGATGAGCTATTTCATGCGGTAAGTACGCCGGTCTATTTCTCTACTGCTTTTCGCCATACGGAAATTAGCTCGAATGAGGGCTATGATTATTCCCGCTGTGGAAGTCCTACTCGTGATGTACTTGAAGAAGCAGTAGCCCAGCTGGAATACGGAGACAAAGCCTTTGCTACAGCTTCTGGGATGGCAGCAGTACAATTAGTTTTTTCCCTGTTTCATAAAAATACGCATTTTATTTCGTCACGAGACATTTATGGGGGGAATTATCGACTATTTGCAATGCTTCAAGATAAATACGGGTTTGAATTTACCTACTGGGAAGGCGATTGTTACGATACATTAGCTTCAAACATCAAAGAAAATACACAGGCAATTTTTATTGAATCACCCACGAATCCGTTAATGCGAACGGTAGATTTAGCAAAAGTTTCGAACATCGCTAAACAGTATGATTTGCTTTTAATTGTAGATAACACGCTGTATACTCCGTTAATTCAACAGCCGATTAGAGAAGGAGCGGATATCGTCATCCATAGTGCAACGAAATACTTAGCTGGGCACAATGATGTGTTAGCGGGATTGGTAATTGCCAAAGGAGAAAAACTTAGTAAACAACTTACTTTTCTTCATCAGTCAATAGGAGCTATCTTATCACCATATGATTGCTTTAGTCTGATCCGAGGGATAAAAACGTTAGCGTTGAGAATGGAGAAGCAAGAAGCCAATGCAAAGCAAATCGTTCCGTATTTGCAACAGCACCCGCTTGTTACGGATGTTTACTATCCCGGTCGGGGCGGCATGGTCAGTTTTGAAATTCTCGATGAAGTTTACGCACCACTGTTTTTAAAGGCTGTACAATTATTTACCTTTGCAGAGAGTCTAGGAGGAGTAGAGAGCTTTATTACGTATCCTGTTACCCAAACACATATGGATATTCCGGAAGAAATTCGCAATGCATATGGTTTGTCTAATCGTTTACTGCGTATTTCAGTGGGTATCGAACACGCAAATGATCTAATTGCAGATTTAAATCAAGCGTTTGATTTAATCGTAAAGGAGGAGGTGAAGCCAACATGAGCTTATTACAACAGTTACAAGAAAATATTTTAATTGCCGATGGTGCAATGGGAACGATGCTATATTCGTATGGCATCGATCAAAGTTTTGAACAATTAAACATAACCCATCCAGATCAAGTTCAACAGGTGCATGAAGCGTATATTCATGCTGGAGCAACAGTCATTCAAACAAACACATATGGTGCAAATTATATTAAATTGGCACGATACGGCTTAGAAGAGCAAGTTAAAAAGATGAACCAAAAAGCAGTACAAATTGCAAAGCAAGCTCGTCAAAAAGGAGTATATATTTTAGGGGGGATTGGCGGTATTCACGGTGTTCAAGCATTAAATGAAACGAAAGAAGAAATTAAACGAAGCTTTCGAGAACAATTATATTGTTTACTTTTAGAAGGAATAGATGGGCTTATTTTAGAAACCTATTATAATCTTGATGAGTTAACAATGGTATTAGAAATTGCTAGAGAGGAAACGGAAATCCCTATTATTGCAAATGTGTCGATGCATGTTCCGGGAGTTTTGGAAAATGGTACACCTTTGGCTAAAGCGTTCCAGCAACTGGAATCCTTGGGTACCGATCTTGTTGGTGTTAACTGTCGTTTTGGCCCATCCCAAATGATTACATCCTTACAATCGGTTCCTTTACCAAAAAAGGCTTTTTTAGCTGCATATCCAAACGCAAGCTTGCCTGCATATCGGGATGGTGTACTTTATTACGAGAATGAACCGGCTTATTTTAAACAGTGTGCCGGACAATTGCGAGAGCAGGGGGTACGTTTAGTAGGTGGTTGTTGTGGAACAACTCCTGATCATATTAAAGCATTAGCTGAAGGATTAAAAGATACGGGCCCGATTACAGAAAAAGTGGTAGAAATTCCGAAGCGAGAGAGAGTAATTTTAAAAAGGAAACGAAAAGAAAAATCGCTGGCAGAATTAGCAAAAGAACGACATACCATTATCGTTGAATTAGATGCTCCGAAACATTTAGATATGACAGAATATCACCAGGGAATACAAGCATTAAAAGAAGCTGGAATCGACGCAGTGACACTTGCTGATAATTCGCTTGCAACACCGCGAATATGTAATACAGCTATTGCTACAATTATTAAAGAGCACGGAATTAAACCGTTAGTCCATATAGCTTGCCGAGATCGTAATTTAATTGGTTTACAGTCACATTTGATGGGATTAAACATTTTAGGAATTCATGAAATTTTAGTTATAACAGGGGATCCAACTAAAATTGGCAGTTTCCCAGGAGCAACTTCTGTTTTTGATGTTAATTCGTTTAAGTTAATTGAATTAATTAAAAAAGGAAATAAAGGCATGTCATTTTCCGGGCATTCTCTAAGAGAACATACCTCATTTACAGTGGGGGCAGCTTTTAATCCAAATGTGAATAATGTAGAAAAAGCGGTTGCTCGATTGGAGAGAAAAATAGCAAGCGGTGCTGATTATATCATGACACAGCCCGTTTATAGCAAAGAGAAAATAATTGCTTTGAAACAAGCGACCTCACATATAGAGACACCGATTTTTATTGGAATTATGCCATTAACGTCTACAAAAAATGCTGAATTTTTACATCATGAAGTTCCGGGGATAAAGCTTACGGATGAAGTTCGATCCCGTATGAAAGCAGCAGAAGGAAATCGACAACAATCAACAAAAGAAAGTATTGCTATTTCGAAAGAGCTACTTGATACAGCTTTTGAACATTTTCACGGGATATATCTTATCACTCCGTTTATGCGCTATGATATGATCGTCGAATTAGTTAACTATATTCATCAAAAAAAAAATGCCATGCGAGTGCAAGCAAGCTTATCCTTACATTAATTTAGGGTGTAGGGCTTGAGGATAAGTATACATCAAAATCTAAACGATAGTCGTTTAGAACATAATTAATTAACCTATCCTGGAAGCTGGGAACCCGAGGGAAAATGTCAATAATCAATAGTATTTATCTCATAATTTTTTATCAAATATAAAAAATGGAGGAGTCTATATGTCAAAAATAAAGAGTTCGAATATTGGTTATCCAAGAATTGGAGAAAATTGCGAGTGGAAAAGAGCATTAGAAAATTTTTGGAGCGGAGTTATTTCTGAGACGGAATTAATTGATAAAACAACAGAAATCCGGTTACGCAATTTGAAAAAACAACAGGAAAAAGGAATTGATTTAATTCCGGTAAATGATTTTTCCTTATATGATCATGTTTTAGATACGGCCATTACTTTTGGAATCGTACCGAAACGTTTTAACTATACTGGTGGAAAAGTAGATGTGTACACATACTTCGCTATTGCACGGGGAACAGATGAGGCAGTCGCTTCAGAAATGACGAAATGGTTTAACACAAACTATCATTATATCGTTCCCGAATTAAATGGCGTTAAGCCTTCACTAGTAGAAAACCGTGCTTTAACCTTTTATCAAGAAGCTAAAGAAAAACTAGGTATTGATGGAAAGCCTGTCCTTTTAGGCCCAGTTACATTTGTAAAACTGGCAAAGGGTTATGACCAGCAGGAGTTTTCAACAATTGTGGAGAAATTTATACCACAATATGTACAGATCTTACAGGAACTTGTCGAAGCGGGGGCATCTTGGATTCAGATAGATGAGCCAATCTTAGTAACGCAATTATCGAAAGAAGAAATTGCAGTAGTTGAAAAAGTGTATGAAGCTTTTGCTGAACACGTACCTCATGCGCAGATTATTTTACAAACGTATTTTGAAAAAATAACCGCTTATGAAAATATAGTGAATCTTCCAGTAAAAGCGATTGGCATGGATTTTGTTCACGGAGATTCTTTAGAACTATTAAAAACGTATGGATTTCCCAAGGATAAGGTGTTAGCAGCCGGGATTATTGATGGACGTAATGTTTGGCGAGCTAATTTACCAGAAAAGCATACGATTTTGGAAGTGATTAGACAGCTAGTTCATCATGACCAGCTTATTATTCAACCATCTTGTTCGCTCTTGCATGTTCCGGTAACAAAAACATTAGAACAAAAGCTGGATCAGGTCATTTTAGAAGGACTTTCGTTTGCTGAGGAGAAGTTGGACGAAGCAGTTACATTAACGAAAGGATTGAATGATGGTATAGTCTCCATTCAACCAGAATTAGATCAAGCGAATGAAGCAATTAAACAATTAATAGAGACGTATCAATCCAATAATGAAGTAAGAAAAAAAGTAGCCAATTTAACGAGTGATGATGCACAACGAACCATACCATTTGCAGAACGGATAGAAAAGCAACAGCAATGTTTGCAATTACCGTTACTGCCGACAACGACAATTGGCAGTTTACCGCAAACACCTGAAGTAAGAAGAACACGTACCAAATGGAAGAAAGGTGAGATTACGGATCAAGCGTATGAACAGTTTATGGAGGAGCAAATTAAACGCTGGATCAAAATTCAGGAAGAACTCGATATCGACGTTCTCGTTCATGGTGAGTTTGAACGAAATGACATGGTAGAATACTTTGGTGAAAAACTGACAGGTTTTACTGTGACAGAGTTTGGCTGGGTGCAGTCATATGGCTCACGTTGTGTCAAACCACCATTGATTTTTGGAGATGTGTCTTGGGATGAACCGATAACGGTGAAGGAGAGCGTTTATACACAATCGTTAACAAAACGTCCGGTGAAAGGGATGTTAACAGGACCGGTTACGATTTTAAATTGGTCTTTTGTTCATGATTCAACACCACGCTATGAAATTATGAAACAAATTGCTTTAGCTTTACAAAAGGAAATAGAATCCTTAGAAGAAAATGGCATAACCATTATTCAAGTAGATGAACCAGCTTTACGTGAAGGGTTGCCACTTGATCGGAAAAAGTGGAACGAATATTTAACAGAATCGTCATATGTTTTTCGTCTTGCAACGGCAACGGCTAGTCCCGAAATACAAATTCATACACATATGTGCTATTCCAATTTTGAAGATATTTTTGATTGTATCGATGACCTTGATGCAGACGTAATCTCAATTGAAACGTCACGGAGTCATGGTGAGATCGTCTCTATTTTTGAAGAAAATACGTACCAAAAAGAAATTGGTTTAGGTGTTTATGATATCCATAGTCCACGTATTCCATCAGTTGAGGAAATCAAGCAAAATATTCATCGTGCATTACAAACGATTGCACCCAACCAATTTTGGATTAACCCGGACTGTGGTTTAAAAACACGAAAAGAAGATGAAACCATTGCCGCCTTAAAAGTTATGGTGCAAGCTGCAAAAGAAGTGAGAAATAAGCAGTTGGCCTCTCAAAAATAATCTTGTTGGTAGAATAAAATTCGGTTGACTCGATGTCGGAAATTTTTCTGTGCAGTATAAGTACAACTGGTCAATTACCTGCACTAGCCATGTTTTTTCTTCATTAACGCATTGGTTATTTACACGACAGTAAGCCCCTCCGCCCTAAGACGAACTCTGAAGTAGGGCGGGAGGTAAACTGCCAAGGTAATAATTAACAAACTGCAAATGAAATGTAAGTCTATTATGTAAGGCTTGTTTTAGATAGAAGCGAGCCATTTATTTCGATACATTTCTAAACGTTTACAGGCAAACTCGTATTCAACATTAAATAAATTCATCACATGCTTTGGTGTTATTTTCGTTTTTACGCGTTCTAACATAAAAGTAGGTACACATAGGTGGTAGCTGAAATAATTAGCTTGCCATTCTTGTAATTCAATAAACGTGGGCGGTAAGAACTCTTGCCTTCCAGTATGCCACAGGAAATGAGCAATTTCATGACTGAATTCTTGCCATTGTACTTGCTCCCTGTTTGTCGCCTGTAAGAAAATAAGGCATTTCCCGTTTCGATAAACCGTTTCACTGCTAAATTCCCAATAATAAACAGGAACCCGTAGTGCATTGGAGATTTTATCAATAGTTAAATCAGAAGGCTGATTTATATTTAATTTTAATAGTAATTGTTTAACATAGTCCTCTGTACGTGTGTAATAAAACATTAGATCCTCCCAAATAGAATATATGTTCGATTACGTATGAAAAATAAATAGTGTACATTAAATACACTATAAGTGCGTGTTCAAAGATAAATAGATCCAATGTCCTTAAAAAATTGCGGTGTGTCGCTGTTGAAGCTATTTTCTTTCCCTTGAAAAAGAAAAGCTTATAAATTCGCCGTATCATTCTTACCAGACTTTTTGAACATCCTCTTATTTCTCTTCTTCTTTAAAAGCTTCCCATATTCTTTTTAATCTTCGGAGATCTTCTTCTTTACTCTTTGGTAATTCTTTATACCATCTTTCTAGTGAAGGATCATTACGAAATGCTGTAAATGCTTCTTCTTCCGTGAGCTTAGGTTTATCGGATCTGCCTAGTAAATAGTCAGTGGTAACATTTAGTACTGTTGCTAGTCTGTCTAATTCATGATCTTTCATAGGTCTATCTCCGGATTCAATTCGATTCATCACACTGACATTTATGTTCATGCGTTTAGCGAGCTCACGTTGTGTCCAGTTTCTAGCTTCTCTTAATGTAACAATTCGTTTTCCAATTTTCAATGTAGACACCACTTTCTATACTAGCAAATAAATCATAACATGGTTGCTATAAAAGAAACAACTATTTCTATATTAGCAAGAACACAATTTGACATTTCTGTTTTAGCAATGTAATATAGGAACAGATGTTCTATAGTTAAAATATGGAATGATTGGAGGAGATGATGATGGCTTACAAACAAGATGTAAATAGGGGAAGTAATAATGACATACATTGGGTTGTTAGTGACTATAGAAAGGATAAGCGAACAGGAGCATTATCTCCAGTTGTTCGTAGCGATTATGCAGAGCAATTGTTTAAGAAAGGGGCAGGGTTTTGTGAACAAACAACAAATAGAACGGGCGTTAAAAGATTATCATTGGATGATTAGAGAAATAAAAAGACAGCAGGATATGCTAAATGAAGACATCGGCACAAGAGTTGTTGCTGTTTCTGGGCTTGAGTCCACACTGCCTAAAGCAAAAGGGATAGTTGGAGATCCAATTGTAAAGGAAGTCATTAGACGAGAGCAGAAAAGTTCGTGGTTAATGAAGCTGGAAAAAAAAGTATTATTTATTCAAGAGCGTTTGCCAGCTGTTGATGAGCCAAGGGAAAAAGCGGTGTTAGAATGTATGTTAGATGGAATGGCGATAAGCGCTATCAGTAAACATATAGGGGTATCAAGAAAGCATATTTATTCTATTAGAGATTCTATCATAGACAAAATGTTACAGTTTACACAGTCTTCACAGTAGATGACAAGTAAATCAATCCAATTGTACAATAGAACCGAGCAAGATTTGTTAATTGGTTAAGCAACGATTACTAGTTTAAGAAAATAATAATGAAGTAATATCAATTTAAACAAGGTCTTGTTCGAGAGTGACGTTAAACTAATTATTGAAAAACAGCATAATAGTCAAGGAGCAAAGTCTTAAATTCACCGGAATAGGTATTTGAGGCTTTTTTATTATGTAGGGAAACAATATTCGTTTTGTACAAGATGGATGTTCTTTTTGTAATATAGGAATGTATAAAATTTTATGGTTTATCCCGCATGTAAGGTGCCGTAAGATTCCCACTTCAAGACCTGAATTGATACAAAGGGTCAAAGTGGGAGAAAACGGCACCTAAATGCCCGATTGGTTCAACTAACATTCAGTAGGAGAGGGAAGAAAACTCCTACTGAATGAAGTTTCACTTTATAGTATAAGAAAAACTACAACTTTCGCTAAAGACTTGGCGATAAGCTAAGTTTTTCTAATAATGTGGTTTCGTCTAGCTTAAGCGCTTGGGCTATTAGCAAACTACAATCTTATTCTTATTACAAGTAAAAACTATCGGCTCGAACCTAAAGGAAGGCCGACTAAAAGCGGGCTTGTCGCTCAGGCGTCGGCATACCCCTGTTTTAGAGGTATGTTTTCTTTATCTCGTTAGAAGTGTGTAATTTATAGACTTAGTACTTTTATGCTTTAGCATAAGCGCAACTGGTGATTACCCGAAGACCGGGCACTAGCCAAAGTTTTCTTTAATCAATTAAGGAGGTGATGAAAATGGTGTAATGCATGATTGATGGTAGTAAAAGATGTGTAGTTGTTTTTATTTATTAAAAATACTAGGGAGGATATGAAAAATGACAGATACACAAATTAAAATGCAAAAAGGAAAAAATAAAATCTTATTATTCCGCTTATTGGAAAAACAAGATGAGGAAGCTGCAAAGCTAGTATTTCAAACAGAACATACATTTAGCTATTCTCGTGAATTGGAAAGGATTGTTACAAAGGATGGATCATTAATTCATGTTGGCGGGTTAGAATCAGAGGTTGCTATTGAAGCGATCCAAGCAATGGATGATCCAGTTGCCAATATGCTTCGTCAATCGGTGATTAATGGGCAAAAATTAGAAATTTGGGAAGTTGCTGTCGATGACGAATTGAAATCACCAGATAATAAGTACCCCGCGATTTATGCACAAGGCTATTTAGACTCATGGGAGGATCCGGCAAATGCCGAGGAAAATGCAGCAATTTCTGCTAACTTTACGGTAGAATTAGAGCCGCAATTTGGTGAAGCAACGCTTACAGATGCGCAGCAAGCAGCCGTGCAATATGCTTTCCAGGATACACAAGCAGAATCCGCCGGGGGCGAGGAAAATCAATAAGTACTTTTAGTTCACTACTCGTGATGATATGGACAATTATTGTAATGGTTTGATCGTAACAAAAAAGCAGGATCTATTTGAAATCAATGGTTTTAGTTTCTTATTAGTTCGTGGGTAAAGAGAATATACCGACGATTTTTTATTAACATATGAATTCGTCTGTAACTAGATGAATTCATATGTTATTGTTGTACTCTTTCAAACCGAGAATCAAAGAAGCTACCATTGTGAGGAGCGCTAGAGTTAAAGTTAAAAAACGACCGAAAATAGAGGCAATGAAAGCAGATTTGTAGTTGTCCTCTTTCAACATTTCTTACAAAGAAAGGTGATACAGAATGGAATTTATGATAAACGAAAAAGCATATGCATTAAAATTTGGGATTAAATTTATTCGTGAACTGGATAAAGTATACGAGATTGATTATCAGGGAATGAAATTTGGCATGGGTGTGAATATGGCTTTTATGAATCTTCAGCAATTAAATCCAGCAGTTCTTCAAGACATCATGAAAGCTGCTGTTTCACATTTAGATACGCCACCAAGCAATAAACAAATTGAAAAAGCAATTGAGCAGTATGCAATAGAGAATGATGGACTTGGGGATCTATTTGCGGAGTTAAAGAATGAATTGGGAAAGTCACCAATTATGAAGGACACCATCAAACAGCTTCAGGCAGCCAGCGTGAAAGAAGTTTGACTTCAGAGGAAACCTATCATGAAATGATCATTAACTGCTTTCGTTATTTAAATTTTACAAGTCTTTATCAAATTGAAATATTAACATTAAGAGAATACGCATTAAGAGTGCGTGCATTCCAATTACAGCAAATTGATAAAGAATACAGGATGTATAAACAGGCTTGGCTTAATCATCAGGTGACGCTTACAAAGGAACAGGGGAAAAAGCAAGTGCCTATTTATAGACGGTTTAAAGATTTCTTTGATTATGAGAAGCATTTAAAAGAAGTAAGTAAACCAAAGATTTTAAATGATAAAATGAAGCGTTTAGCGGATCTTGCTAAACAGGTTAATTCTAAAAAGGAGGTGCCTTATGGGGGATAAATCAAATACAGCAGGTGGGTTTATAGAAGCCTTTGTCTCGCAAGCAGACGGTTTAAAAACTGCGGGGGACTCATTTGCTATTTTGCAACAGCAAATAGATCCTGTTGTTAATAAACTGGCTGAAATGGAGCAATCATTAGGCTTTATCCCAGGAATATCAGAAGGAATTGCTCAAGTGCAGGCCGTACTTGAGCCGTTCCTCGGAATGATTAGTGGGATGTCCACACTGCTACTTACGATTTCTTCAGTTATGACTAACTTTTTACCAAAGATGATGCTATTAAAGGAGGCGGTGATGGGGTTATTTGCTATATTAGCTGCTAATCCACTAGCTTTAATTATTACACTAGTTACCTTATTAGCGACAGCATTTGTTTATCTATGGACAAATAGTCAAACCTTCCGGGATATCGTGATAAGCGTTTGGGAATCGATACTAGCATTTATCATGCCGATTATTCAAGTAATAGTTGATTTTGTCATGAGTGTTTGGGGTGCACTAACGACGTGGTGGACTCAGAATCAAGCGTTAATTTTACAAACTTTTCAGACCGTATGGGGAGCAATTCTAGCTGTTATTACGATGGTAATGAACTTCTTAATGCCTTTTTTAACAGCAGCTTGGCAAGCTATTTCAACCGTAATTACAACGGTTTGGAATATAATCAAGACAGTCATTCAAATCGCTATGACCGTTGTTATGGGAATTATTAGAACGGTGATGCAGTTAATTACCGGTAATTGGTCTGGGGCATGGGAAACGATTAAGTCTACCTTTCAAAATGTGTGGAGCATCATGAAAGAGTTCGTTACTACGATGGCAACTAGGATATGGGAAACGATTCAGACTAAATTTACTCAAGTCAAAGAAACGATTTCAACCTTAATTGGTAATGCAAAAGATGCAGTAGTCCAAGGGTTTTTAACGATGGTGTCAAATGCTGTAGAAAAAGCTCAGTCCATTGTTTCTACTGTACGCCAAAAGTTTCAGGAAGTGTTTAATGCAATAAGAACTAAACTTACCGAGGCTGTTACCGAAGTTGGAACACAAATAGCTAAAATGCCTGGGAAGGTAATTGAGTTTGCTGGGAGAATGATTTCAGCCGGAAAGGATTTAATCATGGGCCTTATAACTGGAATCAAGGAAAATGCAGCAAAAGTGGGAGATGCTATCTTAAAAGCTGCTAAAGATGCTGTAAATGGTGTTTTGAGCTTTTTGGGGATTAAATCTCCTTCGCGCCTGTTTAGAGATATTGGAGATGACACAATGGCAGGCTTTGCCTTAGGAATTAATCAAATGGCTAAAAGCGTAATTGCAGCAGCGAGTACGGTTTCAGATAAAGTACAGGATTCTTTTGATCCTCAATTCGCTTTACCTGCTATTTCTGGACAGGTTCATCAATTAAATCAAGCAGCAAATCATAAACTGTCGAATCAGGTTTTAAATGAATGGCATGTACAAAAGCAGCCTGCAATGGTAAACGTATCTATTGGTAAGCAGCAATTTAGTGCGTTTGTAGAAGACATTACGAATGCCCAATCAAGAAAAACGAATCTAACAAGACAACAAGGCTGGTAGGGGGTGCATGATGTATACTTTTGTAGATACGGTGGCAGGTAGTAATAGTAAAGGAGAAAGCTTGCTTTTACAGACATTGTTTAACGGGATTAATCTAGATGAACGATTAACCGATAAAACAGGGAGCTTTGTAACATTAACGATTTCCGGAAGAGGAAATATGGCACAACGGATCACTACAATTGAAGTGCCTGGAATTCATGGAACGTTGGAGGCAAATGATCCAACGTGGAGTGCTAGAGAAATTACAGTGAAATATCAATTATCCGATCAAACAAAAAAAGGGTTTAGAGAGCGATATAATCAATTGAATTATTTATTACAAGGTTCAAAAAGAAAATTAGCCTTTACAGATGAAGAGGCTTTTTTTTATGCGACATTATCAGCAAATGATGTACCTGAGGAAACTACAAACAGTTTGGTGGGCGAGCTAGTTTTTTTATGCTCTGATCCATTTAAATATGGGAAAACACACCAAACGATTTCTTTAAAAAAGTTTACTTGGGAAGAATACAAAGACCAAAAGTGGGGTGATTTAATTGGCAATTAATACACCAATTTTAAAGTTGGTAAAGCCGGAAATAACAGACAAAATCGATGTCTCCATTGCTAACTTTGCACAAAATGCAGATAAAATCGATAAAGAGGCAAAGCGGCTTCGGGATAGTATTCAAGCGTTGCAATCAAGTTTAGATGATATGAAGGAAAATATGACGGGAGTACAAAACGATTTAGCAGCGGTCAATCAACAAGTAAATACGAACATTGCTTCCATCCAAAGCGAAATAGAAGTGATTAAAGAGCGATTAACAGCTTTAGAAGGTCAACAAGAAATGCCTTCATCAGAGGGTGGAGAATAATGCGCTGGATAGAGATAGCTCAAAGGAATGAAGTAAATGTTGAAGGAACAGTCAGTACAGCTCCTATCATTACTTCGGTGATAAAAGAAGAGATACCTTACGTGGAATACAGTCTAGATAATCAAAAGCTAAGACTGCATTACTCATTTAAGGTTAATGATGTTGTTAGAGTAGACTTTTCTAAACAAAAAGTATTTATTAATGAACAATTGCAAATGGAAACCATTGACCTCGTTTATGCTGATTTTTTCAAATTAAAACCTGGATTAAATGAAATAAGCACAATTCCAGCAATGCAATTGGAGGTTAAGTATACAGAGAGGTGGTTGTAGAAATGAAAGAAAGAATTTTCATTTTTGATAAATATGATAAGCTATTAGCAATCACTAACAATTATGTTGAAGCAGTCTTTGAAGAGACGGTTGAAAAACCCGTCTCTTTTACGATTACTTTTCCGATGTCTGATGATGATGCATCTTATTTAATTGGCGGTAACCAAGTTGCATTTAAAGATTTAACAGGGAAATTCCGGTTGTTTACCATCCGTGAAGTCGATGATGTAGATGGAGATTCCCCGGAAAAGATTGTCCAATGTATGCCTGCTATGCAAGAATTAGCTGATGTGATGGTTGAAAACAATGTACTTGAAAGTGAATCAGCTCACGTTGTGTTAGGTGCTATTTTAAAAAGATCACGCTGGCTAGTCGGTAATGTAGCGGATTTAGGATTAAACGCAATAAGCTTTTCGTATCAAAATGCTTATATGTGTTTAGGAAAATTAACCGAGCTTTGGGGCGGTGAAATCGTTGATCGTGTAGAAATAGCAGGGAATAAAATTGCCGGCCGTTATTTGGACATTGTACAACGAAAGGGCGCTGATACAGGGAAGCGCTTTGAAATGGATAAAGATATAAAAAATATTACAAGAACCGTGCTCTACTATCCAAAGACAGCTTTATATGGACATGGTAAATCCATACAATCAGAAAAAGAGGGCACCGGGAAGATTACGTTTCGTAATGTAGAGTGGATAAAGGAAAATGGCGATCCAACTAATAAACCCAAGGGCCAAGAATGGGTTGGTGATCCTGAGGCACTTGAGAAACACGGTGTTCCCAATCACGAAACAGGGAAGTTAATGCACCGTTTTGGCTTATTTGAGGATAATGAAGAAGAAGATCCGGAAAGGTTACTAGCCAAAACATGGCAGGCTGTCCAACATGAAAAAGACCCAAAGGTTCAATATGAAATGGACATCATTACATTTTATGGTATAACAGATTATGAGCATGAACAGGTGTTTCTTGGTGACACAGGAATTGCTAGAGATAAAGATATGAAGCCAATGATTCTTATTGAAGCGCGAATTATGTCATGGGAATATGATATTGGTAATCCGAGAGATGGAAGCCTGGTTTTAGGAAATATTTTGGACTTGGATCCAGATGATAGTGAAATCGAATGGGTAATTGGCAAGGTGAAAGAAGGTAGCGGAAATTGGGATGCTGGTGGTGGTCCCATTACGGATGAGAGATTTCCAGATATTGTTCCAGATGCTCCGCAGAATGTTTCAGCGATTGGCTTATTCAAAAAGATTATGCTGTCGTGGACATTTGAATCTACCTATATGATAGCAGCCTACGAGGTTTATGCTAGCCAAATGAATGGATTTGTTCCAGACCCTACGAATTTAGTCTTTCGTGGGAAGATAGGGGCTTACAATTTTGATGCCAATACAGATGAAAAGTGGTACTTCCGAGTGAGAGCCGTTAACACGCATGGTACAGCAAGCGAGTACTCCGAACAGGTTAGCGCTTCAACTGTGCAATTGGATTTGCCAGATATAGAGAATATTGTTCCGGATTTTATTGAATATGGAATCTATAAAGGCGAAGAAGCTCCTAGTTCAAAAGATTATAAATATTGGCTGGATACCAGTAAAGAACCAAATATACTACGTCATTGGGATGAAGAAAGCGAAACATGGAAGCCGCTTGCTCCAGAATACGCAGGCGATATTGGCGCTGTTTCTTTAGCCGACTATCATGAACAGGTTAATGAAATTATTGCAAATATAGCTGATAAAGCGGATCTTGAGTGGGTAAATGGACAACTGGTATCTAAAGCGAATAAAGATGATATTTATACGATTGAGCAACTTGATTACAAGTTTGATAATATTGTGTCCAAAACTACCTATGAATCCGATAAACAGGGTGTTATTGCTGATCTAAGGGATCAAGAATCACGAATTGGTCAAACTGAAAAAGACATTAAAACAAAAGTTTCTAGTACGCAGTATCAACAAGATAAAAAAAGCTTGGAGACGTCCATTAATGAAAATAAGTCGTTAATCGAACAAAACGCTGAAATGATTGCTTCTAAGGTATCCAATAAACAATACCAAACAGACAAACAAGGTATTATCAATGACATCAAGGAAAACCAATCCAAAATTGAACAGAACGCTAACAGTATTAAAAGTAAAGTGGATGCTACGTATGTTCAAGGTGAGATCGGAAAGATTGAGGTCGGAATTAAAAACATATTGCCAGAATCAAACCCAGACGTAACCTCAACTAAAAATCAGTATGGTTTTTGGAGTAAAGGAATTCTCTTAGATCCAAACACCACTTATACTTTAACGGTTAATGGGTACACTGAGTTTAATGGCAATGATAAAAACAATGTATTTCGTTTTTATATTCAACATCCACCTGCATATGATTATTCACGATATATCGAAATAAGAGAAAACAATCCTACAACTAAGCACATTGTATTTACTACACCTAAAAGTAATGACATTGATTTTAGCAAACCCTTTACTTTTGGATCTTACAATTATCCATCTAAAGTAAAAGATAACACTTCAACTTTAGTATGGGCTGTTTTGACAAAAGGTAATATACCAGCTACATCTCATGTTGCAGCACCTGAAGACTTGAAGATTGGCAGCAGGAATTTAGCTAGTTTAGACAGTTTCTATCAATCAGGAAGTGGTTATACAAGAAATGGTTACTCATTCAGGCTTGAAACAGATAATTCAGCGGGTATTGGGATACGAAATAAAATATTTGAGGAAGGAAAAGAGTACGTTCTGTCATTCAAAATAAAGAAAATAAGCGGAAATATTGAGAGAATAGCTGGGCACGCTTTTGCATTTACAACCACAAAAGGAGTATTTATTGATGGAGAAAAAGTTGGTTATGAATGGGGTAACGCTGTAAATAAATATCCTAATGATACTAAACAGCATGAAGTTGTAGTTTACTTAAAATACACAGACCCGACAAATTCAGACCCCAATCTTTATATTCAACCAAATAGACCCGCATACGGACTGACATACGCTGCTGAAATATGGGATATACAAGTTGAGCAGGGAAATCAAAAAAGTGGTTGGCAACCAGCACCTGAAGACACCCAAGCGGAAATAGAAGCCGTTGAAAAATACGCTTCCGAAATTGAACAAACAGCCAAGGGAATAAAGCAAGAGGTAACAGCTCTTGAAACGGACTATTCCAAGTTTAAAAATCAAACGAATTCTACGATTAAACAGCAGGCTGATCAAATAGATTCAAAGGTAACCAAAACAGAATATAACGTGGATATAGATGGATTGAGGGCGAAAGTAAGTAAAGCTGAATCTAGTATTAAGCAAAATGCCGATAATATCTTATCTAAGGTAAGTAAGAACGGTGTCGTATCAAGTATTAACCAGTCTCCGGAACAAATTAAAATAAGCGCTGAACGTGTTTCTATTGATGGGGACTTAGTAGTCAGAAGTGGAAAAGTCTATATTAAAGATGGTGTAATTACCGACAAGCTTATTGCAGGGAATGCAAAGATAGATGGAGCTAAAATTGCTGATGCAACGATTACAAGTGCAAAGATTTCTAACATTAGCGCTGATAAAATAAGGACTGGTATTTTAGATGCGTCTAAGGTATCTATTAGAGTTAAAAATGGTATACAGGCTATACAAATTGATGATAAAGGCCTTGAATCAATAGATAGTAAAGGAAATGTACGTATTCATATTGGCATACGTGATATTGCTGGCAAAGGACAGTCAGATCCTAGTACAATAAGGTTTTTTAGTGGTACCGGTAATGTATCAGCTGGAGTAGGAATGAATGTTAATGATACGTTTATTATAGGTAGTAGCTCTAGTAATGTTGCAATGGAATTACGAAGTGTAAGGAATACTCTCTATTATGCAAGAGAGCATAGATTTGTAGCTGATAATAATAATAGATATCTAAAATTTATAAGTATGACTAATTCAGATGGACATAGAAACCCAGCAATAATTCCAGACACCGGTGACTGGGGCTATATCGGTACTCCTGGCAGAAGAATGTGGAGTATAAACACTAACTGGCTTAGATTTACACATGGTGGGCCCGATTCTTCTAAAAGTAGAAAAACTAATATAAGAGAAGCTTCTATTGATTATCTACACCATATTTTTGAGTTAATGGAACTTAAAAGCTTTAATTATAAAAAGGAAGACGGAAAACCGGAGAATTACCTGAGTTTTGGAATAATCGCGGAAGAAGCTCCAATTGAATTGGTTAGTCCTGATAGGACAACGTTGAATGTTTCTAATTTTATGTCAGTAATAGTCGGTGCATTAAAATATCAGCAAAAGCGAATTGATGAATTAGAAAAAACAGTTAAAGGAGAGTTTTAAATGGAACAGGAAGTTAATTTGCAGTATGTCGTTAATTCATTATCTAATCAAGTATCTCAACTTTCAAGAGAAAAAGCTTATCATGAGGCAATTATTGCAGTACAGCAGGAAGAAATTTTAGAGTTAAAAGGAGAGAAGGAAGAAGCCTCTGAGTAGACGTTATTATTTTCCGGCATCTAAAGTCCCAAAGGCTCCCACTAGAGAATACGAAGAAGTCTAAGCGGGAGATACGACACCTAAATGCCTAATTTATTTAACTAATTTACTTAGGGATTAAAGAAAAATCACTACTGAATGAAGTTTTACTTTATACAATAAAGTACAAATACTTTCGTAAACATCAATAAGGTAGTAAAGAAAACAGGGGAATTCAATAGTATAAAAATTAAAGCAAAATGATGATTTGGATTGAAAAAATTAGGGGTTAAGTATAAGCGACTAGACAAACGTCTAATTTTCTTTATGTCAAAACCAAGGAGGTAAGTATGATTGAGCGAGAACAATGGTATACAAATAAAGAATTATGGGAGCAATTAAACTCCTTGCGTGCTGACTTTAAGGACTTGCGTCATGAAATGCAAGAAACGAGAAATGTTATTAGAAAGTACAATGGATTGCGTGAGGAATTAGGGATAGTGAAGGAAAAGGTTGAGCGTATAGAGGCGAAAACGGAAGGTAAAAAAACAGTATTAGAAGCTGTCCGCCTATGGGGAGGATGGCTTTTTGCCTTTCTTACACTAATAATTTTAATGATTCAACACTTTTAATGAAAGGAGGTGCGGAGAATAGATAAAGGAACGATAGTAAGAACAATTCTTTTAGGAGTAACTTGGCTGAATATTTTACTGATCAATTATAATTTGCAGCCTGTTCCCGTGTTAGATGAGGAGTCCATTGCATATGGACTAACTTTTCTGGCATCGGTATGGGCTTGGTTTAAAAATAACTATATTACCTTAAGAGGAAGGAAGCAAAAAGAAGTGCTGGAAAAATCAAATCTAATGAAGTAAAAAAACGGCTAGTCCATACGGGCAAGCTTTTTTTATATAAAAATCAAAAGGAGGGATTTACAATGGCGAAAATAGCTATTGGGGCTGGACATGGAATAAATACACCGGGTAAAAGGAGTCCGGAAGGAGAAAGGGAGTGGTCATTCAATAATAAAGTAGTTTCTGCAGCAATAAAGTATTTAAATGGGTATGTAAATGTATCTGTTATTCGTTTAGATGATCCAACCGGAGCAACTGATGTTCCCTTAAAAACTAGGACAAATAATGCAAATAATGCAAATGCTGATATTTTAATATCCTATCATCATAATGCGAATACAGGAAAATGGGGTTCTTGGACGGGAACAGAGACCTATTATTATCCGGGTTCATCTACTGGATTAGCTTTGGCAAGAGCTATTCATCCTAGCATTGTTGGAGCAATGGGCTTACGCGATCGTGGAATTAAATCAGCTAATCTTCATATGGTACGAGAGTCTAGAATGCCAGCAATTCTAATTGAAGGGGGCTTTATGGATTCTACGATTGATATTGTAAAAATGCGTAATAATTCAGTAATGGATAAGACTGGAAAAGCATTAGCAGATGCTATAGCTTCCTATTTAGGATTGCAAGAAGGAGGAAGCGGTGGAAACACTTATACAGTCAAACCTGGAGACACATTATGGGGAATTGCTCAAGCTCATAACATGTCGGTTAATGAATTAAAGAGATTGAATAATCTCTCTGATGACACTATTTATCCTGGTCAGGTGCTGATCGTCAACGGTTCTGCTTCTAGTAATACAGGGTATGTGGAAGTTATAACTTCAAGTCTTTGGGTATATGATGCACCTGATTGGGATGCGAAACATTCCATTGTAAAACAAGGAGAAATATTTACAGTAGTGGACGATTTACAAGTAGATGGATCTAAAATGTATAAATTAAAATCAGGCTTATATATTACTGGAAATCCCCAATATGTAAGGCATTCTTCTAGGTAATATAATTTAATTACACAAACTCGGAATAAGGAGTTTAGATGAACTAAAATGAAACAGCGACATTGTTGGTATACGTAAGAGCCAACTTGTCGCTGTCTATTTTTTGTTATATATTGTGATATTTAGTGTTAGAGATTTTCAAGTAAAATCTCAAATTGTTATTTTTTAAAACACCAACCGTAATTTTCATTTCTAAAACTAAAATCATAAAAATGTTTACCCGCCAATAATATGATATCCAGCGTCGACATGAAGTACTTCCCCTGTGATTCCCCGTGATAGCTCACTCATAAAGAACATAGTTGCATCGCCAACTTGGTCTTGGTCGACATTTTTTCGCAGTGGTGCTTTTTCCTCAATAAGATTTAATGTTTTATTGAATCCAGAAACTCCCTTTGCAGATAGTGTCCGAATAGGGCCGGCAGAAATAGCGTTAACACGAATTCCGTATTTACCCATATCCTCAGCAAGATAACGAACGCTTGCTTCGAGTGAAGCTTTAGCAACACCCATAATATTATAATTCGGAATAACTCGCTCTGCTCCAAGGTATGTTTGTGTTACTATGCTTCCGCCTTCGGTCATCAGAACTTTTGCTGCTTTTGTTACAGCGACTAATGAAAATGCACTAATTTCATGAGCCAATAAGAATCCTTCTCTAGATGTATCGGCGTATTCCCCCTTAAGCTCCTCCCGATTCGCAAAGGCAATCGAATGCACAACACCATGAATGATCCCTATTTTTTCTTTAATTGCAGAAAAAGCTTCGGTAATGCTTTCGTCACTCGCTACATCGCAGGGGACGATTAACTGTGCATCTATTTCATTTTGTTCTAATAGCTTTGTTAGCTTTTTGTAAGAACGCTCTTGTCTATATGTGAAAATTAAGTTTGCCCCGGCTCTATGTAATGAAGAAGTTATTCCCCAAGCGATACTTCGTTCACTTGCAACACCCATAACTACAATATTTTTTCCTTCTAATAAGTTACTCATTAACGTACCTCCATATATTGCTTCTTTTGTACATTATAACCTAACCTGCATTTTGAAAGAAAGCAATAATCGTTTTATCCCGCACCTAAGGCATCGTAAGATTACCGATCATTACTAGATATCTTGGTTGTTCTCTATCCGTATTCTACAATTGCAACAGCAATTTTTTCCTTTGAGATGTCTAAACCCACATATTTTGTGGTACCATTCATATTAACGGCTCTCTTCGTAATGTAGCTCTGATTTAGTTTCTTTGGAAATAGTATCGCCAAGTTAACCTGCAAAATTACAATTAAGGGTCATTTTTGTTCATGATAACTTATTAAATTCCTATTAAAAAGAATGGGAAAAGCTTGTTCTAACAGGGTTTTTCTAAGAAATTTTTAAAAAATATAATTTACCCTTTACAAACGTTGCAGAACTAGGTATAATGAAATTCGTCGGTTTCGACAAAGGTTACATAGAATGCTTGAGATCGACAAATGATAATTGATGCATGGCCCGTTGGTCAAGCGGTTAAGACACCGCCCTTTCACGGCGGTAACACGGGTTCGAATCCCGTACGGGTCACCATTAGGAGGATTAGCTCAGCCGGGAGAGCACTTGCCTTACAAGCAAGGGGTCACAGGTTCGATCCCTGTATCCTCCATCATTTGCCGGCCTAGCTCAATTGGTAGAGCAACTGACTTGTAATCAGTAGGTTGGGGGTTCAAGTCCTCTGGCCGGCACCATTTTAAAAATCAATGAATAAACAATTAATTATTGTTAATAATATGGAGGGGTAGCGAAGTGGCTAAACGCGGCGGACTGTAAATCCGCTCCCTCAGGGTTCGGGAGTTCGAATCTCTCCCCCTCCACCATTTTTTAAATTGTTGGGCCATAGCCAAGCGGTAAGGCATCGGGTTTTGATCCCGTGTATCCTAGGTTCGAATCCTAGTGGCCCAGCCATTTTTTTGTTATTTTAGACAAGCTTTTACATATATTTCGTGATCAACGAGCAGTGCATCTGCCGAATAACCTACGAGTAACCCCGATGCACGAAGCATCTATGAAAAGTCGAAAAGAAGCAGGGGTCAGCTAACAGATACGAAACCTTTAATTCAATCGTTAAAATATTTGAGCCATTAGCTCAGTCGATAGAGCAACGAGCCAAACATCTGCTGAAAGAGCTACGAGTAACCCCGATGCACGAAGCATCTATGAAAAGTCAAGAAGAAGCAGGGGTCAGCTAACAGATACGAAACCTTTAATTCAATCGTTAAATATTTGAGCCATTAGCTCAGTCGGTAGAGCAACGAGCCAAACATCTGCCGAAAGAGCTACGAGTAACCCCGATGCACGAAGCGTCTATGAAAAGTCGAGAAGAAGCAGGGGTCAGCAAACAGATACGAAACCTTTAATTCAATCGTTAAAATATTTGAGCCATTAGCTCAGTCGGTAGAGCATCTGACTTTTAATCAGAGGGTCGGAGGTTCGAATCCTCCATGGCTCACCACTTTAATATTATGCTATAATAAATAATGCAAATACATGATAAACAAGGTCGTATGAACAGTAGTAGCCTTGTTTATTTTTCATTTCGTAGTGATTTAAGAAAGTATCATTCAGTAAGAGGTTTGAGTCGTGGAAAAAATTAGAAGTATCCAAGTAAAAAACTATAACTAGCTACAATCGTATGACATAAGTTTGGTGCTAGCCAGTTTTTCAAACGGTAAAACATAAATTTAGGAGTTAATTCGGTGTTGTAAAATTGTAATCTTTCGAGTATAAGCGTAAATTGGTTATTGTTTTACGCCAAACGCTTGGTACTATAAACGTTTTTTAAAAGCTTTTCAATAAAAAACTAAATATAAACTTTATTTCCTCTAAGAACCATTTCCTCAAAACATAATACGCACAAGTTCAATAAAACAATTAAATAAGAATCAAATATACGTGAATAGAGATTATAATGAATATCCAGTTAGTTTTACTTTATATTACTTAGGATACTATGGTATTATGTGTTTGTTTAAACTATATTCTTCATGTTTTTAATAAATAGCATGTAATCATGATATAATTTTTCTATAGGAATATTTGCAATAAAAATAGAAAAACTATTTCTTATTATAAAGGATGAGCGGCAATGAAGACCTCCAGAATTCCTGGGTTTTATAAGCAAACGATAACCGAACGCAGAGAATTACTAAAAAACATGGATGCGTTTTCCGAAGAAACCTTAAAAGATCTTGTTGCTAAAGAACCCTTACCACTTGAAACAGCAGATAAAATGATTGAAAATGTTGTTGGAACGTTTCCTCTTCCTTTAGGTTTAGGATTAAATTTCTTAATAAACGGGAAAGAATATTTAGTACCAATGGCTATTGAAGAACCTTCAGTTGTAGCTTCTGCTAGTCATATCGGTAAAATAGTAAGGGAAGCTGGAGGGTTTACAACGGAAGCTACTGAGAGGATTATGATAGGACAGATCCAAGTAGTAGGCTGTCCAGATTACCAAGTAGCAAGAGCAGCTTTACTTAATGAACAAGCTACATTATTGGAACAAGCAAATGCTTCCTATCCAAGTATTGTAAAACGTGGCGGTGGAGCGAAGGATTTAGAAGTTCGTCTTTTAAATGAACAAGCTGGCTCAACCTATCAGCAAATGCTTGTACTTCATATATATATTAATACATGTGATGCAATGGGAGCGAATATTATTAATACGATGGTCGAATCCCTTGCTCCTACTGTTGAAAAAATAACAAAGGGAAAAGTGTATTTACGTATATTATCTAACTTAGCTGATCGTTGTCTTGCTCGTGCAAAATGTGTTATCCCACCATATTTATTGAAGACGGGGGCTTTCTCTGGTGAAGAAGTTAGAGATGGGGTTATTCATGCATATGAATTTGCTGCTGCTGATCCTTACCGGGCAGTTACCCATAACAAAGGGATTATGAACGGTATTGATCCAATTGTTATAGCAACCGGAAATGACTGGCGTGCAGTAGAAGCAGGTGCGCATGCATACGCAGCACGTCACGGACAATACACCTCTATGACAACTTGGTCAGTTGATAATGAAGGGAATCTTGTTGGAGAGCTGGAATTGCCAATGTCTGTTGGAACCGTTGGAGGTTCAATCAATGTACATCCACTTGCAAAAGCAGCACTTCAGATGTTAGACGTAGAATCTGCTCAAGAGCTTGCTCAAGTTATTGTGGCTGTTGGATTAGCTCAAAATCTTGGTGCATTAAAAGCGTTAGCTACAGACGGTATACAGAAAGGCCATATGGCTTTGCATTCTCGTTCTGTTGCTATAGCAGCAGGAGCTACTGGGGAGTTGATTGATATCGTATCACAAAAATTAATAGAACTAAACGAAATCCGTGTTGGAAAAGCTAAAGAATTGGTGGAAGAGTATATAAAATGAGTGCAGAAAAGGTAACAACAACAGAAAAAACAGCTATTGGAGTAGCTTATAGTAAATTAATCTTAATAGGAGAGCATGCGGTTGTACACGGACAGCCGGCTATTGCTATACCCTTTCCATTAGTAGGCGTTGAGACAATTGTGGAACATGTACCGGGATCGGTAATAATTGATACCGAGTTTTACTACGGACCTATAGAAGACGCTCCTCAGTCATTAGAAGGAATTGTTAGATGTATTGAGGAAACAGTGAATCATCTAGGTTTTCCATGCCAGGACATGTTAATTCGAATTAAATCATCGATTCCAACCGGTAAAGGATTGGGCTCAAGTGCTTCTGTAGCTATTTCTGTAGTTCGATCATTATTTGCTTATTATGATGAAATTTACACAGATGAAGAGCTATTAGAACTAGCTAATATTGCTGAGACTTATGCGCATGGAGCTCCTTCAGGAATTGATACATTGACGATTACAACACAATCACCAGTATGGTATGAAAAGGAGCATCCTATAAATTTTATTAAGCTAAGTGACGATTTTCATTTTGTTGTAGCAGATTCTGGACGAGTAGGCGATACCCGTTTAGCTGTAGAATCTGTTGCAAGGTTATTGAAATCTGCTCCAAAGAAGATACAGCGAAAGTTAGAACGAATTGGCAAATTAACTCACTATGCAAAACAAGCATTAGAGAAAAAAGGCAAGCATATTTTAGGACATATGTTAAATGAAGCCCAAAAGGAGTTAGAAGCTTTAGGAGTTAGTGATACAGGACTGAATCGATTAATTGATTTTGCCAGAAAAGAAGGGGCACTGGGCGCTAAATTAACTGGCGGCGGTAATGGCGGTTGCATTATTGCGCTCGCCCAAAATGAAGTACACTCCAGACAATTGGCAGATAAGCTAAGGAAGTTTGGAGCTCAAGCGGTATGGCCATTTGTTCTAAAAGGAAAGAAAGATCAATAAGCTTGAAAGCTCAAGTAGAAGGGGAATAACAATGAAAGCAACTGCTAAAGCACATACAAACATTGCCCTTATTAAATATTGGGGAAAGCGGAATGAGTCGATTATTTTACCAACTAATAATAGCCTTTCCCTTACATTAGACGGTTATTTTACAACGACAACTGTTGAGTATAATAATTCCTTATCTAAAGATGAATTTACGTTGGACGGGCTAGCCGTTTCAGGAGAATCGTACAAACGCGTTTCCGCTTTTCTTGATCTGATTCGGAATATGGCTGGAAAGCAAGTATATGCACGTGTTGAATCCGTGAATGATGTGCCGACTGCAGCTGGTTTTGCTTCGTCGGCTTCAGGTTTTGCTGCATTGGCTGCTGCTGGTACAAAGGCTATCGGACTTAAATTAAATGATCAAGAACTCTCCCGACTAACACGTCAAGGTTCGGGTTCTGCTTGTCGTTCCATTTACGGCGGTTTTGCTGAATGGGAGATGGGAATGCGTGAGGATGGTTCTGATTCTTATGCAGTACCAATTGCTCCAGCTGATTATTGGGATATCCGTGTTGCTGCGGTTGTATTATCTTCAGCACAAAAGAGTGTTTCAAGTCGTGTGGGGATGCGTCGAACTGTGGAGACATCGCCATTTTTCCAAGGATGGTTAGATAGTATCAGCAAAGATTTATTAGAAATTAAACAAGGGATTCAAACTCAAGATTTTGAAAAAGTTGGCGAAATTGCTGAAGCGAATTGCTTGAAAATGCATGCTACTACACTGGGAGCTTCTCCTCCATTTACATATTGGCATGATACAACATTAGTGGTCATGCAAAAGATCTGGGAAATGCGCTTACAAGGTACACCGGTATATTTCACGATTGATGCTGGTCCAAATGTAAAAGTTCTCTATTTACCTGAGTACGAGGAACAGGTGAAGCAAACATTGGGCAGTTTACCAGGTGTAAGCGATATTCGCTTAAGTAGACCCGGCCAAGGAATAACATATTTATAGGGGCTGAAACATGTTGTCACAATCATCTATGAAAGTAGAAGTACCAGGGAAGTTAATGGTCGCTGGAGAGTTTGCAGTATTGCAGCCTAATCAGCATCTAATCGTAATGGCGGTTGATCGGTACGTTTATGCAACTATTGATCATAGCAAAAAAAATTATCTTCATCTTCTAGATTTTCAATTAGAAACAACTTGGGAATATAAAGACAATAGAATAGTTGTTGCTTCAGATGATTCCAGAACTAAATTTGTTGAAGAAGCAATGACCGTTGCTGTTAATTATTTGAGGGAAAGAGGATATGAGGTTCCCCCTTTTCAATTATCGATTAAAAGTGAGTTAGACGATGAATCTGGAGTGAAGTATGGATTAGGATCAAGTGCAGCAGTAGTTACATCTGTGATTACTGCGATTTTAAACAGGTTTCTTCCCTCTACTCCTTCACCCAAGCTTATTTATCAATTAGCATCTATTTCGCATGTGTTGACGCAAGGTAATGGTTCAGGCGCTGATGTTGCCGCCTCATCTTATGGGGGCTTCTTAAATTATTCTTCCTTTCAAGCAGATTGGTTACAAGCAGCTTATCAAGAATCCCGCTCGTTAACCGAATTGTTGGAACGTGATTGGACTTATGCGTCACTAGAGCCAGTTACGCTGCCTAATTCCATTTATCTTTGTATTGGCTGGACTGGAAAACCAGCATCCACAAAGAAACTAGTCGATGAGCTTATGCAATTAAAAACGAAGAATCCGGATAAGTTTTCAACTTTTCTATCACAAAGTGAACAGGCTGTTAACAAGGTATTGCAAGGTATGAAGGAAAATAAGACAGAAATTCTGCTCGAGGGAATTAAAGAAAATCGCCAAGCATTAGCTAGTGTTGGACGACATGCTAATGTAGATATTGAAACTTCTTTATTAACTAAACTATGTGATTTAGCAGAGGCATATGGTGGTGCAGGAAAGCCTTCAGGCGCTGGTGGAGGCGATTGCGGTATTGCCCTTATGCCATCTAAAGAAGCGGCTGATAAATTAATTACAGCCTGGAAAGACGTCGGGATTAAACCCCTTTCTTTAAAACCGTATCCATATGGGGCAAAAGCTATCAAAGCGTGAATACAATTAAAATAGCAATATATTTAAACTACGCATGGACCCGGGTTTTGTTCAGGCGTTTTTTGATTGTTTAGGAAACGTTATCCTTTTGAACATTGTGGATAACTCTTTTGAAAGTATTTTCGTCTACCTTAAGCGCTCGTAATTCTATTAAACTTCGCTCTTCCCCTACGATAAGTAATATCTACTCGAATCTAAAGGAAGGACGACTAAAAACGGACTTGCCGCTCAGGCGTCGGCATACCCCTGTTTTAGAGGCATGTTTTCTTTTTCTCGCATGGAACTGGCAGTAAGACCTCAATTCCATGTACGAGGTGTGCAACTAGGAGGATAAGTGGAGGATCCAACTGCAAGTCAAATGCCTGAATCTGTTTATTTTAACAATCAGTGGCGGATAGAAGCACCCCCACTGATTGAAGATTCGCTTTATCTCATATATAAGACCGTAAGACTCCTGCTTCAAGCATTATAGAAGATACGAAGAAGTCTAGGTGTAGTGATAGTGGTACTTAAATGCTCAATTTGTTCGAGCCGATAGGACAGGGAAGCTACGACAGCGACACATCGCACGCAGAAAAAGCGGTTGTCTTTTTCAAGGACTAGAGATGCTGCTTGAATAGGCATCGCACGCAGAAAAGTGTTTTTCTTTTCAAGGACAAGGGAAGCTACGACAGCGACACATCGCACGCAGAAAAAGCGGTTGTCTTTTTCAAGGACTAGAGATGCTGCTTGAATAGGCATCGAACGCAGAAAAGTGTTTTTCTTTTCAAGGACAAGGGAAGCTACGATAGCGATACATCGCACGCAGAAAAAGCGGTTGTCTTTTTCAAGGACAAGGGAAGCTACGACAGCACATCGCGGTTTTTCAAGGACTTACGAGATTATAGCCTTTATTCTACTTCTATCAGTAGGTGGAAGGAAAAGCCCTATTGAATGAAACTTCACTATATTTCGAGAGGACAATAAAGCAAATAAAAAAATACAGTAGAATATTTTGCATATATATACATCTTTATGTTAAGTTGAGTCACTTCACTTTTTTTGTCTACAATAAGGAGTGAAGGGAGGCGTTTTCATGAAAAAATCCATATCGATTATTGGGGTTCCAATGGACTTAGGTCAAAGCAGGAGGGGCGTTGACATGGGGCCAAGTGCAATGCGGTATGCCGGAGCTATAGAGAGGTTGGAATGGTTGGGCTATCGCATACAAGATCTGGGGGATATTCCTATTATTAAACCTGATAGGGAATCGTCGGATCAAATAAGTAACTTAAAAAATTTACAGCAAGTAGTTGAAGCAAATCAGAAACTTGCCGATATGGTAGATAGGCAAATAAGCAAAGGGTATTTTCCACTAATTTTTGGTGGGGATCATAGTATTGCGATTGGTAGCTTAGCAGGTATTTCTAAGCATTACGAGAGGCTGGGCGTGATTTGGTACGATGCACATGGAGACTTAAATACAGCAGAAACGTCGCCATCTGGTAATATCCATGGCATGCCACTTGCTGCTAGCTTAGGACTAGGAAATGAAGAGCTAACAAAGATTGGCGGATATGCACCTAAAATAGAATCAGAAAATATTGTTATTATTGGCGCACGATCTCTTGACCCAGGAGAGCGTGAACTAATTGAGAATAAAGGAATCAAAGTCTTTACCATGCATGAAATTGATCGAATTGGTATGCCAAAAGTAATGGAAGAAGCGATTTCTTATTTACAAGACCGTACGGATGGTGTACATCTGAGTTTAGATGTTGACGGGCTTGATCCTTCAGAGGCGCCAGGAGTAGGCACACCGGTTATTGGCGGTATGACCTATCGAGAGAGCCATTTAGCAATGGAGATGTTAGCGGAAGCAGAAATAATTACTTCAGCAGAATTTGTAGAGGTAAATCCAATTTTAGATGAAAAAAATAAAACTGCTATTCTGGCAGTTGGGCTTATGGGATCATTGTTTGGTGAGAAATTGAAGTAATAGGGGAAGCTAATTTTAGCTGACACTTCATCTTTTTAAAAAACGTTAAAAGACATTAAATTTCAAACTGGAAATTTGATGTCTTTTTTAACCCTATTAAATGTTCTCTATTTTGTTAGAATTTACGTGTAGTGATTTTTTACATGCGTATATTTACTCACAAATCTCTTTTTTAGCTTCATTACGTTGGCTGTTTAAATACTCTAAAATTAATTGATCTAATTTCATACTTGAGGAGATGACTGGCTCAGAAGTCAATGCATTCGAGTTACTAAGTGAAATCATTTCTTTACGACATTGTTCAATTTTTTCCAATAACCTAGAATTACTCACAAAACTATCCTCCTATCTAGTATAATTATAGTAGGATAGTAACCAATATTTTGCAATCATAAACATTTACATTTTTTTAAATGTTTATTGAAACCTTTATGCGAACCGATTCGTAATATAATTTACCGCATAGTTGGCGGAGGTACCAATATGGATGAAATGATAAGAGACAGAATCAAACAAGTGAAAAGAGGGGATCAGTCAGCTTTTGAGGATGTGGTCTCATTCTTTCAAAATAAGATTTACCAACATTGTTTTCGTATGCTTGGTAATGCGCACGAGGCGGAAGATATAGCGCAAGAAGCTTTTATTCGTGCATATGTAAATATCCATTCGTTTGATGACCGGAGAAAGTTTTCAACATGGCTATACCGAATAGCGACCAATTTAACAATTGATCGACTTCGAAAGCGAAAACCGGATCATTATCTTGATGCCGAGGTAAAGGGAACAGAAGGATTAGATATGTACTCGCAGTTAGCTGATCAAGGTCGTCTTCCTGAGGAAGAAGTAGAGGGGTTGGAACTGCAACGCTATATTCAATACGAAATATCAAAGCTTCCTCCGAAGTACCGTAGTATCATTATGCTACGATACATTGAAGAGTTTTCCTTACAGGAGATTAGTGAGATCCTGGATATCCCACTTGGAACAGTAAAAACCCGTATCCATCGTGGAAGGGAAGCTTTACGGAAAAAGCTTCGTCACGTGTAAAGGAGTGTGGCTCACTTGAATTGTAATAAAGAAGCTGTAGAATTAATGCATTATTATTTAGATGGGGAAATTACCAAAGAGCAAGAAAAGGCTCTTAGTCACCATTTAGAGAATTGCGAAGTATGCCAAAAGCATTTTCACGAATTAAAGCGGACGATCACACTGATCCAAAGTACAGAACAAATAAAAGCACCTGCAAATTTTACAGCGAGTGTAATGGAAAAACTCCCCGCTGAACGGAAGCGTGTTAAATATAGAAGATGGTTTAAAGCCCATCCTGTTTTAACGGCTGCTGCCATATTTTTCATATTTATGTTAAGCGGTTTATTTTCGTTATGGAATCAGGACAGTCAGTTGATCGTTTCTAAACAGGAAAATCTCGTCATTAAAGGAGATACAGTTATTGTACCGGCAAATGAAACTGTAAAAGGTGATCTGCTCGTTAAAAATGGCGATTTAATTATAAATGGAACCGTAGACGGTAATGTAACGTTAATCAACGGCAAACTGATTAAAGAACCGATTGATGAAGACGGACTGAGGGCATCAGTTGGTGAGATAAATGGAGAGCTGGAGCAAGTTGATCAAATGTTTGAATGGGTATGGTACAGTATAAAGGAATTTTTCCAACGTATTTTTTCACTTTAGCTGAAGCGAACCTGAAGGACGAAGATATATTCCCGTACTTCAGGTTTTTGTTTTTGTTTAGGGAATTTATATCCGTTTCTACATGGTATATATCTTTTTTGAAAATTATCTTCGTCTAGCTTAAGCGCTCAAGCGCCTAGCAAACTCGGGTCTTCTTCCTACGATAAGTCAACATCGTCTCGAATCTAAAGGAAGGCTGATTAAAAGCGGGCTTGTCGCTCAGGCGTCAGTATCCCCCTGTTTTAGAGACATGTTTTCTTTATCCCACGTGTAAGGTGCTGTAAGACTCCCACTTCAAGAGTTATAGAGAATACAAAGGAGCATAAGAAACACGCACCTAAATGCCGAATCGTTCAGTAGGGGATGAAGGAATGAAGTTTCGCTATATGTAAACGAGAAATCTGTCAGGTCAACCACTTTAATGGTTAGGCGTTAACTATGTTTTCCTCATGGAGGACTCCTCTTTTTAGAAAGCAACCTTTCCTAATGTGAATTTTTGTAGTTCTTTAAAATGGATGATACATGAAAAATTTGCTATCTAACTGGATAATAAATCGTACATCTCATTGGTAATTTTATGTTACAATAAGAATGTTATTAATTGTTGATAAGGCAAGTTTTATCCCGCATGTAAGGTGCCGTAAGACTCCCACTTCAAGACCTGAGTGATACAAAAGGTCTAAGTGGGAGAAAACGGCACCTAAATGCCCGATTCGTTAACTAACATTCAGTAGGAGATGGAAGAAAACTCCTACTGAATGAAGTTTCCCTTTATTGCATTTCATAGAACCTATATTATTATGAATATCACCATTACTTTATTTTATATTAACAAATAGTTAAGTAAATGGTTGGGCATGGACGATTACTTACTCAAGTAAGGAGCTTTAGCTTAGCATAGTAATATTAGATCTTTAATTAAATTTACCCAAAAATAGGTTTGTTATTTCGAATTATTTATATATCGTTATGATTTGAGTCTTTTTAGCAAAATAAATAGGCAATTTAGGAAGTGATTTAGTACGAAAGCTTGATACAACACTATATATGTTTAAGCTTAAAGCGTACTTTAAGCTAGAGTATAGTCAATATGGATGACTTACGTTAGCTTTTACCTTTTCTCTGCTTGCTTGCCATAACGAATTATACTTCTCGCATAGTTTTTGCGAATAACGTAAGCAGTTTAAAAGCAAACTACGAAGAACCTGACTTTTTAAGTGATTTTTCATAGAATTTTATATAGAAGGATGTGTAATCATGCTTGATGGGGGATTTGATTTAATACAGCTCCTTAGGATAGGCGTGGATATAGCTCTCGTCTGGTATGTTTTATATAAATTAATCATGCTGATAAGAGGTACAAAGGCTATCCAGTTACTAAAAGGGATAGCAGTTGTACTAGCTGTATGGCTGTTAAGTATCGTATTAGATTTACAAACTGTACAATGGATTACTAGTCAAGCAATTGACTGGGGACTTATTGTTATTATTATATTATTCCAACCAGAGCTACGGAGAGCTTTAGAACAATTAGGTCGAGGAAATATTTTTGGTCGCAGCTCGCGTTCTGAAGAAGAAATAATTGAAGAAAATATTGATGCCATTATCAAGTCCTGCAATTATATGGCTAAACGACGAATTGGTGCTCTTATTTCCATTGAAAGAGAAACAGGAATTGGTGACTATGCAGAGACGGGTATCCCAATTAACGGTAAACTCACACATCAGCTTCTAACGAATATATTTACCCCGAATACCCCGTTACATGATGGTGCAGTTATTTTAAAAGGGGATACAATCATAGCTGCCGCATGCTATCTCCCATTATCTGAGAGCCCGTTTATTTCAAAAGAATTAGGTACGAGACATCGTGCCGCAATGGGCATAAGTGAAGTAACGGATGCATTAACCATTGTTGTATCTGAAGAAACCGGTGGTATATCCTGTACGAAAAACGGCGAGCTACATAGAGATCTTAGTCAGGAAAGTCTGCGAAGTTTATTAAGGACTAACTTACTAATAAATATAAAGACCCCTGATAAAAAGTCAAAAAAATGGAGGGGAAACAAAAATGGATAATTGGTTTAGAAGTAAATGGTTTGTCCGTGTCGTTTCCTTAGCTTTTGCCGTTTTCTTTTATGTTTTCGTAACTGTAGATCAAGCAGATAAATTACCGGATAACAATGATGCAACATTTTCTTCTGAAGATGAAACGCAAAATTTGGAAACATTGGATGACGTTCCAGTAAATATTAAAATTGATGATGAGAAATATGTAGTTAGCGGTGTACCTGAATACGTATCTGTCTCGTTGGAAGGCTCTGCATCTATATTAAAACCAACTATTCGTAATCGGAATTTTGAAGTGTTTGTTGATTTAAGAGACTTAGGTGCTGGAGAACATACCGTAGAACTGCAGCACAATCTATCGAATAAGTTAGATGCTTATATTGAACCGAAGCGGATTGATGTGGTGATTGAAGAAAAAGCTACAAAAGAATTTAATGTTACAGTTGACTTTTTAAATGAAGATCAAATGGTTAAGGGCTTTGAACTGGGAGATTATGAAGTCCATCCAAAAACTGTGACGATTACAAGTGCTAAGAGTGTGATTGATAAAATAGGAATTGTAAAGGCTTATGTTGATGTTAGTGGACTGGATGCACCAATTGATAATCGGGAAGTTCCTGTTAATGTATATGATAGTCAAGGAAACGAATTAAGAGTCAATGTAAAGCCTGAAAATGTGGTCATATCAGCAGATGTCAGTAACTTTAGTAAAAAGGTTCCAGTAAGTGTAGAAACAAGTGGAAACCTTCCTGATGGGTTTGAATTGAACTCAATTTCTGCTAATGTAGAAGAAGTGGAAGTGTTTGGAAGTAAAAGTGCTTTGCAAAATTTAAAAGAAATTAGAACAGAAGCGATCGATTTATCCAAAATAACCAATTCAGGTACCATTGAAACAAATCTTGCCATACCAGAAGGTGTAAGTGTCGCTGGAGGAAAAAAAGTTGAAGTTACAGTTGAACTGGCACAACCTAGACAAACAAGCCAAGAAACGAATCAAGAGCCAAGTCAAGAAACAAGCCAAGAAACAACGCAAACAAGGACAATAGCTAATATCCCAATCGAGATAGAAGGCATAGGTGATGGTTTAGAAGCTTTTTTTAAGGAGCCAGCTAATGGGGGGATGAATATTACTGTTTCGGAAAACAGGTCAGTTGTCGCAGGGTTAAAAAAAGATGATTTCAAAGCATCTATCAATGTGACAGGACTCAAAGCAGGCACACATGACGTGCCGATCTCTGTGGACGCGCCTGATGGAGTAACTGTAAAACCAGAATTTAAACAAGCTACGATTGAAATTAATGAATCTTAATATATTGGTTACGTTTGTTTGAGAAACGGTGGAAATGGATAAAAAGGAGAGAATTTTACATGGGAAAATATTTTGGAACAGATGGTGTACGAGGAGTCGCAAATAAGGACCTTACACCAGAGTTGGCATTTAAGCTAGGAAGGGCTGGCGGCTACGTGTTAACGAAAGAAACAGGACGTCCGAAAATCATTATTGGTCGTGACACACGCGTATCTGGTTATATGTTGGAAGGGGCATTAATTGCCGGCCTGCTGTCAATTGGTGCTGAGGTAATGCGTTTGGGAGTCATCTCTACACCTGGTGTTGCCTATTTAACAAAAGCAACTAGTTCGCAGGCTGGTGTAATGATCTCCGCTTCGCATAATCCAGTAGAGGATAATGGTATTAAGTTCTTTGGACCTGATGGTTTTAAGCTGACGGATGATCAAGAAGAGGAAATTGAAGCTCTTATGGATGGTAAAGATAACTTACCTAGACCAATTGGTGGAGACATTGGGATTGTAAATGATTACTTTGAGGGAGGGCAAAAATACTTATCTTTCCTTAAAGATACAGTTGATAATGAATTTGTTGGTTTAAAGATTGCCTTTGATTGTGCACACGGTGCTACCTCAAGTTTGGCTACTCATTTATTCGCTGATTTAGAGGCGGATATTTACTCTATTGGTTCTTCACCAAATGGGTTAAACATTAATGACGGTGTAGGATCAACTCATCCAGAAAAGTTGCAGGAGTTTGTCAAAGAAAAAGAAGCCGATGTAGGTTTAGCTTTTGATGGTGACGGAGATCGCTTAATAGCTGTTGATGAAAAAGGGAAAATTGTTGACGGTGACCAGATCATGTTCATCTGTGCTAAGTATATGAATGAAAAAGGGCTTCTGCGTCACAATACAGTTGTATCTACGGTAATGAGTAACATAGGTTTTTATAAAGCATTAGAAGCAAATGGAATGCGTAGCGATAAAACAGCGGTAGGAGACCGCTATGTTATGGAAGAAATGCGAAAGGGCGGCTACAATTTAGGTGGAGAGCAATCCGGCCATATTATATTTTTAGATTACAATACAACTGGTGACGGGATGCTATCAGCATTACAGTTAGTCAATGTTATGAAGGAAACGGGTAAGCCTCTATCCGAATTAGCCAGTGAAATGAAAGTTTATCCCCAAGTACTTAAGAACGTAAAAGTAACGGATAAAGAGGAAGTATTACACCACCCTGAGATTAAACAGGAAATCGAAGCAGTAGAACAAGAATTAGGCACACAAGGTCGTGTATTAGTTCGCCCTTCTGGTACGGAACCGTTAATTCGTGTGATGGTTGAATCACCAACAAAAGAAGAGTGCAATAAATATGTAAATCAAATTGTAGAGCGGATAGAAAAATTAATTGGAGCGGAATAAAAATTTTATATTAACTGAGCATCCTTCTATTAATTAGGAGGATGCTTTTTTGTCTAGAAAACGATATCCGTTTCTACATGTTGGCTATCCTTTTTGAAAGTAGCCTCGTCTAGAGTTTATATGCTATAGCTGTAGCAAACTTCGCTCTTCTTTCTGCGATAAGTCAACATCAGCTCGAATAAAAGGAAGGCCGACTAAAAGCGGGCTTGCCATCCAACGTCGGCATACCCCTGTTTTAGAGGCATGTTTGCTTGATCAAAGATGTAAGGATCCGTAATTCTATCGATTTAAACATCTTTTATTTTTGACAAAAGAAACTGCTCCAAATGCCCGAATAGTTCGGGGCGACAGGGCAGAAAAAGCTTCTTGAATAAACATGCGCGCAGCAAAAGTGTACTTCTTTTCCAAGGGCAAGAAAAACTTCGACAGCGGCACATCACACGCAGTAAAAGGTTTTCCCCCGAGATTTTAGCCTTTGATCTACTTCTGTCATTCGAAGATAAATGAAGGAAAGCCGCTACCGGATGAAATTTCACTTTATGTAAGAAGGTTTATTAGTTTTGTTGTTATCCATAAAATTTAGCTTAATTATAAGCTGTTCAAACAAAAATGAATAAGGTATAATTAGGTGTAGCAATATTGCGATAATTCTTTATGTTTGGTCGTGTTAAAACTTTAGGAAAAACAGCAGCCTGAAATGCTTTGTTTTAGTATACTTCACGGGGATAACTACCGCTAAAAAAAGGGATAACGCAAACCTGCTTAATCCTTTTGCTCTTTTTGATATGACGATTAGGAGGGAATCTATGGTTATATTTGCAAGGCCAACTGTAGAATAATTTTTTCACACATCTGTTATTACGAATTTTACAGTAAATAAAGATAAAACAAGATTGCTTTTTAGCACCAATCTCAGCCGGAAAAATGAATATTTGTTGGTCCATCTAATTTATTTACATACTACGAACGTTATGTAAATTATAAAGGCAGTAGAGATCAGCGAGGGGCATCTTATGCCTGATCATGTGCACAGTTAGTAAGTATTCCACCCAACATAACTGTTTCAAGTTTTATGGGATATTTAAGGTAAAAGCGCACTTATGATATATGATTAGCATGCAAACCTAAAATATAAGTTTGGCAATAGACATTTTTGGGGCGGAAGGATATGCTTTATTACTAAATATTTATATGTCTGTAAAAATATAAGGGGGGAGAGCATTATGCGTTCCTATCAAATGTTTATTAATGGTCAATGGGTTGATGCTGTTTCGGGGAAGACATTTGAGGCATTCAATCCTGCAACAGGGGAAGTCAATGCTACAATTCCAGAAGGTGGAGTAGAAGATATAGATCGAGCAGTTGAAGCGGCGAGAAAAGCTTTTGAATCTGGGCCTTGGGCAGATATGTCTCCAAGTGATAGGGGAAGATTATTATTTGAAGTGGCACAAGAGTTGAGGAATAAATCGGAATTTTTCGCCGAAGTAGAATCCAGAGGAAACGGTCTTCCTATTAATGAAACAATGCATATTGCAATTCCGTCCATGATTGATGTATTAGAATTTTATGCTGGGTTAGCGACTAAGATTCAAGGGGAAACGCTAGCTTCTCCAAATAATCGGTTTAATTTCACGTTAAAAGAACCGCTTGGGGTGATTGGCGCTATTGTTCCATGGAACTTTCCTCTTATGTTAACGATGTGGAAGCTGGCTCCAGCTTTAGCAGCAGGGAATACAATTGTGATTAAACCCGCTGAGCAAACTCCGATAAGTACACTAGAATTAGTAAAAGTTTTTCAGGAGGCTGGAATACCGGATGGAGTAATTAATGTTGTTCCAGGATATGGACAAGGGGCGGGGAGGGCACTTTCTTCACAATCCGATGTTGATAAAATAGCTTTTACAGGTTCGACACATACGGGAAAATTAATTATGCAGGCGGCAAGTAAGAATTTGAAACCAGTTAGTCTAGAATTGGGAGGAAAATCTCCTAATATTATTTTTGAGGATGCTAATATAGAAAATGCTGTTAAAGGATCTATGTTCGGGATTTATTTTGGTCAAGGGCAAGTTTGTGCTTCAGGATCAAGAATGTTCGTGCAAGAAAGTATATATGATACGTTTATGGATGCATTCACTCGCAAGGTGAAAACAATTAAAGTGGGAGATCCACTAGATCCAAGCACACAGATGGGACCGCAAATATCTTTGCAACAATTAGAACGTATTGAAAAATATGTTGCATCTGGTATAGAAGAGGGAGCAACATTGTCACTTGGGGGAAAGAGAAGTGCTCCTGTCAATAATGGATACTTTTTTACACCGACTATTTTTGAAGATGTTACAACAGATATGACAATTGCAAAAGAAGAGATTTTTGGTCCAGTCTTATCAGTTATCCGTTTTAAAGATGAGCAAGATGTTTTAGAAAAGGCCAATGACACAATTTATGGATTAGCTGCTGGAGTTTGGACGGAAAATGTAAAGAGAGCACATCGGATGATAAAGGGGCTTAAAGCAGGAACTGTATATGTAAACACATTTAGTATGCTTGATAGTGTATCTCCATTTGGTGGAACAAAACAAAGTGGGTTTGGAAGAGAGCTAGGCATTCAAGCTATGGATATGTATACAGAGACAAAAAGTGTATGGATGGATTTAAGTGATGATCATTTGAATTGGTATGGAATATAAGGATATAGATAAATTGATTTGTGAAGCATGAAGATGCTAATAATGAAGATGATTCTTATTGTTTTGGTTCTAGGCATATATACGTTCTGCAGGGTTCAAGTCCCGAATTACGAAAACAATAGTAGCTAGTTTAAGACACGGGTGCCTAGGCTGACTCGGAATCTGAAGGTTGACAGTGGCAAATCTCCGGGAGAAAGTGGTAAATCTCAGTTGGGGGACATTAGAAGGATGAAAAAAATTGCTACACAAACGAAGAACGGAAAATTCACGCAGGAGTTAGATATAGGTTGGAGAGAAATCTATCAAAGGAAAATTAATATGTAAATTAAAATGTGTAAAACGTAATAAAGGGAGTAGCATGATAGATGATATAGCTGTACAAAACCTACGAATCTAAAGATAGAACTTCTTAAGTTTAACACTGTATATAAGAAAAGGCTCTGACATATCAATCATCCATGATTTTTATTAAACGTCATAATTTATAAATAAGGGCATATGTTTAATTAAAGGGGGAAAAAATAACTTCATAAATATTGGCGGGGAAGGAGGCCATAAGAATGAAAAAATATTATAAGCCGTTTTGGAGTTATGATGCAAAGAAAACAGAAAACTGGTTACAAACGATGGCATTGCAAGGCTATTTTTTGAAAGATATAAGACCATTTAAGCGACTATTTATCTTTCAAGAAGGGAACGGTTCTCAGGTAATTCACTATCATATCGCTTATGATAAAACCAAGAAGCATCTGTTTTCTAATACCTTGCAACATAATGGATGGAGGGCAGTTTGCCGTAACGGTAGCTGGTGTGTTTTTTATAATAAAAGACACGCGGAAGATTTAAAAGCATTCCCAATTCGAGATGGAATAATTAAACGAAATCGTAAGCTACTGTACTATTATATAGGCTTGCTCATCTATCTATTTCTTACTGCGATCCTATTTTTTACTCTGATCAGTATTACGGTGTTTTTTTATGGTGATACACTCACTTTTTCTCCAATGTCATTTTGGTTTGCTGTCTCCGTTACTGGTGTTATTTTATGGTTACTCACTATATATTCAGTTGTGCGATTATATCAAACAAATAAGAAATTTTTGTGAAAAAGTATCGATTTACAGGTGCTTTTTTTCTTTTACTTTGTATCTAAGGTACTCTGTCAAGAGCGAAAGAGAATACGGAGAGTCAAAGTGGGGGATGGATCTAATCCCTAATTTGTTAAACATTTGTAGCGGTTGAGGAAAAACATTGCTGAAATGAAGTTTTACTTTATCCCATATGTAACTGGCAGTAAGACCTGCCCTTCTATGCTACGGGACGAAACTTAGGGGATAAGAGGATCCAACTGCAAGTTTTAAATGCCCAATTCTGTACATTTTAACAATCAGTGGGAGATAAAAGAAAATCCTCACTGATTGAAGATTTTCTTTATATTTCTCGAAGGAACGCAAATAAATTTCAATCATAAAATATAAATAATCACTACAAAAATGATTGACGTAATAACTAAATCAAGGTTAAAATGTGAAGGTAGAATGATTCAAAAATAGAAAGGAGCCTGAAGAAGAGATTTTTAGTCTAAAGCGCCAGGACTATGCATAGTCGCTAACAAGCATAGTTGACGAGGTTGGAGGTTATCGAGTTTTTCGGCGGGTGCCTCCCGATTGTTCATCTCAATCGTTAAGCTTTTTCTTAAAACAATGAGGCAACTTGTTGGACAAAGGAAAAAAAGCAAGATGATAAACAATCACGAGAAAGGGGCAGAACAACGCCCCACTATTCAGTATGATGAAAGAGAAGGTTCGTTTGTCCTGTCCCTTTTTGAAGGAGGACACAATATGTGTGGAATTGTAGGATATATTGGACTGGATGACACGAAAGAAATTTTATTAAACGGACTCGAGAAACTGGAATATCGAGGATATGATTCGGCGGGAATTGCAACCTTAAATGATCAAGGAGTTCATCTGTTTAAAGTAAAGGGTCGGATTGCAGCGCTAAGAGAAAGCGTAGATAACTCTATACATGTAACAATGGGGATCGGTCATACCCGCTGGGCGACACACGGTGTGCCAAGTGAAGAAAACGCACATCCGCATCAAAGCGCGTCTGGCAGATTTACACTTGTTCATAATGGAGTAATTGAAAATTATCAAGACTTAAAAGCAGAGTATTTAAGAGATACTCATTTTGTAAGTGATACAGATACAGAAGTTATTGTTCAGTTAATTGAAAAGCTGTTTTTAATAACAAATGATACAGCGGAAGCATTTCGAAAAGCAATGAAGTTATTAAAAGGTTCTTATGCCATTGCGATGATTGATCATGAGGATCAGGAGACCCTTTATGTTGCTAAAAATAAAAGCCCATTATTAGTTGGGTTAGGAGAAGGATTTAATGTTGTAGCTAGTGATGCCATGTCAACATTGAAATTAACGAATCAGTATTTAGAAATCCATGATCAGGAAATAGTACTTGTCCATCGTAATTATGTTGAAGTACAGGATTTAAATGGACAAATTATTAATCGTGAAGCATTTATTGCACAAATTGATGCTAGCGATATTGAAAAAGGAACCTATCCTCATTTCATGTTAAAAGAGATCGATGAACAACCATTTGTTATACGTAAAATTATTAATGAATATCAAACCGAAGACAATCAACTAAAGTTGGATAAAAATGTACGAGAAGCGATGAATGCTTGTGACCGTATTTATATTATTGCAGCCGGTACCAGTTATCATGCTGGCTTGGTTGGAAAACAATTTATTGAAAAGCTGGCTAAAATTCCAGTAGAAGTTCATATCGCCAGTGAATTTTCGTATAATATGCCATTGTTATCAGATAAACCGCTATTTATTTTCATCTCACAAAGTGGCGAGACAGCAGATAGTCGAGCCGTTCTAGTGAAGATTAAAGAAATGGGATATCCGGCATTAACGATTACGAATGTACCAGGATCAACCCTTTCTCGTGAAGCGGATTATACGCTAAATTTATATGCAGGCCCGGAAATTGCAGTTGCTTCTACGAAAGCATATACAGCACAAATCGCTGTCTTAGCTATTTTGGCCGTAGACACAGCAAAAACAAAGGGACTTCCAATAGATTTTGATCCCATGCAAGAACTTGCGATTGTTGCTAATGCGATGGAAATTCTGACTGCTCAAAAAGATACAATTGAAGAATTAACACGTAAATATTTAGATACTACTCGTAATGCTTTCTTTATCGGGCGCAGTACAGATTATCATGTATGTATGGAAGGAGCACTAAAATTAAAAGAGATCTCCTACATCCAGGCAGAAGGCTTTGCAGGTGGTGAGTTAAAGCATGGAACCATCGCTTTAATTGAAGAAGGAACACCAGTTATTGCACTAGTAACTCAAGAAAATGTAACTTACGCGATTCGCGGTAATGTACAGGAAGTAGTTGCACGTGGAGCAAGTGATATGGTGATCAGTATGAAAGGTTTAGAGCAAGATACCGATGCATTTGTAATTCCGCGTGTCCATGAACTATTAACTCCGCTTGTTAGCGTACTACCACTACAATTGTTAGCATATTACGCTGCATTACATCGCGGGTGTGATGTGGATAAACCACGTAACTTGGCGAAGAGTGTGACAGTGGAGTAGATTATGTTTTATTGAGTAAATAATTTGTAGCTTTGAAATAAAGTTTGATAAAAACAATCCTTTGCGATGGTATGTTCGTACAGGGTTGTTTTTTATTCTGATAAATTAATATGTATTTTAAGCAAAGCTGGATGGAACCTTGTCATTATTTGAAACTTTGAATTAGAATACTCACTTCTATCAAATTGTAGTCCAAAATATTTCAAAAGGGAAGGTTACCAATCATTGAAGTATTACGCAGTATTAGCGCCAAATGGTTTTCTTTTGTATCGCTTGTTTGAATCAAATTCATTTCCCCAATACTTCACGGAAACATACGAGTTAAATAAAATTTATCTTAGCTTTTCTTCACTGTATGAGTTGAAATATACTAAAACAGCTTTTATTTATCAATTAGTTTGGTTATTAACGAATTGTGATTTGCGACAGGTTTATGAAAGCCTAGCATTTACATGGTTGCAAGAACAAACATTGAAGTTTGAATGGAACTTTACTCAGCCAATTACTGTAAATGCCCGTGTGAAGGAGAATAATAATACATGGACAGTATTACAAATAGTGAATGTAAAAAACAAGCATATCCCATATGAAAATATCTCGATTTTGCATCCGGAAATACAAAATACAGAGAAGTCAAAAGAAGCGAAAAAATATACATATCATTCTTTAAATAAAAATGGTGACGGTGAACAAGGCTTTACATTAGATGAACAAGTAGATGGATCCACGGAGGATTTCGATTTTGTTCAGATGAATCAATTGAGCCATGAATATACCTCAGTTCCTAGGGGTAAACGGATTAAACGTGGGTCAGCCAAGCAACGGTTGGAAGAAGATGAAAATACAAAGAGATACAATGGTGACGATAACTTCATTCATTCTACAGCAGATAGTGGCGGGCAGCAGCTGGTAATGGATTTGGAACATCAAATGTTACATGAAATTAAAGCTCAAGGGGAACTACAGGACTTTATTAATGTCTTGAAGGTGTTGGAGCAATATCCTGAGCTGAAAGCAATTCGGGCATTTACTGATGTGTTGCCAGAAGGGCTGGGAGAACGAAAATTTACAAAGCTTAGCGATGGTGTTACAAAGAGGCGATATGTGGTTGCTGAAGTATATATGATGAATAGGAGCCTCTTCAATATTATTAAAGTAGAACGTGAAGGTTGTTCCTTATCAACACTTATTTTGTCATCGCCTTCGCAACAAGATTGGCTTACGATCTATAGTCAGGTACTGTTGAACCTTGTCAATGCAAGTGGATCATGGACAACTAACTTATTAGAGTCTATTAAAACTAAAGGAATTAGTATTGTTAAAATCAAGACATAGTAGTAAAGGAATTGGGCATAGAGCCGAGTTATTAAGAAGAAAATGTACGTGAATGACAATAGATACAATTGTCTGTGCAAAGTAGGGGTTTTCTATTAGATTTATAGACACTTACAAAAGGAGATGATACCCACGATACAAGGGATCATCTCCTTAATATAGTATAGCTTTATTTCCAAAGGCGTTTGATAAATGTCTCAAAGAGCGCTATTTCCCATTTCCTACTAATTCCAGCACACGAAACTCCTTCTCTCTTCCCAGCCCCGCTTCCCATTTTCCATTCCGTTCATGTAAGCTCCATTCAAGTGTATCCATTATAGTTTCCTTCATTGAACGAAAACTTAATCCTGCTTTTATGGCTTTATCGTTGTTCGTACACATTAGCCCATTCATATTTAAGGAATCAGGGAGCCAAAATGGCAGTTCTACCCAGGGTTGAACCTGATTTTCCTCTAAAACGGATTCCTCTACCCAGTAAAGCTCTGTATTTTCTGGTGAAACTAGTTTTTTGCAAGATAAAATAAAGTCTCTGAATCCCAGAGTCTCTTTTGGACCAACTGCATTAAATGTTCCTTTCAATCCTTGCCCAATTGCCTCAATAATCCATGATGCTAAATCACGCACATCAATAAACTGAACTTTTTTACTGTAACTTACATTTGGAACGAGAATTCTTCCGCCCTGATTCATTCTCCATGGCCAATAGGTAAAGCGATCTGTTGGGTCATCTGGTCCAACAATAAGACCTGGTCGGATAATGAGTGAGTTATCATAAAAATCATTGTTAACTATGACCTCACAAGTAGCTTTATTGCTTCCATAGTCACCTTTATATAGTTCGTGGAGTGCATTTGTTTCGAGCACAGGTCCTTTATCTAGATTCTTATATGCACTGATACTTGAGATGAAAACATAGCTATTACAACGATTTTTTAATTGATTTACAGAACGTTGTACATCATTTGGATCTGTACCTGACAGATCAATCACCACATCCCAGTTATCCGTAAGCTTTTCGATGTCATTTGTACTACGATTACCAACAATATGTGTGACACCTTTTACCTCTTTTAGAAATTCTGGATTTGTTTTTCCGCGATTGAATAATGTAATATCCATTCCTTTTTTCAAAGCCTGTTCTGCGATATGTTTTCCTAAAAATAATGTCCCACCTAGCAATAGTACTTTCATTAGTCTGATTCCTCCCCTAAGATAGAGTCAATAATCCCGTAATCCTTCGCTTCCCTTGCCGACATAAAGAAATCACGTTCAGTATCAGATGCCACCTTTTCATACGATTGCTCACAACGATTCGCTATTAATTGATTTAATTCCTGTCGTTGCTTGAGAATTCTTTTAGCGTAAATGTCCATATCTGTTGCTTGCCCTTTCATGCCGCCTAACGGTTGATGGAGCATAATTTCAGCATGAGGAAGAGCTGCACGTTTTCCTTTTGTTCCAGCTAGTAGCAGTACAGCACCAAATGAAGCTGCTAAACCAGTACAGATTGTTTGTACATCTGGCTGAATATGATTCATTGTGGGCCATAATCGCAAATCCAGCTGAAATAGAACCTCCAGGGCTGTTAATATACATGGAAATTTCCTTTTTGGAATCCTGTGATGCCAAGAATAAAAGTTGTGCTGTCACACTATTTGCCAGTGTGTCATTTATTTCAGAACCAATAAACACAATACGGTCTTTCAATAGTCTTGAATAAATATCATAGCTTCTTTCGCCGTGATTGGTTTGTTCCATAACATAAGGGATAGGAACACTCATCTAATAAACCTCCCTTAAAATTTGAATTTAAATAATTGCTTTAGATTTAAAAAAAGAAATTATGCCACCATTTTGCAATCTAACGTAGAATAGATTTGCTGTTGTTGAACGTATAAAGTAGGAATATACGCATTGTCGGTTAGGAGGCTAGCAAGAAGCTGTATGTCTCCATTTTGCAAAGCATGGCTATAGAGTTGTACACGAAGCGCTTCTTCCTTATCCACAGAGTAAACTCCTTCTATATTTTCTCGAACCTCATTTATTATCTTTTGCCTTGCTCGAAAAAGGGTCGCCTTCACAGCGCCTACACTCATATTTGTCAAAAATGCTATTTCCTTCAAGCTACATCTACATACATCTGATAAGAGAAATAGTATTTGTTGGTTTATGGTTAGTCTGATGACAAGCATATTTAACACATGTGTGAAGTTTAAAGAAGTCATTATTTCAGTAGAATCCCCGAATTGCTGACAGTTGTCTTCGTACGGAACGGTTGACAGCTTCCTTTTACGGCTCTCATCAATCCATGTATTTTTTGCAATAGTAGTAAAGTATGTCTTTGTCAGCGATTTAGGCTTCTTTCTCCAACTCATATAGGCTTTTAACCAGGTTGTTTGCATAAGATCCTCTGCATCATGATGATTATTGTTGGTAAAACGCAAACAAGCCAAGAAGCAAAGCTCTCCCACACCTTATTAAACTTTTGATTCATGACTTACACTCCTTTTTAATCGCTCCTTTCACTTCTTATAACGGAAAATAGGAAGAAAAGGATACGATTTTGGGATAAAAAATTTTAATATGAAAAAGTCCTGTTTATAATCCTAGAGTCAAAGTATAGCTAAAATTCTGATTTTATTATTGAAATATAAGCTCTAAAACCCGAGGTTGAAAGCTCAGGTATCCATGAATTCCAAAGGCGATAGCAACCTTTCATAACTGGCAAAAAGAAATCATGAATAGTTTTGCATTTGAACTGAACAACGACTATGTGGAAGGTATTAACAATCAAACCGAAGTTATTAAACGCAATGCATTTGGATTTCGACGCTTTGATCGCTTTCGAATGAAAGTATTGTTACAACATCCATACAAATATATTAATATGCGAATCTCTCCTCCCTTTTCTGCAATTTCAAATAAGCCATTTTGTGCGGAACACTTGAACCCGGAATGATAATAGTTTTTAGGACATTGAGAGGGCTATCAAATACATTTTAAACTTCCGAAAGTTTACAAATTCGTATCTTGAAGTATTTGCTTCTAGTACATCTACATTATTAATTTTGAGAACCCCTTTTGCTGAATTACAGGAAAGAATCGTATCAAGAGTGCATACGAAAAATGAATTTCTTTTGGGACAGGCATTGCCTCATATTCTTTAGTAATTTCATGGCCTTTATGACTATAAAACGCAACAACTCTATCCCCGACATTAGAGTTTTAACTTCACCTGCAATAATCTTCACGCATACGATAAGCTTTAGCTGTATACGATTCACTGTCTTTGAAATTTATCAAGTATAGCCTTCTGTTTGTGGAAAAAAGCCTTAATAAGGGACTGTACCTGCAATAAAAGCTCCATCGATATTACGTTCTAATGAAAAGTGAATTAGTTTATCTGTGCTACGGTTATTATTTCGACTTCAGGATACCTATAAATTTACTGTAGGCACTATTTATATAGATATCCTTTCTTCGTATAAACACTGTTTTTACGATTGAATATTTCTCTGGTATCTTATGAATAATTAGATTGCCATCCGTTTCGTGATGACTGACAAGTGATTTTGTTATTATAGAAACTCCTAAACCGGCTTTTACACATCCGATAATCGCCTCTAATGTCCCAAACTCCATAATTTTCATGGGAACAATACCCTCATCGTGAATCCATTGTTCCAGCCGTTTTCTGTGAATACAATTGGGGCGTGTTAGTAGTGTCCACTTCTTTAAATTCGTTAAAGAAGTTAATGGATCTTGCCGATTGTCTGTTATAACAACGATTTCCTCCTCCATTATCGGTATCTGAATAAGGTGAGGATGGTTAACAGGTCCCACTACAAACGCACCATCTAGTTTATAATCAAGAACCTCATTAATGAGATCCTTTGTTTCACCAATATTTAAGGATAATTCTACCTCAGGGTATTGTTCACTGTAAGAAGCGAAAACAGATGGTAATCTAACGGATGCTGTTGTCTCATTTGCGCCTATAGAAATTGGACCACGAGGTGTTTCGGAATCTTGAATCGCCTTTTTTGTCTCTTCCATCAAATTCAAAATTTTGTCTGTATAAGATAAGAGTAGTTTACCCTTCGAGGTTAACGAGACCCCGCGTGGATGTCTGTAAAAAAGGTCCGTTTTCAGTTCTGCTTCTAATTTTTTAACTATCCTTGTAATGTTAGACTGAGCATAATGTAATTGTTCAGCTACCTTTGTAATATTTCCTTCATGGGCTAAAGTTTTGAAAATCAATAATTCCTTTACATCCACTAAACATGCTCCTTTTTAACATCATTTAAAATGATTAATTTCATCTTATTCAATCATTTATATTACAAGTCTAAAGGTGTTATAATAAATAGTAAAGTAAAGAAAATTCTTTCTTTTAAAATATTTTTTCGTGAAATGTCTATATCAAAGGAAAGGAGTAAATCTATTTGATAGGTGTTCATCGATTAAGGGCGACAATGTCAGAAGAGGAACAAATGTTATTTACCGACGACCAATATTTTTTGTGGGAAATGGCCATAGAAAACTTAGAGATGCAGTTAAACGGTATAACAATGGAAGCCGACTCAATAAGAACCAACGAATTATTAAAATCGTCAATCCTTAATGAGTGGAAAAAAATGAAAGGTAAGTTAACCGAGATCGAAGATATATATGAGAAGTTCAGTGAAGTAATAGACATCTGGATTCATATAAAAAAGCAAATAGATCAAATGAATATAGATAATCAACAAAAGGTTTCTTGGATTATTAAGGAAAAGAGGAAAGATGAATTATTTGGTCGTACCAAGCAAGCATTGTTGTGGCAGGAAATAGAAGATTTTATAAAAAGTATGGAAAATCTTCACATACTAATAAGATTCTAACCCGAGACACCAAGATAGAAAATAACAATTTATCCCGCATGTAAGGTGCCGTAAGACTCCCACTTTAAGAGCTTGAGTTGGTACAAAAGGGACTAAGTGGGCACCTAAATGCCCGATTTGTTCAAGGGTTTTTAGGTCATACCCTTGTGGTACTAATATTCAGTAGGAGATGGAAGAAAACTCCTCCTGAATGAAGTTTCACTTTATTAAATTAATACGCTAGAGGAGGGTCGGAATGAAAAAAATACTAAATAAATTATAAACTCGACACAATAGATTAAGCTTACATTATCAGCGAGCCCCTCCAATGTGGAATCAACTCTTGTTTTAATTAATTATGACATATGGAGGGATATTTAATGAGAGGTCAACAAGAAATGATGGGTCTGATATTAAACATTGCCAAGAAAGATGAGCGAATTCGAGCCGTTACATGAATGGCTCCAGAACGAATACAAATGCGCCGAAAGACATTTTTCAAGATTTCGATATAGTTTATGTAGTAACGGAAACCGCCTCTTTTTTAAAAAATAAAATGTGGATTAATCAGTTTGGTGACTTGTTAATGATGCAAGAGCCCGATAAAAATAATCAATCTATGGGTAAGAAAATGAATTTCGACAGGTCTTACGGCTATTTAATGCTGTTTACCGATGGAAATCGGATTGATCTTCACATTAAATCTAAAGAATCCATGATCGAAGAGTATGAGAATGACAAGTTGACTGTTCCATTGTTAGATAAGGATAATTGTCTGCCTTCCGTTCCCCCTCCCACCGATTATCCGTGTGCAAAAACCAACTGAACCTATGTTCACAAGTTGCTGCAATAACTTTTGGTGGTGCCTTCAAAACGTTGCAAAAGGAATTTGGATGGATGAATTGCCTTATGCAATGCAAATGTTTGAATATGTGATCAGAGACGAACTCAATGAAATAGTGTCATGGTGGATTGGAATAAAAAATAATTTTCAAGTGTCAACGGGGAAAATGGGTAAGTACTTCAAAAACTATCTTCCCGGGCATTACTGGGAGATGTACAAAGAGACTTACTCTGACGGGAACTATGAAAATATGTGGAATTCGATTTTTGTTGCCTGTAATTTGTTTCGAGCATTAGCAAAAGATGTGGCACAATCTCTTTCGTACACTTATCCAGCTGATGACGATAAGAATATGACGAAATATCTGGAACATGTAAGAAGATTACCTGCAGATGCAAAGGAAATCTATTAGTACATGGAGCAACCTACAAAAACTTTTAGTAGGGGTGCTTAATTCAACAATTAGAAGCAATTGAGGAAGATCACAGCTATATAATGATCAAACTTTTTTATAAAAAAGTTTACTAATTCACAAGAGAAGAATAAAATTTGAACAATCTTTTTTCAAAAAGGATTCTTTTTATTTGTCCTAAAATGAGGTTCAGCAGGATACTTTTAGTCATAACTTTATTTTAAAGCTACAATAATGTGAGTTTGAAATAAAGATTGATAATTTATATATTAAAGTTTGATAAAAATAATCCTTTAGGATAATATGCTCCTAAAGGATTGTTTTTTAATTCTGAAAATAAAGCAAACTAAAAGCAAGCCCAATAGTAAAAATATATAACAATATAGCTAAATTATACCACATTGGGAGACTAAAATGGCTAACTGTAAGCGTTTGTTGATAAGAACAAAAAAGAGGGGTGCTATTTACATCATCAAGAGTATAAAAAAATTCCAGAATATTTTAGAAAGTTAGCCAAGTGCTTACGGAGGGTGGGAAGTTCTTTCTGATTGTATTTACCTTTAAGGGAAATGAGTCGAATCAGAGGGTTCATCAGGCCAAAAAGCTACCAAGAGGTAAAATTAGAAACAGGTTTAATACCTGTGAGATTGGAGTATTTATTAAGCGAAGTATTTGATATAGAAGGTATGCAAAGAATTCATAACACGAAGCGGAACCGGTACTTACCAGAAATCATTGCAAAAAAGAGGTGGTTGGATTGAAGATATGATCATGAACGGTAGCCCCAGGGATCACTCTAGAACTGAGATTATATGTCAGACAGTCAAGAAACTTGTGCAAAGATGAATGAAAGAGTAGAAATAGATGATATTGCTTTAAATCAGTATATTCTTCTTATGTGATGGTCATTAAAATGGATTTTTTGAATTAATCGCCAAATGTACTTTATGGGAACTTTATTTCAAAGCTACAATAAAGCCAGCAATCTTCAATGGATAGGCATATTAGTTTTAGTGAGTAAATGAAGATTGTAAAAATATTTTGATGAATAATTTCACTAGCGTTGCATTTATTAAAACAAAATATTAAAAATACGCGAAATCTTCGCTAATTTTCTATGTTGCAAAGAAAAAGTCCTTTATAATGGATATAGTCAGGTGGTAACCCGTCCA
>NZ_JAHLNO010000006.1 GCF_018916875.1 Virgibacillus proomii | reverse complement strand
GTCACCCCCGAAGGGGATCTGCTTGCTTCCCGCGCTCGACTTGCATGTATTAGGCACGCCGCCAGCGTTCGTCCTGAGCCAAGATCAAACTCTCCAAAAAAGTTTGTAATGAAAAACAACGTTCTTCATTATTTCTTAGCTTCTCTCAAGATCTATCTTGAGTTATTTCTTAGAAAAACAGAGACTGCTTTTCTTGACATACTGGTTGTTTTGTTCAGTTTTCAAAGAGCAAATATTGGTAACCGTCTTTTGTGACAGCAACTTTTTTATTGTACCATTTTGAAAAACGTTTGTCAAACAATTTTTATTTGACAATTTGTTAATCAAATTGGCGACTCTATTAATATACCACGCTGACCGATAGAAGTCAATACTTTTTAATAATTTTTTTAATCGATCATTTTTATTTAAGTTGTTGCTTACTCAAGCAACGATAATTAATTTACCATGTTTACACCTTGAAATCAAGACTTTTTTAATGAAAGTTAATTTTTAGTGTTTATATAATTCAATATTTTATTCAAACTAGAGCTAAAATCTTTGAAATCTGCATATAGTCAGTAAGAATTGATTAATAAAGTGAATCTTCAATCAGTGGTGTTTCCTTTTATCCTCAACTGATTGTTAGTACCGCAAGGGTATGACCTAAAGGCCTCTGACAGAATCGGACATTTGACCTGCAGTTGGATCCTTCACTATCCTCCTAGGGTTCACCTCGTAGCACTAAAGCATACTGCTTAAAAAGACCTCCTATTTTAACTGAAAACTACTTTGTTATAGTGTATGTAGCTAGATCCCCAATCTTGGCGCAGATTTAGACATTAAAATTATTTACTACATTAATTTAACTTCGTATTATTCATTCCTATGTACGATGAATTGATTTTTTGAACACCTCTTTAAAAACGCCTTGCTCAGCCTCGACAAGCAATGGAGCTCCGACGAGGAGGTTGCCCACGCCACAGGAAAAATGAAGTAATCCCGAGGAGCTAGGTGTTAGAGCTGGGTGTGGATGAACAAATTTTACAGTTTCCTAAACAATTAAAAAACAAAGGGACGTTTATCGTCTCCTTTGTCTTAAAATGGTACACCGTTTATTTATTTTTCATTTGCGGGAACAACAACACATCACGAATGGAAGCAGAATTCGTTAGGAGCATGACAAGCCGGTCGACTCCTATACCTAATCCGCCAGTTGGTGGCATACCATATTCCAATGCCTCTATGAAATCCGTATCCATATAATGTGCTTCATCGTTTCCAGCTGCTCGTTCCTTAACCTGAGCTTCAAATCGTTCTCTCTGATCGATTGGGTCATTTAATTCACTAAACGCATTTGCATGTTCCCGTCCAACAATAAACAATTCAAAACGATCGGTAAAGCGCTCATCATCTTTGTTTTTCTTTGCAAGCGGAGAAATTTCTACTGGATGACCATAAATAAATGTCGGTTGAATAAGCTCTTCTTCCACCAATTGCTCAAAAAATTCATTTACAATATGGCCATATGTCATCGTTTCCTTAATTTCCACATCATGCTCTTTAGCAAGCGCTCGTGCATCTTCATCCGTCATCTCTTGCCAAAAATCTACTCCGGTTTTTTCTTTTACCGCATCAACCATATGCTTTCTCGTCCATTTTGGAGCTAAATCTATTTCGTAATCTCCATACGCTATCATAGTAGTACCTAACACTTCTTTAGCGACATGAGATATTAACTTTTCGGTTAATATCATAATGTCTTGGTAATCTGCATATGCCTGATACAACTCGATCATCGTGAATTCTGGGTTATGTCTTGTGGATACACCTTCGTTACGAAACACTCTTCCAATTTCATATACCTTTTCTATGCCGCCAACAATTAACCGTTTCAAATGCAGCTCAATAGCTATTCGCATATATAATGGAATATCTAAAGCGTTATGATGCGTTATAAATGGCCTTGCAGTTGCTCCCCCAGGTATTCCGTGCAGCATCGGAGTTTCTACTTCTAAGAAACCTTGTCCATCTAAATAGCGACGCATTGTTTGAATAATTTTACTCCTTAAAACAAAGGTTTCCTTACTTTCCATATTCATAATTAAATCTAAGTAGCGTTGACGATAGCGTTGTTCGATGTCTTTTAATCCATGATATTTCTCCGGTAATGGGCGCAATGCCTTGGTCAACAGCCGAAAATCATTAACTTTAACAGATAACTCGCCTACCTTTGTTTTAAACATGGTCCCTTTGACACCGACGATATCTCCCAAATCAATTGTTTTAAAAATCTCATATGCTGCTTCTCCTACCGCATCTTTACGCACATACAATTGAATTTGACCGCTAACATCTTGAATATGGGCAAAACCAGCCTTCCCTTTTCCACGCTTTGTCATGATTCGTCCGGCAATAGTTACTTCTTCTTCCTTACCTTCTAATTCCTCTTTCGTATAGCGATCGTATAAATCTTTTAACTCACTTGCAACATGCGTCCGTGTAAACTTTTCACCAAAAGGATCTATTCCTTGCGACTGTAATTGTTCTAATTTTTCTCTACGAACCCGCATATGTTCATTTAATTCCTCTGACACCATGATCACTCCAGTTCTTTTCTCATTAGGTAGTATAGCTGATTTACCCTCATCTTTCATGTATCAACTGTATAGAAAACAATAAAAGAGCCGTCACCATTAAAATAATACATACTAACTCGGTAACCCTGGAAAAAGCCTTATACCACATAGATTGCTTTCACTTTAAACTTATAATGTGCAACAACAAAGCTCCATCATTATTTCAATTAAAAATCACTGACACTAGAATTGAATGGTAAAAATCTGCCAGCAGAACTAACAGATTTAAACCTTTCACTCCCTTAAAGAGTATGAAATATTTTTTTAGTTATCCTTATGCAATATAGAAACTTCATGTTCACAACAGATTAAGCACCTTCGATTAAGAAGCTTTTGGATCTTGCTCTAATTCATGAGCATACGTATATAAAATATTGAGTAATCCATCTCGAGTATCTACATCATTTATTTTTCGCCTTACTCTGCCATTACCACGTAACCCTTTCAAATACCAAGCTGCATGTTTACGCATTTCCATAATTGCTATTTTTTCACCCTTCATATGAATCAGTCGATCCATATGAAGCGCACAAACATCTATTTTTTCCTTTGGAGTAGGGTCACTAATTAAATCACCAGTCTCTAAATACTTCACTGTTTGATAAATGATCCATGGATTTCCTAGAGCAGCCCGGCCAATCATGACTGCATCGACACCGGTCTCATCTAGGCGTTGCTTTGCAATTTGCGGACTATCAACATCACCATTTCCAATAACCGGGATCGAGACTGCTTCCTTAACTTGTTTTATAATATTCCAATCAGCTACTCCCTCGTACAGCTGTTTCCTTGTTCTACCATGAACAGCTATTGCCTTTGCCCCCGCTTCTTGAATAGCTTTTGCATTATCCACCGCATAAATATGATTCTCATCCCAACCACTACGCATTTTTACTGTCACTGGCTTTTCTACTTCACGCACAACAGCAGATACCATTTCATAAATCTTGTCTGGTTCAAGCAGCCAACGGGCACCCGCATCACATTTGGTGATTTTTGGAACAGGGCAGCCCATATTGATATCAATAATAGAAGCGTTTGTATTTCGATCAACAAAAGAAGCGGCTTTAACTAGCGTATCTTTTTCCCCTCCAAAAATTTGTAAACTCATCGGCATTTCTTCTTCATCAATATAGAGCATGTCCATGGTTTTATCGTTTTTATTAACAATTCCTTTATCACTTACCATTTCTGCAGTAACAAGGCCTGCACCAAATTCCTTTACCGTTAAACGAAAAGCGTAATTACTTACACCAGCCATAGGTGCCAGCACAACTCGATTTGGAACCGTAATATCGCCGATTCGAAACATGATGATACCCCTCCTTTTCTTAATCGCTTTCGCCGTCATTTTTGTCGTATAATATAAGCTCTTCCTTCGATATATCTAGGGCAGCTATTATCTTGTCCAAAAGGTCCTCGGAAACGGGCTTAGAACCCCGTTCCATTCTCCCTAAAACAGATAACGGTATTTCCAATTCTTTGGCAAATTCAACTTGGGTATATCCCTTTAATTTACGAAATGCTTTTATTCTTCGACCGATTCTTTTTTGGTCCATATTTCTACATCCTTTATGTCATTTCCTGATAGTTCTTTTATTGCATCAACAACATGTTTATTTTCCATAGTTAAAGGTAACACCGTATTCGGTGCAATCTCATTTAATGGAATTAGCACAAATGCACGCTCATGCATTCGTGGATGTGGAATCGTTAAACGTTCCATCTTTATATTTTCTTGATTATACAATAAAATGTCAAGGTCTATCGTACGTGGGCCAAATCGAATAGTTCGCTTTCTGCCTAATTCCTTTTCTATTTGTTGACAGTAGTCTAATAACTCTATCGGCGTACAATCTGTTTCTGCCTGAATAACCATATTTAAGAAGTCAGCTTGATTTGTATATCCTACAGGAGCTGTTTCATAAATAGATGATTGCTTGAGGATAGATATTTTCTTATGCTCTTGAAGGCGTTGTAATGCTTCTTGTAAATGGTTAAATCGTGGCTCAATATTCGTTCCTAAAGCGATATAAACTTTATTCATTGTGATTTCTCCCTATATATTTCTACTGCCACGGATTGATAATGACCTGGAATCGGCGGGTCTGGTTTAATAAGCTTAATATTACAAGCTTGTAATAAGCTAAAGGTAGATAAGAGCTTATCTGCAATATTTTCGGCAACTGCCTCTAATAAATTCTTGGCTTCCCCTTCTACTACTTCTTTAATACATTGATAGGCGTATCCATAATGAATAGAATGATTCATATCATCACTTTTGCCAGCCTTAGCTAAATCCAGATATAGAATCGCATCAACTTGAAAACGTTGCCCTAGCTTATTCTCTTCAGGAAGCAGCCCATGAAACCCATAAAATTGCAATTGTTGCAAATAAATTTTATCCACTAAATTACCTTCTTTCCACATGCAACATAGCATCCATCATTTTAGCTAGCTGAACATTTGTCTTTACATCATGAACCCGAAAAATTTGTGCTCCCTTCATAATTCCCATGCAAGTTGTTGCTCCTGTTCCTATATCTCTCTGTTCAGCCGGTACATCCAAAATATGTCCAATGAATCGTTTCCTTGACGTAGCTAATAGTAATGGATATCCTAGCTGCTGAAATTCTTCTAACCGATTCATCACAACTAAATTATCCTCCATCGTTTTGGCAAAGCCAATACCGGGATCTATGAGGATATTTTCACGTGAAACACCTGCGCTCAATGCAATATCAATACTTGCTTTTAAATCGGACAGCATATCGGCTATTAAATTTTTATATTTCCTATCTTTCTGGTTATGCATTAAAATAATTGGTGCTTGATGATCCCTTGCAACCTCTGCTATTTCCGGCTCACGCTTTGCTCCCCATATATCGTTAATAATGTCTGCTCCTGCCTCCAGAGCAGCTTGAGCTGTTTTGGCTTTATACGTATCGATCGATATTGGAATCGTAACTTTATCCTTGATAGCTTCAATCACAGGAATCACTCGCGCTATTTCCTCTTCCTGAGAAACAGGCTGATGATTTGGTCGGGTCGATTCGCCACCAATATCAATAATATCTGCTCCATCTTTTTCTAATTTCATGGCCTGTTCTACCGCTTTTTCAACCGTATTATAGTGGCCGCCATCAGAAAAAGAATCAGGAGTTACATTTAAAATTCCCATAATATGTGTACGATCGGTTAAATCATAGGTTTTCTTTTTAGTTGTTAACCGCATCTCCACCAGTCCTTCTTTCATCTTTATTCTTTCTTATGGTAACATAGAATTTTTTTGTAAGCGACCTTGTTTACTATATTCACACAAAGCAGCAGAACAGATTATCTTTCAGCCCCAACCTACCTTTAGAAATGGTTATATAAGAACAAAATGCTTAAGGCAGGTTAGCGATGTACAAACTAGAGAACTGCTGACGAGATAAAGTGAATCTTCTATCATCGTTAAATGAACAGAATCGGACATTTGACTTGCAACTGGATCCTCCACTTATCCTCCTAGGGTTCACCTCTTAGCATGGAAGGGCAGGTTTTACTGTCAGTTACATGCGGGATAAAGTGAAACTTCATTCCGTGGAATGCTTTTCTCCTTGAAAAAATCGCGATGTATCGCTATCCTGGTTGTTTCTTGTCTTTAAAAAAGAAGTACGCTTTTTCTGCGTGATGCCTATTCAAGCAGTCTGTCTAGTCCTTGAAAAGGAAATCACTTTTCTGCGTGCGATGTATCGCTGGTCGTAGTCCTTCTTGTCCTTAAGAAACCGCGATGTATTGCTACCCGCAGCTTCCCTGTCCCCTCGCCCCGAGCGATATGGGAATTTAGGAGCCGTTTCTCTCATAAAGATCGGAAAAAATAAGCAGATTTTTCCAAATGTGATAGATACAGATCCTTACATTCCCCTGCAACAGGCGTATGCCGAGATTGGACGGCAAGCCCGCTTTTAGTCGGTCTTCCTTTAGATTCGATCCAATGTTAACTTTATCGTAGAAAAAAAGCAAAGTTTCCTTGAGCTCCATTGCTTAAGTTAGACAAAGCTACTTCTCAAACCAATTATCCACCTCTACTATATAGAAGCGGATATAAATCACTAGACTAACATAAAAACCAGTACCGTTGTTTCGATACTGGTTACGCATAAAAACCTATATTTATTCGTTTTCTCCAAAATGATAAAGTGGAGTAGATAAATAACGCTCCCCATTATCTGGGAAAATAGCTAATACTTTCTTACCTTTACCTAGTTCTTTAGCAACTTTTTTCGCAGCGGCTACAGCTGCGCCTGCAGAAATACCACCTAATATTCCATTGGTCGTAGCAATTTCTCTGGCCGTTTCAAAAGCCTCTTCGTTTTCAATTTGTAATACTTTATCGTATATATGTGTATCCAATATCTTCGGTACAAAGCCTGCACCTATCCCCTGAATTTTGTGTGAGCCCGGTTTTTCTCCAGAGAGTACAGCAGATGTTGCTGGTTCTACAGCATATATTTTAATATCTTTAAAATGCTCTTTTAGCACTCTGCCCGCACCTGTAATCGTACCTCCTGTACCGATACCAGCAATAAAGGCATCTAATCCTTCAGACATTTGGGAAATGATTTCTTTTCCTGTCGTTTTTTCATGAACTTTGGGATTTGCCTCATTATTAAATTGCTGCGGCATAAAATATTCATGTTCTTTTTGCAGCTCTTCTGCTTTATTTATTGCCCCTTTCATTCCTTCAGCACCAGGCGTTAATACTAACTTAGCACCATAAGCACGTAATAGATTACGGCGTTCCTGGCTCATCGTATCTGGCATCACTAGGATTGCTTTATAACCTTTGGCAGCAGCTACCATCGCTAAGCCTATTCCGGTGTTCCCACTCGTTGGTTCAATAATGGTATCCCCTTCATTAAGTAAGCCTTCCTTCTCAGCAGCTTCTACCATCGCTAAAGCAATTCGATCTTTTACTGAACTTCCCGGATTCATAAATTCTAATTTCACATAAATATCAGCACTATTTTCATCAACTATATTATTTAACTTTACAATTGGCGTTTCTCCTATAAGCTCCGCTATCGAATTTGCAACTTTCATCTCACGGCCTCCCAATTCCTACTTTTTTTATCTGATTAATTATAAATTTACGAGTTTATTTTGATCTTGTCAACTATCTATTCTAATTTCTCGTAAATCCATTTAATATCTTGCTTTTCCCAAAGTGAATCAGCATCTAATGACTGATTTTTTTCATTTAGTGCTAATTCGCTTTTGATATATGGTTTTATTTCCTCATAGGTAAACGTAATCGAAGGAAGCTTACGATGTAAATATAAAATAGCTACCCCATTATCTGCTTTAAATGGTTTACTGTAAGAATGCTCATTCATCTTAGTAGCAATTTCCACATAGCCTTTAGGAAAAAATTGACTTTCTATTGAAATAAACCCTAAATATCCACCTTCCGATTTCGTTTCTTCATCCAATGAATATTCTTGTGCTAATAAGCTAAACGACGCTCCCGACTCTAACTCCTTATAAATTTTTTCCGCTGTTTTCTTATCCTTTACTACTATATGTGAAAGCTGCATGGAAGATGTGAAGTTGTAGTGTTTCCCATATCTTGCATGATACTCTTTGAGTTTAGCTTCGGAAACAGGTACATCTTCCGTCAGTAGCATTTGCAGTTGATAGCGATAACGTATATCATCTTCCCAATCTGCTTCTAATTCTTTATATTCAGAACTTGATAACACCCCTTGCATTGCAAGCAGGAGTGAAATTTCTCGTTCTATCACCTTATCATTAATCGTAATCCCTTTCTTTTCCGCTAACTGCTGAACAAGAATGCGATCAATCATTTCCTTCAGCTTTTCTTCTCCATAAGTATTCTTTAAAGCATCGTACCATTTTTGAAAGGTGATGTCTTCTCCATTTACGGTTGCCACCACTTCCTTATTGCTAAATTTCCGTTTTACACCATCATTTTTTACATCTATTTGCTCGTTATTACTCCAAACTAATATCATGGCAATATTCGTAATTAAAAGAATAATAATGATTCCAAGTAATAGTTTTTTTGACATTTCCTGCTCCTCCTGTACTCAGGTACAATTAGCCTTAAGAAGCTATACAAGTACAGCAACTAAGCTAATCCTAGGCTTACATAATAATGTGAGACTTCAAGCCTATTTATCCTCTTTTTGAACGTACATTTATAAGCACGTACATTTAAAGGTTTAAAAAAGAGTTAGCTAACACCCTTCTTTAGCAGTATGTCCAAACTTTACATGCCATTTACATGAAACTTGTATAAGCTTAATTTAACATAATATCCCTTCCTCACGCAGAACAAAAATTAGGGTTTTTGTTCACTTTAAGACTGTTTGTTTACATCAAAAGTAAGATTGGCATATTAAAGTGATACTTCGTTCAGTGGAGGTTTCTTTCATCCCTATTAATAGAAGTAGTACAAAAGCACAAGCGATCAGTTAGTGACGTATAAACTGGAGAACTTCTGACGATATGTAAAACTTCATTCAAGGAGTACTTTCCACCTTGAATGATTTTGTTGCCGTTATCTCCCATAGGCTTCTTCTTTTCTATCACTCTTGAAGGGGAATCTTACGCAGGATAGACGAGAACTCATTTGCGCCTGACTTCTACTTAAACTTAAATTTACTTGTTTACATTTCAGTTGCTAATAAAGCTAAAAATCGCAGTAATATCTGCGATTTCTAGTTAGTTTTTTAATAATTATTCTGCTTGTTCTTTTAAGTTAATTAACTCTTCTTCTGTAAAATGGTAAGTCTGGTTACAAAAATGACAGCTAGCCTCTGCTCCGTGATCTTCATCGATCATATTTTGAATTTCAGCTTCTCCTAATCCGATAATAGCTCGCTCTACCCGTTCTTTTGAGCATCGACAACGGAATTCCAACGGGATAGACTCAAGTAGTTTCATCTCCTGGTCGCCAAATAAGCGCTGTAATATTTGCTCAGGTGTATTTCCTTCACGAATTAATGTGGAAATGGCTGGGAAAGATTGTATTTGTTCTTCTAACTGTTCGACGACCTCCTCACTTGCGCCTGGCATCAGTTGGACAATAAACCCTCCGGCGGCTAAAATGCTATGATCAGGATTTACTAATACGCCTGCACCAACAGCTGAAGGGATCTGTTCAGAATTCGAAAAATAATAAGTAAAGTCTTCGCTAATTTCCCCGGAAATAATCGGAACTTCCCCAGTAAAGAAGTCTCTTAAACCTAAATCCTTAATGACACTAATATTCCCTTCTGTACCGACAGCCCTAGCCACATCCAACTTCCCTTGGGAATTTAGTTCAAAATCAACATGAGGATTCGTTACATAACCGCGAACTTGTCCTTTTGCATTCGCATCTGCAATAATTGCTCCAATTGGACCATTCCCAATTACTTTCGCTGTAATTGTGTCTTCCCCTTTTAGCATTGCCCCCATCATCGCTGTAATCGTAAGAGTTCTGCCCAGCGCAGCTGAAGCCGTTGCCCATGTGTCATGTCGCCTTCTCGCCTCTTCCACAGTATGAGTAGATAGCGCAGCATACGCACGTACCTTGTCATTATAAGCAGTTGCTTTTATTATAAAATCTTTCATGGCTTGTTCTCCCTTCTGCTGGAAAAAGCTATTCTGATTTGTTTTTATTATAAATATACCGTAACCCCTTTAAAGTTAAATAAGGATCTACAATATCTATCATTTTTGATTCGTCAGCAATTAATGGCGATAGTCCCCCTGTTGCTACAACAGTTGTCTTAACACCCATTTCTTCCTCTATACGACGCACAATCCCGTCAACTTGCTCTACATAACCATATAGAGCACCTGCCTGCATTGCCTCTACAGTAGATGAGCCAATGACACTCGGTGGAACTTGAATTTCTATTTTCGGTAATTTAGAAGCATATCGATACAAGGCTTCCATCGCTATCTGCATACCAGGGGCAATGACTCCGCCATAATATTCTTTTTGTTCACTAATGTAGCAATAGGTTGTCGCTGTCCCAAAGTCAATGATAATAAGCGGTGCACCATATTCCTCAATCGCTCCAACTGCATTCACAATCCGATCTGCTCCAATTTCTTGGGGGGTTGGATAACGCATTTTTAAAAAAGAATCTACTGCTTCCTTGCCAATGATCAATGGCTCTATTTGAAAATAGTTTTTACACATCTTTTCTAAAGCATACATAATAGGAGGTACTACGGAAGAAATAATTACTGCTGTAATTTCTGAAAAAGTAACACCTTTATGTGCAAATAATGACTTAATCAGCATGCCAAATTCATCTTCTGTTTTATGACGGTCCGTTTTTATTCGCCATTGATGAATTAATTTATCATCAGCAAAAACACCCAGGACCGTATTCGTATTTCCAACATCTAATACAAATAACATAAAGATCCTTACCCTTCTTTTAAGAGAATGTTCAACATTTTGTCTAAAATAATCCATTTATAATTTCTTCAAATGTTAGAATGTGAAAAATTTCAGCGCGAAGTTAAGACGACGCGAGTGGAAATTTAATAACGTATATAAAGCCCCATCATCTCTACTACTTTCATGGTTTGACATCAATAAGATGAAGTGGTGTGATAAAAGACAACTAAATACCCGATTGGCTTGGGACGACAGAACAGAGAAGCTACGACAGCAATACATCGCACGAAGAAAAAGCGTGACTTGCAGTTGGATCCTCCACTTATCCTCCTAGGGTTCAACTCGTAGATGGAAAGGCAGGTCTTACTGCCAGTTACATGCGGGATAAAAACACCCCCCACCTTGCTCATCTCATTAAGGTGGGGGGGGGATCCATTCCCTTTATTTCTCCTCTTCATCTTCTGCTGTCGGTTTATTATCAGTTCTGATTTCATGAGATGTAGGAGACGTTTTTGTTTCATCAAATGAAGTAGATACACTACTATCTTTAGAAGGCTGCTCTTTTGTTTCTTCTTTTAGCTTTTTGCTAGCTTTTTCTTTTGCTTCTTCATAAGATTCCGGTTCATCTTCTTTAGATTGAATATTCACCTTTACCTTATCGTCGTCCTCTGGAGGTAATACTCCATCTTCAAAGAGCGACTTAAGTTGCTTAGCGTCAAGCGTTTCTACTTCTAGTAAAGTCTGTGCAATTAACTCAAGCTTATCCTTATGCTCAGTAAGGATTTTCTTAGCTCGATCATAACAATAACTAATAAAGTTTTGCATTTCTTTATCAATTTCTCGAGCAATGGCTTCACTATAGGTTTGTTCATTGCTGAGATCACGGCCAAGAAAGACTTGACCGCTACCACTAGTAAATTGTAATGGTCCAATTTTATCACTCATGCCATACTCTGTTATCATTTTTCGAGCAATGGCTGTTGCACGTTGAAAGTCATTATGTGCACCTGTACTTACTTCACCAAACATAATTTCCTCAGCTACACGACCGCCTAATAGCCCTGTTATCTTATCAAACAATTCCGGTTTGGTCATGAAATAACGATCTTCTCTTGGAAGCATTACAGCATAACCACCGGCTTGGCCACGAGGAACGATCGTAACCTTATGCACCATATCAGCATCATCTAAAACCATGCCAATAACAGTGTGACCACTTTCATGATGAGCAACAATATTACGCTCTTTTTTAGAAATAACTCTGCTTTTCTTCGCAGGTCCGGCGATAACACGGTCAATTGCCTCATCAATATCTAACATTTCAATTTTAGTAGCGTCTCTTCTTGCCGCTACTAATGCAGCTTCGTTAAGTAAGTTTTCTAAATCTGCACCCGAAAATCCAGGTGTTCGCATAGCTATTGTTTTTAAGTCTACATCGTCAGCTAACGGTTTATTTCTGGCATGTACTTTTAACACTTCTTGGCGCCCTTTTACATCTGGTCGGTCCACCATGATTTGACGATCAAAACGTCCTGGACGCAGTAACGCCGGATCTAAAATATCTGCACGGTTCGTTGCTGCAATGACGATAATACCTTCATTTGCACCAAAACCATCCATTTCTACCAGCAACTGGTTTAATGTTTGTTCCCGTTCATCATGACCGCCACCAAGACCAGCTCCACGTTGTCTACCAACTGCATCAATCTCATCTATAAAAATAATACAGGGTGCGTTCTTTTTCGCATTTTCAAATAAATCGCGTACACGAGATGCACCAACACCAACGAACATCTCCACAAAATCAGAACCACTGATAGAGAAAAATGGTGTTCCTGCTTCGCCAGCTACAGCACGCGCTAATAACGTTTTACCGGTTCCAGGAGGTCCAACAAGCAACACTCCTTTTGGAATTCGTGCACCGAGTGAAGCAAATTTACGTGGATCTTTTAGAAAGTCAACCACTTCTACTAGTTCTTGCTTCTCTTCATCTGCACCGGCAACATCTTTGAAGCGTACTTTCTTTTTATCCTCGGTATACATTTTCGCCTTACTCTTACCGAAGTTCATCACACGGCCTCCGCCGCCGCCACCTTGAGCTTGACTAAGGATAAACAAGAAAAAGAGTCCGATAATCAGGAAAGGAATCATCGTTGTTAAAAGCGTTACCCACATACTAGGCTGTTCTTCTTCTTCTACCTTAAGTACACTTTGTTCATTCGCTTGCTTCGTAATCGAAGCAACAATCTCTGTATTATCAGGAACTTGTGCAATAAAAGGCTTTTCATCATCATTTAAAGTTCCTTTATAACGAATAATGCCATTAGCAGGCTGCATCGTCATTTCTTTAATTTCGCCATTATTTAAAGCATCCATAAATTGCTTAACATTGTATTGTTTTGCTTCTTCATTCGGCCCAGTGAATACTGAAATAACCGCAATAATTACAAAGAAAATCAGTATCCAAAAGAACGCGTTCCGAAATATCCGGTTCATTACTTACCTCCTCCCAAACGGGGAAAAACTATATTAAATCGTACCATATAAAAAAGTTGCAATACAACTAATTTATCTTAATAACTTCATTTACTTATAAAAAATTTAGGGTTAATTAGTTGACTGTTATATTAGACCTATACTCCTCCATACACTTCAGGCTTTAAAACGCCAATATATGGAAGATTTCTGTACTTTTCCTGATAATCCAAACCATAGCCTACGACAAACTCATTTGGCACTTCAAAGCCAATAAGATCCGCTTTAATATCAGCAGTTCTTCCTGATGGCTTATCAAGTAGTGTAACTATTTTGATGGAATTTGCTTTTCGATACTTAAATAGATCAACTAAATAACGCAATGTTAACCCACTATCGATAATATCCTCAATAATTAATAGATCCCGACCTTCTACTTTAGTATCAAGGTCTTTAACGATCTTCACCTCTCCAGAGGAGCGCATTTCCTTGCCATAGCTGGACACATCCATAAAGTCCGTTTCTAGATAAGTTTCTGTATAACGTAATACATCAGACATGAACGGCATAGCACCTTTTAATACTCCAATAGCCAGAGGGAACTTTCCCTCATACTCCTTCGTTAGCTGAGCCCCTAATTCTTTACATTTGTTTGCAATCTCCTCTTCTGATATTAACACTTCTTTAATATCATTATGCATATAATCTGCTCCTCCTACATGTTGCCTTTTTCATAATATAGTTGTATTTGTGAGGTGCTGGTGGATCGTTTGGCAAGTGACGCTTTTCGTAATCCAACCAACCATAATATTTCCCCATGATCGTCGGTTATAATCGGCCAAATTGCTCGCTTTCTACGAGGTATTTTGGCATCAATAAAAATATCCTTTACCTTCTTGCTTCCGTTCAACCCTTTTAAATGCATTTTATCTCCATGCTTTCGGGTTCTTATATGTAATGGAAGTACAACCTGACTGGCATCAAAGCAGAAGCTATCCTTTGTCTCTTCTGAGAAAGCATCTACATATTTAGCTATAATAGCTGAACCATCAGGTAAAACGGTCTTTCCTGGAATTTTTATATGCTTATGGAATGACGATGAACAATGAAGATCATCACAGAAGTGACACCTTAACTGATTATAGGATTTTTCTACTTTTAAGCCAGCAGGGAAATCAATTTGTGCATTTCCAGTTTGTCGGTGTAATAATGCAAAAAATTGCTCTTCATGGACATACGATAAATCTTTTGGTAAATCAATATACAGATAGTTTAATATTAGATGATAGGCTCGTCTTTGTAAAGCAAATGCATGCGTTTTAAATAGATCAATTTCAAAAGATAATTCCCGTTTTTCTTGATCGAACTGGGCTACTGATTGTACCATGTTTTCTGCTTCCTCTGTTATATACGCCTGATCTATGGCTAATGTTTCACTAAGACGTTGAATGGTAGTATGTAAGCTTCTATTTTTTTCCTTTAGTAAAGGAAGAATATGATGTCGCACATAATTTCTAGTATAGATTGTTTCCTCATTTGAAGGATCAAGTCTCGGAGTAATATAATGGGTTTGACAATATTTCCATATATCCTCCTTTGAAACACAAAGAAACGGTCGTACAATTGAACCTCCTGCAAACGCTCGTTTTACTGGAATTCCTACGAAAGCTTGTGAATCGGCAGAGCGAGTGAGTCGCATCAACATCGTTTCTGTTTGATCATCGCCATGATGTCCCAAGGCTAGATAATCGGCACCCAACTGTTTCATTTGTTGTTCAAAAATAGCATAACGTAAGGTTCGTGCAGCAACTTGAGTTCCCTGTTTCTGTTCTTTTTTCCAACTAGGCACATCTACAGATTTACCGATAAATTCTACTTTCCATTGTTTGCAAACATTTTCCACATAGCGTAAATCTTCTAATGATTCCTCTCCCCGCAACTGATGATCAACAGTTATGGCAACAATGCGAAAGTTCCATTCTTCCTTGAGCGAATGTAAATAATGCAGAAGAGCCATCGAATCTGGTCCACCAGAAACGCCAACTAAAATGGTTGCGTCTTTTGTAAACAAGTTATGTTTCAATATGAAATCTTTCACCATTGTTTTCATCTTTCCATCTCCACCAAACTAATCTAACAACACATAAAAATATGTAGACTTCTATGTCTTTTCTTAGAAAAACTTGGCTTATCGCCAAGTCTTTAGCGAAAGCTGTAGTTTTTCTTATACTATAAACCATAAAATTTTATACTTTCCTATAGTATAAAAAAAGAACTGGGGCATTTAACATGTTTCAAACACTTCTAACTATTAGGAGCATAAAATATGCAATCTTAGAAAAACTTGGCTTGTCGCCAAGTCTTTATGGCGAAAGCTATAGTTTTTCTTATACTATAAAGCCTAAAAGCCTAAAGTTTTATACTTTCTTATAGTGTAAAAAAGGCTTTTCGCTTACCACACTGGTTAAGCCATTTTGCTTTAGATTCGAATACCTAAAAAACGAGAAGAAGAAAAATTGCCTAGCTGTGCCCATGTGTCAAACATAAATTTACAAGTCGCATCAACTTCTATTTAAAATGCACCAACTTATTTTCCATGTTAGACTTTTTAATTTCTGTTCAAGGATAACCCAGCTCTATCCCAAAAATGCGCATCTGCTTTTTTAGTTTTGTTAAAAATTCCTTTAGTATTATCCTATCACAATCCTACTTACTGAAAAAGCAAAGATATTACATAATAACTTACTGCCATCATGGAAATTCCCCCTGCTTCCAGTAACAGTGCGGATTGCTTTACCGATTGTCCTTGAGTCTTTTGTTGCTGACGTTTCCGCTGAGCCGTGTAAATGATTTGTACTAATTCTTTTTTCACTTGCGTGCTCGAACGATATTTTCCCATTATGGCATTTTTTAATAAAGAACGGTACGGGATTAATGCTTTTGCTTCATCTATTTTACGAAATAGCATTTTTTGCGGGTGCGGACCTTTTGCAAATCTTTGTGGATAGTAAACATGGATAAAAATCATAGCAAATGCAAATAGGTCATAGCTTGGTTCTGCTTTTCTACTGCCTAACCCCCAATATCCTCGATCAAAAAATTCCGTATACTCTTTAATCGCCCTCCCCATTTGCGTCATTCCACCTACATCTACCCAGCGTATTTTCGGTGGGGAAGATACGACAAGGAGGTTATCCGTTTTTAAATCACCAAATACCCACCCGCTCTTATGCAAGTCTTCTAAAACATCTAGAAGCTGAATCATAAACACGCCAATCCACGCTTGCCCACGACTTTGAATATACGAAATTAATGGTTCTCCTTGCAAGTACTCCATGACATAAAAAGAATACTTCGTTCCAGTTGGCGATGTCCAATCATCCACATCCAACAAAGAAGGTCCAAGTCGATTTCCTTGGACCTTTCCTAAAGACTGCAACACATTAACTTCAACTGTCATTGATGAACGGTTATCACTTAGCTTTAAAGCCGCATGTTTCCCATTACTTTCACAAAGATATACGGCTCCAATTGCACCAGACCCAAGCTTGCTTTTTATTAAATATGTCTTTCCATGCCACTTTCCACGAATCTTAATTCCTGGTCGTACATCATAATTATGCTTCTTCCAGCCCTGGTTCGTCTTCATTTATAAAGCTCCTTCGTAAGCCCTTCTTGCTAAATTGGTACATTGCTTCACGAATTGCCGGTCCGGTTGGGGTAACACCTCCGCTAGTCAGCTTCGGAAAAATGGATGATATCGTATCTAGAGCAGGCGACCAATCCAGAATTTTTTCCATGGTTTTTCGTTTGGCAGGAAAACGGCAAATAGCAAACCGATTCCGACCAATTCGAGCGTTTAAACTAATCGATAAATCAATTAACGCTTCTTTAACCGTGGGAAGCTTATCATACATACTGGCACTCGTATCTACTAAAACAAGTACTTCCAAATCACAAGTTTCTCCCATGTCCTCTACAACTTCCATAATTTCGCCACGTTTTTCCGGTTCTACATCTTCCAACGTTTGACCTTTCCCTAAAATCTGTTGAAGCTCTTGATTAACAAATCCCTGCATTGTCTGTGTCATCGCCTGCTTGGTTACTGATTGAACCGTTTGCGACAATGCTTGCTTATAGACAAGCTGACTCACACCTCCGCCTGACAGCGCAATATCCTCAACTTCTCTTAAACTATCCGTCTCTTCTAACTGATCATCTTCTAATATGCCAATTACATTAACGGTTATTCCTTGCTCATGCGCCAACGAGGCTGTTGCAACAGGATCTTCACCTTGATTGGAGCATCCATCTGTAATAAGTAAAATTTGCCTTAAGGTTCCTTTTCTCAACTCCATCTACCTCCCAACTATTTCAGTACCATCATCACCATTTTTAACCGTATCTATACATGGTCTGAAAGTGGCAGGTTGGAGCAAAAGCTTAAAGCGCTCAGGTAGCGACATACAAACTGGAGAACTTCTAACGAGGTCAAGTGAAACTTCAGTCCATGGAATGCTTTTTACACGGAATGTTAGTACCGGGAGGGGTATAACCTAAAGGCTCTTGAATGAATCGGCATTTAGGTGCCGTTTTCTCCCTCTTTGACTTCTCCGTATTCTCTTTAACTCTTGAAGAGAAGACTTACAGCACCTTACAGGGATAAAGGAAACATACCTCTAAAACAGGGGTTTGCCGACGCCTGAGCGGTAAGCCCACTTTTAGTCGGCCTTCCTTTTGATTCAAGCTGATGTTGACTTATCGTAGCAAGAAGTTCGAAGTTTGTTACAGCTTGAGCGTTTAAGCTAGACGAAGCCACATCTCAAAAATATCCCAATGGAAAAATTTTATAATTTTTTAAGCATGCACTAAACTTTTAGTGGTCCTCTTTTTAGTTATACGATAAAGCCTGCTTTTTATACTCTCGAATCACCTCGATATCAAATATGATACATTCTAACTAGAAGTAAGAATTTATTAGCTATTCGTAAAACAAATAAAATATTACGCAGTATGAATTGGAATCGATGACCATTTAGGAATATTTTTTTGGATTTTAGCAACAACCACCGTCATATCATCTTCAATCTCTCCTGATCTTGTACGAACCACCTCTTCTAAAATTAAATCCGCAATCTCTTGTGGATCATTCGTTCGCATTTCACGAATTTTACGCTTCAGCCATATATCTGTATTTTCAACATGTTTCGGACCCTCAAAAATGCCGTCACTCATCATGATTAATATATCATTTGGTAGTAACTGTTCACTGACAATATCTACATCAAACTCCTGAATAATTCCGATTGGCAAATTACTTGCTTCTATTTTAATCAATTCATTTGTCCGTTTAATAAAGCTCGGTGTGGAACCAATTTTTAAAAACTGTACAGATGCGTCATGCAAATCTATTACTGCTAAATCCAATGTCGCAAATATTTCATCCGTCGACCGTAAGGATAAAATTGAATTAATGGATTTGATTGCTACCTTTTCAGGTATTCCCGTTTGTAAAATTTGCTGTAACAACCGCAGTGTTTCTACACTTTCTTCTTGGGCACGTGCCCCATTTCCCATACCATCACTAATCGCCATGGCAAATTTACCAGCTCCCAATTCAATGGTCGTATAACTATCTCCAGAAATAAGTCCTCCTCCCTTAGCAGCATTAGCCGCTCCTGTTTCAATAACAAACTCCCTTGCTGAACCAAAAGCGAGATAACTATAACCGTTTGGAAACGGCGCAATTTCCTCCTGCTTCACAACAACTACTTCTTTTAAGATGTCAGATAATATTGGTGCAATTAACTTAGCCCCTTCTCCGTGGTAGCTATAAAAAGTTAATGTCATTTCAATATCAATATTCCCTTTATCCAAACTATAAATTTCCAATTTCTCTAATTCTAATCCTATCTGTTTTAAAGTGTGAACAATTTGCAGTTCCTGTTGCTCATGATGTTCTCGTTCCTTTAAAATCTCTTTAGCAAAATCCTCCATCACCTCTGATACACCTTGTAATTGCTCTGCCACCAACTTCTTACTTTCTAATACTTGTTGTTTTAGCTTTTGATTTGCTTCAAAATAGGAAGTCTCCTCCTTCATCACATCAATGACTTTTTGTGGCTTTACACAAAAGTTTTCAAATTCTCGTAATGCCTTTCTTGGTGGTTTCCCTCCTTCTTGTATACCATCCTTCAGCATTTCCATTAATGTATACGTTTTATCAAACTCCTTTTGCCAGCATCTTTCTTTCTTAAAGCAGTTTTGACATGTTTTTTCGGTTACTTGACTTAAAAAAAAATCAGTCTCCCGTTGTGCTTCCTGTTCACTTTCATGTTGTCCATCAGCAGTGGCAAAGCTATTCGATAATGCTTGAAACACATCAGAAAATTGTTCTACTCGTTTAGCGGTAACGTTACGAATTTTTTGTAAATATCGTTCCTGTTCATTTGTATATTCATCTGTCCCCGGAATAAATCGGGACAAGTTTTTAAACCAATTTGCCGGTGTAAGCAAAAACAGTACAATGGCAATGGAAGATTCCATAATAGATGGAACAAGTTCTGTCGCATTTCCATAAATTCCAATTAAAAAGGTACCAACAAATAATCCTACAGCTACACCTGGTTTTTTCCCTTCTTTTAATAATCCGCCTAAAAGACCAGAAAACGCTAGTAAGCTCATTTGATATAAATTCGCAACATTTGCAAGTGACAAGATTAGTCCGGCAACTACACCTACCGTTGAACCAATGGCAGCTCCACCGACATAGGCAAGAATTAAAACAAAATAACGAGAAAAAACTTGCTCAATTGCTGCACCATAAAGCTGCCATCCTATCGTTCCAGTTAGAATGGAAGCAATAAGAATAATCATACAGACGATTTCTTCATTTTTTAGCACCGGATTATACCTTTTTGGTGATAATAAAGGCAAGCTTTGCATAAATATTAAAACAAGAACTGTTCCTAACACTCCTTCTACTAAAATAAACATCCATTCATAAGCTGCTAACTGGCGTTCAATGGAATATTGAAAAATACGCGTCCCTGCAGTAGCTAAGAAGACAAATAACGGTATTAGCAGCTGCTGACGCTTTGCCTGCTTAAACAATCCCGCTAAAAAAACAAAGACAAGTAGCCCTAAAGTAATGAAGATACCGTGGGTAACAGAATAGCTTAAAGCACCAAGCATAATGGCAACAATAGTTCTAATTGTTTTTTCCTTATGAACAAACCATACTGTTGCTAAAAAAGCTACCGCAAAAGGAGAAACAACTGATAATATAACTGCTCGTCCCAACAAAAAACCAATAACATAAAATAGCCAGCTCCGCTCTAGCAATATATGTTTTAGCTTTGCATATAGCCGGCTTCGAAGCTTGTCCATTTGATTGGTTCGCCGCACTCCGAATGCTTTAGGTTCCATTCTTGAAATTGAATCCATCATAACTACCACTCCCTCTTGTGCATATCATTAAATCACAATATGCTAACTATTTTTGTCAAAACAACGGAGCTTCATTAAAAATTCGTTCGACGTCTTTTTATGCCTTAAACAGTTTTCAACACGAACACCAGTTCGCTTAAACTGAACTTATTTTTTGAGTTTAGTTAAATACCATTTTATTTACAGCTGAGCGTTTAAGACTTTTATCAGTTGCTTATCCGAATCATTCTTCTTCATGAACAAAAGCTAGAAGCACTCGGTTAACGACGAGCAAACTGGAACTCTTCTGACGGGGTAAAGTGAAACTTCATTCCATGAATGCTTTTCCACGGAATGTTAGTACCACAAGGGTATGACCTAAAGGCCCTTAAACCAATCAGGCATTTAGGTGCCGTTTTCTCCCTCTTATCTCCGTATTTTCTTTAACTCTGGAAGGAGGAGACTTTCGGCACCTTAGAAAACATGCCTCTAAAACAGGGGTATGCCGACATCTGAGCGACAAGCCCGCTTTTAGTCGGCTTTTCTTTTGATTCAAGCCGATGTTGACTTATTGTAGGAAGAAGAGCGAAGTTTGCTAGCTGCGCGAGCGCTTAAGCTAAACAACGAAGCTACTTTCAAAAAAATATTCATCATATAAAAAGATTTTGTTTTCCTAGGCATGTATAAAAGCTTCCCTCAATGTAGTTCCCCATGAAATAAACTACATTTTTTGCCGAATACTGCATATTCCTATCTATTCTTTTTTTGCTAAACAAATAATAAAGCATAATTCGAGTTTTAACGGTATAATTAATTATTACTTAGGAAACGAGATTCCTATATAATTAACTGCTCAGTATTTTTATTGGGAGATTCAACATCCATCCCATTAGAAGTTTTCTATTTATGACTCCTTTATAATGACTACTAAATAATTGTTGACAGACTAAGCTTCCTGCTGTATTATATTTCATGTTGGCTTATTTGGCGGTGTAGCTCAGCTGGCGAGAGCGTACGGTTCATACCCGTGAGGTCGGGGGTTCGATCCCCTCCGCCGCTATCATATAAATCACAAAAACTCCCTGTTTACATTACAGGGAGTTTTTGTTGTCTATTCAGGATCTGTTAGAAAACTTGGTTATATTAAATTTGATAATGACCTATGTACAAACTGGAGAACTTCTGTCGGGATAAAGTGAAACTTCATTCAAGGAGTGCTTTTCTCCTTGAATGTTAGTTAAACGAATCGGGGATTTAGGACCCGTTTTTTCTCATCATGTTCAAACATCATTAGCACATTTTTGAAATGAGAAAAATACGGATCCTTACATCCGGGATAAAGTGAAACTTCATTTATTGGAATGCTTTTCCCAAGAAATGTTAGTACCTTAATGGTATGACCTAAAGGCCTTCGAACAGACTCGGAAATTTGACTTGCAGTTAGATCACTCGACTTATCCCTCCTAGGGTTCACCTCGTAGGATGGAGGGCAGGTCTTAGAAGGAGGGCTTTTTTCCTTGAAAAAGAAGAACGCTTTTTATGCGTGCGATGTATCGCTGTCATGGGTTGTTTCTTGTCCTTGAAAAAGAAGTACACTTTTTCTACGATGCTTATTCATGAAGCTTTCCCTGTCGACCCGAACAAGTCGAGAGTTGAAGAACCTTTTCTCTTATAAAGATAAGATCGCAAAAAATAATAAGCAGATTTTCAAATGAGGGAAGTACGGCTCCTTACATTCCGTATAAAGGAAACATGCCTCTAAATAGGGGTATGCCGACACTGAGCGGCAAGCCCGCTTTTAGTCGGCCTTCCTTTTGATTCGAGCAGATGTTGACTTATCTAATAAGAAGATCGAAATTTGCTGCAGCTTGAGCGCTTAAGCTAGACGAAGATACTTTTGAAAAAAAGTTATCCACTATACAAACCGATATCTTTCCCAAACAAGAACAAAAGCAAGGATTACGCCATATTGGTAATCCCTGCTTTTTGTTCGTCTTTCTTACAACAAAGGTTCGCTATTTTGACAACTAGATGCTAACTGCAAAAACACAATTTATAACTAGAGCATTATTATCGTTTTTTATAGACAGCAACTGCTATCCTCTTTTAGCACCTCGACCCCCACGTTTGGATTCCGTGTGCTTCTTTAAAGAGGCAAGACGGTCTTCTGAATCCTTTAAAAAGCGATTCATTTTTGCTTCAAAAGATTCCATCCGTTCACGGCTATCTCGTTGACGTTTTGGTTTATCTATTGCTTTTTTGATAGATAAGCCAATTTTCCCGTCCTTTTCAACATTAATGACCTTGACCTTTACCTCATCACCGACTGAAAGGTGATCGTTAATGTCTTTGACATAGTTGTCGGCAACCTCACTAATGTGAACAAGTCCTGTTTTTCCTTGCTCGATTTCTACAAAGGCTCCGAAATTAGTGATACCAGTTACCTTACCTTGCAGCTTGCTGCCTACTTCAATTGACATAAAAAAAATGCTCCTCCTTAAGATTTTTAGGAAACTAATATTTAATCACTAATGACATATCATCAGCTTACTACTATATTATAGCCAAGCAAGTGAAAGTGTGTCAATAAGCGGGTTCCTCATCCGGTAGTTTAAAGATTAATTCGCCTTCTTTAGAGAAGAAATAATTCGTTCTGGCTATTTCTAATACATATTCTTCATCTTTCAATCGTTCTGCTTCTTCTTGTAAGCTGACCTCTTCATTTTTTAAATCAACTATTTCCTGTTGCAATCTTTCATATTCTTCTTTTTTTTCTGCATGAAGAGCACGCTGTTTTATATGGTATGTCGTCATACTACCAAAAGCAATTAGTGCTATGATAGAAAACAACACAAGACGCCGAATTAAACGTTGTTTTTTTCGCTTCTGCCTTTCTACATGAGCATTATATTGCTGCATGTAATTCGAATCTAATTCTGTTACTGTTCGTTTTTCTCGGGCCAACGTTTTACCTCCTCTTCAAGCTCACATACTTCCATATCTTTATACACTTATTCTTCATTGTACTATAAATTCCTGCTAATTTTAATATAAATCCTTGAAATTTTTTAGGAAGTAAGCGATAGATGAATAAAAGGAGCCATTTTATCGGTGTAATAATAACTATGATGACAAATAAAATAAGCTTAAGTATAAGCTTAATAAGCCACATGATGATTTTATAAAGAAGGAAAATAATTCCTTTTATTGGAGAAGTAATCACAGCTTGTACGACTTTAACAAAGAAACGGTACACTGCACTAACTATTCGAATAATATGCTCCAATAGCTTTTTATAACTAGTTGCCGCAACTGCCTGATAAGCGGAAAACCCTAATAAGCAGGCAAGTATAATATACAGTCGAATCTCCCCGCCATTGACTAAAAACAAAATATAAAATAACAATAACGTTTGGGTTAACCAGAACCCGATTTCCATAACATATGTCATGATTCGCCTGTTTTTCCAATAAGGAGTAAAGCGGCGAAAAGTATCCTGAATAACACCGATATAAAAACCGCTTGAGATCATCGTTAGCATCGTTATAAACTGTGTACTTAAACTCATTTAAATAACTTGCTAAAGAATCCTTTAGCTTTCTCCTGCTGTTCATCTATATAAGAAAGCTCATAAATTTTCCCTTTGATGACAACAGATCCTTCATTCACATCCAGATTCTTTAATTGAAGGTTTTGTCCGCGAACAATTAAATAACCCATTACCGTTTCCAAAAGAAATTCTTCGTTGTCAAAACTATCTACTTCTTTCACACCGCTTATTTCTAAGTTTTTACGATTATTAATCTTCACATTATGATCTATTGTCGTACGAGTTATATTTTCTTTATTCTCATAATAATTCATTAAAAAGCCCTCCTTATCAATATTACTTTATGATAGGAGGGACAAGAGTAGAACAAATTCTAGCTATTTAATTTTTCTTCTTTTATTACTGTATACAGTGAGGCTGCTTCATCTTTTTTAATCGTTTCTCGTAATTCATTTACTTGAATCGTGACGAGCTTTTGCCCAAACTGAATAACAACCTCATCACCTACAGTCAATGTAGATGAGGCTTTTGCTTGTTTCCCATTTATAGTTATTCTCCCTTGATCTGCTATTTCTTTTGCTAGTGTTCGCCTTTTAATTAATCGGGATACTTTTAAAAATTTATCTAATCGCATGTTAATTCTCCCCTTCTTTTGCTCTTTCCCATAATTCGCTCATTTGATCAAATGTGGCGTCATGAATCGAACTGCCACGCTTTATAAGCATCTGCTCAATATAAGTAAAACGCGATATAAACTTTTCATTTGCTCTGTTTAATGCTACCTCAGGGTTAATGTTATAATGCCTTGCTAAATTAGCAAGCACAAATAAAATATCACCAAACTCCATTTCCTGTTCATTCATGGATTCAGCTGAAATGGCAGTTTTAAACTCAGCTATCTCTTCCTCCAGCTTATTCCATACACCGTATACTTTATCCCAATCAAAACCTGCTTTTGCTGCTTTCTTTTGTAATTGATATGCTCTTATTAACGAAGGTGAATGCTTCGCCACACCATCTATCATAGAAGTGCGTGCATGACCTTTTTCGGCCTGTTTCAGTTGATCCCAGTTACTTTTTACTTCAGCAATACTATTCACAGCAGTATCTTTAAAAACATGAGGATGACGATGAATCATTTTATCTGTAATACCGCGAATGACATCATCGATATTAAAATATCCATTATCCTCCCCAATTTGACTGTGGAGCATCACTTGTAAAAGTACATCTCCTAATTCTTCAACGATTCCGTTATCATCTTGAGTATTAATAGCGTCAATTAATTCATATACCTCTTCAATCGCAAATTCCCGCAAGCTTTCATGCGTCTGTGCCTGATCCCAAGGACAACCTTCAGGTCCACGAAGCTTTTGAATAACTTTGCGCAGTTGCCAAAATGTATGATGTAATACAGCGTCTGGTGCAGGAGGGATGTAAACACTTGTTAAATTACTTACTTCCACCGTACGATCTAACATTTCTAGTGGTATTTGCTTTATCGACTGAGCTTTGCTTCCTGCAGATTCCACAACCGTAATTAGATAATCTGCCGGCAAGTCCTCTAGTAAGGTTAATTTTACCTCTGATGCAACAAACTGATCATAAACTTGTGAAAAAACAAGGTGGTTCTTAAAATTTAATCCGCTTCGATTAAAAGACGTAGCATCAACAAACTGAAAGCCCTCAATCGGATCAATTTTCAACGCTGTAAAGATATCATCTAAATAGCTGCTTCCACCGACTATTATCACGTTCAGCCCTTTTTGCTCTAATAGTAATTGTACTGTTTTTTCGGCAAGCATGGGATGTCCAGGCACGGTATAGATTACATCATCCTTCATCGCTTTCTCTCGAATAACCTCAACGATTCGCTCATATACGCGGGAAAATTGTTGCTCTTCTTCATACAAATAATCAAATGAATGAAAGATAGTACCTTCTTTTTGTAAAGCAAACACCGCTGGATGATCAATTGTACGTGTATAGACTGTTTTTTTTGCAGATACTAATTTTTTATAAATTCCTAAAGGTAATTGATCTAAATCACCTGCACCTAATCCAACTATTTCAACCTTAAACATGCTCATCTCTCCTGTTTTTTAACTTCATCAGATGGATAGAAAATGGAAGCATTTGTAATTGCTCCTCTGTGAATCCCCGTAGTTTTATTAAGCTATATCCATATACAAGCGCACCTGTGATGGAAAGCAGACTAACAAACAAAAATAAACCAAGCCTAGAGTCGTCAAAGAACGAAAGGAATAACCATTGAACTATATATAAATAAATAATCATGATAACAGCCGATAATAAAAGCGCTTGCCAGCGTATCGCCCTTAATAATTTTAAGAGCGGTAATTTTCTGCGTAACTCTGTTAGTGCCACCACACAAAATAAAAATAACGCTAAAACTGTAGCAACCGAACTTCCCATTAAACCGAATGAGGGAACAAGTACTTGATTGGCAATCCATTTTACGAAAAAAGCGATTAATATAAACAAGGCAACTCGCTTTATATAACCTAACCCCTGCAAAATAGACGAAGCGGTAATAGCTACCGAGCTTAAAACAATGGAACATACAAGCACTTGCAACTCTCTTGTTCCTTGTTGATCCTGAAATAAAGCTAGATTTACTTCTGGAAAGATTAGTATCAGTCCAATCGTAGCCCCTGCTGCTAAATACACACTAAAAACCATAGCTACACGTATGTATGGATAAAATGTATGCGGATCCGCTGACAACTTTTTCTTGGAAATGGATGGTATTAGTGCTAACGCCAATGATGAACCAAACACGGTTCCCAGTTGAATCAGTGGTTGTCCGCGATCAAACACGCCTTTTGCCTCCATTGCTGCTACTTTTGAATACCCCCCTTTTAACAAACTTGGAAAGAGAGTAAATGTGTCAGCAAACTGCAAAATAAGCAGCACCATATGATTCAAGGTAGCTATGACGCCAAACATAAAAATTGTAGACACATAATAGCTCCAAGGGATTTTTTCCTGCTTGATAGCAAACGGTCTGGTTCGGAAAAAATATAGGATAAGGACGCAAATTGCGGCAATTTGCCCCAAAATAGAGGCTATTACAGCCCATTTTCCAATTTCATAAATGTATTTTCCGCTTTCTGCAATTGCTATTGCGGTTGCGATAATCACAGCTACACGTATCGTTTGCTCAGCCAGTTGTGAAAAAGCGGTTGGTTTCATCAGATAATTTCCTTGAAAGACGCCACGCAATAAAGCAATAACTGGAATAAGCAAAAAAACAAAAGCTGTAAATCGATATGTTTCTATCAAAAGGCTATCTCCAATCCAGCCTGCAATATATGGAGCATTCACCAATAAAAAAACAAATAGCCCTCCACTTATCAAAAAGAGGATAAATAAAACAGGCAGATAGAAACTAAATAATGATAGCTCTTGATACTGGGATTTCCTATCTACAACCATTTTGGATATCGCAGACGGAAACCCATAGAGCGCTAACATAAAACCGATTCCTAAAATAGGATAGACTTGTTGATAGACATAAAAACCAATATCACCGGTTAAATTTTGTAGCGGTATTCGATAACCAGCACTTAATAGTTTGCTTATGATTCCAGCTATTGTTAGTATTAATGCCCCTTTAACGAGCTGTTTAGTTTCATTACTATTCATGTTGAACTTTCCTTTAATTCATACGTTTATCCACCCATTATAGCATAGAATTTAAAATGAAAGGAAACCCTCATCCTTGGCCGTCTTTGAGGATAAGACTACTCCGCTTATTTTAACTTGGCATAATGAATACTATTTCTGAAGACACGAATTATACTAAAGTTATCGGTCTTCATTTACGTACTAAATTGTTATGCATTCAAGCGAAACTACTTAACATTTTCTCAAATCAAACAAGCTGCCTTCTAATCCCATTATTAGAATGACAGCTTGCATACAAAACAGATAAGCAAGTATATTATTCCATCTGCTTAGCTAAAAAGCTTGCAGCTGTTTCTGCTGCTTTTTGCTCTACTTTGCTAAATGGTTCTCCCTCTTTGGCAAAAATCACAACAGAGCCAATTACATCACCATTAGCGATAATTGGACTAACACAATAGGAATTTAATTCTTGCTCATGTCCTTCGATAATCTCTAAGGTTTGTGGTTCTTTTTCAATAATATGCGTTCTACCTTCAATTATTTTCGCTAAAGTTGAGCTAATATTTTTGTTTAAATAATCTTTTTTTGATTCGCCTGCTACAGCAATCACTTCATCGCGATCGGAAATAATTACAGGCGTTTGTAGGGAGTCAAACAGTGCCTCTGCATATTCCTTGGCAAAATGACCCAATTCGTTAATAGGAGAATATTTTTTTAAAATAACTTCTCCTTCCCTGTCCACATAAATTTCCAGTGGATCTCCTTCTCTAATTCGCAGTGTCCTTCTGATCTCCTTAGGAATTACTACTCTCCCTAAATCATCAATACGACGAACAATTCCTGTTGCTTTCATACAATATAGCCTCACTTTCTAAATAATGATGATCATTACCCAAGTTTCTCTGTGGAAATCATCAGTTGTGGTTTTAGTATGAAGCAAAGCAGGATAACTATACATGAAATACCAATTTTTTACGATTTACGATTTGCATCTGTTAGTTTTTCCATAAATTCTGCTACATTAGAGTAACGCTCGGCTTCTGTATCTTTTGTGTATTTAAATACAAGCTTTAACTTATTCTTTTCAGTACCCAACTGTACGCCTCGGCCAAATGTATTCGCTATTTCAAATAGTTTTGCGCCATCAATTTGCTGACTACGTTCTTCATCTACGAGTACTTCTATTTTGTTATTTTTTTCACTAATTGATACTATTCGTTCCCGCTTAGCTAGCATTTTTAGTATTGCTACCGTAAATAAATGATCAACTTCCTTCGGATAATCACCAAAACGATCGATTAATTCATCACGTAAATCATCCGCATCTGCTCTGGATTCCATCGTTTGAAATTGTTTATAAATATCAATTTTCTGTTTTTCATCATCAATATACTCATCAGGAATATATGCATCGATATTTAATGTTAATTCTGATTCAAACGGTTTAATATCTTTTGTATCCTTACCTTCTTTTCGAGCATCAATCGCTTCTTTTAGCATTTGTGAGTACATATCAAAACCTACTGAATCTATAAATCCATGTTGCTGAGCACCTAATAGATTTCCTGCTCCGCGAATGGATAAATCACGCATCGCTATTTTAAATCCGGAGCCTAACTCCGTAAATTCTTTTATTGCTTGCAATCTTTTTTCTGCTACCTCTGTCAACACTTTATCTCTTTTGTACGTAAAGTAGGCATAAGCTACTCGATTAGAACGGCCGACTCGACCACGCAATTGATACAGTTGACTCAATCCCATCCGATCCGCATCATTGACTATCAACGTATTTACATTAGGAATATCGACACCAGTTTCAATAATGGTTGTGCTAACAAGTACATCAAATTCTCCTTCTAAAAAGGCGAAAATGACATTTTCCAGTTCTGTTTCGTTCATTTGTCCATGAGCAACAGCAATTCTTGCGTCAACATGTCTTCCTAGCTCTCTCGCTACTTCTTCAATATTTTCTACCCGATTATGAAGAAAGAATACTTGCCCACCACGTGCCATTTCTCGTTCGATTGCTTCACGAATAAAAACGGGATTATACTCCATTACGTATGTTTGAACTGGGAAACGGTTTTCTGGTGGTGTTTCGATAACAGACAGATCACGAACACCAAGCATAGACATATGAAGCGTCCTCGGAATTGGTGTAGCCGTCAGGGTAAGTACGTCTACATTTGTTTTCAGCTGTTTAATTTTTTCCTTATGTTTAACTCCAAAACGCTGCTCCTCATCGACAATTAGCAGACCCAAATCATGGTACTGTACATCTTTAGATAAAAGACGATGCGTTCCAATAACAATATCAATCGTACCTTTTCGTAATTTCTCCAATGTTTCTTTCTGTTGCTTTCTAGTTCGGAATCTACTCAATAATCCAATAGATATTGGATAATCCTGGAACCGCTCTCGAATTGTCTCAAAATGCTGCTGTGCCAAAATAGTAGTAGGGACTAATAAAGCCACTTGCTTATCATCCATAATTGCTTTAAATGCTGCACGAATAGCGACTTCGGTTTTCCCATAACCTACATCACCGCAGAGCAAACGATCCATTGGGCGTTCTTTTTCCATATCTCGTTTGATCTCTTCTATACAACGCAATTGATCCTCCGTTTCTTGATATAGGAAGGATGCTTCAAACTCTCTCTGCATTTCTGTATCTTTTGAAAAAGCAAATCCCTTTCTCGCTTGTCTTTCAGCATACAGCTTAATTAAGTCATCTGCTATATCTTCCACGGAGGATTGAACTTTGCGTTTTACTTTTTTCCATTCACTTCCGCCTAATTTATACAACCTAGGCTCTTTTCCTTCTGAGCCAACGAACTTTTGAACTTGATCGATTTGATCAATCGGTACAAATAACTTATCATCGCCGGAATATTTGATTAGCATATAATCTTTATGCAAATCGTTTACTTGTAATGTCTCAATACCAAGATACTTTCCAATACCATGGTTTGCATGGACAACATAATCGCCAACCTTTAATTCTTGATAATCCTTAATTCGCTCAGCATTAGATATTTTCTGCTGTTTTCGCGGCCGTTTTGTTCGTTTCTTAAATAACTCCTGCTCCGTAACTAGAACTACCTTATGCATTGGCAATTCAACGCCACTGGAAATATTACCTACTGTAATCGTCGGTTTTTCAACTGGAAGATACAGATGTTTTGCAATACCAAATTCCATATCATAATCCAGGAAAATAGAATGGATCTTTTCAGCTCGGTGTTCATCTGGCGCTACAACGATAACGGAGTAATCCCCTTTTTTCCATCTTTTCAATTCATTCTTTAATAAATGCATTTGTCCATGGAACTCTTGCATCGGTCTAGAGGATAAATTAATAATATTTTTCGGTTGTGTATTTGGAATATGGCGTAAAAATACAGACATATACAATCGCGGCTGTTTCATTCGCTCCCAAATGGTATGCCAATCAAAGAAGACACTATTTTTTACCATCTGATGAGATGCTAGGAGGCTACTATACCAATCTGCCTCTTCTGTATCCAAATGTAAAGCCGTCTCTTGTATTCGACTCATTTCATCGATAATAATTTGGCCATCAGGCGGTAAATAGTCTAGTAAACTAGCTGGCTGACTATACAAATAACCGATATATTTATACATTTCTGAAAAATGTTCCAGATTTTTCAAACGTTCTATGTCAGCCTTTACCACCTCTGTAAGCGTTTCCTTTGATTCTTTAGATTTGAGCGTTTTTAATGTTTCAGCAAGCGCTTCCTCGACACGCTCACCAGCAGTGTAAATATCAGATTGACTCAACAATAACTCTGTAGCTGGACCAATTGTAATTTCTTTCAGTTTATCTAGTGAGCGCTGCGTTTCTGCGTCAAAATACCTAATCGAATCAATTTCTTCATCAAATAATTCAATGCGAATCGGATGCTTCTCGGTGAGTGGATAAACATCAATAATTCCACCACGTCTACTAAACTCACCAGGAGAAGTAACCATGGAAGCATGATTGTAGCCCATGTCTACTAAAGAAGATAGGTAAGCTTCAACATCGATATCCTCACCTAGTTTAAAAGGAAGTTGATATTTCTCCCAATATTCTGGTGGAGGAAGGATTCGCTTTAATGCTGCAACAGGAGCAATTAAAATTCCCGACTTATTTTTTGACCATGCCATTAATGACTCGATACGCTGACTTCGTAATTCGGGACTAGCAATAGCAATTTCTGATGCAATTAATTCGTTCACTGGATATAAATGGACTTCTTCTTCACTAATAAATCCAGTAAGGTCATCATATAATTGTTGCGCCTGTACTAGTTGATGTGTTACAAGCAAAATAGGCTTATTGACCTCACCATGAATAGCGGATACAAGCAGTCCTCTAGCTGAACCAGATAATCCAGCAACTAGCTGCTCATCCATTCCAGCTAATATTCCTTTAATCACAGACTGTATATCTTCTTTCGATTGTAAATATGATTGTATACCCTTCATTACTAAACCTCCACTTACATTGGGTGACGTAAGTCTTCACAAGCGAATCTGTATTGACTTTTCCATGCTTTGTAATGTCTAAGTCTTCACCCTTTGTATATACAAGCACAAAAACGCCTTGGTTCTATTACCAAAGCAGCAGCTTGCTTTTATTGTATAAAAAAGTCTAATTCATGATAATGTGGATGATGTCCTAAGGCCTCTTCACAATTCTCACAGATAACCTTTATATGGACATCTCCATTTGGTTTATAAGTGATCATCTCTTCTTTTTCCTTCATTGTTAATTGATCAAAACCTAGCATTGTTGTATCTAAAACCTTCTGTTGAATACTTCCTATTTTCTGACCACAATGCCTGCATAAATATATGATAGGCAAAAGGAGCCACCTCCAATAACAAGTAGTTATTGGTAATAAGTGTATCCGAAATTGCCTTCGTCTATACAAATGAAAGAAGTGGTTCAATTTAAGTTTGTGTTTTATTTTATGTGGTGATTACTTATTATATTCGTTCATCACTTCATCAAACGGCTTATTTATCCAGGCCTCACATGCATCTGCTGCTTTTCTTACCCCTTGCATGACTTCCTCTAGTTCATTTTTAGGGAAGGATTGAAGTACGTAATCAACGATAGTAAGTGATATTGTCTGTGGTCTTCCAATACCGATGCGAATTCGTTTAAAATCTTTTGATCCTACATGATTAATAATAGATCTAATGCCATTATGTCCACCGTGCCCACCTTTTTGACGTAGGCGAATTTTACCTACAGGTAAATCTAAATCATCAAAAATAATCAAAATATTTTCTAAATCAATATTATAATAATCCATCAACGGTCTTACAGCTTCGCCAGAAAGGTTCATAAACGTTTGCGGCTTTATCAGCATAACTTTTTCTGTTTCTAATTGACCGATGGTATAGTACCCTTTAAATTTCGTTTTGTCGAGCTTCCACTGATGGCGCTTTAGTAACTCATCAATAACCATAAAACCTGCATTATGTCTTGTGTTATCATATTTATTTCCTGGATTTCCCAATCCAATAATACATTTCATCATAACTTCTTCCTTTGTTTAATATCTTTCTAAAACAAAAACACTAGGTATAGAATAATAAGTTTTAACCTATAAAAACCAAACTTCTGCAGGACTTAAATGTAGATGACCTGTTGTCCAGCTTCTACACTATCTATACTTTCATCTTATCTGTCACACATTTTGAAAGATTTTATACTTGCTTAAATAATACAACACAACTCTCCCCCCTAAACAGGAGGGAGAGTGCTTCCTCATCTATAAGCTGATACACGAACCCTCTTTCACATTAATAAAGTATAGACATTGAGAGCTCTTACTTGAGACATGCTCCAATTAGTTTGAGGGTTGTGATTACTTTATTTAGCTTAAGCTTCTTCTTTGTCCTTTTCGGCACCGACTAATTCCGGCTCAGCATTTTCAGCTGGAGTTTCTCCCTCTAAATCTTTAGCTGTGTCTGGAGCTAATACTGTTACAACTGTAGTAACTTCATCATCTAAAATAGTGTAATTACCATCCGTTTTAATATCACCAACAGCGATACTATCACCTATTCCAAGATCAGAAATGTCCACAACAATTTCTTCTGGAATGTCAGCAGGCTTTGCACGCACTTGCAATTCATACAATGGCTGTTGTAACACACCTCCATCCTTCGTTCCTATCGCTTCGCCTTCCAGACGCAAGTTCACTTCTACATCCATCTCTTCAGCCATATCAACGATATAAAAGTCTGCATGAATAAGTTCATCTCTCAATGGATCAATTTGGTACTCATGCAACATTACATCAACAGGTGCTTCATTTTCGACATGCAATGAAATTATCGTATTTCTTCCTTCATCACGTACCGTTTTTACCAGTTCGATTCCATTAACAGAAATAGATTTCGTTTCTTTTCCCTTTCCGTATAAAACAGCAGGCACATGACCGCTATTTCTAATCTCCTTTGTTGCTGATTTAGTATGATCTTCTCTTAATTGCGCTGCTAATTTGACTGCCATATTTATCATCCTCCAAAATTTAACAAAAAACCTTGACTTGTTGCAGTACTTCTATCTTGAAATTTTACGTTTTTAATTTCATTCATGCAATTAATTCATAAGAATCGGGGTATTTGACTTGCAGTTCGATCCTTCACTTATTCCTCCCGGGTTTCACCTCGTTATTGAAATGGAGGTCTTACTGCCAGTTACTTTGCGGGATAAAATACACATCATAGATAATACCCGTTTTACTTATGGCTTAAACATCAATCAAATAAAATGCTTACAGATTGTAACTCATGCACACGAATAATCGCTTCCCCAATTAAAGGCGCGACAGACAACTGTGTGATTTTATTAATTTGCTTGTCCTCTGGTAATGGAATTGAATTCGTAATGACTAGCTCTTTTATTTTTGAACTGTTAATACGTTCAATAGCTGGACCTGATAAGACTGGATGCGTACAGCAAGCATACACTTCTTTTGCTCCGTTTTCAACTAGTGCATTGGCTGCAAGAGTAATGGTACCTGCTGTATCAATAATGTCATCGATGAGAATCGCTGTCTTTCCTTCAATATTTCCCACAATATTCATCACTTCAGCAACATTTGGACGAGGTCGACGCTTATCAATTATTCCAATAGGCGCCTTTAAGCGATCTGCCATTTTACGTGCCCGTGTCACCCCGCCATGATCAGGAGAGACAATAATTATATCCTCCAAATTCATTGCTTCAAAGTAATCTGAAAGAATTGGAACACCTTGCAAATGATCGATCGGGATATCAAAAAATCCTTGAATTTGCGGTGCATGTAAATCTAGTGTTATAACCCGATTAGCACCGGATGTTTCTAGTAGATTAGCTACTAGTTTTGCCGCTATGGGCTCACGGGACCTAGCTTTACGATCTTGTCTAGCATATCCATAATACGGCATAACAATATTAATAGATTTAGCTGATGCTCGCTTTAAGGCATCGATCATAATTAATAATTCCATCAAATGATCATTAACTGGAGAACAAGTTGATTGAACGACATAAACATCACATCCGCGGATGCTTTCTTCAATATTAATTTGAATCTCTCCATCACTAAACCGGGATACGGTACACTTCCCCAGCTTAGTACCGATGTGGTCTGCGATGTCTTGCGCCAATTTGCGATTAGAATTTAATGTAAAAACCTTCAAGGATGAATCCTTGTAAGTAGATGCCATGAGTTAATACCCTCCGTTAATCTTTTTTCTGATTTTTTATTTTTGATGCATATCCTTCTTTATTCGTTTGCCGCGCTCTAGCTACTGATAAAGAACCCTCTGGCACGTCCTTCGTAATGGTTGATCCAGCTGCAACATAGGAACCCTTTCCAATGGTTACAGGAGCAATGAGGTTTGAATTGCATCCAATAAATGAATCATCTTCAATTGTCGTTACGTATTTATATTTGCCGTCATAGTTCACTGTTATTGTACCACAACCAATATTCACATTGCTTCCTACGTGCGCATCACCTATATAGCTCAAGTGAGAGACTTTGCTATTTTCCTTGAGTTCTGTCTTTTTAATCTCTACAAAATTACCTATTTTACCGTTATTTCCAATTGAGCTTTCAGGACGAAGATGAGCATATGGCCCAACTTTTACATGATTGCCAATTTTACTATCACTAGCAACACTTTGTTTAACAATCGTTCCTTTTCCTACATAACAATTGATTAGCTCTGAATAAGGGCCGATCTCTGTCTCCTCTTCAATCACAGTTTCGCCTTTAAGGATTGTCCCAGGGTGGATAATTGTATCAGCACCAATTTTAACATCTGGTCCAATATATGTGTGCTCTGGATCAATTATCGTTACACCATTTTTCATATGCCGTTCATTGATACGCAACTTCATAATCTTTTCTGCCTGTGCCAAAGCAACTCGATCATTAATCCCTAAAGTTTCATCAAAGTTATGCGTTATATACGCACTCACAATTTCCCCTTGCTGTTGGAGGATTTCTATGACATCCGGCAAGTAATACTCACCCTGTGCGTTATTATTAGAAACATGCTTCAATGCTTGAAATAATGCTTGATTATCAAAACAATATGTACCTGTATTAATTTCATCTACAAGTAATTCCTTGTCATTTGCATCTTTATGCTCTACAATTCGTTCTACACTATTTGCTTCATTGCGAATAATCCTGCCATAGCCGAATGGATCAGGGGCTTTTGCAGTAAGAATTGTCGCTTTTGCTCCTGATTTTTCATGATGATCAATAAGAGATTGATATGTTTCCTTTGTAATTAACGGTGTATCGCCACAAACCACAATGGTTGTACCTTCTTTGTCTTGTAAAAGCGCTTCAGCCTGTAGCACCGCATGCCCAGTTCCAAGTTGTTCCTCTTGAAGAACAAACTCACTTTTAGTACCAATATGCTCCTTGACATCTTCAGCACCAAACCCGACAATGGTAATTACTTTATCCACATTCACGCTGCTTATTTGATCAATGACATGTTGCACCATTGGTCGACCTGCTATAGGATGGAGTACTTTGTAGAGCTTTGATTTCATTCTTGTACCCTGTCCAGCCGCTAAAACAACAGCATATCGATTCGTCATATAAAGAAACCTCCATCATTTCGATTTACCCATTATGAATATATCTTAAATGACAGCTCATTTCAATAGATAAACCATGTAAATCAAGGCTTATAACAATGCAAAGCTTTCCATTTTCAGCAGAATATTCGATTTAAAGAAGTTCCACCGGAAACCATTATCTAGTTGTATTTATAGAGATTGTTGTTCAAAAACATCATAAAAAAAACGTAACAAATTTCTTTGTACGTAAAAAGGAGTCAAGCCAACCGCGAACGAAAATTTTAATGTTTAAATATGTGCAACTAATCGCATTCTCCAGTACCCTCCATTTTCTTTATATGAAGAACGCATGAAATTTTTCCTTGTATAAAAAAGGGAGTAATCGTTTTCAACAAAAAAAGAAGGCTAACCTGATGTAGATTAGACCTCTAGTTGCTATAAAATATTATTATTAGAAAAGATTGCTTAGGAGGCTCCTGCTTCTTCATACTTTACTTCTGCCTCACCTGCTCGATGATACTCTTCTAACACAGCATCCTGAATTTTTGCCCGTGTCCCTGAATTGATCGGGTGAGCAATATCTCTAAATTCACCATCCGGGGTTCGCTTAGATGGCATCGCTACAAATAGCCCATTATTTCCATCAATCACTCGAATGTCATGGACAACAAACTCCTGATCCAAAGTAATTGATGCAATCGCCCGCATTCTACCTTCCGTATTAACGCGGCGTAACCGAACGTCAGTTACTTCCATGATGTGTCACCACCTTTTCGCATGAATCTATATTAACTAGTTCAACAAAACTATTAAAAGTCCTGCTAAATTATTAAAAAAAATAAAATATTTTCAATGCTAGATTTTTTCTTATGTAAAGCCAAAACTAGCAGCGCTCGTTTAGCGGCATATAAACGGTAGATCTTCTGATGAAATAAAGGGAAACTTCATTCAAAGAGTACTAAAAGAAGAACACTTTTTCTGCGTGCGATGCGTCGCTGACGTAGCTTTTCTTGTCCTTGAAAAAGAAAAGCACTTTTTCTGCGTGCGATGCGTCGCTGACGTAGCTTTTCTTGTCCTTGAAAAACCGTGATGTATCGCTGTCGTGGTTTTTTTGTCGTGTGTCGCCCCAAACGAAGCAGGAATTTAGAAGTCGTTTCTCTCATAAAAATTGCAATAAATAAGCAGATTTTTTTCAAATACAAATACAGCTTCTTACATTGATAATAAAAAATGCCTCTAAAACAGGGGTATGTCGACGCTCAAGCGACAAGCCCGCTTTTAATCGGGCTGGCTTCCTTTAGATTCGAGACGATGTTGGCGGCTTATCGTAGAGGAAGAAGATCGCAATATAGCCACCATATAGGAGCAGATATAGTTACCTAAACAATTGCGGGAATGCTTCATCAACAAATTCGACTTCTCCATTACACAATAGTGCTATTGAAATATTAAGTTTGATGCGAACTTAGTGTGAATCTCCTACGGAAAAAAGATCTACGCGCAAGCTTGTTAAACTCATCCATATTTCAATCCTACTGCCAAAACTCTCATTCTTGTTCATTAAAATAGGGAAAGCACGTATCTCTTTCCCAAATGACTGCTATTCATTTATAAGCGACTGTCCATCTGTTTTGTAATTTTCAAGATAGTTACCAACTTGTACATCAATCTGCTTTTTCTTTATATCCACATTGGATATTTTTATTAATGATATATAATCGTCAATTACTCGCTCTTCCTCTTCATCATCTGCTTCAGCTAATACCCCAATTCCTTGGACCGTTGCATCAAACTCTTCTAGTAAATTCCTCATACCTGTAATCGTTCCACCAGCTTTCATAAAATCATCAACAATACAAACATTGGATCCCTCTGGTAAACTTCGCTTTGGCAATACCATCGTTTGAATTTTTTTAGAAGAGCCAGATACATAATTAATACTTACAGAAGATCCCTCTGTTACTTTTGGATCTCTCCGCACAATAACTACTGGTACATTGAGAAATGAGGCAACTGCATAAGCTAACGGTATCCCTTTTGTAGCTACGGTTACAACCACATCAATATCCTTATCAGAAAATGCTGATGCAAATACTCTGCCGATCTCTCTTATCGTTTTTGGATCTCCTAATAGATCACTCATATACAAATAGCCGCCCGGAAGGATACGAACCGGATCTTCAAGACTCTGACAGAGTTTTTCTATAAATGCTTTATTTTTTTCATGGATACTAAACGGTATATACTTCACGCCACCACCGGCACCAGTCGTCCGTTGCAAATATCCAATGCCCTCGCGGCGAAATACCTTATCAATAATATCCATATCCTCACTTACAGAAGCTTTAGTTGTTTCTAATCGTGACACAAAATAAGGTAATTGGGTATGCTTCCTCGGATTTTCGAGAAAAAAATTAGACAATACAACTAAACGATTACTTCTTTTCATCTTGACACCTCAAAACCGAATGTTTCTTCTTAATATACCATTATTATACGCTTTTTACCAATATAATTATCCTAACAGCCTTACATAGTATACTTCCTCACAAAAGCCTCGCATGCCATTGTAAATTTTCCTTGCTTTCCTCTCATGCTCGACGAGACCATATACCGTTGGACCACTACCGCTCATTAATGCAGCAGCTGCTCCAGCTTGTTTCAACACATGTTTAATTTGCTGTACTTCGGGATGTTGTTTTATAGTTAAAGGCTCTAAGGCGTTACCTAAGCTATGGCAGAGCTTTTCAAAATTATTTTCTTTCAATGCTTTAATGACTTTAGCTGTTTGTGGGTGAACAATATCCCTCATTACAATCTGTTTGAAAATTGTTCTTGAGGATACCCCGATATCCGGTTTAGCTAAAACTACCCAGCAAGGAGGCGGTGAAGGCAGTGGTTCTACAATTTCCCCACGCCCTTTAACGATTGCTGTTTGTCCACAAATACAAAACGGGACATCTGTACCTAATGCTGCTCCTAGTTTGAGCAACTCTTCTTCCGAAATTTGCATCGACCATAACCGGTTCAGACCTTTTAAGACCGCTGCAGCGTCTGCACTTCCACCAGCAAGCCCAGCAGAAACGGGGATATTTTTTTCAATGGTAATATGCACTCCCTTATGTATCCCATAAGTTTGTTTAAATAAAGATGCAGCTTGATAAGCTAAATTTCGTTCATCGCTTGGGACATATCTACTTTCTAATGAAATTTCAATACGGTCTTCAGCCAATTCATTCAGTATAATACGATCGGCTAAATCGATCGTTGTCATAATCATTTCTATATTATGGTAGCCGTCGCTTCTTTTGCTTAAAACATCAAGTGATAAATTTATTTTCGCGGGTGCTTTTTCAAATATTGCCATCGCCCGTCACCTTCTTGTTTTTTAGATAATGAAATTGTAACATATTCCAAATTATCGAGCGACTACAAAAGGAAAAGCATATACACTTATAAGTTTCAAACAGCTGTACAAGAAGGTTTAAAAGGATTTTTACGCGAGAGCGTCTTGCTTACAACCAAAATTTTTACTCGCTTGAAATTACTTTACGCTAAAATTGTGTATATACACAATATGTATATGAAGAAAAGGCAAACCCGATTAGGATTTGCCTTGTTGCATACTTGCTTCGGCTTTTTCAATAGCTCGTTTCACCATATTTCCAGCATCACGTGCTTTTATGCCGCCCCAGCCTTCCCTTTGCACCGTGTCGTAAAATCCTAACTCTTTGGCAATTTCTTCTTTCAATTGTTCTGACATCATTCCACGTCGTCTAGCCATGAAAGAACAACCCCCTTTAACGTAATGAGTAATTACGACACTTATAGTATGTGCTTCTATTCCAATAACAAAACCGTTATATGTAAACAAAAAAGGAAACATTTAGGTAGAATCGGCATTTAAAATCAATTAGAACTATTCTGTTAATTTAATCTAAAACAAAAAGCAGTAAACTTACGGTTACTGCTTTACAGCGGATGCAATGTTTCGATCGTCCATGAATTTAAGTTCCACTGTTTCTGTTAAAACGTCTGCATAGCTATATGAAACACGTTCGAATGCATTTTCTTCTTGGTCAAGCTCAACGATAAATACAGAAGGATAGGTTTCAGCCAGGATCCCGGACCGCTCAATTGTTTTTCTTCTACCACCATTCGCTTTAAGCTTTAACCGTTTCCCTACCTGACCTTCAAGACCTTGCTTAATTTCGATTAATGTTTTCGCCACTATACTCCACCTCACTATAATTAAGCATACCACAAACTTGTACATCAGTCAAATGAAACTTTTTATTATATCAATATTATATTTTCATTGTCAATCATTTATTTCCCTAATTTCGTTTATTATTTGTAATTGTTAACTTTTTATGCACATTTTGCTTGAAAATCTTGACTAATGGAGAGAGATGCCACTTACCTTTTTCATTGTTATGGGAAATTATATCTCTTTCTACATGGTAGATTTCTTTTTTTAGAAAAACTTGGCTTGTCGCTAAGTATTTAGCGAAAGCTGTAGTTTTTCTTATACTATAAACTCAAAAATTTTATACTTTTCCATAGTATAAAATAACTTCGTCTAGCTGATACATCCGAGCACCTGCGTTTTTGTTCTGACTTGTCCTTTTTAAAAAAAGCAACCTCACCATTAAGGTAAGCTGCTTAAGTCTTGTTCTTCTATATAAGGCAGACCCGTCCTTAGTAAGCCTTTTGTGTCCACCCCTCCCATTCCTTTATTGCCTGTTAGTGTATTTCGAATGGCATCCCATACACTTACTTTCTCCATAAAGGGGGTAAAAGCAATCTTAGCAACGATATACACAGGATCTAAGGCATGGATGTTTACGCGTAATGGAGAACTGGCAAAATTAGCCCCAGCGCGAATTAAGGATTCAAAATGCGATTGACAGGCCCCGGCAAAAATAATTAACTGATCTAAATTTGGATTCATTTTTCTGGCTTCACGAACTGTCTCAACAAAATACTTCGAATTCCTATAAGCACGAATATCATGCTTTGGTCCTTTATTTTTGGAAAATGAATCATGACCAGTAATCACAATAATATCTGGATGAATTTTTGTTACCAATTCTACAATCTGTACCGGCATTTCCCGTTCATGTAAGTGCACACCATGTACCTGAAGACCAATCCGGTTATATAGTTCAATACATTTTTTTAAATACGTCTGATCGCCATCTACATGTAAAACCTTTGCTGGGAGTTGAAAAAATGACGCTTCATACGTAAAGCCATCCGTTGCCTGATAATTTCGTTTTTCCTTCATCAATTGATAATCTTGACGAAACAAGCGATAAGAGAATTCTTCCTTTTCTTTTCCTTTCTGTCTACGCTTTTGTAATTCTCGTTCTTGAACTAATCTTAAATCAGATATCGGTGCATCTGCTTTAAGGCGAATATCTTCGCCAACTAAATCTGCATACTCATCTTTTACAGATGAAATCCGAAACAATACATCATGATTATAAGAATATCTTGTTACTAAATCTCCTTTTGTAAAGCTCATCCTCCACCTCACAGCCTTCCTTGCCCAAACGTTTAATATATCTTATGAATTGCCTAAAAAACTGTGCGTCTGACACAAGTGATCTGCTTTATTATTGGATTCATTTTTTAAAAAGGTTGGTATAAATTAAACTATCACTCAAAAAACGTTTTTCTCTACGAAAGAGTAATCAAAGGTTAAGATCGTTACGTTCTTTACAAGGAGTGACATTTTTACACCATAAAAATATTCCTCCATAAAATATAATCCCCCTAAAAAGCAAATATAGCCTGCCAGGGGGGAATTAGGGTAGATCAAGGGAGTAATCCTTTGTCAATAACATCACTCAGATATTGCACGATAAAATGCATTTGCCATAGTGGCAAATTCCTCTATACTTAATGATTCTCCTCGTCTTGTTCCATCTATACCAACTTGATTAAGAATCGACGTAATTTCATCTTTTATTAAATTAGCTCTAAAAAAGTTTGCTAAATTGTTTCGTAATGTTTTCCTTCGTTGTGCGAAACAAGCCTGAATGAACGAAAAAAAGTAGGCTTCATTATCTACTTCAACAGGCGGGGCTTTACGCGTAACTAATTTTAAAATGCTTGAATCTACATTTGGCCGAGGCATAAACACACTCTTTGGGACATGCATCACTACTTCTGCCTCTGTATAATATTGAACAGCAAGTGTTAATGATCCATAACTTTTACTATTGGGACGTGCAGCCATACGGTCTGCTACTTCTTTCTGAATCATTACGATAAAACTTTCTATAGGTAATCGATCCTTTAACAGCTTCATTAAAATAGGTGTTGTTATATAATAAGGCAAATTAGCAACAAGCTGAACGGTTTCTTCAGCCGGGAAATAAGCAGCAATCAGTTCTCGAACATCGGCTTTTAAAATATCTTGATGGACAATTTCAATATTGTCATATGGTCTAAGTGTATCAGCTAATACTGGTAATAGACGCTGATCGATTTCAAATGCTAGCACCTTCTTCGCATGGATAGCCAATTGCTCCGTTAAAGCCCCAATCCCCGGTCCTATTTCAATAACCCCTACATCCTTAGTAATTCCTGCATGGCGAACAATATTTTCTAAAATATTACTGTCCACTAAAAAATTTTGCCCCAAACTTTTCTTAAAAGAGAAATTATATTTATTCAGTATTTCCTTCGTACGAGATGGGGTAGCAATATATTTATGAGCTGTCATCCTCATTCATCCTCCTGCATGATTTGCATCAGCGCTTGTTCCAATTCATCTTTACTAATTTTAAACATCGTTAATCGTTTTATTAGCTGTTTGCCATTGGTATGACCAATTTGTAATATTTCCCCAAGTTGTTTCCGTTTGCGTGCAGCTTCTATGCCGCCAATTAATCCATAATCGATTAGATGCGTCTTTGTTATATTACTTGTAAAATTTTCTTGCAGTTCATATACAGACGCTAATGCTCGCTGAATCGCTTGAATGGAGGCATGTTCAATTCCTAAGCTTTTATTTTTCGAATGCTTTGCTTTTGCTTGATCACGCGTCAAAAACGCATGCTTACATCCGGGAACAGCCTGATCTATAATATGACGAATACGTTCTCCAGGATAATCTGGGTCGGTAAAAATAATAACTCCCCGCTTTTGCTTTGCATGTTGAATCTGCTTTAGAATGGATGGATTGATCGCAGAACCATTTGTTTCAATTGTATCAGCTTCTACCGCTTGTAGAACCTTTGCTGTATCATCCTTTCCTTCTACAACAATCACTTCTTTTACTTTCACACTCGTCCCTCTTCCTACATGTCTTCATCTTCATTACTTAGTATAACCATTATATCCTAGCACGCTTTGTTTTATGATTCTACGTGAACGTCGCTCATTACAAAATAACTTAGGATTCACCCTAAAGCCTAATAGCGAGCTCCTTACGGATCCTCAGAGGCAGGATAAAATAAATCATGCTCTTATCACTATAACATGATAAGAGCATGATGATTAATTCAACATTTTTACAGTTACGGTTTTAACTCCCCAACTATATGCAGCCTGTTTAGAAGGCACATGCACATCAATACGGTTTCCAACAATGTGTCCCCCTGTATCCGAAGCAATAGCCTCACCATAACCCTCAACCCAAACTTTTGAGCCTAATGGAATAACACTTGGATCAACAGCAATAACCTTCGTATTTGGGTTTGCTTTTAGATTAATCCCTGTTGCTGTTAGACCTGAACAACCGTTACAAGTAGAAGTATATGCGCTTGCTGTCATAGTAAACGTTTTTCCCGTATCAGTATTAGTTCCACTCGAGGAAGTATCGTTATTATCGGACGTTGGCTTCTTATTCGATAACGTTACTAGGTTTTGTTCCTGCTTTGGCTCCTTTGCACCAATTGCAACAACTCGATTTTTACTTTCTTCAATAATTTCCTCATTGATAAGTTCTCTACTTACTTCTCTGCCATTTTCTTTAATAATTTCATAAACCTTTTTAACCTTACCATCTTTTCCTTCCGACAAGACTCTTGTTTCACCTTGCGCTAAACTGCTGTCCTCTTTTTCTTCGGTTGAAAATGCCAGTTTTTCCATGACACTATCTTTTTCTTTTTCCACACGGACAACTGTAACGGTCATATTTTTCATAACCTTTTCATCTAATGCAGGCTTTACTTTGTCAGCGCTGTCTTTTGCGTATTCTACCTTTGCTTTTTCCAGCAGGTCTGCCACCGTACCGCCGGTGGTCCAAATACGTTTTTCTTTCCCACCATCATTAATAGTAATCTGGAATGCCTGATTTACTTTTATATGCAACTCATCTTCAATGGCGTCGCCTTGCTTATAAGATACATCGTCTTGTTCTTGAAAAGAAAGATTATTCTCTTTTAAAAATTCATCTATCGTAGCTGCCGTTGTATAATATTCTTTTTGTTCTCCGTCAATAGTCACGAACACTTGCTTTGCTTTGATGTAATTGATTTCCATTCCGTTTTTAATGGAATCATCTATGTTGTGGGATAAGTGATCATGCTCTCCGACGTTAATATCTAAATCAGCTAGTAATTCCCTTACGGTGTTTTTATGCGTTTTTACTGTTTTTTCTTTTCCGTCTTCTATGAATACGACTTCTGCTTTGGTCGCCTCAAATAAAGTGAATCCGGAAAGTAAAACAAGCGCTAAAACACCGACACACGAAATTACTAACTTTAATGTCGACGCCGGCATTAGCTTTGAAAACATTCGCATGCTTCAGCCTCCCTCTTAATGCATTTTGATTATAGTAACAGTTATATGCAAAGTCAAAGTAATTCCAATTACGTTTGTATTACATTTCGGTTACACGTAAAAATTAATCGCTTTTTATTTTTTTCGAAATCACTTGTAACAATTGATACATATGGGATTAGTCAGCTATTAAAAAGCAAAGAAAAAAAGAAGGAAAGCAATGAAGCTATCCTTCTTTTTTCCGTTTTTTTCCTATTTTTTCACAAATTGTTTTACTTTTATTACAACCCTCATATATTTAAACGAAAGAGAGAAATGGCATTTTTTGTCGTCGCTTCACTAATTTCTTCCAAACTCACGCCCCTAAGTTCTGCTATTTTCTCTGCTATTAACTTTACATATGCAGGTTCATTTCTTTTTCCCCGATATGGATGTGGAGTTAAAAACGGTGCATCAGTTTCAATCAATAATCTGTCTAGAGGTACTTGAACAGCAACCTCTTTTGGCAGTGTAGCATTTTTAAATGTAACGGGTCCACCTAGAGAAATATAGAAGTTCATATCTAAACAAGTCTGTACATAATCAACAGAATCATTATAGCAATGCATAATCCCACCTACGGATGCCGCATCCTCCTCTTTAAGAACCTCAATAATATCTTCTGTCGCTTCCCGATTATGGATAATGATCGGCATGTTAAGCTTTTTAGCTAAACGTATTTGTTTACGAAAAACTTCTTTTTGTACATCTTTCGGCGACTTATCCCAATGATAATCTAGTCCCATTTCGCCAATAGCCACCACTTTAGGATGGGCGGAAAGCTCCTTTATCCACTCTAATTCTCGATCTGTCATATCGATCGCATCAACCGGATGCCAACCGACTGCAGCATAAATGGTCTTATATTGTTCAGCGATTTCAATCGCTAAAGGAATCGTCTCACGATCAAAACCGACGACAACCATATATTTTACTCCTGCTGCAATTGCTCGTTTAATCGTTTCATCACGATCTTCAAAAAAATCTCTAGCATTTAAATGAACATGGGTATCAAATAACAATTCCTTCGCTCCTTTAAGAGGTTGTCAAAAAGTCCGGTAAAATGACACGACAAATTACTTTGCGCATTAATGGATAAAATTTTAAAATCTAATGTAGTGAAAATGTTTACCCCTAATTATGGTTCGTATTTTCCTCGCTTCTAATAGCTTTTATTAACCTGATAACATCGTGAAAACACAGCTCCTGACCCTGACTCGATTGGATCGACAGTACAAGAAGCGCTACGACAGCAACACATCGCACGCAGAAAAAGTGCTTTTCTTTTTCAAGGACAAGGAAAGCTTCTTGAATAAACATCGCGATTTTTTCAAGGACAAGAAAAGCAAAAAGCTTTATCAGCACATCGTATAAAGAAAAAGCGATTTTCTTTTTTTTATACTATAGGAAAGTATAAAACTTTATGGTTTATAGTATAAGAAAAACTATAGCTTTCGCCATAAAGACTTGGCGACAAGCCAAGTTTTTCTAAAGAAAAGACGTTACATTTTTAGCCTTTGTTCCACTTCAAGGAGAAAAATACTCCTTGAAAAAAATTTCATTATCTCGTTAGAAGTTTCCGGTTTGTAAGTCAATAACCAAGCGCCTGCGCTTTTATGTCTAGCTTATGCCGTCGGAACGTAGTGAACCAAGACTCGATAGGACGTGGTCGTAAATGTCGACAGTAATACTATAACTTCAAGGACGCCTGAGATCTTAGCCGACCTTGGTCTTTTTTGTCCTCTTCTTTTGAACTGAACCATAAATTAAACGAAGCAGGATGGGCATTTAGGAAAAGACCAAGCTTTATCCCGTATGTAAGGTGCCGTAAGACTCCCACTTCAAGAGCCTGAGTTGGTACAAAAGGGTCTAAGTGGGAGAAAACGGAATCTAAATACCCGATTCGTTCAAGGGCTTTTAGGTCATACCCTTGTGGTACTAACATTCAGTAGGAGATGAGAGAAAACTCCTACTGAATGAAGTTTCACTTTATCCCGGATGTAAGGCTCCGTATTTTTCTCATTTCAAAAATGTAAAAACGGATCCTAAATCCCCGATTGGTTCATCTAACATTTCTTAGGAAAAGCATTCCAAGAAATGAAGTTTCACTTTATTAGCATTGGTCTTTTTCCACCTATATTATTTTACAACCGATCCATTTGGAAGCGATGATTCTACAGTAGCTAATACAAGCTTCCCTGCTTTATCTTCACCAGAAAGAATCATGCCTTCTGATTTTTCTCCACGTAATTTAACCGGTTTTAAGTTTGTTACACAAATAACTTTCTTTCCTACTAATTCAGCAGGCTGATAGTGTTCAGCAATACCTGAGACAACTTGACGTTTTTCACTTCCTAAATCCAGTTGGAGTTTTAATAGCTTGTCTGCATTTTTTACAGGCTCTGCTTTCAATACTTCAGCAACACGCATATCTACTTTCATAAAATCATCAAACACAATTTCTTCTTTTGCTTCTGCTGATTTTCTTACCTGTTTTTTCGGTTCTGGAGTATTTTGCATCATCGCTTTAATTGCCTGTACTTCTTTTTCTACATCTAGTCGCGGAAAGATCGGCTTGCCTTTTTGTACCTTGACTCCTGCTTTAATTTGCCCTTCTTTATATAGGCTATCCCATTGTTTAAGTTCTTCGTCCGTAATATTTAACTGACGGAAAATTTCCGTAGGCGCATCTGTAAGAAATGGCTGCAACATAACAGCAATCTTACGTAAATGTTCAGCAAGATGAGCCATGACATTTCCTAGGCGGTTCTGATTGGTTTCATCTTTTGCTAAAACCCAAGGCTCTGTTTCATCAATGTACTTATTTGTTCGTCTAATTAATTGCCAGATAGAAGCCAGCGCCACAGAGAATTGCATTGCTTCCATTGCTTGCTCTACTTTTTTCACTGTTTCTTTGCCAAATGCTTCTAGAGCTGCATCGATATCTGTCTCAGAAGCTTGATAAGCTGGCATTTCACCAGCAAAATATTTGTTAATCATCGCAACAGTACGATTAAGCAAATTACCTAAATCATTCGCTAAATCATAATTAGTTCGTTCAACAAATCCCTCCGGTGTAAAAACTCCATCAGAGCCAAATGGCACTTCACGCAGTAAATAATAACGAAGTGCATCTAAGCCATAACGATCGATCAACTTAACCGGGTCGATGACATTGCCTTTTGATTTAGACATTTTTCCATCTTTCATTAAAATCCAGCCATGGGCAAATACCTTTTTCGGTAGAGGCAGATCTAAAGCCATTAACATAATCGGCCAATAAATGGTATGAAATCTAACAATTTCCTTACTCATTAAATGAACATCAGCTGGCCAATATTTCTGAAATTTAGAATCATCGTCAGTACCATACCCTAAAGCGGTTATATAGTTGGTCAATGCATCAATCCATACGTAAATAACATGCTTTGGATCTCCGGGTACTTTAATCCCCCAATCAAAGGTTGTTCTAGAAACTGCTAAGTCCTCTAATCCAGGTTTAATAAAATTATTTAACATTTCATTTTTGCGGCTTTCGGGCTGAATAAACCCTGGATTTTCGTCGTAGTATTGAATAAGCCGATCAACATACTTACTCATCTTAAAGAAATAAGATTCTTCTTTTACCTTCTCTACTGGACCTCCACAATCTGGACAATGTCCGTCATCTAATTGTCGCTCCGTAAAAAATGATTCACAAGACGTACAATACCAGCCCTCATACTCATCTAAGTAAATGTCACCTTGTTTAACAAGCTGATCAAAGATTTTTGCAACGATTTTTTTATGACGTTCTTCCGTTGTACGTATAAAATCATCATTTGTTATTTTTAATTTTTTCCATAATTTTTGAATGCCGGCTACAATATTATCTACATATTCTTGTGGGGTAACCCCGCTTTCTGTAGCCTTCTTTTGAATCTTTTGTCCGTGCTCGTCCGTCCCTGTCAAATACATGACATCGAACCCGTGCATCCGCTTATATCGTGCAACAGCATCTCCTGCTACTGTTGAATACGCATGACCAATATGCAATTTTCCACTAGGGTAATAAATGGGTGTCGTTATATAAAATGTTTTCTTATCGTTTACCATACCCCTACCTCCTTGTACATCTACCTACATCCTTTTCTAAACTATTACTATTGTAGCTTTTCTCATGCTATTTGCCAAATAGTGTGTAGAAAAAATTTTCCGTAAGAAATTTAGAAAAACTTGGCTTGTCGCCAAGTCTTTATGGCGAAAGCTGTAGTTTTTCTTATACTATAAACCATAAAGTTTTATACTTTCCTATAGTAGAACAAAAGCTAAGAGCGCTAGGTTAGTGATGTACAAACTTTTACAATACACAAATACGATACTAAAAATTGTAAATCCTATGGAATAAACTCATCAGAAATTTCAGCAAATAATCCCTATCAAGTACCTTTTACTATTCATCCGAAACCGTTAAGACGAAATATGGTAAAAATTTGTCGAATAAACTTCCAATTTTTACATATAATTTTCGTGTTCTCTCCTTCAATAGTATTGACAAAGAACACCTGAAACAGACCTTAAATAAAGGGATATCGACCATGATCAAATTATTTAATTTTCTGGTAAATAATTATTGACAGAAAAAAGAAACACTGGTATTCTATTGCATAGAAACCTGTCGAAATATGACGATTTTTCTAGTTACTAAATTTATTGGAGAACGCTGACACTTACAATAATAAGTATAGTCACGTTTTTCCTACCGTAGGGGGGAAAAGTAATTTGAAGTCCACCGGAATTGTCCGTAAAGTTGATGAACTCGGCCGTGTAGTAATCCCAATGGAACTTCGGCGTACACTGGAGATCCAAGAAAAGGATGCTATGGAGATTTACGTTGAAAATGACAAAATTATTCTAAAAAAGTATAAGCCTAACATGACTTGTCATCTTACAGGAGAAGTATCTGATGATAACTTGTCCTTGGCAAACGGTAAACTAGTTCTCAGCCCAGAAGGCGCAAAACAATTAATTAAAGAAATAGAATCGAGATTAAACAATTAATTGTACAAAAAATGTGCGCCCATTTTACATCACTTCGTACCTGTGCCTGTACCCGTATTTCTATACGCTAGAAAGAGATAATTTACAAATTACAAAACTTTTTATTTTTCTAGATTATTCATGGCATCAAGGTTGGTTTCCCTTACATGGGCGCAAAAAATACTATACTACCTTTACGTTATCAAAAAGGTCGGATGCTTGCATTTTGCACGTCAGACCTTTTTTTGCTGTCCATTTATCCCACATCTAACTGGCAGTAAGACCTCCACCTCGGGGAGTAAGAGGAATCAAGAAGTCTAGGTGGAGGAAACTTACAATAAATGTCCGATTGGTTCAAGGGCCTTAGGTCATACCATTAAGGTACTAACCATAAGTGGGGATGAAAGAAAATCCCCACTCATGGAAGTTTCACTTTATTTATTCATATGGTATTTCTGATATACTTCGCGTTTTGGCAGTTGTCTTTCTTTTGCCACAAGCTTAATAGCTTCTTTGCCAGACATATCGTTCGTTCTGCGATAATAGTCAATATGTTCTTCAATGCTCAAATGGCTCCACCATAAACTATTTTGCTGAGAAGCTTTTGATGCGCCCTCCACTACGATACAGCATTCCCCTTTTATCTCTTGATTACTTACATATGTAAGCACCTCTTCCAATGTACCACGAAGATATTCTTCAAATCGCTTTGTTAATTCTCTTGCAAGCGCCACTTGGCGATTCCCTAACACTTCTTGCAAGGCTTTTAAGGTGTCTTTTAAACGGTATGGCGATTCATAAAATAATAATGTCGCCTGTATCGAAGCTAATCGATCTAATTCAGCTTCTTTTTCCTTTTTCTTACGTGGCAAAAAACCATAAAAATAAAACTCTTTAGCTGAAAGACCGGAACCTACTAATGCACATAAAGCAGCATTTGCCCCTGGTAAAACTACGACAGAAATATCCTCGGCAACAGCTGCCCGAACCAATTCCTGACCCGGGTCTGAAATAACCGGCATTCCGGCATCACTTACCAGTGCAATCGATTCCCCATTTTTTACTCTCGTTATTAATTGATCTTCTCGTGCTAATTTATTATGCTCATGGTAACTAATTAGCGGTGTAGCTATATCAAAATGCCGCAATAAATTTTTCGTATTTCTCGTATCCTCAGCAGCAATCACAGACACCGATGTTAAAATAGATAACGCTCGGTATGTAATATCCTCTAAATTACCAATTGGCGTAGGAACAACGTAAACCGCAGCCTCTTTTTGCTCAAAACTTTTCTGTAATTTCATAACTCATCACTTCTTTCAGTCTATCCCGAATAAGTTGTAATTTCCCTTTCCTTGTAAACTGTTTAATTTCATATTCTTTTTTCATTGCTTGCACTTTGGTAGGAAAGTGTTCTACATAAACAACCCGAAAAGGTCCTCTCCCGCGTGTATATTTTGCTCCCTTTCCTTCCTGATGCATTTTTAGTCGATGCTCTAAATTGTTTGTATAGCCTGTGTAGAGTGATCGGTCCTTACATAGTAAGATATATACGGTATGTTTATGTTCCATAAATAATTTCCTTTGCTTCTTTTGTATATTCTCCAGCTTCATTATAAATATATAAAGGAGGCAATATCTTTAGATCCGCTTTGCCATCTCTTGTACCTTCTATTAAGAGCATATTAGCTTCACGTCCTTGTTTTGAATAAACAAGCTGTAAGCGTTTAGGCTCCAGTTTGTATTTACGAAATAAGCTAATAATATCAACTAGTCTACCCGGTCTGTGCACCATAGATACTTTTCCACCGGGTCGAACATGTAATTTACAGGCTTTAACCACATCTTCTAATGTACAATATACCTCATGTCTAGCAATAGTAAGATACCGATTTTCATTATGTTCTGATTCCATTGGTGTAGGAAAATATGGTGGGTTACAAGTAACTGCATCAAAGCTGCTCTGCCCAAGAATTGGCTGTAGTTTTTTCAAATCCTTATGTATCATGTCTATTTGTTCAGTTAACCGATTGAGCTTCACATTTCTTACAGCCATATCGTATATTCTTTCTTGTAATTCCACACCAGTGATCCTTGCTTTCGTTTTTCTCGATAATAATAGCGGAATAACTCCGTTTCCTGTACATAAATCCAGTATACTTCCTCTTTTTATCGGCACATACGCAAAATTAGCCAACAAAACAGCATCTAAAGAAAAAGAAAAAACCTCTGGGCTTTGAATTATTTTCATCCGTTCTTCTGCTAGTAAATAATCTAACCGTTCGTTGTTATATATTTCAACCATATATGCATCCTTTCTGTATTTCTTCTTGTGCCAAAAATAAAGGAGAAGTATTTATGATTATACATTCCAGCTTTTTACAATGTAATAAAGGCTGCCCCAAAATGAAAGCAGCCATACGCCCCGTCCCCTGTAAAAAAACAGGGAAGCTTATTTTATTATTTCGTCTTATTAAGAAAATCCAAACAAAAAATACAATCTTCATTGCGCCGTGGACTGCCAAATTCCAGATTACAAATATGAAAACCTTCTTCATAAAGACGAGCCAAGTTATCATAACCTTCACCAGGGAAACTTTTCCCTTGCCCCCTTTTTCTGTCATGATCATCCATATCTTTACCACCAGAATTTGTATGTTGTAAATGACTGCGAAGATTATGATTTTCCATTACAAGCCGATGATTTTCTTCTAACAAATCACTTAGCTTTCCTTTTAAATCTCCTAATTGCTCATATAACTCCCCTATTTGCTTTTCCATATCAGAAACCTGATCAAAAATCTGCCTGTTCTTCTTCACGCTACTCACCCCGTTATTCTGTGGCCTGCGCTAAAATTCCTTCATCAATTAATTCATCTAAAGTATATTCGATCACACGTTCCTTTTCAGGGATTTCGATTTGGATGAGTCGTTCTAGGATGTTTAAACCAACTACCTTACCGTTTCCAAACGGGGTATTTATCTTCTCCCCGATATCTGGTAATTCACGCTTAGCCGTCTCGTAATCGTCATTTTCATATTTTAAACAACACATTAGCCTGCCACATAGACCAGAAATTTTAGCCGGATTTAATGATAGATTTTGATCTTTTGCCATTTTAATAGACACAGGTTCAAAATCCCCCAAAAAGGTAGAACAACACAGCATTCTGCCACAAGGCCCAATTCCACCTAGCATTTTTGCCTCATCACGCACACCAATTTGCCTTAATTCAATGCGCGTTTTAAACATGGCGGCAAGATCTTTTACTAAGTTTCTAAAATCCACTCTGCCGTCAGCTGTAAAATAAAAAATAATTTTATTACGGTCAAATGTATATTCTACTTCTACTAGATTCATTTCTAATCCATGTTCTTTTATTTTTTCTGTACAGGCAAGAAGGGCACTCTGTGACCTTTCTTGATTTTCGACAACTGCTAATTTATCTTTTTCCGTAGCAATGCGAATTACCTTCTTTAAAGGTAAAACAACATCTTCTTCATCGACCTGTTTATTGGTAAGAACGACTTTGCCGAATTCAATTCCGCGAATCGTCTCTACGATAACATAATTATCTAAGGAAATCGTCTCTCCCCCTGGATCAAAATAATATATTTTACCCGCTTTTTTGAAGCGGACGCCAATTACTTCTATCATTCCCTATCACCTCTGCATTTGAAGTGTAAGCTGTTCCATCACTAAAGTCGGATGGACATTCTGCTTCAATTTTCGCTTTGCTTGTAAAACAGCCTGTAACATCGCAAGTAATTTTTCTTGCGAGAAAAGCCGAGCTGCTTTTTCCAGCAATTCATCAGAAGGGGCGAAAAACACCATCCCAGCTTCATGTTCTATATGGTAATAAAGAATATCTTTTATGGCAAAAAGCAAAAGATCCAATCCTTCTTCCTGCTCATTTCTCTCTTTGAAATGAGTCACCCAATACTGATGAATAAATAGGTATACATCTTCAGGATTGGTTAAAAGTACTTCTACTAATTGTATCACTAACCTTCTTGCTATGGCAAACGACTCATCATGACTTTTAGCAAGTGCCTCATCGAAATTATTCGTTAACGTACTCATTAACACCGCTGTACGTTGATCTAGCCCTTCTTTAACAAGCTGATTTTGAAATTCACCGGGATGTAGCGGCCGTAAATCAATTACCTGGCATCGGGAGCGAATCGTGGGAAGAATTGCCTGACTGTTGTCGGTCAGCATAATTGCTGTAGTTTGTCTACTTGGCTCTTCCAGAAATTTCAAAATTCGATTTGCCGCATTTACGGTTAATGTATCGGCACCTTTAATAATATATACCTTGCGATTGGATTCTAATCCAGAATACGTAAATTCTTTCTGTAAATTGCGAATTTGCTCTATTTTTATCGACTGACCATCCGGTTCAATCCAGTGCACATCCGGATGATTCCCAGAATCAATGCGTTTACATGCATTACAATGGAGGCATGGATCTGACACTGGATTATTTTCACAAAACAGCCCTTTCGCTATAAGTAAAGCAATGGCTTCTTTGCCAGTACCTCGCTCACCTTGGAGTAAATACGCATGAGAAATTCGGTCTTTTTTTATACTGTTTAAAATAATTCTACTTGCTAATGGCTGAATTTTTGCAACCTCTGACCATGTTTCCATAAGTATCTCCTTCATTTGCTGTTTGAACATAGCTTGTTTCATAGTACTTTCTATCAGGAATGAGTCTTACCAAGTCTTTATGGCGAAAGCTATCGTTTTTCTTATACTATAAACCATAAAGTTTTATACTTTGCTATAGTGTAAAAAATACTGCTCTTCGCTAAAAATTCACATCAAACCAACCATTGTCTACGATTTGATGTTTATTTCTATACAAATCACTTTTCGAATTTCCTCTGTTTTCCTTATTACTTTAAAAACAGAACTATCGATCAAGCAAAAAACCAGGCATCACATAAAGGAGCATCCATTTACCGTTCTGTTACTTTTACGTATATAAATTTACTAATAAGCCTTTTATTTCACCAATTAAACCGAGTAAATCTACCGCTTTCTTTTCCTGATTCATGATTTCTTCTGTTAACTGAATAAGCTTTTCATCAATTTCCTTTACAATCGCTAGCTGGCGATTAGCTCGTTCCATACCGAAGCTGGTTGATTTTTGTAAGCTCAATCCACTGTAGACTGTTTCCTGCAAAAATCCTTTGATAAGCCGTTTAAATTTAGCCAAATCCCGAAACGTACGAAATCGAGCTAGCTTGTCCCCCTGAAGCGAGATATTCTTAACCAATACTTGTAATTCCTGCTGTTTCAAATGAAGAGTCTGGGACTGAAGCGTTTTTTGAAAAGAACGTGCAGCCTCCCCATTTGTACGGGCATAATTTGTTTCTGGTTGTGTTCTTAATTCCTGACTTATTTTCATCTGCTCAGCCCCTTTTTAACTTCATTAAAATTGAAAGAACGACTCAATTGGCAAAATAAATACCGTTGCCCCGCCTACCTCGACCTTTACCGGCCTTGGAATATACGAATCAGCATTTCCACCCATTGGAGAAATTGGTGCAACCATTTGCTCGCGCTGTGAGCAATTATCTTTGATGATTTTTAATGCATCATCCACATAATCATCTTCACAGCCAATCATCAATGTTGTATTACCCTCTTTTAAAAATCCTCCTGTAGTAGCCAGCTTGGTCGTTTTAAAATTTTCTTGTCCCAAAGCATCTACCAGTCGATTCGAATCTTTATCCTGAACCACTGCGATAAGTAACTTCATTTTTTGCCAGCTCCCTTTTATTTTAATAAAGATAGGATATGATCAAAAGCTTCCTGCTCCACGGTTTCCAATGATTGACTTGCATCAATGGTTTGAATTCGTTCAGGAAAGCTTTCTGCAAGTATATGATACGCTTTATAAACCTGTTCATGAAATTCAAGATTTTCAAGATCTAAGCGGTTTTGTTCTCTATCTTTATTTGCCGCAATTCTTGCCAATCCTTTTTCCGGCTCTATATCAAAAAATAATGTTAAATCTGGCATACAATCGCCAACCGCAAATTGGTTAATTTTTAATACCTCATCCATTCCCAAGCCCCTCGCATAGCCTTGATAAACGAGACTGCTGTCTATAAATCGGTCACAAAGCACGATTTTCCCTTGCTTTAATGCCGGTACTACTTTTTCAGCAAGGTGTTGACTCCTTGCTGCTGCATATAATAGAGCTTCTGTGTGCTCTTCCATTTCTGTATGAAGCGGATCTAAAATAATCGTTCTAATCTTTTCTGCTATTTTAATTCCACCCGGCTCACGAGTTACGAGGACATCATAGCCCTTATCCCTTAATCTATCACTAACTAATTGAAGGACTGTAGTTTTCCCTGCACCCTCGCCACCTTCAAATGTTATAAAATATCCGCTCACTTTGTTTCTTCTCCTTCTTCCGTTCCTGTAAAAACTTGAATCAGATTTGGGGAACGCTGTTGCATTCGAACCCCCATTTTACGCAGTTTATGGATCATTTCGATATGTGCCGCTGTAATTTTCTCCCCCTTTAGAATTAAAGCAATTCCTGGTGGGTAAGGAATAACTGCTTCAGCCGCAATATATCCGACAGCATCTTTTAAAGACAAGTATTTCGCAGGTTGCCGATTCATCGTTTGGTACGATAATGCGAGCTCCTGAATACTTACAGGAAAAAAATATTTTGTTTCTATTGTATCATGTCTCGCATAATTTTTTAATTGTTCAACAATGGTTTGTACTGCTTTTTTCAGGCGATGAAGACTTAAAAAAGGAGCCAATCCATGAACAAATAAAATCTGCTTCTCTGTCACTAACTCCGGAAAAATCTGTTGCTGCTCAAATAAATAAGCAACTTGCTTCGCAGCAACTCCCTCTTCCATCTGGATCGTAATTTTTAAAGGATCATCACTTGGTAGTATTCGCCAATATCTCGACTCAGAAATTACCGTTTTTACCTTCTGGACACTTTCCAATACTTTATCGATCATTTCCTCGGTAAAATTAGCTAAAAATGCCCGAGCAATATCCAATGAAGCCATAAGCGGATAGGAAGGACTGCTTGACTGAAGCATTTGTAAATAATGTGCAATCCGCTTAGGTAAAACTCGCTCCGAATTACAATGTAAAAAAGAGCTCATCGTCATTGCCGGAGCCATCTTATGTGCAGATTGCACGACTACATCTGCCCCCAACCTCAGGGCAGAAGGTGGAAAAGGATCTCCTAATGAAAAATGCACTCCATGAGCTTCATCCACTAGGACAGGAATATAAAAAGAATGAGCCAGTTCAATCATTGCTTGTAAATCATATGTATTTCCGAAATAATCTGGATACGTCAATATAATCGCTTTTGCATTTGGGTAACGTTTGATCGCTTGCTCTAATACATCGATAGAAGGATTGGTAAATCGCTTTAAACATTCATCATAAACTGGAGCAATAAATACCGGCCTCGCTCCACTTAACTCCAAGCCATTCATCACCGATTTATGGCAATTCCGTTGAACAATAACTGTATCTCCTTCTCTGCATGCAGCCAATATCATCGCTATATTTCCAGCTGTACTGCCTCCCACTAGAAAAAATGTCTGCTTTGTTTGAAAAAAATCCATTGCTAGCTGTTCTGCTAAAGCAATAATACCTTCAGGAGCATGCAAGTCATCTAAGCCCGTTAACTCAGTCATATCTATGTTTAAAATCGAATCAAAAATTACTTTCGCTTCATCCAGAAACACGTCACCATTTTTATGCCCGGGTACATGAAAAGATATCGGTTGTTTCGATTGAAATTGTTGTAATGCATGAAATAATGGTAATTGTTGTTGATTCATATGTATCACCTTGTCAAGAAATTCAAGCAAATAGTTTTATATAGCTTACCACATCTGCCTTTTTTTATCATTTCTTGCTTAAATAATGCTAGAATTGCAGCTTCTAAAGAAAGCCTATCTAGGCGATTTGCTAATGGTGCTTGAAAAGAGAAATGTTTACAACCGCTCCTGCATTAATTCTTAGAAAAACTTGGCTTGTCGCCTAGTCTTTAGCGAAAGCTGTAGTTTTTCTTATACTATATTCCCTAATATTTTATGCTTTCCTATAGTATAAATAGAAAAAAGCCTTTGCATGCAAAGACTTTTTAAACTAGGAATATAGCTTCGGTTTAGAGATATTTTTTAATTTACGTAAATAATAGTTATACTTTTCTTCTCTCGGCTCCGTATGGATTATATTATGCTCACATTCACAACAAATAAATAATGTGTAGAGATGAATTCCATCCTTCTTTTCCTCTTCACAAATACCACAACGCTCATAGATAGTACGCTGCTTCATGTCCCCACCTCCATATCCATTAGCATCTCCTAATCTAACGGATTTTATACAGAAAATCTTTGAAACTTTTAGAGGTTGTTGAAAAAGTTTAGCAGCAACTACATCGAATTTTATACGCTATATTTAACACCAAAGTTAAGGGTGGCGTATAGAATTGTATATATGTACAGCTAGGCAGTTACCTACCTAAAGGCTTCATGCTAACTGATTTTTTGGATAATCTGTAGAAATTGTGATCATTAAATGCAACCTCCAGCTGATTAAGAAACTATACCTCGGGCTTCTCTTTTGATTAAACATACCGTTTACTAAAGTAGCTTGTCTTATGGAAGAACAAACAAATGAATCGCGGATAACGAAGCAAGTCCAAATATACCCAGAAATCCGGCAATTACCACTGTAAACAAATTGATCGGAATATGTAATCCGATTACTCCTCCAAAAACATTGATAAAAAATAAAAATAAAATTCCTATTCCCAACTTTACCGTCGTTTGTCCAATGATACGCATAAACTTAACCGGGGTGCCGACTAACAGTAACAGTATAATTAACCCTACCATAATGGAAATAACTAATGTTGAACTCAAAACTCATCAACCTTCTTTCTTGTCTCTTTTCTACTATATATGCATTTGTACAAGAAAAAAGAACTGAATCTTCTCTAATTATCCTTACTCTCATCTTTAAAAGGATGTTCGAAAAGCTTAGTAAAATGAACATATCGAATTACTTCATAATGTTAGAATGGATGACATTTAAAAGTTAGATTAATCCTGCTTGTCTTTTTTAACCACCTTTTTTACGTATATAATTTTAATGCCCTGGTTTCCTCTTGCTACATGTATATTAGGATTTAATCAATTGAACTTTTGTTGAAAAACCAAAAGACAAGGCGAGAGTTGCCTTGTCTTTACTCTATGTTTTTATACAAAAATAATCGTTGCTAGCTAGTATAGCTCATCTTATCTAGTTCATTTATTTTAATGAAAATCTGCACGCAGTCTCCGATGTCTTGCTTCTCGGAGCAAATAAAGATATTTTGCACGAGAAATTGCTTCCCAATAATGTCCATCCAATGTTGGCTCAACACTTATGGATACGATGGATTGCATATGCTTCCATTCTCTTTCCAGAATTCTAATCGTGTCTAGCAATTCCTCGTCAACATCTTTTTTCTTCATTTTTTTTGCCATGTATTCACCTAATTCCTACAGATCTCTTCTACCTTCTAATGCCTTCGATAGAGTAACTTCATCTGCATATTCCAAATCCCCGCCAACTGGTAAACCGTGCGCAATTCTAGTTGTTCGAATCCCTGACGGCTTAACAAGACGAGAAATATACATCGCTGTTGCTTCCCCTTCAATATTTGGATTAGTTGCTAAAATTAATTCCTCTACTTCCTCATCTTTTAGACGCTGAATTAAATCAGGAACATTAATATCCTCTGGTCCAATACCATCCATTGGCGAAATAGCCCCATGCAACACATGGTATTTTCCCCGGTATTCTTTCATCTTCTCCATTGCAATAACATCTTTAGGATCTTGGACAACGCAAATAATAGATTGATCTCTCGTTGGATCCTGACAAATAGAGCAAGGATCCTGATCCGTAATATGTCCACAAATAGAGCAATGGGTGAGTTCCCGCTTCGCATTTACTAGCGAATTAGCAAAATCTAATACATCATCTTCTTGCATATTAATTACGAAAAATGCCAGCCGAACCGCTGTTTTAGGTCCGATACCTGGCAATTTAGTAAAACTATCAACCAGTTTAGATATTGGCTCTGGATAATACATGTATGTGCCTCCTAGAACATTCCAGGCATATTTAACCCTTTCGTGAATTGTCCCATAGTTTCATTCGTTTTATCATCAATTTGTTTTAATGCATCATTTGTTGCTGCTAAAATTAAATCTTGTAGCATTTCCGCATCATCAGGATCGATAACTTCTTCCTTGATTTCTACATCTGTTATTTCCTTTTTCCCATTTGCAGTTACCGTCACCATACCGCCGCCAGCAGACGCTTGGAATGTCATTGCATGTAGCTCGTCTTGTGCTTTAAGCATTTTTCTTTGCATTTTTTGCATTTGTTTCATCATATTATTCATATTTCCCTTCATGGAAAATACCTCCTTTTTTATTGTCTAGGAAATTATATCCTTCTACAATGTGGATATGTTTTTTGAAATTAGCTTTATCTAGCTTATGCGCTCGAACGCCTGTGCGTTTGTTCCTTGTTTTAATCATGTATTTCCAATATATCATCACCAAACAGTTTTTTGGCTTCCTCCACAAGTGGATCTTTATCTTCTTCATGATTAGATGGTGATGACTTTTCTTGTTTTGTTACATATTCATTTCGCAAATTTTGCCAATCCTTTTCGGGAATTGGAATGATCGTCAATGGCTTCCCCAGTATCGTTGCTAATACAGATTCTACCATTTCTCGATTATCTAAAAACAGCGAACAATGAATTTCATATTTAAATGCAACTACAAGTGCTTCATTCGATGCAGCTGCAGGCTTACTATCCTGAATGGTTGCATGTGCCGGTGCGCTAGCTTTTTTTAGATTTGTCAAAAATGCTGCCCAATGGGTATGAATATGCTTTAATGCCGATTTTTCCGCTTGCTCAAGCACATGTCGAATCCGTTCAAACGGAATTTTATAACTGTTTTTTGCAGATCTATTAAGCGATCTTTTAGTTTGACGCTGTGGAGCAGGCTGTGCACTAACAACAGGGTTTTTCTTGAGTAGTTTTATTTCCTTCTCCAGTTGTCCGAGTTGTGATGTGAGACTGGCGATAGTATTAGAATTTGCCAACGGATCTTCGCTAGCCTGTTCGTTTGTACTGCTGGCAATGGATAGAATAGCTATTTCGATGTATACTTTTGGGCTATTGGTCCACTTTATTTCCTGCTGACACTGATTTAACTGTGACATTGCTTCTTGCATCCATTTACTCGAAATGGTTTCCGCCAAAGTTTGAAACTGTTCATCTACCCGCGCTCTTTCCAACAAGCCTTCCAAATCTGGAGCACTCTTGTAAAGTAACAAATCACGCAGAAAATAAATCATATCATACACGAACCGAGCTGGATCCTTTCCCTTTTGAATCAAGTCATTAAGCTGTATCAACGCCTGATGTGCATCTTTCTCATACATACAGCGAATAATATTGGTTAATGTATGTTGTGAGACGCCGCCAGTAACAGTTAAAACATCCTCCAAGTCTACCGATTCATTACTATAGGATATAGCCTGATCGAGAATACTTAAAGCATCACGCATGCCACCCTCAGCAGCTAACGCAATTGTATCTAAAGCTTCTTTTGAAACCGTTATGCCTTCAGCCTCTACAATCGTTTGCATCCGCTTGACCATCGACGAGTTAGAGATAGGCTTAAAATCAAATCGCTGACACCTTGATAAAATGGTTAATGGAATCTTGTGCGGCTCTGTTGTCGCTAAGATAAATACAACATGACCCGGCGGCTCCTCCAGTGTTTTCAGTAGTGCATTAAACGCATTTACCGATATCATGTGTACCTCATCAATAATGTATACTTTATAAGGGACCTCGCTAGAAGCATATTTGACATTATCCCTTATTTCGCGTATATCCTCTACACTTGTATTTGAAGCGGCATCAATTTCAATCACGTCTGCAACCGAACCATTTTGAATTCCTTTACATGCGGCACATTGATTACAAGGTTCTTTAACAGGGGAACGTTCGCAGTTGATCGTTTTAGCAAAAAGCTTCGCAGCACTTGTTTTTCCCGTCCCTCTTGGACCAGAGAATAAATAAGCATGCGAAAACTTTTCCTGAACAATCGCATTTTGTAATGTTCGGGTAATATGTTCCTGTCCAACCACATCGGCAAAAACCGTTGGACGCCAAACGCGATATAAAGCCTGATAGCTCATGGTATGATTCTCCTTTAAAATCTCCCTCTAATTATACTCTATTTAAGGGGTGAATGTGAACCATAGCGATACACAAATAATAAAAAATCAAGTAAAGCCAAGCCGCAGAAATTTTTTTGATTTCTAAACAAAAGCTAGAAGCGCTCGGTTAGCGAGTATAAATTAGAGAGCTTCTGAGGTAAAACGGAAGAATAAGAAAGAGATCAATGTTTGCCTAATCGCTCTTTATATGAACTAAACAATTCTACTTTTTTAGAAAAACTTGGCTTGTCGCCAAGTCTTTATGGCGAAAGCTATCGTTTTTCTTATACTATAAAGCCTAAAGTTTTATACTCCCTCTTTATTCTTACGAAATCTCTTGTTTTCTTTGTCTTTCTTAGAATTTCATTTTGTTTTTTTATTTATCAACAATATTTAAGACGGTATAGGAATAAATTTTAATGTAGAAGGGTGCACTTTAATAAGCCATCCTTCTCTCTTTGAAAAAAATGGAATTTATTGCTGCTATGATCGCACCTCTTAATCCCACTATACTCATGGCGACAAACCCTCCCACATCTCACAGCGTCATTTGCGCATACATTCCTTCGTTCGGTCTATCCATGAAGTGGGGCCGGCGATGCTTTCCTGCAGGGTCATTGCCCGATAGTATAAAAATTTGCCGGCTGCTCCGTGCTTCCATTGTTATGGATGATTCCTCTAAAAATAAACGTTTTACATTCTCATTAATACATGGGAAACGTTATGTCTCTAGGCTACATTCTGTAATCGAAAATGCGGAATGTCACGTAACATCTTTTCTGCACTAAATGCTACTTGCTTCGTACCTACCGCAAACAAAATTCGAATCAACTTACAACATAGTGCTATCAAGGATTGCTTTTTCTTTAACGGATTTTCTTTTCTTGTTGTAAAATATTCATGTAATGCTTTAAATGCAGGGTTATGATGGACTAAAGGCAAAATAACTTTAAACAATAGGGCTCTTAATTTAGGACGCCCCCTCTTGGTAATAACTGTTTTGCCTTTCCATTT
>NZ_JAHLNO010000013.1 GCF_018916875.1 Virgibacillus proomii | reverse complement strand
AGAAGGAAAAGGTGCTTCTTAATAACGAAAACGTCGCTGCCACCTTAGTCTAATTGTAAATATATTCCAAATGGATGGAGCCACCTTTAGTTGGGCATTTACTTTTTTGGCTCTCTTGGCTAAATAATTAAAACAGAAAATTTAGATATTATTTATGCAACGCTAGTGATAAAAAATATATGTAAGTAGCAATTCCATGATTTTACACATCAAAATGGACTATTACTTAAGAGAAACAATCAGCTTGATGGGCGGAGTTGGCGCTGACACTTCTTATACATAGTTTGTTTATTGTTATGTTTTTTATCATAAGCCTATTTTAGGTTATACGATTTTAGAAAGGGAGGAAAAAATGAATATTCAGGGGATTAATCATTTATTATTTTCCGTTTCTGACTTAGAAAGATCCATTAAATTTTATCAGCAAGTCTTTGATGCCACGCTACTAGTTCAGGGAAGGCGAACAGCCTATTTTGATTTAAACGGACTATGGCTTGCTTTAAATGAGGAAAAAGACATTCCACGTCAGGAAATTCATCAGTCTTATACACATATTGCATTTACGATTGATGAAGATGATTTTCAAGCAATGTATAACAAACTGAAAGCGCTACATGTAAATATTTTGGAGGGGAGAAAAAGGGATAAGCGGGATAAGCAATCCATTTATTTTACAGATCCAGATGGACATAAATTTGAATTCCATACGGGAAGTTTAGCTGATCGGTTAGCCTATTATAGAGAAGAAAAGAAACATATGAAGTTTTTTGAATAAGAAGTATAAGTGGGAGATAACAACATCTACATGCCAAAATTCCGTTCAACATGGCCTTGGGAGATGAAGAATCTCAAGGCATGTAGTATCCCTATATATTATAATTCAAGCTGTTCAATTTGTACTTTAAGAGATGTGATATTTTCTATCGTTTGGTAAATCTCCGTTTCTTGTAGTTATTCAACTGTAATTTCACCTTGATCGACAATACTATTAGTTATTTCCAACAGCGCTTCACTATTATTGGTCAACTCCTGATGTATATCCTCTGCAATAGTTGGCGGTTCAATCTTAGTAAAATTTTCTATTGTACCAGTTAAATCTTCCAAACGTGCAACCAATTGATCTGTTTCTAATGATGATGTTTCTTCAGCAAACTCACTTAAGTTATTGATATATCCGGTTGCTTCGTGGCATAACCGAATGAATCCGTTGCTTTTTCTAACAGAGAACAACCGCTTAGCAACAGAAGAATTGTTATAAGTAAAGCAACCATACTCTTTTTCATTGACAAAATCAATCCTTTCGCCAAATGAAATTTAAATATATGGCATAATACGAACACCGTTTCACTTCCCATCCTTTGTATGGTTTTTCTCATAAATATGTAATAGTCGCTAAAATGAGGGAGCTAACTTCAATGCAATTGGATAAAAATATTATAATTTTAACGCAGAAGTCATATAGTGGTGTTATAATTAAAATTAAGTGTATAACAGGTTTCTGCAATCGTTTCTCTTATTCTTAATAACAATTTTTTTATTTTATTGGCTATTTTTTTACCATAAATGAAGCTTTCTATATCATACAATATATCCTGTATAAAGTTTCAAATTATCTAACAGAATAAGGGAAGGCTATTTGCCTATAGAGAGTTGCAGAAAGGGACGGTTTTATGAGAAGAACACGATTTCTTGTGGTTGTTATGATTAGTTTCCTGTTTAGTCTGTTAGGAAATACAGTGTCAGCGGAGTTTGTTGATTTGTATTTATTGGAAAGTAAACAACAAGAGGACAAAGAGTATCAACGTTATCAGAAGGCGATTATTATGTATAAAGCGAGGGAACTGGGAATAGATGTTGAAGGAAGATCAGCAAGTGAGTTAAAGCGTGAAGTTGAGCAAGAGTTCTTAATGCAAGCAGCGAAAAGGTTTAATTTAAAGACAAAAGGGAAAAAAATAGATGAATTAAAAAAAGAAATACATGATGCCATTATCGTTGAAAAAGCTATCCATTTAGGGATTGATACAGAGAATAAAAAGCCAAATGAATTAGCAAAAGAGGTTCACGAAAAAAATATTAAGCAAAAAGCAGAGCAATTAGGACTAAACATAAATGGAAAATCTACAGTTGCATTGGAAGATGAACTAATTACAATGGAAGTGGAAAAAGAAGCAGAGCAACTAGGAATAAAACGGCAGGGAAAGAGTATCAAACAATTAATTGAAGCTGTGCATGAAGCTAAATTGTATCATACTGCAGAAAAATTAGGGATACTTACCATAAATAAAAGCGCTAATGAAATATTAGAGGAAATTATTGTGAATCATGCTACGGAGGCAAAAAAATTAAACCTTTATCCATTTAATAATGGCAAATTTTATAGTATTTTTCATTATAAATTTGAATAAACGGTTTATAAGGCTATAATCCACCATCATCCACTTTCAGGCTCTTACGGTGGATTTTTTTTACTTTAATACACATAGGCTAGATGCAATGAGTTAAATGTCATTATTTAAGCAGCTCGGCGCTACTACATTTTCTCTCGCAAAAAATAAACCTAAAATTTTAGCAGAGAAGTCCATTCAATACGGAACAGATTTTTATGACACGTTGTTTCAACTTTACAGTGATTCATTCCGACTTTGTGGTGCTCTATTCTAAGTTCAGGATATTCCGTTTCGAGTTTGTGACGTTTTGTTAAACTTTGTCGATCTCTTTTTAAGAGGTATTTCAGTTACAACTTTACCGGAGAAATAAGTTAATAATTATGTCAAAGCGAAATAGTTTGTTCAATGATTTCTATATGATATTATGTTACTTGTCACTTTGTAAAAAGAGGGTATGTTCGGACATGAAAAATGATTTAGATTGCTCTCAATGAACGATACAGCTATAGAATAACTAGAAAGGAGAGAAAATATGAATACTACAAATACGCCAACAAATGATCCAACAGAGATAAATAAAGTACCATTAATTATCGTACTTATTTCGGGAGCTTTCGTCGCTATTTTAAACCAGACGTTATTAGCTACAGCATTGCCTAAAATTATGGTCGATTTACAGTTGGATGCTAATACCGTTCAATGGTTGCAATCTATTTTTATGCTAGTTAACGGGATAATGATACCTATTACTGCATTTTTAATTGAACGTTTTACGACAAGGGGATTGTTTTTAACTGCACTAAGTATGTTTGCTATTGGGACACTTATTTGTGCGGTAGCTCCTAATTTCTCTACGTTGATGGCCGGACGCGTGGCTCAGGCTGCTGCTGCGGGAATAATGATGCCATTAATGCAAACCATTTTATTTCTCATCTTTCCAATGGAAAAACGTGGAACAGCGATGGGAATGTTTGGATTAGTTATTGCCTTTGCACCAGCCATTGGCCCGACTTTATCTGGATGGCTAGTTGAACACTTTCCGTGGAGAAGTGTGTTTTATGTCATATTACCAATAGTTATCCTTGATATCATTATTGCTTATTTTATTTTGAAAAACATCACCAAACAAACTTATCCAAAGGTGGATGTTCTATCTATTATTCTTTCAACACTAGGCTTTGGTGGACTATTATATGGATTTAGTGTTGCTGGTAATAGTGGATGGGGAAGCATACAGGTGATCCTTTCGTTAATTATTGGCGCTATTACGTTGACTTTCTTTATCCTCAGACAGTTGAAGCTAGAACAACCAATTCTTGAGTTCCGCGTGTTTCGTTATTCAATATTTTCGCTTACGACTGCGCTAGGTATGGTTACCTTTATGGCTATGATTGGGGCTGCAGTTATTCTCCCGTTACTTGCACAAAATATGCTTGGTTTTTCTGCTTTGGAATCGGGCTTAATGCTTTTACCAGGAGCAGTTGTAATGGGAATTATGAATCCAATTACCGGCAGATTATTTGATCAATTTGGTGCACGCTGGCTTTCCATTATCGGTTTAACGATTGTAACGATAACAACGTTTATGTTTACCAATTTATCTATAACAACAACATTTACGTATTTAGCTACCGTAAACGCAATACGTATGCTGGGAATAGCTATGGTTATGATGCCTGTAACAACAGCTGGTTTAAATCAGTTACCTTTCCATTTGATTCCCCATGGAACGGCAATGAATAATACAATGAGACAAGTAGCTGGTGCAGTTGGGACAGCCTTATTAGTAACTGTTATGACCAGTACAGCACTTCCTGATAAAGGAGTAGAAGGCTTGATCCACGGGGTAAATATTTCTTTTATTGTCGCTGGGTTATTTGCGATTATTGCACTAGTTTTATCGTTTTTTATAAAACGATCGGAATCGAAAAATGTACAAATTGGCAGATAAACAAGGGAAATAAAGTACTAATTGGTTAAAAGGTTGCAAAGGAAACTTGTAAAAACAGTTGACATTCCTTGTTTTTCTATCCATAATATCTATAAAACATAGTTGAACGGTAAGAAAGGAATAGTATGTGGTTTGTTCGGTGCCAGAGAGAGGAAGTTAATAGCTGGAAGCTTCCTACACTTGAAGCCACAGAACCTGCCTTTCGAGTCTCACAAAAGTGAGCGCTATCTCGGCGTTATTGAATGAAAGCGGGATGTGATTTGACACATTCAAAATAGGTGGTACCGCGGAAGAAGCTCTTTCGTCCTTATTTCTAAGGATGATTGGGCTTTTTTTACAAGAAATAAACCATTATAATTTGAAAAGATATTGGGAATAGGAGTATGTAAAGTGAAACAGAGAATTGTTGTCAAAATTGGAAGTAGCTCTTTAACAAATGTACATGGAGAGATGGACGAAGAAAAACTGACAGAACATGTTCAAGCTATTGCCAAGCTTCGCGAACACAATCATGATGTTATCTTAGTTTCATCGGGAGCGGTTGCTGCAGGTTTTCCACAAATTGGTTATGCGTCCAGACCGGTTACTTTAAAAGGAAAACAAGCGGCTGCAGCAGCCGGTCAAGGACTATTGATTCAGACATATATGGAAAAATTCTCAGAGTTCGATTTAAGAGCCGCACAGTTATTATTAACGAGAGATGATTTTAAAGATCGAGAAAGGTACAAAAATGCATTTAATACGCTAATGGAACTTTTAGAGCGTCGTGTTATTCCGATTATTAATGAAAATGATACGGTATCGATTAAAGAGCTTACTTTTGGTGATAATGATATGCTTTCTGCTTTAGTAAGTGGGATCGTGCACGCTGATCAATTAATTATGCTAACCGATATAAATGGTTTATATAATGGAAATCCTCGTCACAATCCAAATGCGTTAAAATATGATTATTTGGATAATGTTACAGAGGAGATGATTGCTTTAGCAGATGTTAATGGCTCTGCTGTCGGAACAGGAGGAATGAAATCAAAGTTGGAAGCTGCTAAAATGGCACTTTCATTAGGTGTTAGTGTCTTTATTGGTACAGGACAAGGTAGCGATAAGCTGTTAAACATAATCGAAGGAAACGGAGATGGTACGTATATCTCTAATCCTGCAAAAGGATCGATTACCACAAATAAACAATGGATTGCGCTACATTCAGAGCCAACCGGGCAAATCTATATTGATGGTGGGGCAGAGGAAGCCCTCTTACATCAAGGTGCAAGCCTTCTTGCTGCTGGGATTCGTAAAGTAACCGGTGCTTTTAAAGAAGGAGATGTCGTAGAAGTTTATGGAAGCAAAGGACTAATCGGAAAAGGCGAAGTCAGTTGTTCAAGAGATGTTGTCATGAAAGAAATAGCATTAAGGAACAGCAACACGCCTAGCCTATCTTCAAGGGTGATTCATCGGGATCGCTGGGTAAGGCTAACATAAAGGATGAGTGTATAGGTTAGCAACTAGTGTCATTACTAGCTATTCATAAATAGGAGGAGGAGTATCATGTCAGAAGTACAAAAAAAAGGAAAACTTGCGAAGGCTTCTAGTTATCAATTAAATGGGGTAACTACGGCGGAGAAAAATGAAGCCCTTCGATTAATTGCTGATCAGCTTTTACAGGATGAGGAGGACATTTTGCAAGAAAACCAAAAGGATTTAGAGGATGGAAAACAGAAAGGTTTATCCGAATCGGTCTTAGATAGGATTATGTTAAATAAGGACCGAGTTAAAGGAATGCATGATGCGATATATCAATTAATCGATTTACAAGATCCTATTGGTGAAGTACTTGAGACGATTACAAAGGATAATGGCTTACGGGTTGAAAGAAAACGCGTCCCAATCGGAGTTATCGGCATGATTTATGAAGCTAGACCAAATGTAACGATTGATGCTGCAACACTTTCTTTAAAAACAGGGAATGCTGTTATACTACGGGGAAGCTCTTCAGCTAAATATTCAAACCGTGCATTAGTGGCTTCTATTCATCGGGCTTTGTCCAAAAGTAAACTACCTTTGGATGCAGTACAGTTAATCGAAGATACGAGCAGAGATTCGGCAAAAGAACTGTTTACATTAAATGAGTATTTAGATGTATTGATTCCTCGAGGGGGGAAAAATTTAATAGAGACAGTGATTCGTTCTTCTACTGTTCCAGTCATTGAAACTGGCGCAGGAAATTGTCATATCTTTATTGATGCATCTGCTGATGAAAATTTAGCGAAAAACATTGTACTAAATGCTAAATTACAACGACCATCCGTTTGTAATGCGATTGAATCTTTATTAATTCATAAAGAATGGTTCCATGAACATGGCGTTCATTTGTTAGGTCAATTACAGCAGAATCAAGTGGTTATTTACGGAGATGAAACAGTTGCTCAAGCTTTCCCAAAAGCAGTCAGGGCAACGGAAGAAGACTGGCAAACTGAATACCTTGATTTAGCAATTAGTGTAAAAGTGGTTGATTCATGTACAGAAGCAGTTGACCATATAAATACGTATGGTACAAAGCATTCAGAAGCAATTATTACAAGTGATAGAGCAAATGCGGAGTTCTTCCAGCAACATGTTGATGCAGCAGCAGTCTATCATAATGCTTCAACACGGTTTACAGATGGATTTGAATTCGGATATGGTGCAGAAATCGGTATTAGTACACAAAAACTACATGCAAGAGGGCCAATGGGGCTATCTGCACTTACATCTAGTAAATTCTATATATATGGAGAAGGACAAATACGGGAATAATAATTTAACAAAAGGCAAGCACTTGAACTATAAACTAGACACAAAAACTCATGTTTCGGTTAACAACGTACAAACTGGATAATTTCTATAAAGTGAAACTTCATTTAAGGAGTGCTTTTCTCCTTGAATGTTAGTTGAACGAATCGGGGATTTAGGTGCCGTTATCTCTCACTTCGACTTCTCCGTGTTCCTTTAACTCTTGAAGGGGGAGAATTACGGCACCTTACATGCGGGATAAAGTGAAACTTCATTTAAGGAGTGCTTTTCTCCTTGAATGTTAGTTGAACGAATCGGGGATTTAGGTGCCGTTATCTCTCACTTCGACTTCTCCGTGTTCCTTTAACTCTTGAAGGGGGAGAATTACGGCACCTTACATGCGGGATAAAGTGAAAAAGCTAAGTTGGCAAGCGTCCTTGAAAAAATCGCGATGTGCCGCTAACGTAGCTTTTCTTGTCCTTGAAAAAGACAATCTCTTTTTCTTCGTGCGATGTGTCGCTAACATTTTTCAAATGAAATACGGCATCTTACATTCAAAATAAAGAAAACATGTCTGCAGCAGGGGGATGTCGACATTGGGCAAGAAGCCCACTTTTAGTCGGCCTTCCTTTAGATTCGAACCGATGTTGACTTATCGTAGGGAGAAGGTCGAAGTTTGCTAGCAGTACGAACCTCAGGTTAGACGAAGCTATGTTTAAAAAAGATATCCGTTTGGATATCGTTTCCTAGCCAATAAGAAAAGACGCGTCTTAAGACTTTCACAATGGAAGTACAGTATTGAGTTTAAACCTACAAGGATTTTCTGATGACTTTAGATCATTTTTAAAGGAGTGTTTTTTATGGCAAGTATGGAGGACTTTCAAAAATTAGACATACGAATTGGGACGGTAACGAAGGCAGAGCCTTTTACCGAAGCGAGGACACCAGCAATTAAGCTGTATATTGATTTTGGTAATTTAGGGATAAAACAATCATCTGCCCAAATTACCGAACGGTATCAACCCAGAGATTTAGTCGGTAGACAGGTAACAGCAGTGGTTAATTTTCCATCTCTGCGAATCGCCGGGTTTAAATCGGAAGTACTTGTTCTAGGGGGCGTACCAAAAGCAGGTGATGTTGTGTTATTAGCACCAGATCAAAGGGTGAAAAATGGAACACCAGTATCTTAATTGTTATTGCAATGAAGGTCAGAAGAAACAGGATTTAATTACATGTAATTATTTATATAAATGGGATAAAATTTGTAATGAATCCCCTTTGTTTATTAAGGGTACAACCGTTATGTAATATAAAAAAATCCATAGTTGTGCATTTAATTGTTCTACTATTCCCATTGTTTAAAATTAAATAGATATACATTCTAAAAGCAAAAAGGGAGGGAGATGCATTGTCCGTCTTAGAAGCACTAGCGCAAGTCTTACCATCTGGACAAATAAGTACGAACGAGACAATCCGAAAGCAGCATAGTTCAGATGAATCGTACCATACACCGGAATTACCGGATGTTGTTGTTTATCCAAAATCAGCGAAGGAAGTTAGTGAAGTGATGAAAGTGGCGGCTATAAATCGGATACCGGTCGTCCCTTTCGGATTAGGGTCTAGTTTAGAAGGTAGTGTCATTCCATATCAAAAAGGAATTACGATTGATTTTTCATGGATGAATCAAATTTTAGAAGTGCTGCCTGATGATTTTCTAGTGAAGGTACAACCTGGGGTAACAAGAAAACAACTGGAAAAAGAACTGAAAAAATATGGATTATTTTTTTCCGTTGATCCTGGAGCAGATGCAACCTTAGGGGGAATGGCTGCAACGAATGCAAGTGGAACTACATCTGTAAAATATGGGGTTATGCGGGACCAGGTTCGTGATTTAGAAGTAGTATTGGCAGATGGTACAATTATTCATACAGGGAGTATGGCAGCAAAATCATCTTCCGGAATACATTTAAATGGTTTATTTGTTGGTTCGGAAGGAGTATTAGGTTGTTTTACAGAGCTTACGTTAAAAATCCATGGTATCCCAGAGGAAATGATGGCAGGACGAGCGACCTTTTTAACATTGGATGATGCTGTTGAAGCTGTTATCCATATGTTGCAAGCGGGAATCCCTGTAGCAAGGGTTGAATTAGTGGATGAACAATCCATGAAGCAGATTAATCAATTTAATGATACCACTTATTTTGAAGCTCCAACTATTTTTTTAGAATTTCACGGTAATGAAGCTGGTCTAAAGCAGGATGTTGCTTTTGCAAAGGAAATATTACACGACCATGAATGTCAGGATTTAGCATTTGAATCAGATACTGCTCTGAGAAATCAGTTATGGGAAGCAAGACACAATACAGCTTATGCATATTTGCACCATTATCCGGGAAAAAAACAAATGGTAACAGATATTTGTGTGCCTGTTTCTAAATTAGCGGATGCAATCAAACATGGCCGGAAAGCTGTCGATGCTTCCGGGCTTCCAGGGGGAATTGTCGGACATGTTGGTGATGGAAATTATCATATTTTAATGATGATCGACGTTAATAATCCCCATGATCTTGCTAAGGCTAATAAGGTAAATGAAGAAATTGTTTCTTTTGCATTAGCTTGCGGTGGAACATGTACAGGTGAGCATGGTGTTGGTATTGGTAAAACTAAATATCAGAAAAAAGAGCATGGGGAAGCACTTGAAGTGATGCGAAAGCTAAAAACAGCATTGGATCCTAAACATATTTTAAACCCGGGAAAAATTATCTAATGGTTTTATCCTGTATGTAAGGTGCCGTAAGACTCCCACTTCAAGAGCTTGAGTTGATACAAAAGGGTCTAAGTGGGAGAAAACGGCACCTAAATGCCCGATTCGTGAGAAGAGCCTTTAGGTCATACCCTTATGGTACTAACGTTCAGTAGGAGATGGAAGAAAACTCCTACTGAATGAAGTTTCACTTTATGATAAGAGAATTTTCAAATAAGGCGTTCCGAAAGAATCCACTCGTACCCTTTTAGGAATACGGGTGATTCTTTCGTATAATAAACTATAAAAAATTTTTGGTTTTGTTATTACTTTTTCTAGGCTTGTTGCTAGCTAAATTTTATTTACGATAAAAGCTTTCTTAACTAACAATTATGCACAAGTAGCAACGAAGGGTTGTTCATATACCCCAAGTCCCATATACATAAAATTGGTATAAAAAGACAACATATAAAAGTGAATGAATAAACTTATTGGAGGTTGGTTTATGGAAAGTCAATATCCCCACGAGCAAATTGAATTAGCGACAGAACAATTTACGGAAGCATATCAGCTATTGCAAGAAGCTAAGACGAATGGAGATGAAGAACAGCTCCTGCAAGCACAACAACAATTGTTACAAGTAGATAGCTTATTAAAGACTACACAGCATCATGCAGGCGAACAGGCATTAGAAAATCCACAATTTCAGCAAACATTTGAAAAGCTTCATAACGCAAGACAAGAAATTGAAGAATATAGACAGAACAACCATTAAGGGCTCAGTTTGACCTGAGCCCTTTTTTCTATGTTAAAAGATATAATCATAACTATGATTTGGGATTGTTTTTTTGTAAGTATAGCAAAGGTTAGCTGGATAAGTACCAGAAAATTTTTAATCAGGCTATAGAGACTTCTTTCATACTCTCTTTCTGTTTCTATAATAGCACCCAACTTTAAAGGGATGTTCATAGAATCAAAAATTCCCCTTTGACGAGGGTAATTTTCTAACTTTATACACTATGCTCTCTCGAACTTCGACAGAGACACATCGCGGTTTTTCAAGGACAAGAAAAGCTACGACAGCAATACATCGCACGCAGAAAAAGCGTATTTCTTTTTCAAGGACAAGAAAAGCTACGACAGCAATACATTGCACGCAGAAAAAGCGTATTTCTTTTTCAAGGACAAGAAAAGCTACGACAGCAATACATCGCACGCAGAAAAAGCGTATTTCTTTTTCAAGGACAAGAAAAGCTACGACAGCAATACATCGCACGCAGAAAAAGCGTATTTCTTTTCAAGGACAAGAAAAACATCGACACCGATACACTACGATCTCGTCTGTTTATTTCCTTTTTGAACATGCACTTAACGTGTCATAATCTTCTCTTATCATTTGTAATGGCAGCTAAAACCTGAGACAATATTACTTATCAATCGATAGAAATATATAGTGAGGAGGACTTTTGGACAAGCATGAAGAAGAAAGTATATTTAAATCATGATGGTGGTGTAGACGATTTAATTTCTTTATTTTTATTGTTGCAAATGGAAGACATTGACTTAGTTGGTGTCGGAGTCATACCCGCAGATTGTTATCTTGAGCCTGCCGTTTATGCGAGCCGTAAAATCATTGATCGGTTCGGCAAAGGGAAGTGTATAGAAGTAGCGGCATCTACATCACGCGGAAAAAATCCTTTTCCAAAAGAATGGCGTATGCATGCCTTTTATGTAGACGCATTGCCGATTTTAAATGAGCATTTACCAATCCAAACCGAAACAATTACACTGCCAAGTCATAAGCATCTAGTGGAAATACTGCGTAAGAGTGATGAGCCTGTTACACTAGTATTTGTTGGACCATTAACAGATTTGGCAAGAGCACTGGAGGAAGCGCCGGATATTGAAAGAAAAATAGACAAATTAGCTTGGATGGGTGGAACCTTCCTAGAAACAGGAAATGTGGAAGAACCTGAGCATGACGGGACAGCGGAATGGAATGCTTTTTGGGACCCAGAAGCTGTACATAAAGTATGGGAGAGCAATATCGAGATAGATTTAGTAGCCTTAGAGAGTACGAATATGGTTCCCTTAACTGTTGATGTCAGAAATAGATGGGCAAGAGAAAGAACAGATATAGGTATCGATTTCTTAGGACAATGTTATGCAATGGTACCTCCGCTTGTTCATTTTCAAACCAACTCAACATATTTTTTATGGGATGTACTAACGACTGCAACAATAGGAAATAGTGATTTAGTAAAAAAGAAACAGGTACGTTGTATTGTCCATCCTGATGGAAAAAGTCAGGGGAGAACAGAACTGTGTGACACAGGGAGGCCAGTGAATCTTGTCTATGAAGTAGAGCGGGATTTATTTTTTGATTATATTACAGAATTAGCGCGACATCATAAAAATAGCAATTAGAGGGGCAAGTCTCGTATATTGACAGGAAGTAGAGTTTATGATATTAAAACATATGAGTTCATTGGAAGGAGAGGGTTTTATGCCTAAACAAGAGTTTAAAGCAGAATCGAAACGATTACTCGAACTAATGATTAACTCCATTTATTCACAACGTGAGGTGTTTTTGCGTGAGCTAATTTCCAACGCCAGTGATGCGATGGATAAAATGTATTATCGCAGTTTAACAGATGAAAGCCTAACCTTTAATAAGGAAGATTATGATATTAAAATCATCCCGAATAAAGAAGAACGCACATTGAAGATTATTGATACAGGAATTGGTATGACCAAGAAAGAACTTGAAACGAATCTAGGAACGATTGCTAAAAGCGGATCGTTTGCTTTTAAAAATGATACAGAAATAAAAGATGGTTTTGATATTATCGGTCAATTTGGTGTTGGCTTTTATGCGGCGTTTATGGTAGCTGATAAGGTGGCCGTTATTAGTAAATCGATTGATAGTGAACAAGCCTATCAATGGGAATCATCTGGTACAGATGGATTTACGATTACCCCTAGTGAAAAACAACAAGTAGGAACAGAAATTATCTTAAAAATAAAAGAAAATACCGAAGAAGATTCATTTGATCAATTTCTTGAGGAACATCGTTTACAAGAAATTATTAAGAAATATTCTGATTTCATCCGTTATCCAATTAAAATGGATATAACTAAGAAAAAGCCGAAAGATGAAGATAGCGATGAATATGTCGACTATGTAGAAGAAGAAACGATTAACAGTATGATTCCGATTTGGAAAAAGAATAAAAGTGAGTTAACGGAAGAGGACTATATTAACTTTTATCAAGAGAAACGATATGGATTTGATAAACCATTGAAGTCCATGCATATTAATGTAGATGGAACCATCCGTTATAACGCAATTTTATTCATACCTGAAAATGCTCCGTTTGACTATTATTCAAAGGAATTCGAAAAAGGACTTGAGCTTTACTCAAATGGTGTTTTGATCATGGATAAATGTGCTGATTTACTTCCTGATTATTTCAGCTTTGTTAAAGGATTGGTAGATTCAGAGGATTTATCTTTAAATATCTCTCGTGAAATGTTACAACATAACCGCCAATTAAAGGTCATTGCTAAAAATATCACGAAAAAAATAAAAACACAATTACTGCAATTGCAGCGCGATGATCGCGAAAAATATGAGAAGTTTTATGAGGCTTTTGGTAGACAGTTGAAATTTGGCGTCTACAATGACTTTGGTGCAAACAAAGAAACCTTGCAAGATTTATTAATGTTCTATTCTTCCACCGAAGAAAAATTAGTGACATTAGAAGAATATGTAAACCGAATGCCGGAAGATCAGAAGTATATCTACTATGCTGCAGGTGAATCAATTGATCGAATTAAGAAGTTACCACAAACAGAATTAGTAGCTGATAAAGGATATGAAATGTTGTACTTTACGGAAGAAGTCGATGAATTTGCGATAAAGATGTTAATGAAGTATAAAGATAAAGAGTTTAAGTCTGTTTCAAGTGGCGATCTTGGCTTGGAAGAAGAGACAAACGATTCAACAGATGAAAAAGAAAAAGAGGAAAACAAAGAATTGTTTAAATATATGAAAGATCAATTAGCTGGAAAAGTAATTGATGTCCGTTCTTCCAAACGTTTAAAATCACATCCAGTATGTCTGACTGCGGATGGTGAAATATCATTGGAAATGGAAAAAGTGCTTAATACGATGCCAAATAATCAGCAAATAAAAGCAGATAAAGTATTGGAAATAAACGTAAATCATGAAGTGTTCCAAGCATTAAAAGATGCCTTATCCAATGATAAGGACAAACTCAACTTATATACAAATTTATTGTATAATCAGGCACTGCTTATCGAAGGCTTACCTGTTAATGATCCAGTTGAATTTACCAATGATATTTGTAAAGTAATGATTTCATAGTGAAAGTACATGATTATTTAGTATTTCTAGTGCTAAAGGGATCTAATTAGAAAATAGACGCTCTTTCTTCATTTGAGCTTGTGCTTTTGCCTAAGCAAGAAAGAAGAAAAGCGTCTGTTTTTACTGTCTAGAAAAATTATAAAATTTGTTTTATTTTAAAAAGCGTGGATTGACTAATCCTTCTAAATTCGGTTTTCTTTTTAAAAATTTTAGTTCGTAGGAAGCATCGGAAAACTCCTGAAGAACATTTTCATCTATTTCATATGTGAAGTCAATCCGTCTCCACGCCCTATCAATGACTGATTTAGAAAGCTTTTGATCCGTAATTTCTTGGATTTTATGGATAGCTATTTCCTTTGCTTCATCCGGATTTTTACTAATAAATTCGATAGCTTGTTTATGTCCATCTACAATGCTTTGAACAAGCTCTGGATCCTTATCTATTAATTCTTGGGAGGTTACGAACACAGCTGCCGGAAGTGTTCTTCCCCATGCAACATCATCTGTGTCAATTAATACTTTGCCACTGCCCTTTTCTTCAATAAAAGAGGCCCAGGGCTCGGGTACAGTAGCGACATCTACCTTTTTGGAAGTAAACATGCTATGGTAAGTAGCTGGTTTACCGGTAACATGTTTCATTTGCCCATTTACACGATCGGATGTTAACTTATAGTCATCTTCCATTTGCGATTCAAACTGCACATCATGTGTACAACCAACACGCGGAGAGATAAAAGCTTTTCCCGCCAAGTCTTGTGGACTGTCTATTCCTGCGTTTTTCCGTGACATAATCACGGTTCCTCCTGTTGATCCAGAGGCAACGATATTAATTTTTGCCCCGCTGGCAAAATGATTCATAGCTGGGCCAGGCCCGACAAGCCCACCCTCAATTTCTCCGGTTTCCACTGCGGTCATAAAAGCAGAACCGTCAGGAAAATATTGATACTTTACTTTGACGCCATTAGGCAGTGTTTCTAAATAGAAATCTTTTTCTTCAGCTACCATACCTGCAACATGATTAATATTGGGGAAATAACCTATCGTTATTTCTTTCTGTTCCTTATCATTTTGATTTTTTTCGCAACCCGTTAACAGTGTACTCAACAATGAAAATAAAAGTATAAATCCAATTATTTTTTTCAAATTATTACACATCCCTTCATTTCAGTAAGCCCCATCGTTGCATTACGGTTTTTTCTAATTTCGTGAATAGTAAATGGTCAACAATTGCACCAATCATACCAATAATAATGATAATGCCAATAACTTGATCCATTCTCGCGTAATCCTGTGCATAGCTTAATGAATACCCAAGTCCTGGACCATTACTTAGTAATTCGCCTGCCATTAATGCTCGCCAGCTAAATGCCCAGGCGAGTCGAAGTGCAGTCATAAAGTACGGAATGCTTGCTGGTATTTCTACTCGATAAAATAGCTGAAATCCGTTTATTCCCATGGTTCTGGCTGCTCTAATCAGCTGAGGCGGGACATTTTGTACAGCCGATCTGACATTGATAGCTACGACAAATGTTCCTCCTAACACAACTACAAAAATAACGGAAAACTCTGTAAATCCAAACAACATGATTGAAAGCGGTACCCAAACAATACTTGGAATGCTTTGCAGGGCAATTAAGTACATTCCAGCTGTCTCATCTGCCTGCTTTGATTTACCTAGAATAACGCCGATAATGGTGCCAAATAAAATGGCAAAGGTCATCCCAATAATCAAATGCTTAAAACTAGCTCCAAGTGCTATTACAAAATCACCACTGATAAGACCTTCATATAAGGCTACAAAAACAGTAACAGGAGAAGGAAAAACAATGGCGGAATATACATTTAAAGAATAGATGATTTCCCAGATGCAAAGAGCAGCAAAGAGAAAGATGATACGTTTAATTGCTAGGTTGAACTTCATTAGATAACTCTTCCTTTAATACTTTATTAATTTCAATTTTTAACAGACTCATAATTTCTTTTTCTAAAGTAATAACTTTCTGGTCATCTCGTTTTCGTGGTCTTGGCAGATTAATAGAAATGTCCGAAATAATTCGTCCAGGTCGAGTCCCCATCACGACAATTCGATCAGATAGCTTTACCGCTTCATGAATACTATGCGTTACGAATAGAATCGTTTTCTTTGTTTTTTGCCAAATCTCTAACAATTTATCCTGAAGAATATAGCGTGTTTGCTCATCCAGGGATCCAAATGGTTCATCCATTAATAAAACTGAAGGATCCATTGCCAAGGCCCGAGCAATCGCAACCCGTTGTTGCATTCCGCCAGATAGTTCATAAATATAATGATGTTTAAATTTGCTTAACTGTACCATTTTTAAAAAGTGATCTGCTTGTTTTTCTGCCGCTTCTTTTGGCAATTTATTTTTTAATGGAAACATAATATTATCTTTAACATCAAGCCAGGGAAAGAGAGCCGGTTGTTGAAACACCATTCCGCGATCCGGACTAGGTTTAGTTATCATTTGATCATGAAGAGTAATTGCTCCTTTTGTTGTATGCTCAAGTCCTGCAATCATCGATAAGAGCGTAGACTTTCCACATCCAGACGGTCCTAAGAACGAGACAAACTGATTTTCCTGGATTGTGAGATGAAGATCAGAAAATACTTCGTAGGAAGTTTGTTTCTGTTTATCTAAAAATGTTTTTCCAACGTGATTTAGCTGTAAAAACAATCTCATACCTCCTAATCCTATAATTCTTATCAAAAAAGTGTGATTTAAATGAATTGGTATTATTATACGTACCAATTGTCTTTTCGTTAATCTTAAGGAGAAATAAGTTTTTTCCAAGTAGTAGTTGTAAATCACTTATTATACAGTTTGATGGAATATTCCGTAAATAAAAATAAAAACAGAGCACTAAATAATAGTACTCTGTTAATTCAATGTGTTTAAATGAAATAAGTGCAATTAATGTTTAACAGTGTGCGACTCACTAACTTTCTCAATCCAATCAAATGGATCCGTTTCTTTTCCATATTGAATGTTAGTTAAAGTCGTATATAATGATTTTGATAGTTCACCAGTCTTTCCGTCATTGATTAATAAGTCTTTACCTTCCCAGCGTAGTTGACCGATTGGTGAAATGACTGCTGCTGTACCCGTACCGAACGCTTCTTCCAACTTACCGTCCATATAGGCTCGATGCAAATCCTCCATGGAGATTCTGTCTTCAATTACCGGGATATTCCAATGGTTGAGTAATTGAATAACGGAGTTCCGGGTTACACCTTCTAAAATACTGCCGTTTAAAGCAGGAGTATATACTTTTCCATTAATTTTAAAGAATACGTTCATGCTTCCTACTTCTTCAATATACTTTTTCTCTACTCCATCCAGCCACAATACTTGTGTAAACCCTTCTTTAGCACAAAGCTCTTGAGCTTTTAAACTGGCTGCATAGTTTCCTCCAGTTTTTGCCTCACCAGTTCCGCCTTTTACCGCCCGAACATATTGATTTTCAACCGCAATTTTTACTGGATTAATCCCTTCTTTGTAATAAGCTCCAACTGGTGATAGAATAATCACAAATTTGTATTGATGTGATGGCGCTACTCCGATATAAGGCTCCGTTGAAATAATGAATGGACGAATATAAAGAGAAGTTCCTTCTGCAGTTGGAATCCATTCTTTGTCTAAATATACAAGCTGCTTCATGGCTTCCAGAATAAACGCTTCATCAATCGCTGGAATACATAGGCGATCATTTGACTTGTTCAAACGTTGAAGGTTTTTTTTCGGTCGAAATAGTTGGATATCTCCTTCCGGCGTTTGGTATGCTTTTAATCCTTCAAAAACAGATTGTCCATAATGAAATATCATTGCGGATGGATCAATAGATAGCGGTTGATATGGAACGATACGCGGATCCTGCCAACCCAAAGGCTCAGAATAATCCATAACAAACATATGATCCGTAAACACGGTACCAAATTCCAATTGATCGGTATTGGGTTTTTCTTTCTTCACTGTACAACGATTAACTTTAACTGTCCATTCTTCCATTGCCAATATCCCCTTAGCTGTAAAAATTTTAATAACTATATTAGTCTATATTTTCAATAAAATCAACCCTAAATTAATTAGTTTTTTTATTTTTCGTAAAATGTTGTATACTTTTAGTAAGATATGCAGCAGAAAAAGGAGTTGTATGGATGCGTAAAGCAATTATTTTTGATTTAGATGATACACTACTTTGGGATAAGAAGAGTGTAGCAGAATCGTTCAAAGAAGCTTGTAACAAGGCAAATAAAATCAACCCTAAGATAGACCCAGTCGATTTAGAGGAGAGTGTGCGAGAGAAAGCTCGGTCATTATACGCATCCTATTCCACTTACCCATTTACACAAATGATTGGTATTAACCCTTTCGAAGGACTTTGGGGAGATTTTGATGATAAAGGAAAGGAGTTTCAACAGTTAAAAGAAATCGCACCTATTTATCGAAAGGAAGCTTGGGAAAAGGGGTTAGAAGGAGTAGGTGTTGAAGACCAACAATTGGCAATTGAATTAGCGGAAACATTTCCTAAGGTAAGAAAGAAGAAACCATTTGTTTTTGAAGATACGTTCGATGTCTTAGATGCTTTAGCAAATGATTTTAAGCTGGCTTTACTAACGAACGGTTCACCAGATTTACAACAAACGAAACTGAAAATGACTCCAAAACTAAAAGATTATTTTGAAGAGATTGTTGTGTCAGGCGACTTTGGTAGTGGGAAGCCTGATCCTGCTATATTTCAATATACATTGGAGAAATTGGACGTAAAAGAAGATGAAGCGATTATGGTAGGGGATAATCTGCATACGGATATATTAGGTGCATCACGAAGCGGAGTAGACTCGGTATGGATTAATCGACAGGATCTTCAAACTAATGGGTTGCCAACGTTTGAGGTTGAGAGTTTAACTGAATTTCTCTCACTTATTAACCAACATGTATAAAATAGAAAGTGCCACTAGGCAAGTACCCGTTCACTGAAACATGGCATTGCCTAGTTTTGATTGCCTGGGAAACTATACTTCTTTTTGCATTGTGGATATCTTTCTTGGAAAGTATTATGGTCTAGATTAAGGGCTCAAGCTAAAGCAAACTTCGATCTCTTTCTATAATAAACTAACATTGGCTCGAATCTAAAGGAAGGCCGACTAAAAGCGGGCTTCTCGCTCAGGCGTCGGCATCCCCCTGTTTTAGAGGCATGTTTCTTTATCCCGGATGTAAGGATCCGTATTTTTCTCATTTCAAATGTGCTAATAATGTTGCGAACATGATGAGAAAAACGGCACCTAAATGCCCGATTGGTTCAACTAACATTCCGTGTAAAAAGCGCACGGAATGAAGTTTCACTTTATCTCGTCAGGAGATCTTAAGTTGAATGTGGTTAATCGATCCCTTAAGCTTTTGGTATGGATGGTACTATTTTGCGTAGGTTACATCATAATTACCGTTCTTTTTTTGTATTGCGATTCCACAATAACCTGCTTCAAGCAAGTTTTTTTGTAGGTTAATATCCTGCATGTTAACGATTTGCGTTGTTGTATAGTTATTGTAATCTGGAGATATATGCAAGTCACGAATTAAAATATATCGCAATTTTCCGTTATATTTCGCTTTTAACGCAGATATTTTCATCCCCAAAGCAAGTTTATCTTTAATACTTGGAATATTAAATGGTGCAACTGTAGTTGCTATATAACGAAATATACGTTTATCTACTTGTTTAAATAATTGTTTTCCCATATAATTTTGTAAGCGGTTTCCTCGATATGTTGGATGGACGATAGAAATTTCGGAATAGATTATTTTCGACCATTCTGTTTCTAAAAGCCCAAGGTCTCTCCCTAAATGCTCAGGATCTTTTGAATTTGGAATGAGCATGGCACGAAAAGCGACTAACTGATCATGAATAAATATACCAATCATTGATCCGTTTCCAGATAAAATATAATTGTATTCTTCGGTGGTAAGAGGTTGTAAAAAAGAAGCACCCTCCACTGTTTGTTCGACTACATGTTGCAATTTTAAAATATCGCGAAGATGGTTTACAGTTAACTTTTTTAGGTAAAAAGATTGTCCAGAACGAAGTCTCCCACGGTCTATAATTTGTCTATTCATTTAATCACCTCTTTGCATAATAACATGTTTATTTGCTTGGATCTATCCCAGTACTGAATTGTTCGTATACCATTTATGGTAGGGTTCATATTGTAGATTAAATAACGGATTAATTAATCGTATAGGAAACGATATCCGTTTTTACATGATGGAGTTTTTGAAAGTAGCTTCGTCTAGCATACGAGTTCAAGCAACTAGCAATCTTCAAGCCTTTTTCTACGATAGGACAACATCTGCACTTCCCGTCGTTTGAACTAACATTCAAGGAGAAAAGTTCTCCTTAAATAAGTTTCACTTTATCTCAATAAGAAGTTCTCCGTTGTAGTTGCTAAACGAGCTTGTTTGGTGAGCGTTATTTTCCCTCCGTCATACCACCACATTTTTCTAAGTCTTATTGTGCTTCACTGATATAATCGTTTTGCTTTGCTTTAGCTGTTTTGGCAATTGTAAATCCGCTGAATGCATAAAGGATTGCAATCATTGGTACAGTATAATTTAAAATGGCGTATGGAGCATAACTAAAGGCATGAACATCTAAGGTAGCATAGATAAATACACCACATGTATTCCAAGGAATAAATACGGAGGTTAACGTCCCTCCATCTTCCAAAGAACGGGAGAGGTTTTTAGAGTGTAACCCCTTTTCTTTATATACATTCATAAACATACGTGAAGGTACAACAATTGAAATGTATTGTTCTGAGCAGGTAGCATTTGTTAAAAAAGCAGCACTGATTGTTGAGGTAATGAGTGCTCCGGTCGTTTTAACTAGTTTTAATAATTGATCCATTATTGCTTTTAGCATTCCTGAGTATTCCATGATCCCACCAAAGGTCATAGCGACAATTGTCATGGACACAGTATACATCATTGACATTAAACCACCACGATTAAATAGTTCAGCAATCATTTCATTGGATGTCTCGATGGAGTAACCTTTTTGTAATACATGTAATCCAGAGGCAATAGAATCACCTTGAATAAAAATCTGTGCTAAAAATCCCATCATAATTCCAACAGCTATTGCTGGAATAGCCGGCACTTTAAAGATAACGAGGATAATAATTAGCAATGGGATAAGCAAAAGGTAAGGTGATATAGTAAAATTCGCCTCTAAATCGGCTATTGTTTGGGCAATACTTGCATTTTCAATGGAAGCTTTTCCGACATCTTTACCTATGTAAGCAAAAACAATAAGTGCAATAATTAAACCCGGGATCGTCGTAAACAGCATATGTTTAATATGAATAAACAAATCTGTATTTGTCAATCCTGCTGCTAAATTTGTCGTATCAGATAGTGGTGACATCTTATCGCCAAAATAGGATCCGGAAATAACTGCACCAGCGACGATAGGTGCTGGAATCCCCATGCTTATACCGATTCCCATCCCTGCAACACCAATCGTTCCCATCGTAGCCCAAGAGCTCCCGACAGTCAAAGCAACGATACTGCAGATGATTGTAATCGTTACCAAAAAAATGAGGGAGAAATAATTTTTAGACCGTAATAGATCATTGTTGCTACAATGCCGCCACCAATCCATGCACCAATCGTAAGTCCAACTAACATAATAATAATTACAGCTGGAAGTGCTAGTCTTATTCCTTGAAACATCATTTCTTCAATTTCCTTCCATTTATAGTTGTGTTTCCAAGCAATCGAAGCAGCAGCTCCAGTACCTATAATCAATGGTACATGTGGTTCACCTTTAAAAACAACAATGGTTAACAGCATGGAGATAATCATGATGATAAGTGGAAAAATTGCCCACCAAAAGGATATGTCTTTTTGGGGAATATTCGTGTGCATTTAAAAAAGCAGCTCCTTCCGTAATTGTAATTTTCGATAAAATAATAAAATTAATTTTAATGAGAAATGATTAAATTGTCAATTTATTATAGTTAGCTAGAGAGGGAAGAGGATTACAAAATCTAAAGTTTGAAAGAGATAGGGGATCTTGTTATGGTGTTAAAGGAAAAGGTTAGAAGAATTACAGTTTGACTTGAGTTGGAGTAACAGAAAAGGGATATGGAAATGCTCAGGGGAGAATGAGATAGCAAGGAATGGAAAAATAAATGCTATCCTCGTGTATTCCATACGTAAGGATAACATTTATTCCATGTAATCAAAGATCGATGGCAATAGCAGCATGGATTTCTTCGAGTTTTTCTAATGCTTCCAGCGCCTTCTTTTCAATGTGGCGATCTACAGTCATAACCATAATTGCATTACCGCCAACTTTTGCACGATCCACCTGCATTGTTGCAATATTAATATGCTTTGTAGCAAGTAAACTACCCATTTTACCGATGACCCCAGGCTGGTCGGTATGGTGAATAACTAATAGATGGCCTTTTGGTGTTACGTCGACACTATAGTCATCTACTTTTACAATTCGTGGACCTAAACCGTTAAGTAATGTGCCAGCAACACTTCGCTTGTCTGATTTGGTACTTACTTCGACACGAATCAAGTTGGTAAACCCTTGAGTGGTAGAAGTTTTGTTTTCATGAATTGTTATTCCTCTTTTCTCTGCTAAATAAAGTGCATTGACATCATTTACATGGTCGCCTAGATGACGGGTTAATAGTCCTTTCACTGCATTGCGAGTAATTGGTTCAATTTTAGTTTTGGCGACATCGCCAGAATAATAGAGATTGATTTCTTCAATGGGTTCCTTAGCTAAATGGATAAGAAACTGACCGAGCTTTTCTGCTAAATGAAAGTATGGTTCAATTTCACTTAATACTTCTTTAGTTACAGATGGTAAATTAACAGGGTTACGCACTGCATCCCCATTCTTAAAGCGAATGACATCCTCACTTACATCAATAGCGACAATTTCTTGGGCTTCTACGGTACTTGCACCTAAATGTGGTGTAGCGATGACTTCTGGTAAATTCAATAATTTATTTTCGAAAAATGGTTCTTCTTCAAAGACGTCAAGTGCGGCTCCAGCTACTTTCTTTTCCTCAATAGCATCATATAGTGCTTCTTCATCAATGATTCCACCACGTGCACAATTAATGATATAGACTCCGGTTTTCATTAAGGCAAACGCTTCTTTATTTAACAGATGTCTTGTTTCTTTCAGCAATGGAGTATGAATGGTGATGAAGTCGGCTTTTTTCAATACTTCTTCCAAGCTGCCTATTTCAATACCCAATTTCTTTGCTTGATCTTCAGTAAGAAATGGATCGTACGCAACAATGTTCATACGTTGTCCCCTGGCTCTATACGCCACTTCTGAACCAATTCTTCCCAGTCCGATAATTCCTAACGTTTTATTTTTTAACTCGGTTCCAATATATTTTTTTCTATCCCATAGCTTGTTTTTTAACGACAAATAAGCTTGGGGTATTTTTCGAGATAGAGCCATCATCATGGCTACCGTGTGCTCTGCTGCTGAATTTGTATTTCCATTTGGAGCGTTTACAACGATAATACCGTGTTCTGTTGCAGCTTCTAAATCAATATTATCTACACCAACACCAGCTCGCCCAATGATTTTTAAGTTTTTGGCTTTCATAATAAAATCACGTGTCACTTGAGTTTGGCTACGAACTAACAACGCATCATATTCTGAAATACGCTCATGAAGTTCTTCTTTGGACCAGTCTGTTCCAATATCAACTTTTATCTTATCTGCTTGCTTTAACGAAGCAATTCCATCATCACTTAAAGGATCTGCGATTAATACTTTAAATGCCATTATTTTTTCTCCTCCATTATTTTTTCTCGTTTAGGAAGTTATATTTGTTCTTAGATGTGGATATTTTTTTGAAAAGTATCTTCGTCTAGTTTAAGCGCTCGGTAGCGACTAGGCAAACTTTGAACTTCTTCCTAAGAAAGTCAGGATCGGATCCACGAAATGAAGTTTCACTTTATCCCGTATGTAAGGTGCCGTAAGTCTCCCTCTTCAAGAGTTAAAGGAACACGAAGAAGTCAAAGTGGGGAACGGTACCTAAATGCCCAATTGATTCGGACAACAGAACAAAAAAACTACGATAGCGATAGACCGTACGCAGAAAAAACGCGTTCCTTGAATGAATCTTCACTTTATAAAAACGAAAGCTTAAACGATGTCTTAGATGGAAAAAATGGTGTGATAAGGAAGCTTTCGATACCTATTAACCTATGTCAGTAGTAATAAATAATTTAAAAAAAGGTTTAACTATTAGAGCTACTAAAAAGCTATAACGTTAAGCTGTAAACTGCTAACTCGCTTCCCTACTATCTTTCAATCTGTATAACAGAATGGAGCAGGAAATTTAATGGTAATTTAAAAAAATCAGACCAAGCTCAACTCAGCCAGATAAGTAGCTTGAGCTGCTTTAACACCCGTACCGAGCTCAATTGTTTTGCCGATTTGTTGTAAGCCCAATTCAATTAAACTGATTGTTTGCAAAACGTCTGCTGGTGAACAATAACCCATATGCCCAATGCGGAAAATAACCCCTTTTAAATGTTGCTGTCCCCCTGCAATAGTTAAGCCAAAGTTAGTTCTAAGCACTTTGCGCAAATCTTCTGAAGAGAAATCATTTGGTTTTACTGCTGTTACAGTAGGAGAAGCATCGACATCCTTTGTCAGTAAAGGAATATTTAATGCATGAAATGCTGCTCTAGTCATAGCTGCCATTATGTTATGACGTTTATAAATGGCTGCTAATCCTTCTTCTTCCATTAATGTTAAAGCTTGCTTCAAACCTTGCAGTAAAGAAACAGCTGGAGTGAAAGGAGTAGAATCCTCTCTAAGCTTAGCACGATATTTTCGCATGTCTAAATAGAATCTTGAATGTGGGTTTTGTTCTATCACTTTCCATGCACGTTCACTTGCAGCAATAAATGCAAGTCCCGCTGGCAGCATCATCGCTTTTTGTGATCCAGTAACAACAATATCTAGTCCCCACTCATCCATTTTTGTTTCCGTTCCTCCGACACATGAAACACCATCAACAATAAATAATGCATTGGACTCACGGTGAACAATCTCTGCTAGTTCTTTTACAGGATTTAAGACAGCAGTAGAAGTTTCACAAAAAGTTGCAAATACAGCCTTTACATTTGGATGTGCTTTTAATAGTTCAGCTAAACGATCTGGATCAGCAGCTTCACCCCATGTTACGTCGTATTTATAAATTTTAATGTGATATTCATCACAAATTTTTGTAAAACGGTCTCCAAAGGCTCCAGTTACAATAATTACCACTTCTTCACCAGGTTGGACAGCATTTACTACTGCTGTTTCAAGCGCTGCAGTTCCACTAGCTGTATAAATTAAAATATCTTCCTTCGTACCAAAGATTGGTTTTAGTTTTTCTTTAACCGTTTGTAATAATTCTTTCATTTCTTGCCCGCGGTGACCAATCATCGGTTGCGCCATTGCATATGTGACGCTAGGAGGGATTGGTGTTGGACCTGGAATTCTAAGTATATGTTGATCAGGTAACATCGGTTTAAGGTTCTCCTTTCTTCCTTTTCGTTTAATAGTTTATTTTTCTAAATAATAGTTTACAGCATAGCAGAACTTTAAATATTGTCAATAAATTTTGTGATTTTTTACTATGTGAAAATTTTTTTATGGTTTAGGGAACTAGCTTTTAATACCTTAAGGGCGATTGGCGGAATAAGCATTTTTGTCTAGTTCTAGCTCTTGTCGAGGCTGACAAGACACTTGCACTTTTATTCCAATTTTGAAATGATTCTATTTTTATAGTGTGAATTCTTTTGGGAAGTAGCTTTTTTTATCCTAAGTCGAGTTCTCTAGCTAACTTCGATCTTCTTAGGATAAGTTAACATCTACTCTTTCATAGTTACTTGTCCTTCCAAAAATCGCGATGTATTGCTGTCGTAGTATACTCTGTCCTAAAAAAGAGAAGAATACTTTTTTAGTCGTGATGCTGCCTGGGGGGCGGTTTGCGCTATCTGGAGTTTCGCTATACAATAGTTTAAACGTTAATCGAATTAAAAGCTATATTTAGAGACTTCTTGTACACAAGATCTTTGTACAAGAAATAGTAAGAAAAATGTTGGTAAAGCACTTACTTTAACAAGTTAAGGTGAAAGTAAATAGCTATATTTTTACATTAATCTTGATCATAAACATTTAAAATTATGATACGAATAAATTACCAAAGGAATGAAAAACATGAACTTTGTCTTTGACCTTGATGGAACTATTTGCTTTCAAGGCAATCCAGTATCCAGCAACATTCTTAATTGCCTCCATTCTTTAGAGCAGGATGTGATTTTTGCATCTGCTAGACCAATAAGAGATATGCTTCCTGTTTTACATAAACGGTTTCATACGTATACGTTAATTGGAGGAAATGGTTCGCTCATTTATAAGAATAGGAAATCAGTCCATGCACATACGTTTACAAATGAGCAGCTGGGTATTATTTTTAAATTGATTCACAGACATCAAGCAACATTTCTTATTGATAGTGATTGGGATTATGCTTATACTGGCCCCGTTGATCATCCAATCGTTAAAAATGTAGATCGAGGGAACTTAGCACAAAAATTGACAGTGAATCAATTAACACAAGTAGTGAAAATATTAATTGTTATAATGAATGATTACACAGCTCTATTAAAGGAATTAGAAGTGCTGGATGTAACGATCCATAAGCATCATAATGAGCAAATAATTGATATAAGCCCAAGAGGGATTGATAAATGGAGTGCGTTAAAAAAGCTAGGGATTGCGGAAAACAATTACATTGCATTTGGTAATGATGCAAATGATATCACAATGTTTAAGCATGCGGCTCACTCGGTAATGATTGGTAATCATAAAGAATTAGCATATTATGCGGATGAAAAGATCGACTGCGAAGAGCAAGTGATCATTAATAAGATTCGAACACTTGCAAAAGGGGACTCTATTTTCTGAATTGAGATTTTACGAAGGTTAGTAATGAATGCCGAACACTTTTAATCTTTACATAAAATGTATAAAATGGAACATAGAATGGTTTAGTTTTATCCCACATCTAACTGGCAGTAAGACCTCCACCTCGGGGAGTAAGAGGGATCGAAGAAGTCTAGGTGGGGGATAAACGGAAAGTCAAATGTCCGATTGGTTTAACTAACCATGAGTGGGGGATGAAAGAAAACCCCCGCTCATGGAAGTTTCACTTTATAGCAAAAAGAGATGCAAGGTAGGGAGCACGGGAAAATGTACAAAAACTCAGACCGATTTTTAACTTCGTTTAACCGCATTGAGAAAATGCTGAGAGATTTGCTCATCAACAAAAAAGATGCCAGCTTTTCTAAAGCAGTTAAGATCCTAAAAAACTCCAATGCATTAATTAAGGAATACAGTGATGATCTGTTGGAATTTGCAGAACTGCGTAATGCAATTGTTCATAATAAGATTGATATGACATATGCAATAGCGGAACCACATGATTAAATAGTTGAAAAAATCGAAGCGATAGAAAAGGAACTAAGTGAACCAAAGTATGTTATTCCCACCTTGCAAAAGTATGTCTACTGTTTTCAAAATACGGATGAATTAAGCAAACCATTAAAAGTAATTCACGAAAAAAAGTTATCTAAATTTCCGATTTATGAGGGGAAAGCTTATCAAGGATTATTAACGCAAAAAGGAATTACAAACTGGCTTGCAAGTATGGAGCAACACGAAGAAAAGCTCAAAAGCAGCTATCAAATCAAAGATGTTCTACCATTTGAAAACGAGGAAAATTCCCGTTTTATAGCTGAGGATACAGCGATATATGAAGCTGTAGATTTATTTAAAGAGCTCACAAGTATAGGAAGGCGATTAGAAGCATTACTTATAACGACATGGGAATCCTTCAGAAAGATTACTGGGAATTATTACAGCATGGGATATTCTTGAAATATCTTAAAAACTAGATTTAACGAAGAAAGCTGATAAGATGAATCTTTGTATCGATTGATTTTGAAACAGCTAACGAAAAACGATCTAGTCCCTGTGCAGTAGGTATTGTTATAGCTAATGAAACGGATATTATTGATGAATATTATAGTTTGATACATCCACTTGCTGAATTTCGCTCGATGAATATAAATATACATGGAATTACACCTAAGCAGGTAGAGGATGCTCCTACATTTGCGGAGCTTTGGCCAAAGCTTTATCAATATTTATCCCGCATGTAAGGTGCCTTAAGACTCCCACTCAAGAGCCTCGAGTTGATACAAAAGGGTCTAAGTGGGAGAAAACGCCCCTAAATGCCCATTCGTTCAAGGGCCTTTAGGTCATACCCTTCTAGGTACTAACATTCAGTAGGAGATGGAAGAAAACTCCTACTGAATGAAGTTTCACTTTATGTGAAAGGGATAAAATTTTAGCAAATAGTTTGATATAACAATATAAAAAATGATTTCGTATTATCTATTAGATGACTTTGCACACTAACCGAATTTTATTTCCTCATTTTTAGCTTTTTTATCACTACGTAGGTTGTTTGCTTTTTAGAATTATCTGAATTAAAATAATAAAAACAATATTTTATTTGTTGGGAGAAGGGAGAAGAGGAATGTGAAACAAAAAACAGCTGAAGCCAGGCAATTAATAAAGCGAGCTAGAAGAAATACACTTGGGGATATTCTAACCCGTACAACCGAACGAACACCGAATAAGCTTGCTATTACGTATAAAGAGCTAGAAATATCATATCAACAATTAGATGTTTTAGTGAATCAAACGGCTCATACTTTTTTAGCGAAAGGATTTAAAAAAGGTGAGAGAGTAGCAGTAATGTCAAAAAACAGTTTAGATTTTGTTATTTTAAATTTTGCGCTTGCAAGAGCAGGGATAGTGATGGTACCTATTAATTACATGCTTAGTATCGAGGATGCTGCTTATATTCTTGCTCATGCGGGAGTGAAAGGGTTAGCTAGTTCATCAGAATTTATGACATTTTTAGATGAAGCAGCATCAGAACTAGTTATAAACAATAAATATGTGATGGATACTATGGATGATCATACAGAAAATTGGTCTGTGCTTGATGAAGAAAGACAGCAGTTTTCAACAGAAATAGTAGAGGTAGATGTTGATGATACCGATTTATGCCATATTTTATACACGAGTGGTACAGAATCAAAGCCAAAGGGGGTTATGCTATCACATCAAAGTATAATCAGTGAATATGTAAGCTGTATTGTTGAAGGAAATATGGAAACGAATGATCGAATCATTCATGCCTTGCCACTTTATCATAGTGCACAGTTACATGTATTTTTAGGTCCAAGCATTTACACTGGCGGCAGTGGAATTATCTTAGATTCCGCAAGTCCAGAATTAATTTTAAAAACGATAGAAGAATTTTCGGCAACCCAACTATTTTGCCCCCCAACCGTATGGATTTCCTTATTACGTCATCCTGATATTGTTATACGTGATTTGTCGTCCTTAACAAAATGTTATTACGGTGCAGCCATCATGCCCAAAGAAATACTAAAAGAGTTGACAGAGCGCCTGCCAAATGCACGGTTTTGGAATTTTTACGGACAGACGGAAGTTGCACCACTTGCTACGGTTTTACAGCCTCAGGATCAACTGCGAAAACTGGGATCAGCTGGTAAACCCGCTTTAAATGTCCAAACTAAAATTGTTGATGAAATGGGTCAAGAAGTACCGCGAGGGAATGTTGGGGAAATTGTTCATCGCACACCACATGCGATGCTCGGTTATTTACATGAACCGGAAAAAACAGCACAGGCATTCCGCGATGGATGGTTTCATAGCGGAGATTTAGGCGTGATGGATAAAGGAGGTTATATAACCATTGTGGATCGGAAAAAGGATATGATAAATACTGGTGGAGTAAATGTGTCAAGTAGAGAGGTTGAAGAGGTAATCTATCAGCTGGATGGAGTAGAAGAAGTTGCAGTAATCAGTATTCCTGATCCTTATTGGATCGAAGCAGTTACTGCAATCATTGTCTCCAAAAAACAAGCTAACCTAACAACATCCCAAGTAGAAGCTTTTTGCAGGGAACGATTATCAAAGTTCAAAGTGCCAAAACATATTATCTTTACAGAAACACTTCCAAAAAATCCAAGTGGAAAAGTATTAAAACGATCATTAAGAAGCCGATATGAGAATCTTTTATGATAAAAATTCTTGAATTTTAAGCAACGTATATTTGAATTGAGTTGTTCCACACTATATGTGGAGGTACCATCATGAGTTATCAAAAAGATTCATACAGCAAACAGCAAGTTCATAGTAGTGTAAATCTTCAAGGACTATCAGGAAGATACAAAAGATCAACGGCCGAAGTCTAAGCTGGAAGAACGAGCGAAAAAGAAAAACACAAAAATTTAAAAGTGGAAATATAAAAAAAGTAAACTTATGAAAAATAGATGTTAGTGATAGAAAAATGATAAGATACATCAACTGCAAAGAGGATGGATGAGCACAATTAAATGTTAGTGAAATAAACATACTATAGCAATAAGTTGTTGCACTAGTTTGCAAGCGCTGTCATTGCGAAAGAATACAGAATTACCTTTTACCATTGAAAATTTTAGTGGCAATGTTATAATAGGATCACAAGCTGCAATGTACGTATTTTATTAAGTTTTAACCTCTAATGATGAAATAGGGAGTTTTATATCGAAGCTTTAATGTCGAGCCGTCTCGAGCGGGGGACAGGACAGCTTTCTGCGAGCACCCACTTGGTGAAGTGGTGGTTTAAAACTTTTTATTACAAAATACGGCAATTGTGGCCTGTTTTTTTGAAATTGGCAAATCTAACCGACTAGCTTCTTGTTCAGGCTTGGTCGTTTTATTTTACTATAGAAAATATAAAACTTTATGGTTTATAGTATAAGAAAAACGATAGCTTTCGCCATAAAGACTTGGCGACAAGCCAAGTTTTTCTAATGTACTTGTTCAGAAGGAACTAAAATCCTAAATTCGATGTATTATCGTTTTGAGGAAGAGCCCGGCTTACGTTTTAGTGGAGAGACGATAATAAGTTAAGAAAAATAGTGGCACTATTGTTTTCTGATTTTTAATAATATTGGAATAGTATTATTTTACTCTATAAAAAATGATTATACATATTGATTGAAAAACGATATTAGTAAGGTTTTGACTTTTGCCTTATTCTATAGTTGGAGGAGGGGATAATATGTCGTTTAATTATGAAAAAATTGATCATGTACAGCTTGCTGCACCAAAAAATGAGGAGCAAACAGCAAGAGACTTTTACCAAGGGATATTAAAGTTTGAAGAAATTGATAAACCGATAACATTGAAAAAGAATGGTGGTGTCTGGTTTCAAGCTGGTTCTGTAAAATTGCATATTGGCGTGGAGACTCCCTTTTTTCCAGCAAAGAAAGCACATCCTGCAATTCTTGTGAATCAGCTTAAACAGTTAAGAGAACATCTGATAAGTCAAAAAGTCGATGTTATCGATGATGATCGGCTTCCAGGCGCAAATCGCTTTTATATTCATGATCCGTTCGGAAACCGGTTGGAATTTCTGGAATGGACGGAGTAGCAATAGTATTTTAGCGGAAGGAGAAACGGTTTGGATTGATTAGATTGAAGAAAAACCCTGGAGAAATTTTTTATGCCAATTATCAGAATGTTAGTTTTATTAGATACGGGGTTGTTTATTCATCTTAAGATGCTATACTAGTTACATTCAAAAAAATACTGTTTTTCATATAATAGCAGGAATATGGCCTGCAAGTTTCTACCGGTTTACCGTAAATGAACCGACTATGAAAATGACTGGTAAAAAATTGTATGTTACTACTGTATACAATTACAATACTTCTTGGCATATTGCGCTCGAAGTTCAGTTTTCCGTTCATAGTTCTCTTTACGGAAACTGGGCTTCGAGTTTTTGTTTTTTATACTATAGGAAAGTATAAAATTTTATGGTTTATAGTATAAGAAAAACTACAGCTTTCGCTAAAGACTTGGCGATAAGCCAAGTTTTTCTAATGAGGATGTTTTTAAGGTTGCGGTAGAAATGCCGCCTCGAATTTCATTATTATTTGCCTAGAAAGGAAGCACGACATCATGGAACGATTAAAGCAAAAGATTTTAGCTGAAGGAACGGTGCTATCGGACACTGTGTTGAAAGTGGATGCATTTTTAAATCACCAAATTGATCCGGAACTAATGGAGGATATTGGAAAAGAGTTTGGAAAGCGGTTTGCTGACGATGGAATAACAAAAATTTTAACTTTAGAATCCTCTGGTATTGCTCCTGCTGTGATGACAGGGTTAGTGTTGCAAACACCAGTGATTTTTGCACGAAAAAGAAAGTCTTTGACCTTAACGGATCACCTTTATTCAGCGAGCGTTTATTCCTTTACCAAAGAGGAAACCAATGAAATATCTATTTCCCAATCATTTATTTCAAGTGAGGATACCGTATTAATTGTGGATGATTTTTTAGCAAATGGACAAGCTGTATTCGGTTTAATTGATATCCTTGAACAGGCAAAAGCAACGATTGCTGGAATTGGAATTGTTATTGAAAAAGGATTTCAAAATGGCGGAGAAGCAATTCGCAAGGCTGGATACCGAGTGGAGTCTCTGGCAACGATTGCTGAATTATCAGAAGGAAACGTAGCTTTTAAGGAGGAGAACTAACATGAAAAATGCAGCCCTAGGTTTACAGCATCTTTTAGCTATGTATGCAGGAGCAATCTTAGTTCCCTTAATAGTTGGTGACGCACTCGGATTAACCACTGAACAGCTAACCTACCTTGTTGCTATTGATATTTTAATGTGTGGAGTCGCTACGATTTTACAGGTACTGCAAAATCGTTTTTTTGGTATCGGTCTTCCTGTTGTTCTCGGTTGTACTTTCACTGCTGTTGGTCCAATGATTGCAATTGGTGCGGAGTATGGGATAACAGCTATATACGGTGCAATTCTTGTATCTGGATTATTTGTTTTTCTTGTTGGACGATTTTTTGGTAAGTTAGTTCGCTTCTTTCCACCTGTAGTTACTGGATCTGTTGTTACCATCATTGGTATTACCTTAATACCTGTAGCTATAAATAATATGGGCGGTGGAGAGGGAGCAAGTGATTTTGGTTCTGTAGTTAATATCGCCTTATCATTTGGAACGCTTTTATTTATTATTTTTATGTATCGATTTACAAAAGGCTTTATAAAATCTATTTCGATTTTACTTGGTCTAATTGCAGGGACAATAGTAGCTGCTGTTATGGGAATGGTTAAATTTCAAGCTGTTACAGATGCTTCCTATTTACATTTACCTCATCCGTTTTATTTTGGGACACCAACATTTGAATGGTCTGCTATTGTTACAATGATTTTAGTAGCAATTGTTTCTTTAGTAGAATCAACAGGTGTGTATTTTGCATTAGGGGATATTACCGAGCGGAAATTAACTGAAAAAGACTTGGGAAACGGTTATCGTGCAGAGGGTTTAGCGATTATACTAGGTGGAATTTTTAATGCTTTCCCATATACTGCATTTTCACAAAATGTTGGACTAATTCAAATGACAGGTGTAAAAAAGAAACGAATTATTATGATAACAGGAGCAATGCTCATTACCTTAGGCTTTATTCCTAAAATTGCAGCTGTAACAACCATTATTCCAACACCTGTATTAGGCGGGGCTATGATTGCTATGTTCGGAATGGTTATTTCACAAGGGATAAAGATGCTAGGACCGGTAATTAAGGAATCATCAGAAAATGCGATGATTATTGCTTGTTCAGTAGGAATGGGCTTAGGTGTTACAGTTGTTCCAGAAATATTTGCTAAGTTGCCCAATAGTATACAAATTTTAACAAGTAATGGGATTGTTGCTGGTAGTGTAACAGCTATTCTCCTAAATATGCTGTTCCATATGCTTCCTCATAAAAAATCGAGTAGCTCTGTAGTTTTAAAAGAACAGGAAATATAATTGATTGTTTCGGTTAAGTGATTATTCATTTTATCACTTAGTACAACTAAAAAAGGATTATTAAAAACAGAAGTAAGCTAACTGATGTGATCCCCTTATAGTAGACAGAAAAAAGAAAGCATATTAATCTGTTTACTATGGAGGGGATTTTATATGGATTTAGTAGTGCTGGAAATACTGGGTGGATCAATAAAATAGTTGTTGGTTCACTTATTATTGGTATGATCTCCTTATATATATTTATTGTTCGGCAATTTAAATGAAAAGAACCGATTTTAGAGTTTCGAATATTTAAGAATACATGTTCACGATAACGATGAATTATCGGTATGATTGGGATTTATTAGTTTAATCGCAGCAGAAACCATTTTACTGATTTATATGCAAAATATGGCAGGTTTTTCTTCATTTGAGTCAGGATTAATGATTCTTCCGGGAGCATTATTAATGGGATTATGTCACCGTTAAATGGACGAATTTTTAACAGGTATGGTGCTAGATATTTTGTCATCATTGGATTATTTTTTATTAACGATTACGTCATTGTTATATACCAATTTAACGAAAGATTCGTCATTTGCATATTCAACGGTTATTTTTGCTATTCGTATGTTTGGGATTTCTATGATAATGATGCCTTTAATAACAGCCGGATTAAATTTCCCCATGGATCTGCTATGACCAATACAATGCGCCAGGTAGCAGCTTTTTTTGGCTTTCTCTGTTAAAGATAATACGCCACAAGATATAAGAGAACAAATAGTAAAGCGTAAACAGGCTTAAGACCTTGTACAATACCAATTGATAATATAAACCAGTCAACAATGAATAGTAAGCGGTAGTTTTTAACTATGATGATGCCGAATAAGCATTGAAATTAACTAAAGCATATCATTTAAACAATTTTTCATTTGTTCAATGAGGGAATCGAAAAAAGAAAAGAGAGGGATAAGGGGGGAGACATTTGGTATCCTTACCAACGAGCGTTTGGATAATGTATGTCGTTTTTATAGCGGGGACATTGTTATTAGCAATTGTAAGTAATGTACGAGACCGCTTGATCCCATTTGCTTATTTATCGATTATATTATCCATCACTACTCCGCTTATAGGTTTTTTATATTCTATTGATAGACCAGAAGATGTTAATGAACTGACTTATCTTTTTAGCCAAATGTGGAATGGTAGTTTAACTGCAATATTCATTTTTATGAGTCATCTTTATTTACTAGTTTCCTTGGGGTTGTTTATTAAAGGCAATACTAAAGCTAAACTTATTAGCAAATTGTATCCAATGATGAAAAAAATAAAAGCAATGCTACTTGTTGATAAAAGAGTTCGTCATAGAACAAAAAAGCGGGCAGAATAAATACACTTTAGATTGGAGTGGAGCTTGTATTTTATCCCACATTTAAGTTGCTTTATGATTTCCATTCAAGAGTTATAGAGAGAATATCGTACTAAGTGGGAGATAACAGCACTTTAAAATCGATTTATTTGTGTCGACAGATTAAGGAAGACTTTCTTAAATAGGCATCGCACACAGTAAAAGCGATTTTAGCATTGGTTCCATTTCAAGAAGAAAAGCGCTTACTTTATTAAATTTGAATATGCACTTAGTGATAATAGAGAAAAAATGTAAGATGTTTAGCGTAATACAGTTAGTTAAAAGTACGAAGGTTACTATTTGCTAAAATGAAAGACGATAGCTATAGGAATAGCTTCCCGTTTACCGTTTTATGTTGATATGATGAAGTAGGAGGTAGTTATTATGCAGAAGTTGACATCTTTTCCTCCTGTTCTGCCAAAGGAGCCAGCTGTTCTTATCTTAGGCTCAATGCCAGGCGTGAAATCGTTGGAAAAACAACAATATTATGGTAATCCAAGAAACCACTTTTGGAATATCTTATTTACGTTATTCAATGAGCCTTCAGTAGAAAACTACGAAAATAAGCTTGCGTTTTGCCAAAAGCATCGCATTGCTTTATGGGATACTATTGCTAGCTGTTATCGACAAGGGAGTCTTGATGCTAATATACGTGATGCAGTACCAAATGATATTCCTAGTTTATTAAAAAAATATCCTTCTATAAAATTGATAGTTTGTAATGGTAGCAAATCGTATCAGTTGTTTGTTAAATATTTTAAAATAGCTAAAATTTCACCTGTAAACGTAGTAAAACTTCCTTCTACCAGTCCTATTCCAGGCCGATATACAAAAACGTTTCATGAAAAAGTGGAAGAATGGAGGATTATTTTACGTTATATCGATAAAAAATAGGGATTTTTTATTAAAAGATAATGAAAATTGCATAATTTGTCGATTTTTTTAATGAAAATAAGGTATAATGAATATGCAAGATAATGAGCATTTTTTTAGAGAAGCATAGAAATATTCGTTTGATGCAGTGAGAAGTTTTTTTGCGCATGTAACAATCTGTAATTATCTCCCTTTAGATATCTCTTATTATTCTGACTCAATATGAGATAAATTGCTCCTAAATATCCGATTTGTTCGGGTCTAAGAACAAGAAAAGTTTCACCAGCGGTATATTATCGAGGATGCTGCGATTTTAGCTTTTGTTCAAAAATAGACGAATAATTGTTCAAATGGATTAATAGGATAAGATTGGTTGCTTTTAACTTTTTAACGAAGAAAATCTCTGGTAGATTCAGCGAAAGAGCAGGCATTCCATTTCCATTAAAAGCTCACTTGGATAAAGAAGATTTCCATTGCTTAAAGGAGGTTTGCCGTTGGAAGGGTAGGGAGAGTAAAAGAGTCGCAAGCGGCAACTTGCGACTCAGACAGTTATCCGCAAAGGGGCGGCGACTTTGTTACAGGACACAACAAGCTACAGTTCGTTATCCATGGTCAACACAGTCGGCAGGGTGGTTACTTGCTTTCGCGGCTATTGACAATCAACAGTACAAGCGTCGCAAACGAAAACATCAGCTCAAGCGTTTTGTCAATGGAAATCAAAAGTTTTCAGCCCCTTTCATTAGGGATTACCAGTCGCCAAGCACTTAGAAGCATCGCTACTTCCATATACACCCTGCATAAACCTGTCCCTACTATTATACTATATAGAGCTTGTCCATTGTGGAAATAATTAGGAAATGGTATAAAATTCTCATATTTCAATAAATTTAATATATATTCTTACCTAGATCATTTTTTTCAAATAGGCTGGTCGGCTTGTATGAAAGTTATTCACATTTATCATAAAAGTTGCTTTATTAAATAAAATAAGCTATATATAGATATAATACGTTTTAATGGAATAATACATAAAAAGGCAATGACAGAGGAAAAGTATGGTTGATTATTTTATACAGAGAGCTTCGGAAGCTGAAAAGAAGCAAAAATATCAATCCAGAAAAATGGCCTCAAGAGCCTCATGCTGAACATACTATTAGTAGGTTATGACGGAGATTGGTACCCGTTATCGTTACCAGAGTATAAAACGTTTTGAAATGATTTTTTAAAATTTTGATAACAATTTCAAAAACGGGAGTACTTTTCGAGGCTGCATATTAGATATACAGTAAAATAAGGTGGTACCACGTATATTGCATCACGTCCTTATCATTAAGATAAGGGCGTGATTTTTTTTACTGTTAGGAAATTATAAAATTTTTTTCATTGTGGATAATTTTTGTATGATAATTTATCCCGTATGTAAGGTGCCGTAAAATTACAACTTACGAGAATTCGGAGAAGTTAAAATTGTAGAAAACGGCCCTTAAATGCCCGATTCGTTCAAGGGCCTTTAGGTCATACCCTTCTAGGTACTAACATTCAGTAGGAGATGGAGGAAAACTCCTACTGAATGAAGTTTCACTTTATCCATATCCAGCGCCTAGTCCCTCAAGGTCGCTTCACTCTCTTATGAAGTGGGCAGCCTCTGCATCGAAGTTTCAGCGCTTGCAGGGCTGACCAAGGCACTTCTAGCTTTTGTTTTTTGGAAGTTAGTTGGCGTTAAAAAAGTTTCAAGTATTGAATAATAAGGCAACACTTGACTTTAAAAGCTAATTTTCTAATGAAAAGAGGAGCCAAACTGCATACGCTGCTCCATTCAAAACTATTCGGTATGAACTTGATTCATAGGATGTACTAATGGGGTTGCAGCAGGATATAAAACAACGTTGACAGTGATACGTCGTGATTTTAGCTTTTGTTCCGTTTTAAGGGAAAAGCCCCGTTGAGTAAAGATTCACTTTATAACGATTCAAGATTTAAAATAGAAATATAATTTGGAGGTAGAAATGATGAAACATTTAGTGTTGCAAACAGATTTTGGATTAAGTGATGGGGCGGTTAGTGCTATGTATGGTGTTGCCAACTCGGTGAATCCAAACATTCGAATCTTTGACTTAACCCATGATATTTCCCCATATAATATTTGGGAAGCCTCCTATCGGCTGTATCAAACAGTTCCATATTGGCCTGAGAAAACGGTATTCGTATCGGTTGTCGATCCAGGTGTTGGAACAGACAGATTGAGTGTCGTCGTAAAAACGAATGAAAATCAATATATTGTAACACCAAATAATGGAACACTTACTCATGTGAAAGTGCATATTGGAATAAAAGAAGCACGGATAATTGATGAAAAAATAAATCGTTTGCCTCGTTCAGGAGAGTCCCATACATTTCATGGGCGTGATGTTTATGCATATACCGCTGCAAGACTTGCATCTGATGTGATCTCTTATGAAGGAGTAGGACCGAAAGTGAATATGGATCATATCGTTTGTTTAACAAAAAAAACTGCTAGAAATAATCATGGAATAATTAAAGGATGTATTGATATATTAGATGTGCGATTTGGGAATTTGTGGACGAATATTGATCGCAGGTTATTTAGAGAAGCAGGATTCCGCTATGGAGATACATTACAAGTAACTATCGCTCACCATGATAAAGATGTGTACAAAAATAAAATGCTATTTGTACGTTCTTTCGCCCAAACTCATTTAGGAGAACCATTGATGTATGTAAACTCTTTAGATAAATTGGCTGTTGCATTAAATCAAGGGTCATTTTCTAAAGCCTACCATATAGGTACAGGGACAAGCTGGAAAATAACGATTCAAAAAGTTGGTTAAGTTTTTATTTAAAGGTATCTAAGGTACCAGAAGACTCCCGCTTCAAGAGTATAGACAAAGAAGTCTAAATGGGAGAAAACGCACCCCAAATACCCAATTCGTTTGGGTCGATGGGACAAGGAAAGCTACTTGAATTGGCATCACACACAGAAAAAGCGCTCTTCTTTTTCAAGGACAAGAAAAGCTACTTGAATTGACATCGCACGCAGAAAAAGTGCTCTTCTTTTTCCAGGACAAGGAAAGCTACTTGAATTGATATCGCACATAGAAAAAGTGCTCTTCTTTTTCCAGGACAAGGAAAGCTACTTGAATTGACATCGCACGCAGAAAAAGTGCTCTTCTTTTTCCAGGACAAGGAAAGCTACTTGAATTGACATCGCGCGCAGAAAAGCGCTTATCTTTTTCCAGGACAAGGAAAGCTACTTGAATTGACATCGCACGCAGAAAAGCGCTTATCTTTTTCAAGGACAAGAAAAGCTACTTGAATTGACATCGCACGCAGAAAAAGTGCTCTTCTTTTTCAAGGACAAGGAAAGCTACTTGAATTGACATCGCACGCAGAAAAAGTGCTCTTCTTTTTCCAGGACAAGGAAAGCTACTTGAATTGACATCGCACGCAGAAAAGCGCTTATCTTTTTCCAGGACAAGGAAAGCTACTTGAATTGACATCGCACGCAGAAAAGCGCTTATCTTTTTCAAGGACAAGAAAAGCTACTTGAATTGACATCGCACGCAGAAAAAGTGCTCTTCTTTTTCAAGGATAGAGAATCTTCTCCGCGAAGGAAAAGTGATTTCCTTTATAAAGGACAAGAAAGAGTTTCTGTATTAATACACCACTGTTTTTAAGGGCAAGGAAAGCTTCGTCAGTGATACGTCGCAGTTTTTTAAAGACATTCGCGATTTTTAGTCTTTGCTCTATTTTAAGAAGAAAAGCACTACTGAATGAAGTTTCACTTTACCGTAAAAAACACCTTACGTGAATAATACAAATTTCTATTCTCCAATCCATTAATTTTTGATAAGGTATTAATAAGTGTTTCACTTTTTCATGTAGCTTAGAGTAAGACTCACCCTAAGACTAATCGTAAAGCAGGTCCGCTAGATGATTAGTTCTGATCCACAGGACAAGAACAGCTTTTTGAATAGTCGCTTTTTTAAGGTATGTTCAAGGAGAGATTCAGTTATGAATAGTGGAAGTTAAAAAGTAATTTTTTTCTAGGTTGCTTGTAATCTTAGTCGGGATAATTGTCGAGTAAAAGAGGTTAAAGTTATAGCCTTATGCAGGAAGGTAGGAAATGTGGTGGCATTATTTTTTGGAAGAATTAGTCTATTCAGTTGTATATGGAGCTTCGTTATTTTATTTGCCAGCAAATCCACTCCATTTAGTATAAGTTTATTTGCAATTTCTTTTGCTTTGTTTTGTTTACTGTCGCTCGACAAACGGGTCATTTATATTTATATTTCTTTATCTGTCATAGCTGTTTTGCATATGTGGACGGTTGGTACAGATGCTTTCTTCATTAACTTATATTTTTACTTTTTATTAGTTGACGCAACTTTCCGGTTAAATGAACGACAGATAAACGGGTATTTGTATTTTAATCTGTTTATAACAATTTTTTATGCAATCATCAACGAGAAATTTCTAATAGAAGTTATTCTATTAAATATTTTCTTTTATATTTTTGTAATAGCGAGTAATCGTATAACTTCAGAACGAGAAGAACTGCGTGATATGTATGAACAACTTCTGAGGGAGTATAGAAAAAGTAAGCGAATGAACGTTTCAGCTGAACGAGAAGCGAGATTAGAAGAACGAACCAAAATTGCTCGAGATATTCATGATTCAGTTGGACACCGTTTAACAGCTCTTATTATGAAAATGGAGATATTATCCATTCAAAATAAGTATGATGATTATAAGGGATTAAAACAGATGGCGACAGAAGCGTTAGAGGAGACAAGGCAGGCTGTTACGGTATTACAAGAAGAGGAGACAGAAGGAATAGCTTCTGTAGTGCAACTGATTCGAAAATTAGAAGCTGAAAGTCAATTGATGGTGCAATTTACGATCAAGCAAGGTGTACTTTCGATTTCGCTTACAAATCAAAAGAATATTGTATTATATCGGGTTGTTCAGGAAGCTTTAACAAACGCTATGCGACATTCACCATATCGTGAGGTTAACGTAGTTTTAGGTAAGTCAGCAATCGGAGATGTTACGTTCGAAATAAGGAATGCCATCCATCGTGCTGATCAGTTTTATTACGGTTTCGGTTTGACAAACATGAAGAAACGTATCGAAGAAATAAATGGCAATGTAGAGATATATCAAACAAACCAGCAATTCGTTATTGCTGGAACAATTCCTTGTGGAGAAGGAGAAATGAACAATGTACCGAGTACTGGTGGTTGAGGATCAAATCATTGTACGACAAGGTTTAAAAATTATATTGGAGCAAGATGAGCACATTCAAGTTCCGTACGAAGCAGATAATGGTAGAGAAGCGATTGACATTGTACAAAAGCATATCGTTGATTTGGTAATGATGGATGTACGGATGCCGGTAATGAATGGGATTGAGGCAACACGAATAATTAAACGAACCTGGCCATCGATTAAAATTTTAATTTTAACAACGTTTAATGATGATGAATATGCTTTAGCTGCTTTAAAGGAGGGGGCAGATGGTTTTCTGTTAAAAACAACAGAATCATCCAAGCTAATTGAGGCTGTGCATAGCTGTATGCATGGTGGTATGACTATTCACGAAGAAGTAGCTGCTAAAGTGGTGCCAAGATTGTTACAAAGCTCTGAGCGTTCAACACCTGATCTAATCGTTGATTTATCAGAAAGAGAAGTAGCAATTACTAGATTAATAGGGGAAGGTAAAACAAATAAGGAAATAGCACAATCCTTACATTTATCGGTTGGAACAGTAAAGAACCATTTGACACAAATTTTACAAAAGACGAATTTACGAGATCGAACACAGCTTGCAATCTTTGCAGTAAAGCACAATATGACAGTGTAAAGCAAAAGAAATATTCCTTATTGAATTAGCATGGTTAAAGATAGTTAAAGGTTCAGAGAAGAAAGAGTTTATCCCACATCTAACTGGCAGTAAGCCCCCCCACCTCGGGGAGTAAGAGGGATCGAAGAAGTCTAGGTGGGGGATAACGGAAAGTCAAATGTCCGATTGGTTTAACTAACCATGAGTGGGGATGAAAGAAAACCCCCACTCATGGAAGTTTCACTTTATAAGAAAATAAATAGCGACATAATAAATCCAATTTTTTAAGGGAATTACGCTGTCGCTATTTTTTAAGTTTTTTAAAAAATAAACAACTTAAAGTCCCTAAAACACTTAATATAATAAGAATAAAAAGGGGAATACAATAATTGATATATAATATCTCCTACAAACATATCATGACCTTCACTGGTTTCTATACGATATCTTTCAACTATCTATTAAGCAATAATTTACCAGAAATCAACGAAATATAGAAGAAAACTCCTAATAACTAAAAAATCAACATAAATTATGTTCACATCAAACCAAATTTAACGTATTGATTTGAAAATGAATTATACGTAGTTGTAATTTTATTTTTAATATAAACCTCGTCCCAATTAACACTGGTGGGGTAGAGAATAGTCGATTCAACATCTGTGTGTTTGATGGGCCATTTCTAAAGATTAAACCTTAATAGACTTGCTGAGAAGTATAATGATATAGAAACACAATACATATTTAAGATTTTCAGTATTGTGCATGTTTCAAATAAGAAATTTAAAATAAGGTATATAATTTTTATGGTATGGGGGCGACTTAAAAGAACCTCCTAGAATTACCCAAAAAATAGCTCCGTATCAATATAAAAGTGGTACGGAGCTATTTAGTTTGTTTAAAAGTACTAGTAATGTAATGTGGAGCTTTGAATTTTATCCTGTATATAAGGTGCCGTAAGACTCCCACTTTAAGAGCCTGAGTTGGTACAAAAGGGTCTAAGTGGGAGAAAACGGCACCTAAATGCCCGATTTGTTCAGGGAGGTCATACCCTTCTAGGTACCAACATTCAGTAGGAGAAGGAAGAAAACTTCTACTGAATGAAGTTCACTTTATAAAATTACTTTTACATCAGCCTATTTTTATTTTAAAAAGTTTTATTCTGTAGAGAAATAGACATATTTTCAGTTTTACACAGTGCCAGATAAAATTTTTGTAGATATATTTAGTCTTCAATAAATTTCTTTAACTACCATATAAAATGACCTGCGTCATTTTGTTTTTTCATTTTAATGACTTTAGATAGTGTAAAGTTAATCGATTTCCATATAAACTAATCATACAGGAGGAGAAGCTATGCTTGAATTAGTAAACATTTCAAAGAAGTTTAAACAAAATTATGCGGTAAGGAATTTAAATATGTTTATTGAACGGGGAGAGATTGTTGGATTACTTGGACCAAATGGTGCAGGAAAGTCAACAGCAATTTCAATAATGTCATCATTGGTTGAACCAACACAAGGTGACATCTATTTTAACAATCATCGTATTCTTAAGAAACCAAAACCGCTGCGAAAAATAACAGGTATCGTACCACAAGAAATAGCCCTATACATCGATTTAACCGCTGAAGAAAATCTGCAATTTTTTGGGAGGATCTATCAATTAAAGGGGGCAAAATTAAAGGAGCGCGTCAATGATGTCTTACAGATTATTGGTTTAACTGATAGAAGAAAGGAAGTAGTGAAAAAATTTTCAGGTGGAATGAAACGACGTTTAAATATTGGAGTTGCTTTATTACATGAACCGGAATTAATTATTATGGATGAACCAACTGTTGGGATTGATGCTCAATCACGGAATTATATTCTTGAAACAGTTAAACGGTTAAATAAGGAAAAGAATGTCACCGTATTATATACCAGCCACTATATGGAGGAAGTGGAGTATTTATGTGATCGAATTTATATCATGGATAAAGGAAATCTCATTGCTTCCGGGACAAAGGAAGAAATTAGGAGGATTTTATCTGGTGAAAAAACGATTGTTATTAAAGCTAACCGATTAACCGAATTATTTATTAATGAACTAAAAACACATCCGCTCATAAACAGTATTAACGTAGAAGAAAAGCAAATTACAATTATGGTAGCAAAAGAGGTTAATATGTTCGCTGATTTAATTAAATTGGCTGAAAAAGCTTCCTTGGAACTAAGCTCTGTCAATATAAAAACGCCAACACTGGAAGATGTATTCTTACATCTTACTGGTAGAGCTTTACGAGATTAGGGGTGTTTTCCATGATTATGCAGATTATTAAAAAGCAATTTCTTTTGTTATGGAGAAATCCTATGCAACTTTTACTACTCATTGGCTTACCAATTATTCTTATTTTAATTTTAGGCTTTGCGCTAAGCAATTTTATGGATGGAGAGTCTCCTGAAATCCAGGCAAAAATCGCCATTATTGAACATAATTCGGAAATGGAACAATTTGACCAATTTATTCACGAGATGAATAAGGAAACAGGTTTTAATAAAAGAAATATTGCGAGTATGGAGAAGTCATTACCAATTCAAACACTGAAATCCCTCTTTCATTCGAAAAAGTTAGCAAAAATGATCGAGGTTAAAGAGACTTCGGTGAGTAAAAAAGATGAGATATTAAATGATAACACGTATACTGCGGTAATTGAAGTACCAGAGGATTTTACGTACAAGTATCTTTTTCATATTATGTTAAATGATGGAGAAATACCGCAATTACGTGTAATAGGGAATGAACAGCAGCAAATAGGTGTAGACGTTATTCAGAGTATCATAGAAAATTTTCAACAGCAGCTTACTTTAGGAGCTTTTATTAAGAAAAATGGAATTAATGAGCAGGCGTTGGTTATACCGGATTCATTGTTTACTAATACTCGCACAACCATTGATCAGAATAAAGCAGTTACTTCAAAAGATTATTATACAGTAGGAATGGCGGTTATGAATGCTCTATTTATTGCCTCAACAATAGGTACAATAGCGTTTAAGGAAAAGCAAACATTTGTATTTAATCGAATTATTCTAGCCAATATGTCAAGGTGGATATATTTTAGTGGTGTCTTGTTTTCTACGGTAATCTTTGCTTCAATTCAATTGCTAGTCATTTATGGATTTGCTTGGTTCGTCTTTGATGTAACCTGGTCAAATTTATTTGCATTTTTTATTATAACAGTTTCTCTTTCCATTGCTATTAGTGGAATTGCTGTATTATTAACAGCAATTAGTTATCAAATCCGCTCAGAGACGATTACTAATTTTTTCTCTAGTGCTATTGTATCTATTATGGCCTTAATTGGCGGAAGCTTTTTTCCGATCGGGGATAGTTCGGAGTTTGTTCGAGTTATTGGCAATTTTACACCGAATGGAGCAGGTATGTCTGCATATTTAAGTATATTAAGAGGAAATGCTTTAACTGATGTCATTACGCCTATTTTATATCTCTGCTTTTTTGGGGTGACAATGATTATAATCGCCGCTTTAACATTTCCAAAAAGGAGGGAGATGGTATGATTGGCATGTTAATCGCTAGATTTAAACATTTTTTACGTAATCCTTGGACATTTCTCAGTTTTACTGGAATTTCTATCGGTTTTGCTTTAATTACAGGTATAGCTGGGGATGGAAATATGATCCGTGTCCCTATAGTAATCATGGATGAGGAAGTAAATGAAACATCCATAAAATCAACGCTAGAACAAGAAACGGCAATTCAATTTCAAGAAATGAAAAAAGAAGATATGCTCCGTTTTATTAAAGACGGAAAAGCAGAAGTTGGTGTATTACTAACTAATGATTCCTACGAGTTAGTTGTAGGTGTGGAAACTGCTACGGTTACTATGGTGGAAAATACGATGCGTCAAGCATATATTCAACACTTTCAGAAACTGAATATTGCAGATCATGCAGATGTCTCAGGCAAAGCAAAAAAGTCACTCCTTAAGGAAATGGAGAAAGCCCTAAATGAACCCGTATTTTCAATTCGTGCAAGTAATTTTACCAGTGATGACGCTGTAATCTATAATCCGACCTATCAATTTTTATTTGGCTTTAGTTTATTCTTTGTTATTTATACGATTGGCTATAATGTGTTACCAATCCTTATGGAAAAAAGGGAGGGGATTTGGGATCGAATCATCTTATCACCGGTTAAAAAATGGGAAATGTATGCTAGTAATATGATTTACAGTTTTTTTGAAGGCTATTTGCAAGTACTGATCATTTTCTTATTCTTCTATTTGATTTTTGATATTGATTTTAATGGAATGTTTATCGAAGCATTATTACTACTAATTCCTTATGTTTTTACGATTGTTGCATTAGCTATTTTATTAATCTCAATCGTGAAAAATGTACAGCAATTTAATGCACTGATTACAATTGTAGCTGTTAGTATGGCAATGATTGGCGGTGCTTATTGGCCGCTTGAAATTGTTGAAGCGAAAATTTTAATCACCTTATCAAAAATAAATCCGATAACATATGGAATGGAATCATTAAAAGGACTAGTTAATTATGGATATTCATTGGAGCAGCTTTTTTATCCAATTAGTATACTGTTATTAATGGGGGTCGTAATGATTAGTGTCGGAATACACTTAATGGAAAGACGACATATTTAAGGATGTCTAAAGAATAAATGATTGAGACATTGGAAGAAAAGGGCATATTTAAAGCTCTTTTTTTCATACTATAGAAAAGTATAAAGTTTTAGGGTTTAGTATAAGAAAAACTACAGCTTTCGCTAAAGACTTGGCGACAAGCCAAGTTTTTCTAATGTTAAGGTGTAATAGAGAAGGGTTGAGCCGGTGGAATTTTCTCTTTAATAAATGAATATTTTTCCATATAAAAGGGGGAAAAAATCCCGGTAAGAATGACACATCCAATTTCACCGTACTTTAGAGAATGCTAAAGGAGTGCCTGAGTTACATCATCATATCAGTATTTTAAGAATCATATTTATCCCGCATGTAAGGTGCCGTAGACCTCGCTTCAAGAATTATGGAGAATACGAAGAAAGTCAAAGTGGGATAAACGGCACCTAAATGCCCGATTCGCTCAAGGGCCTTTAGGTCATACCCTTCTAGGTACTAACAGTAGGAGATGGAAGAAAACCCCTGCTGAATGAAGTTTCACTTTATTAAACGATTGATGTTTCATTAGGATAATTTTTGGCTATATAACATTTGTTTGGTTGGTGCTCATTATTTGTTTGAAAATTGTGAATTGCCTTACTTTTGTTCTTGACTGGCTTTAATTGCTTAACGTTGTTATAATCCATTATATTAGTTTTTTAAGCAAAAAAATGAACGAGTATTCATTTTTGGCAGAAGGTTGAGTGACATACATGAAAAACATATGGCGAATTTTTTCTACAGATATTAAAAATCTAAGTAAAAACTGGGTTGCTATAATTATCATCGGAGGGTTGATTGTTCTCCCATCTTTTTACGCTTGGTTTAACATTAAGGCAGCCTGGGATCCGTATGGTAAAACCGATCAACTTCCTATTGGCGTAGTTAATGAAGATAAAGGAGCGACCGTTCGTGATCAGGAGATTCATGTTGGAGATGAATTAGTAAAAACATTGAAAGAAAATAAGTCAATGGATTGGAAGTTTACCGATCGGAAAACAGCCTTAGAAGAAGTAGAATATGGTAATTACTTTGCCGTTATCATCATTCCAGAAAATTTTTCAAAAAATTTGGGTACAGTGATCGAGGATAATCCAAAAAAAGCGAACGTTGAGTATTACGTGAATGAAAAAATAAATGCAATTTCACCAAAAATTACGCAAAAAGGTGCTTCCGTCATTGTCGAAAAAATCAGCAGTAATTTTATCTCTACCGTTAACGGGGTTATTTTTGATATATTTAATGATTTAGGTATTGAATTAGAAAAAGACTTACCTGATATACAGCGATTTGAAAACTATGTGTTTCAAATGGAGGAGAACTTACCAGAAATAAATGATCTTTTAAACCAAGCGTTATCAGATGCAAATCGCGCTCAGGATATTATTGACGAAGCACAAGGTCTTATTCCTGATGCAAAAGATGTCACAAATAATGGGTTAACTACAATTGACAATACTACAGCATTTTTAAATAAAGCAGAGAATCGCTTAGAGAAGATGGCACCGAAGATTGATCAGGATTTGCAACAGGTGCAGGAAATTGCTAAGAAGGCTAATTCGTTTATTAAAGATATTCAAAACTTGGATCTTGATTTTGGTAATGGTAAAGAGCTAACGGATCAAATAAATCAAACTATTGATGAGGGAATTAACAAAATAGAGACGGTTCAACAAGCTCTGGAACAATTAAAGAAACAAACAGGGAATGCCCAAGATAAAAATCAGGAAAATAATCATTCCATTGACAGTCAAAAGATAGACCAACAGCAAATCGACCAAGCACTGGAGCAGTTAACGAACATTAAAGAAGAATTATTAAGTGTAAAACAGAAAAATAGTGATGTTGTGGAATTTATCAATAATAAAGAATCAGAAGTGTCAAGGGCAATTGATGACTTACAACAACTATCAGAAAGTACGTCAACAAATATTGATGCATTTTTAAAAGAATATAAAGAAACAATTGAGCCAACGGTGATGAATGAAATTAATCGTGCACAAGCAACACTGTCAAAAGCACGGAATATTTTAGTTGATATCCAAAAAATGATACCAGAAGTTGAAAATATTTTAGGGAATACGGAAAAGAACTTAGGAAAAGGAAAAGATGTCATTAAGCATGCATTAGGTGAATATCCTTATGTTAATAGTAAAATAAATCAATTAGCGGATAAAATTCGCAGCATTAAAGGGGAAGCAGATATTAATGAGATTATAAAACTGCTACAAAATGATCCGGATGCAGAAAGAAGTTTCTTTGAAGAGCCTGTTAAGCTAAATGAAAACAAAATTTTTCCAATTGAAAACTATGGAACCGGAATGACGCCGTTCTATACCGTTTTAGCTATTTGGGTAGGGGGGCTTCTACTAATTTCCCTCTTAGCAACAGATGTGCATGATAAAGTAGATTATACCGGAAGACAAATGTACTTTGGCCGAATGTTTACGTTTATGACAATTGGTATATTACAGACTATAATTGTGACAATCGGCGATCTTGCTATATTGAAGGTAAATGCGGCTCATCCATATTGGTTCCTCGTATTTGGATTATTCATTAGCATCATATTTATGTTAATTATTTATACGATTGTATCTGTTTTTGGTGATGTTGGAAAGGCAGTCGTTATTGTATTTTTAGTACTGCAAATAGCTGCATCTGGTGGAACGTATCCAGTTGTATTATTACCGGAGTTTTTCCAATTTATCAATCCATTTCTTCCGTTTACGTATGCTATTGATTTAATGAGGGAATCCATTGGTGGAATTGTTTGGGAACGAGCGATGAAGGATATTTTCTACCTTTGTTTATTTGGTGGAGCAGCGATTGTGCTTGGTGTGTTTTTAAAACCAATTATTTTCAATCAAATAATCAAGTTAAAGAAAAAATCGGAAGAATCCGGGTTATTTCATTAAGCCAAGTTCTATTTTCTGTAAAACCCTTATTTAAACGGTTTACATTATCGTTTAAATAGGGGTTTTTTATATAAGGAGGGGGATATCAAGCTATTTATTGTTACTTGTCTAAAATGTCATCGTTATAAGTAAACAATCTACAGTTTGCAGAAACAAATTGACCTAAATTATAAAGATAAGCTTTTTCTATAGTATAAAGTAAAGGTTTGACTTTTTTAATTTAAAGATGTTAAAAGCTGTATGTCAATAGTATATAATTGTCAACAAGTACCAGTGGAATGCTAGTTTCATACAAGCCTTTTTACCTATATAATAAAGAGACAAGGTTAGAAAAACTTGGCTTGTCGCCAAATCTTTAGCGAAAGCTGTAGTTTTTCTTATACTATAAACCATAAAGTTTTACTTTTCTATAGTGTAAAAAAGGTGGGAAATCGGTTGAAGAAAAAATGGTTTCGAATAGGAATAGGTTTCATTGTGACCCTATTACTAATTGATATAATTGTTAGTTTTTATTTTTATCATTTAGCTATTGCCCGTAATGAAAAAGATTTCCTTCAAGGGAATGATGATCTTGAAGTTTCTGCCGAAGCACTGGATGAAATGCTTAAAGGCAATTGGCGTGATTGGGTGCGAAAGCAGAATTTTACTCGATGGGAAATAATGTCTTTTGATGGTCTGCAATTACAAGGTTATTATTTAAAGGCAAAAGAGGAAACCAACAAAACGGTTATTTTTGCGCATGGATACTTGGGAAGAGCTACGGATATGGGCATGTTTGGGCAATATTATTATGAAAATTTAGGCTATAATGTGTTTACGGCTGACTTAAGAGGACATGGCGAAAGTGAAGGAGATTATATTGGATTTGGCTGGCATGATCGTAAGGATTATGTCGATTGGATTAATAAAGTTATTAAAGAGCAGGGCGAGAATACTGAAATTGTTTTACACGGTGTTTCAATGGGAGCAGCAACGGTTTTAATGACAAGTGGTGAGAAGCTTCCTGATAATGTAAAAGCGATTGTAGCAGATAGTCCCTACACTAGTGTATACGATATGTTCGGCTATCAGATGGAGCGAATGTTTCACTTGCCTGCGTTTCCTCTTTTACCAAGTACCAGCATTGTTTCTAAAATTCGTGCGGGGTATGGTTTGCAGGAAGCATCGGCCGTTAAACAAGTGGAAAAAGCAAAGGTGCCTATATTGTATATTCATGGTAATGCCGATACATTTGTGCCAACACGAATGAGTAAGGAATTATATGAACATACGAACAGTCCGAAAGAAATCGTTACTTTTGACGGAGCAGGTCATGGCGAAGCTTTTGTAACGCATAAAGACGAGTATATCAAACGGTTAAATCACTTTTTAAATCAATATATATCACAATAAAGTGAAACCTCGGCTTTTACCTCATCTTTACTTAAAAAAACAAAGCGCAACTGCTTAGGTTTGTGACGTACAAATTGGAGAACTTCTAACAAGATAGAGAAAATAGCTTTTTTGTATTTAGAGGCTATTCAAGAATTTTTACTTGTCCTTGAAAAGAAGAGCGCTTTTTCTGCGAGCGATGTATCGTGGTTTATTCTATGAATTGGATAACTTAGATACGGACTAAAGGAGAGTTCTTACTTTACGTTATGAAAGGCAAGAGGAAAATTAACAATTATCTTTCATAACGCATATAGATATTGTTGAACGAGGCTGGGACATAAGTAAATACTAAATATCAAAAACCGAACAATTCATTTATAATTGTTCGGTTTGTTTGTGTTAAAAAAATTCCTATCATCGCTACGTCAAACTATTTCACTTTCCGCGGGCACGGCCTCAGCTTCCTCGGAAAGCAAAGATCGCTTTCCTGCGGGATCTTCAGCTCGAGCTATTCCCGAGAGAAGTCTACATATGTTGACTACGCTAAAAACTTGCGTATATACAAGGACGATTTATTGTTCGTTTTTTAATCAGCTGTTTTAGTTATGTCCCAGCCTCTTTTCCTAATTTAGCTTAGAAACGTATATACCGAAAATTATTTTTTTACAGCATGAATGTAATGGATCGTTTCAAATGCGGATAAATAGTCTGTACGATGACGAAAAAATTGCTTTTGAATAGCAAGAGGCGATAAATGCTCATAGATGAGTAAATCCGCTTTTTCTAACATTTTCTCCATTTCATCGTAAGTATAACATGATTTCATAGGCTCACCACCAGCAGAGGCCATTCGGACCATATTTTGAACACGATTATACATTCCTTTTTCTTCAAAAAGACGATCATCTGCATAATCAAAAACAAGAGAACTTCCTGATGGGACCCTGGCAAATAGTTTATTCAATAAAGTGACATTTTCTTGTTTCGTTAAATAATAGGAAACACCTAAAAAGCTAAAAAAAGTTTTTTTGCTAGGTATAAAACCTCCTTCAACCATACGTTGAACAGAAAATTCTTTGATGAAATCCATAGAAACAAAACGAAGATTGCTTGGAATTGGATAATTAACATTAGCTAATCTTTTCTGTTTAAAGTTGTGTGTATCTGGATGATCTATCTCAAATATCTCTAAGCTGTCTTTTAATTCTGGATGTCGAAAACAAAACGTATCTAATCCAGCTCCTAAAATAACATACTGTCTCACACCTAACAAAATTTCATGAGCCAATTTATCTTCGCAATAAGCAGCTCGTGCTAAAGGAGTTGGAGAAAGCTGAACTTGTGTAATCCATTTTAAAATTTTATCAGGTTGATCATGAAATCTGTTTGCAACTTCCGGGTTAAAGAAGGAAATTCCTCGAATCATATGATTAGATATTTCGGTAAACTCTCTTGGAGTTATTAAATCCTTTGCAATAAAATCATCAAAGATTTTATCCCGCATGTAAGGTGCCGTAAGACTCCCACTTCAAGACCTGAGTTGATACCAAAGGGTCTAAGTGGGAGAAAACGGCACCTAAATGCCCGATTCGTTCAACTAACATTCAGTAGGAGATAGAAGAAAACTCCTACTGAATGAAGTTTCACTTTATTGGAGTCATATTTACTATGGTATGCTCGGCTAAAGGCGGATACTAAGGAAGTTATGCTTGCTTTGTTATTTTCCATCCATAATTTCCTCCTATATAAAAAATAAGATTCCCCTGGCCAGGAGAATCTTATTATATACCCAGTTAATATAAATGTAAATTATAGCACAAAAAAATATTTTTGTCAAGAAAATAGAATTTCACTTGTAAATAAGCTACTCAAATACAAATGATAACAGAAAATAAATGTTAAACAATATCTCAACCCACCTGACTAATAATTACAAAAAGTAATTATAAGAATGCATAAATATTAATTAAAATTTATAAATATACTTGAATATACAATGAAGTATTACTATAATAATGAATAATTACAATTCGAATCGAAGAGGTGGAGGAGAATGACGAAGGGGCAACTGGTGTTAGAAACAGGAGAAGTATTCACAGGAGATTGGCTGGGCTATGAAAGTGAAGAAACTGGTGAAGTTGTTTTTAATACAAGCATGACGGGTTACCAAGAAATATTAACAGATCCTTCTTATGCTGGACAAATCGTTACCTTGACATATCCAATTGTAGGGAACTACGGAATGAATTCCATTGATATAGAAAGTGATCACCTTCAAATTGCAGGTGTTATTATCAATGATCTATGTGATGATCCCAGTCATTTTCAGGCGAAAACAACGTTATCTGAAGAGTTGAAGCGGAATCGTATTTCAGGGTTAAAAAATGTAGATACACGAGCGCTTGTTACTGTGATAAGAAAGCAGCGCACGGTAAAAGGGAGAATTGTATTGGAAAAAGCCTTTCCAGATTATAAATATTCATTTTCGGTACCTAATACGAAACATCTAGTACAAAAAGTAAGTGTTAAGCAGCCAATTCAGCTCGGAAAGGGAGATTGTCATATTGTTGTCCTAGATTTTGGTTATAAAAAATCTATTGTAGAGGCATTATTAAACCATCATTGTAAAGTAACGATTATGCCTTTTAGTGAAAAATTTGCAACGATTCAAGCACTAAATCCAGATGGAATTATTATTAGTAACGGTCCTGGCAACCCGAAAGAATTACAGCTATACTTTCCAGTTGTAAAAAAGTTAACGGAAAACTATCCAACACTAGGAATTTGTTTAGGTCATCAATTAATTGCTTTAGCGTATGGAGCGGATACAGAAAAACTGCCATTTGGACATCGTGGTTCCAATTATCCGGTAAAAGATTTACTAACGGGAAAGGTGAAAATAACATCACAGAATCATGGCTATGTAGTAAGAAAAGACAGTGTCGATCCTACGATATTTCTACCGCTTTTTCAAAATGTTAATGATGGAACGATCGAAGGAATGAGGCACCGATTGTTGCCGGTTACCACAGTCCAATTTCATCCAGAGGCTCACCCTGGTCCGGGTGATACTGCATATATGATGACAGAATTTGTGGAACAGGTAAGATATCTGGGGGGAATCGCTGATGCGCAAAACATTAAATAAAGTACTTGTTATTGGCTCGGGACCAATTGTTATCGGTCAAGCAGCGGAATTTGATTATGCCGGCACGCAGGCCTGTTTAGCTCTTAAAGAGGAAGGGATTGAAGTTATTTTAATTAACAATAACCCGGCAACGATGATGACCGATAAGCGTATTGCCGATAGAGTATATATGGAGCCATTGACTGTGGAAAATGTCGAGGCAATTATTGCTGGTGAACAGCCGGATGGTTTAATTGGTACTTTGGGGGGACAAACAGGATTAAATTTAACCATTGCTCTTCACAAGAGGGGAATACTTAAAAAACATCAAGTAAAGGTGTTGGGGACTTCCGTAGACTCAATTCAAAAAGGAGAAAATAGAGAGCAATTTCGGCAGTTAATGCATGATATTAATGAACCTGTTTGCCAATCAAAGGTTGTCAAAACATTGGATGCAGGACTCTCATTTGCAAAGCAAACCGGATTTCCTGTTATATTACGCCCAGCATATACATTAGGCGGAGAGGGTGGAGGGTTTGCCGATAATGAAGCAGAGCTTTTAGAGCAGTTACCATCAGCTTTAGAGTTAAGCCCCATTCATCAAGTGCTTGTAGAAAAAAGTATTAAGGGCTGGAAAGAGATAGAATATGAAGTGATGCGAGATGAAAATGATACGTGCATCATTATTTGTAATATGGAGAATATGGATCCGGTTGGTGTGCACACAGGGGATTCCACCGTGACTGCTCCTTCACAAACTTTATCTGATACACAATATCAAATGCTTCGTTCTGCATCATTAAAGGTCATTCGAGCATTAAAAGTTGTTGGCGGATGTAATATTCAATTTGCTTTGGATCCAAATTCGAATCATTATTATATCATTGAAGTTAATCCGCGAGTTAGCCGTTCGTCTGCGCTTGCCTCAAAAGCGACAGGTTATCCAATCGCTCGTATTGCTACGAAATGCGCTATTGGTTATCACTTAGATGAAATCGCAAATCCGATCACCGGAAATACGTATGCGTCATTTGAACCGGCACTTGATTATGTCACTGTCAAATTGCCGCGATTTGCTTTTGATAAGTTTACGGAAGCAGATCGTACATTGGGAACGCAAATGAAGGCAACCGGAGAAGTAATGGCGATTGATCGCACATTTGAAGGTGCGCTGCAAAAAGCAATTCGCTCCCTAGAAATGAATGTTGATAGTTTACATTTATCAAGTCTAAAGAAAAAATCAGATGCAGAATTACAATGTTTGATACAAGAGCCGAATGATTTATGGCTGTTTGCAATTACTGAAGCTATGCAACGTGGTTACAGTGTAAAAGCTTTACATGCTATTACTCACATAGATACCTGGTTTTTAACAAAAATAGAGCGAATTTTAGTTTTAGAAAATGAATTGAAAAAACATTCTATTTTCCGTATATCTAAGTCGTTACTGTTGCAAGCGAAGCGATTTAATTTAAGTGATCGACACCTTGCTAAGTTGATGAACACAAAGCCTGAATTGGTAAGAAAACGATTGAACGATTTGCAAATAAAACCAGCATATAAATTGGTCGATACATGTGCTGGAGAATTCAACGCGATTACTCCATACTACTATTCTACTTGGCATGGACATGATGAAGTAAAAGTTAGAAATAATCGCAAAAAAATTTTAATACTTGGCTCTGGACCAATTCGAATCGGGCAAGGGGTAGAATTTGATTACTGTTCTGTCCATGCTGTGTTAGCAGTGAAAAAACTAGGTTATGAAGCTATTGTGATTAATAATAACCCAGAAACAGTAAGTACCGATTATTCCGTTGCGGATAAACTCTATTTCGAGCCACTTGAATTTGAGGATGTAACCCGTGTAATTGAAAAAGAAAGAGTAGACGGTGTGCTTGTTCAGTTTGGGGGACAAACGGCAGTTAATTTAGCAAACGCATTAGAAGAAGCTGGCATTCCTATATTAGGAACAGCTCCCAAGCATATTGATCAAATGGAGGACCGGGAGCAATTTTATCAACTATTAGACGAATGCTCCATTTTGCATATGAAAGGCAGTATCGTACAAAACAAACAGCAGTTAACGGAGTCAACAAAAGAGCTCGGATTTCCTGTATTAATTCGCCCATCGTATGTAATTGGTGGGCAGTCGATGTTTATTTGCTATAATCATGCAGAATTAGAGCAGTATGTTAATAGAATTAAAGAAGATACACATGACCGCTGCTGGCCGTTATTAATCGATCCCTACCTTCCGGGAAAAGAGTGTGAAGTTGATGTTATTAGTGATGGCACAGATATTGTTATTCCAGGCATCGTTGAGCATGTAGAAAGAGCAGGAGTCCATTCTGGTGACAGTTTGGCCGTATTTCCACCAATGTCACTTCGCTCGTCAGAAAAGCAGCAAATTACTGCTATTACTCGTAAAATTGCCCAGACGGTACCAATTATCGGTATGATGAATATTCAATTCATCCTTCATGCTGGCAAAGTTTATGTATTAGAGGTCAACCCGCGTTCTTCTCGTACCGTGCCCATCTTGAGTAAAGTAACCGATATTCCTATGGTAGAATGGGCTGTACAGGTGCAGTTAGGGAAGAAGTTAACAGATCTAGCTAATCAATTAGGTTTATGTATGGAGCCACCTTTTATAACAATAAAATCACCAGTATTTTCAGCAGCAAAGCTAAAAGGAGTCGATCATTTATTGGGGCCGGAGATGAAATCGACTGGAGAAATTATCGCTATATCTAAAAACAAACAGCAGGCCTTTAGCAAACTGTTCCCGTTTTATGTTAATCAATTTCCGGATAAACAAGCACTAACTATCTTCGTATCTATAGCAGACCGAATGAAAGCACATAGCCTTAAAATGATCTACGCATGTAGAGAGGCTGGTGCATCTGTGTTGGCTACAGAAGGAACAGCTACTTATTTGCAAGAGAACGGAATTCCGGTAGAAGCCATAAAAAAACAACGGAGTGAGTTGGAAAAGTTACGAAATGAAAAGAAACCCGATCTCATTTTAAATCTTCCTGAACAGGGAAGAGAACCAAATAAGTTTGGCTTTTATCTGAGAGAATGGGCAATTCGTCATCAGATCCCTTGTTTTACAAACCTGGAAACATTTGAATGGCTTGTAATTCAAAATAAAAACCGATTTCTAACAGAAACGACAGTAATGGCATTACAAGATTATCATGCTATAAATCAAAATCCAACTGTTTACTAATAAAATGGATTTCAGTCAAAAGGAGCTACCCGAAAAGAGATATTTCAAAGGTGAAAAACTCCCCAAGAATGTTGTCAATCAGCACTCTTGGGGATAATTTAGGTGCTAATCAGTTAAAATTGAACTCTTTAGGCTCTCTCTTTTTATTGTTCTTATTTGAATTCGGTTTGAAAATGGTGGTGTAAAAACATATATAACAAGGGAAAAACATAATAGAATGGTGGAATCATCTTAACCAACTTTTGAACGAACTCTATGCGAGATATTTTTCAAACCATCTGCAAATATGATTCAAACGTTCGATCCGCATATAAGGCTTTCCACTACGGCTAAGCTCATGATTAGCTTTAGGGAAGCGAATAAATTCTACTTCTTTCTTTAAATGCTTTAACGTGATAAACAGCTGCTCGCCTTGCTCAATAGGACAGCGATAATCTAATTCACCATGCAAGATTAATAATGGTGTTTCTATTTTTTCTGCATATTTTAATGGAGACAATGCCCAAAGCTTAGCAGGATCATCTAATAAATTTACTCCATGCTCCCACTCTGTAAAAAAGTAACCAATGTCACTTACTCCATAAAAGCTAAGCCAATTAGAAATAGAACGTTGTGTAACAGCTACTTTGAAACGATTGGTATGACCAATGATCCAATTTGTCATAAATCCCCCGTAACTGCCACCAGTAACACCAAGACGTTGATCATCGATAAAACTATATTTTTTAACAGCATAATCGACAGCTGCCATTAAGTCCCGATAATCGCCGCTTCCATAATCTTCACGACATGCATTAACAAATTTTTGCCCATACCCATGGCTGCCTCGTGGATTTGTGTATAGCACGACATACCCTTTTGCTGCTAACAGCTGCATTTCAAAGAAAAAAGTTTGACCATACATGGCATGCGGACCACCGTGAATTTCTAAAATCGTCGGATATTTTTTTTCTTCCGTAAATCCATAAGGACGTAATAGCCAGCCTTGAACTATCCAATCGTCTTCTGTTTTAACACTCAATACTTCTGGTTCTTGAAATTCAACTTCATCCAGTAATGCTTTATTACTATTAGTAAGAGGAATAAGAGTTTCATCCTCTTTTAATAAATAAAAATCACATGGAGTGGTTGGGTTGCTTATTCCGAGAAGAAATGATTTTGTAGAACCATCGTATGCAAAACCAAAGACGTGATTATCATTTTTATAAAGAACTTGACGCTTCCCCTCTAATGAAACTTGATAAAGTTCGGTAGCGCCTTCGCTTGTTGCAATAAAAAAAATACATGTACTATCTTCGTTCCACACAGGGCCTGATTCTGATTCTCCAAGACGGGTGTCCCCAATCATGGAATCACCAAGCTGAATATCCCAATCCTTGCTTAGCCATCTTCTTTTCGCTGTTTCATAATCAAATACATGTAATTCTGTCAGAGAAGCTCCTTTATAAGCAAACTCATGACCAAACGAAGCAATCTTCGTTCCGTCTGGGGAAAACGATGCCTTGAAATAAATCCCTTCACCATTTGTTAGTTTCTTTTTTTCCTCTGTTTGAATATGGAGACAGTATAGGTCATTGGTCAGTTCGTAGTCAGCATCATCATTTAAGGTAGCGGTAAATAATATAGCGTTGCCGTCCGGTGAAATATCTTGAAATTCATGGTCTGCACCATTGTTAGTTAATTGTTTCAATGTTCCTTCATCCACATTCATCATAATGATTTGTTTCCTTGTATGATCATGAAGTCCTCTTGCATCAGACTTATAATCTAAACGATTAACAATCATTGGTTTTTGTTGTTTCGTTTTCTGTTCCTCTTTTTTTTCTTCTTTTGTAGGTTCTTTTTGATGATGAATATCGTCATTAAGAGCTAAATAAGCAGAGAAGAAAATGTGTTTTCCGTCTGGAGCCCAAACCGGATTAGTTGCACCACGGTGAAAAGTAGTTAATTGTTTTGGTTCACCGCCATCCATATGAATTAACCAAATTTGGGAAAGGCCACTTCTTGTTGATTGAAACACAGCTCTTTTACCATCTGGGGAAAAGCGCAGTTGATTATTTTTGCTGGCATTAAATGTCCATGGATTTGCTTCTTTCTCATTTAGCTTTTGGAAAAAAAGGTGAGATTCGTATTCTTTTTCCTCATTGATCGTAGTAGATGTAAACGTAAATGCTGTACCATCTGGGGTGAACTGCGGATCACTAAACACTTCTAATCTAGTAATATCGGTAGTAGTAAGAGCGCGTTTGGAACTTCTCATTATTTTCCTCCTCTTTATTAAAAAAGATTTACTTTTTGATAGTTTAAACTAATTCGAAACCCGAATCAATTGGAATAGAGGAAAAAAATAACTTTTTTATACATTTAGAAAGATGAAATTTTTATGCTAAATCTAAAGCAACGCAAGCAAAAAAAATGTTATAAGCACAACTAGGTGTCAGATGCAATGTTAGCCAATTTTTCTAAGGAAGTTTGTAAGTTCTTTTCTGTTTCTAAAGATAAGGATATCCTTACTAGTGTATGCTGATAGGAGTTCGTAAATATAAGATGTTTTTTTCTTGTTAAAAGTTCTTACATAATTAAAAAATTCCCAATCCAGTTTTTCGCGGCATCCAGTCCCTAAATCCGGTCTTGTTTTATTATGATAGGTAATTCGTCGCTTTATAATTCCATAAAGGCACGTCATTGTTCGGTAATGTAAAAAGATGATTGGGTCAGCTTCTTTCATACGCATCTCCATCGTTGCACTATAATTCCCATCTATGATCCACGTTTCTTTTTTAAAAATTTTTTGTGTCTCAGCAATTAATTCTTTACGACTTATCTGTTTCCAGCCTGATTTCCAAAAGATTTTATCCATGTGGTAAACAGGAATTTGTAGAAATTTATTTAATTGTTTTGCTAACGTGGACTTCCCTGCACCAGGGATACCAATAATCATTATTTTTTTCATATGCATGTATTCCCTTCTTTTCATATTGTAAAAAAAGTATCTTTATGATTCCAAACCACTTAAAAAGAATATAAGTATTATTTTAAAAGGACGTACTCCTCATCTTGTATAATGAAATTCTATCAAAGAGACTAAAATAGCGAAAGAAATACGGAAGTGATTACACTTTTACCTCGTTAGAAGCTTTCAAGTTTGTACACCGTAAACAGAGCACTTTTAGCTTTTTCTTATATGAAGTTAATTGAATTCAAATGGGGAAAAGGAAGAAAAAATATTTAAAATCTGAAACAGATCTATCCATAAATCGTAAAAATTCGTCGAGAGCTCCATATGTATCTCTAATTATCACATTATGAAGTGGAGACGCCATCATCTGAAATTTGATGTAGATGAACGTTCAATTTTAATAACAGAAAAATTTTCTTATCTTTTTAAAAAAGAATTATCTATGACGTTTTACAAATGATATAAAACGCTTTCAATAATTATGCTATGATAGTTTTAAGACATACAAGCTGATAAGAGGGGGAGCTATAATGGGTGAGAACATTCTAGTAGCCTACGACGGGTCAGAATTAAGTAAAAAAGCCATTGGAGAAGCAAAAAAACAAGCAAGATTTTCAAATGCAAATGTACATGCGGTGACAGTAGTTACTCATGCTGGTCCAACTACAAATGCAGTACTTGCACGAAGTTTTATGAGTGACATGGCTGAAAACTTACGCCCTATTATGGAACGGATCAGACAGGAATTTGATAAAGAGGGAATTAATTGTAAGGTAGAAGTATTAGTAGATTATTCATTCCGTAATCCAAGTGTCCAATTACTCGAATATGCAAAAGAAAATAAAATTGACTTAATTGTTTTAGGTAGTCGCGGACTAGGAAATGTAGGACGATTTTTTCTTGGAAGCGTAAGTAATCAAATTGTTCAACGTGCACAATGTCGAGTGTTAATTGTTAAATAGATGGAATGCATTAGAATAAACTGTGCTAGCAAATATAGAATTGTAACTACTGCCCATAGTTAACCTAATTATGGCAAAAACCTAAGTACCGGGTAAAGCAGTAGAATAGCTTTACGGCTAAGAGTCATCTCAGAATCCATGATAAATCTAACTATTTGAAAATAATTGTAGTCTCAGAAGCAATATTTGCTGATACATTGTGTATATCTTTTTTGAAGAGCGATGTCCCAGCATAAGCACGAAACTTAGGTAAAAGGCTAGTTCGCTATTAAAAGCACAGTAATAATAAAAACTATTAACAAGATTATAAAAAATGGGGCTGGGACAAAACTAAAAAGATCAACTCTAAATACGAATTTTTACTGGAATAAGTAAGCTTACAAAAAGAGAAATCCGAACTAATTCGAATTCTAACTGAAGAATTTTGAATCATCGTTCGGTTTTTTCTTTGACTAAAACGCTTTTGTCCCAGCTCCATTATGTTAAGAGGATAAAGGTATGTTGCAAGTAACTCCTAAAAAGGATATCAAAAAGTTAAAATTGAGTTTCAAAGTTTAATGGATAAGTTTTCATACGGAAGTTATGCTAATTTTAAATCTGATAAAACTTTGCTTTAAGAGTTATAAAAAACTTCGAAAGACACATAACTGGATTACTAAAGCGTATATTGCCGTTCTTCCAATCTTTTTTAAGTGCTAGAAGCAATTTTGTTGTCAATAATTTCTGCATCTTTTTCGTATGCTTGCTGCAATTTACGAGTAATTGGACCAGGGATACCATCTTTTATTTGTTTGCCATCCACACTTACAATCGGCATTACTTCAGATGTACTGCTGGATAAAAACATTTCATCTGCATCATAAATATTCTCTTTATGGAACCCTTCTTCGTAAAATGGAATAGAAAGTGCTTTAGCAAATGCTTCTACCCGCAACCGTACACAGCCGTACAGAATCCGATTTGTAGCGGGGTGGGTATGGATTTCACCATCTTTAACAAGATAAATATTTGATGAACTACATTCCGTAACAAGCTCCCCGCGATGCAGAATTGCTTCGTAGCAACCTTGCTCTTTTGCCTCTTGCTTAGCAAGTACATTTGGTAATAAGTTTAAGCTTTTAATATAACAGTTTTCCCAACGTACATCTGGTGTTGTAATTGCTGAAACACCATGCTTTAGCTTATCTAATTGTCGTGGCAAGTCCTGTACATAGGCATACATATTCGCAGGAACATCTTTTGGAAAAGCATGATCACGTGGAGCAGACCCTCGTGTTGCTTGCAGATAAACTTTTCCATCCTTTTCCATGTTGTTTTTTTCTAATAGTTTCAATAATAATTGAGATAATTTCTCCTTTGATATAGCCAAGTCGATTTTAATTGCTTCTGCAGATCGGAATAATCGATCCAGATGTTCTGTTAGAAGATAATATTTCCCCCCATATATACGGATAACTTCGTAAATTCCGTCTCCAAACTGAAGCCCGCGTTCTTCAAATGGATATCGCAAGCTGTCTTGATGTGTAAATTTCTGTTGTGCAATCACAATTGGATATACAGCCATTCTTTTTCTCCTCCCTAAAACTTATGACTATTCTATAACTTCTTTATTAGATTGTAAATCTTTCTAAGCAAAATTTTTTCATTTTCACAGTTTAAATAAGGAGAATAATTGCACCGTGTGAAATTTAAATATAGGAACCAAGTTGCGTTCCCTTCTTATTCACTAGTGACGTTTTCTAACTGGCAGTAAAACCTGCTTTTCCATCTATGAAGTGAAGATAAGTAATGATCCAACTGCCAAGTCAAATACTTGATTCTGTTCACAACAGCGGAAATAAAAAACCCTCACCGATTGAATGATCTCCTTATAGTAGTCAGAAAAAAAGAAAGCACATTCTTCTTCTACTATAGAGAGGGATTTTATATGGGAAAAATGATAAGGACATACGATACTATATTTAAAAAAGGCGGTAGATCTTTATATTAAAGAAGGTATGGGATATAAAACAACAGCAAAGGAACTAGGCATTGACCATTCCAATGTAAGACGATGGGCTAACCGGCAGAAGCTAAAGGTATAAAGGGAATTAGAGGAGAAACGAGGTAAGGTAAAAGACCTGGTGAAGGCAGACAAAAAAATTGCCCTGAGAATTCATCAAAATTTATTTTTTGTCGAAAAAATAAAAAAACATCTTGATCTAACTCCGAATGATTGCTATAATAGTTTCTGCATTCAAAAATTGATTTTTTAAATCATTACATAAGTTCAATGAATGCGGGTGTAGTTTAATGGTAAAACCTCAGCCTTCCAAGCTGATGACGAGGGTTCGATTCCCTTCATCCGCTCCATACATATGTCTTAACGCAGTATTTCGTAATGCAAAGGGTACGAAGTATTGCGTTTTTAGTTTTGAAAAAAAGTGTATCCTGTTAAATTTGCTCTCATAAACCTGTCGTCTAGCGAACGTTCTAGCTCCTGTTATCCCTTGCTTACCGAAATACTTATTCCTCTTGTTAGTAGAATACCTCATGTTACCACTCTCCAGCCCTTGTTAGAATAAACAAGTCGTTTTGTGTTCTTTTACTTTTCAAAAAACTGACATATGCTTTTAAAAAGGTTTGTTTTACTTTCTTATTGAGAACATGTAAAATCTGAAGCAGAAAAGAAGAAAAAAGTATTTCATTTCTAATGAAATCTAAAGCAATAGAGGTGTCTGGATGAATAGTCTAGTAAAGCTTTTAAAGGAAATTGATAATAAGGGCTATAAAGCATATAAACGAATCCAAGGAGTTTATCACCATGCAGATTATAAACTTATGATTGATCATGTTCAAGGAGATCCGTTTGCAGCTCCTTCTAAACTTAGAATCGTTATTCCTGCAAGTAAGCGGCAAATTAAAGCTGAGTGGCTACAAACATTTGCTAGAAAGGTTGCTGCTGAAGATACATTCGCTCGTTCAATAAGTAAGGCTGTAACTTGTCAGGATACTTACATAAAAGGCTCAGGTAAGAGTGGCTCCATCTTTTTTGATCATCCAGGACAAGAGAAGTTGGAGCGGAGCGCTGTACAAATTACCCCCAAAAAAATAACAGTTTGCATTTCGGTTGGACTTCCGGCGAACGGTCGGAAAATAAACAGTAGAGAAGCGAACAAGTTATTTTTTCAAGCACTCCCAGCGATTATCAATAGGTCTATTTTTACAATTACTGATGAAACCATCGAGCAGGCAGTCAATTTAGCTGATCAGCAAGAAGCTATTCGCGAAACTATGAAAAAAAATGATTGGGTCGCATTTTTAGCAAATGGCTCTGTTTTGCCACGAGAAAGCGGAATTAGTAACCGCCCTTTAAAGCAGGCCGTACCGTTTCAAAGTCCCCCTGAAAACGAAGTCGAAATTCAGATTCCTCATTCAGATATACCAATGAAAGGAATGGCAATTAAAAAAGGAATCACATTAATTGTTGGAGGGGGATATCACGGTAAAAGTACATTGCTTAAAGCGATAGAACGAGGAGTATATTCACATGTAAGCGGTGATGGAAGAGAGTTCGTTTTAACGGATCTTGCTGCAGTAAAAATTCGAGCTGAAGATGGTCGGAAAATCACAGGAGTTGACATTTCTTCGTTTATCAATAATTTGCCACATGGTCAGGATACAACATTTTTTTCCACCGATAATGCAAGTGGCAGTACATCACAAGCAGCTAATGTAATGGAGGCATTAGAAGCGGGGGCTTCCACATTATTAATCGATGAAGATACAAGTGCAACTAATTTTATGATTCGTGATCACAGAATGCAATTACTCGTGCACGCAGATAAAGAACCGATTACCCCATTTATTGATAAAGTCAGACAACTTCGTGATGAGTTATCTGTTTCAACAATTATCGTAATGGGAGGCTCAGGTGATTATTTTGCTTTAGCGGATACAGTTATTCGCTTAGAAAACTATTTACCAGATAATGCAACAAATGAAGCAAAAAGAATAATGGAAAAATATCCTTTAGAACGAAATAATGACAAGAATGCACGATTTGGTAAGTTAACGAAACGTTATTTTCAACAGAGCTCGTTACAAACAAGAAAAGGAAAAAGAGCAAAAGTTCAAGCAAAAGGCTTAACACATATACAAATGGGAAAAACAGATATTACATTTCCAGAGGTGGAACAGCTTGTTGACGCCTCACAGACAAGGATGATTGCAGAAATCCTTTATTACTTGAATCGAGAAAATCAATTAAATAACGTTGCTTTACCTGACTTATTGGACCGTATTGAGCAGCAAATGGACCAACAAGGCTTAGCTTCATTTATATCACATCCAAAAGAACACCCGGGAGATTTAGCTAGACCTCGACGATTTGAAATTGCAGCAGTGTTAAATCGAATGCGTACAGCAGTTGTAAAAAAGTACTGGCAAGGAGAATAAATGATGCAAACGGAACAGTTGAAGCAAGACATTATTAATTATAGTAAAAAGATTGGCATTGATAAAATTGGCTTTGCTTCAGCAGATGTGTTTACGGAATTAAAAGAACGTCTGCGCAGACAGCAAGAATTAGGTTATCAATCTGGTTTTGAAAAAGGGACGATTAAAGAACGAACAGAACCAGAGCGTTTACTATCCGGAGCCAAATCAATTATTGCAATTGCTTTAGCCTACCCTACTCGCATGAAAGGAGCTCCAAGAAGTACGAAGCAGGAACGGAGAGGGTTATTTGCGAGGGCCTCCTGGGGAGTGGATTATCATATTGTCTTACGGGAAAGACTTGAAAAGCTTGCTAAATTTATCGAAGAGAGAGTGCCAGATGGAAAAAGTAGGGTGATGGTCGATACAGGAGAATTATCTGACCGCGCGGTTGCAGAACGAGCAGGGATTGGATTTAGTGGTAAAAATACTTCTATTATTACTCCGGAATTTGGTTCTTTTGTATATTTAGGCGAACTCATTACCAATATACCATTTACTCCTGATAAGCCCATTGAAGATAGTTGTGGATCTTGTACCAAATGTATCGATGCTTGTCCCACAGGCGCTATCGTTCAGGCTGGTCAATTAAATGCAAAACGTTGTATAGCGTTTTTAACGCAAACAAAAGATTTTTTACCTGATGAATTCCGCTCGAAAATTGGTAACCGTGTTTATGGCTGTGATACATGCCAAATGGTTTGTCCGAAGAATCAAAAGGTGGACTTCCATATACACCCTGAATTTGAGCCAGAGCATGATGTAGCTAAACCAAAATTAATTCCTATGTTGAAAATATCTAATCGCGAATTTAAAGAAAAGTTTGGGCATATTTCGGGATCATGGCGGGGGAAAAAGCCAATTCAGCGCAATACTTTGATAGCGTTAGGGCATTATAAAGATACGACAGCTGTTGCTGAAATCATTGATGTCATGCGTAATGATCCCCGTCCGGTAATTCGGGGAACGGCGGCATGGTCGCTGGGGAAAATTGGAACAGATGAAGCATTTCAAGCTATTAAAGAAGCAAAGGAAACAGAGGAAGATGAACAGGTCCTATATGAGATGGAAAAAGGATTGGCATTTCAACACCAGCCTACTAAAAAATAATCGGTAAGCTGATCGAAATCTTCAATCTGCTTATTTTACTCAGGCTAAAAACCATAAATTATTAATCTTACATGCGGAAAAATATAAAAACTAGATGTTTCACAAGCCTACTCTCCATATACTTTTTATGGAGGAAGGCGATAAACATTGCCGGCACTGGGGTTGTTAAGTGCGGGGGGAAAACCTATATATGTATTACAGAACTGAATATTGATGCAGCTTGTTTGTCTGCTTGATCATCAGAATAGTCATAAGTTCTGTAAATCTCTTCAGGAGTATCTCCCAATCGTTTAGCTACTGTTACTCCATTTGGAAGGAATACGAAAGGAACTCAAAAATTAGACCATCGGGACTTGGTAAATCTGCTCTTATAGTTAAAACAGAGCGCTCCTAATCGAAACGGAGCGCTTTTAAATATTTTTATAGAATTTACATCTAAAGGAGTTAATATGCACAAAACAACTTAATGCTTTTCCACCTATAAACAATTCAATAAATTTTGCACTTTTAGTATAATGCAACTAAAGGGGGGAATTAAGTTTCAACTAAGATGGGAGGAGATGTCAATCAAGGCGCTTTATGTAGGGGAATGTCATAGCTTTATCGACAAAACATTAGCGCAACTAGAACAAATACATATACAAATCAAAAACATCCAGAAAAGCATAGAAGGAATTATAGCCTTAGAGGAAGCTTTTAAAGGGAAAACAGCTAATTCTATACGAACTTTTTATCAGGAAGTACACATGCCGTTTCTGTTGTTCCTAGAGGGGTTCATTGATAATTATTCGAATACGTTACGTGAAATAAAACATTCCATTGATGAACTGGAACCGGACAGGAATGGAGTTATTCGAGAGGACTTTCTTGCGGGTGGTGTTCAACGAGGACTTAAACGGGCGGAACATGTTGCAATGGTGCTAACCGATGAAGCAAATGCTATTCTTCAATCGGTTAGAGACATTATTAATATTCGGGATATAGACGATGGAGAGTTCCTGGATAAAGTACAACATGCAAAGAAAATGACACACAAGACCATTGAAAAGCTGTATTTATTTGATCGGCACAATACAGCTAAGCTAGAGCCTGTGGAGCAAGATCTCCATACAATGAAAAACTATGTAAGTCGAATTAGAGAGCTGGGAAACAATGGTCAGATAAATATTGCAACGTACCAGGCAAGAAAGATAGCTGATCAAAAGGTCCATCAGCAGTTAATACAAGGTCTCATGAAAAAGGCTGGAAAGAATGCCATGGATTTAGAAGTAATCATGGGGGAGCTTGGCAAACGGTTATTTTCAAAGTTTATTCCACTAGCAGCGATTCCGATTAACTATATGCAGAAACATTTTGGACAAAAAACGATGGATTACAGCTATCGGGCTATACACGCTACTCTAGCAGCAACGGGAGATAGTTTAATTGCAAGTGAGTTTGCAACCATCGAGCATCTTGTTGTTTCAAAAGTAAAGGTTTCTGATTACAAGGGAATAAGGCAAGGAATTTATTATACCTTAGCTGATGGCAGGAAAGTGCGGAAGTTCAAATCAGAAACAGGTATAAACTATGAATCGGTTAGTAAGATTCCAGCCAATCGACATAAGCCAAAAGAGTCGGAAAAAAGCTGGTTAGAAAAGGCTGCCGATGGTGTGAAAAATACATTTGTAAAAGCAGGAGAATTTGGTGCAACGGCTGTAAAAGAAACAGCGGACTTTCTTATTTTAGATGATGTGAAAACGGTAATGGATCCAAAGGCTTCTACAATTGATAGAGTAATTTCTGGAGCTTCTATTATTCCAGCAGGAAAAGTGTTAAAGTTGGTTAAAACTGGCGGAACAATTAAATTTGCGAATAAGGGTAAACGTACAGCGAAGAAGGTTAAAAATAGAGATACTGTAAAACCTAATGATGTCGTTCCTTATAGACCAAGTAACTCACCTTTAGAAAACCATCATGGGGTAATGGATGTTTGGGCAAAACATAATGTTCCAAACTATGTGAGTAGAGGAGCTAATACACCAACATTAGCTTTAACTAAAGAACAACATAACGCTACAAAAGTAGTATATAGACAATGGTTATATGAAAAAACAGGAAGAAAAGTTGGGGGTAAAATCAATTGGCAATCGGTCTCACCCAAGGAAATGCAAGAACTTACTGAAAAAATGTTTGATGCAGCAAAAGTTCCTAAATCAGCTAGACAGGAATATTATAATGCATTTAATTTATATAACTATAGGGAGTGAACAAAATGACAAAAATAGAACAACTACTTACGCAAGTTAAGACATTACCTCACTGTCGTATTTTTGAGTCAAATGGTTTACCAAGTATTGATGAAACAAAACATATTTTACCTGAAGATATCAAGGATTTTTATAGACTCTGTGGAGGTTTAGCTTTATACGAAAACGAAGAATACCCTGTTTATTTTGTATCTCCTGAGGAATTTATGTTGGCAAACCCGGTAATTGTAGGGGAATTGTGTGAAGAAGATATTTCATCAAGTTGGTATATCGTTTGTAATGATGGTAAAGATGAATATTTAACAATTGATCTAAGTAGAAAAAGATTAGGCAGATGTTATGATAGTTTTTTTGACCGTCATGCTCTTGTTGGAGAATCACAAATTATTGCAACCTCTTTTACAGATTTGCTTGAAAGACTAATAAAAAATAAAGGTCGACATTGGTATTGGTTAAAAGATGATTTTAATTATTTAGGTGATGCATACGATGACTTTAATTAAAAATTAACTTTGATCGCCTACTCTTACGGGTAGGCTTTTTCTATGGCAACACTTTAAGCTACTCACCTGTTAGCTATTAGGTTAAGCCTGTCCACGCTAATTTATAAACCTCCCCCAAAGAATAGTTTTATATACTTAATTTTAAATAACATAAATTCCTTCAATTGCTCCTAAATCCTTATGAATACTGACTTTATCATTAAAAGAATAGTACTATTTAAAAGCCATTTTCCATATACTTTTTATGGAGGGGATTTTTTATGGAGAAGCTAAAAAGCTACTGGTTAGATTTTTTTGCTTCAGATCAAAATAAAGAAAATTGGTGGTCAAGAAAACGAAAGTTATTTACTGAAAGAAATGCTAAAATAGTACAAATTAAAGGAAATGGTCAGTTGTACAGAAAACTACGCTACATTGATGAACGATCCTACAGTTATCTGTTACATTTACGGTTTTTAGTAAAACAGCGAGAAAAGCTGTATATGGAAGAAGTAATTTCACCATATACATTTAGCATGGTTAATGGGGAGATAATAGACCATCAACAGCATCATGTATGGATACAAAATTTTAAAGGAAAAGTGGTACCAGATATGGATACTGAAACTTCATGCAAGCGAGCCGTTTATGATCGCCAACGAGCAGTTCAATATGCAGAACGATGGTGGAATAGCTATAATCCAGCCTATCGAACCTTCGAAGTCGATTGTACAAACTATGTATCGCAATGCTTGTTTGCTGGTGGTGCACCAATGCGGGGGGCACCAATTAGAGAACGCGGTTGGTGGTACGGAAAGGATAGCTGGAGCTTTAGCTGGGCAGTTGCTCACTCAATGCGATGGTATTTATCGGGCTCAACGCAAGGTTTACGTGGAGAAGAGAAAGAATCGCCAGAGGAGCTTATTCCTGGTGATGTTATTTGCTATGACTTTTCAGGAGATGGCAGGTGGGATCATAATACAATTGTTGTAGCAAAAGACGCATACGGCATGCCACTCGTTAATGCACATACCGATAATAGTCGAAATCGTTATTGGTCTTATGAAGATTCCTCTGCTTGGACGCCACAGATTCAATATAAATTTTTTCGAATTCATACGGAATAACACAGCGCTTTTGGGATAAAGAAAATAGTGCTATACTTGTAACGTAGATAGATGTAAGGAGAATGAAAAAGTGAGTTTACATGTCGTATTATATCAACCAGAAATTCCAGCTAACACTGGTAATATAGCCAGAACATGTTTAGCAACAAATGCAACGTTACATTTAATTCATCCACTTGGGTTTTCAACAGATGATAAGATGTTGAAAAGAGCAGGACTTGATTACTGGTATCATGTAGATATTCGTGAATATAAGTCGATCCAATCCTTGTATGAAACTTATCCGAGAGCAAGCTATTATTATATTGAGAATTTTGGTACAAAGCATTATACCGATTTTGATTTTAGTGATCCAGATGAGGAATTGTTTTTTGTGTTTGGTAGAGAAACAAATGGGATTCCACGTGACTTATTAACGGGAAAAGAAGACAGGTGTTTACGTATTCATATGTGTGATAAGGTTAGATCATTAAATTTATCGAATACTGCTGCAATTATTGTATACGAAGCATTAAGACAGCAAGGCTTTCCAAACTTGACATAATATTTAAAAATCTTGATTAAATGCTAAGCTTTTAAGCAGAGAAACTGTAGTCTAGCTGTGTTTATAGGTTAGATATTAATATCCTCAACGCGAGAACTGCATTTCACCCTGATGTTTTACTTTCTTTAAGAAAAAACGCAAACGGTAAAGGGTAAAGCTTTACTACCGTTTGCGTTTCCTTTATTGTTGCTTTTTTGGCATTCCTGGTTTTGATTCGTATCCTGAAGTAAAAAAAGACACCATAAATACAGCAATTACCCCCATTAATAAAGCTAACTTCATCTTTCCATCCTCCCTTTAAATAGTGCCCATAATAAGAGTTAATTCTATTATAACGAAACATGCCTAAAAATGAAACAATCGTCCATATTGTTGATTATATTCTCAGTTGGAACAAATCCTCCTTCATAAATATAGGTTTTATCTCACACTTAAGTTGCAGTAAGACTTTCACTCAAGAGTTATAGGGAATACGAAGATGTCTAAGTGGGAGATAACACACCTATATGCCCAATCCGTTTGAAATTCAAGGACAAGAAAAGCCTCGAAAGCGATACATCGCACGCAGAAAAAGCGTCTTTCTTTTTCAAGGACAAGAAAAGCCTCGAAAGCGATACATCGTGATTTTCAAGGAAGCCCGAGATTTTTGCTAAATTAAAGAGGATATACCATGCTTTAAAAGCAGGTTAAAACATTTGAAAATTCTGTTTATAATTACAATTAGAACATGATATTGTCTACCAAAATAAAATGAGGTATATTAGTTGAAGTAATCTATAGTCAGTTCTATAATGTAGATTGAATAATGTATACCGTTTCAGAACGGATTACGTAACTTCTAATGGGGGTATAAAAGTTGGCACAGAATGAAGAATCTAATGAGAGATTCTGGTCCGAATTTCATGGTCCAAACTTGGGGTATGTAGAAGAGCAATACGATTTGTACAAAGAGGATCCAGAGGCAGTAGATCCATCCATTAAAAAAATGTTCGATGGGCATGGAGCCCCTCAATGGTTATCCCAAACAAACGTTGCGGCTGGAGCAGCAGCTCAAGCTACATCAATAGACGATGTAAAGAAACTTACCTCAGCAATGAAACTTGTTGAGGCTATTCGTCGTTTTGGGCATCTGGAGGCAGATATCTATCCAGTCGGCATGAAGAAACGTAAGTCTGAATTAGTTGATCCAGTAACATACGGGTTAACGAAAGAAGACTTAGCAAGTATTCCAGCTTCCTGGTTATGGGAAAACGCTCCAAACAAGGTAGAAAATGGATTAGATGTTGTAAAAGAATTGAAAAAGTATTATTCTGGCACGATTACATTCGAATTTGATCATGTCAATAATGATGACGAACGTAAGTGGTTACTAGATTTGATTGAGTCTGGTAAAGCGAGGCTCAGCTTATCCGACGATGAGAAAACGAAGTTGCTAGAAAGACTTATACAGGTCGAAGGATTTGAAGAATTTTTACAAAAGACGTTTGTAGGTCAAAAGCGGTTTTCTATTGAAGGATTAGAAATTATGGTACCCATGTTAGATCAAATTGTAAAAAATGCGAGTGCTGACAAAGTTGAAAACATTATGATGGGTATGGCTCACCGTGGTCGACTTGCGGTATTAGCCCATGTGCTTGGCAAGCCATACGATAGGATTTTTTCTGAATTTCACCACTCTCCGAATAAAGAGTTAATTCCTTCTGAAGGATCAATGGGAATTAATTATGGTTGGACGGGTGATGTAAAATATCATTTTGGTGCAACAAAAGAACCAGATGGAAAAGAAAGTGTAACGCGAATTCGTCTAGCGCACAATCCATCTCACTTGGAATTCGTTAATCCAGTTGTCGAAGGATTTGCTCGTGCTGCACAGGATGATCGTTATGAAAAAGGGTATGCCAAACAAGATAAGAATAAAGCGATTCCAGTTCTTATCCATGGTGATGCAGCATTTATCGGTGAAGGAATTGTCGCTGAAACCTTTAACCTTAGTAATCTTCCAGGATATTCTACTGGCGGTTCATTGCATATTATTGCAAACAACTTATTAGGCTATACAACAGAGCAAAAGGATGGTCGTTCAACACGCTATGCAAGTGATCTTGCTAAAGGGTTTGAAGTTCCAATTATCCATGTAAATGCAGATGATCCAATTGCTTGTATTTCTGCAGTTCAAATTGCTTATGAGTATCGTCAAAAGTTTAACAAGGACTTTCTCATTGATTTAGTTGGCTACCGACGTTATGGTCATAACGAAATGGACGAACCACGAATGACACAGCCGGTTCTATACAAAATGATCGATGAGCATCCTACTGTAGCGCATATATTTGCTAAGAATTTACAAGAAAAAGAGATTATTAGAGAAGAGCAATTTAAAGAGATGAAGCAGCGTGCTCTCGATAAATTGCAAGATATTTACAATAATATGAAAGAAAACGAAACTGGTGAAGCAGAGTCTATGTTTATGCCGGAAGCATTAAAAAATGGATTAGATAAATATGAGACTGCTGTTGACTTAGAAACTTTACGTTCATTGAATAAAGGATTATTAGAACGTCCTGAAGGTTTTAACAGTAATAAAAAGCTGGAGAGAATTTTGAAGCGACGTGAAAATGCATTAGAGAATGGGGGAAAGGCAGATTGGGGTACTGGAGAAGCATTAGCTTATGCTTCCATTTTACGTGATGGAATTCCAATTCGTCTTACCGGACAAGATACCGAAAGAGGCACGTTTGCACATCGCCATTTAGTGTTACACGATGTTGAAACAAGTGAAAAATTCTGCCCAATGCATATGCTTGAAGAAGCAAAAACTTCCTTTGACATCCGCAACAGTCCTTTATCTGAAACGGGTGTGTTAGGTTTTGAATACGGTTATAGCGTAGAAGCGACGAATACTTTAGTAATCTGGGAGGCACAGTTTGGAGATTTTGCCAATGTAGCGCAAGTTATCTTTGACCAATTTATTTCTTCGGCACGGGCAAAATGGGGAGATAAATCGAATATGGTGATGCTTCTTCCTCATGGTTATGAAGGACAGGGACCGGAACATTCCAGTGCAAGACTAGAGCGCTTTCTCCAAATGGCTGCAGAGAATAACTGGATTGTAGCATACGTTACATCATCTGCACAATTCTTTCATTTAATTCGTAGACAGGCAGCTTTACGTAATAAAGAAGAAGCTAGACCATTAGTCGTTATGACACCGAAAAGCAGCTTAATTCGAAATCAACGAATTGCTTCAAAAGCAGAAGAGTTTACCAAAGGTAAGTTCCTTGCTATCCGCGATCAGCCTAACTTAAAGGTAAGTAAGAAAAATGCTAAACGCTTACTGATTGGAAGCGGTAAAATTATGGTAGATATTGAAGAAGCGATTGAGCAGGCGGATGACAATTTTAATTGGCTACGAGCAATACGTTTAGAACAAATATATCCATTCCCTAAAAAACTATTGAAAAAAGAGATAAACGCTTTGCCGAACTTAGAAGAAATTGTCTGGGTGCAAGAAGAACCACAAAATATGGGATGCTGGGATTTCGTCGACGATTACTTGAGAGACTTGCTAAAAGATGGGCAAACATTACGTTATATTGGTCGTCCAGATCGTTCTTCACCAGCAGTAGGTGTTCCGAATGTCCATAAGACAGAGCAAAAACAAATTGTTCAAAAGGCGATAACCCCAACAAAAGGAGGAGATTCTGATGAGTGAAATAAAAATACCAGAGCTGGCAGAATCAATTACAGAAGGAACTATTGCGGAGTGGTTGGTTAAAGAAGGAGACAAGGTGGAAAAAGGGGACCCAATTGTTGAATTAGAAACGGATAAAGTAAATGTAGAAGTGAACTCAGATTATTCCGGTGTGATTACAGAAATTATTCGAGTTGAAGGCGAAGATGTAGAAGTTGGCGATGTCATTGCAAAAATTGACGAAAATGCTGAGACAGGAAGCACTACACAAGCAGAATCAAAGCCAGCAGAAGATAAAGAAGAAAAAGTAGATCAGCAATCGGAATCTCCAAAGCAGGAACAGCCTAAGCAAGAAGATACTGAAGAACAGAGGGAAACGGGAGTTGCTGGAGTGATTGCTTCACCTGCTGCTAGAAAACGTGCCCGTGAACTAAATATTGATTTAAGCAAGATTAGTCCACGTGATCCATTAGGACGGATTCGCCCAGAAGATGTTGAGGAAGCAGCTAAAAGCGTAGATAAACCACAAAAGAAATCAGTAAAGCAAGAGGAGAAATCATCAGAGAAAACAGAATTCTCTAAGCCGGTAGAGCGAGTTAAAATGTCACGCCGCCGTCAAACAATCGCTAAACGCCTTGTTGAAGTTCAGCACGAAGCAGCAATGCTAACTACGTTTAATGAAGTAGATTTAACAAATGTTATGAAGTTGCGCAGTGAACGAAAAGAAAAATTCATTGAAAAGCATGGTGTGAAATTAGGATTTATGTCCTTCTTTACAAAAGCTGTAGTTGGGGCATTGAAGGATTTCCCACTATTAAATGCGGAGATTCAAGGAAATGAACTTATAATAAAGAAATTCTATGACATTGGTATTGCTGTTTCCACAGATGATGGTTTAGTCGTTCCAGTTGTACGAGATGCAGAACGTCTGGATTTTGCAGGAATAGAAAAGGAAATTAAAAGCCTCAGTCTAAAGGCTCGTGACAAGAAATTAGAAATGAGTGATTTACAAGGCGGTACGTTTACGATAACGAATGGCGGAACATTTGGTTCTATGTTATCAACACCGATCCTAAACGCACCACAAGTCGGTATTTTAGGTATGCATAACATCCAAAAGCGTGCGGTTGTTATGCCGGATGACAGTATTGAAGTGCGTCCAATGATGTATTTGGCATTATCTTATGATCATCGTATTGTTGATGGAAAAGAAGCAGTACAGTTTCTTGTTCGTGTTAAGCAATTACTTGAAGACCCATATGACCTGCTCTTAGAAGGTTAAATAAGCTATAGATAACCCCTTACTCTGTTTGTAGAGTAAGGGGTTTTTTATATTAGTCTACGAGATTATCTCCGCTTCTCGATGGTGGATATTTATTAATAAGCTTAAGTGTTTGTGCATATCGGCTCGAATCTAAAGGAAGGCCGCCTAAAAGGGGGCTTGCCGCCAACGTCGGCATACCTCTGTTTTAGAGGCATGTTTTCTTTATTCTGCATGTAAGGCGCTGTAAGACTCCTACTTCAAAGTGATTAGAATATGAAGAAGTCTAAGTAGGAAACACCGGCACCTAAATGCCCGATTCGTCCGCAGGTGACAGGACAGAGAAGCTACGGTAGCAATACACCGCACGCAGAAAAAGTGTATTTCTTTTTCAAGGACAAGTAAGACTTCTTGAATAACATCGCACGCAGAAAAAGCGTACTTCTTTTTCAAGGACAGAGAAGCTACGGCAGCAATACACCGCACGCAGAAAAAGTGTATTTCTTTTTCAAGGACAAGTAAGACTTCTTGAATAACATCGCACGCAGAAAAAGCGTACTTCTTTTTCAAGGACAGAGAAGCTACGGTAGCAATACACCGCGATTTTTCAAGGACAAGGAAAGCTTCGACAGCAATACATCGCGATTTTTTAAGGACAAGTAAAACACGTTATAAATATTTACATTCACACGAGATAATTTTCTGAAAACTCCTCCCTTGATAATTACAAACACGTAATGTGTATCTGTTAAAAAATGATTATGATCTTAAAACTAGAACATAGTAATTTCCAGATTATTGTACAAATTAGTAGGGAAATATAATTTATGTGGACAATAATTGACAGAAAAAACAATCACTTGCATGACGTCTGACAACTTGCTACAATAGCTATTGAAAGAACTATGAAAACAGTTACATTAATTAAGGGAGGAAATACATCGTGGGGATTCTTCTTGGGTTATTAGCCATTGCTGTTGTACTTGGAACAGCATATTTAATGTCAAATGACAAAAAGAATATTAATTACAAAGCGATTGGTATTATGCTAGTCTTTCAGCTTCTGATTACATTATTTATGTTTAAAACTGAAGTTGGACAAGCAGTTATTACGGGTATTTCAGCAGGTTTTAATAAATTGATTGAGTTTGGTTCAGAGGGTATAAACTTTGTTGTTGGAGGTTTTCAGCTAAAAGAAGGCGGCGTCTTCTTCTTTAATGTTCTTTTATTAATTGTCTTCTTTGCAACCTTATTATCTGTACTCACGTATTTGAAAATCTTGCCAACAATTATTAAATATATTGGAGCTTTAATTTCAAAAGTAACAGGCTTGCCAAAAGTGGAATCATTTAACGCTGTGAATAGTATCTTCTTTGGTCAATCGGAAGCATTGATTGCAATTCGCTCTCAATTTCATCATTTAAACGATAATCGTCTATATATTGTAAGTGCTTCCGCAATGGGATCTGTATCAGCTTCGATTGTTGGGGCATATTTGCAAATGCTTCCTGCTGAATACGTTTTAGTTGCATTACCGCTAAATATGTTCAGTGCACTTATGATCGCCTCTGTAATCGCACCGGTCAATGTACCGAAGGAAAAAGATATAGTAGATATAAAGGATGTTAGTAATGAAAAAAGCATTTTTGAGGCAATGGGTAATGGTGCACTAGAAGGTGGGAAAATTGCACTGATTGTTGCAGCCATGTTGATTGCATTTATTGCTTCACTAGAATTGGTTAACTGGCTCATTCAATTAATTTTCGTAGGTACTACGCTGCAACAAATATTAGGTTATGCTCTTGCACCAATTGGATTATTAATGGGAATTTCTCCTAGTGAGGTTATTCAGGCAGGTTCTATTATGGGTACTAAAATTGTAACCAACGAATTTGTTGCAATGTTAGAATTTCAACCATTGTTAGGTCAAATGTCAGAAAAAACGATCGGAATTGTGACAGTCTTTCTAACAAGTTTTGCTAACTTCTCATCTATCGGTATTATTGCCGGTACCGTAAAAGGAATAGATGCGGAAAAAGCGGTAAGCGTATCCGGCTTTGGAATGAAGCTATTAATCGGGGCAACATTAGCGTCTATTTTATCCGCATCTGTTGTTGGAATTTTCCTATAGTTAAAAAGTTACTAGCTGCCTTACAGTTAGCGGATTTATCTAAGGAAATTAAGGTGTATATGATAAAGTTCCTCCATACCGCATCTAAGGCGCCGTTCTCTTAATTGAAAAATCTGCTTATAATTTTTCGAGCTTTGAGAGAAATGGCTCCTTTGTTCGGTTCGACGGGACAAGGAAAGATTCGGTAGAAATACATCGCATAAAAGAAAAATATTTTTTAAGGACAAGTATTCGATAGCGACACTTCGCATGTTTTTTAGGATGCCCGACTTTTTCTCCTTTTGTTCCATTTCAAGGAGAAAAGCAATCCTTGAATGAAGTTTTTCTTTATTGAAGCAAGCGTTATCAATAGTAAAGAGACTGTTCACATTTATAAAATGGACAGTCTTTATTTATACTATAGGAAAGTATAGAACTTTATGGTTTATAGTATAAGAAAAACTATAGCTTTCGCCATAAAGACTTGGCGATAAGCCAAGTTTTTCTAATAAACTAGAAAGGATAAAATGATAGCACAGAACTTGATTCAAGGTGTAATGAAGGCTAAGATTAACTAGTAGATCACAAGTGCCATGGTAAAAACGCTGGAACTACGCTGCCTTTTATCCCACATGTAAGGTGCCGTAAGACTCCCACTTTAAGAGCCTCGAGTTGATACTAAAGGGTCTAAGTGGGAGAAAACAGCACCTAAATGCCCGATTCGTTCAACTAACATTCAGTAGGAGATGGAAGAAAACTCCTACTGAATGAAGTTTCACTTTATTCGTAAATAGATGATTTTTTAGTGTGCCTATCTAAATGAGTTGTATATACTTTCAAAGAATTCCTGATTTGATTATCCTTTAACATATGCATCTTTTTTGCTGAATTTGTGCTGTAAGTATAGGAGACGAGCTAACAATGCAATAGCGCCACAAGATAATCCAGTAATGATTCCTACCCAATATCCAAACGGCTCTAATGATGTAAAGTTAGCGAGAACCCAACCGACAGGCAGACCAATGATCCAATAGGAAACTAAAGCCATAATTAATGTAACATGCACATCCTTATAGCCACGCAATGCTCCTTGAAGAGGCGCACCGAAAGCATCTGCGAATTGAAAGAAAATTGCATAGATAAGAAATTGCTTCGTTAATGCTATTACTTCTGGATTAGAATTATATAATCCAGCAACGATATCCCTGGAGAAATATATAACTAACCCGGCAAATGTAGCAATGAAAATCCCACCGCTTATACCGATATATCCATACACTCTAGCATCGCGAAATCGCTTTGCTCCTACTTCAAATCCTATTGCAATCGTTAATGCCATGCCTACACTAAGTGGGATCATGTATAAAAGCGAGGCAAAATTCATTGCTGCTTGGTGTGCTGCGATCGTATATGTACTATAAGCACTCATAAATAAAGTTACAGCAGAAAAAATACTTGTTTCAAAAAACATGGCAGAGCCTATGGGTACTCCTATTTTTAATTGTTCCCACCAAATTTGTAAAGATGGTTTAATCCAGTGGATAAGAACATTAAATTTACGGAATGGAGATAATTTATGAACGACAATACAGGCGATTATGCATACGAGCCAATACGTGATAGACGTTGCTATTCCTGCACCAATTCCACCATAAGCTGGCACACCAAATTTACCAAAAATAAATACATAATTAAAAAACAGATTTAATGGTAATGATAGTAAAATAATGAACATCGATATACTGGTTTGTCCAAGTGCATCAATAAAGCAGCGTAATGTATTAAAAATAAATAAAGGAATAATTCCAGTTCCAAGGGCAATTAAATAAAATTTTGCGGTATGAGTTACACTGTTTTCTAAATGCATAAATTCAATCACAGGGTTAAGCAATAGTGCCCCTATAATAAAAACAAAGATTGCTAATAAAAAACAAAGATAGATTGCTTGTTGAACCATTTCAGTAATCTTTTCATTGGACTTTGCTCCTAATAACTGGGAAATAATTGGAGTGATCGCTAATAAAATGCCGTTAATTCCTGTGAAAATGGGAACCCATAAGCTTGAGCCAATAGCAACACCGGCAAGATCTACTGCACTAGCCTGCCCAGACATCATCGTATCGAAAATATTCATTAAATACATACTTATTTGTGTAATAAGGATGGGGATTAAAATAACACTAAACAGCTTTAATTTTTGACCTAAACTAGTTGTTACATACATAATAATTCTCTTCCTTTTTATTGTATTTTTTAATAGGATAGAAGAGGAGTATAAAAGATATTATACCGTTTTGTAAAGGAGTTTGAAAGGAAAGGAAGTTTTACGTTATGAATCATAAATGTATTTTATTTACCGGCGGTGGTACAGCGGGACATGTGATTGTTAATCTAGCATTAATTCCTTACTATCAACAGCATGGATGGCAAATTGAATATATTGGCTCTAAAAATGGAATTGAGCGTAGGTTGATTGAAGAACTGGACGGTGTCACATATCATCCGATCTCAACAGGAAAATTACGTCGTTATGCATCGATTGAGAATTTGAAGGATCCGTTTAAAGTAATAAAGGGGACTTTTCAGGCAGCTCGTATTATTAGAAACACGAAACCAAGTGTTATTTTTTCTAAGGGCGGGTTTGTATCGGTTCCTGTTCTATTAGCATCGAAATTAACTGGCGTACCAGCGGTTATACATGAATCAGACTATACTCCAGGTCTTGCGAATAAAATTGCCACTCCTTTTGCCAAAAAAGTGTTAGCAACATTTCCGGAAACAATGGATTATCTTCCAGCGAAAAAAAGCGAATATGTTGGTGCAGTAGTTCGTGACGAGCTGTTTCAAGGAAATAGAGAGGAAGGGCTAGCAATAGCAGGGTTAAATAAGGAAAAACCGGTTTTATTAGTGATGGGAGGCAGTGGAGGTTCACAGAAGATCAATGAAACCGTAAGGGAAAGCCTGCCCCAGCTACTTTCTACCTTTCAAATTATTCATATTTGCGGGACAGATAAAGTAGATCCTACAATTAAACAGGAGGGGTATGTACAGTTTGAATACATTCATAAAGAACTGAAGCATATTTTTGCAGCTAGCGATTATGTTCTTTCACGAGCGGGTGCAAATGCTATTTTTGAATTTTTGGCTTTACAAAAACCAATGCTACTTATTCCATTGTCACTTCAGGCAAGTCGAGGAGATCAAATTCTTAATGCGAAATCGTTTGCTAAAAAGCGCTATGCTAGAGTGCTGGAGGAAGAAGCATTAACCGCGGAGTCATTAATGAAGGAGTTAGCCCACTTGCGCGAATATGCCCCAATAATGATTGATATGATGAAACAGCATAAAACGGAAAGAGCAAAGGAACATGTAATTAATATTATTAAGCAAACACAAAAGAAATAAGGAATTGAAGAGCGGCTAGCCTTTTGGCAGCCGCTTTTTCCTTTTTCTTTTTGCGTTATTCCCTTTTTTGCTCTGCATGATGTTTAAATGGCCACCAGTTGTTTTTACCAAATAGTCTTACCATGACTGGGATAAATAATGGTAAAACGATAAATGCATATAGGAATAACCCTGTCAACACGACCGTTGCAATCTGTAATAACGATAGTACGCCAGATGGAAGCATAGCACCAAAGGTTCCGCCAAGTATAATGGCTGCCGATATAACAACCGTACCCATGTTTTTCATCGAGTGAATCAGTGCTTCTTTTACGGGTACTTCTTTATACTCATTAAAGCGATCCATTAAAAAGATACTGTAGTCGATACCTAAAGCCATCAACATAACAAAAGCAAAGAAAGGAATTGCCCAAGTTAATCCGTCATAGCCAAATAATTGTGTGAAAATAAGTTCAGCTACTCCCATCGATGTTACATAAGTTAAGATGAGTGATCCAATCAAGTAGATTGGCATAACAAAGGAACGTAGTAAAAAGATCAGCATGATAAACAGTCCACTTAGCATAATGATAACCGTTCTAGAATAGTCCTCATTAGATATATTCTGCAGGTCATTATTTGTGCTGCTAACGCCGCCGATGTATGGTTCACTATCGGCAAAGATCGTATTAGTTGCAGCATCATCTGCAACTTGTTTCACTTTATCTACCATTTGAATGGCTTCTGTGGAATACGGACTTTGTTCAATAAGTACTTCAAATTTTACGATCGATTTATCTTCGGAAAGATATTGATTAGCTCCTTCCATAAAATCTTCGTTTTCTAATGCTTGATCTGGAATCACGACGATCGGATTACTATCTTTTGTCTTGATTTCTCCGAGATAGTTTTTTACTTCTGATAAGCCCTTATCAATTTCCTGTAAACCATTTGACGCTTCTGTTAATCCACCAGCTAATTTATCAAGTTGTCCTTCTATATCACTAAATGCCGTTTTTAGCTGTTTCTGTCCGCCATAAAGCTGTGACAATCCTTGTTGTAATGAAGGAATATTACTGTTCACTTGGTTCTGTCCGTCGGCAGCTTGATTTAATCCGGTTTGTAATTGATCAATACCAATCAAAAGTTCCCCAATTCCTTTGGATAATTGCTCTTGACCCGAAATGGATTGCTGAAATCCTTCGTTAAGTTGATTTAAAGGTGTAATCACTTGTTGCTTAAGTTGATTCTGTGCTTGAGATAATTGGTTTAGATTTGTTTTCATATCATTAACGCCGTTGATGATCCCGTCAATTTGTCCTAATGCTCGTTGATGGCTTTCCATATATTTCATATTTGTTTGTAGTTCAGGATTTGCTTCAATCGCTATTTGATGCATCGTGGATATGCGTTGTTTCGAATCTTTTAATGTATTTATCATGGTGTTTAATTGTTCCGTATTGACTTTTCCAGAGCCAAATCCTTTTAGGCCGTCAGCAATTGCTTGATATCCTTTAAGAAGCTGTTTATTTGCAGCAATTGTTTCATCTAAATTATCTTTTATCATTTGCAGGTTCTGGCGAATTTCACCTGTGCCTTTTGATCCGGATTCAATCCCTTTTTGAATTTCTGTTAGAGCACTGCTAAGTTCTCCTACACCATTTTCAGCAGTTGAGGTTCCTTCTAATAACTGGTCAACACCAGATTGGGCTTCCTCAAGCTGAGGGGATGCATTCTTTATTTCTGATGCCGCGTCACGTAAACCTTTTTCAATTTCTTGGATACCATCTGTACTTTTGCCAATGCCATTTGCAAGCTGACTTGTTTGCTCATCGACGAGAAACTCTGGAATGACATTTCCAGCTGGCCTTGTCGCGCTTCGAACTTGATCAACCTCATCTTGCTTTGCGAGTTCCTCTGTGAGCATAGCGATGGTTTGAAAGTCCTCAGTTGTATCAATCTTTTCATCGTCAAGCTGATAGACAACCGTTAATGGCATTGTTTGACTTGGACCGAAGCTGTCAGCTATCCAGTTAAAGGCAATTTTTGAACCGTAATTGTCCCCCATCTCATCTAACGAATCATAAGATTTATCACCATTATAGGTAATGAGGAACGGAGCGGTTATAATTGCTACAATGAGCAGGGATAGTAATGGTCTGGTCCAGGAAAAATTACCTGCCATTTTCCACAGTTTACTTTCTTTATGTTCTACATTTTTATCAAATGGCCAAAATAATTTTTTTCCTAAAACGACTAAGAAAAAAGGTACTAAGGTTGCTAATGCTAATAATACAACTGCTACCCCAATTGCGACTGCTACAGCAGATTGATAGAGAGAAAAAGTAGATAAACCAATCGTAGAGAAACCAATTAATACGGCTAAGCCAGCAAATAATATGGTTTTTCCACCAGATTTATATGTCTTTACAACAGCTTCTTTAATCGAATCTTGATGCTGAATTTCTTCTTTAAATCTACTAATTAATAAAATACAGTAATCTGTACCAATACCAAACATGACAGCAACCATAAATATTTGTGTAAAGGTAGAGAGAGGAAAGCCAACTGTATCGGCAAGAATGGCTACAATTCCTTGTGCTGCTAAATAGCTGATCCCTATTGTTAAGAGCGGGATAAATGGGGCTACTAAAGATTTAAATACGACAAATAAAATAATTAAAATTAACGCAACGGTTATAATTTCTGTCTTTTTCAACCCTTCTTCAGAGTTTTTAATAATATCTTGTTCAATATATTGTTCCCCTGTTAAGTGGTGATCTACTTGAATGTCGTCAACAGCATTTAATATTTTTGTTCTTGATTCTAAAATTTTTTGATCCTCTAATGATACTTGAAAAGGTACAAGGATTGTTGTACCATCTTTGGATACTGTCTGGTCTTTAATTGCTGGGTCTTCTCTAAAGTCAAGTATATCTGATACCCCAAGCTCTTCTTTGTTTTCTTTTAAGGTAGAGATCCCTTTTTCAATGGCTTTACGATCATCTTTTGTCAATCCATCTTCTTCATGAAAGACAAGGACACCACTTGTAGCATCTTCGGCCTCTGGTGACATAGCATCAAGTAATTCTTGAGCTTTTTCTGAAGGAGCACCTTCAGGAACCGTAATTTGTCCCTTTTCTCGAACAAGCTCCTGTAAACTAGGCGCTAGAAAAAAAAGTGCCGTTGCTGCGATAAGCCATAGAGCTGCTATGTACCAACGGAGCTTAATGATCTGTTTCATGTAGAACATCCTTTCTTTGATGATGCTCATTAGAAAAGCATCATACCTATTTTTTCTCCATTAACGAAGCTAATTTCTCTAATAATTGAATAAATGAGTAGATTTCATCATCGTTAAAATGAGATAAGTAGTTTGCCAGCTCTTTTTGTATCTCTACTTCGGTATATTCTACTAATTGTTTACCCTGTTCCGTTATATATAAATATACAATTCGACGATCATTTTTATCTGGTACTTTTGCAATTAATCCTTTTATGAATAAACGATGAATTTGTGCAGATACAGCACTTTTACCAATTCCGAATGTAGCCGCTATTTCAGTACTGGTACAGGGCTGATGGCTTAAAATATGATCTAAAGTGATATATTGATCACTGGTAATATCAGAATGGCTTCGCTCTTTGAGCAGTGCATTAAAGCTGCGGTTAATTTTGTTATAAGCAGTTTGATAACGATCAATGATTTGTTTAAGATCCATGTTCCTCCCCCCAAGGTAGTATTAGTTCACTTCATAAATAGTTCACGTATAGAACTATTTTATCGTAACAATTTCTGATTAGGGATGCAAGTAAGATAGAGTATCTTTTTAAAAAAATTCAATTTACATGAAGGGAATCATCGTATTGTCTTGTCAACTTGTTTTTGACGGTTCTGTCATACTACAGTTTGATAGTTCGTAGCTTCCATCTTTTCGTGTCTTTTTATCCCTTTTTTCAATATCACTACAAAAGGATTGGGGGAGAAGTTATTTAGCGAATATCACCATATTCAACAATTTTTATATTGGCATTAAACTTTACTTTTATATCTGGATAGAGCTTATACCATTCTCCTTTTTTAAGTTTGCCGTTTTTCTTATGAATTCGATATATTTCGCCGTAACCAAAAGGATCTGCACCCATTTCCTGTGTTGTTTCTAATAATTTTGCATATTCCTTTTCCATCTGGTTTCCGATTTCTTCTTCCAGTTTTTCAACGACTTTCTTATTTTCTAACTCTAACTCTTTAGATAATTCAAGAATATTCATTTCAATGGTAATATCCGTTTGAAAAGTTAGTTGTTCTTTATCCAGTAATGTAGTCCTGTCTTTACCGGTAAGGATTTGACCATTGAGATAAATATCCTCATTTTCATTTTCTGATAACTCTTCTTGAATATATTTTTTCAATGGTTCTGTCGGCACCCCTAAATTAAATGAAGGTGCTTTGATTTTTTTTAGTATTAGATTAATATATAATGCTTGCCTTAATGATAATTTACCTACAAAAGTATCCCCTTTAAATAGGGCTACTCCCGTTAAAGCATGAACCCCATCATCCGTAGTAATAAAAGGCAAAACAGGATCTCTTCCCTTTTCATAAAAAGCATGGGTGAAATCATTTAGCTCGGCTTTTGGTATCATGTCATTTGTGATTTTTTGCTTAATCAAACCATTGATAAATAATCCAACATTGATATTCGTTGCTTCTTGTCCAGCGGTAAGAACCTCTTTAGCAGTTTTATCTGTAATTGCCAGCATCACTCTGTCGGTCGTTCGAGCATCACGATGTAAGGTATTTAAATAAGAATTAATGCCCGATTTTGCCGTATCCATGCCGTATAATTCCAGGCGAATTTGTCCGGGTGAAAGTGTAAAGCTTGTCTTCGAGTCAGCATTATGTCTAGCTTCTTTAATAGTTTTCCCGGTTCCTGTAGCAATTTCGGTAATATCATTTGTTTGCGTATCAAATTGAAAGATAACCAGCGTTGTTTCGATTAATTCTTCACCTGTTTGTTTTAATTGATCAACTCCGCGAGCATTAATAATAGCTAATTGCTCTATCTGTTTTGGTTCAACGCAAGCAGATGTAAAAATAATAATGGTATGAAGCTAAAGAGAGACCTATTTTTCATTCTTATCCACAACCTTTCTACGCCTTTTCAGTTTTCTTTTCAATAATACGAAAGGCAATAAAATAAATGGATAGACATAGACAATCCATATCCCCATCTGGGCAGTTATATTTATTATTGATTGGATAATAAAATGTTCATTTGTAAATATACTGGTAATTACCGTAACTGCGCCTAAAATATAAAGTGATTTTTTTGTGGAATGTGATATAACCGCTTTAATCCATAGGTTGCAGCCCAGCAAAAGAGCACCATATTTGGCAATGAAACCATCATCCACTCAGCTACAACAATATAGTCAAAACGCTCTAAAAAGGAAAAGGATTGACTTTTAAAGAGGCCAAGTACAGACCATTCACGGGCACCGATTCCCTCTGGCGTAAAATAACCGATGACAAGTACGGTGGCAATTAAAATTGTTAAGCAGGAGAATATAATGCCAAGAAATAAAGGAATTTTTACAGTTTTCTTAGATTGAATAAAGGGGTAAAGCAAAAATAACAGTTCCGTCCCGGTAAGAGTATAAGAAGTTTGCTTAGCGCCTTTTAATAATTCAGTGAATGAAGCCTGAAACATAGGCTGAAAATGCGTCCAATCAATATCCATAATTGGTTCAATTAACAGAACGACGAGCCAATGAGAGAAAATAAAAAAAAGAAAGCAAACACCAACAATAACTCTTATGCCGCCAAGCACAGTATAAATGGCCAAGCTTATTATTAATAAGGACATGACGGTTTTGTTTAATTCCGGGAAGATAAAAATGGTTAGTACTTCGACATACGTAATAAGGACGGTAAATAGATTAAACATAAAATAAACGATGTAAAACGTACCTAATAGTTTTCCAATAAACGTACCAAATATATCCGTTTGAATGCTGAATATATCCGCATTGTTATATTGCTTTAAAATTAAGAGCATAACGGCAAGTAAGAGACTTATATAACAAAAAGCGATTAGTACAGATAGCCAAGCATCTCTTCCTGCTTCTTCATATATAAGTCTCGGAACTCCCATAATTCCTACACCAATTTGGATCGATGCGATGATAAAAAACAAATAGAAAGATCTAATTTGCTGGTTCGGTTTAATATTTAGATTAACGTTCATACACACACCTACTCGTCAATATCTTTTTTCTTTTTAACTTTCTCTTTACTAAATCGATAAAGATCTTTTAAGCGGGAGGAGATAGACCGTTTGGAATCCATATGGTGCGGAAAGCGAAAGAGTGTTTTATTTAAATCTTGCCAATTAAATGGATAAATTGGAGTCAGATATGGCCTCCCTAGTGACGTTAATTTCAGTAAGTGAATGATAATAAAGCAGGAACCAAGCATGATTCCAATAATTCCTAATAATCCAGCTAATAAAATCATTGGAAAGCGGAGAATGCGAATGGTAGTTCCCATTAAATAACTAGGCACAGTAAGTGACGCAAGGGCGCTTAAGGTAATAAAGATAATTAAAATATTACTCGTTAAACCTGCTTGTACTGCTGCTGTACCAACAACTATACCACCAACAATTCCCATTGTTTGTCCAACCTTTGTAGGTAATCGTGCTCCAGCCTCTCGTAATAATTCGATCAACAATTCTAACAGAATCGCTTCAAAAATTGGAGGAAATGGAACATTTGCCCTCGATTGGCCGAGGGAAATAAGTAATGGTGTAGGAATGATTTCATAGTGATAGGTGACAACTGCAACATAGAAAGGTGTTAAGAAAACAGATATTAACATCGCTAAAAATCGCAACATCCGAAAAAAAGAACCAATATTCCAGCGCATATATAAATCTTCTGTTGACTCAAAAAAACTGAATAACGAAGTAGGAGCAACAATTCCCGTAGGACTATTATCGACGAGTACACCTATACGTCCTTTGCAGATTGAATACGAAAAGCGATCCGGTAATTCCGTTTCGTAAAATTGTGGGAATATGCTTAGTGAGTGATCTTCAATCAATTGAATTAATAAAGAACTATCCTCTACGGAATCCACTTCTAAATCCTTTAAGCGCTACCGCAACGTATTAATATCGTCTTGGTTGGCAATCGAACTTATATATGCTAGAAATCACGGTTATTAGTAAATCTTTTTTTAATCGCGTTTCCAATTGTGTGAGTTTTGTTGGGAAAATAGTTGTTTTACGGTTTTTTGTTATTGTTCTTCCCATAACTACCTCCTTATTTTCACACCTTCCACTAAATATATTGATAAAAACTGTTAAGTGTATCGATTTAGTATAGGGAAATGATTTCTTAGAAAAATTTCCAATAAAAGTTCAAAAGCATGAATAAATATAATGAAAACTAGCATTTTTCCCTTGAGGGAATTCAGTCAAATTTGGTAGTGAATACATTAAAGAACTAGGCCTGAGAACTTTATCCCGCATATAAGGTGCCGTAAGACTCCCACTATAAGATCCTGAGTTGGTACAAAAGAGTAAGTGGGAGAAAACGGCACCTAAATGCCCGATTCGTTCAAGGACCTTAGGTCATACCCTTGCAGTACTAACATTCAGTAGGAGATGGAAGAAAACTCCTACTGAATGAAGTTTCACTTTATTTTTTATTTAGTATGTGAGGAATATTTCTAATTTATCCGCTATCTAATTGATGTAAAGTTTGTCTTTATGTTGAAGCAATTAAAGGGTATGTTTGTATCTTTGAACAGAAGCCAAACAACATTTTTCTGCCATCCAAAAAGGTGAAAATAAATTTAGAAATATGTGAAAAATTTATTGACTTATTACATTCTCCCATCTATAATAAATTAGAATAAAATAGGAGGTCATTATCATGGTTAAAATGAACATTGCTCAAACAACAACTAAATATAGCTATTCGTGTGGCCTCAACTGGATCTTTTTAAACATAGACTTATCATGTTAATACACTAGGGTCACATCTGTCTGTGACTTTTCAAGTGTATTTTTTTGTTTTTTCTGCAAACACATATTCGTCATGGACGAATATGTGTTTTTGTATTTTATACTATAGGAAACACTAGCGTTGCATAAATAATATCTAAATTTTCTGTTTTAATTATTTAGCCAAGAGAGCCAAAAAAGTAAATGCCCAACTAAAGGTGGCTCCATCCATTTGGAATATATTTACAATTAGACTAAGGTGGCAGCGACGTTTTCGTTATTAAGAAGCACCTTTTCCTTCT
>NZ_JAHLNO010000005.1 GCF_018916875.1 Virgibacillus proomii | reverse complement strand
CAAAAACACAAACCAACCAATAAACACTGAAAATACCCCAACAAAAAATGATTCCAATCATCAAAAACCGATGATCGGAACCATTTTTATTTATTTTCGGCTAGTTTTGTCCCAGCCTCTTTTCATTTTCTTGCAAATGATATCCTTTTTTTACATGATGAATATCTTTTTGAAGGTAGCTTCGTATAACTTATGCACTCGATCGACCAGCCTCTCGAGGTCGTTTCACTCCTCTTGCGGCACAGGCGCCTCCTCGTCGGAGTTCCGGCGCTTGCCGGGGCTAAACAAGGGCATAGCGCTTGCTTCTGCCAAAAGAGAGGAGGATAATACTCGTTACAAAAACTAATGAATTGTGAATAGTTAAGAAAAATTACTCTACAGAGAAAATATACGAATAAATCGGCTGATTCCCATTGTGTACTTCTACTTCTATGTCTTCATACGTATCCTCAATATACTTTACAAGTTCAGCAATCTCCTCTTCTGATACATCTTCACCTTGTAAAACCGTAAGGATCTCATCATCTTCAGTGATCATCTTCTCTAAAAGTAATTTAACAGTTTCCGTTTTATCTGGATTTGTGGCAACAATTTTCCCGTCTTCAATTCCCATAAAATGTCCATTTTCAATCGAAATCCCGTCAATTTGTGTATCACGGACGGCATATGTAACTTGACCAGTTTTCACTTCTTTTCTAGCCACATTCATTGCCTTTTCATTCGTTTCAAAGTCTCTATCCGGATGAAAGGCCAACATGGCACTAATTCCTTGAGGGATTGTGTTGGTTGGAATAACTTTTACATCCTGATCAGCTAATTCTGCCGCTTGATCAGCAGCCATAAAGATATTTTTATTATTTGGCAATACTAGTACTTTTTTCGCATTCGTTGCTTTGATAGCATCCGCAATATCTTGCGTACTTGGATTCATTGTTTGTCCACCTTGTATTACTACCGTTGCACCAAGGCTTTCCAATAATTCTTTAAGTCCTTCCCCCATTGCTACCGTTACAATCCCATATTCAGTTTTTGTTTTAAGCTTGTCTTGCTTAGGTTTACTACCGACAATTGCTGTATGCTGTTCTCGCATATTTTCAATTTTCATATTAATCAGATCACCATAACGTTGCCCTAAATTGAGACATTCGCCAGGGTGTTCAGAATGAATATGGACCTTTACTAATTCATCATCCGATACGACCAATAATGAATCTCCATGATTGCTTAATTCATTACGAAATGCCTCTTCCTCAAACGGATATGCTTTTAATTTATCTTCTTTGAATTTAACCATAAACTCTGTACAGTATCCGAATTTAATATCTTCTGTATTCATAAAGTCTTGGGCTGTTTTATGATGTTCTGCATTGATCATTTCATCCATATTAAAATCCGATGTATCTTCAGGGAGCTCCTCACCTTTTAGTGCAGCCAAAAAGCCCTCATAAATGGTAACTAAACCCTGTCCGCCTGAATCAACTACTCCTACTTCTTTCAGTACTGGCAGCAGCTCCGGAGTACGTTTTAAAGATGCTTTTGCTTCTGCTACAATTTTTTCCATGAGCATTATAATATCTTTTTCCTTTTTAGCTATAGCTACCGCTTTATGTCCTGAATCTTTGGCGACTGTTAAGATAGTGCCTTCGACAGGCTTCATTACTGCATTATAAGCTGATGTAACAGCACTTTCAAATGCTTTGGCCAGTTCTTCAGATGTAGCCGCTTCTTTTTTATCCAACCCTTTGGAAAAACCTCGAAAAATTTGCGATAAAATGACACCTGAGTTCCCTCTTGCCCCCATTAGGAGTCCTTTGGCGAATGCCTCCGCAACATCAGATACTCGGTTACTCGATATCTTTTTTACTTCATTTGCTCCTGAAGTGATTGTTAAATTCATATTTGTTCCTGTATCGCCATCAGGCACAGGGAATACATTTAAAGCATCGATTTTATTGGCATTATTTGCTAAATGATGAGCACCAGACAAAATCATCTGTGTTAGCATCTTGCCATCTACTTGTTGTAAACTCACTTTTTCATTTCCTCCTCTAATAAACAAGAACTCATAAGCGCCTGTTCATCAACAGACGCTAGAGCAAACAATAAATTCATGTCCATTATTCTTGGGTTACCCGAACCCCTTGTATATAAATGTTAACTGAATCAATATCCAAACCAAGGGACTGGCTTAATGTATATTTTACTTTAGATTGAACATTATGAGCAACTTCCGATATTTTAGTACCGTAGCTTACAATAATATACATATCGATATGCAAGCGATGCTGTTCCTGTCGAACGATAACCCCTTTTGAATAATTTTCTTTTCGTAGTATTTCCGCAATACCATCTCTAATTTGACTTTTTGAAGCCATTCCAACGATGCCGTAGCATTCAACAGCTGCTCCTCCGGCAATAGTTGCAATTACTTCGTTTGTTATCGTTACTTGACCATCATTTGTATGAAGTTCAATGGACATTTGAATCCTCCTTATAATACCTGCTCACATTCTAAAAATATTCTACTACATGCAGGACCATTTTAAAAGTAAAGATGAATTCCATTTTACGAAAACTTAGCGGCGACATGCCTTTGACACAAGCAAATGCTAAGTTACACTTTGACTTTGAACATTAAACATTTCACTGCGCCAAGCGAAGCTCTACGCTAAAAACTCATTTCTTAATCGTATTAAAATTACCCCTTCTAACAATGTACGATTTACAAGCATCTGTCAAGTATTTTTTCTTTATGTATAAAATGAAACATCTATCCATGGGAGTTTTCCCCATCAAATGTTAGTTTTATTTAATCGGATATGTAAAGGATATACCTATTGCTTTAATTGCTGCCAAAAGCATGGGTATCCCATGTCAAACGAAGACTCTGAGTAAGTATATCAAAAGTTATTTGAGAAAAAAACGTTTATCAAAAGTGATAACTTTATCCCGTATGTCAAGTGCCGTAAAACTACCACTTCAAAAGTTATAGAGAATACGAACTCACCTACATACCCGACTCGCGGATTGATGGACAGGGAAAGCTTCGGAGCGATACATCTCAAGTAGAAAAATTGTTGTTCACTTTCTAGGAAGAATAAGTTTCGATAGCAATGTAGCACGAAGAAAAGTGTTTTTTAAGGTCCTAGATGTTGTTATCCTTTGTTTTACTTCTATCTAGTAGGGAATGAAGGAAAATCCCAACTGAATCAAGTTTCGCTTTATTTACATCGCTATAGTTTTCTTTATCTATTGCATTTTTTGGAAAAGAATAATTGCCAAGTGTAAAAAGTTATGGTAAATTGTATAGGTATGAAATGAAATTTGTTTGTCATAGGAAAAGAAGTAGGAGGGATAGCATGGCCAGAAAATGTGTTATAACTGGACGCCAAACTCGCACTGGAAATTACCGTTCGCACGCTATGAATGCTAATAAGCGTAAATGGAAAGCCAATGTCCAACGAGTACGTATTATGGTAGATGGTAAACCGAAAAGAGTTTATGTTTCTGCACGCGCCCTAAAATCAGGGAAAGTACAACGCGTATAATATAAAATTAACGCATTCGTTTATGAAACAAGCACCTTCATTAAAAGGTGCTTGTTTCTATTATAAAAATTGTTTTGTTAAAATCCGTCTATTCCAATGACGATGGAACTTAGATAATTGCAACATGCATTTAAAAAACAACTGTAACTTACAATCAGTGTCAGATCCCCCATAAAAAAACATGCCATGGATTCGTACTCATGGCAATATTTTAGCATAGCTTCCAAAAGTAGTCTTATATACATACGGATAAAAACATAATAGTTTACTTAAAATCATAGCCAGTCATTACCAGCTCCTTATTAGCTGTTTACTTTTCTTTCTTAAATGTTCCAATAATAACTTTTACAAATCCGCCAATAAATCTCGGGAGCTTGATCGTATAAAATTTCATGAGTTCGCCCTCCTCTTTACAAACAAAGCTATCCAGAAATCGCATCACGACTCTTTACTAATAATAGTATGCCTTCTTTATACGAAAAAGTACCACTATTTTTAATCAGCTTGTTTGAAATGCAAAGTGTCGATCCCCATGAAATGGTCGCATTTATTAATGGATAGTAAAAGTTTTCTAATGTAATACCAACAACTTTAGAGGAAAAAGGAATAAATGAAACGATTGGATAATTTGCATCATTCTTCACCGTATACTTCCCTGGAAGCGTTAATTCTATATAATTCGTTTTGTCAACAATAATTCCTCGAATCCCTTTGCTTACAATCCTATAAAGCAGCTGTACATTAATTAATGCATGGTCCATTCTCCCGCCAGTGACACCGAATAGATAAATGATTTTTGGATTTAGCTCATACGCCTTCATTAATGCGATTTCCAGATCTGTTTCATTCTTTTCAGCAGGGTATGTCTGATAATATTTGGCTTTGTTCAAAATAACATTTTTTTCTTCATCCGTAGTAGAATCAAAATCTCCTACTGCATATTCCATCGTAAGATCATGTTCAACTAATGTTAAAGCACCTCGGTCTGCTCCGATCCAGTAATCAACGATTGGTTGATAATGATAAAAATCCGGATACCAATTTGGCCCGTTAGCGACAATAGCTACTACAGACACGTTAAACCGTTCCCTTTACAGCATTTAAAATCTTTTGTATCGCTTGTTTTCTGTCTTCTTCAGCAAAAATAGCACTTCCAGCAACAAGTACATCTGCACCGGCATCCGTACATATTTTTGCTGTTTTTGGCTTAATCCCTCCATCGACCTCAATTTCGAAGTTAAAACCAAAATCATGCCGCCATTTATTAACGAGCTTTATTTTGCCGATAGTGCTTTCAATAAAAGATTGACCGCCAAAACCTGGATTAACCGTCATGATTAACACCATATCCACATCAGGTAAGATAGGAAGTAACATTTCTGCTGGAGTTGCTGGATTAATGACCACACCGGCTTTTATACCCTGATCTTTAATTAATTGAATAGTACGATGTAAATGAGGGCACACTTCTTGATGTACCGTTATAATATCGGCTCCTGCATTTGCAAATGCTGGAATAAATTGATCTGGATTACTGATCATAAGATGAACATCCAGAGGAAGCTCCGTTATTGGACGAATTGCCTGAACAATTTGCGGACCTAGCGTAATATTTGGTACAAAATGTCCATCCATGACATCTACATGAATATAATCGACACCTAAACGGTCCACCTCCTGAATTTCTTCACCTAAACGTGCAAAGTCTGCTGATAATATAGAAGGAGCTAATTTTGTCATATTAATACCTCGGCTTTCTTAGTTTAATTTCTTCATAAAAACGAACATAATTATCATAACGATACTTAGGGATTTCCTCGGCTTCTACCGCTTGTTTAACCGCACATTTTGGTTCTTTTACGTGCATACAACCACGGAACTTACAATCATTTTTTCTTTTTTTCATCTCCGGAAAACAATCAGCGAGCTCTGATAACGGGATATCTTGGAATTCTAATGAGCTAAAACCCGGCGTATCAGCAACCAATCCACCAAGTAACGGGATCAACTCTACATGCCTGGTCGTATGTTTCCCACGACCAAGGCTTGTAGATATTTTTCCTGTTTTTAAGGCCAATGATGGATCAATTGCATTTAATAAAGTCGTTTTTCCTACCCCTGATTGTCCAGCAATGACGGTAATTTTATCTTTAAAGTAACGTTCTAAAATAGATGTTTCTTTCATATTCTTTACGGACAGCATTTCTACATCATAACCTATATGTTGATAATCCTTTTCGTAAGCAAGGAATTGATTTTCTTCTTGCTTTACCAAATCCATTTTCGTAAAAAAGATGACCGGCTTAATTCCTTCCGCTTCTACTAGTACAAGAAATCGATCAAGCAATGTCGTATTAAATGTTGGCTTTATCGCAGAATTGACAATGATTGCTTGATCAATATTAGCAATCGGCGGCCGCAGAAGCTCATTTTTTCTAGGTTGTATTTCTAAAATATATCCTTCATTTTCGCCGCTAATATCAAATGTTACGATATCTCCAACTAAAGGAGTAATATTTTTTTTTCGAAATACCCCCCTGCCTTTACATTGGTATACCTTTCCCATAGCTTCTACATAATAGAAACCGCTTAATGCCTTAATAATTCTGCCATTTGCCATTTATTCACCTTCCTCATAAGAAACAGTTTTATTGGAAATCACTTCATCATCTCGCTTAATAATATACTCTGCTTTACTTCCTGGAGCAATCGTTAACGTAAAGGTTACTTCTGTATCCTCTGTAATCTTCTCTTCCATAAAAACTTCAGATAAATCATTATTCATATCTCCAACATATACTTTTACAGTTTGTTCCTCACGATTCGCTTCTTCCTCTTCACCGTTAGTCGGATTATAAGGCACCTTATATTTGACCGTATGCGAGACAGGTGGTCGTTTTTCCGGACCGGAAGAAATATAAACTTTTACTGTGGAACCAACAACCAATTCTGTATTTGTCTCTGGTTCCTGGCGAATGACCTCTCCTTTTGGTGTGGTGTCGGAGTACTCCGTTATTTTTTCCATTTTCAACCCATTGCTCGTCAAATAATCGGATGCTTCTGCTTCTGTCATACCTTTTAAATTGTTTAAGCTAACCGTTTCAGGGCCAATACTTACTCGGAAAATAACCTTCGTTTCGCTTGGCACTACTTCACTGTCAGCCGTTGGTTGAATTTGATCAATGATTTTTCCTACTGGTTTATCGGAATGTTCTTCATAAGGATCAAGTACTTCATACCCCTCTTCTTCCAACAGTCGTTTTACTTGATCAAAATCTTTCCCTTCATAATCAGGAAAAGGAACTTTCTCTTTTCCCTGGCTTACCTGTACTGTAACTGTAGCACCTTCTTTCAATGTACTGCCAGCGCTAGGATCCGTATTAACTACATATCCTTCTGCAACGTCATCTGAAAAAACTTCTTCTTGTTTTACAGTAAACTTCGCTTCCTCCAGCTTAGTTACTGCATCGTTATATGCCATGTTTTTAACATCGGGAACTACAACATCTTTGGCTTTAAAAAAATCAGTAAATAAGAAGAGAGCTGTCAAGCCAGCAATAATCAGTAAGAATAGAGCTAAAGCGATTAGCCATTTTTTCTTTTTACTTTTTTTCTTTTTGCTTTTTTTCTTTTTAGGGCGTTGTTTTTTTGTTTGCTTGTCCGGTTGTTTAACATTCTTTCTTTCTTCTTGATAAGGCTTTGTTTCACTATTGGCAGCATGGATAATCGTATCTTCATTATCCGAATGATCGACTCCATCGGTAATGATCGGGATTGCTTTCGTATCTTCTCCTTCTTCATTAGGTGCAACAAAAACCGGCTCATTAAGTTTACTTGGAAGTAAAGCTGTTTCTAAAGCATCTTCTAAATCATAAATCGTTTCATAACGATGAAATGGATTTTTTGCAGTGGCCTTTAATACAATATTTTCCACACTTTGTGGAATATCAGTATTATATTTACGTACAGAAGGCGTATCATTTTGCAAGTGTTTTAAAGCTATAGATACGGCCGATTGACCAGAAAAAGGAAGCCGCCCTGTTAAAAGCTCATAAAAGACAATACCGATCGAATAAATATCCGATTTTTTCGTAGCCGTTCCTCCCCTTGCTTGTTCTGGCGATAAATAATGGACTGAACCGAGAACCGAATTCGTTTGTGTCAATGATGTTGCGCTCAAAGCAATAGCAATTCCAAAATCTGTAACTTTTACTTGTCCATTTGTATCAATTAATATGTTTTGCGGCTTAATATCTCGATGAATGATTTCGTTGGCATGTGCATGAGCAATCGCAGAGGTTATTTGCCGCATAATATCCAATGCTTCTTGCACACCAAGCGGTCCATGTTGCTGTATGTATTCCTTTAAGGTCATTCCTTTTACATATTCCATCACCATGTAAAGTAAATGATCCTCTTCGCCAACATCATAAATATTAACGATATTCGGATGGTTTAAGCTCGTAGCAGAATGTGCTTCTCGATCAAAACGGGCAATAAACTCCTCGTCATTTGCAAATTCTAAACGCAATGACTTAATAGCAACGTCTCTATCTAAAATAATGTCTCTTGCTAAATAGACATTTGCCATCCCACCGCTACCAATTATCTTTTTGATTTGATAGCGATCATTTACTAGATGGCCTTTCATCATGATGATTCACCTACTTTCTTTGTAGGGGTTTCGCGTTGTATTAAAATAAGAGAAATATTGTCTTCCCCACCACGCTCATTAGCTAAAGCGATCAAATTTTGTCCTACACTAGATAGTTCTGATTTTGCTTGGACAAGGGAATAAATCTCATTATCACTTACTTTGTCTGTCAACCCGTCCGTACATAATAATAATGTTTCATCTAAATTAAATTTTAAGGAGCGGACATCACATGTTACAGATCCTTCCGTTCCTAATGCTTTTAGAACTACATTTTTACGCGGGTGATGAGCCGCTTCGTCTTTCGATATTTGTCCAGATTGAACGAGTGCATTAACTAAAGAATGATCTTCTGTAATTTGGCTTATCGTCTCATCCGAAATAATATACGCTCGACTATCTCCAATATGGGCAATCGTTAAAATATCATTGAGCAAAATAGCAATGACAATTGTAGTTCCCATGCCAAAACATTCTTCATTTTCCTGTGCGTGTTGATAAACCGATGTATTAACATCTGCTACAACTTTTTCCACCCAAGTTTCAGCCTCATCTGGAGAATTCAGACCTTCTGTTTTTTCCCACTTTTCCTGAAGCAGATGAGTTGCCATTTGACTAGCTACATCCCCAGCCTGATGTCCACCCATTCCATCAGCTATAACAGCTAAAAGCTGATTTGCTGCATTGTAAAAAATGCCTCCTGAATCTTCATTATGACTTCTAACTTGCCCTCGATCTGTTTGAAAATGAGCTTTCAATTAGTTCACTCCTTTAGCACATAGCCTTCTGGTTTTCTTATCGAAGTGCTTGAAGTCTCAAAACACTCTTATGCCTCGATTCCGTTCTAATTAATTACAGTATTACACAATCTACTGAAGAAAAGAAGTATCTTTAGCCATTTTTTCGCTTGAAGCGAGTAAGAAAAAATCCATCTGTCTGAAAAGTTTGTGGGAAAATTTGCAAACCATAGGAACTAACTCCATGAGTTGCTTGCAATTCTAACGGTAATTCGGTAAAAAAAGCGTGATCTACTTCTATCATTGACTGTTGTTCACAAAATTGTTGAACAACTTGTTCATTTTCCTGTTGGTCAACTGTGCATGTACTGTATACCATCAAGCCATCCTTTTTTAGGAGAGGACTTACTTGATTAAGAATGTCCAATTGAATCTCCGCCAGACGAACAATATCGCTTTCCTGTTTATGATATTTTATTTCCGGCTTTCCTCGAATGACACCTAAACCAGAACAAGGAGCATCAATAAGAATTCGGTCGAATGTTTCTTCCGCATAATGGTTACGTAATTTACGAGCATCAGCAGCTGAAGAGTCGATAATGGATAAATCCAGCTGTTTCGCTTTATTCTGAATCAGTTTTACTTTTTTAGCATGAAGATCGTGCGCATGAATATGACCCTGGTTTTTCATTTTCTCTGCGATATGGGTAACTTTTCCACCAGGAGCACTGCAAGCATCGAGCACCTTTAAACCCGGTTTTAGTTTTAATATTTCTCCAACTAACATAGACGTCTGATCCTGAATCGTAATAAAGCCCTTCTGAAACAACTTGCTTTTCAGGATGTTTCCTGTTTCAATAATGATACCTTGTGGGGAAAACAAAGATGGACGAACAATAAACCCTTCTTGCTCTAATTGCTTTACGGCAACATCACGACTGATTTTCAAAGGTTGGATGCGAATAGACAAAGATTTATTGTCTAGATTTGCTTGACACATTTCTTCCGTGATTTCTTTTCCATATTGGTTTATCCATCGGTCTACAAGCCATCTAGGATGACTCGTAGCAATAGAAATTCGTTTCGAATCATCTGCTATAGCTGATAAATCAGGCACTCCTTTCCGTTGAACAGCACGCAATACTCCATTGACAAATGAAGCGATCCCTTTATGTCCACGCAGTTTGGCAATTTCTACAGCTTCATGGATGACCGCATGATCAGGAATCCTATCTAAATAAACCATTTGATACAAAGACATTCTTAATAATGATTTTACCCATGAATCAAGCTTCTTTTGATTTTTTATAAATGATGTTAAATAATAATCTAATGTTAATTTACGTTGAATCGTTCCATACACGATTTCGGTAAATAATCCTTCATCTTGTGTCTGAAGAGATCCCGTTTTCAACGCATGATTAATTAATAAATGACTATAACCCTGATCATTTTCAATTCGCATTAATGTATCTAATATTGTATTTCGCAGTGATTTATTTGCCATCTGAATTACTCACCCATTATTTGTCCTAGTTTAATTTCATCTGGATTTCCTCGCAAATAGTCTTTTACATGCATTCGTTTTTTTCCGGCTAACTGCATCTCGATAACTTGAAAGCCTTTTTGATCCCCACATGCAACAATAAAGGATTCATTTCCAGGCTTATCTACGATTTCTCCTGGCTGGGCATTAGAGAAGGTTCGTTCTACCGGCTCTCCCCACCATATTTTTAGTGGTTTTCCATGAAATAGCGTATAAGCAACCGGCCAAGGATGAAGTCCACGAACATGATTATAAATGGCTTTACTTGATTGACTCCAATCGAGTTTTTCTTGTTCACGCGTAATATTACGGGCAAATGTCGCTTGGTTTTCATCCTGTTCCATAGCTGTAAGCTCATTAGCAAATAATTTCGGCAATGTTTCCTTTAATAACTGTGAACCTGCCTCAGCTAACTTATCATGTAGACTTCCAACATGATCATTATCTTCAATCGTTACTTTACGCTGGGTAAGCATAGCTCCAGCATCTAGTCTTTCCACCATATACATAATGGTAACCCCGGTTTCTGACTTTCCTTGCATAATCGCATAATGAATTGGCGCTCCACCACGTAATTCTGGTAATAACGATGCATGGACATTAATACATCCATAAGCTGGTGCTGTTAATAATTCTTTAGGTAAAATCTGACCATATGCTGCAGTTACAATTAAATCAGGTTCATAAGCGAGCACTTTTTTATACTCATCCTTAAGCTTTTCAGGTTGAAACACAGGAATATGATGCTCTAAAGCTACTTTTTTCACCGGTGTAGGTGAGATAATTTTTTTTCTCCCTTTTGGTCGATCAGGTTGAGTAACTACCAGTACTACTTCATAAGGAGAATCTAATAATGTACGTAAAATAGGTACAGCAAAATCCGGCGTACCCATAAAGACAATTCGTTTCATCAAAAATACCCACTTTCTATGTTTTTACATTAAATGATATGGTTCAAAATCGATGGAAATGAATACACCATCTTTTCGTATTTGCTCCGCAAAATAATCGACTATTTTACGCAGATATGTGCGTAAATCAGGTTCATTCCTGTATTTTATCATGCATTGATAACGATATCTATCTTTTATCCGTGGTATAGGTGATGGAGTCGGTCCTAAAATAATTGTTTCCCGTTTTACTGCTTTTGCAAGCATATTTACTATTTGCTGAGCAATCTGTATAACCTTTACTTGATTCGGATGAGTAATCGTTATTAAGGCTAAAAAGAAATAGGGAGGATATTGAAAGTTCTTCCGCATGATCATTTCCTTTTGATAAAAAGCCGTATAATCATAGTGACTTGCAAGTTCAATACTATAATGCTCAGGTGTATACGTTTGAACAATAACTCTACCAGCTAGTTCATGCCGTCCAGCCCGGCCACTCACTTGAGTAAGAATTTGAAACGTTTTTTCCGACGAACGAAAATCTGGTAAGTGCAGCATGGAATCAGCAGTCAACACACCAACTAATGTGACATTTTCAAAATCTAAACCTTTTGCAATCATTTGGGTACCTAATAAAATATCAGCTTGCTTATTAGCAAATTGAGTCAACAATTTTTCATGAGAGCCTTTTCTCCGTGTTGTGTCTACATCCATTCGGATAACCCTTGCCTCTGGAATTAATTGGGCCAGTACTTCTTCCACCCGTTGTGTACCCGTACCAAAGTATCGGATGCTATCACTCTGACATTCAGGACACTGTACAGGCATTGGTTCTTCATAGGAACAATAATGACATTTTAATTTATGATGACGTTTGTGAAATGTCAAGGCAATATCACAATGGGGACACTCTTTTACATGACCGCACTCTCGGCACATAACAAAAGTTGAATATCCTCTGCGATTTAATAATAGAACCACCTGTTCTCCTTTTTGTAAGCATTGGTCGATCGCCTGTTTTAAAACTCTGGAAAACATGGTACGATTACCTGCATGTAACTCTTTTCGCATATCGATAATTTCAACTGGCGGCAATTCTTTTTTATTTGTCCGCTCGTTTAATGTTGCTAGCTGATAAACTCCTTTTCTCGCTCTGGCGTATGATTCAAGCATTGGTGTAGCACTGCCTAAAATCACCGGACATTGGTGGGCTTTTCCACGATAAATAGCTACGTCTCTTGCATGATAACGAGGGTGATCCTCTTGCTTATACGTAGACTCATGTTCTTCATCAATAATGATCACCCCTATGTTTTCAAATGGTGCAAAAATAGCTGACCTCGCACCAACTACTACCTGCACTTCTTTCCGATAGATTCTACGCCATTCATCATACTTTTCTCCTGCCGATAAAGCACTATGCATGACAGCAACATTAGAACCGAATCTGCCCTTAAAACGTTTCACCATCTGCGGTGTTAGGGAAATTTCTGGAACTAGCATAATCGCTTCTTTTCCCTTAGCAATCACATCTTGAATCACTTGGAGATAGATTTCCGTTTTTCCACTCCCGGTAATACCATGTAATAAAAATACATCATGCTCTTCATTCTTCACTTTTTCTTTCATTGGCTTTATCGCTGTTGCTTGCTGGTTCGTTAACGGTAAAGCTTCTGTAGCAGGGAACTCCCTATCTTGATAAGGATCACGGTACACCTCGATTTGGTAACTTTCCAAGTATCCTTTTTTCTTTAGTGCATTAATTGTATGATCCGTAGTTTTTAATTGACGTAACAATCTTTGTTTTTCAATTGGTTCTGGATATTGGATAAAAAATGACAGCATTTGTTTTTGCTTTTTTGCGTTTTTAGCTAAATCTAGATGGGCTTCCTCTAGTTCATGTAGTTCTTTTTTTGGTTTAATCATCGTTTGATATTTTTTGGTAACCCGTGACTTGACGATATATTCAATCACTACATCACCATCTTGAACGGCTTCTGACAAGCGAATATACGGAATGTTGGACGCAATGAATTCTTCATATGGGACTACATCACGACCAGCGAAAAAAGTTTCCAGTTCAGCAGAAAGTGGTGATTCCGCTATACGGACAAGTTCTTTTTTATAGGTTGCCTTTAAAACTTGTGGGAGCATTGCTTGAAATGTTGTTATTTGTAAACTAATTGTTTGCTCGGCAAGCCACTTGCCTAGAGTTAATAATTCATTTGTTAATACAGGCTGAAGATCAAGTACGTCATGAAGTGGCTTTAGCTTTGTAACCGTTGATGTTTCTCTTTCTCCAACGATAAACCCCATCACTTTTCTTGGACCAAATGGAACAATTACACGCATTCCAACCGAAGCAATATCTTTAAATTTCTCTGGTACAAGATAATCAAAAGTTTGGTCTATGGCACTTGCAGGAACATCAACAATAACCTTCGCAATATTCACTGTTCTGGATCCTCCATATCCTGATGAATTAATTTAATAATTTGTCTGGCAATTTCTTGTTTGGTCGCTAATGTCAAATGTTCTATTTTTCCATATTTGTTTACATAAGTCACTTCATTCGTGTCTTTGGCAAAGCCTGCCCCTTCAGAAGCTATATTATTAATGACAATTGCATCTAGATGTTTACTTTTTAATTTTTTCTTCCCGTTTTCAAATGGTTCTTCCGTTTCTGCGGCAAAGCCAACAAGAAACTGTCCTGATTTCTGTTCACCAAGTGATTTTAATATATCCTTCGTTCGTTCCATTTTGATCTGTAATGGGCCATCTTGCTTTTTCATCTTATGCTCATACGTGACTGCCGGGCGGTAATCTGCCACTGCCGCTGCTTTAATAACAATATCACTGGAAGTTAAATGTTTATGCATTTCTTGATACATTTCATCAGCAGTAGTAACATGAATTGTTTTAATGTTTGGATGATTGGCCACTAACGAAGTAGGACCAGCTACTAAAGTAACAGAAGCTCCCGCTTTAGCGGCTGCTTCTGCTAAGGCAAATCCCATTTTACCTGATGAGTGATTCGTGAAAAAGCGAACTGGATCTATTTTTTCTCTAGTCGGACCAGCAGAAATAAGCACTTGCTTGCCTTGTAAAAACAAGTGCTTCTCATCTGCTTGATGTGCTTCGACTGCTTCAATAATTGAGGCAGGCTCCTCTAGTCTTCCTTTGCCGACGTACCCACAAGCTAAATAACCATCACCGGGCTCGATAAAATGATAGCCCCATTCTTCTAAAGTTTGCATGTTTTGGATAACAGCCGGGTGAGCGTACATGTGGACATTCATTGCTGGAGCAATATATACTTCTGCTTGTGTAGCAAGAAGTAACGTTGTTAACATGTCATCGGCAATGCCGTTGGCAAGCTTACCAATTAAATTAGCTGTTGCTGGAGCAAGAATAACAATATCTGCCCAATCAGCGACATCAATATGAGCGATTTTAGCAGGGTCTTTTTCATCAAACGTATCCGTATATACTGGATTACGGGACAGAGCTTGAAAAGTTAAAGGTGATGCGAATTTTGTAGCGTTTTCCGTCATAACCACCTTGACGTTAGCACCTTTTTGCGTCAGCTTACTAGTAAGCGTACAAGCTTTATAAGCAGCTATTCCTCCGGACACACCTACGACTATATTTTTAGAAGCAATCATTGCTTAGTTCCCCTTTCTATTGTTAAAACAGTTAATCATATGTAGAGATAATGGTAATAAGAAACGGTTTTGCTTGTTAGTTCAGAAGCTTAAAAAGCTGATCTTGAAGAAAAATCCCTCGCAGCTTGTATCGCGAGGGAATTTATTGTCAAACTAAAACATGCAGTTCGTTCCATATCTCTATCAATAAATTTAAAGTAAATCTTCAATCTGTGAGGGGGTTCTTTTATCCCCCACTGATTATTAGTACCTTAATGGTATGACCTAAAGGCCCTTGTAACAAATCGGGCATTTACCGTTTCTACAATTTAAACTTTTCGTTTTCTCTTAGTTGTATCTTACGGCACCTTACATGCGAGGTAAATGATCGGTTTTCCTAGTTTTCCTCTTGGATAAATAATTTTCCTGCCTCAACTTCTTCAAGAGCCATCCCAACATATTGGTGGGATTTAGGATGTTCAATCAACACCTTTTTCGTTTCACTCATTTGCCTTGCGCGTTTGGCCGATAAAATAACGAGGGTATATTTTGAATTAATTTTACTTAACAGTGAATCAATAGATGGTTCCAGCATTACAATTCATCCTCCAATATCCGTTTATATTGTTTGGCAATTCGCTCACGTCTTAAATGTTCACTTTGAATAATCGCTTGAATCTTAGAAACCGCAAAACCAACATCATCATTTACAACGACATAATCATAAGCATCCATCATCTCAATCTCTTTTCTTGCCTCTTTTAATCTGTTTAACACAAGCTCCTCGGTTTCCGTTCCACGATGAAGAATCCGGTTTTTCAGTTCTTCTAAACTCGGAGGGAATAGAAAAATGAATACACCTTCTGGAAAATTCTCACGAACCTGTAAAGCACCTTGGACTTCAATTTCAAGAAAAACATCGTGACCAGCAGCAAGTGTTTTTTCTACGTAATTACGAGGTGTACCATAATAATTATTAACATATTTTGCATATTCTAATAACTGTTTTTGTTCAATCAATGTTTCGAAATCCTCTTTGGATTTAAAAAAATAATCCACTCCCTCTTGTTCCCCTGGACGCTTCTCACGCGTTGTCATGGAAATAGAATATTTCAAATCTGTTTTTTGGCTAAACAACGCTTTGCGAACTGTTCCTTTTCCAACCCCAGAAGGTCCGGATAGAACAAAAAGAATACCTTTTTCTTCGATCAAATTATTTCCTCCTAATTATCATCCGTTATTTCTTCATGACTTAGCACACGTTGACCTACTGTTTCAGGTTGTACCGCAGACAATATAACATGGTCACTATCTGTTATAATAACTGCTCTTGTTCTTCTTCCGTAAGTTGCATCTACTAATTTATTGTTATCCCTAGCTACACTAATAATTCGTTTGATCGGAGCTGATTCCGGCGATACAATCGAAATAACTCTGTTCGCAGAAACAACATTTCCAAAACCAATATTAATTAAACGTAAACTCAACATAAACCCTCCGTATACTTCTTTTTTCTCTATTTTATTTTAACAAACAATTCGTTGAAGCTCGTCGTATCCAAGTTGCATTCCAGTTATAAACTTTAAAGACTGTATCATAAAGTGAAACTTCATTCAGTAGGAGTTTTCTTCCATCTCCTACTGAATGTTAGTACTTTAATGGTATGACCTAAGGCCCTTGAACGAATCAGGCATTTAGGTGCCGTTTTCTCCCACTTAGACCCTTTTGTATCAACTCGAGGCTCTTGAAATGGGAGTCTTACGGCACCCTACATGCGGGATAAAAATAAAGACCGAAAGATTCATATTTACCATTACAGTGCAATTATTTAAGAAGACAAAGCCGAGTAAAAACGGAATTTTTTAAACAGGATTGTCTCATGAAGATCATTTTAAATACACACAATCTACTACTTGAAACCTCGCCTTTCGAACTTCAACGCACTGGACGTGTTAATGTCGGTACTATAACAGGACTAGAAAAGCTCCGGGCAGGAATACATTGCAAATTCTCTAAGGATGTAGAAATATTAGCAGACTTGAAGTCCCATTAACCTCTATTTAAATACATACTTAAAGCTAAATTAATACTATGTAATTCGTTTATTTTAACCCTTGCACTATTTTTAATAAATGCGTCAATATGAAAGATTATACAGATAGTTGGTACCATTATACAACCTATAGTGTCATTATACGTAAAAAAGGGGGGAAAACTCAACTATTATTCCATGTTTTGCACCTGTTCTTTTATTTTTTCTATTTCACTTTTTAATGTGATCGTATGTTCACTGATCAAGCTATTAACTGATTTCGATCCAATTGTATTTACTTCACGGAGCAATTCTTGTGTAATAAAATTCAGTTTTCGGCCAATCGGTCCATCTAATTCTAACGTCTGTTTAAATTGTTGAATATGACTGTTTATTCTTGTTATCTCTTCCGATATGTCTCCTTTTTCAGCAAGAAGAACAATTTCTTGATAGATGCGAGAATCATCTTTACTTAACTCTTGGTTTAAATGCAGCTCTAATCGATGTTTGATTCGTTCTCGATACTCTTTCATGACCATTGGTCGTAATCTTTTAATTGCGTCAACGAGCTGTTGCAATGTTTCACTTCGTTCTTGTAAATCGCTTTGCAATGCCTGTCCTTCAACTCTTCTCATTGCATAAACCTGCTTGCAAACATCCGTAACTACTGCTAACAATGTAGATATTAATTCATCCGAATATTCTTCTACCTCTTGAATGGAGAATACATCTGGAAATGCTGAAATGACCGTTATCGGTATATCTCCAGCAAGCTGATAACGTTGTTTTAATTCCTGTAATTGTGTCATATATTGCTCGATTAAACTCCAATTTATTTGAACTTGTTTACTGAAAAGTGTATTCCCATCTATTTGAATATAAACCTCAACTCTACCCCGCTGGAAAAATGATTGAATAATCTTTTTAAGTTTTTCTTCTAAAAATAATAACCTATTCGGAATTTTCATCTGTATATCAAGGAAACGATGATTCACTGTCTTGATTTCAACAGTTATTGTTGCTTGTTCTGTAACTATTTGTTTATTTCCATAGCCTGTCATACTTACTGCCATAAACATCACCACTCCATCTATGGATATTATACGCTCTTTCCCTTCAACTTGAAAAGAAATACGTTTAATATATATGATACAGGATTAACTTTTCCATACGTAAAATAGAAACGGACTGTTAAATGTACAGATACTTTAAGAATACATGTTTAAAAAGAAATCAGAGTTTAAGAGTATATTTTGCGTAATATATAGAGTGACTTGGTAATGTATATATTACACTTAGGTTATGGAGGTTAAATAAGAGGTGAAAAATAAAGTAAAGATAGCTCGTGTTCAAGTAGACGTAACACAGCAACAATTAGCAGAAATAGAGGAGTGACTTGGCAAACCATTAGCCTGATTGAGAAAGGTAAATTATAACCCTACGCTAAAGTTGTGCCCGATAAATGTTATGCAATAAATAGGTCGTTGAATGAAATAGTTTGGATTGACAAGGCAGGCAGATACATGAAACAGATTAACGATGATGATTATAAGCGCAAAAGCTAGAAGCACTCGGTTAGCAGCATATAAACAGCAGATCTTCTGACAAGATACAGGAAAACGCAAAGGTATGACCTAAGGCCTTTAAACGAATCGGGAATTTAGGAGCCGTTTTTCTCATAAAGTTGCAACATGATAAGCAGATCTTTAAATGAGAAAAATATGGCTCTTTACATCCGGGATAAAGAAAACATGCCTCTAAAACGTCAATAAATAGAACGTACCTAAACATACTGTTAGATACGTTCCCCATAGTTTTCTGATCTACTTTTTTGTAAAACCAAATAAAACAGTTGGTAAAGCACCTAGGCCGAAGATTAACATCCAATCTCTTAAGCTAAGTGAAACTGTATGGAAGACTGGCTGCAATGGCTGCCAATAAACAACGATTAACAGCAAGAACAATGAAGAAAGAACTGCTAATACGAGGTACATATTTTCAAATGGATTTCGCGAAAAGATAGATTGTTCACTCCGACAATCAAACACATGAATTAATTGGGCAAGTACTAACGTGGTAAATGCTACAGTTCGGGCATAGGCGAGATGATCTGGGTTGGCTTGATATGTCACCATAAAAGCGACCAACGTAACGATGCCAATGACAATCCCTCGACTGATAATTTTATAACCTAATCCGCGAGAAAACACTCCTTCTTTCAAGCTCCTTGGCCGTTTTTTCATTACTTCGCCCTCAGCCTTATCCATTCCAAGTGCCATTGCTGGAAGCCCATCTGTTACTAGGTTTACCCATAAAATTTGTACTGGAACAAGCGGCAACGGTAGGGAAAGCAACATAGCAAAGAGCATAACGAGAATTTCTCCAACATTGGAGGCTAGTAAATAACGGATAAATTTTCTAATATTCTCGTAAATGGTACGTCCTTCTTCAATCGCTGCTTTAATGGTTGCAAAATTATCATCCATTAATATAAGGGAGGATGCTTCTTTCGTTACATCTGTTCCACTAATTCCCATACTTACACCAATATTACTTGCTTTTATTGCAGGTGCATCATTGACACCATCTCCAGTCATGGCAACAACATGTCCCTGTTCTTGAAACGCGTGAACGATTCTTAACTTATGCTCTGGAGTAACTCGAGCGAACACATAAATATTTTCAATTACATCTTCTAGTTCCTGCTGTGACATATTATTTATCTGCGATCCTTCTAAAACCTGTCCATCTTCTGGCATTAGATCTAAGTTTATAGCGATGGCCCGTGCAGTTTTTGCATGATCCCCTGTAATCATCACGGTTTTAATTCCTGCACTTCTACATTCTTTAATAGCTCCTTTCACTTCTTTACGAGGTGGATCGATCATACCATATACACCAATAAAGGTTAGATCTTTCTCCAGTATGCTCGATTGTAAATCGTCTTGTTTGGTTAATGGCTTGATCGCAATGGCTAATGTACGAAGTGCTTTTTCAGCCATACTATTAATTGCTTGCTCAATCATTTTTTGCTGGTTTGCCTTTAATAGCTGGCGCCCTTGTTCATCCATCACATAGGTGGATCGTGGTAATAAAATTTCTGGTGCTCCTTTGGTAATTAGAAAACGACGTTGATTCACATCTTCTACGACGACGCTCATCCGCTTTCTGACAGAATCAAACGGAAATTCTTTAATTATTTTATATGGTTCTGCATTGACTATGGTCAGTCCAAATTTTCTTGCTGCTATCAGCAAAGCCCCATCGGTTGGATTTCCTTCTATTGCATGTTTGCCCTTTTTTACAACAATAGAAGCATGATTGCATAGCATGCCATATAACAACATCGATTCTAAATTTGAATAACGATGATCGACTTTTTGTTTATCTAAAAAATAATCGCCATTTAATTCATACCCGTCTCCTGTCACATATAAATGCTTTCCATTAATAAAGACTTCTTTTACAGTCATTTTATTCTGCGTCATTGTCCCGGTTTTATCTGAGCAAATAACCGAAGCACAGCCTAATGTTTCGACAGCGGATAACTTGCGAACAATTGCTTTTTTGCGAATCATTCGTTGAACTCCTAGGGATAATGCGACGGTTACAATAGCTGGCAACCCTTCAGGAATAGCAGCAACAGCAAGCGATACTCCTGCTAAAAACATTGTATATAATGGTTGGCCTTGTACAACTCCCAATACGACAACAAGAGCAGTAAGCAAGAGAGCAACAACAATTAATATTTTTCCTAATTCAGCAAGCTTTCGTTCTAATGGAGTCATTACTTTTTTTGTGTTTGCCATTAATGAAGCAATTTGCCCCATTACTGTCTGCATACCAGTACCTACTACAATACCAATACCAGATCCCCGTGTTACTAGCGTACTCATAAAGCCCATATTAATCTGATCTTGAGCATCTAAATGATCACGATGGATAGCAGCAGCATGCTTCATTACTGGTAAGGATTCACCTGTTAATGCTGATTCCTCTGTTTCTAAACTATCCGATTTAACAATTCGAATATCAGCAGGAATCCGGTCTCCACTCGTTATTCTGACAACATCTCCTACAACGACATCTTTGGATGGGATCCTTTCCCATTTCTTATTTCGCAAGACATAGGCCATTGGCGCAGATAATTCCTTTAATTTATCCAACGATTTTTCTGCTTTTTGTTCTTGAAAAAAGCCAATGAATCCATTAACAAGGACAATTACCATTATTGCAATTGCATCAATGTATTCACCTAATAATCCAGCTACTAAGGTAGCTGCTAATAAAATCAGCACCATAAAATCTTGGAATTGTTTTAGGAAAATTAACCACTTAGGTACTTTCTTCTGTGCCTCTAGTGCATTCACTCCGTACTGCTTTTGTCTTTTTTCTACTTGTTTATCCGTTAAACCTCGATTCACAGTTACATGCAGTTTCTTTTCTACATCTTTTACATCTAATTGATACCAGTTCATCTGCATTCCTCCAACTCTAGCGCTCATAACTATTCGAAGAAATTGCTTTTTCTTCTTTGTTGTTTTTTCTCCTTAACGATATGTATGCAGACTTGTCCATAAAAATGCTATAATTGCCAATGAGGTGATCGTATGCCATTTGACGGTATTGTAACGCGTGCAGTAACAGAAGAGTTAAAAGCAGAGCTTACTTTAGGGAAAATAACCAAAATTTATCAACCTACGGACACAGAAGTCGTCTTAACTATTCGTAATAAACGTAAAAATTTCGTTTTATTACTTTCTATCCATCCAACATATGCTCGAATGCATCTAACAAATGAACAGTTTGCGAATCCAAAAGAGCCACCAATGTTCTGCATGGTTTTGCGAAAGTATTTATCTGGGGCGTTCATTGAACAAATCAATCAACTTGGAATGGAGCGGATTGTACAATTTACGATTCAAGGAAGAAATGAAATTGGTGATCTGTCCACGAAGAAATTGATTATTGAATTGATGGGAAAACATAGTAATCTATTGCTTGTAGATGTAGAGCAAGGGCATATTATCGATAGTTTAAAACATGTATCAAGCTCGCAAAATAGACATCGAACTATTCTTCCTGGTCAAGCCTACTTACTTCCTCCCAAACAGGAGAAATTGGATCCCTTGACAACAGATGCAGAGCAATTCGTTAATAAACTTGATTTTAATGCAGGCAAGCTCGACTCCCAAATCATTAATTATTTAACAGGTTTTTCACCGGTTATTGCAAAAGAGATGGTTCATCGTGCTTATTTAGGTGATCGTAGTAAATATAAACAAGTTTTTTCCGATATTCAGATACATTTACTTGAAAACGAATATACACCTACCATTTACCAGCATCAAAAAGAAGATTTTCATGTCATTCCTTTAACTCATATTACTGGTGAAAACATGACTTTCTCTACAACTAATACCATGCTGGATCAATTTTACACAGGAAAAGCAGAGCGGGATCGTGTCAAACAACAAGCAAAAGATTTGTATCGTTTTTTGAAAAATGAACGAGATAAAAATCGACGAAAGTTAAAAAAGCACGAGCAAACGATTAAAAAAGCTAAAAATAAAGAAAAATACCAACGATTAGGTGAATTATTAACAGCACATTTACATCTTGTGTCAGCTGGTGACCAAAAAGTGACGGTAACTGACTACTACAATCCGGAACAAAAGAAAATAACCATTGATTTAGATCCAACGAAAACACCAAGTGAAAATGCCCAACATTACTTTAAGACATACCAAAAATTAAAAACATCAGAACATAAAGTAACAGCAGAAATTGAAAAGACAAAACGGGAAATTGATTATTTAGAGCAATTACTTCAGCAAATAGATATAGCTAGCAGTAATGATGTTCAAGAAATTCGCGAGGAACTTCGTGAAGAAGGCTATTTAAAAAAGCATATGGTTGCAAGGAAAAATAAGCACATGACTAAAAAGCCAGTGCCCGAGAAATATATAGCATCTGATGGAACTACTATATTAGTTGGTAAAAACAATAAACAGAATGAGTATTTAACGATGAAACTCGCTGCTCGTGATGATATTTGGTTGCATACAAAAGATATTCCCGGCTCACATGTCGTTATTCGCTCGAAGGCACCAAGTGATGAAACATTGCAGGAAGCCGCACAGTTAGCTGCGTATTTTAGTAAATCGCGACAATCTTCCTCCGTACCTGTTGACTATACAAAAATACGACATGTAAAAAAGCCAAACGGTGCTAAACCTGGATTTGTAACTTATGATAGTCAAAAAACACTCTTTGTTACTCCAAATAAGCAACTTGTTAAGCAATTAAAAACGCCCAAGGAAGACTCAAAATAAAATCTTCCTTGGGCGTTTAAGGGCTTTTCAAAATGTCTGGTAAAAATGACACATCGAATTTCATCGTACGTTAGAACGTATAAAATTTTAGCGTTGAAGTTCATTCAACGTAGTTAAAAATTTTTATACGTTCTAAGTATACGTGCAACTAGGCTATCGTCTGCGCTTTGCTTGCTGCTAGCCAAGTTTTCTTTATTGGTTCGCTTCTTCGTTCCTTGGAAAAGAAAAGCGCTTTTCTGGCATGGGATTGCATTTCGAGGAAGCCATTCTAGTGCTCATGTATCAAATGTGCATACACTTCCGCTACTCGAAATAGCGCCCCTTGAAAATTTATTATCCTCCTTTTTGAACACGCACTACAACGAATTAGATTGCTCGGGGTTTTAATTGGACATCGATATTTCCTCTTGTTGCTTTTGAATAAGGACAAACTTGATGTGCCTTTTTCGCTAGTTCCTCTGCTTCGCTCTGTTCAACACCCTTTATTTTAATCGTAAGTTCTACCGCAATTTTAAACCCATTATCCTCAGAGTCCTTAAGCAGACTAACTGCAGCTGTTGTTTCGGAATCAATTTTCTTTTTTTCTTTAGAGGCAACTAAATGAAGTGCACCATCATAGCAAGCTGAATAAGCTGCTGCAAATAATTGCTCCGGATTTGATCCTCTAGCTTGTTTATCATTTGCCGGATTAACGAGTGCTAAGTCAATTAAGCCATCATCTGATTGCACATGTCCATCCCGACCATTTTTTGCAGTTGCTGTCGATGTAAAAATAACATTTTCCATGCTTATCACTCCTTTTTTTAAGCTACTGATATATACCCTTTCACTGATTTAGTTTAAACACGAAGCCTTAAAAAGTTAAAAATGATACGAGTTCATCAATAAAATGGTTGACCTGAGGCAATGCGCGTACTCCGTCTTGAAAACAAACCCACGTATGCCTAGATACTGCTTTTCCATTTAATCGTAAAGGAATATTCGGATACTCCTCCTTCATCGAATCAGATACACTTTCAGGCAGTACTGCCATGCCAAGTCCTTGCTTCATTAGCTGCTTACAGGTTTCAATTTGATCAACCGTAATCGTTTTAACCGGCTTAATCTCATTCTGATGGACATATAGCCAATTATCTACTAACTCATGCATGCTGTCATCGGACTTGAAAGCAATTAATGGTCGTTCCTTTAATTTATTTTTCGGGAATTCCTCTGTATCAAAAATATATAGAGGATCATCAAACAAACGAATACACGTACTTTCTTTCAACTTTTTACCACGAATAATGCACACATGATAGTCTTTATGATTCCGTTTAATATCCTCACTTATACCTGTTACTAAATCTATCGCCACCTTTGGATACTTGGCTGTAAACTTTCCCAGTAAGGCTGGAAGAAACCGTTGGGAAATTAATGAAGAGCACGCAATAGATAACGTTCCCTGAACCTCGTTATGCGAAAGAATTAATTTATTTTTTAATGCTTGCTCTCTTTCTATTACTTTTTGAGCATGGTCTAAAATAATTTCACCCTCTGGTGTTGGAATCAGTTTTTTTGGAGTACGTATGAATACATCATGACCAAAGTATTCCTCCATATATTTGAGCCGTTGTGTAACAGCAGGTTGTGATATTAATACCGTTTTAGCTGTACCTCTAATCGTTCCAATTTCTTGCAATTTCAGCAATAATTTATAGTCGTCTATCTTCATTTCTCCCCAACCTCATTTCCTCTATGATTCAGTATATTTATCCCACATCTGACCGGCAGTATGTCCTCCACCTGGAAGAGTAAGTGGAATCAAGAAGTCTAACAGCAAGTCAAATGTCCGATTGGTTCGGGCCAACAGGACTAGAGTGACTGCTTGAATAGACATCGCACGAAGAAAAAGCGGCTTCCTTTTTCGAGGATAAGGAAAGCTTCCTTGAAGCAGCATCGCACGAAGAAAAAGCGGTTTCCTTTTTCGAGGACGTCGCGCTTTTAGCTTGAGATCCTTTGTATGGCGATGAAAGCCCCCCACTCATGGAAGTTTCACTTTATCATTTCAAACATAAGTATAATTTATCTCAATAAGTAATTATTATCACTTTCTATTATATAACAGTATTTTACTTATTGCATTACGATGATATGCTTAAATTAAGAGAAAAAGTTAGGAGGGTAAACCAATGGATGAAAAAGAAAAAGTGAGACTGGCATTTGCTAAAAATAAGCAGGCTTACATCTCAAGCAGTACGCACAGGAAGAAGAGCGATCTAAAATTAATCGAAGCTTGGCTGCAACCAACAACAACGATGAAGTTATTAGATATAGCAACTGGAGGGGGACATGTTGCTAAACATCTTTCTCCATGTGTCGCTAAGGTATATGCAACAGACCTAACAAAAGAAATGCTAGAAAACACAAAAAAGCACTTACAATCTTTCACAAATATTGAATATCTAATAGCAGACGCTGAACAATTGCCCTTTTTGGACCACAGCTTTGAGCTAATCACATGCCGAATTGCTGCACATCATTTTCCCCATCCTGAGTTATTTATTCAAGAAGTTAAGCGTGTGCTTAAACCAAAGGGGAAGTTTCTATTGATTGATAATATTGCTCCAACTAGTCAAATCCACCGCGACTTTTTACATCAATTAGAAAAGATGCGTGATGAAAGCCATGTTAACTATCTAACTATGTCAGAATGGAAATCACTGTTCCAGAGAAATGGCTTATCGATTTCAAAAGATAAATTTCAGAATAAAACATTATATGTAGAAGAATGGAGTAACCGAACTCTGGATACGATCGAAGAAAAGCAACAGGTTCTCTCTTTTTTACTAAGCACCAATAAAGAAATAACTTCCTACTTCCAAATTAAAACAAAAAATAAGAAACCTGAATGCTTCTCTATCGACGAATGGTTCGTACTGCTTGAGCATGCATAGAAAGATCAGCGGGGCCTGCTTGCCTTTCCATAGGTAAAGTAAAAGATGGCCCCTTCTGTTTATTTTACAAGCTATCTCTCCACTCTAACAGTCTCTGTTTATCCCCTTCATCAATCTCTTCATCTGCTTTTAGTACATCCATTAATGAATCGAACCCGGTAATTGTGTGGTAAGTAAATCCAGCTTGATGAAAATTAGCAGTAGCTTTTGGCAGTCCATATGTAAAAATAGCTAATACACTTAATACTTCAGCACCAGCTAACTGCAAAGCTTTAGCTGCTTCAATAGATGATCCGCCTGTAGAAATTAAATCTTCTATAACGAGTACTTTTTGTTCTTTCTCTATTCGTCCTTCTATTTGGTTGGCTTTTCCATGTGCTTTCGGTTGAGAACGAACATATACCATTGGTAGATGGAGCGAATCTGCCAACCAAGCTGCATGTGGGATACCAGCTGTCGCACAACCTGCTATTAGATCCGGTTTATACTGTAACTCATCTATTAAATGGATAAACGCTTGCGTTATTTTTTTACGAATCTGCGGATAAGACATTGTCAAACGATTATCGCAATAAATAGGTGATTGAATACCTGAGGTCCACGTGAAAAAGCCTTCTGTCTTAATTTGTACTGCTTTTATTTTTAGTAAATCGCGGATAAGTTCTTCATGCTTTGCCATCTTCCCACTCTCCTTTTATTTGTTCATATACTTGTCTCGGATTCGTTGCTTGCGTGATCGTTCGACCAACAACGATCCTATCAGCACCATGATTTCTCGCAAATGTTGGGGTTGCAATTCGCTTTTGGTCATTATCTTGTAAATTTGTTAGACGGATGCCCGGAGTAACAGTAAGAAACGATGGACTACATGCTTTTTTCACAAGGTTTGCTTCATGAACAGAGCATACGACCCCATCTGCTCCGTTTTGCTCTGACAGCTTGGCAAAATGGACGACATTATCGGGTAAATCACCTGTTAGCTTAACTTCACGTTCCATTGTTTTTTGATCCATAGAAGTAAGAATCGTTACTGCTAATAATTTCGTGCTGCCGCTTGGGTTACCAAGTAATAGTCCTTCTTTAGCTGCTTGGATCATGTTCCCGCCGCCAAGCGCATGAACGTTGACCAAATCTACCTCTAATTGACTAAGATTTCGCATTGCTCGCTTTACTGTAGTTGGAATATCATGCAGTTTTAAATCCAGAAAAATGGAGTGATCATTTTTCTGTAATTTTTCAATTATAGCTGGCCCCTCACGATAAAAGAGCTCCATCCCTACTTTTACCGGGATACCAGCCAATTCATTTTCGGTTAAAAATGCATTTGTTTTTGACCAATCAGGAAAATCAAGGGCTAAATAAATTGCTGGATTCATTCGCAAATCGCACCTCCAATTGCCGCTTTCACCGAAGAGAAACCATACTTATTGAGCGTATCCGGTAATTGTTCAATAATTTCCACACAAATGTACGGATTTTGAAAGTTAGCAGTGCCTACAGCTACAGCGCTTGCTCCTGCCAATAAAAATTCAAGAACATCTTCTGCATTCATAACACCGCCCATTCCGATAATGGGTATCTTCACCTGTTGTTTTACTTCATAAATCATCCGAATGGCTACCGGCTTAATGGCTGGTCCGGATAAGCCACCTGTATAATTAGTTAGCAATGGACGTCGTGTCGGTAGATGGATTTGCATACCTGTAATGGTATTGATCATCGATAAGCCATCCGCTCCTGCTTGCTCTACCGCTTTTGCCATCGATACGATATCTGTTACATTTGGTGACAGTTTGACATATACCGGCAGCTGACTTACCTCTTTTACCATCTCCGTTACTTTTTGTGCCATATAAGGATCCGTTCCAAATTGAATGCCACCTTGTTTTACATTCGGGCAAGAAATATTTAATTCCAATGCCGCTACTTGATCTGTTTCATTAAATGCTTTGGCAACTTCTTTATATTCTTCCAGCGTACTTCCAGCGACATTAGCAATAATCGGTACCGAATAGCTGGCAAGAAACGGAACTTCTGTTTCAATAATTTTTGCAACTCCCGGATTTTGTAAACCAATTGCATTTAACATACCCGCCTTTGTCTCAGCAACCCGGGGTGTTGGATTACCGTATCGCGGCTGTAATGTTGCAGCTTTCATTATTACAGCACCCAATTTATTAAGATCATAAAATTGACTATATTCTCTACCAAAGCCAAAACAGCCAGAAGCAGGCATAATTGGATTTTTTAATGATAATCCAGGAATTTCAACAGCTAAATTCATTGCAACTGCACCTCCTTCGCTGAAAAAACCGGGCCATCTTGACAAATCTTTTTGTAACCACCTTGATGATCTGTTGGAATAACGCATGCAAAGCAGGCACCTACTCCACATCCCATGCGTTCCTCTAAAGAAATATACCCCTCTACGTTTACTAATTGCCGTTTCACTGCGGATAACATAGGCATTGGGCCGCAAGTATAATAACGATTAATAGGTTTGGTGAAATTGTCCAAAACATCTGTTACCAACCCTGTTTTTCCATATGATCCATCGTTTGTAACAATGATTGTTTGCGCAAGCTGCTGAAATTTTTCTTCATAAAACACATGTACTTTTGTTTGAAATCCTAATACAGCGAAAAGGTTGACCTCTTGTTCATGCAGTTTTTTCGCTAAATAGTAGAGCGGGGGGACACCGATTCCTCCACCGATTAATACAGCCGTTGAATCTCGTTTCATATCTAGTGGAAAACCATTACCATTTGGTCCTAGAGCGTCTATCGCCTCCCCAACTTGACAGGTTGCTAGCTGTTTCGTCCCTGCTCCCAGTATTTTAAATATAATTGTCACCGTTTCGCTTTCCTTGTCCACATCAGCAATCGAAATCGGGCGTCTTAACATCTGTCCTGGTACAAGTAAATGTAAAAACTGTCCAGGAACTGCGTACTTACTAATATATTTATTTGCCAACACCATTTCTACTGTATCCAAAGCAATATCCTTTTTTTTCGTTATCTGCATAAGCTGTTTTTGCATCAGATCACAACCTCTTTATGTTTTATTGTCTTGCTTGAAACGTCATGGAATCAATCATATGCAATATGGCATTAGCAGTATCCAGATTCGTTAAACAAGCAATTCCATGCTCCACTGACTCTCTGCGAATACGGAAACCATCGGAACGTGGTCTTTTTCCAGATGTTAACGTATTAATAACGTATTGTACTTCACCATTTTCAATTACAGAAAGCACATTAGGTTCTTCTGCGCCAATTTTTTTCACTTTGATAACTGGAATATTCGCTTGACTAATAAAATCAGCAGTCCCTTCCGTGGCATATAACTGAAAGCCTAATTGATGAAATCGTAAGGCAATATCCAGCATTTCCCCTTTATCCTTATCAGCTACCGTTAATAGCACTGACCCTTGCTGGGGCAGTTTTAATCCTGATGCAATTAGCCCTTTATATAACGCCTTTTCTAACGTCTTGTCATAACCGATCGCCTCACCGGTTGATTTCATTTCTGGGCCTAAAATGGTGTCTACACTGCGGAGCTTTTCAAAGGAAAACACCGGCACTTTAACCGATACTTGATCTTCTTCTGGTAAAATACCTGTTTGATACCCCATTGGTGCGAGCTTCTCACCTAAAATACATTTTGTCGCTAAATTTGCCATGGTTACTCCGGTAATTTTACTTAAAAAAGGTATTGTCCGGCTTGCCCGAGGATTAACCTCTAAGACGTAGACTTGTTCCTCACTGACAATAAATTGAATATTGATTAGTCCTTTTACTTTTAATCCTTGAGAAAGACGGATTGCTGCGTGTAGGCATTGTTCTTTTACCTGTTTACTTATTCGTTGCGGAGGATAGACAGCCATCGAATCTCCCGAATGGACTCCGGCTCGTTCAATATGCTCCATGATTCCAGGAATAATGACAGTTTCTCCATCACTTATTGCATCGATTTCTACTTCCATACCCGTAATATATTTATCAATGAGAATCGGATGTGTATCATTTACATGTTCCGTTTTTGCGAGATATGCCATTAGTTCCATTTCATTGTAAACTATTTCCATTCTAGCTCCACCAATAACATATGATGGACGTACCAGCACCGGATACCCGATTGCTTCAGCAACTTCTTTAGCATTATCCATCTGCATTACCGTTTTTCCTTGTGGCCGTAGCAACTGTAAATCATCAACTAGCAGTTCAAATTTGTCTCGATCCTCTGCCTGATCAATCGCTTCTAGACTAGTACCAAGTATGGTTACCCCACGACGTTCTAAACCTGCAGCCAGATTAATTGCCGTTTGTCCGCCAAATTGAACGATTACTCCTTCTGGCTGTTCCAAATGAATGACATGCATAACATCTTCTAATGTGATTGGCTCAAAATACAACTTATCTGAAATGCTAAAATCAGTAGAAACCGTTTCAGGATTATTATTTATAATAATTGCTTCATAGCCTATTTCCTTAATTGCGAACACAGAATGAACCGTTGCATAATCAAATTCGATTCCTTGACCAATGCGAATAGGACCTGATCCTAAAATGAGCACTTTCCTTCGTTCTGACCGTACGGATTCATTTTCCTCTTCGTAAGTGCTATAAAAATATGGCGTTTCAGAAGCGAATTCTGCTGCACATGTATCTACCATTTTATAAACAGGTAAGATCTGGTGCTCTTGCCTTAGGAGATAAATTGCATCTTCGGTTTTTTTCCATAATCTTGCAATATGTTTATCCGAAAACCCTCGTATTTTTGCTTCTTTCAATAAATCAAGTGAATCTACATTTTTTTCCAGCGTTTTTTCTAATTCAATCCGTTTATTTATTTTATATAAGAAAAAACGATCTATTTTGGTTATTTGAAAAATTTCTTCCATGGTTATCCCACGGCGTAACCCTTCAGCAATGACAAAGATTCGTTCATCATCTGCTTTTTTCATGCGCTGTTTGAGTGTTCCTTTATCAATATCGACTAGATTTTCTAACCATAAATCATCCATTCCTATATCCAATGAACGAATCCCTTTCAGTAATGATTCTTCAAAATTACGGCCGATTGCCATCACTTCACCAGTTGCTTTCATTTGTGTTCCAAGGTACCGATCACCTGAAGTAAATTTATCAAATGGAAAACGTGGTATTTTTGTAACAACATAATCAAGTGCAGGCTCAAAACATGCATATGACTTTCCTGTAATTGGATTCGTTATTTCATCAAGCGTTAAGCCTACTGCAATTTTGGCAGCCATTTTAGCTATTGGATATCCGGTTGCCTTTGAAGCAAGAGCTGATGATCTGCTTACACGAGGATTTACCTCAATGATATAATACTGGAAGCTATCGGGATCAAGAGCTAGCTGAACATTGCATCCACCTTCAATTTTTAATGCCCGGATAATTTTCAACGATGCATTACGTAACAACTGATACTCCCGGTCACTTAATGTTTGTGAAGGAGCAACTACGATGGAATCACCAGTATGTATTCCGACTGGATCTATATTTTCCATATTGCAAACGACAATCACCTGATCGTTTTTGTCTCGCATTACTTCATATTCAATCTCTTTAAAACCGGCAATATTTTTTTCGATTAAACATTGATGGACGGGAGAAAGTGTTAAACCATTCCGGGCAGTCGCAATTAACTCTTCTTCCGTATTACACATCCCACCTCCTGTTCCACCAAGTGTGTAGGCTGGTCGAACAATGACTGGGTAGCCGATTTCATCAGCAAATAAACAAGCTTCCTCTACCGTATGAACAATTTGACTTGCAGGAACAGGTTCGTTCAATTCATTCATCAAGTCCCTGAACTTTTCACGATCTTCTGCTTGTTGAATAGCTTCCAATGTCGTTCCTAACAATGTAACATTGTATTCTTCGAGTATCCCGGTCTTGTCTAACGCAACGGCTAAATTAAGCCCGGTTTGCCCGCCGAGTGTAGGTAAAATCGCATCTGGCTTGTCGATACGGATAATTTTTGTTAAAAATTCCACTGTTAATGGTTCCATATATACTTTATCAGCTATGGTATGATCAGTCATGATGGTTGCGGGATTCGAATTTGCCAATAATACAGTATATCCTTCTTCTTTCAATGCTTGACAAGCTTGAGTTCCGGAGTAGTCAAACTCTGCAGCTTGGCCAATAACAATCGGACCTGAACCAATAACAAGAATTTTAGAAATGGCATCGTTTTTAGGCATAAACTTCTCCCCCTTTATTTACAGCTTGGATAAGTTCCAAAAATGTATCAAATAAATAACTGGTATCTTCAGGTCCAGGTGAACTTTCCGGATGATATTGCACAGAAAAAGCTGGATAAACCGTATGTCTCATTCCTTCCACAGTTCCATCATTCAGTGCAACATGCGTAAGCTCTAACTTCGTCTCTGTTAACGATTGTTTTGTAATTGCATAACTATGGTTTTGCGACGTAATATACGTTTTATCCGCTTTTATATCCTTTACTGGATGATTCGATCCACGATGACCAAACTTCAGCTTTTCTGTATCGGCGCCGCAAGCTAATCCTAAAAGTTGATGACCAAGACAAATTCCAAAAATGGGGATTTTACCAAGAACTTGCTTGACCATTTCAATCGTTTCGGGAACATGTTTCGGATTTCCCGGTCCATTCGTTAACAATAACCCGTCTGCTTTTAACCGTAAAATCTGATCCGCATTATAATTATATGGTACAACGGTAATATGGCAATTTCGTTTGGTTAACTCCCGCAAAATACCATGCTTCATACCACAATCAACAACGACAACTCGTTTTCCTCTCCCGGGAACAACATATGGCTTTAGTGTAGAGGTTTTCTTTACCTGATCAATGGGAAGCTTTGTCACTTGTAACTGTTTAACTATTTGTTCCGCATCTTCGGAAAGATCTGTAATTTTCGCTTTCATTGTTCCATAGTTACGGATGATTTTCGTTAATTTTCTCGTGTCAATTCCAGAAATTCCAGGGATATCATTTGCTTTTAAATAACTGTGTAATGTTTCTTCACTACGAAAGTTAGACGGATAATCGGCGACTTCCTTGACGATAAATCCATGAATAAACGGGGTGACTGTTTCCTTATCATCCCGATTTATCCCATAATTCCCACAAAGCGGATATGTCATCATAACAATTTGCCCACAATAAGAAGGATCCGTAATAATTTCCTGATAGCCCGTCATTCCTGTGTTAAACACGATTTCTCCAGTTGTTTTCCGTTCACTTCCAAAACCTTCACCAATAAATACGGTGCCATCTTCTAAAACCAATTGACGTTTGTTCATCTTAGCTCCTCCCTATATGCTATGTTGCCTGCTGCGATCGTTAATACTGGAATTCCTTGTACCTTCCATCCATCAAACGGCGTATTTTTTCCTTTAGAGTATAGGTTTTGTTTATCGATTTTTTCCGTTTTTTCTAAATCAATGACGGTTACATCTGCACTACAGCCTTCTTTTAGACGACCATAGGGTAAATTAAAAACGTTTGCCGGATTTATAGTTAACCAATTAATTAATTGCCGTAGACTTACTTTTTTAGTTAAGATAAGCTTCGTATAAAGCAGGGAAAAAGTATGCTCTAAACCAACAATTCCAAAAGGGGATCGTAACATACCTTGCTGTTTTTCTTCTACCGCATGTGGCGCATGGTCGGTTGCAATAAAATCGATCGTTCCATCTAATAATCCATCTAATAAAGCCGCTTGATCTTCTTTTGCCCGTAATGGCGGATTCATTTTATAGTTTGCGTCGTCTGTCGAAATAGCTTCCTCATTTAACAGTAAGTGATGTGGGGTGACCTCAGCGGTAACATGAATTCCGGCTTTTTTCGCATTGCGGATTACTCGAACAGACTCTTTGGTACTAACATGACAAACATGATAGTGACAGCCCGTTGCCTCAGCTAGTAAAACATCTCTAGCAATTTGCACCGATTCACTTACCGAAGGAATGCCTGGTAGCTTGAGTCGCTTGCTAACTTCTCCATCGTGAATCACTCCCCCATAGACAAGGGAATTATCTTCACAATGAGCAACAATCGCTTTATGATTCGCTTTAGCCAGTTTCATAGCTTCAAACATCATATGTGCTGATTGAATACCGATACCATCATCTGTGAATGCGAATATACCTTGATTCGCTAATGCACTTATATCTGTTAATTGATCGCCACATAACTGCTTCGTAATCGAAGCATATGGTAAAACACGGATAACCGCATCCTGCTTAATCTTTTCCTGTAATGCTTGAATTTTAGCGACATTATCAGGTACTGGATTTGTATTTGGCATCGTACAAACAGTAGTATATCCTCCTCGTGCTGCTGCTTTTGTACCGGTTTTAATCGTTTCCTTATGTTCACCGCCAGGTTCTCGTAAATGGACATGAACATCGATAAATCCGGGTACTGCTAACTTCCCACTTCCATCAATTATTTCATCAGCCGCTTCATCAATTTCTCCATCAATTCTTTTAAACTTTCCATCTTCTATAAGAATGTCACGAACAACTAACTCCCCTGTAGTTAATAGGCTGTTGACGTTTTTCAACAATTGCTTCATCGATAATCCCCCACTCTTGTAATAATTTCACAATAATTGCCATACGAACATAAACACCATTGTTCATCTGTTTAAAAATTCTCGAACGTTCACACTCTACTAAATCTGTATCAATTTCTACATTGCGATTAACTGGGGCTGGATGTAGTACTATTGCATGAGGCTTCATTGCTTTTTCACGTCTTTTTGTTAATCCAAATTGCTGTAAATACGATTTTTGTATATATGCTGTTTCATGCCTTTCATGCTGAATACGGAGAAGCATGAGGACATCACTAATTTGTACTGCTTGATCTATGGAAATGTATGGAAAATCAAGTGATTTATCCTGCCAGCCATTCGCTGCAGTTAAATAAACATTAGCTCCTAGTTTTTGTAAAGTATATGCGTTTGATTTAGCTACACGACTATGCGAAATATCTCCGGCAATCACAATATTAAGACCTTTAAATTGTTGATACTCTTGATAGATCGTTAATATATCAAGTAAACACTGTGTTGGATGTTCTTTTTTGCCAGCGCCCGCATTAATAATTGGAAGCGAAAAATGATTTCCTATTTCTTCTATCCAATTGTCGTCACAGTGGCGAATTACTAATAAGTTAGCTCCAATTGCTTCAAATGTTTTGGCTGTGTCGTACAATGATTCTCCTTTTTGTGTACTGGAATGTTCGACATTAAAGTCTAATACATCCATCCCCAGTCTACGTTCAGCTACGGCAAAGCTCATTTTTGTACGTGTGCTTGGTTCAAAGAATAAATTAGCTGCAAAAAGCTGTTTTTTTAAAGTCAGCTGCTCCTTACGATAATGCTCTGCCATCTGTAATAAATGAATGATTTCTTCTTCATTCCATTCATTAAGAGAAATAAAGTGTCGCATAGCTTGCCCTCCTTATACCTTTTCTATCAAGTGAAACTGCATTCCATGTTGATTTTCCTTTATCCCTATGGATAGAAGTAGAATAAAGGCGAAAATCTCCAGTGTCCTTGAAAAACCCCGATGTGTCGCTGACGTAGCTTTCCTTGTCCTTGAAAAATCGCGATGTATCGCTGTCGTGGTTGTTTCTTGTCCTTGAAAAAGAAGTACACTTTTTCTGCGTGCGATGTATCGCTGTCGTGGTTGTTTCTTGTCCTGTCGCCCGAACGAATCGAACATGTCGGTGCCGGTATCTTCCACTTAGATCTGCGTGCTCTCTATCCCTCTTGAGGCAGGGCTTACAGACCTTACGGGAGAAAAAGCAACTTAGCTAGCACTACCCTTTGCCTTAAACGATTCGCTACTTTTCAAAAAAAGATATCCACCATGAAGCAGATATAATATCTGATTAGAAAAACTTGGCTTGTCGCCAAGTCTTTATGGCGAAAGCTATCGTTTTTCTTATACTAAAAACCATAAAGTTTTATATTTTCCTATAGTACAAGTAAAAAACCTCTTTGCAAAAGGTCGCAAAGAGGTAAACGTGGGCTAAGCACACGCATATCTTTTCAACCTTTCAGATCTCTCGTACCTGATTAAAGGTTTATTCGTATTTTATTTTAACCGCCTATTTTTCATAAATGCTTACCCTATCTTCGGTATTATCAACTTCTTTTAGTTTTACCATAATAATTTCTTTTTCAGATGTTGGAATATTTTTTCCTACGTAATCTGCACGAATCGGCAATTCGCGATGCCCTCTATCTACAAGTACTCCCAATTGAATCTGTGCAGGTCTGCCAAGATCCATAACTGCATCCATCGCAGCACGAACCGTTCGTCCTGTATATAGAACATCATCTAGCAATACTACTTTTTTTCCATTTATATCTGTTGGAATATTTGTCGCTTTTAGATCCGGCTCTTCATTTTCCGTCACTTTGTCTAAATCATCACGATATAAGGTAATATCTAACTCACCCACGGGAACATCAATATTTTCAATTTTGTTTATTTTCTCTTGTAGTCGCTTTGTTATCGGTACACCCCGTGTTTTTATGCCAACAAGAACTAAATCGTCGCCGCCTTTGTTCTTTTCCAGTATTTCATGAGCAATTCTTGTTAACGCGCGATTAATTGCTGCTTTATCTAAGAGATCTGCTTTTTTCTTCATTTGTCCCACCGTCCTATCCATCTAATTAAATTAACATTTATAAATCAAATAGCGATAAATATTGCTCCTATTCCAATCTAAAAACGGATATAGCTTCCCAGATATGTTAGAAAAACTTGGCTTGTCGCCAAGTCTTTATGGCGAAATCGATAGTTTTTCTTATACTATAAAGCCTAAAGTTTTATACTTTCCTATAGTGCAAAAAATCCTTTTTTCCATGAGGAAAAAAGGATTAGATTTTACCATATCATTCCGCAACCTTTTTAGCCTCGCTGGACTAATATTAAAGGAACATATTGTATTTATCTGTTTTATTATGACAAATCCTTGATCGTTTGTCAATACATTTTACGAATGTAAGCAATGATTTCTTGAAAATATTTTGGTAAATCTACGACAAAATGTAACTTTTCATTTGTTGTCGGATGATAAAAGCTTAGTTCTTTAGCATGCAATACTTGCCCGTTTGCGTTCAATGTTTTTCTCGGTCCATACTTAGGATCTCCTACAACCGGATAGCCAATATATTTCATATGAACACGAATTTGGTGAGTTCTGCCTGTTTCTAGCTGGCATTCAATATGCGTGAAATCCGGATAGCTTTCGATCACACGAAAATGAGTAACTGCTCGTTTTCCATTTTCTACTACAGCCATTTTCTGTCTCTCTTTTGGATCTCTGCCAATTGGTGCATCAATCATCCCATTTTCATGAGGGATTTGTCCATGTACAATCGCTTGATAGGTTCGTTTCATTGTTTTATTAGACAATTGGTCAGCTAAATGAATATGTGCTTCATCATGTTTGGCAACAACTAATAAACCACTCGTGTCTTTATCAATTCGGTGCACAATTCCCGGTCGCTCTTTTCCATTGATTTGCGATAATTTTTGACAATGATAAAGCAGTGCATTTACTAATGTACCTTGCTGATGACCAACAGATGGATGAACGACCATTCCCTTTGGTTTATTAACAACTAGGATATCATTGTCTTCGTAGACGATATCCAATTCAATTGCTTGGGGAATTAACTCTAATGGCTCAACTTTGGGGATCTTCCATTGGATCACATCCCCTTGTTGACATTTATAATTTGCTTTCACCAGGTCATCATTCACAGTAACAAGTTTGTCCGCTATCCACGCTTGTACTTTTGAACGGGATGCTTCTTTATTCAAATCAGCTAACAGTTTATCGATTCGGCTTTGATGTTGTTCTTCTGATACGATATGTTCATTTACTGTCATGATTGTACTTTTCCCTTCTTTCGTTCATCGATAAACATGGCAATAATAAGAAGAAACACTCCGACAACTAAACCGGAATCAGCTATATTGAAAATTGGAAAATCATAGCCAATAATAATGAAGTCAAAAAAATCTACAACTTCTTTCCGAAATAGCCGGTCAATAAAGTTACCAATAGCTCCTCCTAATACCAAGCTTAAAGCGAGTGCTAAAAGCTTACTTTCCTTTGCATAGGTTTGCATATAGTAAACAACGCCAATAATAACGATCACGGTGACAATATAAAAAAACATCATTTGCCCTTGCAATATTCCCCACGCTGCTCCTGTATTTCGGTGGGACGTTATGTAAAAAAATCCATCAATGATGGTACGTTGTTCCCCGAGCTCCATTGTTTTCACAATCACCCATTTTGTGGCTTGGTCTACTACGATAATAAGTAGTGCGATGACATAATACCAATACATTACTTTTCCTCCGAACTTTTGTGATCTGTCTTTTTTATGGTAACCGTTACGAGTAAAAATAGCAATAATTTTCACATAAAGTGAAACTTCATTCAGTAGGAGTTTTCTTCCATCTCCTACTGAATGTTAGTTGAACAAATCGGGCATTTAGGTGCCGTTTTCTCCCACTTAGACCCTGTTGTATCAACTCTGGTCTTGAAGTGGGAGTCTTACGGCATCTTACATGCGGGATAAACTAAGATCCAATCCGTGAGGTCTTAGTACTTTATTCTTTATGTATGGATAATAATTAAGAAAAAAGCACGCAACTAAAAACAAATCAGTGAGAACAAAAGCAAGAAGCACTCGGTTAGCGACGTACAAACTAGTGAGCTTCTAACGAGACAAAGAAAACATGCCTCTAAAACAGGGGTATGCCGACGGTGGGCGGCAAGCCCGCTTTTAGTCGGCCTTCCTTTAGATTCGAGACGATGTTGACTTATCGTAGGAAGGAGGTCGAAGTTTGCTAGTCGCTCGAGCGCTTAAGCTAGACGACGAAGTCTTTTTCAAAAAAGTTATCCACCATGTAGAAACGAATTTAGGTTCCCAGACACTCAAAAAGGTTAAATTCCCTGGTCCGGAATTTAACCTTTTTATCATTAAGCGAGATTATTCTCCTTGACGATCGTTGCACAACGAGAGCAAAGCGTTGGATGTTCACTCACTTCTCCAACTGTATGAGAAGCTACCCAACAACGTTCACATTTTTCACCAGAATGTTTGTTTACACGAACGTCAACATACGTATATTTTTTCCCGTCATCAAGTTTTTGAACCAAATCTACTTCAGAAACAATTAAATATTGATGAAGGTCATCAATAGTTTCCAATACCTGTTTCGTTTGTCCATCTTTTGGCATAATGATAAGCTTTGCTTCAAGCGATTTTCCAATTACCTTTTCATTTCTCGCTTCTTCTAACGCTTTTAATACATCGTCACGTACAAGCATAAAATGATCCCATTTCTCTGCAATCTCTTGAAAATCCGGCATTTCCTCAGGGGCGGGTATATCTGTTAATTGAACACTTTCTACTTCAGTTTCAGGAATGTATTCCCATACTTCATCTGCTGTATGCGGAATAATCGGTGTCAGCAATTTAACAAGCGTGGTCAAAATTTCATAGTAACCCGTTTGAATACTACGTCTACGCTTATTATCAGTAGCCTCTATATAAAGGATATCCTTTGCAAAATCCAAATAAAATGAACTTAAATCTACCGCACAGAAATTATGAATTTGATGAAAAACAGGAGAGAACTCATAAGTTTCATAGCTGTTTCTTACATCTGTTACTACCTTCTTAAAGCGATGCAGCATATATTTATCTACTTCCTCTAACTCCGCATATGGAATGCGATCGGTAGATGGATTAAAATCTCCAAGATTAGCTAGCATAAACCGAATCGTATTACGAATTTTACGATATGCTTCAGAGATTTGTTTCAAAATATCATCAGAAATACGTACATCCGCTTGATAGTCAACCGATGAAACCCAAAGCCGTAAAATATCTGCACCAAGCTGCTTTTGAACTTTTGCAGGCTGAATTATATTTCCTAATGACTTACTCATTTTTCGTCCTTCGCCATCCAACGCAAAACCGTGACTGATAACTGTTTTATAAGGTGCTTTTCCAGTTACTGCAACAGCGGTAGACAACGAAGAATTAAACCAGCCGCGATATTGATCACTTCCCTCCAAGTAAATATCTGCAGGGCGAAAATGATCTTCTCTACCCATTAAAACAGCCTCATGTGATGACCCTGAATCAAACCAAACGTCCATTATATCTGTCTCTTTTGTGAAAATACCATTTGGACTGTGCTCCGATGTAAAACCTTCCGGCAATAAATCTTTTGCATCCCATTCAAACCAAATATTAGATCCATGCTCCCTGAAAAGATTTGAAATATGGGTAATCGTCTCATCTGTAATCATTGGTGTTTGATCTTCAGCATAAATTACTGGAATTGGTACGCCCCATGTACGTTGACGTGAGATACACCAATCCTCACGATCACGAACCATATTGTATAAACGAGTTTCTCCCCATTGCGGATACCAATTAATCTTTTTGATTTCATCCAAAATCGTTTGCCGGAAATCTTTAATAGAGGCAAACCATTGAGCAGTTGCCCGGAAAATAGTCGGCTTTTTCGTCCGCCAATCATGCGGATAGGAATGAGTAATAAATTGTAGTTTTAGTAAAGCACCGACTTCTTCCAGTTTTTCTGTTATTACTTTATTTGCTTTATCATAGAATAATCCTGTAAATTCTGGCGCTTCCTCGGTAAATACACCTTTTTCATCAACTGGACATAAAGCTTCAATTCCATATTGTTTTGCTACATAGAAATCATCTTCCCCATGACCAGGAGCTGTATGAACACAACCAGTACCGGCATCTGTTGTAACATGATTACCTAACATCACAAGTGAATCACGATCATAGAATGGATGTCTTGCAACGATGCGATCCGCCTTTTCACCACGGAACATTTTAACAATTTGATAATCCTTCCATTCTAATTCTTCCGCTACCATTTCTAATAATGCTTGGCCAACGACGTATTTTTCACCATGAACAGCTACTACTACATACTCTAATTCCGGATGTAAACAAATACCTAAGTTAGCAGGTATAGTCCAAGGAGTTGTTGTCCAAATAACAATTTTATCGCCAGTTTCCAGTAATCCCCTGCCATCTGTTACTTCAAAAGCAACATAAATAGATGGGGATCGTTTATCATAATATTCAATTTCTGCTTCCGCAAGGGCTGATTCTGAAGAAGGAGACCAATACACCGGTTTTAAGCCTTTATATATATATCCCTTTTTCGCCATTTCTCCAAAAACTTTTATTTGTGCCGCTTCATAATCTTTTGTTAACGTAATATACGGGTTATCCCAATCGCCACGAATCCCTAGCTTTTTAAACTGATCACGTTGATTATCAACCTGTTCCAGTGCATATTCTGCACATAACTTACGAAATTCCGCAACACTCATTTCTTTACGGTTAATTTTTTTCTTCTTTGTTAAAGCTGTTTCAATTGGTAATCCGTGCGTATCCCAACCAGGTACATAAGGTACATAATACCCCGTCATTGATTTATAACGAGTAATAAAATCCTTTAATATTTTGTTAAGCGCATGACCAATATGCAAATCACCATTTGCATAAGGAGGCCCATCATGCAAAATAAAAGCTGGGCGACCTTTTGTCCGCTCTAAGCTTTTTTGGTATAAATTTTTCTCTTCCCATTCCGCTTGACGAATTGGTTCTTTATTAGGTAAATTACCTCGCATAGGGAATGCAGTTTTTGGCATTAATAACGTATTTTTATAATCCATCTTGTTTCCTCCTTAAACTATCTATCGAAAAAGGCTTCCATTGTAAAGCCCTTCATCCAGTTTAATAATTTTTTATACCGGCTTTTAACGCAGGAAATTTCTAGTTTTTATTATCTTAACGTACAAAAAAGCCTTCCCCATCCCAAAAGGGACGAGAAGACTCGCGGTACCACCCTTATAAATATGGTTCGCCTCCATATTCACTCGATATTTATAACGGGAATAACCCGGTCATTACTACTTTCTTCATAATGACAGCTCAAGAGTGATCTTCTAAAAGCTAGTCTGCATCAGGCTCTCACCAACCCCTGATTCGCTTAAGCAACAATCCGCTTTTGTACTGTCTCTATCTATGCTTTTTATTTCCATTTTAAGTAAAATTCGATAAATCTCGATTTTTAGCGAAAAGTATATCTGTGTTATGAATTATATGTAAAATCCAAGTTAACGTCAAGGCTTACGTTTCACTTTCTTCCAATTCAAGATCTTCATTTAAAGCTGTGTCAAATAGTTGATCCCAATCATCAGTTTCAATCATTTCTAGTTGTGCTTCAACGAGCATTTTTAATCGGGTACGAAATACCTTAGCTTGCTTTTTCAACTCTTCTACATCCATCGAAATTCGACGTGATTTTGTTAATGCTTCGTTAATAATACGATCCGCATTTTTTTCGGCTTCTTTAATAATTAACTTTGATTCTTTCATTGCGTTCCCTTTTATTTCTTCAGCTGTTTCCTGAGCAATAAGAATCGATTTATTAAGTGTTTCTTCAATATTGGTAAAATGACCAAGCTTCTCTTGTAAATGTTCTACTTGCTCTTGTAAATCCTTTTTCTCACGAATAACCATTTCATAATCTTTAATTACTTGATCTAGAAATGCATTTACTTCATCTTGATCATACCCGCGATATCTTCTGGTAAATTCCTTATTGTGAATATCCAATGGTGTTAATGGCAATATAGCCACCTCCTAGTTTTACTAATTGCTCCATATATTATATTAAAAATATCAGTAACATACTTTTACAAATTAATCATACATTATTTAATTCGACAAAAAAGACTTAATTCCTGCAAAAACAATATTATTTTAACCTTGCAAATGTTACTTTTACCTTATCTTTTCTCGTACGCCCTTTAATTTGCATTAATTTACTTCTTCCCTTTCCTCTTACGGAAAGCATATCTCCTTCCTGCAATATGAAAGCAGCATCATCTACTAATTTATGATTGACTTTGACATATTGCTTATTTATATAGCCAACAGCTTCTTTTCTCGAGACTCGGTAGATTTCTTTTACGACTACATCCAGTCGTAAAGAAGCAATTGTTGTTTCTTGTTCCATCCAGTTTGGCTTTACGATCGTTAATTCTGTCAGTGGTCGCTCTTTAAGCTGGATTCTTGCATGTTTAATCATGGTTAAGTTCGTCATCACGTAAGGGACTATTTCAGAAGCAACAATGATTTGCACGTTACCGTCACTGACATCCATATCACCAAGCTTTTTTCGTTTAACTCCAAGTGATAAGCATGCTCCCATTACATCACGATGAGTTAAATAGACAAATTTTGTTTGAAAACTTGCTTGTAATAAACAAAGCTCGCTGTCCACTTCCTTTAGTTCTTCATAAAAAGGGGCAATAACTACCCGCTTTCGTTCTGTATATGGATGTCCTCCATCAAATCTCAGTTGTAAATCACTATCCTTAGAACCAATTAACATCTTAACGATCTGCTGTTCACGAGGATCCAAAAAGTCAGTGAGCTTTCGTTGGAAGGTGCGCTCTACTTGTTCCTTCCATGATAAAACTAGATCAATAAACGTTTCTTCCTCTTTACGAAAATGTTGGTATAATTGCATGTTGAAACTCCCAAAAGGTTCATTTTTAAATAAAAAACGCCACCTGCTCGTTTGCACGTATCATAAAAATATTAGAAAAACTTGGCTTAGTAGCGAAAGCTATCGTTTTTCTTATACTATAAACCCTAAAGTTTTATACTTTCCTATAGTATAAAAAAGTTAGCCGCTATCAAAATTCTGGTCTATTACGTTTTCTTACAAGCTAACACTGCCACTAAAAGCTAATAATTTGTAACCAGTATGGCTATATCGGTCAATCACTTATTATATTAACGCCATTTGATGTTGGTTTAATAAATAATCATGTTAAAAAATTCCAGTAACCCGATTCGTGCAAGGTACAATACAAATATGGCAACAATCGGCGAAAAATCGATCATCCCCAATGGTGGAATAAATCTCCGAAATTGTTCGAGGTAAGGCTCGCAAATCTTCCCTAATATTTCTCCAAAGGTGGATTCTCGGGCACCAGGAAACCAGGACATAAAAATATAAATAATAATCGCATACGAATAAGCGTTTAATGCTAAATTCAATATCCTAAATAACTCAACCATGTATGACTACCATCCTTTTTCAAATTCATCTTCCAGGGTATCTGTAATTGTTCCTGTAATATTTACATTGTCTGGTGTACAGAGAAATGTTTTAGCTCCCAATTTTTGAATATCGCCATTAATCGCGTACACCGTTCCGCTTAGAAAATCAACAATTCGCTTTGCTTGCTGATTATCAACACGTTGTAAATTAATGATAACTGCACGTCGATTGACGATATTATCGGCAATTTCCTGTGCTTCACTATACGTCCTTGGTTCACATAATACAACTTTAGAAGTGGGGTTATTTACGCTGGTAAGATTAACGACATTCTTATTTTTATCTGTTACTTGTTTTTGTTCCACTTCAAACTCATTGGCATCGACATATTCATACTCGTATTCATCTTCCATCGTAAAATAATTTTTAATTTTGTTCTTAATGCTCATTCCAACACCTCACCCTACTAAATTTGTTCCAATCCGAACATGAGTAGCACCTTCCTCAATAGCAATTGAGTAGTCATTACTCATTCCCATAGATAGGAAATTACACGGGGCATAAGCATATTGCTTTCTTTGAACTTGAACCCGTAATTGAGCTAATTCACGAAAGATAGAACGTAGTTTCGTTTTATCATCAATGTGTGGAGCCATTGTCATCAGTCCAACAACATGAATTTTTGGGTACGCTTTTAGTTTTTCTAGAAATGGCAGTAGTTCCTCTGGTTTTAAACCATGCTTTGACGATTCTCCGCTAACATTTACTTGCACAAAACATTCTATTTGCTTACTTGCACGCTTGTTTATTTCTTTAGCTAAGGACAATCGGTCTAAAGAATGCAGTACATCAATCTGATCGATGATTTCTTTCACCTTTCTAGATTGCAAAGTTCCAATAAAATGCCATTTCGCTCGCTCTTTAAAGTAATGATACTTTTCTTGAAAGCCTTCCAAACGGTTCTCGCCAATATCTGTTATCCCAGCTTGAATTGTTTCTTCTGTTCGTTCTATTGTAACATATTTTGTCACTGCAATAATCGTAATATCTTGTGGATTTCGATTACTATTTTTACAAGCCTCGCTGATATTTTGCTTGATTGTCTGTAAATTACTTGCTACATCCATGATACCCAATTCTCTCCTCTCGTATAATCATGGCAATAAGCCAATAAAACCTAACATTCGCCCTGTTTCACCATGATCTCTGCGATGTGAGAAAAATAGTGTTTCATCGCGATATGTACAATAATCTGTTACCTCTATATTATTACGTAATACCCCAGCTTGTAAAAGAATTTCTACATGCAGCTGTTTCATATCGAATAAAAATCGATTATTCTCTTTTGGAAAAACAACTTTTTCCCGATAATACTCTGGAATATGTCTAACCACCCGTTGATCCACTTCATAATAACGTTTGGAAATACATGGTCCAATCGCTACTAACAAATCACTCGGCTCCACACCTTGTGCTTCAAAAGCTTGTACCATCTGTGAAGCCATTTTGTTTACCGTTCCTTTCCATCCGGCATGAGCAATTCCAATATAAGATGTAATTGGATCATAAAAAAATAAAGGCACACAATCGGCAAAAACTGCCGTACATAAAATACCCGGTTTATTTGTAATCAGCCCATCCGTTGCTTTGATTGAGGATGAATAATCCATTGCACCCTTGCCCTTATCCAAATCTGTCACAATATGTACATTCGTTTGGTGAGTCTGTTCAGCACAAGCCCAGTTACTAAGTGGGACGCCTATTTCCGAGGCAATAATTTTTCTGTTTTCAACAACATCTATAGTTACATCTTTTACATGAAGTCCGGTATTCAACGAATGAAATGGCGGTTTGCTAATACCGCCATTTCTCGTTGTAAATCCAGCGATGACGTCAGCGTTTAATTGCTTCCACTTTTCTATATGTAAATAGGTTGTCTCCTTTTGTTTAAATACTGCACTCAATTTCACACCTCCATTAGAAGCTGCATTGATTATTATTTTAACATAAAAACACACTGTTTTTAATTTCTATAAAGAAAATAGTTTGTACCTCGAGAATATTAAGTTTAAAGTCAGCTTTATTTCAGACTATCATGGTTGATCGAAGGCTAGATAATATCCTAAAATAGAAGGTCGATTTTGATAACATAGTATAGCTACTTTTGTCCACGAGGAACCGTTTCGGAATATAGCTTAGGTTTATCGACATCTTTTACTAAAATAACATCAGAACCAATACGTATAATTTGCTCCCAATGAATAATTATTTCTTCTGTTTTTCCAAATAAAGACGTTTTTTTATCACGAGGAATAACTATAATTGCTACTATTTTTCCACGATCCGTATCGATCTCCAAGTCATGGATATGCCCTAACTTTCGTCCACTGTCAATAATGATAATTTCTTTTACTTGTAATTCTGATAATTTTACCATTGCTCTCACCTCACCTAATACTCATGTATATGCATAAGTAAAGTATTATTTGTCCTATTTCAGACTTAAACATATAAATATTTTGTTAGTAACATTGTAAAAACTTATGAACATAACAAAAGCTAAAAATGGTCGGTTAGCGAGCGTACAAACGGCAAATCTTCTATGATAAAAAGTGAAATTCAAGGAGTACTTTTCTTCTAAAAAGAGTAGATCAAAGGTTAAGTTCGGAAGGTATCCTTGAAAGGAAAGCACTTTTTCTGCGTGGCGGTGTATTGCTGTCGTGGTTGTTCCTTGTCCTATTAACCTAAACGAATCAGGATTTAGGAGCCCCATAAAATAATTTAAGCAGATTTTTAAATGAGAGTAATACGTCTCACTTGCATTCGCATGCCTCAAAAACAGGTATGCCGACGCCTTTAGCGGTAAGCCCGCTTTTTAGTCAGCCTTCCTTTAGATCAAGCCGGTATTAACTATCGTAGGAGGAAGATTGAAGTTTGCTACAGATTGGACGCTCTAGTTTCTGGACAGCCCAAAAAGGAGGAAACAAACTGTTTTCCTCCTCGTGAACACGTTGAAACGTTCTTCTATTCGAACATTTGCTTATTCATTTGTTTGATAGCAGCTTTCTCCAATCGCGACACTTGAGCTTGGGAAATACCAATTTCCTCTGCTACTTCCATCTGTGTCTTTCCTTGAAAAAAGCGCTTATTTAAAATCATCTTTTCTCGCTCATTTAATTGATGCATCCCCTCTTTTAACGATAATTTGTCCAACCATGTGGAATCCTTATCACTGTCATCGCTAATTTGATCCATTACATAGATAGGATCACCACCGTCATTATAAATTGGCTCAAATAATGATACCGGATCTTGAATTGCATCTAGTGCAAACACAATCTCCGAGTGGGGTATCCCCATTTCCTCCGCAATCTCCATGGGTGTTGGTTCTTTAGAAGATTTGCTTATCAGTTTTTCTCTTACTTGTAATGCTTTATAAGCAATATCTCTTAAAGATCTTGATACGCGAATTGGATTATTATCTCGCAAATATCTTCTGATTTCCCCAATAATCATCGGAACAGCATAAGTAGAAAATCTCACGTTATGGGATAAATCAAAATTATCAATTGATTTCATTAATCCGATACAACCTACTTGAAATAAGTCATCCACATGTTCGCCGCGATTATTAAATCGTTGTATCACACTTAAAACTAACCGTAGATTTCCATTGACCAACTCTTCTCGAGCTGATAAATCATTATTTTGTTGCATTTTCTTAAATAGCTCCCGCATTTCTTCATTTTTCAATACGGGCAGCTTGGATGTATCAACACCACATATTTCAACTTTATGTCTTGTCATCTATGTTCAACCCTCCCAGTTGGTGATGCTGTTCATGGACAGTATCTCCCTCTGGAAGGGTTTTTATGCACAAGGAAATTTCTATCTAATCCTTAACAACATATGAAAACTTACAACAACAAGGCTAGACCATTTTATTAAATTCTTTTTTTAGTCGGCGAATAATTTTTTTCTCTAATCGGGAAATATAAGACTGAGAAATCCCCAACATATTTGCAACATCTTTTTGGGTTTTTTCTTCTTCGCCAACAAGACCAAAACGCAGTTCCATAATTTGTTTTTCTCGAGGATTAAGCTGAGATAATGCTTTTCTTAATAAGCTTTTATCCACGTCAGATTCTAAATCTCTTGTAATAATATCTTCATCCGTTCCTAGTACATCCGATAATAATAATTCATTCCCATCCCAATCTATATTTAATGGCTCATCGAAGGAAACCTCTGATTTTAATTTATTATTTCGGCGTAAGTACATTAAGATTTCATTTTCAATGCACCTGGACGCATATGTCGCTAGTTTTATTTTTTTCTCGGGATTAAATGTATTCACTGCTTTAATAAGGCCAATCGTGCCAATACTAATTAGATCTTCAATATTAATACCTGTATTTTCAAATTTTCGAGCAATATAGACGACTAATCTTAAGTTGCGCTCAATTAATATTGCCCGAGCCGATTTATCTCCTTTTGGTAATAATCCTAATAATTCCTGTTCTTCTTCTTTAGTGAGTGGTGGCGGAAGTGCTTCACTGCCGCCAATATAATAAATTTCATCTGATTTTAATCCAAGTTTGATTTGTAGTTTATACCACCATAAACGCAAGCGTAATTTGATTGTCCTCAACCTTATCTCTCCTTTAAGCAGTATAAATAGTTGCTGAATGAATTATTTGTGGATGCAACAAACAATGGTAACTGGCATCCTTAGTTAAACGACCAAATTGAATACCGATTAAAACTTTGCTTGTTTCAATTCGCTTTTCTCCATAATAAATAATTAATTGATCAGGACGAAGTGTAAACAAAAACATACTCCTTCCTTCTACTCCTTGATAAGGAACCAATTGCATATATTTCTCCCACTCTTTCGGTAAGTCATGCACCTGTAGTGATTGGTAGCACTGCTTGAGCCGTAGCCAGTCTTCATCCGTAAACCATTGTTTTAAAAAGACTTCATCACATAAAATGACCGGCTTTTTTGTTAATGGATCTGTTAATTGATTGCCGCTGTCAATAAATCCAGTCGATGAATAACTTTTTCCCCTCATTCGAATGGTTACAGGAGTTAGCTGATCGTATCTTATTTTTTCGCTTACGTGCTTGTCCATACGGGATTTAGTAAACAACCATACAATCGGAAAGCAAGTGATGATAAAGAGCCAGCTAACGGGATCTCCAAACCCACTATTATAGGTTAAAAATCCATTGCTACCCTGACTAAATGGACGTTGTAACAAAAAATGGATGCCGATTAAACCACCTCCAATGGCAAAACTTACAAAATAGAATAATAATAACAATTTAGACCAGCGATAAATATTCTGATAACCAAAAGCAGTTGTAATAATAATTGCAGAAAATAATATTTTTCCCGGAAAACTTATAAAAAAAGAATCAGAAAAATATAGGGAAATGGGAACAAGTAAGGATGCAATAAAACCTCCGGCAACTATACGGCGTTTCCTCGTAGCATCTCTAGCTAATGCCTGGGTTAGCAATAACAACATAAGATCTAGCAAAAAATTAAGCGCCCAGATTGCATCCAAATAAATCTTCACAAATTTCCTCCCTTTCCATATCTTTAATGCTTGCCATCTTCCATAGTGATTCTAGTATACCTAAGGAAACTAGCAAAGTCTGTCATATCCTGTACGGCAATTATGACTAGTTTTACCGAGTTATTGGAGTGTTTGTCGGGACTAGATACGTTTGTTCCAAACTAACTATTAGGTTAAGTATGTAACAATTTGAAGTATATAAGATAATAACAGGAAATGAACAGAGTAACTGGCTTTTGATTTCCTTCCATGCTGGGAAACAGCTCGGATGCTACAGACGAACCAGTGGCAAACATTAGAAAAACTTGGCTTCTCGCCAAGTCTTTAGCGAAAGCTGTAGTTTTTCTTATACTATAAACCCAAAAAACTTTATACTTTCCTATAGTACAAAAAAGCAACCATTCACTAAATAAAATGTCCTTATCTATAGGTACATTTTAAATTTGTGAACAGTTGCTAGTTTACAAAAGCTAAAGTTACTAGGAAGTAATTCATCATCCATTTCCTGTATGCTTATTTAAAAATAACGTATCCATCTATGATGTGACGAAAAATTCAATTATAGAGCTTATTTATTTAGCGTTTTCGGTTACGATTACGATTTCTTAAAAACGTTGGGATATCTAACGTATCTTCCTCTTGTGCAGCGCGTTGTTGAGACTCATGATCTCTTTCTCTTCTTGACGGAACTTCATCATTAGCACGGGTTGCTGCATGCTGGTTCATTATGGACCGCTGCTGCTTAGGTTGTTGCTCTACTTTTTTATTTGATTCGTCAAATCCTGTAGCTATGACGGTAACTATAATTTCATCCTTTAAGTTTTCATTAATAACTGAACCAAAAATGACGTTAACTTCATTATCAGCAGCAGAAGTTACTAAATCAGCCGCTTCTTGTACTTCATAGAGGCTTAAATTCGTTCCACCAGTAATATTCATTAAAATACCTTGTGCCCCATCTATAGAAGTCTCCAATAATGGTGAAGAAATAGCCTTTTTAGCAGCCTCGGTTGCCCTTGTCTCACCAGTAGCAACACCGATTCCCATTAAAGCAGAACCCTTATCAAACATAATTGTCTTTACATCCGCAAAATCCACGTTAATCAGGCCGGGCTTAGCGATCAAGTCAGAAATACCTTGCACACCTTGACGTAATACATTATCGGCTGCACGAAACGCCTCTAACATTGGGGTGTTTTTATCTACAATTTCTAACAGTCGGTCATTCGGTATAACAATTAGTGTATCAACACTACCTTTAAGAGCTTCAATACCGGAAATTGCTTGGGTAGAACGCCTTCTTCCTTCAAATGAGAAAGGACGTGTTACAACTCCTACCGTCAATGCTCCAAGATCTTTAGCGATTTGAGCAATAACTGGAGCAGCACCCGTACCTGTTCCACCACCCATTCCCGCAGTCACAAAAATCATATCAGCACCTTGAAGCACTTCTTCCAGTTGCTCTTTACTTTCTTCAGCCGCTTTCTTTCCTACTTCCGGATTAGCACCCGCTCCTAACCCTCTTGTAAGTTTGGCACCAATTTGTATTTTTAATTCCGCTTTTGATAGATTCAAAGCTTGTGCATCTGTATTAACAGTGATAAACTCAACACCTTCGACTCCGTGCTCAATCATTCGGTTAACAGCATTGTTACCTCCGCCACCAACCCCTATTACTTTTATTGTTGCTAACTCTTCCATACTCGTATCAAATTCCAACATAACTCGTTCCTCCTAATATGCAAAATTACAAGCGTTCTAGAAGCTAATTGGTTAAGAGGTTTCTATTATTGATAAACTACCGTATTTTTACAAGGTTAGATTATTTGTTAATCAAAAAAATACTTAAACAAATTAGCAATTCCAGATTCTTTTTTCTTCTTTTCTGTTGTTTCATGTGAATTTACTTGTTTTTTCACTCGTTTTGGTTCATTTCCCATTGGGATGAAGGTTGGAAATAATTCTTTTCCTTGTATTTTCGCATTCCTATACGCAAATTGCAAGATTCCTACGCCTGCTGTAAATTGTGGTTCACGTACACCTATATAATCTGGTATAGCGATCCGAACATTAGCTTGAAATAGATCTTGAGCCAGCTCCAACACTCCAGGCATTGCCATGGTGCCTCCGGTTAGAACATAACCACCTGGTAATTCATGATAGCCCATTCTTCTTATTTCTCTTTCAGCAAATGCATAGATTTCTTCCATTCTTGCTTCAATTATATCGGCTATTTCTAATTGATTTGAAGTCTGTTTCGAATTGCTGCCAATGATGGAAACATCAAAGACTTCCTCCTCTAGAGCATGGTCATAGAAGGCATGTCCATGATTTAATTTCACATTTTCAGCTTCTTCTGTAGAAGTTCGTAAACCAATGGAAAGATCTTTCGTTATGTTGTCCCCACCTAACTGAACAACACTGGTTGAAGCTAGATGACCATTTTCGAAGATAGAAACTGTAGAACATCCACCGCCTACATCAATTAATGCAACACCCATATTTTTTTCATCTTTTGACAGTGCAATCGCTCCAGCAGCAAGAGGTTGAAGACAAATATCAGCTACTTGAAGATTAGCACGCTCTACACATTTTAAAATATTATGTAGAATAGTTTTTGAGCATGTAATAATGGTTCCTTCCATTTCCAAACGAACACCAATCATACCTCGCGGATCATTTATTTCATCTAATCCATCGACAATAAATTGTTTTGGAATAACATCAATAATTTCACGCTCTGGAGGAATAGACATTACTTGCGCTCCATCAATCACTCGAGTAACATCCTCATTCGTAATTTCCCTATCTTCACTCTGAACGGCTACAACGCCGTGACATGGCTGCAACTGAATATGATTTCCGTTAATACCAACGATAACCCGATCTATCTGCATACCAACCATTCTTTCCGCTTGTTCTACAGCATTGCGGATCGATTGAACGGTCTCATCAATATCTATGATTGCTCCTTTCTTCATTCCATTGGATTTTGCAGTTCCAACACCGATAATATTTAATGAATCATTTAAAACCTCACCTATAATAACTTTAATTTTTGTTGTACCTATATCAAGACTTACTAAAACTTCACTGTTGTTCAAAGTAAAGCCCCCCTAAAATTCAGAAGCTGTGTAAAAAAACAACTTCTCTATATCATCTATCGTCATCGAATTAATAAAAATAAAATATTATATAGGATATTCCACATAAAACCATGAATTTCCTTTATTTTTCAGTATTTTTTTAAAAAATCAAACCTATTCTTTGATGATGATTGTATTAAATTATTTCGTATGGTATATAGAAATTATGACTTTCTACCGAGCAGAAAATGATATTATTCATCTTGAGAGTTAGCCGAATTCTTTTTGTTAAACGATTCAAAATATGCACCTGCACCAATATGAATAATGCCTTTACTATCGTCGTCCAATTGCGTCACGATAGAAGGATAGATTTTCATATTTTCGGCAAAGTTTTGAATACTGGCGTCAACTAAAAAACCATCATTCATATATAAGGTAATCTTATTCTGATTTTCCTCTGTTGGTGTCCAATGAACTTCAGAAATCAACTTTCTTATTGTTTGAGATAGCTGTTCTAATTCCTTCGTCATTCTATGTAAATATTCTTCTTTATTAAACCCTATGATTAAGGGTGCGTCTCCATTATATGATGTTTGCTTCATACTTTGAAGTACTGTACCATTGCCTAATATTGGAAAATAGTTTGTTTCCTGTTGCAAATAACCAACACGTTCATATTCCTTGATTGTAATCGAAACAGTCCAAGGTAATTTTCGATTAACTTTAGCAGAAGCAATGATGGGATTTTCTTCTAACGCTTTTTCACTAGCTTTTTTATCAATTGTCCAGATATTTTGATTGTTTGTTAAGTTGCTTTGTTTAATGACCGACTCATCGTTTAAAAACGTGTTGCCCTTTACGTGAATCGTACGTATATGACTTAATGGAGATTGTAAATAAACGATGATGGAAATTAAGATGAAAAAAATAGACAGATAAAATAGCAACCGCCGATTTGCCTTTTTTTTCCTTGCCTGCTTCAATTTTGGGATACGGTCTTCAATAGAAACAATTTTCTTTTTTTCCATCTCCATTTCTTCCTTTATCTTAAATTAACAACAAGAAATGGCATAAATATGCCATTTCAGCTTGTTACTATGAGTATATCATATTCACCCTTGAAACATGTAGTAGGACTTAGGTAAAATCAAGTTTTTCAAGCTATAATATTTAGATTAGCTTTATACTTCTTTTTAAGACTAAAACAGGCTGAAAATTCGCTAATCTTTATAGTTTCATGGTCAAGTAAATTTCATTCAGTGAAGGGCTTCCTTCATCCCCTACTGAATCTTAATTAAACGGATTCGGAAATCAGGTACCCATTATCATTCACTTAGACTTCTTCGTATTCTGTATAACTTTGAAGTAGGAGTCTTACAGCACCTTAGATGTGGGATAAATATGTTTAGGAGCTTTGTTACTTATGATTATCCAACAAGTTTATTTTACAGGCGTCTGGTGAATTCTATATTTTTGTGTATCTACTAATATTTAACAAAATACCAACAGAACATAAGATTAACGTTAAAGAAGAACCACCATAGCTCAAAAAAGGAAGTGTAATCCCAGTTACAGGGATCAATCCGATAACAACACTAATATTAATCATCGCCTGAATTGCCAGCATCGAAACAATACCCAATGCTAAAAAGCGAGAAAAACTATCGGGTGCTTCAAGCGCTATTTTAATTCCGCGCCATAACAACAGAAAAAATAACAAGAGAACAGCGGTTCCGCCGATAAAGCCTAGTTCCTCTCCTAAAATAGCAAAAATGAAATCTGTTTGTGGCTCTGGTAAATAAAAAAACTTCTGCAAGCTTTCCCCAAATCCAAGTCCCATTAAACCTCCTGGACCGATTGCGTATAGAGATTGAATAATTTGAAATCCGTCACCTAAAGGATCTTCCCACGGATTAAGAAAAGCGGTAATTCGACTAATCCGATATGGAGCTGATGCAATTAGTGCAATAAATCCAGCTAGTCCAACAGCAGCCAGTCCAAAAAAATGTGACAACCTAGCTCCAGCAGTAAATATCATGACCATACAAGTTAATACAAGCACCATGCCTGTTCCTAAATCAGGTTGAAGCATAATTAAACCAAAAGCTGTAAAAACCAATAAAAGAGACGGAAAGAAGCCCTTCCTTAACGATGTAATATATTTTTGGTTTACCGATAGATAGGTAGCTAAAAATATAATTAAGCCTAACTTCATAAACTCAGAAGGCTGAATGCTAAATGCGCCAATTCCAATCCAACTTTGTGCACCACCTCGTACCATACCAATTCCTGGTATCAAAACAAGTAATAATAAGCTAAAACAAAGCAGCAGAATCAATTTGGCATATTTTTTCCATGTCGTATATGGAAGATTCATGGTAAAAATCATCGCTATCATTCCAGCACCTGCAAACAGAGCTTGACGTTTTACATAATACCACGCATCATTAAATTTATATTCTGCCCATACAAATGAAGAACTGTAAACCATGGCGATGCCAATAATTAATAAAGCAACAATAACACCTATCAAAATGTAATCAGGAGAAGAATAAGGTGCATTATTCTTTTTTGTAAGCAAAATAACACCCCACTTTACAAGATTGCTAGGGGGTGTTTAAAAAGTAATTTTTTTAAAGTATGTTCAAAAAGGACGGTAAATAACGATTCGAATTTCTCCGTATCCCATGTTTCTAACTGCATTCGAACATAGACACATTGGACGTGCTAGTATCAGCGCTGTGACAGGAGAACAAAAGCTGGAGTACTCATCCTGTGACATACAAACTGGAGAACTTCTGACGAGATAAAGTGGAACTTCATTCAAGGAGCGCTTTTTCTTCGTGCGCTGCGACGCTGATGTAGCTTTTCTTGTCCTTAAAAAACCGCGATGTATCGCTGTTGTAGCTTTCCATGTCCTTGAAAAAGAAGAACGCTTTTTCAGCGTGCGATGCGTCGCTGACGTAGCTTTCCTTGTCATGTTGCAACGTCTTTGTGATCAACATCCTTGAAAAATCAAAGCGCTTTGATTTTTCAAGGACGCCTGCCAGTTTAGCAGACCTTAAGCCTTTTTATCCTCTTTTTTGAACATGAACTTTAATTATTTTATTTTAAACAAGCCCCTATACTAATGTATGCACAGCTTGTATAAACATGTCTCCTCTTTCTTCAAATGTTCGATATTGATCCCAGCTGGCACATGCTGGTGATAACAAAATAATATCTTTCTCTTGAGAAATTTCAAAAGCAATTTGGACTGCTGATTGAACATTTTCTGTTAACCGAATAACAGGAATATTTGCTTTTTTACCTATTTCTTTTAATTTATTTGCCGTTTCGCCAAATAATACTAATGCTTTCACATGCTTCATATATGGAAGTAAATCCGTAAATTCATTGCCACGATCTAAACCACCCGCTAATAAAATAACTGGTTGTTCAAAAGCTGATAATGCCTTTTGCGTAGCTAAAATATTCGTGGCTTTGGAATCGTTATAAAACAAGCGTTCATGGAAATTACCGACAAATTGCAAGCGATGTTTTACCCCAGTAAACATAGATAAAACGGTTCGAATTCCTTCATTTGTAGCACCACTTAATTTAGCAGCTGCCACTGCAGCTAAAATATTTTCATAATTGTGCTCACCTAATAAGGCAATATCGATTCGATCCATAATCTTTTCATCTTTAAAGTAAATGGAATTTTCATCCATCCAAGCTCCGTTAGCAAGCTGTTCTTTTACAGAAAAAGGAATTTTTGTTGCTTTGCATTTCTCAATCTCTTCTATGATGTTTTTATCATTCCCATTATATACAAGAAAATCGTCTTCAGTTTGATTTTTAAATATATTAAACTTTGCCTGTTTATAGTTCTCAAAGGTTTTATGATAATCTAGATGTGCTTCAAATATATTAAGTAAGACGGCAATTTTTGGTTTAAACTTATCAACTCCCATCAGCTGAAAGGAAGATAATTCTAAAACTAACCTTTCATTTTCTACTAAGTTTTCAGCTATTTCAGTCGCAACGATCCCTATATTTCCCGCAACTTTAACAGCCTGATTACTTTTTTTTAACATTTCTGTTGTTAACGTTGTCGTCGTTGTCTTCCCATTTGAGCCTGTTATACCGATGATCGGAGCATCCGTTAGCTGGGCAGCTATCTCAATTTCTGTAATAATTGGAATCTGACGTTCTATCGCTTCTTTTATAATTGGGTTTTCATAATTAATTCCCGGATTTTTCACAATGATTTCAATTCCATCAAGCACACAAATAGGATGGGAGCCGAGTATCATATCTGCGCCCATCTCTTTTAGTTTCTTTACCTCTGAATCGGTTGCTACTGCCTTTTGATCATTTACACGTACTTTTTTTCCATGTTGTAACAAAACTCTTACGGCAGCAGTGCCGCTTTTTGCTAATCCTAAAACAAGAATATGGTTATAGGGAAAATTTTTTAGCCTTGTCAATTTAAGCCCACCTCAATATAAATTCCTAAAGCTGCAAAAACAAGCCCCACTAGCCAAAAGGTTGTCACGACGCGCCATTCTGACCAGCCTAAAAGCTCATAATGATGATGTAATGGGCTCATTTTAAACACCCTTTTTCCAGTTGTTTTAAATGATATTACTTGAATAATCACAGAAAGTGTTTCAATGACAAACACACCGCCAATGATGACTAGAATGATCTCTAGTTTGGTCAAAATCGCAACGGCAGCAATCGCTCCTCCTAATGCTAACGAACCTGTATCTCCCATAAACACTTTAGCAGGATGTGCATTGAACACAAGAAAGCCCAGTAATGCTCCGACCACAGCTAATGCAAAAATAGTTACCTCATTTTGGGGGAAGCCATACCAAGCTAAGATTCCAAAGGCACCAAACGCAATGGCTGCAGTTCCTGCCAGTAACCCGTCCAAACCATCTGTTAAATTTACTGCATTCGATGAACCAACGAGCATAAATATAATTAAAAGAGCGTAACCCCAGCCTAATTCCAACTGAATGGTTGTACCTGGAATAGAAATATACGTTGGAAATCCTTGATATCGTAAGACAAAAAATACAATAAGCGCAATAATTAATTGTCCTAGCAGCTTTTGTTTTGAGGTCAAGCCAAGATTACGTTTTTTTATAATTTTAATAAAATCATCTAAAAACCCTAACAGACCATATCCCACGAGAACAAACAATAAAATCCACAGTTCATAGCTAACACCGACTGGATTTGTTTTCCATGCCATAATCAGAGAGGTTATGACAATGCTAAAAACAATCATAATACCACCCATCGTTGGTGTTCCAGTCTTTTTCATATGGGATTTAGGTCCTTCTTCCCTAATACTTTGTCCAAACTTCAATTGTCTTAAAAATGGAATAAAAATAGGAGATAAAAGGACGGTAATTAAGAATGCGATTGCCATGGTTATAAATAACACAGAAAAATTCATTATTATTCCTCCTTGTACGAAACCGCCCGACTATATAGACTGATTCAACTCAGTTATTAATACTTCAAACTTCAACCCTCTAGAAGCTTTAAATAAAATAATTGCTTTTTCATGTAAATGAGGTTTCAGCGCTTTGAGTAAAGCTTGTTTGGTTGAGTAATGTTCTGCAGGAACCGGGTTATTCTGCTCATTCATCGCCTCTGTAATATATTTAGCAGCTTTACCAAATGTGCAAACTTTTGTAATTGGTTTATCAATTACTTCTACAATAGATCGATGTATAGCTTCAGAATAAACTCCCAGTTCTAAAATATCTCCTAGCACTAATACCCTTTCCGAAAACCCGCCCATTTGTTTAACAACCTGAATGGCAGCTTTCATCGATGTTGCAGAAGCATTGTATGCATCGTTAATAATCGTAACGCCATTTTTTCCAATTCGTTTTTCAAATCGCATGCCTGTTTTCGTGATAGAATCAAACGCTGTTTGGATTTTTTCTGTTGGTATATTTAAGCATTTGCCTATAGTAATTGCCAAAGCAGCATTCTTAGCATGATGACTTCCTAAAAAGGGGATTGTATAAGTGGAGCCATCAAGTATTTGGAATACGGTTTGTTCTTGCTTTAATACTGATGAAGTAATTTGTATATCATTCCCCGCTGTAAAACCGCATGTTTTTACATAATCATGATGGTGCAGATGACTTAATAACGGTTCATCCCCATCGATTACTAATGTACCTGTTTTACTCAGTCCTGCTAGTATTTCCAGTTTAGCCTTGGCAATATTTTCCCTAGAACCTAAAAATTCGATATGTGATTCACCGATATTTGTGATAATAGCATAATCAGGCTTTGCGATGGTGGATAATAATTGAATCTCCCCAGAGTGGCTCATTCCCATTTCAACAACCAATGCTTCTGTTTCTTTCGGCATTGACAAAATAGTTAATGGCAAACCAATATGATTATTAAAATTACCAGCTGTATAATGGGTCTTGTACGTTGTTTTTAAAATTGCTGCAACCATATCTTTCGTTGTGGTCTTGCCATTGGAACCCGTGACAGCAATCACAATTGGATCAACCAATTTGCGATATTCTGACGCTAAGGTTTGAAGGGCTGTCAACGTATTATCAACCTTAAAGACCGTAATATATTCAGGTATCGTTTCCGGTAGTTTTTTTTCCTTATCCCATATAACTGCAATTGCTCCATTCGTAATTGCTTGGTCGACAAACTGATGTCCATCAAAGCGTTCACCAATAATAGGGACAAATAAACCATTTGTCATTGTCTCACGACTATCCGTGTAAACTCCTTGAATCGATTGACCAATTATATTTCCCTTATAGTCTGGCAATACTTGCGAAAGCCATTTTACCGTAAACATCATTTATTCTCCTTCGCTAAAATTGCTGCACGGGCAACTTTTCGATCATCAAAATCATGTTTTGTATGACCAATCTGCTGATATGTTTCATGACCTTTTCCAGCAATAACGATAATATCTCCAGGTGCTGCTTGATGGACCGCTTCATAAATAGCTTCCTTACGATCAACAATCACCTCATATGTGGAATCTTGTGATAATCCACTAATCATATCATCTAGAATCGCCTGTGGATCTTCAGTTCTTGGATTATCAGAGGTTAGAATTGCTTTATCTGCATATTCAGCCGCTATTTTTGCCATTATTGGCCGCTTCGTCCGATCCCGATCTCCTCCACAACCAACAACTACAAATACACGTTCAGCGGCAAACTCCTTCACCGTTTGTAAGACGTTTTCCAACGAGTCCGGGGTATGTGCATAATCAACAATTACTGCAAATGGCTGACCTTCATTAACTGGCTCAAACCGTCCATTCACGCCTTCGATTTGCTGAAAAGCTGTTTGAATAACCGAAAGTGGAATGTTTACGGCTATTGCGGCTGCACTCGCTGCCAGCATATTATAAACATTAAATTTCCCCATCAGTTTACTTTTAATATGTATATTGCCAACTGGGGTTTGCAGCTGAAAATGGATCCCTCTAGCTCCTAATTTAATACCAGTTGCCATCACTTGACTTGGTTTATTAATACCGTACGTAATGACTTGCTGTGCAGTGCTTTCTTTTAATACTTTACTTGCTGCTTCATCTTCATTAATAATCGCAAATTTTAGTTTTTCTTCCGTATAATTATTTCCCAGTTGAGCAAATAACAGACTTTTTGCTCGTAAATACTCATCCATATCTTTATGAAAATCTAAATGATCTTGGGAGATATTGGTAAATATAGCCATATCATAATCACAGCCATGGACTCTACCTTGCACAAGTGCATGAGAAGAAACCTCCATAATTGCCTGGTCTACTCCTTCGTCCAACATATGTTTAAATGATTGCTGCAACATGATTGCATCTGGAGTAGTATTTACAACCGGATACGTTTTTTCTCCAATCTTCATGTGTATGGTGCCTATAACACCGGTTTTCCGCTCAGCTAATTGAAAGATAGCTTCCAGTAAATATGTTACGGTTGTTTTACCGTTTGTTCCAGTTACACCGATTAAAGGAAGTTTACTTGTTGGATTCTCAAAAAACTTTACAGCGAGCATCGACAAGGCTCGATGGGAATCGGCAACAAATATAGTAGGAAGCTTTGAATCCACCGGCTTTTCTGCGACAATGGCAACAGCTCCTTTTTGTTCAGCCTGCTTAACAAAATCATGTCCATCGACTGTATAACCAGCAATACAAACAAATAAATTGCCAGACTCCACTTTTCGTGAGTCCATCACAATGTTCGTAACATCAATGTTGTCGATACTTTTGTTTGTTTGATAAAAAGGTAAACAGCTTACTAATTCTTCTAAATTCATTTGTAACATCCCATTCTTCTTGTTAAATTCTCACTATATAATAATTCTTTGTGACATTCGTTTTTAAGAGGGTAGTATAACCCTCTTCTTTATTTTGCCTATCTATTATAGCAAATATAAATCTATTTAACGATCTTTTTTCGCTAAATAAATTCTAATTTTAGATCCTTGTTCAACTTTTGTTCCAGGACTAGGAGCTTGATCAACGATATAGTCTCCCTCTCCACTCGTTTCTACTGACAAATTTGTCATATACTCCGTTAACTCTTTCTTTCTTAATCCAACCAAGTCAGGAACTTCTACTTTTGGCTCTTCTGGCCACTGGTATTCCTTTTCCAATCCTCCCTTTTGCGGTTTGATATCCATTGCTCGGAGGCTATCGCCAATAATAGTCCCTACAATTGGAGCTGCTACAACTCCACCGAATTGAACAGTATTTTTTGGATTATCAACCGCTACATAGACGACGATTTCTGGATCATTAGCTGGTGCAAATCCAATAAATGATACAATATAATTGTTTTCCATATATCTACCATCTGGCCCCACTTTTTGTGCAGTTCCCGTTTTCCCACCCACACGGTAACCATCTACATAAGCCGGACGTCCTGTTCCTTCTGCCACGACGCTTTCTAGCGCCTGACGGATTTCTTTTGAAGTCTCAGGCGAGATAACTCTTTTCTTTAAAGTTGGTTCTACCTTCTGCTGAACTTGTGAAGTTGTCGGATCAATCCATTCATCTGCAATGTATGGCTTATACAAATAGCCGCCATTTACAGCAGCTGCTACAGCCATCACTTGTTGAATCGGTGTAACAGAAACACCTTGACCAAAGGAAGTAGTAGCTAACTCAACCGGTCCAATATTTTCTGGTTTAAATAAAATACCAGTTCCTTCTCCTTGTAAATCAATCCCTGTTTTCTTACCAAAGCCAAAATTATGAATATATGAAAATAGCTTGTCGTCTCCAAGCTTTTGCCCAAGATTGACGAAACCCGGGTTACAAGAATTTTGCACAACCTCTAAATAATTCTGACTCCCATGTCCGCCACTTTTCCAACAACGTAGTCTTGCTCCTCCTACTTTAATAGCACCATCATCGTGGTAATGATCTTTTGTTAAATCTACCACTCCCTCTTCAAGTGCTGCGGCCAGTGTTATAATTTTAAAAGTAGAACCCGGCTCATACGTACTCCAAATTGGTAAATTACGGTCAAAAATAGTAGAATCTACCTCTTGATAGTTTTCCGGATGAAAATTAGGACGTGATGTCATTCCAAGAACACCGCCCGTTTTAGGATTAACTGCAATAGCAATAGCACCATCCGGATCATATTTGGATTCCACTAAATCTAACTCTCTTTCCATAATCGTTTGGACCTTCGTATTGATCGTTGTTTTTAAGTCTAACCCATCTTTTGGCGGTGTGTAGATATCAGCCAAATCATCTAATCTTCTTCCTTTAGCATCTGAATAAAATGATAAACTTCCTTTTTCACCATTTAGTAGCTCATCATAAAATAATTCAAGTCCCATTAAGCCTTGATTATCAATCCCTGCAAAGCCTAATACATGGGAAAGATCATCACCATATGGATAATGCCTTTTTGAATCCTTCGCTAAATAAATACCTTCCATATTTAGTGAGCGAATTGCCATTTCCTGTTTTTCATTGATTTTTCGACCTTCTGGGTGTATGTTCACACTGGAAGCATTTCTTGTAATATATTCCAATGCTTTCTCCTCAGAAATATCTAAAATAGCCGCTAGTTTTTTTGCTGTTTCTTTCGGTTCTTTAACCTGCCTAGGGACAACAACAACAGAGGGTGCTGTTACATTCTCAGCAAGAACCTCTCCATTTTCATCTAGAATCCTCCCCCGTTCAGGTTCAAATTCGATATTTCTTGTCCATGAATCTGTAGCTTGTCCCATTAATTGATCACCTAGTACAAATTGTACATAGCCTAAGCGAATATCGATGATGAGAAAAATGACTAAACCAATAAGAAAAACAGCGACAATCCTTTTCTTCGTCGTCACAGCGGATACACGTTTCATATTACATCTCCTTTTTAAAGACATGCTTGTATCCACTATATGAACATTGAAGATGGATTAGAACACTGTTTCTCTTACATAAAACCCTTGGCTTTTATTTCTTCTTCATAGATTAATTTAGAAGAATTTTAGTTGGTTCCCCTTATACTTTTTCACTTCGACTGAAGATAAGGGGGTACTTCGATGAAGACTTAGTTATTCTTTTGTTTTTTAAGTGGAACAAGTTCAATCCCCAAATAGTCACCTGGCTTAATTTTAGTCCCGGTTTTAATATTCTGTGTCGCTACATAACCATTACCAAATGTTTCTGTTTTTAAATCCAACAGTTGAGCAAACTGCATAGCATCTCGAAATGACCAGCCAACGATGTTTGGCATTTGCGGTTTTTCTGTTACTAAGAAGATATGGCCATTTGGTAGAACTTTATCTCCCTCAGCTACATTACATTTTACTATTTTCCCTTTTCCAGTTGTTGTAACCCGTAAACCTCGTTTTGTTAATACGTCTTTCATTTCATCAACATCTTTGCCAATTAAACTAGGTATGGCTATTGCTTCTGTTTTTGTCTTATTTTGTTTATCTGGATCAATATTTAAATAATGCAGGCCATTTTCCATGACATTATTAAATATGAACGAAACAGGTTCGGCGCCATTAGGGATGGAGCCATCTTTTTTCGGCTTAAGTTTTGGCTGCTTTACAGATACATACATCATTAACTGAGGATTATCAATGGGGGCCATTCCTAAAAAGGAAAACACATAGTTTTCATGACCGATTAAATAACCACCCTTTGGATTAGGGATTTGAGCTGTCCCGGTCTTACCTCCAACCGTATAATCTTCTAGTTTAAAATTTTTCCCCGTTCCATGTTTTCCATTTACTACTGACTCTAATAATTTCAGCATTTGCTGCGATGTATTCTTTGAAATTGGTTCACCAACTACTTTCGGAGATTTTTCTTCAATTACCTGCTTTGAATTAGGATCGATTATTTTTTCAATGATATATGGCTGCATCATTTTTCCACCATTTGCTAGGGCTGTAGCAGCCTTCATTTGTTGGATCGGAGTCATCGTCGTTCCCTGTCCAAATGAAGTAGTTAGCTTTTCTGCGGGCCAATTATACAAAATCTCGCCAGCCACTTCATTAGGTAAATCAATATTCGTTTTTTGATCAAAATGGAACGCTTTTAAATATTCTAGATACTTGTCAGAACCGATTTTTTCCCAGACCAGCTTTGAAGCAGCAACGTTAGAGGAGCGTTCAAAACCTTCATCGTAAGAGATTGCTCCCCACCCATTTCCGCCATTATGGTCACGAATAGGCTTAATTTTTTCATTTGGCTGGTATTGTCCAGACTTATAAGCTTCATTTCCATTGTAAACACCCTCTTCAATCGCAGCTGCCCACGTAAACATCTTTATAGTGGAACCTGGTTCAAAAGGAGTTGAAATAACATCATTGTACCAGTTTTCAACCTTTGTCGGATTGTTAGGATCGTAGCTTGGTCGATTACCCATTGCGATGATCTTCCCTGTTTTGGGATCCATGACCACAGCTGATATTCGCTCTGGCTCATACTTTTCCTCTACTTGAGACAACGTATCCTCAAGCAATGTTTGTATTTTTTGATCAATTGTTAAGTAAATATTTTTTCCGTTCTCTGGTTTTTTCACAGCCTCTTCTGGATGAAGCAGTTTTTTATTATATTTATCTCGTTGAAAAGAAATATAACCATCTTTTCCGCTTAAATACTTATCCATTTGCTTTTCAATACCTGTTACGCCTTTGGTTTGTGTCTGTGGCTTTTTCTTTTTACCAGTTTCCATTTTCTTAGCAAAACCAATAATTTGAGAAGCAAATGTTCCATTAGGATATGCACGCACAGCTTCTTTTTCAAAGTTGATCCCGGGTAGGTTCAATGCAGCAATCTCATCCTTTTTTTGTAAGGACAGTCCTCTTCCTTTTGTACCGAATTCAACTTGGAAGCTTTTCTTTTCAATCCCTTTCTGTAATCGATCTAATATGTCACTTTCCTTCATATCCAATAAAGGTGCTAATGTTTTAGCCGTTTCTTCCGGATCCACTACATGTCTAGGCTTCTTTGCACCTTCCGAATAATCTTCTCTTAATATGGCATACAAGCGATAGGTTGGCTTATCATATGCTAATAACATTCTATTACTATCATATATTTTACCTCGTTCAGCGGGTAATGGATAAGCGGAGGTGCGTTGCTTGTCCGCCCAGGCTTCCAACGAAACACCATCCACTTCTGCTGTTGCTTGAATATATAAAAACCTTCCCGATAAAACGAGAAAAATGCCCACAAATAAGATGATTAATATCCCTGCCATGAAGTGAGTTGTTTTATTTTTTCTCATACAAGTCCGTTCCCCTTAAATTGGCTAATTATCGATGACTTGTGCCTGCTTTACTTTTGTATCTTGTATTTTCAAGCCGTTTTTCTTCGCAATCCTAATGATTCGATCTGGATCACTTAATTCTTTAATTTCATCCTCTAATTGTTCATTTTTCGATTGTTGAACATGTACTTTGCTTTCTAATTCCTGCGTGTTGCGATTAATCGCATCGGTTGAGGAAGAATAAGAAACCATATAGATACCAGCTAAAATGATGCAGAAACCAATGATGGAATAAATTACTTTTTCACCTTTCGTAATCCATCCCTGTTTTGAAACTTTAACAGAAACAGGTTGTTTACGATGTGGTGTGTGTTGCGGTCTCGTCTGTTGCCAAGTTCTCGCATGATTCGCACTCATTATTTTCTCCACCCTTCTTCATAGGTAAATTGTTGTTGCCATTTTGCTTGTTTTTCCACGATTCGTAGTTTTGCCGAACGTGATCGCCGATTTTGAGCTAATTCCTCAGCTGTTGCAACAATCGGTTTTCTAGTTATTAATCGAAATGGTGCTTTAGCCTGTTCTGGGATAATAGGTAGATTACGTGGCGTTTCTTTGTTTGAACTCCATTTTTTAAATGCTTGTTTACAAAGTCTATCCTCTAAAGAATGAAAGGTGATCACAGCAAGTCTTCCATTTATCCCGAGTACCCTCGCTGCTTGATGAAGTGCATCATTAAATACCCCAAGTTCATCATTTACAGCAATTCTCAATGCTTGAAAAATCCGCTTTGCTGGATGTCCGCCTTTCCGTCTTGCAGGTGCAGGTATTGCTGCTTTTATTATGTCAACTAATTCATATGTGGTCGTTATAGGTGCTTTTTTTCGCTGCTCTTCCATCTTTCTAGCAACTTGTTTCGAGAATTTTTCCTCACCATATTGAAAAAAAATCTTAACCAGATCTTGATAAGACCAGTTGTTAACAATTTGATATGCATCTAACGTTTGTTCCTGGTTCATGCGCATGTCAAGCTTTGCATTATGCTGATAGCTAAACCCCCTCTCCCCTCGATCTAATTGAGGAGATGAAACACCTAAATCAAATAAAACTCCATCTACATGAGTAAGTTGGTGTTCTGCTAAAATCACTTCAAGCTGATTAAAATTGGCGTGAATAAATAGTATCTGTTTTGCATAAGCAGCTAATCTTTTTTGGGCGACTTGTAAAGCCTCTAAATCTTGATCAAAAGCAATGAGTAAACCATTTTTATTTAGTTTAGTTGCAATTGCTTCTGCATGACCGCCACCACCAAGGGTACAATCTACATAAACACCATCTGATTTAACGTTAAGACCTTTAATTGCTTCATCTCTTAAAACACTTATATGTTTAAACATTGAAAACACCCATTTCTTCTTATACGCTCACCTTTTATACAGAGTTGAATTACCACTAAATATCAAAGTCCATTAGATTCTCAGCAATTTCTGCAAAAGATTCTTCTGATTCAGTAACATAAGTTTCCCAAGTGGAATGAGACCAAATCTCAATTCGGTTAGAGACACCTATAATTACACATTCTTTTTCTAAGCTTGCATACGTTCTTAATGTTTGTGGGATGTTTATTCTTCCCTGTTTATCGATTTCACATTCAATTGCGCCAGAAAAGAAAAAACGCGTAAAAGCTCTGGCATCCCTTTTTGTAAGGGGGAGTTTTTTTAACTTTTCTTCTAAAACTTTCCATTCTGTCATGGGATAAGCAAATAAACATTGATCAAGCCCGCGAGTCACCACAAAAGTAGCTCCCAGTTCTTCGCGAAACTTGGAAGGGACAATAATTCTTCCTTTTGTATCAATGTTGTGCTGGAATTCACCCATGAACATATATTCCGCCCCACCTTCGTACATATTATATTACCACATCCCCCCACTCTGCACCACCTCATTTTCAATTTTTCCATTATCATCCACAAAAAAGGGTCTTTTTGCCTAAAAAGCAAAATAAAAAAAGGTTGTCATTCATTGATATGACAACCTTTTATCTAATTTAGTCAGCTGGTGGGGGTTTTTCACAGCTAAGTATATTTCCCACTATTTAATTTTTCCTTGTTTTTCTGTTAAGATTAAATTTCTGAGTGTTTTTTCGATTAAACTTTTTGAAACTCCAGATGACAACATTTCGGGTAGAGCATATCTCTTCTACAAGCCCCTTTATACATAAACTGCATAATGTTCTTGTTCAAACGAATAGGCTTGATTCATCAGATTTTCAATGAAATTAAACCCATAAGCGTTCAGCCAAGGAAGAGGATTCCATATCCGCTCTTGCAGTCCATCAGCTGGATGTAACGTACAATGAAGTAAATCAAAAGCAGCTAACTCAATCTTATGTCTTTCTTCAAGTGCTTGCATTAATCTGGATTCTAGATACGAAATATGTTTCTGCAAGTAAAATAAATTTTTTTCCGCTAATGCTCCTAAATCACTTCGCATTGCCATCGCTACTTCTCGTAATGGCAACTGTGCCCGAGCAACCTTTTTCCGTGCTTCATCGGCAGTTTGGCGAATAGAAGGGGTGCTTTTACTTTCGAGCCATGCAGCTTTATCTTGAAGCACTCCATTATTAATTACTCGTTGTGTGTCCAGTTGATAATGCTTAAGCAACTTTTCAACAGAACGTTCTATGATAGTTATTGAATACCTAGGTAGTATAGGAGGCATCTTTATTCGCAACGCATGAAAGGCTGACTTTAGCGCTGACCAATAACTAAGTTCCCCAGGACCGGCAATAAACGCTAAGTTAGGAAAAAGTAGTTCTTGCATAATTGGTCGAGTAACAACATTATTGCTTAAACAAAAAGGATTGGTTTCCGCGATTTGAATCATTTCTGCTGTAGTTAAACGTATCTCATGTTGCTTTCCTTCCCAATCTCCATTTTCCATTCGATTCAGTAATATCCGCTCACCATCTTGATAATAAAACAAATGAGCATCAGTCAGTTCTGCTGTTAACAACGGAGAGTATCCCAGTTTCTGCAGTTTGGTTATTGAATCACTAACACCCTTACTTATTTGCGGTTGATGTTTGATTAATTGAACAAAATAATCGCTTTCCAGTTCACGTGTATGTTTATTTCCAGAATCAATCAACACGAGCCCCGATCTAGGAAACAGCCGAAAAATAAGCTTTGCAAAAAAATCAACATATGTCTTCGATGTTTCGAGACATATTCTTATTTCATCATATAGTTCTTTCGTATAGTTTGTTTCCATCAACTGTTTAAATAGACCGTCAAGCCAAGGGTTCATTATTTGCTTATCTATTTGTATATCAGATATAGCTGTCTTATTATTCACTTGCTGATGTACTTGATATTTATTCATTTGTTGTTCTTGTTCTATAAAAATATGATTTATTTCAGCAAAATCATGGTCTTCACCAGCAATCCAAAATACAGGAATAACAGGAACATTCAACTTTTCTTCCTGCTCTCTTGCTAATTTTATAATAGAGATGATTTTATTTATCGTGTACATAGGTCCTGTTAATACACCTGCTTGTTGACCACCGATAACTGTTACTGCTTCAGGTGTTCTAAGTCGTTGTATATTCCGATATGTTGATTCAGGAGCATCCCACTGTCGATTCATGGTAAGTAAAGCATTGCTTAGCTCCTCACGCTTAAAGTTTCTTTGTTGCAGATCATGATACCTATGGTCAAAATCATCCAATGGTTTGTAATCAAAAAAAGTGTGAATCTTCTGTTTATAGTCCCGATAATCCCTTAATAATTTTGTTTGCTGATATAGATCGATAGGTTTGATCCGCATAAATTCCTGCTCCTTTTATTTGTAATCTCCTCTAAGTATTGTACATAAAATAATCGCAAATTTCATGTGATCTGTTTTTATTCTACATCTAAGGTAAGGTGCCGTAAGATTCTCTTTTCAAGATTTATAGAGATCTAATCGAAGATAACGACACCTAAATGACGATTCGTCCGGAGCGACAGAACAAAAGGTAAAAGTGCTCAATTAGTGACATCCAAACGGGAGGTCTGACGAGATAAAGGAAACATGCCTCTAAAACAGGGGTATGCCGACGCCTAAAGCGGCAAGCCCGCTTTTAGTCGGCCTTCCTTTAGATTCGAACCCGATAATGATTTATCGTAGGAAGAAGTTTGAAATTTGCTACAACCTAAAGCGCTTAAGCTAGACGATGAGGTTACTTATTAAAAATTATTCACAAAAAAATCGGTAAAAATATAACTTTATTAATTACTGCCTACACCTTTGTGCATCGTTAAACGGAGCTTTTAGCTTTTATTCTTACTTAATTGGGGTATTATAGAAGCTTCATCCTTGTTGTTGAAGTAGAAACCGAATTATACTATGTAGAAGATATTATATGCGCTTCGATTTATTTTCATCTTCATCTTTTTTATATTATAATAAAACCATAGAAAAAACCTAAACTATTCTGAATTTAAACCAGAATTTTTTATGTCTACAGGAGATAAGGGGGCAGGATTGTGAAACCGGTCAAAGTGGAGAAACTCATGATCAATTATAAAACATTGGAAAAGTTTAAGCATTTTAAGGAATACGGTAACCAAGAATTGTCAATGCTAGAAGATTTAGAAAATAACCTAGTAGAAAATCAAAGCGATTCCCCGTTTTATGGTATTTATATCGGGGACAGTTTAATAGCAAGAATGAGCCTTTATAAAGTAAATAAGAAATATGATTACTATTTTGATCCTCCACAAGATTATTTAACATTATGGAAATTGGAAGTGCTTCCGGAATATCAAGGACAAAGCTATGGAAAAACATTAGTAGATTTTGCCAAAAGCTATAATTTACCAATCAAAACGAATCCTCGCATTAACTCTCATGGGTTTTGGGAAAAAATGGGGTTCAAAAAGGCTCAATATGAAATGGAACGTGACCTGGGTGAAAACCCACTCATTTGGATGCCAGAAGGAGTTAAAGAGAAACCTGTAGTTAAATAGAAAACATTCGTAAAAAATTGAAAGACATGAATAAATAAAGATTCATGTCTTTTTCACTGTCCAGGAACCGATATCCATTTCTACACAGTGGATATCTTTGTTGAAAATTACTTCATCTAGCTTATACGTCAAGCAACTAGAAAAAGAAGAGAAAAACAGTCCTTCCAATGAAGTTTGACATTATCTCATCAGAAGCTCTCCAGTTTGTATGTCGCTAAACGAGCGCTTCTAGCTTTCGTTCCTATTTTTGATAAACAATTTAAAAAAACCTGGAATAATTTACTTATCTATTTGTTCGTTAATGTTACTCTGGTTTAACTAAATTTAACAACTTCCCTATTTCATCCCAAGCTCTTTCATAACGGGCCAGCTTTTCCTTTAAATGCAAATTTTCTCGCTCTAATTGTTTCGTTTGTTCTTGAACACGGTATTGACTAGCATCCGCCTGACCAATATTAGACTTCATTTTTTCTAATAACAAAATAGCAGTCTCTATCGTATCTTGATCGTGGGACTTTGCAGTATTCCAGAAATTATTTCTATTTCCCTTTTTCCGTTCTTCTTTTGCGCTTTGTACCTCTTGTTCATATTGTTTACGAATGGTAGCATTCCATCTAAATCCACATGCAGCTGGTGTTCTGGATAACTTTTGTGCCACCTCTTTAAAAGCTTCTAATTGTGTTTTTCCTTCTCTTATATAACGCAGGACCGTATCTGCTAATAGGATATCTTCATCCTTTGTCCACGCATCTTGTCTTGTTGCGTTCATTACACATCCTCCTTATACGTTTGCTATCAATGTATGCAAAAACTAGGTGTGATAGAATAAAGGATTATATTTTTAGCAGATTTTTTAGTTGAGATAAAGAAAACGTTACCAACAATGTCTGTTTGTTATCTAATGTTAGTTGGACTTATGCGTTAATCTTAACGATTTTTATATCGCCACTAAAGTTGGTTCTCTGTCAAATGTGCTGATGGAAGTTGAACATTGATTATATATCACATTCTGTATAGAGCCAGATGTCCGTTATTGTCCACATAAAAAAACAGACCACCTCTGTGACCTGTTTTCTCTACAACAGCTTTTATAAGAAATCTTACGGAGTAATACCCGAAAAACTATTATATTTGTTTTAAGTATCCCCCTCTTACACGACCCACTGTTTGCGATTACTGACTTACTACCTCTTTACCGTCATAATGTCCGCATGATTTACAAACATAATGAGGCTTTGTTAATTCTCCACAATTTGAACATTCTACCATGCCAGGTACGTGTAATTTTTTATGCGTACGACGCTGATTTTTTACTTTTTTTGAAGTTCTTCTTTTAGGTACTGCCATGACTTACACCTCCTTCATAAGATTAGAAAACCTTGGTTACGCTAAGCATTTCACACAGATGATTGCCTAGCTTGAACTTAATACTTGAGAGAGACTAAAAAACTTGCGTTAAACTTTTATACTTTTCTTACGTAGTAAAAAACGCTAAGCAATCAGCTTAATTGTGCTTCTCGTCATCGTTAAATAATGATTCCAGTTTTTTAAAACGCTTATCTATCGTGTGCTCGTTCTTTTCTTCTGAAATAATTTGCCAGCCTTTCCCCGCTGTTGGGTTGTTTTCTCGGCTTGTTTTTTCATCTGAAAATACGCGATATGGAACCTCTAATAAAATATTTTCCTTGATTAACGGTGTTAAGTCAAGGACTTCTCCCTCAATTGGATGGACTTCATCCTCCACTTCGTCTTCCGTTAAATAAGTTGCAGTTGTAAAGACCTCATCGGCTTGAATATCGAAAGGATATGAAACATCCGCTAATGTTCGAGCGCATGGAAGTATCATTTCACCTTTAATATGCAAGGAAAAAATAATGTTATCTCCTTGAAAAAAACACGTTCCCCAAACTTTAACTTCATCAATATGTCGAATATCGTTGTTCATCGTTTCTAGTTCCTGAACATTTACAGTGTTTTCAAACACAAAAGGTTCCTTATAAGCACTTTTTTTCAGCTGAGCTAATACAAATTTCATTATTATCACCTCAAGGCAACAAAAGTTATTTTAAAAGAAAAAAAGACTTTTGTCAACATATTCTCTTTACAGACTAATTTACAATTTATTGATTGAGTTGTTCATTAATCATCTTTTATATTTAGACTATCTACAGTATTGAACGTTCACCTCCAAACCATTTAAACTCATCTTCTACCTTTATTATTTTCCCCAGTGGAATTTTTCTAATGCTAATATCTATTATTTCTGCTACAATAAGACACATATTTGTCCCGTATCTAAGGTCACCGTAAGACTTCCGCATCAAGAGTTATGGGCGCTACATGCTCGATTCGTTCGGCAACAGGACAAGAAACAACCACGACAGCGATACTTCGCACGCAAAAAAAGTGTACTTCTTTTTCAAGGACAGAGAAGCTACGTCAGCAATACACCGCGATTTTTCAAGGAAAGGAAAATTATGTCCGTAACGCATCGCGGTTTTTCAAGGACGTCTGAGGTTTTAGCTTTTGTTCGACTTATCAGGAGAAGATAAGGACAACCACATTACTGAATGAAGGTTTACTTTATAAGGAGTTGGTGAAAATTGCAAGCTTGTGGTCTAATTGTTGAATATAATCCTTTTCATAATGGACATGTTTATCACATTCAACAGGCAAAAAAACTCACTCAGGCAGACTGCATCATTGCTGTAATGAGCGGAACTTTTCTTCAACGGGGAGAGCCAGCAATAATTGATAAATTCCATCGCACAAAAGCAGCCTTGAAGCACGGTGTTGATCTAGTTATTGAACTTCCATATGCATTCGCTGTCCAAAGCAGTGAACTTTTTGCTAAAGGTGCAGTTTTAGCTCTTGATGCTCTTGGAACAACTAGCCTTTGCTTTGGTAGTGAATCAGGGGAAATATCCGATTTCATTCACAGTTACAAGCAACTAACCGCTAGGAAAAATGAATTTGAACAAGCGCTAAAAACACATGTAAAAATGGGGTTAGCATTTCCTGAAGCAAGCAAAGCCGCTTATCAACATATCGGTCTTGATCTAGCAAAGATTGATTTATCAAAACCTAACAATATTCTTGGTTTCAGTTATGTGAAAATGATTTATGACCTTCAACTGTCTATAACACCTCTGACGGTTGAACGTAGTCAAAGTGACTATCACGATAAAACAATAACCGGAACCATTGCAAGTGCTACTAGTATACGCAACTCTATCATCGAGTCCGGAAACATAACTCAATCTGTTCGTAACGCTATACCAGAAACAACTTATCTACAATTGAAAACTTATAAACAGGCCGCTTCACTTTGGCACACTTGGGAGCATTATTTTCCACTGTTACATTACCGAATAGTTACGATGTCTAGTAAAGAGCTTTCTAAGATTCAAGGAGTGGATGAAGGCTTAGAGTATCGATTAAGGAAAACAGTTAAACAAGTACGTTCTTTTAATGAGTGGATGAACCAATTAAAAACAAAACGATACACCTGGACTCGACTCCAACGAATGTTTGTACATATTTTAACGAATACTACGAAACAAGAAATTAGGAGTGTATGCAATCCGAATGAACTCCCATATGTACGAATCCTTGGTTTTAATAAAGCCGGACAATCCTATTTGCATCAACATAAGAAAAAGCTAGCTACCCCAATAATTACAAGTATGACACGTCAAATGCATCCATTATTAGAAATAGAAGAGCATGCAAGTAACGCCTATTACAGTGTAGTCCCACCAGAACGAAGATTACCGTTGCAAAAACAGGAGTTACAGCCACCGATTCACATATTCTAAAAAAGCTCCTTCATGTACTATCATGACAAGGAGAACAAATACAGCTAACCATCTCAGTACGATACCATTTCCTAGAACTGTTAAAAGCGCTTAAGTTTAGTGTATATCTTGCCAGTCTAATTACTAAGCTAACCGTGTTTGCCTCCTTTGCTTAACAACGGTCTTTAACAATAAGCGTCATGAATTAAACAAACTATTTTTATAGTGTTATTTAAACTTTGTTAAAGACCTACTCAGAAGCAGTAGGTCTTTTACTTTCATCTAACGTTTTTAAATAAGTAATTGCATCATTAAACGTATCGACTGGAACAATTTTCATATCCGTGTTAATTTCTTTAGCTTTTTTTAGAGCGATTTGATAATTGGAGTTTGCTTTTCCCTTCTCATTAGGCGCAAAGAAAATATCTACCCCTTCTTTATCTGCTGCAACTACCTTTTTATCAATTCCGCCAATCCGATAAACATTTCCATCATAATCAATTTCACCAGTGCCAGCAATTTCATAACCTTTCGTAATATCTTCTTTTGTTAATTGATCATAAATTTCTAAAGAAAACATTAAACCGGCACTTGGTCCACCAATTTGTCCACTAGAAAACTTCACTTTTGGTTCCACCGAAACGTCGCGATCTGTTACGAGTTGTATCCCAATTCCAGGTTTACCTCCAAGATCAGTTAATTTTTCTAACGTTATCATCTTTGTCATCTTCTTATCATCTCTTACAAATTCGACTTCTATCGTATCCTTTGCCTGTTTTGTAGCCACATAATCAAGTAAATCATCTGCTTCTTTTATTTTTCTTCCATCAATGCCAATGATTCGATCTCCCATTTTTAGTTTTCCATCCGCAGGCATATCTTCCATAACAAGCGCTACGTATACTCCACTATAATTAATTTTAATTTTCCCATTAGCAGCTTTATAAGCTACAACAGTAGAGGCTTCCTGCGAGCTTTCCATCATTTGTAATTGTGCATGCATATACTCATCATCCGTAATACCGTCAGGAAACACTTGATCTAATGGTAATATTTCGTGGTGTGGCAAAACCTTTGCCAATAAGAATTGCATCGGCGTAGCCTGTGAACCACTTACTGTTACCAAGTGCATATCCCCCTTACTAGAAAAACCATTTTCAACTTCTACAATTGGATTTAGAGGGTCAGCACTACCTGGTTTATAAATATAATATGGCAATTTAAAAAATGCCAAAAAGTATACAGTAACAACAACAAGCAATAAGCTTAATACATGTTTTTTCCTCATATATAACCCTCCACTTCCAGCCTTTCCATTTCATAAAAACAAAAACATTCTCCTTTATATTCGTTCGATCTTTGTAACCTAGGGATTAGGATCAATAATTACTCAAACGAAATAAGCATAGTATTAGCTCATATCAATAGAATGGGGCATTAGTGAACGCAATTGGCAAATGGAACAGGATCATTTTTCTAGTGTAAATATTTTAAGCCAGATGGCAAACTACAAATTTTGCTTTCAAAAAGACGAACTATAAAAAGTGTATGGCATAAAACCACTATGTATGTGCGTATATTTGAAGTATACTTGTACAACACGCGAAGCAAAATGATTGGCTAACCAAATGGTATTCCAATTTTACTACTATCATTTGAATAAGTACAGAGTAAGGCTATTTTCTAGGAGGCTCAACATTGGCACAAATAATAAAAACAATTCTTTTTTCCGTCATAACTTTATGTATCGCCATCTCTTTAGTCAAATTTCCCGATCAATCGCTTGAAGCAAGTATAAGAGGTTTAAATATTTGGTGGGAAGTCGTATTTCCTTCCTTACTCCCCTTCTTTATTACTGCTGAATTGCTTATTAGCTTCGGAGTAGTACGATTTATCGGTGTTTTATTCGAGCCAATCATGCGCCCCCTCTTTAATGTACCAGGTGTCGGAAGCTTTGGCATGTTTATGGGAATGGCAAGCGGTTATCCTACCGGAGCAAAAATAGCTACAAGATTACGTAAAGAAAAACAACTAACAAGAGTAGAAGCAGAACGTCTTGTATCGTTCACCAATGCTTCAAGCCCATTATTTATTTTTGCAGCAATATCAGTTGGATTCTTCCATGATAACAAACTGGGAGCTTTACTTGCTGTATGTCATTACGTAGGTAATATCTTCGTCGGCTTATGTATGAGATTCTATGGTAGAAGTGAACATGAATGGAAGATGGAGCAAAAAAAGAAGAACAAGTCTAAAACATCCTTACGAAGAGCTTTTTATGCTATGCATCGCGCGAGAATAAGTGATGAGAGGCCATTAGGAGAAATACTAGGTGATGCTGTCATTCACTCGGTAAAGACGCTTGTTATGGTTGGAGGATTTATCGTTTTATTTTCTGTATTAACGAAATTGATGTTTCTAATTGGCTTTACATCCGTTATTGCCAAATTGGTAGAACAATTATTAATGGTCTTTTCCATCTCAACAGAATTTGGGCTACCTATCATATCTGGTTTATTTGAAATAACGATCGGTGTTCAAAGCATTTCCGGTGTGAATGATACATTACTCGTACAAGCTACATTAGTAAGCTTTATTTTGGGGTTTAACGGTTTTTCTGTTCAAGCACAAGTAGCTAGTATCATATCGAAAACCGACATTCGTTTTACACCGTACTTTTTTGCACGTATCCTGCACGGTTTTTTCGCTAGTACACTGACCATCTTTCTCTATAAACCCCTATATTTAGATAGACAAGCTTTTGATATGTATGATGTCCCTGTGGCGCATACGACTTCAGTAAATAGATGGATGGATATTCTTACAACAATTGCTTCGGTTGGTCCATATATTACTATTATATGTATCATAGCTTCCTTTCTTCTTTTATATCGACGGTTCATAAAATAAGATTTAACTATATTGTGATGGCGAACTGAAAAGCTATCTGTAAGTGTGTCCAAAAAGAGGGCTCTACCGAATAGCGAAGCCCTCTCTTTACGTTTAAAACTTAACAAACTATCTGAATTTCTTTTCTAAGGCCTCTTGAACTACTTTTGGAACCATTTCACTCACATTCGCTCGATATTTAGCAACCTCTTTAACAATACTGGAGCTTAAAAACGAATATTGGTTTTTCGTCATCATAAAAAAGGTTTCAATATCCTCATAAAGATGTCTGTTCATAGATGTAATCTGCATTTCATATTCAAAGTCACTAACAGCTCGTAATCCACGAATGATTGCTTGTGCGTTTTTTGACTTAGCATAATCCATCAACAAGCTGTTCGATGAATCAACCGTAACATTTGACAGTTCTTTGGTAGACTCTTTTAATAGTTCTATTCGTTCTTCTACCGTAAACAATGGAGCTTTGGACTGGTTATTAAAAACAGCAACAATTACATGGTCAAATATTTTAGCACCTCGCTTAATAATATCTAAATGTCCATACGTAACCGGATCAAAGCTGCCTGGACAAATCGCCAATCTAGTCAAGATAAGTGCTCCCTTCTAGTTAACTTTATAGAGGGTTATCCAAATGGTACCTCCATAGTTTGTTTGCTTCACAATGGATAAACGGGGATGGTCAGCAGGCAGTTCTTCAGATGCATCGTGTTCACAATAAATCCACCCGTCAATTGCTACTAATTGAAGCTCTAATAGTTTATTTAAGAGCTTCTCAAGATTAATTTTTCCATAAGGAGGATCAAGAAGAACGAGTTGAAATTCTAATTGCCTTTTTGCCGCAGCATGTAAAGCACGAAAAGCATCTGTCCGAAATACTTCAGCTCGATGTTCAAGGTTTAATCGTTGCAGATTTTCATGAATGGTATGTATAGCAAGAGGATATTTATCAACAAATATAGTTTTGTCAATTCCTCTACTTAAAGCTTCGATTCCCAGAGCTCCACTTCCCGCAAACAGGTCGATGGCGTAGCCTCCTTGAAAAAAAGGACCAATAATTTGAAAGGCAGCTTCCTTCACTTTGTCTGTTGTTGGACGAGTTGCCTTTCCGGGAACAGCCTTTATAGGTCTTCCTTTATATTCACCTGCAATAATCCGCATCGCAACACCTCCGTTAACCATTATTCGACATTTATCCTATCATAAAAATTTAAAAACGAAAACTAAAATATTCAACTGGGAAAATTTTTAGGTAAGATGTATATAAATTGCGCGATCGTCTATACTAAGATAATGAAACAGCTAGAGGTTACCTTGGTTGTTTCAAAACACGGAGAAGACTTACACTTCCCCATAAGTTCTTCTTCCGGTTTCTCCTCTCCCTTTGCCTTTTTGTTTTCTATATAAGAAAACAGAGGGACCTGTAGATTTTTTTCTGCAGGTTTTTTCTTTTTTAGGAAACTATATCATATTCCTACATTGTAGATAACGTAGATAACTTTTTTTAAAAATAGCACTGTCTAGCTTAAGTCTCCTAGCTGAGTATACTTCGACCGCCTTCCTAACAATAAGTCAACATCGACTCAAATCTAAAGGAAGGCCGACTAAAATCGGGCTTGCCGTAAAGCGTCAGCATACCCCTGTTTTAGAGGCATGTTTCCATTATCCAGCATGTAAAATGCCGTTATCCCACTTAGACTTCTTCGTTCTCTATATTTCTCTTGAAGTGGGAGTATTACAGGACTGAAATGGGGATAAAAATTATATTCCCATTTTATAATCATATTGCTTCGCTTTATCCAGCTTAGCATTTTCAAAGTCTGTGCGAACAAACGGCTTATTTGAGCGCTCTACTTTAGAAACAAAGGAAAGTTTGACTAGCTTTTCTTCTACTTTCTCTATGTCCTCCTGGTCCACATATAAAACCGCATATCTCATCTTTTTAGAACTGTATATGTAATGACCATACCGCTTTATTTGCTTCAGATTTTTCATATGCTGAAACCAAACAATTAATCCCTGTCGATTAATTCGCATCCTTTTACCCTCACTATCAAAAATTTTTGCACTAAGTTAAAATTTTATATTTTCTTAACGTTCTAAAAAACTTTGCTTGTGTTGATCGTCGGTGCAAGCAAGAATGATTGTACCGACAGTAAAACATAAATTTTACACATCAAATTTTAATTTCTTAACATGTAATATAGATTATAGCATGTTTAGAGGGGGAGATCCCCTCAACATGCACTGTTATAGTATCTCTAAGGGTTCTTCTTTCTCAATAAACTCTTTTTTTGTTGAAATAAGGACTCCTTTATGATGCACAGCCACAGCCTCCACTGTTTCCGCAGCCGCAGCCTCCAGTTAATAATGCGCCTTCTCGTGGGACTTTAATTTGTTCACTAACGCTATAAGCAACAAACTCACTAATATCATCTAATAGTTGTTGCAAATTGCGCTCAGCAACTTTAAAGGAGGCTACTTTTTCATGCATATCCATCTCCCGCTTAGCCTTACGAACTTCTTTCATAATCGTATTATAATCGGGGTGGTATCTCCCAAATCGCTGAATCTCCTCATAATCCTTTTTTATTTTTAAAAAAGCACGGATCAGCTTTTGAGCATGTTTGTCCTCTTTCAACTCTTTTTGAGATTGACGATAGACTTCCATGACGTCCGAATGAATAATCATGTTACTTAATTGCTCCGAACGATCAAGCATGGCTGCATAATCCATTGTCGCTATCATCCTATACACCTCCACACCTTCATAGTATCACTTTTTACCGTTTGTGAAAATGTTTAATCTTTCATCGCCCCTGCAAATTGCATCAACATTCCTACCATTTGGATTTGCTGATTAACTCTATTTATTTGCTGGGAAAGAGTTTTCCCATAAAAATATTTAGCTTCTTTCTTCATTTCTGGAAGTAAGGAGGGATCTCGAGATAAATAACGATACCAAATTGGATTCATGCGAACAAAATGTAACAAGTCCGGATTCTGTTCCAAATAACGATAGCAAATTGGCTCCATTTTATCGCTCCTCAATCACGAAACCAACCCATTTGTTCATGCGGGGCTTGTTTCGTATGATTTGTTTGTTTGAATTGTCCAATAATCTCTTGAATGGTAGAAATAGATGAGCTAAAATGTTCCATTTGCTGTTGAACTTTATCTAAATCGATGGACTCTGTCATCTTCAATAATTGATTAAACAGCTCTGTGTTTTTGTCTTTTTTCGAAAAATTTCGCTTCTTCTTCTCCTCTTTATTGGATTCCTTTTCGGGTTGTTTATATTTTGTCCAATATGGATCATCCTCACCTAGTAAAGCCCATTTTTCATACATTTCTTGGAGCGGCTTGCCACTTTTACGAATTTCCTCAATCAGTTTCGGATGGCTATTAATAAACTGTTTAAATTCGATCACTGAAGGATGTAGGGACCTGTTACTCATACGGATCACCTCTCAACTACATAGTCATATGCACTATATTCTATGTAAGTACCCATGGTTTGTGATTAAAAAAAGTTGGATGCAACAATAATTGGGCTGCATCCAACTTTAAGTATCGGCTTCTAAAAGGGTTTTCCTAAAAAGTTTTGCGTGTAGTAAAGACGATATACCCCTACCCCTAAATGCGTATATTTTTCATTTAATAAAGCCTCTCTATGTCCTTCACTATTCAACCAGCCTTCCATCGCAGCAGCTGCATCTGGATACTGTGCAGCAATATTCTCCCCTGCTGCCACAAATGCGACCTCTCCTTCCTCCAGACGTTCTTTCAACCCTCGTCCATCTAAACTGGAGTGTGAGAAATAATTATGCTCTTCCATATCTTTACTATGACGAAATGCAACTTCTCCAACGGATTCTTCCCATTTTAATTTATCTTTTCCGTGCTGCTGCCTGATAATATTAGTAATATCGAAAATCTGTCGCTCCATCCCTGCCTCAACCTTTGCCCATTCTTCTTCTGTTAATTTTGGCTTTTCCGGCAGTTTTCCCCGATATTGCAATTCATAAGGCTGATGTTTTAACAGTATATCTACATCCAATATACGGACGGATGAGAGTTTTTGTGTAAACGTATCAAAATAAAGCTGCATAAAGACAGAATCGGATATTTTTACAAGTGGACGCATTTTTCTATCTTCCGACTTAAGTTTAAATGTGTAGGAAGCCAGTCCATTACGATAGTTTAGTTCTTCAGGAAAACTAAAATGTTGCTGTACTTTTTTATAGCTTTCTCCGATGGTAACAGGCTCTATATTCGTTCCCTTTCCTGTTGCGTAAATTGTTTTCACCCGATCATTAACAACGCCAAATTGGATATACTGATCAACCTCATTGGTATAAATCCACCATGTATATCCATACGCACTCGGATCCTTTCTAACAGGTTCACCAAGTTTTTTAACTAATTGATCCGTTGGCTTTTCATACCATTGAAACAATTCCCCTTCTAAGGACAATGCGTCTCTTTCGGGAACATTTTTTGACTTAAGCATTTCTTGTTTTTCTTTTACGGTTTCACTGATCGAATTCATCTTTTCATCAGGAGACATATCATTTTTTTCTAAAAGATAGAATCCTGCTATGGCGATAACAGACAACAATAATAGATTTCGTATAAAGCGCATCGCTCGTTCTCCTTTTTTATACGATTATATGTTTTCTTCAAAAAATAAATGCTAGTTACTCTATTATTACAAGTATAATAATAAAAAATTCACGCTTCAGCAAACGTTTTAATTTATCTTTTTCATTATCTAAGAAATATTATTCTAAAGTAGCATCGTCTAACTTAAGCGCTCAAGTTGTAGTAAACTTCGCGCTTCTTCCTACGATAAGCCAACATCGGGCTCGAATCTAAAGGAAGGCCGACTAAAAGCGGGCTTGCCGCTCAGGTGTCAGCATACCCTTGTTTTAGAGGCAGGTTTTCTTTATCCAAAATGTAAGTAGCCGTATTATTCTCATTTCAAAAAATGCTTATGATGTTGTGAACATGATGAGAAAAACGGCTCCTAAATCCCCGATTCGTTTGGGTCGACAGGACAGAGTTGCTACGACAGCGATACTTCGCACGCAGAAAAGTGCTTTTCTTTTCAAGGAGAAGGAAAGCTTCTTGAATAAACATCGCACGAAGAAAAAGTGTTTTTCTTTTTCAAGGATAGAGTTGCTACGACAGCGACACTTCGCACGAAGAAAAGTGCTTTTCTTTTCAAGGAGAAAAGCACTCCTTGAATGAAGTTTCCCTTTATTTTGGTTAGAAGTTCTCCAAAATTTGTACACCGCTAAACGAGCACTTCTCGCTTTTGTTCTTGAAAGTTGTTACGTTTCATACTAATATAGTATCATGAGGACAAAGAGGTGAGGTGGGAAAATGAAATTAGAAAATACTGGATTAGAGGATCTGGTCATTGACATAAAAGCACTAGATCATATAACGGGAAAACACGCTTTTATCCGGGCAGAGCAATGGGACTATGAGCGTGTGACATACGATTACCGAATTGATTCTTCAGAAAAAAACATTACATACTATATTCGCATTCAAGGCTATGCCGTTGAAGGTGATGTTGACCGTGGAAACGCCATCATTAAACTGATGACACCATTATTAGGAAAACATTACTATCCTCACGGTGTTGAATATGGTGAAGAAGAAAACTTTCCAGATAATATTGTAGAACGAGCTAATCATTTAGTTACTAAATTAAAAACAGAAATCGAGCTACTTAAACAGTAGTCTGTCAGTTATCTTCTCTTTATCATTCAACACAGAATATTATTATCGAATGCAATGTATATCACGATCCCTGCTCTCCTTGGACTTTAAGTCGGGTGAAAAGGGATCAACTATCCTTAAACTAATTTTATAGTTAATATTACCGCCATTTTTATTGATCATATTAGGTCTGTCATAAGTGAAACTCCTTTCAGTATTAGTTTTCTACTGATAGAAGTAAAATAAGACTATTGCTCGGAAGGCGTTGAAAAACGCGATGTTTAATCAAGAAGTCTTACTTGTCCTTAAAAAAGAAATGTGACGTATCGCTGTCGAGGCTTTTCTTGTCGACCCGAAGGAATGGGCATTTAGATGCTTATCCCCCACGACTTCTTCGTATTTTCTATAATTCTTCAAGCGAGTATCTTACGTCGCCTTAGATACAGGATAAATACTTCTTTAAGCTACTCTTTTCAACACTTTATTTCAAACTTTCTCTTCCATACCAATCTTTTAATCTGTTTCATTTACTGCTTGACAGAGATAATAATAATTTCTTTTACTATCCAAATTAATTCTTCTGTTCAAACGCGTTGATTAATGCTATATTTTTTATAAATAAATGTTTTTGTTTGTATGATGAAAGGAGCTATTTTATTACGTTGTTTCGCAATCTAACCAAACGCCATTTAACATTAATTCTATTAGTTATATTACTAATTCTATCTTTTATTTTCATTTTACCGATTTCTATTCCATTAATCGTTGCCTTTATTACTGCTCTTTTTCTAAACCCAGTTGTACGGCTCGTCCAAAAACGGTTAAAAGTTAATCGTAAAATATCTGTAACTATCGTTTTCCTATTATTTTTAATTATTTTTGGTGTTTTAGGTACGTTTACTATTACAAGAGTCGTGACACAAGTTGTTAATTTTGTTGAAGATGTACCCGCACACTTCAATAAATTGAATCGGATCTATGAAAATTGGGAAGCACAACTTCAACAATACACCGATGATTTACCAGATGAATTTGTTAAACAGGTTTCTTCTAGTATTGAAACAAACCTTAATGCATTAAGTACGAAAGCAAAAGAAACTATCACCTTTGAAAGGATTGCACAGCTTTTTGCTTCAATCCCTCAATATTTAATTAGTTTCATCGTATACTTAATCGCCTTATTTTTATTTATGTTAGAATTGCCAATACTAAAAGCAAAAATGTATCAGATGATGACAAAAGAAACAGCCGAAAAGGTCTCATTTATGAATAATCGACTAGCTAGTGTCTTTCTAGGATTTTTTAAAGCACAGTTTCTTGTTAGTCTTATTATTTTAGCAGTAACGCTAATTGGATTGTTCATCATTGTACCAGAAGTAGCGCTTATTATGTCTTTAATTATTTGGATCATTGATTTGATTCCTATAATTGGTTCGATCGTCATCCTTGGACCATGGTCTTTATTTATGCTGTTGGCTGGGGATACTACTTTGGCTATACAACTGGCTGTATTAGCTGTTATATTGCTTGCTATTCGTAGAACAGTCGAACCGAAAGTCATGGGGCAGCATATAGGACTTTCTCCATTAGCAACCTTGATATCTATGTTTATCGGCCTGAAATTGCTTGGTTTATTAGGATTTATTTTAGGACCACTTATCATTATCGCATTTACTTCAGCAAAAGAAGCAGGGATAATAAAATGGAAGATTAAAATATAAAAGTATGTGAACGGTAATCTATACGAGGTTTGTCTTTCTCTAAAAACTTAAATTTATCTCTGATGGGCTTTGCTTTACCGCTAACATCTTATGTTCATAACAAATAAAGAACAACAGCTGGAAGGAAACTGTTTTAGATTAATAGCACTTGAATGCACCCGAGTTAAGTCTTGTCAAACATAAAAAAGGTTGGAACAAAACGTTCCAACCTTTTTTACGTGCCCAAAATTGCCTTAATTAAACTTGTTGTTTCGCCGCCATCATACAAAATATATAATAATAAATAGACCGCTATCCCTGTTACAGCAGTAAAGAACCAAATAATGCTAGTTACAGGCCCAACTTTTCTATGTACACTGATTTTTCGTTTGAAAGCTAACGTCAAGGTTACAATACCAAAAATAGCGCCTACTGTAGCAAGCATAATATGGAAGATTAGAAAAATTGTATAATAGATTTCCAGGTGATCTGGACCTCCAAAACTAGTATTTCCAATAAAGATGGTTCGAGATGCGTAAATGATAAAAAACAGCAATGCACTAATTGCAGCAGCTATCATTGTTTTTTTATGTTTTTTTGGTTGACCTTTTACTATAAAACGCCAACCAATTGCTACTAAGATAGCACTTAATATAATAAACGCAGTACTTATGGTTGGTAAAACAGGCATCTGACTACTCCTTTCTCTCTATATCCTATATATGAAGCCAAACAACAACTTACTCACAAATGGACCTCTTGATGCCATATAATTAAAACATAAAGCCAAACTTCATTCAGTAGGCTTTTCCTTTATCTCCTACTGAATAAACTGTAGAAACAAAGGTATAATCACGATTGTAGCGCTGTCGAAGCCTTCCTTGTCCTTGAAAAATCGCGATGTTTATTCAAGAAGCTTTCCCTGTCTATGAAAAATCGTGGTGTATTGCTTCGGGCAGTAGGTGTCGTCATCTCCCATTTAGACTTCCTTGTATTCTCTATGGCTCTTAAAGCAGGATTCTTACAGCAACTTAGACGTGGGATAAACCTTTCTATTATGATGTCTTAACCTTACTTCTAAACGTTAAAAGAAAAGGAAACGTTCCTGCACCGCAATTAGACATAGACAGGAATTATAAATCACTGTGTGTGTTGAAGTTCTGCTGGTACTGGATCGATCTTCTTTACGCTTTCATCACTAAACCATTTAAAGAATACTCTCCCCAAAATGATACCGTACGTAATTTCCTGCATAACCTTCATAATGATTCCACCTAATTGCTGATCTTCCAAGATACTCATTGGTGAAAACATTTCCGGACCACTGATTTGTACAGCAAGCCCATCAAGTACATCTCCAGGTACACACAATGCAAGTGCTTGTAACCAGGCTCCATCCTGAGTATACGTTGCAAATAATGGCTTATCAGCAAATATAATAAGCGCACAAGCCGGTGTAAGCAATACACCATTAGCAAAAATATAAAAGATTTTAACTAATGGACGCATTCTATCTAGTTCTTTAATTGGTGCAAGAACTGGCATCCAAACCATAAAAGCAGCAAATAGGATAATTAAAGAAATAGAAGTATGCGCTAACTGTGATGATTTAGCAAAATTAAACACTGCAGGAATATGGTAAAATGAAAATAACCCATTAAATAGTAACAAAGAAATTATCGGCTTCGTTAACAACTTAACAACTGGTTTAATAATCGGAGCATATAAAACCTTTCTCCAAATCCATTCCGGAATTCCTTTTATAACAAGAATTGGGAAGACCAAGAAAAATATTGCCATTTGTATCATATGTGCGGTCAACATGATATGCGATAATAAATCTGTTGGCCCGCCCTTTACAGCATACAGCAGTACTATGGCGGAATAGAACATAATTTGCTGTTTAACTGTCGGTCTCTCTCCTCCGCTAAATTTATGGCGAAATGGCCCGGTTATAAGAAAATATGCCACAGCTAAACTTATAACAAACACCATAAAGTAGGGACTCCACAGTGCACGAAAACCAAATATCTCTAACTCTAGCCACATAATTATTCACCCCTAAAAAGGATTGTCTTTTTATTATAACTTATTTGAAAACACAAAAACATTTCTAATTTGACAATTTAACAACAGATTGAATGAACAAAAAGCCAAAAGCACTCGGTTAGTGGACGTACAAACTGGAGAGCTTCTGACAAGATAAAGTGAAACTTCATTTCTTGGAATGCTTTTCCCAAGAAATGTTAGTACCGCAAGGGTATGACCTAAAGGCCCTTGAACCAATCGGGCATTCAGGTGCCGTTTTTTTTAAGCTTCTCCGTATTCTCTAAGTTATAGTTTTACGGCACCTTACATGCGGAATAAAGAAAACATGCCTCTAAAACAGGGGTATGCCGACGCCTGAGCGGCAAGCCCACTTTTAGTCGGCTTTCCTTTAGATTCTAGCCGATGTTGACTTATCGTAGGAAGAAGTTCGAAGCTTGCTACAACTTGAGCGCTTAAGCCAGACTTAAGCTACTTTTTAAAAAGTCATCCACAATCGTAGAATTTTATAATTTCCTATGCAAAGACCAAAAGCTAGATGCGCTTGGTTAGCAACGTACAAACGATAGACCATTGATGAGTTAAAGAAACGTCAACGGAAAGTACCAATTTATCCTATCGTAGGAAAGATCGAAATTTGCTAGTAGCATGAGCGCTTAAACTAGACGAGACACTTCTCGCATAAAGAAACGGATGCTCTAGACAGTAAAACAAAAAGATCGGGATGTTCTCCCCCGACCTTTCTACCACCAAACAATTGCTACAAGAGCAGCTATGGTTAATATTGCTGCCCATACACCGCCATAAATCATTAAAGAAGGAAACTCATGTCCTTTGTCCTTCATATGCATAAAGTAGTAAAATTGAAATCCAACTTGAACAACAGCCATAATAAGCAGCAATGGAACTGCGAACATTTTTTGCATCGAACCAGTTGCTACAATCGCGAAAGCTACTATCGTAAAGCCAATCATTAATACAAATGTGATCAGTTGTCTTTTCATTTCCTCTTTATTTCTCTGCTTTTGAAATGAGTTAAAATTCGTATTGTCTGTCATCATTTAACCCACCTTTCCCATCAAGTAGACAACGGTAAAGATAAATACCCATACAACGTCAATAAAGTGCCAATACAAGCTAAATGTATTGAATTTTGGTGCGTTATATAAGTTTAGTCCTCGCTTTGCATTCCGAACCAGCAGAGCAATAAGCCAGCTTAGTCCGAATACTACGTGTCCTCCATGAAACCCTACAAGAGTATAGAAGGCAGAGCCAAATGCCGATGATCTAAACGTAAATCCAAAGTCAGTAATATAATGATAAAATTCATAGATTTCACAGCCTAAAAATCCAATACCTAAAAATGCAGTAACAGCAAGCCATAATTGCATCTTTTTAAAATCATTGTTTTTCATATGATACATGGCATAAACACTAGTTAATGAACTGGTTAGTAGCAGCATTGTCATAATAAAAACAAGCTCTAATCCAAAAATTTCATCACCAGTTGGACCATTTGCTGTCGAGTTACGCAGAGCTAAAAACGTACCAAAAAAGCTAGCAAATAGTACTGTCTCTCCACCGAGAAAGAACCATAGACCAAAGAATTTATTTTTCCCTTCCAGCGTTGCCTTCTCTGGTTCTTGCGGCATTGTTTCTGGATTTAAGGAATGATCGTGACTCATTTAGTCCGCCTCCTTTTCAAGTTCTTCCTTGCTAATATAATAGCCGTGGTCGTCTTTTAATGATCGGATTAACATGGAGCCTAATGCGATTCCCATACCAATAAATACCGCCAATAGCCATGTTCTATTATCCGGTTGATAAATAAACCCAACACCGGCAATCGTAAATCCAACAGACATAATAAACGGCAGAATGGAACCATTTGGCATATGGACATCTCCAAGCGGCTCAGCAGGCTTTAATTTTCCATTTCCTTCCCGTTTTTCGATCCACAATGAATCCAGACCACGAACAAGAGGCAATTGTTTAAAATTATAATATGGTGGTGGTGAAGATACAGCCCATTCCAGCGTACGACCATCAAACGGATCAGCAGAAGCTTTTTCACCTTTAGCAGCTGTGTAAATAATATTAATTAAAAACAGAATTCCACCTACTCCCATTAATAGGGCTCCTAGTGAACTAATTAAGTTCCCTAAATCCAGATCTTGATCTTTTAGAAATACCCAATATCGACGCGGCATACCCATTAACCCTAAAAAGTGCTGAATGAAAAACGTTAAGTGGAAGCCGAAAAAGAATAGCCAAAATGTAATTTTACCTAATGTTTCATTTAAAACTCTACCAAACATCTTCGGCCACCAGTAATGAAGACCAGCCAAAATACCAAACACTGTTCCACCTACAATAACATAGTGGAAATGAGCGACAACAAAATATGAATCATGATATTGATAGTCGGCAACGGAAGATGCAAGCATTACCCCCGTCATCCCACCGATAGTAAAAGAAGGAATAAATCCAAGCGCATATAGCATGGCGGTGCTTACGGTAATATTTCCGCCCCACATTGTCGCCAACCAGTTAAAGATTTTAATTCCTGTTGGAACTGCAATAGCCATTGTTGCTACTGCAAAAATCGAGTTGGCTACTGGCCCAAGCCCCACCGTAAACATATGGTGTGCCCATACCATAAATCCTAAAAATGCGATCAGCATCGTTGCAAAGACCATTGCGGTATAACCAAATAGACGTTTTTTAGAAAAGGTTGCAAACACTTCACTAAATATTCCAAATACCGGCAAAATTAAAATATATACCTCCGGATGTCCAAATATCCAGAATAAATGCTGCCAAATAATGGAGTTTCCACCTAATGTAACATCAAAGAAAGCTGAATCAAACATTCGATCAAACATTAATAGAAACAAGCCAACTGTTAAGGCTGGAAAGGCAAACAAAATAAGTGTACTTGTTACAAATGTTGTCCACGTAAACAGCGGCATACGCATATACGTCATACCCGGTGCTCTCATCGTAACAATAGTCGCCAAGAAATTAATCCCACCCATTAGGGTGCCAGCACCGGATATTTGCAAGCCCAGCACATAATAGTCAAGTCCATGTCCAGGTGATTCAGTTGCTAACGGGGTATACGCAGTCCAGCCTGAATCAGGCGCATCTCCCATTATCCAACTAAGGTTTAACAATAGTCCTCCAAGCATAAACAACCAAAATCCAAGTGCATTCAGAAATGGAAACGCAACATCTCTTGCACCAATTTGCAATGGCATAATGGCGTTCATTAAAGCTAATAACAACGGCATAGCTGCAAGGAAAATCATTGTAGTTCCATGCATAGTAATCATTTCATTATATAAACCTGCACTTAAAAAGTCATTCTCAGGCTTTATCAATTGAATACGAATTAATAACGCTTCCAGTCCCCCAAGGATAAAGAAAAAGCCCCCACCAAATAAATATAAATGCGCTATTTTCTTATGGTCAACAGTAGTTAAATAATCCCAGAGGACTGCACCAAAACCTCTTTTTTGAGCAGTAGCAGTACTCAAATCATAAACCTCCCTTTTAAGTCTTCCATCCTTTGTTTTTACTCCCCTGCACTCTCTGGTGTTATATCAGAAGGCTTCAATTGCAGCAAATATTCTGCTATGCTATCCGATTCTTCTTCAGACAGTTTAGGGTAATTGCCCGTCATTTTGTTACCAGGTTTAATTGACTCCGGATCCTGTAGCCATTTAACCAGATTTTCCTTGGTCGGTTCGAGGAATCCAGCAATTCTTGACCGGTCACCAAAGTTTGTTAAGTTTGGCCCCACTGCTGCCGGTGATGATCCAATTGCATGACAAGCCATACAGTTATTTTCCTCAAACGCTGCTTTTCCATCTTGAGCAACTGCATCTTGCGGCTCTGCTTTCGGATCTACGCTTTGCATATCTTTAACCCATTGTTCATATTCTTCCGGACTAACTGCTATCACCTTAAAGTCCATTAAAGAATGGGAAGGACCACAAAGCTCAGCACATTTACCCCAATAAACCCCTTCTTCATACGCTTCAATATACATCGTGTTTTCATTTTCGGGATTTACGTCCATTTTACCTGAGATACTTGGTACCCAAAAAGAATGAATCACATCAGTTGATTTCATATTCAAGAATACTTTTTCTCCAGTAGGGATATATAAGTCTTGACTTGTTTGAATTTCTTCATTTGGATAGCTGAAATGCCACCAATATTGGTTTCCAGTAACATCAATATTAATACCATCTTTTTTACCTGATTCATCAGCTAAATCAAAAGTTGCTGCAACGGTCGGTACTGCTAAAATTAGCACTAAGATAATTGGTATTATTGTCCAAACTGTTTCAAGCTTTTTACTCCCTTCTACTTGTTTGGGGATGTAGTCCTCCTGCCCCTTCTTTTTACGAAAGCGAATAATCGCAATCAAATAAACGACAAATACAACTACAAAGACAAATGTCATAATTGCTGTCGATAGAATAATTAAATCCATGGAAGTCTCTGCACCATACCCCTTTGGTACAAGAGCTGTTAAATTTTCCTTACCACAACCAGCTAAAACAACTGCAAGGAAACTTAACAGGGATAACGTTTTAATTTTTCCCATCCAACCTTTCATTACCTATACCTCTCTTTCTTTTCTTGATGCTCCTTATATTTTAAATTCATTAAGGACAATATTAACTAAATGGAGAACTCCAAGTTACTATAACCATCATCAAAAAGAAGATCGTTAAATAGTTTAAAGAATAAACGAACATGATATTAGCCCATTTAATATCGTTTTTAGCATAAAATCCACTGATACCGATTACTAGCCAAACGATATTTAATACGGTAGCTACAATTAAAAATATCGTTCCTAAGGAAGCTAAATAAAACGGCAGTGGTAGTAAACAAGCAATGTAAATAACAATTTGCCGTTTTGTAATTGCAAAGCCGTGTACTGCAGGTAACATCGGTATACCTGCTGCCTTATATTCTTTGCATTTTCGCATAGCTAGTGCTAAAAAGTGTGGTGTTTGCCAAATAAACATAATTAAAAACAAAACAAATGGAACAATGTGAAAATTCGGATCTATTGCCGCCCAACCAATTAAAGGTGGAACTGCTCCCGATAAACTCCCAATTGCTGTATTTAACGTAGTTTTTCGTTTTGACCACATCGTATAAAGAACAACATATACAAACCAACCTAGAAATGCAAATAATGTTGCCTGTATAGTTGTAAATAGCAAGAAACCAAACCCAAACGCTGAGGTAAGCATGCCTAAAATGAGTACGGTCTGCAATGAAATTGTACCGGTTACCGTTGGCCGAGTTTTAGTCCTGGTCATAATAATATCAATATCGACATCAAACCAATTGTTAATCATACATCCACCAGCAATGACAAGTGCACTTCCAAGCATGGTTATAATGAATGTCCCAATGTGATCCATGAATGAAAGTCCACTAAAATATATTGCGAGCCAAAAACCGGTAAACACAGTAATCAAATTAGAATTAATAATACCTATCTTAATTAATGATTTAATATCCGCCAATACTGAATTTGAGCGCTGTTCCCCGGATACTGTAGCATTTCCAACAACGTGTGCGGCTGTTGTTTCAGCTTTTTCCATTCCATATCCCCCCTTTAAGCGCCAAAAATAAAAAGCATGATGTATGGTTCTTAATTAATTACATAGATAGCTAGATAGCAAACATCATTGTATCATGGAATAGTTTTACATTCTAATAACTGCTTACAAAATAAAGCTTCAGTTCTATTTTACTTCATATCCCGTAACTTTTTGTGACTTTTTTGTGAACCATTTGTTACGAATGCGAATAATTATAATTAAAAGCCTAAATACGTACCACCTATTTATCTTCTAAACAGAACTTATCATACTCCCCTCTACACTATTTCTAGCAAACAAACGAAAACATTGCAAGCGTTTTTTCTTTTTAATAGTGAAAATAAAAATAGAACATGTTACGATAGATACTGGTTTCCAAAAGAAGTAAGATCAAGAAAAACAGCAATTGTAACTTGAGTAAATTCCTATTTTCAGGCGGACCTTCTATAATATAACTTAATACCTAAAGTGAAAGCAACCATTTGTTTGTATTACATATCTGTGGCTCCTTAAAATCATTTCTAATTAATTGCTTTTTTTAGGTCATTAATATTATCATTAATTTACTAACCTTTAAGTAATGTTCTGAATAATTTAATGAAATAAAATTGAAAACGTTCTACATCTAGTTATAATTGCGTAGTCTAACAAGTTAAAAAAGAACTGAGAAATTGAAGGCAACCTTGTTTGTTGAATGGGTGTATTAAAATACGTGCTATTAAAACAAGTTAATGAGGAAGTTCGTTGTGTCCTTGAAAAAGAAGAACGCTTTTTCTGCGTGCGATGTATTGCTGCCGTAGCAACTCTGTCCTTGAAAAAGAAGAACGCTTTTTCTGCGTGCGATGTATTGCTGTCGTAGCAACTCTGTCCTTGAAAAAGAAGAACGCTTTTTCTGCGTGCGATGTATTGCTGTCGTAGCAACTCTGTCCTTGAAAAGAAAAACACTTTTCTGCGTGCGATGTATTGCTGCCGTAGTAACTCTGTCCTTGAAAAAGGAAAGCACTTTTTCTTCGTGCGATGTTTATTCAAGAAGCTTTCCTTCTCCTTGAAAAGAAAAGCACTTTTCTGCGTGCGAAGTATCGCTGTCGTAGCAACTCTGTCCTGTCGACCCAAACGAATCGGGGATTTAGAACCCGTTTTTCTCATCATGTTCGCAATATCATTAGCATGTTTTTGAAATGATTAAAATTACGGATCCTTACATCCGGGATAAAGAAGACGTGACGACTTGATAAGCCAATGTTGCTCATTATAGGAAGAAGATCGAAGTTTGCTGTAACTTGAGCGCATAACTAGACAACAAAGCTACTATTAATGATATTTAATATGTAGAAAACCAATATAGTTTTCTAGATAATAAAAAACCGTTGTTAAGTGCGGTGAAAAATTAATTATCTATTATATGTCGTAATGAGAGTTTTAACTACTATTAGTTATAGGCATTTCGTTTCCAACAGTTTTAAAAATGGTTGAGAAAATCTAATACGAAAAATAGATTAAAAGTGGGGGCTATAAATAATGAGAATCTTAAAATGGTTATCTGTAGTTGCAACACTTGGAATGGTCTTTGTGTTACTGGGAGGTGCTTTAGTAACGAAAACAGATTCTGGAGATGGTTGTGGAGACAGCTGGCCATTATGTGAAGATGAACTAATCCCATCCGAAATAACACCCGAGTTAATTATTGAATTAAGTCATCGATTAGTAAGTGGGGTTGTTGGCATTGCTGTAGTTGGTCTAGTAATTTTAGCTTGGAAAAAAATCGGACATGTTCGCGAAGTAAAGTTTCTGTCTCTCTTTTCTTTGTTTTTCTTAATTTTCCAGGCATTGTTAGGTGCAGCAGCAGTAAAGTGGGGGCAATCGGATGCTGTATTGGCAGCACATTTTGGAATTTCTTTAATTTCATTTGCAGGTATCTTTTTATTAACATTGCTTATATTTGAAGTGGATAAAAAATTTGATGCCACTTCACTTCACATTAAAAAACCGCATCGATTGGAAATATACGCAATTACCATATATACGATACTTGTCGTCTATACTGGTGCATTAGTCCGACATACGAATGCAAATTTAGTCTGTGGAAGTTGGCCATTTTGTAACAATAATGCACCGTTAGCGTTTTCATCCTATTCCGTTCCGCAATGGATACAAATGGGACATCGACTTGCAGCAGGAATTTTATTTCTTTGGACAGTAATTCTGGCTATTAGAATGATACGTCATTACCGAAATAACCGTATCATGTCATGGGGTTGGGGGATCTCTTTAGCATTAATCACATTGCAAGTAGCTTTTGGTGCATTGGTAATCATCACTAGATTGCATCTAGGAACTGCACTTTTACACGCATTATTTATCTCACTTTATTTTGCAATGCTGACGTATTTTATATTATTAGCAAGTAGAAGCAGAAAATATGCAGAACAAATAGATACCAAAGAAAACGTGCAATCCCTTTAAGCGAAACAGATGTTACATCTACTCCAAAAAATATAGGTCTTTTCCTAATTAATATGAAAAGAAAAGACCTATATTTATCAAAACAAATAATAATCACGTTCGCGTAATAGTAAAAGTGATCCATAAACATTCTTAGAAAAACTTGGCTTGTCGCCAAATCTTTATGGCGAAAGCTTTAGCTTTTCTTATACTATAAACCATAAAGTTTTATACTTTCCTATAGTATAAATAAAATGCTGATCTTCTGAGATACCTTTTAATATCTCTAACGTTATTATGAAAATATATCACAAAGTATTCCCGCTCCACTACTTTAAACTATTGAAGCAAGAGACTTACAGTTTCCTGTATAGATAGAAAACCCTTACAAGCAAACATCTTTGTACCTGTAAGGGATTAAGGATTGAACCGAGCTTTTTATCGTATATTCTATTTATCTATTCAAATACAATCAGTAAGTCATCTACTGCTATACTATCTCCTTCTTTAACATTCACTTGCTTGATGACACCAGTAAATGGAGATTGAACCGTAGTTTCCATTTTCATTGCTTCATTGATAAGTAAATGATCTCCTTTGTTTACTTTATCTCCTTGATTACAAAGCACTTTGAGCACCGTTCCAGGCATTGTCGCACCTATATGCTTTGCGTTGCTTTTGTCTGCTTTAGCACGCATTTCTACTTCTGATTGGATACTTTGATCTTTTACAACAATTTCTCTTGTCTGACCATTTAGCTCAAAATAAACAACGCGGGTCCCGTCTTCGCGTGGTTCGGAAATAGATACAAGCTTAACAATTAATGTTTTTCCTTGTTCTATTTCTACTTCAATTACTTCTCCACGTGACATACCATAAAAGAAGGTTGGTGTATCTAAAACTGATACATCTCCATATCTACTATGGAATTTATGATACTCCATAAACACTTTTGGATATAGTGCATGTGAGATGAGATCAAAACTGGTCACTTGACGATCCAACGTTTTGAATAGCGTTTCTTTCAATTGGTTAAAGTCAATTGGATCTAATAGTTCCCCTGGGCGAACCTTTATTAGTTCTTTTCCTTTTAAAATAATCCGTTGTAATTCTTGCGGGAAGCCTTGATAAGGTTGTCCAATATAACCTTGTGCAAATTCAATAACCGAATCGGGAAAATCAATCGTTTCCCCACGCTCGTAAATATCGTCTTCTTTTAGATTATTTTGTACCATAAATAACGCCATATCACCAATTACTTTAGATGACGGAGTTACTTTTACAATGTCGCCAAACATATCATTAACCCGTCGATACATTGTTTTCACTTCATTCCAGCGATCCTCAAGACCTACTGCCTTCGCCTGCTGCATTAAATTACTATATTGCCCTCCAGGCATTTCATGCATATAAATCTCCGTATGCGGCGCTTTCATACCACTTTCAAAATCACGGTAATATTCACGTATTCCTTCCCAATAATACGATAACTTTTCATATGCATCTACATTTATATTCGGCTGACGCTCATGATCTTCTAATGCATGGTATAATGTTTGTGCACTTGGTTGTGAGGTCAAGCCAGCCATTGGACTTGCTGCTACATCAACTGCATCAACACCCGCATCTATCGCCCGAGCGTATAAATAAATTCCGTTTCCGCTTGTATCATGTGTGTGTAAATGAATCGGTAAGTCAACCGTTTCTTTTAAAGTTGTGATTAATTGGTATGCAGCTTCAGGTTTTAATAAACCTGCCATGTCTTTAATGCCTAAAATATGTGCACCGGATTCTTCAAGTTCTTTAGCTAAATTTTTATAATAAGATACATCATATTTAGCGCGCCCCGTATCTAAAATATTTCCCGTATAACACATTGCTGCCTCAGCAATTTTACCATTGTTACGAACGGATTCTATAGCAAGCTTCATACCTTCTACCCAGTTTAAACTATCAAATATTCGAAAGACGTCGATACCAGCTGTTGCACTCTTCTCAACAAATTCTTTAATTAAATTATCTGGATAGTTTTTATAACCTACTGCATTACTTGCACGCAACAGCATTTGCAGCAATACATTCGGCATTCTTTCACGCAGCATTAATAATCGGTCCCATGGATCTTCTTTTAAAAAGCGATAAGCAACATCAAAGGTTGCTCCTCCCCACATCTCTACAGAAAACAAATTTGGCAGCATTCTGGCGGTAGGTTCAGCAATTCGACATAAATCTTTTGTTCTAATTCTAGTTGCTAATAATGATTGATGAGCATCACGAAAGGTTGTATCCGTTAATAATACTTCTTTTTGCTCTTTCATCCAAGTAGTTAACCCTTCAGGACCACGCTCATCCAAAATTTGCTTTGTTCCTAATGGAATTGGCTTCGATTTATCGATCCGTGGGATTTGCAATTTAGTGAACACAGGTTTTTCTTTATTACCGTCTTTATCAACACCATTAACCGTAGTATTCGCAATATACGTGAGCATTTTAGTCCCTCGGTCCTTACGCTTCGGAAATACGAATAGTTCAGGGGTGTTATCGACAAAAGTAGTATCATAAACACCTGCTAAAAAATGTTGATGCCTAATTACATTTTCTAAAAAAGGAATATTCGTTTTGATTCCACGTATGCGAAATTCTTTTAAGTTTCTGACCATTTTTTGTGATGCTTGTTCAAAAGTTACTGCCCAAGTCGATACTTTTACTAACAATGAATCATAGTGCGGGGAAATGACGGATCCCTGGAAAGCATTACCGGCATCTAAGCGAACACCGAAGCCACCACTAGAACGATATGCCATAATTCTTCCAGTATCAGGCATAAAATTGTTCAAAGGATCCTCTGTTGTAATACGGCATTGTATTGCATAACCATTTGTAACAATTTTTTCCTGTACTGGAATATCAACTGATGAATCATGTAGATTTCTACCTTGTGCCACCTTTATTTGTGTCTGAACGATATCAATACCTGTGATCATTTCTGTGATCGTATGTTCAACTTGAATACGTGGGTTTACTTCAATAAAAAAGAATTGATCTTCAGTTACTAAAAATTCAACTGTTCCCGCATTCACATATTTAACATTGCGCATTAATTTAACTGCAGCTTCACAAATATCTGCACGTAATTTTTCTGTTAGAGATGTACTAGGTGCCACTTCCACTAGCTTTTGATGTCTTCGCTGTACGGAGCAATCCCTTTCATATAAGTGAACGATATTACCATGAACATCACCAATAATTTGCACTTCTATATGCTTTGGATGTTCAATCAGCTTTTCTAAGTATATTTCGTCATTACCAAAGGCAGCTCTAGCTTCTGACTTAGCTCGATCATATGCCTCAGCAAGTCCTTCTTTACTACGGACAATCCGCATACCACGTCCTCCGCCACCTAAAGAAGCTTTAATAATAATTGGAAAACCATGAGAATTAGCAAATTGCTCGACTTCCTCTAATGAATGAACTGGTCCATCACTCCCAGGTATAATTGGCAGCCCTGCTTTTATAGCTTGTTCACGAGCCTTTACTTTATCCCCAAACATGTCCAAGTGCTTGCTTGTCGGACCAATAAAAATAATTCCTTCTTCTTCACAACGTTTAGCAAACTGAATGTTTTCAGATAAAAATCCGTAGCCAGGATGAATAGCATCTACCCCAACGCGTTTTGCTAACGTAATAATTCCTTCAATATCCAGGTAAGCATCGATTGGCTTTTTGCCTTCACCAATTAAATAGGATTCATCTGCTTTATAACGATGATAAGCACTTAAATCTTCTTTTGAATAAATAGCAACCGTGCGAATATTCAATTCGGTACATGCTCGAAATACACGAATTGCAATTTCCCCCCGATTGGCAACTAAAATTTTGTTGATTTGTTTGAGTTGTGCCATGTTTTTCCTCCTTGATAAGTTTTTAATACTCTTGTATTATTATACTGCTTTTCTGTTGTGGGTTCCATTTCTCTTTTATTAATTTGCATAGCTATATTATTTAAAATCCCCATTGATATCATTAATACCAAAAGAGATGAACCACCATAACTTACAAACGGAAGAGGTACTCCTGTAATAGGTAGTACGCCACTAATTGCACCTAAATTAATAAATGCTTGGATCCCTACCATGCACGAAATGTCAATCGCTAACAATGCTCCGAAACTGTCCTTTGCTTTTCTAGATATAAAAATTCCTCGCAGGACAATAATTGCAAGCATACCAATAACAATTAACACACCAATAAAACCAAGCTCCTCTGCGACAATTGCCATGATAAAATCCGTATGTGCCTCCGTTAAATAGCCTAATTTTTGAACGCTTTGACCAAGACCCTCTCCAGCAAGTCCACCATTACCTATAGCAACATACGACTGGATCAACTGATACCCATCAGAGTCAGGAGTTTCAAAGGGTTGGTATGCCCCCGTAAAACGAGCAATACGCACATCTGTAATCATATATGGCAATGCAATCAATACAAACACGATACCAATAAACATTAATAAAACTAAATGCTTCAAGCGAATACCAGAACTAAAAATGACGGAACAAGCAATCAAAAACACGATGGAAGCTGTCCCAATATCTGGTTGCATAATGATAAGTGCTAATATAAAACCAGTAATAATAAGTGGCGGTAAAACTGCTCTATTAAACTCATTAATATATTCCTGTTTTTTCGAATATACAGATGCTAAATACATAATTAACGCTAATTTAGCAAACTCTGCAGGCTGAATTCCCAGAACCCAAGATTGAGCATTGTTAACAGTTGAACCAAATATCAATACTGTTATTAGTAATAATATCGCACCTAAGATAATTAGTTTAATCAATTTTTGATAGTATCTATAAGGAAAAACAGAGCAAACAATAAAGCCTACTAAACCCATTCCAAATCGAACAGCCTGCTGTGTTAAGTAATATGTTGGCGGCAACCCTTGAACAACAGCAAACACCATACTCGCACTATAAATCATTACTAGACCAAATGCAGATAAAAGGATCGGTGTTATAATCAGCGTATAATCGTAGTACTTTAATTTATCTAACATATTCCTTCTCCCTACTATTATGTAATACAGAAGTAATTGTTTCTTCATCCAAACGCCAAATCAACTAACTAGTAAAAAAGTTTACTGCTTTATTATGATCCATAGCTAGTTAAATGCGAATATCTATCCGCACAGATTACTTCCTTAAACAAAAAAACCTTGCCAATAGCACATGTAGGCAAAGTTTTTGCTTCCTTTATCGTCTCGCAAAAACCGAACGTAAGTAGGATTATACGGAATTTTGCGCTGCTTCATGCAGTATATTCAACTTCCTCTCTAAATCCTCTAAGAGTGCTTTACCTTCATTTTCGCTGATTAAATTCAAACGAACAGCAAAATCAATTTCTCTGGAAAGTCCAAACATCTGTGTATCCAGTACTTCTTCATATAATGGGCATTGTGGCATTGTTAAGTTATCTATTTGAACTTCAATTAGTCGCAAAATTTTTTCAGCATCAGCCTTAAGAAGGGCAAGGGCTTTTTCACGATGATCTACTTTCACCTCTGGCATCAATACAATCCCCTCCGTTTTCAAAGACTTCTTTCTATATTATATTATCGTTAGTCCCAATAAAATGCAAATAAAAAAATACGTTTAATTTGTAATTCATCTGCAAAGGCTTCAATACGTATCCAATAATAATTATACCGACTATAATAAAGTTAGAACTCACTTTCTTTTTACCGACATTGCCTACCTAACCTGTCTCTTACACTATTAGCAAAAAGTAGATAGGGAAAAATAACTCGCCTGAAGTGAAAAAATATACCATGTCTGCTATTCTAAATGAGGAAAACTACTATGAGGTGATAAAAATGATCATACCAATCAAAGGAAAAGTTACATACCCAATAACACTAGACCCATCTGTTTGGATTTTTGACGACAGAAAAATTGAATTAGAACATGCTTTTACAAATAAGGCGATATCTGAAGAAAAGAAAGATGACATAGAGAAGGCTTCCAAAAGATGGGATAGCGTAGTGACGGATAAAGCAAAGCCACCTGTAAATCGAAGCATTAAGCGGTTTGAAAGGGAAAAAATTTTAAAAAGTTCTTATGTGATGCCACTTGACGATTTTCTTAATCATGCACAAATAAAAGAAGACGCAACTGAGGCTATTTTAATTCGTAACGGTGAAAACGCAGCCATTCCATTAGCTGACTTATATAAAAGTTATTTTTTATTTTCTAAGGATGGAAAACCATTAAAGGACGAGGGACCTGTACACCTTTACTATAAAGATGGTTCAAATAAAGACAATCCAATAACGAATATTACTGGAATTACGATTCAATAAGGATAAATCATATAAAAGTCCAAAATCTTCTAGAACAATTATTGGTCGCTGACAGTTCGTTTTGACCTCACTCCCGTCTATGTACGATTGTATGGTGGAAGGTACGTCAATAAGAGGAATATTAGTAAACATATATCATTTTCTTTTATATTTTGTATAATATCACAACTTTTATCCAAAATAATTGTATCGATTATTTTGGATGGAGGAATTACGATGAAATTATCCCAAATGGTAATCATCCTGTCTTGCGTGCTTTTATTTGCTGGGTGTAATCAACAACAAGAAGAATCAATTGGAGATACAGACAACGATAAGAAATTCACTCAGGTAAAAAGTTCAAAACCAAATGAAAAGGAGAAACTAACGAATACAGAAATCGCTAATCATTTGGCTAAAATTGCTAGTGACGTTCCTAATGTTAATGATGCTGTATCCGTAGTTGCCGGTCCATACGCGGTGGTAGGTATTGATGTGGACAAGGATCTGGACCGTTCCCGAGTAGGTACGATTAAATACAGTGTATCAGAAGCATTATATAATGACCCTTACGGAAAAACTGCTGTTGTTGTCGCTGATGCTGATGGGAATGAAAGAATACGAAACATGGCTAATAAAATTCAGCAAGGACATCCTGTATATGGGGTAGTTGATGAATTGGCTGCAATTGTTGGCCGTTATATGCCGGAGTTTCCAATTAATAAAAATCGACCAATTGAGCCTGATCAAAATAAAGAAGTCATTCCTGAAAAAGAGAAAGAGCAGTTAGAAGATGTAGAAGAAGAACAATCCAATCATTATAAAAAGTAATGAAGAAAGTTTCCGTCAATTGACGGAAACTTTCTTCATTAATAATCGATAAGAAAATAACAGTTTATTGGTGCTGTTTTTCTGCTTTGTTATTTTCTTTCTTTTCCGTATAGTATTGAACACCAAATTGCGAACCTTCGGATACCATTTTGGCATTTTCCAATTGTGCTAAATCTTGGCTAGGAGATTGATCTGGTACTCCAGCATTTTCAAAGGTTGATCGAATAGAGTTTTGATATTTTTTGTATCTCTGCTTTAATTTTTTTCGAGTATCCTTATTACTTAAAAAATATCCAGCTACGGTTGCACCGATAACTCCAGCTGCACCAGCTGAATACAAATATTTCTTTTTCATCGAATCGTCCTTTCTTTTACGCTCTTTATAGTCCATTTACCCATCCCAATACTTCATCAAACATCTTTATTATGTTATACTAAATGAAACTTTGTTCCGATCTAGTTTTACATCTTTAAATACAAAGAAATTAAATAAACGAACAGTCCATATCTTCCCTAGAAAAACAGACCGTTTTTTCTTCAATATAATACAATTCAAAGAACCTTATCATTTTCAACCTGTCACGTTGAATTAAAAATAATCTTAGCTACTGTAATACCTAAGATTAAGTTGAATGATGAAGTGAAAAATTTCGACTATGCTTGATTAAATTAATGAAGCTACATTGGTACTATACCTTATCTTTTGATTTTCGAGGTGAAATTATGCAAGTAAAATGTACAATTTGTGATCAAATAGAGAGTATTGAAGATCATTGCTTCGAGGCTAAACGTTTACGTAATCGACGTATTCATATGTACTTATGCAATGATTGCTACGATAGAATCGAAGAAAAGACATTGCAGCGCCACGCAACAGGAAAATTCCGCTTGTATGAAGAAAAAAAAGCAGCAAATGACTTTATTTAAAGTTAAAACCAGAGGATATGGTTTCCCTCCTCTGGTTTTAAAACTTAAGTAAATAAAACACTATATTAATCATTAAAGAGAATTGTCAAAAAAGTCTGGTAAAAACCCCTACATATTATAGATACATATTTCTTTCGTCTCTGTTATCTTAATGACATTGCGAGAGAAACAGCATCTAAATGCCCGATTCGTATTAGCTCAACAGGACAAGGAAAGCTTCGGCAGCAATACACCGCACACAGAAAAAGCGTTCTTCTTTTTCAAGGACAGAGAAGCTTCGAAAACTAACTTCACGATTTTTTCAAGAACGTTGTAACGTTAGCCGACATCAAGTCTCTTATCCTCTTTTTGAACACACACAGGTAAAACCATGCATACTTCGTTACATGTTATGTAAACTATCTTGTTTTACGCTCTCGATGAAGTCTAAACCGATAAATCGCTAAAACAACAGAAATAACAATTAAACTTTCTGTAATCGGCAGTTGCATAATGCTAAATATAGTTAGTAAGTATACTCCAATTAAAAGCATTATGTATACAATAATCGTTTTTAATGCTGGCAGTTTTCGCGCAAACCCAAGCTTAAAGGAAATAATACTAAAAATTAAATTGATGATATATAATTTCAAAAAAATGTTTTTGGTTCCATACTGTTCTAAAAGAAAATCAAAAACAAAACTGAAACTTCCATCCATAGCCATCCCCCATAACTATTCATCCAATTATTTATATATTGATGATCCTTGTACCATCATACTAAATATTTATCTGCTTCGCCAGTTATTATTATACAACTTCCCTAGGTATAGAGGTTATCCCCTTTGAACTCACCAACTCTTTCGGATATACTAGATTTTGAGAAAAAGAGGTGGAATGGGAAAATGAAAAAAATAAATTGGCCAATGTTATTATTGGCTTTTCTCGTAATATCTATGTTTATTGGCGTTGGTATTGCAATCGCCTATCGTAATATTTGGCTCGTAATTCTATTTTTGGTACTGGGTTGCGTTTTTATGGGTACAGGAATTAGCTTTAAAAAGAAAAGAAAGTGACAATTAGTCACTTTCTTGCTTTCTTTACGTAGTCGTTTAATATTGTTTGCTGGATACTTCGATTTCCTGTGATTACAGATGATTTATGGAGCATATTTATCGTATCTCCATCAACAGTAGTAGTCACCCCACCAACTTCATTAACAATAACGATACCAGCTGCATAATCCCAAGGAGAAAGACTTAGTGTTAAATAGGTATCAATAATTCCTTCGGCTACATATGCAAATTCTAATGCTGCTGATCCGTAAGTGCGTGCTCCTCTTACATCTTTTACAAGTTTTTGCATTACTTTTTCATCCACTAGTCGATTTTCACATAGCCAAAAATGGTTTAAACTTAACATTGTTTCATTAAAAGGAATATTTTGTCTTAACTTTGGTAGCTTATCATTATTTTTATAAACGCCTTCTCCCTTTTTAGCACTATAGAGAATATCTTCCATCACATTATATATAAAACCTATTTCTCCAACCCCATCATAATATATTCCAATAGAAATAGCGAAATTTCTTTTTTGATGAACAAAATTCATCGTTCCATCGATCGGATCAATAATCCACACCGTTCCATTCATTGATTTTAAATTGTCACCATAGCCCTCTTCACTTAAAATGAAATGATGCGGAAAGGTATCTTTAATTTTTTTGGTAAAAAACTCTTCAGTAGCTTTATCCATGGTCGTCACTAAATCATTCGGATTTGATTTTGTATCGATAACTAATGGAGCGTGAATTTGATCTCTTATCTCTTTACCGGCTTCGTATATCCACTCTTTTGCTTGATTAAAAACCTCATCACGTTGTTCTTTATTCATTTGAGTTCTCCTCCATTCGAAAGCTCTTAGTATAATACTACCAAAACTTAAAGACTTCGTCATGAAAGGCACTCTTAATTTAAAGAATACTTGCTGATACGTAAAACGCGACGACGAACCACTTCTATGATAGAAATATAATGTACTCTACTTTAATTAAAGCCGGCTGCTCCGTGCTTCAATTGTTATGGATCATTCCTCTAAAAATAAACGTTTTACATTCTCATTCATACATGGGAAACGTTATGTCTCTAGGCTACATTCTGTAATCGAAAATGCGGAATGTCGCGTAACATCTTTTCTGCACTAAATGCTACTTGCTTCGTACCTACCGCAAACAAAATTCGAATCAACTTACAACATAGTGCTATCAAGGATTGCTTTTTCTTTAACGGATTTTCTTTTCTTGTTGTAAAATATTCATGTAATGCTTTAAATGCAGGGTTATGATGGACTAAAGGCAAAATAACTTTAAACAATAGGGCTCTTAATTTAGGACGCCCCCTCTTGGTAATAACTGTTTTGCCTTTCCATTTTCCTGACGTAGCCAGTTTTAAATTTAATCCAGCTAATTTAATAATTTGTTCTGGGTGATCATAGTTGTTTAAGTCCCCTACTTCTGCTAGAAATGAGGCAACTGTGCTGTCACCTACGCCTTTGATATCTTTTATTTCCTTTACACCAGGAATCGTGCTAGTCATTTCCTCTACCCTTTCCCACACGTCACTGATTTTTTCGTGAAGAAGAGTATATTGGTCCATTAAGGTTTTAATTTTTAACCTGGCCAGGTTTTTGCCTTCCTTCATGCCAATAGAATGGCGTGCAGCTTCTTTTAGCTGGCGGATCTTTTTTCAATCCAACTCCCCTTTTTACTCTTTTACGTATTTCAGCCAAAATGGTCATTTCATCTGTTCCAGCTATTTCATCTGGAAACAAGCCCATCTTTAAGACTTGTAACGAAGCGTC
>NZ_JAHLNO010000017.1 GCF_018916875.1 Virgibacillus proomii | reverse complement strand
AATCGAAAATGCGGAATGTCGCGTAACATCTTTTCTGCACTAAATGCTACTTGCTTCGTACCTACCGCAAACAAAATTCGAATCAACTTACAACATAGTGCTATCAAGGATTGCTTTTTCTTTAACGGATTTTCTTTTCTTGTTGTAAAATATTCATGTAATGCTTTAAATGCAGGGTTATGATGGACTAAAGGCAAAATAACTTTAAACAATAGGGCTCTTAATTTAGGACGCCCCCTCTTGGTAATAACTGTTTTGCCTTTCCATTTTCCTGACGTAGCCAGTTTTAAATTTAATCCAGCTAATTTAATAATTTGTTCTGGGTGATCATAGTTGTTTAAATCCCCTACTTCTGCTAGAAATGAGGCAACTGTGCTGTCACCTACGCCTTTGATATCTTTTATTTCCTTTACACCAGGAATCGTGCTAGTAATTTCCTTTACCCTTTCCCACACGTCACTGATTTTTTCGTGAAGAAGAGTATATTGGTCCATTAAGATTTTAATTTTTAACCTGGCCAGGTTTTTGCCTTCCTTAATGAATGCCAATAGAATGGCGTGCAGCTTCTTTTAGCTGGCGGATCTTTTTCAATCCAACTCCCCTTTTAACTTTTTTACGTATTTCAGCCAAAATGGTCATTTCATCTGTTCCAGCTATTTCATCTGGAAACAAGCCCATCTTTAAGACTTGTAACGAGGAGTCCCCTTCCCATTTTGAAAAGATCATTGTATATTCTGGAAAATACCTGTCAAGCCATTGGTGGACGCGTCCTTGTACTGCTTGAAGGTCCTTTATTAATTGATCATACATATTCATGCCTTCTCGAAGATCTGCGTAAATTCCTTCCGGTAAATGCGGCTCAGAATAACGGCCATCTTGGAAGCCAGTAATGACCTGTTGGTTCCATACCAATAATCATATTTGATTTATTATGTTGGATGGCTAATTCATCTGCCCAGTGCATAAAACGGTGAAAACCTTCTAGCTCATTATTTTAAAATAAAGTGGTTTTCCAAATTCAATTCCTCGGAAATCCTGAACACGCGCAACATGCTTATTTTTAGCGATGTCGACTCCTACAATCAAAGTTTTATCCGTTAGTTGCGATATCTTTTTATTTTGTGTATAATTCATAATAGTCCTCCTTGGTTTAAATTAAGGGTCCTTTTTGCTGATTAGCTTTGGACACCTCGTATCATACCAAGAGGGCTTTTTTTGTACAATCCTCATTTTGCTTTATTACAGGAATGCTTTCCTATAGTGTAAATGAAAGCCAAATTAACCTATCTAATTATACCTGACTTAATTCCAATAATTGTTTTCTTAATTGCTTTAATCTTTCCTTACTTTTTATTATCGCTATTTTATCGTTATTTTTCATAGCATCGTATAGTGTAACCAGTTCATAATCGATTTCCATACGTATGACAGGTAATTTCTCCTCGGCTTCTTTACGATGTAGAACTTCCATTACGTATTTCAATTGGTACACACCCTTTCCATTCCCATTGCAGGATTCCTTTTAATATATTTATGAATATTTGTAGGGATTGGTTCGATACAGAGTGACCTATTCTATAAAACAAACCTTTGTTTATACATACGTAGATTTTTAACTATTCCATTCATTGAGAAAAACAGGTAAAACCATTACTTCTTTATTAAAGGGAGCATATTTATGAAAAATGTAATCTTAAATACTATATTCCCAATTATAAATTGTTCTTAAACATTTGATTTTATGCTTGAACAGCATATTACATTAATTATAATACGTATAGCTTGACTTGTTTTCATCCATACTTAATAATAATTATAAATTGTAATAAAGTGAAACTTCATTCAAGGAGTTTTATCTCAAACAGTAAATCAAAGGCAAAGTTCGCAGATGCCTTGAAAAAAGAAGCACCCTTTTTCTGCCGGTGTATTGCTGCCGCAGCAACTCTGTCCTTGAAAAAGAAAGGCACTTTTTCCGCGTGCGATGTATTGCTGCCTGGCCTGTCAATCTAAACGAATCAGGAATTTAGGTACCGTTATCTCCCAATTAGACTTCTTGGCATTCCCTCCCTCTAAAGGAAGGGCCATACAGCACCTTGATACGGGACAAAGCTAAATAGCTGATTACCTTAACAGTAAAGTTGGTTAAAGAAAGGATGAATAAGATGTCATTTACAGGTTTTGAAGAGAGAGATTTTGATACATTTACAATTGATGGACTTGAAGCTCGTATGGAAGCTATTCAAGCTCGAATTCAACCTAAGTTTAGAGAAATAGGTAACGAATTAACTGATTATTTAGCAACTCAATTAGGCAATGAGATGTTCTTACATATAGCTAAACATGCCAGAAGGACAGTTAATCCGCCTAATGATACGTGGCTAGCAGTGACCAATAACAAACGGGGCTATAAGAAACATCCACATTTTCAAGTTGGGTTGTTTGATGATCATGTATTTATTTGGTTAGCACTTATTTATGAATTGGATCATAAATCAGCAATCGCTCAAGCGTTTCTTAATGATTTTAACCGTTTAAAACAACTTCCTGAAGATTTCGTTATCTCCTTAGATCATACTAAAAAAGGTGCTAAGCAGATAAGTGATTTAGAGGAGAAAGATGTGGAACGTTTTCGAGATGTAAAAAAGGCTGAATTTTTAATTGGGCGACATTATTCTAAGGAAGATAAGCGCGTTTATAATGGCACTACTTTTTTACAGCTAGCAAAATCTACTATTGATCATTTATTGCCATTTTATAACCTTGCTTTAAATAACAAATAATTCTTTAATCCACTCAAAGTTAAATGATTTATTAGAAAAACTTGGCTTGTCGCCAAGTCTTTAGCGAAAGCCGTAGTTTTTCTTATACTATAAACCCTAAAATTTTTATACTTTCCTATAGTATAACAATATAAGGATAAAAGAGGAAAAGCTTATTAACGAAGCTTTTCCTCTTTTCTTATGGATAGAAAAGGTTTTTCAGTTGATCTTGCCTGCTTTACAGCTTGATAACCTGAATAGCCAGAACTTTGTTCAAAAGCCTTAAATAGTTTGTTTTCTTCGCTTTTCGAAGGTACAATCTGTTTAAATGCTCGATAAGCAGCCAATAATACATCACGTTCTACTTTTTTCTCATATGCCTGCTCTACTAGGGTAAAAAATTGAACCACTTGTATCACTTCTTCTTTTAGCCATGTTTCATCTATTGGATAATGATAATTCATTAAGTTACCCTCCCATGCAACAAATCTACTGTCAAAAGTTTTTTAATTAAAACTTGATACCCTTGATATTAGTACATTGTGGGCAAAAAGAATCCCTTTTATGAAAAGAATTTTGAACGCCTTTACCCACTAAGATTATAGATTGAGTGACAAGCATGACAGGGTCAAGGGTCTTACGCAACAAAGTTTGGCTCCCGTCTTTGTGTAAAGATCAATCGTCAAAACTTAATGTCGAAGAGTGTTCATATTTCTTTTGACACTACTTAAACAAACAAAAGCAACTACTTAGTCTAGTTTAAGTAAAAATACTTCGACGTGCAAGTACATCCCCTTTCAATCAAGTGATTCTCGAGTTGGGTTGGCGTAATATTTACAATGTAAAAGAAATCTGCAGTAAATTTTTTAACGTACAAAAAAGCCTGTAGAGAACAACCTTCCCTACAAGCTGACAGCTATATCGCTTATTATTTATTTTTGCGACAAGTCGGACAAGTACTATAAAGTGTAACAACTTTTTCATTTTCATATTGTTCAATGATCTTATGACAATCTTGGCATACAATAGTCCCCATTAGTGCCAACCCCTTTGCATAATATGCTAGCTTATTCATATTATAATATGTCATATTTAAAAAATCAATCCCATATAGTATGTCTCATTATATTATTATCAATTAAAACTTATGAGCTTCTTCTTTGACTCTAGCGTTTAAAGTTAATTTCCCTACTCTTTAAAAAATTGGATCAACCCTTTAGGATTTTCATGACTGGCAATCGCATATATAAATGAACAGGTAACTGCTAACTGCTAAGTAACTTATCCTGGATCTAAGGTGCCGCAAGACTCCTGTGCAACCCATTTGTAATCGACGTCCCTAAAAATGCAAAGCACTTCTTCTCGTATACGATACTTAATCAAGAAGTCCTATTTGTCCCCAAACGAGCCAGGAATTTAAGAGCCGTTTCTCTCATAAAGTTTGATAAAATAATAAACGGATTTTTTCAAATGAGAGAAATACCCCCCCCTTACATTCGGAATAAAGAAAACATGCCTCTAAAAACAGGGGGATGTCGACGATGGACGGCAAGCCCGCTTTTAGGCGGCCTTCCTTTAGATTCGAGTCGATGTTGACTTATTATAGGAAGAAGACGTGTGCTACAGCGCATAAGCTTGAACGAAGCTACTTTCAAAAAAGATATCCACTATGTAGAAACGAATCTTAGATAGTAAAAAAACGACTCTTGATAGGAGCCGTTTAAAACTTATATTTAATAATTTAAAGTTTTAATTGTGTGTGGATCAACCATTTCATAACCTTTTTCTCTTAAACCTGTCACAATATCTTTCAACGCTTTATTTGTCCATTCTCGATCATGCATCAGCAAATTTGCTCCTGGCTTCAATAGTGAATATGGCACGTCTACTTCCGGCCCCTCGCCACTTACCATGGCCTTAGTCAGTTTTTTAGCGTCTTGATAAGGAGCAAAATAGTCATAACCATATGTCCAGTTCATAATAACCATACCTTCTTGTTTAGCAACTTGTTTGGAGTGATCTGTATTCATACCATGTGGAGCACGAAAAAATTTAGGACGTTCTCCAATTATTTCTTCAATTTGATCACTAACTTTAACAATTTCTTTTGTTTGTTCTTGTTCTGTTAAATCTGGAAGTTTTGCATGACTGTATGTATGGTTACCAATAACAAATCCCATGTCGTGAATTTGCTTAAGGAAATCCTTTTGTTCTTTCGTATGTAAAAAATGTCCATTAACAAAAAAGATTGCATTGGCATCTAGTTGTTTTAATGTTTTAGCCATGTCCAAAAAATATTTATCCGGAACGTCATCAATTGTTAATAGGACTACCTTTTCGTTTATATCCTTATTAATTGGTACAATTGTAGCATTTTCAGCTACTGTATATTTAGGACCGTCTTGCTCCGTTATTTCTTTTGTTTTCACTTGTGCCTTTTCTTGCTTATCTTCAGCGTTTTGGGAGCTATGTTCTACTTGAAAGCCAGTCTCTTTTTCTTCTTTTGGATTTTCTCTCTTTGTAGATTGATTATTTTCAAAGTTTTCATTGGCACATCCGGCAAGCAAGATAGTGATAATAAGTGCTATAATGATTCCGACTTTCCTCATTCAATCCCTCCTGATTATACAATCTCGAATATTGTCTCCATTATTATAAACTTCAGGAAAAATATTGACAATGAAAACTGAGAAAAAATTGGCTTGTCGCCAAGTCTTTATGGCGAAAGCTATAGTTTTTCTTATACTATAAAGCCTAAAGTTTTATCCCGCATGTAAGGTGCCGTAAGACCTGAGTTGATACAAAAGGGTCTAAGTGGGAGAAAACGGCACCTAAATGCCCGATTCGTTCAACTAACATTCAGTAGGAGAGGGAAGAAAACTCCTACTGAATGAAGTTTCACTTTATACTTTCCTATAGTATAAAAAAGCAGATGCTTTTGACATCATATTTTGGCTTTTTAAATTATTTGGAACTGGTTATTTATAGTCTGTCAGGGAATAGTAAAAACAAGTTTTGTTATTTGAATAAATACCATGCTATATGTTTTAATACAATAAGTACGTCTACATAATTAACCAAAAAATAAAAATAGAAAGGATTATTTTTGTGAAAAAAGTAACACGAGTATTTTATATTTCAGCAATTGTTGTAGCATTATTTATTATTTGGGGAATCATTCCAAAAGACGTATGGCCAAATGCCAATTTGGATAATGTTACAAACATTATTCAAACATTTCTTGTAGATAAATTTGGTTGGTTTTATTTATTAAGTGCAACCGCATTTGTTGTGTTTTCGATCTATCTGATATTTTCCAAATATGGGAACATTAAATTAGGGCGACCTGGTGACAAGCCGGAATACAGCTACTTAACCTGGTTCGCCATGCTATTTAGCGCCGGAATGGGGATTGGGCTAGTGTTTTGGGGAGCTGCTGAACCAATATCCCATTATCATACACCACCGTTTGGTGCGAAAGAAACAGATGATGCGGCTATAACCGCCATGCAATATAGCTTCTTTCATTGGGGTGTTCACCCATGGGCGATTTATGCAACTATCGCACTTGCGCTAGCGTATTTCAAATTTCGTAAACAAGCCCCTGGAGTTGTAAGTGCTGTCCTTGAACCAATTTTTGGCGATCGAATTAAAGGTACATGGGGTACAGTAATTGATTTTATTGTTGTATTCGCAACAATATTTGGGGTCTCCACTTCACTTGGCTTAGGAGCAATCCAAATTAGCGGAGGGCTTTCCTATGTAACTGGATTAGAATCCACTATCACCGTACAGCTTATTATTATTGCCATTGTTACTGTATTTTATATAACTTCAGCAATGACAGGACTGAATAAAGGGATCAAATATTTAAGTAACGCAAATCTTGCTCTTGCAGTACTACTTATGTTATTCGTTTTATTTTTAGGTCCAACTAATTTTATTATGAATTATTTTACTACTACATTAGGAAGCTATATTCAAAATTTGCCTAGTATGAGCTTACGCATGACACCGTTTAGCGAGGCAAATTCAGATTGGCAAAATAAATGGACCTTCTTTTATTGGGCCTGGTGGATTGCATGGGCACCCTTTGTAGGAACGTTTATAGCAAGGGTTTCACGCGGGAGAACGATTCGCGAATTCGTTTTAGGTGTTATACTTGTGCCAACAATTTTCGGTGCACTATGGTTCTCCGTTTTCGGCGGTTCCGCTATTCACTTAGAAGTTTTTAAGGATGCAAATATTATTCAGACGATAAATGATCTAGGAGAAGAAACAGCATTATTTGCTGTATTGGAAAAATTCCCGATTAGTACGGTAATCTCGGTTATCGCTATTTTACTAATCTGTACCTTTTTTATCACCTCAGCAGATTCAGCAACCTTTGTGCTTGGTATGCAAACAACTGGAGGAAGCCTTGATCCTGCAAACTCTGTCAAATTTATTTGGGGTATCATTCAATCAAGTGCCGCAGCTGTACTTCTTTGGCAGGGTGGATTAAGCGCCCTACAAACTGCATCAATTATTGCCGCCTTCCCATTTGCAATTATTATGATTCTGGTAATTTTCTCCTTAGTAAAATCATTTAGGAGAGAAGCAAAAGAATTTGATTTAACCGGAAAAAGAAAAGGGTAAGGAGCTTAAACTGACACCTATGTCTAGGACAAACTAAAAAAGAGTTGTGCATCTAGAAGATGATTTCTATATTGAATAGGAGTCATCTTCTTTAAATTCCATTGATAGCGGATTTATTTTGCTTTACCTCATCTAATGTTTGACAAGGATTTATAATCTACACTTGTCCTTGAAATAGAAAAACACTCTTTTTCGTGTGGTGTGCGTTGTCGAAGCCTATCTTGTCTTTGAAAAAGAAAGGCACTTTTCCTTCGTGTAGTGTGTACTGCTAATGAAGCTTAGCCTGTCCTGTCCAATTGGGCATTTAGATACCGTTTTCTCCCACTTTGACATCTTCATTTTCTCATAACTGTTGAAATGGGAGTCTTAAAAAACCTTAGATGCAGATAAAACTTCGTCATTGCTACGTAGTTAAAACACTTATTCCAGTCCCCGAACAACTAAATCACTTCCCCCAACAAATCCATTCTGTCTTATTTCTTCACAAATTATGAATCGTTTCTAAAAAGAATGGATCATAATATCCAACCACTTATAATATAGAAATTGCTAGTGCATTCGACAAATAGCGATTATTTATTACTGTTTCATGTTAGAATCAGTAAATTTATTACCAAATCTAACATAACACTTTCAACTTAATAACAGTTTGTTTACAGCAAAGTTTAGCACCTATATATTTGTTAAACTTATAAATAGGAATACGACAGTAAAGTAGGTGAGGATAATTAAACGAATCGTCCCCATTTTTATTTCTTTATTGCTACTGGTAGTTAGTTGCGGAGAATCAAATGCTTCTACCATTAATATTATATCTTTTCAACCAAAGGAGTATGATGTAGTATTCTACACCCATTCCACTAATAATAAGTTGGAAAACATCTATTACGATGCGATTATTGAAATTAAAGCTAATTATCCGAATGAATTTAGTCCTGTAGAAACCGAGAAAAAAGAGCTTTCTGAAGTAAAAGAACTCATAGATCCTGCCTCTCCCACATTGCTAATCGCAAAAAACGGAAAGACAGTTGAGCGAATATCTGGGCAAGTATCCAAACAAGAAATTATAAAAAAGTTGAAACAAATAGTTGCGGAGGAAACAACATAATTATATAATGTATCACTTGACTATGTATATGTATTTTTCATATTCATGAGTTTGCCGCATAAGCTAGACAAAACTACTCTCAAAAACGATATCTATCATGTAAGAACGGATATCGTTTGCTGGATAATAAAAAGGAGAGCAACCTTTAAAAGATTAGCTCTCCCATTTTATTTTATAACATATGAATTGGTGTACCTAAAGCAACTTCAGCAGCTTCCATGGTAATTTCTCCAAGTGTTGGATGAGCATGGATGGTTAAGGCGATATCCTCTGCTGTCATTCCAGCTTCGATAGCTAGTCCTAATTCTGCAATCATATCACTTGCGTTAGGACCGGCAATTTGTGCACCAATAACTAAGCCATCCTCTTTACGTGTGATCAATTTCATAAATCCATCACTATCGTTTAATGACAATGCACGACCATTGGCAGCAAATGGGAATTTAGCAGCTTTTACATCGAATCCAGCATCTTTTGCTTCTTGCTCTGTATAACCAACGGTAGCTAATTCTGGTTCAGAGAATACAACTGCTGGCATACCAATATAATCAATTTCAGCTTTTTCACCGCTAATTGCTTCAGCAGCTACTTTACCTTCATAAGAAGCCTTATGAGCTAGTGGCATTCCTGAAACAACATCACCAATAGCATAGATATTATCAAAGTTTGTACGGCATTGCTTATTAATTTTAATTAGACCACGATCATCCATTTCAATACCGACTTGTTCTAGTCCAAGTTCGTCTGTATTTGGACGGCGACCAACTGTTACCAATACATAATCGGCTTCAACAGTTTCTGATTTTCCATTAACTTCATATGTTACTTTCACACCGTCTTTCGACTCTTCCACACCTTTAGCCATTGCTTCCGTGATAATCGTAACATTTTTGTTTTTCAGGCGCTTTTTAACCACCTGTCTCATTTGTTTTTCGAAACCGCCAAGGATGTCCTTCGTTCCTTCCAATACCGTAACTTCTGTACCGAAATTAGCGTAAGCAGTTCCCAGCTCCGTACCAATGTATCCTCCACCAATAACGACCATTTTTTTAGGAATTTCTTTAAGGTTAAGCGCACCTGTAGAATCTAATACACGGTCGGAAAATTTAAAGCCTGGTATTTCAATTGGTCTAGAACCTGTTGCAATAATACAGTTATTAAACGTATATGTTTGTGACTTTTTATCATCCATAATTTTTACTGTATTTTTATCTACAAAGTAAACTTCACCTTTAACAATATCAACTTTATTCCCTTTTAATAGCCCTTGGACTCCAGAAGTAAGCTTTTTAACGACACTGCCCTTCCACTCTTGCACTTTGGAAAAATCAATGGACACATTTTCCGTTTTAATACCGAGTTCTTCATTACCTCGTGCATGTACAGCCAGATGGCCAGCTTGAATCAATGCTTTTGAAGGAATACATCCTACATTTAAACAAACTCCACCTAATGCGCCTTTGTCCGCGATCGTTACTTTTTGTCCAAGTTGAGCAGCACGAATAGCTGCAACATATCCACCAGGACCAGCTCCAACGACAAGTGTGTCTACTTCAATTGGGAAATCTCCTACTACCATACCTTACGCCTCCATCATAATTAATTGTGGATCGCTTAATAATCGCTTGATTTGATTTAGAGCTTTTTGTGCCGTAGCTCCATCAATAATGCGATGATCAAAGCTTAATGATAATGCGAGTACAGGTGCAATGACTACCTCTCCATCACGAGCAATTGGTTTTTCTGCAATACGTCCAATACCAAGAATTATTGCTTCTGGATAGTTTAGTACTGGAGTAAACCATTGACCGCCTGCAGATCCGATATTAGTAATTGTATTCGTTGCACCTTTCATCTCATCTGGTGCTAGTTTACCACTTCTAGCCTTGTCTGCCAATTCATTAATCTCTTTGGAAATTTCAAAAATAGATTTGCGATCAGCATGTTTAACTACTGGAACTAGTAAACCTTTATCTGTATCTGCTGCAATCCCAATATTGTAGTAGTGTTTGTGAACAATTTCATTTGTTTCATCATCTACAGAAGCATTAAGGATAGGATACTTTTTCGATGCAGAAACTAACGCTTTTACAACGTATGGTAAATAAGTCAGCTTGATTTCCTGTTCGGCTGCAATTGGCTTAAATTTCTTACGATGAGCCACTAATGCAGTAACATCTACTTCATCTAGTAAGGTAACGTGAGGCGCTTTTGTTTTAGAATTAACCATTGCATTAGCTATTGCTTTGCGAATTCCACTCATTGTTTCACGAGTTTCTGGGAAGTCACCTGCAGTAGCTGTTGCAGCTGTTTTCTCTGTATTAGCCGTTTCTTCAGTTTTAACCTCTGCTGCAGCGGGTTGATCTCCCTTCAGATAGCTATCAATATCTTCTTTCAGGATGCGACCATTCTTTCCTGATCCAGTTACATCCGAAATGTTCACACCATTGTCGCGAGCATATTTTCTGACAGATGGCATTGCGATAACTCGTTTATCTTGATCTTTGCTATCAGCAGCTTGAGTAGTTACTTCTTTTGTTTCTTCAGCTTTAGGTGCTTGTGCTTCTTCTTCTGAATCTTCTAATACCTTATCATCTGACTCATAACCCTCTGCATCAAATGAAATAAGTGTATCACCAACAACTGCTACTGTTCCTTCTTCAACATGAATTTTTTCTACTGTACCATCAACTGGAGAAGGGATTTCAACAACTGCTTTATCATTTTGAACCTCACATAGGACGTCATCCTCTTTTACTTCGTCACCTTCTTTGACGAACCACTTGACGATTTCACCTTCGTGAATTCCTTCTCCGATATCAGGTAATTTAAAATTAAAAGCCATAAAATTTTACCTCCTGTCTCTTATTAAAAGTTCATGACACGGTTTACTTTTTCAATGATGTCTTTGTGATTAGGTAACCATACTTCTTCCGCTTCAGAAAATGCATAAACGGTGTCAGGAGCGGTAACACGTAATACAGGAGCTTCTAGATGCAAAATGGCACGTTCTTGAATTTCTGCAATAACATTTGCAGCAACCCCTGCTTGACGTTGAGCCTCTTGAACAACAACTACACGATTTGTTTTCTTTACGGATGTAATAATTGTATCAATATCTAGAGGTGAAACAGTACGTAAGTCAATAACTTCAGCGCTTATTCCGTCTTTTTCCAGTTCATCTGCTGTTTTAAGACAAGCATGAACCATTGCGCCATAAGCAATTAATGTTACATCTGTACCTTCTCGTTTTACATCAGCTTTATCTAAGTCAATGGTATACTCTTCTTCAGGAACCTCTTCACGGAATGAGCGATACAGCTTCATATGCTCTAAGAATAACACTGGATCGTTGTTACGAATTGCCGAGATCAACAAGCCTTTTGCATCATACGGTGTTGATGGAATGACCACTCTAATTCCTGGTTGTTGAGCAATTAATCCTTCTAAAGAGTCAGCGTGTAATTCGGGCGTATGCACTCCGCCGCCAAATGGTGAACGAATTGTAATAGGGTTTATGTGTGTACCACCAGAACGATAACGCATACGTGACATTTGTCCGCTAATTGAATCCATTACTTCATAAACGAAGCCGAAGAATTGAATTTCTGGTACAGGACGAAATCCTTGTAAAGCAAGTCCAATGGAAAGACCGCCAATTCCTGATTCTGCTAGTGGTGTATCAAATACACGTTCTTCACCAAACTCAGCTTGTAATCCATCAGTAGCACGGAACACGCCGCCATTTTTACCGACATCTTCCCCAAATACAAGCACATTTTCATCATTTTTGAGTTCTGTGCGTAACGCGTCTGTAATGGCTTGAATCATTGTCATCTGTGCCATGATTTACTTCGACTCCTTTTCTTTATATTCTTCCATTTGTTCTTGTAAATTATATGGAAGTTCTTCAAACATATTTGAAATTAAATCTGTAACTTTTTGTTTTGGATATTGGTCAGCCTGTTTAATGGCTTGCTTAATATCTTCCTTCGCTTCTTCAATCACTTTATTTTCTTCTTCTTCTGACCATAGATTTTTACTTTCTAGGAACTTACGGAAACGAACAAGTGGATCTTTCTTTTCCCATTCGTTATCCAAGTCTTCCGTACGGTAACGAGTTGGATCATCTCCAGCCATTGTATGTGGACCATAACGGTAAGTTAATGTCTCAATAAGCATTGGACCATTACCGCTAATTGCATGATCTCTGGCATGCTTCGTAGCAGCATAGACAGCCAGTACGTCCATACCATCAACTTGAATACCTTCTATCCCAGCAGCTACCGCTTTTTGTGCGAGTGTTTTAGCATTTGTTTGCTTTTCAACTGGAACGGAAATAGCGAAGAAGTTGTTTTGTACAAAGAAAATCGCTGGTGCCTTATATGCTCCTGCAAAGTTAATTCCTTCATAAAAATCACCTTGTGAAGTTCCACCATCACCAGTATAAGTAACAGCAACATTTTTCTTGCCGCGCTTCTTCATTCCTAATGCTACACCAGCAGCTTGAACATATTGTGCACCAATAATAATCTGTGGACTTAGTGCATGAACTCCTTCTGGCATTTGATTTCCATGAAAATGGCCTCTAGAAAATAAAAATGCTTGGTATAATGGAAGTCCGTGCCAAATTAATTGCGGTACATCCCTATATCCTGGAAGAATAAAATCTTCTTTTTCAAGCGCAAATTGGCTTCCTAACTGTGATGCTTCCTGTCCTGCAGTCGGAGCATAGAAACCTAGGCGACCTTGACGATTTAATGCAATGGAGCGCTGATCTAATACTCTAGTGTAAACCATTCTGCGCATAAGCTCTTTTAATTCATCATCTGAAAGATCGGGCATATCATCTTTATTGACAATCTTTCCATCTTCGTTAAGAATTTGGAACGTTTCGAACTGACTTTCAACACTTTCTAATACGTGTTTCAAAATAGTTCACCTCTTCCTTTCTTATATCCTTTTAGTATTATTATTTCTAGCCTACCCAAAAACGAAAAAAACTGTACTTCTTTTAAAGGTATTCCCTTTTTTTGCTTGTGAATAATCCCCAGAGACGTACAATTTATACCATCCTCTAAGACTATTTACGGCTGATAATTATTTGCACTTACTAGAAAAAGATATTCACAAAACTGTTACATAAAAATGCAAAAAAATATTAGTACAATTTCTTTTCATCTAAATTCTAGCTTAATTATTTGTAACGGTCAAACACTTTGTTTTCATTATGTACTTTTTACATAAATTGAAAAATAACCATTTTTATTAAAACGCTTTCTCCACTTCCTGTTATAGTACTTTTTCTTATCTGTATTATTACAAACAATTATTTTCCAATATAAAAATTACTTGATATCTCATATTTTATACAGCTTGCCAAGTTAAAAATTACACTCGTTGCACTCCGATTACAATTTTTAGGAATTGACAAACAATAATACGTTAATTTTTATGGAATAACTTGAAGTCTTAGAAGTATTATTTGGTACGATATATTAGTAAGCTTTTTATAAAGGAACTGTCCGCATCCCCTATATCATGTATTCTCGATGCTTCTCCCTTACATTTATACTTGTACAATAAAGTGAAACTTCAGTCCGTGGAACAAGGAATGTTAGTTGAACCAATCGGGCATTTAGGTGCCGGTTTCTCACACTCCTCCATGTTTACTCAACTCTTATTGAGAGAAACTTACGGCACCTTACATGCGGGATAAAAATTACGGGCAATGCATGTTCATACTTTATCTTTTCATAACGAACAAAAGCTAGAAGCGTCGTTTAGCGGTGCATAAATAGAAGCTCTTCTGGCAAGACAACGGAAACTTCATTCAAAGAGCACTTTTTCTGCGTGCGATGTAGTGCTGCCGTAGCTTCTCTGTCCTTGAAAAGAAAAACACTTTTCTGCGTGCGATGTAGTGCTGTCGTAGCTTCTCTGTCCTTGAAAAGAAAAACACTTTTCTGCGTGCGATGTAGTGCTATCGTAGCTTCTCTGCCCTTGAAAAGAAAAACACTTTTCTGCGTGCGATGTAGTGCTATCGAAGCTTTTCTTGTCCTGTCGCCCAAACGAACGGGGATTTAGAAGCCGTTTTTCTCATCAGTAAGCAAAATCATAAGCACATTTTTAAAATGAAAAACATAGAGATCCTTACATTCGTGATAAAGAAAACATGACTCTAAAACAGGTATGCCGACGCCTGAGCGGCAAGCCCGCTTTAGTTGGCCCTCCTTCAGATTCGATTCGATGTTGGCTTATCGTAGGAAGGAGATCGGAGTGTGCTTATACGTTCGAACGCTTAATTTGGACGAAGTTACTTTTTTAGAAAAACTTGGCTTGTCGCCAAGTCTTTATGGCGAAAGCCGTAGTTTTTCTTATACTATAAACCCTAAAATTTTATGCTTTCCTATAGTCAAAAAAGTTATCCATAATGTATAAAAGGGATATAGTTTTTTAAACTTAAAAAAGCACCTCTTTTTTTAAGAGAATGCTTCTAAACCTTACTTCTCTTCAGACAATTACTTGTCCGAATCTTTATTAGTTCCTTCTATTCCTGCTTGTTTATAAAAGCCTTGCTTAACTTTATTATATTCCTGTGTATATTTATTAAATTCTTTATTAAACTCAATTACTTTATTGTAAGTTTCATTTATTTTATTAACTTGATCAGTTAAAGTCTTTTGTTCTAAATCTTTTTTAGGCAGCATTTCATACATTTCTTTTTCTAACTTCAATGCATCGTTGTAGGCTTTATTTAATTTACCGTAGGAATTATAACGCTGAGTCATTACTTTGTTCATTTTATCAGCGGTTGCTTTTACTTCTTTATCTTCCAGATCATTTATTAATTCCTCAATATTTGAAAATTCTTCTCTAGCCTGCTTAATACTTTCCTGCTCTTTTTTAATTGCTTCTTTTCGTTTATCAACCGTTTCAAGCGCTTGTTCCGAACGTTTTTTTATTTGATCCATTTCATCCATGCCCAGATCGATTATTTTATTATATAATTTTTGTTCTTGCCTTTCTAAATCTGTTATTTTACTTTGCTGTTTTTCAAACCCTTCTTCTAAAGCTACCGCTTCTTCCAAATGGTTCTGGATTTTTTCTTCCGAGGTTTTACTACTACACGCAGTGATTAAAATTGAAAGTATAATTACTGCGATAATTACTAACTTCTTTATTGACATGAAACTCTAACCTCCTACAACTTTGCTGAACCAAATATTATGTTTTTTAGTATAACATAAATCAGTTTGTACAAAAATCAAAAACGGACAAAGTAAATTTTTTATTCATAAAATCAATCTTCATTCAAGAAGCGTTTTTCTCTACAAAGAGTAGATCAAAAGGCTAAGTTCGCAGGCGGCCTTGAAAAACTGCGATGTAGTGCTGTCGTAGTTCCTTCTTGTCCTTGAAAAGAAAAACACTTTTCTGCGTGCGGTGTGTTGCTGTCGTAGCCAACTCTGTCCTTGAAAAAGAAGAACGCTTTTTCTGCGTGCGAAGTATCGCTGTCGTGGTTGTTTCTTCTCCTTGAAAAAGGAAAGCACTTTGAAAAAGGAAAGCACTTTTTCTGCGTGCGATGCTTATTCGGGAAGTCTTACTTGTCCTGTCGGCCGAACGAATAGGGATTTAGGATCCGTTTCTCTCAGTTGTCTTGTCTATAACTCTGGAAGTACGAAATTCTTACGGCAATTAGATGCTGGATTAAAAGTTCTTCCAATCTAAAAAGCTAGTAATATAACAGTAATCGCGCTTATCCTTGTTTAAAATGAACCTATTAATGCCTATATCCCTATCCAATAGTCAAAATATGCTATAACACATATAAATATGATAAAATAATTAATGGAATGTTGGAATAGGAGTGGTACGTGTGATTACTATGAAAGACATTGTTCGGGAGGGTCACCCTTCACTGACAAAAGTTTCTGAAGGGGTAACAATCCCGTTAGAAGACAAAGATAAACATTTGCTGGAAAAAATGCTTCAATTTCTAAAAAATAGTCAAGATGATGAAATGGCTAAAAAATATCAATTACGTGCTGGCGTGGGCTTAGCTGCACCCCAGCTTGGAGTGAATAAACGTTTAATAGCAGTTCACTTTGAAGCACCAAATGGAAGAAAATATAGCTATGGACTGGCTAATCCTAAAATCATCAGTCATTCTGTAGAAAAAACATACCTTCCAGGCGGGGAAGGCTGCTTATCTGTAGATCGTGATGTTGAAGGTTATGTTCCACGGCATGCACGGATAACCGTAAGTGCAACAACGATGCAAGGAGAACTTGTGAAATTACGCTTAAAAGGCTATGCAGCAGTTGTATTTCAGCACGAGATTGATCATTTAAACGGTATTATGTTCTATGATCACATTAATAAACAAAACCCTTTTGCTGTTCCTGAGAACGCAAAACCTGTAGAATAAATATAGCGGCAGCTGTCTAACTGCCGCTATATTTATTAAATTAATCTTAACTGTTTTAATCCCTTAGCTATCCCATCTTTTTCAACATGATCTGTTGTATAATCAGCTACTGTTTTCAATTCTTGAATAGCATTACCCATAGCTACACCAGTGCCGATTTCCTTAATCATCTCCATGTCATTTAAACCGTCCCCAAATGCATACGTATCTTCAATGTTTAATCCGCTTGCTTCAATTAATTTTTTAACTCCGACAGCCTTTGAACCACCTTGAGGTATAATATCGCATGAATACTCATGCCAGCGTAGAAAATGTAATGCTTTATGGTCTTTTGCAAATAACTTTTCTTCTTTCTCATCACAAAATAGTAGTGCTTGATAAATCGACTCCTGTTTATAAAAAGCAGGGTCAACGTCCGGGTAACTAAAATCTAAACTTTTTAGACTTTTATCAATAAACGGGTGATCCGGAACAGTTGCCTTCATTTGTTGGTGATTCATAAAAACTATCGGAAATTTATGTTTCAGAGTTGCTTGGTATAAATCCGCCAGTTCATCGCTGTTGATCGGATTTGTATAAACTTCTTCTTCTTCAAACACCACATATTGTCCATTAAAGCTGACAAATGAGTGAATATTTAATTCTTTACGAATATGTTCAAACATAAATGGAGCTCTTCCGGTGGCTATGGCTACATAAACTCCATTATCCTGCAGCTGTTTAATCGCTTGCTTAGTGGAACTTGGAATTTTGTTTGTTTCGTTTAATATAGTACCATCAATATCAAAGAACACAATTTTTTTATGCATATTTCTTCCCCTTCTCTCTCAATGTATAAAATAATTTTCTCTGCTTAAACTAAAGTATAGTTATAAGGATACTTCATTCAGTGGGACTTTCCTTTATCCCCCTACCCCTGTCTATCGGCCCAAGCGAATTGGACAATTAGGTACCGTTACGTTAGCTTCCACTTAGACTTCTTCGTATTCTCTATAACTCTTGAAGTAAGTCAGAGTTTTCGGCAGCTTAGGTGCGTTGTAAATTCAACGGAAAACCGATGAAGGTACATAGTAACGGGACATATTTTTTTACATGCTTATCATACTTTGTTGACTCGTAGACGATGAACAAATAAATCTTTTTACGAAAAAAGTATAAAGTGAATCATCAAATCAGTGGGGGTTTTCTTTTATCCCCTACTGATTGTTAGAATGAACAGAATCGGGTATTTGACTTGCAGTTAGTTCCTCCACTTATCCTCCTGGGGTTCAGCTCGTAACATTGAAGTAGAGGTCTTACTGCCAGTTACATGTGGGATAAATAACTATTACAAGTAATTATGAAAGGGCCAAAACTAAAAACCTCTAAGCATACTACCCAGTTGCTATCATAAATATTTTTATGAAATAACGTATTTTTATTTCAAAATTCCTCAACTCATACTATACTATAGATAAGAGGGATTGGATCGGTAGATTGTATTTCTTGCTTTTCTTAGAACTTTGAAAGGAGCTGACACGTCATGTTAAAGCGTCTAAAAGAAAAGCTTAAGAAACGCTGGAAAGACTTTTTAGGTCAAGGACGTGTACCAACTACTTGTAAAAAAGACTACCATTAATCATCGATATTATTACCCAATCACAATAAAGGTACCATAAATATCGGGAAAAAGACAAAAAATATACGTGATTTGGAAAAATGACGGAGACCGTTTTAGTGGTGATTTTAAAAGGTAGGATATTTGTTTAGCAAAAAATCGTGTTCAAAATAGAAATAAAAATGAAATAATCAAGGAGAGATGAGATGATTTATAAAATATTATATCAAGAGCGGGCTGATGAAATTCCAGTTCGAGAAAGAACAAAATGTGCATACGTTGAAGGAGAATCTGTCAGAGAAGTTAGAACAAGAATAAACGAGCGCAAGTATAATATTGAATATATTCAAGCACTAGATGAAGCACATTTAGCATATGAAAAACAATCCAAAGATTTTCGCGTGGAGAACATCTAACCAATGAAGTTTGTAAAAAATGACCAAGCTGCTGTTTTTGCTCTAGGCGGGCTTGGAGAAATTGGTAAAAATACGTATGGTGTTCAATTTCAAGATGAGATTATTTTAATTGATGCAGGGATTAAATTCCCTGAAGATGAATTGCTTGGAATTGATTATGTTATTCCTGACTACACGTATTTAGTACAAAATCAGGACAAAATCAAAGGATTATTTATTACTCATGGGCATGAAGATCATATTGGAGGCATTCCTTATCTTCTCCGTGAGCTTAATGTGCCAATATATGCTGGTAAACTTGCGATAGGATTAATACGAAACAAATTAGATGAACACGGTCTATTGAGAAATGCTAAATTAATTACCATTGAAGAAGACGATTATATTAAGTTCCGTAAAACCTCGGTCAGCTTTTTCCGAACTACCCATAGCATTCCCGATTCATATGGTATTGTTGTAAAAACTCCACCAGGAAACATTGTTCACACTGGTGACTTTAAATTTGATTTTACACCAGTTGGTGAGCCTGCTAACTTAACAAGAATGGCAGAAATCGGCAGCGAGGGAGTACTTTGTCTACTATCAGATAGTACAAATAGTGAAGTTCCCGGGTTTACATTATCAGAGAGAGTGGTTGGAGGTAATATAAAAGATATTTTTAGCAGAGTTGATGGAAGAGTTATCTTTGCTACATTTGCATCAAACATCTATCGACTGCAGCAAGTAGTAGAAGCTTCTGTCCAAAATAACCGAAAGATTGCTGTATTTGGCAGAAGCATGGAGTCGGCTATTAATCTGGGACAGGAATTAGGCTATATTCAAGCTCCAAAAGATACGTTTATTGATGCAAATCAAATTAATCGTCTACCTGCTCAAGAAGTAACTATCCTTTGTACCGGATCCCAAGGTGAACCAATGGCAGCTTTATCACGAATTGCTAATGGTACTCATCGACAAATTCAAATCATTCCCGGTGATACAGTTGTATTCTCTTCGTCCCCAATCCCTGGAAATACAATTAGTGTTAGCCGGACGATTAATAAATTATACCGAGCAGGAGCAGACGTTATTCACGGCAAACTTACAAACATCCATACCTCTGGTCATGGTAGTCAAGAAGAACAAAAATTAATGCTACGGTTAATAAAACCAAAGTTCTTTATGCCGATTCATGGAGAATATCGCATGCTTAAAGAACATGTCAAATTGGCAGCTGCTTGTGATGTTGATCCAGATAATTGCTTCGTCATGGATAATGGAGATGTTTTGGCTTTAGGAAAGGATATTGCTACGATTGCTGGAAAAATCCCTTCCGGCTCCATTTATGTTGATGGAAACGGAGTCGGCGATATCGGCAATATCGTGTTAAGAGATCGCCGAATCCTTTCTGAGGAAGGTTTAGTGATTGTCGTAGTAAGTATTAATATGAAAGAGTTTAAAGTTTCTGCAGGTCCTGATATTATTTCACGAGGCTTTGTTTATATGAGGGAATCTGAAGACTTGATCAATGAAGCTCAAAAATTAGTATCTGCTCACTTAGAAAAAGTAATGGAACGTAAAACAACTCAATGGTCAGAAATCAAAAATGAAATTACCGATACAATCGCTCCATTTCTTTATGACAAAACAAAGCGCCGCCCGATGATCTTACCAATTATTATGGAAGTATAAAAAACAAACAGCCAGATCCCTTTCTGGCTGTTTGTTTTTTTATTCTTCTATAACTAAATGCTTTTCAAACCGAAAAATATCTTTATCCGCACCTATTACAATTAAAATATCGCCTTCTAAAAAACGATGGTCAGCACTTGGTGAAACATTGATATCTTTTCCATGCTTAATTGCAACAACATTACAGCCATAATTTGCCCGGATATCCAGTTCCGCCAATGTTTTACCAAGCATTTTTTCTCCAACCTTTACTTCTACAATACTATGATCATCCGAAAGCTCTAAGTAATCTAAAATATTATTGGATATAATGCTATGGGCGATTCGTTTTCCCATATCCCGCTCTGGATGTACAACTTGATCTGCCCCAATTTTATTTAAAATTTTTGCATGATAATCATTTTGTGCTTTGACGGTTATTTTTTTAATTCCTAACTCGGTTAAAATAACCGTCGTTAAAATACTAGCTTGAATATCATCACCAATCGCAACAATAACATGATCAATATTTTTAATTCCTAACTCTTTAAGAGAAACTTCATCCGTTGCATCAGCAATTACTGCATGAGATGCTATATTTTTATATTCATTAATACGATCTTCGTTATTATCAATAGCAAGTACTTCCATTCCTTCTATGCTTAACTCTTTACAAATGCTTCCTCCAAATCTTCCTAAGCCAATTACTGCAAATTCCCGTTTCATGTGTTTCCTCCATCTTTATTCTTTGTTCATAACTTATCATCGTCACTTTAGTTCTACTATACTAAATGATGTCTCGTAACAAAAGACTTTTATACTTTAAAAATCATCTACTAACCGTACATCAAAACTGAATCCTTAACTCAACTTCTTTATATTAAAGCCCGTATGTTTACTATATTACCGATGTTATCGTTTCTTGTACATTATTTTTGATTAATAAGTATACATATCTATGAAAACCAGACTAGTGTGAAGACTTCAATACCGTAACCTGACAACAACACATTTATACATAAAAACTACAGATTTTTACCCTCAACTTTTATACTTTGATTTATACCCTATTTAACGTAACAAAGCGTCAAACGCTCGGTTAGTAATTACAATCTGGAACTTCTGACGGGATAGAGTGAACTTCATTCAAGGAGTGTTTTTCTTCTTGAAAAAACGCGATGTGTCGCTGTCGTAGAACTTCTTGTCCTTGAAAAAGAAAAACGCTTTTTTGGCAGTCCTGTCGTGATGATACCGAATCAAACTTTTCCCAGTAAAAAACGGAGAATTTGTATTAGTACATCCTAAACTTATTTTGCAGGCCATTCAAGCTACTGGAGAATGTTTTGATTTCTATAACAAATTTTTTTTATTTAAAGGTCCTTCCCCAATTAGTACCGGGAAAAGACCGCTTCTTAACATACTCTTTTTCATGGTCTACTTAACAGGATTATGTGCAAAGCTGCCTCTTTTTTAAATCACATCTAACATTTGAAACTGCGATTTAATAAGTCCATAATATTTACCTTGTTTTTGCACTAGTTCTTCATGATTTCCGCTTTCAATAATTCGCCCATTTTCTAAAACAAAAATCTTATCGGCTTTACGAATGGTAGATAAGCGATGGGCGATAATAATCGCTGTTCTTTTCTTTAATAATTTAGCAAGAGCTGATTGGATTTTGATTTCTGTTTCTGTGTCTATACTTGCAGTCGCTTCATCTAATATTATTATACGTGGATCTGCCAGCAATGCTCGAGCAAAGGATAACAGCTGTCGTTCACCAGCTGATAAAATATTCCCTCTTTCTTCTACTTCCGTTTCATAACCATTGGCCATACGGTTAATAAAATCATCTGCTCCTACAAATTTGGCTGCTTGCCTTACTTCATCATCCGTTGCATTTGGTCTGCCAAATCGGATATTTTCCATAATTGTCCCTGAAAAAATAAAGGTATCTTGTAATACAATACTGATTTTCTGCCGTAAACTATCCAATCGAACATTTCGTAAATCATGCCCATCCATTTTAACACTGCCCTTTACTGGATCATAAAACCGGCTAATTAGGTTAGCAATGGTTGATTTTCCGCTTCCAGTATGACCTACTAAAGCTACTGTCTCTCCCGCTTCTATAGTTAATGATATTTCTTGCAAAGCAACTCGTTTCTCATCATACGAAAAAGATACCTTGTCAAATTCTACCTGTCCTTCTATATCAGTGAAAGCATACGCGTTTTCCTTCTCTTTTACGTTTGGTCGTTCATCTAAAAATTCAAAAATTCGTTCAGACGCCGCCATGGCCATAAGCATTTGGTTATACATCTGTCCTAATCGAGATATCGGATCCCAAAACATACCAATAAAAAATGCAAAGGAAACAAATGTACCTATACCAATTCCTCCATTTTCCGGACCTAATAAAATTAAATGGGCACCATAAGAAATTAAAATAATGGTTCCCAGTGCATTGCTCATTTCTACAAATGGTCGAAACATCGCACTTTTTCTCGTCGCTTCCCTCCAACTCTCAAAATTATCCGAATTCACCCCGTGGAAGTACTCTGCATTTTCTAGTTCTTGGGAAAACGACTGAGTAATACGCATTCCTTGTAATGCCTCATTTAGATGAGAATTCATTCTTGACTGCTGAATGCGAACTTGTTGCCATGATCTGCGAATTTTTCTACGAAGCTTTGTAGTAAGATAAAACATGAGTGGTAAGATGATCATAATCGCTAATGCTAATTTCGGACTTAGAACAAATAAAATAACAATGATCCCTATGAGAGTAACGATATCCATTAATAAATTAATAATTCCATTTGTAAACAATTCTTGCAATGAATTAATATCATTCATAATTCTTACTAAAATAGATCCGGCCGAACGTGAATCAAAAAAACGATGCGACAATCGTTGCACATGGGAAAATAAATGTTGTCTAATATCATAAATAACATTTTGCCCTAACATATTGACCCATTTAATACGAAATACATTTGCTAGATAGTTTATTAGATAGAGGACTATTATTCCTAAAACTAAATAAGTAAGCATGGTAATATTTTTATTGCTTATTACTATGTCAATGGCAACCTTCCCAATTAATATTGGGACGATTAATCGAATAAGTGTAGAAATAAGCATGGCAAGCATTGCAGCCGGTAAATAATTTTTCGAATATGGCTTTAAATAAATAAGTAAGCGCCGCATTTGCTGCCAATTAAATGGCTTTTCTATTACCTGGTCTTGCGTATAATAAAATCGCTGTAAATGGTTATGTTTCTCTTTGGTTTGTTGTTCCTTTGACAATTTATTCCCCCCCTTTTAAGCATGTGGCCGTTTCATAATTTCATCTTTATCTTGATACTGAATTTCGTAAATTCGTTGATATGCTCCTTTATTGTTTATTAAAAACTCATGTGTTCCACGCTCAATAACTCTTCCTCCTTCTAAAACAAGAATTTCATCAGCATGTTTTAATGAAGAGATACGATGAGCAATAATAAACGAAGTCCTGCCTTTCATTACTTCCCGTAATGCTTGCTGAATTTTAAACTCCGTCTCCATATCTACTGCTGAAGTAGCGTCATCTAAAACAAGGATTTTCGGATTAATGCATATTGCCCTTGCAATCGCTATCCGCTGTTTTTGTCCACCTGACAATCCCATTCCTCTCTCACCAAGCATCGTGTTATACCTATTTGGCATGTTCATAATAAAATCATGTGCCTGTGAGCGTTTAGCAGCATCGATAATCTGTTCTTCGGATGCATTTGGATCACCATAAGCAATATTTTCTCTGATTGTTGCGGAAAACAAAAAAGGTTCCTGCAATACAAAGCCGATTGCCTGTCGTAATGTTTTCAGCTGAAAACCTGATACAGGTATTTGATCAATAAGCACTTCCCCGGTATCTGGTTCATAAAAACGAGTAATAAGTTGGGTGATACTTGTTTTTCCGGCACCTGTCGATCCGATCAACCCAATACTCTTACCAGGGGTTACATTGAAGCTAATATCCTTTAAAGCTGGATCGTTATCTGTCGCATAAGTTAATGTGACGTTTTTAAATGTAACATGTCCTTGGATTGGCTGGTTAATTGCTTGCTTTGTTTCAACAATATTTTCTTTTGCTTCAAGGATTTCTAACAAGCGCTCTGCAGACGCTTTTGCTTGGGAAAATTGATTAATTACAAAACCTAGATTCATTAAAGGTCCAACAATATACCAAACTAAACTAAAAAAAGCGACTAAGGCTCCAAGCGACAGCTTATCATTAATAACTAAAAAACCGCCATAAGCAAGTAACGCTACAGCACAAAAATTACCGATAAATTCCATTAAGGGGAAATACTTTGACCAAATAAAGGATGTATTTAGATAGTTTTGTTTGTAATCATTATTACTATGAGAAAATCGATCAATCTCAAAGTCTTCTCTAGATAAAGATTTTACCGTATGCATACCACTAATATTTTCTTGCACTCTTGTGTTTAGTTTACCGAAGGACTTTCGAATCTTGCGAAATGCAGGGTGAACACGTTTATCAAATTGAAAAACGACTATAGTAAGAAATGGCATTGCCGCCATTGTCACTAATGCGAGCGGTACTGAAAAATAAAACATTACCCCTAAGCTGATCGTAATTAATAAGATAATGCGCAATAATTCGGCAAAACCAAAAGAAAGAAAAAAACGAAATCCTTCCACATCAGCTGTGAGTCTGGACATAATATCTCCAGTTTTTGCGTTATCATAATAAGAGAAGGACAGCTTCTGTAATTTATGATATAAACCATCTCGCAGTTTATATACAGCCGTAATACCAAATAGATCTCCCAAATATTGATGATAAAATGTCGCAAAGCCTTTAATAATCATTAAAAATAAAAATACACCAGAAATATACGGGATTAATTCATAACGGTTTTTGAAAACAACGCTATCAATCGTTTGTTGTAAGATAATTGGATAAATAACCGTTATTACTGTTAGTAAAAATAAAAATAGCAAGGACAGTAAAAAAAACCGTTTATATGGCCAAAAATAATCCTTTAACTTTTTAAATGTCTCCACGCCATTTCCTCCCCTTAAATAGTTTTCGTAACATTAAATATAACGGGTTCCGAAATAAATTGCCACTGTTTTTTTAAATTTTTTAAAAAATTCACCAATTACCATTACGGATTTTATTCATAGGAAAGTTGTTTGGAAAAAGATAAAATATATTAGGAAAACGATCTTTCTTGTACTCGTATTAAAAATTTGAGCCATAATAACGCTATTGATTTTTTGAAGCAAAAACCAAAAATCACGAATTTCTCTTTTAAATAGAACTGTTCGTTTAAAGGTTTTACTTTTTATTCTATAAAAGTTTAAATTTTGAGATATTATCGGCAAACTAATTTCGCTTCCATTTAAAGTTCAATACCTTTTAATCCAAGTTAGGATTTGACAGTAAAAAACATCTCCCTTTAGATAGAGAGATGTTTTTGATCAGACTCATTTTTTCATTATATTGTAACTCCACAGAATGAAGTTTCACTTTACCTAATTAGCCGCCGTATTTGTTTTTCCAGCATTTTTGCATTTACTTTACCTCGCTGAATATAACGCAACTTCCCGGAGTGGTCGAACAAATAATATGCGGGAACAAAATGAATGTTAAAAGCTTTTGATAATGATTCTTCATTATCGATAGCAATCGGTTCGGTTAAATCATTTTTAGCTGCTACGCTACGAATTTCATCCAAATCCATATCATCTTCAGTTAAAGGGGTATGCACAGAAATTACTTGCAATGTATCAGTATAAGTATCTCGTATTCGCACAAAGCTAGGCATTGCTTTTTTGCAAAGTTTACAGCTTACTGACCAAAAATGAACACATATTGGTTTGCCGCTAATTGTTTCCGTAGTTAATGGTTCCGAATTTAGCCATTCTTTCGCTATACTAATTTCCGGTATTTTTTCATTTAAACGCATCTTCATCCATTCCTCCTGCATCATCCTCTTAGAATTTGCTAATACCACTATCTTTATATGACTATTAACATAAAAAGGTTCTTGTAGGAGGAACAGGTGAATGATCACGTTAATTTACGATTTACCATTTGACAAACGTCTTCGGCACTCATACCTTGTGCATTAATTACAGACCCGGCGATTACTGCTTCTGTAATTCCCATTACATCCTTATCCTGACCTGAAATAATACAGCAATCGCAGTAAGCAGCATCTTCTTCGCTTCGCAAGTCTACTACTTCATGACCCATTTCCATCAACGCTTCTTTTACATTAGCAAGACTTTCTTCCACGCCTATTCTCGCCATTCTAATGCCTCCTCTAATTAATGTTGTTCTACATAGATAGATTCTGCATTAGAATAAAAACTATACACCGATCATTCAGAAAGCTGAGAAATCATCCGGGTTACAGCATCTAAACCAATCGTTAATGCTTCCTCATCTGGGTTGAGCTGTGCGTTGTGAAGACCGAATGGAGAATTGACACCAAGCCAAAACATAAAGCCTGGTATCTCCTTCATAAAATAACCAAAATCTTCACCAGTCATAGCAGCTTTCGCTTGTTTGTATTCTATATCTGAACCATCCAAGGCTTGTTGGAATTTTTCTACCATATCAGCTTGATTATACACTTGATAATAATTGGCGCCATAATCTACCTGAATAGAGCAATCATAAACAATTTCAAAACCTTTCATTAGCTTTTCCAATTGCTTTTTTACGATGTGAATTGTCTCTGGATGCTGGGTTCGAATCGTTCCTTCCAGGCGAGCAGTTTCTGCAATAGCATTTTGGACGTAGCCACTCTCCATTTTTCCAACTGTAACGACAGCACTTTCCAACGGATTTATATTTCTGGAAACAATTTGCTGCATTTGAACAATAAAACTGCTTGCAGCAACCGTCATATCCTTGGCTACATGTGGATATGCAGCATGTCCTCCTTTACCAATAAAATCAATGAATAATTCACTCGTATTTGCAAATAGTAAGCCTGGTTTACTTGCTACCGTGCCAACAGGTAATTCTGGAGCAATATGCAGGGCAAAAATAACATCAGGACGCCAAGTATTAAACTCTTTCGATTGTAACAATGGAAGAGCACCGCCTGGACCTTCTTCCGCTGGTTGAAATATAAACAAACAATCATCAGTAATTGGCTCAGAAATCACGCGTTCTAAAGCACCAAGCGCGATGGTCATATGAAAATCGTGTCCACAAGCGTGCATTCTCCCTTCATGCTGTGAAGTGAATGAAAAATTTGTTTTTTCAGTGATCGGTAATCCATCGATATCAGCTCGAAAGCCAATTGTTTTTTGCGGTCGTGTTCCCTTTACAAAGACTAATATTCCCGTCTTCCATAATTGGATCGACACACGTTCTGTTTGCAGTTTTTTTATTTTACGTACCAAGTATTGTTGGGTTTTCGTTTCTTGAAAACCCAATTCCGGTATTTGATGTAAATCTCTGCGGATTTGTTGTAAGTTTAACATATTAATTCCCTACTTAATCATTCAACTTGCGTAGTTCTTGTTTTATTTCAGTTTTCGATTTCGTATTTTCATCAATCTCCTTTAATACTCTTGCGGGAGTACCTGCTACTAATGTGTTTGGAGCCACATCCTTTGTGACAATTGCCCCAGCAGCAACAATTGCTCCTCTACCAATCGTTACCCCTTCTAATACTACAACATTCGCCCCAATAACTACATCATCTTCAATAATTACCGGTTTTGCAGATGGTGGTTCAATTACACCAGCTAACACAGTACCTGCACCAATGTGACAATTTTTCCCAACCGTTGCTCGTCCACCAAGTACAGCGTTCATATCTATCATAGTTCCTTCGCCGATAACAGAACCAATGTTAATTACTGCCCCCATCATAATGACGCAACCATCACCAATCTCTACTTGATCACGAATAATCGCACCCGGTTCAATTCGGGCATTTATTCCTTTTAGATCAAGTAGAGGAATAGCTGAATTACGACGATCATTTTCGATAACGTAATCCGTTATCACATCTTGATGGTCATTTAACAGTCTTTGTACCTTATTCCATTCTCCAAACAAAATTCCGCTTTTTGATTCTAAGAAAGCTTGGATGGAATCATCAATCGTTAATTGATCTAATCCTTCTCCCTTTACATATACTTTTACAGGTGTGCTTTTCTTACTATTCGAAATAAAGTTGATAATTTCATTTCCATCCATCATTTTCATGATTCGTTACCTCCCAATTATGTACTATCTTATAATTTAGCAGATCGCTTTTTTTGTCGCAATAATTAGCTGTTTTTCATTGCCTATCTTTTCATATTCTCAGTTTTCAGAAAATCCATTTACCTTATTTTAAAGCTGTTGACTTTTTTCATGTCCCCTTCTTACAACCGAAACTAACTAGCACGTTCTATGTGTCAAAGTTCGAGAAGGCTTGGCTTCGAGTCGACATGATCACTAATTACGCGGTTACGTTGAATATTAAGATTTCAACGGCGTCAACTTAACTTCTTCGCTAAAATTTTTTATACATTCTAAACCGGCGATGAAATTCCGTTGTGTTATTTTTATCAGATTTTTTGATACCACCTTAAAAATTTCGATTAAGATTTGATTAGAAAAACTTGGCTTGTCGCTAAGTCTTTGTGGCGAAAGCTATAGTTTTTCTTATACTATAAACCATAAAGTTTTATACTTTCCTATAGTGAAAAAAAGGATCTAAGAGGCTGGGACAAAACTAAAACAGCTGATTAAAAAACGAACAATAAATCGTCCTTGTGTATACGCAAGTTTTTAGCGTAGTCAAAATATGTAGACTCCTGCGGGAATAGCTCGAGCTGAAGATCCCGCAGGAAAGCGATCTTTGCTTTCCGAGGAAGCTGAGGCCGTGCCCGCGGAAAGCGAAATAGTTTGACGTAGCGATGATAGGAATTTTTTTAACACAAACAAACCAAACAATTATAAATGAATTGTTCGTTTTTTGCTATTTAGTATTTGTTTATGTCCCAGCCCCATTCGTTTAATCATTTTGTGCATACAAATCTTTTTTTACTTGCTTAAGAATCGCTCTTCTCGTTAAAATCCCATCAAAATATTTATTCTTATCAGCAACACAAACAAACGGATGATTTATAAGCGCATTCAATCCTTGTAATAAGGAATCTTCTTTCATTAAACATGGAATATCCTCATTGAGCACATCTTTTACTACAATATTTGAAAGTCGTTCAAATTCGAAACGTTCTAATCCGAGAATCTGGTTAAGAATCGCAGTTTTTCCAATTGTACCAACTAACTTATACGATGAATCAAGAACAGGCACAGCAGAATAACCCGACTTAACCAATACAAGTAAGGCATGCTCAAGCGGATTATTTACTTGTACATGTGCCACCTTTTCAGAAGGAATCATTATTTCTTCCAATGTTATGCCTGTTAAATATTTCTCTTGTAACATACTCAATCATACCACCCCTTTTTCTTCATGCAGGAGGTTTGCTTTTTACTTTCTCTGTAATATAAGCAAACTTTAGACGGAGAACAGACTAATTTTATTTTACCACAGTAAGGAAATAAGAAAAACGAAACCTATTCATTCCTTGAAATTGATTATATTTTAAGTTATAATATGAACATATGATCATATAGTATAGGAGAGACGATTATGGATTACCAACCAATTGATGAACAGTTAATTGAACATGTATCACAAACCTTTAAGGCTTTATCTGACCCGACCCGAATCAAAATCTTACATTTGCTTTCTCATAAAGAATACTCTGTAACTGAAATCGCTCAAAAATTAAGCATGCATCAATCTACTATTTCTCATCAATTAAAGTATTTAAAACAATTGCGGTTAGTAAAGAATCGCCGTGAAAAAACGACTTACTACTATTCACTAGACGATGATCATGTTATGAATTTATTGAAACAGACGATTGAGCATAGTGAACATACAAAATAGGGGGGGGAAATTATGTCACATGATAACCATCAACACAATCATAGTCATGGCCACGATCATGGTCACCACACTACTAGCAATAAAAAAGTACTGTTTTTTAGCTTTTTATTAATTACCTTTTTTATGGTTGTTGAAGCTGTCGGTGGCTTTTTAACAAACAGTCTCGCACTCATTTCAGATGCCGGACATATGCTCAGCGATGCAGCAGCTCTTGGCTTAAGTCTTCTGGCATTCAAAATCGGTGAACGTCAAGCAACATATTCTAAAACTTACGGTTACCGTCGAGTTGAAATCATTGCTGCCTTCATAAATGGCTTGACATTAATTATAATTTCACTTTATATATTTTATGAAGCATTTCAACGGTTTATTGAGCCGCCAAATGTAAGTGCAAGTATGATGATTATCGCCTTCATCGGCTTAGTTGTGAATATTGTTGTCGCATGGATGCTAATGCGTGGCGATTCACAGGAAAACTTAAATATTCGCAGTGCTCTTTTACACGTCCTTGGTGACCTTTTAGGCTCAATAGGCGCCATTGTTGCAGGTATCCTCATCTTGCTATTCGGCTGGGATATCGCCGATCCAATCGCAAGTGTTATCGTTGCGATCCTCATTGTGATTTCTGGTATTAGGGTAACAAAAGATTCCATTCATATTTTAATGGAAGGAAAACCTACTAATATTAACGTTGAAGAAGTAAAAAGTAAATTAATGGAGCTACCAGGAATTGATGATGTTCACGATTTTCATATTTGGTCAATCACTTCTGAATTTCCAGCTCTAAGCTGTCATTTAGTTGTAGATAATACTGTAGATCGAGATAAAATCCTTATTCAAGCAAATAAACTGTTAAAAAAACATTTCAGTATCTCACACAGTACATTACAAATAGAAGGGATAAATTTGCATATCAAAAACGACTGTAATGACTGTTCTCCTTCATAATTAAGTTAACTCAGAAAGTGGCAACTCTCATGTTCGTCACTTTCTTTTTTATACTATATGAAAACAAAGACTTGGCGACAAGCCAAGTTTTTCTAATTGTCATTTTTAAAATTTAAACCATTCCACTAACCACTATAACTAGAAGATATCCTTCTCTTTTGAGCAACTCCAACTTGTTTGGGCTTCTATTTCTTAAGTTCAGTTTCTATACTTTATACTATAGTGTATCTAACGAACGAAGCATTCAATCCTCTCTATCATTCTCAGATGATGACAGTTACAAGTAGGGATTCTATTTTTCTATATTCATGTTATAATTTGATTCTAATTGATTGTTGAGAAAGGTTTGTCAGCCATGAACAGAAGAACATTTCTAAAAAAAGCGGTTGGTAGCTTGCTTGCTTTATTAGGGTTAAGTAGTGGAACCTATTATTATGCTAGAGATATAGAACCAATTCTACTTCATATTAATAAAAATACAATTGCATCGAAAAAAATTGCAAAATCGTTTAATAACTTTAAAATCGTGCAGTTTTCCGATACGCATGTCGGATTTCACTATTCACTGCAACAGTTAAAAGAATTAGTTCAAAAAATAAATGGATTGGACCCTGATTTAATTGTATTTACAGGTGACCTTGTCGATGAACCACAAAATTTCCATTGGGATTCAAAGATTATCAATATATTAAAACAGCTTAGCGCTTATCACGGAAAATTTTGGATATATGGAAACCATGATCACGGTGGTTACGGTACAGAGGTTGTTAATGATGCAATGAATAAAGCCGGTTTTCAATTATTACAAAACAACCATACTACCATTGAAATTGCGAATGAAGAAATAGTAATAGCAGGAATCGATGATGTTATGTTAGGAAAACCAGACTTAGATGCTACATTAGTCAATGCGAATCCTAATCTCTTTACTATCCTCTTAGCACATGAGCCAGACTTTGCAGATATCGCCAAAAAATACCCTATTGATGTACAATTATCCGGGCACAGCCATGGAGGACAAATTAGATTTCCGTTGATTGGACATTTATATAGCCCTGCCTATGCTGAAAAGTATGTACAAGGAAAATATAGCTTAAATAATGATAAATTCCTGTTATTTGTGAATAGCGGTATTGGCACAACCCGAGCTCCATTTCGCTTTCTTTGTAAACCTGAAATACATGAATATTCATTAAAGTCACTTTCATAAAATAAAAATAACTTCGGTTCACCTTAAGCTAACTTAATCAATTATACCTTTTTATTTTTCAAGTTACATTTTATGAAACAAGCTTAAAATCAATTATTTCTGATTACTTTTTAATATCCCTTGCAAGCCAAACTGCTTTACGATAGGATGTATACAAGCATAATTACATTTTTACGGAGGAGCAAATACGATGACTGAACAAGATAACTTAGATGAAATTGCAAAAGCACTTTATACAATAAATCGCCACGCTAAAACTGCTCCTGACCCAAAACATTTATACTTTATAAAAAAAGAAGCCATTAATAGACTTCTCAAAGAAAAACATGCCACAAAGGTAGGACTTCATTTTTCCAAACAACCAAAATTTAGTAATCAATACTCTACTTTACTCGTACGAGTTGCCGATTATTATTTTCATATACCGCCAACTAAAGAAGACTTTAATAATTTACAACATTTAGGAGAATTAGATGAGAGTTACCGGAACCCGCAAGCTAAAATGTCCTTATCCAGTGCAAAAAAAGTGATCTATCAGTACATGAAATGGAGAGGGAAAAAGCCAACACCTAAAAACCATTGGAAAAGGAGTACGTCTACTTACTTTACACCATCTTCGCTTGGTAAAATGGAATGGCCGCCTACCAAATCGCATCGAAGTTAAAAAACACTTTCAAGGAGATCTTTGAAAAACAAGTTCCGTACTACTAAGTAAGTTGAAGTCGGAGAGAAATTGCCATTTCTTTTATCCCATTCTCCTTATATTATATCTTGAATTAGTAGCTGCTTCTCTAGTTGTACTTTTACATTACCAACTAAACGGTATAAACTTTACTAAGCTAATTACTAAAGGATATTATGCTTATTATTTATTTAACCAACGTCTTATTGTTGCTCCAATAATCAATAGACAACCAAAAAAAGCTAATGATTGCATGATTAGAGGAAATGAATAAAAGAATCCTTGGTTTAGTCCGCCATTTAATAAACTTAGCCCGAAATAAATGGTAAAAATAAAAAAGCTAATGAATAAATAAGATAAGAGCATAAATGAACGTCGTTGCACAATCCAACGAATAAATGAACGAACCATACTATATATTACACTTATTCCAAAGATCAAAAATAATAAATACCAATACTTTTGATCCATTTCCCGTAGACTTATAATTCCAATCCACCATGTCATCAATTTCAATACCTCCCATCGTGCCCGATCTTATCATTTTAGCTTCATACTATTTTTACCATTTTATCCCTTAAATATACGTAGCTCACGCTAATAAAGTTTCTTTCACTGTATTCTTCATCCTCTCCAATAGAGAAAAAGAACCAAAGCTAGAAACGCTCGGTTACGTCGTATCAACGGCAGATAATTCTGATAGTGATCCTTCATTCAAGGAGCTCTTTTCTCCTTGAAAAAGAAGAACACTTTTTCTGCGTGTGGTAGCATCCGCTGCCGAAGCTTTTCTTGTCCTTGAAAAACCGCGATGTATGGCTGTCGAAGCTTCTCTGTACTTGAAAAAGAAAATTGCTTTTTCTGCGTGTGGTGTCTATTCAAGTAGCTTTTCTTGTCCTTGAAAAAGAAGGACGCTTTTTCTGCGTGCGGTGTCTATTCAAGTAGCTTTTCTTGTCCTTGAAAAAGAAGGACGCTTTTTCTATGTGCGGTGTCTATTCAAGTAGCTTTTCTTGTCCTTGAAAAAGAAGGACGCTTTTTCTACGTGCGGTGTCTATTCAAGTAGCTTTTCTTGTCCTTGAAAAAGAAGGACGCTTTTTCTATGTGCGGTGTCTATTCAAGTAGCTTTTCTTGTCCTGTCAACCCGAACGAATCGGACATTTATGTGCCGTTTCCTCTTTGAATGGAAAGTCTTACGGCACCTTTCATGAGGGATCATGAAGGATAAAGAAAATATACCTCTAAAACAGGGGTATGCCGACGCCTAAGCGGCATACCCGTTTTAGTTGGCATTCCTTTAAATTCGAGCTGATGTTGGATTTATTATAGGAAAGAGATCGAAGTTTGGTACAGCATAAGCACAAACAGGACGACGAAGCTATTTTCAAAAAATATTCACCATGCAAAACGGATATAATTTCCTAATCAACAAAAATTTTTTAATCTGATGTTCATTAGGAAATCTAAGTAAATACTAGAAATCCCTATGAAGGTACGGATATGCCAGAAAGTTAAAGAGAACGGAGTAGTATAAATGAGAAAGGGGGGACACTTATTGAAGAAAGCATATCTATTTATAATACTAGGAGCTTCATTCTGGGGAACGATCAGTTGGTATGTAAGACACCTCTATGAATTTGGTTTTACACCAATGGAAGTCGTTATTTTACGAGCATGGACGGCTGCTTTTTTATTGCTGGCTTATTTAGTTATTTTTGCTCGGCAAGAAATAAAGCTTCATGCGTTTAAAGATATCCGTTACTTTATCGGAACAGGCATTTTTAGTATTATTTTTTTTAATTTCTGTTTATTTACTGCCATGCAGCTTAGTACTATTCCAGTAGCTACTGCATTATTATATACTGCTCCGGCATTTGTAACGATTCTTTCTTTTCTTTTATTTAAGGAGCCATTGACAAAAAGTAAACTTATTTCACTGTTACTAACGTTTGTTGGTATATGCTTAGTTGTCGGGATCTTCCCGTTAAATATCGGTTTTGTCTCTGCAAAAGCAATATTATTTGGTTTAGGGGCAGGCTTAGGTTACTCTCTCTATAGTATTTTTAGTAAACTCGCATTAGAAACGTATTCAACACTTAGCATTACAACATTTACTTTTATTACGGCAGCAATTGCTTTGTCTCCATTTTTCCCGTATGCAGAAAAAGGAGCGCTACTAATTAATCCTTTTGTATTATTTTATGCCCTTGGACTTGGATTTTTACCAACTGCTTTCGCTTATATTATTTATACATATGGCTTAAATCAAACAGAAGCATCTAAGGCATCGATTCTAACAACCATTGAGCCGGTTGTCGCCACATTGATTGGTATTTTCCTGTTTCAAGAGAACTTTACTATACTGCAATTTATTGGTATGTCCTGTATTTTAGCTGCTGTTTTATTTATTCAACGCTCCTCTTCGAACAAGGTTCATATACAGCAATCTGCTTAAAAAATGCTATAGTTTGTTTCAATTAATTTATTGCACTCAACAGCATCGGGTTACTTACCGAAATGATTCCGACTAACGCAAACAACAGGAGTCCCAATTTTTTTACACTCCTGTTGTTCCTGTCCAAATTTTCAGATGATGTCAAGGACATACTACCCTTACTGTTGTCATGTACAATCATCACTACATGATTGAACTTAACTTTCATTATTAGATGTCGACTTCTTTTTTTGCCTGTTTCTTTTTACAAGTCCCATTTTCCTATTTTCCAATTTTCTTTCAATTCTTGAAATACTGTTTCCATCTTCTAGCAATTCTTGTTTATTTTGCTTTACTAGTTGCTCAAAACTTAACGTTTTAGGCCGCATATGATACACTCCTTTTATACTTGTATCTTAAGTATACCGTATATTTGTATATGATATATCACGAATTTTTAAATATTTTTCAACAATTTTATCAATTAATAATTGGAGGTCATTTTATGCAACACTTATTGAATAAACATATATTATCAGTTGAAATTTCTGGGATTCGTAAATTTTTTAATTTGGTGGCTGATGAAGAGGACGTTGTGTCTTTAACAATTGGACAACCAGACTTTCATACTCCTGAACATATAAAAGAGGCAGCTGTTCAAGCAATCTATGACAATAAAACAACCTATACGCATAATGCCGGTCTACTCAACTTACGAAAAGCTATTTCTCGCTTCTATGAAAAAAGCTATCATGTATCTTATCATCCAGAAAACGAAGTAATCGTAACTACAGGTGCTTCACAGGCTATTGATATAACGTTTCGCACTATATTAAATCCTGGTGATGAAGTGTTACTCCCCGCTCCAATCTACCCGGGATATGAACCATTAATACGGTTAGCAGGAGCTAAACCTGTACATATAGATACGACCAAAACAAATTTAAAGCTGACAAAGGAGACACTTCTCCAATATATTACACCCAAAACAAAGTGTCTGGTGCTTCCATATCCATCTAATCCAACCGGAATGTCATTTACCAAAGAGGAATTAGCCACACTAGTTGATGTATTAAAAGGTAAATCTATCTTTATATTAGCTGATGAAATTTATAGCCAGCTTGTATATGAACAAGCTCACACTTCTATCGCTAGCTTTCCTGATATGAAGGACAAAACTATTGTTATTAATGGTGTATCAAAATCTCATTCCATGACTGGTTTTCGAATTGGCTATGCTTTAGCCCCTCAATGGCTATCTAAACAAATGCTTAAAGTACATCAATATAATGTATCCTGTGCAACATCAATTAGCCAATATGCTGCTTTAGAAGCACTAACAAACGGCCTAGAAGATACAAAGTTAATGCGAGAAGCTTATCAGAAGCGTAGAGATTTTGTCCTTCAACGGTTACAAGCAATGGGGCTAGCTTGTCTCAAACCCGAAGGAGCCTTTTATATGTTCCCTCGCTTTCCTTTAAAAGAACAGACTTCATTCCAACTCGGATTGGATCTCGTTCGAAAAAACAGGGTTGCATTAGTACCAGGAGATAGTTTTTCAAGTTTGGGAGAAGGATATATGCGATTATCCTACGCTTATGATCAAGCCACATTAGCATTGGGTCTTGATCGCTTAGAAGAATATTTACAAAATCATTTACTAAACTAAATGAAACAAACAGCATTAAAAATTTCATTTCTTTGTTTCATGCTGCTTTATATTTTCATATAAATTTAAAAGTCTGTCCAATTCTTGACTAATTTTAATGGACTCTAAATTTGTAAATCCTTTTTCCAAAGCGACCATCGTCATTTTATTGCGTAGAAATTCAATACGTTTTAGAAGATTGTCTGTTGTAGTCATTTTAATTGAAAGTATACCTCCTTATGCATGGTTGGGCTGGAGTCCCCTTACGCAAATTATTACAGGTATATAGGTATAAATAATTATGAATTCGATTAGTGCCATTAGCCCATATCGAAACCATACGTCCAGAATTGCTGGACATGATCACTTTTTCATATGCAATCAACTACATTACAATATTGTTTGTAGCTACAATGGTACAGGGACTGACAATTCTGTGTAGTATAAAACAAACAAAATACTGTTACTTTAGATTAATGTAGCACAGCGTGACAGAAACTGACAAGCTTTTTTATTATTGGCCACTTGCGTTCCTATAGGTTTTAAGGCTCGATTAGTTTCTTGCTGTGTGCTACTATAATAATGAAATGTTATTTGGAAAGGATGTCTTCGGTGTCAGAATCAAAAAAGAAAAATGAATGGTTGGAATGGGTAAAAGCATTAATTATTGCTATCTTGATTGCTTTCTTTTTAAAGACGTTCATCTTTGCAACTTCCATAGTTGAAGGTGAAAGTATGGATCCTACGCTTCAAAACGGAGAAAGGGTTATCTTTAATAAGATCATTTATATCATTGATGAGCCAGAGCGCGGAGACATTGTTATTATTGAAAAGCCATATAAAAATTATGTGAAACGAGTAATTGGACTACCCGGAGAAACCATTGAGATCAATAGTGGTAATTTATATATAAATGGGGAGCAATATGAACAAACATTTCTCGATGAGGATGCCCAACGACAAACAGGTAATTTTGGCCCGCAAAAAATACCAGAAGGAAGCTATTTTGTAATGGGAGATAATCGTGCAATTAGCAAAGACAGCCGTAATGGACTGGGATTTATTGAAGAAAATGAAATTATTGGACGTTCGGAATTTGTTATTTTTCCATTCGACCAATGGACACTGACTAGATAAAGTAAATTTCATTCCTCACTTTACACCTTGCATGAACATATCCGAAACTACGGGAATCCAAACAAGGTCAGACAAAGTCTGACCTTGTTTGGATTTACTCGTCTATTTTTCTCTATCAAAAATACAATAGCCAATATTTAACAAAATAATCCCAAAACAAAGTACCCCAAATGCTATCTCCCACATAAACTGCACCCCCTCTAAACAAACCAATCATTTGATACTTTTATAATAAGTATTTCTTTATATATCATACCAATTTCTGATCGTCGAGAAAAGCTAAAGTATGATAAAATAAATTGAAACTTTCTTTGTTAGAAGTTTAACATGTTTTTCTCTAATTGAGTCAATGATTGACTAACTGTACTTAACTATATATTATTTTCCATTATGGATGACGTTATCCTTTTGAACATATGTGTACATATACTGAAATTTTATCAAGCAGGTGATTACTATGCTCTATTGTCCTTATTGTGGGACGCAAACAAAAGAGGATGAGCACTATTGTATAAAATGTGGCAAATATCTTCCTGAAGATCGATATAATCGAATTAATAATAAAACTCCATGGATAAAACGTTGGAAATTACCATTAATATCGAGTGCTGTCGTTTTGCTTTCCTTCCTTTCTACGTATATCATACTGGAGATCAATACCGCAAAAGCCAAGGATCTATACATTGAAGGTGAAGAAAAGGTCTTGAAACAAGATTATCAAACAGCTAAAGCTTTATTTCAAGAAGCATTGGATCATAAAAATAATTTCTATCAAGCGCAAAACTCCTTGGATTTTATGGATACTGCATTATCTATTCAAGCCGTAATAAAAGAAGCAACAACACTCATGGAAAAGAAACAGTTTCAACAAGCATTAACGATGCTTAACAAATCCGAACAGAAACTAAAAGATTTTAATGGCGAAGCTGTAAATCATATTATTGAATTAATTACAAAAAAACGCGATACCATTAAACTAAATCAAATTAAATATGAATTAGAAAAAGAGCCTAATATTGATAAACTGAAGCTATTATTATGGGAAGCAGTATCCATCGAAACTGGTGAAGCAACAACAATTACAAACAATATCCGAAACCAAATTATTAGTTTCGTATTTACTAAGGCAAGTGAACAGCTAAATAACAAACAATTTAACGATGCCCAATTGATTGTGAAAGATGGATTGAAATATGCACCAGAGTCAGAAAAACTGTTAAGCTTACAAACTACAATTGATAAAGAAAAGGTAGCCTTTGAAACAGCACAGCAAAATAGAATCGAACAAGCTATGTCTACTGCAAGTCAAGAGCAACAAACGAATAAATCTAATGCAATAACCTTAAAAAGCATCGACCTTACTAGTGACGATCAAGGAAATCTAGTTGTTAAAGGTCAGGTGCAAAATAAAGTCACGATCCCAATTAACTCGATAGTGGTGAAATATGCTATTTTAACTAAAAAGGGGAAAGAGATATTAACAAATGAGGTCTATATCTATCCGGATGAATTATATCCCAATGAAGAGGGGAAATTTGAATTCACCCACTATGACCTGGATGAAAAGTATATAAATCTAAAAGCTGAAGTTAAGGCAATAACATGGTATACGGAGTAATAGAGCTATTACCAATGAGGTGAACATCACATGAACAAAAATAAATATGCTGCCATCATTCTATCAGCTGCTATTCTTATGATTGGTTTTACTGTAATTATTTATTTGTTTCAACAATCGAAACACGAAAATATTGTAATTAGTAATCCTGTTGTTAATAAAGTTACAAATACAAAGGAACTTGATTTAAAATCAATTATTCATGAGGCCGAAAAGAATGTGATACAAATCGAAGGGCAAACGAAAGACAGTACAACGACAGGCTCCGGGTTTCTGTATAACAAAAAAGGCGACATTATTACCAATGCACATGTAATTAAAGGTTCGGATGTCATTTATGTTAGAACTGCTGATGCAAAAGTTTACCCAGCAGCAATTGTAGGTATTGGCGAGGAAACAGATATTGCTGTTATCCGTGTGCCTCAACTTGCAGGAGAATTTCTAACAGTAGAAAAAGAAAAAACACCAGAAGTAGGAGATGAGGTAATTGCGCTGGGAAGTCCGCATGGTTTTCAAAACACGGTAACCTTGGGAATTATTTCTGGTAAAGAGCGTGATTTTACTGTTGATGGCTTTAACTATAATAATGCTTTTCAAATCTCTGCCCAAATTGCTGAAGGAAATAGTGGTGGACCTTTAATTGATCGAAACAGCGGTAATGTTATAGGTGTAAATTCAGTTGGAACCAAGGATGGAACACTTGGATTTAGTATTCCAATTAAGGATGTAATTAAAAAAATTGAAACATGGTCTAATAAAGCACAAACAGATGAATTGGATTTTGCCAGTACTTCAGATATTATTAGCACCAAAGACCCGAAAGAGCTAAAGCAAGATGCAGAATATTTAATCTCCTACTTTCTCGGTAGTATTGAGCTAAGAGATTATGTTAATGCCTACACTCTTCTAAGCAGCGAAATGCTTTCAAAGACCTCATATGCGGAATTTCGAGATCGTTACATTGATTTTATTAAAATAAACTATGAAAAACCAAAAAGTATGGCCACAGATAGTAATCAAGTGAAAACGACAATAAAAGTAACCATTGAAACACGTTCAAAAAAGGAAGAAAAGCCAAGTAAAATTATATATAATTATACGTTTATAACAAAGTATGAAAATGACCAATTAAAAATCTTTAGCATTGCAGCAAAGGAATTGTAAATTGCAACATTTAACTGTATTGTAACAACCCAACCTGAGGGGATTTCCCCTCTTTTTTGAATTGTATCAGAACCTATCCCCCGTTTCTTATGGAGATATTTTTATAATCGTTTCTTCTAGCTTATCTCTAGCAAACTTCACCCTTCTTCCTGTGATAAGTCAATATCGGCTCGAATCTAAAAGAAGGTCAACTAAAAAGCGGGCTTGTCGCTCAAGCGTCGGCATACCCCTGTTTTAGAGGCATGTTTTGTTTTCTTTATCCCGAATGTAAGGAATCGTATTTCTCTCATTTGAAAAGTCCGCTTATGATTTTATGAACTTTATAAGAGAAACTGCTCCTAAATCCCCGGTTCATTTGGACCGACAGAACATGGAAAGCTACAACAGCGACGCATCGTACGAAGAAAAAGCGCTCTTCTTTTTCAAGGACAAGAAAAGCTACGACAGCGACGCGTCGCACGAAGAAAAAGCGTTCTTCTTTTTCAAGGACAAGAAAAGCTACGACAGCGACGCGTCGCACGAAGAAAAAGCGCTCTTCTTTTTCAAGGACAAGAAAAGCTACGACAGCGACGCGTCGCACGAAGAAAAAGCGCTCTTCTTTTTCAAGGACAAGAAAAGCTACGACAGCGACGCGTCGCACGAAGAAAAAGCGCTCTTCTTTTTCAAGGACAAGAAAAGCTACGACAGCGACGCGTCGCACGAAGAAAAAGCGCTCTTCTTTTTCAAAGAGAAAAGTACTTCTTGAATGGAGTTGCCTTTTGTCTCGTTAGAAACTCTCCTGTTCGTACGTCGCTAAACGACCGCTTCTAGCTTTTGTGCTTATTAAACAAGAGTGTAATTCTCTAGCACAAGCAAGCTAGTATTAAGAAAAAATGTTACGCTGGTAAATCAGCCTCTATGCTAAAAAACAAAATTTCATCAATGATTGAAATAGAATTGGGCTAAACGTCCAAACAAATTCTATACAAATGCATATTGTATAACTGTAAGATTAGGAGGTGAAATAATGGGATTCGGATATGGTGGAGGCTGTTGCCATTCAGGAGGCTATGGATATGGATACGGTTATGGAAGTAGCTTTGCGCTAATTGTTGTACTTTTTATTTTATTGATCATTGTAGGTGCTGCATTTTATTACTAATACGATTAACAGCTTGTGCCGACAAAATACGCACAAGCTGTTATATTTTTTACATTAATGATGTTTTGTCAATAGACGTGAAACCTCATTAGGCGGTAATGGTTTACTAAAATAAAACCCTTGCAATTCATCACATTGCTCTGCCTTTAAAAAAGCAAACTGTTCCTCCGTCTCTACACCTTCTGCAACAACTCGCATATTTAATAAATGACATAAATGGATAATTGATTTAACAATCAATTGATTTTCCTCATGCCTATTCTCCATAAAAATTTTATCAATCTTTAATTTGGAGATCGGAAAAAGGCTGAGTAATTTTAACGATGAGTAACCTGTACCAAAGTCATCAATGGAGACAAGAATCCCTAAATCTCTTAATTTATGCAATATTTGTAGTGCAGCTTGTTCATTAGTCATCGCCATTGTTTCTGTTATCTCTAATTCCAAATATGCTGGATCAAGTTCAGTACGATTTAAGATATACTTTATTCTTGAAATTAAATCCTTTTGATGAAATTGTATTGCTGAAAGGTTTACACTAATAACAAAAGGTTCAAATCCTTCATCCTGCCATGCTTTATTTTGTTTACAAGCTTCATAAATGACCCATTCACCAATTTCAATAATCAATCCTGTTTTTTCTGCAATCGTAATAAACTCGTTTGGGGGGATATATCCTTTTTCTGGGTGCTTCCAGCGCAACAGTGCCTCCATCCCGACGATACGATTTGTTTGAAAATCCACTTGTGGTTGGTAATGAAGTTCTAACTGTTCATTTTTAATCGCTTCACGTAGTTCACTTTCTAGCGTGATTGTAGATTGAAATTTTTTTGATATGGCAGGTTCAAAGAATTTATAGTTGTTCCGATGTTTATTTTTGTTATCATACATAGCTGAATTCGCATATTTTATTAATTCTTCTGCTTCTTCTCCATGTTTAGGATATAGGCTGATTCCTATTGTTACAGATGTGTAAATATCATACCCATTAATTTTAATCGGATCTTCAAACATCCGAATTAACCGTTCGGCAAATGATATAATCTCTTTTTTATTATTAATTCCAGATTGTAAAATGATAAATTCATCCCCCGCCATACGTGCAACAAACGTATCAGGTTGTAAAAAGTTCTTCAATCGAAGGGCACTATAACGGATTAGTTCATCACCAACCGAATATCCCAATATATCATTTACTTCTTTAAAATAATCTAGATCTAATGTATATACAGCCACCTCCTGTTTTATAATGGCAGCTTGTTCAATTGCTTGTTGTAAAAAACGTATAAAGTAATTGCGATTAGGTAAATCAGTTAGCTCATCATAATAAGCTAAATATTCGATTCGCTTTTTATTTCTTACTTGTTCCGTCACATCTTTTAATAAGCAAACGTTAACCATTGTTTCCTTTAACAATGGATATTGCAGCATCTCCACATAAAATTGCTCTCCATCTTTGGTAAATGCTGTTAACTCATGAATAAACCCTTGTTTATGATGATTCTTATGAAATGCATGTAAACTGTCTTTAGCAAATAAATCCGTCATCTTTTTCGTTTGTAATTGCTGCTTCGTATAACGGAACATAGTAGTGCAATTTGGGTCACAATCAATAATTGCACCACTATTCTCATCATACATAATAATTCCTTCAAGATAATCAGCTATAAAATTAGTCATATATTGTTTTAATTCCTGAACCTTATCGGTAATTCGTAATCCCTTTAAGTAAAAACAGTAATACGTCTCGTCAACCTTGATTCCTTTTAATTCGATAAACGTACCTTTGTTTTTATACAGTTCAACAAGCTGATGTATTTCCTCAAATGCATCAAACGACATATCTATAAATTCATCGATTCGCTTATTCACAGCACATTCTGTATCTAATAATTTATAAGCAGATGGATTGCCGGTTACAATGATACCGTTTTGATCTGTTAGTAGTATCGCTTCTTTTAGATGATCCAGAATACACGGAGTAATTGGTAGATCATTTTTCTGTCTAGGCATACTATTTTCCCCCAACTGATAAACTTAGCCAATAATTAATTTTTCCTTTGGGTAATGATAGTTACCACTTTTTTTATTTGTTTTAAAAATGAACAGGAAGGTAATAATTCCTACACGTCCAATAAACATTAACAACATGAGAATTACTTTACTAAATACTGTTAAATCGCTCGTTATTCCTAATGATAAGCCGACAGTACCAAACGCTGAGGTTACCTCAAATAGAATCTCAGTTAGAGTGAATGGTTCAACAATAGACATGATTAGGATTGAAGTGAATATAAGTATTAATGCCATTAACGTTACAGTTACTGCTTTTAATAAATCTTCATCATAGACTTCACGATTAAACAGCCGAATACTCCTTCCCCCTCTTGCATACGTTATGATAAATATTACTACTAATATAAACGTAGTAGTCCGAATACCTCCCCCTGCGCTACTTGGTGAAGCTCCGATAAACATTAGCAAGGACATAAACAAATGATTAGGTTCTGAGAGCAGACTAACATCCATCGTTGATATTCCACCACTCCTCGTCGTTACGGACTGAAATAGTGAATAAAATAACACTTCATGCCAAGATTTATCGGCAAAAAAATTAGTTATGTCCAGTAAAAACATACCAATTGCACCAACCACAATGAGTACCATAAAGGTGGTCGTTGTCACTTTCGTAAATAGACTGAATCGGATATACTTACGCTGCTCAGATTTTGCAAATATGTATTCTTTTACTTCAATTAATACCGGGAAACCAATAGCCCCAAAAATAATTAACAGCATGTTTATAAATTGTACAAAATAGTCATCTTTAAATGGAATTAATGATGCGCCGGTAATATCGAATCCTCCATTTGATATAGCACTAATTGTACCGAAGAGTCCGTGTAAATAAGCTTCGCCTGCAGAATCAAAATATTTCAAATAGTAGGTTCCTAAGACAAAAAAGCCGATCGCTTCTATCGTTAAAAGCACATAAACAATTTGTTTTATTAATCGAACCATTCCTCCAAACGTAGATTGGTTTTGGTCTGCCATAATTAATCTACGTTCTTTTAAGCCTATTTTTTTTCCTAATAATAGCCAGATAAAAGTACTAATAGCCATTACTCCAACCGCACCAAGTTGAAGTATACAAGCAAGGAAAATAATTCCAGTTGTACTTAATGTTTCAGAAAGGTTAATAGAACTTAATCCCGTCACACTTAAGCCGCTAACTGCAGTAAAAATGATATCAATAAAAGCAATATCCACCCCATCTTGATATGCAATAGGCAATGACATAACTGCTGTTGATAACAAGGCTGCTAAAAAATAAAATAATAATAAAACCTGTACAGGTGATAAGCGTTTCCCCCAGCGAAACACTGGCTTTTGGTATTGCATTATAATTTTCTCCTTATTTACTATCATAGTTAGTATCTGTTAGTAAAAATCTAAGATATATTATAACAGGGGATAATGGAAAAAGCCCATATTTTTTAATAATAGTTCTTTTACACTAATGGGGCTCCTTTATCTGTTTAAATAAAATGATCACTGCTTTTTAACCAAAATGACCTGAGTTACTAGTGGTTCTTTTATAAAGTATACACACTCACACAAAACTTAGGCATAGACAAAACAAAGCTTCATTCAGTTGGGCTTTTTCTTCCTCCCTTCCTGATAAGAAGAACATAAGCAAGAAGCGCTCGGGTTAGCGGTGGACAAACGGGAGAACTTCTGACGAGATATAGTGAAACTTCATTCAAGGAGTGTCGAGCATTTAGGTGCCGTTTCTACAATTTAAACTTCTCCGTATTCTCTAAGTTGTTGTTTTACGGCTCCTTACATGCGGGATAAAGAGAACATGGATAAAATTCAGACGCCCTTGAAAAACCACGATGTCTCGCTGTCAAAGTTTTTCTTGCCTTGTCATCCAAACGAATCAGGCACCTCTCTGCTTAGACTTTTTGTGCTATAGGCTTGATTTAGTTGTTACATAATTTCTTTAAATTTCTCCAACAATTCTTTTCCTTGATATCCCTTGTCGATCAATGTAGTTAAGAGAGTTTCAATACTTGCCTTTCTTTTATCGACAATATTTCCTAAAAATAAAACATTTATATGCGCACCGATCTCATTTATATCTATAATCGTGGTAATGAATGTTGCAGTATCATTACTCTCCTTGGTAATTTTTACTTGAATCAAGATTTCCTGCTTCTGCTTCCAGAGTTCTTCAAAAAAAGGCAAGTACGACTTGTTCAAATATGCTTCTATTGTCCATCGATTATTTTCATCCTCCCGATTAATAATTAAACCATCTAATAGTTCAATATTATGTGGCATAATTTCTCCATCTTTTTCTTCCATTATGTTTAACAACTTTAGTTTAAAGGTTTTCATTACTCCCGTCCTCCCTCTAATTCTTTATCGAAACAGGGTTTAAGCAAACTTCTTTTTAATACAGTGTTTTGTAAAAATCACTACAGTTGGTCTGTATCTTCAAACTCGTTATGTATTTAATACGTTCATCTGCCGAACAAATCCCGTGATTTTACAGCGTCATCTTTCTTCTAACCCTAACTATTTTATTTTTACCGGAGTTTTTGAACATTACTATAAGATTAGTGTAACAAAAAAAGCCTCATTTTAATATTACTTCTTCTTTATTCGAGCATTCCAATTGACAGTAAAATTTAGAACCTCTTATGATATAGAGGAGTATATTAAAGAGGAGAATAAAAACGTGACAAATTCAGCAATTCAAACCATTATGAATCACCGATCTATTCGTAAGTTTAAAGATCAGCCGCTTACAGAAGCTCAGATTAAAACAATCGTTAATGCAGCGCAAATGGCTTCTACTTCTAGTTATGTAATGGCTTATACGATCATTGGAGTAACAGATGAACAGATAAAAGAACAACTCACTGCCATTTCCGGCCAGCCTTATGTTCAAAATAACGGACACTTATTTGTTTTTTGTGGTGATCTGCATCGGGCAGAGCAATTAGGAACTACGGAAGAACAAACTGCTATGCAGGAAAGTTTAGCATCCTCGGAACAATTTATCGTAATGACTGTTGATGCGGCACTTGCTGCCCAAAATGCAGCCATAACAGCTGAAGATTTAGGGCTAGGAATATGCTTTCTCGGAAGCTTACGAAATGATATTCATCGTGTAAGTGAATTGCTTCAACTACCTGAACGAGTTGTACCTTTATTTGGACTAGCTGTAGGTTATCCAAACCATGAGCCTGAACAGAAACCGCGTTTGCCATTGGAAGTAGTTTATCATGAAAATAAATATCAACCATTTGAACAACAACTTCCATTTATTAAGCAATTTGATGCACAATTACAAAAGTATTACGAAAAACGTAAACAAAATCGTCGCACAGATAATTGGTCGAATCAAATCATTCACAAATTTTCTAATCCTATTCGTATGGATGTAACTCCATTTTTACACCACAAAAATTTAAATAAAAAATAAAAAACAAAAAGGGATAGGCGTCTTGATTAGCCTCGACAAGTACTGGAATTACAACGGGGGATGTCTCGCTTTAGGTTTGAAGTAACCTCGGGAGGTAGGATCTGGATACAGATAATTTCAATACAAATATTTCCACCAGTGAACAATTTTATAACTTCCTGAGCAATAAAAAACAGCCAGTATTCTCCTTTTTAAGAATGCTGGCTATTCAAATTGCAGTCTTTCTGAATGTTTAATAATAATTTCTTCATCATCTACTTTAAAACGGGCTTCAAAGTGTAGTTCATTTGCTGTTTTCCTTGATATTTCAAACTTATTTCCATCACTAAATGGATGATAAATATTCCCATGATTAAGCTGTTTCGTTTTTGTTTCGCCGGAAAAGAAATGACGTTGATTTCCTGAAACAACAGATATTAACGGCTCCTGATGTTTTAACTTAATTGTCCCCTCTCCAATATATTGCAGGGAACTATATACCTTAACACCCTTATCTGCATTCTCAATGTACATATGTAAAATAAAATCTCCTACCTCCTTCGATTTTGTCGTTTCTTTTATTGTTATATTACGGTAGCCGATTCCTCCAACCATAATTAAGATAGAACATAAACCAATGATGACAAATAGTAAGGTTATTTTCCTCTTCACGAACTATCCTCCTATACTCCCACTTAGTATATAAGACGAAATATCACGCGAAAAAGTTTCATTATTTACTACTTTTTTCATTGAAAGCAAAGATTTTCCCTCTTTATTTTCTACTTTATCTGTTTAGTTTCCAAAAAGTTAGTAATAACTGGTGATAATAGGAAAAACATCGTCTGTATATTTCGTACGTTAACAACTCATTCTATCTAATGAACAGTTTAAAAGGAGGAACCTATATGACTGTATCAAGTCAAATAAAGCAAACAGTTGCTGGTCTTAAAAGTGCTCAAGCCAGTTTTGAACAATTTGCTTTACAAACAGAAAATAAACAAGCAAAGCAACTATACGAAAACGCTGCTCAACAAACGATGGCTATCTTACAAAGTATAGAACCACGCATACAGCAAATTGAACAGGAAGAACCTCAATATAAAGGTTTTTAAAGTGCATGTTCAAAAAGAAGTCAAAAGAACCAAAGTCGGCTAAGAACAAAAGGCATCCTTGAAAAAATCGCATGTATCACTTCGACGTTTGTCCTGTGGCAACACCGACACTCGTACGCCCTTTTATCCAAGGTGACGTAGTTCTGACGAACGGAGTGTATCCTGTTTAAATACATGAGTAGCCGGAAGCAACCCAACGAATTTCTAAGTATCATTTTTGACGGTTTTTTGAACAACCCTTAAAGCAAAACAACTGTTGAAGTGAGGCTGGTTCAATCATCCAGCCTCCTTTTACTCCATTAAAGTAGGTGAAATAATGCAAATTGGCAAATGGATCGGGATGGTTGCTTTAGTTGTAACATTAGTTGCTTGCGGGAATGATTCCGCACTAGAACCCCCAACAAACCAAAAAAATGAAAAAATAAATTTAACAAAAATCTCTACGGAACAACCTGTCAGTCAAAAACCAGCGAATAAAGCAAAAGACTTACTTAGTTATTACCCCGAAATAACAAAAATTAATGCTGTTAATACAGATAAGATTTTATTATTAACCGTAGAAATCAAACATATGAAACGATTTAAGCTGGCGGATATTCGTAAAGAACTTAAGAAAGAGATGAAAAAAACTTTTCCCGATTTAAAGATAGAAGTATCAACAGATAAAAAAATTGTGTTAGAACTGGAAAAATTAGAAAAACAAATCCAAGAAAACAAACTTACTAAAAAAGAATTAAAAAAGGAAGTTAAACGACTCATTGAATTTTCTAAAGAACATACTTAATGAAAGAGGGAGTATAAAATGGCAGATAAGAAAAAGAAAAATGTACCACCTGAGGCTCAAGAGTATCAAGCATTTCAACAGCAAAGAGAAGTAAAAAGACCTATTTTTAAAAATTGTGTTAAAGCTTTTTTTGTAGGTGGTTTTATTTGCTTTATCGGTCAAATTATCTCTACCTTTTATATGTATTTTTTCCATTTTACAGAACAGACAGCTGGTAATCCGACAGTAGCCACCTTAATTTTTATCACCATGCTGCTTACTGGATTTGGCGTATATGACCGAATTGGCCAATTTGCTGGTGCAGGTTCCGCTGTCCCTGTTACAGGGTTTGGAAATGCGGTTATCGCTTCAGCAATTGAGCATCGCACAGAAGGTTTTATTCTCGGAGTTGGTATGAACATGTTAAAGCTGGCTGGACCCGTAATCGTATATGGCGTCTTCGCAGCATTTGTTGTAGCGCTTATTAAAACAATCCTCATTATTTGGGGGGGGCTATAATGTTAAGAGGACATCAAACATGGGTTTTTGCTAATAAACCGGTGATTATTTCTACAGGTACAGTGGGCGGACCGTTTGAAGCTAATGGAAAAATTGCTAAAGATTTTGATTTGCTACATGAAGATATATGGTTAAAACAAGAATCTTTTGAAAAAGCTCAGCAAACATTAATGGAAGAAGCTTGTCAAATAGCACTTAAAAAAAGTCCAATTGAAAAAGAAAACGTTCAATTCTTTATAAGCGGAGATTTAATTAATCAAATTACACCTACTAATTTTGCAGCAAAAACACTGAATATCCCTTTTTTTGGCTTATTTAATGCCTGCGCTACATCGATGGAAAGCCTCGCCCTATCAGCAATGATCGTTAATAATAAAGGTGCAAATTATATTCTTAGCGGGACATCAAGTCATAATGCTTCCGCTGAAAGACAGTTCCGTTACCCTACGGAATATGGGGGGCAAAAACCACCAACTGCACAATGGACAGTTACTGGTGCAGGTTGCTCTTTGATAGCTCAACAGGGCAAGGGACCGGTGATTACGTCCGCTACAATTGGCAGGATAGTAGACATGGGAATAACCGACCCATTTAATATGGGCGGAGCGATGGCACCTGCTGCTGTCAATACCATTGAAAATCATTTTAAAGACTTGAATATTGAGCCATCCTATTATGACTTAATTGTTACCGGCGATTTAGGTCATATCGGTCGAGAAGTATCGTATGACTTATTATTGGAGAGAGGATTAAATATTCAAGAAGACCAATATGTAGATTGTGGACTAATCATCTATCGAGAAGGTCAACCCGTCCTGGCTGGGGCAAGTGGTTCTGCCTGTTCTGCTGTAGTAACATATGGCCACTTGTTAAATCGCATGAAAAATGGAGAACTAAAACGTATTTTAGTTGTAGCTACTGGTGCACTGCATTCACCGTTAAGCGTACAGCAAAACGATCCAATCCCATGTATTGCACATGCAGTAGCTATAGAATCAGGAAGTGATGTATAATGATCTTTTTTTGGGCATTTTTAGTTGGCGGATTAATATGTGTAATCGGTCAGCTTTTATTCGATATTTTTAAATTAAATCCTGGACAAACCTTAACTATTTTAGTTGTAACAGGTGCTATATTAGATGGTTTTGGTTTATATGAACCATTAATTGATTTTGCTGGTGCAGGTGCAACGGTGCCAATTACAAGCTTTGGTAATTCATTAGTTCATGGTGCTATGAAAGAAGCTGAAATCCATGGTCTTGTCGGTGTCGTAACTGGAATGTTTGAAGTAACAAGTGCTGGTATTTCTTCAGCAATTGTTTTCGGTGTAATTGGAGCATTAATTTTTAAATCAAGAGGCTAGGAGGCTATTAACGTGACAGTCGGAGCACAAGTAAAAGGATGTTTTTCTTCTGTTAAAAGTATTGAGGCTACTTTACAATTGCTTATAGAAAAAACCAATGAAGAAGAACAACAAAAAAAGTTCGAACAAGCAAAGCAGATTGTAGCGGAAGTGAAAAAAGATTTACAACAACAAGTCATTAAACTGACGAAGGAGGAACCGCAATATAAATAAATCTATGTTTTGAGCAAGTTCAAACCGGAATGAAAAGGATGCCGGCTAAGGTTATGCCGTCCATTAAACTTTGATGTATCGCTTTTTTTCCCTATCCTTTAAAAAACCGTGTTATATTACTGTCGAAGCTACTCTGACCTTGAAAAAGCGTACACTTTTTCTGCGTACGATCGCTGACGTAGCTTTCCTTTTTCTTGAGAAAGAAAAACGCTTTTTCTGCGTACAAAATATCGATTCTATGTTTTCCGGTACTGTTGGTAAGCCGACACAAGCTAGTCCCGTACGACAAAATTCGAGACGGCTTACGTTTTGGGTATACAGTGTATGAGTTAAAATGAAGGAACCCAAGAAATAAGTTAACGAAGAAATTTGCTCCGTCATTTTTACTAGTTTTTTATGAAAGGAGGTTTCCCAATGCCAGATTGGATTAACGTAATCATCCGGTCGTTTTCTATGTTAATCATTTTGTTTTTTATGACAAAATGGCTAGGTAAAAAACAAATATCACAGTTAAACATTTTCGAATATATATCGGGTATTGTGCTGGGGGGAATTGCTGCTGTTCATGCTATTGATCCAAATGCCAATTTCATGTATGCCTTAATTTCCATGTTCATTTGGTTTATTGTTCCCTTTATCGCCGAGTTTTTGTCATTAAAAAGTAAACGATTTCGTAATTTTACAGAAGGTAAAAGTACTGTACTTATTCAAGATGGTAAAATTATGGAAGATAATCTAAAAAAAGAAGGATACTCAACAGATGATTTGTTAGCAGCATTGCGAGAGAATAACGTTTTTTTAGCATCAGATGTGGAATTTGCTGTTCTTGAGTCTTCTGGAGAATTAAATGTACTTCCTAAAAAAGAAAATCGACCATTAACAGCAAAAGATTTAGGAATAAATGTAGCCCCAGAAAAAGAACCACAAACGGTTATAATGGATGGAGAGATAATGTTAGAATCACTTGCTAATTTATCGTTAAATGTAAACTGGTTAGAAACTGAATTAGATAAACAAAATGTAAGTATTGAAAATGTATTTCTAGCCCAAGCCGATAACAATGGTCAGTTATACCTTGATTTATACGATGATAAAATAACCGTCCCTGAACCAACAGAAAAAGCGTTATTGCTTGCAAACTTGAAAAAATGTCAAGCGGATTTGGAGCTGTTTTCTTTAGCCACTGAAAACGAGGAAAGTAAGTATGTATATGAAAAAAACAGTAAGAAACTCCAACATGCGATTGATCTTGTTCAACCGTATTTATAAAGAAATTCTTACACAGTCTTTTGTTAACCGATTTAGTTTGGTATCTTAGCTCTCGTTAAAAGCCCTGATTATGATAAATATAACTGGTCAAATAGGTGAACTCCCTTTTGTTAACATTGTTTTTCGTGTAGACTAGAGTAGTTATCTTATTTTATTACACGAAAAAGGAATGAACAGATATGAAGGATAAATTAAAATCCTATCGCTTTCCGATCATATTACTTGCTTCAATTATTATCGGGTCCATTATTGGACTTATATTCGGCAAAGACGTTACAGTTATTAAGCCATTAGGGGATCTGTTTATTAACTTGCTATTTATGATTGTAATTCCGCTTGTTTTCTTTACAATCTCTTCTGCTATAGCAAATATGGACAGTATGAAAAGGCTGGGAAAGATAATGGGTTCCATGCTATCGGTGTTTGTGAGTACCGGAATCATTGCTGCAGTATTTATGCTAGTTGCTACCGTTATTTTCCAACCTGGTTCTGGTGTGGATATTCCACGAATAAAACCAGATGAGGTCCAAGAGAAAATGAGTTTTTCTGAACAACTAGTAAATACTTTGACTGTTTCGGATTTTGTAGACTTATTTTCACGCGATAACATGCTTGCTTTGATCGTTTTTTCTGTACTTATCGGTGTAGCAACTGGACTTACTGGAGAAAAAGGAAGAGCATTTACCACATTTCTAACAAGCGGTTCAGAAGTGTTTATGAAAATTATACAACTCGTTATGTACTATGCTCCGATTGGATTAGGCGCTTATTTTGCATCTTTAGTTGGGGAGTTTGGTGCAGAGTTAATTGGTGATTATGCCAAAGCAGTAATTATTTATTATCCAGTATCCGTCTTATATTTTGCCATTGGCTTTACCTTATATGCTTTTATCGCTGGTGGTAAAAAAGGGGTAGCCCGATTTTGGAAAAACATACTTGCCCCAGCTGCAACTTCACTTGGAACTGGTAGCAGTGTGGCCTCATTACCTGCTAATTTACAAGCTGCAAAGCAAATAGGAGTTCCTAAGGATATTCGGGAAACAGTGCTTCCACTTGGAGCTACCATACATATGGATGGCTCATGTCTTTCAGCAATGTTAAAAATAGCATTTGTCTTCGGTGTATTTAATATGGACTTTTCCGGAATCGATACTTTTTTAACAGCAATTGGAATTTGTTTATTGTCTGGGATTGTGATGAGTGGTATTCCGGGTGGTGGTTTTATGGGTGAAATGATGATTATTACACTGTACGGCTTGCCATTAGAAGCTTTGCCAATCATTTCTGCTATTGGAATAGTGGTTGACGCTCCTGCAACAATGATTAATGTTACTGGTGATACAGTTACCAGCATGCTGGTAACTAGACATTTAGAAGGTAAAGACTGGATGGAAAAATCTCCAGCCTAGCCGTAGCAAAATTGGCTTTTCTTAGAAGTTAACATCAAGCTCGAATCTAAAGGAAGGCCAACTAAAAGCAGGCTTTACCGCTTAGACGTCGGCAACCCCTGTTTTAGAGGCATGTTTCCTATGTCTTATTAAGGAGCGCTAGAAAAATCTCCATTCAAGAGTTATAGAGAATAAGTAGAGAAAACAGCACCTAAATGCCCGATTGGTTTAAGGCCTTTAGGTCATACCCTTGCGGTACTAACATTAAGGAGAAAAGCACTCCTTGAATGAAGTTTCACTTTTTCCCGGATGTAAGGATCCGTATTTTTCTCATTTTAAAAATGTGCTAATGATGTTTGAACATGATAAGAAAAAACGGGTCCTAAATCCCCGATTCGTTTAAAGGCCTTTAGGTCATACCCTTGCGGTACTAACATTCAAGGAGAAAAGCACTCCTTGAATGAAGTTTCACTTTATCTCGTCAGAAGTTCTCCAGTTTGTAAGCCACTAAACAAGCACTTCTAGCTTTTGTTTATAATATGGATAAATCAATAGCTATCTTTCCGAATTGGTGATTATCCTTTAAATAATCCAGCGCCTCTGGCATAGCTTGTAATGAAAAAGTTTTATCGACAACCGGGTGTAATTGATATTGTTCAACATGAGCAAGCATCGCTGCCAACTCTTGTCTGCTTCCCATCGTTGAGCCAAACAGTTGATACTGACCATAGAAAAATTCACGTAAATTGATGGTCACTGTATCCTCCGTCGTAGCACCAAACACAACCATTCTTCCGCCCTTTTTCAACACATCGAGGGATCGTTGAAAGGTAGCTCGCCCTATACTATCGATGACGAGATCCACTGTTTCCGATTTCAACGCCTCTTTCCAATCATTCTCATTATGGAGCAGTATATCGGCTCCCAATGATTTTGCTTGTTCCAGTTTTTCTCTGCTTCGGGATGTTACAATCACCTTTGCACCAATATTTTTTGCAAATGCAACTAAAAACGTAGCTACACCACTCCCGGCACCAGGAATAAATACCGTTTCTCCTGCCTTCATTTGTCCTTTAGTAAACAGTGCTCGATATGCTGTTAACCCAGATAATGTAAGCACTCCGGCTTCCTGCCACGATAAGTGAGCGGGCTTTTTCTCCACTTGACGATAATCAATGGCAATTTTTTCAGCAAAAGTACCATGATCAGGCATTCCTAATATTTCATACCCTGCAGGTGGTGCATCACTATTATCAAACCATCCTAGCGATGGATTTACGATAACTTCATCCCCTACCTGCACCCCTTGAACTTCTTCGCCAACTTTTTCTATTACTCCTGCTCCATCTGAACCTAAAATAAGTGGTGATTCAACACCCTTTCGTCGCTGAGAAATATATAGATCTCGACGATTAAGTCCCGCTGCTTTGAGTTTAACTAATACTTCATTTGCTTTAGGAATTGGCTCTTCCATTTCCTTCACTATTAATGCATCACGTTCATGGACAAATGCTTTCATAGAAATCCCTACCTCTTTCCAATTATTTTTTTCAGAATTTTTTGCTTATGTAAAGAAAAGTTTTAAGCGCCACTAATTCTAGCATAGATAACTAATAGTCCTCATACTCTAGAGAATGTTTCCAATAATCACATCGAACTATTCGGCTTCGGTGCTTTTTTCTTACACTTAGTATTTCTAAACACAAGTCTTTCACTTTGCTGAAACTTTTGCTACCACAAGTTTCTATGTGTCTTTATCTTTTGGAATTTTTTTACACATCACCAGTGGAATAGAAGGAACTGAATTTTTCTAATTGTATTATATCAATAATATCACTAGCAAATAAAGGAACATACACTTTTGTTTGATCCGTAAAAGTGGCTTCTATTCTTTTCATATACGAACGTTCCATTTGTTTTCGCTGATGTAAAAAATCTCCTTCTACCTCCTCTGGTAAGACTTTATTTATTATTAATGTTTTTACATGTAGGCCATGTTTTACAAGAAAATGAATTGCTTTTTCTGTTTCTGTAATAGACAGACTCTCTGGATTAACTACAAAAATAAATCCTGTTGTTTGATCATCTAATAACAACTCACGAGCTTTAGTAAATCGTTCCTTCCGTTTAAGTAATACTTCATAAATAGGATCTTCAATTGGTTCTCCATCATTTAATAGTTGTGTATAGTTTTCATTCGTCTTTTTTCGCCGTTGTAATAGGCCTTCTATCCAAACACCCATTAACTCAGGTAACGTTAGTAGCCGAATGGTATGACCAGTCGGTGCGGTATCGATAATGATTTGATCAAAATGATGTTTTTCTTCCAAAATGATTGACACTAGTTTATTAAATAGTGCTGCTTCATCTGCACCAGGGGATGCCCGTACTGTGTCGAGTTGACGATTTACCTCATCCATCATTTGTGGCTGGATTAAATGCTTGATATTTTCTTTTACCTCGTTAATATAGACTTTGGTTTCATGATCTGGATCAATTTCTATGACTTGTAAATGTTTACTGATCTTTTTTATTCGTCCTCCAATTTTCTGATTAAATATATAACCTAGATTATGGGCGGGGTCGGTGGATATAAGCAGTGTTTGTGTTTCTTCTTTTACTCTGTTCCAAGCAAGCGCAGCGGCAGATGTCGACTTTCCCACTCCTCCCTTACCACCTACAAAGATAATTTTTTTTAGGAAGTCTTCCATTTCTCTTCCCCCCCTACTTGATAATTAACAGCAGCGAATACCGGATAAAGGTGATTTTTCCATTCCCATTCGCAGATGCCAGTCATGGAACTTTTCTAATATATACGGATATAGTTCTAATGTGTAATAATAGACTGGATTAGGAATTCCAATCATCTCTGAATAAAGTAATAATAAAAATATATCATCTTCATGCCTTAACTCCCGTGCGATCTCTTGACGATGCGGTAAACTAATAACTTCCTCATAGTAGTGGACAAGTTTTTTAATTTGTTCAAGCATCTTTATCTGCCCCTTTAAATGTATTCAAAAGCAAAATAACTGTTAGCTGTAGTTAAAAAAGAAATCCACTAAAAACATACCAACGATATTTAATCAGATCTTTGACACCATTAAAGACATAAAGGGGAATTAATCCCCTTTTATTTTTAAAAGCCGTTACTATCCATCTAATGGGCGTTCATAATCTTTTCGTAAAACTGAAAAAGCTGTGATGATAATCCAGATGGCAAATATAAATATAATCGCTCCTAAAATGAATAATAATGTGTTAGGTGTACTTCCCATCCATGACCATTCAAAAGCAACCTGCTGGAACATAGCATAAAGCGTCATTACCATCAAAAATATCATTGGAATCAGTACGAGTGCATAATTTCTTCCTAACCGCTTTAACCAAACTGCGATTAACATTAAACTAATTGCTGCTAAGAGTTGATTGGCAGTACCAAACAATGGCCATAATTGATAGCCACCAGACCCAAATCCTTTCGGGCCTTCCGGGAGTAAAACAAGTGCGGTACTGGAGATAACAGCAATGGATGTTGCGACATGAGCTTTAGTTAACGCTGGAAGTTTGTATTCACTACCCAGTTCAGAAATAATGTAGCGCATTAGTCGCACGGACGTATCAAGCGTTGTAGCCGCAAAGCTAACTACAATAATGGATACAATGGTAACTGCAACATCACTCGGAATGCCAAGTCCTCCTGCTAATACAGCCGCACCTTCTACAAATACTCCCAGGCCATCCGCATTAGCATCAGCAAAGCTCTGATATACATTTGAAAAGTCTCGGGTGCTGGTAAAAAACGTTGCAACTGCAATAATAGAAATTAGTGCCAATATACCTTCACCAATTGCACCTAAATAACCAACAAATCGGGCATCCGTTTCTTTATTTAATTGTTTAGAAGAAGTTCCAGAAGATACCAGACCATGAAATCCAGATATAGCTCCACAAGCAATCGTAATAAATAATAATGGTAGCCATGGTGTATCTGCATTAGCATTTGTTGCTGGCGCAGTCATTTCAGGGTTGGTAAACAGTAATCCTAAATATAAAATTCCTAAGCCAACAACAAGCTGATGTGAATTAATAAAATCTCGTGGCTGTAATAATTTCCAAACCGGTAACGTGGAAGCTATATAAACATAGACCATTAAAATAATAATCCAAATAAAGAATGCCGAAGACACGGTACTTAGTCCAAATATTCCCGCGCCCCCTTCGCCACCTAAATACTGGACAAAGTCAATTTGCAATATTTCAATCTTACTTGATAAAATGGCAACTCCATACATAATAATTAAAGCTACCACGGATGGAAGAAGCATCTTGGCATTTCGTTTGTATACCGCATACCCAATCCAAACGGCTAAAGGAATTTGAATAAACACCGGTAAAACACTTGCCGGGTAGGAAATAAATAAGTTGGAAATAACCCAGGCAAATACTGCATTTACCATTAATACAAGGATAAGAATAATGAATAAAAACAATATCTTTGCACGTTGACCAACTAAGCGATGAGCCAATGTTCCAACGGATTGCCCCTTATTACGTACCGATAAAACTAGTGTACCAAAGTCATGAACACCGGCAGCAAATACGGTACCTAAAACGACCCATAAAAATGCCGGCAACCATCCCCAGTAAACAGCAATAGCTGGCCCAAGAATTGGTGCAGCTCCAGCAACAGATGTGAAATGATGTCCCCATAAAACAAATTTATTTGTTGGAACAAAATCTACCCCATCTTTATAGCGATATGCAGGTGTAACATAATTTGGATCTAGTTTAAAAATCTTTTCCGCGACAAATTTAGAATAATAGCGATAACCTAAAGCAAAAACAATTATTCCAATAACAGCCACTAGTATACTAGACATCCCTCTCCCCCCTTTTTTAGTAAACCACTTTGAAAACGCTTTTTTATTTTTTTAGCTTTAATTTATTTAAACGTAAAATAGTTTTGAATAATAAAATAAATGGACTTTCTATGTGTACTATATTATTGTTTTTTGTTTTATATTACATGTTTTTAAGACGTTATCCGAAAGTAGTGGGATAATGTTAAAAACCTGAATCCCATGTTATTATGAGATTCAGGTTAATAAATAACTTTCTATTCTTAAAAAATCATCACAGCAGCCAGAGTTGCTACAAATAAGCCACAAATCACGGGAATAAAGTTTTTCCGAACAAGCTCCATTACAGGTACTCCACAAAATCCTGCAATTGCAATAAGTGAAGACCAAGCAACCAGAGCTCCTCCTCCCGTCCATATCGTTCCTATTTGTCCAATTGCAGCCAGAGTGGCTGTATCCATTCCACTTGTAGTAAGAGAGGCTGCTAGTGCACCTATTAATGGCAGACCTGAAAATCCTGAACCGTCTAATCCAGTAACAATTCCGATTATTAAAATGCTTAATGCTGATAACCATTCATTTTGTGGTAAATATGCTTGGGTTGACTGCACAAAATCAAATAAAAACGCTGGTGCTTGATTTTCCAAACTCAATATATTTGCTGAGAAATCCGCACTGCCTAAAAAGAAAAATCCTGCGATGGGAATTACTGGTCCCATCGCTTTAAAAGCAAAAACAAATCCATCCGTAATATGTTTGGTGACATAATCCAGTGCTTGTTGCTTTCGAAGAACAATAGTCGATAATAGCAGAAGAATAACCGCAACTCCACCTATAAAAGCAGCACCATCTCCTTCTTCTAACCCACTCATTCTTCCGGAATTAAGTTTTTCATAAACCATATAAATGACTACCGCAACTAACGTTAGTGGAACAATAACAGCAAAGATCTTACTCCATGTTTTCAGTCTTGGTCCTTGTTGCTCTTGAGTTCTTTCTCCAATGTTTTGCATATTTTTAAGTTCTTGATTATTTAAAGGGTCTACTTTAGTGCGAATGGTTTTCCGATACAATATATAAGCTAAACCAATAGCAATTCCACCTGCAATTAAGGATAAAATTAACGCTTGCTCTGCTACCGCGGCTGTCTCAACACCTGCAGAGACAGCAGATAAGTTTGGAGCTACTTGAACAATATAATCAGAGGAAAGAGCCATACCTTGTCCTGCAATTGCGATTGCTACTGCAGCTGTAGCCGCCGGTAATCCTGCTCGTATAGCTGCCGGTACTAACAAAGCGCAAACTAACGGAACGGCAGATGTCGGCCAAAAAAACAAGGAAATAACATAGGTTACTGCAACTAATACAAAATAGGATATATGCCCATTAACCATCAATTTTTGAATGGGCTGAATCATGTGCTTATCTGCCCCTAGATCTCTAAGCGAATTTAATAAAGCTAGCATAAACGTAATAATCAGAAAGATGCTAAACAGTTCTTGCGCTGCAACTAAATTCGCTTTAAAAATTGCTGTAAACCCATCTACGATACTTCCTTTGTACAACCAAGCAATAAAAAATGTACCTAATAAAGTTGGAAGGACAACACCTTTTCGCATGATCATGGTTCCGATTATGATTAATGTAAATAGACCATATAAAAAATGAGGTAAAGATAGCTCCATCATTAAACCTTCCTCTCTAATAAGTGTGCTATAGCCTATGCATTTTTTGAGAGTTTAGTTCATTTTAAGATGTCGCTTTCTTAGCAAGTTTAGTATTCTCATAGCTGTTTTAAACGGAATGATATTTTGTTATATCCTTCACATTTCAGCTGTAAGCGTCAGAGGTAAATCTTAAAATGTGCCTTGTACTTAGCCTTAAGTTTAGGCCGCCGGTTTTTACAGTAATGCCCGAGGATGATTATGAAATAACAATATGATGACAGCAGCACTCAGTAGAAATGCTGGAATCATGTAAGAAGCATTATAAATTAGTGAATATAACCAAACTGGCTGTCCTTTAATTGCTGATTCAAAAAAGGTAACTCCAGCAATATAATGGACAATAAAACGTAATCCGCAGCCTAACAGCACGCCTAAAACAATATAAGCCAAATACTTTTTTGTTTTGTTTTGCCGTACTGCCTGTTTAATTTTCTCAGCAAAAACACCTGTAAATCCTAATACGGTAAAAGCAAGTGCATAATCAATAAATCCCTGAACTGGATATAAAATATAAGCGGTGCCAACAGCAATCTGCAAAACACCCCATAAAAACCCAGCCAAGAGTCCTCCTTTTACTCCCCACCGAAAAGCAACAATAAAAATCGGAATCATAGCAAAAGATACCGAACCACCTTACGCCCAAATTTTAAAAGATAAAAATGGAATAATATCAGATAATAAAGCAAAGGCTGCAAAAATAGCAACTTCTACTAAAAATAAGGTTCGTTGACGCTTTATCTTTTCTCCTTCCTTTGAATAATCCACTATGTTTTATTCAAACAAATCGTCTTTTTCTATCACAATAAAATGTACTACCTACTCGTGTGATGAAAACTTACACTAGGTTAGATATTTTGACAATCCCAACTTTTTTACCCCATGAACATAATAAGTAGTTTAATTCCTTTTTTAGCTCCCTTTTTGAACATAGACTTGAAATTAAATTAATTTTCAAAAAACATTTTAATTCAAATTGTATATGGTTTTGCTATAAAAAATAATTGATACATATCCTTTAGATTACTCACCTATTATATAAAAAACATTTCATATCCCAAGTCTAAAACCATCCTATCAAAAAGCTAACAATTCTTCTTATCTTTTAGCGAACTAATTAGTCCGTTAGCTTGTAATACTTGCTGTTGTTGTTTCTCTTTTGTAGTTACATCATTGTTTTTAAACCATGCAATAACCGAAGTAGTTATTATAAGTTGTTGTAATAGGTTGTTCAAGCAATTCACTATCTATTGGGTGTCCGATCAAAAACTACTAATACCTGATTAGAAGGCAACATGTGTATTACAGAATTAATATCCCTTTATCTATTTATAGCCGCTCCTTCTTTTTCCAAATAATCTCTTTCCTTCTACTGTTTTTCACTTTCCTTCACTTTTGGCACGCGAATAAAGTGAAACTTCATTCAGTAGGAGTTTTCTTCCATCTCCTACTGAATGTTATTACACAAGGGTATGACCTCAAGGCCCTTGAACGAATCGGGCATTTAGGTGCCGTTTTCTCCCACTTAGACCCTTTTGTACCAACTTAGGTTCTTGAAGTGGGAATCTTACGGCACTTTACATGCAGGATAAACTTTTGTTTTAAATTATTCTGCTGTGGGTAAACGTAATACAAAAGTGACATTCTATCTCACATCAAATGTAAATGAATAACTTTCTGAGAATTAGTTTTCTTTCTTACTAAGATCCTTCTTTTCTCATACGACTGCTTGACATGATGATTTTGGAGCCTTAGCGAAACAAAAATGACGAAGAGATGATCAGTCAATGATTACTTGACAATACAAAGTTCCTATTTTATACTTAGTTACATAAAGTAACAAACAAAGAATAAGTTATTAGAGAGGTGTTTATAGTGACGAAATCTATTTGGAAAGTGGATGCTGTTCATAGTGAAATCAGCTTTTCAGTGAAGCATATGATGATTTCTCGAGCAAAAGGTACATTTAATGATTTTGATGGAACAATTGAAGCAGATTTGGATGCTTTAACCAATGCAAAAATTGAACTTACTGTTGATGTAAATAGTATTGATACACGCAATAAAGACCGGGATGATCATTTGCGCTCTGCAGATTTTTTTGATACAGAAAAATTTCCGAAAGCAACGTTTGTATCGAAAGAAATTAATAAAAAGTCAGAAACCAATTATGGGGTAGTAGGTGATCTTACTCTTCGTGGTACGACAAAGCCTATTACTGTGGCTGTTGAACTTGGGGGCCAAAGTAAGGACCCAATGAGTGGAAACATGGTTGCCGGTTTTAATGGAGAAACATCGATTAGCCGTAAAGATTTTGGACTAACATGGAATCAAACGCTGGAAACTGGTGGCGTACTTGTTGGCGATGAAGTAAAGCTTAGCTTTGCAATTGAAGCCCATAAACAGGGATGAATTTTCTATAAGAAACAATTAAGTAAATCACCGTCTACCTTGTTCATAAACCATTAAGATTTTATATTTTTCCTCTTTGGAAAACCGTTTATTAAACACAAGAACACTCCCCTTTAGGTCAACAGATTTTTATTTTTTAATCTGTCTACTTAAAGGGGAGCATATCACACAAATCTCAGGGTGGGCCCCAATTATTTATTATACAGACTCCTACATCATACACCCAGGATTCGTTTACAAATTACTTTATTTTTGACCGCCAAAATTCTCAGCTATATCTGAAGAAAATATTCGTACTCTCATTTTGCCATTATTTGCATCCGCTCGAATTAAAAGAGGTTGATTATATCTATTCTTAAAGCTGAAATCAGGTCCCCACCAGCTTACCGTCGCATCTTTTCCCGGAGGAACATACGGCACTTGCTTACTATGTGTGTACCTTTCCACAATTTCAATTCCTTCCAAATTAACAGCATTAAATAAGGTAGAAGATACTTGGCATATTCCGCCCCCGACATCTTCCGATAACTCCCCTTTAACAATAACTGGTGCTCGTTTATACCCTTTATCTATTGTTCTTTCGCCGACTACTTTATTAAATGAGAATAATTCTCCAGGGAATACAACATGATTATCAATGGCTTTGGCGGAAAGCTCAATATTACGTGTTCTTTCTTGATTTTTTTCTTTATAGTGAGTTACATAGCTCCCTAATTGTTTTTTACTAATTTCTTCTAGTAATGTTTTATCAACACGAGGATAGACTGGCATCGTAGGTACGTTAAATCCTTTAGCTGTAGCATCATAAAACGTTTTATGAAACAAAATATGAAACGCATCTGTATCAACAGTCGTTCCTAATTGTTCAGGAATAATTTTTCCTTTCTGATTAATTCTTGCATTAACGGGGGGTTGATATATTTTTTGTTTTAATTGTTGTATTAATGTTTGTAACCTTCGCTGATCAATAAACAATTGATCAACTTCATTTAAGTTGTATTGATTCACTTCAACTTTTTTAATAAAAACATCAGATGGATGCTCGCTTTCAGCATTAACAAACTCCGGTATTACCAAACAAAATAACAAAGAAGCAATGATGATTACTCTCTTCATGTAAATGACCTCCTGTACGTAGTATTGCTAATTTATTATAAGGTCATTCATAAAATAAAGTGAAACTTCATTCAAGGAGTGCTTTTCTCCTTGAATGTTAGTTAAACGAATCGGGGATTTAGGAGTCGTTTCTCTCATAAAGTTCGTAAAATAATAAGCAGACTTCTCAAATGAGAAATCGTTACATTTGGGATATAGGAAACATGCTCCTGCAACAGGGGCATGCCGACGCCTGAGCGGCAAATCCGCTTTTAGTCGGCCTTCCTTTAGATTCGAGCCGATATTGACTTATCGGCAAGTCTTTATGGCGAAAGTTGTGGTTTTTCTTATACTATAAACCCTAAAATTTTATACTTTCCTATAGTGTAAAAAAGTTATCCATGATGTAAAAGTGGATATATAATTTCCTAGATAATGTAGAAACCAGCTTATGACTTGTCATAAGCTGGTTTCTACTGAATGATTATCTAAAATCACGTTGATCTTCTAGATAATCATTTAACAGCCTATACCCTATCAACGAAGCAATTACTAATAAAATACTACATAGCGTCTTATTTTTCATATTTGTAAAGCCTCCTTATAAAGTGAAACTTCATTCAGTAGGAGTTTTCTTCCATCTCCTACTGAATGTTAGTTGAACAAATCGGGCATTTAGGTGCCGTTTTCTCCCACTTAGACCCTTTTGTATCAACTCAGGTCTTGAAGTGGGAGTCTTACGGTACCTTACATGCGGGATAAAATTTAACGATCTAAGTTCTTAGAAAGGGCGGAATTTTCCTTTTTTAAGCACTAATTTAGGTCCACCCATAAGGAATAGTGAGCGATTATCTACTACTTTTTTCATTGAAGCAGCAGCTTTTCCTTTAATCTTATAATCATTAAAAATGCTTCCAATACCATCAGAAAGACCAAGTGATGCGACTGTACCTTTACTTTCAAATACAAAATCAGTTAATGGTTCATTGTTAAGTAAAGCAACCAAGTTTGCTGCAACAACATCAGCTTCCTGCATGGCTAATTGAGCAGTTGGAGGATATGGACGATCTTCTTCTTTATTCCAAACCCAAGAACAGTCACCCATTACAAATATATTTTCTTCTTCAGGCATACGTAAATCACTATTTACATTCACTTTTCCTTTTACTAATTCAAAGCCCGACTCACCTAGTACAGAGCTTCCCTTTACTCCACCTGTCCAAACAATAGTTCCAGCTTTTATTAGTTCTTTATCTTCTCCAACGATAAAGCCTTCCGGTGTACATTCGGAAATAGGGGCACCGATTTTAATTTCTACCCCGCGATCTTCTAAGGACTTTTTAGCATAAGCAACTAATTCCTTATCAAACATTGGCAGAATAGATGGAGCAGCCTCTACGTTGATAATTCTTACTTTACTGCGGTCGATATCGTATTTTTTACATAACTGCGGTATACGTTCAGCGAGCTCTCCTACAAATTCAATTCCTGTAAATCCGGCTCCACCAACTAGAATATTTAAGCTATGTTCGTCTACTTCTTCCCCACTTTGATATTTAGCAAATTGGTATTCTATGTGTTCACTGATTAAGCGACTTGACTCAATATCTTCAATTGCAAAAGCATATTCAGCCATTCCTTTAATTCCAAAATCATTTGATTCAAAGCCAAGTGCAACAACAAGATAATCATATTCAAGTTCACTGTTTTCTAAAATTACACGTTGTTCATCTTTATCTATTCTTTTTACTGCATCAAATACAAGGCGAACTTTATTTGGGTTAATTACATCACTAATCATCACTCGGGCTTGATTTGGATTAATTGTTCCAGCAGCAACCTCATGTAACCATGTAGATTCATAATGATAATTGTGTTTGTTAACTAGAATAATTTCTGCTTGTTCTGGAGATAGTTTTTGTAAAAGACGTCTAGTTGTCGTTAGACCAGCATAACCAGCACCTAAGATCACTATCTTGGGTTTGTTAAAACTCATAAAACTTCCACCTTCCATATATTTACTTATATATTCACAGGAAAAGCGTTCTCTCTATAATATATGATGATTCAAATATACAATATAGAATCGCTTATACCTATTTTTCAACATATTAATCATAACAAAATTTTTATATTTAATCTAATAACTAGAGACAATTTTCCTATTTATTAACTATTTACCTATTTCATTTGAAACCGAACTTTAATTCTTAGATTTGTACATTTAGGAAAATCTAGTTGCACCCATTGTTTTTTAAACTCATAACTTGCAAGAAGAACTCGTTAAGAAATTTAAAACATTAAATAAAACGCTTTCAAAAAATTATGATATAATTTTTATAATATCGCATATGAAGAATAAAGGAAATAAGGTGGGGTTTTTATGAATCAAACAAAAGTACGTGTTGTTAATCATAAGGGAGAAGATGTTGCTCATAACGGGAAGGAAGTTGGAGATATTATCGTCAAAGGAAATGGAACACTACAGCATGCACAGTTTCATCCAGTGCTGGAAGACGGATGGATTTTCACTGGAGATAAAGGAACAGTTGATGAAGATGGTCGCATTCATGTGAAAGAAGCTCGTAAAGATATCCCGGATGAAGGCATTTCAATTGCCTATTTAGAAAAGCTATTATTACAGCATCCCAAAATAGAAGAAGTGGCTATCATTCCGGTACCACATAAGGAAATTGGTGAAATTGCCCATGCCTTTGTTGTTCTAAAAAATAAACAACAGGTATCTAAGAAGGAAATCCTCTCATTTTGTAAAGAAAAATCTAAGAATTCTTCATGTCCGCAAGGAATTTCATTTGTCGAAGAGTTGCCTAAGACAACAAGTGGAAAGATTTTAAAAGGAGAACTGCAAAAATGGCTTTAAGCGTGCTTGTTAAAAAAGAGTCAAAAAGACGGAGGCGGTTAAGACTGGACTCCCTTGAAAAACTGCGATGGGTTGCTGTCGGTGTTTCCTTAACCATGAGAAAGCTACGATGTATCACTGTCAGAGTTTTACTTGTCCTTGAAAAAGAAATACACTTTTTAAGAAATCTTACTTATCCGTTTGCAGTGCCGACACTAAGCACATCCTGCGCATAAAAGTTCGAAGCGGCGTCGTTTTGGAGTACGAAATGGTTGTATTTAGAAACATAAGCTTGTCAATGAGTTTCAATGGTGTCATTTATACAGATTTATTGAACATCCTCCATAGCACACAGATGGAATTAAGTTCACCGTCCAAAGGCACAAAAGTTCACCTAATTTTTCTAATAGTTTGGATATTTCTAAAGCCTGGAATAGCATGCTGTGTTAAATTTTCATCTTTCTATGATTGACAAAAAGTTTATTAACTGGCATAATAACATAGATATATTTAGACGGTTACCTTTAATTCAGTCCTGTGAGGCTGCTAAGGTGAAACAGATGGAAATCTGTGAATAAGAGAAAAAATGTGTTTTGCTGATCTTCTTATTCAAGCACCCTGCCCTTACAAGGCAGGGTGCTTTTCTGTTTTTAAGTGGTAACTGTTGGAAATTTTCAAGGAGGAACTCAAGATGGCACAACATACAGAAATTCAAGTAGACGAGCGATTGCCTTTTTTAACGAGTCTACCACTTAGTATTCAACATTTATTCGCTATGTTTGGATCTACCGTTCTTGTACCTATTTTATTTGGTGTTAATCCAGCAACGATATTATTAATGAACGGGATTGGAACAATCATTTATCTATTTATTACAAAAGGGAAAATTCCCGCTTACTTGGGATCAAGTTTCGCCTTTATTGCTCCTGTATCTGCAGTTTTAGCAGATTACACAGGTGGTGATGGATATAGTTATGCATTAGGAGGTTTCTTTGCTGTAGGTGTTGTTCTATCTCTAGTTGCATTCATTATTAAATTTGCTGGAACTAGTTGGATCGATGTTATTTTTCCACCTGCCGCCATGGGTGCTATTGTATCTGTAATTGGGCTCGAACTAGTTCCTACTGCAGCAGAAATGGCCGGTTGGATTGCTCCTGCTGGTGCAGATAAGTCATGGACAATAGATCCAGATACAGCAATTGTTTCTTTATTAACATTAGTTATAACTATTGTTTGCTGGGTAACGTTACGTGGTTTCTTAAAAATCATTCCCATTTTACTCGGTATTATTGCTGGGTATATTATCGCCTCTCTTTTCGGTCTTGTCGATCTTACTGCTGTTCAGGAAGCAAGTTGGTTTTCACTACCTGATTTTTACCAAATGAAATTTGACTGGGGCGCTATCTTAACAATTTTACCTGCTGCTATTGTCCTTATTCCAGAGCATATAGGACATTTATTCGTTACAGGAAATATTATAAAAAAAGATTTGACAAAAAAACCTGGTCTTGACAGATCGTTAGCAGGAAATGGAATCTCTACGATTATTTCCAGCTTTTTTGGCTCTACACCTAATACAACATATGGGGAAAACATTGGTGTATTAGCTATTACACGCGTTTATTCTACATGGGTTATCGGGATGGCAGCTATTATCGCAATTATTCTTTCTTTTGTCGGAAAACTCGCTGCCTTAATTTCTTCCATTCCAACAGCTGTTATGGGCGGTATTTCCTTACTTTTATTTGGAATTATTGCAGCAAGTGGCTTACGAATGCTAGTTGAGGCTAATGTAGATTATAGCCGTTCACAAAATTTAATTTTATCAACCGTGGTACTTGTAATTGGTGTAAGTGGTACAACCGTGCAAATCGGTACTGTTCAATTATCAGGGATGGGGTTAGCGACGGTAACTGCCATCATGCTTAGCTTATTCTTTAAGATTTTAGATATCTTAAAACTGTCTAACGAAGATTAACCTCTTAGATTGTTAGAAAGACTTGGCTTGTCGCCAAGTCTTTATGGCGAAAGCTATAGTTTTTCTTATACTATAAACCATAAAGTTTTATACTTTCCTATAGTGGAACAAAAGCTAAAAGCGCTCAAACTGGGAAGATAAAGTGACACTTCATTCAGTAGGAGTTTTCTTCCATATCTCCTACTGAATGTTAGTACCTAGAAGGGTATGACCTAAAGGCCCTTGAACGAATCGGGCATTTAGGTGCCGTTTTCTCCCACTTAGACCCTTTTGTACCAACTCAGACTCTTAAAGTGGGAGTCTTACGGCACCTTACATGCGGGATAAAAATGGATATAACTTCCATACAATAAAAAAACTTCACTATGAGTAACAGTGGAGTTTTTTCATGGACTATACTCTTTTTTCTTTTTGCTGCAACTTTTTCATCATCGGATAAACACCTGCGCTTTGAACGACGAGTGATAGTAAAATAGTTACAAAAATAAGAGCGATTAACAACATCTCATCATTTCCAAAAGTTGCCTTTAATCCAAGCACTAGAGCAATTGACATCGTTCCTTTAATTCCTGCCCACGTTATAATGCCGCAATCTTTTACAGAAATTGTTTTTTTCCATGTCGGCTGAAGTTGTGTAATTATGATAATAACAATAAATCGAACCAACAGTGTTCCGATAAAAATGGCAATCGCAAATAACCATTCTGAAAAAGTGAGGTATGTTGCTGCTTGAATACCAATCAGCAAAAAAATGATGGATAAGATAGTAGGTTCTACAATCCCCCAAAAACCGTCTAATTGTCTGCGAAAATCCTTTTCTTCTATGGTTTTCCCAAATTCATACGACAGCATCATACCGGAAGTGATCGTTGATAATACACCTGAAACCCCAATGAGCTCTCCTAAATAAAAGCTCCCATAGGCCACAATAATGCTAAGCATTACTTGGTATTGCCAATGATCCGTATAGTAAATTGCCTTACTCATAATCCAACCGAATAAAATACCAATCGCTGCCCCACCAAACGAAACAAGTAAAAACTCGTTAACAAATTCAATAAAGTTAAACCCTGTATTCTGTGTATACATCTGTAATAATACACCTAAAACGACAATGCTCGTTCCATCATTAAGCATCGATTCGCCCTCGACTATCTCAGATATTTCCTCATCTCGAGAAGCTTGTTTTAAAATAGCAACAACTGACACCGGATCCGTAGGCGCTAATACAGCTGCTATCAGTAAAGCAGCTAAAAGAGATAGCGGTACAAACCAGTTTGCTACTGTGTAGATGAATATCCCGAGCAGCCCTACCGTTAAAAATAACCCAATCGTGCCTAAAGTTATAATGATATACTTGCTTCTCTGCCATGCTTTGCTTGAAAATTGATAAGCTGAAATAAATAACAAAGCCGGAAGAAAAAATGTAAACAACATTTCTTTTGTAATCATGACATCATGAAAAAACGGGATTATCGACAGAAGAATACCAATTATTACAAGTACTACCGGAACTGGAAAATACGTTTGTTTTTTATCAATGGCAAAAACAAGGTACCCTACTGCTAAAAATAGAAGAAGATGATATTCATTCAAAAAGCCTTCACCCCTACAGGCTGTTCAAAAAGTCAAGCAAACACACCGGTTTTATATTGACTCGTTTCTGGTAGCTCTTTTGCTTAAATGCACTCCTTCTACTGATCAAAAGCTCGCTGCCTACAAACTTACCGATTCGTTACTTCTTTTTTGAACACACATTTAACTAATTATTTTTTCCCAAAATGCAGCAATCCTACGAGGACTCCAATTAAGCACATAATCATCGCAAAAAATCAAAAACGGAATTGCTCCAAATTGATAAATTAGCGACACCGATAATGCCGTTACTAGTCCTCCGCCAAGAAAGGCTTTATAAACTAGCTGTTTATAACCAAATCCTTCAAAGGCTGGTGTATCACCTTTAGGATCGACAATTCGCATTAATAATAAACCTATAGCAGTAATACCTGATGATTGCCCAAAATCACCAATACCTCTTTCAACCAATAGTAAGGGATGATCCGCGGCGCTAACGCTAAAAACCCCCCCTATAATCGAAGATGGTAAAAATAAGTTCTGTAACTAAGTCACTCAGACTCGAATCCACTTTCCAATTAGCAAAAATGCTGCTAAATATAAAAATGCAAATCCAACTTGGTTCGCTGTCATTACCTCAAAGTCCTTTTTTATTTTTTATTGCTATTGCTTTTCCCCTCATAGTTGCCTTTAAAACGTACAGCGTTTTGTTCTAAGACTTCAACGCAAATCCGTCTTCTTAGGACTTGCTCGCTTCCCCAAGAAAATCTACAAACAATATGTCATACTGCCCTTTTTCTACCGTTCCTCAACATGATTTACTAAATCTATAATTTTATCTTCTATGTCTTTTCCTTCATCTTCATCCAGTAAATTATTAATCAAAATGGAAAAAATTAATTTTTCGCCATTTCTTTTTTTTAAGTATCCTGATAATGTGCTTACTCCATCAATTGTTCCTGTTTTGGCACGTACATTTACATGTTGCATACGATTTTGTAACGTACCACCAACCATCCGAGAAACAGCTCCCGCAAGTGGAAGCGAGTATTCAAAAGCAGAGAACCATTCTGCTTGTTGGACCGTATATAATAGCTTTGTTATTTCTGAAGCTGGTATTAAATTTACATGGGATATCCCCGAACCGTCACGTATAACCATTGTATCAGATTTCAAGCCCAATTTTTGTATTTCTCTGTTTAATACATGAATCCCTTTCTCCCAGCTCCCCTTCCCATATACCGTTTTTCCCATTTCTTTTATAAGTACTTCAGCAATTGTATTATTACTAAGCTTCATAAACGGAATAATTATTTCAGCTAATCGCTTCGAAGCATGTCTATACAAAAGTTTTGCAGTATCAGGCACTTGTCCATACCTGATCATTCCTGACCATGTAATACCATGCTCCTTCAACGCCTGTTGAAACATGTCTAAAGCGTATCCGGTCGGCTCCCAAACGGCGATCCATTCTTCTTTCATTTCACCATTTTTAGGTATCCTTCCTGATAGCTTGATCACATTCTCTCCATGATTTCGCTCTATAATTAGATCCTCTATATCTGTTTCTTGCCCTGTAAGCGTATTATTTTCTAATTGGACATACGCTGTTTCTGGCGATATGGTAACGGCAGCTTTTTCACCGTATTTCTCTGGACGAATGGCTACATAAATGGATCCTGCATCATAATCTGTATCTGGAGAAACAGTTAATGCTGAAATTTGTGCTGCATAATAATATTGTTCATCACTCCATATAACATCTTTTGCGAGCCGTTCCTTATCATACCAAGTATCGTCACCAACAATATCACCGCTAATATGTTTAATGCCTAATGTCTTTAACTCAAAAGCAAACGAACAAAAAGTTTCAGGTAATAAGGTTGGATCGCCTTTTCCAACTAAATAAAGATTTCCTGCTACTATTTCTTTTTCTACTGTTCCATCTGTATATAACTCCGTAGAGAACCGATAATTCTCTCCTAAAACAGATAAACTTGCTGCTGCGGTCAAAAGCTTCATATTAGAGGCTGGATGAAGTCTCGTATCCCCCATATACTCATAAATTTGTTTGCCAGTTTCCGCTTCCCTAATGCTAATCCCTATTAGTGCGCCCTTTAGTCTTTGCTCCTGATTAAGATATGATTCTATTTGTCTTTTCATCTATCTTCTTCCCATCTATTTGAAATATTCAAATTTTAATCTTAACTAAAGTAATTCCACGTCAATAAAAATTCTCCTGTTTTCTGTTGGAAGTACATGTTCCATAAAAGGATGAACCTTAAATTTTTAAACCTCCTCCTCTGTAAATGAAAAATTTCTTTTAAACTGTTTTTTTATATTATAGGAAAGTATAAAATTTTAGGGTTTATAGTATAAGAAAACTACAGCTTTCACTAAAGACTTGGCGACAAGCCAAGTTTTTCTAATATTTGTTCACCATTAACAATGGTTATCCAGGAATAAATTCCCACTAGTATTTCCATTGCTAGCGGCATATAATAGGAACGTACGTTCTTTGATTGGAGGATTCATGATGGATTATAGTCCCTATCCACGTAACGATATCTTATGTATCGATATGCGCTCCTTCTACGCCAGTGTAGAGGCAATGAAATTAGGATTAGATCCAATGAAGGATTTACTAGCAGTTGTAGGAGATCCGAATAGATCGGGAAGCATTGTACTCGCCGCTTCCCCAGCACTAAAGAAAAAATACGGCATTAGTAATGTGAGTCGTTTCTTCGAGCTGCCGAATGATCCAAATCTCTATATCGTTCAAGCACATATGGCAGATTATTTAAAAGTATCAGCTGAAATAACTAAATTAATTTACCAATATGTTCCTAAAGAAGCTATTCACCCTTATTCCGTTGATGAGGTATGGGTTACGGTCAATGGATTGCAAAAATTGTTTGGCAATCGACGAGAGGTAGCTAGACGAATTAAAAATGATATTTATGAATGCTTTGGAATTACATGCTCCATCGGTATTGGCGATAATAAATTTCTCGCTAAAGTTGTTATGGATCTCCATGCAAAGCAGCAAGGCATCGCTGAATGCACCTATGAGGAAGTACAACAAAAAATATGGCCTTTTCCTATAGAAGCAATGTGGGGGATTGGCAACAGAATGAAAAAGAATTTGAACAGAATGGGGATTGTAACAATAGAACAGTTAGCCCGTTTTGATTTACGTCATTTAAAAAAACGCTTTGGCATCATGGGCGAGCAATTGTATTGGCATTCTTGGGGGATCGATTTAAGCCCCGTACTAGGAAATTTTATAAAAACAGAACAAAAAGGATTTGGACATGGTATCTCGTTACTACGTGACTATTCGAAAGCGGAAGTAAAAGTTTGCATACTTGATTTGTGTGAAGAAGTTTGCCGTAGAGCAAGAGCCGCTAACAGGGCAGGAAAAACCATTCAATTAGGAATCGGTTATTCAAAAGTAACAGGAGGCGGATTTTCACGTTCTCAGTCAATTTCCCTTCCTACCAATGTTACCATGGATATGTATCATGTTTGTCTAAATTTGTTCTTACGGTTTTATGATGGAGTAAGTAGCATCCGGAGGGTTTATGTAACATTAACAAATTTATATGTAAAACAAGATACTCAGCTTAGCTTATTTGAAGATCGTGCTAAGAAAAATGACATTGGTTATGCCATGGATGCGATCCGTTCTAAATACGGTCCTACCTCTCTTCTTCGCGCCATCAGCTATACCGATGCTGGTATCACCATCGAAAGAAGCCATAAAATTGGCGGACACTATGCATAGATAAATAGAATAAAAGCTAGAAGAACTCGTTTAGCAACGTACAAACTGGAGACCATCTGAAGCGATACAGTGAAACTTCATTCAAGACCCCAACGAATCGGGAATTTAGGATCCATTTTTCTCATAAAGTTCATAAAATATAAAGGGATAAAAGAAAACATGCCTCTATACAGGGGTATGCCAACACCTGAGCGGCGAGCCCGCTATTTGGTCGGCCTTCCTTTAGATTCGAGCCGATGTTGACTTTTATCGTAGAAAGAAGATCGAAATTTGCTAGTCGTTTGAGCGCTTAAGCTAGACGATAATGCTACTTTCAAAAAAGTTATCCACCATGCAAAAACGAATATAATATGCTATACAATGGTAAAACGTTTCGTGAGGATTTATCCCCCACGAAACAAAAGGAATTCTTAAGAAAAAATATCGCTAATAAGCTGTACATCTTCTTCAGAGAGTTGAATTTCCGCAGCACGCATATTACTAATCACCTGGTCCGGCCGTTTAGCTCCAGGAATAATGACATCAACAGAAGGACGAGTGAAATACCAAGCAAGTACAACATGAGCAATTTCTGTATGATATTTTTCAGCAAATCGCTTTAATTTTGCTACTTTAGTGAGATTTGCCTGGAACTTTTCACCTTGGAAGTTAGGATTATCTGCACGTAAATCAGTAAAAGTCTGATTTTTATTGTATTTTCCGGCAAGCAGGCCTGATTCTAAAGGAAAATAGGGAATAAAGGAAATTTCTTTCTTCCCTGTATAAGGGAAAAAGATAGTTTCAGCATCGCGCTTTAGCAAATTATATTCAGCCTGCAGCACATCAACATACCCATCTTTATTCGCTTCTTTCAACTGTTCTAATGTGAAGTTCGATACACCAATGGAGCGAATTTTTCCTTCATCTTTTAATTCTTTTAATGCCCCCACTGCCTCATCCTTTGGCGTATCTTCATCTGGAAAATGAATATAGTATAGGTCGATATAATCCGTTTGTAAACGGCGAAGACTGTCCTCTACTGACTGTTTTAAAAAAGCTGGTGAGTTATCTATTACAACTTCCTCACCAACAAATTTATGTGCTCCTTTTGTCGCAAGAACAATATCTTCACGTTTATATTCTTTAATAACTTCACCAATTAATTCTTCTGAACGTTTAGGACCATAAATAAATGCCGTGTCCAGCATATTAATTCCATGCTCTAATGCAGTACGAACCACATTCTTTCCTTGTTCTTCATCTAGCATATCTGGATAAATATTATGACCGCCAACAGCATTCGTACCTAGTCCAATTGGATAGACAGAAATATCAGATTTTCCTAATTTAACATAATTCGCCATTCAATAAATCTCCTTTCAAATATCATTATACTTTTAATTTACCATGAACTGTAAATTTGATAAACCCTTTAATCAAAATAATTCCAATAGTTTATAAAAAAGCAAGCAAATACGCCAACTGTTTATCATTTTTATCCCGAATGTAACTAACTGGCCATAAGACCTCTTTTCCGTAATATGAGGTGAAACCTAGGAGGATAAGTAGAGGATCCAACTGCAAGTCAAATGTCCGATTCTGTTCAGAGACCTTTAGGTCATACCCTTACGGTACTAACAATCAGTGCGGGGAAACAGCCCCCTCTACTGATTGAAGATTCACGTTATGATGAAATTATTAAAATTATTCATACTTCCAGTAATATTATTATAGAATGAATAGGTAGAGGTAATTTAGTTTTTGTAAAGAAAGGGGATGTAAGTATGTCTGATAAAAAACATGTACTGATTATGGGAGGAGATGCAAGGTACATACATGTAATAAATTTACTGGCTGATACTGACATACATCTTTATTTAATTGGATTTGACCACCTATCTTTTGAGAAAAGCAATATTAAACATACAGAATTAGAAAATACGAATCTTTCACTACTGGATGCGATCATTCTTCCAGTTGGCGGAACAGACGAAAAAGGAAAAGTTGAAGTAACTTATTCGGATAAAGCTCTGTTTCTTACCGAACAAATTATCTCCTGTACACCAGAACATTGCACGATTTATACAGGTACTGCTAATCATTATTTACAGCATATTTGTACAGCCACTAAAAGAACATTAGTAAAAATATTTGAACGTGACGATGTGGCTATTTATAATTCGATTCCTACAGCAGAAGGAACCTTGAAGCTGGCAATGAACGCAACGGATGAAACGATTCATAACGCAAATGTGTGCATCTTGGGGTTTGGCAGAGTGGGGAAAACGGTAACACGGCTATTTGACGCAGTTGGTGCCAATGTAACGGTAGTAGCGAGAAATCAAGCTGATATCGCACGTATTACGGAGATGGGATTAACAGCAGTTAAACTCCAGAACCTAAATACAGTAATAAATGAAATGGCGATTTGTATAAACACTATTCCGCATCCGGTGATCGATGAGGAACTTCTCTCTAACATGTCATCCTCTATTGTGATCATTGATCTTGCCTCTAAACCTGGAGGTGTAGATTTTTCCTTTGCTAAAAAAGAGGGGATTCAAGCGATTCATGCACTCGGATTACCAGGGAAAACAGCACCTAAGACAGCCGGAAAGATTATTGCAAGCGTATTGTTAGAAACAATGAACGTTTCAGCTTTATCCGTATAGAGTCTTCTTTCCAGGAACAAAAGCGAAAAGCACTCGTCTAATAACGTACCAACTGCAAGGGGCACTTTTCTCCTTGAAAAAGAAGAACACTTTTTCTGCGTGCGATGTCTCGCTGTCGTGGTTTTTTCTTGTCCTTGAAAAATCACGAAGTATTGCTGACGTAGCTTCTCTGTCCTTGAAAAGGAATTCACTTTTCTGTGTGCGATGCCTATTCAAGCAGTCTCTTTTGTTCGTCGCCCGAACGAATTGGGGATTTAAGAGCCATTTTTCTGGATTATGTTCGTAACCTCAAAAGCAGATATTTTGGAATAAAAAAATACGGTTCCTTACAACAAGATAAAGAAAACATGCCTCTAAAACAGAGTTATATCGACGTTGAACGGCAAGCCCGCTTTTAACCGGCCTTCCTTTAGATTCGAGCCGATGTTGACTTCTTGTAGGAAGGAGATCGAAGTTACTAGCAGCACAAACGCTTAAGCAGACGAAACTACTTTTAAAAAAGTTATTCGCCATGTAGAAACGGATACTGTTTTTAGAGAGCAAAAAACCGGGAAAGTTCCCGGTTTTTAAATAGAATATTTTTTTAGCCCCCTTTAAAAGAACGAGACGGGCGTTACAGACGCAAGTTAAAGAGCTTAGACTCTAACATAAGTTTTCTTACACACGATGTTATCAGCTTTTCCTGACTCGGTCTCAGTTATTATTCAGCAAATACCTTGCTCCCATACACTTAATAAAAAATGCTGCATCTAAATCCAATGATTCATCAGCATTATTTAATTAAAAACTTAGTTCTGCTAGAGCCTTCTTTAGACTTAGACACCTCAAGCACAGCAGGAAAAATCGTCTTTAATTCTTGCACGTGAGAAATAACTCCAATCGTCCTTCCTGAATGCTGGAGATCTACTAATGTATCAATGGCTTTATTTAATGCTTCCTCATCCAGCGTTCCAAAGCCCTCATCGATAAACATTGTATCAATGGAGATGGCTCCTTGAAAGCTTTGGATTACATCAGACATTCCAAGTGCTAAACTAAGTGAAGCATTAAACTTTTCACCGCCTGATAATGTCTTTACATCTCTCGTCTGACCTGTGTATGCATCATAGACATCCAGAGCAAGCCCACTCTGTCTTCCATGGGATTCTTGGCGGTCACTGCGGATAAAGGTATATTGTCCATTTGATAATTCCTTCAATCGTTCATTTCCAGCAGCAATAATTTGCTCTAAATATTCGATTTGCAAATAGCGTTCAAATGATACTTTACGATTATTTTGCCCCCGAATCATATCGTACAAATCGGTTATGATCTGTAACTGTTGTTCTCGTTTATCTGATCTTTTGCTTGCTGTTTGAATATTTTGCTTTAAGGCTAATGCCTCTTGATAATATTGCTTGGATGCATTCCATTTCTCCATAGCTGTTTCATATTTATCCTTCAATTGGTTTAACTCGTTTTGGATGCTGGATAAATCCAATTGTTGTTTATCCTTTAGCATTGCTTTTAATTCCTCTGCTTGCTTTTGTAAAGTCGCTTGTGTTTGTCTAAATTGCTCAAGTTCTTCTTTTAATGCTAAACGGTGGGATTCTTTCATTTTAGCTGCTTGATAGCTTGCTTCAGAGGAAAAATGTTGTTTTTCCAATGCATGCTTAAATTGATGAACTGCTTTTTCACGTCTATGAATCGTTTCTTGTAATTGCTTATGTGCGTGAGTAACCTCTGAAAGGGCCTTGGTTTGTGCCTCTTTAGATTGCTGTTGCTTCTTTTGTGCCTCTTCCCATGCCTTTTCCAGTTGCTTTAATTGTCTTTCTGTTCGTGTTATTTGCTGGTTTAGATCTGTCAACATTCGCATGTTTTCAGGAATGGATTTTATTCTTTCCTGATAGCGCGCTTGTGCTTCAGCTAGTTCCCTCTCTAATTGATGATAATGTCGTTCTTGCTGTTTCTGGTTATCTTCCAACTCTTTGTAGGAAACTCTCAGCATCTCCGTTTGGCGTTTCAATCCGGTTAGTTTAATACGTGTTTGCTTCAGCTGTTCAACCTTGTTGCTTAATTGTTTTCCTGAAAAAGCCAACTGCACTTCTTTTTGCTTTACTGCTATCAATTCTATTCCATGTTTCTCCACATCTATTGCTTTTTCTTTCATCTGTTCCTGAATGGCACTTAATTTAGCTGCAACTTCTCGATACTCTTTATCTAATCTATCATATTGCTGCTTCGCTTTTTCCAATTGTTCTTTAGAAACAATCGCCTTTTGCTGATTTGCTTTATGTGGGTGGTTTAAACTCCCACAAACAGGACATGCCTCACCATCATGTAAATGTGTCGCCAGTAAAACCGCTTGATTATTCATCCATGTTTGCTCCAGCTTATTGTAGGTTATTTTCATTTGCATGGCTACTTTTTCTTTTTGATTTACTTCATTTTTAAGTAGAATTTGTTTTTCAGTTAACCTGCTATATTCATGTACAAGCTTGTATTGTTCACGCATTATATTTAATTGCTCTTGCATATCAGGAAGCTTATCTACGGAGCTCTCAAGCTGATTTATTTGTTTATCAAACTGTTCAATCTCTTTACTTTGTTTACCACGCTTATCATCGATCGTATTCAATACCTCAGAAGCAGCTTTTTTTTGCCTTTCTAATTCACTTAGATGCTGTTTCATTTCATCTATTTGTTTAACTGTTGGTAAATAATCATTTAATTTATCTAGTTGCTTATGAAGAGCTTCTCTTTCTGACGCACGTTTTTCTTCCGTTTTATACAATGCATCTGCCTGCTCAACTTGTTCATTGATGAATTGTTTATTTCGCTCTGCTACTTCCAAAGCCTGCATTTTATTTTCTTCTTCCTGATGCCATTCTTTCTGCTGCTGTTCAAAAGGAATGATTTGCTGAGCTCGTTCTGCTTTGTTTAACTGTTCCTTTTTCTGGTTATAAGCTGATTTCTGTTGGTCAAGCTCTTTTAAGCGGGACTCTTTTTGCTTGAGTTCGATAAAACGTTCATTTACCGCTTTTGCTTGATAAAACTCCTTTTGCTTTTTATCATGGTCCAGATAAGCACGCTCATATATCTGTTTACCTTCTGATATTTTGCCCTGATAGTACAAACATTCTTCATCTAGACCTTGTAATATCTGATTCATATTATAATTTTCTTGCTCTAATGTTTGAAATAGGGAAGATTCTTTTCTGATTGGAAGTGTTGCATAAATATGAGCAATGTATTGTTGACGTTCTTGTTCTGCTTGCCTAAAAGCTTCTTCTGTCTCTTGTTTTTTTTGTTTAAATCGGTCTCCAATTGCCTTATAGGTTTCCGTTTTAAATAGTCTGCGTAAAATTTCCTCTTTGTTTTCGGTTTGTGATGTTAATAATTTACGAAATTCCCCTTGTGGTAACATAACGATTTGCTTAAATTGATCCTGGGTTAAACCGATTAGCTGTTCAATTTTTCTGTCAATCTCCGATACGATTTGTCTATCTACACAAGGAACTTCTTCATCATCGGTTATTTCAAAAAACTCGTATCGTTCTCCAGTTTTGGTCTTATTTCCTTTTTTCACATGTCCCATTTGCCGTAAAATCCGATATGTTTTTCCTTTTAAACGAAACACCAGCTCCACAGCTGTATGTACATGATCATCTGCAAAGTGACTTCTTAGCATTGCGTTATTTTCTCGATCTTGGCCACTAGCAGCACCATATAACGCAAAACAAATCGCATCAAAAATGGTTGTTTTTCCCGCTCCAGTATTACCAGCGATAACGAACAAACGACGATCACCCAACTCATTAAAATGAATGACCTCTTTATCCTTATACGGCCCAAACGCAATCATGGTTAATTTTACTGGCCTCAACTTCACTCACCCTTTCCAACTCCATCAACTTCACAGCGTTATTTAATTGTTTACATGAGCCATATCCTTTGTTTCGTTTTGATCTGTTAAAAGATCATTCAATACTTCCTGGAACATCTTAATCGTTTCTTCATCTGGTTCATACCCTTTTACTTCTTTGTAAAAGGCTTGAAATAGTTCAATATCCGTCATTTTTGTCCGTTCAACCGATTTGACCTGATTAGAATTACCTGATTTTACAAAGTTGATTTTTCGTTCTACATGCATCGCATTAGGATAAACCGAGCGTATTTTTTCCATTGGCGAAAGCACAGGCGTTTCATCCGTTAATTTTACAAACACATAATCTTCGTTAATCGACTGTTGCAGGAGTTCTTTTAATGAACCTTCTACTGTTCGTATATCTCTTTTTGGTGTCAGCAATTTTTTTTCAAGTTCGACATTCCCTTCTCCATCCATTTCTACCATTAAAAATCCTTTCCTATGATACTCTTCTGAAATAGAATACTTTAATGGTGAACCGGCATAGCGAATGGTTGGTTCGTTTACATAATGAGCTTGATGGAGATGACCTAGTGCCGTGTAATGAAAGTTTTTAAACCGTCTTGCATCCACATATTCAGAGCCACCAATCGCAAGTGGACGTTCCGATTCACTTGTATTAGCTTCTTCTTCACCATAAGGCGTAACAAACGCATGTCCAACAAAAACATGTCTTGCATCTGGTTCCATTGTAGCTTCTATCTGTTCAATAATTTTTCCCATTGCATCATTATGATTACGGATTTGATCATCACCAAAAACGTTACGAACAACAGTTGGATCACAATAAGGGATGAGATGAAAATGAACTTCACCATGCTTATCTTGTAAAACAACAGGCTTATTATGTTTAGACAGCTGTCCAACAATATACAAGCCGTTTTCACGCATGATTTTGCTGCCAAAGTCCAGCCGGCTGGGACTATCATGATTACCTGCTATAGCTAGTACAGGAATATTCAATTGCAGTACGATCTTACCCAAGATTTCATCTAGCAAATGCACTGCTTCTGTTGGCGGAACCGCTCGATCATAAAGATCTCCTGAAATAATCACAGCATCTGGCTGTTCATCTTCAACAGCTTGTACAAACTCTTGCATAATATGTCTCTGATCCTCTGTCATGTAAACACCTTGAACAAGCTTTCCAAGGTGCCAATCGGCAGTATGAAAAAATTTCATCTATGAAACTACCTCCCCCAAGTGCATGTTATATTAGAAAAACTTGGCTTATCGCCAAGTCTTTAGCGAAAAGCTGTAGTTTTTCTTATACTATAAACCATAAAGTTTTATACTTTCCTATAGTATAAAAAATGAAGATTATATTTAGCTAAATAATCTTGCTAACTAAACATATCTAACATTGGTTTTTACTATATTTACAGTATAAAGCAAATTCTATCGTCTAACCAGCTGTTCCAATTGCAAATTTTTATTGCTTCGTATATTAGTATTAAACAACCAAAATGAGTGATCAAAGGGTTATTAGAAAAACTTGGCTTGTTGCCAAGTCTTTAGCAAAAGCTGTAGTTTTTCTTATACTATAAACCATAAAGTTTTATACTTTCCTATAGTATAAAAAAAGAAATCGGCTTTTTCTTCGTGAATACTATTGCTGTAAAAAACCTTCCTTTTCTGAACGAATCAACTATTTAAGTGCCGCTTTGCACGGACACACTAACATTTGCTATTCCGTTCCTTATATATGGGGGAAGTATTCACTTTGTAATAAACGCTATTTTAACTCCACTTTAATGCCAGTGTTAACGAACAGCAAGCTGGTACGTTCTCTACTGTTTTTTGTCTAAATCTTAGCTGTAAATAATCGGGATTGAATTTAACATCTACGATTGACTTAATATTTAGAGATTTAATTAATCGTTTAACTTCCTTTTCATCTGACTTTTGCGCTGCATTCATTACTTGCTTATCAAATTGTTTGGAAGTGGATAGTTTATTTAAAACAATATGAGCATCATTCATTAATTGTTTAATTTCATTAGCTGAAGCAAAAAAATGTGTTGTATTAAAAGGTGGAAACTGTTGTCTAGTACGATACATAGGGACCAGATAAATCAACCCGGGATACATAAGATATGGGTAACTGAACATATATTTCTTCTCCTTTATACTACGTGTTGATAAGAGGATAAGCAGAACGACAGTTGTGAAGACGTTTTTACAGGTAGAATGTACACTAAAACTTCAAAACATATAACACAAAAATCGGCTACCCCATAATTACTACACTTTTTGAATATCCTCTTATATTTTAAAAACCTGTTCTATAGCCTATGCACAACAGTTTAGAAAAGCCACTACCGACAAAAACAAAAAAGATGAGCCCATTTTATTTGAGTTCATCTGCTAAGTGTAAAGCTGTTTTTCTGAATAACACTTCCTCTACTTCTGTACTAATTCGTTTTTTTATGCTTATGAAACACTTGTTTCAATATAGTAATGATAAATGCTATTTCTTCATCGCTTATGGATAAAGGCGGACATAACGTAAGAATATTATTATAACCGGCAACCGTATCCCCGTTCCTTCCAATAATTAATCCTTTTTCTTTACAATCACTCATTATTTTCCCAATCATATCGGGACTTATAGGCTGTTTCGTTTCTTTATCTTCAACTAATTCAATACCTGCTAATAAACCCAATCCTCGTATATCACCAACATATGGATGATCATACAGTACTTGTAACTCCTTTAGCAGTTTTTCGCCATATAAAGCTGCGCGATCGGATAAGTTTTCTTCCGCGATAATCTCCATGTTTTTTAGCGCAACTGCACATGCTGCCGGGTTTCCTCCAAATGTATTCACATGGCGAAAATGAGAACTCGCTTGTTGTTGTTTAAATACCTCATAGATATCTTTTCTTACAGCCGTAACAGATAATGGTAAGTACCCGCTTGTAATTCCTTTTGCCATTGTAATCATGTCTGGTTTAATTCCAAAATGCATGTGTCCAAACATCTTACCAGTTCTCGCAAAACCGCAAATCACTTCATCTATGATTAGTAATACACCATGACGCTTACATATCTTTTCTACTTCCTTAACATAGACAGGGTGTGGAATTAACACTCCTCCTCCAGTTATTAATGGCTCCATAATCACAGCTGCAATGGTTTCTTTTTGTTCCCAAATAATTACTTCTTCCATTTCCTGAGCCTTTTGTAAATTGTATTGCTCTTCGCTTAAACTGGCAGGCTTTCTATAATTATCTGGTGGTGCAACATGTAAAAACCCTGTACTTAGCGGTTCATACTTATATTTCCGAAGTGCTTGACCAGTAGCAGATAGTGCCCCCATGGAACTGCCATGATATGCTCGATAACGGGAAATTATTTTGTATCTAGATGGATCTCCATTTTGCTGGTGATACTGACGAGCAATTTTAAATGCTGTTTCATTCGCGTCCGATCCGCTATTCGAATAAAAAAATACATACTCATCATCCAGTAAATGATTTAGTTCTACCGCTAACTCAATCGCCGGAGGATGACTTTGTGTCATAGACATATAAGCCATCTTTTTGATTTGATCGTAGGCTGCTTTTGCCAGTACCTCACGTCCATAGCCCACATTCACACACCATAGCCCTGACATTCCATCTAAATATCGCTTTCCGTCATGTCCCGTAATCCATACCCCATTTGCTTCTTCAGCAATTAATGGCTGATTATGAGCACTAAATTTAGAAATGTGATGCCAAACATTTTCTTGATCTTTACGAAGCAATCCTTTTGTTTCTTTGTCCACTCGGTTCAATTTATCTCTCCTTTTCATGTTATTTGTTGAAGAATAAAAGCATATTCACCTTGGTCGACCCTTCACCAAGCACGAGGAAGCTGTTGCCTCCACAAGGGAAGCGACCTTCGAGGGCTAGGGCTTGAGGACGGCAGCTAGACGATATTACTTTTCAAAAAAGTTATCCACCACGTAAAAACAGATATTGTTTCCTAGACAATTAAAAACTTAGTCCAAGCTATTTTTTAGCTGTGCTATACGTAAAAGCTAAAGCATTTTTATACCTCTGATGAACATTGTCCAAATTTTATACGTCTTTAACGTCTTAAAAACGATGGTTATTTGGATTGTCTTTATCCTTCATCATAATTATATTCTACAAATCATTTTAAATATTCTCATTTTACTGGTTGTTAAATCTTTTAATATCTTCTTTAACTTTTAGGAGGATTCTTGTGAATAAATTGATGGCACTACATTAATTGTATCTGTTGATGGTAAAGATGTATTGTCACGAAAAACTTTAAAAAACTAAATTACTTGCAGGAGCCAATCGGATTAGATAGGCAAATTTAATTACACAAATTCTAGAAGTTAATAATGTTGATTCTCTATTAAATAGTAATGAACTAATTTTTACAACTGGAAGTAATTTATTTACCAAATCATACTACCTATGAGCGACTGCTTGAAAAAGATGAGGCAGGGATTTGCATTGAGAGAGGAGAATATTTTGAAACAAATTCGCCTAAAGTGAAACAATTTACTGATAAGCATGCTTTTCCAATTATTATCTTTGGGAAATTGATAATTTTGTAGATATTATACAAGCTTTACATAGCATGTTGATAAATCCCATATCATCAAAACTTCATCAATTAATCTAACACAGCATTTAATGAACTTTCACTAGCCCCTAATTACATTATGAAAATTTCACAAGAGCTATATAATTATCAAAGACAAAAAGTTTTATGTATATTCGAACAAACAACGGTATATTATTATCCGCCTAAAATGAAAGAGTTACATGCACATTCCTATATTTGTTTTTAAATGAATTAACCCATCATTCCATTTCCAAAATTTTAAAATGGCCGTATGCATCTTGCCAATTATTGTTTTCGGAAACACATGAGGTATTTATGTTTATAAATAACATTACCAATAAATAATGAGTTTTTATTATCCCTTATAAACAGAGCTTCGATGGCAATTGCACAAATTCTATTAAGAAATCGCACCTTAGAAAAGCGAAAATTAAACACCGAAGATGAACTTGTAAAAAACCTACTACAAGGTAAGAATACGATGAAACAGAGCGTTTATTTATTGTTAGACAAACACTTTACCATCGCTTACCAAGATAAAACAGTCATTAGGAAACGAATTTATAAAGTGAAACTTCATTCAGTAGGATTTTTCTTCCATCTCCTACTGAATGTTAGTACCACAAGGGTATGACCTAAAGGACCTTGAACGAATCGGGCATTTAGGTGCCGTTTTCTCCCACTTAAACCCTTTTGTATCAACTCAGGTCTTGAAGTGGGAGTCTTACGGCACCTTACATGCGGGATAAATCCTATTCATCGCCTTTCATTAGAAACAGCCATTAAATCTTACTATCTCTTATACAGTGAAACAAATGGACAGTAATAAATAAATGACTGTTTATTTCTGAAGCAATAAATAATAAACATTTCTCAAATCGGTAACGTATTTAAAGTCAGAAGCTATTGCTAGAGAATCTCTTTTGTAAGGATTGTACCATTTGCTGTCCCAACTATAAAACGTTTACAGTCCTTAAAAGTGAGGTCAATACATGCTGTTATCACGTAAACCTGTCCATCGTTTCCTGTAAGCAAAACTGCACTACCCCACTGGCATAACCGACTTATACTTAAAAACCGTTTCTAACGTAGCTAAGCGAGTCCTTACACTTTTCCCCTTAAAAATTTTATTTACTTTGTTATGATCAACATATCGTTTTCATCGAATTGCCAGTTTTCACCATATGCAACTTCCCAATAGAATCCATTAGGGTCTCGAAAATAACCACTGTAGCCTCCCCAAAACACTGGCTCTGGGTGCTTGACAATAATGGCACCTGCTTTTTCCGCTTTGGCAAATACCTCATCCACTTCTTGCTTTGATTTTCCGTTATAAGCAAGGGTTATTCCTGAAAAGACATTCGCTTTTGCAGGTGGGTTTTCTTCATTGATATCTTTAGATAACTGATCAATCGGAAATAAGGAAATTTTGGTGCCTGCATTATTGAAAAAAATAACACTGGGATTATTCTCTTCTCCATAAACAACTACTTCAAATCCTAAACCATCTCGATAAAACGCTAAAGACTCCTGCATATCATTGACACCTAATGTAATTAAATTTAGTCTGTTCATTTCATACCTCCATAGTAAATTAACTTAATCCTAAATCTATTATTCGCGAAAAGTTTTCCATCTCCTGCACATATCGTTTAAATTTTGCCATGAAGGCTTCTCTTTATCAGAAAACTAGCAAGGAATCGTAAACATACCCTGAGCACTTTCTATTACTAGCTGTTAACTCTTTAACTTTAAATAGTCTATCAACAAAAGCTGTACTTTACAAAACGAAATACAGAATAACTCTTAGGCGCCGCTAATCGATAAATATTAAACTGCTCCTCGCTCCTTTTTATATGATTTCTTTCTTATCGCGAGCAACGAAATATTCGATAGTGAAGTATATCCTCGTACGCTTGGGTTAGCTCTTGATGTTCTTGTAGTAAATTTAATGCCTCTTCCAGTTTTGATTTAGAGAAATGAAAATCTTGCGCATCATCTAAGCTGATTGACGAAGGATCTATGATTGGCTGATCAACTTCAATTTGCTTAAAACCTGCCTGGAAGAATCTGTCCTTCCATTCTGCTTCTGTTAATAGCTTACGGAAGCCATAAAATGACATAATCAACGCTCGATCCGTTTCAGACATACTTGAATCCACTACAATTTCTACTGCCAACAACCGCCCACTTGGTCGTAAAACTTGGATAGCGGAAGCCAAAGATAATGAAATATCGGTAAACGCCAATACAGACTCTGCAACGATCATATCAAACTGCTGATCAAGTTTTAATTTCTCTATATCTAAACATATAGCTGTAACCGGTAAGTTGCGATCTTTAAATCTTTTCAAAGCTTTTTCTATCATTAATGGATGATTATCCACTGCTGTGACCGAACATGAATAGTTTTCTGCTATAAAAGCAGCCGTCTGCCCCGTTCCGCAACCAATATCCAGTACAAATGTTTCTGGACCAATTTGTTCTCTTTTCAACATGGCCTTTGTTAATTGCAACCCTCCCGGATGTGCTCCACCCACTCCAAGATTAGCTAAACTGTCCAGATAATTCATTTTTTCACCTGACTCTCATTTTTAACTTATCTATATGAAGCTCCTGTTAATCAAAATAATTTTCTCCAATACTTTATGTTAAAACCATCGAATTGGCTACAAATGAAATCTTTTCCACCCATTTGCATATGCTATCTAAAACTTCATCTTGTTTAAGGAGTGATCAAATGAGCGGAGTAGTTCGAACAGATGAATGGTTGTTAAAGGATTACAATCATCCAATAAAAATAACCAAACGAGTTGAATCCTATTTCTCAAATGCGGAGGCGGAAGAAATTTATTCTCATCTTACTAAGTATGGAATGTATCGAAAACCATTATCGAAAAAGCGGATTAAACAAATGCAAGATGCACAAATTTGGAAAATAATTGATCTAGAATACGCGAAATTAAAAAAGGAATGGAGTGGGCCAGACGTACCAATTTTTATTTTCCCCTCTGATACTAACCATAGGCTAATGAAAGAATATAATGGAAAGTCGGGATTAACATTTAAAGATAAAATCTTTCTTTTTGTCTTTGAGGGGAATACCGAAAGCGAAATACATGCACTTCTTACCCATGAATATAATCATGTCTGCCGTTTAAATAAATACCAAAAACCTGAAGAAAAATATACATTATTAGATACGATCATTTTAGAAGGAATGGCAGAATATGCTGTTCGGAAACAGTTAGGGAAAGACTATACAGCTACCTATATAGGAAAATATACAGATGAAACATTAAAACGTTTTTGGAACAAACTCATATTGCCTAACGCTCAATTGAAAGCGGGAAATAAAAAATACGTTCAATTACTTTACGGTTCACAGTTTTATCCAAAGATGCTTGGCTATTGCGTTGGAGAATATCTTGTCCGAAATTATGCAAATACACATAACATGTCGGTAAAGGATCTTTTCCAAATAAAAAGTGAAGAAATTGCCGACGTACAATAATGGGAAGCTTCATTTAGAGGAACTTTTCTTGAAGTGAAGCAGAGACTAAAAATGAAACTCCGTGAAATTTACGAAGTATAATCAAGTAATTTTACTACTTGTCCTTGAAAAAGAAAAACGCTTTTTACTTCATACGCTATATTGTTGCCAAAGCTTGCTTTATGCTATTATACTGATTTTATACTATTATGAGTCTTTCTAATGCTTCTGAAATCAAAGCCAATTCCACTTTTACAAAATTTATTCTATGATGTTGAACTATTGCCAGTAGAAGAAATGTAGGGAGAGAATCTCTCTCCCCTGTCTTCTTTAATCTGATTTTTGGCTACGTTTTTGCCGCATTCGACCAATAAGCAACAAACTAGTACAAGCAATAAACATAATAACAGCAATAAAAATAAAAGGAAGTCCAAATAGTTCAGCAATAGCACCAGAAATGAATGATCCTGCTACAACACCTAATGAGAAAGCAGCATAAAAAATTCCATACGCTTTTCCCCGATCCATTTGCGTAGAGCCTTCTGCTACCATTCGATTCATGGATGGAAAAATAAAAGCAAAACCAGTTCCATAAATAATCATTGCCAGTATCCCTGTCCAAAAAGTTGTAATATAACTTAAGAACAACAAGGCACAGCCTATCAGAAAAATTCCGATTCCCACTAATGTTAAAGGTTTCATATAATCATAGATTCTGTTCAGCGGAGTTAAAAAAATAATGATGGCAACAATACCGAACGTACTTAATAATGCTCCGGTCACACTAGTATCTAACCCGATGGCTTCGACTTTTAACGGTAGAGCAAATGCCAACGTTCCGTTACTTATCATAATTGTAAATGCAGCCAAGGAGGCTTGTAACAACATTGGATTTTTTAATAGGGGGATGAAATGTTTCATATGAACCTTTCCCCTATCACTCGAGACGAAAGACTCCTCAATATATCGAAATAATAAAAACGATGTAATAACAAATAAGATGGCAACAAATAAAAATACGTATTCTATTTTGGAACGAGCAGCCATAGCTCCGCCTATAGCCGGACCGATAATGGCAGCTAGTCCGATGGCCGCTCCAGTAAACGCCATTGTTTTTCCTTGTGCTCCTGCTTTTGTCTTATCTCCGACATACGCAAATGCCGCTGGAATTAAAAAGCCACCTGCAAGTCCATGTAAAAATCGAATCGCCAGCAATTGATATCCTGATTGGGCCAGCGGGTAGAGCAATAAAATAATGGTAACAGAAACCATACCGGTAAGTAACATTCGCTTTCTACCATATTTATCAATCCAATGCCCGCCAAGAACATTACCAACCATATTGGTAAGTGAATAAACAGCCACAATTGCTCCCGTTAATACATGAGAAGCACCCAAACCAACTGCATACGGGGTAATGATAGGCAGTTGAATAAAAGTATCAATAAAAGCAACAATAATAATAAAATATAATAGCTTAGTCATGACTTCCTCCTCACTTTCCAACCTATTATAACTGAATTCAATTTCAAAACGATAAAAAAAGTAATGAAAATGCTTATTCGTCACAGTTTCTTCAAATGTTAACAGCTTTATATTTGTTAGTACGGTATAAAGTAAAACGTAAATAGTATATAGAAACTGAAGAAAAGCCTTTTTTTGGTACTATAAAAAATATATAAAATCATTATAAGAGAATACGATAAATGTTATGCGTTTATGGAGACGTTTCAAACAAACATCCTTCGTAATAAAAATGACAACAGCATTTTTGCTTGGTATACTTACAGGAATTCTTTCCGCCAACAAACAACTATACTCAAACCATTAGGAAGATTACTTATACATCTACTTAGCTTAATTGCCATTCCGGTTATTTTTCTTACAGTCGTATTAGCAGTAACAAAATGAATATGACTCAGCTAGATCATATGGACCGAAAGCTTATTCTATACTATATAGCTACTACTGCTTGTGCAGTACTTATCGGACTTGGGCTAGCCTTATGGATTAATCCAGGAGAAAACCTTTCTTTACCAGACACGACAGTAGAAAAACCGGAAACACCTAGTTTTTCCGATATTCTTTTACAGATTGTTCCAGGAAATATTTTTCCGCCTTCACTTCTGGTAATCTAATAGCGATTTTATTTATCGCAGTCATTATTGGGATTGCTATTTCTACCATGAGACATGCTTCCGATAAAAAAATAATCGAATATGGAAATTTGCTCAATACTTTTTTTACAGTATTAAATGAAATAATGTTCTATAAGATTGTGCAAGGCGTGCTTTTATATGCGCCAGTCGGGATTTTTTTCGATTAGTGCCACAGCATTTGGAAGCCAAGGATTGGCAACCTTCCAATCCTTATTAAAGTTTACACTTGTCTTTTGCTGGTATTGCATTATTATGGTATTTGTCTATACAGCCTTTTTAAAATTTTTAAAAACACCTGTGCTCGCGTTTTTCAAACAAGAAGCTTATACGACTGCCTTTTTTACATCTAGCAGTATCGCTTCGTTACCAATCGCTATTCGTTCAGTAAAAAAAGCCGGGGTTTCCGAAACTACAGCTAACTTCGCCCTGCCACTAGGCCTGTTTTCAACTCAGACGGGAGAGCACTGCGCATGGGAGTATTATTGGTTCTTGCAGCAAATATTACAGATTTAAGTCTTTCCCCGCTCGATTTTTTAAGTATCGCAGTCATCGGTGCTTTGTTATCGATTGGTACTACAGGCGTACTTGCTGCGGGACTTATGACATTATCTGCTGTCTTAAGTATGTTTGGCCTGCCTTTAGAAATTGTTACGTTAATCGCCGGGGTGGATGCGCTGATCGGAATAGCTGGTACTGCTTCTAATGTGTTGGGTGATATTGTTGGTGCAGCTGTCGCCGACAAATCAGGGCGTATACGAGTAGCATGAAAATAAAAATTGATGAAATTGCTTTTTGCATGTGCCTTTTTGGTACATGCTTTTTTCATAGATATTAAAAGAAAACCTCTTCGTAACCTTTTACATATAGTTTTCACTACTCATGGGGTTGCACAGGTCATGGTGTAGTCCATCATCCCAATGAATTAGCTGAGTTCATTTTGTTGAAATATAAAGGAGTACTATATATACTTAAAACGTGAATGTGTTCACATTAGAAATGTTTAATGAAAGGGGTTTAACATATGTGTGTAAATGTAGAGTTACTGCTTAAATAATCGTTTATTATTGCATATGAATCGTTCATTTTAACTTCACTTACTACTAATAAAGAAATGATCACAGATATGGAAACATATTTGATTTTTAGTAATTTTGATTGAAATTAACAATTATGCTAGTAAACTATTGTATCGTATTGTTTTGATCTACATCGATAATATACCCTGTTTTTATCCAAGAAACGGAACAGCCCAAATTAAAATCTCTATGATCAGACTAATATAATATAGTCTTACCTTTAAACCGTTGTTTTTGTACCCATACCCGTATCTGTACAGATTTGATTTTTTACTTGCTTCCTACATCCAACGATATTCAAAACAGCTAGGCTGGTAATTCTTTATTTTCGATTAAACAACCATAAATTTAATAAAGCATCCAAAATACATTAGCTAAGGAGATAGACAAATGAGTAAAAAAATAGTCGTTGTCGGCGGTGTTGCCGGTGGCGCTTCTACTGCAGCCAGAGTAAGAAGATTAGATGAACATGCAGAAATCATCATGTTTGAAAGAGGACCACATGTATCTTTTTCTAACTGTTCATTACCGTTTCATTTAAGTGGGATCGTAGAAAACAGCAACCAGCTTATTGTTATGAATCCACAGCGTTTTAAGAAGCAATACAACATTGAAGCTCGAGTGAACAGTGAAGTCATCGCCATTAATCGAAATAACAAATCGATTACGGTAAAAGATTTAGCCACTGACAAAACTTATGAAGAAGCATATGACAAATTAATTTTATCACCCGGAGCCAATCCAATTGTTCCTAATTTACCGGGTATTGACCGACCTCACGTATTTACAGTGCGAAATGTAGTAGATATCGAAAAACTGAATGCATATGTAAAACAAAACAAGGTTAAACATGTATCCGTCATTGGCGGGGGATTTATTGGCGTCGAAGTAGCTGAAAACCTTCGACTAGCTGGTTTAGATGTAGCATTGATTGAATTTAGCGAGCAAATTATGGCTCCATTTGACTATGATATGGCGCAAATTCTCCATAAGGAAATGATTGACCAAGGCGTTGATCTTAACGTAAATGATGGACTGGCAAAGGTGGAAGAGAATCATATTGAATTGCAATCTGGAAAAACAGTGAATACAGATGCAGTTGTATTAGCTATTGGTGTAAAACCGGAAACTAACTTAGCTAAAAATGCCGGACTAGAAATTGGTGAAACTGGAGGCATCAAAGTCGACCATAATTATCTTACTAATGATAGTAATATTTACGCAGTTGGTGATGCTATTGAAGTCTATCATCAATTAACTCACCAACCAACCAGGTTAGCTTTAGCTGGTCCAGCACAAAGACAAGCCAGAGCCGCTGCTGATCACATTTATCGTATTCCACATCAATATAAAGGAGTTATTGGTTCTTCTTGTATTCATGTATTTGAGCAAAATGCAGCATCTACTGGACTTAATGAAAAAGACGCACAGCGTGCCGGAATTAAATATGATTTCGTCTATATTATGCCCAACGATAAAGTAGGCTTAATGCCAAATAGTCATCCTCTACATTTTAAATTAATTTATGAATATCCAACCGGTAAAATTTTAGGCGCTCAAGCAATTGGAAAAGGAAATGTAGACAAGCGGATCGATGTTATCGCCGCTATGATAACAATGGGTGGAACATTAGAAGATTTAAAAGAGCTGGAGCTTTGTTATTCTCCAATGTTCGGTACAGCAAAAGACGTTGTTAACCTTGCTGCATTAGTTGCATTAAACAGATTAAATGGAGAATTTAAACAAGTACCTGTAACAAAAGTCCGAGAATTAATAGAAAATAATGCATTTATTATAGATGTAAGAGAAAAACACGAATATGAAAAAGGGCATTTAAAAAATGCTGTAAATATTCCTTTAAGCGAATTAAGAGACAGATTAGGAGAAATTCCTCAAGATAAACCTGTTTATGTTCATTGCCGTTCAAGTCAAAGAAGCTATAATGCCGTCATGGCTTTACAACAATTAGGCTACACAAATATATATAATATATCTGGTTCATTTCTCGGCATTTGCTTATTCGAATATTACAACGACCACGTAACTGGACGAGATAAAATTGTTACAGCCTATAATTTTAAATAATCTTAGCGAAGTATATGAATATTAAAAATCGGGAAGTATACGCTCCTCGGAATCGCTAATTTACTAATCTTAGGAGCTGACAATAATGAGAAAGGTAAGTGCATATAAAATGTAAGCTCTAGTAAGACTTCGAGATTATCGTTTTTAATTCTTCCTTATTTAAAAATCAGAGCTTTCATGGGGACACATAACAAAACGCCAACCATGGATAGTTGGCGTTTTGTTGTTAAAATCTATGGCTTGATTAATATCTTTACTTGTGACTTATCGTTCAGTAATGTTTCAAAGCCTTCACCGACGATATCATCTAAATCTATTTTTTTCGAAATCAGGTCAGCCACTTGCAATCGTCCCTCAGCAATAAGATGAATTACTGTAGGAAAAATATTTCTATAACCGATTGACCCTACAATGTTCATCTCTTTAAATACAACCGTATTGGCACTTAATTCAGGATTTGATTCCCAAAGGCTGACAATTACTACTTCACCAGCCATTTTTGTACTATCGATGGCTTGCTGCAGTACAATAGAAACCCCAGTAGCTTCAAAACTGACATCTACTCCTCCATTGGTTTGGTTTAAAATTTCTGCAACGGTATTAACTTCTGATGGGTTAATTGTTATAGCTCCAAGCTTTTCTGCCACTTTTCTCCGTTCTTCAGACAATTCAACAACAAATACTCTTTCTGCTCCGGCAAGTAAACATGCTTGAATAGTTAATAAACCTATTGGTCCTGCTCCAAATATTGCTACGGAATCTCCCGCTTTTAATCTGCTTTGCCTAACTGCATGCAAAGACACTGCCATAGGTTCAACTAGAGCCGCCAGTTCATAACTTAATTTATTTGGAATTTTATGTACCATTGTTTCTGGTACAACTGCATACTCAGAAAATCCGCCCCCAACACCAGACATCCCATAGCACCCGATACGTTCACAATTATTGTAAAATCCTTGGCGACAAGAATTACATTCCCCACAAGAAATAACCGGTTCAACGACAACACGATCACCGACTTTTAAAGTTTGTACCTCTTCACCGACTTCTGCTATTTCTCCTGAAAATTCATGCCCCATAATTACTGGAGCTGTTTTATTGGTTAAAGGATGCGGCTCTTCTGTTGGAATCGTAATCGGTCCAGCAACATATTCATGAAGGTCACTTCCACAAATACCTGCCCAAGCTACTTTAATCTTTACTTCCCCTGGTTCCACTACTGGTTCTGTTACATCTTCAACGCGAATTTCTTTTTTGGCATACCATACTGCTGCTTTCATTACTTTCACTCCTATAATTTTTATTTTTGCTTGAATGTTCTAAACATGAATATAACATAAACCACTTCGTGAAATCGGATACATTTAGCAATTTTTCATGACATTTTTACTAGTTCTAAATACTTGCTAAATAAGCGTACTATATTTTTGTGTTTGAGGTGCAAAAAAACGCGCGAACCCTCCCGGAAGTTCCATGTGAGCTTGGGTTCACGCACGTAAATAACTATCTTTACTATTGATTGTCCAAAGATTTTTCTAATTATTTGTTTATCTAACAGTAGATAATTTTTTTATCTATTATGATGACTTTAAATATTGATTGCCTTTGTTTTACTTACGATTTGAAACAGAAACTAGATACAGAAAAAACGATCTGTACGATTTCCATATCAAACAATCTAACCAATTGCACTTTTATCCAGTGAAGGAAAAATATATATTAAAAACTAGCCATCTCCAACTATGTCATTCTCTATGTAGAAAATAACCAAGAAATATCTTCGACTGACGCATATCTATTAAGTAGAAATATGTTTTTTTCATAGTAGCAATTTTATTATAAAATATCCGAACAGTGCGCGAATCTTCTAGAAGTTCATGTGCGTTTTTTTCCCTGTCCTACTTTTATTACCCTCAGCCATTTGCTAGCATTTGTCGCTACTTCTTCCTCAATCGTAGGCAAGACTTTTTCAAATTGACCTTTATTCTTACTATTTTTGGTAAACCATTGATGTGAAGCTAACTTATTCAGATTTTTAGGCTCCTTTTTGGAAGTTGCTTCTACTTCTGGGTATGAAATTAAATGTTCAGCAAAACTTGGTGGAAAACGTAAAATTGTTAATAAACTAGCTTTTTGATTTATTTTAACATCCATAAAGTTTGCTCTTTCCTTGTTAACTACTTCAAAAGCTCCAGTTTTTTTATTAATCTGACGAATTTTAATCTCATTAATTTTCATCCTTACACTACCAAACCCTAAAGGCTTCCCCCGACCTATTTTATGTGCATGCTGTGTTGAATAGTTGATATCTAATACATTACATAATTGGCTTAGCTCTTTTTCTGAAAGACGCTCAAAATAAATAGTAAAAGTAAACTTATTACCTTTATTAAGAGGTTTTATTGTCGTTTCCATTTCTGACTTATTCGTAGTCTTTAAAGAATATGATTTAGGATTATGATGCCAATAAAATTTCCGACCTCGGATTTTAATATTATTTGGTTTTAAAGGTTCACGCTTTTTCCCAACTTGAATATAATCATACGTCCAGTACTTCGCGGAATCCTGCTTTTCTGTATAAAACTCGACTGTTCCTGGCTTAGGTTGTCCTAATACTGGCAGAGTCATTTTGCCTAAAAATGCAAATTCTTTTTCTATAGTAGCATCGCTAAAGCGGACTCTTGATGCTTGCATACTTTGTTCATTTACAAATCCAAATAAATGACAAGCTGGACATATTTTTTCTTTACACTCACAAGGCTCATAATTTCCTTGTGCCTTTAAAATATCAAGTAAAGTATTTTGATACACCTCTTGAGAAAAAACAGCAGGTGCTAAGTGACTAATATTACCTTTTGAATCTATTGAATAATAGACGGGTAGCTGATGATGAATCGTTGCGTTGTCTAGCAGTTTCAAATAACTATTATAAGGTTTACGTCTAGGTTTCTTATCATTTGGCTTACTATCTTTGTTGTTTTGTTCACTATTCTTAAGATAGAGTAATACAACATCCTTTAAATTATTTATGTCCTGTTCTTTTAAACTTTTCGGTTTATTTGCTTTAGATGTAAGTTCTATAAATACAGATTCATGATGTTTCTTTCCCTCAAGTGGTTCACCTAGATATATTATTCCTTTATCAAAGCCCTGCTTAGGCTGAAAAGAATAGTCTTGCACAACATTAGGTACATACTTTCGAGCTTTAACATTTGTAGTTCGATATTTACTTTCAGATTTTTTAATATAAATAAGCTGTCCTGTTTGTAATTTTTTGGAGTTTATAAATTTTCCATGTTTATTTTCATCTTTATCCTTGGAAAATGTTGTATTTAACATCACACGTTCACATTCTTGAAGCTTCCAGCCCTCATCAGTCATATATAATAACCCAGGTTTTTTTGGTTCCATTGAACGTCTATGAAATGGCTCATCATTTACTTGCGATAAACAACCATTAAACGCGGCTTCAAATACGCTTCGAATTGTACCACGTATTTCTGAGCCTGGGATAACAGGTCTTTCATCATCTGGATAATGGAAAAATTCTTCTTTATTTTGGTTATCTTGTATAAACAACGGCGTCAATGTTTCTATTGTACAAGTTATTTTTCCTGTTAAATTACCGGTCTCACGCTTTTTTTTATCACATTTTCCTTCTAAAGGGACAAAATTATATGGATTAACAAAACGATCGCCATTTTGCTTATTATTCATTTTCCTTTTCCTCCTTCCATAATGCATATTTAACTAAACGATCATCTACGACTTGATAAGAAAAAGGTTGATCATTTACTAAATCCCAATCTTGAAACTCAATATATTTACGGAAAACAAGTCCTACTTTTTGTCCCTTTTCGTATGAATCAGGAATGGCAATACTAGTCCCACGTTGTTCTGTTAAAATGGACCAATTTTCTTTGTGTGCTGTTACTTGTCCCCATAGTTTATATGTTTCATCGAAACAAGTTGTTTCTTCTTTACCTTCATTCGTATCTTTACGTTCGCGCCATACGAATCTATCATTTATACGTGAAATTTTTATTTCTTTCTGTTTATTAAAGATACGCACTTCTTGGATAAATTGTGGTTCCAGAATCGCATCATCGTCATACAGTTTAATTTCACTAGCTTCTACCTTCCCCAAGTAAACTCCATAATCTATTACTAGATAAAGATCACCATTCTTTGTATCCCTTATAAACTCTATTAGTTCATCTTTTGTCAGATGCCCTTTCGTAACTACTGAATCAAGCTTTTGATGCCGCACCACATTCACCTCCACGAATACATGCAATTGCTGCTTTCCGATAAGCTTCGTTATTTATGGTAGAAACCGCATCTTCATCTTGTAATTCAAAAACACCTCGACCAATTGCTGTTTCTCCACCAATCGCTAAAAATCCACAAGTCAGATCCTTAATGAGCCAGTACATGATTCCCTTGATGATCTTGCAATCAATAGAACTATCCTTTCGCCAACTAATTACTAATGTTGTCTGGCCTTTACAAACAGTTTCCCCTGTAAATAATGCTCCGTCTATGGTTTCACCAGAAAAACGATCGATAGCATTTCTTGTCACTGTTAGTTTTTTTGCATTTTCAATCACAGATTCTTCAAAAATCAATCGAGAAGGATTCGTTTGCTCCTTATCATGTTTACAACCAAATAGCTCTTCTACAATTTGTCCATCACCGTCTAACTCATGAACGATTTGATGTAAACGATGGCGAAATGCACCCGCCCACGTTGTACCAGGTATAACAGGTTTTTTATTGCTACGAAGATAGGTGTAATCTAGATCTTCTTCCATCGTTTGATAATCACGAATGAGTAAAGTTTGTTTGATTTTAAGAGGAACTATAATAACATGAAACTTCTCTTCAGCTTCATTGTAAATGTCACTGTCAAGTGATTCAGGCTGTTCTTCGGACATTTTACCCCATGACCAGTCTAACCATTCCATCACAGTTTCTTTATTAGTATAATGAAACTGTTTTCGTTTCACTTCATTAATTTCTAATTTCCCGTAACCTCGATTAGATTTCCCACCAAATGTTAATTTCCCACGATGAATCGCACTAATTAACGTATCGATTAAATCTTGATCCGCTTGATTCTCCGTACTTTCGCGTTCTATATACTCAAATCGCATTACAAATGAGGCACCTGTATCAATCACTTCTACGTTAAATTTTCCTGTTTCATCTGCTGTTTTATTCTCTGTTAACTTTACATGATCACGTATTATTGTCTTAGGTTCTATAAATTGTACATCAGATACAAAGATGCGACTTTGATTGAAGTCATCCATCCTTACTTCATCCTTTTGATCTCCTTGATTTCCTGCTTTTTTCCTAGCACCAAACAAAGAGTCGATCGCCTTTTCATTCACCTTATTTGCCAGTAACCATTGGCGACATGCGCCTGCCACTGCAGTACCAGCTAGAAAAGGACGACCATAATAATCACGTAAAATATCCATGTCAGAGCGATCTTCTTCACCTGATCCTGCCAAAAGAGGAGAAGCTAATTTTCCGGTAATTTGAATATAGGTGCGTTTAGTGATTTTATTTTTGATTGGTTTCTTTTGCATCTTTTCTCACCTCCAATTTTATCGTATGGAAGAAAGTTTCAACAAAAACCTCAGATTTTATGATTAACTCATCGTCTGCAAACTTTTTTAAAACCTCTGGAAAATCTTTTGGTAAAGTAATTTTTTCATTGTCCTTCGTGTCTCCCTTTTCCAATGCTCTTTTTTCACTATCTACATATTCCTTTAACTGATAGATTTTTGTTTTACTATATTGTTTCAACTCATTTGCTTTTGCCTTTGCCAAACAGATTGCTTTTTTTCTATCTCTTCTCTCTTTTTCATACTTTTCTATTCCACAATCAATATAATAAACGGAATCAGTTAATGGATCTGCTTTTAAAGTAACTGATTCACAGTCGAATATATCTGGTATATTTTCATATTTTAACACACGAATTTCCCCACAACCTTGACTCGTTTCCTCTCCCCACTGCTCGTTTTTTAGCATGGACCAATCTACTTGATCCTCCGTTGATACAAGTAGAACGGTACCTGCATCCAGAGCAGGTTTTTCTTGCTTTGGTAAACACCATTTGGCATTATAACCTGTCAATACAGTTTCTTTTAAATACGTTTTTTCAACCTTTAACGGAACACCTAATTTCCTTTCCATTTGCGCAGTTAAAAGTTCGACATCTATCACATAACGACCAACTTCATTTTGAAGCGTTAAAGGAGTAACTAAATAAATGGCAACTTGCTGATCTTCTGGTTGAGCTTTATATGCTTCTATATCAAGTTTTTTATCTATCACTTCTACTTTAGCTGCGCCATATTCTGCTGTACGTGAACGACCAAGATGGATGGTATGATCCACCTCTTCTAATAAAGAAATCAACATTTCAATATCTTCTTGCTTACCTTTTAATTCTCCAACGAAACTTTGACCTTTACTAAGTGCTGTATAGTAATAAAATTGTCCTTTTTCTCCTTCCAATATATCAGCACCTTTTGTATCGTTTACTGCTCGACCTATTCGCCGATCTTCGGGTCTGGAATGATGCATCCGGAATTCTTTTTCTGGCTCATATAGCCATAATTTATTTGCGCTTTCCTCTATGTAAGCAAGCGAATTAATTTTTCGTAAAACAATTTTTGTCTCTGTCTTCTTATTTTCTAACATCGCTCGATCCCCATTCTTCACACGCTGAATATGCGCTGGACAAGGCATAAAAACTTTGCCTTCTACCTCTGGATAAGCGTAACCAAATGAAACATCTCCCCGTAAAAATAGACGCGCAAACCTCTTATCTTTATGAGCTTCCGTCCTCAAATTATGTTTTTTAATGTAAAGCGTTGCAAAAACGCCTAGCAAAGCACTTCCCGGTACAAAATTCATGCAACTGTAATAAAGTCCTTTACTACCAGCTAGTAAGGCTGGCTGTTGCAACGTAATGCGGATTGCTTGTTTAGCTAACTTAGTTTGTTTAACTAAATCATTTTTCTTTATTGATATATTGTGCTTTATCCCTGTTTCTACTGATAGTTTCTTTAACTTACACTTTACTTCACCTAAACCACGTGTACGTCCATATCCTAGATGACGTAGTCCTTTGGCGCATAAATCTAGTAACTCTTCTTGCTTTCTATCTTTTAACTCCATCACACTTTTAAACATTAACCCACGATTAATCACACGTATTGTACGTAATGAACCTGTTTCAGCTTGTCCTTTTTCAGTTGCTGTTTTAGTATACAGCATTGTGAAAAGAGGTAAAATTTTGGCTGCACCATACTTTTTCGCTGCTGCTAAAAGCATATGATAATCAACTGAAAACGCGGCTTGATCATTTTCAAAATAGTTCGCTGGTACATCCGCAAGTTTTGCGTCGTATAGTTTAAAACCTGAACTAAACTGCTGACCAGGTTTGCCGAATAACTTATCCACATCACATTTACATACTACCTGCCAATCTACTAAATCTTTTGCTACACCCCGCAATGCACCTTTAATACGTTTTGCAGGAATAATTGGTAGACCATATTCATGTGTAATGTCATGATCAACAACGCCTGCAATACTATCACCACTTCCAGGACTTAAGTCACTTTGTAGTGTAATTGTTAGCTCATATTTCGGCATATTTTCCACTCCTGTTCCTTCCCAAAATCCATTAACTGCAATGCATCAAAAAGCAGACGCTCATCTGCAGAGGCTATTTTTTCATAACCACGAGACGCCGCTTCTAACGTGACCAATTCAACTTCTTCTTCGCTTTGCAAATATGCTTCATAAAGTGCTATCAAACGTGAGTGTGGCCATACTTTTTCATCACCACTATTTAGACATTGCATCATGTGATACAACTTTTCTAGCTCCGCTACATTATAAATTTTTTTCTCTAAGTGCGTTTGATTTACACGTTGTTCCTCCATCGTTTGCACGTAACTACCACGCACCAAATAAAAATCAAAATAAGAATTTTCTCTTCCCTTGTCTCTTTCCTTGTAATAAACTTTCTTCGCATTTTGACAGCACTGTTCTGCAATTTCATACGCAAGATCAAATGGAAAATGACTATGTACAAAGGCTACACCTGCACAAGCAAAAATATCATACTCATTCTTTTGCAATTTAAGTTGCTTTAAAAATTTTAACGTAAAGGGTATCGCCAAATCGCCTTGACAAATAAATGTAAAGTCATCCCCATCTAAAATAAGCGGGCGTAATGGCAACTGTTCTTTCCCACTATTCTTATCCGATTGATTTACGACTTTCTCTACTGTTTTATCAAAAGCTTCCCTAAAATAGTTCGTAATTTGCAAAGAGAGTTCACGATGTTTTTTAATAGAAGTAATGAGTTTTTCTGTATTCTCTAGATTATGAGCGTCATTTTCAATTTGTTCTAATTCACTGCGAATCCATTCGCCCATTCCATTCCCATCAATATGCACAACACCGATATAACTATCTTCATCCTTTTTCCGCTTTAAATCTTCCGTTTCTTTAGCAAATTTCCATTTATACTTTTTAAAAGAACTGTCCTCACCTGCTGCTTTTCGTTTCAACCATTGTTCCGTAGATACATTCATGTCGTCAACATGGTGTGTAATTGGATTTCCTTTGAAAGGTTCTTGTGCAAAAATAGGTAATGTTTGATTTAAGTTTGTCCGTACCACCTTTGCTTTCGTATCGCTTAATTTTTGCATAAGTTGTTTGTAGAGCGTAACATAACTTCTCCCGTCTTCTAATGAAAATTCAATCGCTTCTGTTACCATGGTAAGCGATGCACTTTCTTTCAGTACTTTTTTCGCAAATGCACGGTTAACTTTGTTATATAATTTCCAATCACGATAAATAACAAGGGCATTACCACCACCGATATAAACGACTTCAGCTTTCACTTTATCATGCTTAAAAATAGAAACTTTGTTGAGTTCCTTATCCCAACTGGTGTTTAATAGCTCCTCCCTATCTTTCTCAACGCTATCCTTTAACATGTCCACAAAGTGCGTTTCTACCATTTTTCCAACAATATAAGAGGCGCCGATATTCTCTTTTAAACGATTAGAGGCGAAAATATAGTCTTGAATACCAGTAATATCATAAACAGCTAACAAAAAATCATCTTTTGAGTCTTCCATTCGTTTCACACGCTCCTTTTCCTCTTTTATTTGAATTGCTTTATTAAACATATTGACATAAGCCTGATGAGGGAAGAACATCGGATTGTTAATGATCATTAATAATTGATTGAATTGGAACATGAAGGTTAATAATGGATTTTGTTTGCCTGACTCATCTTCTTCTTTATTAGATAACTTCATTATTTCTAAGTCTTGTAACCTTCTATTTTTTCCATTTTCTTTCACACACTTCTGTAATTTCTTTAATTTTTTATATTCAGCATTATAACGTTTGAGCTCATAATGATTTAATTCTTTATACCATTCAGCTAATGTTTTTTCTTTATCCACTATTAGTTGAAATTGTTGTTCTTTATCTAAATGTAAAATAAAATCAAAATTCCGTTTAATATCTGGCAAAATTGAAATATCATCATTTTTTGCATCTGTTTTTAAAGAATGTAATGTACATAAAATTAAAATGGGACGCGTGGCTGTTTGAGCTTGTGGTGAATTGAGTTTTCCCGTATCTAACAAATCTGGTTGAATACGTACACAAGCATTTAAAACAGGTTTTAATTGGTAAATCGTCTTTGCCCAAGCCGTTACATTATTCAAAGTATCCCGATCCATCGTTCGACTCTTGCTCTGCACAGCTGCAGCAACGGCTTCAATCGGAATGAATTGCATCTCTCCATAGTTAAACACATACGGCGTGTACTGCTCATCATAGATGGCAATATCTACCTCAGCTGAAATTTGACCATACGAATCAATTATAAAAACACTTCGGGCTAATTTGAACTTTTTAGGAACAAGCCTTTCAAAAAGATCTAGCCAAACAAATTCCCGACTTGTCCCAGAAGTAACATGATGATTAGGTGTTTCAAGTTGTAATTGAGATGAAATTGTTGCTGCTAGCCTTTGATAATGTTCATTTAGATTATTCAACTCTTCCATCGTTATTCACCTCATTAAATGCTTTTACATACGATTGGTGCGGAAAGAAAATCGGGTTATTAATAAGCATTAATAGTTGATTTAATTGAAACATTAAGGAGAGTAACACATTTTGATCATTGTCTTTCATAACATTCAAGCTCTCTAATGTACGCTCAGACGTTTTATTTTTCTCTGAATTGTCTATTCCAGCTAAGGTTTTCAATTTGATTTTTTCGTCTCCATAACGTTCTAAACGATAGTGATTTAAGCACTTGTTCCAATCATCTAATGAATCTTTTTCTTTTGGAATTTGCTTTTTTAATTTTTCATCTTGAACAGATAAAATAATATCAAACTCATTTTTTTCTAAATGTTCCTCTACTGCTGTAGTACACAAAATCGTAACAGGTCTGGTTGATGTTCGGTTTTGTGTTTGAGGTTCTCGAATCTTACAATTTGGTTCAGTACATTTTCCTTTTTGTTTCTCATACCTCTCTCTATCACAAATGAATTTTTTGTACAAACTATCTACGTTTATATCCAATATACCTGAATGGATACGCACATAAGCATTCATTTCTGTCTTTAGCTTTTGAATTGATTGCAACCATGTTTCTTTTTTTTCTTCTTTTTGTATAAGTTTTCTTGAATTTTCATTTTCACATAGCACTACCCCAGCAACTGCTTCAATGGGAATATACTTAATCGTACCGTAATTAAAAATATACGGTGTGTACTGCTCATCATAAATCGCTAGGCTCACTTTTTGAGAAAATTCTTTATGAGAATCAATAATATAGACATTTTTCTCTACATTATATTTCGTTGGTACAATGCGCTGAAATACAGGTTGCCATATTTCTTCAGCACTCGACACATCACTTTGCTCGTCAATCTTTAATTCCTCTATCAACGTTCGCTCAAGATTACAATAATTTTCTGCTAATTTTGCAATGACTTTTTCATTCATTTCTCTCACCTCATAAATAATCAATTGTATAATAACCAAATCCGTGCGTTGGATTTCTACCGATATGAAGGACTTTGCCTGCTTCTAAAATGGGGGTAAATGGCGTAATATCCCCTTCATAACACGCCCAGCCCGTTATCGTATCCACCTCTAATGTTTTATTTTTTTGGTTCATCGAATAACGCTTGAATTTTGCTTGTTCCCAATCACTATTTACCACTTTTACTTTTCTTGCCTCGCTTAACATTGCTTCGCTATCCCATTCTAATTTGTGCCCTGCATAGGCATGGGATATTAAACTTACTCTTCGTGTAATCGCTCGAATGATATCCTCAAAACTAGGCACAATGAGTAGTTTCTTACTCTTTTGTAAGCGAAGTGGAGCTGGAAAGTGTAGAAATACGAATGAAGTGGGTCGTTCTTTGCAATTCAATTCGTGAATTTGCACATTTTTTAGCCAAAGCTGATGTTCACACCATATCATTCGATTCGTTGTTGGATCCGTGATTTTTACCAACTTAAATGGAATACGTGCTGCACCCCAACCCAAATTTTCAATCTGCTGGATTACTTGCGTCATCAACATTGCACCGTTAGCTGCTGCATCACCTAACAAAGTAATATCAAATTCACAAATATCTCCTTTATACCATTTTGTTTTATCCTTCGTTAGCACATGTAAGACAAACGGGTTCACAGAACCTGCCACATTTTTAGGCGATACAAAATAGGTTGCATAGTCACAAATGCTGGCAAGTTTACATGTAAAGCATTTGACTCTAGGAGTTGGACAAACCATGTTACGTAAGCTGTGGCCTATCAAGCCACGCACTGTTGAACCTAAATAGGGAGGTAACTGACCATCACGCTGCGCTATAAATGTTGCACGTAATGAAATCCATTTAATATGTGAAAACATCCTCATCTTCCTTAAATCTATTAATAATTTATTTCTACCTTCAACTAATATATCATAAAATGTAAACTAAATAGTTTCATCACGTTAAAAACAAAAAATGACCACCTATTAGTTACGTCAATTTTTTCTAATTAATATTCAAGAGTAAAACTTTTTTTCAACACCTCTTTTATCCCACAATCTATGTAGAGAGTAATAACTACACTGATTTAGCAGATCAGCTTCCATGTTGGTATAAATTTAAATCCACATTCTATATAGACTTAGGTTGTACAGGCGCATGATCCGGCTTATGCAATTTTTTCTACCTGATCATTTTACCAGTACCTGACGAGTGGAAGGAATTTGATGGACTTTAGCAATGGTTGTATCAGCTGCTTTTCCCACTTCAATAGCATCCAATGCCAATTTATCCTTAACTACTGCACCGGCATTTTTTATTCTCAGTTTGCTATATTGGCTTGCAGAGAGAACCGTATCCTTTACGTGCTTCCATTCCTGTTTTGCTGTGGCTTGAACTCCTGTTTTCACTCCAAATTGTCTCATATTTGCTGCCTGATGAGCAAAACGGGCGCTACTACTTTAAGACAACAGTCTCATTCAAACATTGTGCATTTGAATCTAAAAACTGATGAACATTTTCTTCTAACGTTTGCCAACCCTAGTAACATCAGAAACTGAAGTTTAATCAAAAATAACAACCCAAGTAATCTCTACCTAGATTGTTGTATACTCTTTTTTATTTCTACTTTTGAAGTAGTAAATCTTTTCGTTCTTTAATAATTTTTACTTCATTTTTTGGAACTTGCTTTTCATAATAATATTTATCTACTCTATCCATTTTATATATTCTTGCTAATTTAGCATTTGATGTTCCTATAATTACATCTTGTTTATTTTCATTAATTAGTTCAAAAATTCCATTTTTATAAATAACTTTCCATGTAATTTTGTATAACTCAATTAAAGAGGTTTTATCAACCTCTTTTATAAATAATCTTGGCAAGGAATCTTTGTTTAAATAAATATCTGGATATACTTTTTCTACAAAACCTTTTTTAATATCTTGCTCATTATCGCTAACTAGTCTTACAATATTGTCTTTAATACTACTGACTCTATATATCCCCCCATCAAACTGCGCAAAAATAGAGCTTGTCATAATCAGAGTTCCTTTCTTAAAGTAGAAGTACCGCCACACTAAACATAAAAATTTTTCTCCGTTCCTCTGTTAATACTTTTAAAAATGGAAGCTACACTCCTACGCTCATTTCCACATAATGTCTTCCCATATAGCTAGTCTTATATTCAACAAATACAGGAGTTTTCTGTTTCATTCCATTCTTTCTAATATAATTTATTAACTCCCAATACTT
>NZ_JAHLNO010000020.1 GCF_018916875.1 Virgibacillus proomii | reverse complement strand
AATCTCTCTAAATCAGTTGGATATCCAGTATAATGTTATGAATAACTCAAAACAAATTATGAAATTCTAAGAAAAGCGAAGAAAACTAGAGAAAACGTTAGTATATAGAGGGAGTATAAAATTTTAGAAAGCTAAAGTTAAAACGAATAGACGACCCGAGTAAAAATGTTATGTCAAACGTATAAATGCAACGAAGCAGGATCAATGGCAGAGCCATCACGAATGGTTACGATTCTTACGGGTGTTCAAAGTCTGTATTATTTAAAAAGAAAAGAGCAATAGTACCCGGACCGGAATGTGCGCCAATAGCAGAACCAACCATTTCGATAATAATCTCCTTAACATTATATTTTTCTTTTATCATTGCTGCAAGCTGCTCTGCACGCTCTAAATCATCTCCATGGGAAATAGCAATCGTTTGTGATGATATATTTTCGCCACGTTTTTCCATAATTTCCAGCATTCGGTGGAATAATTTTTTAGAACCACGTATTTTTTCCAAAGGAATTAACTTCCCATCCTCTACATGTAGAATTGGTTTAATTTTTAGCAGGGTACCAACAAATGCAGCTGTTCGGCTGACACGTCCACCACGATAAAGATACTCTAAATTATCAACTGTGAAAATATGCTCCATATTTTTAGCGCAGGTTTTAGTAGATTCAATAATCGCATTAACCGATTTTCCTTGTTTGGCAAGCTTTGCTGCGTGCAGGACGACTAGTCCGTAACCTAAAGAAGCACATTTGGTGTCAATTACATGAATAGGTGCTTCCGGATATGTCTCCTTTACTTCCTGCTCCATCATTTTTGCTGTTTGGTATGTCCCAGATAATTGGGAGGAAAAGGAAAAGTAAAGTAAAGGCTGATTTGCTTTTGCATATGATGTAAAAATCGATTGAAAGGTCTTCGGCGTAACTTGTGAAGTTTTCGGTGTTTTCCCTTCACGCATAGCATCATAAACGGTTTTAGGATGGATCGTTTTTCCATCTTCATAATCCTTATCATCAAGATGAACGGTTAATGGTACCATTTCTATGTCAAATTCGTTATAATAATTTGTTGTTAAGTCACAAGCTGAATCTGCAAGAATTTTAATTCCCATGTTTTCACCTACATTCCTTTTAATAGTCTCTCTTATTAGTTTAAAGCGATTGATAAAGTTAGTCAAAAAAAAGCAAAGTATAATTTTGAAAATATAAAAAAAACAGTTACCGATTTTTCAATAAATCTAGAGCGCTTATCCATTCGCTTCATAGAAAAATTAGTCGTGAATGGGGTTAGGAGGTAATTATGTTCATATTTGAAACAAAACGAATTGCGGTTGTCATTTTTGGTGCTATCCTTAATGCAATATCCCTAAACTTTTTCCTAATAGGTGCAAATGTTTATGCCAGCGGTTTTACCGGTGCTGCACAGTTAGTATCAAGTGTATTTAATGATTTTATTGGTATAGGTGTAAGTACCGGAATTTTGTTAGCAATATTCAATATTCCTGTAGTAATTCTAGGCTGGTTTAAAGTAGGAAAAGGTTTTACAATATATAGTATTATTTCTGTTTTATTTACAACGATATTTTTAGAAATAATTCCAATTACTGAAATATCTCAAGATATTATCTTAAATGCTGTATTTGGCGGTGTTATCGGTGGGGTAGGCATTGGATTAACCTTAAAGGTAGGAGCTTCTACTGGAGGAATGGATATTATTGCCATGGTACTTTCTAAGATTAATGATAAGCCGATTGGAACATATTTCTTAATGCTAAATGCTGTTATTATTACGTTAGCAGGATTGCTTTACGAGCCGGAAAATGCACTATATACATTAGTAACGTTATATGTAACAACTCGTGTAATTGATACGCTTCATACACGTCATGAAAAAGTTACGGCTATGATTATTACCCATAAAGCAGATGAATTGCAAGCTGCTATTCATAAGAAAATGGTTCGTGGAATTACGATTTTACCTGCCCAAGGAGCTTATACGAAAACAGATAAACATATGATGTACTTGGTAATAACCCGGTATGAACTATATGATTTAGAAAAGATTATTAAAGAAGTTGATCCGAATGCATTTACGAATATTGTACAAACAGCTGGCGTTTTCGGATTTTTCCGTAGAGACTAACATTTCAAGCGGGGAAAGAGAAATGAGATACTTAAGTATTATTTTAGTTACGGTGTTGTTCATAAGTTGTAGTACTCAGGACGAAAATGAGCAAAAAGCAACTGAAAAACAATCAGTAGTCAAACGTAGTTCAGCGGTTAGTTTTCGCAACGTAGACATGGAAGTTAAAAATGGCAAAGTTGTTCTAATTGGTGAAGCAAAGGTTACAGATACAAGATGTGTTTTACAGGCCCTGAGCATGAAGGTGAGCCAATAACAGAAAAAATGCAAATAATTTTAGATGATCAAGTAGCAGAGGGAAGGGATTTACAATTAAAATACAATTACCAAAAGAAGTAATTACAGCCGAAGAGCCTTCTATCATTACTATGTATGGAAAAAATGATGGTAATGTACGAATTAATCAAAATCATTTTCCCGTCGATGTAAAAAATCGGTAATAATATTGAAGAAGATTGAAGTTTACTACAGCTTGAACGTTTAGATGATGCTATTGCAAAAAAGTTCATCATCATGTAGAAATGGATATAATTTTTTACAAAGCAAAAAGGGGCTGGGACATAAACAAATACTAAATAGCAAAAAACGAACAATTCATTTATAATTGTTTGGTTTGTTTGTGTTAAAAAAATTCCTATCATCGCTACGTCAAAATATTTCGCTTTCCGCGGGCACGGCCTCAGCTTCCTCGGAAAGCAAAGATCGCTTTCCTGCGGGATCTTCAGCTCGAGCTATTCCCGCAGGAGTCTACATATTTTGACTACGCTAAAAACTTGTGTATACACAAGGACGATTTATTGTTCGTTTTTTAATCAGCTGTTTTAGTTTTGTCCCAGCCTCTTTCCTTTTTACTAACAGTAATTTTAATATCCATGCTTTTCAAACACTTCTATTATTTTTGGCGTTAATGTATCCCATTCAACATCAAATCTTTTGTTAACCGTAATAAAGTTTTGATAACCAAAAACGTTATCTACACCTTCCACTTGCATCAATTCATTTAAAATATCGTATTCGCTCGTATCACCGGGCATTACGGAAATACTGTTTGTTCCCTCAAAAATTAATTGGTCTGTAGTAAATTTCATTGCATTTGGGTTTGGGGTGGCTTCGGCTCTGATACCCACTCGGACATCCCTCCTAAATCATAGTTATGTCCATCTTAGCAGAAATAAGTTGGATTAAAAAGTATTTTGCTATTATTATAAATGTAAATTAAGTCATTGGAAAATGGCTCACATTCATAATGTGAGCCATTTAGATCGTCATCAGTAAAACCAGTTACATCCATTAAGAATGATTAGGAATTTACCATACAATCAAAATGCAGAGGTTACTGTAATTGATTTTGCTGTTTTAACTGATTCTCCAGCTGCTGTAACTGTTGTTTCTCTTCAGGAGTTGCTTCATTATAAGCAGCTTGAATAGCATTTTGTGCAGCCTGTTTATCCTGTGCACTTGATGAATTATTTTGTTGATTCATCAAGTTCATAACAGCGTTTTTAGCTTGTTGAAATAAATTTTGATTGTTGTTTTCCAACCTAAAAACCTCCTACAGTGTGGTTATCTGCTTCTGTTTTTTTTCGTATCGAATCAGAAAATGTGCTTCGGTACGGAAAACGGTCATCATGTTTTTTAACAGAATCCGCGCTCTGTTGGCTAAAACGCTTTAATTTACTCGCTTTACTCATGATATTTCCTCCTTGTACATAAGAAGATGTACTTACTGTAATCATCATGATGCATCGTAACAAGCTGTAATGCCAACATATTGGAATGGTGATGATCATCACTTTTTAGCATGCTCTGGAAGTAAAAAGGGAGCGCTCTGATGCGCTCGCCCTTAGTCTGGCTTATATTACTGTTTTTATAGTAGGAAATTGCTGGTGATTATCTCACTTCGACTTCTAATTTTAAATATTCCTTTAAAAAAAACGCAATTCCATCTTCTTCATTGGAGCTGGTAACATAGTTACTAATGGATTTTAACTCATCAATTGCATTGCCCATCGCTACGCCAACGCCAGCATAATCGATCATTTCCAAGTCGTTGTCTTCATCTCCAAAAGCTATGATTCGTTCTTGTGGTATATGGAAATAATGCGCTATTTTTTGTAAGCCAACTGCTTTATTCATTCCTTTACGAACAATTTCAATAATATTCCACGGTGCTCCCCATTTACGATGTTCAATAAGGTCTGCATGGTAATCATCTAGATGTCTCCTCAGTGTTGATATATGTTCTTCATCAGGATGTATAAGAATGGATGTAGGATCTTCCTTGAGCTTATTACGAAGGCTTCCAATCGTAAACGGAGGATCACTTTCAGTCATATGAAAGATATCGATAATAGCTTGATCATATTGATCTAGATATACTTCATCCATAACTTCAGCTAATATATTACGCACATGAAGATCATAGCAAGCGCCAATTATTTTATGTGCAGTTCGAATTGGCATTGGGCTATGTAGTGCATCCCATTTTCTATCTTTTGGATGATGAATTAATGCACCGTTAAAATTAACCATAGGTGTAGTCAAGCCAAGGTTTTCATAATAACCAATGCTAGCACGATGGGGTCTACCAGTTGCAATGACAACTATATGACCTTCTTCGATTGCCTTTAATACGATTTGTTTAGTTTGTGGACTAATTTCTTTTTTATCTGTTAACAGCGTTCCATCCAAGTCTAAAGCAATTAAATGTCTGTTTGTTTGCATAATTAACTCACCTCATCTTCCATAGTGTATAATTGAAACATCTAGATGTAAAGTAAAAATTTGTTTGTAAAAGTTGATTGCCACTTTTTCCGATAGTAAAATGAAAGTTATGATGAATATGCACATAAGGGGATATTTAGATGATCGGAATATACGAAAAAGATATTAACACCATTCCTAGTTTAATCGTTGTAGATGAAGAGAATAAAGGAAAACCATTACCAGTTATCACCTACTTCCATGGTTTTACTAGTGCGAAAGAGCATAATCTTCCACTTGCTTTTTTACTTGCCAAGCGTGGTTATCGAGTTATTTTACCAGATAGTTTATACCATGGCGCTAGAGAAGGCAAAATTTCTCCAGTAAAAAGACAAACTTTTTTTTGGGAAATTGTGCTGCAAAATGTGAAGGAATTAGAAGATGTCAAAGATTATATCGATGAATCGAATCTGCTCTTAGATGAACGGTTTGGTGTTGCCGGGACGAGCATGGGTGGAATTACTACCTCAGCAGCACTTACCCAATACGACTGGATCAAGACAGCGGCAGTATTAATGGGTACTCCAAAGCTTACTGACTATGCCAAAGCATTGGTTGATCATTTCCAACAAAAAAATGGAAAGCTACCGAGAACAGAAAAAGAAATAAATCGTTTATATGAGCATTTAAAACATTACGACCTTTCTAAACAACCAGAAAAATTAAAAGAACGCCCACTTTTATTCTGGCACGGCAAAGCCGATGAAGTTGTTCCATTTGAGCATACGTATACGTTTTATAAACAGAATGAATCACTTTATTCGAATCCGTTAAATTTTAAGTTTATACCGGAAGCTAATCGCGGGCATAAAGTTGGACGCTATGCTACACTAGAGACTGTAAAATGGTTTGCTGCACAATTATAATTGTTTAAGCAGAGTTTTGGATATGAATGATAGAAGAATATTCAATGATATAAAAAGCTTTAATTTTTTACGTATAAGCGTAGTTATCAACTCCGAGGCGTATCCATTTTCTTTATCCCGCATGTAAGGTGCCGTAAGACTCCCACTTTAAGAGCCTGAGTTGATACAAAAGGGTCTAAGTGGGAGAAAACGGCACCTAAATGCCCGATTCGTTCAACTAACATTCAGTAAGAGATGGAAGAAAACTCCTACTGAATGAAGTTTCACTTTATAGGTTAAAAAGGATAAAATTTTTTAGCGGGTAGCAGTTAATTTGACGGAGAGATTTTCGTACATTTTTATGTATAAGTGCAATTACGTAATCGTTGGTGCTGGAGATTATCGAACAGCCAAATTTTCTTTGATTTTTGTTGAAAATATGTTTAAATAATAGTAATAAAACAGAGCAGAGGAGGTATAAAGGTGGATGAAGCTCTTAAAGAAAACATTTGGGGTGCTTTAGAAAATGTTATTGATCCTGAATTAGGCATAGATATTGTCAATTTAGGTTTAATATATGACGTGGAACTAAACGACGAGGGCTTATGTAAGGTTACAATGACACTTACTGCAATGGGCTGTCCTCTTGCTGGTCATATTGAGCAGGATATCAAACATGCCTTAGCTGATATACCAGAAGTGAAAGAGACAGAAGTAAATATCGTATGGGATCCTCCTTGGGGCAAAGATAAAATGTCACGTTATGCTAAAATTGCATTAGGTATTCCAGACTAAAAAAGAAGCATTCACTTTTATGGTGGATGCTTCTTTTTTGCATGTGGAATCGTTATATAAAAGCGTAATATGACATCCCGTCAAGCCTTTAGTAAAATTTTTCATCCCGGTCTTAAGTGCCATAAGATTGATAGAGAATACGAAGAAGTTTAAGTGAAAGAGATACAACAACTACATTTGGTGATAGGACTAGAGAGACTGCTTGAATAGACATCGCACGCAGAAAAAGTGATTTTCTTTTTCAACGACAAGAAATGCTTCGGTAGCAATACATAACGGCTTTTCAGGGATGTTATGATTTTAATCTTTGTTCTACTTCAAAGAAGAAAAGTGCTCCTTGAATAAAGTTTCATTTATTATATATTAGTAAAATTATCATGAAAACATTCATGTTATAAAAGAATAATCGCAAGGATACCAACAATAAAACAATAAATGCTAAAATATTTTAAATTTCCTCTAGCCATGATATTCGCAAACCATTTTAAGGCAAAATAAGAGGCAATAATTGCTGCAAGAAATGCAATCGCATATGGAATCATTAACGTATTAAATCGATCATCACTAATAATATCACTAAAACCTAATATTGAAACTCCAAGACTAACTGGAATGTATAATAAAAACGAAAAGCGAAAAGCAGTTTCCCGTTTCATTCCGACAAGCATAGCAGCAACAATAGTTGCGCCCGAGCGGCTGATTCCCGGTATTAGAGAGACAGCCTGAGCAGCACCGACAATCAATGCATCTTTTATCGTTAAGTCTCCATCATTCTTTCTTCCATGAATATTTCGAATAACCCATAATGCTGCCCCAGTAATTAATAATGTGTAACCTACAATAACTGGTTGACTCAGTTTTTCACTAATATAATCTTCAAGTAAAAAACCCAATACTCCAGTAGGAATCGTTGCGATAATTAAAAATATAATAAATTGAAAATCAGCTGTTGCTTCAGCATCTCTATCCTTTTGTAATATGTAACGTAAACCGTTTTTTGTTAAACGAACGAGATCCTTACGAAAAACAACTAATACTGCTATTAAAGAGCCTGTGTTGACAAGAATTTCAAATGATAGTCCTGCTAACTGATCTTGAAGATTAAAAATATGTTTTAGCATGACTAAGTGGCCACTTGAAGAAATAGGAATTGGTTCTGTAAACCCTTGAAATAAACCTAATATCAAATATTTCAATAAAATGCCAAGTTCTGATAAGTTTTCCATAAAAATCCTCCTGCTATTTACATCAAAAAATGTAATGGTTGTCTTTAAAATTTGTATCCTAGACTAGGTTAGAAATGATTTTAACACCTGATAAGCTCGAGACTAAAGGAAAGAAAGGGCAAGAAAACCGAGCATGAAAAAACAGTTTTTCTTACACTATAGGAAAGTATAAAATTTTTATGTTTTATAGTATAAGAAAAACTATGGCTTTCGCTAAAGACTTGGCGACAAGCCAAGTTTTTCTAACAATTGGTTTTATTGCTTACGTATTACTAACATTGATACTACTTATAAAATAATGTTTTTCCGTTTTTTATACGTTAGCAAAGTATAATTTTCAACTAAAATAGTTAATACGATATATTTTAATTGTTTATGTCCATATAGAACGATGTTACTACCCAATGCGACAAATAATTAGCATTGGTGCAGTTTTCTTATGGAGTAATCTTACTACCATGTCACCAACCTATAGGCGGATGAATACGCTAAATGGTGAGGAGGTAGATAAAATGAGTCATCAACATCATCGTCAACATATATATGATGTTTGTAGAGATCATATACATGCGTACGTGTTAGTTGAATTAGAAGATGGATCAAGTATTGACGGTATTATTACTGGTTTAGATCATGAATCTCTTTATCTTGCGGCACCAATCGATTTACATGAACAACCGTCTCATCACCAAGCAGGATCACATCATAGACAGTACGGCTACGGTTATCCCGGATATGGTGATCCTGGGTACAGGGGTGGTCCTGGCTATGGACCAGGTTATGGGTATGGTTATCCGCCACAGCGATTTAATAGGTTTGTCCTGCCCTTAGCAGGCTTAACTTCAATTAGTGTTTTACCATGGTATTAAAATTACTTTCAAAGGGAAACCCTTGCCTGCTCTAAAAGAAGAAAGGCAAGGGTTCTGCTACATGTATAGTAAAGACTTGAAATTTTGTATAAAAATAAGCTAGTTAAACTATACATAACTAATAATACTGTTCGTCATCCAAACAGAAATGCAAATAGGATAAAAGCTATGCATTTCAGGGGAAGCAGTTGTTACATTTGGTTAACTATGTGAGTTATCATTTTTTAAAATACCGTCACCTAAAACAGCGATTGCGATAAAAAACACAGCAGCTAAAGCAACAGTACCTTCAAGACTAAACGGTTCACTACCCATACTCGATAGTACATAGGATACGACACCGCCAATTAAACATGCCCATAAGATTGTAACAATGTATCGCATGAAAACACCTCATTTTTTTTACAATATCTATAACCATTATACACCAAATATCTCTTAATAGTTTACCAAAACTTATTATAAAAAAAAAGCATTACTTATATTTCATTAAAAAATAGTACTTCAGATGTAGCGGTTTATCCCGTATGTAAGGTGCCGTAAGACTCCCACTTCAAGAGCCTGAGTTGGTACAAAAGGGTCTAAGTGGGAGAAAACGGCACCTAAATGCCCGATTCGTGAGAAGAGCCTTTAGGTCATACCCTTGTGGTACTAACATTCAGTAGGAGATGGAAGAAAACTCCTACTGAATGAAGTTTCACTTTATTTTCCTGTCTAAATTGTAAAAGGGAAGAATACAGAAAAGGAGGAATTGTATGACTATTTTAGTTGTTAATTGTAATCACTGGATTGGATTTCATGTCGTTAATCATTTGCTTGAAAATGGAATGGAAGTAGAAGGTCTTTTGAATGATAAGGAAGATGAATCACTTTCTTTATTCTTTGGGCGAAATAGTAATTTTACATTTTATTCACATAAAAGGGATAATAGGTATAATTTAATTATTCAAATCGGGCAGATGGAAGTTCCATCAGCTGTTTCCTCTGGTTATTTCATTGCACTTGATTACAAACAACCTGAAAAAAAACAAGCCACTGATTTATTTATCGAGTTACCGCTTTTGTTTGGCGAATGGATGCCGATGACAGAAAAAGGTATGTATATTAATCAACATTTTATCCCGTTTTCATCTACTCATTTTCTTGAACATGCTATTTATATTAAAGATTTTGTAAAAAATTTAATGGATTGGCTAGAGACAGATGATGATCATAAGAAATTAACAGTTATTAAGAAAAATCAACTTGAAAAGATACTACAAATTCGGGACAATAGACCTAATAAAGATAAGCTTGAACAAGTAATCCGACATTATTGTTCATTCAAGGATTGATTTCTAATTAATTGAAAGATAATAACGATCTGTAACAACTAATCTTCATCCTACGTAATGTTGTTATCACCAACAAAAATGTTGATGCGTTTAAAATTTGGTTATATAGACAGGAGTGACTAACAAGCTAAACCGATGTTTACTTTAATAAGTTGGATTATGCTTGTTAACTTTTTGATCAGTTATGGCATTCATACCAATCAAGAAAAAGAGATAAAATCGGCTTGTAAATGGATAGTAAGGCAGATCAGCTGTGGAAAAAAAGGTATCAGGCACTTCAATACACTTAACAGTCCAAAAGTTTTTAAACATATTGGTGATATATTTAGCGTGGAAATGATTAATCAAGCAGGTAGGAGCAGGTTTTTGCTATTGGCTATATGGACGATCAGTCAACATTGCCAGAAGAGTTGAACCGTTCTACATGTGGACAAGCTTTATGAATATAGATGATTAAACAATTTAGGACGGGGAATTAAACTGGCAGTAAGATGACTTTTGACTTTCAAGACGGAGCAGTTTCTTTAATTCCATGTAATATAAAAGTTCCAGTGGTTTCAAGCAGAAGTACGAGCTACAATTGATTGATGTAAAGAGATTGGCTTTTTCCCTCAACAGCATTGTCTAGTCTTCTTCAGCTTGCAAAAATAATAGCTATACTTTAAAATTAGTACCAAGTAATAATATTAGATAATAATTTGAGTTTTTAAGGAGATGGAAAAATGGACGTTGGTGTTTTAGGCATAGGTCACTATGTTCCTGAGAAGGTTGTAACTAATCAAGATCTTGAGAAAATAGTAGATACAAATGATGAATGGATTCGCTCGCGAACTGGAATAGAAGAAAGAAGAATTGCAGAAGATGACATAGACACATCAGATATGGCTTTATTAGCTGCAAAAAATGCAATTGAGGATGCGGAGCTGGAACCAGAGGATATTGATTTAATTTTGGTTGCAACTGTAACATCAGATACTCCGTTTCCTTCTGTTGCATGTATGATACAGGATCGGTTAGGTGCTACTAATGCAGCTGCGATGGATATCAGTGCTGCTTGTACAGGTTTTATGTATGGAATGGTAACAGCTAAACAATTTATTGAAACAAAAACGTATAAAAAAGTGCTCGTTGTGGGTGTAGATAAACTATCAAAAATAACCAATTGGTCTGATCGCAGTACATGTGTGTTATTTGGTGATGGGGCAGGAGCTGCAGTATTGGGACAAGTTTCAGAAGGAAAAGGAATCCTTTCCTTTGAACTAGGTTCTAATGGAGCTGGTGGAAACGATTTGTATTTAGATAAAGAAACAGGTCATATTTTTATGAATGGTCGTGAAGTGTTTAAATTTGCTGTAAGACAAATGCCGGAATCTTCAGTGAATGTTATTAAGGCTGCAGGGTATAAAGAAGAAGATGTAGATTATTTAATACCTCATCAAGCAAATATAAGAATTATGGAAGCAGCTAGACAAAGACTTGGTATTTCCAATGATAAAATGGCAAAAACCATTAAAAAATACGGGAATAATTCAGCGGCATCTATTCCTATTGCTTTGTCGGAATCTGTCAGAGATGGTAAAATAAAAGACAATGATTTGATTGTGTTAGTAGGCTTTGGTGGTGGTTTAACATGGGGAGCCTTAGCGATACGATGGGGAAGATAATTGTATGGAACTAGGAGGAAAACCATATGAAACAAAGAAGAGTGGTAATAACAGGACTTGGCGCCGTTACACCAGTTGGAAATAATGTAAATGATATGTGGGAAAACCTTATTGCAGGAAAAACAGGGATTGATTTTGTTACGAAAGTAGATAAAGAGATGTTTACTGCTAAGGCAGCTGCAGAAGTAAAAGATTTTGATCCCTCTTCGTATATTGAAAGAAAAGATGTACGTAAAATGGATTTATTTACTCAATATGCAGTTGTAGCAGCAAAGATGGCTGTAGAAGATGCAGGTTTATCGATTAATGATAACAACCGTAATCGTGTAGGTGTGTGGATTGGCTGCGGAATTGGCGGTATGCAAACATGGGAGGACCAGCATAAAAAACTCTTGGAAAAAGGACCAAAACGAGTTAGCCCATTTTTTGTACCAATGATGATTCCAGACATGGCTGCAGGTCAAGTTTCGATTCAATTAGGAGCTAAAGGGATTAATTCTTGTACTGTAACAGCTTGTGCTTCTGGGGCGAGTTCCATTGGTGATGCATTCCGAGCAGTTCAACGTGGAGATGCAGATGCAATCATTACTGGAGGAACTGAAGCACCGATATCGAATATGGCTTTTGCAGGTTTTTCATCAGCAAAGGCACTTTCAGTAAATGAAGATCCTAAAAAAGCAAGTCGACCATTTGATAAAAATCGAGATGGTTTTGTTATGGGAGAAGGCTGTGGCATACTAGTCTTAGAAGAACTCGAATCTGCTTTGGCGCGTAATGCGAAGATTTATGCAGAAATTGTCGGCTATGGCGTTACAGGCGATGCATATCACATCACCGCCCCAGCCGAAAGTGGCGAGGGTGCTGCCCGTGCTATGCGCGAAGCTTTGAATGATGCATCTGTTGCACCAACTGAAGTAGATTATATTAATGCACATGGAACAAGTACCAATTTAAATGATAAATATGAAACCATCGCCATTAAATCCGTATTAGGAGAGCATGCTAAGCATGTGGCGATTTCATCAACAAAATCAATGACTGGTCACTTGTTAGGTGCAGCTGGAGGAGTGGAATCAGTTATTTCTGTGAAAACGATTGTCGAAGGAATGATTCCTCCAACTATTAATTATGAGACACCGGATCCGGACTGTGATTTAGATTATGTACCTAATAAAGCAAGAGAACAGGATGTAGACGTAGTACTAAGTAATTCACTTGGATTTGGCGGGCATAATGTTTCCTTAGTGTTTAAAAAATATCAATAGTTCGTTATATTAAAAAGTCGTACTAAGTGGTGAACCCCAGAAGTTAGATTTTTTACTCTAACTTTTCTTACTTCCAGTCAAGTGTTTTACTCAACTTATTTGGATGATTTATTTTGATTTAACCAGGAGGGGTACCCCTCCTGGTTAAATTTTGGGGTGCAGTACCAACATGGACGGCTTTTTTGTCATCTCAATTAAATTCGTTTCTACATGGTGGATTCCTTTTTTGTACTATAGGAAAGCATAAAACTTTATGGTTTATAGTATAAGAAAAACTACAGCTTTCGCTAAAGACATGGCGACAAGCCAAGTTTTTCTAAAAAAGTAGTTATGTCTAGGTTTAGTGGTCGTGTTGCTAGCAAATTTCGATTTTCTTCCTACGATCAGTCAACATCGGCTCATATGTCGCCTTCTTTCTCTCATTTGAAAAATCTGTTGATTATTTTGCGAACTTTATGAGAGAAAAAGGTTTCTACATCCCGATTCGTTCAGGTTAACAGGACAAGGAAAGCTACGACAGCGACACACCGCAATTTTTCAAGGACAAGGAAAGCTACGACAGCGACACACCGCAATTTTTCAAGGACAAGGAAAGCTACGACAGCGACACACCGCAATTTTTCAAGGACAAGGAAAGCTACGACAGCGACACACCGCGATTTTTCAAGGACAGGGAAAGCTACGACAGCGACACACCGCGATTTTTCAAGGACAGGGAAAGCTACGGCCAGCGACACATTGCATGCAAAAAAAGCGTTCTTTCATGTCGCCTTTATTTACTTCAAGGAAAAAACAACACTAAAAGAAGTTTCACTTAATAGTTCAGTTGAGATTGAAAAAGTTTTAATGCAGAAACCTAGTTAAATATATTATGATGGTCGTAAACCTTGAAAGACTTTTTTATAATTATATTTTCATTTATTTATCTGGACAAGCATAGTCTATTAAAAAGTGGACAAGGTAGGGAGAATAAAATGGGCTATGTCTTTTTGTTTCTAATTGGTTTTGGCTTCTCTGTGATGGGGGGAGTAACCATTATTGGCTATATGAATTTTCTTCCGGCAGGTCTTTCATGGGGAGAGTATTTCAGTTTTATTGTAAGTCGGGTGGAATGCTACTTTCTTATTGTTGGTTTTATCCTCATGAGTATTTCATTAAGCCAATTACCCACTAATAAAGAGAAGTAAATACCTCGTGAATTTACTAAATCATGTTAAAAACAACTTTATTTCGGCTATAAAACATGTGGCCATTCCTATTAAGTAATTGCTAAGAGGTGTTAATTCTTTACAACAAATTGGTAAATTATCGAAGGATACATAGAATATTTTTTTTAAGGATGGTCATAATGTATGTTAAGTTCAGTTTGAAAAGTGAGGGTTGTTTTATGTTGTATATGCATGATGTTTGGGTGAATTGGTTTGAAGGTGAAGAAAATGGTTATAATGTTTGTTATTTTCAAGAATGGCGTAAAGAGGACGGTATTGAATTACTCGACCAAGTGCCATTGCTATACATAACAAAGGAATTGTTTTTCTACATTGAAAATGATATGCAAGAATTACCAAAGTCCCTACTTGATACAATTTATAAACGAGCGTATATGCGAAAAGGTCAGGAAAGAACCGCATTGGATTTTGCCAGTATAGTTACAGATGGAAATGACATACTGGCATTCGATACTATTGGTTATAAGATTCCTGTTCGTAAAAGTCGCTTAATACCAAGACAGGAACAGCTCGTCTATGATATGATCAAAAATACCAAGGTACAATCGTTTAAATATGATGCTAAACATTATAAAAAGGAATATCATATGCTTTCGATGCCACCTGAGTTAATTTTTGGTCTGACAAGAAGAGAAAGGCAATTAAAACAATTGCTGATGATGGCATTAGATCAACTGAAAACTACTAACAACTTGGAAGAACTGCGATATTGGTTAACAGAATGGGATCCTAAGCGTTACCCCTATATCCGATTTATGGGGGGAGAGCAGGTTTGGGAAGCTTTGTATGAGGGTGTGAAACAAGGTTGGAGTCCAAGCCATGAAGATTTATGCCGTAAATTAATAAAAGGGCAGCCTTTTTTAGAAAAAATGTGGGAAGTAGAAAATGGTCAGGAGCAAAATGCATCAAAATAAGTGAAAAAAGCAGTAGGCGGATGGGGGATGCGTTGGTATCCTATCCGCCTTTTTATCCAAAAAAATCCATTTGTTTTTTGAAGTATGATTGTTTAGCTTAAGCAATCCTTGAATCAGAAGCTCTGCCGTTTCTACGTCGGTAACCGAGCGCTTTCGCTTTTGTTCCACTATAGGAAAGTATAAAATTTTATAGTATAAGAAAAACTATAGCTTTCGCCATAAAGACTTGGCGATAAGCAAGTTTTTCTAATTGTCATTTTTTCTTTTTAATTCTTCCTAGACCCATTGCTTTTTTAGCTTTGACTAATGTGCGATTAGCAACGGGAGCAGCTTTTGCCGCCCCCCTATCTAAAATGTCATCAAGCTCATCTGAATTAATTAATGCATCATATTTATCTTGAATTGGTTTTAAAATATCGATAACTGCTTCTGCTACTCCTTGTTTAAATTCTCCGTAGCCTTTACCTGCATATCTAGCTTCCAGTTCTTTGATGGGTTCTCCAGAGCAAATGGAATGAATTACAAGCAGGTTTGATACCCCAAGTTTATTCTCTTTATCATATTTTACAACACCGTCTGAGTCGGTGACAGCACTTTTGATTTTCTTTTCAATTTTCTTCGGATCATCTAGCATGGAAATAAAGGCTTTTTCATTTTGGTCTGACTTACTCATTTTTTTCAATGGGTTCTGTAAGGACATGATTCGAGCGCCTACTTTTGGAATGCTAGCTTCTGGAATTGTAAAGATATTATTATATTTGTTATTAAAACGTTCAGCTAAGTTCCTTGTTAATTCTAAATGCTGTTTTTGATCTTCTCCAACAGGTACAATATCGGCTTGATATAATAAGATATCTGCAGCCATTAGAACTGGGTACGTTAGCAGGCTTGAGGAGATGGCTGTTTCTTTTTCAGCTGATTTATCTTTAAACTGTGTCATTCTTTCTAGCTCACCCATATAGCTAACGGATTGTAACATCCAGCCCAATTGGGTATGTGCCGGGACCTCGGATTGGATAAATAAAGTTGATTTTTCCGGATCAATCCCCGATGCTAGGTAAAGTGCTGCCAATGAGCGAATATTGTTTCTAAGCTTTAACCGATCCTGTGGAACAGTGATTGCATGCTCATCAACAATGCAAAAAAAACAGTTATGATCATCCTGAAGTTCCGTAAAGTGCTTTAGTGCACCTAGATAATTTCCAAGCGTTAATGTACCACTAGGTTGAATTCCTGAAAAGATTGTTTTCATCTTACTCACTCCAAATTTATTATTTCATACAAAAAGGCCCAACCATCCAATAAATAGGGACGATTGAACCGCGGTGCCACCCTGATTACCTTACAAACAGCCAGTAAGGTCACTTTCAAATGTAAAATTAGCTCGAAAGTCCACTTCCAATTAACCTTGGTACTTGTTTTCACCAGCCACAAGTTCTCTATAAACCAGCGGGCAATTGTACTATATCTTTGTCATCGCCAAACATATTAATTTTGTTTTATTATATAAATCTAAACTGTAAATTGCAAGCATCAAGAAGCAAAGATGCCTTTATTTAGATATTCTGTCTCATTCGACAGCAATAATGTCTTCACTTAAAAATAAATTAAAGTCCATATGGTGGCTTATTTACTTTTTATTATACTCCATTTACTGTCAATTTGTGCTTTCAATAAGTGATAAGCCTCTTCTATATTATTAGCATTAATCGTTATCTTTCTATCTTCTGGTATTTGTTCCGTTGTATAATCATAAAGCGGGTCGTAATAGTATTCGAGTAACAGCCGGACAGCGGAATCATATCTACCTAATTGCAAATCCCTCTCAATCTGATTTGCAATAGGCGTATGAATTCGTTTTTTAATTCGTTTAAATGCTTCCAAGCAGGCTGCTTCATGTTTCCATGGCTGATAATCCTCGATGATTTGTTTTGTACGTTCTTCAATTGGTACATCGATAATAAATTGTGTTCCTCTTTCCTTTTTGTCTAACAGAAAATCCGGTAAAAGGATTCGGCCAATTCGTTTGCTTTCACCTTCAATTAGGACAAATGGGGTATGCTTTAATTTGTCAATTTGTTCGATTAATAATGCATCAAATGTTTTTTGATTATGGGGTTTTAAGCCAATTTGGCCAAATATAGAACCTCGGTGGTTTGCCATTGTTTCAAGATCGATGACTGGATAATGTAAACTAGCTAGCTTCTTTAGTATGGTAGTTTTTCCTGATCCAGTATGTCCATTTAATACACAAGCTTTTGCTTCCCAATTTAATGTCTGTATTGTTTTTACGACCCAATTCCGATAACTACGGTAACCTCCATTTAAGCGATAAACTTTTATCCCCATTAAGTCAAGAACGGTGGCAGACGTTTTACTACGCATGCCACCACGCCAACAGAATATGACTTTCTCGCCATCTATCTTGGCAAACTCTTTTATAAAATTGGGGAGTTTTTTAGAAATAATTTCTAATCCCTTTTCTTTTGCTACCTGTGGGCTAACCTGTTTATATAAAGTTCCCACTTCTGCTCTTTCTGTATCATTAAAAAACGGAATATTAATACTACCAGGGATGGTGGCATTCTGATACTCTGATGGTGATCGTACATCAATAAGGTTCCATTTTTCTGCTTGTTTTACCGACCGTAATTCTTCGATAGAAATATCTTGAATCAATGTCCTGCCACCTTTCTGAATACTTATTTGTAGTAAAGCTAACGTGAATTCCCGTTAATTCGTTAAGTATACCAAGAAATTTAAGTTGAAGGGTGACACACCTTCATGCTCCGTTCAATTACAATCCATGGAAATGAATAGCCCTCATACGGAATGAAATCTTTTCACAAAGACGGATTTATTTAAAACAGACATAATTACTTCAGGAATGTTTTTATAATAGGAAACTATTTCATTTTTAGACCTTAGACATTATCTATACTGGTAATTAGTATGAACAAAGAAAGTAAATTTTAATAATTATTAAGTCATTCATGCACGTAAATATGTCCAACTGCCGCGTCAGTTGTGTCTCCAATAACAGAAGCATGTACTCCTGATTTTTTTAATTCCGCAAGCAGATCATCGGCTTCTTCATTTGCTACAGCCATAAGCAATCCCCCAGATGTAACGGCATCACACAAGATTAATTGGTCGATTTTATCCATTGTATCAGGAAAAGTAACATCGGAGAACACATGGGAAAAGTTATTTTTCGTTCCACCCGGTATAGCTCCTGATTCCGCTAATGATCTTACTCTCGGTAGTTTAGGAACTTGTTTATGATAAATATGCAGACTAACATTACTTGCTTTTGCCATTTCGGAGGCATGTCCTAATAAGCCAAAACCGGTAACATCCGTACATGCATGCACTTGATAATTTTGCATGACTTCAGCTGCCGTTCTATTTAATGTAGCCATTACATTCGTGACTTGATCAATTTCTTCTTTTGTTAGTAAATTTCGTTTGATAGAGGTTGTCAAGATACCTACACCGATTGGTTTTGTCAGAATTAACTTATCTCCAACTCGAGCTCCACCGTTTGTTCGTACTTTATTAGGATGCACAATTCCGGTTACAGCGAGACCAAACTTTGGCTCTTTATCATCAATGGAATGACCGCCAACTAACGTAACATCAGCTTCTTTCAATTTATCTCCAGCTCCACGCAATATATCCGTTAAAATTTGTTTATTCAAAGTAGAGACTGGAAAAGCAACAATATTTAGTGCGGTAATTGGTGTTCCGCCCATTGCATAAATATCACTAATTGCATTAGCAGCAGCAATTTGCCCAAATGAATATGGGTCATCTACAATTGGTGTAAAAAAATCAACTGTTTGAACTAAAGCTGTATCATCATTAATTCGATAGACACCAGCATCATCACTAGTATTTAAACCAACAATTAAATTTGGATTTGGAGTTGCTGGTGGTAACTCTCTCATAATTTCTGCTAGATCTGCAGGACCAATTTTACAACCACATCCCCCTTTTGAAGTGAGAGAAGTGAGTTTAATTTTGTTATTTGTCATAAAGAAAACTTCCTTTCTTTCTTATGAATCTACATATATTATAGACCAAACTTTTTCTCTTTGCATAATAGTGGATGTTAAAAAACAACATCGAATTTTTTGTTCTACAGTAGAGTAATCATTCATTCTGCTTATAAATAATCTAGGAAATGTAACTATTTTCAGCAAAAAACAATAAAATCCATTTTATAATGACATATTATCCTTTATACTAGATTCATAATTAAAAAATGGGGATTGATAGGTTATGATGAGAAAGCAAATTTTGTTATTAGCAATGCTGAGCATTGTTTTGTTAAGTATTCCAGTTTTTGTAAGTGCAGATGATAAAACAGCGACGGCAGGTTTGCATCAAGAACGTCAACTTAGTTTAAAATCACTGGATGATAAACTAAAGCGTTTTGTTTATAGATCCGATTATAACTTTGAATACCCAGACGCTGTGCGTGGAATATATGTAACTGGGCAATCTGCTGGGGGAAGCAAATTTAAATCGCTTGTTAAGTTAGTAGAGAATACGGACTTAAATACAATGGTAATTGATATTAAAGAGGATAATGGGTATTTAACATTTACTCCGGAAAAGGGGTCGCCATATGAGGATATGGCAAAAAAATACATAAAAAATCCAAAGAAAATGATGCAGGAACTTGAAGAAAAAGGCATTTATCCGATTGCTAGAGTCGTAGTATTTAAAGATTCTGTTTTAGCTAAAAACCGCCCAGATCTCTCTTTTACCAAAAACGGGCAAGTTTGGGTAAATGGAAAAGGGGAGGCATTCGTTAATCCATTTAAAAAAGAAGTGTGGGAATATAATGTGAAGATCGGGAAAAAGGCAGCAAAAATGGGCTTTCAGGAAATTCAATTTGATTATGTTCGATTTCCGGAAGGCTTTGAAACAAGGGATAAAGAATTGGACTACGGTTTAGGCGACTATAAAGATATAGAAATGGATGATGTCAAGAAGCGAGTACAAGCAGTAACAGACTTTGTAAAATATGCTCGTGAAGAATTGTCCAACTACGATGTTGATGTTTCGGTTGACATATTTGGCTACGCAGCAACAATAGAAGAAACGCCTGGCATTGGACAGAACTTCTCACAAATTGCAAGTAATGTTGACATTATTTCTTCAATGATATATCCAAGTCATTGGACTTCTTACTTTGGCATTGAAAATCCTGATACGGAGCCGTATAAGTTAGTTAGCGAATATGCAAAAGTAGAAAATGAAGTATTAGGTAAATTAGAGGATCCTCCAGTTTCTAGACCATGGATTCAAGACTTTGAAGCTCCTTGGCTATATTCAGGAGCGCCAAAGCAATATGGTAAGGAAGAAGTAGAAGCACAAATTAGAGCATTGTATGAAAACGATATTCATGAGTTCCTGCTTTGGAATGCGGCAAATGTTTATACGGAAAACGTAGATTATAAAGTAGGGCTTAGTAAATAACATAAATCTGAGGAAGTTTGTCGTCTATATAGTGATGACATGCTTCTTTTTTGTTTTTGTCTGGGAAATTATAACTGCTTCTACATGGTGGATAGTTTTTTTGAAAAGTAGCTTCGTCGTCCAGTTTAAGCACTCGAGCGGCTAGCAAACTTCGATCTCCTTCCTTATAATAAGTAACATCGGCTCTAATCTAAAGGAAGGTCGACTAAAAGCGGGTTTGCCACAGCAAAGCCCTTTATATATAAGGACTTTGCTGTTTTAAAAGTAATAATATTCCAATTAACTAACTAGCTTCTTCTGATTTGTGGAGATTGCCAAACCCAGTGACCAACAACAGGATAAACAAAAGCGATCATCGCAATTACGATGAAGACATTGATACTTACATAAAACTATTTGTCCCAATAAATGAACTGCTTGAACTTTACTATCGTCATCAATAAATCTTTTAAAAGGGCTGCTTTAAAAAACTATTCGTAGTTCATGATAAAAAAATTGCAAAAAAAAACAGTAATTCAGTTATTTTTTCAAATAACACGTTTAAATAAAAATTAATATGGGTAATTTACTTATAAGCATAAAAAACTATTTCATGAACAAGCATAAAAATCGTAACTTTTCTCAAATATCCTCTACCTTTCACTTGACAATTGTAGTATAATTACATATAGGGTAAATTAAACTTATTTTAATTTAATAAGTCATTCAAAGTTTATGAAATAAACTAAATATACATTAGATTGAGGAGTGAAGTTTTAATGGTTACACTTTATACCTCACCAAGTTGTACATCGTGTAGAAAAGCAAAAGCATGGTTAGAAGAACATGATATACCGTTTAAGGAACGTAATATATTTTCTGAACCGTTAACGTTGGATGAGATAAAGGAAATTTTACGTATGACGGAAGATGGTACGGATGAGATTATTTCAACCCGATCAAAGGTTTTTCAAAAGTTGGATGTTAACATTGATCAATTACCAATGAAAGATCTTTTTAAGTTAATCCAACAAAATCCAGGATTGTTAAGAAGACCAATAATTTTAGATGAAAAGCGTCTGCAAGTTGGATATAATGAGGACGAAATTCGTCGTTTCCTTCCACGAACAGTACGTACATTTCAGTTACGAGAAGCACAGCGAATGGTTAATTAATATAAACCTCCAAAAAATTTTGGTGTTGACATATTTTAATCTATCCAGCTTTATAAAGAATGACAATTATAAAAAACACAGATCTTATACTTGATCTGTGTTTTTTAGACGAAAAAATTTGTATTTTTTGCACTATAGGAAAGTATAAAACTTTATGGTTTATCGTATAAGAAAAACTATAGCTTTCGCCATAAAGACTTGGCGACAAGCTAAGTTTTTCTAATGAACGATTTTCAGCCTTGAAAGGCAGTAATAACATATATCATTTTATTTTTAAAAAATCTTCACAAAAGGTACGTGACAAAACTTTAAATATAGGTTAAAATATGTTACTAATTAAATAGGCATATATATTTCCAAATTCATGGTTACTATCATACAATATGGATAGTAATCAGTTTATAGATAAATAAGGTTTTAAATGGGAGTTTAGCTTAATCCGATCATGCAACACCACCCGAGATTAATTATTAGAAAACAGGGTATCTATATTATAAGTTATATATGTGGTGAAGCTGTATCTTCCACCTACCTATATAAGAAGGGGGAGAAAAAACATGGAAATCGAGAGAATAAACGAAAATACAGTAAAATTTTATATCTCATATATGGATATTGAAGATCGTGGTTTTGAACGGGAAGAAATCTGGTATAATCGGGAACGCAGTGAACAATTATTTTGGCAAATGATGGATGAAGTGAATTATAAGGAAGATTTTAATGTCGATGGCCCATTATGGATTCAAGTACAAGCTTTGGAAAAAGGACTTGAAATTATTGTTACTAAAGCTCAAATTTCTAAAAATGGAGATAATTTAGAGTTACAAACGGAGGATGGAAATACAGTTGATTTTCCGATGGACAAGAAAATTGAAAATATGTTAGAAGATAAATTTGATAAGCATGAAGAAGAAATGCAAGATGATGATGACAAACTATGGATTATTGCAGATTTCAATGATTTTGAAGATGTTATCCAATTAAGTCATTATTTTACAGACTATTATATAGGTATAAGAGAAACGCTCTATCACTTTGACGATACCTACTATTTATATATTGAGTTTTCTGAAGAGGAATTAGAAGAAGAAGAACAAGAAAACATCATAAGTAAAGTATTCGAATTTGGAAATGATTCGGATATTACGATTCATGTACTTGAGGAATACGGAAAGAAAATTTTTAAGAATGATACGTTTGCCCAGGTTAGAAAATACTTCCCTGTTCACGTATAGGCACTCTAAAAGAGTGTCCTTTTTATTATCTAAGAAAAGATATCCGTTTCTCCATGGTGGATATCTTTTTTGAAGATAGCATCATCACCTCGTCTAGCTTACGCGCTCGTGCTGCTAGCAAACTTCACTCTTCTTTCTAGTCAACATCGGCTCGAATCTAAAGGAAGACCGACTAAAAGCGGGCTTGTCGTTCAGGCATCGGCATACCCCTGTTTTTAGAGCATGTTTTCTTTATCCCGGATGTAAGGAGCCATATTTTTCTCATTTCAAAGATTTGCTTATCATGTTGCAACTTTATGAGAAAAACGGCACCTAAATGCCCGATTGGTTCAGAGGCCTTAAGGTCATACCCTTGCGGTACTAACATTTTTTGGTAAAAGATCCAAGAAATGAAGTTTCACTTTATCCCGCATATAAGGTACCGTAAAACTATAACTTAGAGAAAACGGCACCTAAATGCCCGATTGGTTCAACTAACATTTCTTGGGAAAAGCATTCCAAGAAATGAAGTTTCACTTTATCTCGTCAGGAGAACTCCAGTTGGTACGTCCATTAACCAAACGCTTCTAGTTTTTGTTCTAGATTACGAATACGTATAACCTATCGTATTTTAAGTTTAAAATTTAACTAGGTTAGTGAAGGGGGATAGCCTAATTTTTTATGTCGAAAATTTAAAATCATTAATTCCCAAGTACAACCTATAATTTTGGATCGATAGCTAACCTACAATGAATCTCCTACATATTGTTATTTTAATTTCTGTAAAAATGCTAGAAAAGAAAGGATACCCCGATTCCTTGTCGAATAAGAATAGATAAGCTGGTTTGTTTACCTCGTTATATTAGTAATATATTTTGGTACTATATCCTTGATGAATAACTAGCTCCAAATAGGCTTCGTGTGGAAGAGAGGGGAAACAACCATAAGTTTGATTAATGAGGAATGTAAGTAGTTTTAATCTTAAATTACGCTGGTTTGTCTACAATCCACAATTTTTATATGCTCTCCTATATTTGCCTCAGATGGTAACATCATCACTTTTCATCTCTGTCTTTAGTAAAGGAATACTCCAAAAACGCTTATAAAATCCAATATATTTTAATATCAGATTATTATTATTAGAGGATTAGATAAAAAGATAAAGGCTGATTTACCTTGTTCAAAAATGTTCTTTTTTAGTACTATAGGAAAGTATAAAACTTTATGGTTTATAGTATAAGAAAAACTATAGCTTTCGCCATAAAGACTTGGCGACAAGCCAAGTTTTTCTAATAAAATAGGACAAGGAGTAAAAGAAAAGTTTTTTTCTCACAGTAAAATTCAATGGAGGTGTTAGTTGTGTTACAAGCCATAAACCAAAATGGGCAGAAGGTCATATTGTTTAATAAATCTGATCAAGAAATAGAGAAGTTGAAAAACAGTAAATATAGCTTTATTTGTCCAGTTTGCAAGGGGAAAGTGTACCTTCGTTCAGGGAAAAGAGTTATACCTCACTTTGTTCATTATTCTATAAAAACTTGTGACTCTATGGATAGAGGTGAAAGCGTATATCATGATCAAGGAAAGATGATGTTATACAGGTGGTTAGTACATCAGCAATTGTCCGTAAAGTTAGAGCCATATTTACAGACGATTCGCCAACGGCCTGATATATTGCTTACAATCGGAAGAAAAAGAATAGCTATTGAGTATCAATGTAGCCCCATTTCACCAGCTGTTATAAAAGCAAGAAATGATGGGTATCGCTCGCTAGGTATTTTTCCTATCTGGATTATTGGTGCGAAGCATTTTCAAAGAAAAAGCCGATATAAACTGTACATTTCTTCATTTATCCAATCTTTAATTCATCAATTTTCTCCAACATCATCTCCTCTTCTTTTCTTTTTCTGCCCATACACCTGTAGAGTAATTACAGTTCAGGATTTATATATGATAACTAATCGTATGATATTAGGAAAAATAACTGACTATAACCTCAGTCAAGTTTCGTTTATTCAGTTATTTTATGAAAAAACGTTTAGTAGTAAAGAATTATATTCCATATGGCATAAAGAAAAACACTCTTTTCGGACAAGACAGAGAGGTCGATTATCCAAGCGAGAATTAAACTGGCATCGATGGCTGTATGAAAAACGATTGCATCTTCACTCACTTCCGTCGATCATTCATTTACCAATTAGTTCTCAATATATAATGCGAGTTTCACTTTGGAATTGGCAAAGCAGATGGGTGATAGAAAGGTTTATCCCAAGACAAAATGGAGAAATCATTCAACTTCACCATCGTTCATTGCGAAGTGAAATGTATCAACAACAGGATTTTTCATTAATCTATCATTTTTCTGAATTAATTGATCCGCTTTATCAATATTTACAAATTCTCAACCAGCTTAAAATTGTAAAAGAAATATCTGCTACGACATTCATTAAACTAAGTGATATTGACTTTCCAACAACTATCGAGGAAGCAATTGCTGCAGATAAAAAGGTAATTCGACAATTACAAAAGCAAAATAAAAGCATGTTTCCTTAACAATACGATATACTAAATAGCAAAAGTTCTTTTTAGATTGGTTCAAAGGTTCGTGAAAAACGAGAAAGCGAATTTCTTTATACATCGAGAAGACTTTATCGCTAAAGCAAGACATAAGTGACAAAGGTATCAAGTACAACTAGTCGATCGTCTGTGCTATGCTTGTCGTTAGCCAAGTTTCTTTGATTAACTAGTCGCTTGGACCACATGTTTCCTAATAGCGTCGATTTTGCTTGTTGAAGCTAAGCTATGTTAAACTTCTCGGCCCTTTTTTGAACACATTTGTTTAAAGAGAACATAATAGTTTTATTCGTTTTAAAGAAAAAGGAGGATGTTACTTTGTCAACAAATAAAAAAGTATTGCCAAAACGTGAAGAAATCCCGGTTGAATTAACATGGAAATTGGAAGATATTTTTGAAACGGATGAGGCGTGGGAACAGGAAATGGCTAAGTTACAAGAGGAAATCCCGAAAATTGAGCAATATCAGGGGAAACTAGGTGAAAGTGCTGAAAATCTTTATGAAGTGTTACAGCTCCAAGATCATCTGTCAGAACGATTGGGAAAGCTTTTTACATACGCGCACATGCGCTATGACCAAGATACGACTAATTCATTTTATCAACGGCTAAATGCTCAAGCTGAAAGTATTTTTACCGTTGCCTCAAGTAAGATGAGTTATATTGTTCCTGAAATTTTAACCATAGATGAAGCTAAGCTAAATAGCTTTATGATAGAAGAACAAGGTTTGCAAGGTTATCAAAAAACATTAGATGAGATTACAAGGCAACGCCCGCATATTTTAAGTGAGCGTGAAGAAGCTATACTTGCGGAAGCCTCAGAACCAATGGGTGCCACGGCGCAAACATTTAGCATGCTTAATAATGCAGATCTGACCTTTCCAACAGTTAAAGATGAGAATGGAGAAGAAGTGGAGATCACTCACGGCCGGTATATCCGTTTTATGGAATCAAAGGATCGTTCTGTACGTCAAGCAGCTTTTAAAGCGATGTATGAAACATATGGTAAATTCCAAAACACCTTTGCTTCTACACTAAGCGGAAATATTAAAAAAGATAATTTTTTTGCTAAAATAAGAAATTATGATTCCGCAAGACAAGCAGCATTAGATAATAATAATATTCCGGAAGAAGTTTATGACCATTTGGTGGAAGCTGTGAATGAAAAGTTGCCACTACTGCATCGTTATATTAAACTTCGTAAGAAGGTACTTGGGTTAAAAGAATTGCATATGTATGACTTATACACACCATTAGTCCAAGATGTCGATATGAAAATCACGTATGATAAAGCTCAAGAATATGTGCTAAAGGGACTTGCTCCATTAGGTAATGACTATTTAAGCGTTATTAAAAAAGCATATGAAGGTCGTTGGATTGATGTTGAGGAAAATAAAGGGAAGCGAAGTGGAGCTTATTCATCAGGCTCATATGGTACAAACCCTTATATTTTGTTAAATTGGCAAAATAATGTTAATGATACATTTACATTAGCACATGAGCTTGGACATTCTGTTCATAGCTACTATACAAGAAAGAATCAACCGTTCCGTTACGGAAATTACTCTATATTTGTAGCAGAGGTAGCTTCCACCTGTAATGAAGCACTGCTGAATGATTACTTATTAAATAACCTAGAGGATGAAAAACAAAGACTATACCTACTTAATCACTTTTTAGAAGGGTTTAGAGGTACTGTCTTCCGTCAAACGATGTTCGCTGAATTTGAGCATACAATCCACTTAAAGCAACAGCAAGGAGAAGCTTTAACAGCAGAAAAACTAACAGAAATTTACTATGACTTAAATAAAAAGTATTATGGGGAAGAAGTTGTTTCCGATCAAGAAATTGGCCTAGAATGGGCAAGAATACCTCATTTTTATTACAATTACTACGTATACCAATATGCAACAGGTTATTCTGCTGCAACAGCATTAGCACAACATATATTAGCCAAAAAAGATGGTGCAGTAGAAAAGTATATCAATTTTCTAAAAGCAGGAAGCAGTGATTATCCAATTGAAGTTTTGAAAAAAGCCGGAGTAGATATGAACTCAAAACAACCAATATTGGACGCTTTACAAGTATTTGATGAGAAGCTTCAACAATTGGAAAAAATGCTAAGTGAATAAATAGAAAAAAGCAGGTCATGGAATCTGCTTTTTTCTATTTTAGTATGGAGGATATTCGCCGGATAAAAAATTAAATGTTTGCAGTACAGGTGCGACTAAGTATCTGTACATATGGGTTTGCATTGTCCAATGTTTCTTCATACGTTAAAATAGATAAAACTTTTGCCATGGAAGTTAGTTCGACGTAGTTAGAATTTGAATGTTTGAAGTACAAGTGCAACTATGGCAACGACCACGTTTAAGCTTGTCGTTATCCAAGTTGTCTTTATCGTGTTCCTCGATAAAGACGCTTGCTTGTGAATGAGAAGATGGTTAAGTAAATGGATATAAACAACAAAGGCAATGTGATGTAAAGAGGAATTACCTGTAAAAGTCCTAAAATATTTAAAATAAAAGCAAAACCGGTTAAAAGTAAAAATAATAATGGCTGAATAAAACGTTTCAAGCTATCACCTCTAGTATAAATTACAATGGACTATAAAAGCATATGCAATCGGAAAGCGCTTTATTCGTGACATTTTTGTGAAAACATGCACAAGGTTATTGATTCTTTGTGAAATGATTGGTATATTAAGAATGTAAGTTAGATACAAACAAAACCCCTTTGTTTGATCATGAAACTTTCTCCCATCCCCCTTTGTTATTACAAAGAGAAAAGAAGGATATGCGCTGCCCCGCATATCCTTCTTTCTTTGTACAAAAAATAAAAAGCCTTGATTAAGGCCTTTGTTCATCTTCATATTTCCAGAAGTCACCATACTTTACTGGGATTCGCGTCACTTTTTGCTTCAATTGTAGCTTTTTCATTTCTCGTTCTGCTTTTGCCATAGACCAATCGTAAACTACAGCAATTTCCTTTGTTCCGACTGTTTTATAATAAGAAAGAAAATCCTCTAGCATTGGTTTCTCAGAAGGAATCGGCTGTTTTTCCAAAATTTCCCTTAGTACACGGACATAAATATCATATGGATAAAGACCAGAGATTTTAATACCTTGTCCTTCTGTGAATTGGTTAAAAAAGACAAGTGTTGGAATATAATCAACTTCCATTTCTTTCGTTAGCTTTACGTCACATTGAAATGCCTTTTTAGCAGAGGAAGAATATAAGTCGGATGAGAATTCTTCTATATCTAAATTTGCAGCTTTTGCACAAGCGTAAAGTGTTTCTTCACAAGAAATATCTTGCTTATATAAAAATGCACTTTCTTGAATTTTACGAAGAAAGGTTTTGCCTGCCTTTTTTCCTTGTAATTCTGCAGCCTTGACAGCTAAGGATGCAATCCATGGATAAGACACCGGATTTTCTAACCATAAATCACCGTCACAGCACATGCCTGTTCGATTTGCTGTTTTTTCCCAAATAGCTTTTATTTTTAGCGGCCGATCAAATTGGTCTTTATTCAGTGTACTTAAATGTCCGCTTATGATCGGACGAATGGTGAAAAATCTGCCATACTCAGTTGAGAGTTTCTTTAAGAAGGGCTCAAGCGCCCAGCACTCAGGACATAAGGGATCGACAAAAACATAAATCTCGATTGGCTTTTGAACAACATTAACATAGCTATATTTTTCCGATGTGTTTGTTTGATAAATGGATTTAAATCCAGAGTGTTCCCAACTCACACCGATTCTCCTTTCTCCTATTCTGGTGTGTTCATCATGTGGTTAGCAGTTAAGGTTAGTTTTTCAAATATAGCCGTACGGTAAGGTTCGTTTATTTCAGCTTCTACTAGTGCATGCGCCATACATTCAAGCCAAGCATCTTTTCGTGTTGGTGTTATTTCAAAAGGTAAATGCCTTCTTCGCAGCATTGGGTGTCCCCGTTCTTCAGAATATAATCGAGGACCTCCAAAAAACTGAGTAAGGAATAACTTTTGTTTATAAATCGTTTCTGTTAAGTCTTCAGGAAATATTGGAATTAAATCAGGATGTCGGCTAACACGTGCGTAAAATGTTTGTACGAGACGTTGTACAGCAATACTTCCACCTATCGCTTCAAAAATAGAGTTTGCTTGTTTCTTCATGAGTATTCCCCTTGCTTCGGTTTCTATATATTGTAGCAACGGAATAGCAACTGAGCAAATAATCTGATTAAATTTGCCCTCTACTTCATCATTGCAACCGGGGTGTGAACAAATTATTACAAGAAATTAATTCTCAAAACTAGCAAAAAATCGTTCCACCTTATTTGGCGTTTTTCTTCGAGGGATTTGATAACGATGGAGCAACTCCTGAAATTGAGTGAATCCATTTTCTCTTGTGTCGGCCTCTAGTTCGAGCTCGTAGTCTGAGTTTCCATTATAAAAGCTATAATCTAAAACAAATATTATGTTGTTTTTATATAATTCCTTACGCTTGGTCGTTAAACTGCCAAAACAATGTAAAGAAGATAGATGGATTCCTAAATCCTTAAGACGAGCTATAGTCTCAGGCTTTTCTATGACCTTACCTTGAATCCAATTGTCAGCTTCCTCTTTTGAAAGAGTATCATGCGTTTCTAACAAACCTTTTTCATGAGGTTCTTTTAACGTTAGTTGATAAAAATTATTTTTCTCACGAATCCTTAAAGCGCAACCTAACTCTTGCAATGAACGATGCTTTGTTTCAAAATAGTAGTTAGTTTGTATTTGGCTTTCGGTTGGAAATGGAATATGTTTTAACAGTTTATTATATTCATCAATGGTTAATAAATTTTTAAATTCAATTTCTATTTCTTGAGCCATATTTGTCCTCCCTCGATAGAATAACACTTGCTAAAATTGATTATCGCTAATCTAGCACAAATTTGCAAAGAATAATGTGCTGGATTTACAAAAAATGTATAAAATATTGCTTTTCCTTTCCTCCATAGTTATTTGTCTTATCGTTCATTTATGAGCAGAAATACCAGTTCTGTTCATTTGTGAAAGCGGTACCTATTCTGGGTTAGCAAGTGGTTTAAAACATTAGTAAACTAGGGAGGACAAGTTTTTTTCAGTAGTTAATAACAGTTATTACAACATAGTCTGACAAAATAGAGAGTCGGTAGTAAGGGAAAATAATGCTTATTTAAGCCACTTTATCTTGTTTCATGAACAAGCAATATTTTGGAATAATGTGATACAATAAGGGAGGCTTAATACGAGAGATGAACATATCAGGTGGTGTTGAATGTGAATTGGAAATCCACACTTGCGCCATATGCGCAGGTTGTTGAAGAGTTGAAAGTAAAGCTAAAGGGGATTCATAAGCAATTTGAAAATGAGTCAAAACATTCACCGATTGAGTTTATTACTGGTCGTGTGAAGCCAGTACCTAGTATTTTGGAAAAAGCAGAAAGTAAGAAAATACCGTTAGAAGATATTGAAAAAGAAATTCAGGATATAGCAGGGGTAAGAGTTGTATGTCAGTTTGTTGATGACATTTATACTGTGGTTGAGATGATTCGAGCCAGAAATGACTTAACAATCGTTGAAGAAAAGGATTATGTATCGAAAAAAAAGGCAAGCGGCTACCGTTCTTATCATCTAATTATTGAGTATCCTGTTGAGACAATTGATGGGATGAAAAAATTGCTGGCAGAAATTCAAATTCGCACACTAGCAATGAATTTCTGGGCGACGAATGAACACTCTTTAAATTATAAATATAAAGGAAGTATACCGGCTAATATTAAGGTACGTTTACAAAATGCAGCAGAAGCAGCTTTTCAATTAGATGAAGAAATGTCAAAAATTAAACATGAAGTTCAAGAAGCACAACGTATTTTTCACCGTAAGTAGCTTGATTTTTCCTCCTAACGAAAGGAAACGAATCATAAGCTGAAAAACGGATACATGCTATCGCTCTAAAGGAGGATGTAGACATGAAATTTGCCATTGTTTCAAGAGGAGACGGTCGTTCTGAACAGATTAAAGCAACACTTAAGCAACATTTAACTGATTTTAAATTAGAATATAACGATAATGAACCGGCGCTTGTCATATCCGTTGGGGGAGATGGTACATTTTTAGAAGCATTTCATACTTATATTCATCGCTTAAATTCCACTGCTTTTATTGGGATACATACGGGACATTTAGGGTTTTATGCAGACTGGACTCCGGATGAACTTGAAAAGTTGATTATTGAAATTGCTAAAACACCATTTCAGATTGTGGAATATCCATTATTAGAAGTGATTATCCGCGGGAAAACGGGAGGAATTGAAGATCGGTTTTTAGCACTTAACGAAGCTACGATAAAAACTGCTGATGGTTCTGTTGTTTTTGATGTAGAAATTAAAGGAGAACATTTTGAAACATTTCGTGGTGATGGATTATGCATTTCTACACCATCTGGAAGTACAGCTTATAATAAAGCTTTAGGTGGAGCGATCATTCATCCATCGCTTGATGCCATTCAGTTGACCGAGATGGCTTCCATTAATAACCGCGTGTTCCGAACAATTGGTTCACCACTAATTTTACCAAAGCATCATACATGCTTGTTAAAACCGGTCGTTGATCGCAGCTTTTTAATTGCGGTTGATCATTTTACAACGAATTACGCAAATGTTAAATCGATCCAATGTCGGGTTGCTGAAGAACGAATTCGTTTTGCCAGGTTCCGTCAATTTCCTTTCTGGAAGCGGGTACGTGAATCGTTTGTTGCAGATGATAATAATTAATGTAGGAACGTGATAGAACAGATGGAATGGATTATTGAAAAAAAACATGAAGGAATGCTGCTTCGCGACTATCTTCGTGAGGTGCGGGGATTTTCCAGGAGAATTTTAAAAGCAGTTAAATTTGATGGTGGAGCGATTTTAGTAAATGGGATAGAACAATCCGTTCGTTATCCTTTATCTGCTGGAGATAAACTTATGATTCATTTTCCCAAAGAATCTAGAAGTAATTCGATGCAACCAGAACCAATGGAACTATCGATCATTTATGAAGATAACGATATTTTAGTTATTAATAAAGCATCTGGGTTACCGGCGATTCCTTCGTTTCATCACCCCAATGGAACTTTGGCAAATGGATTACTAGCACATTATGAAAAACAGAAAAGTAGTGCTACTGTCCACATTGTTACTAGATTAGATCGGGACACCTCTGGTTTATTATTAGTTGCTAAGCACAGATATAGTCATTCAATTTTAGCAGCTCAACAACAAACTAAAGCAGTGCAGCGGACATATCAGGCTATAGTAGAAGGTTGCCTTAGTAAGCAAGCTGGTACGATTCATGCGCCAATTGGTAGAAAACCTGGATCTATTATTGAACGAGAGATCCGTTCAGATGGAAAAGATGCAGTTACTCATTACAAGGTAGAAAAAAAGACGACCAAGCATTCATTTATTACTGTTCAATTGGAAACAGGTAGAACTCATCAAATTCGCGTTCACTTTTCAGGAACTGGTTATCCGTTATGCGGTGATACACTATATGGCGGTTCTACTCATCTTATTAAACGACAGGCATTGCATTGTTCTTTACTTTCATTTATCCATCCAATTACAAAAGAATTACTATATTTCACTGCCGAATTACCTCAAGATATGGTTAATGTGCTGCAAAAAATGTAAATCTGTCTCTTTTAAATGGCTGTTTTGATGAAACAGCCACAATCTTTTCTTCAGGTAGACGAAAAGCTGTTAATTCATTTCCAAACACACAACCTGTATCAATATTGATTGTTCTGTTTATGATTCGTGGCTTTAAAACAGGGGTGTGGCCGTAAACAATCCAAGCATCTCCCTTGTAATGTACTGCCCAATCTTTGCGAATCGGTCGTCCAGCTGGATCTTTTTCTCCAGCGTGTCACCATATAGAACAAAAGCTTCTACTTGTTTATCCGTCCTCCCTATGTACACTTCTTTCATCCCTGCATGTGCAACAATTGCATTTACTTCTGGAATTTGCAGGTAAAGAGGTGCTTGTTCGTATAATGTCATAAATTGTTCACGGATCAAGGCTTGTTCCTCTTTTGAGCACGCTTTATACTCAGCAATAGTTGTTTCTAATCCATGCCGTATTTGAACGTTATTGCCGATAAAGTAGCGGTATAATTTATTGCAATGATTACCGGGAACATACATCGCTTTTTGTTGCATGATTACCATTTTAAATACAAGCTTAATCACTGTTAATGAATGTGGACCCCGATCCGTTATATCTCCCACAAAGACCGGAGTTCGTTGTTCAGGATGAACAAAAATACCCTGTTCTTTTTTGTACTATAGGAAAGTATAAAACTTTATGGTTTATAGTATAAGAAAAACTACAGCTTTCGCTAAAAACTTGGCGACAAGCCAAGTTTTTCTAGTAGCCAAGTTTGAAAAATAGTTGCTCTAATTCTTTAAAACATCCATGAATATCACCAATAATATCAATCTTCATACGAATACCTCCTTGATTTGTTCGGTTTTTTTGGATATGATATGTGCGGGGTAAAAATGGATAGTAGAGAAGGTTGCTCTGCATTATATTATAACCAATTTCATCCAAGTAAAATGGTTTGAACGCCCCTCTGATAGGGAATAGAAGAGCTAGGAAAAAGGAAGTGATCGTATGGAATCCAATAAGTATAATAAAAAGTATGAAGAACAGTATGAGCAGCATTGGCAGAAATTACAGCAAGCACTGGAACAGGATAATATGGAAGGATTTCGTAACGAGTTCCTTGATATGCATCCCTATGACCAAGCAATGTTTTTTATGGAGCAGACAAAAGCAGCTCGTTTGAAAATATACACGTATTTATCGCCAGAGGAAGTCGGCAACATCATAGAAATTATGGATGATGAAAAACAACGACGCGCATTAATAAGCGAAATGGATCCCCGCTTTGCTTCCATGGTTTTAGCGAAAATGTTTGCTGATAATGCGGTTGATATTTTAAGTGGCATGGACAAGGATCAAATTGCAAGTTTCTTAACCATTATGGATCAGGAAGCAGCAAAAGAAATTAAAAAGCTGCTGCATTATGAAGAAAAAACAGCTGGAAGTATTATGACTACTGAGTATGTTGCGACGTATAAAACAAATACAGCTCAACAGACGATGCAGCAATTAAAGGAACAAGCTCCAGACGCAGAAACAATCTATTATATGTATGTATTGGATGATGAAAAACGTTTAGTTGGGGTTCTTTCTTTGCGAGATCTAATTGTTGCCGATGAAGATATTTTAATTGAAGATATTATGATTGAAAAGGTTGTAGCGGTATCCGTTGGCAAAGACCAAGAAGAAGTTGCCCAAATGATGCGTGACTATGATTTTTTAGCCCTTCCGGTAGTTGATTTTCAAGGACATTTATTAGGTATTATTACGGTAGATGATATTTTAGACGTCATGGAAGAAGAAGCGAGTGATGACTATTCCAAGCTGGCTGGGGTTTCCGATATGGATAAGCCAAGTGATACAGCGCTTGTTTCAGTGAAAAAACGGTTACCATGGCTTGTTATTTTACTATTTTTAGGAATGCTTACTGCCAGTTTAATTGGCCGTTTTGAGGAAACGTTAAGTCAAGTTTCCGTTTTAGCTATATTTATCCCGCTTATTGCTGGAATGGCTGGTAATTCAGGAACACAAGCTTTGGCGGTTGCTGTTCGCGGGATAGCTAATGGGGATTACGAGAAGCAAGGAAAAGCGCGGCTTGTCCTCCGGGAAGGAGCCACAGGCATTATTAATGGGATTATTTGCGGAATTGTTATTTTAATTGTTATTTATATTTGGAAAGGCAAGTTTTACTTAGGTTTACTTGTAGGTATTTCAATTGCTGCTACATTGTTTGTTGCCACCCTTGCCGGTGTGTTAGTTCCGATGTTGATGGATCGAATTAAAATCGATCCAGCTGTAGCATCCGGTCCATTCATTACTACAGTCAATGATATAATCTCAATCCTTATTTATTTCAGCATGGCAACCGTATTTATGAAATTTTTATTATGATCGTTTTTGAAAACAAGTACTGAAACATCCGTTTGAAATAATATAAATCTTACAGAAAAGACACTTTGAAGAGAAGTGTCTTTTCTTTTTTCCGCAAACACATTTCTCAAAATGGGTTCATATAATAGGTTAAGGAATGATTTAAAAAGGGGGAAGAATAAAATGGGGAAAAAATACGCACAAAAACCACTGCTTTTTATTCATCAGCCAAAAGTAGGCGAGTTACAGGCGTCAATGCAACATATGTATGTTACCCCAAAACTTAATAAGGAAGGTTCTTCAAACAATGAGGAGGTAGTGAAAAAAGGAATGAGACATCGAGACTTTGATAAAAGTGTAATAAAAAATAAGCAAGAAAAATTAGAGGAAACAGAGAAAAGCGATCTTTCACATGAAGGAAAAAAGCAAAGCTTCAAGGATATGTCAATTGAAGAAAAGATTGAATATTTTTTAAACGCTCCAAATTTCGCTCCCAGACTAAAATGTGAAGTCAAAACTAGTCAACGCACGTATCGTGGTGTAATAACAGGATCTGAAGGAAATGATGTATTTATTCGTACCGGAAATCGTTCAACAAGTACAAGAATCTCATTAGAGGATATTAAGCATATTAAGTTACTAGGCTTCTAACGATCTATCTCTACATGAAATAGCAGTAAAACTCCCACCTTAGGACTATCGTAAATCGTATTGGCTAGGTGGGAGTATCAACTGCCAGTGGAAGAATTGGTTTGCTAATCCGTGGGGGATAAATGCTCCCCTAACTACAAAAGCTTTGTTTTAAGTGTAAGACGTATTTTAGTGGCTTAATAAATAGTTACTAAACAAAAAGTACATCATTCAATAAGTGGTGAAAAGTTTTACACACTGGGGTGCATGCACCCCAGTGCCAATTCAGTTAAACGCAGTTAAGTGCATTAATTGCTGGTAGACATGTTACATGACAGAAACAGTTAAGATCTGCTGTGATACAGATGCCAGTTGCGCGTAAATGCTTTGTTTTTTGATCAACTGGGTCTTTCGGATTAGGATCATCATCATGTGGATCTCTTAGAAGCTCTAATATTGCACAGCAATCATCATCCACTTTTTTAACACGGAAAAAGAAGCTTGCTACAACATCACCAATATCGCTTGGATGTGCCCCGAAACCTTTAAATGGTTTACAAGTCCCTTTACAGTACAAAATTACAGGTACCGTATCAAGTCCCATATTTTGATCAGTATCTCCTAATAATTCATTAATAGATTGTTTACAGCTAGAGTCACAACAGCTTTCAAAGACATCACTTTGCGCCTCCGCAATCTCCTTTAAAATATCACATACACAGTTTCCTGTTTTAAACTCTTTTCCACAACCCATGATTTTTTTCTCCTTTCCACATTGTGATTGACTCATTTGTCTTTACTAGAATATGTTGGTTTATGCGGATTGTGTGGGCAATCAAATCAATTCCACTGATCGATTGATCGATTCAGCAGGATTTTTATGGACGGCTTAGACCCATTTAACAACTCTAATTTCCCGAAAAAACGGGCGAATGACCATACCTATCATAAATAGTTACATAGACTAATAACGACCAAACGTATAAAAGGAGTGAAAACGAATGTCGGAAAAAAAGAAGCAAGTCATCCATGTAAAGGATCTTGTTATTAAAGCAGATAATGTGGCTATTGAATCTTCTCGCCCACAAAGGGCGTCTCGTCCGGCTCAACGTAGAGACCCATTTTTTATGAGGCGTCCGGTTGAGGCAGAGAGAGCTGAGGAAAACAAAGAAGTAGAGGATAACGAAGAGCTACATCATGAGGAAGAGCACCGGCAGGAAGATCACGAGGACAGTCAAGAGAATGAGAGAAGAGGTCCGTTCTCCTGGTTTTAATCAGGATAAAAAAGCAGCAGTTATATGCTGCTTTTTTGAAAAAGTAAAGCTTTTTCAATTTAACCGGAGTAGTGAAGATCTAAAAAACAGGTTATTACCTGCATCCTAAAGCTTGGCGTTCGTCAAGCTTTAATTTTTGTAAAGGGACTATAACTGCTTCTACCTTATGGATATCTTTTTTTAAAATTAGCATCGTCGTCCCGTCCAGCTTTTAAGCGCTCGTGCTGCTAGCAAACTTCACTCTTCTTCCTACGGGTAAGTCAACATCGGCTTGGTAAATTCCCAATTTGTTTGGGTCGACAGGACAAGGAAAGCTACGGCAGCAAGACATCGCACGCAGAAAAAGCGTTCTTCTTTTTCCAGGACAAGGAAAGCTACGGCAGCGAGACATCGCACGCAGAAAAAGCGTTCTTCTTTTTCCAGGACAAGGAAAGCTACGGCAGCAAGACATCGCACGCAGAAAAAGCGTTCTTCTTTTTCCAGGACAAGGAAAGCTACGGCAGCGAGACATCGCACGCAGAAAAAGCGTTCTTCTTTTTCCAGGACAAGGAAAGCTACGGCAGCGAGACATCGCACGCAGAAAAAGCGTTCTTCTTTTTCCAGGACAAGGAAAGCTACGGCAGCGAGACATCGCACGCAGAAAAAGCGTTCTTCTTTTTCCAGGACAAGGAGAAACTTCGGAAGCGACAAATTGCGGTTTTTTAAGGATCCCTGGATCTAGCCTTTGATTCCTACTATTTCAAGGAGGAAAATACTCCTTGAATAAAGTTTCCCATTATCCCGCATGTAAGGTGCCGTAATTCTCCCCTTCAAGAGTTAAAAGCGAATAACGGAGAAGGTAAAAAGGGAGAAAACGACACCTAAATGCCCGATTGGTTCATCTAACATTCCGTGTAAAAAGCGTTCCACGAAATGAAGTTTCCCATTATCCCGGATGTAAGGATCCGTATTTTTCTCCTTTCAAAAATGTGCTAACGATGTTGCGAACACGATGAGAAAAACGGATCCTAAATCCCCGATTCGTTTAAAGGCCTTTAGGTCATACCCTTGTGGTACTAACATTCAAGGAGAAAAGCACTCCTTGAATGAAGTTTCACTTTATCCCGTGAGAAGTTCTCCAGTTTGTACGGCGGTTGTTAAACAGGGCGATTGCGCTTTTCTTGGGTGTTCTTGATCAGTAAAAAGGGAAAACGCCGGTCATGAAAAATCAGTAAGAGGGGAGGTTTAAGATGAAAATTTCTGAACCGAATTGGCTGGATTATTTTCATGTCATCGAAAAACACTTACAAAAAAATGAGAAGTGGATGCAGTTTCCAGAAAAAAAAGCTGTGGCAGTAGAAAAAGATATGAATAAATGGAATGAATCTTTTTTAGGCAATATAAGAAAAATTGAAGATCTTATTAAAGAACTGGAAAAAAGAATGGAAGAATAAAAAGGGTTAGACTTTTTGGAAAAAGGGTATATAATTATATAAACATTAATTTTCTGATAATATAGGGGGTGTATCGGTAATGGGATATATATTACCAATAAAGCAGTTTCAATATGAACAATATCATCAACGGGTTATTAGTAAAAAGCAAAATTTTTTTCATATAGAAAGTCCTTTTAAAGTGTTACTCGATAAGCAGCATCAACAATTGTCCAAAAGTTACGAGCGGCTTTATAAGAAAGGTTATGATCGCTATGCAATGAAACCGATAAAACCTTCTGAACTTGAATTTGCTAAGATAATAGGGAAGGGCAAACGATTTAGCAGCACAATTTAACCCTCTAAGAGAAAAGATGCTTAGCAAGGTGATGATACTAAGCATCATATTTACGGTGGTTTCTATTTGTATATGGTAAAATAAACAACTTTTCGCCTTTCCTATACTCTGCATAAAAAACATCACTTACTTGTTCAAAATTTTGTTCTTGTAGTTCATGATATAGCCATTCTTCAGTTAAGTTTTTTTCTTTTAAGTTGTCGTAAATAATTTCACCATCATTGATCAATGTTGTAGCTAAATTAACTTCTTTTGGAGAAACCTGCATATCTTGTTTATTTGGCGTTTGATAGGGTGGTTTTTTGATCACAGATACCGTGCCGTTTGTTTCTAAAAACGCAAACTCAACTTCCCTGAGGGAGAATACATCTTTAGCACGTAATAAACTTTGTAGTTGATTTATATCAAGTTTATTTTTTTTCATGACATCTCTAATTAATTTGCCACGATAGATGACAAAGTCAGGAGCGCCCTCTAACAAGCTGCGGGTACCTTTGAATTTTTGCGTTATCAATTCTGTTAAATATAAAAGCCCGCCCCAAAGAATAATAACAAAACCTATTTCAATGACACCTGCCTTTTTATCAAATAATGCATTTCCTACCAATTCGCCAAGGATTAAAGCAGAAATAAAATCAAAAGGAGTTAACTGGGAAATTTGTGTCTTTCCAAGCAGTTTTGTCAGTAAAAATAGGGCAAAAAATCCAAAGACGGTGTCGACTAGCATTTGCAAATAAGAATTCATTCCTATGCCCCCTTAAAAATTAATCACTCTTAGGGTTACCTGATATAAAGAATTCATTCATTTAAAAATAGCAAATGGCGGAAAAGACACTTTTAATAAAAATGTTTTTTCCGCCATTATTTTAACATCTGTTTTATAGAAATATTTTTAATTAGGATGAAATCACATAAACGATTTGCACAACTTAGTCGTGTAACGTTAGCTGTTTTACCATCATTACATGTGGAATTCCTGCGTCCATAAATTCATCCGATACCGTTTTATAACCCAAACCTTGATAAAACTTTTCTGCGTGTATTTGCCCATTAAGCTTAGCTTGTTGATAGCCATGATCCAGAATGACTTCTTCCATTGCTTGAATTAAGTGCTTACCAATGGATTTACCACGGTATTCTTTTAATACGCAAATCCTTTCTAGTTTTCCATAGTTATCGACAAATCGCAGTCGGCTTGCTGCTACTGGTGTTAAATCATCATAGACAATAAAGTGAATGGCTTCTTCATCAAGTCCATCCATTTCTTCCTCGTAAGGTACTTGTTGTTCCTCTATAAAAACGACTGTACGAATATGATAAGCATGCTCCAATTCTTTCGGTGTTGTAACTTTTATTATATTCACACGAATTCCTTCCCAAACACAAAGGTTTCATAAACGGTCCAAGATCCGTTATTTAATTGATACATAAGTTGAAACCGATCAATTTTATCTTCAATTTGAATTTTTTTCATTCGTAAGCTATTGTATACATCAGAATATTCATCATGTGAAAGACTTTGAGCAATCGTAATATGTGGAACAAACGCATATTCTTGATTTTTTTGGAATTTACCTGAATGCATTTTTTCAAACAAATCAATCAATTCTGGTCTTGTCTCAATTTTAAAGTAAATTGTATTTGTTATTGGAGCAAATGTACTAACCTTATTTATATTGATTATAAAAGGCTTTGTGTCATTAGCGATGTGCTTTAATTCAATAATAAGCTCCTCCAGTAATTGTTGATCTGCTTCAAATGGTGCTTTTAACGTAATATGTGGAGGAATTAACGCATAATGTGGATCATACCTTTTTCGATATGAATTTGCTTCATCCTGTACTTCTTTTGTTGGGAAAATAACAATGCCATATTTCATTCATAAAACCTCCTTTTAGAATAACCAGATTCTGTAACAAACTTATCTGAATAAACTTAACATCTATTATAACAAAAAAGTATCTAAAGTAAGTAGAGTTTTTTGGACTATCAGAAAAATGACTAATTAAACATGGAAGTTAACGCATGCTTCATGTTTTTTTGCCAATATTTCCATGTATGCTCTCCGCCTTCTAATTCATAGTATTCAAAGTTGGCACTGCTATTTGTTAATATATTATGAAGTTCTCGGTTTGGTGTAAGGAAGTTCATCGTTTCTCCATTTGTCATTGTAACTGCTGTTTCTTTTTCACCAATTGTGTGATAGATCGTTAGTTTATCTAAGCTTTGAGCTGATTCAGTAACTTGCAGTACAGAGCTATCTACATATGGCGATTGTATGATGACGTTACCAAATGTATTTGGATAGCGAATAGCGGTCATTAGTGCTAACGTTCCAGCTAACGAATCACCTAGTAAAGTTCTTGATTTTGCCAAATTATACGTTGGATATATGTCATCTAGCAAGGAGACTACTTCACGACTTAAAAATTGGATATATGCTTCATTTTCTTTACCGTTCGGATGATATTTTTCCCTGCGATCATATTTATTTTTATAATGTATCCCGACGAAAATGGTATTCATTATTTCATTATTGTCGTGAAGCCTGTCACTCAACGTAGCAATTCTTCCTAATTGGTAGTAGTCGTTTCCGTCTTGCATGATGCATAAATGATAATTATCCATTGGGGAATAGGACTCGGGCTGATAAATCAATAATGTCATTTTTTCATCTAAATAGTTACTATTAATATGTTTTTCGATCATGGAACCTTTTCTCCCCATGAAATCCACTCCTTCCATGATGTTGCTAGTTTTTCTATTGTTTGTACAATCTGGGTCGAGCAAAGGTGAGCTATATTTTAAGCCCATTCTTATCTACCTGTTCAAGCGCAGTCCCTTTATACAATTGATAATACTTTCCTTTTAATTCAAGTAATTCTTGATGGCTCCCATGTTCCACTATTTTCCCATGTTCGAGTAAAATAATCTTATCTGCTTCTTGAATGGTATTCAGACGGTGTGCAATAATAAAACTGGTTCTGCCATGCATGAGCCGTTTTAATGCATCTTGAATTTTTAACTCTGTGATTGTATCAATATTACTGGTAGCTTCATCCAAAATCAAGATTTTTGGCTGGGCAAGCAAAGCGCGGGCAATGGTAATTAGCTGTTTTTGCCCTTGACTAATACCACTTCCTTGTTGGTCAAGCATCGTATCATATCCATTTGGGAGTTTGGTAATAAATTCATGTGCATTAGCATCTTTAGCAGCTTGAATTACTTCTTCATCCGTAGCCTGTAAGCGTCCATAGCGAATATTTTCGCGGATGGTGGATTGAAATAAGAACGTATCCTGTAAGACAAAAGCCATATGCTGTCTAAGGCTAGAGCGAGTAATTAGTTTAAGCGGCGTACCATCTAGATAAATTTCACCTTTATCATAATTATAAAAGCGCGAAATTAAATTAATAATCGTCGTTTTTCCTGCACCGGTATGACCAACGAAAGCGACAGATTCTCCAGGCTTTGCTTCAAAACTAATATCTTTCAATATGGTACTATTTTCGTAGCCAAAGTAAACATGGTCAAATTGAATATGTCCTTTTATAGTTGTTAATTCTTTTGCTGCTTTTTCATCTGTTTCCTCCTGTTTTTCATCCATCACACGAAAAACTCGTTCCGCTCCGGCAACAGCAGATAACAGAATGTTAAACTGATTAGATAGTTCATTCAAAGGACGAGTAAATTGGCGAGCATATTCTGTGAAAATAACAATGACGCCAACCGTTACATACCCATATATAGCTAAAATCCCACCGGCTAAAGCAATTAAGCCAAAGCTTAGAAAATTGAGCATGTTCATGACTTTTGGAATAAAGCCAGATATAGTTAATGCCCAAAAGCCGGCATGATTTAAATCTTTATTGCGCTCCTCAAACTCTTGGATTACTCGATTTTCTTGAGAAAAGGTTTTGACAATATGCTGTCCGGACACAATTTCTTCTACATAGCCGTTCACTTCACCTAAGTTTTTTTGTTGGAGTTTATACAATGGTCCAGTTCTCTTTGTAATCCAGCGAATTGCTAAAAACATAATAGGAACAATGACCATCGTTACCGCTGTTAGAATTGGACTAAGATAAAGCATGACTGCTACCGTTCCTGTTAGTGTTAGTACACTAGAAAAAATCTGAATGACGGATTGATTTAATGTATTATTGACATTATCAATATCATTTGTAATTCGGCTCATCAGTTCTCCATGCTGTCGCTTATCAAAATAGGAAATGGAAAGACGGTGAAATTGGTGAAATAAGTCTTTCCGTAATGTATAAATTGTTTTTTGAGCAATCCCAACCATCCAATAATTTTGTAGGAATATGGATAGCGAATGAAAGAGATAAATAAATAAAAGCGAAATTAACAGGGTGGCAAGACCAGCACTTTGTTTCGTTACGATAAATTTATCGACTGCCGTACCAATCATAAATGGTCCTAATAAACCTAAACCCGAGCTAATCATAACCATTAAGATAACAAGTGATAATTTCCCCTTTTCTTTTGCTAAATAGGACCAAATCCGTTTTATTGTCCCAGTTGTATCCTTGGCTCGTTTACGCTTATTCACTACTTGAAGCGATTTAATGGGAATTTTATCGTATTGAAAAGGCTGTTTTAATTGATTATTTCGCATAGGAAAACTCCTCTCCAAACTGGGAGTCCACTATTTCTTGATACAGCTCACATGAATTTAATAATATTTGATGGGACCCTATAGCCAGAATTTTCCCTTCATCTAATAAAAGAATTCGATCAGCTGAGATAGCTGTTGCTATTTTTTGGGTGATCACTAATGTTGTACTGTTGTATTTTTCAATCGCTTGTAAAAGCTTTGCTTCCGTAGTTAAATCAAGAGCACTAGTGCTGTCATCTAGCATCAGGATTTTCGGTTGACGAATTAATGCACGAGCAATCGAAATTCGTTGTTTTTGACCACCAGATAAATTTACTCCTTTTTGCCCCACTTTCGTTTCATATTGCTGTTCTAAATTCATGATCGTTTCATGAATTTGGGCATCTTTTGCAGCTTGAATAATTTCTTCATCGGTTGCATCTGGTTTTCCCCATGAAATATTTTCTTTGATGGAACCGGTGAATAATAATGGAGTCTGTGGTACATAGCCAATACTATTTCGTAGCTTCTCCAAAGAATAAGTTGTAATTTCTTTCTCATCGATGGTGATCTTCCCTTTTGTAACATCATAAAGTCGTGGAATCAGCTGGAATAAGGAGGTTTTTCCCGATCCAGTGGCCCCCATTACGGCTAATCGCTCCCCTTTTTTGACATGAAAGCTGATATTTTTAATTACCGCTTTATCGTTTTCTGGATAAATAAACGAAACCTTGTTAAATGAAATAGCTCCATCCTGAATCGAAGCAGAAGCAGGTTCTACAGTACTTTCATCTTTTACATCTTCTGCATATAGAACTTCGCTGACACGCTCTGTAGATGCCTTCATTCGGGAAAATGCCATCGTAATAAAAGTGAACATAGAAATAGACATGGATACTCGTAGTGCGTAGTTAATGATAGCTACAACATCACCGACAGTTGCTGTGCCGGTAATAACTTGAGAATTACCAAACCAAATAATAAAAATTAGAGAAAGATTCATAACAAATAAGAGAACCGGCATTGAAGCCTCGACAAATTGAAAGGCTATCCTAGTTCGGTTGGCAAGCGTTCGATTTGCATCCATAAACCGGTGTTCCTCATAATTTCTTCGAGAGAATGCTTTTATTAAACGCATTCCAGCAAGGTTTTCTTGCATTACTTGGTTTACCTTATCCACACTTTTTTGCACATGATTAAATAAACGCCCAGCCACCTTTAATACCCATAAAATAAAACCAACTAATAATGGAACAGTAATTATAAAAATAACCGCGAGTTTAGCGTTTACGATAAATGCCATCATGACACCACCTACAACAATCAATGGTGCCTTGGACATAATTCTTAATATCATATAAATCGTATTTTGAATTTGCCGGATATCGTTCGTGAATCTTGTCATTAAGCTCGAGGTTGGATATTTATTTAAATTTGCAAAAGAAAATGCTTGTATTTTGGTGAACAACTTTTCTCGCATATCATAGGCAAATCTCCAACTTACATGCGAAGCATAAAAAGAATTGATAATCCCAGCAATAAATGCAATGATTGCAAGTCCTATCATAATACTTCCCCACATAATGATGTTGTTTAAATCTTTATTAACGACACCTTCATTAATCATCTTCCCAAGAAAAAACGGAAGTAACAGCTCGACAGCTAGTTCAATGAGCATAAGTAAAAAAGCTACAATTGCAGATAGCTTATACGGCTTTAAAAAAGTTAAGACTGTTCTCACGTTGATCTCCTCCGTGAAGATAAAGCAATTTCTACCTATTATAAAGGGGTTTTAAAATTTTATCCAATATCCGATTTTTCATCTTACTATGAGACTATCCTGAAATTTTTCAAGAGTAAAGAATACAGAGCTTTCTCATCTAGTCAATAATCTTTGTATGAAACTTACTTTAAAGGGATGAGTTAATACCTTCATGGGATTTTATTATTTTCCAAATGTTATTACCTCATTAATGAAAGAAAAAATCTTAACATAAGGGGATAATGGAGAATCTGCATAATAACGGAGGATACGTATGGATATATTACAGGAAATTCAGGCGACATTTACAGATATGAAAATTGTAAGTGCAATTACTTCGGTGTTATTCATCATTTTATTAGGTTATTTCTGCCACAAACAAAATATTTTTAGCGATACGGTAGGGAAAGCACTATCAAGGGTAGTATTGGTTGTTCCTCTACCAGCTCTTGCTTTTAATACCTTTATGGAGGATATTGATGCGAAATCTTTATCGAAAGGAATGGGTATGTATGTAGAACGAGTTACTCACCAATTGCTATTACCCAATTAGCATTGGCACTAGGCCTGTCTTTATTAAGACATACTGCTTACACAACTGTAAAAACAGCTAAAGGAGACTTCACCGTCGATCCATCCATGTTTAGTACAGAAGTAAGACAGGATCGGATTGACGGAAGCTAAATTGTTTAAAGGCTTAGGGGCAACTGTACTTAGTTATGATATCTTTCAAACAAATCCTCCATTTCCGTATATGTAACTAATTCCCCTTATTTTCCAGGAAAAAACGATAAGATGGTAAATGATGCTTTTCTTTCCAATATGAAGGAAGGTGCGATCCTCATTAATACAGCAAGGGGAGAGCTCTAAGATAATCAGGTTTATCCTAAAGGCATTAAAAACAAATAAATTAGAGGCTTTTGCAAAGGATGTATTTGCTCATGAAAAAGATATCTTTAGGGTCTAAGTGGGAGAAAACGGCACCTAAATACCCAATTCGTTCAAGGGCCTTTAGGTCATACCCTTGTGGTACTAACATTCAGTAGGAGATAGAAGAAAACTCCAACTGAAAGAAGTTTCACTTTATTTTCCTCTTCCCATTTTGTATTTGCTCCTTACAGTTTACACAAGAAACAGAGTAGAAAAACACACAAAACATTGCTCACCATTTCACTTACTTAAGTTACATAAGTTAGTTTAGTTACCTATTATTTTTATCTTCAATGAAATGTTCTATGATGAATTTGTAAGAGATAGCCGGCTTTTCTATACAATAGTTTGTGAAATATTTCACAAAATGAAGATCTGGAGGAGAAAACAATGAAAGTGTTTGAAATTATTCAAACTACATTTACTGACATGGATATAATTAGTGCTATTACATCAACCATGTTCATTATTTTATTAGGATTTTATTGCCGAAAAAAGAATATTTTTAGTGATCAAGTTGGAAAAATGCTATCTAAAGTTGTATTGTCAGTAGCATTACCTGCTCTTGCATTTAATGCATTTATGAATGATATTAACAAGGAATCCTTAGCTGAAGGTATGGGGATTTTAATTTGGGGAATTGCAATTTATATTATTTTAATTCTTGTATCGAAACCAATGTACTTTAAATTTAAAGGCGATAAAGAAGATACATTACGTGTACTAACTATTTTTGGATCAACGACATTCTTCGGTATTCCGATCGTTGGAGCAATTTATGGAGCAGAAGGAGTGTTATATGCTTCCATATTTAATATCGGTTATCGTATTTTCCTTTATTCTTATGGCTATATTAAAATGAGCGGATTAAAGATGGAAGCTAAAAATATTAAAGAAATGTTTTTAAATCCGATCGTTATTGCTACCTTTTTAGGTCTTTTTATCTGGGTGTTTCAAGATTATTTACCACAGGTCAGTGTAGTAGCTGCTGATGGTACCACATCAACAGTAGCATTTTTACGAATCGACCAGACTGCCCCCTGGCTATTTAAACCGATGGGATATTTGGCAGGCTTAGCTTCACCACTTGCCTGGCTTGCAATTGGATCAACACTAGGTTCCGTCGATTTCAAAACAGCGATAACAGATCGTACGTCCCTATTCTATAGTGCAAATAAAGTTATTCTTGTACCAGTTATTAATATTGTACTGTTAGCTATTCTTTCCCTAACCGGAATTTTAACCATGAGTGCCATTTCAATTGGAACAGTAGTTATTATGATGGCTACTCCAACTGCAACTGTAGCAGCAGCCTATGCCATCAGCTTTGATAAGGATGCGCTACTTGCGTCGAACGCATCATTACTATCAACGATTAGTGCTGTTGTGATGATACCAATTTGGATTATTATTATAAATTTCATCAGCGCAACAAACTTATTTAGCTAAAACAACTAGTTTCATCTATGACTTCAATTAAAATACCAAGTATTCAGATTGGAAAAGGAGAAAATAATATGACAATGAAGGTTGTTTGTTATGGAGTAAGAGAAAATGAAGTGCCTTTCTTTCATCAACTAAATAAGTATGACTTTGAACTAACGCTTATCGAGGAACTTCTAACCAATGAAAATATTGAAACAGCAAAAGGAATGGATGCTGTTTTACTTAGGGGAAATTGTGTTGCTGACAGAAAAAATATTCAGCAAATGAAAGAATATGGCGTTACGTATTTATTTACGCGAACAGTAGGTTATAATCATATTGATTTGCAAGCAGCAGCTGATTTTGATATGTACGTTGCACGCGTTCCTTCTTATTCACCAAATGCAATTGCTGAATTATCTTTAACACTTGCTATGTCTTTGTTAAGACATACCGCTTATACTACCAATAAAACATCTAAAAAAGATTTTACGGTTGACAGTGTTATGTTTAGTAAAGAAATCAGAAATTGTAAAGTAGGTATTATTGGTACTGGTAAAATTGGCTTGACAGAGGCGCAATTGTTTAAGGGTCTCGGAGCCGAAGTGCTGGGGTATGATATATATCAAAGTGAAGAAGCAAAACAAGTTGTTACATTTGTGGAGTTAGATAAATTATTAAAAGAAAGTGATATTGTAAGTTTGCATGTGCCATATTTTCCAGGTAAAAATGATAAAATGGTAAATAATGAATTCATTTCGAAAATGAAAGATGGTGCAATATTCATTAATACGGCAAGAGGTGAGCTACAGGATAATGAAGCTATTCTAAAAGCATTGCGATCTCATAAGCTGGAAGGTTTTGCAACAGATGTATTTGCCAATGAACAGGAAATATTCTTCCAAAAATTTAATAATGGTAAAAAATTAGACCCTACTATTCAAGCTTTAATTGATTTATATCCACGGGTTTTAGTTACACCTCATATCGGATCAAATACAGATGAAGCGCTAACGAATATGATTGAGACAAGCTTTGAAAATCTGCATGAAATGATTACAAAAGGAAGCACGACGAATGCAGTAGCTTTACCGAAAAAAAGCCAAGCTGTTTCTTAAAAACTACCTAAACATAAAGGCAGAAAAATCCACTTTCCTGATAAGTGGATTTTTTCTGTGCCTCGTTCTCGTCTACGTTATTTCTATTTATATAGATGGAAAGCTACAAACTCTGTGGGGGGGTATTATTTAAAATATCGGCAATAAGCTGTTCTTTTTCCGGAACTATTTGATAAATCATAATTGGACGCCCAACAGATAAATATTTCAACTCTTCACGTAAGTAGCCAATTTCATTTAAAAATTGTAAATACTTTCTTGTAGAAATTCGCGACAATTCAACTTCTTTTGCTATATCCTCGGTTGAAAAATGTTCCTTTTGCTTTTCAACGGCTGTTAAAATTTTTTTAATGGTTAGTTTAGATAGCCCTTTAGGCAAGGATGAGAGGATTCCTTTTTCATTAAAAGTTTTCGATTGTCTTTCTTTTATTAAAATTTGATCTAATGTTTTCTGATCTGCTTTTTCAAATTTAGTGGTAAGCGAATGGTATTGTAAAAAGTTTTCGATTGCTAATTGGAACCGTTCATATGAAAAAGGCTTGATTAAAAAGTCAATAACACCATAGTCTAGAGCTTTTTTGATTGTTGGTATATCGTGTGCTGCCGTAATCATAATAATTGGTATGGAAATTTGCTTTTGTCTTAATTCTTGTACAAAGTCAATACCGGTCTTTTCTGGTAAATAAACATCGAGTAATATTAAATCGGGAGTGACTTCTTGTAACACTTTCCATAGTTCTTTTATATTATCAACTGTAGCAACAATTTCAAATCCTTTTGATCTTTCAACATATTGTTGGTTTATTGTTGCAACCATTGGGTCATCTTCAACTATAATAACTTTAATCATCTATGTTCCTCCGTTTAAAGGGGATTTCTATGTGAAATAAACTTCCTTTTTTTACTTTAGATTGGACTTCAATCAATCCTTTATAATGTGTAACGATTGATCGAATGGCATCTAATCCATAGCCTCGATTTTCTCCCTTTGTTGAGTATCCTCGTTCAAAAATTTTTTCTCTTACTGCTGGTTCAATTCCGGAACCTGTATCCTTTACTTCAATGATAATTATTTCTTCTTCGTCATCATAATAAAGAAAAAGAACTACTTGTTTTCTTGTTGTATTTGTCAATGCCTCTTTAGCATTATCTAATAAAATCCCGATTGATAATAGGAGATCATGGAGCATATCACCCATTTTAATATTTGGAAAATGAGAATCAGCATCAATGGTTAATGTCACACCCTGCTCATTTAACTCACTCGTTTTTCCTAGTAGAAACCCCGCAATGGCAGAACATTTAATTTTATCCGTTATAAAGCCAATTTCTTGATGATATTTATTATTAAGCACGCGGACAAAGTTATTAACTTCCTGATATTTTTCCAATTCAATTAAACCCAAGATCGTATGAAGCTGATTCATAAATTTGTGGTTCTGTGCTCGTAATGAATCAATGTATTGTTCTGTACCGCTCAGTTCACGGATAAGATGCTGCAGTTTGGATTGATCGTATAAAGTAGCAACTGCACCATATATTTGTTTGTTTATATAAACGAGCTGTACATTAACGATAAACTCAAAATGATCTATAACTGTAACCTGATTGGAAACAGGTTTTTCCGTTTTAAAAACTTCAGCAAAAATTAAGGAAAAAACTCTTTTATCAAGATAACTTTTATTAGTAGCATTTTCTGTGAGTAACGTTTTATTAAAGAGCTTTGCAAAGTTAACATTTTGCAAAAGAATTTTTCGATTAGGAGTTACAGCAATAATTGCTTCACTAACAGAATCGATAATAATTTCTCGTTCTTTCATATGTGCAACAATCTGTTTTGGCTCCAGCCCTAGTAATACTCTTTTTAGATAGCGAGCTAAATATAAGGCTCCTAAAATTCCAACAAACAGGCCAAATCCTAATCCTACATATAAATTTCTTCGCGCATTCGACAATTCTTGATTGATGGTTTGCTGAACATAACCGACACAAACAACTCCTATCTGCTCACCATTTTCATCCCATATTGGTGTAAAAAAGCGGGTACCTTCACCTAAAATTCCAACATGTGTTGAAAAGTGTTCTGAACCATCCAAGGCCTTACTAGCATCTTTAACATTGGAGAAGGTTTGACCAATTACACTTTCATCTGGATGGGACTTCCTGATCAGATTATTGTCAAGTACGACTACAAAGCCGACCCCTGTTGCTTCCATTACTTCCTTAGAATATTCCTGTATGGTTGGATCAAATGGATCTCCTTCAACTTTATTAATGACACGAGTATCCTTTGCAACCATTCGGGCAACATTTCTTATTTTATCTTTTACTGTGTTGTGTTCCCGCTTTAATACGTAGCTATCTAATAGAACTGCTGAGGCAATTAAGGAAGCAACAACCGATAATAATACGAGCAATGTTGTCATTTTCTTTAAAGATAATTGTGACAGCCATTTATCTTTGATGTTGTCCAGATCCCTTCTGTAAGTATATTGTTAATTGGAAAAGTTTTATCCGTTATAATTTTTAAGGATTATTTTGGGTAGAGCAGGAGGAATGTCAATAGCACCTCGTACTCGCAAAGATAATTTACAAGTTGTTGTATGAGTTATAAATTATTCCAATGAGTTGATATGGTACGTTCTTATTTTAACAATATTCGACAGACGCTTCCACTTATATAGAAATAGATTCCGATTCAAGGTGCTGGACGATTTATATGTTTGTTTTTTGTGGAATATTCGGTTAATCATGTACCTGATTATTTTCTTAGTGTTAGTTTTATTTTTAGTTGCTTGTTATTTATCCCATATATAAGGCCATAAGACTCCACTTGTTATAGAGAAGACGAAAAGGTCTAGGTGTAAGATAATGGCACTTCAAAATGTCTGATTCGTTTGGGTTGACAGAACAAGTAAGATTTCTTGATTAGATAGCACTTTTTTCAAGGTGTGGTTCATCGCACGAAGAAAAAGGGTTCTCTTTTTCAAGGGTACCCAGAGATTAATCTCCCACTTATAACCATAATCGAAACGAGTTACGGGAAGTGGAAAAGTTTATATTAAAAATAGCCTTTTTAAAGGAGCATTCATCTGTTTTTCAAAGAAAACTAATGATAGATTTGTTCTCCTCTAATAAAATTTGAAATACTTGCAACAAGTTTTTTATGCTCTGTTACAATCATAATGCTTATGACAACTAGCAAAAACCAAGAACTAATTTTACCAATATGGACAAGATTCCATGAGTCCTGTTGACTAGGATATTGCCATGCTCCAAAGAAGGTTGCGATATTCTCAGCAATCCAAATAAAAAAGCCAATTAAGAAAAAAGAAAGAGGAAGCGACATTTTATATGTTGTTTTTCGTACTGTAATTTGTACATAAGTCTGAAAGAAAATAATAAATAACAAGGCTGTTAAAATCCAACGGAAATCAAAAATAAAATGATGGGTAAAGAAGTTTAAATAAATCATCAAACCAAGTGGTATTGTGTATATATTTTTGGGCCAGTTATGCATTCTTAAATGAAATCTGCGCCATGCTTGACATATATAGCTTGCAACACTTGCATACATAAAACCACTATAAAGTGGTACTCTCCATATTTTTGCTCGTGCTTCTTCTGGGTAGGACCATGAACCGACATGTACCTTATATAATTCCAGTAACAGTCCAATAATATGGAATACACAAATTACTTTTATTTCTTCTTTTGTCTCTAACTTTGTTTTTAACATGAGGTATTGTGTAATGAGACAAATAAGTAAAATAAAATCGTAACGATATAATCCAGGAATCAAGATCAACTTTGAAACAGCAAGAGTTATAAAGATGACTACCGGAAAAATACAGGATAAAGCCTGATAGTAACCGAAATAAATAAGATCAACTATATATTTCATCTTTTCACCTTCTAACTAGCAATTTACCACATTACAGTAATAGATGGTAATTGAATAAACAAAATATTAAAATAATTTAACGTATCGTATTTAGCAACTTGAACAAGCGAATCTGCTAAAGTTTTACTATTTTAAACGTTACCTCTTGTAAACATCTAAAACGTAATAGAAAAACTAAAATATTGTCATAACTTTTTAGTAAACAAGCGAGGATCCCCATTAGCAAATCTGGAAACTGTTTCATATTTATCTCAGATAATGAACAGATGAATTCAAGATACATGCCAGTAGCTATAATTTTTTCGTTTAAACATTCGTTTCAAAATATAGGGATCCATGCTCTTTTAGGTAGCACTTTTTGCTTCATGGATTATTGGTTATTATGTTTGTTTTTCTTTATGACTGAAATAATAGCCATAAATAACAGTAGCGCAATACCGCTAAAAACAAAAAGATAACTTAGTGGGATTAAGAAAAATGGCTCTTCTAATGTTCCATCTGGAGTTACCTTTGAACCAATTATAGAATAGCTAATTAGGCAAATGACACCTATTAAAATTGGAAGTAAAGCCAACAAAATTTTTTTATTCATCATCCATCTATCCTTCATCTGTATTTTTTCTGTATTCTAAAATATCACCAGGTTGGCATTCTAAAGCTTCACATATTTTGTCTAAAGTTGAGAATTTAATCGCTTTTGCTTTTCCATTTTTTAATATGGAAACGTTAGCCATTGTGATTCCTATTCTATTTGATAATTCTGTGACGCTCATTTTTCTTTTCGCCAGCATTACATCAAGGTTTACGATAATAGCCATTTTGTCACCTCAAATTGTTAGATCGTTATCTGTTTTTATTTTACTAGCTTCTCTAACTAAATGAGAAAGCATGGAAGTAAACACGGAAATAATAACTGCGAAAAAAAGAATGAGTAGAATAATGGTTAATATATTTGTACTTAAAATTTGATCTACTAAAAGGTATACTAATGCAATAACATATAAAAGTCCTTCAATCATTGCCAAAACACTGATTTTTTTTAATCTATCTGCATTTTTTATGGTAAAGGCTTGATTTGAGCTAATATCCAAACAGATTTGCCACCCTAAAATTAATGCGATATAGAATGGAATTCCAGTAATCCAAATGAATACAATAAAAGGTTTATATAATACTTTCATCTTTTCTGAATTCAGTAAAACTTCCCTTCCAATTTCCGGTCCAAAATAAATGCAAAGCAATAGTCCTAAAATTCCACAAAAAACAATTATCAATTTTAACCAATTTGATAATTCCTTTTGTTTCATAAAAAATCACTCCTCTTAGCTAGGGTAAATTTATTATAATTTGTTAATTTGCGTAAGTCAATTAATTTTTATCGTTTTACGATAAAAATTAATTGATAAGCATGGTGTTGGTCATAGGTAATATTGTTTGTGATTTATTTTTCTCATAAATAATTCAATAATTTACGCTCTTAGTATAATGCAACTAAGGAAAGATAATTTAATTTATTACTAACTGAGATGGGAGGAGTCAATTAAAAGCGGGGGATGTCGTAGCTTTATCGATAAAACAGAATCGCAGGCTAAACAGATACATATACAAATTAAAAACTTCCAGAAAAGCATAGAAGGTATGATAGTTTTAGAAGAAGCTTTTTAAGGAAAACAGCTAATTCCAATCGAACCTTTTATCAAAAGGTTCATACCAAAGTTAAAAAACAAAAATGCTCATCCTGTAAGGAATGAACCAAGCGGATTCGTAGCTATTGAAAGCAGTCTATTCAGGGCCAGCCTTATCCAATACACCTGTAAAAATTATACGAAGAAAGAAAAAGGAGGTATTACGCATTGCCTTAGCTATGAATAAGCTTAAGGCTGATGCAAGGAGGAGAGAAAAGTTTCAAACGATTGTTGCGGATGTTGAAAATAAAAAGATTTATGACATATTGTCAGATCGAAAAGGGGATACGATTAATAATTATTTGCATCTTGTGATACTGGAAGTGTGGAAATCCCTTTTCTAGTTTAGCCAAGATAGACTTTTATAAACAACAATGATGCAATTAGTTGATCATTGATATACAATACATATAAAAGCCTATTCTTCGGATAGGACTTTTCTCATTTTTAATTTACTTATAAAAGAAGTATTTTAAATTATTTGGTAAATAAGGTATACTATTTAAGTAGATTCATATAATAATAAAAACCGTCTGGTGCTGGCACACCAAACGGTTAGTGCAATAGCCCTCATTGGGGCAGCTACAAAATAAGAGCAATAAAAATAACCACTGTATGCTAGCTAGGCTATGGGTGGTTATTTTTTTCTGACAAAATAGTTGCAATGAGCGCTCCAAAAGAAATCATTAAGACCAATCCTTCGAAAACTGTCACAGCCTCACCCCCTTTCGCTAAAGGGATGAGCTACCACCCATGAAAGCCTTATGCACTTGCGATTATTATAACATAATTAACATATTATTATGTCTTTTCGGAGTTTTATTCTTAATAAAGCTCATTGTATTTAGAAATTTATGTCCCCTTTTTATAGGTGACATAAATTTCTAAAAAAATACACCGCATGAAGTTCTATTTTTACACTGGAATAAGAACGAACATGCTAAGGTGATGTAATCATGTTAGGGCTGTTTAATCGATCTTTGGAGGGTAAACAAAAGATCATTTTTTTATATTGAATAACGATATTAAGATAACAGAGTACTATATACGTGTATTAAAAATTGACAAAAATAGTATTTTAGCTACTGTTTTTAACGAAAACAAGTACGAACATTTAATATGAAAAACATTTTTTCGGCAGGAAAAGGAAGAAGCCGAGTAAGTACGTAATGAAAATCGAACACGTGAAATATTAGACGAAATGTGGGAAGAACAAGAACATTACATAAAGAAAAATCGATTCTTGATGAACAGAAAAAAAGAGGAAATTAACTAGAAAGCTGTTAATAGCATCTGACAGTCCATATATTTTAGATACATAAACAGTTAATGGTAAATTATGCAGGAAAAGATAAATTCTTCTTTTTTATGGATTGTATTCATATATACGTATATTCAAAGCACAACTTTGCTTTTTTATCCCGCATATAAGGTGCCGTAAGACTCCCACTTTAAGAGCCTGAGTTGGTACAAAAGGGTCTAAGTGTGAGAAAACGGCACCTAAATACCCGATTCGTTCAACTAACATTTCTTTGGAAAAAGCATTCCAAGAAATGAAGTTTCACTTTATCCCGCATGTAAGGTGCCGTAAGCCTCCCACTTCAAGACCAGAGTTGATACAACAGGGTCTAAGTGTGAGAAAACGGCACCTAAATGCCCGATTCGTTCAAGGGCCTTTAGGTCATACCCTTGTGGTACTAACATTTCTTTGGAAAAAGCATTCCAAGAAATGAAGTTTCACTTTATCCCGCATGTAAGGTGCCGTAAGCCTCCCACTTCAAGACCAGAGTTGATACAACAGGGTCTAAGTGTAAGAAAACGGCACCTAAATGCCCGATTCGTTCAACTAACATTTCTTTGGAAAAAGCATTCCAAGAAATGAAGTTTCACTTTATCCCGCATATTAAGGTGCCGTAAGCCTCCCACTTTAAGAGCTGAGTTGGTACAAAAGGGTCTAAGTGTAAGAAAACGGCACCTAAATGCCCGATTCGTTCAACTAACATTTCTTTGGAAAAAGCATTCCAAGAAATGAAGTTTCACTTTATCCCGCATATAAGGTGCCGTAAGCCTCCCACTTTAAGAGCTGAGTTGGTACAAAAGGGTCTAAGTGTGAGAAAACGGCACCTAAATGCCCGATTCGTTCAAGGGCCTTTAGGTCATACCCCTCTAGGTACTAACATTCAGTAGGAGATGGAAGAAAACTCCTACTGAATGAAGTTTCACTTTATAATTGGTCACTTTTATAGTGTATATATAAAACTCCAAAACAGAAAAAACGCTCCATCCTATACAGGACAAGCGTTTAAGTGCGATGATTCCGACTGGTCTCGAACCAGCGACCTCCACCCTGTCAAGGTGGCGCTCTCCCAGCTGAGCTACGGAATCAAAAAATAAATATTCATTTATCTATATTAGGAGCCACATACTCTATTATACATACAACCCTATTTGGTTGCAAGCTAAAATTTGACGAACCATAAACTTGTAGAAATGTACCTAATTATCCAATTCTGTACCTTGTAATCTATATTTGAAGAAGGAAAAATCAATAGTTTTTCCAAAGTAGTATATAAAAAAATAATTATATGCCAAAAAAATGAAGTTTCACTTTAGCTTGTCAGAAGTTTTGCTGTTTGTACATAACTAAACTTACGTTAAAATACTATGGTTTTGTTTTAGTCTACTTAGCCTTATTTTTTCTATCCAGTTAAGTGTAGCTCATACAGAAGAAAAAGCAAAAGTTTTAAAAGATATTTGTAGCCCCTAAAAACCATTGTTAGGGGCTACTATTGATTGTAAATAGGTGGATAGAATCAAGGTAGGCTTTTAAATATATGTGGTTAAATAGGGGGAAGATTTTAACATCACTTTTTTAAGGTATTCTTAACCATAAACATATCTTCTTCTAATGAAGACACTTTTTCCTTAAGATAGGTTAATTCATTCTGATGATGCTTAATAACGACATTACTTGTTTGTTTTGTCAAAAGCTCAATTTTTTCATTTAACGATGTAAAACCTTGATTCATGTCAACACGGAGCGATTTGGTTTCTTCACGTAAGTCAATAACCTCTTTCGAAAGCAATTTAGTCTCGTTACGGAGTTCGTCTTGCCCTACCCCAAGCGATTTGGTTTCCTCACGTAAGTCAATAACCTCTTTCGAAAGCAATTTAGTCTCGTTACGGAGTTCATCTTGCCCTACCCCAAGCGATTTGGTTTCCTCACGTAAGTCAATAACCTCTTTCGAAAGCAATTTAGTCTCGTTACGGAGTTCGTCTTGCCCTATCCCAAGCGATTTGGTTTCCTCACGTAAGTCAATAAACTCTTGCGAAAGGAAATTAGTCTTGTTACGGAGTTCATCTTGCCCGGTTTGAAATGATTTAAATTCGTTACGGAGTTCGTCTTGTCCTATCCTAAGCGATTTGGTTTCCTCACGTAAGTCAATGACCTCTTGCGAAAGCAAGTTAGTCTTGTTACGGAGTTCATCTTGCCCGGTTTGAAATGATTTAAATTCGTTACGGAGTTCGTCTTGCCCTATCCCAAGCGATTTGGTTTCCTCACGTAAGTCAATAAACTCTTGCGAAAGGAAATTAGTCTTGTTACGGAGTTCATCTTGCCCGGTTTGAAATGATTTAAATTCGTTACGGAGTTCGTCTTGCCCTATCCTAAGCGATTTGGTTTCCTCACGTAAGTCAATGACCTCTTTCGAAAGCAAGTTAGTCTCGCTACGCAGTTCGCTTTGTCCTACCCGAAGAGATTTAGTTTCCATTTTTAATGTGTTCTGTCCTTCTTCAAGTGAGTCTAATTTACTTAATATAATTTCAAACATTTCTTTATTCTCCAATATCTCACCTCCTTTTCAACTATTATAATTGGAAAAGATATAAAAGAAAAGCAAATAAATTAATAGAAAAATACCACAAAAAATTGTGGTGTTTTTCAAGTATTTGTTATTGGTAGATTTAGTCGCCAATACTAGCCATGTAGCTTCTCAGTACAGAATTAGACGTTTTAAATAATACCTGTTCTTCTGCAGAAAGTTTTATTTCAATAATATCTTTTATTCCACTTCTGCTAATAACTGCTGGTACTCCTGTACAGATATTGTATTCAGCGTATTCTCCGTCAAGGATACAAGATGTTGGAATAATACGATGGTCGTTATTAAATATCGATTTTGTAAGAATGGTTTTCCACCAATGGTGAGATGTGACCATACGGCAAATTGTGAATCACTATGTTCTCCCATTGTATAGCCTTGAATATTATGTATGTTTACATGTAAGATATCCGATAAATACGTTTTTAAGCGAGAAGAATCAATGGAAGTACCTGTTCCGATTACTTGATGGCGTGGCAATCCAGATAGTTTCCACACATGATATGTAATAATATCAACTGGATTTGTGGCAATTAGAAAAATACCGTTAAATCCACTAGCCATTATTTTTGGAATCGTATCATTCATAATATTGGCACTTGTTTCAAGGGTATCTAGTCGAGTTTGATTTTCTTTTGGAGGCGGACTTGCAGTAATAATAATAATCTCCATATTTGCCCATATCAGATGCAGTTCCTGAAAAAATCTCTGTTTTAGAGGGAAGGAAATCCATGCAATGAGCAAGATCGAGCGATTCTCCCATGGACTTTTCTTCTTTAATGTCGACTAATAATAATTCCTCACAGATACCTTGATTAATTATTGAATAAAGCTGTACTTGAACCTACAAAACCTGTTCCTAAGATACCTACCTTTCGCAGTTGTTCTTTCATGTAATCATCTCCTATCATCTGTAAACTTTAAAATAGGTATCTGCTTTGCAGTGGAAATACTGCATGAACGCATGGAACAAGTGTCAATTATTTCATAAACTAAACAAAAGTATACAGACAAAAAATAAATTAGCTCTGATTATAAGTGTAAATTATTTATTAAGCAAGATTGCTAGGAATAAAATTGAGAAAATTTGATATGGATAAAATACCCTAGATGAATAAAAGGTAAAAAGTTATGAATTTTCCGTTTTTTATTGCTAAATCATATAATTTTTTGTATATTGTTAACAAAACATAAATTGAAGGAGGGATGGAGGTTGAAAAAATATTATAAGGAGTTTATTACTTTTCCTGATGTAATTGTTATGCTGATCATTTTTGCAAGTTTAATTGCTTTTACAATACCTCAATTACTTACTTGGCAGGCATGGATTGCATTGTTGATTGGAATGCTGACATATGCATTAAGCGAATATATGATACATCGTTTTTTGTTTCATATTAAAAAGCCGGATAATCTATTTTTACTAAAAATAATTAAGCGCTTACATTATGATCATCATGTAGATCCGAATAACGTGAAGTTGCTTTTTTTACCATTATGGTTTAGTTTACCTAATTTCACAATTTTAGCAGGCGTATTTTACCTTATTACTAGGAATATGGATCTTACAATTGCTTTTGCTACTGGAGTTGTTGGGTATTTTCTATACTATGAATGGAAACACTTTATCGCACATAAGCCAATTCAACCACTTACTAAATTAGGAAAGAAAATTAAAAAAACCCATCTTTGGCATCATTATAAAAATGAAAATTATTGGTTTGGTGTAACGCATACCACTGTAGATAAAACAATGGGAACATACCGTGATCATACAGAAGTTGAAAAAAGCGCTACGGCTAGAAACCTAGAAAAGCGAGCATAGATTGCGTAGTTTAAAAGAAAAGTTAACTTCTAATTAACTTTATAGACTTAGATTTAATTAAAAAGGGGATTACTGAAGGAGCAGAAGGGTTCCGATTAAGTTGTAGCAGTCGAGAAGCGCTTATTTCTTCCATTAGAAATGTATATCATCAACAATTTGAATTTGCCGACGAAATTGTTGAACAACTATTTAAAGATGTTGAAACAGATTGTAATGATAGGAAACAGAAAATTAGAGGGAGTTTGTTGGATAAGGGCATTCATGTAAGTTAGCGGGATAGTGATATCGTTTATCTCATCTATAAAGGTTATAAAAATACAGAAATTGCTAATGAATTACAGTTATCGGAGAAGACGGTAAGAGATTATGTGAGTAAAGTATATAAAAAACTTCATACGAATAATCGAGATAAAATTAGAGAATATGTAACTCCCATTTTAAATGAGGAAGAGCTGAAAATACACCCACAATCTCTCTCAGATGGGGAGCCGACTTTTACTAAATTATCTTTTTGGATGATAAACTTTAAGCTTGAGGTTATTTCAAGCACCAAAGAGTTTTAGGGTTTAATTATAGATCAACTGTGTTATTGCCTGATTTTTACTGGAAAAGAGATGAAAAAATAGTAGAGAAAAACACCAGAATCGTCATAGGAACGCTTACTGGTGTTTTTCGTTTTCTAATTGACTTGTGTGATTGTTTTTCAAAAACATATAAAGGGAAGCCCCGAAGATAATAATATATCCCATTATGCTTAGCACATCAGGAATTTGTTCAAATAAAACGATACTAATTAGAGCTGAATAAATAACTGTAGAATAGAAAAAGATCGAAATTTCTTTAGCTGGCGCGTATTTATAAGCAATGGTAATGCCAAATTGCCCCACTGTGGCAAATATGCCTGCTGTTAAAAGATAAATCCATTGTTGCCAAGACATTGGTTCGTAAAATATGATTACAAAAGGTAATAAAATCATTGTAGTAAAAAATGAAAAATAAAAAACAACTGTATAAAATTGTTCTTTTCTGCCTAATACTCGTAAAACAGTATAGGCACCTGCTGCAAACACAGCCGAGAAAAAACCGGCGATATAAGGGATGATGTCCAAAGAAAAGACTGGTTTAATAATAAATAATGTACCAATAAACGCAATAGTAATGGATATTACTTGAAATGGTCGTGTCCTCTCTTTTAGGAATATAGCAGCAAACATAATTGTTAGAAATGGGCTCATTTTATTGAGCATATCCGCATCTGACAAGACCAGATGATCAATTGCGTAAAAGTTTAGAATTACTCCGATTGCCCCAAGGCTTGACCGTAACAAAAGGTATTTTTGATTTTCTTTCCTTCCGAAAAGTCGTGCTCCATAATATTTAACAAGACCGAACGCAATAATCATGGAAATAACATTACGAAATAATGTTTTCTGTATAGTAGGCACGTCCCCTGAAAGTTTGACAAATGCAGCCATCATTGAAAAACCAAATGCCGATAATAATAATAGAAGAATTCCTTTATTTCGATTACTCATTTTGTCAACTCCAATAACTATTATGTTTGTTGATGTTTGACATTGCTTTGTTTTAATAATGATACTACTGGTAGTTCCAGTTAGGTATTGCAGAATATGAATCTAAACATATTAACTATTTTTTAAAAATACCGCTTTTTCATTGTGGCTTTGCTTTACCTTCTTTTATAATAGAACGTAATATGAGTATACAAAAATACATTTTGTCATAAACAGGTCATGATGTCTACTAAAACGGGTTTGATTTAAGATGTGGAAATATCTATGTACCATGTTAAGAAAATGTGAAATTTTAGCAGAGTAGCGAATATGGTATCGCATAAATCCTACATTTATTGTATTTATACCCGGCACTAGTGGACCCGGGAGAAACGATTAAGCTTGGTAATGGAATGAATTCGGATGCTGAAATAGGACCACTCGTTTCAAAAGAACAATTTGACCGAATACTTAACTATATTCAGATTGGAAAAAGAATGGCAAGCCCACATAGCTGGAGGAGAAAGAACATTTTTGTTCTAAATTTCAGATCACTAAAAGTTCATTGATGAAATGGATGAACAATTTGAAAAATATGGCATTCAAGGACTGGAAACCTCAACATAACATAAATCCTATTCTAAAGAACTAAAAGAAACAGCTGTTAGAGATTATCTATCCAGTAAGTACTCCCTGTATGAAATTGTTCAAAAGTATAAAATCTAGAAGAGGTCCGTGCTCCAACGATAAGAAAAGGTTGGATTGTCATTTACACAAAATTATTGACACTCCCATATTCAGCTGGGACAGATATGGTGTTATAGGTATGTTCATATATCAATTTTCTACTTATTTATTTATCGTAGCTTTTTTTAATCTCGTTTTCTCATGTATTAGGGATACGATGGCGTTAGGGCTATACATTTTGCTTGCGGCAGTCATTTCAGTTAGCATGTCTATTTCTTCTTTAAGGGAAGCTTATTTAAAGGGATTGCTATTCTTTTCTTTAACCCGAATATATTGCCTAGTACGATGTTAACTTTAGCATTGATTGTTTTGTTGTTCATGGCAGGTTGGTTTTTTACAATACGGAGAGAAATTTATAAATAATTATCATGAGTGAAGAGGGGAAATGATGAAATTTATTATTAAAAGTATTTTAAAAAATATGTTTGAAAAGAAATTTCGCATCTTTTTAATTATCCTTTCCATCACAGTCTCTACATCATTGTTTTTTGCCTCCATAGCGATACCTGATACACTGGGAAAAATCTACACGGTAAAGTTGGCAATGCAATAAGTCACAAAATATAATTTACTTTATTGAAAGTACGACATGAAACACCTTCAAACTGAAGCTAGGTATGGCTACTGCTTGAGTAGGGTTTGCAGGTGTTTTCTCGAATATTTTCATTCAATGCTTGATCAGTTGTTTCCATAAAGAATGAGATTTAGTATATTCCAATATATATACTGCAGTGCGTTACATGCCGAAGGGGGTAACATCATAACAGAACAGTTTTACCAAGCATCTGACATTTTAGATATTTGTATATTAGCGGGTGGATTAATGTTAAAGAGCAGAGCAGAGACGTATCGGGTAGAAGATACTGTTACGTGTATTGCTCACAGCTATAGCATTTCACATGTCAATGTATTTGTCACACCTACCGCGATTATTATGACGATGGATGATCCGGAATCCCCAACATGTGGCGGAGAATGTGTTGAATCTTGAATTCACGGCTGAAAAGCCAAATGAAAAATGGGTAACAGATGTTACAGAATTCAAATATGGTTCCTCAAAGAAAGCTTATTTAAGTACGATTCTTGATTTGTATGATAGCTCCATTGTTAGCTATGTTTTAGGACATTCCAATAATAATAACCTTGCGTTTAAGAGCTTGACCAAGCTATAGAGCTTTTAGAAGGAAACCCTCCATTACTTCATAGTGATCGCGGGTTTCAGTACACATCTCATGGGTTTAAACGAAGAATTGATAAAGCGGGAATGACACACAGTATGTCACGAGTTGGTAAATGTATTGATAACGGACCAATGGAATCTTTTTGGGGAACACTCAAAAGCGAAAAGTATTATTTACATAAGTATGAGACATTTGAGGAGCTATCTAAAGCGATGGATGAGTACATATATTTTTATAATCATGATAGATATCAAGAACGATTAAACGGCCTTAGCCCTATGGAATATAAAGCTAAAGCCGCTTAGGCACTTTTTATTATTTCCACTGTCTACTTGACAGGGTGCAGGTCATTTCTGGACAGCCCCTTCTTTTTCTTTTATGGAATGAGCTTCAAGTAGGCTTTTTACTTACAATACCATTTCTCTTTTCAATCGACTTCTGTATGAAAGATTGGAAGTAGTTTTGCATTACCCTTTAGCTGGTGCACAAGTTCTTTTTCCTAACGCTACCATTATAATCATGCCAATGGTACATGCACTGCCCAGTTACTGAAAATAGCCAAAAGGCTCTTTTAACCAATAGACGGTGGTGAGGACAGCTGCTAATGGTTCAAGACTTCCTAATAGACTTGTTTCTTTTGGAGTAAGCGTTTGTAAACTCTCTATATAGAACCAAAATGCGAGCATTGTGCCAAATATGATGACAAATAAGATATATAGATAGGTGTCTACCTTCAACTTGTAAACTCAATATGCCATGGAGGGTGGATAGTACTTAACGAAATACCACCAATAAGCATAGCCCAGCCTACGACAACAAAGGAATCAAATTGTCTTAATAAATGCACTGCATACAACGTATAAAAAGCTAATGCTACACCTGATAAGAAACCCCATCCTATTGCGGAATAGGTACAGATAATTGGTCGATGGAACCGTTGGTCAGTAATAAAAAGCAGCTAGCTAATACAAGTAATACTGTAGTGGCATCTTGCATAGTTAAACTGGCTTGCTTTCTTATCACATAATAAAGAATTATCATTACAGGTGCTAAATATTGTAAAAGTATTGCAACAGATGCATTTCCGTGATTAATAGAAGCCATATAAGTATATTGAACAGCAAGCATACCGAATAAACCAAAAATAATTAAAGAAAGAGCATTTCGTTTACTTTTCCAAATGAACATAATTTGAGACCAATCTTTCAAGAAAAATTGAATGCTCAAAAGAAGTATACCAGCGGAAAGTAGACGAGTAGCTACGAACCAATTTACTTCTATATGATATGGTTGAAATAAATATTGAGAGACAGTACCTCCTACACCCCAAAAAGAGGCCCCAGTTATAACTAAAAGCAAGCCTCTAATTCTTGCTGTCTGATTCATTTTTTATCTTTCCACATTTAACGAAAACGATTATAAATAGTCAAATCTAGCATCTAAATACTATAAGAGAAGTTATGTTTTGGCAAACCCAAACTGGTTCTAATAGTAGAGCTCTCAGTAGAAGCATTTTTAAGTGAAATGAGTAGCATATATGGTCATTTGATAAAGTTTCATTTTAAATCAGATGTTTAAGGAAATAATGTGCTGGAAACAAAAATATAAGTGAGTTTTAAGCTTGGTTTAACAGAAGAATTAACTGTCTGCGCTCATCTCTTTTTTATAACTCTGTTATAGAAGGCGAAAATGGATGATTAAAATGAAACTAACTCCATTTGACAATGTTTTAGAAGTAGAAATTCAAGAAAAGGCTATAGGAAGGAGAAGATATTCACCAATTTAAAGAATTTTTTATGATGAAACGACAACAACATAGTAAGATAAATATTTTACTTGTTATGGATGAAATGTAAGGTATGAATCAAAGGGAATTAAAGAAGATTTAAACTAGGGAAATATGTAAGGATATAAATAAAATTGCTATTGTAAGTGATGAAAAATGGATAAAAAAGATTCTAAAGCTTGAGAGCCTAATACCAGGAAAAAAAATAAAACACTTTCCAATAGAAAAATTCCAAGCCGAGCATTGGTTGGTAATATAAAAAAGTATAAGTCAAGCAGGCAATTCACAGCCAGCTTGACTCCATTTACAAAGAAAATAACGATGGAATGATATATATCTTAGCGCCATTAATATCCCATACAATCCACTTCAAATTTATGTTATGATTATTTTATACTTTTCCATGGGAGAGGTAGCACCTCTGAGCTGGAAGTAGTCAATTAACATAAATGCTCATAAACGTGCTTTAGGATAAAAGTTTTGACTTTGTACTATAGGAAAATATAAAATTTTAGGGTTTATAGTATAAGAAAAACTATAGCTTTCGCCATAAAGACTTGGCGACAAGCCAAGTTTTTCTAATGTGAAGGTTTTAGAGGTAAATATAGAATATTCTTTTTAAGAAAATGTTCAAAAGGCCTTGTAAAATGATGTTTCGAACGTTGACTCGACAGAAAGTGCGAGTAAGTTGCAACAGGATGGATTAGACTTACGACAGCAATAACCATATGAGAAAAAAAGTGATTTTCTTTTTCGGGACTAGGAAAACGCTGGACAGTAAATATCGTTAATTTTCAGGGACAAGGCTTCCGTAAGGATACATCGCGGTCATTTAAGGACGCCCACGATTTAGCCGATCTAAGGTCTATCATCCTCTTTTTGAACACGTATTTAAATAGGAAAAATTGTAAAATCCCTCTATAAATTTATGTATAAGGATGGTTGTGCATGATTGAACTTATAGCTACAGCAGAATCGTTAGAGCAAGCTGAAGCATTAATAAATGTTGGTATTGATACATTGTATGTTGGAGAAGATAGGTTTGGTCTGCGGTTACCGACCTCTTTTTCTCAAGCAGAGCTTAAGGAAATTACCGATCTTGCCCATCGTAATCAGAAAAATGTTTGTGTCGCAATGAATGCAATTATGCATAATGATCGGATCAAATTGGTTCTTCCATATATGGAATTTTTACAGGACATTGGAGTAAATTCAATTACAGTAGGTGACCCTGGTGTTATTCATCTGTTAAAAACAAATCAATTGAATTTGTCGTACATTTATGACCCACATACGATGGTTACTAGTGGGAAGCAGGTTAACTTTTGGGCAAAGCGTGGAGCTGTTGGAGCTGTGTTAGCTAGAGAGTTGACGTATGAAGAATTAACAGCAATTGCAGCTGAAGCAATGGTGCCAGTCGAGGTTTTAGTTTATGGTGCAACATGTATTCATCATTCAAAGCGTCCATTAGTTACCAATTATTTTAATTTCATGAAAGTACAGCAGACGGACAGTAACAATCTATATTTGTCTGAGCCTAAGAAACCCGGTACTCATTATTCCGTATATGAAGATATAAATGGAACGCATATTTTTAATACGGACGATATTAATTTGTTGCCTTATTTAGAAAAAATGTATCTCGCTAATATAAAGCGTTGGAAATTGGATGGCATTTTTACACCTGGAGAACATTTCGTTAATATTGTAAGCCTTTTTGTAAAAGCAAAGAAAGCTTTAATGAAAGATAATTGGTCACAGTCATTAGTAGAACAATGGAATGAACAAATCTGCAAGCTTCACCCGCAGCAGCGAAGCTTAGATGAAGGATTCTTTTTAAAAGATCCAGATGAAGTTAAATAATGGTAGTTAAAATCTGTTTAAAGGAATGAAAGGTTAGGGTAAGAAATGAGAAAAAAGTTAAAAAAACCAGAAGTTTTAGCTCCGGCTGGAACGCTGGAAAAGTTAAGAACAGCCATTCATTATGGTGCAGATGCTGTTTATATTGGCGGTAATGCATATGGTTTACGGAGTAGAGCAGGAAACTTTACTTATGAAGAAATGCAAGACGGGGTAAGATTTGCAAAAGAAAATCAAGCACATGTGTATGTTGCTGCTAACATGGTTGCTCATGAAGGAGATATGGAGGGAGCTGGTGATTTTTTTCGGAAGATCAGAGATATTGGTATTCGAGCGGTAATTGTATCGGATCCTGCTTTAATAGAAATTTGTGTAACGGAAGCTCCTGGGTTGCCAATTCATTTATCCACCCAGTCATCGGCAACTAACTATGAGACTCTTAATTTTTGGAAAAATGAAGGATTAGAACGAGTTGTTCTTGCAAGGGAAGTAAGCATGGACGAAATTAAAGAAATAAGACAACATACGGATATAGAAATAGAGGCATTTATTCATGGGGCGATGTGTATTTCATATTCTGGCCGTTGTACATTATCGAATCATATGTCCGCACGAGATGCAAATCGGGGCGGGTGTTCTCAATCATGCCGTTGGAAATACGATTTGTTTGAAATGGATTTAACTGGGAAACGGCAAACTGTTTTTAGTGATGATGCAGATGAGCCTTTTTCTATGAGTGCGGTGGATATGTCGATGATCAATCATATTCCTGATTTTATTGAAAATGGTGTTGACAGCTTAAAAATAGAAGGCAGAATGAAGTCTATCCATTATGTTTCGACAGTATCGAATGTTTATCGTAGTATTGTAGATGCATATTGCAATGATCCGCATAACTTTGTGTTTCAGCAAGTATGGGAAGACGAGTTGTGGAAAGTAGCTCAACGGGAACTAGCGACTGGATTTTATTATGGAGTTCCGGATGAAAAACAGCAATTATTTGGTAAACGAAGAAAAATTCCTGTTTATAAATTTATCGGACAAGTTCTTAATTATGATGAAGCAACAAAAATTGCAACCGTTCAACAGCGGAACAGTTTTTCGGTAGGGGATGAGGTTGAGTTCTATGGCCCTGAATTCACTCATGTATATCAAAAAATAAATAAGATGTGGGATGAAAGTGGAGAACTAATTGAACGGGCTGCACATCCTATGATGACAGTAAAAATAGAAATGAAACAACCTGTAAAGGCTTTAGATATGATGCGGAAACGAAAATAATCGTTTGTATGAGCTTGTTAACTGTGATTTAAGATAATGCACATGAATCTTTTTCTAGTTATTCATCGTATTACAGTGCTATAAGGAGGCAAAATCATGGTTAAGAAGCTCAGTTTGTTAGTTGCACTATTAATTGGCATATTGATGATCCCTATTCCAGTTTTGGCAGTAGATTATTCTATAGAGCAAAGTAAAATCGATGCTTATTTACAGGAGGATGGAGAGGTACAGGTAACTGAACAGCATACGTATCAGTTTGATGGCAAGTTTAATGGAATTACCCGTACAATAATACCAAAAAAGGGAACTTCTATCTATGACATGAAAGCTTCAGAAAAAGGAAGAACATTAGAAGTAGCACAGGGTGGTAATGAATATAAGATATATCGCGGCGGAAAAGACGAGAGAGTAACTATTCAATTAACATATATTATTAAGGATAGCTTAAAGGTTTATTCAGATGTCGCTGTATTCAACTGGCCTTTTTTTGATAGTAGCAATGAATCTGATTATGAACAGCTAGATGTTTTTATCCATCCTCCACAAAAAACAGAAGCAGTAATTGCCTACGGAGAAGATGAAGCTTTTTCTAAAGAAAAGATGGAAACAGGCGGAGTGGTTCATTTTTCGATGGGATTTGTCAATAGTGGGGAAGATGGTGATATTCTTGTTGCTTATGATAGAGCGCTTTTTCCCGGTGTTTTGCTAACTGAAGACAAGTCCATGCGTGAGAATTTACTGTCTATAAAGCGAGAACTAGTTGCTAAAGAAAGGGCTTTTGTCAAAAGACAATCCGTTTTAAATGATATTTCGCCTTATGTGATAGGTGCATTTACTATTTATTTAGCTGGATTGTTGTTACTTGCATGGCGCAAAAGGCATAGGAAGAAGTTACAATTAGAGCAGCAATATTGTTCTCCATACTTTTTACCAAAACAAGAGATGAGTCTTCCGGCAACCATTGTTTATATGAGTAGGGGGAAAATGGATGCTGAAATAATGACCGCTGCTTTACTTGATTTAGAACATAAAGGATACGTTAAACGAGACAGTCATGATACCTTTACAGTTGTTGATTATGATACAGACCATAGACATGAGGCAGTTCTTATTGATTGGCTGTTTTACACTGTTGGAAAAAATGGTGTATTTCGTACTCAAGATTTAAAAGCATATACGAAGAAAAAATCAAATCTAGATGTTTATCAACGAAAGATGGAAGATTATAAATATGCAGTGAAAGAAGAAATAGATAGTCATCAATTGATTGATAACAAACTGGGTATCCGTATACCTATTGGACTATCAAGTTTGCTTATCCTTCCATTTATTATTATTTTCGCAATCCATGGACTGTATGCGAGTATGACATTATCCATTATCTACTTTAGTTTACTTATTTTATTTGCGATCATATATCGACCCCGTACATTAAAAGGTGCTCGTATTTTTAGGCAGTGGAAAGAATTTCAGGAAAAATATCCTCAGGTTGCATCAACCGACTGGGACACTCTTGTTGATGATGAGCAAAAACGTGCTTTTATTTACGGATTTGGTGTCAATGATAAGCAAATAAAAGAAAAGAATAGAGAGTTATTTCAAAATCACACTCCACAAGCAAATGATACTAACGCAGACTTAATTATGATGGTACTTATTGCATCTGCCATTAACCAACAATTCGATCGTGCTAATTCAACTGTAGCTGCAGCCTCGGAAGCACAAGCAGCCAGTAGTGGAGCAGGAACAGGTATTGGAGGTGGAGGTGGCGGTTCCGGAGCTTTCTAATGGTTTCGTTGAACTGTAGAAAATGACGACAGAACTAGTTTCTTTCGTCATTTTTTCATGTTAAGAAAGATTTAAAATTAGGGTTGTTTTCGCATTGTACAGATAGTTAAGTTTTTAATAAAAGAGCAATTTGTTAATTAGTTAAGGATAGGTCGATGAATGTGCATTGCCTAAACAAATAAAATATGAGTAAACTTGTTTTATTACGTTTACAGTCTTTTTCCAAGTGGTAATGAAAAATATATTTGAAAAACTTGATTAGTGTTTATGTGAGTGGAGAAAGGAAAAATGCATATATAAAAAAAATTGACTATACCATTTTTTTACCTTCTTTACTATTGATTATTAGAATTAGCATTCCTTTATCTAGATATAAAACTGGTTAAACAAAGAGTGTAATTGGCGTGCATGAATAAAATAGATAAGTGATAAATCCCCCTCTGCTTGCAAAGAGGGATTTTGTATGATCTTTTATCCCGCATGTAAGGTGCCGTAAGACTCCTACTTTAAGAACCTGAGTTGATACAACAGGGTCTAAGTGGGAAAAAACGGCACCTAAATGCCCGATTCGTTCAACTAACCATGAGTGGGGAATGAAAGAAAACGCCCATTCATGGAAGTTTCACTTTATTTACGGTTCTTTTATCTCGCATCTAAGGTTCTGTAAGACTTTCAATAGTTATAGAGAATATGGAGAAATCTAAGTAGGAAAAAACGGCATCTAAATATCCGATTCGTTTGGATCGACAGGACAAGAAAGACTACGACAGCAATGCATCGTACGCAGAAAAAGCGTACTTCTTTTTCAAGGACAAGAAAGACTACGTCAGCAATGCATCGCACGCAGAAAAAGTGACCTTCTTTTTCAAGGACAAGAAAGACTACGTCAGCAATGCATCGCACGCAGAAAAAGCGTACTTCTTTTTCAAGGACAAGAAAGACTACGTCAGCAATGCATCGCACGCAGAAAAAGCGTACTTCTTTTTCAAGGACAAGAAAGACTACGACAGCGATACTTCGCGGTTTTTCAAGGACAAGAAAAAGCTTCGGAAGTAAATATATCGCACGCAGGAAAAAGTGTCCTTCTTTTTCTAAGGATAAGTCAGACTTCTTGAATAGGCATCGCATGTAGAAAAAGTGCTTTTCTTTTTTAACGCCAAACGAGCTACAACGACGACACATCGCGGTTTTCATGGTCGCCTGAGATTTTAGCTTTTGTTCCACTATAGGAAAGTATAAAACTTTATGGTTTATAGTATAAGAAAAGCTACAGCTTTCGCTAAAGACTTGGCGACAAGCTAAGTTTTTCTAATACTTTTATCAGTGAGGAATGGAGTTTCGCATTATAGAAATTAAGAATACCTCATTTGGGTAGACTACACAAATAAGTAAAACTTGCTATAAGAGAATAAAGCTAGAAGATAATTTGTTCATTATATAACAAATTGCAATTGGAGTTTGAAACAGATTCATAAATAATTGCAAGTTAACCTGCAATTATTTGGTCTTGGTACCGTTTTACATAGGAACTTATAATGAAGATGAGGTGGAGATAAGATGAATAGTCGAGCTAGAGATCTAATGCTGTTGTTAATGGAAAATGATCAATTTTTTACTATCAACGAACTTTCTGACCATTTTTCAGTTAGTGAGCGTACGATTTACAATGATTTGATGGAAATAGACGATTTTTTTAATAAACATTCCTTTTCGCCATTGCAACGTCAAAAAGGAGTCGGCATCCGGGTAGAGCTTCATAAGCTTGAACAGCAAAAGATAAAGGATCTTCTTGACCTTGAAGAATTCAGCTATCACACTCCGGAAGAACGAAAATATCACGCATTACACTATCTGCTCATTCAACATGAATATGTAACGATAGATCAAATATCGAACTTTTTAAAGGTTTCCAGAAATACAGTCATAAATGATATGAAACTGTGGAAAAAATGGCTCATTTCTCATCAATTATCATTAATGTCCTATCCATATAAAGGTTTAAAGATAGAAGGAACAGAATTAGCCATCCGAAAAGCATTATTAGCGCTTTTTCGAGAGGAAAAAAGAAATCGCATTCAGATCTCTAATACAAAGCAATCCATTCTCAATGAGTTTCTTTCTTCTGAGGACATTGACCATCTTACCCATATTATTGGAATGGCAGAAAGAGAACTTCAAATTATCATTTCTGATCATTCCTATTTTAGAGTCATGCTTCATCTCGGTCTTGCAATTACACGTGTAAAACAGGAAAAAATGTTAGAAAAAGGAGCTGCGGCAGATAGTGTTCGGGAAACAAGGGAATACGAGGTTGCCTGTTTCCTAAAAGAAGAAATAGATCGTCTTTTCCACATTAATTTTCCTGAGAATGAAGTTGTGTACTTTGCTGCTCAATTTGTCAGCAGTAGTTTGCAGGATGTAAAGCAATATGGAAATATAAACGATCAGTGGTTACCTTTACAAATGGTTACCCGAGAGTTTATAAAACAACTGGAAGAGTCATTTCAGATACCATTAATGAAAGATGCACAATTATTTAATGGGTTACTTGCCCATTTGCGACCTGCATTGTATCGAATTAGAAATGGGACAACGATCACTAATCCAGTATTGGATGAGATTAGAGAAAATTATAGTTATATTCACCAGCATGTTTTGAAAGCAATTCATGTTATCGAAATCAAACTAAGTATTGTTTTCAATGAAGATGAAGCTTCATTTATTACTATGTATGTCACTGCTGCTTTGGAGAGACAAAAAAAGAGTATACGCAGAAAACCGGTTGTGATCATTGTTTGTGATACAGGTATGAGTACATCCCAAATGTTAGCAACTCAATTAAAGAACTTATTTCATCTCCGTGTACTCGGTTCTTTTCCGGCAAGACAGGCCAATGAAATTGTACAGACTGAATTAATTGATTTAGTAATTACGACAGTCCCGCTAGAAATGAATGAGACACAGGTTGTAACTGTTAATCCTGTACTATCTAAAGAAGATATACAAAAGTTAACATTGATGCTTGAAAAGTTAGAAGGAGAAGAGTTACTTGTGTTGGATATTCTTCATATTATTTATCCCTATTGTACCATTCATGATCCAGTAGCTCTTCATAATAAATTACAGAATTATTTTCAGCACGATGCAACGAAATTGCCAAAAATAGAGAGGAGTACAAATCCTGTGTTAATAGAAGTATTAAATGAGAAGTTAATTATGACACAAGCAGAACTGAAAGATAGAGATAGTGCTGTTAGGTGTAGTGGGGAAATACTTTTGAAAAATAATCTTATTGAACAAACATATATTCAGGCTATGATTGATAATGTCCACGAAAATGGCACATATATTGTTATTGCACCTGGTATAGCAATGCCTCACGCAAGACCTGAGTATGGAGCAAAGGATATTGGTTTTAGCATCGTTACATTGAAGGAACCAATTGAATTTGGTCATCGAACCAATGATCCGGTTAAAATTGTTATCGGATTTTGTGCTATAGATCATGAAACCCACTTAACTGCATTATCTGAGTTAGTTGGCGTATTAAATCAAGAAGATAAATTAGCTGCAATTTTAAATGCAAAAACGCCAAAGGAAATTATGAAAATATTTCAAGAGGAGGGTAACTAATGTTAAATATTGTTACGGTTTGTGGAGCAGGTGTAGGAAGTAGTATGATGCTTAGAGTTTTTGCACAACAGGTGTTAGCTGAAGAAGGGATTCAAGCAAATGTAGAAGCTTCAGATATTGGCTCTGTTAGCGCAGATAATTACGATGTTGTCATTACTACCTCAGATTTTGCAGATATTTTACGGCACTCCAAAGCAAAAATAGTGAGAATTGACAACATGATGGATAAGGAGTTGTTAAGAACTGAATTATTAAAAGTAATTCAATAAATATATTTAGGCGAATGAAGATTAGATCAACATTTATGTATAAACAGTAATTATTGGAGTAACTCATGCACGCTATAGGTTACTCCAGATATTCCCAAGGTTGGGATATCCAGTTGTTTTAATAACTATCAAACTCTTTTTTAAAAAAATTAATTCATGCACTTGAATACAATCTAAGGAGAGGGCAACTATGGATTTTATTATGTATCTGATTGATAATGTTTTCAGTCAGGCAGTATTTGTAATCGGTATGGTTGTACTTATCGGGCTGTTGGCGCAAAGAAAAAGCTTTGATTCAATAGTTTCAAGTACTGCTAAAACAATGATTGGTTTTTTACTCATTAATACTGGAGCGCAATCATTAGGAATTTCATTGCTTCCATTACAGCCAATGCTAAGTAAAGTTTTTCACCTGAATGCAGAAATTCCAACACTTGCAGAAGCACAAACAGAAAGCTTTGTGGAAATAGGAACAGAAATGGCATTAATATTTGCATTAGGATTTATTATCCATATTTTATTTGCCAGATTAACACCATTTAAATATGTGCATTTGTCTGCTCACGTATCCTTTTTTTATGCAGGGTTAATTGCTGCCCTACTGAAATTTGGTACAAATATGGGATTTATTCCACTAGTTTTAACTGGCTCCTTTATTTTAGGATTTTATTTGACTTTCACCTGTTCTTATGTTGCACCCCTTATGAAGAATGTAAAAGGCGGAGAAGGTTTTACGCTTGGTCATTCCAGTTCTAGTGGGGTTTGGATAGCAGCAAAACTTGGTGGGTTATTTGGAAATAAAGAGCGTGATTTGGAAGACATTAAAATCCCAAAGAGTTTAAATTTTCTTCGCGAAATGACGATTGCGCTTACAATTATCATGTTTTTGTTATTCCTTATTGTATCTTTTATAGCTGGTCCGAGCTGGGTTGCCAATAATATTAGTGAAGGAAGAGATGTCTTTACATTTTCTCTATTGAACGGTTTACAATTTGGTCTGTGGATTACAGTAATATTGTCCGGCGTACGAATGCTCTTAGCAGAAATTATTCCTGCATTTCATGGTATCGCTGATAAAGTTATACCAAATGCAAAGCCAGGATTAGACGTACCTCTATTATTTCCTAATTATCCAACGTCAGTAATTGTAGGGTTTTTAACAAGTTTAGTTGCAGGCTTTGTTGGTATGGTCTTGTTAGCAATGATTGATTATCCAATTGCAGTTTTTCCTGCTCTCATTCCTACTTTCTTTACAGGAGCTGTAACAGCTATTTTTGGTAACTCTACCGGAGGTGTACGTGGGGCATTAATCGGCTCTTTCACCAATGGTTTAATTCTGATTATTGGACAAGCACTTTTACTACCATATATTGGATCCTATGCTTCGATTATGCGGATTCTTAGTGAAACAGACTACGCCTTATATGGCCCGTTATTAGGATTATTGCTTAAAATGATTGGAGGATAGGGATGTGAAACAGCTTGCACTTTACTTGCCTTGTTGTTACCCAAATGAACATCAATTTTTTTCCATCCTTGATATAATGGAAAAATATCATGTCGATGTACTTGAATTAGGTATACCAGTAGCCAATGCTCATATGGATGGAAAAATTATTCAAAACAGCCATAAACAAGTATTGGAACAGGGTTTTAATAAAGTATATTTAAACAAAATATTACAGCAAATACGAGAAAAATATTCATTTAAGGTAGTTTTAATGACATATAAGGACGGCTTGGACAAATACCATTTACTGGATGAGAAAATGGATTATGATGGGCTGCTTTGTGTTGATAGAATGATTACGTTAAATGACTTTCCATCTCCAATTCAGCTGTACAATGAGAACATTTCCAACATTACTTTACAGGAGAAGTTGAGAAATAATCGTCTGTTTGCTTATTGTATGAGTGGGGTTGGAAAAACAGGGAGCTTTGATCATGTCCCTATTAATTATATAGAGACAATGCAACGGATTAGAAAGCATAGTGATCTACCTATTTATGTTGGTTTTGGGATTAAAGAAAGAAAAGACGTAGTTGAGGTTTTTAAAAATGGTGCTGATGGAGCTATAATTGGCTCATACTTTGTTAATAAAGTTACAACATCCACCCTAGAAGAAGTTGCAGCTTATATAAAGGATTTAAAAAGTATAGATTGAGGATAGATTTGTGTGATTTACTTGAATATGTTTCTTTTTACAGAGCGAAAAGCTAGAGTAATAATGTGAATGCATTGCAGATTTTATTTACAAACAAACACCCTACTGATTTATTGATTGACAGTAGGATGTTTGTTTTAGTTTTTAAAGTATCTTTGTCAAGTTACAGCCGGATTGCTGAACGACTTTTTCGGAGGTACGGTTACCTAATCGACATGCTTCTTCAAGGGTTAACCCTTGAGCTAAACCACTGATAAAAGCACCAGTATGTGAATCACCTGCACCAATGGTATCAACTACTTTCACTGGTTTAGCCGGAATGATTCCAGAACGGTTCTTGTCTAGGTAGAAACAGCCTTCTGCTCCCATTGTTACGACAATTGCTTCTTTGGTTTTTTGATATAGGAAAGTTGCGCCTTCTGTCACCGTCTTAACAGACATAAGCTCCTTTAATTCGCTTAAGTTACAGTGTACAATTGTATTTGCAGTTAAAATGGTTTCCAATACAGTTTTATCTAAATAAGCGATGCGCGGACCAGGATCAAAAATGATTTTGGCGTGTTTTGCTCTATTTTGCATGATTTCCTGAACTAATACTTCACCAGAGGTTCCTTCCAGTTCATACCCTGACAAATAAATATAATCATAATCCGCTAGATGAATACGTTGAAACCATTCATGTCGCCATTCTGTTTCCAAGCCAGGGATAGTCAGAAAGGTACGTTCTCCATCCGGTTCCACAAATGAAATATTCCATCCATTGTCCTTAGACGTATCCTCTAAAATAATCGGTATTTGCTGCTTTTCTAAATGTGTACGGATAATATGAGCATGTGGACCAATACCAACTGGAACAAATAAATCATGATTTATACCAAAGTGGTTTATTACTTGTTGCACATTATAAGCACAGCCGCCAACCATCGTTTCTACATGCTTCCCGTAAATGTCTTCGCCTGTTTTTGGTAATTGGTTCACATGAACGATCATATCGATTACAGCAGCTCCAATAATTAAGACATTTTTATTTGCTGTTTGCTCTTGTTTCATTCATTTTCCCTCCGATCACTCATAAATAGATGGATAAGAACATAGGCGATATAGCTACAAATAAAGGCGAGTAATAATCCTAAACTATTGTCCCGAAAAATACCCACAGCAAATGGACCGCTAAAAAAGTCGGTGTTAGTAAATAGAAAACCGATAATGACGCCAATGGACCAGCTTATAATTCCGGTTTTGTTAAAAGAATGTGATCCTTTGGGTTCTAACAGCTTTAGGTCATACCCGGATTTTCGATTAAAGTAGTAATCAGCTATAAATACTGCTGCCCAGGAAGCGATTCCAATGCCGAGTAACCCAAGAAATAATTGAAAATTATATAGAAAGTCTTGTGAAATAAAGAGCACATAAACAGGAATTAGAATCATGATTGCACCATGAATCATTAAGGATACCTGATTTGATACTTGTATATTTAACGTTTCTAAATTTACTCTTGCTGATTTTAAGCTAATAATACATTGTGGGATTAATCCACCTACTGCAGTTATAAAATAAATTACTGAAATCCATGATGGAAGAGCATGAGCAATTACGTCAATTGGATTTGCTGATGTTGCAATATTTGGTAGAGAAGTGCTTAATAATATACCAACAAACATGATTACAAATAAAGGTATAATTGCTCCAAATAATACACTAAACATAATGGCATTATTTTTATTAGTTGGTGACTGATAAGCACTGTAATCTGCTCCGGCAATCGACCAGCTAATTCCGGTCCCTGCCATAATGATAGACACAGCTGGGAGGAATCCTTTTAACCAACTTCCATTTGGCATAGAAAATAGTTGTTGAAAGTCAGTCTGAGGAATCAGAATAACTAAGATAATCAATGTCAGACCGCCAAAAACATACGTGAAAAATGTTTGTAATTTAGCTAATTGCTGTTGATTCAATAAGCCAGAAAGTAAAACTAATGTTGCAAAAATAAGCAAGCAAATCAATGTGATGGTACTATTTTGATCGATATGAAAAATAGTGGCTAAGGAAAGTAAAATCAGGGTGCCAGTAACGACATTAACAGATAGCCATCCAACTAAATTCAACCATCCTAGAAAATTAGGAATCCAGTTTCCTTTTGTTCCAAAGGCTGCTCTTGATAACATGAACGTAGTGATACCATTTTTCTTTCCAATCACACTAATATAGCCAACAAGAATGAAGGAAAGTGCGGCAATCAGGGCAGCTAAGGTCGATTGAATAAAGCTTAATTGAAAACCAACAATCATTGCGCCATATACAACACCTAAAATACCGATGTTTGCAGCAAACCAAATGAAAAACAAATCGTTCGGTTTGCCAATTCTTTCTTCTGAAGGAACGGTAATCATGTTCTTGTTTTCAGTCATTTTTAATATCCTCCTTGGTCAATTTTTCCGGTAGTGCAGTAAAGCTTGTGCATAGTGATTAAAATCAACCTTATTATTATCATTAATGGTTTGGAGATAGCTTGGGTCCATTTCATCGGCGCCTTGTTTTGCTCCACAAATGGCAGTTGCCATTGCTCCAATTGTATCTGTGTCTCCTCCTAAATTGGCAGCTAAGATTGCACAACGCTCTACAGTTTTTGCATAATAAGCAATACTTAATGCAGCAGGTACAGATTCACTTGTTGATACGCCAGCACCTATAACCCGATAAATATAATTGGAAAACGCTTCTTCATCATTTGAGAATTTATGAGCATATTCGAGTCCAAGCTCTAAACGTGCCTTTAGGGACGGACTGAAGGTTTCAGCACCATAAGCAAGTGCCTTGTCATGAATATTCATCGTATCTGTTACGATTTCTTCCCATGTTTTTTTCTCCATGGCTGAACTGATGGCTCCTGCAATCATTGCAGCTCCAGTAATAGCAACATCGGATGCATGGGTTACTTTGCTAACTCGCCATACATAATTAATTAATGCATCGGATTGATTGGAGTTAAATAAGCAACCAATTGGTGCAATTCGCATTGCAGCACCATTTGTTACAGCGGTTGCTGTGATTTTGGATGCATCCTTACCGTTTTTAACCGCTAGGAGAGCGGCTTTTGAGCTTGGTCCGAGAATTTCATTATCAAATGCGTGGATTTCTTCTGCCCATTCAATCAGCTTTTCAGCAATTACTTGATCATTTGGCTCAAACTCAGTTTCCATTAAAGCATTTAAAATGATGAGTGCTTGAGTTGTATCGTCGGTATACTGGCCTTTTGAAAAGTGTTTGGCAACTTCATTTGATTTTGGGCCGTCTAAAAAGGTTTCAATTTTCCCGAAATATTCTTTTACTTTTCTTCGGCTCCAAAGTTCAGATGGCATTCCCATAGCATCTCCAATTGCTAGTCCGTAAAGTGTTCCTAAGATTTGATTTTTCATGGTTGTCCTCCTTGATATCTATTATTCTTTAAACAGCCTTAAATATTTATAACTACATTAAAATCAGCATGATCACTATAGATAACATTTACTTTTTCAATTGCTCTCCCATGTTGATCGAAAACAGTTCCTTGAACATTTAGTAAAGGGGAGGAGGAAGTAATTTTGAAGTAATTCATCAGTTTTTCATTTGCGTGAATCGCTTTCACATGAAGACGTGCATAATTTGGTTTTGTATCAAAGTTCTTTTCTAATGTGTCATACAATGATAATTTAGAAAAATCATATTTATCTAGCGCAGGAAACATTTCTAAATTTAAAATGGACGTATCTAACGTCATCCATTCTTGCTTGTCTTGCTTTTGAAAACCACGTAGGCGAATTAACTTTAAGTAATTCTTTTGCTTTTTAGTGATGATTTCATGCTTCATAACTTTTGTAATTGGCCGTTGATTTGTTTTCTTTGCATAAGCTGAAAAACCACTGAAATTCCAAATGTTTTCACGAACCTTTCTTAAGCGGACATATGTCCCTTTGCCATGAATTCTTTCGATAATTCCTTCATTGCTTAGCTCAGATAGAGATCGCTGGATCGTAGTACGAGTAACTTCATATTGTTCAACTAATTCATTTTCAGATGGAAGACGATCTCCGTTTTGATATTTTCCTGACAATATTTGTGACTTTAAGTCTTCACTAATTTGTAAATAAATAGGAACAAAGCTTGTCTTATCAATAGCCAAAGTAATCAACCTCCAACTGTATTTTCTTTTTCTATTTAGCTCAAGTGTTCATTGAAATAACTTGTTTACTTGAGTAGACAAGTTGAGTTAAGTGAAATCGATTTCAAATTCATCATAGTCCTTCTTACTTAATATGTCAATGAATTATTTATTTCTATGTTATTGCTTTAAATTAACCATATAGCCAGTATATCTTTATGATATTTTGTTAAGTGATTAATCCAGATTTACGGATCGTTAAATATGGGGGATTATATATAAGGCATTAAATCTGTCTGGAGTGACTATTTTTATTTGAATCTAAAAATAGTATAGAAATTACGGTAACTAGTCGCTTAGATAATTTTTTATCATTAAAGCTGGCTCGACTAAGGAGGAAAAGCCAGCTTTCTACAGCAGAAGTGCATTTTCATGTATGCTCTTGGTTCTTCTTTTCGATAAAAAGTTCATTTTTAATAAATTTCCAACACCTTTGAAGCCTTTTAACATTTTTTGGATCTTCCCCAAGCTCCTGTAAAAGCTTTAAATCCTTCATGTTTTTCACAACATTCATTTCTTCATTTGTAAGTGTTAGTTGATCGTCGAATTCATAGTCCGTACTAGCTGTGTTTGTTAAGCCTAGTAAATAATCAGTTGACACGCCAAATGTTTCAGCTACTTTCTTTAACGTTTCTAATGAGGGTTCATTTCTACCTTGTTCATAGTAACCATAAGCACTTGTACTTATATTTAGAATGCTTGCTAATTCTTGTTGCAGATATCCGTGTTCAATTCTTAAGTCCTTCAAACGTTCTTGAAAAGTATGCATTCCATTCGATCCTCTCACATGATTTAAGGAAAGTATAAAATATCATCTTCATTATTTTTGTATATCCAACAAAAAATATTATATCTATTTATAAACAACAAAATATTGTTTTTAATGACGATAATTAGAAAAAGGTAGGAGGAGAAACTTATACTTTTAATTATGAAGACGATTTCTTGATGAGTAATACTTAAAGGGTAAATAGGATAATTACTTCAATTGGACATAATGCCAATTAAATAGAAGATGGAATTGTTGGCGTATAGTTTAGAGCAAGCAGTATGAGGGCTAGAGATTCAACAATAACTGAAGTAGATATTAGGAACAGTGTAAAAGTAGTAGCTTGGAATCCGGAAAAATTGAAAACTGTTGAGGCTGTCGGAGAAGGAATAGGGAATAGATTACTTTTCAGTAAGGGTTTTCTCAAGTTAACCTGAAGATTCAATAGGATCTTGAAAATGTATTATTTGTTATGCTGATCTGAATGAAGAATTTCTCTATAATATGGTGAGATCTTTCTGGAGAATTTGAGTGTAATAGAGGAACAGATTCCAGAAAGGACAAAAGGCTTTTCTCTTGATACAGTATTTGACAATATTGATCTTAGTTATCTTCACCCAGGTACGGAAAAGTATTAGTTCTTTCTTAATGATGGTATATAGAAAGAAATATAAAGGGGAAACTTTGTTTAGTAGGGCTTTTCCTTGATCTTTACTAATAGCAGTAGAACAAAGGATGAAATCTCCGATGTCCTTGAAAAACCGCGATGTGTCGAGGAGTAGCTTTCCATGTCCTTGAAAAAGAAGGTCACTTTTTCTGCGTGCGATGCCTATTCAAGAAGCTTTCCTTGTCCTGTCGACCTGAACGAATCGGGCATTTAGTTGTAGTTATCTCTCGCCTTAGATTTCTTTATATTCTCTATAACTTTTGAAGCGGGAGTCTTGCTCTATCTTAGATGCGAGATAAAGAGAAAGGGGGCTATTCATGCTTTACGGAAATATTACGGATGTTCCCAAAAATAAAGTAGGAAACATCAAAAACATGCCAGCAATAACGGGATGTTCGGTTGTAGTTGTTGAAGATGGAGCCGTTTGTGGTGTGGATGTAAGGGGGCGGGTGCACCGGGTACGCGTGAAACAGACTTGTTAAATCCAATTCACATGGTTGATAAAGTTCATGCGATCACATTGTCGGGTGGAAGTGCTTTCGGTTTAACAGCTGCTGACGGGGTCCTGCAATATTTAGAAGAGCGAGGGATTGGCTTGGATGGTAAAGGACATGTTCCTCTGAATAAGTTATTTTTTACCTAATCATAGAACCGAATAAGTTTCCTTAGTTTAGACCTTGTTCCATAAAAAGATTCATTTAACAAATCTAGGTGTTTAATTATGAATTCCCTTAAATAATCTTTATCTATATTTTCTGTCTTTAGTAAAGGTATTAATTCAAATAACCGATGAATTCTATCTCCAAACTTTTCTTCTAACTATTGAACACTAATGAACTTATTCTTTACATAATCCCTCATATGTTCTTGCTGTTTACTTAATAAACGAAAGTAGCGAAGATCCAAATTAGCTTGGATTTTAGAGGGCAAGTTCCTCATACGCTATCTGTTTGTCCATGCCTTACTATGTACAATGTAGTTTTTTGTACTATAGGAAAGTATAAAATTTTAGGGTTTATAGTATAAGAAAAACTACAGCTTTCGCTAAAGACTTGGCGACAAGCCAAGTTTTTCTAATATCTTTTAATTCCTCGCTGGCTGTTCTAATTCATCTAAGTACATATATAAATAGGGGTATCCCCAAAACAGCATCCCTGTTAAAGAACAGCGCCCTATTCTGGAATAAATAATGAAATTAATTTTTTTCCTTATACCACTTTCTAAGCTGATTGATATGAGCTTGATGATAGCGATTATGGTCAGCCATATGCCAAAGGCCCCATCGAATGGTTGCTTGCTTTTCATTCTCATGACCAAAAGTGACAACTTTATCTAAATCAGCATCTGTTAGTTGTGTACATGTATCTTTCAACATTCTTAATACACCTTCATATTTATCCATAAGTGTGTTCAAAGACTTGCCTTTAACCATCGAAAGCCTATTATTTTCATCTATCATGGGGCCATATTGCTCTTTTAAAGAAACAGGAAGTGGTTGCCCTTTTATTCTATAAACCCAATTAAGGTCAACATACATGATATGTTTTATTAATTGAGCTGTACTATTAAATTTGTTATTTGGACCCTTATAATCTACTTCTTCTTGCGACATACCATCGGTGATAAATTGTAGTCGTTGGCTATTTTCTTTCACAGCTGAATATAATATTCCCACAATTGGTGACATATATGCTTCACCTTGTAAATCGTAAAACATCCCATTTTTTCTCCCTAGCCTTTTTAACATAAACAATATCTTAATTAGTCATTCTTTGTTCAGCATAAATATCTTTGTTTTGAAAATGAGTTACTAACAATCTGGCCCTTTAATGGAATAAATTTATTGGTTGATTAACCTAATTTCGGTTACCTATACACCTAATTTTTAATGAAACTTCTTACTTCATGCTTTTACGCTCTGAGTGTATTTGTTCCTCAATAAGATAATCCTCTAACTTCCCATATGAATTTTATTTGACACATCTAAAAATTCATTTAAGCATTTTGCTCCAAGAGCTATGGTATGTTCTGTATATCTTAGACACGCTGTTGCTGTTCCCATCAGACCAATTAATCTTGCTTGGTATTCTCTCGATTCTCATATGTAGGATAGTATAATTCTTGTTAATTGCTGATTACTGATAGAAAAGGTTGTTTCCCCATTTAATAACCTCACCCTTTAGGTATCACCTACTATTTTTAGTTAATACCTAATATATCAGAGAATTAATAAAAAAGAAACATATCCTTTCTCCTGTGTTGAAGTTACTAAGGTTCCGATTGTTCCGAGTGCAGTTTTGTTTGATTTGGCAGCTGGCATTACTTCAGCTGAAAAAATTGGGGATATTCCTTTATATAAGTCCTATAATATTTGAAAGTTTTTAAAGGATGTTATATAAGTTAGGTAGCGGGACATTTAACTGGGTTTCATGTTAAAGTTTATAATATTCGACGTACTAATTAAATTTAATAAAAAAATAATACTTATGAAGAGAAGGAGATAATAATGACCGTCCATCAATTTACTGTTAAGAAACGAAATGGAGAAACACTCCCTTTATCTTATTTCCAAGGAAAGGTCCTTTTAATTGTTAATACGGCCAGTAAATGTCAGTTCACCTATCAATTTGAACAGTTACAAGAGTTTTATAATAAGTATTATCAACAAGGATTTGAAATAATTGGTTTTCCGTGTAATCAATTTGCAGAGCAAGAACCAAATTCCAATGAAGGAGCGGCAGAGTTTTGCCGGGCAAATTATGGTGTGACCTTTCCTATGATGGGAAAGATTGATGTCAATGGTGCAGATGAGCATTCACTATTTAACTATTTAAAACAAAAGGCACCATTTCGTGGCTTTGATGAAACAAATATGGCAGAAAAATTATTAAAAATGAAGATTTCTTCAGAATATCCACAATGGTTAGTAGGAGATTCAATTAAATGGAACTTTACTAAATTTTTAATTGATAAAGAAGGTAAGGTTGAAAAACGATTTGAACCGTCAGAAGAGCCTAAGACGTTTGAAAAAGAAATAGAGAAGTTACTGAAAGCATAATTCTAATATAAGTATTAACTCAAGAGATTAAAGTAAATCTGTCTCTTGAGTTTTTTAATAGTTCATTTTAAAGTAAAATCAAATCAATTTTTAGCAAAAATGTACTATGTCTCAACCTAAAAATAAGGTTGTGAACAGCAAATATGTATTTACTCATTGTAAAACGTAATCTTTTTATAAAGATTTAAGAGGTAAGTTTCTTTTATCCCGTATGTAAGGTGCCGTAAGACTCCCACTTCAAGAGCCTCGAGTTGATACAAAAGGGTCTAAGTGGGAGAAAACGGCACCTAAATGCCCGATTCGTTCAAGGGCCTTCAGGTCATACCCTTCTAGGTACTAGCATTCAGTAGGAGATGGAAGAAACTCCTACTGAATGAAGTTTCACTTTATTGTTTAAGATTTAAAAGATTATAAAAAACATTGTTTATTAACATAATTATCTGTATACTAAACATACTAACCGGTTAGTATGTTGGTGTACTTGTCTGCTTTTAAAAAATAAAAACGTAAAAATTATGCTCATCGGAGTCATGAAGTTAGATTTTTCATATTCCGAAAAAGTCATTAAGCTAAAAGAGCAATTAATGGGCTTATTGGTGTTGTTGAACGGGTTTTACAATTAATGATATAACGCTCTTTGCAACGAAAATCATATGAAAAATCGTTTGCTAAACTAGGAGTAAATTGGGAATGGATTGCTGAATTTAGGATGGAGCTTGGATATTGACATTAATAGCAGCTTATATGATGGATGCGATTAGAAATAAGCAAGCAAGTGCGGAAATTACAATGACTAAAATAGTTGCAGTTGCACCAAATATTGCTCAACGCGTTATTGATTGTACGATTAAACTATTTGGCGAGAGCAGGTGTTAATGAGGATTTTCCGTTAGCACATTTTTATGCAAATACGCGTACGTTGAGAATCGCGGATAGTTCGAATGAAGTTCGTAGCCGTCAAATTGTAAAATTAGAAATTAAGAAGTATCAAAGTTGAGTTTACACAAAGGAGATCTGTTAATGAGTGTTTTGGACTTGTTTCATTTAACAAGAAAAACTGCAATTGTTACTGGCGGATCTAGAGGAGTAGGGGCTCAAATTGCGGAAGCATTGGCTGAGGCAGGTGCAAATATTGTGATCTGTTCCAGAGATCAATCTGCCTGTAGACAGATGGCTAATAAGTTAAAGACATATAAAGTTGAAACACTTGGATTAGCTTGTGATGTAACAAATCCAGAAAATGTGGAAGAAGTAGTCAAAAAGACGGTAGCTTATTTTAAAACAATAGATATATTAGTTAATAATAGTGGCGCTACCTGGGCAGCTCCGGTAGAAGAAATGCCAGTTTCGGCATGGGAGAAAGTGATGAATGTAAATGTGAAAGGAACTTTCCTGATGAGTCAAGCTGTTGGCAAAGTAATGATTTCCCAGAGGTGTGGAAAAATAATTAATATTGCTTCCATTGCTGGATTCGGAGGAACACCGTCTTTTATGCAAACCATTAGTTACAATACAAGTAAAGGAGCAGTTATTACGTTTACGAAAGATTTAGCTGTTAAATGGGGACAATATAATATTCATGTAAATGCTATTGCGCCAGGTTTCTTTCCGACCAAGATGTCTCAAACTCTTATTGAAAAACAAGAAAATATGATACTAAATCGAACACCATTAAATCGGTTAGGGAATGAAACAGATTTAAAAGGTGCTGCAGTTTTTTTAGCATCCCATGCTTCTGATTATGTCACAGGAGATATTTTAACAGTTGATGGTGGCGCTCATGCACTGTAAACAAAGATAGATTCTGATCAACCAATTATGATACATTAGTTGATAAATTATATATAGAGCGGAGCGTAAAATATGAGGCATAAAATCATTGAGACAAGCGTCCAACTATTTGAAAGCAGAGGATTTAGCCAAACGTCTATCCAAGATATTGTTGATCAGTTACGTGTAACGAAAGGAACATTTTATTACTATTTTAATAGTAAAGAGCAATTGTTAATGGAAATTCATTCTTCTTACATTGAAGATTTAATAAAAAGGCAACAGCAAATCATGCAACAGCCGATGACAAATCAAGAAAAGCTTAAAGCCATCATCGTACTGTTAATTTACGATATTAAAGATAAAGGTGCCAGTGGACGAGTTTTCTTTCGAGAAATGCGGCATTTAATTAATGAAAATATGGATATTATTAAACAGAAACGTAAACAATTTCGCTGGAATATTGAAACGATTGTGCGACATGGCGTTAAAAGCGGGGAGTTTAGAAACGATTTACGTGCTGATATGGTTACTTTTGGAATTTTGGGTTTAATTAACTATAGTTATAAATGGTACGATCCAGATGGGGAAGTAACAGCAGACGAGCTTGTTGGACTATATAGTAAAATTCTCTTACAAGGGATTTTGAAATAAATGAGCTACATTGCTTTTGATAATGTGAAATTTAAATTACGCCTAAAAGGTACTAACTGGTCAGTATGTAATCGTTACATTTATCCCGTATGTAAGGTGCCGTAAGACTCCCACTTCAAGAGCCTGAGTTGATACAAAAGGGTCTAAGTGGGAGAAAACGGCACCTAAATGCCCGATTCGTTCAGGGGGCCTTTAGGTCATACCCTTCTAGGTACTAACATTCAGTAGGAGATGGAAGAAAACTCTTACTGAATGAAGTTTCACTTTATTCCGTGTGTAATTGGCTGTAAGACCTGCCCTTCGATGCCGCGAGGTGAAACCTAGGAGGATAAGTGAAGGAACCCAACAGCAAGTTAAATGCCCAATTGTGTTCATTCTATCAATCAGTGGGGAAAAAGAACCCCTCCACTGATTGATTCACTTTATAAAAGTATATCTTAAATTGACATATGGTATACGATTTGAAATGACAAGTTAACATAATACAAATATTCCTTTGGAAGTAAATACACTTGGAGTCATGACACGTCATTAACCGGATTTTTTACTAAAAATGTTTTTTACAGTTTTTAACTTTTGTTAGATTGTAAATGTTATGTTAAAGAATAACTTTCTATATCCATAGGTGAAAAACAATGCTACTATTATAGGTGAGAAAGTATCACTGTTTGGACGGTAGGGATATATTTTGGTTGTTGTAGTTTGCTCTTTAATTGGAATTATAACTGCTTTTGTTGGTTCTCTAATGGGATTGGGCGGAGGGATTGTACTTATCCCTTGCTTGCTATTTTTATCTCAGATTACTGATGGGTTTGGTTGGGCAACCCCGCAAGCAATTGTTGGCATCTCTTTAGTGTCAATGGTTTTTACTGCGTTATCTTCAAGCTTTACTTATTGGAAAAATAACCGGATTGATTATAAGACTGGACTAATATTATTGTCTGGTAGCATACCAGGCGGAATAATAGGTTCCTGGTTAAATCAATTTATTGCGACGGAACAATTTTTGCTTTACTTCGGCTTTGTCATGATAGGTATTTCCTTGGTTTTATTAATAAAACGGAAAGAGTCAACACGGGTATTCAATAAAGATACAAAAGGTGTACGTAGTTTTTCATTACATGGAACCACTTATTATTATAAAGTTTCCGTTACAATAGGCTTTTTTCTTTCCTTGGGGGTTGGCATGCTGTCAGGCTTATTTGGCATTGGCGGAGGATCCATTATGGTACCAGCTATGATACTGCTATTTGGGATACCTGCCCATATTGCTACTGCAACGTCTATGTTTATGATTTTTTTCATCAGCCTGATTGGAGCCGGGACACATATAGTTCTGGGGCATATTGTGTGGAAGTATGTTTTCTTTTTTATCCCTGGAGCGTGGATTGGTGGCAAGCTTGGAGCAATCGTGAACCAGCGTTTGACTAGCAAAGCACTTGAATGGATTTTGCGGATTTTATTAATTATAATTGGTATTCGAATGATTTTTCAAGGGTTGTCATAAGGAGCATAATTAAAATGAAAGAGCATATATATTTCTATTACACAAACGATTTACATAGTAATTTTGATAATTGGTCTCAAGTTTCCTATTATTTAAAAGAAGCAAAAAAGAATTGTCAATCGATGGGAAAATCTTGTTGGAATGTAGATATTGGTGATCATATTGATCGAATGCATCCAATCGCTGAAGCCTTTAAGGGGAAAGCAAATGTGCAGTTAATGAACGAAGCCGGCTATGATGTAGTAACATTAGGAAATAATGAAGGTATTACAATCTCACATGATGATTTGGCCTATTTATATGATGAGGCTTCCTTTGAGGTAGTGTGTGCAAACTTGCACAGTATGAACAGTAAGAAACCAGATTGGTTAAATCCGAGTGTCATATTAACATCTGCGTATGGAGTTGAAATTGCAGTAATTGGGCTTACTGCTCCATTTAATGATTATTATCAATTACTTGATTGGTATGTATCACCTCCTTATGAACAATTGGAACAAATGATTGGAAAAATAAAGCAGCAAGCAGATATTATTGTGTTGTTATCTCACCTTGGCTATAGCGAAGATCAGGAAATAGCAAAGCGGTTTCCGGATATTGATGTTATTATTGGTGGACATACCCACCATCTCTTACGCAATGGTGAGATAGTAAATAATACATTGCTTACTGCTGCAGGAAAGCACTGTCATTTTGTTGGTGAGGTTATCTTAACTTGGGATCATGAGCAAGGTAGATTGGTACATAAAGAGGCGTATACGACGAATATTACCCACTTGCCAAAAGACCCCCAAACAGAGGAAATCCTTACAACCTATCAACAAAAAGCAGAACGTATATTAGCTAAACCTGTTGTGCGATTACCTGAAACACTCGAGGTCGATTGGCGAAAAGAAACACCTATTTTGCAAGCTTTAACTGATTCAATTAAACAACAAACAAATGCAGACTGTTCCATGCTTAATGCGGGGCTGTTGCTGGAAAGTTTGCCATCTGGTGTAGTAACTTATGGCGATATTCACAGAATATGTCCACATCCTATCAATACTTGTGTGGTTGAATTGACAGGGAGAGAATTGCTGGAAACTATTCGTTCTTCATTCTCAAAAGAGTTTATTGAATTAAAATTAAAAGGTTTTGGTTTTCGGGGGAAAATAATAGGTAAAATGGCTTTTTCTGGCTTGAGCTTATGCATGGAACGATTAAAGAACGGTGAAGCTTTTGTTAAACAAGCCTATCTGGAAGAAAAATATCCATTAAAGGCTGATCAAACGTATACCATAGCTACAGCTGATACGTTTACATTTGGACGACTATTACCGGAAGTTGCAAGATCACAAGTGAAAAACTATTATTTGCCAGAATTTTTAAGGGATATTTTAGCTGAAACATTGATACGAGCATATTCAAATAAATAGATTAGTGACGATAAGGTCTCCGTTTGCATATAGATAAGGCAGAAGCGATGAAGGAGGCCTTTTACGAATGATAACAGTGAATCCTTTAGAAGTAGAAGGAATGTTTTTTACTGCGGTTTGTGTAGAATTGCCAAAGACAAATTTATTAATCATTGCCAATGAAGTCGGATATATTATGTGTGCAGCCTTAGACGTTGACTTGTTAAATGAAAAACTGGCTGACAGAAAGATTGTAGCTGGTAGAGCGGTTGGAGTTCGTACGATCGATGAATTATTGCATGCACCATTAGAAAAAATTACCGAATCCGCAAAGGAACATGGATGGAAAGTAGGGATGACCGGAAAGGATGCGTTAATGTTGATTGCTTAGGCAGTAAGCTTATTAACAGACATATAAGCCTTATCCCGTATCTAAGGCACCCTAAGTTAAGGAGAAAATAGAAGGGGTAATGGCAATTAGTTATGAAAACTTCTAAGAAATTAAAGTGAGTTCTAAAACCGCTATTCATTTGTAAAGTATGGCAAATAAGATATGAGTAAAATTCAATTCTAACCTTCTGAAAACAAGCATAGATTTGTTTTGAGGAGGTATTTTTTCATGAAAAGACGGCCAAGATTGCATTTGCAAACCAGTTCTCCTGTTAAAGTAATATTGTTCATGACGACAATAGCTTTTGTTATTTTGACCTCCCTTAGCATTATCATTGTTGATAAAGGAATTACTCCATCTTTAATGGATATAGCGAATCAAAAGACAAAGGAGTTTGCAACGAGAACAATTAATGAAGCAGTCAAATCAACGGAAAATATTAGCTTTGATGATTTGATGGAAATAAATACGGAAAACAATGTCTCCATTGTTGGTTGGAAATCGGCTGCAGTGAATCGGGCATTGAGAGCTGCTACTAAAAGAGCAGAGTACTTTTTATATGGGATGAATAAAGGAAAAACGCTAGATACCGATGACCCGGAAATGCCACCACAAGATTACGGAGATACAGCAAATGAGTTAGCGGATAAAGATCCGACTGTTGTCGAGATCCCAATTGGGCAAGCAACGGGAAGTACAATTTTGGCAAATCTGGGTCCCAAGATTCCTGTACATTTTGAAATTGTAGGAAGTATTCAATCAGATGTAGAGTATATTATGAGGGATTTTGGCATTAATGCAGCATTAATAGAAATATATATCCCTGTTACAGTTAATGTGCAGATTGTTGTGCCATTTACAACAGAAACCGCTGAAATAAGTACAAAAGTTTATGTGGATTCACGTGTGATTATGGGGGATGTACCAGAATTTTTTGGTGGTGATGGAGAAGGAGGACCAAACATTGCTGTGCCAAAAGACAGCTTGAATAATGATTAATGGTTTGTTATAATATACTTTGGTAAATAAAATAAATAACACCTTATCAGATCGGTGAGGTAGAGGCGCAATGGATATTAGTAGTCTGACTGAGGATGATAACGATGAAGTCAGATGAAAGGATTTATTGCCGAAGCGTAATAAGTGTCGAACTTATTATAGCTGGTATACTTTTGAATAAGGAGTATACTGTCATGCGAACAGCAATATGCATGGAGAACTACTGATCGAAATGGAGGATAACGTATATTGTAAAGACAATGATAGGTTATTTTCTGTCATTGTCTTTTTTATGTAAAAGCAAATCCTTTCTCATTTCCTTCACCCATTTCCCCTAACAGTATGTTTCCCTGTCTTATTGCCAACAACTATAGTGGAGGTAACATTAATGGAAGGTACGATTTATTCACTTATTCCAGCAGTTCTAATGCTGGTGCTCGTTTTATTAACGAGAAATGTATTATTATCGTTAGGAACAGGAATTGTAGTTGGAGCAATACTCATTCACGATTTTGCAATATGGGAAGCAATAAAAGAAATTGTTGTTCAATTTTATTCGCTTTTTATTTCTGATAACACACTTAATATTGGCAATATCTTGTTATTATCATTTTTACTATTGCTTGGTATTATGACAGCCTTCTTACAAGCGTCTGGTGGAAGTCGCGCATTTGGTGATTGGATGATCAAACGAGTGAAAAGCCGAAGTGGTGCACAAGCAATGAGCGCATTATTAGGAGTTATCATTTTTATTGATGATTATTTTAATAGTTTAGCAGTTGGTCAAATAGCTCGGCCATTAACTGATCGACATAAAATTTCACGAGCAAAACTTGCATATATTATTGATTCCACATCAGCACCAGTAACTGTCGTATCTCCCATTTCCAGTTGGGGTGCCTACATTATTGGTATTATGGGCGGGATATTTGCTGCAAATGGAGTAACTTCACTTGAACCTTTAGAAGCTTTTATTAAAATGATTCCTTTTAATTTTTATGCATTAGGTGCAATTATTAGTGTATTTTTAGTTGCTTACTTAAAAATGGATTTAGGCCCGATGCAAAAGCATGAAACAAGGGCAATGGAAACCGGTGATTTGATTGGTCCGAATAAAGACAATGTATCTGGAGATTTAAGTGATGTTTTTACGCCAAATAAAAACGGGAGAATTTATCATTTGTTAGTCCCGATTGCAGTACTAGTGATTGCAACTGTTTCTTCCATGATGATTACTGGGGCAATGGCTGCAGAAGGTGATATCAGCATCTTGACCATATTTGCTAATACGAACGTCAATCTTTCGCTATTTATTGGTGGAGCAGTTGCCGTTATTACTTCTTATTTGTTTCATATTAGACAGGCCGGGCAAAGCAATTCAACAGTGAAGATTATACTCGAAGGTATGAAAACCATGCTCCCTGCTATTTATATTTTGTTGTTAGCTTGGGTTATCGGCTCGATAATTGGAGAATTAAAAACAGGCGAGTATTTAGCTGGTATTGTAAATAACTCATCCTTAAACCCAGCCTTTTTACCCTTTTTATTTTTTATCATTGCTGGCTTTATGGCGCTTGCTACAGGTACATCATGGGGAACGTTTGGTATTATGCTGCCGATAGCAGTTGAAGTAACGGCAATTACAGATATGGAGATGCTGTTGCCATCCATGGCAGCTGTACTTGCTGGTGCAGTATTTGGTGATCATTGTACTCCAATCTCTGATACGACTATTTTATCTTCAACGGGGGCAGGAGCAAACCATATTGATCACGTGATGACCCAGCTTCCATATGCCATTCTCTCAGCTTTAGCTGCAGCTGTAGGTTATTTAATTATAGGATTTACTGGTCAAATTGTTTTACCGTTGCTTGTGACGATGGCTATTATTATTGGTTTTGCAATCTTAACGCATTTTTTAAAAACTACAAAAGCAAAGCATTAAAACAATCATCCTCTCTATGTAAGAGGATGATTTTTTAATGTGTAGGCATTTGTTTCTACCTTGTGGATAACTATAGTTCATTTATTTATTAATTTTGATATGAAAATATTTTGACATAAGATAAAAGTGCCGTTATAATACAACCATAAATATCTGAAAAGGGTAAACCTTTTAAAATTTTAATTAATTAACAATAAAAGTAAAAGGAGGTTAAAGAATGGAAACTCGTTCTCAATGGGGAACAAGAGCAGGATTTATTTTGGCGGCAATAGGATCTGCTGTTGGATTAGGAAATATTTGGCGTTTTCCAGCTGTGGCGTATGAAAATGGTGGAGGAGCTTTTTTTATCCCTTACTTGTTTGCATTATTAACTGCAGGTATTCCAATATTAATTATGGAATTCACCATGGGTCATAAGTACCGTGGTTCTGGTCCGCTGACGTACAAAAAAATGAACAAGAAAACAGAATTTATTGGTTGGTGGGCAGTATTCGTTGCGTTTATAATTTCCACTTACTATTCTGTTATTATTGCCTGGGCAATATCGTATGCGTTTTTTTCTGTCAATTTAAGTTGGGGTTCGGATACAGAGGGTTTTTTATTTAAAGATTATTTAAATAATACAGTTGATCCGGGGCAGGCGGGGAGTATGGTTCCTGGAGTTCTGTTACCATTAATAGTGGTTTGGGGAATCGTCTTATTTACTTTATATAGGGGTGTGAAAAAAGGAATTGAAATTGCTAATCGTATTTTCATTCCATTATTAGCATTTATTTTTTTAATTATTGTTGTTCGTGCTATTACACTTCCTGGTGCGTTGGAAGGTCTTCAAGCGTTCTTCCAGCCTGATTTTAGCAGTATTTTATCAGGAGAAGTATGGGTAGCCGCTTATGGACAAATCTTTTTTAGTTTATCGATTGCGTTTGCGATTATGATCACTTATTCTAGTTATTTACCTGAAAAATCAGATATTACTAACAATGCATTTATTACCGGATTTGGAAATTCAAGTTTTGAATTGCTTGCGGGTATTGGAGTTTTTTCCGTACTTGGTTTTATGGCTACACAATCAGGGGTAGCGGTAGATGAGGTTGTGTCTGACGGTGTAGGGCTTGCATTTGTCGTATTTCCGGCTATTATAAATGAATTCCCTGGCTTGAATGGACTATTTGGTTTTTTATTTTTTGCCTCACTCGTTTTAGCCGGAGTAACTTCATTATTGTCGCTAACCGAAACTTATGTTGCAGGCTTATCTGATAAATTTAAAATTTCTCGAGGAAGGTCTGTCTTATTTGGTGGAGGATTAGCTGCTATTATTTCTTTACTTTATGCAACACAAGGCGGATTATATTTCCTGGATACAGTAGATTATTTTATTAATCAATTCGGTGTTGCGTTACTTGGTTTAGTTGAAGTAATATTAGTCGCATGGATTTTACGATTAGTTAAAAATTTGCGGGATCATGCAGATGCAATATCGGATATTAAGCTTGGCTGGTGGTTCCCGTTAAGTATAAATGTGATTACACCAGTGGTACTCGGTTATATGCTGTACGATTTGTTCCGACTAAATATTATGAAACTTTTTGATACACCAACAGGGAATTATTCAGGCTACCCGGATGCGTTTATTTTATACTCAGGATGGTTTGTGGCTGCTGGAGCACTTGTATTTGGAATTTTGATGTCTATTCCTAAATGGCGCTCAGTAAGTGAAACAAGTTATTCGTCTGCTAAAAAGGAGGCAAAATGACATGAGTACTAGTGCGATTATCGTAATGGTTTTAGGAATGCTTGTTATTTGGGGAGGATTGGCAACGAGTATAACATATGCTATAAAAAAATCGAGAGAAAAAACGGAATAATTCAATAATAAAAATGAATCTTGCCGTATAACAGGTGAAGCATAGTTAATTTTAATTCTACTACATTCGGAATTATCATAAGAAAGGACATTTCATTTCACTTATAAACTGAAATGTCCTTTCATTGTGTGACAGTAGCTTGGTTTAAGTTTTTACTCTTTTTGTTTTGCCATTCGTTCCCATTTTTTCAAATATGGATAGGGGTCGAATGACCATTCACTATGTCCGTTATCTTTATACATTCCATAATGAAGATGGGGAGGAAATTTACCCGATGTTCCCGGCGGGCCATATCCTGTCGAACCAACACTTCCTAGTACATCCCCTGGCTTTACTACTTTCCCTACTTGGATATCGTCTTCGTACCCACTCATATGAGCATAATAATGATAAATATTGTAAATGTCACGAATGCCAATTCGCCAACCTCCATATAAATTCCACCCCATCATTTCCACGACTCCATAGGTTGTTGATTTGACAGGGGTGCCATAATCAGCAAATATATCTGTTCCCTCATGTATTCGTAAGCCGCCAAACCCTCTACGATCACCCCAAGTACTTCGATAACTATAATTATAGGAAGTGGCTACTGGAAAATCTCGATCCGTTAGATTTATTTCTTGATAGGTTTGAAATACTTTTGCTGTATTCATGATCGTTTGAACCGATAGATCCCGATTATAAAAATTCCATAAGGCAATTTTTATATCTTCTTTCGTTTGCCCATATTGGAGAATATAATTACCAATAGTATAGAGAACATCTTCCGGATTGTTTGGATCAGCTTTTTGATCACCATTTCCATCTCGACCTTGTCCATGAAAAAAGTCAATAAGGCGCTCATCATTAATCATTGAAGCATTTCCTAATCCATACCATAATTCAGGGGAGAATTCGATGGAAATAATTTTTTCATCATTTGCATGTTGTTTTTTGTTTCGTTCATAGTTATCCATTGCAGCAAAATAATACCACGGAATTTGCGTCAATGCTTCGGTTTTCTTAAATAAAGCCATTCGCTGTTCATAAATAGTTTTCTCTGCATAAATTGGGTTTTGAATTAGCAAAGAAAACAATAATATAAAACTCCCTGTGAAAAAACGTTTTGCATACACATTTGTCACCCTTAATACGTTAAAGTTTTTCGTTATTATTAAATACTGTCTTTACTTTTCCCAATAGACATAGTAAATATACAAGTTTAAGGGTCAGGTATAAATTAACGGGAAGCTAAGTCTAATGTTAAACTCTTTTTATTAAAAAGTAGGTTCATCCCTTAAATAAAGTTCAGCATGTCAGGAGCCGTAAACTTTCTCAAAAAAGATTGTGCTGCGGAAAGATCTAATGGAGAATTAACGGCTCCTAAATAGCCGACTGGTTTAACGAATATTTTGCGGGATAAATCCCACAAATGAAGTTTCATCATTCATTGGTATTTTTCGCGGGTTGATTCATTTCTTTAATTATATTATCGATTGTATTATCATAATCTCCATCGGTTGTTCTGGAATTATGCAAACTTTGAATATCATCGATTAAATTGGTATTGTCGGTTACATGAACATCAAAGTATCCTGGCATGATTGATGTAGCTGTTTTTTTCGCTATTTCTGCTGCTTTCTCAGAATTAATGTCAACCGATTTTTCATACGCAATTAACACTTCCTCGTCTGTAACAAGTGTTGCCACCTCTTCAAATGAATTACCTCGAAGCATAATTCGAGTTATCATATTAGCCATTTCGGTTCGGTCAATACTTATAGAACGATTATTTTCATTATCATTGTCAATTTCATCTTTTGTATAACGTACATACCCTAATTTATTTTCTGCGCTTTCATCCGTAGGTGCCTGTAGTTGACCATTTGGATCAAGCTGGTTTTTAATATCTTCTCTTTCATTGGTAGCTGTATCATTATCCATACAGCCTGTCATGAGAAACAGTGTAGTAAGTCCTATTGGGATTACTTTTTTTAGTTCCATTTGTATTACCTCCTTCTCAAGTTGATTTTGGGGTTCGTTTTTAGTTTGCTGGTTCAGCCTGAAATCATACTGTTTTTTTCTGGAGGGTTTGGAGGAAAGGTGATAAACTGAAAAGACAAAGTATGGGGGGATACAGATGATAGAAATTTATGGAAAGATGTACGAGCTAGTAGAAAACCATAAAGGAGGATTCAACGAAGAAGTTGTCAAAGAACGTTACTCGGATATATTATCAAAGTATGACTATATTGTAGGGGATTGGGGTTATGAGCAACTTCGATTAAAGGGTTTTTATGGGGTTCAACATACGAAGGTTCCAATGGATGCAAAGATAACAGCATTGGACGATTATCTGTATGAGTATTGTAACTTTGGCTGTGCCTACTTTGTATTGAAAAAAATAACTGCAAAAGAGCAGTAGCTAATTAAATCTACTGCTCTTTATCGTCATAAATAATATGCGATCCTGGTATTCTGCGGGGAACATCTTCATGTTGTTCTCGATCTGGATAAACGAAGGCGCTGTCTCTACGCTGACCCTTTTCCCATGGGGTTGATTTTCCTTCTACAGGGGCATCCGCGTTTATTGGTAATCCAAAAGCCCCTTCTGGAAACTCTTCAGGAATTAATTTGTTATGCATATCTTTAACATTAGAAAAATCGGAGTAATCCTTTTTTTTCTTATCCATTCTTTCACCCTTCCAATTCATTCATGTCATGGTGACGTTGTCCCTCATCTAAGGTGCAGTAAATACCTACTTCAAGCGTTATAGAGTATATGAGGAATTCTAAGCGTGAGATCAAGATACCAAAAAGCCTGATTTTTTTGCATCGGCAGGACAAGGAAAGCTACGACAGCGATACACCGCACGCAGAAAAAGTGTTCTTCTTTTTCAAGGACAAGGAAAGCTACGACAGCGATACACCGCACGCAGAAAAAGTGTTCTTCTTTTTCAAGGACAAGGAAAGCTACGACAGCGATACACCGCACGTTAGAAAAAGTGTTCTTCTTTTTTAAGGACAAGGATGGAAGGCTTCGACAGTGGTACATTGCAGTTTTTCAAGGACAAGAAAAACCCCACTGAATGAAGTTTTCCTTTATTAGTAATGTTCCCTCTGATTACTTGCTTTTATTATTAGTAAATAAAGGTAAAATCATTTTAGTAACACGAATGGAAAGCCTTTACTTAGAAATAGGATAGATTGGAAGATTAAATAAGAAAGATTGGTATAAATGAACAAATAAGTGGAGGATGGAAAGGCCCTACTTATTTGTTCTACTATAGGAAAGTATAAAATTTTTAGGGTTTATAGTATAAGAAAAACTATAGCTTTCGCCATAAAGACTTGGCGGCAAGCCAAGTTTTTCTAAATTTTTAGTTATGAAAGACAGTTAAAGTACATCTTTTAAAAAATGACGAATTTCATCTGCTTCCATGTTTGGTTCATTAAACGTATGTTCGATTTTTCCTTTATCATGTAAGTCATCTTTTTCCAATAGTAGTCCAACGATTTTTCCGTAAATTAATAATGAGCTTTTTGCTCGGTTCCTGTTCATGCTCTACAATTGCCAAATCATAACGCTGAAGTTTCCCCATATTACTGATATAGCGAACTTCCTTCATTTTCGTTTCATCTTTGATTATATCGTATTTTTCAACCATATTATCCTTTTTTTGAATATTGCTATTTGATCAACTATATCATGTTTTTCTTCATATTCCTATAGAATATGATATGATAAACATGTAATTTCATAATGGAGGTTTGACATATGTACTTTGTTGACCGTAAGAAATTAGAGGAGACACTTCAGTATATGGATGAATTAATTAACATATTGAAGATAAGCCCTCCAAAAACATTATCAGATAAACTCAGTTTAGAAAGAGCAATACATGTCTTTATTGAGTCAACGCTCGATGTAGGTAATATGATGATTGACGGATTTATTATGCGTGATCCTGGCAGTTATAATGACATTATCAATATTTTATTAGATGAAAAGGTTATTCCAAAAGAGGAAGAAAGAGCATACAAAGAGTTGATTAGTTTGAGACGAATGTTAATTTCGGCCTATACATCAGTGGATCATAACGTATTAATTAAAACGATCCAAACAAACTTGACTATTTATAAGCAATTCTCTACCCATGTTCGAAATTATTTAAATGAAGAGCATCAACAGGTAACACATGCTTTTACAAATGAACCCAAATCGCAATAAAAGCACAGTCTATTCGTAGTGTATTGGAGTGAATGAATGAATGACCAAAAAATATCGAGGCTATTTAATCGACTTAGATGGAACAATGTATCAAGGAAATGAACCTATTTCATTTGCTTCGGAGTTTGTTCACGCGTTGAAAAATAAACATATTCCGTATGTGTTTGTAACGAACAATTCAACTAAAACACAAGAAGTAGTGGCCGATAAACTAAGAAATATGGATATTCCGGCAACTGCAAATCAAATTGTCACGACGAGTTTAGCAACGGTTTCGTATATTAAAGCGAATTATGAAAATCCACGCTGTTATGTAATTGGAGAAGAAGGTCTCATTCAAGCTTTTGAACAAGCAGGACTTACGATGGCAGAGGACGAAAATTGTGATGTTGTTGTGATCGGTCTTGATCGTGAAATTACCTATGAAAAATTAGCTACAGCGAGTATCGCTGTTCGTAATGGGGCAAAATTCATCTCAACAAATGGTGATAAGTCCATCCCGAATGAACGAGGTTTGTTACCTGGAAACGGTTCGCTAACCGCTGTCATCACATTATGTACGGGTATAGATCCAATCTTTATTGGTAAACCGGAAGCGGTAATTATGAAAGAAGCACTTGATGTACTTGGTCTAGATAAAGCCGAAGCTTTAATGATCGGAGATAATTATGACACTGATATTCAAGCGGGTATTCGAGCTGAAATTGATACATTAATGGTGTTTACCGGAGTTACTCCATTTTCAGAATACAATTATTTAAAGGTAAAACCAACGCATTATGTTCAAAATCTGTCTGAATGGATCGATAAGCTGTAAAATATAAGGATCGTGTGTATAATGCGTGTTCTATAATAAAAAAGCAGGAGGATATTTCCTGCTTTTTTAATCGTCTAATATCACATCTTCCCCATTATCATGTGCTAATCGGCTTGAAGCTGCTGCAGCAATTGCGCCGACGATATCATCTAAAAATGTATGACACTCTCCGGTAGATTTGTCATCTAATCTTTTTAAGATACCTGGTTTTTGTTTATCAATATACCCATAATTGGTTAAACCAATAGAACCATAGACATTCACAATCGATAAAGCAATAACTTCATCGACACCGTATAAGCTTTCATCGGAGTCAATCGTTTTTTGTAATGGTTGCTCCAGTTGTCTTTTTTCAGCAAGCACATCTAATTGAATACCTGTTAAAATTGCATTTTGTACTTCTCGTTTAGCGAGAACTCGATTGACATTATGTCTGCATTCATCAAGTGTTAAATGCTCAATGTATTGTGATTGTAAGAAATAAACAAGTTCGGCAATATCATCTATTAATACTCCTCTTTCTGTTAACCATTGTCTGGCTTTCACTTCTAATTCACTTCGTTTTGTATTTTCACTCATTCTTTTTATCATCCTTTCATTCTTTAGTAAAAAAACTGACTTTACATCATAAACTATTACGGAAGCAACTTATATAAAGCTTCACATCTATTAAAATTATTCAGCACTCATCGTGGAAGCTTTTAATGAGATAAAATGATAAGGAGGTAAGTTTATTGTCATTCAGCACGTGGCTTTATGAAAACTATAATATTCGTCCCGAAACAAAGCGTTGGGTTGATGGGAAGGAATGTTATCAAGCAGAACGATATATTTATTTTATCACTTCTGTGGAAAACAATGAAATTATACATATGGAGCAATCTGTTTTAGCTTATTATTTAAAAGAGAGCTCCTATAGTAATATGGCTATTCCTATCCGTAATCAACAAGGAGAGTGGCTTACCTCTCATCAAAACACTAAATACATGGTTATTCAAGGAAGTGATCACCCGTATTCCCCAAGTATATCCAGTGGAACGATATTAGCGCAATTTCATCAAGTTGGCAGTGCCTATACTTATGAGCCCAAAACAATTTCCAGTTATGGACAATGGAAGCAGCTATGGATAGAAAAGGTTACAGCATTAGAGGAAAGTCTGGAAAAAGCAGCTCAAGAAAATCCAAACGCTTATTATCGATTGATTATGGATACCTTACCTTATCTTATTGGTGTAAGTGAAAATGCAATTCAATATATTCGAGAAAGTGAAGAAGAGTTACGCTTTCACGAGACTGACCAAGGTACCATCGCTTTCCGCCGATATTCAGATCAGCTGTACCAATCAGTCATGTGGCCATTGGAATTAGTTTATGACCATCCTGCCAGAGATATTGCTGAATTTTTACGTCAACAGTTTTTGCAGGATGACCCCAAACATGGAACAATTCAGTTTTTGCAAGATTATCAAACCGTACGACCGCTTTCTATATTTACCTGGCGTTTAGTGTATGCTAGATTACTCTTTCCTATCCATCTATTTGATTGTTTGGAACGGAATTTAACGGAACAACAAATAGACGCTTATGATCAGTTACACCATTTATTACAACTTCAGGCGAAATATGAAAAGCATGTTAGCCAATTCTTTGATTGGGCAAATATAGATTGTAAACATCTTCAGATTCCTGTGTTACACTGGCTTTAAAACAATATCTTCCAAAACACGAAAAAAGTTATTAGAATTTGCGATGATGGAGGGGAAGAAGATGAATAAGCCGACAATCTATATTACAAGAAGCATCCCGACAAAATTATTAAAACCTTATCAGGATCAGTTTACGTTCACCTGCTGGGAAAAAGAGGAAACTCCAGTACCAAGAGAAGTATTAATAAAAGAAGCAAAACATGCGGATGGTCTAATTTGTATGTTAACCGAAGAAATAGATAATGCTTTTTTAGACAATGTACAACGTTTACAAGTGATTGCCAATTTAGCTGTAGGCTATGATAACATTGATATTCATGCTGCGAAAGCGAGGAATATCATTATAACAAATACACCCGATGTGTTAACAGAAACGACGGCTGATTTAGGGTTTGGATTATTGATGACTACAGCAAGGCGATTACTAGAGGCTAATGATTTCATTAAACAGGGAAGATGGCAGCACTGGGCTCCTTATTTATTAGCAGGAACGGACGTCTATAATAAAACGATTGGTATTGTCGGTATGGGAAGAATAGGCAAAGCAATTGCAAAGCGAGCTAAAGGATTTTCGATGAATATTTTATATCACAATCGATCTAGAGACGAAAGAGCGGAAGACAAACTGGGGGTGACATATTTAGGACTTAATGAATTATTAAGTGAGGCAGATTTTGTTGTGTCTATTGTTCCCCTAACCGATGAAACAAAGAATATGTTCGATGCTGATGCTTTTGGCATGATGAAACATTCAGCTATCTTTATTAACATATCTCGGGGAGGGGTAGTTGATGAAGCAGCTTTAATACAAGCCCTAAAAGAAAAACAAATTGCAGCAGCTGGGTTAGATGTTTTTTCTAAAGAGCCGCTACCGAAGGATCATCCTTTGCTTCAATTGAGAAATGTTGTTGCACTTCCGCATATTGGATCAGCAAGTGTAGAAACAAGGACGAATATGTGGAATCTTTGTTTAGAAAATGTTACGCGCGTATTAAGCGGTAAGCGACCACGAACTCCAGTTGAGTAAAATATCTTTTAATACTATAGGAAAGTATAAAAATTTTATGGTTTATAGTATAAGAAAAACTACAGCTTTCGCTAAAGACTTGGCGATAAGCCAAGTTTTTCTAATAAACAAAAAAGAAGGTGTTCCTAATTATCGGAAGCCTTCTTTTTATTGTGGATAATTTTTGTATAAGATTTACCTATATCCAGCTTCAGCGCTAGCCCACAAAGTCCTTCAATTTTCCTGTTAAGTGGGTAGTATCTTCGTAGAAACTCTAGTGCTTGTCGGGCTGGGCTGACCAACCAAGGCGCATAAGCTTTGGTTCTCTATGAATATTCATGAGTACATTTAGAATACTTGTTCAATCTCAGTTACACCAGGTACTTCGGCCATAAGGGCACGTTCAATTCCTGCTTTTAAGGTAATGGTTGAGCTAGGGCAATTTCCGCAAGCACCCATGAGACGAAGAAGCACAATGCCATTTTCATCAACATCAATTAATTCCACATCGCCACCATCTCGCAGCAAGAATGGACGTAATTTGTTTAATACTTCCTGTACTTGTTCACGCATTATCCATCTTCTCCTTTCTTATTATCTATTATAAAACGGATTATCTAAAAAATCCATGACCACAATCACGTGTAAGAGGAGGTTCAAAAGGTCAGGTAAAATTGACGCATGGAATTCCTTTGTTGTCTGGGAAATTATATCCGTTCCTACATGGTGGATAACTTTTTTTAAAAAGTAGTCTCTTCTAGGTTATCCTGCGCAACTCGAAATTAAGCCACCTCGACTTCGACGTATAGGACTGTCAGTATCAGCGTTGCAATAGGACAGAGTATCTTCGACAGCAATACATCGCACGGAGAAAAAGTACACTGCTTTTTCAAGGATGCCTAAGATCTTAGCCGACCTTGGACTTTTTTATACCCCTCCTGAACAGGTACTATAATCATTTTTATTTTAACTTTGATCTAACTTTTTGTAAAATAAAAGATATCAGAGGACGGGGGGAAGGGCATGAGTCAGATTACAATTACTGTTTATGGAGCAGAGCAAGTATGTGCTAGTTGCGTGGGAGCACCAAACGCAAAAGATACGTATGAGTGGTTGCAAGCAGCAGTAGGAAGAAAATACTGTACAGATTGGGTTACATTTGAATACATTGATATAGAACATCCTCCAAATATAGAGAAACATCATTCATTTGTAAAACGCATCATACAGGAAGATCTATTCTATCCACTTGTTCTTGTAAATGATGAGGTAGTAGCTGAGGGTATTCCAAGGTTAAAATCCATTTATAAGATGTTAGATAAAAATAATTTACCATTACGAGCAGAAGAGAAATGAGGACGAGACAGATGCAATTACCATTTACCAAAATGCATGGACTAGGAAATAACTATATTTATATCGATTTTTTTACAGATCAAGTGGAAGAAAGTAAATTATCTGGATTGGCAAAGCGCGTTGCCAATGTAAATACAGGCATTGGCTCAGATGGACTGATTATCATCCATCCGAGCAAAAAAGCAGATGTCGGTATGCGGATATTTAATAAGGATGGTTCGGAAGGTCAAAGTTGTGGAAATGGATTAAGATGTACAGCGAAGTATGTCTATGATCGGGGAATCGTAAGTAAAAAGCAATTTAAAATCGAAACTAAAGCGAATATAGTCGAAGCGGAAGTAAATGTTACAGAAGGAAACGTAGATTTGGTGACCATTAATATGGGAGAACCTTTACTCAACCGACAAGATGTTCCTATGCAAGGTGAAATAGACCAGCAGGTTATTTCGGAACCTTTTATCATTAATGATAAAGAACTGAAATTAACAGCTGTTTCTATGGGGAATCCACATGCCGTGTTTTTTGTCGAAAACATAGATAATACACAAGTAGAAAAACTCGGACCATTAATTGAAAAGGACCCCCGTTTTCCTCAAGGAGTTAATGTGGAATTTATTGAAGTAATTTCTCCAACAGAAGTTAATTTCAGTGTGTGGGAGAGAGGTTCTGGTATTACTCAAGCATGTGGTACAGGTGCATGTGCTTCTGTAGTTGCTGGTGTATTAAATAATTATCTAACTAGAGATAAAGAAATCACAGTACATTTGCCAGGAGGGGATTTGTTAATAAAATGGGATAAAGATGGGAATGTTTGGATGACTGGCGGGGCTGAAATCATTGCTTCCGGTGTTTATTATGAAAGGAAATAAATAGAACTGTTAAGTTGAACAGGTGGTAATAAGGGTATATACTGAAAGGTAACCACTTATGAAAGGAGAAATCCAAGCTATGACAATCACTATTACTGACTATGCAAGACAGCAAATTCAAGATATGATGAAGGAAGAGTCAGATGGCGTATATCTTCGCTTTGGTGTAAAAGGCGGTGGATGTAGTGGATTATCCTATTCACTTGGTTTTGAATATGAAATCAACGAGGAATTGGATACAGTCGAAGAAATAAATGGAATTCCTGTAGTTTTAAACAATCAAGATATTCCAATTATTAAAGGAACAACGATAGATTTTAAGCAGAATATGATGGGTGGAGGATTTAGTATTGATAACCCAAACGCTATTATATCCTGTGGATGTGGTTCTTCATTTAGAACGAAGGATAAAGTCGGAACCCCGGGCGATTGCTAATTTGTATAAGATTTTAAAAAACTAGGCTAGTGAGCCTAGTTTTTTAGTGATAGGAAATATATCCGTTCCTTTTTTGTACTATAGGAAAGTATAAAATTTTAGGGTTTATAGTATAAGAAAAACTACAGCTTTCGCCATAAAGACTTGGCGACAAGCCAAGTTTTTCTAACACTATAGGAAAGTATAAAATTTTTATGGTTTATAGTATAAGAAAAACTATGGCTTTCGCTAAAGACTTGGCGATAAGCCAAGTTTTTCTAAAAAAGTAGCATCGTCCAGTTTAAGTGCTCGTGCTGCTAGCAAACTTCGCTCTTCTTCCTACGATAAGTCAACATCGGTTTGAATCTAAAGGAAGGCCGACTAAAAGCGGGCTTGTCGCTAAGGCGTCGGCATACCCTTGTTTTAAGGGCATGTTTCCTTCATCGCTTTAGAAGATCTCCAGTTTGTACGTTGCTAACCAAGCGCTTGAAGCTTTTGTCGTTATAAATCTAAAAGAATACTACGATATACGTTTAGAAACCAGTTCAGGCTTAAAACATACTAGTTGAATGTTTCGGCTGTATTCTTGCTTTTGGATCAATATAATGTTTTGCATTGTTGATCGCAGTAGGACCTTCGCCAAATCCGGTTGCTATTAATTTTACTTTTCCTTCATACGTACAAATATCGCCTGCAGCATAGATGCCTGGGATATTTGTCTCCATTTTGGAATTTACTACAATACTATTACGCTCAATTTCTAAGCCCCAATCTTTAATTGGACCAAGTGTAGAGACAAATCCATAGTTACACAAGACCGAATCGACTTCCAGCTCTAGTTTGCGTTCTCCTTTAACTTCTTCAAGAATAACTCTTTCAATTCGCTCATCACCTATAATGTCTGTAGGAACAAAAGGGGTAAGGACGTCTACCTTGGATGCATATAATTTTTCCACACTATGCTCATGAGCTCGAAATTTATCACGACGATGGACAAGTGTTACTTTTTTAGCGATGGGTTCTAGCATTAGCGCCCAATCAACAGCCGAATCACCGCCGCCAAGTAAGAGAACATGCTGGTCCTTATAGCTGCTCATGTCTTTTACATGGTAATGCAAATTAACTCCTTCAAATTGATCGCAATTGCTTACGTTTAATTTTCGTGGTTGAAAAGCACCGTTTCCAGCGGTAATAATCATTGTTTTTGTGTAATGAACATCATTTTTATCAGTAGTTAATTTTAATGTACCGTCCTTTAGACGTCCTACCTTTTCTACTGCTTGTTCTAAAACAATAGTTGGATGGAACATGCTGACTTGTTCTTCCAGGTTATCAATTAACTCCTGGGCTCTTATTTTGGGAAAACCTGCAATATCATATATATATTTTTCTGGATATAGAGCAGTTAACTGCCCACCAGTATGTGGTAAGCTCTCTATGATTTTAACACTTGCTTGACGCAAACCGCCATAGAATGCAGTAAACAAACCAACTGGACCTGCGCCAATAATGGTGACATCATAAACCTCATTTGTCACGACGATTACCTCCATTCGAACGATATAATCCTTGTACCACTTTTTATAGTATCATATATCGACTGTAATAGAATATTAATGTACTCAGCTTATCGTTGACTTTTAATTAAGAAAAATCTAATAATAATTAAAAAGCAGATAGGGTTGAAAAGTAAAGCGAAAAGAGCTACTATAACAAGGGAACCATATTACAATTGTGTGACATATGAAATAACTCTATTATTCTATAAAGATTAATTGCTTGGCAGCGAGCCAGGTTTTTCTTAGTGGTATCAAGTGAAAAAGATCACAATTTACAAAAAAAGGAATAAATGGAAGTGATAAGCGTGGGAAAACCAAACATAGTCATCTTGGGTGCTGGTTATGGTGGGATGATGACTACGGTTCAATTACAAAAGTCATTACGTGCTGATGAAGCGAATATAACCTTAGTGAATATGAATGATTACCATTATCAAACAACTTGGCTACATGAAAACGCAGCCGGTACATTACCTCATGAGCGCACTAAAATTCAAATTAAAGATATTATTAATCCTAAAAAAGTTAACTTTATTCAAGATAAAGTAATCTTAATCAATCCGAAAAAAAAGCAGGTCCAACTAGAAAATGGTGTATTACATTATGATGTACTTGTTATTGCACTAGGTTTTGAAGTTACTACCTTTGGTATTCCTGGTTTAGAAGAGTATGCTTTTACTATTGATAATATTAATAGTGCTTGCTCTATTCGTGACCATATTGAGCATAATTTTGCAAGTTATCACAATGATGCGAAAAAAGATCTGGCCCGGTTAACAATTGTCGTTGGCGGTGGCGGATTTACTGGTGTTGAGTTTTTAGGAGAATTAGCTAATCGAGTAGATGAACTTTGTAAAGAATACGATATTGATAAACAGTTAGTACAAATGATTAATATTGAGGGTGCTCCAACTATTTTGCCTGGATTTGATGAACAATTAGCAGAGTATGCAATGAATTCTTTGGAATCACGTGGTGTTGAATTTATTACCGGAGCATTTTTAAAGGAATGCACATCATCTAGTGTCTTATTTGAAAAGAATGGAATACCAGCAAAAATACATACCAATACCATCGTTTGGGCGGCAGGAGTAAAAGCTAATTCTATCGTAGAGAAGTCTGGATTTAAAACAACTCGTGGAAAGATTGAAGTGAATAATGATATGCGTTGTCCTGAATATGAAGATGTCTTTGTTATTGGTGATTGCGCTTTAATTATGGATTTAGAGCATGGTAACCCCTATCCTCCTACGGCACAAATGGCGATTCAAGAATCCGAAGTAGTTTCGTATAATGTTCGAGCATATATTCGGAATGAGGAAATGGAAGTATTTAAGCCAAATATTCTTGGAACCGTTGCCTCATTAGGACACAATGATGCAATGGGGATAATTTTCAATGACAAAATAATTCTTGGTCGGAAAGCTACCGTAATGAAAAAAATTATTGATAATCGTTACTTATTTAAGTTGGGCGGAATTCGCTTATTAATGAAAAAAGGGAAATTTAATATTTTTCATTAACAGATAGAAAAAGCAAAAGTAGGGTTGAATTTTTGCTTTTTTAGTACTTGAAATTGGTTTGAAACATATCATGTCTTGCTAAATGATCATGGTTAACACCGAGGTTTAGTAAGAGAGCAAGTATTTTAGCAATCAGAGAACTTGCTCTTTTGTTCTTCAAATAATATCCGTTTCTACCTTGTGGCTACCTTTTTGAAAATTAATATCGTCTAGCATAGCGCTCAAGCTGTGATCTTCTTTCTTTAATAAGTCAAAATCGGATCGAATCTAAAGGAAGCCCGACTAAAAGCGGGCTTGTCGCTGAGGCGTCAACATACCCCTGTTTCTGCTAAAGAGGCAGGTTTCCTTTATCCGATAAGGAGACTTATTCCCCTTTTTTGCAAACTTTTCCTATTATTTTGCAAACTTTATCTAACTTCCCGATTCGTTTGGGCCGACAGGACAAGGAAAGCTTCTTGAATAGGCATCGCACGCAGAAAAAGCGTTCTTCTTTTTCAAGGACAAGGAAAGCTTCTTGAATAGGCATTCGCACGCAGAAAAAGTGCTTTTCTTTTTCAAGGACAGAGTTGCTACGGCAGCAATACATCGCACACAGAAAAAGTGTACTTCTTTTTCAAGGACAAGGAAAGCTTCTTGAATAGGTATCGCACGCAGAAAAAGCGTTCTTCTTTTTCAAGGAGAAAAGCACTCTTTGAATGAAGTTCCCTTTATCTCATCAGAAGTGTTCCAGTTTGTACGTCGCTAAACGGAGCGCTTGCACTTTTATTCAAACTTCATTTAAAATGAAAAGGGGTAATTGGACAAATAGAAAGTAATCTTGCATCATAGTACAGTAAGGGTACTTATTTGAAGGGAGAAAATGAATTGATTCAGCTAATTGTATCTATCTTATTGTATTTTGTTATCTTTTTTGGTATTGCTTTTATTTTAAATATGCTATTACGTACGACATGGCTCATGACAATTTTATATCCTTTTGTCGTTGCCACTATTATAGACAATATTCCAACTTGGGATTATTTTTCAGCACCGGGAGAAGCGTTTTCGAAGTTGGCGAATCGTTTAACTGAAATTACGATTATAGATATTTCAATCTTAGCTGCAGGTTTTGTTGGAACGATCGTGTCTGGTATAGTTATTAGACTACTAAGGAAAAGCGGATATCAAATGTTTTAATAGAATGATGAATAAAATCTTCTCGATTGGAAATGATGACATCCAAAGAGGTGTTAATCATGAAAATCCAAAATTTAAGTTTATTTCTATTGATAATTGTTATGTTTATTGCGGTTGGAGCTTTTATGCCGGACAATACTCATGCAGAAAAGCTTTGGCCTTACGGAAAAACAGAGATTCTACAAACATTGGAAATAACGGAGCACAAAGTAAGAGATGATGTCACTTCTAGAGAAACAGAATTATCAGAAAAAGAGTTCAATCATGCAGAGCAGAAGCAGTTAAATATTTCGAGTGAACAAATAGATGGTGCAGAGACTTTGGAAGAAGTTGTTAATTATCAACAATACCCTAGTCAAACTGTGTTGGCAACCGGCTATACTGCAGGTGCAGAGTCAACAGGAAAAACACCAGATCATCCTGAATATGGAATTACGTATTCTGGAGTTAAAGTGAAAAGAGACTTATATTCTACCATCGCAGCAGATTTAACGGTCTTTCCTCTCGGGACAATTCTTTTCATCCCTGGGTATGGTTTTGGGGTGGTTGCAGATAAAGGAAGCGCTATAACTGGTAATAAGATTGATCTATATTATGAGACCATTGATGATGTTTATAATCAATGGGGGAAAAAGCAAGTAGATGTTTATATGATTAAAAAGGGTGATGGTAAATTAACGGAAAGAGAGCTTCAACATTTAAATGAAAACCAAGCGTTACAAGTATTCAGACAAGGTATAACTGGAAGATAGCTTTTGAACGTTGAAGCTACTGATTAGTTTTAAAGGGTTTTGATCGATGAAAAAGTCTCGCTAACAATTTAAATGAATCCACGGTAAATGTTTTTTTAAAATTAGTGAGACTTTTTTTATCGTCAAGAAAACATGAAATTTTAGAATACATAATTGGTAGCTTTAAAATAAGGGATTCTAGGTCGTCATGGCACAATTGTAGAATATAAAAATAGCGCTTCTTATATTAACAAAGGATGGATATAAATTACCGGTTCTTCATATGGATGGTATTTCTTAATGATCTTATTTACTTTTGTAATATATTCATATGGGCATCTGAATTCCATTTTACACTCCACACCAAAGTTAATTTTATGCTTCGTTCCATGAACTGGTTGGGCTGTTTCTAAAGGACGCCAATATCCGTTAACATGAGAAAAGGATATAACGTGGTCATAGTTACCGATGGTTAAAACACCTAATTCATTTAGTTTATTTCTCACTATAGGAAAGCATTCCTGTAATAAAGCAAAATGAGGATTGAATAAAAAAAGCCCCCTTGGTATGATACGAGGTGTCCTGATCACTGTAATGTGGTGTAAAAAGGACCCTTAAATTAGAACCAAGGAGGACTATTATGCATTATAAACAAAATGAAAAGATTTTACAACTTACCGAGCAAATTTTAATTGTTGGGGTTGATATTGCCAAAGAGAAGCACGTTGCCCGCGC
>NZ_JAHLNO010000029.1 GCF_018916875.1 Virgibacillus proomii | reverse complement strand
GTCTTAGGCTATAGTAAAAAAATGGATGTTTACTACCTTAGCTTTGATGTTTTCATTTTTTATTTTAAAACCCAACAATATAAACTGAATATTCATTCGAAATTAATGCGACGTTAGTGATACTATAGGAAAGTATAAAACTTAATGGTTTATAGTATAAGAAAAACGATAGCTTTCGCCATAAAGACTTGGCGACAAGCCAAGTTTTTCTAAGAGTTATTTCCACCCTTCGTTTTTTACTACAATTCACCATTCATAAAGCTTACAACAGGTCTATTCTCCAAATAAAACAGCTTAATGCCTAGCAACAAGCTATTTTCTTGTAAACACTTTCAAGTCTAAGTAAAATAAACAGTATAAGAAAACTATACACAAAGCGGGGGAGTTCGTAATGAACAGCAAAGTAAATACAGAACAACGAATTGATAAATCATATAAGTTATATATCGGTGGCCAATGGGTAGAAGGCACAGAAGGCAGAAAAATAGCTAGCTATAATCCTAGCACCGGTGAAAAACTCTCTGAAGTGATTGATGCAACACATGCTGATGTCGATGCAGCAGTTGAAGCAGCGACAAAAGCATTTCAATCTTGGAGAACCGTCGGCGTTGAAGAAAGAAGTAAATTACTTCTTAAAATTGCTGATTTGATCGATGAACATGCAGATCATTTAGCAATGGTTGAAACATTGGATAACGGTAAACCACTAAGAGAATCACGTGGTGCCGATGTTCCATTAAGTGCAGATCATTTTCGCTATTTCGCTGGCGTTATTCGTTCTGAAGAAGGAACTGCCAAAGAATTAGATGATGATACATTAACATTAACTTTAAAAGAACCAATTGGTGTTGTAGGTCAAATTATTCCATGGAACTTCCCATTATTAATGGCTGCTTGGAAAATTGCTCCTGCAATTGCAGCAGGGAATACAGTTGTTATTCATCCGTCTTCATCAACTTCACTTAGCATATTAGAATTAGCTAAATTATTGGACCAGGTATTACCTCCAGGTGTTGTCAACGTCATTACTGGTAGAGGTGCTGATTCAGGTGATTATATGCTCCACCATGAAGGTATTAGTAAATTAGCATTTACTGGATCAACAGAAGTTGGATATACAGTAGCAAAAGCAGCCGCTGACCGTTTAGTACCATCTACATTAGAACTAGGCGGAAAATCTGCAAATATTTTCTTTAACGATGCACCATGGGAAAGAGCAATTGAAGGTGCGCAATTAGGCATTTTATTTAACCAAGGACAAGTATGTAGTGCCGGATCACGTATTTTTGTTCAAGAAGGCATCTATGATAAGTTTGTTAACGAATTAAAAGACGCTTTCGAAAATATTAAGGTCGGCCTCCCTTGGGAAGATGGCGTGCAAATGGGTGCGCAAATCAATCAAAAACAACTTGATAAAATTTTACAATATGTTGAACTTGGTCAAAAAGAAGGAGCTAAATTGATAACAGGTGGTTATCAAATCAAAGAAAACGGCCTAGAAAATGGTGTATTTATGGCACCGACTATACTTGCTGATGCTTCTAATCATATGCGTGTATCACAAGAAGAGATCTTTGGACCTGTTGCAACTATTATTAAATTTAAAACAGAAGAAGAAGTAATTCGTTTAGCAAATGAATCCGAATACGGCCTTGGTGGCGGTGTATGGACAAAAGACTTGAATACTGCCCTTCGTGTATCCCGTAAAGTAGAAACAGGTCGCATGTGGGTGAATCAATATACTAACTTCTCAGCTGGTGCTCCATTTGGTGGTTATAAAAAATCAGGTATTGGTCGTGAAACATATAAGAGTGTTCTCGATGCCTACACCCAAACAAAAAATATTTTCATCAGTATGAAAGAAGAAAAAGACGGGCTATATTAATCTCATTAAGAGCTGTGTCTATAAGCATTTAGCTTAGAAGACACAGCTTTTTTTATGATTAAAATAACTTACTGACACGACATTGTCCTGCCAATTTTCGTAACATTCCATAATATTTTATATAAATCTAATCCGCTTATCATATATACACTTTTATATATTCATTTTACTTATAGTACTCTATTCGTGTATATTCAATATAGAAATGAATTATTTTTAGTTATTTAAGGAGCGATTATATTGGAAAGAGTAGTCGGAACAGTTGTTAGAGGTCTTCGTTGTCCAATTATTAATCAAGGAGACAATATTGAAGAAATTGTTGTCAATAGTGTATTAAAAGCTTCCGAAGTTGAAGGTTTCCAAATAAATGATAAAGATATCGTTACTGTAACAGAATCAGTCATAGCGCGTGCCCAAGGTAATTATGCAACGATCGATCATATTGCTAAAGATGTTCGTTCAAAATTTGGTGAAGAAACCGTTGGCGTAATATTTCCTATTTTAAGTCGGAATCGTTTTGCTATTTGTCTCCACGGTATTGCAAAAGGGGCTAAAAAAATTGTTTTAATGCTGAGCTATCCAGCTGATGAAGTGGGGAATCATTTAGTAGCTCTAGATATGCTTGATGAAAAAAGCGTTAATCCTTGGACAGATGTTTTAACAGAAAAACAATTCCGTGATCTTTTTGGCTATCAAAAGCATCCTTTTACTGGAATTGATTATATCGATTATTATAAATCCATTGTGGAAGAATACGGTATGGAATGTGAAGTGATTTTTTCAAATCAGCCAGAAACGATTTTAGATTATACTAAAAATGTGCTAAGCTGTGATATTCATTCACGATTCAGAACTAAAAAAATCTTAAAGGCCAATGGTGCAGAAAGAGTTTATAGTCTTGATGACATCTTAACTGAATCTATTAATGGTAGTGGCTATAATGAAGCTTACGGCCTTTTAGGTTCTAATAAATCAGCAGAAAATAATGTTAAACTTTTTCCAAGAAATTGCCAACCTATTGTAGACAATATTCAACAAATGCTGAAAGAAAGAACCGGAAAAAATATTGAAGTGATGGTGTACGGAGATGGAGCATTTAAAGATCCTGTGGGGAAAATTTGGGAGCTTGCTGACCCTGTCGTCTCACCAGCTTATACATCTGGACTTGAAGGTACTCCAAACGAAGTGAAATTAAAATATCTTGCTGATAATAATTTTGCTGACTTAAGAGGAAAAGAACTCGAAGAAGCGATTAACAACTATATTAATAATAAAGCCGAAGATCTTGTAGGTTCCATGGAAACACAAGGAACAACCCCGAGAAAACTTACTGACCTTATCGGTTCACTATCTGACTTAACCTCAGGCAGTGGTGACAAAGGCACACCAATCATCTACATCCAAGGATATTTCGATAATTATACGAAATGAATAGGGAGTCAGGCACCAGCTAGAATTAGGTGGTGCTCGCCTCAATACTATTCTCCTTTAAAAACTATGTGTTTCTTTTCTAGGGCTAATTTTATTGATACTAATATAGAAAAACTTGGCTTGTCGCCAAGTCTTTATGGCGAAAGCTATAGTTTTTCTTATACTATAAAGCCTAAAGTTTTATACTTTCCTATAGTATAAAAAAGACTGTAGATACGCTGAAATTATCTACAGTTAAAAGATAGATGTACTCTACAAAGCAGTCTAGCTTTATTCCATCATATATTTTATTTTTTGAAATTGCTAGATTAATTATTCGTTTAGATTAATTTAATGCTTCCTCGCCTTTTTCTTGTTCTACTAATTTTTTATCGTATAATTTTATGAATGGAATGGAAGCCAAATTGAAAGTCTCTGAAGGATAGATTGACTCCAAAAGAAAGACGCACTCTTATGTGTGAGAGATGTATCCTTCTCAAACGCAAACATGACTTAATTGAACGAGACGCAATCCAACATGGACTGATTCTCAATGAACTTTATCAATCTTCTGATCATGCTACGTTTTTAATCTACGGATATAAGCCGTTCCCAAAAGGTAGAGTTACATTTACAACACTTATATCTTCTTCGGTTTAATTGTAAGCCCACTCGCTTTAAACGAATGGGCAAGTCCATGATTAGTTGCTTTCTTGAACTGTGTTTATACAGTTTGTCAAAACCGCATTCAGGACAACGTTCAGGTGGTTCGATCGCTTCCACTTTAAACATCATATCAGTTTCATTTTCTTATGCTGTTTCAATTGATTTAAGGTCTGGTAGAAATAATAGGTCTATCATATTGTCATCCATTGTTGTTCTTTTGGGTATCAGATATCAATTACAGATTTGATATCGAAATAACCAATGTCAAATACTTTTTGTCACCAATTGCTTCTATACCATTTATATAATACGTAATCGGAACCATAGTGTGGAAATGTTCTTTTTGCAGTCTTTGTTAACTAATAAACCTGTTTGCGAAATATCAATTACTTTTTTCCTATTATTCAGATCGTTTTAAATAATTTGGGGAGGTCACTTCCCGTATAAAAATTATTGCATCATAGTGATCTTGTGGATAAATAACCATTGGGGAAAGACCTGAAAATCCCGATTCCAATAACCACCATTTTCTTTTAAACCACATTTTTTTATCGTTGATTTGATTTTTTACATCTAATGGAAGAAACAAGTCTGATTCTGATGTCTCATAAAGTAATGTCTCTAATTGATAATGTTTTTTTTCTTAATATCTATCTCTAATTCAACCCGTAATTGCGTTGCAAATTCTCCACTCCCAGCATAAAAACCAATTGCATAAAAGTCTTCCGGGTAATTCTTTTGCAACCAATACCCAACCGATCTAATTCCTAATAACTTTGCAGTAAGGGGGCGTCTTTTTCGTATATGAAAATTATGAGCCCATACAATGATCTTCTCATTATTAAAATAGTGATTCATCAGCCATTCTAAATTTTGAAACATATTAAACCCTCTTTGAATCCCAGAGGACAGATAACCTTTTAAATTCACCTGTAACCATTGCAACCTATTTTGCATTCCCCGCTGGATTAATAGAAACATTCTTTGTATTTCAGGATTAGTGTAGTTTTTCCGTTTGATATCTATTAATTTTAATACACTTTCATATTCTTGAATGACAACCTTCATTCTCGTTTTTAAAGATTTTGTTATCTTTATCAACATTTCAGCATCTAATTCAAAATAATGTTCTTCAACGGTTCTCATAGATTCATATAACTCATAATCCGTATGATCTTTTATCCAATCTAACATATGATCAGATATTAAAGGATAAGTAGGCTGAGGATCCATTCCGCTAAGTTTTATAGACTGAGCCCATTCCTCGGAAAAGAGTGGCTTCATTTCTTCATTATGGTATATATCTAATAAGCTATTTTGGATTTGTTTCTCAGGGGAGTCATTGCTTAAAAATTGTTTGCACAGAGTTGCTTCTAAAAGACCGCTTTCAAGTACGACAACGTTAAACCCGTGATATTGGTGTAAATAACGGATTAAGTCAGTTTTGGTCGTAAAATAGTCTGCTATTCCATGTGAATTTTCACCAAGAAGTATAACTCGTTTATCCTTTATAAAGCGTTCAATAAATGAAAAGTCATTATTTGCTTTTATCTCAGAGGCAGTTCTTTTAATTTGTTCCTTCCAACGATTTCTCGTATTTTCTCTGACAAAACTCATAATTTCCTTCCCCATTTCTAAATATTAATCGTATAATCCTTAACTTCTAAAACTAGCAAACCTAAATAAGGCCCAATAATTAAGAAATCTGGCTTTTTCCCATTAATTTCAGGTTCATAATAAATGATATAATCATCATCTAAGTATTCTTTTAACGTGTTAAAAAGAATACGCTCTCCCGCCGTGGCTGAACTTCGAATGGACTCTGGTACCGTGATGGACACACGGATCTCCCCCTTAACTTTTTTATGGTTAATTTTTCGAACATATAGGTATTATTTACTATACTATCATTAATTGGATAATTTAGGAAGATCATCAATGATGTAATTACGTATGCTTTCCATCAAGGGAGGTTCTCTGTTTAACGTTCGGTTTAGTTATTCCATTCCTGATATTTCTTGTTTGCACCGCGTGGATATACCCATTTATGATATTGTTTGCTTTTTGAGTTGATTTTCTTTTCCTATTAGAGATTTATAAGCTTTTCTATGTTTAAAATAATCAACGACATTTTTTCATAATTAAAGTCAAGCCGCTGGGTCCATAAAAAGAAGATTGGTCGAAAATAAAACGTAATATAAAACAAATGAAAGAAATAACTAGGCAGATAATTGTATCTCGGAGTGATGCTGACATTTTCCGTTTCTCACGTTCTATGTAAGAGGGGACGTCAGAAAAAATATCGCTTTGCTTATTTGTAGATGATGTGTAAAATATATGTTTGGAATACGATTGGTTTTTTGATAGTAATTTCCATCCAGCATCTTCAAAAAGATCTTTATATTCTTGGTAATCCTCTTTTCTATTAAATTCACGGAAATCAATCTTATAAATGACATCTTTTTGATCTTTTTTTTGAATCGGTTCAAAAATGTAAGAGCATCCGTCTTCGTCCTCATCGCTATACTTTTTTAATATCCACCCATTTTGCAACATCGTTTAAGCCATTGCTCTTCTTCAGTAAATACAGAAAATCCCTTACTATTTTTTTCAGGAAACGTTTTTTCACTAATTACTTCTCGATTTCATTAAGGATTATTTTAGACATATTAATTAGATTTATATATTTGTTATATTCCACAAGCAGGACTTCTTTTTCGTCATCTGTGATACGACATGTTATCTTTCTACGACTTCCTGGTTCTATTTCTATTGTTTTGATCCACCCTTTCTTCTGAATATTTTTTATCACGTCGTAAAATGTGCCTGGTGCAATAACATAAATTCCTCTACTTACATTTTCAATGGCTTTAATTATTCCATAACCATGCAATGGCCCTTGGTAAAGTGCCAACAAAATTAAATATGTAGGCTCAGGCTCAGATAATGGGTTAATCATAATCACCTCATTCATATCGATTGTAGATATATCGATGGTTAGTATATTGTAACAAAATAATACCCCTTGTATAATATCGAGTGTCAATATATTAATTGGAATGCATGGGTTAACTAAATATATTCTATTTCGTAAACGTCAAAAAGCCCCCATCTGTCATTAGGTGGGGGCTTTTTCACCGTGGGTTTACTTTGGCACTTACTTCGATTACCTATGTCGGATTGTTATGCCTTTTTAACCTGTACCTTCAAAAAGACTGTCAATATCTAGTAACTATTTTAACCCCGTAATAGAGGTCGATTCTTGTTCGGAGCAAGAACAGCTACAGGACTTGTTAAGCGGACAAGCTGCACACTTGCCTTGCTTACTTTTTTTTATATGGCGGACCATCATCCAGCCCGCATAACCAAATATAGCTAAACCAATCAATATATTTACGATCATGTGTCACGTCCCCTTTCTTAAAAGAGTAGACCTCCAATTTGATAGATTACGATGGAAATGACATAAGCAATGAGCAAGGAATATATAATTGAAATATAGGTCCACTTTTTAGAAGCCGTTTCTTTTCTAATTGTAGCTAATGTCGCTAAGCATGGAACGTATAACAGGACAAATGACATGAAACTCAATGCAGAAAGAGCTGAATATTGAGTACTTAATAAGCCTTTAAGTGACGTTGTATCCGGAACATGATAGATAATGTTCATGGTAGACACAACTATTTCTTTTGCTAGAAATCCCGTTAGTAAGGATGCAGCTGCTTGCCAAGTTCCGAATCCTAATGGTTGAAAAACAGGTGCCAAAACACCACCAATCAAAGCAAGAAAGCTATCATCCATTTCAACATTCAATCCGTGCGGTCCTGCATAGGTCAGTAACCATATTAAAACTGAACCTGCAAAAATAAACGTCCCTGCCTTCCGAATAAACCCTTTCCCTTTTTCCCATGTACTCCTCCATAATGTTAAAGCTTGAGGAACGCGGTACGGGGGTAACTCGATAACGAATACACTTTTTTCCTTTTTTAGGAATAGAAAGGAAAATATCCGTGCCATTACCATAGCTACGACAATTCCAAGAACATATAGGGAAAAGACCACTAATGCTCGATGTTTCACAAAGAAAGCGCCAACGAATAAAGCATATATAGGAAGACGTGCTGAGCAAGACATTAAAGGCGTTAATAAAATTGTTAACAATCTTTCCTTCGGTTGTTCAATGGTACGTGCTGCCATAATCCCGGGAACATTACATCCGAAACCGATAATCATTGGAATAAAAGCTTTCCCGTTAAGTCCGATGGATTCCATTATCCTGTCCATTACCATTGCAACCCTAGCCATATAACCAGAATCCTCTAGAAAAGAGATAAGGAAAAACATTATAAAAATTTGTGGGACAAATACGAGCACTCCACCTACACCAGCTATAATTCCATTAAGAACCAGATCCTTAATAAAACTAGAAGCGCCAATAGCATTCAATCCATTTTCCAACCAGGTGGTTAACGGACCAGAGAAAAAGCCATCTAATAAGTCGGACAACGGTGACCCTAACCAATCAAACGTCAGCATAAACATCACATACATAAAAAATAAGAAAATTGGCAGACCAAGAAATTTGTTTGTAACCATACGATCAATCAATTCAGTCGTAGTCGTATTATTTAACGAAGTGACCGTTGTGACTTGTTCCAATATATGAATAATTTTTTGATCTCGTATATGATAGATAAATTGTCTTATAGAGGAAGAATACCCGCGCTTTACAAGTTCTTCTTCTGCTTTCCGCTTCATTTGTTCAAGCATGGCTGCATTTGACATATGCTGATCTAAATAGGATGTTACTCGTCTATTACCTTCTAAATATTGAATAGTCATCCATCTTTTATTCAAGTTAGTATCATTTGGAAGAAGTTTACCGATTCGATCAATCACTTCTTCTAAAAATCCGTAGTCCACTTTGAAAATAGGAGTCTGCAACTCTTTAGTTGTATGGATCGTTAGTTCCTTCGTTAATAGATCACAGCCTTTACCCGTTCGAGCTATAATCGGAACTATACTGACACCTAAATGGTCTCCTAGCTTTTTTTCATTAATTTTAATCCCTCTCATTTTAGCGACATCTACCATATTAAGTCCCACTATAAGAGGCTTGCCAAATTCCATTAATTGAATCGTTAGCTGTAGATTTCGTTTTAGCTGGGAAGCATCAACAATATTCAATATTTTTTCAAATTCCCCTGTTAATAAAAATTCTGTCACCACTTCCTCATCTTTGGAAAGTGGATTTAAGGAGTACACTCCAGGCAGATCGACTAACATACCTTTTTGGTTGCGAAGCTTTCCCACCTTTTTTTCAATAGTTACACCACTCCAGTTTCCTACATATTCATAGGAACCTGTTAAATGATTAAAAAGTGAGGTTTTACCTGTATTAGGGTTTCCAAATAATGCAAATTGAGACATGTGTCATCTCACCTCTATACTTGATGCTTCTTTACGACGCAAACTGAGACATTGCCCACATACTTCAACCATGACAGGTCCACCAAACGGCATGGTACATTTTAAACAAATTTCTTGACCTTCAACGAGACCCATATCGATTAAACGTTGTTTCACTATATCATTTAATTTTGTAATATCTGATACGGTAGCTTTCTTACCTTGCTGTAAATCAGTAACATTCATGATGTATCCTCCTATTACCAACACTATTAATAATGATAATTATTCTCAACTAATTGTATCACATAATAGTAGCATGAAGTAGATAAAATTTTTACAATTTTGTTTCTTTAAAGTAATGAGGTATTTACCTTTTATATAACTTCTAAAAGCTTAAATAGCCCAAAGGCTGACCACTATTAAAAAAGGAGATCAAACTGTTTTTTTAGTAGAGGAGTGATTACTAGTAAAGGAACTCACAATTAATTAATGAGTACACATTAAAAATATAGACAATTCGTTTTAGTTCAAAATTTAAGCAACTAAAAATGTTTAATGAGTTGAGGAAGGTGTAGGGTATTCCTGGATTTCTAACTAATCAACCCTCTAAAACTTTATTTATAAGACTAACCATTGAAGCAATAGTGAGGGGAGTTTTAATTATGATGAAAAGGTTTTTATTTGTTTTTTAACGTTAGTAATTGCTATTCCAGCTACACTAGTAGCTGCTAGCAGCCCTCATGGAACTAATACATTTGTTTAATGAACCTACTGTTTTATTAATATCCATTGGAATCATTGTTTTTCTATGACTCTTCGCTAAAAACGATGAAATAGCACAAATTGAAATTTTATAGCTTAAAAAAATCTATAAAAAACAAAACCGGACAAGGGAACGGGTTTGGTTGGGAGCGATACATGGCTCCATACTGATACCAGTTCTTTTTATTTTGAACGATATCCTCTTGCTTTTCGTTTGGCTGTTTGGAATAAGCTGTAATGCCTTCATTTAAGTGTGACTGAAACCACTGCACTACACCATCAAAATGTCTTTTTAACATCTTTGCTAGTTTTCATTGACTCTAATTGACAACGTAATCCCCATTGAATCCGGTCTTCTAGCACCATAGGGGCAATAGGTGCAGGGTATTGAATTTCTTGTAAGCATAAACGCATACGATAAGCTTTAGCCGTATCCAGTTCACTGTCTTTCAGTTTATCCAGCATAGCCTTTTGTTTCTTGGTCAAGTTTTTTTCATTTTTTAACCGAACATAGCGCGTGTTTTTGAGCTTAGCACAGCTTTTTCTTTCGTTTCACACACTTCATCTACAACTTTGTTGGCTTCTTAAATTACATAAATTTATTAAACTCCTGGAAAGTACTCAGAAGCGCCTTTAATAAAAGCAGCATCTTTCCCCTTTGATTTTCCTTGTAAAAAATCCCCTTATAAAGAGCGGGGTACAACATAAAAAAGCTGCCTCAAAAGAAAATGCAGCTAGACACCCCCCCCATTTATCACAGAAAATATGAACAAATAACTGCGGATGAATGCCGCACCCTTTTGGGCAACCTCTTTATATCCTTTTAATTTTTTTAAACTCACTCACATCAAAGAGTTCATTTAATGTTTCCTGCGTTGCCATGCCGTTGACTGAAACAAGTCCATTTTTTGAGATTCGAATTTCGATTTTATTACCCATACCAACAAGCTCGTTTTCCAAGTACTTGTAAGCAGACGTTAAAAAGTGAAACCGCTGGTTGAAAGAACCAACCCATGGTCGACTTAAATCAAGCTTCTCTTTTTCGAACGGCCCATCTATCAATAAGTCTGTGTATGCAAGCAAATCACAAGCTTTTGTTCTATTCTTCAACTCCTCATACAGATAACCGGAAAATGTCATGACTGTCAAACCTACTTTCTTTACCATTGCAGCAAGCTTTCCAAGAGCCTCCGCCTGGTCAAAAGGTTCGCCACCAAGAAATGTTACACCTTCTATATCATTCTCTTTCCTGCTTTTTTCAATTTCCCTAAAAAGCTCTTCAACCGTGACTGTTTTTCCATTCTGCTTTGACCATGTCCAGGGCACTCCGCAACCTTCACAGCGAATAGAACACCCCTGTACCCAAAGGCAAAATCTTCTTCCCGGACCTTCAACAGTTGTACAAGGCAAATAACGATGAATAACGAGTTTCATTAGAAGTCCACAATTCTCCCCTCTGATTTTTTTAAAGAGCTTGTTGCCGGCTTTTCAGGAAAAACAAGAAAAGGTCTCATCTTCTCCGCCAAATGTGGTTTAATGGAGAGAGTCTGTACAAAATGTTCAAACGACGTAAAACCGTCTTCCCTTTTTCTTACTTCAATTACTTTTTTAGCGAACAAAGCACCAATTCCCGGAACTTCTGCGACTTCATCTTCAGAAGCAGTATTAATATCAATCATTTTAACCGTATCTTTCGGCTTTTCCTTAACTTCTTGTTGAACAGGCGCTACTTTGGAAGCAGCTTCGACAGTGCCTCCATACTCTCGCCTTATCTGTTCCCTTAGCGATTGAATTTCCCTTTGACCGCTTGCTATCTTGACTTCCAATCTTAGTAAATACTCCTTCCTTATCTTAAATACATGAACGATCGAAACAATCCAACCCAGCAGAAAAACAGAAAACGCTACATCTGTCATCCAATGTTTTTCCGGATAAATTTCTGTGATAATTGTCCACGTGATAAATATCAATGAATATACTAGAGCAGCGAATAACCATTTCCTCTGTTTCACTCGAAAGGAAATATAATAAAAAGAAATATAATTAAAGAAGCCTAAGGTCAGGATGGCCCAAAGCATCCAAATAGAGTTCCTCAACTCCCATCCTTTGCCCTTGCTGGTAATGGCCATTTACTAATCCCCTTCCTTTAAAAACTGTTTATTTTGGCGAAACGACTGTATCTCCGTTTGATAATATTCTTCCGTATAATTAGAATCCACTGTTTTAGCATCAAGCAGTTGTTCAAGCAATTCGATATACTCCAAACAATCTTGTCCCTTAATACCCATCGTTTTGGCAAAAATCTGGCAGTCATCTGTAATTTTAATTTTTATTTTTTTATCAATCAAATTTTCTCACCTGCTAATAACTTTAATTTACATGAAAAGTTAATAAAATAGAACGATCCTGCTGAATTTCTTCCGATTCCAATTTCAAACCTTTTTCCTCAGCCCGTTGCACCAGCTTCTGGTACGTTTCTTGCTGAATTAAATACTTATATTCTGCATGCAGGTTTTCAATAAATTCCAATGCATGTTCCTTTTCTACACTTTCATCAAATAACGCTTCAAACATTCCCCTGTCATTTTGTTGAAAAAAGATTTTAATATCTCCTAATTTTGTTTGACAATTTTGTTCATTGAGCTCATAAACGCTACAGCCATATTGTGCCAATGCTTTTTGTAGCAAGTGCCGTCTCTTCATGACGGTTTGGATGCTATATGTATGTCCGCTTTTTTTCTCCATTAACGAGCCCGCTGCATGTGTCAGCGCAATTCCTATTGGAATCAGTACTAGTTCAATACTCAATGTTCATTTACCACCTTTCAACAAAATTAAAAGTCGATCGTCCTTCCACCGCGTGATGCCATAATATCACTGATGCCTTCTGCCTCAACACTTTCTGAATATTCCTCTCGGTCTTCACGTGGGGTTGCAGCTACGGCTCTAACATTGGCCCAATCACGTATTCCCTTAATTTGTTCAGCTTGGGTCACTGACAGCGGGATAAACTGTTTGCATATCTTTTCGAAATCAAGAAGTGTAACACTTCTTTCTTCGTAAAATGCTTCAAACAATCCATTTATAACTACTTGTTCAATCTCAGCCCCGACAAATCCTTCTGTCAATCCAGCAAGATGATGTAAATTGTTATTATTTATTTGAAAGTCTCTGGCAACGTTCGGATCCTTTAATCTTTTCTTTAAATGCACTCTGAAAATTTCTACTCGCTCCCGATGTGTCGGCAAGTCAACAAAAAATATTTCATCAAATCTTCCTTTTCGAAGCAATTCCGTAGGCAGACCAGAAATGTTATTAGCTGTCGCGATGACGAAAACCGGTTTTTCCTTTTCCTGCATCCAAGTTAAGAATTGACCAAAGATACGGCTAGCTGTCCCACCGTCACCAGATGAATTCATTCCGCTAAATCCTTTTTCAATTTCATCAATCCATAAAATGGAAGGAGCAATGGCTTCTGCCGTTTGAATCGCTTTTCTCATATTCTCTTCACTACTTCCCACTATTCCGCTAAAAACTTTTCCAATGTCTAGGCGCAGTAAAGGAAGTTGCCACATTGCGCTGATCGCCTTGCTGATCAAGCTTTTTCCACATCCAGGTACCCCTGTTATGAGCACACCTTTTGGAGCTGGTAAACCATATTTTTGGGCAGACTCCAACCAGGACTTGTTCCTTTTACGCAGCCATCGTTTTAAATTTTCTAATCCGCCAATATCATCCATATTCAAACCGCTATTGACAAATTCAAGTATCTTCGTCTTTTTGATGATTTGTTCCTTTTCTTCTAAAATGACTTCTACATCATGAATAGAAAGTCGTCCATCTTCTACCATTGCCCGTGCAAAAGCATTTTCTGCTTCAGACAACGTAAGTCCCTGTGCTGCTTTTACAAGTTTTTCTTTTTCCTCTTCCGTCAGTTTAATTTCAATTCGTCCAGTTTGCTTATTAACTTGAATGAGGTCATCCAAAATTTGCTTGATTTCGTTAAAACTGGGCAAGTCAAAATCAACGATAGTAATATCTTTCTCGAGATCATGCGGAAGTCTTAATATGGGAGAAAGAAATACAACGTTTTTGGGATTAGGGCTGCGTTTCAAACTCAGGCTAATATCCCTTAATTTACGAATAATCTGGTGGTCTGGAGTACGTCCTTCATCTCCAAAATAAATATGGAAATCATGCAGCACAAAAATAGCCGGTTCTTGATAATTTTCAACGAATTCCAAAGCTTTAAGCGCCGATTTTGTATCTCCTTTTACTTTTACACCCGCTTCTTCGATCCCAGTAGTAATTTTCCACGTAATAACTTTTCTTGACGTTTTAATTAATTCCTGATTAGATGCAATCGAGTATATGAGTGAAAGCACCCTTTCTTCTTCCCATGTAGATATGTAAAGAAAAGGAAAACGTGCTTTAAACAGATTGGCCATTAACTGCTCCCGAACTTGTTTTTTCTCCATTTTTTTATCACCCTGTTATTCTATAAAACTCTTTTTACATTTTATTATACTAGAACTTCTAAGGAATGACTATGAATGCGGAAATTTATTAAGGGACATTTATGAAAATTTGTTGTACATTAATACATGATTTCCAAATATTCCTGAATCTGTGACTAAAAGATGCGCTGCTGCCATTATTTTTTGAATTTGGTTCTGAAAGCAGACAAATAATAAGCAAGCTGGTTCATTTGTTTTCTGTATATCAACTCTTCTCGTATCGTATTTTTCATCTTCTTAGTTAAATATAACAGTGCCACCTTTTTTAGGCTTTGACTTTTTACAGAAGGTCGTTAACTGAACCCTTAATCCGTAATAAAACTTCCATAAGCCAAATCAGGTGAGCTTTGAATTGATTTGTTCTTCATCGGGTTCATTCGTTAATTTTTTTATCGCCAAATAAGCCTGCTGTTAATCGGACTATCCACTGGGTCTTTTGAACTATTAAATTACTGTTCTATGTGGAAAAAGAAGCATATAAACGTTTAAAAGCAGGGAAGGGAGGGCTGTGATTTCCGAACTTCAAGTACAACCTCCTGGAATGCCATACCATTTTCGTTGCCAATGTAATTAGATTTTGAATGACGGTTTCACTCGTCGTCTAAAAACCTTTTTCTTCAACGGTTGTCATCCGACTTCAAGGTTTCTTGTCAATCAGACGAAGTAAGTTATACGTCAAACATCCTAAGTGGAGAATCAAGTCATTCGTTTTAAACTTACCGGATGGAGTCGCTCTAAATCAAGGTCGGTTTTCAACTCGCTATGGAGTTGTTCGCTCGTCCCATGATTGTGGTACAACCTGAACACCTCTTCTGGATCAACGTTAATGTCGTCCAATAACTTTCAAATTGAATGTCTGGGATAAGAAGGACCTGACCATCTGCATGGATAGTAGCTCAGGCGACCTTGTACACTTGACGAACTTTTTTATCCATTCCTTTTGGAGTAACTTCGACAGAACCATAAAACACGCGTTTTCCTTCTCGAGCCGGAATCGAGGTGCCTTGTTGTTCCACAATCGCTAACCAAGTTTATACACGCTCACGTGAGGATTCCGTTTGATGATAAAATCCGTTTCCCGATCGAGACAAACGGCTAAATTGTCAACACTGTCATTCGAAAACGATGGAGTAGTCTTTCTACCGGGAGTTTTCAGCTTAGAAAAGCGTTAAGAAAGTTTTGTTTTAGAAAGTAATAGCCCAATCAACCCTAAATCGGAGTGAGTCGAAAGGGTATCATCAGAGTTTTCGAGAATAAATTTCAAATCGACGCCTACCGGGTGAATAAGATTTCAGCACGATTTGGCTGATATTCTTAATATAACAGGTAGTTGGGGTTAAGTTCAGGTAATTCTTTGTCACGGATTCAGGTGAACTCTTAAGCTATATCTTTTATTTTCCTATGTATCCAATACATCTGTTTAAATTCAGTAGTATGACCATTCTTGACATAAAATTACTCCCTCCAAGTAGCAGATTTTATATTTTAGCTGTCTACTTAGAAGGGAGCATATCATCATGATTCAAGTAATTTTGATTTCTTCTGGTCTTTTTTAGTTTTTCATAATATATGCTACTTTGAATTCATAAACTTTGAAAAAACAACCATACATTGCGTTATATTCACTATTTCGTCCATGACTTAAGGAAAATAAGTCCTAAATATAAGAGTACAATAAACTCTAAATAAAGAATATTATCCATGATACCGTAATTCTGAAATATGAACACTTCGTGATCACGCCAAAACCGACGCCGTGCCGTAAGTGCCGTACCTTGTGTTCATCGATCAAGATGCATCCATGATGCACTAAAAGCAAGCCTCAAGCAGTGCAGTGTGATCTTCCCACATCCGCTCGGGACCAAGGACGGTCATGATCCCGATCATATAACAAACCTCAAGCACGGGCCGCCCACCAATTGCTACAGAAACGCCCTGGGCTTCAAGCAACCGTCTGCACCTTTCCAATCAAATTCGACGCCTACTAACGCCATTGAAACACCAACGCGCAGCAAACAAATGGCTCAGTGGCACAACAAGCAACCCATACGCCGCGGCCATGAGTACGGCCCCCAACGCATCAGGCTTTTGGAAGAAGACTACGACGCCCACAAGACCGACCCCAACAAGTAATTCCTTCGCCACTCGGCTCTGGAGGATCCGCGCCCATGACCGGCCTTCTACCCGCAGCGGGAAGTCACGCTTCGCCTGCAGCAGTGCAGTGATCAACGCACTGATCGCAGCAGCGACAGTGAAAGCAACAACCAATGCAATCAGCGCAAGATTCTGCAACCATACAATGTACGCTGCGAACTGCGCGAGGAGAATCCCCTCTTCGGCAATGTAGGCAACTTTCAATTCGCCTTTGAGTCCGCGATCGCGTAGCGCCTGTACGTCGAGGCCATGCCGCTCTAACAATTGCTGCGTAGCAGTCACACCGGTGAACACTATGTTGCTACCCGAGGCCATGGATGTCAAGGCAGAATCGTTAAAGGTGTCGTAAAGCGAAGGCACGACGACGACTAGGACATCGTCCGCAAAGTGAAGCCTTTCGCCCCCTCCTCCTTGAGCCACCGGCAATCGGAACCCGTCGACCGGCCTCAAGAACTGGAACTGTGCGAACAGTTCCTTGGAAAGCTCTCCCCTCGACAAGAGTTCAGCCTCTTCTCGAACCATTCGTGTAACGTCTTCTGGAATGCTATGATAAGGTACCGATGTGACAGCAGGCTGTGGTACACCCGTGGTCACCAGATCAAGCCAACGCTGATTCACGTAGGAAATGGCCGAGTACTCCCCCAAATCGGCCGGCATTGTCATTTCTTGAGTGTAAGTGTAGGAAAGAGCGACCGTATCAAGCGATTCCGCATCCTTCACCAGCTTGCCAATCATCGGCTCCATGTGGTCCATCTCGTCAACGTCGGTTGCGAACACTATGGCGACCTGATCTGCAAGTTGCTTCCACTGCGCCATTTCAGCAGCCATAGCGGATGAGTGTTTGTATGCGGACCAAGCAGGCCCAGCCGCAGCCACAACTAGGAGGAACGTTAGCGCCTGGATTACGATCGCCGCCGAACGCAGGCTCTTTACCGCCGGTTGTCTCGTGGCGAGCATGGTAGCGCTAGGCCAAGCAGAGGCTGACATGACAAGCGCAGCGAGCAGGGATACAGTGATAACGGCGACCTGCAGACTGACCAGCGCCTTGAGGTAGGTACCGACGTACATCCAGCCATGAAACATACCCACATAAACCGTTGTAGCCAGCGCTACGGCGGCCGCTGAAATCAGCAGCACACCCCCAAACCCGGCCAGGTCCTGCACCTGGATCCGTACGGTCGGGCATCCGCCCAGAACTCGAAGGGCACGCCCCCGCGCTCTCAGCGACAACCAGAACAGTGCCAGCGCCACGATCAGCGCAAACGCCGAAAGAACGGCAGCAGCAAATCCTCTTTCTTGAATCACGAATCCAAGACTGTCGAAAATTGACGCATCCCCGCGACCAACCTCCACGCCTGCACTTTTCAGCGTGTCCTCGAACTCGCCCAAGTGAGCTTTTTCGCCGGTCACGAGATAGAACCCATCGGGATAGGAGGTAGCAAGTCGATCCTTACCAACGATCTTTCCTACACCTTCACCGCCGAACCAAGTAAATTCGGCAGGCAGATTTCCATCGTTAAGTGCAACGAAGATCTGGTCATCACCGTCGCTGGCAAGATCCGGCGCAACCTTGACCAGACCAAGATCCCAGCGCGCATCGAGCTCCTCCAGCTTCGCAAACGCTTCAGTAATGGAAAAATCCGATTCGCTAAAGTTGAGACTAAACCTGCTTTCGACACCAATAGCCTGCGGAAAGTCTCGATCATATAGGTCGGTGATGATCGCTGCCAGCAGGGCAAGCAGAGCAAACAATGCACCCGCGACAGCCACTATGATACGCTTATACACAAGCGGGTCCTCCAAGAACTATCCGAACTCTCCCATACTAAGCCGCAGCGACCGCAATCGGTATCGCCGTCCGGCGTAATCGCCTCGATTAGCAGGTAATGTTTTTTCATTTATTTCATTCCTCCTCATTCAATCAACTAAATATTTTTACTCTTCAATCAATTCATCATCACCCACCTATTCGCCAAAAGCGCCATGTTGTACAGCCGACCAGCGCCTCATACTTGGCGTAGGTGGTCGCGCCAGGATCGGCTTGACGATATCGGTGAGCCAACATTGCACACAAGTGGCAGACAAGGGTTGTGCGGAAATCCACGTTAGCGTTTCACCAGATGCACCGGAACCCCAAACCCGTCACGGCGGCTGAGCAGGTCGGCGATGGCGTCACGCTCGGATTTCGAACCATAGCTCACCATGACTAGCCCTCGGTTCTGATCATCGGGACACGGTTTTCCCACTTCGACCGTAATGTTATCATCCAGTGCTTTGATCTCCTCGGCGAGACCTTGGTGACTAGCAAGCGCTTCAGTGACCTCCGCTACGGTCGGTAGCTGGTCGCACGGCGGGTGCGTGTCCTTTGATACTGGGATCCAGCCGTTTAGGAGCGCAACTGCTCCCACTACCAGCAGTAAGCCAACAACGATACCGATAATGATCTTAGTGGATGATTTCATGAGGACCCTCCTAGGCTAGCGGGATCGCTGGTTGACGGGTGGTGTGACAAACTGTTGGAACCGACCTCATGCCGGGCGCCACACGCGTTGATCATCTCGGAGTCGTGCGTCGACACTATGACCGTGCGACCGCGCGCGGCGAAGTCCGCAAACAGATCAATGACCTTTCGCCGATTGGCTGCGTCGAGCGAAGCGGTGGGCTCATCAGCGAACAGAATCGTAGCGTCTTTGTAGATGGCACGAGCCAGCGCGAGTCGCTGCTTCTCTCCCCCACTCAGGTGGCTGGCCAGCTCACCTTCTCGACCCTGAAGACCTGTCTGCTCGAGCACCTGCGCCAACCGTTCTTGGTTTCCCGTGACGCTTCGTCCCAGGAGGCTCGTCTGCATGGTCACATTGAAGGCAACCGACTCCTCATCCATGATGCCGTAATCCTGAAGTATGAACGCTGCATGATCACGCCAGAACCGACGCCGTGCCGCAGTGCCGTACCTTGTGACATCCTTATCGTCGATCAAGATGCGCCCCTGATCCACTGGGAGCAACAACCCGAGGCAGTGCAAGAGTGTGGTTTTTCCACATCCGCTCGGACCAACGAGGGCTGTCATGATCCCGGGCGTACAACGAACGGTCTCACTGTCAAGCACGAGCCGCCCACCAATTGCTACTGAAACGTCCCGGGCTTCAATCAACATCTGCACCTCCGTCAAATTCGACGTCTACTGAGGACATCACCAACGTAGTAAACGTCGTTTTGATCGTTAGAGTCAAGGGTTTCCACTTTTTTCTATAAAAAAGGTTTTTCATCTATTCATCCTCCTCATTTATTTTGTCATTATTTTTACTCTTCAAGCTAATTTGTCGCCGCCCACTTACCATGTCGGTGCGGGAGCGGTTTTTTCTTGCCCTTGTTGGCGGTGCTGTGGCATCCTATTCCTTCTTTGCCAACGGATCAATTTCTTTTTATAACTACAAGCTAATATCCTTACCCCATTCATTTGTATACTATAAGGCCTGTTAACAAACGCAAGACCTATAGGAGCACAAGGAATTTGTGTTGTCCAGATTTTGATATCTTGCTCCTCCCATATTTACTTATCTATTATTATACAAACAAACTGAATTGGAAAAAGGTTCACGGATTCTTAATTTTTGCAGGGGAATTTTAACATAGATTCGGCAAATAGAATGATCACATGCCATGCCGATTAGTTCCGATTTCTTGCTGTTTTTTACACAGTACCGGACAGTTTTTGCTCTCTTGTGAAGCCTAAATTCGGAAAACACAAGATGTTTACATCAGTTGCTAAATTTTACCTTAATTATCTGTATTTTAAACATAAAGCATCATCCCTCCAACTTGAAGTGAAAAATGGAGGATGTGTTCTACTCCTTAATTACCTACAGGCTTCTCGCTTATTTATATTTTTAAAACTGCATCCCTTAAGAAAATCTCTGCAAACTCCCTAATATTATTTTCCACTTAGCAAACAACCTTCTCCAACCACTTGTTGGCTACCATTTCGAATAGCTATCAAAGCTTTACTATTTAACGGTATTATATTACTGATGGTGCATCTTGTAAATTTCGTGAAATTATTCTCCAATAAAACTTCAGAAATGAAAGCCATTTCGGATTACCACATGAATTATTTCTTTTGTCATATCACAAAACATTCCTAGTTTTTTATGTACGAAGTAAGCTAAAATAAAAAAATTTTGTTTTTTGATCTGAAACTTTTCGCTTAACTTACAGTCCAATAGCCAAAAGCAACAATCTTTAAAAAAGAACTAATGGGTAAACATAACTAAAGTCGAAGCCCGGAAAATGCAAGCATTGAAACACATAACCAGAAATTTCCATCAAGACTAACTACAAACTAGATCTAGTAGAAGAACTCCTCATCAAAAAAAATGATCTTAAGTCATATTTTATTGCCTTTTTCATAGATATGCTCTATTTTTTGATATGGTGCCTTGGCAAGCCATGGAAAGATACCTACTTTTTTATTATGGATATATTACTATGAAGGAAATTTGATATATCATGTCACGAAAAAGCTCTTCAACAATCAGAACGCGAAAGCACCGGGCGATTAAAATGTGATGCACCCCCTTAAAGCGGGGATATTACCCCATGCTCTCAGAACTTAGAAGCTTTGTAAGCACTGGGATAAAAACTGCCAGCTTGTAAATATTCTGAATCTGGGAAAAAACATTCCCGCACCGACATGATAGGTGGACGGTAAGGCAAGCTAATTCAGCCTATGACATAATATGTTTTTATCTGGAAATTAATGCAAAGAATACAGATTTAACTCGCTCGACATTAATGACCCGCGGAAAGTCCCGATCATATTGCTCAAGTGATGATCGCTGCCAGCATCGTAAGCAGAGCAAATAACGCGCCTTCCGACAGCCATTATAATACGCTTATACAAAAGCGGGAACTCCAAGAACTATCTGGAACTCGCCATGCTCAACCCGGCAACCACAGCCGGTATCACCTGGATTAGTTGACGCGGTAGAAATAACGACCCTTCAGACCCGGCGAGTTTATGGTTCCGACATAGGCGTTAGAGTATTGCCCCGGAGCCGTATCTAAACTCCTGTTAGTCTTTTCCACTTTGCCGTCGATGAGCTTTTGTACCGTCGAGCCGTGGATCTTTGTCGGATGGTTATACTCGGAACGGAGTCCGGCGTTCACGAATCCGTACCTCCATGTTCCACCTTCCGCTGGGTACTGGTAGTGATAACCTGGATTCACCCAGGCTTGTCCAGGCACCACCGCGGCCCCTACCAAAGCGATGGCCATCGCCAACGCAGCTAACGTCACTTTGATCATTCGAGTCAAGGGTTTCCTCTTTTGCCTATACAAAATTTTTTTCATTTATTTCATTCCTCCTCATTTATCGGACTATTTTGTCAATATTTTTACTTTTCTATCTAAATTTGACACCGCCCACCTACCATGTCGATGCAGGAGGGGTTTTTCTTGCTCTTGTTAGCATTTACTAAATTTAGTATGATTGTAAAATTCAGTAAAGTAAAGAGCATTTTGACTTATTAAAAAAATAGAAAATTGGTTATTTTTTACTATTACTAATTCATTAAATTATTCGTGGAGTGCGCTTTGATGATATAAAAATTTGCAAGTTTACATTCACTCCGTCGCTTTTCCATAAACTTAATCGATGATCCTTAGCATTTGGTTTCCTGTATGTTCAACTGAAAAATCTTTAAGTTTAATAGGTTTGGAATATTCATTATAGTCGTCACTACTCATAATCTGGAAATTTGCACTACCATTTTTATATCTTTTACTTGCAACATCCCATTTCAATTCTTGATCGTCCGACAGAAAGTTAATTTATCAATAAATTCGGAAAGGTTAACATGAAAAAGGATACTGATCAAATCTTTAGTGAAACTCATAATATAGAAAATATGAGAATCATTTCGGTTCTCATTTATAAAGTTATTTCTAATATGCTGCTTTCTGAATAAAACGGGGAGCTTGTATAAGTATAGAAAAGAGATAAAAAAATTGGTTTATATATTGGAGTGCACCTAAGAGCTAGGATTCTCTCCGGAGGAGCAAAAGAACGAAGGTATTCAAACTGCTCATAAGCTCAATGGAGGTAACGTTGATTTAAGATTTTATGTTGATGAAGGAATCGGCGCAAAAATAACAAACGATAGACTTGAATTAAATCGTATGATGCACAATGTTAAAAAAGGAAACCGGATGCCATCATAAATTATAAGATATCAAGATGGAGTAGGAACCTTTCAGATTCATTTTCCTTGTGGAAGAAATCCACAAGGAAAATAATTTGTCTTCATAAAGGAAGGTGAATATGGAACACTTAAACAGTTCAATTTTTATCATCAATTGCTCAATATCAAAGAGAGGAACTTGTTGAAAACGTAAAACGGGAATGATACAAAGAGCCAAAGAAGGAAAATTCAATGGTGGTAGAGTTCTTAGGTATCAGAGTGAAGATAAAGAGCTAAAAGTCTTTCCCCTAGAAGTTAAAATAATTAAAATGATTTTTGACAAATATATCAATGGAAATTGGGGTACAAAGAAAATTGCTAATCATCTCAACAAAAATGGGAAACGAACGAAGATCAACAAAAAATTTTGCTCAATCAACTTTAAATTTAATTCTGAAAAACCCAGTATACAATAGTTATATACGACTTAAGTGGTTGACTGGGAGATAAAGAGAAGAAAAGGCACAAATCCAAATCAAATATTAGTTAAAGGAATTCACAAACCAATTATTGATGAAGAAACTTGAGATAAGGCTAATGCCCTAATAAAGCAACGATCAACTGGATCACCAAGACAGTACATTGGGAAAGTTCCATTGACATCTTTAGCAAAGTGTCTCGAATGTGGTTCGTATATGACAAGTATGTACGGCTCAAAGCGTAAAATGGAACTAAAGGATATTCAAATTTCTTTAATTGTACATATCCCCAGTCGCACTTCGGGAATTATATTCTAAAGAAAACCGTTACCTATTTATGGTACGGTTCTCCTCGATTAATCCGAAACGCCCTATACACCTGCTCTAACAGAATTAACCGCATCACCTGATGCGGAAAGGTCATTTTTGAAAATGATAAAGCTAAATCACTGCGATTTTGGACGTCTGCACTAATTCCAAGCGACCCGCCAATAACAAAGGCTATTTTGCTTTTTCCATAGGTTGCGAGCTCGTCCAATTTACTGGCAAACTGTTCTGAGGAGAGTATTTTACCGTTAATTTCTAACGTAATAACATATGTATCTGGTTGAATATGACTTAAAATACGTTCGCCTTCTTTTTGCTTAACATCTAACATTTGCGCTTCACTTAGGTTTTCTGGTGCTTTTTCATCCGCCACTTCAATGATCTTTACTTTTGCGTATGTGCTTAAGCGTTTTAAATATTCTTGTATGCCTTGCTTTAAGTACTTCTCTTTTAATTTTCCTACTGATACAATGGTGATTTTCATTATGCATAACGTCCTTCACAAATCTCGTTTTTTCTTAGTTTACCACAATCGTGCTCATGTTTTTAATCCAACTTTGAATCCTGCTTAATATGGATATAATAAACCACCATTACGTACTTGAGTCTCCAATGCATCTTTGGAGCAGAATAAACTAAGAACTCTTCCTGTTCTAAACACACCACTCCATACGCCTTTATACTTAAGTATTCGCCTACCTGACGCATTTACAAAGCAAATCCCACCACGATATACATAGCAAAGATAAAGACCACGCTACTTGCCACAAGAATTCGAGTTGTCGTTTTTGAGAGCCTCTTCACCTGTTTCCCTTTGTACCAACCGGAAAATTGAAACTTGTTTCGATAAAGAATAAAAATAATAATTGCAACGCCAATTGCTTGTAGTACTAGGAAATTCATCATATAGGAATGTTCTTCCGTTAACTGGGATATGGTTCTGTTTGTTACCATTTCTAACAAGTAATTACTTACAGCCCCAAACAGCAAATAAAGTAGCATAAAGATCAACAGTGCACGCAGCATTTCAAGCAGACCTGTAAATAATAAACGCATGTTACCCCTCCGTTCTTGCCTTTTTCTTACATTGTAACAAATGAATTACGTAAGTGGCTGTAAATTTTAGAAAATGTTTTTCTTTTTCGAATACTTCATGTATTATATATCTAAATGATATATATCATTTAGATAGGATGTTAAGATTTGAAAACATATAATCATACTACTTATGCACTGCTTGGAATTTTGACCTTAGAGTGTCGAACAGGTTATGAAATTAAGCAACTGATAGATCAGAGCCTGAATCATTTTTGGAAAATTAGCTATGGACAAATTTACCCTAATTTAAAAAAGTTAGTTGCTGAAGGTTTAGCAACAGTTACGACTACTTCACAAGAGGGAAAGCCAGATCGAAAGGAGTATTTTCTCACTACCAAAGGGAAACAGGTATTACAGAACTGGCTGGAAGAGCCATTGCAACAAATTACGGACCAGCGTAACAAAGTTCTTTTAAAGCTATTTTTTAGCCGGCATCAGCATACGAAGCAGACTTTATCGTTATTACGTAATTACAAAAGGGAGTTACAGAAAAAAATAGAAACCTACGAAGCTATTGAAGAAATGATAATAACTTGGAACACTCAAAGTCCTGACGCATCATATTGGCTGTATACTTTAGACTACGGAAAGCGAACAACTAGAGCTGCTATGGAATGGTGCGATGTTACGATGAAAAAAATAAAGTGAAACTTTCATCAATGGGGATTTCTTAATCTCCTACTTTACAGAATTAGACATTTGACTTAAAGTTAGATTCCTCTTCTTATCCTCCTGATTTTCACCTCGTAGGATTGAAGTAGGATGTCTTAATGCTAGTTACATGCAAGATAAAATTTTCATATGGAGATCAGTATTCTTAAAATGAGCTATATGAACACAAATATTTTATTTCAAGAACTTTATAGTGGAAATGACAGTTATATCAAAAGGATCATCCATCACTATAATTATTTGCAGTATTTACCAGAAGGGTTTTTGTTTTACCAGTAATCATGACAGTTGCCGGAAGAACCATCGAAATTCCACAAAGCTTATTGAAAAAAGAAAGGAAAGATCTTATGAAAAAACAGGTCTATTCTGGTCGTTATACAGTAGAAAATGAAGAAGAGATCGTTGTCTTTTTAATCGGCATGCGTATTAACCAAAGATTAGCCGTACATAAATGGCTTCCATCTTTTCAGCCATGCCGCAAATGATAAAAGAACTTTATACACATAAAGATACGTTAGGTTTTTTATCTATGGAAAGTTACTTTGGACTTCGTACAACGTTGATGGTGCAATATTGGCGGTCTACCGAAGATTTACTCGCCTATGTAAAAGGTAAACAACATTTAACAGCGTGGAAAACCTTTAACCAAAAAGCAAAAAATTCAGATGCTGTTGGCATCTATCACGAGACTTATATAATCCTTAAAGAAAATTATGAGGCTATCTATGCGAATATGCCTCTATACGGACTGGCAAAGGCAAACAAACATATTCCCGTCTCGGCAGAACGAACAACAGCTAAGCAGCGTTTAAAAATGAATAAAGCTATCCGATAACATGATATCGCGAAAGGAAGTATTTATAATAGCACTACACTAAAGCGCTTATTCATGTCAGCAAAGGAGAATCATTCATGGCAACCATCCTTTTAAATTAAATAATCATATAAATTTCATATTATAGGACGTGCAAACGCTTCTTAATATAAGCATCTCTTATATGTACGTTCCTTCAATAGGAGGATAAATCATGAAAAAATTAACTGGCAAGATTGCTATTGTAACTGGTACTAGTTATTCTAAAGGCATTGGGCTGCAACATGCTTAGCACTAGCAGAGGCAGGAGCAAATGTCTTTTTCACGCACTGGTCTCCCTTTGATGAGGGAGAGGGGAGATTAGAGAAAGGGTTTCCTGATAAGCTTTGCGAAATAATAAACAGTTTTGGAGTACGAACCGCTCATATGCAGATGGACTTAAGTTTAGAAACGTCTCCAAATACACTGTTAAATACAGTACAGGAAAAGCTAGGCACTGCAAATATTCTAGTGAATAATGCAACATATGAAGCACCAACGAATTTCCGTACGTTAACTCCAGAAACTCTGGACAGGCATTATAAAGTAAACAATCGTGGAACACTAGTGTTGTCGGTTGAATTTGCGAAAAGATATGAGCGGCAATTTCCTAACAAAAAAGATGGGCGGATTATCAATCTCGTTTCCAAAGGGCCTGACCCCAATAATTTAGCTTATATTGCTACCAAGGGAATGATCATTGCTGCAACAGAGCCATTATCGGTTGCTTTAGCGCCTATCGGAATTACCGTTAATTCTGTAGATCCAGGCCCAACTGATACTGGGTGGATGAACGAAGAAATACAAAATAACTTATTACCTCTATTTCCGTCTGGTCGTCTTGGACATCCTGAAGATGCTGCAAAACTTATTACCTTTCTAGCAAGTGATGAGTCCTATTGGATAACTGGTCAAACCATTCGATCAGAAGGCGGATTTTTAGGGAAATAACTATTAACACCAAAGGATCGCCTCGCTTGGCAATCCTTTTTTATCGTACTAGATTTTTAAAATTCCCTATAGAAATCTCTCCCCACAATTTTACCTTCTAAAATCCTCAACTATTTCGCATTTCCTTAACGTTTTTAACCCCTTCCAAATAAAACTTTGACTTCTTGTTCAAAATCGTGTACATTACTAATGTACGAACATTGCATAAAAATAATTTATTATTATTCGGATTTAGAGGTGTAAAGCATGGAAAATGTATTTGATTACGAAGATATTCAATTAATTCCTGCAAAATGTATTGTTAGCAGTCGTTCAGAATGTGATACAAGTGTCACCTTAGGTGGGAATACGTTTAAATTACCTGTCGTTCCTGCAAATATGCAAACAATCATTGATGAAAAAATTGCGATCATGTTAGCTGAAAATGGCTATTTTTATATTATGCATCGTTTTAAACCAGAAAAGCGTATCGACTTCATAAAAGATATGCGAAGTCGTGGACTCATTGCATCCATTAGCGTTGGTGTCAAGGAAGAAGAATATGCGTTTGTTAAACAGCTGGTAGAAGAAAAGCTGGTACCGGAATATATTACGATTGATGTTGCCCATGGGCATTCAGATTTGGTTATTAATATGATTAAGCATATTAAAAAATATTTATCAAAAAGTTTTCTTATTGCTGGAAACGTAGGAACTCCGGAAGCAGTAAGAGAACTGGAACATGCAGGTGCTGATGCAACCAAGGTCGGTATTGGACCAGGAAAGGTATGTATTACTAAAATTAAAACTGGCTTTGGTACAGGGGGCTGGCAATTGGCAGCACTTCGCTGGTGTGCAAAGGCAGCAAGTAAGCCAATTATTGCGGATGGTGGAATTCGTACCCATGGTGATATTGCCAAATCGATTCGTTTTGGGGCAACAATGGTAATGATCGGTTCTCTTTTTGCCGGACATGAAGAATCACCAGGTGAAACGATTAAAAGGGACGGAAAAATTTTAAAAGAATATTTTGGATCTGCTTCCGAATTTCAAAAAGGTGAAAGAAAAAATATTGAAGGTAAAAAAATGCTTGTAGAACATAAAGGTTCTTTAAAAGACACATTAAGGGAAATGGAACAGGATTTACAATCATCTATTTCCTACGCTGGTGGGAAAAAACTGGAAGCAATCCGCAATGTGGATTATGTCGTAGTAAAAAATTCCATCTTTAACGGCGATAAAATTATTTATTAATACGTGTTCAAAAAAGGTTGAAAGTCGGTTATAACCACAACGTCAGAACAATAGCTAGACGCTCGGTTCGTGACGTACAAACGGCAGATCTTCTGACGAGATAAAGTGATACTTCATTCCGTGGTACGCTTTTCCCAAGGAATGTTAGTACCGTAAGGGTATAACCTAAAGGTCTCTGAACCAATCGGGCATTTAGGTGCCGTTTCTCCCACTTTGACTTCTCCGTGCTCCTTTAATTCTTGAAGGGGGAGACTTACGGCACCTAAATACCTGTTTTAATACTGTCTATTTATACCCCTGTGCCAATTAATTTTCCTTTAGCCGCAATTCGTTCTTTTTCATCGATTGTACAAATAATTAATGTTATTTCCGCTTGCCCTTTTTTATCCTCTAAAACCTCTACTTCTGTTGGTTCGATTACCTCTGATATATTTACCTAGTATACAAAAGTCTGCTCTTTTGTATGTAATAACACTTCATCACCTTTAGCAACCTCTGAATCTCCGCGATACCTGCGAAATCCAGCTATCGTGAAATTATTTTTACCTGGTGTTTGATGCGGTTTAATTTGCGTTAATGCAAAACTTAAATTTTCATTCGTGATCTCTGTTAACACTTTTTGTTTTAAGTGGATTGATGGTTTCCAGTTCTAATACCCCTTCTAATTCTTCCTGAGAAAAAGGTAAATTATCAATAGATGATACATCTACATCTTCTCCATCAGCGTTGGCAATCAACGCTTTTTCCAAAGCTGTTACTTCCTTTTTGCTTTTCCATTCATAATAAAACGGAATGGAAATTAGAAAAAGCCCGATAAGTAAAAATAAAATCCCTAATTTATTTTGGTGTTTTTTCACATCGACTCTCCTTTACAGCTACTTTCCAATCTTTGTTAGTTCCTTTTTTCACTATTTACAACTTTCAATTCTTGTATATCTGTTTACCCTACATCTCAGGTGCGGTTGGCAGAACAACTTTGACAGCGACACATCGCGAGAATAAAAAGCGTTGCCTTGTTTAAAGAAGAGTAGGTATGAAAGTGATATATCGTGGTAGGATGAAGGTAAAGTCCTATTGCATGAGGATTAATCCGTGTTACTAAAAATATAATTTCCGTTGTTTTGATTAACATATTTTTATTAAGTTCGATTTCTCTACAATTCATTTTTAAGTAGTTTTCTAGATGCTTATTTTAAAGGATTAAGCTATACAAATTCTTACAAAAATGGTCTAATGATATTGCCTCTGTACAAACTTAAATTGTATTTCGCCCACAATTACTAAATATTACAAAAATTATACTATGTTCATATCATTTCCATTTTTCAAGCATAGTTATAGATATTCTTCATAACTTGCTATATAATAGTAAAAATAAGTAAATAAGGAGGGTACTAGTGCCAATTACTATTCCAAAGCAGTTGCCAGCACATGACATATTGGAAAAAGAAAATATTTTTATTATGGATACAGTTCGTGCTACAACACAAGATATTCGACCGTTAAATATCGTGATTGTTAATTTAATGCCGGAAAAAGAACGTACGGAAACTCAACTGTTACGGTTATTGGGAAATTCCCCCTTACAGGTTCTCGTGACGTTTTTGCATACCGCAACACATGATTCAAAAACGGTTAGCAAGTCACATTTGAAACAGTTTTATCATACGTTTGATGCCATTAAAGATAAACGGTATGACGGTATGATTATAACTGGTGCACCTGTGGAGTTGTTATCCTTTGAAGAAGTAAATTATTGGGAAGAGCTTAAAATGATTATGGAATGGTCTAAAACTCATGTCACCTCAAGCTTGCATATTTGCTGGGCTGCTCAAGCAGCGCTTTATTATCACTATGGAGTTGAGAAACATAAGCTTCCCGGTAAATGCTCAGGCATATTTACCCATAAGGTTTTTCATCCAACAGTGGAGCTTATTCGGGGCTTTGATGACGAGTTTTTAGCACCACATTCTCGCTATACCGGAACACCAATGAAAGCGATTCAGGATGATAATCGTTTAACATTGCTGGCTGCTACGAAAGAAAATGATCCGTTCATTATTATTTCAAATGATGAAAGGCATATTATGATAACTGGTCATTTAGAGTATGACAATGATACACTTGCTAAGGAATACCATCGTGATCGGAAAAAAGGGTTGAATCCAGCTATTCCTAAAAACTATTTCCCTAATGACAATTCAGAAGAAGTACCATTAAATCGCTGGCGCTCGCATGCACATCTATTATTCTCTAACTGGCTGAACTACTATGTATATCAAGAAACACCTTATGAATGGGAATAGAACTAGGGAATGATGACTTCAAGCTACTTGTTTTGTTTTGCGACTAGTATTTTCAATGAATACTGAGAACCGATGTTGACTTATCGAAGTTTGCTTATACGCTCGAGCGCTTAAGCTAGACGATGTACTTTCAAAAAAGATATCCACCATACAGAAACAGATAATTTCCTATATCAGAACAAAGGCTAAATCGCAATGTTCTTGAAAAATCACGACGTATTGCTATCGAAGTTTTTTCTACCCTTGAAAAAGAAAAACACTTTTTCTACGTGCCATGTGCTTAATCAGGATGTTCTCTATCCTGTCGATCGAAGAGGCATTTAGGTGCCGTTACCCTTCACTTCAACCTTTACGTAACTCTCTATAACTCTTGAAGTGGGAATCTTACCGCACCTAAATGCAGAACAAATATTTTTAAAAGATTAACTCCTACTTTATCTCACTATCAAATCCCTTGGCAGCATGGAAATTACTGCCAACAATGAAATTCGATACGCCATTTTTATAAGTCTTTTGAACATTCCCGTTTATAAAAAATTATTACCAGTAGTATGGTGGATAATAATATGGCGCTCCTAGTCCACCTACTAGTGATCCGGCTAACAGTCCGCCGGCTAACCCGCCAACAAATGGTCCAAAAAATGGTCCTGGTCCAAAAAATGGCCTTGGTCCAAAAAATGGCCTTGGTCCAAAGAATGGCCTTGGACCGAAGAATGGCCTTGGACCGAATATTGGTATGCGCCAGTCATCCCCTACATATTGCTCTTGATCAAAAGCTTGCAATTGGTGTCCATCTGTATAAAATTCTTGATCATACGGATAATAATGATTTTCCTGCACATTAGCCACTTGATTCCATTCATTCATCTCATTCATCAAAATTCCCTCATTTCTTTTTATGCTATGTAATCACTATATGCATTTGCCTATATAAGTTATTGGGCGTTTATACCAATAATATGTAAAATATTTTAAGGGAATTTTGTCACTGCCATATCCATCCTCTTATTTTCTAAGTTATGCACAACAGCACTTTAAAGCTTCTAAAATCCTACTTTATAACTAAATTTATAAATGGTCTAGCTTTAGAAGAAAAACAAAGAATTGAAAAGGGAATTAAATTACTTTTGGGAACGGTTAGTATCATTTTAGGATGCACCTTACAGCTCCAAATCCCTGAAACTAAAACTTTTTTCTACTCCTACATCGATTTCTTCTACAGCAACTACATTGAAAAGCACCCTTAGCGACGTGCAGTACAGATTGATCACTACATTAAAATCGTAATATATACAGAAAGCAAGTTGTCGATCTTCATCATTCAAGGAATTTCTCCAAAGAAAAGACGAATTATTCTTTTGGCATTACCGGTAAGATTACTGGTAAGGTAAATACATTTCTCCTAAAAGAGGATTTGTGCCACGTTTAAAACAGGGTTAATTAGTTATATCCTGTGTCTTTTATTAACATTGCCTATACACACTTAACCAACTTGACTTGAATTATCTAGCAAGTAATGTTTGTCGATGCTATAATTTGTAAAGGAGAGTGACCTACCCTTTATATAGCCTTTTAAAAAAGGTAGACATCTTGATAATTTACTTTATTTGCAAAAAGGAAAAGAGGATTAGCATGACAGATCTAGGGAGCCTTGTTGCACAATACGGCTACATTGGAATATTTATTGTTCTCGTCTTAGGTATTATTGGACTTCCCCTGCCTGATGAGATACTGCTCACATACATAGGCTACAGTGTGTATTTAGGCAGAATGTCACTAAAGTATTCCATTTTTATTGCTGTTTTAGGCTCTATCATTGGAATTTCTATTAGCTATTTGCTGGGGAAGAAGCTAGGAATTCCGTTTATTAAACGATTTGGCCCAAAATTACGTATCAAAGAGAAAAATATTATTTGGGCTCAAAATATGTATAAAAAATATGGGGGAATCTTTCTTCTAATTGGTTATTTTATCCCTGGAGTCAGACATATTACTGCCTATTTAGCCGGTATATCCAATTATCGTTATTCTTATTTTGCCATCTTTGCCTATTTAGGTGCTGTTATCTGGGCACCTGCGTTCATTATTTTAGGAATAATATTAGGAGATAACTGGGAACTTATTGAACGGATATTCTATCATGCTTCGAAAGCATTTTGGATTTTACTTTTTATCGTTCTCCTATTTATCTATATAATAAGATCAAAAAAGAAATCAAAAACGGATGCTAATTAAGAAATAAAGTAAAACTTCATTCAGTAGGATGTTTCTTCCATCTCCTACTGAATGTTAGTACCTAGAAGGGTGTGACCTAAAGGCCCTTGAACGTATCGGGCATTTAGGTGCCGTTTTCTCCCACTTAGACCCTTTTGTATCAACTTAGATCTTGAAGTGGGAGTCTTACGGCTCCTTACATGCGGGATAAAAGTCTTTCCCCATATTTTATTTCCTTTCCCACTGTCACACTTGTTGCGAATTGAAGGTTTTCATTTTCTATTAACAAAATGACTGTAGAACCGAATGAAAAATAAGCTAGCTCATCTCCTGGTTTTAGCTCTTTTGATTGATTAGTAAGGTAGATGCTATTCACATTTAATGCTCCAACTTTAACGACTGCAATATTTTGGAGCTCGCTCTCTATTTCTGTAACCGTACGACGGTTCGTTGATAGCGGTTTGTTGCCGTATTTTATTCCAAACGAATTGACAGGGTAGGATTTTCCACCTAGGGTCCAGCTGTTAGTAATCCTCCCTTTTACAGGACTATGAATTCTATGATAATGCCGAGGAGATAAATATAAAATGATATATTTACCTTTCTTGTAGTTTGCTGCTATCTCTTCGCTACCCAGCATTTCTTCTAAATATAGTTGTCGATTTTTCACCTTATATTTTTCCACTTCACTTACAGACCCAAAAGCACTGACTACACCATCAACTGGGCTAACGATTACATCCTTATGATTATCAATAGGTCTTATCCCCGGTTTTAGCTCTCTGGTAAATAAATGCTGAAGACTATGGTATTCAGACAACGATAATTTCATTTCTGCCTGGTTGATATTATATACTTTTACAAACAACGGAATGAAAATGCGACTCCATTTAGACGTTGTCGCACTTATAAGTAATCTGGACATGAAACGATTTCCAGTCAATTCTACAAATATCTTAAAAAGCCACTTAAGCAATGATTGAATCCTCCTATATAAAAAATTTCTGTGATACTCTTTTCTAAATATAGTATAATTGGCTTTAACACCTGAGTAAATGGTATGCTTATTATAAACTATTTACTTATAGAACTTGTTCAAAAAGCATGGTAAAAATGACATAGACAGTTTTGTCGGCTTGTTACTTATGGCACACTTGTTTTTCGTAATGTTGTTAGAGATGGCGATTCACCGGCAAAGTTTTACTCATGTATCCAAATGTATGTGTAAAAAGCATGCTGGAAACGTCTTTTTCAGTATGTTAGGACCATAACATTCGCTGCAAGTCAGCAATGAAGGGATTGGCTTGGATGAGAACGTATCAACAGGCAACTAAAGCCATATCAATTTGATTTTTTTCGTCCTTTTTATCCCCCTTTTTGTACACATACATATACTATAACAATAGATTTTCAGGGGGGCAAAATGAATATCAAAAAACAAATACCAAATATGTTTACATTAGGAAATTTATATTGCGGTTTTTTATCAATTGGTTATGCTGCTAACAACCAATATAAAAATGCAGCTGTCCTTGTTCTTATCGGGATGATGTTAGACAGTATGGATGGTCGAATTGCTAGAATGTTAAAAGTTGAAAGTTCTCTAGGGAAAGAGTTAGATTCTTTAGCTGATATTGTAACTTTTGGCATAGCTCCATGCTTCTTAGTATATTATACGGTATTCTCTAATAGTGGATCGCTTGGCTTTGCGGCCTCTGGATTATTCCCATTATTTGGGGCGTACCGATTAGCTAGATTCAATATTACATCAGATAATGATTCTATTAATCATTTTGTAGGTGTACCAATTACTGCTGCCGGGGGAATACTAGCGATATTAACCTTATTTAATGAACAAATTCCTAGTATTGTAACAACTTTTATTTTCACTGCACTATGCTTCTTAATGGTAAGTACAATCAAAATACCAAGCTGTAAACAAATCACCTTACCTAGATATGGCACCATTGTAACCATCTTCTTGGGGGGGGCATTGTTAGTTGGCAGATTTCCTTATTTACTCTATGTCGCAACACCTCTCTACCTTATATATGTGGCATATCGTTTTTTCAAAATCAAAGAAATCAGATAAAGGGAAACTTCTTAACCGTAGTGGCCTTCCTTTATCCACTACGGTTAAGATTTTAACAAAGTGCTATAATTGCAACATCTTTGAATTCTACAGCCTGCATATTGAGTTTTTTCAGCTTCATTTTTAGCTGTGAATATCTATTTTCTGTTTCAGTGAAACGATTACCATGCTGTTTTTTGGACTTTAGGTAGATGTAAGCAAACAACTAATATCCCCACCGCTTTGAACTAACTCTTGTCAAGTAGATAGATACTAAGTCTTTTAGCAGATGATGTGAAAACTGCCGTTTATTAGTCGTCTGGTTTCTTGTCCATACATCATAGGGTGATAAGGATAATTACTATGCGTCGATTTTCTCCAGTTTTTTACCGCCATTTAGTTTACTCATCGCTGCGATAGAAAGATGATTATGGACGAATGATGGAATAAGCCTACATCGATTCAAACAAATGATGAAGCATGCGATCTTTGTCTGTAAAAAATTGCTCCATTATTTTATAATGACTTGTTTTTTCCAATGTGGTTTCCTGCATGCCAGTTTCCGTCAACTCAAAAATAAGCGCATGTGGATATGTCATCAAAATAGGCGCATGGGTAGAGATAATAAACTGTGAACCTGCTTCTACAAGATCGTGAATTCTTCGCAGCATTGACATCTGCCTTAAAGGAGACAAGGCTGCTTCTGGTTCATCTAAAATGTATAGTCCATCTCCTTGGAATCGGTAGATAAATGCTGCCAAAAATGCTTCACCATGTGATTGCTTATGTAAAGATGTTCCGCCGAAGGAATCTATAATCCTCGGTCCTCCTAAACTAGATGCATCCATTTCTTCGATGTTTGTCGCAACATTATAAAATGATTCGGCACGAAAGAAAAAATAATCCTTAGGTTGATACGGGCTTTTGGCGATACGAACATACTGAGCCAATGGTGAATGGGAGTTATAACTAGAAAAATTGAAATTTCGTGTGCCGCCTTCCGGGTTAAAACCTAATGCTATAGCAATTGCTTCCAGCAATGTGGATTTTCCCATCCCATTTTCACCAATAATATAAGTAACATTTGGATGAAACGTCAATTCGGTAAAATTTTTAATAATTGGTAAGTTGAATGGAAACTGATTATTCGCCGGAATCTTATCCTTTTTTAATTGCATCCATTTTAAATATGCCGTATCAGCTGTTAATTTAGGCAACCTGCTCACCTCATCAGCATTGTTTTCCCTTATTTTAGCATGTTCATCATTCTTATTACGATATAAATCCAAAGTTTTGTAAAAGCATGTGATAAAGCAGTACTTTAGCTGGGATAGTTGAACCGGGCTTCACTGTAACTCTCACAGCCTAAATTCTATTTTCAGTTTCTTAAGATAGAAGTCTTCCTACCAGTAAAAGCACTCCATTTTATTTCGAAAAATCATGCTCTGCTAATGTCTCAGCGATTTGGTCCTCGATCGCTATGATATGTTTACTTGATCCAAGGTAGTTATTTATCATGATCGAAAAAATGATTGGTTGTTGATCCTTTGTCATTACATAACCGGATAGTGTTGACATACCTGTTAATGAGCCTGTCTTTGCCACCACATTGCCTTTTGCAGGTTCCGTTTTCATACGCTCACGGAGGGTACCGCCAACTAATCGGTCGGACTCCCCGGCTACCGGCAGGGAATGTTTAAATACTTCAAACCAAGGTTTATTTTGCGCATGATAAAGTAATTGGGTAAGCGCATTAGCTGGGATCATGTTTTTATGTGACATCCCGGAACCATCGCGTAATAGCATGGATGTTGGATCGATGCCCATGTCAGACATGACTTGTTCTATAGCTTCTATTCCTTTTTCCCAGCTGCCTTCATGGTGCATCACTTTTCCCATTTCTTTCGTAAGTACTTCACCATGTCCATTATTACTTAGTTTCATAAAAGGAATAAGTAATTCTTTTAATGGTATTGATTTTTTTATAGCTAGCTTATTCGCTTGTGTAGGCGTTTTCCCTCGAGTGGTTTTAGAATGTCCAATAAAAGAGATACCTGCTTCGTTAAGAGCGACTTCAAACACATCTAATACATACCCTGTTGGTTCCCAAACAGACACCCAAGCTTTTGCGTTAGAGCCATTTACTGGCATCGTTCCTTCAACGACGATCGTATTCGTTCCATGTTTTCGTTCAATTGAAATATCCTTTTTCCCATCCTTATTCATCATTTTTGTGTTATTCACGATGTTTACATAATCGGTTTTAGGCGTTATACGTAGTTTTGCTTTTCCTTCAGCTGCTTTCCTAGGAAGCACCTCGACAATAACCGTTCCAGCGTCATAATCTTCATTTGGAGAAAGAGTTAAAGCCGATACTTGTGCTCCGGTATAAACAGATTCATCTGACCAATTTAAATCTTGGGATAGACGAACATCATCATACCATGTGTCATCACCAATAAGATTGCCTTTTATTTTTCGAATTCCCTGCTTTCTTAAATCACGAGCAAAGCGTTGTAAATCTTTCGCTAATAGGGTCGGATCTCCTTTTCCTTTTACATATAAGTTTCCATGTAATACACTACCTTTCACTTTCCCATCCGTTAATATTTCTGTTGAAAATTGATAATCCTCACCCAGTACCTCCAATGCTGATACTGCAGTGAGCAGCTTCATATTGGAAGCTGGATGTAATCGACTAGATCCGTTTTGCGAAAATAACAGTTCTCCTGTATTCGCATGCATAACGCTTACCGCTGTTGACGTTCCAGCTAAATGCTTACTCATCAGGATGGCTGACAGTTTTTCCTCTAACGAAGCATTTTCTGTTATTTCTTCTTTGTCTATATCTTTTGTTGCTGTCACGAGCAATGGATTATTTTGATTCAATAACGAAATTACAACGATAAGAGAAATAACCAAACATAAATATGTTTTTCTTGTCACGCTATTCCACTTCATAAGCATGTCCACACCTTTTACTTTAATTTTTATCATTATATTGTAAGATTTCGATAATATACGTGCATTTTGATTAGATAGAGCTAGCCTTGAATTCTTATATTTAAAAAAGAACAAAAATTAGAATGGTGTAGCTATAGTGACAAGCTCATGTAGACCTATTTAGGAACAATATCAATTGCTTCAATCTTATGGATCAATTCAAAATGTCTATCATCGAATACTTTATTCTTAACTTTGTTCTAATCACTTATCATTAGAAGCCTGTTTTCAAGTTAGGCGCCCTATCAAAGCAATATCTATAGCTTATGTCTTCTCCGATAGAGTTATGAATATGTTTAACCTATTTTATGTCTTTAGAAACGTTTTTAAAGTTACTATTTCTTTTGAATAGTAAATTATTAAACCAAAGCTAGAAGCGCTCGTTACCGACATACAAACCGGGGAACTTCTGACCTAGATAAAATGAAGCTTCATTTAAAGAAGGTTTTCCTCCTTGAATATTGGGCATTTAGGAGAGCTGTTTTTCTCAATATCCCGTCAAGATAATTAAAAAATGTTTAAAGCTAGAGAAATACGGATTCTAACAAGAGGATAAGGGAAACATGCCTCTAAGACAGGGGGTATGCCGACGCCTGAGCGACAAGCCCGCTTTTAGTCGGCCTCCCTTTAGATTCAAGCTGATGTTGATTTATCGTAGGAAGAAGATTGAAGTTTGCTAAGAGCACGAGTGCTTAAGCTAGACGAAGATACTTTTTCAAAATAGTTATCGACAGTCGTAGAATTTTATAGTTTCCTAAACAATAAAAAACAGCCTTAAAGCTATTTATTAGCTTCAACACTGTCTTTTTCATTTCAACGTCCTATATTTTTCTCCTTGTATCAATTAACTTACTTTTAATGCGGATGCGTTCTTTTTTCATCGAGCGTAAATTCTCGACAGCATGAAAACCAATTGTATTTTTCATTAATTTATACTTACTATAGTACTAAGCATTACAGTACTTTATATGCCTAAATAAAGAATACAATCCATAAGGAAAAGCTCCGTCAGAAACAGCAGCTTTTCCTTATGATAGCTAGTTTTTAAAAAAAGCTAACGACGAATCGCTTGTTAAATATCCTCTCAGCGGTTATTGGCTACGTTTATTAATGAAATCCAAATTACATGATCGTAAAGAAAGCAGAGAAAAATTCTAATGCTTTTCCAAAATCATTAGATCTGTAGATGAAAGGGAATAACGCTTACTTACCAGCTTCACCGTATATATACCATCTGTACTAACTTGAACGTTATAACATAAAGAAAGGGAGGGATAGCCCAAATATATACAAATGGCGTTATGCATGATAGGGGTTTTAACACGAGAGTAACGGCAGCACGGTATGGGAAATCAATTCAATTTTAAATAAAAAAACTTAATCACTAAGTCGCACAAAGACAACTTTTATCATACTACAACGTAATAGCTGTAGCCATTTCCCTTAGGGTAGAAACCTTGACGATGCTGGGGAGGTTCGCTAGGGGAAAGATAAACATATATCCGTGAATTGATAGTCCATTAAATTGCTAAGCATTTGTTTGAGCTAGAGTTTAAACACCTTATTATATATTTGTTTTACTTATCATGTATAAGTATAGTAACAACCCACAAATTTCTCTGTCCTTGAAAAACCGCGATGTATTGCTGCCGTAGCTTTCCTTGTCCTTGAAAAAGAAGAACACTTTTTCTGCGTGCGATGTATTGCTGCCGTAGCTTTCCTTGTCCTTGAAAAAGAAAAGCCCTTTTTCTGCGTGCGATGCCTATTCAAGCTGTTTCTCCGTCCTTGAAAAGGAAAGCACTTTTCTGCGTGTGATGTATTGCTACCGTAGCTTTCCTTGTCCTGTTGACCCGAACGAATCGGGCATTTAGGTGTCGTTATCTTCCCACTTAGATTTCAATAGTATTCTAAAAATCTCTATTTTTTTGCTATTGCTTCAAAAGTAATTGATTGATCCGCTTGTGTTGGATATTTTCCGTATTTATAATTAGCAGAGATTGTAATATCAGTAAATCCTATTGTTTGCAAAAGTAATTTCATCTCTTCAACTCCATACCAACGTAGTGGAAAACGCTCTAATTCTGTTTGTTGGAGCACACCGTTTCTCCACTTTTCATACCGATTATGGGAAACAGTATACTGATGAATATAGTCTACTTGGGTTATTTTTGTTTCTAATGTAATCATATCTCCATTTTCACATTCCCATGTTTTGGTATGTGCTTTTCCTAATTCAATATCCGTTTGCAGAAAAACATCAAACATAAGTCGTCCTCCAGCCGCTAAATGATGGTAAAAGTTCGTTAGCGCTTTTAGTGAATCTTCTCTTTCGTGCAGTAACAAAAAAGTACCTGATGCCAGTATAATCGCTTCGTATTTCTGATTGACTTGGAAGTCCTGCATGGATGCTGTGAAAAGTTTTGGGTTCAGACCTCTTTTTCCACAATGATCACGACAAATAGTCAACATTTCGGAGGATATATCAAAACCTTCAACATCAAGACCGTTTTCTAGAAGCGGGATAAGCATGCGCCCTGTACCAACAGCAGGCTCGAGGATTTTTCCTGTACAAGTAGCAAGACGTTCCAAGTAAAACTCTATATCGCCAAAGGAATGACCTATCGGCTTATCCAAATCATATACTTCTGATGATAGATTACTGTAATAACTAAACATAGTTTAAATCTCCTTTGTAAGTAATTATTTCTAATCGACTTTCTAATAATTTGCAACAAATTCCAATGTATTCAGTCCAGAGCAAAAGCGAGAGCTCTTGAGCGTATGAGTCAGACACAAAAGTGCAAGCGCTCGGTTAGCGGGGTACAAACGGCCGATCTTCTTACGGGATAAAGGGAAACTAATTCAAAGAGTGCTTTTCCCCTTGAAAAAGAAGAACACTTTTTCTGCGTGCGATGCCTATTCAAGCTGCTTCTCTTGTCCTTGAAAAACCGCGATGTGTCCCTGTCGAAGTTTTTCCATAATCCTATCTTCATGATAAATGTAATTAAAAATCTGGAGTATCTGTAAGCCTTGAAAAGTTTAAATATCCAAATTTCTATGCCAGATATACAAAAAATTTAAAATGTATTATTATTATATAATAATTTTAAAATGAATAGATAACATTCATTTTTTTAATTCACGTTTGTTTAAGGATGCATCGTAAACTAAAATAATTGATGATACTATTTAGAAAAAAGGTTGCTGATCATAATTGTGAAATTATGAACAATAATTATTTTGATTTGATATAATTAATTAAAAGACATGTAAGGGAGAGGATGGCAATATCAAGTATATGTTTTATTCGCCATGGACAAACAGACTGGAACAAACAAGGCAGACTTCAAGGAAAAACGGATATTCCGCTTAACGATACAGGAAGAAAACAAGCTGAAGCTTGCGGCAAATTTTTAAATGCGGCTGATTATGATGTCCTCATATGCAGTCCTTTACAACGTGCAAAAGAGACTGCTCAAATTATTAACCTACACTTAATTCTTCCGCTTATAGAAATGGACGATTTTAAAGAACGTTCATTTGGAGATGCTGAAGGTATGACGATGGAAGAAAGGCAAAGAGCGTATCCGAACGGCAGCTTTCCAAGCCAAGAAAAACGAGAAGAATTTAATCAGCGTGTTATGACAGGATTGGAAAAGATCAATAAAAAATTTCCTAATAAGCGAATTTTATTAGTTGCTCACGGTGCTGTCATCAATGCTATATTAGCTGAAATTTCCAATGGAGAAATCGGCTCAGGTAAAACAATACTAATGAATGGATGTATTAGCAACATTCGTTTCAAAGAAAAGACATGGGAGATCCAAAACTATAACCAGGTAAGACACTTGAATTAAGAATAAAACAATTTTTTATTAAAAAACGTTAGAAGAAAAACGAAAGATAAAACTGTAGATGTAGATATTTACTAAAATTTGTATCATTAAAAGGTTGGGAATTTCTGACTAGATTGGTGCCGAATAAAAAGAACTGAGCAACAGCAAGATGGTGTTTACCTAGTACTCAGAGATAAACAAACCCTGTTAGTTGCTCAGTAGGACATCCAATAGTTTAGATTTATATATATTTTTTGTTAAGCGTTCTCTCGACATGAACACGCTTTCAATACTTTTTGATGTGCTCTGCATCTTATCATCATACAGGCTTTTTTCTTTTGCAGTCAGGTTATCATTGAAAAAATTTCAACGCTTTTCGAATATAGGTGAATAAAATGGAAGGAGTTGTTCCATTAAAACGCCGCTGTCCAACCGCCATCTGCCGTAACTACTGTCCCATTGATAAAATTTGAATCCTCAGTTGCTAAAAATAGAGCAACTGTCGCTATTTCTTCAGGTTTTCCCATACGTGGCATAACTGCTTGTCCTTTTTGTGTACGACTAGCTCCAAATTCGCTTATATGTTTCATGGTTAAACCAATATTTGTTTCTACTCCCCCTGGAGCGATAGCATTACAACGAATTCCCTCGTCTGCATACATATAGCCAGTATTCTTTGTAAATCCAATTACCGCATGTTTAGAAGCAGTATATGCCGCTCCTGCATGTGCACCATTTAATCCACCGGTAGAAGCAATATTAATAATAACACCGTTTTGTTTTTCAAGAAAAATAGGTAATACTTTTCTAGTTGCTCGCATGACAGAAGTAGTATTAATTAAGAAAATTCGTTCCCACTTCTCATCCTCTATTTCTCCGGCCGGTTCTATTCCATCCATAACACCTGCATTATTAACTAAGATATCTAATGTGCCATATTCATTAATGGTTGTGTCAATTAAACGATCGATATCTTGTTTAATGGCTACATCGGTTTTTACAGCCTTTGCATTTCCTCCCTTTTCAACAATTGATGCCGCTACTACTTCTGCTCCTTTTAAATTAATATCAGATACAATGACACTTGCTCCTTCTTGACCATACAGTTCAGCAATAGCCTTTCCCATTCCAGAGGCTGCACCAGTAACAATCGCAACTTTGCCTGTTAATTTCATGTCTTCTCACCCTTCTAGTTTATTGTGACCATGATCATACATTAATTGTATACCATAAGCATAGTGTACTATAATAAACATATCAATATGCAAATAGGAGGGACTTTGTTGCTTAAGCAACATTTATTATGGATTATGTTCAATAACGTGGAATTTTTCATGAAGTAGAATCTTGGTTCCAGATAGACATAGGAAAAAAATTAGAGCTTCAAACAGATAGGTGGTAGATAGTTGATGAAGACAGACCGTCGGGTTCTAAAATCTAAACAAGCATTAAAATCTGCTTTCATTCAGTTAATGAAAGAAAAAGAACTGCAACAAATAACTATTACTGATATTGTGTATTTTGCCAATTTAAATCGAGGGACGTTTTATAAACACTATCAAACGAAAGCCGAACTTTTTCATGAATTAGTTGAAGATATTTTATCCGATTTGATTCATTCCTATAGAAACCCATACTTGAATAAAAAAACATTCACCCCCCTTGAAATGAAGGCCTCTACCATTTTAATTTTTGACCATATCAAGCGCTTTTCAGACTTCTATCAAACTATTCTACTAAATGAACATATCCTGCCGGGATTTCAAAATAAGCTTTGTTCTATTATTAAAGATCTATCCCTCAACGATTTACAAGCTTTACAAAAAACAAATTCAATTAACCAGGATTTGCAGGCTAGCTACCAAGCTCATGCTTTGTTAGGTTTAATCATAGAATGGGTAAAAAGTGATTTCAAATACTCTACGAATTATATGTCTGAACAATTAATAAAAATACTTTCAACGATCCCCATCACTATGAAATATCATACTTCAAAAAAATCAAATGACGGATCTAAGTAGATTACTCTTTAACCAGATAATCCAATACTTAGATTTTTTTCATCACTTTTGACGTTACATCCAAAGCCTTTAGGATAAAGCTTTCAAACCTACTACTCCAATAATAATCAAAATTAAACTGATAACGCGTAATTTATTGGTTGATTCACCAAAGAAAATCATATTCATTATTACAGCGCCAGCCGTACCAACTCCCATAAACACAGAATAAGAAACACTTACAAGTAAATGTGAGAAAGATGCATAAAGAAAGGCAAACGAAGCACCTAATCCACCTAGATACAATAAACCGCTGGGAATGGTCTTATTCTGACTATATAACCGCAGACCTAGTACACCTAATATTTCAAACACCGAAGCACATGCAACAAAGAACCATCCCATTATGAATGCACCTCCTGATGTGTTGCTTGATTCGGCTCATCAAATAGCTTTAAACCAATAACACCTATAACTAGAAGAAACATAAAAAATATTTTCCCCATACTTAAACTTCCACCAAATATATAGACGTCCATTAATGCTGTTCCTACTGTTCCAGCAGCAGCAAATATGGCATATACTGTTCCTGTTGGTATACCTTCACAAGCTTTCGACAAGAAATGAAGATCTAACAAAATCGCTCCAATAATCAAAACCCAATGCCACCACATAGATGCTGTATTAAACCCATAAATCCAAATTAATTCAAATAAACTTGTTAAAATTACGTATATCCATGATTTATTCACTTTCAGTTAACTCCCTGTACCATTTATTATGACTGATTATCAGTCATTTTATAATTAAAAAATTTCGCCAGTGCCAAACTTTCGGCGCAAGCGATCTGCTCGTTTTCGCTTATACAAATAACTTTAAATACGTTACGAAGTTAATTTTCCCGGCCATAGTTTTATGCTTTATTAATAGCGAAAACCCGGATAATCTTAAATTATTTACATATTGCATTTTTGGAAAATTCTAGGACTTCCTTCTGTTTTTGATTTGCTTTTTTTTCATCTTGTTTATCAAACAAATAAGATTGTTCAGCTCCAGCTTCGATTAAACCTATTAATAATTTGGCCGTTGCATCAACATCCATATTCTCACGAAGAACACCCGTTGCCTTTGGTTGGATTAAAAACTTGTGCATCCAAGCATAATAAGGCTCGTATATTTTTTCCCACTCACTTAAATATTGACTGGAAGCCAATCCAGCAAACATTAAAGCATAGATTTCCCGATAATCGTTCGTTATTTTAAAGGCTACTTGAACCACTTGCTCCAATTGTTCCATAAATTCCTTTTCAGGCTTTACCTCCTCTTCCATCGCTTCCACAATTCTCTTTACCATGACCTCGGCAATGGAAGGCATAACGGCTAATTTGGAAGGAAAATACAAATAAAATGTACCTTGGGCTACGCCAGCACCTTTAACAATATCAGATACCTTCGTTTTTTCAATTCCTTTTTCCTTAAATACTTGGATAGCCGAGCGAATAATTTTTTCTTTTTTATTGTCCACTGCTTCACCTCTTTCTCTATGTGGTTTACTTTTTTAAATGATAGATGAGTAAGAAATCCGCTTATTGACTGACTATCAGTCATTTTATATGGATCTAGTTTTTTTGTCAACTAAAATTGATTAAAAACAGGGGAAGGAAACATTATGAGTTATTTTTTAATAGGGAAAATAGCGTCTGGCAAATTCTTAAACTTAGGGCGATCATTATCAACAACAAGATAATCGTTTTTCCTTTCATCTGTGATTTTATCCTGCTTCTTCGTTTCCTTAAAGCTCCATAGATCAATTCGTATTCCTGATTATTTTTATAGAGAAAATCAAACTAGAAATGAAGCAATTAGAATTTCAAAATAAGCGTTTAAGGGAGAAGAATGCATTTCTAAAAAAGTTAGAGGAGATTGAAAGGAGGCGAAAATAAACCAGTAAGATTTAAAGATAAATATATCGCAATTCAAGAACTTCATGTGGAGGGAAATCTATCAATTTCCCTTCTTTGTGAAATTGCAGGGATTGCACGATCGGCTTACTATAAATAGTTGAATCGAACACCATCTAAACGTGTGAACTTCAAAATCAGGAAATTATTAGCGAGATGGTTACTCTTCATAAAAAAGTGGATGGTATTTATGGATATCGACGAATGAAGACAAATATGAATCGTACATTTGAAGAGAAATTTAATCAAAAGCTCAACCATAAGAGAATTTATAGGTTGATGAAAATCGCTAGGATTCAATCTGTTATTCGTAAAAAGAAGAATCGTTATAAACGATCCATCCCACAACATGTTACAGATAATATCTTAAATAGAAATTTCAAAGCAGAAAAACCAAATGAAAAATGGGTAACTGATGTAACTGAGTTTAAATATGGTACTTCCAAAAAAGCATATTTAAGTGCTATTCGTAATTTATATGATGGCTCGATTGTTAGCTATGTTTTTGGGCATCGAAATAATAACCGTCTTGTCTTTCATACTCTGGACTTAGCTACGACAACATTAAACAAGGAGGAACATCCACTTATCCATAGTGACCGAGGGTTTCAGTATACCTCTCACGGTTTTAAACGTAGGATAGATAAATAGAAGAATAATAGATCGTTGCCCCAGTACGTCTGGCAAGTTCGGTAACTCTTGATACAAGCCAGCATGGATATGTGTCTCTACTGCAGCACAGATTTGAAATCCCTGTTCTCTTGCCACCTTTTTTGCGTGGTTTGTTCCAATTGTTCCATCTGCAAATCCCCTCTCTATTAAATAATTATTACATACTACTTGCTTTCCTTTATCTTACATGTACAAAACATCTTTTACTTTAAAATTGTAATTTGTCACTAATTTTTAATAATTTCGATAATAAAAATTGCTTTCCTAGCCAGTTCTTAGCCTTGCTAACGTTATTTTCTTCATATGTTAAAAGAGAGCATACTACAACCGATATAACGTAACGAGAAGAGGTTGTTTAAAAACTGCAAAATGATACATCGATTTCTTCGTTTTGGAATGTATTTTTTTACGATGAAGTTAAACCAGCTGAAAAGCGCAACTTGTTATATAAACCAAGTTGCGCTACAACTTATGATAAAGTGAAACTTGCATTTTCATCATCCACTACAGATAGAAGTAGAACAAAAGCTAAAAATCACGGGCGTCCTTGAAAAAGAAAACCGCTTTTTCTACGGGATGTGTCGCTGTCGAAGCTTTCCTTGTCCTTGAAAAGGAAAGCACTTTTCTGCGTGCGATGCCAATTCAGGAGTCTCTCTAGTCCCATTAACTCGAACGAATCGAGTATTAAAGTGCTGTTATCTTTTGTTCGTATTCTCTATAACTCTTAAAGCGGAGGTCTTACGGCTACTTAGATGCGGGATAAATTGTTTATTAAAATAAGCTTAACGCATTTGTGCACGATGAAGTTGCGCGAAAATGCCATCACGTTGTAATAATTGCTCATGACTGCCTTCTTCCTCAATCCCGTCCTTTGTCACGACCATTATTCGATCTGCATTTTTAATAGTTGCCAGTCGATGAGCAATAACAAGGGTTGTTCGATCTTTTGAAAGCTCATTTAAAGCTTGCTGAATAATCAATTCAGTTTCTGTATCTAAGGCGGAAGTTGCTTCATCTAAAATGAGGATTGGTGGATTTTTTAAAAACATACGAGCAATGGCAATTCGCTGCTTCTGACCCCCGGAAAGCTTTAGACCCCGCTCGCCAACCTGTGTTTCGTATCCATCAGGTAATTCTTTAATAAACTCTTCCATATGGGCTCGCCGTGCTGCCAACTTTATTTCTTCATCTGTGGCATCCAGTTTTCCATATGCAATATTTTCTCGTAATGTCCCAGTAAATAAGAAAACATCCTGTTGTACAATACCTATTTGTTGACGCAAGCTCTCCTTCGTCATATCCCGAATATCTATCCCATCAATCGTAATTTGCCCTGCATCAATATCATAAAATCTAGGGATTAATGAGCAAATGGTTGTTTTTCCTGCACCTGAAGGGCCGACAAAAGCAATTGTTTCTCCAACTTTAATATCAAAGCTTATATTATTTAACACTGGTTTTTGTGTTTTTTCATAAGCAAATGAAACACGGTTGAATGAGATGTTGCCATGCAAATAAGTAACAGCTTGAGCGTTTTTTTTATTTTGCACATCCGGCTCAACATCTAATAAATCTGTAAATCGCTTGAACCCGGCCATTCCTTTCGGATAAAGCTCCAACAAAGCTGTGATTTTTTGAATAGGTGTAAATAGTACATTAACAAATAATACAAAGCTGACCAACTCACCAATCATTAGTTGATTATTATAGGTTAGCCAAGCTCCGACCACTAATACGAGTAACGTAATTAACCGTATAAGCATGTATATATTAGAATGGACGATTGCCATTACCTTATATGCTGATAATTTAGCTTTACGAAAACTGAAATTATCTTTTGTGAATCGTTTCATCTCATGTTCTTCATTCGTAAATGATTGTACTACACGAGCGCCTGATACAGCATCCTCAATACGTGCATTCACACCAGCAATATCCTCGTACATTTTTTTCCAAGCTTTATTCATTTGAATATTGCTAAATGTGATTAGAAAAATCAATATTGGTACAGCTAACAAAATAATCAATGCCAGCTTTACATTAATCATAAACATAATAATAAAGGCGCCAAAAAACGTCATTAGGGAAATAAAGAAATCTTCTGGTCCGTGATGAGCAAGCTCACCAATATCAAATAAATCATTCGTAATCCGGCTCATAATATGACCTGTTTTAGTATTATCAAAAAAGCGAAATGATTGCCGCTGAACATGGTGAAATAATTCTTGACGCATGTCCGTTTCGATATTAATTCCTAATTTATGCCCTAAATAAGTCACTACATATTGTAAAAGTGTACTTATGATATAAACAAGGAGAAGTAAAATGCTGACAAGCACAATCAAATTCCAGTCGTTTCCTGGTAACAGTTGATCAATAAAATACTGTACAGCAACTGGAAATGCAAGTTCTAATAAAGCCACAATTACCGCTGATGTAAAATCCACGATAAACAATCTTTTATGGGGTTTGTAATAAGAAAAAAATCGACGGAGCATTCTTTAGGTACACTTCCTTTCCACTGCATAAAGAAATTATACGGTTTATAAGAATGCTTGGCAAGGTTGACTGCTTATTTGCATATATTATGAATAAAAGGCGTTCACTTAGCGACATACAAACAGCAGAGCTTTTGAAGCGATAAAGTGAAACTTCATTTAAAGAGTGCTTTCCCTTGAAAAATCGTGATGTATTGCTGCGTAGGAAGGGGATGCCGACGCTTGAGCGACAAGCCTGTTTTTAGTCGGCCCTTTCATTTAGATGCGAGCCGATGTTGACTTATCGTAGGAAGAAGATCGAAGTTTGTTAGTCGCTTGAGCGCTTAAGCTAGACATCAAAAGTACAAGCGATCAGGTTAGCGACGTACAAACTGGAGAACTTCTGACGAGATAAAGGAAACATGCCTCTAAAACAAGGGGATGCCGACGCCTGAGCGACAAGCCTGCTTTTAGTCGGCCTTTCATTTAGATGCGAGCCGATGTTGACTTATCGTAGGAAGAAGATCGAAGTTTGTTAGTCGCTTGAGCGCTTAAGCTAGACGACGAAACTATTTTTTTAAAAAATCAACATGAAGAAATCGATATTGCTTCCTAGACCTAACTAAACCAATCTAACAGACTTCCTTGCATATTTTCTTTGCAATCGTCCATGTCAAGTTCACGGGCTGTTCACTTTTTTAATAAACATGGACGTGTTGCTGCTGAATAATTCTGGATAGAAAGGAGGAACTTTTATGAAATCAACTGTTCATATGCATGTGTTTCCATGGATGTGCTATGTAATTGCATTTGTTTTTATTACATCAGGAATGATAAAGCTTGTTATCAGCGATTTTAAGATAACCTTCACTCAATTGGGAATGCCATTTCCTGAAGTTACTCTGTTTCTTATTGCAATCATTGAAGTAGCTTGTGGAATATTAGTAGCAGGGAGGATTTATTTAAAAATAGCTATAACTCCATTAATTCTTATTATACTTGGTGCCTTGTATGTAACAAAATTGCCGATTTTACTCCATAAAGGACTGCTCCTTTTTTTATTTGAAGCCCGATTAGATATCGTCATGTTCATTTTATTATTAATCATTTGGAGTAAAAATAAACCTGTGGATAATCTCAATTAACCATTATTAAATCGAATTTTTGTTGATAACTCGTGTATAATTTGATTTTAGTTGTTGAAAAGCTGTTGTCATCCACAAACTTATCCACATATGCACAAGTGTTCGCACCTATTTTGACATAATTTCCTTTTAACATACCATATATTGATTTTCCACGCTAAATTTATCAACAAAATGTGCATAATTTATAAAAACTGTGGATAATATCCATATCCGTTTTAAAATTGCGTCTTTATTCACATGTGAATAAGCTGCTTACTAAGTACTTATTCCTTCCTAGCCCCAGCAATTACCTGGTTATTCCCTAATTTTCTTTACGAGATCATTTATTCTCTAGGCTAAAAAGCAACGAACTATCCCGAGCAGCTCGTTGCTTTTCCCTATTTCTGTGTTCCTAATTCAATTGTTGTTTCCTGTTTCCTTCCTTCTCGATAATAGGTAACAGTCACTTTATCACCTACTTCTTTTTCCTGGTAAAGAATTTTTCGGAGATCAATTATATTCCTTACCTGCTTACCATCTAATTCTGTAATGACATCTAGCCGCTTGAGACCTGCTCGATCCGCCGGTGACAGCGGCTCTACACTCCAAACGTACACACCGCCTTCAATATCTTCCGGCAATTTAAGTGTATTTTTCCATTCCGTTTGTGGAACCTCTTCTAATGAATAAATTTCAACTCCTAAGTAAGGTCTCGTTACTTTTCCTTCTGTTTCTAGCTGTTCAATAATTGGTATAGCGGAGTCAATTGGAATTGCAAATCCCAATCCTTCCACATTTGTTTGATTAATTTTCATGGAATTAATGCCAATTAATTGGCCGTTAATATTAATAAGTGCACCACCGCTATTACCAGGATTAATGGCTGCATCTGTTTGAATAACTTCTGCTTGCCAGTCAGCTCGACCATCTTGATTGAAATCCTGAGGGATTGTTCTTTCTTTTCCGCTAATAATACCTTGTGTTACCGATCCGGAAAACATAAGTCCAAGTGGATTACCAATCGCTATCGCCGGCTCTCCTACTTTTACATTGGCAGAAGTACCGATCTCTATGACATTTTTTATCTTATCGCCATCCATTTTTAGCACCGCTAAATCAGAAAATAAGTCACTTCCTACTAACTTTGCTTCAATGCGGGTGTCGTCAAATAACACAACTTCAATCGTATCAGCACCACTAACGACATGATGGTTGGTTACTACATAAGCTGTGCCATCCTCTTTTTTGTAAATAACACCTGAACCTTCTCCAGCCTGACTGTTTTCCTCCTGCTGCCAAAAATCAATCTGTTGTTGGATATTAATGACTCCTACTACAGCTGGTGCTACTTGATCAATAATTTCGGTAATTTGTGTTGAAACATCGACGTTCATTACTTGTTTTGGTCCATTTCCTTCTTTTGTTGAACCTAAGTCTTGCCGAGTTTCTGCTTCCTGCTCATTATTTGTTAGAATTCCTGTATTAACAAGTGCTGGTAATGCAACTGTTACAAGTAAAACACCAATTATAACACCAAGCAAAAGTGGTATAAGCCAGTTTTTCTTCTTCTTCCGTTGCGGATTTGGTGGATAATGCTGATCGTAATACCCCATTTATCTACCCCTTTACATACGTCCAGTACCGAAATTAATCCAAATGCCCTGCCTTTAGAAAACTCTGGCCGGCTCTAAGGACAACAGGCAATAACCTTGTTTCAATTTTATACATTAGATATGGAAATTTTTACTCGTATCTGGCCTAATCTTTTAGTGAAACATATCTTGTTTTTCTAACATATCAAAACATGGCCTCTCATTTAAGGATAAATTGTCCTCTTTATTATTCCCCCAACAGCTGATAAAATAAACAAATTGTTTAGCTTACTTCAAACAACACAGTTGGTTTATCGTGATATGTATCCATTAATTCTAGGGAAATGCCCCGCTCTTGAAGTACATTATTTACCGACATTCGAGCTAGATCGCGCATATTATTATCTAAGCTTAAATGCGCCAGATAAATGCGTTGGGTATTATTGTCAACAATATCTGCCAAAGCAAGACCACAGTCTTCATTGGAAATATGCCCCGAATCACCTAAAATACGGCGTTTCACATTCCATGGATACCTTCCCATTCGCAGCATACCAACATCATGATTTGCTTCAAAGATATAAGCATCTGCACCTTCTACGATTTTCTTAATGCGCTCTGATACATAACCTAAATCCGTAACAAGCGCAACTTTTTTTCCTTGATGATGGAATGTATAAAACATTGGTTCTGCAGCATCATGAGAAACACCGAATGATTCCACATCAATATCGCCAAATGTCTTTATTTCCTCCAAGTTAAAATGAAATTTCTGATCAATAGACAGATTACCAATTGATTTTTCCATTGCTTGCCATGTTTTTGCATTTGCGTAAATAGGCAGTTTATATTTTCGGGCAAAAACACCAAGCCCTTTAATATGATCACTATGTTCGTGAGTAACTAAAATACTTGATAAGTTACTCGGATCAATATTTATTTCTTGAAAAAGACGATCCAGCTGCTTGCCGCTTAAGCCCGCATCAACAAGCAGTCTTTGCTGTTCTGATTCAATATAAAATGCATTACCTGTACTTCCTGAGGCTAACACACTAAAGCGTAAAGTCATTCATAGTCACTCCGATTTATCTATACTATTCTTCTATCCTTATATCTTCCGTTATGCTATCCTCTATAGCCGATTCTTCTACCATATTTATAAAATCGTCTTTCCAATTTACGTCTTTATTCATCTGTTTAAAGTTACTCAGATTATTTTTAATCGTGTCTGAAATAAACTTTGTATCGTCTCCAGCATTAACATAACCTTCTACCGCATTGACAAAATAATTGCGTTCCTTATTTACCTCAATCTTATAAGTTGGTGCAAATACTTGGTTAGAGCCTGTCTCAGATCCAATTCTCGTATAATAACCATTATCGACTGAGGTTACATTGTCTTCTGGAACTAACTCATTTTGATTATATAAATACCCAATGGCTTTGATTGGATTAAGGAGCTTACTTGGTTCACCTTGTTCCTTTGCATCTCCCAACATTGTTTGCATATAGTAAACCATCTCATTATCTTTGTTTAGGAATACTAGGATGGCACCATAGCGATTAAAGTAAATCGGTCGATCTTTTTTTTGTTGAAAGAAGAGCAATACATTCGTTTTCTTATCCCAACCATAGAATACATAATCATTGGCAAAAGCCGTATAGCTTCTTATCAATTCATTCATACTTGCTTTATCTTGTGGAATTGATACCGGACTATCAAAACGGGAGACAAGCAACGTCTTATTAATAAGTTGAACATCCTGTCCTTTTAAATCAGTAACCTTTTTAATATCCACATCGGTAAATTTCTTAGGGGCAACATTAATATACGTATCTTCAGTTACATCCACGTGCTTATCACTAACTTTAATATTTTCCTGCTTTAACATTTCTTCAATCGTTGGTTCCTCCGTACTTGCCTGGTCGAAGGAATCTACCCTGTTTTGTTTATCCATAAACTCAATAAATAGATAAATATTGAGGATTAAGAAACATAAAATAAATAATGTTTTAATCTGACTCCATTGCATGCCTTAATTCCTCCAATATGAAGAATTAGATATCTTTTAAAACAAAATCTTCTGCCAAACTCCATTTACTTGCATAAACCAAGCCGGCTCCAATATTACTGAATTATCTTCTTGATACTGAAAATCATAACCCAATTGAATGTTTTCAATATCCTTGATATCGACTGTATCATCTAAATTATCCATTAGATGTGCAATTATTTTTGCACCAGATGGAACTGCTACTTGCTCTGTTTGAACTTCTCTGCCTAAGCTTAACAGGGATCGACTATACCGATAGATGTCTTGCCCTTCATATTCCGTTTCAATAAATGTCAAGCCGTTCGTATTATGGACCGGATAACCATTGTATTGCATTTGATACGTAACACTTTTGTTAGTTGTATTTAACTCGTACAGTTTATAATCATCAAACCAGCCTTTATGCGAGTTTATCCTTGATATGCTTAGGTCAATTAACTCAATTGGTCCAATATCTCCAGATGCATTTTCGGTAGAGTTGGGATTATAAAATTCCAGCTTCGTCTCTTTTTGTCTGATTCGCATTTCTCGCGTACTGTCAGCATAATAATACTCACCTGAGTTCATATTTCCTTTATCTGACCGGCTAATCAGGGTTGGGTCTGGGAATAAGACCTCAACAAATAAATCCGGTGATATTTTAGACACAATAAGGGATCGTTTTTCTAAGCCATTCGTGTTATTACGAACATAAATATCATCATCATTAATATCACGATTTCCTTTATCAAACAATAAATATTCTGTTAGCCCTTTACGAGAAGCTAATAAATCCTCCAGGCCATTATACGTTACAGCAACATTTAAGGATGCGGTTGCCAGCCGCCTTTTATCAATCGATGGAAAGAAAATAGAAATCGTTGAAGTATCTTCTTCTAATTTCAAATAGATACGATCAAATGACCAATTTGCTTTGATTTCATCGATATTTGCAAACGAAAAAAGACTGCTTGCAATTTCAATCGGTAAAGCATCCGGAAAGATTACTTCAATATCATAATCCTTGATTCCCCTAGATGATGATTCCCTTATCGTAAAATCTGTCATTACCCAAGATTGCATATCTTGAAAAAACGTCTCTTCTTGCTGTGGATCCTTATAACCAAAATGTTCATCGTTGATATGAAAGATGATCGAACTTGGTGCAATCAGATTGTTTCTTCGTTCTTCCTTACCACCAACACTAACCTCACTAGCATAATTTTTTCCTGTCTCTAATTGTTCAAAATCTGATTTGTAATTCCACAATCCAAAAGTTAATAATAAACTTAGTCCAATCAATAAAACTAATAAAATTGATTTAAACGTCTCCAGCTTCATTATGCACCTCTCCGCTTCTGATTCATCAGCGGAAGCGTAAAGTAGATTGTTGTCCCTTTACCTTCTTTGCTTGCTGCCCAAATTTGACCATGATGTGCCTCTACAAGCTCTTTAGCAATAGCTAAGCCAAGCCCTGTTCCTCCAAGTTTTCTTGTTCTTGCCTTATCAGCACGATAAAAACGCTCAAATATTTTCTCCAATTTATCATAAGGAATACCTAAACCTTGGTCTTGAATACTAGTTAAAAGATGATGACGTCGATATTCCACATTTAATTTGATCGTACCGCCTTCAGGAGAATATTTAATGGCATTTGAAATGATATTATCGAGTACTTGTGTCATTTTGTCTTTATCCATCCAAACATAGTAACTACCATTTGGTAACTCGCTCTTCAGCTGGATCCCCTTTGGTGCCTGCATTTCAAATCGATCGATAATTTGATGAAAATAATCAACGAATTCTACTCGTTCCTTCTGCAGAGGATACTCTTTGGCATCCATTTTAGAAAGTTGTAATAAATCGTTAACCATCCGAATCATCCGATCTGTTTCGTTATGCACTACATGAAGAAATTTTGGTGCAATTTCTTTGTCTTCCCAAGCGCCATCAGTTAAGGCTTCTACATAGCTTTTCATTGTCGTAAGCGGTGTGCGCAATTCATGTGAAACATTGGAAACAAACTCTCTCCGCTCTGCTTCCACCTTTTCTTGCTCTGTCACATCACTTATAACTGTGATAAATCCCGTTATATCTTCTTCATCATCATACACCGTTGAAAAATTAGCTCGGAGAATAAAATCCTGTTCATCATCACTGAAATCAATGATCATCGCACCACTCTCATGCAGTTCAGATATATCTACCATTTTTTCTTCCAGATGCAATACATCCAGTAAGAATTCACCAACCATTTCATCTGGATTATGACCGATTAAACGCCCAGCAGCTTCATTCATCAACGTAATCGCACCAGAACTATCTATAGCAATAACACCATCTGACATATTGGATAACACCGAGCTAAGCTTCCGCCGTTCCTCTTCAATCGTTGCATAGGAATGCTTTAGTTGATTGTTTAGATCATTAAAAGTTTCCGATAGATGACCAATCTCATCCCAGCCGTACACATTTACCTTTTGGGTAAAGTCACCTCTTGCCATTTTTTGCGCTTGTCTCCGCATTTCAATAATTGGCTTGGTAATCGTTCGAGCAACTAAAATACCAATAAACGCAGATACGGTAATCGCTAAGACGGATCCTTGAAAGAAGATCTCATTAATATTCATCAATTGCTTATATACAGGCTCTAATGATGCCTCTAAATAAATGACCCCCAACACAATATCAGGGTCCTTTTCATCAACAATAGGCTGAGATAGAACATAAAATCTGTCATTGTCTTTTACATTTTTGCTTATCTCGGGTGAATTTGTCGTAAGGGTACGCTGAATAATCGGGCGGGTTGTTTTCTTATCAATATCATCTTGTGAACCAAATCCTGTTGCTGCAATCACTCTGCTTTGATTATTAACGACTTGCAATGTCGTAATATCCTGTGGATCTACTTCAGAAACAATACCTCGAATTTCAGCTTCCAAGCTCGGCTCATTTGGGTCTTCTTCATCACGTTCACGTTGAAAAGCTTGCTCCAAGTTATAACTTAATAATTCAACACGAGCTTCGATAGATTTTTCAAAGCTTTCCATCAAGTTGTTTTCCAGTTCTGTTGTAAAAAACGAGCCGATAACTTGAATAGCTACCAGCAACAACAAAATATAAATAATAATGAACTTCAATTGAATGGAACGAAAAAAACCAACTTTTTTCATGTACTAAACCTACTCCTGATCAGGATTACGCAAGTAATAACCTACTCCGCGTCTTGTTACAATCCACATCGGATTACTAGGGGTTTCCTCAATCTTCTCTCGCAATCTTCGTACCGTAACATCGACCGTACGAACATCACCGAAGTAGTCATACCCCCATACCGTTTCCAGTAAATGCTCTCTTGTCATGACTTGTCCAATATGACGAGCAAGATAATGTAATAATTCAAACTCACGATGGGTCAGCTCAATTTGCTCGCCATCACGTGACACGATATACGCATCAGGATGAATAACTAACGAGCCGATTTTAATATCCTTCGAAGTCTTTGCAGTATCATCTGGAACAACTTGTTGTCTACGAAGATTTGCTTTCACTCGAGCGATTAATTCACGATTGCTAAATGGTTTCGTAACATAATCATCTGCCCCCAATTCAAGCCCAAGTACTTTATCTATTTCAGAGTCCTTAGCTGTCAGCATAATAATTGGCATCGTTTGCGTTTTACGAATCTCCCGGCATACTTCATTACCATCTTTATTAGGTAACATAATATCTAAAATTACTAGATCAGGATTCTCTCCTTGTGCTAAACGAATCGCTTCATCTCCATCATAAGCAACGATTACTTCATAACCTTCTTTTTCTAAATTAAATTTAACTATATCAGCAATTGGCTGTTCATCATCAACAACTAATATCTTTTGATTCACCTTTGCCACATCCTTCTTATATTACAATACTATCTATTCTATCGTACTTTTAAATAAAGTGAAACTTCATTCAGTAGGAGTTTTCTTCCAGTCCTACTGAATGTTAGTACCACAAGGGTATGATGACCTAAAGGCCCATTGAACGAATCGGGCATTTAGGTGCCGTTTTCTCCCATTAGACCCTTTTGTACCACTCAGGCTCTTGAAGTGGGAGTTTACAGCACCTTACATGCGGGATAAATGTCTTTTAAAAATTATTCAAAAAGTTTACCAAAAATAGACATTAAACCTCTTTGTTTGGCTTGTTCTAGAGCTCATTCTTATACATATTTCAAACTTTGCTGCCTTAAAATTTTTGGTCCTTTATTCTCCTTTTTGAACATCACATGTAGATAAATAAGTTTGCTTTTACTATAACGTGATATGAATACGAACGCAATGGGAGATTTATTTGGGTAGATCGAAGAATCATTATTTATTGCAGTGATTTTTATTTTTATGCATGTTATTCTAACACTTTAATTTTATACTAGAAAAAAGACTGATTCAAGCGTTGCTCCCCCATGAATCAGTCTTTTCTTTTATGTTAAAAGAGAAAAAAATTTAACGTCAGACGTCGTATGCGATCGGGGTTGCGACGTACAAACTGGAGAACTTCTGACGAGATAAAGTGAAACTCATTTCTTGGAATGCTTTTCCCAAGAAATGTTAGATGAACCAATCGGGGATTTAGGAGGGGTTTTTCTCATCATGCTCACAACATCATAAGCATATTTTTGAAATGAGAAAAATACGCCTCCTTACATCCGGGATAAAGAAATCATGCCCCTGCAATAGGGGTATGCCGATGTTGGGCGGCAAGTCCGCTTTTTAGTCGGCATTCCTTTAGGTTCGAGCCGATGATGACTTATCGCAGAAAGGAGATCGAAGTTTGCTAGTCGCTCGAGCGCTTAAGCTAGACATCAAAAGTACAAGCGATCGGGTTAGTGACGTACAAACTGGAGAACTTCTGACGAGATAAAGAAATCACGGCGACATAGGAGCCGATGATGACTTATCGCAGGAAGGAGATCGAAGTTTGCTAGTCGCTCGAGCGCTTAAGCTAGACAAAACTACTTTCATAAACAATAACTACCATACTAAAACGGATATAATTTCCATAATTTCCATAATTTCCTACATAAGTGCAAAAAGTTCGCTAAGCTTTTGCCTCTGTTTGACAATGCTTAGCGAACTTATCGTTCATAGCCTATTATCAGTTAATACCTATAGTACCTATTTACAAAGGACGATTGAATTAGCTATAAACGCTGCGTACAACATTTGTTTGTGTGCGATCCGGTCCGACCGAGAAAATAGATAATGGAATCTCTGTTAATTGTGAAACTCGTTCTAAGTAATGTCTTGCATTTTCAGGTAATTCATGCAAGCTCTTTACACCTGTAATATCTTCTGTCCAGCCTGGCATTTCTTCATAAACCGGCTCACACTGGGCAAGTACTGCTAGGCTTGCTGGAAAATCATGTAGAATTTCACCTTTATATTTATAAGCAACACAAATTTTCAATGTTTCTATTCCAGTTAATACATCGATAGAGTTCAAAGATAAATCTGTAATCCCACTAACGCGATGAGCATGTCGAACAACCACACTATCAAACCAGCCGACGCGGCGTGGACGCCCTGTAGTCGTACCATATTCACGACCAACTTCACGAATACGATCCCCTGTCTCATCCTTTAATTCGGTTGGAAATGGCCCATCACCTACACGCGTAGTATATGCCTTGGACACGCCAACAACATGATTAATCTTTGTTGGTCCTATACCTGCCCCGATAGTAACTCCCCCTGCAATCGGGTTGGAAGATGTAACAAACGGGTAGGTACCTTGGTCAATATCAAGCATAACTCCTTGTGCACCTTCAAATAAAACCCGGCGGCCTTCATCCAATGCAACGTTTAGTACAACAGATGTATCGCAGACATATGGAGCCATTTGTTGACCATATGCATAATATTCTTCAAGAATATCGTTCACTTGTATAGGCTCTACTTCATATACTTTCTCAAAGAACCGGTTTTTTTCCTTTAAATTTTGTTCTAGTTTTTCTCGGAATATATCTTTATCCATCAAATCAGCAATGCGGATTCCGCAACGTGCAGCTTTGTCCATATATGCAGGTCCAATTCCTTTTTTCGTTGTCCCAATTTTATTTTCGCCTTTGTCCGCTTCTTGTAAAACATCTAATTTTAGGTGATATGGAAGAATAACATGCGCTCGATTACTAATCCGTAAATTATCGGTCGTCACATTCCGTTCATGCAAATAGGCAATTTCTTCTACAAATGCTTTTGGATCAATTACCATACCATTTCCTAAGACACATGTTTTTTCTTTAAAAAATATACCAGAAGGAATTAAATGCAATTTGTACGTAATATCGTCAAATTTAATCGTATGCCCTGCATTATTCCCTCCTTGGTAACGCGCAACAACTTCGGCATTTTGCGATAAGAAGTCGGTAATCTTCCCTTTCCCTTCATCGCCCCACTGCGTTCCAACTACTACTACTGAGGACATAGTGCACCTCCACTGAATAAATATAATATATGTTTTTATTAAAATACATTAGTAATTCTACCAGTAAGAACAGAACCAGTCAACGTAAAACACGAACATTATTTAAAATAAATCAATTAATATTCGTTTAATAAGTTATTAAGATATTTAAATTTGTAATTACGCATCCTTTTAAAACAGGAAGCTAATATTTACGTTTTGTAAAGGTTTTACACTCATCCCATAGCATACTATCTTGTGCAAACTCTTATACCTGCTTTCTAAAATATAAGATAAGCAAAAAGCGCTCGGGGAGCGGCATACAAACTGAAGAACTTATAACAAGAGAAAGTGAACTTCATTCAAAGAGTGCTTTTCCCTTGAAAAAGAAGTACTTTTTCTTCGTGCGACCTATTCAAGTAGTCTCTAGTCCTTGTAAAAAAAAGTAGTACAAAACCAAGGCCTTGGTTTTGTACTACTAATATTATTTGGGTGTATACCTTCCATAAAGGCTGTTCACTGTGCTTGGACTGGCACTGGTGGAATATCGCTTTCTGAGTAGCGATGATCCAGATCAACGAATTTATTATATTCTTTAACAAAGGCTAATTCGACCGTACCGACCGGACCATTACGCTGTTTGGAAATGATAATCTCAATAATATTTTGTTTTTCGGACTCTGAATCATAATAATCATCACGATAAAGGAAACCAACAATATCTGCATCTTGTTCAATACTTCCAGATTCACGTAAATCTGACATCATTGGGCGTTTATCCTGTCGTGACTCTACCCCACGGGAAAGCTGAGATAGTGCAATCAAAGGAACATTTAGCTCTCTTGCTAATCCTTTTAGTGATCGGGATATTTCTGAAACTTCCTGCTGCCTGTTTTCCCGGGAATTTACACTTCCTTGAATTAGCTGTAAGTAATCAATTAAAATCATCCCTAACCCATGCTCTTGTTTTAATCTTCGGCATTTAGAGCGAATATCAGCGACCCGAATTCCCGGAGTATCATCAATGTAAATGCCGGCATTCGATAAACTTCCCATTGCCATCGTTAACTTCGTCCAGTCATCTGCTTGTAACTGTCCATTACGCAGGCGTTGTGCATCGATATTTCCCTCGGCACAAAGCATACGCTGTACAAGCTGTTCCGCCCCCATTTCCAAGCTGAAAATAGCCACGTTCTCATCTGTATTCACAGCCACATTCTGAGCAACATTTAAAGCAAATGCCGTTTTACCTACGGAAGGGCGGGCGGCAATAATAATTAAATCATTTGGCTGAAAACCAGAAGTAATTCGATCTAAATCCCGGAAACCAGTCGGAATTCCGGTGACATCCGCATTTTGTTGATGCAGCTGCTCAATATTATCATATACTTCAATTAAGACATCTTTAATATTTTTAAAAGCCCCTGAATTTTTTCTGCTCGAAACATCTAGGATACTTTTTTCCGCTTCATTTAGTACATCTTCTACATCATCCTGCCGCTCAAAACTCGATGTTACGATATCCGTCGCTGAGCGGATAAGCCTCCGCAATAATGCCTTTTCTTCAACGATGCGGCAATAATAGCCAATATTTGCAGACGTTGGTACACTTTCTGCCACCTGAGATAAATATTGGACGCCTCCTGCTTCCTCCAATTGCTGTACATTGTGTAAATAAGCAGTTACAGTGACAACATCAATCGGTTCTCCTCGATCAGCCAATGCGATCATACTAGCAAAAATGCGCTGATGACTAGCACGATAAAAATCCTCAGGAATAAGTATTTCAGCAGCAGTATTAAACGCCTCTGGATCGATAAAGATCGCCCCAATGATAGATTGTTCTGCTTCTATGTTGTGTGGAGGTGTACGATCAATCTCATTCATCAAGTGTCTCCCCTTTCCGCGGAGGTAACATTAGAGAAGCACAAATGCCTTCATTTGTGCTCTCAAGATAGGAAAATGCCATATATGTAAGCATAGTATTAAAAAAGTTGTTGAAAAATCGGATTAAAAAGGCGGCTCGAGATGTCGCCTTCTCAATCAACTCAACAGGTCGTAATAGTATCAGCATTGCTATAGCAGGTAAGAGTAGATTTCACAGCAATGTATCGCATGATGGAAAAATGCTTTTTCAAGAACACCACGTTCTTAGCCATCCGGTCTTTTTATCCTCTTTTTAACCTTCCACTTTAAGCTTGCTTATCTTGGTCTATTGTTTCTCTATAACATGTACTTTAATGGAACCTGTAACCTCTGGATGAAGCTTTACAGGAACAGTCATATAACCTAATGAACGAATTGGTGAATCCAGCTCAATTTTACGTTTATCTATTTTATAACCATGATTTTTTTGTAGCGCTTCGGAGATTTGTTTGCTTGTAATTGATCCGAATAAACGGCCATTATCACCTGATTTAGCGGTTAATTCCACAGTTAATTCTCCCAGCTTATCTTTTAATTTTATCGCTTCTTCTTTTTCTTCTTGTTCCAACTGTTTTTGTTTGCGCTTCTTCGCTTCCAGAGCTTTCAGATTACCTGGGGTTGCTTCTTGGGCCAAATTATTTTTTAATAAATAGTTCCGAGCGTAACCATCGGAAACATTTTTTACATCGCCTTTCTTACCTTTACCTTTAACATCTTTAAGAAAGATTACTTTCATTTAGAATCGCTCCCCTCATAATATTCATCTAGTATCTGTTTTAACATTTGTTCTGCTTCGTCAACAGTTATATCATCAATTTGTGTGGCAGCATTTGTCAAATGTCCACCACCATTCATTTTTTCCATAATCACTTGAACATTGATATCTCCTAATGAACGGGCACTAATTCCCACTCGCCCATCACTTCTCTCAGAGATGACAAAGGAAGCAGCTATTTCACTCATTGTTAGCAAGATATCTGCTGTCTGAGCAATTAATACAGGACCGTGCACCTGACCTTTCTCAGCCTTAGCAATCGCTATTTGGCCACGGTACATTTCTGCTCGCTCAATTAATTTGCTGCGCTTGATATAAACCTCCATATCTTCTTTCATAAACTCCTGAACAAGGACTGTATCTGCACCTTTTGCTCGTAAATAGGAGGCAGCATCAAAGGTTCTGGACCCGGTTCTTAACGTAAAGCTTTTCGTATCCACGATAATTCCTGCTAAAAGAGCTGTAGCTTCAAGCATGCTTAACTTCAGCTTTTTCGGCTGGTACTCTAGAAGTTCTGTTACTAATTCAGCTGTAGAAGAAGCGTATGGCTCCATATACACTAAAGTAGGATTTGCAATAAAGTATTCTCCCCGACGATGGTGATCTATAACAACTTTATAATCTGATTTCTGTAACAACACTTCATTTGCCACCATGGAAGGCCGATGAGTATCGACTACAACGACAAGGCTTCGATTATTGATAATAGATTCCGATTCATCTGGATCAATAAAGTATTGCCAAAGCTCTTTATCTTGTTTAATAGCCTTAACTAATCGATGGACTCCTGTATCCACATCTTCCGGATCAAAGACAATATAGCCGGGGACATCATTAGCAAGTGCAATATTTAAAATGCCGATTGCTGATCCCAATGAGTCCATATCTGGCGCCTTATGACCCATTATAATAACATTGTCACTTGCTTTAATCAATTCCTTTAAGGCATGGGAAATAACCCTTGCTCTTACTCGCGTTCGTTTCTCCATTGGATTTGTTTTTCCTCCATAAAAACGAACTTTACCAGACTCATCCTTAATAGCCACTTGATCACCGCCACGACCTAATGCAAGATCAAGGCTGGACTGTGCTAATTCGCCAAGTGTTGGTAAGTCTACATCGCCAACGCCGATTCCGATACTTAGTGTCACAGGTGTATTTCTTTCACCACTTAATTCCCGGACTTCATCTAGAATTTCAAATTTGCCTTTTTCCAGCTGTTCTAATATTTGCTTCGTCCCAACAGCAAGGAACCGTTCCTGGGATGTCCGTTTTAAATACAGACCATACTTTTTTGACCATTCATTTAAAACGGAGGTAACTTGTGAATTCAAGTGGCTTTTACTTGTATCATTCATGTTTTGCGTAATCTCTTCATAATTATCCAGAAAGATAAATCCTAGTACCGTTTGCTCATTACGGTATTGTGTTTGTAATTCTGATTGCTCTGTTCGGTCAAATAAATAAAGCAGCCGTTCTTCTTTTTTCACAACCGTTTCAAATACATAGCCTTGTAATTCAAACCAAATTTTGTCTTTGTTCTCCTTTATCATCGGAATTAAATCCTCCGATAAGGTATGAAGTGAATCACCGACTAATGTACCATCATCAAATTGGTTCATATACGGGTTTGCCCATTCAATTTTATAATCTTCACTGAATAAGATAATCCCAAACGGCATTTCCAATAATGCCTCTTCTCCAACTTTTTTAATTCGGTATGATAATGTTGTAATATATTTTTCGGCTTCGTCCTGCAAAGCTTGTTCAGAACGGATGCTATAGTAAAGCGAAACAGCTAACAGGATCATCATCATTATCCCAAGTATCCATTGAAAATACCAAGTAACACTAAGTAAGATAATGGACAATACATAAATAACCCATACATGAGTCCGCAGTTTCGGCCTTTTTTGCTTATCTGACATCACATTCAGCTCCTACTGTGCAACACTTTTTTAAATCATATTTAAGTTTGCTCAAAAAGTCTGGCGATAAAAACAAAGTGAATACGTTTTTTTCCATAGACAATATTACCTCTTTTTCTCCAGTCGATCCCTTAGATTTAACCCTAAATCGATAATCCCTATAAAGCGAATAATAAATAAAAGGGGGGGCATAAATAGTGCTATTACGACGCAAATAATAGGAAATGCTTTCGTCATCTTTTTATGATGTGTATAAAAAAACAGGAACGAAAATCCTTGGATGGTTAACAGCATTTGTATAATAAAAATAAAATTCTGCGCAGCCATAAATAGCATACTATCTGGATCAGTAATAATGTAGGACGAAAACAATGCAAATAGATAAATAAATAGGATGCTTACTGGAAAACGCAATGTCCGAAATGGGGGAAAACGTAAATTTTTCCTTTCTAGTCGATTAATAAGTTTGTAACCGAGCCATTGACTAATTAATGCTTGTGAAACTGCTGCACAAACAAGGAAAAACGGGAATAAATTAGTTAATAGTGCTACCGCTTGTTCCATTGAATTTTGAAATGCTTCCGTTTGTTCCTTAGTGGTAAATTGATTCATTAAGCTAGCCGACATTTTCAACGACTCATCTGTTATTTGTTTAAATTCATTTAATATATTTACTTGAAGAACCACTTGCATAAACACAAATCCAAACAATAGACCGATAATAAATCCAAAAGTCCCTCGTGCCCATGTTTCATAAGCTGAGAGATTCTTATGAATTGCTCCTCCAATCATTATACCACCAATTGCTGCTGGTACAACAAGCGGAATGGATATGATAGTCGCAACTAATATAGAAGATAATATAGCAGCTACCAACATAAGTAAAGCCGGTTTCCAGTCATATCTTGATGTAAACATTATAAACGGTATTGGCAAAAATAATATAGCAGCTACTGATAAAATTGGAATGAACATACTAGCTAGCAATATTACAATAAAAACAGCCGTTAATAAAGCGCCGTCTGTCATTTTTTTTGATTGATTCATTTTGCACCTCATCTAACTTAGATTGTTACTATTCCATCTTATTATAATAACATGTTTTTTGCAGAAATAGTTGTCGAAAGGAGTAGAAAAAATATTTCCCGGGAAATAACAAAGTGAAATTTCAAGCAAGGGGAATTTAGTATAGCATAAGTTATCTTAAACTTGGCTAGTACTAGAATGAGATTCCATCCAACTAAAATTTTATATATTCTAATGTACAATGAATTTCGTTGCATTATTTTTACCGTATTTTTGAACATCCTATTTAAGGGCTTATTTTCTTATTCCAAACCCCTAGAAAGGTAATTATCCGTCATTTTTACTATAATGGGTATATAAACGAAATAAGGATGACGAAAAATGGTATTTCTCCGCGCATTTTTACATAGTATCAGACTACCAAAAAAGAAAGCAATCTTTCAGCTTAATCGAATTGGAATGGATATAACGATTTTTTACATGCTGCTTTTACTATTTATTGTCTCACTACCAGGTTTTATTGATTATTTATTAAGTAGCAGTAAACTGGCTAATGAACTAAATATTTTTTTTAATATCATCTACTTTTTTATCTTTAATTATTTACCATTATCTATCATTGTATTTATGCTTATTTCTTTGATTGCAGCTGTTGGTACAGGATTAGCAAAACTGATGCAACGAAAATTAAAATACTCTATTCTCTGGAAGATGACTGCTTATACAACAACCATTCCTTTTTTAGTGTATACAATAGCAGCATTATTTTTACCGATTGGCAATACGTATCTTTTAATGTTTTGTATTTATTCTCTCTTGTTTATTGTTTTAATCATTTCTGTATATCCAAAGAGAAGAAAAAAATAATCGGATATGCTTACAATTTAATTTTTTCTGCCTTCAATAACCCATATCATGCTGAATAAACAAATGACTAGGAGGTTTTACATGAGACGCGTCTTATTCCTGATGCTTAGCTTAATCATATTAGCGGGTTGTGCTATGTCTGAAGATGATAAGCTCTTTCAAAAATCTAATAAGCAAAATACCATATATATATCTGCTGCTACAAGCTTAGAGTATGTACTGCCAGAGGTGATCACAGCCTTCGAAAAAAAGTATCCTTATATTACGGTAGAAGCTACTTACGCCAGCTCTGGTCAGCTTTCTAGCAAAATTCAGCAAGGTGCTCCCGTCGATTTATTTTTATCAGCAAATTATGAATGGGTTGATGTGTTAAATAAAGAAGGGTTAATTATAGAAAATTCATTGAAAAAATTCATTGGGAATGATCTAGTATTAATTGCTAATGCCGATAGTCAATTTGATTTATTGAAACTAGAGGATTTAAAGTTTATCCCGTTTGACCAACTTGTTCTTGGCGATCCTGTTAATGTCCCTGCCGGGGATTATGCAAAAGAAGCATTGGAATCTGTTGGCTTATGGGAAGACCTTAAAGATAAATATTTATTCTTAAAAGATGCCCACCAGGTCGTTGATTATGTTGAAAGTAATAAAGCAGAGCTTGGGATTGTTTATGCTTCTGATACTCATCAGAATGAACAAATCCGTGTAATCAAAGAAATAAATAAAGACTTACATTCTCCTATTCAATATTATACAGGTATTACCTCATATAGTACGAATCATCATGATGCAGAAACATTTATTAACTACTTACAATCTGAGCAAACTGCTAAGATCTTTGAATCCTATGGCTTTAATAAATTATCTGTTGAAAAATAACAGCCAAATTCCATGTTCGTGTTTCATGCAGTTTCTTACAAAAATGATAAACGATTCTGGTTGTAAACAAAACCCGTAATTACTTATCGCAAATTTGATATTCGTTATACTTGTATCTTAAAATTTTTTAGAACTGCTAACTTGCTTCTAAACTAATATGATTAAGAAACATTGTGGCTACGAGTGAAACCGATACTTACTTATTGTAGGAAGAAGATCGAAGTTGCTAGAGCACGGGCGCTTAAGCTAGACGCTATGTAAAAACAAATATCATCTTCTACCAATGAAAAAACCTTCTATATATAGCCCTAACCAGACTAAATATAGAAGGTTTTTTGTTTAATCGTTAACATATGGCAATAATGCCATTGTACGAGCACGTTTAATTGCTTTTGTTAGCTTACGTTGATATTTTGCAGAGGTTCCAGTTACACGACGAGGAAGAATTTTTCCACGTTCGGAAATAAAACGTCTTAGCAGATCAACATCTTTGTAATCAATGTGTGTAATTCCGTTCGCTGTAAAGTAACACACTTTACGACGCTTTGCGCGTCCACGACGAGCCGCCATTTATAACCCCTCCTTCTGATTTAGAATGGTAAGTCATCATCTGATATTTCAATAGGCTCTCCATTATTACTAAATGGATTGTCTTGATCATTAGGTTCAAATTGATTAGGTTCATATGGGCTCTGGTTTCTATTTGGTTGAAATCCTGATGGGCTTTGTCCCCCACCTTGCGAGGAGCCTTTTGATTCCAAAAACTGTACACTGTCTGCCACAACTTCAGTTACAAAAACAGTCTTGCCATCCTGTCCTTCAAAACGACGAGTTTGTAAACGTCCGTCAACTCCTACCATGCTTCCCTTTTTCATATAATTAGCAAGATTCTCTGCTGCTCTTCGCCAGACGACACAATTAATAAAGTCAGCTTCTCTATTTCCTTGCTGATTTGAAAAAGGACGGTTTACTGCAAGCGTAAAGTTAGCTACAGCTACTCCACTTGGGGTATAACGTAAATCAGGATCCTTCGTCAACCTGCCGACAAGTACGACACGATTTAACATCAGAACCACTCCTTATTATTGATCATCTTCTCGAACGATAATATGACGAATAATATCATCAGAAAACTTCGCAAGACGATTAAACTCGTTAATAGCTTGTTCATCACTACTGAAGTTAATGATTACATAGTATCCATCACGATAATCATTGATTTCATATGCAAGACGTTTCTTACCTACTTCATCAACTTTTTCAATCTCCGCGCCATTTTCAGTAAGAATTCCATTGAAACGCTCAATTAAAGCTGTTTGCGCTTCTTCTTCCATGTCTGGGCGGATGATATACATGATTTCATATTTTCTCATCCGTAGCACCTCCTTTTGGACTTACGGCCCCTAGGTACATACTTATTCTACTAGGAGCAAGGAGTAATTCAAATAATTAATTACTCACGATAGTGTATTATACCAAAATTCATTCTACATTACAAGGTTTCGAGAGATCCTTTTTTACGTTTGATTAAACATTAAATCGGAAATGAATAACATCTCCATCTTGTACGATATATTCTTTTCCTTCTAACCTTACTTTCCCATTTTCTCTAGCTTTAGCCATTGAACCTGCTGCTAATAAATCTTCATAAGAAACCGTCTCTGCACGGATAAAACCTCGTTCAAAATCGGTATGAATAATACCTGCTGCTTTTGGTGCTTTAATTCCTTTACGAAATGTCCAAGCTCGCACCTCTTGTTCTCCAGCTGTAAAATAAGTAGCTAAGCCTAATAATTGATAAGATGCCTTAATCAATTGGTCTAAACCTGATTCTGTAATTCCTAATTCATCTAAGAACAGCTTCTTCTCTTCCGGATCTAGTTCAGAAATTTCTTCTTCAATCTTCGCACAGACGACAATCACTTCCGCATCCTCTTTAATCGCATATTCCTTTACTTTCTGTACGTTTTCATTGGCATCAGGATCCGTTACTTCATCTTCACTAACGTTTGCAACATAAAGCATTGGTTTACTTGTCAGAAGATGCAAACCCTTCACTAGTTTACGTTGTTCTTCTGTAAATTCTAGTGCTCTTGCAGGTTTTTCTTCTTCTAACCCTGTTTTTAACTTCAGGAGAACATCATATTCTAAAACCGCCGTCTTTTCCTTTTGACGTGCTAGCTTCTCTACTCGTTGCAACCGTTTATTTATCGTTTCTAAATCTGCAAGGATTAATTCTAAATTAATCGTATCCATATCATCAACTGGATCTACTTTTCCAGAGACATGGGTAATGTTATTATCTTGAAAACAGCGGACGACCTGACAAATCGCATCTACCTGACGAATATGTGATAAAAACTGGTTTCCTAATCCTTCTCCTTTACTAGCTCCCTTCACAATACCAGCAATATCTGTGAATTCAAATGTCGTAGGTACTGTTTTTTTTGGTTTTACTAATTCAGTTAATTTATTTAAGCGTTTGTCGGGCACTTCCACAATTCCAACATTAGGGTCAATCGTAGCAAATGGATAATTTGCTGCTTCTGCCCCAGCTTGAGTAATAGCATTAAACAATGTTGATTTACCAACATTTGGAAGACCAACAATTCCTGCTGTTAATGACATGCAAATTTCAACTCCTTAAGGATTCCATTCATAAGAACACGTTTGTTCCTTTAATTATAGATACAAGCAAAAAAAATGACAAGCAGACAAAAAACAAAAGTAGGCAAGTTTAATATGCCTACTTTTGCCTCTTACCCTATTATATTTCTGTTTTTCTTTTTATCTACCTTATATTATACCATTTTACCACTGAAAACTCCATTTTTATAGGTAGAAATGTTTATCTGAATACGTTAAGATAAATCATATTACTTCATTCAATTTTACTAACAGTTGCTTAATAATTATATGATTAGAAAAGCTATGTCTGCTAATAGCTAAATATCTAATCTAAATGAGTAAGTTAAAAAAAACGTAGATATTAGATTTGTTCTATTGCTCTTTTCTTTCTAATACTTTCTTCATTTTTTTCTCAAACTGCTTTCGTGGAATCATAACACTATGATCACAACCTAAACATTTAATACGGATATCCATTCCCATTCGAATAATTCTCCACCGATTTTCTCCACATGGATGGGGCTTTTTCATTTTTACAACGTCATGAAGTCCAAATTGTTTTCCTTCCATTTTCATTCTACTCCTCGTTTTTTTTCTTCCTTATATTATAGCATTTATTTATCGATCGCCTTCTTGAGACTGTTCTGGTTCATCATCGTTTGAATAAGCTCCTTGTATGTGTGAATTTGATTGTAATTGTTGCATTTGACTTTTATCTAACAAATTTTCCTTTTGTTCTCGTGAATACATGACTATCCGTTGAGCAGGAATTTCAATACCGTTTCTGTATAAATAATCCTGGATATCACGTCGAATATTACGCTCCCCAGCCCACTGGAAACCAGGTAGTGTTTCCGTTATTACACGAATTACAAAGTGGGAGGCTGCGAGATTTTGTACCCCAATAATCTCCGGTGTTCCAACAAGAAAGTCATATTTATCTGGTAGCGCTGCTGCAACTTCATTAATTAATCTTTCTGCATCATCGACACTATTTTCATATGGAACATTTACATCTACAATAGCTAATCCATTATGGATAGAGTAATTGACGACTTGCGTTATATTTCCATTGGGTAAAATATGCATTTCGCCTGTCCAGCTTAATACTTTGGTTGTACGTAAACCTATTTCTTCTACTGTACCTTCTATGCCGGAAACCTTGACATAATCACCTACAGAAAATTGATCTTCAAAAATAATAAAAAAGCCTGAGATAACATCTCGAACGAGGTTTTGGGCACCAAAGCCGATTGCTAGACCAGCAACTCCTGCACCTGCTATTAACGCGCCTACTTTGAAGCCAAATACTCCGTCAAGAATCATAATAAGAGCAATAAAATATACAATATATTGTACAACATTTTTAATTAATTTTTTTAATGTATTTTCACGGCGTTCGGAGATACGAATTGGACCCTTTTCTCGTTTCTTAAACAAACGGTCCACTAGCTTGCGACTAATTCGCACTGCTGTATAGGCTAAAAGGAGAATAACGATAATGCTGATGATACCCTCCACAACAGCCCACCATAATTCTGGTCCGGTTATATATTCCCAAAAGCCTGTTAATTGGTTATTTACTTTATCTATTCCTTGTTCTACTTCATCTTCTATTTTGTTCTGAGATAGCTTCATCTTATACCTCCCAAACTGGTTATGATGCTTTTTTGTTATCTATTTTGTTCCAAATCGGAAAGAATAACAGTCTTGTTAATACGTATAGATTTAAAATTCCATAGATTGGATATAGATATTCAATCAATGTTGAAAATCCTAATGCTGTTAATGGAATCATTGTAGCTAAGGTAAGGCAAACATGCAACCACATAGGTTGTTGAATATAATCCTGAATTCTTGTAACTATGCCTAGAATTCCGGCTGCTGCTGTGGTGAAAATAGCAAACCACAATAGAATACTCATAAAAACAAGCATTTGAAATGGATAATTCTTCATAATTGCAAATAATGGAATCTCGTACAATAATATTTCATCAGCGATCTGAATTAAACTATTATTATAAATAAAAGAAATAACTCCTAATATGAGTCCACTGCCGACCGAAGCAATCCAAATTTCTTGTTTTGAATGAACTTTATTTCCAATTGCACCTAATACTGCTATCAATGGAAGGATATTAAGAGCCGTAAACGGAAAAGCCGCTATCCAATTACGTTGCTCATGCCAATGTGCAAATAAGTCAAGCTTTTGATCATATGTAAACCACAATAGTACAAATAAAAGTCCGGTTAATAGCAATGGAAGTATAAATTGATTCATTGACAAAAGTCCATTGATCCCTTTTATAAACAAAATAATTAAAGCAATAATTATTATACTTATCCCCCACCAATATGAGAAGTTAAACGCCTGAGATGTTGCTCCACTACCTGCTATCATTATTACTGTTGTTGTAAATAAATAAACAAAAATCATAACATCATATATTCCCGTCAATCTTACACCGACAATTTCCCGTAAAACTGGCAAGTAATGGGTTGATCTTTGCTCATAGCTAATCGTCATAATTACAATACAACAAATTGTAAAGAAGAGGGCAAATAGAATAATTGCTAGTCCACTTTCATGCCCAAAAAATTGCCATATTTCCCTTCCAGAAGCATAACCGGCACCGATTGTTGTTCCAATGATTAGAAACATCCATTTCATTCCTGCATTAACCATCCTATTTCCCCCAATGTTTTATATTCCATGTATAGATTAAAAAAAATAACCGTATACTATACCAATATGTTTTTGGAGGATAAGCTATGAATTTAAAAAACACATTTGATAATAGAAAAAAGAATTATCGTATGCATCATAGTGATCCTAAGCTCATTCCTTTCATGCTGGAACACATGATTTCTTGGATGCCACAAGTGCCACGAGAATATATCGTTTTATCTATAGGTACTGATCGTTCAACAGGTGATTCTTTAGGGCCGCTGGTTGGAAGCTTCATTGCAGAAAAAAAACTAAAACATATATCCATATATGGAACATTAGATAATCCAGTTCATGCAACTAACTTAACAGAATATATAAACAGTATTGAAGCAACATATCATCATCCATTTATTATCGCAATCGATGCTTGTTTAGGAAAAGCAACTTCAGTGGGGCAAATTATTGCCGGAAAAGGTGCAATCAAACCGGGTGCTGCACTGAATAAACTATTACCACCAATCGGGGATATTCATATTACAGGTGTCGTAAATATTAGTGGATTTATGGAATATTCCGTTTTACAAAACACGAGACTTAACCTTGTGATGGCGATGGCTCGATCTATCGCTGAGCTTTTGAACGAATTAGATCAGCGTTTAACATTCAGAAAAACTTCCCCTGCCATTATTACGCAAGGATCTAACTCTTCCATTATCTAATTTTTATAAGCATCCATAACCATTCAAGAGATTTATCCCGTATGTAAGGTGCCGTAAGACTCCCACTTCAAGAGCCTGAGTTGGTACAAAAGGGTTGAAGTGGGAGAAAACGGCACCTAAATGCCCGATTCGTTCAAGGGCCTTTAGGTCATACCCTTACGGTACTAACATCAGTAGGAGATGGAAGAAAACTCCTACTGAATGAAGTTTCACTTTATTGTTATCTTTGAATGACTTAAAAGATAAAGGAAAACTTCTATCAGTGGGGCTTTTCAATCGTTCCCCACTAATAGAAGTAGAACAAAAGCTAAAATCTCAGGCGTCCTTGAAAAAGCAAAAGACTTTTTCTGCGTACGATATCTTTGTAAGCAGTCTCTCTGATCCTATCGCACCAAATGAATTGGGCATTTAAATACCGTTACCCCCACTTAGACTTCTGTATTCTCTATAAATTTTGAATCGGGAGTCTTACGTCAGCTTAGATACAGTATAAATTATATATTCTATTAAAATAATTGATAGAAATAATAGATAATACCGACTGTAAAAACTGCAGGCAGCAAGTTTCCAATTCGAATGGTAGTAATGTTTAAGAAGTTTAATCCAATTGCTAAGATAAGGATACCGCCTACTGCCGTCAATTCAGCAATCAATCCATTTAAAAAAGCACTCGGTACTAGTCTATCAATTTGAGTGGCTAATAAAGTGATTGCTCCTTGGTATAAAACAACAGGAAACACGGAGAACAAAACACCAAATCCTAAAGTTGTCGTTAGTACTAAGGCAACAAATCCATCTAAAATACCTTTAGTGATTAAAACTTCATGATTTCCCCGTATGCCACTATCTAATGCACCAATTATGGACATGGCACCGATCACGAAAATTAACGAAGCAGTAATAAAACCTTGTGACATCCGATCACTAGTATTTGATGTTGCAAATTTACTACTTAACCATTCCCCTAAACTTTCTAAACCCTTTTCTAATTGAAAGAACTCACCTATGATAGCACCAGTTAATAGACTGAGTAAAACAACAATTATATTTTCTGCAGCAATCGCCATTTGCAAACCGATTAACATGACTGATAGTCCTATTCCTTGCATAATCGTTTCTTTATATCTTTCAGGAATTTTTGTAAATAAGAAGCCAAGTGAACTTCCAATAATAATTAATATTCCATTAACAATAGTACCGTATAATGCCATATCCTTTCCCCTTTCAATACATCAGTTCAACTTATACCTGCTTTGTTTAGAAGCCTATTATTATCTCTTTACAAATGTCATCCAATCGTAAGCTATTATTTTGTGTTTCACGTGAAACATTCTTTACTCTAGTAATCTATTTTTTTGATAAAAAGGTCATGTACACCAAAAATAACAATATGTACAAAAAGTGCAAACGCTCTATAGGCATGGGTAAACAGGAGAACTTACCACGAAATACAGTGATACTTTATTAAAAGCGTACCTCTCCTTGAATTGGAACTAAGGTTAAAAAATTCGGTAGTCCTTGAAAAACCGCGGTGTGTATTGATTACGTAGCGTACCCTGTCCTTGAAAAAGAAAAACACTTTTTCTGCGTGCGGTGCTTATTCAAGAAGCGTACCCTGTCCTGTTGCAACGTCTTTATGATCGACATCCTTGAAAAGTGTGATGTATTGCTTCTGAAGCTCATCTGTCTATCGATCTGAACAAATCAGGTATTTAGGAGGCGTTTCCTCTTATAAAAGTTCACAATATATTAAGCTAATTTTCAAATGAGAGAAATATGGCTCCTTACATCAGGATAAAGAAATATGCCTCTAAAACAGAGGTATGCCGACGCTTTACGGCAAGCCCGCTTTTAGTCAGCCTTCCTTTAGATTCGAGTCAATGTTGACTTATCGTAGAAAGAAGATCGTAGTTGGCTTGGTACTTAAACGTGTAAAGCTAGAAAAGCTACTTTCGAACAAGTTCCCATTATGTTAGAAAAACTTGGCTTGTCGCTAAGTCTTTATGGTGAAAGCTATAGTTTTTCTTATACTATAAACCATAAAGTTTTATACTTTCCTATAGTGTAAAAAAGAATAAAAGTTCTTAAAGATATAAAAAGCTGACAATAAGATGTCAGCCTTTTACCTATCAATTAGTTTTCTAACGTTTCGATGATACGTTGGAGGTCATCGTCACTATAAAATTCAATTTCTATTTTTCCTTTTCGTTTACCTCTTTGAATGGAGACAGCGGTTCCGAACCTTTCTCTAAGAAATGTTTCCCTTTCTTTAATAAACAAATCCTTCTTAGGTTTTTCCTTCTTCTGAACCGGTCTTTCATTTAATTGGATAATTAACTTTTCAACTTGTCGTACGTTTAACTTTTCTTTTCTAATTCTCTGCACTACTGCTTGGAGCTTTGTTTTATCTTTTAGCCCTAACAAAGCTCTGCCATGCCCCATTGAAAGTTCCCCATTATTAATATAAGCGATAACTTGTTCTGGTAAAGAGAGTAAGCGAATCATATTTGCGATATGTGATCGGCTTTTTCCAAGACGTTTTGATAATTCCTCTTGAGTTATCTTTAATTCGTTCATTAAGTTTGCATAGGCGTGTGCCTCTTCAATTGGCGTCAAATCTTCACGTTGAAGATTCTCTAAAAGTGCCAGTTCCATCATTTTTTCATCCGTTAATTCTTTAATGATAACCGGTATGCTTTCTAACCCTGCTTCTTTAGCAGCACGAAACCTTCTTTCGCCAACAACAATTTCATATCCCTTGATACTTTTGCGAGCAATTAAAGGTTGAATGATACCGTATTCTAAGATAGATTCCTTCAACTCTTCAATCGCATCAGCATGGAATGTTTTTCGTGGTTGGTATGGGTTTGGGCGACAATCTTTAATAGCTATTTCCTCGATAACATCATCATGTTTTTCTTCAATATCTGGAAACAGAGCATTAATCCCTTTACCTAACCCTTTCGCCATTGGCCATCACTTCCTTCGCTAATTCAAGATATACTTCCGCGCCTTTTGATTTTGCATCATAAGTAATAATTGGCAGACCATGACTTGGAGCCTCACCTAGTCTTACATTTCTAGGAATTATCGTTCGATAGACTTTATCTTGAAAGTATTTCTTCACTTCCTCTATTACTTGTAAACCGAGATTCGTTCGGGCATCAAGCATTGTTAATAGTACACCTTCAATCATCAATGTCTTATTAAGATGCTTTTGCACAAGTCTTATCGTGTTCAGTAATTGACTAAGCCCTTCTAATGCATAATACTCGCACTGTACTGGAATTATAACCGTATCTGAGGCAGTTAACGCATTCAAAGTTAATAATCCTAACGATGGAGGGCAATCAATAATAATATAGTCATAGGCTGATTTCAAGTTTTCCAACGATTTTTTTAAGCGAATCTCTCTAGATATTGTTGGCACCAGTTCAATTTCTGCACCGGCAAGCTGTATAGTAGCAGGTATGATATCTAAGTTGTCTATAGTTGTTGGAATACACACTTCTTCAGCAGGTAGTTCTTCTACAAGAACATTGTAAATACAATGTTTTACATCTGCTTTATTAATCCCTGTTCCGCTTGTTGCATTCCCCTGAGGATCAATATCCACGAGAAGAACTTTATTACCTAAATGTGCTAAACATGCACTTAGATTTACCGATGAAGTTGTTTTTCCTACACCACCTTTTTGATTTGCGATGGATATTATTTTTCCCATGTTGACACCTACCTAAAAACAATATACTATCTATTTTATCACTTTTTTCATTAAATAGTGGACTAATTTTACTTTTGTTAGCAATTCGTAATTTACCGGTGAGCAAGAAAGCATGAAATAAAGGTTTTTTCTAAATTTACTAATGGACATATTCCGCTATTTTAATATTTTGTGCTTTATTTTCCATAAAACTAATGAAGAAATGTATAAAATACCCATCTTTCAGAACAGAAGATGGGTATTTATAGAATATATATTTATAAATCAATATAAATATTATGTTTTTTAAAGTACCTACTATATATTTAATTTATCAATAGGTTCATTTATAGATAATTAGACTTTGCTAAAAACGTTACTAGTCTCGTTGATTTTAGGATAATCTATTCCTAAAGATAAACTTGCCTAGTACTGCGGTTTTGCCAGATACATGGTTGTGTTGTACTCATACTCAAAACACAAACTACAAAATTAATTTTCTCTACTTATGTAACAAGTAAAATTATGATTTCTTTTTTGGTATCTTAATTGTAATTTGATAATAATCTTCTAAATCTTGTTCATCTGATTCCACTTCGACTCCTGTATCGGAAACCATATTTAATGATTGACGAATCGTATTCATAGCTATACGGATGTCTTTATTAAATCCCTTCCGTTTTCCAGTTGGCTTTTTCTTTATTGATTTATCCTTTTCATTTATTTTAGTAATCCGATCTTCTGTTTGTTTAACATTGAGACCTTTTTCGACTATCTCTTGCAATAGTTTTATTTGCTGTTCTTCATCCTTTATTTTAATTAAAGCACGAGCATGTCTTTCTGTAATATATTTCTCTAGCAGCGCTTCTTGTACAGCATTTGGTAATTTTAATAGTCGAAGCTTGTTCGCTATGGTTGATTGATTTTTACCTAATCGCTGTGCTAATGCTTCCTGTGTCAGGGAGTGGAGCTCCAATAATTTTGCATAGGCAGCCGCTTCTTCAATTACAGTCAGCTCTTCCCGCTGTAAATTTTCAATAAGAGCGACTGAAGCCGTTTCTGTATCTGTCATTTCCTTAACAATTGCAGAAATATATTCCCAACCTAAAGAATTGACAGCACGCCACCGTCGTTCCCCAGCAATAATTTCATATTGTTCCTCGCCCTCTTCAGTTTCATCCAACTGGCGAACAATAATTGGTTGAATCATCCCATGGGTTTGAATAGTTTGAGCAAGTTCTTTTATTTTTTCATCACTAAATATCGATCTTGGCTGATATCGATTAGGTTTTATATTTTTAACGGGAATCTGAATAACCTCGTCTGAATGATTCGTCTCCTCATCGACGTCAACTTCAGATTTATCACCGATTCCAAAAAAACGGTTAAAGGGCTTCACCATAATCCCACACCACCTCTATTGTACTTTTAAAAACTATCTATGTATAAAATATAAAATGTTTCACGTGAAACATTTTATATGGATTACTATGTTATGTTCATTATAGCATAGGAAAAGGTTTCATAGTAAAACGTTCACATCACTAACTCTTTAACTGCCACAGTGGTATAACTATGACTTAGCTTTAATTATATGTAAAATATGAACTGATAGACAGAGCAGCGTTTTCTACGCAAAATTTCAACGTTTCTTAACATATTAGAAAAACTTGGCTTGTCGCCAAGTTTTTATGGCGAAAGCTATAGTTTTTCTTATACTATAAACCATAAAGTTTTATACTTTCTTATAGTATAAGAAAAAACGCCGCAGCAAGATGCTACTGCGCGTAACCTATTCTTTATTTTCTTTACGTAGTTTGTTCGACTTTATTTTATCATATTTCTAGTTGAAAGAATATGCTTATTTCTTATCTCTATAAAATGAAACCTCTATCAATAGATTTAACTTCATTCCACACTGATATAACTAGAAGAAAGCTTTAGGTGCTCAGTTAGCGAAATACAAACGGTGAGTTTCTGATGAAATAATATATGAAACTTCACTCAAGGAGTACTTTTCTCCTTGAAAAAAAAGAACGCTTTTTCTGCGTGTGATGCCTATTCAAGCAGTCTCTCTTGTCCTACCCACCCAAATGATTAGGGCATTTAAGTGTCGTTATCTTCCACTTTGACTTCTGCATATTCTCTATAACTCTTGAATGGGAGTCTTCTAGCCCCTCAGATGCGGGATAAAAATCTATTTTCCTGGATTCACATACACTTATCAAACTGATTAGAAATTGTGTGTTTTTTTCTTTCCAGCTTATTCAATTGGCTCTTTATTTGGGATTCCTGGCTTTCTAGGATATTTTTTTGGGGTTTTTCGTGTTTTATAAATCTCAATAATGGAGCGTTCACTTTCTTCTTGCGGTAAAGTAAACGTATGAATATTTTTTAATTCTCCGCCAAGTAACTCAATGGCTAACTTAGCCTGATCTACTTCTTCTTTTGCTTTTGCTCCTTTCATCGCCAGAAAAACTCCTTGCTTCTTTACAAGTGGCAAACAAAGTTCACTTAATACCGACATGCGTGCAACTGCCCGAGCCGTTACCATATCAAATGATTCACGAAATTTTGTGTTTTTACCAAAGTTTTCCGCACGATCATGGTAAAATGCCACCTGTTTTAGTGAAAGATCTAACGCTAACTGGTTTAAAAAGCCGATGCGTTTTTTTAATGAATCTACAATAGTTATTTGTAAATGAGGAAAGCATATTTTTAATGGAATACTCGGAAAACCTGCTCCAGCACCCACATCACAAATCGACTTTACATCAGTGAAATCAAAATAGAATGCTGCGGTAACCGAATCATAAAAATGTTTTAAATACACATCTGCTTCCGCTGTTAAAGCTGTTAAATTAATTTTCTTATTCCATTCAATTAAGTTATGGAAATAAATGGAAAATTGTTGTTTTTGTTGTGCATCTAACTCTATTCCCTTTTCCTGTAATACTTGAAAAAATTGCTCTGGATTCATTCAATAAACTCCTTATGTAAAATAAGCAGATTTAGCAAAAAACAACTAAATCTACTTATTATAATTAATTAGCTAACCGAGCGATATTTCCTTGTTCAATATAAACAAGTAAAATGGATATATCTGCCGGATTTACACCTGAAATACGTGATGCTTGCCCCACTGAGAGCGGGCGTACTTTCTTCAATTTTTCTCTCGCTTCTGAAGCAATTCCACTAATTTGATCATAATCAATATCGCTTGAAATTTTCTTTTCTTCCATTTTTAACATACGTTCTACTTGTTCATTTGCTTTTTTAATATATCCTTCATATTTAATTTGAATACCGACTTGTTCTGTCACATCTCGTGGCAAAGTTAGATCAGCATCAATAATCGGAGCTAATATATCATAGGATAGCTCAGGTCTTTTTAATAAATCATATGCCTTTATTGCCTCTTTCATTGGAGTTGCACCCGCTTTTTCTAATAAAGCATTTACCTCAGGTGTAGGCTTAATAACTAATTTATGCAATCTTTTCTTTTCCTCTTCAACTAAACGATATTTCTCAGTAAACGTAGCATATCGTTCTTCAGAAATCAGTCCAAGTTTATACCCTAACTCAGTTAAGCGTAAATCTGCATTATCATGCCTTAACAAGAGACGATATTCAGCACGTGATGTCAAGAGACGGTATGGCTCATTGGTACCTTTTGTCACTAAATCATCAATGAGTACTCCAATATAAGCTTGGGATCGATCTAGGATAACTGGTTCTTTACCAAGAACTTTTGCGGCCGCATTAATTCCGGCCATGATTCCTTGTGCCGCTGCTTCTTCATAACCAGATGTTCCATTTATTTGCCCAGCTGTAAATAATCCGGTTATTTTCTTTGTTTCCAATGTTGGCCAAAGTTGAGTCGGTACAATCGCATCATATTCAATGGCATAGCCGGGACGCATAATTTCTGCATTTTCTAATCCCTCTACGCTGTGAACAATGTCATGTTGAATCGATTCAGGTAAAGAAGTTGATAATCCTTGTACATAAACCTCTTCCGTATCTCTTCCCTCCGGCTCTAAGAAGATTTGGTGACGTGGTTTATCATTAAAACGGACAATTTTATCCTCAATGGACGGACAGTATCTAGGTCCCGTTCCTCTTTTCATTCCTGAATACATAGCAGAAAGTGACAGATTGTCATTAATTATTCTGTGCGTAAATTCATTCGTATATGTTAACCAGCAAGGAATCTGGTCAGTTATAAATTCTGTCGTTTCATACGAAAAGCTTCGCGGTGTTTCATCACCTGGTTGAATTTCCGTTTTCGAATAATCAATGGTATGACTATTTACTCGTGGTGGTGTACCAGTTTTAAAACGAACAAGTTCAAAGCCAAGTTCTTCCAGATTTTCCGATAGCTTAATCGTCGGTCTTTGGTTATTTGGTCCACTTTCATATTCCAGATCTCCCATAAGCACCTTTCCACGCATAAACGTTCCGGTTGTAACAATTACAGTTTCTGCTCGGTATGCAGCTTTTGTTTCTGTAATAACACCTTTACATACACCGTCTTCAATAATTAAACGGTCAACCATTCCTTGACGAAGTGTAATATTTTTCTCATTTTCGATGATTTTTTTCATTTCTTTAATATATAAAGGTTTATCAGCTTGGGCCCGCAGCGCTTGAACAGCTGGTCCTTTTCCAGTATTTAATAAACGCATTTGAATATGCGTCTTATCGATTACTTTTGCCATTACTCCTCCAAGGGCATCAATTTCGCGAACGACAATTCCTTTGGCAGGACCGCCAATGGATGGATTACATGGCATAAAGGCAATCATATCTAGATTTAAGGTAAGCATTAATGTTTTTGCTCCCATTTTCGCAGCTGCAAGACCAGCCTCAACTCCTGCATGACCTGCACCGACCACGACTACATCATAATGTCCAGCATCGTAAGTCATTGGTCTCATCCTTTCTAATTAAGAGTATCATTATTTTCCTAAACAAAATTGTGAGAATAGCTGATCAATGAGGCTGTCACTTGCTGTATCCCCAATTATCTCACCTAACAGTTCCCACGTTCTGGTTACATCAATTTGCACAATATCTAACGGTAAACCTAGCTCCAATCCTTCCATTGCATCCTCTAAAGCTTTTTTAGCCTGTTTGAGCAGTTGAATATGACGAACATTGGAAACATAAGTTAAATCACCCGTATCCATTTCTCCAGCAAAAAATGTCTTGGAGATTGCCTTTTCCAACTCATCTACCCCCTCTTCCTTCAATAAGGAGGTAGTAACAATAGGTTTTCCCTGACTTAATTCTTGAACACGCTCCAGATCCAGCTTTTGTTCCAAATCTGTTTTATTAATAACAACAATATAATCCAATCCTTGAATAGCTGCAAACAGCTTTTCATCTTCCTCTGTTAATACGTCATTATAGTTTAATACGAACAAGATTAAATCGGATTCCTTTAATACTTGCCGTGATCGTTCTACACCAATTTTTTCAACAATATCCTCTGTCTCCCGTATTCCGGCAGTATCCACTAATCGTAACGGAACTCCTCTTACATTTACATATTCTTCAATAATATCCCGCGTTGTTCCAGGTATTTCAGTGACAATTGCCTTATTCTCCTGGATCAGCGCGTTCATTAGTGACGATTTACCGACATTTGGCCTACCAATAATTGCAGTTCCCAGGCCTTCACGTAAAATCTTACCTTGTTTGGCTACCTGTAAAAGGTTGATAATCTCAGCATGTACTTCTTTGGTCTTCGTACACATCATCTCATGTGACATTTCTTCCACATCGTCATATTCTGGATAATCAATATTAACTTCTACATGGGCAACTGTTTCCAATAAATCTTGACGAAGTCGACGGATTAAAGCAGATAATCGCCCATCCATCTGTTTCAAAGCTACAGACATCGCTTTGTCTGTTTTCGCCCGAATTAAATCCATTACAGCTTCTGCCTGTGACAAATCAATTCTGCCATTAAGAAATGCCCGCTTTGTGAATTCACCCGGTTCTGCAATACGAGCTCCTTCACTTAACACTATTTCCAAGACGCGGTTTACAGCTACCATGCCTCCATGACAATTTATTTCAACTACATCTTCACGAGTAAATGTTTTTGGTGCTCGCATCACAGAAACCATTACTTCTTCAGCAACCTCATGCGTTTCCGGCTCGATAATTTTACCGTAATGAATCGTATGAGAAGCTACGTCTATTAAATTTTTACCTGTAAAAACTTTTGCAGCGATTGCTATAGCCTCTGGACCGCTAAGACGAACAATAGCGATGGCACCTTCACCAATCGGTGTTGATATGGCAGCGATTGTATCTGTTCCCACTTGCAAATCACCTCCAACCTATTACAGTTTCATCTATATCAAGTAACATAATTTTCATTGTCACTAACTTAATAGAATATCATAAATTGATCACAAAATAAAGTTATCCACAATATTTTTTCACAACTCTTACCAATGAAAATCATTATACACATGTGGATAACTATTTCTGTTATTATACAAATAATTTATAGAAAATAGATGGATTGATATGATAATCTGTTCTTAACCATAGCAAAAGAGAGGAGAACCATTGTATTTTTTGTCTGCTTACCAAATCCTGACAACTTTTTCTTTCTTATTAGAAGTCAAGAAGAAAAGCACAACACTCAGGTAACGATGTCCAAACTGGAAAGCTTCTGGAAACTTCATTCCGCGGAACGCTTTTTACACGGAAATGTTAGTACCGTAAAGGTATGACCTAAAGGCCCTTGAACGAATCGGGCATTTAGGTGCTGTTTCTCTACTTATTATCGATAACTCTTAAATGGGGAGTCTTACGGCACCTTACATGCGGAATACAGAAAACATGCCTCTAAAACAGGGATATGCGACGCTTTACGGCAAGCCAGCTTTTAGTCGGCCTTCCTTTAGATTCGAGCCGATGTTGACTTATCGTAGAAAGAAGGTCAAAGTTTGCTACAACTTGAGCGCTTAAGCTAGACAACGATGCTACTTTTCAAAAGATTTACCCACAATAGAAGAGTAACGGATATAATTTTCTAGATTAGAAAAACTTGGCTTGTCGCCAAATCTTTAGCGAAAGCTGTAGTTTTTCTTATACTATAAACCCTAAAATTTTATACTTTCCTATAGTACAAAAAAACCGCTTAGTTAAAAACTAAGCGGATGAATACTTCACTTATGGTTGAATTACAATATGCCGATGTGGTTCTTGACCATCCGAATAAGTCGTAACAGATTTATTCGATTGAAGTACACTATGAATGATTTTTCGTTCAAATGCAGGCATCGGATCGAGTGCTATCTTTTTATTTAAGCGAATTGCCTTGTCTGCCATTTTTAAAGCAAGCGCCTCGAGGGTTTCTCTTCTACGAGCTCGATATCCTTCTGCATCTAATGTGACCGTGAGATATTCAGTACCACCATTTTTATTGATTGCTAAATGCAATAAATACTGTAGTGCATTTAATGTTTGTCCGCGTTTACCAATTAAAATGGCAATATCTTTACCTTCTACCTCATACGTCACATGATTATCCTCTACAGAAGTGCGAACAGTAGCAACGATATTCATTTGTTCTATCATTTTTTTGAGATATTTTTCTGTTATTTCAATTGGATTTTCCTTGATGCGTACTTTAACGTAGGCTCGTTTTGAACCAAATACGCCAAACAATCCCTTTTTGCCTTCATCAATGACTTCAACTTCTACATGGTCCCTGGTTGTTTCTAACTGCTCTAGTGCTGCTTGGACCGCTTCTTCAACTGTTTGTCCACTAGCAGTTATTTCTTTCACTTTTTGTCTCCTCCATTATTGTTATCAGCCATTATTGGCTTACGGATAAATAAAGTTTGAGCAACCATAAAGATATTACCTACTACCCAGTATAACGCTAATGCAGCTGGGAAGAAAATGGCAAAGACCGTAATCATAATCGGCATCACATATAACATTACCATCATCTGTGGATTTTGTGCTGCCGGACTTCCTGCCATCATCAGCTTTTGCTGTAGAAATGTTGCTCCCCCGGCAATCAGCGGTAATATAAAATAGGGATCAGGCGAACCTAATTCAAACCATAAGAAGCTTCCTGTTTTAATTGATTCTGTTCGCATAATAGCATGGTACATGCCTATTAAAATCGGCATTTGTATAAAAATGGGCAAACAACCTGCAAGTGGATTGACACCATGTTTTTGAAATAATGCCATCGTTTCCTGTTGTAATTTCTGCTGAGTATTAGCATCTTTTGAACTGTACTTTTGCTGTAACTCTTTTAACTTTGGCTGAATATCCTGCATGGCTTTAGAGCTTTTTAATTGTTTTATATTTAATGGTAACAGCAACAAACGAACTAAAATGGTAACGACTACTATAGCCAGTCCATAATTTTGATTAAATAAATCAGCAAAATAAGTGATAAGCCATGAAATCGGATAAACGAAGTAAGAATTCCAAATCCCTTCGCTTTCCTTTGTTATCGGTTGGTTTATTTCATTACATCCAGATAAAATCACTAGTAAACTAATCAACCCTACTAGCAACCAAAACTTTTTACGCAACACTCTTCCTCCTAACTAAGTACAAGACGAGTACGCACGTCCTTATCAATAACTTCTCGACTGTATCTATATCGTTATTTTAACCTAATCAAACGTAAGATTCTATATCAATTATCGAATTTTTAACAACTGTTCCCTAGATAATAAATGCATTAAACTTTTTTTAATTTCTTTATACTGCATATTCTTAGTCGGATGCCTGGCAATAATTACAATATCATATGGATACGTAATTTTATCCTTTAACTCATGGAAGGCTTGTCGTAAATAACGTTTAATGCGATTCCTCGTCACCGCATTTCCTATCTTTTTACCTACAGAAAGACCGATTCGAAAATGCTCTTGATCTTCCCTTTCTACATAATAAATGACAAGTTGCCGGTTTGCAAAGGATTTTCCAAACTTAAAGGCATGTTGAAACTCACTATTTTTTTTAATACGGTATTCTTTCTTCACTGTACAATCACCTTTACTACAAAACACTTAGCTATCTATCCTAATCTCTCACATTTATGTATAAAAGAAAAGCGCAAGTACCCATAATTATCTTCGATTGGACTGCGCTTTTCATCTGAAAAAAGACCACTGATTATTTCAGTGGCCTATGCAGACAAGACTTTTCTTCCTTTTCGACGACGACGAGCAATTACTTTACGTCCATTTTTAGTGCTCATGCGTGAGCGAAAGCCGTGTACTTTTTTACGTTTACGATTATTTGGTTGAAACGTTCTTTTCATTTATTCAGCACCTCCCCAAGGGATGAATTTATCGAATTTTAATCAATCCACAGATAGTCTTTGTAATTATACGTAAAAGGAATATGATCTGTCAACTTGTTCTAAAAAATCAATTTTAAAACTAAAGATAACTTACTTTAGTATAGCCACTGATAAAAGCAATCTTTAATGGAACTTATACGAACATTATTTAAAATTATTACCATACTAAATTCAACCTATACCTCTACTGTTCTTTCTCTATGTAAAATAAAACTCCACAGATGGAAAGCCTTCTATTTTCCTTGCTTTCATGTTACATTCTAGATATCCACAATCCTTGTGCAACGTTTTTCGTCTTCATTTTTCTATCCACAACAATTACCGACAGGAAAATCACAAAATATAGTGGTGTGGACAATTATTGTCTACAACCACTGGACTTTGTGGATAAGTGTCGAAATACCATTGCTTTTCAATGTTTTTTCTGATATTATATTTGTGTTTAACCTGTGCAGAACTAAAAAAGCAAAACAACTTACCCACAGATTGTGGATAAGTTGTGGATACTTGTAAACATCCTCGTTTATAACATTATCAACAACGCTGTGGATAACGTTGATAGTTTATTTTCTCTTGCATAGAATCTGCTATCCAATATCCACAAGATGCAAAATTTATATATGATTATTTTTTTCATTACTGAATACGCCTTTCCATCTTTATTCATAGATTGAGAGAGGCTTTTTCTGTCATGTATATGTGATTAATGAGGAAAATATGCCTTTTATAAACTAAACAGGAACAGTTGTATTAGACGTTCGTTTGAATATGAACCATTCTAATTGCGAATTTACGCGAGCTAGTTACATACAGCAAAAGTCCGCATTTGTCTTCTACTTTATCTTGGCACCAAAATCAACTAAAAGCACCATTCGTTGTTTTTAATAGCACGTCGTTAAGTGCGTTCCAATAGTCTTTAAAGGCATACATATGTCTACAAGTACAAAACATTATGAAACAAACTGTGTAGCAATGGTATTTTTTGGAATATTTTACCATCATTGGATAAAGAAAACTGCAGAAAATCATGTATTCTTTCAAGAAAGGAGTGAACTTCTGGTTGGAAAATATACAAGAGATTTGGGTTGCAACACTTGAAAGAATTGAAGAAAAGATTAGTAAGCCTAGCTTTGATACGTGGTTAAAGAACACAAAAGCAGAAGCGATTAAAAATAATACTCTGATTATTTCTGCACCAAATGAATTTGCTAGGGATTGGCTGGAAAATCAATATACGAAGTTAATCTCTGACATTTTAACGGAAATAACCGGTTCAGAAATTATTGCAAAGTTTATTATTCCAAACAACAAAACGAAAAATGATTCAAGTGAAACCTCATCAAAACTGAAGCCAACTGACCATGACGAATCACCAAAATCAATGTTAAATGCTAAGTATACCTTTGACACATTTGTCATTGGTGCTGGAAACCGATTTGCACATGCGGCTTCTTTAGCAGTAGCGGAAGCGCCAGCCCAAGCTTATAACCCGTTATTTATTTACGGAGGAGTTGGACTGGGGAAAACACATTTGATGCATGCCATTGGTCATTATGTACAAGATCATAATCCAAATGCAAAAGTAGTGTATTTATCGTCAGAAAAATTTACAAATGAATTTATTAACGCCATTATGGATAATAAAACGGTTAATTTTCGTAATAAATACCGTAATGTCGATGTATTATTAATTGATGATATTCAATTTATTGCAGGGAAAGAGTCAACACAGGAGGAGTTTTTCCATACATTCAATGCACTCCATGATGATAATAAACAAATTATCATTTCCAGTGACCGTCCTCCAAAGGAAATTCCTACCTTAGAAGATCGGCTACGCTCACGCTTTGAATGGGGACTTATTACAGATATAACTCCACCAGATTTAGAAACTCGGATTGCTATACTTACTAAAAAAGCAAAAGCAGAAGGCTTAGATATACCAAATGAAGTCATGCTATATATTGCAAATCAGATTGATACAAATATTCGAGAATTAGAAGGTGCTTTAATCCGAATAGTTGCTTACTCATCTTTAGTTAATCAAGATATTGATGCATCACTTGCAGCGGATGCATTAAAGGATATTATTCCAAGTAACAAACCAAAAGCAATTACAATTCCCAGCATTCAAGAAGTGGTCGGAGCAAAATATAATGTTCGTTTAGAAGATTTTTTAGCAAAAAAACGGACAAAGTCAATTGCCTTTCCGCGACAAATTGCGATGTATTTATCAAGAGAGTTAACCGATTTGTCTTTACCGAAGATTGGTGAAGAGTTTGGAGGACGTGATCATACAACAGTCATCCATGCTCATGAAAAGATATCGAGGCTCGTAGAAAAAGACACTCAATTAGCAAAAGAAATTGAGGAAATTAAAGAGCAATTAAAATCATTATAAGTACGTGAAGTGCGTGTTCAAAAAAGAGGATAAAGATCCTAGTTCAGGGGTTAATGATTTAAATGTTCTTGAAAAATCGCAATGTATCTCTGTCGACGTTTGTTCTTGTTGTTAAAAAGAATTTGCTTTTTCTCACGTTCGACCTAAACTAATTGCTTTAGAAGGCGTTTCTCTTTCATAATCCCTAGACAATGAAAGTGTTTAAATGGAGAGAAACACGGATCATTACATGGTAAAAGTTCTACTACATCGAATGCAACTTCATCGTTAAATTTTAATCATCCTAATGTAAAATAAAATTCGATATGTTTTTTACCGGACTTTTTGAACAGCTCTTAAAAAATTTAGTTGTGCACAATGTGCAAAAGCCAATCACACTTATGTACAAGTTATCCACATGTGCATAACTTGTTTTATTTGTATATTTTTAAGTTATCCACATAATCACAAGGCTTATTACTATTATTACTATTTTATTAAAAATAAATAATATAATATATGCAACACCATAACTAATCAATTTAAACTTCCATTAGGAGGATTTGTTTCATGAAATTTATTATTGATCGTGATCAATTACTTACAGCAGTACAAAATGTAATGAAGGCTATTTCCCCCCGTACAGTTGTACCGATTTTAACAGGTATTAAATTAGAAGTTAGACAAGACGGGATTACGTTAACTGGAAGTGATGCCGATATTTCAATTGAATCATATATTCCAGCTGAAGAGGATGGAATGGTTTATATTGATTATATAGAAGAAGGCAACATTGTATTACATTCAAAATACTTTCCTGATATTGTACGTAAACTGCCTGAGAATAAAGTAGAAATTGAAGCCGATGAAAATTTAAAAATAACCATTCGTTCAGGAAAGGCAAAATTTAATTTAAATGGTCAAGATGCTCTAGAATATCCGCAACTTCCGTCATTGCTAGCAGCAGATAGTTTTGAAATCCCGATTGACTTATTAAAAAGTTTAATTAAACAAACTGTGTTTGCTGTTTCAACAATGGAAACTCGCCCTATTTTAACCGGGGTAAATATGAAATTGATAGATCAAACCCTTACTTTTTCAGCAACCGATAGTCATCGTTTGGCGTCGCGTACCGTCCCTATCGCAGAAACAGGAATTGATTTTTCCAACGTAGTTGTTCCAGGGAAAAGTTTAAATGAATTGAATAAAATTATCGATGATAGCGAAGAAAAAATCCAAATTAGCGTTACGAGCAACCAAATATTATTTCGGACCAAACGTTTACAGTTTTTATCTCGTTTGCTGGATGGAAACTATCCGGAAACATCTCGCTTAATCCCGACACAAAGTAAAACAGTACTTTATTTTAATACGAAAGAATTATTGCATACGATTGATCGAGCATCGCTTTTAGCAAGAGAAGAACGAAATAATGTGGTTCGTTTAACAACAAAAGAAAATAATATGGTGGAAATAGCTAGTAATCATCCGGAAGTAGGTAATGTCACAGAAGAAATAGCCATTGCTTCTAAGGAAGGTGAAGATTTAAAAATCTCTTTTAGCTCAAAATATATGATGGATGCATTAAAAGCGATTGACTATGATGAAGTAAAGATTGAATTTACTGGTGCAATGCGACCATTTATTATTCATCCAGTAGAAGATGATTCTATATTGCAACTTATTTTACCAGTTCGAACATTTTAAGAATCTCGCAAAACTCCCATTAGGTGTTCAAAAGTAGGGAAGACCAAGGTCAGTTAAGATCGAATACCGTCTTGAAAAACCGTGATGTATTACTAACTATGTTTTCCTTTTATCAAACTTTTTGAACCTCCTCTTAGAAGCAATATATACAAGCAGGAAAATAACCTCCTGCTTGTATTTTTTATTTTCTAGGAAATTACATCTATTTCTTTACTATAATTATCTTTTTTAGACGACATCACACGCCCAAAAAGTGTTCTTCTTTTTCAAGGGGGAGTACTTCTGTATGAAGTTTCACTTTATCCCGGATGTAAGGATCCGTATTTTTCTCATTTCAAAAATGCGCTAATGATGTTGCGAACATGATGAGAAAAACGGTTCCTAAATCCCCGATTCGTTTAACTAACATTCAAGGAGAAAATCACTCCTTGAATGAAGTTTCACTTTATCCCGCCAGAAGTTCTTCAGTTTGTATGTCATTATACGAGCACTTGCTTTTTGTTCTACTATAACGATAAAATTTTAGGGTTTATAGTATAAGAAAAACTACAGCTTTCGCTAAAGACTTGGCGACAAGCCAAGTTTTTCTAAATACCTTATCAAGACCAAACTTCTCGTTCGCTAAAATTACTGCTTTAAAAGTAATTTTAAGCCTATTTCAGCGTTTATTTTATAAAAGAAGGGAGATACCTTTCCATAAGGACAAATCTTTAGTAAAATAGGAATAGAAGATATTTTAGGCATAACGTGATCAAGTTTACATTTCTTCAAAAGTATAATCATTATCTTAAACAAAAGAACGTGTATCGAATGAAAGCAATTTCAAGGAAAATGAGTGATTACATGTGTGAGAAGATAACAATTAAAACAGACTATATTCCATTGGGTCAGTTTATCAAGTTGATTAACATTTTTGATTCTGGCGGAATGATCAAAGGATATATACAAGACGTAGGTGTAGTAGTAAACAGAGAACGAGAGCATCGAAGAGGAAAAAAATTATATCCGGATGACATCATTGAAATCGATGATGTAGGACGTTTCCAAGTTGTGAAAGAAGCAGGTACATAAATTCCTGCCTCTTTTCACCTAGACAGGATACCGCTGGAATAAAGTAAAACTTTATTTGGCAGGAACTCTCTTACAACTTTTGAATGTGGAAGTTTATAAGCACCTGAGATACGGTAAATCACCACACATGAAATATTCCTAGGGATCAAAAGAGGATGAAACATGCATATAGAACAGTTGCAATTAAAAAATTACCGCAATTACAAAGAATTGGATATATCATTTGATAAGACGATCAATGTAATTATTGGTGAGAATGCGCAAGGAAAAACCAATATGATGGAGGCTATTTATTTATTAGCTGTTACAAAATCCCATCGAACGCCCAGGGAAAAGGAATTAATTAAGTGGGATGAATCGTATGCTAAAATAAATGGTAAGGTTTCTAAACGAAATCGGTCATTCCCATTAGAAATTATTATCTCTTCGAAGGGGAAAAAAGCAAAGCTAAATGGAATTGAACAAAAGCGATTAAGTGACTATTTAGGGGCTTTAAATGTAGTCATGTTTGCTCCGGAGGATTTAACACTTGTAAAGGGACCGCCACAAATTCGCAGACGTTTTATAGATATGGAGCTTGGCCAAATCCAACCCCGATATATCTATCATTTAGGACAGTATCAAAAAATCCTCAAACAACGAAATCATCTATTGAAACAATTACAAAAGCGTCCACAGCAGGACAAAACAATGTTGCACGTTTTAACGGAGCAGCTTGTAGAACACGCCGCGACCTTACTTGAAAGGCGGTTTGTTTTTTTGGATCTGCTTAGAAAGTGGGCAAGTCCAATTCATTTCGGTATTAGTCGGGAGCTTGAATCGCTGGAAATTAGCTATTCTCCTACGATTGAAGTATCAGAAGACGCAAAGAAGGAGAAAATAAAAGATATATATGTTCATAAATTTCGGGATATGGAGGAAAAAGAGATTGATCGAGGTACAACATTGATTGGTCCGCACAGAGACGATCTGTTGTTTTACGTTAACAACAAGGATGTGCAAATCTATGGATCACAGGGTCAGCAACGTACAGCAGCATTATCCATAAAGCTTGCAGAAATCGAATTAATTTATAATGAGGTGGGCGAATATCCAGTGTTATTGCTTGATGATGTGTTAAGTGAATTGGATGATTATCGACAATCCCATCTGTTAAATACAATTCATGGAAAGGTACAGACCTTTGTCTCTACAACAAGTGTAGACGGTATTGAGCATGAAACGCTTGATAAGGCTACGATCTTTCATATTAAAGATGGCAAGGTAGAAACTTAATTGCGGGGGAATATTCATGTTTATTCATATCGGTAATAATAATGTCATTCATTCCTGTGATGTTATAGCTATTATTGATTATCATTTAATTTCATCATCCACGATTATGGAAGAATGGATAGCCGAATCAAGTAAGCAGCATAAGATCGTTGGTCCATTGGAGGCTGTAAAATCGATTATGATAACGAAAGATTTGATTTATTATAGCTCTTTATCAGTCTCTACCTTAAAAAAACGAGCAAGTATGATTTCAACGATTAGTAAGCTTAATGATTTTTCAGACGATGTAAAAGAATTGGACTCGGAAGAAGTATAGAAATGGAAGTGAAAACATGTCGATGGAAGATAAAGTCATGAAGGAACAAGTCTATGATGCAGATCAAATTCAGGTCCTGGAAGGATTAGAAGCAGTTCGTAAACGTCCGGGAATGTATATTGGATCTACAAGTGAGAAAGGGCTGCACCATCTCGTTTGGGAAATAATAGATAATAGTATTGATGAAGCTTTAGCCGGGTATTGTGATCGCATTGAAGTCATTGTGGAAAAGGATAATAGTATTACAGTTAAAGATAATGGACGGGGAATTCCTGTAGATATTCAGAAAAAAACAGGCAGACCTGCTTTAGAAGTGATCATGACCGTTCTCCATGCTGGAGGCAAGTTTGGCGGTGGAGGTTATAAAGTTTCTGGAGGACTTCATGGCGTAGGTGCTTCGGTAGTTAACGCGCTTTCCAGTAAATTAGAAGTCTATGTTCATAGAGATCATAAAATTCATTATTTAGCGTTTGCAAGAGGTGTTCCACAAGGTGAAATTCAGATTGTTGGAAAAACAGATATAACTGGAACAATCACTCACTTTGTACCAGATTCTACTATCTTTACGGAGACAACAGAATTTAATTTCGATATCTTATCACAGCGGCTAAGAGAACTCGCATTTTTAAATAAAGGAATAACAATTGCACTGGAGGATAAACGGACAGACAGAGAGCCAATAAGCTATCACTATGAAGGTGGCATCAGCTCTTATGTTGAATTTATTAATCAGAACAAAGAAGTACTACATGAACCTTTTTACGCAGAAGGCGAAGCACAGGGTATCACTGTGGAAATAGCAATACAGTATAATGATGGATTTACAAGTAACCTATATTCATTTGCCAATAATATTCATACGTATGAAGGTGGTACGCATGAATCGGGTTTTAAAACAGGTTTAACACGTGTAATTAATGATTACGCCAGAAAGAATAATTTGTTTAAAGAAAATGACCCTAATTTATCTGGTGAAGATGTTCGTGAAGGGTTAACAGCGATTGTTTCTGTGAAACATCCGAATCCACAGTTTGAAGGTCAAACAAAAACAAAGCTCGGTAATAGCGAGGTTCGGACAGTTACGGATTCCGTATTTAGTGAGTTATTCTCCAAGTTTTTATTTGAAAATCCTGATGTAGCAAAAATCATTGTTGATAAAGGATTAATGGCATCACGAGCTCGTGCAGCAGCGAAGAAGGCACGTGAGTTAACACGTAGAAAAGGTGCTTTAGAGATTTCCAACTTACCTGGTAAACTTGCAGATTGTTCTTCCAAGGATGCATCTATTAGTGAGCTTTATATCGTTGAGGGAGATTCTGCTGGAGGATCAGCAAAACAAGGAAGAGATCGTCATTTTCAAGCTATTTTACCACTACGCGGAAAAATTCTAAACGTGGAAAAGGCACGACTGGATAGAATCTTATCTAACAATGAAGTGAGATCCATTATCACGGCTTTAGGTACTGGCATTAGTGAAGATTTTGATATTTCTAAGGCCCGCTACCATAAAGTTGTATTAATGACAGATGCTGATGTCGACGGTGCCCATATTCGTACATTATTGCTTACTTTCTTTTACCGCTACATGCGTCCTTTAATTGAGCATGGATATATTTACATTGCTCAGCCTCCGCTTTATAAGATTCAGCAGGGGAAAGCAGTGCATTATGCCTATAACGATAAAGAATTGGAGCAGATTTTAGCTCAGTTACCAAAGGCTCCAAAACCAGGCTTGCAGCGTTATAAAGGTTTAGGGGAAATGAATGCAAACCAGCTTTGGGAAACAACCATGAATCCAGAGACGCGTACTCTCTTAAGAGTTGAGTTGACGGATGCTATCGAAGCAGACCATATCTTTGATGTGCTAATGGGGGATAAAGTGGAACCGCGAAGAAACTTTATCCAGGAAAACGCACAATACGTTAAAAATTTAGATATTTAAAGATAATTGAAAATCACTACGTTTGCTATGGAACAAAAGTTTTTAGCTTACGGCTTAAGAAGTGTTTAGCGTAGAGGTTGATCTAACGTTGTAACAATTTCTAGGTTTACTAAGCCTCTTACGCTACTGATCTTTCTTAAGTTTCCCGGATAAAACCAGTTCTATAAGGCGCTTAGCGAGTGAATGGAGGTAGTAGTTCAATGGCGGATCAACAACGTCCAAAAGTTCAGGATATCAATCTTGGACAGGAAATGCGTACATCGTTTCTTGATTATGCAATGAGTGTTATTGTTTCTCGTGCATTACCAGATGTTCGTGATGGTTTAAAGCCTGTTCATCGTAGAATATTATATGCAATGAATGATTTAGGAATGCATGCAGATAAGGCCTATAAGAAATCTGCCCGTATTGTTGGTGAAGTAATTGGTAAGTATCACCCACATGGCGATTCAGCTGTTTACGAAGCGATGGTACGAATGGCACAGGATTTTAGCTATCGTAATGTGCTTGTAGATGGTCATGGTAATTTTGGTTCTGTAGACGGTGATTCAGCAGCAGCTATGCGTTATACAGAAGCAAGAATGTCGAAAATAGCCATGGAATTGTTACGAGATATAAATAAAGACACGATTGATTTTACGGATAACTATGATGGATCGGAAAGGGAACCTGTTGTTTTTCCAGCCCGTTTTCCTAACCTTTTAGTCAATGGAGCTTCTGGAATTGCGGTTGGAATGGCAACAAATATTCCTCCTCATAACTTAGGAGAGACAATTGATGCCGTATTGGCATTAAGTAAAGATCCTGATATTACAATAGATGAGCTTATGGAAGACTATATTCACGGGCCTGATTTTCCAACAGCTGGACAAATACTTGGTAGAAGTGGTATTCGTAAAGCTTACGAAACAGGAAAAGGTTCGATAACGGTTCGAGCAAAGGTGTCGATTGAAGAAACAGCAAATGGCAAGCCTGTGATTATTGCAACCGAATTACCTTATCAGGTAAACAAAGCAAAGCTTATTGAGAAAATTGCTGAACTAGCGCGTGACAAACGGATTGAAGGTATTACTGATTTACGGGATGAATCTGATCGTGAAGGACTGCGTGTTGTAATTGAATTGCGTAAGGATGTCAATGCCAATGTAGTGTTAAATAATTTATATAAGTATACAGCCTTGCAAACTACTTTTGGTATTAACATGCTAGCACTGGTTGATGGTCGACCGAAAGTGTTAAATATTAAACAATGTCTCTCTCATTATTTAAATCATCAAATCGTAATCATTAAACGTCGCACTGCTTTTGAATTACGTAAAGCAGAAGCACGTGCACATATTTTGGAAGGTTTGCGAATCGCTTTAGATAATTTAGATGAAGTCATTGAATTAATTCGTAGTTCAAAAACTACGGATATTGCGCGTAATGGCTTAATAGAGCGGTTTAAACTGTCTGAAAAGCAGGCTCAAGCAATTTTGGATATGCGCTTGCAACGATTGACAGGTTTGGAAAGAGAAAAAATTGAAAATGAATATAAAGAATTGAAGGATTTAATCCAAGAGCTAAAAGCAATTCTAGCTGATGAGGAAAAAGTGCTTGAGATCATTCGTGAAGAACTAACAGAAATCAAAGAACGATTTAATGATTTACGTCGTACGGAAATTGTCATTGGCGGTACCGACTTTTTTGAAGACGAAGACCTTATTCCTGAGGAAAGTATCGTAATCACGCTTACCCATAAGGGATATATTAAGCGACTTCCTTCTTCCACGTATCGCACGCAACGACGTGGAGGCAGAGGAATTCAAGGGATGGGGACGAATGAAGATGATTTCGTTGAGCATCTTGTATCAACATCGACCCATGATACGATATTATTCTTTACTAATAGAGGAAAAGTATACAAAACGAAAGGATATGAGATTCCTGAATTTAGCCGAACAGCCAAGGGAATACCAATCATTAATTTATTGCAAGTTGAAAAAGATGAATGGGTCAATGCGGTAATTTCTGTTAACGATTATCGCGAAGATCAATTTTTATTCTTCACGACAAAGTATGGAATTTCAAAACGTACTTCTCTTTCCCAGTTTGCCAATATCCGTAAAGGTGGGTTAATTGCGGTTGGTCTTCGTGAAAATGATGAGCTGATATCTGTTCGTCTAACGGATGGAACGAAGCATATTATGATTGCCACAAAAAATGGCTATCTCATTCGTTTTCCAGAGGATCAAGTTCGCCCAATGGGAAGAACAGCGGCTGGGGTAAAAGGAATATCTTTAAGAGCAGATGATGAAGTCGTTTCGATGGAAATATTACAACCAGGTGTAAAAATCTTGCATGTAACGAGTAAGGGTTATGGAAAACAAACACCAGAGTCAGAATACCGCATAACAAATCGTGGTGGAAAGGGTATTTTCACTTGTCACCTAACCGAAAAAACGGGACAAGTTGTAGCAGTTAAAGCAGTTTCAGGCGAAGAAGACTTGATGTTAATTACTATTGCGGGTGTACTTATCCGTATCCCAGTTCAAGAAATATCCGAAACGGGTCGTAATACAATGGGGGTTCGCTTAATTCGTTTACATGACGATGAAGAGGTAGCCACCGTTGCCCGCATTGATCAGGATGAAGAAGAACAAGAAGAGACAGAAGATACAATGGAAGAAAATGATGAGGAAACAAACGAAGAAAATCAAGAGAGCTAAAATGAAACGGATATTGCTTGGAAGTTATTTCTCTTTTCTAATGAAGTATTAGAACTAAGTTGTAAATATGAGAATCTGGATGGATTTAAAAAAGATGGCTTTATGATATAGCCATCTTTTTTTTAGAAAGATATAATGATGTTAAGGGGGAATTTATATGCAAGTAGAAACGAAGCAGCTTGTTCCTGGTTGTATATTACTTCATGATGTAAAGGGGAAATCGAATCAGCCGATTATTCCAAAAAATACGGTGATTACAGAAGAACATAGGATTATTTTAGACAAATTTTTAATTAATACGGTCGAAGTTGCGTCGAAGTTAGTAGATGGCAAACGCTTTGGGCCAGAACAAGACGAAGCAAAAGAAAATAAGACTTCTTTAGAGGCACACTACCGTTATGTTATTAAGCAATATAGAGAACTCTTTGACAAATGGAGAAATGGGGCTAATGTAGACATCATAGTAGTACGCGAACTTTTATTGCCATTATTGGAAAGAATGGATGAGATTGAAAAATCGGTTTATAAGCTTCATCATTATGCAAACAAAGAAGATTATTTTTATCATCATCATATAGCGGTTGCCATGCTCTCGGCTTACCTAGGCTATAAAATGGATTATGCGAAGGGAGAATGGCTGCAAATCGGCTTAGGCGGATTTTTGAGCGATTCCGGTATGGCCCGTATTGACCAGCGGATTATTCAAAAACAATCCAAACTTACGGAAAAAGAGATGGAAGAAATAAAAAAACATCCGATGTATTCGTATCGATACGTAGAAAAGTTGCCAGCCTTAAAAGAAGAAGTAAAACAAGCTATCTTACAGCATCATGAACGGATGGACGGGAGTGGCTATCCACTTGGATTAAGGAAAGACAAAATTAATCGCTTTGCTCGAATAATAGCTGTTTCTGATACGTACCATGCGATGACATCTGAGCGGTTATATCAAACCAAGCAATCCCCATTTCGTGTTGTTGAAGTGTTGAGAAAAGAACAATTTAGTAAGCTGGATCCTGAAGTAGTACATCATTTTATTAAGGGATTGGCTAGTTTTTCCATTGGCACCAAGGTGAAACTGTCTAATCAGCAAATTGGTGATATAGTCTTTACAGATGAGCAAAAACCAACTCGTCCAATGATTCGATTAGATGAAAACAAGCAAATAATCTCCTTGGACAATCATCCACAGCTGTTTATTGAAGAAATATTGTAATGGAACATTCACTATTTACTGTTACCTGTTAGCTGCCATAACTCATCGGCCAATAAAGAGGGGATTTTATGAGCAGTGATTTGTAAAAAATGTAAAATAAACGGAAAGTCTATATCCGGTTTGTTAACAAATAAATCCCCCCACCACTCTGTTTCATAGCGGCATAGCATACTAAGATTGTACAGCAGCAGATAATGGATCATTACTTCATGAATTGGTAAAAAGTTCTCCCTATCTAACGGGAAATATAATTCATTCGTTTGCTGATGCATAAAGAAAGGTCCATTAGCTTCGGTGATTGGATAAGCTACCTCCATACGAATCATCTGTTTATCTATGTCTACATATTTGATAGGAGGAAGATAAGCTTCCACTCGTCGAATAAATGCCTGATCAGTAAGGTGATAATTATCTAACAGGTTAACTGGGAACTCTAAAAGCGGTGAATATTGTTTTCCAACAACGACCAATTTTGCTTGATTTTGAAAAATAAATAATGGATTTATTTCCGGTATGAGTGCTAATAGCCCTTGCATTGTTCGCTTCGCAAATGGAATAGGCTGCTTGTATAAATGTTCACAGAAATAAGGGAAAAGCCCATTATGCTGCACTTTTATTTCATCATTCATAAATGAATAATTCTTTTTTTTTCGCTTTCTTGCAGTAACGCCATGTGCTAATAGGCTCGTTGATTCAGGATAATTTGGACGTTTCGTTAATAAACAAGCCTTAATTAGATGGATCATCCCGTAATAGTAAAGAATCGGCTGCATAAACGGTTCTGTTTGCTCACCTTGGCGATAAAAATGAATGCCGTGATCTAAGTAATACATAAATGCATTACAGTTTTCGTAGCTTTTTATTTCGGCATCTTCGTCCTCTATTTGTGTATAACAATGATATAAAAATGTTTGTGCTGTTTGTTGTGACTGTAAGTAAGACATAAATAAATAAGCTATATCCATGGTAATGACCTCATAACTATAAAAATATTTAGAATCGAATTACTTTTTAATTCCAGTGAAATCAGCTTGAAAAACCTAATAGGTTAGCGTATTGTATATAAAAATAGATGTATTACTAGTGTATGCAAGTACGAATTTACCATACATGGACGTAATGTACGGAAAAACATCACAGCTTAAGTAAGTAACTAAAATTAAAGAGGAGGATAAGCATGCGCGAGGACAAATTTATAAAAGAAGGATTAACCTTTGACGATGTATTATTAGTTCCTGATAAATCAGAAGTATTACCAAAGGATGTTGATGTCAGTACGCAGTTAACAAAGAACATCAAGTTGAATACTCCACTTCTCAGTGCAGGAATGGATACTGTTACAGAAGCGTCGATGGCCATCGCTATGGCTCGCCAAGGTGGAATTGGTATTATTCATAAGAATATGTCCATAGAGGAGCAGGCCGAGCAAGTAGACCGAGTAAAACGATCGGAAAGCGGTGTTATTACGAACCCATTCTTTTTAACACCGGAACATCAAGTGTATGATGCCGAACATTTGATGGGGAAATTTCGTATATCAGGTGTACCTATTGTAAACAACATTGAAGAGAAAAAACTTGTAGGTATTTTAACAAATCGGGATCTCCGCTTTATCCAAGATTATTCCATATCTATTTCTGATGTGATGACAAGTGAAAATTTAGTGACAGCACCAGTTGGTACAACACTTGAAGAAGCGGAAAAAATTCTTCAACAATACAAAATTGAAAAACTACCATTGGTAAATGAGAACGGCATTTTAAAAGGACTTATTACAATTAAGGATATTGAAAAAGTTATCGAATTCCCGAAAGCTGCCAAAGACACACAAGGAAGGCTACTTGTAGGCGCTGCTGTCGGTGTCACTGCTGATGCAATGAAACGAATAGAAAAGCTAGTTGAAGCAGGTGTTGATGTTATTGTAATTGATACGGCTCATGGTCACTCAAAAGGTGTCATTGATCAGGTGAAAGCGGTTCGTAAAGCCTATCCAAATTTAGATATTATTGCAGGTAATGTCGCTACTAGTGAAGGAACGAAGGCTTTAATTGAAGCAGGTGCATCGATTGTTAAAGTCGGCATTGGCCCTGGATCTATTTGTACGACTAGAGTAATTGCAGGTGTTGGTGTTCCGCAAATTACAGCTGTATATGATTGTGCAAGAGCTGCTGCTGAATACAATGTACCTGTCATTGCAGATGGCGGCATTAAATATTCTGGAGATATTGTGAAAGCACTAGCGGCAGGAGCACATGCTGTTATGCTTGGTAGTATATTCGCAGGGGTTACGGAAAGCCCCGGGGAAACTGAAATTTATCAAGGAAGACAATATAAAGTTTATCGTGGAATGGGATCAGTTGGTGCGATGAAGGCAGGTTCAAAAGATCGTTATTTCCAAGAAGATGCAGAAACGAAAAAGCTCGTTCCAGAGGGAATTGAAGGTCGCGTTGCTTATAAAGGTCCTCTAGCAGATACCGTTCATCAATTAGTGGGAGGATTACGTGCTGGAATGGGATATTGTGGTACAAAAACAATTGATGAATTGCGCAATAATACTCGCTTTATCCGAATTACCAACGCCGGATTAAGAGAGAGTCATCCGCATGACGTACAAATTACGAAAGAAGCTCCAAACTATATTGTATAAAGATGCTCTCTTTTTTTGTAAGTTTGTGTTGAGTCCTTAATAATGGGTAACATTACCTTTAGTATTTTAGTTAATTTTCTCACCTATTTTTTAGATTCTTTTTTATACTAAATAGGAAAGTATAAAACTTTAGGCTTTATAGTATAAGAAAAACGATAGCTTTCGCCATAAAGAGGCTGGGACAAAACTAAAACAGCTGATTAAAAAACGAACAATAAATCGTCCTTGTGTATACGCAAGTTTTTAGCGTAGTCAAAATATGTAGACTCCTGCGGGAATAGCTCGAGCTGAAGATCCCGCAGGAAAGCGAAATATTTTGACGTAGCGATGATAGGAATTTTTTTAACACAAACAAACCAAACAATTATAAATGAATTGTTCGTTTTTTGCTATTTAGTATTTGTTTATGTCCCATCCCCTTTCTAAAATGTGAAGATGTCTATGAGCTCCTTGTTTTTACAACAGTTTGCCATGTAATTCTTGTAACTTGTACTAGTTAGTAAAAGAAAATATTAGATGGGTGTTAATCCCGTCTATTTTTTTATTATTTTATATGGTAAAATAACTAAGTGCACTTTCATAAAGAATAAATGTGCATAAATAGACATAGAGGTTAAACTACAGGGTGGAGGTACAAGAAGGTGAAACATATTTTTAAAAAGAGTTTCGTGTTTTTTCTAGCAGCAGTTGTCATGCTGACTATATTATCACAGCCATATCAATTACAGGCTGCAGAAGTAGAACTAGAAGCAGAATCTGCAATCTTAGTAGATGCAAATACAGGTAAAATTTTATTTGCCAAAAATGCAGATAAAGCACTTCCCCCAGCTAGTATGACCAAAATGATGACAGAATATCTTGTATGGGAAGCGGTCGAAAAGGGTCAAATCAGCTGGGATACAACAACACAGATTAGCGACTATCCATACAGTATTTCTGCAGATTCTACTTTTTCAGGAATTGGATTAAAACAATCTAAAGATTACAAGGTAAAAGATTTGTACCATGCGATGGCACTTATTTCTGATAATGCAGCTACGATTGCCTTAGCTGAACTCATTGCAGGTTCAGAAGGTGAATTCGTAAAAAAGATGAATAAAAAAGGAAAAGAAATGGGGCTTCCGGATTTTAAATTCGTTAACTCCACAGGGATTGAAAATAAATCGTTAGGGGACAATTACCCTGAAGGAACGGATCCTAATGGGATCAATCTTCTTTCTGCAGAGTCTGCTGCGTTATTGGCTTATCACTTAATTAATGATTATCCAAAAGCTTTAAAAATATCCAGTAAACCAACGGCAAAATTTGATGGCAAAGAACTTCGAAACTTAAACTATATGTTGGCGCATAATACAACATATTTTAAGGATTTCTATTATGAAGGTGTGGATGGATTAAAAACAGGCTTTACGGATTTAGCTGGTTACAGTTTTACAGGGACTGCCAAAAAAGGGGATCGTCGATTAATTTCTGTCGTCATGAAAACAAAAAGTGAAAAGAAACGCTTTGAACAAACTGCTAAACTATTAGACTTTGGCTTTCAGAACTTTGAGAATACGGAGTTATTCCCAGCAGGATACCAATTAAAAGACAAGACTTCTTTACCAGTTGCTAAAGGAAAAGAAGATAGAGTAAGTATTTCCCTTGGTGAAGCGTTCATTCTACCGATTAAACCGGATGAAAAAGATATGTATCGCATAGAATACAAGATTGATAAAGACAAGCTGGATAAAGAAGGAAAACTAAAGGCACCAATTAAAAAAGGTGAAAAAGTTGGAGTAGCCAAGCTTACGTATAAAGGCGAAAACGACTATGGATATATTGTAAATGATAGTAAGAGTACGGTAGATATTGTAACAGATCAGGCAGTAGAAAAAGCAAACTGGTTTATGCTTACAATGAGCGCAATTGGTGATTTTTTTGCTGATTTATTCCATACAGTGGTAGACTGGATTAAAGGACTATTTTAAATAAATCTTTAGGGGGAGTTTTCAGTGTCTAATATAGGAACAGACCGTGTGAAACGAGGAATGGCTGAAATGCAAAAAGGCGGCGTTATTATGGACGTTGTCAATGCAGAACAAGCAAAGATAGCTGAAGAAGCAGGAGCAGTTGCTGTCATGGCACTAGAGCGCGTACCTTCCGATATTCGAGCAGCTGGTGGTGTAGCTCGAATGGCTGACCCAACGATTACTGAGGAAGTATTAAATGCTGTATCCATTCCTGTCATGGCAAAAGCACGTATTGGCCATATTACAGAAGCTCGTGTATTAGAAGCAATGGGTGTTGACTATATTGACGAAAGTGAAGTGTTAACCCCTGCGGATGATGTATACCATATTAATAAATCAGACTTTACTGTACCATTTGTTTGCGGATGCCGTAATCTTGGCGAAGCAGCACGCCGTATTGGCGAAGGTGCTTCCATGTTGCGTACGAAAGGTGAGCCTGGAACTGGTAATATTGTTGAAGCCGTTCGGCATATGAGACAAGTACAATCAGAAATCCGTATGCTAACTGCAATGTCACGAGATGAAGTGATGACATATGCCAAGGAGATCGGTGCTCCATTTGAACTATTGCTTGAGATACGCAAAGAAGGTCGCTTGCCGGTAGTAAACTTTGCTGCAGGTGGAATTGCAACCCCTAGTGATGCCGCATTGATGATGGAGTTAGGAGCGGATGGAATATTTGTTGGCTCTGGTATTTTTAAATCATCCAATCCAGCTAAATATGCGAAAGCAATTGTGGAAGCAACAACACATTACAAAGATTATAAATTAATAGCTGAACTATCTAAGGATCTAGGTGAGGCTATGAAGGGGATCGAAATGAGTACACTAGAAGCTCATGATCGTATGCAAGATCGGAGCGAGTAAGAAAGAAGGAATGTTTTATGACGACCATCGGTGTACTTGCCTTACAAGGCGCTGTTCGCGAGCATATTCGAGCTGTGAGAGCATGCGGCGCTGAGGCAGTTGAGATAAAACAAAAAGAACAGCTGGCAGAAATAGATGGTTTAATCTTACCTGGCGGCGAGAGTACAACCATTAGGCGATTAATCGACAGTTACGGTTTTATTGACCCGATTCGGGATTTTGCCAACCAAGGAAAGCCGATCTTTGGTACATGTGCGGGTATGATCTTAATGGCTAAAGCTATTGAAGGACAAGCTGAAGCTCATCTTGGATTAATCGATATGACAGTTGCTCGTAACGCTTTTGGTCGTCAGGTGGCAAGCTTTGAAGCAGAATTAGAAATAACAGGTATTGCCAATGATTTTAATGCTGTATTTATTCGTGCTCCTTACGTAACAAAAGTAGGAACAGCTGTTGAAGTACTTGCAACGTATCATGATCATATTGTGGCAGTTCGCCAAGGTCCATTTTTGGCAACCGCTTTTCATCCAGAATTGACGGATGATCAGCGACTATTAGCTTATTTCATAACCATGGTTGAAGAGGTTTCGTAAATTTATTGGCGATAGTTGCATAAGCATAAAAAATCGGTTATGATAGAAGATAATAATAAAAAGTGATGACAGGAAGCAGTAATAGTAATGTCTTTCCAAGAGAGTCGATGGTTGGTGTGAATCGATGTGAGACAGCTATGAATCCGTCCTTAAGCTGGTTTATTGAATTCTTTGGATAGTAAATAAACCCGGTTTGCGTACCGTTACAACATGAAGCCGGAAGAATATGTATTCTTCAATCAGGGTGGCAACGCGGGAATTATACTCTCGTCCCTATTTTTAGGGGCGGGAGTTTTTTGATTTGTTAAGAAAAATAAAGGAGGAACGAGTATATGCTGGATATGAAATATTTACGTAATCATTTGGGAGAAGTAAAGCAAAAATTACAGCATCGAGGAGAGGATTTATCCGAGCTCCATCGGTTTGGCGACCTTGATGAAAAACGACGTCAGCTTATTGCCGATACGGAGCAATTAAAAGCAAAGCGAAATGAAACGTCGAAGCAAATCTCTGTATTAAAACGGGAAAAGAAAGATGCTGAACCGGCAATTAAAGCGATGCGCGAGGTTGGTGATGAAATTGCCAGACTAGATAAGGAATTGAAGGAAATTAATGATGAGCTGGAACATATTATGCTCTCTATCCCTAATATTCCTCATGAAAGTGTACCAGTTGGGGAAGATGAAGAAGATAATGTAGAAATACGGAAATGGGGAACCTTGCCACCATTTTCATATGAACCGAAACCGCATTGGGATATAGCTACTAATTTGGATATAGTCGATTTTGAACGTGCAGGTAAAGTAACTGGCAGCCGATTTGTATTTTATAAAGGGTTAGGATCACGTTTAGAACGGGCATTGTGGAATTTTATGTTGGATTTACATGTAGATGAGCATGGCTATGAGGAAATGTTGCCACCACAAATCATTAATCGAGCTAGTTTAACGGGGACCGGCCAATTGCCAAAGTTTGCAGAAGATGTATTTAAGCTGGAGGACTGGGATTATTTTTTGGCTCCTACGGCAGAAGTTCCTGTAACTAATTATTACCGAGACGAAATTTTAAAAGCAGATGATTTACCGAAAAAATATGCAGCATTTAGCAGCTGCTTCCGTTCTGAAGCGGGTTCTGCCGGAAGGGATACAAGAGGATTAATTCGTCAACATCAATTCAATAAAGTGGAGCTTGTCCACTTTGTCAAACCAGAAGACTCTTATGAAACGCTTGAAGCATTGACAACCCATGCAGAAAAGGTACTCCAGCTGTTAGAATTACCATATCGAGTGATGAGTATGTGTACAGGTGATTTAGGATTTACAGCCAGTAAAAAATATGATATTGAGGTATGGATTCCTAGTCAGCATACGTATCGAGAAATTTCTTCTTGTTCTAACTTTGAAGATTTCCAAGCAAGACGTGCTAATATTCGTTTCCGAAGAGAAGCTAAAGCAAAACCGGAATTTGTTCATACATTAAATGGTTCTGGTTTAGCAGTCGGCCGCACGGTAGCTGCTATTTTAGAAAACTACCAGCAAGAGGATGGTACGGTTATTATCCCTACTGCATTACGTCCATACATGGGTGGAAGGGAAATAATGAAATAAGGAAACATTTTTTTACACTATAGACTATAGGAAAATATAAAATTTTTATGGTTTATAGTATAAGAAAAACTACAGCTTTCGCTAAAGACTTGGCGACAAACCAAGTTTTTCTAAAAAAAGTATTTGACAGAAAGTAAAAACAGTAGTATCCTAATAGACATTATAATAAGTTCATAACGTAAAGCTTCTTATGAAGAGAGGTGGAGGGAATTGGCCCGAAGAAACCTCGGCAGCGGACTATCTTTATAGTACTGTGCCAAATCCAACAAGCATATATGCTTGAAAAATAAGAAGAGAGCGCCATAAATTGCAAATCTCTTCTTATTACAAATAAGGAGGGATTTTTCTTTTTATACACTAGATAAGCATCTTCGTGCAAGAATTGAATTTCATCATATCCGTTTTGTTTAACTAGGGATAAAAATTGCTTTTGAGCTAATAAATTTAGAAAGTGGATTGTACGTAAGTTAACAACTTAAGCAACAGAAACGAGTTATTTTACTGGATTTTTTGAATATTATTATAAAAATCAAATACTTCTTATCGAGAGAGGTGGAGGGACTGGCCCGAAGAAACCTCGGCAGCGGACTATTCTATAGTACTGTGCCAAATCCAGCAAGCATTAGCTTGAAAGATAAGAAGAGGAGATATGCAAATGCCTCTTCTTATGGAAGGGGCATTTTTTTATACTGTAGAAAGGTATAAAACCTTAGCTTTATAGTATAAGAAAAACGATCATTTTCGCCATAAAGACTTGGCGACAAGCTAAGTTTTTTTAGTGTCATAGCAAGATAAACTGATGTGTGAAATTTAGATAGGTTTTGCGTCAAGAGGTTTGTCGCTAGTTTGCTAAAGAAAATAATTGGGGAGTGAGATGGTGATTACATTTGATCATGTAACAAAAATTTATGAAGGGAAACAGCAGCAAGTAACAGCATTAGATGATGTAAACTTGCATATTGACAAAGGAGAGATTTATGGCGTTATCGGATTTAGTGGTGCGGGGAAAAGCTCACTGATTCGCTGTGTTAATTTACTAGAACGACCGACATCCGGAAAGGTGGTAGTGGACGGCAAGAACTTATTACATCTTTCTTCTAAGAAATTAAGAGAGGCAAAACGAAAAATTGGTATGATTTTTCAGCATTTTAATTTATTGAACTCCAAAAATGTTTATACAAATGTGGCAATGCCTTTATTATTAGCCAATGTTCCCAAGGAGGAAGTAAAGAAACGGGTTACCGAGCTGTTAGCATTTGTTGGCTTAGCGGATAAGGCAAAAACTTATCCAGATCAGTTATCGGGTGGTCAAAAGCAGCGTGTAGGGATTGCACGAGCATTAGCAACCAAACCGAAGATACTTTTATGTGATGAAGCAACCTCTGCATTGGATCCAGAAACGACACAGTCCATTTTAAAATTATTAAAAAAAGTCAATGAAGAGTATCATGTCACTATTTTGATGATTACTCATGAGATGGGCGTTATTCGTGAAATATGTGATAAGGTAGCGGTCTTGGATAAGGGAAGAGTGATTGAAACAGGCAGTGTATTTGACGTTTTTTCACAGCCAAAAACAGCTATTACACGTAATTTTGTCCGTTCTGTCATGCATGATAATATACCGGAGTCGATCTTTCAATTAATTAGACAACAAGGTGATGGCAGCCAACTATACCGAATCAGTTTTGTCGGAAAATCAGCAGGTGAACCACTATTATCACAAATTGCTAAACAATATACCGTCGATGTCAATGTTCTATTTGGCAGTATTACAGAGCTTCAGGGGATTCCTTTTGGCAACTTGATTGTTCAGTTTTCGGGAGAGGAAAAAGAAATAAATCGTGTCATCATGCATATTCATCAGCATAAAGTGGCGATAAAGGAAGTGTTAGTAGATGTTAGTTGACGAGCAAGAAATTATCCAAGCATTATGGGAAACAATTGTCATGGTAGGTGTATCTTTAATCTTTTCTTTTATTATCGGTCTCGTTTTAGGAATTTTATTAGTTGTGACACGAAAAGGGCATTTATGGGAGAATAAATTTATTTTTACAGCTTTAAACACAGTCATAAATATTTTCCGTTCCATACCATTTATTATTCTAATGGTAGCAGTTATCCCTTTCACAAGATTAATTGTAGGAACATCGATTGGAACAGCAGCTGCTATTGTACCAATGGTTTTATTTGCTGGACCATATATAGCCCGTTTAATCGAGAATTCATTATTAGAGGTGGACCCTGGAGTGATGGAAGCAGCACAAGCAATGGGAGCAACGCCATGGCAAATTATGATGCGTTTTTTAATTCCGGAAGCACTTAGTTCATTACTATTAGGGATAACTATTGCAACAATTGGTTTAGTTGGCGCTTCGGCAATGGCGGGTGCTGTTGGCGGTGGCGGACTTGGCGACTTAGCAATTACTTATGGATATCAACGCTTTGATACGGTTGTTATGGTAATTACAGTTGGTATTCTGATCATTATGGTACAAAGTTTGCAATCAATTGGCAATTTCATTGCTAAAAAAGTCAGAAGAAGATAAAAAGAGGAGCGAAACAACATGAAAAAAATCGTATTCATCTTTTCATTATTATTAATTGCAGTTTTGATTACTGCTTGTTCTAAAAGTGAAGCAACTTCTACAGTCAAGGTGGGAATCAGTGGCTCAGATACGACGATTTGGGATTATGTAGCAAAAAAAGCGAAAAAGGAAGGAATTAATGTAGAAATCGTTCGTTTTTCAGATTATGTACAGCCAAATTTAGCATTAGCTGAAGGTGAAATTGATGCCAATTCGTTTCAAACGATATCTTACTTTGAAAATTTCATTAAAGAGCATGATTTAGACTTAGCGCCAATTGCAACAACGGTTATTGCACCAATGGGGTTATATTCCGAAAAGCATGACAGTCCTGAGGATATTCCTGAAGGTGGAAAGATCGCCTTAGCGAAGGAAACGACGAATATGGGAAGAGGATTGTTACTTCTTGAGGATGCTGGGCTGATTAAATTGGAAGAAGGTTTTGATGGTAACGGCTCATTAGACAAAATTGCAGAAAACCCAAAAAATCTTACATTTGAATTATTGGTAGCGGGGCAAACGCCAAGAGTTCTTCCAGATGTTGATGCATCGATTATTAATAATGGGATAGCTGTTGATGCTGGCTTAAGTCCTTTAGAAGATTCAATTTATCATGAAGACGAGACGGCAACACCTTATGTAAACATCATAGCCGTTCAAGCTAAAGATAAAGATGATAAGTTGTTAAATAAACTGGTAAAAATTTATCAATCTAAGGATGTAGCTAATTTCATTAAAAAAGAACGTAAAGGAAATACAATTCCAACGTTTTTACCGTTAAGTGAGATTGGATATTAATAAAAATTAAATGAGGTGAAGCAGATGACTGTAGTCGTAAAAAAGATAGAGAAACTAAAACAGCAAATAGCAGAAGATATAGATGCTAATCAAGACAGATATATAGAAATAAGCCATACAATCCATGAAAATCCAGAGATCGGTAATCAGGAGGTATATGCAGCTAAAACATTAACGGATCTTTTGGTAGAGAAAGGCTTCGAAATCGAGTTGGATATCGCCGGACATCCAACGGCATTTATTGCCAAGCGAAAAGGGAAACAGAATGGGTTAAAACTTGTTTTTTTAGCAGAATATGATGCCCTTCCAGAAATTGGGCATGCCTGTGGTCATAATTTAATTGGAACGATAAGTATTGCAGCAGCTATTGGTTTAAGTAAGGTAATCGATGAAATCGGTGGAGAAGTAGTCGTATTCGGTACCCCAGCTGAAGAAGGTGGACCAAATGGAAGTGCAAAAGGAAGCTTTGTAAAGGCTGGATTAGTTGATTATATTGATGCAGCCATCATGGTTCATCCCGGAGCAGATACAACATTGACTGGTCCCTCCTTAGCAGTAGATCCACTTGATTTTGAGTTTTTTGGTAAAGCAGCACATGCATCAGCTCATCCAGAACAAGGAATTAATGCGTTGGATGGAGTAATTCAGCTTTTTAACGGAATCAACGCATTACGTCAACACGTTCCGAAAGATGTGCGGATTCATGGTATTATTACCGATGGCGGTGATGCACCGAATGTTGTACCAGATTATGCGAAAGCGAGATTTTTCATTCGCGCTGCCACAAGAACAACATTAAATCAAATCACGGAACGAATCAAAGCAATTGCCCAAGGTGCTGCTTTAGCAACGGGAGCGGAAGTGAAAATTACTGCATTTCAAAATGAAGTCGATAATTTTATTGTGAATCAAAGCTTTGATGATCTCTTTAAACAGGAAGTAGAAACTTTGGGAGAGAAAGTACTTTCAGTAGAAAAAACAGCAATCGGATCAACAGATGCGGGGAACATTAGCCAAGTTGTTCCGACTATTCACCCTCATATAAAAATTGGTCCAAGTGATTTAATTGGTCATACGGTCGCCTTTCGTGAAGCAGCAAAGTCAAAACAAGCTGATCAGGCTTTACTCATAGCAGCAAAGGCCGCTGCTTTTACTGCATTAAAACTTATTACGGATGAGGAAGCGTATAAACGTGTTCGACGTGAGTTTCAGGAAAGGACAATTGCAAATTAGCGTATGCTAAAAACTTGATAGCTGATTAGAAAATGTCACAATGATATATAGCCTTCTTTGTTAGGTATCAGTAATTTGTTAGAAACTCAATTTCTTGCCAGTGTATAACCTCTCCATGATGTAGTGTGGAGAGGTTGGTTATTTTATCATCCGAACTGAATCGAAGTGGAAAACAATTGAAACCACTTCTTTTGCTAATCGTATATAATGATGAGTAACCATTAAAGGGGGAATATTCGTGAAGCCGATAACAAAAAAGCGTACGAAGGCGTTGCTGCTTGATCTAACAATATCAAGTTTTGTAACACTTGGAGTTGAGCATTTTTTACGGAAAAAAGTCAAAAATGAAGCAGTTCATGTTTTCCTAACCCCAACAGTAGTCATGTGGGCTCTGGAATTTGCGCAATTACGGAAAGGTGGTCAAACGATAGGTTATAAAAAAATGGGGCTCGTTCTTGAAAATGAAACTGGTTCAGCATTAACTCCAGTCCAAATTTTAAAACGTATCGGGTATAGAGATACATGCAGTACGATTGATTACTTAAAAAACCGAAAAGCATTTGAAAGTGAAGATGGGGCAATCCTCCCGCATGATCGATTTGCGAAAACAGTAGTAAAAGAGCAGTAAAGTGATTATAAGTGCTGTTCAACAAGGAGGATAAAAAGGACAAAGGTCAGATAATTTCGTAACATCCTTGTTGCAATGCCGAGACTAGCACGTCCTAGCTAGTCGAAGTTTAAGGATGACGTAGTTTTGGATAGCGGGTTTGTACAAGTGCTGATTTCTACGTTGCCCACAGGACGTGGGCGCTTTTAGTAAAAAAGCTTTGATTAGATACATCTTCACAGAGCTTAGACGATAGCTACGTTGCACTTATACTTAGAACTTAAAAAATTTTAACTATGTTAAATGAATTTCATGCTAATATTTTATACGTTCTAACGTCCGAAGGAATTCGAAGCGTTCTTATTACTGACTTTTTGAACACCCTCTATAACTTTTAAGCTTAGGGAATTTTATTGCATGTTATAGTTGGACAAGGAATATAATATAAGCTGAGGTTCAGTTCACATAACATAATGAAACAAATTTTCCCTCTTGCAACTGAATGGGGATATTTCAGTTGCAAGAGGGAGCGAATTTTCAGTGATAATATGATATTGTAAATAGTCGAAACTAGAAGGGAAAAATAAAACTTTTTCTAAAGAAATATTTACAATTGACAAGCATATTGAAACCATGGTATATTATATCTTGTCGCCACGGAGGTATACCCAAGTCTGGCTGAAGGGATCGGTCTTGAAAACCGACAGGGGTGTAACAGCCCGCGGGGGTTCGAATCCCTCTACCTCCTCCATTTTATATTAGCGCATAAAATTTTGGAGATGAAAAAATCGTTACATCGTAGCGATTTTTTTAACTCGTTAAGGGCTTAAAAATGCTGTTTTTATGGATGGCAATATGTTGTTTATTCGGACAAAGATCATAGTCACTTGACATTTTAACGATTTGCGCATATAGTACATAATTAATCAAATAAAAATATTAAAAGCAATGACTAGGCTAGTAATACCATGTACGAACGAAAGAGAGCGGGATTCATCGGCTGAAAGATCCCAAACGTAACCGACAGGTATGAACCTACCTATGAGCTGTTAGTAAAAACTGGCCGCAGAAAATGCTGTGTTATCAATAAAAGTTGGGTATAGTATAACTATGCCAATATAGGTGGTACCGCGGAAACTCTTTTCGTCCTTATATTCAGGATAGAAAGGGTTTTTTTATTTTGTGGCAACCTATATATGCTTCTACATGGCATGGTTATCTTTTAGCTTCGTGTAGCCTCACTTAAGCGATCAAGTTATCCGTCTAAATTGGGTTTTGCCGTCCGCTGTATTTTCTTTATCCCGAATGTAAGGAGGCCGTATTTTCTCATATCAAAAATCTGCTTATGATTTTTGATGAGAAAAACGTCCTCAAAATCCCCGATTCGTTTGGGTGACAGGACAAGGAAAACTACATCAGCGATCATCGCGGTTTTTTTAAGGACGAGAGAGATTGCTTGAAAAGGCATTGTACGCAGAAAAAGTGTACTTCTGTTTCAAGGACGAGGAAAAACTTTGACAGCGACACATCGCACGCAGAAAAAGCGTTCCTCTTTTTCAAGGACAAGAAAAGCTACGTCAGCGACACATCGCACGCAGAAAAGCGTTCCTCTTTTTCAAGGACAAGAAAAGCTACGTCAGCGACACATCGCACGCAGAAAAAGCGTTCCTCTTTTTCAAGGACAAGAAAAGCTACGTCAGCGACACATCGCACGCAGAAAAAGCGTTCCTCTTTTTCAAGGAGAAAAGCATTAAGTTTCACTTTATCCCGATGTAAGGTGCTGTAAACTACAACTTAGAGAATACGGAGAAGTATTAAATTGGAGATAACGGCACCTAAATGCCCGATTGGTTCAGAGGCCTTTAGGTCATACCCTTACTACTAACATTTCTTGGGAAAAGCATTCCAAGAAATGAAATTTCACTTTATCTTGTTAGAAGCTCGCCAGTTTGTCGTCGATAACCAGCGTTTTATGCTTTGTTTGTTCGTTTTATGAAGAAGTGTTGAAGGAGGAGTAAAATATGGATAAATATATTGCATTTATTGGTGCTGGATCTATTGCTGAGGCAATTATTGCCGGTTTAGTACGATCTGGAATTATCGATAAAAGCCAATTAACGGTAACAAATCGCAATGATTACGAGAGACTTCAACAATTGAAGGAACGTTATCAGATGAACATTATACATGATAAGGAAGATTTAATTAATCATTCCGATATTATTTTTTTAGCTGTTAAACCGAATGATATTGAACAGGCAATCCAGCCTATCAAAAAATACTTGAGGAGGGAGCAATTAATTATTTCTGTGACAGCAGGTGTGTCAACGACTGCGATTCAGGAATTTGTCGGTTTAACTATCCCTATTATTCGAGCAATGCCAAACACATCAGCTTCCATCGGTTATTCTGCAACAGCTTTATGTACAGGCGCTTATGTAACAGAAGAACATCTAAAAGTAGGTGTACAATTATTTAACACGATCGGGACAACGGTAGTAGTTGATGAAGCCGAAATGCATTTGGTCACGGCGCTTTCTGGCAGTGGTCCAGCATATATTTATTATGTAGTGGAAGCAATGGAAAAAGCTGCTGTAGAGGCTGGAATGGATGAAAAGACAGCTAAGCAATTAATTAATCAAACAGTGCTTGGAGCAGGAGAGATGCTGAATCAATCGAAAGAAACAGCTGTGGAACTACGCAAAAAGATTACGAGCCCAGCCGGAACCACAGAGGCAGGAATTCATATTTTAGAGCAAAATGATTTTCAAAAAATGGTAGTAGATTGTATATATGCGGCTAGAGACCGATCCCTAGAATTGGGGAAGTAATTTTGTACATGCGAAGTAAAAAACAAGCTGTGTTAAGGAAGAATGACAGTTCCGTGGAGATTTTTTACTCCATCTAAGGTTCCGTAAGACTTCTACTTTAAGAATGTGAAGAAGTCTATCTAAGGAGATAACGACACCTAAATGCCCGATTCGTTCGGGGCGATAGAACCAGGGAGATTGCTTGAATAGGCATCACACGCCGAAAAAGTATTCTTCTTATTCAAAGACAAGAAAAACTTCGATAGTGATACATCGCGATTTTTCAAGGACTAAAGAAAACTTCGAAGCCATACATGGAGGTTTTTCAAAAGCACGTGAAATTTACCTTTGTTCTTCTTTTAATTAGTAAAAAATGAAGGAAAAGTCCAACTGAATGAAGTTTCACTTTGTAAGTGATCTAAAAGTAGAGGATATAGTTTTCCATAAGTTTTTAGAATAACCAAGAAAACAAAGAAGCACCTTAAAAAATGGCAACGGATAATAACGTCGCCATTTTTTAAGGAGCAAATTTTATAAACGAGCAGGAACATAGTGTTATACAAGCGAATGTATGTCTTTTAGATACTCCAAAAATTCTAGCAGATTGTCTGTTTGGAAACTTGGCAATTGCTTAGTTTTCTTTAAATAATCCTATAGATATTTCCGCTGTCCCTACTTCCATTATCGAATGTTGCGATAATGATTTGATTGTATCATAATTATACCCGTTCTCGTGCTTTCCATTTTCGTGACTGTTCGATAAAATGTCCAATTCGCTTGAGAATCGGCTCAATCGACTTTTCCTGATTTATGACATCATAGTCAGATATATTAATTCTAAGGATGGGGCAAGCATTAAAGTTATTGATCCATTCTTCATAACGGTTATACAATTCCTGCCAATAAGAAATGGGTGTATTTTTCTCCATTTCACGACCGCGTTTATGAATACGTTCGATGATCTCATCAAAAGAACCTTCTAAATATATAAGTAAATCCGGATGAGGGAAATATGGCGTCATAACCATAGCTTCAAACAGGTTTGTATATGTTTCATAATCTGTTTTGGACATCGTTCCATTATCATAATGCATTTTTGCAAAAATGCCTGTATCCTCGTATATGGAACGGTCTTGAATAAACCCGCCACCGTATTCAAAAATTTTCTTTTGTTCTTTAAACCGTTCTGCTAAAAAATAAATTTGCAGATGAAAGCTCCATCGTTCAAAATCCGCATAAAACTTCTCCAAATAAGGATTTGTATCCACTTTTTCGAACGACGTTTTAAACTTAAGGGCATTTGCTAATGCATGTGTCATTGTCGATTTACCAACACCGACGGTACCAGCAATTGTAATAATGCTGTCATGTGGGATATTGTATTTTTCTCTTGCCTTCATAATTATGTCTTTCCCTTTCTTAACTTTTTTCTTATGTTTGTTGAAATTTATAAGGCAGCTGTTTCGAAACTTGCTCTATGATCTGATCCAAATGTTCCTGATAACAAACAAAGTCAACCTTATCACCATCAATTCGGATTACTGGAATCGAAGGATATTCCTTCTCAAAATGATCCATAAACATTTCATAATCCTGTACAAGCTGTCCTAAATAGGAAGTTTGTATGTTTTGTTCAAATTCCCTTCCGCGAAGCTCTATCCGTTTTAAAATAGTTTCTAGGCTCGCATGCAAATAAACGATTATATTCGGTGTAGGCATGTCCTTCGTTAAAATATTAAATATTTGTTCATATTTAAGAAATTTATCTTTAGGCAACGTCCGCTTTGCAAAAATCATATTTTTAAATATATGATAATCTGCAACGACTGGTTTGTATTTGCTTATATAATCTCTTTTGATGTCTTCTAATTGTTTATAGCGATTGCATAAGAAAAACATCTCTGTTTGAAAGCTCCACTCTTCGATATTTTCATAAAACTTTCCTAAAAAAGGATTTTCCTCTACAATTTCCTTCAATAGATGAAACTGAAAATGTGCAGCTAATTTTTCAGCAAGGGAGGTTTTACCAATACCGATAGGCCCTTCAACTGCAATAAAAGGAATTTTTAACATTGCTTATTCCTCCAATCCATAACGAAACAGATGTATAATATTTTATCATACAAGCAAAGCGGAAACCATGTTAAGTTTATCTAGTACTTTTCAAGTTTGGCGGAATTTTGTATAATAGATAATGCTTGATAGAAATAGCCAATAAAGTTTAAGAAAAAGACGAGAATTCTATAGTTAATTCTGAATAAATGCCCCCGTAGCTCAGGGGATAGAGCATCGGTTTCCTAAACCGTGTGTCGCAGGTTCGAATCCTGCCGGGGGCGTATTTGCGTTGTTTTGGGTTGTTGGCAAAGATTCAAGAGGAACTAAAAAACGTTGATATATCAAGGTTTGTGAGGGTATTGGAGGCTAAGGTGTTTATCGCAAGAAAACATCATTTTTTATTTTATTTTACACATTTTTTACACATACATTCTTTGGAAAGTTTCGGCGCTCATATTTTCGTCTCGTTCTTCCATTTCTTTTATCACATGAGAATATGTGTTTAATGTTGTTTCTATATCCTTATGACCTAACCGTTTGGACACATAATAAAAAGATACTCCTTGGTAAAGCAAAACAGATGCATGGGTATGCCTCATGCTGTGTATAGTAATCTCTTTCCCTTTTATGTCTAGTTTGGTCATCATTTCCCTTAATTGCTTATTGACTGCGCTATTACTAATAACATGGTACTTAGATGTTGGACTATAAAACACTAGCTTCTTTATATTTTCTGGTCTTCTCTCAAAAAGGTCTTGAAATAACCCCATTGTCTGTGTATCCATTTTTATAACTCGTTGTTCCCCTGTTTTCGTTTCTCCCCATCCTTTATGCATTTTATTTGTATATCCCCAGGTTTTATTTATATTGATGGTGTTATTGTCAAAATCAAAGTCTTTACGAGTTAGGCCGACCATTTCACCAAATCTCATACCCGATGTAAGAGCCAGTATTATTAAGTAATCTGTTAAAGCTTTCTTTTTCTTTTCCAAAATAGCATTTAAAAGCTTTTGACTCTCGTCATAATTCAAATATTTTTCATCGTTGCTTTTACCCTGCTTTCCGGTAACTACTGCACCTCTTGTAAAATTAACATGTATAATACCCTCGTCAATCGCATTTAAAACGCAAGATCGTATATGTGTGTTTAGTTTTCTTGTGGTTTCTTTTGCGTGATTTTTTGCGTACTCATTTAAAAAAGATTGGTAAGATCGCTTTGTTATATCCTGTATAGCCGTATCGTTAAAGTATTCGTTAATAGTGTCTAATGAATTGTTATAACGTGCCAATGTGTTTTCTTTAATGTCTGTTTTATATGTTTTTATCCATGTTTCAAAGTATTCATTAAAAGGAACTTTCCGCGTTATTGGACTAAAACCCTTATTCATTTTCGACTCAATATCGGCGGCTGCCGCCTGTGCTTCTCTTTTTGTTTTAAACCCTCCTTTTCTTATCGGTTTTGACTTACCGTTAACCATACGACTAATAGTGTATTGCCATGTCTTACCTCTTTTTGTAAAGCTAGCCATGTTATCACTCCTTATAAAAATAGGGCAGTAGCTAACTGCCCGATAATTAATTTCCTAGCGCTAAAAAATTAATCTAAATTAACTATATACAGAACTACCTTTCCGTGTATTTTTAAATTGTGATAACTGTCAAACGGTACGTTGTTATCACTAAACCTGATGTCGGTTGATGATGGTTTGAATACCAGTCTGTCATCAAATTTATAAAATCGTTTAACGGAGTATTCATAGTGATTACTGTAAACAACTATGTCTCCGTTCTGCAAGTTGTTTATATCTATTTTTTTGACAGCTATCAAAGAGTCGTTAGGTATTATCTTGTTCATCGATTCGCCGTTAACTCTCATCAAAAAGATGTCGTCTCTGCCTGCCCATTTACCCATTATTGCGTCTGGGATAGATATTGTTTCCACATCATCCTCCGATACAGGATCGATCATTTCTGGTAATCCTGCGGCAACGTGGACTGGAAGGTAAGGGTAATCAGAAGAGCTGGCTTCTTGTTTCAAAGGAATTTCCTCTTCTATTAAATACTCTACACTTACATTTAGCGTTTTCGCTATCTTTACAACGCTATCGATGGCAGCCTTATTAAGGTCTCTCTCTATAAATGATTTTATCGTTGTATAAGGTACACCAGAAGCTTTTGAAAATCTAGAAACATTTTTGTATGGACTTTCTTTTATTAGTTTTTCCAACCTTTCTCCCTTGCTCATTTTCTCACCACCTTACATTATGTCGTATTTTAGTTACGATATAGCGTAACTAAATTGATTATAACAGTTGTTTTTATGTTTGTATATAGATTTTTTACAATTTATCGTAAAAAATCTATATTTTTGTGTTGACAAATTACGACGTGTCGTATATTATTGGAATTGTAAGTTACGACACATCGTAAAAAGGAGGTTGAAATAATGTTCCCTAACTTAGATGCAGAAATGGCAAGGCGTGGGGTTAAAAGGGTTGACATTGCCAACGATTTTTATAATGGGAGAACGGCGACAGTTTCGGATAAGTTAAATGGAAAAACGCCACTTCAAATGATGGAAGCTATCAGAATCAGAAATAAATATTTCCCCGATCTAGAATTAGGATATTTGTTTGATACTGAACCAGAAAAAATTGCTAATTAGATTTGTTGTAAGGAGGGTTAATATGCAACAACTTAACGTATCTCTTAGCATTCCGATACCTAGCGACAAAGTTTTAATTGAAAAGGTAGAGTTAGAACGTTTAAAAGATGAGTCGTTAGAAGGTGTCTATTGGACTATGAAAGACTTAGAAAAACGTATTAACCGCAAGCAATTGTGGATTAAGGATAATATTTTATATCCACCTAAGTTCAAAAAACAACTAGAAGAATTTGTTTACTATCCAGAATCTCAAGGTCAAACGTGGTTATTCCATGCTAGGAAGATGGCGAAATTCTTAGATCGTAACTTTAGCGAAATTGTGAAGGAGGAAGCGAATTGAATCTATCACTAGCAGTAAAAGAAATGTTTGAAGGAAATGAAGTTGAAGTGTACTGGAATGAAAACAACGAACCCATTATGACAATTGATGGTTTATCAAAAGCATTGGATTACTCCGACAGAAGTGGAATTCAAAAGATCGTAAATAGAAATCCTTACTTGAAAGATATTGAGTTTTCAACTGAGGACAAAATGTCCCTAGTTGAAGGTGGAAGAAAAGTAACAAGGGAGGTTCGTATTTTCAACGAAGATGGCATATATGAAGTAACGCTTTTATCCAAAAAACCAAAAGCGAGAGAGTTTCGTGCATTCGTCCGTAAGTTACTGAAGTCTTTAAGAAAAGGAGAACTCCAACTAGCTAAGCCACAAACCGAACAGGACAAGCTACAAATTCAAAAACAACGTGCTGAAGCGATGCTATTAAACGCTAAAACTCGCCAAGCTAAATTAATCCTAGAAATGCAAAAGGATAAAGTATTATCTCCAATCGCTGTTGAGTTACTCGGTATTAATGCTATAGAGCATATCACAGGAAAAGAAGCTAAGACAAAGCCGCAAATAGAAAAGACGTACACAGCTACTGAAATTGCAAAACAGTTAGGCATAACAGCTAATAAGGTAGGTCGTATTGCTAAAGCGCACGGGCTTAAAACAGATGAATATGGTATTTGGGCATTGGATAAAGCAAGGCATAGTGATAAGCAAATTCCGTCGTTTCGGTATTACGAAAATGCGATTAGTAAAGTGAATGAAATTATGAAGGAGGAAGCAAAATGAAGGAATTAAAAACACTTGAAAAGGAAAATAAAACCGATTTACAAATTGATGTAAATGGTATAGAAGAATTTGCTAACAAAGTTGAACACGCCCTTGAATTATTAAAAGAGGCAAGCGCCATATTAAATGACGCTTCCAATAATACAAAATTTGAGATTGTTGTTAAAACTTTAGATCAAAAGTAGTTCCACAGTGTTTGCATTTAGGGTTAGTGCTTTTAACGTTAATTTCTTTATCGCATGTAGGGCATGTGATATCAATTCCGTTTTTTCTAGTATGTTCTTTAATGCTTTTTAAAATAGCTTTATTTAAATTTTTACCAAAGCTTTTAGAAACATCTATCTTAACACTCACGTTAACACCTCCCTCTAGGGAGATTATACCAAATGAAATGAAGGAGGAAGCAAAATGAATGAAATGCCTGAACATATCAAACGTAAGGTATTAATGTTCTTTTTGGAAACATCGGTACCACGTATTCTAAAAGCTAAAAAAGAGAAGGAGGAAGCCAATGGACATTCGTACCGAAAATTGGAATGGTCACGAAATAAGATTTGTTGAAGTTGAACCATCTGAATGGTGGGCGGTAGCTAAGGATGTTGCTGACGCATTAGGTTATAGCGAAACAAGCGCAATGACAAGGCATTTAAAAAAGAAGTATCTCACATCTGTCAAATTGACAGGTATGAATCAAAAGTTTTCTGCTATAAGTGAGTTCGGTATTTATAAAGCAATATTCAGATCGCAACGTCCAGAAGCGGAGGAATTTGAAGAGTGGGTTTATAACGTCATCAAAAAATTGCGCATGCAAAGTGGTCTCGAAGGTTTCCAAGTCTTTAGGATGCTGGACAAGGAATATCAAAAAGAACAAATGTCCAAGCTTAGCCAGTCGCTAGAAAAACCTA
>NZ_JAHLNO010000021.1 GCF_018916875.1 Virgibacillus proomii | reverse complement strand
GGTTCGAGGTAGAAGCGTGGTGACACGTGAAGCTGACGAATACTAATCGATCGAGGACTTAACTAAATCAAAATGGGAAGATAGTCGTTGAATGATCTCTTATTTAGTTTTTAAGGTATCATCCACATTTTTTGATAAAAAGACTTGCTTTTTTTACGAAAACAATTATAATAAGGCTTGTGCCTATTTTTTAGAAAAACATAAACATCATGTCTGGTAGCAATAGCGGAGAGGTCACACCTGTTTCCATACCGAACACAGAAGTTAAGCTCTCCAGCGCCGATGGTAGTTGGGGCTTTGCCCCTGCAAGAGTAGGACGCCGCCAGGCATATTAAGGAAAAACTGACCTTTTTAAAATGGTCAGTTTTTTGTTGTTGTAACTATGAAAACCCAAGGCTTAGCCTATGGTTCAAAAAGCTTCAAGCGAGGTATTAAAAAAACTCCTCCATGGTGCTAAAATATTTATTGTTTGCCAACCAAATAAAAGCATACGGAGGAGTTTATATGTCCAAGGACACTAATAGTTTAGCACACAAAGTGGAATTGTAAGTACCATATCGTATTTGTATGCGTCCCAAGTTTTTCTCGACATGGTGATAAAGCCAATACTTTCAGTACTCTATTAATGTACGCTTATTCCACTACCGCGCTATCGCTTGGTGGCCTCCGTTTTTTAGAAAGGATTTAAAGAACCTTACTAAAAATGGAGGAAGATCGGAAGCTCTTAACCAATTGACCTATGGCAGTGGAATGGGCTTGATATAAGGAGATTGCGCCTTGTTTCATAACGCACTGCTTGGTGTAGTATTTCTGACATTCTCACGATATGTTTCACTTCCCGTAGTTTCTCACACTTCTGTGCTGTTGGTTTAAATAAGCATCCCTTCATGTCTGATTTAAGATCCCTTGCTTGATTTTCCCCATTGCTTCTCCTCCTTCAGCGCTCCAATGCATGCCTCTTTGTTTCATGCTTCACGATACGTACATTCACTGGCTAATTCAGCTACTTTTACTTCTACCAATGGAACGGTTTTACAATCCTCTCTTTTCACCAACCAGCCAGATGCCTGCTCCTCCTTCTTTATCGCTTGATCTATATGTGAAATACTTCCCCTAACAAATCTGAAAACAAGTTATACATATAGCTTTGGATACTTTCTTCTGCTTCAATAAAATCTTTTGTATTCTTTATTATCTCGTACAGTTTTGAGATAATGTTCTTCATAAGAAGGTCTCTCTTTTCATGATGTATTTGCCTGGAAGCATACATCTATCATAGAGTACCTTCTTTCTTTTTTTCCACAATTTTTTCTAAATCATCTCGAGAAATATTTTACATATACAAGTATTCCGAAGACAAGTTAATTATGGAAAGATTAAAAAAGTTATAGGGGAAATATTAAGGACTTTATGTAAAAGAAAATTTGATGATATTTGATCGTCATGCCAATTTAAAATATCGATATGGGAACCGAAAATTTTGGTGTACAGGATATTATGTAGATACAGTAGGAGAAACAAGAGAAAAATAGAAGAATATATTTGAAATCAGATACAAGATGATATAGTCGTGAGAACAATTAGGCATGAAAGAATATATTAATCCATTTACCGGTGAAGAGATAAAGAAGAAACGACATAAGTGAGCAAGAAGGCCTTTTGAGGTTTGGCCAGTAGAAGTAGTACATAAGGCAAACCGTTCAGTAGCCCTTTAGGGTTTGGTCAGTAACAAGGTCTTCCAGCCGAGAGAATACCACCCGTTAGCACAGGGGTATTTATTGTTAATAGGTGGGTAAGCTGTTTCCTATAAGACCCCCCCTCGCTTAGAAGAAGCCTACTAGTTAAAGAATAAGCTAGATACATGGTTTAAAGTAAGTAACAAAGATGCCATAAAATCAAGCTTGGAATCTTGTATGGAAGCTATGAAAAACTCTAATTTGGAAGCATTTCAGTGTATAAAGGGGACATTTCAACGTAGGAAGAAGAAATCATACATTCGTTTATGTATCCATTTAACAATGGGTATATTAAAGGAGTAAATAATACCATAAAAGTGTTAAACGTAATTCATTTGGAATTAAAAGCTATGAGCGAATGAAAAAGAAAATATTGTGGCAACAAGAAGTTAAAAAAATCATGTAAAGCCAAAAGAGATGGTGGAAGTTTCCACCACCTCATTTGACAGAGAACCGTTTTATATGATAACAGCACCTAAAATTTAAAAACTATGTAAGTAGTGAAATAAAAGTGTTTTCTAACATATATATTCTTTTATAGACGTTGTTCAAAAACTCCATAAAGTGGTTTTTCAGGATGTTGTGACCTTAATCGACCTTAGTTAGGTCAATTTCTCTTTTTGAATAAACACTTGTATAGACGAAATTTTCATACTATACAAGTTATATTTTTAAGGTAGAATGAATTTAACTTATTAACTAAAGTAATGTAAGGAGGGATAATCATTGAAAGAGATGGTGCACGAATTATTGGGGGATAACTTTTATATCATATTGACACGTCTACTGATAGCATTAGTTCTAGCAGGAGTAATTGGATTCGAACGGGAGTTAAAAAATCACTCTGCAGGTTTTCGAACACATATTTTAGTGGGTGTAGGTTCTTGTTTAATGATGCTGTTATCATTATTTGGTTTTGAAATGTTTCTAGAGGAATATGATAATATTCGTTTTGACCCTGCCAGAATTCCTTCTTATGTAATTAGTGGAATCGGCTTTCTTGGTGCTGGGACAATTATTGTTTATGGAGGAACGATAAGAGGATTAACTACTGCCGCTTCCATATGGACAGTTGCAGGTTTAGGATTAGTTGTTGGTGCAGGGATGTACGCAGCTGCTGTATTGACAACAGTAATTATTTTACTTAGTCTTATATTTCTCAATAATTTTGAACGTTTATTTCAACGTGGAAAAGCTCCCAATGTCATTCAAATTGTTACTCTACCGGATGTTCAGATAAATGAAGTAGTTAAAGTATTTGATAAGTTCAATATAGCCATAAAAAAAGTGGAGGTATCAAAAGTCGAAAATAATTTGAGAAATATCTTTATCGTTATGGAAAATAATCCGGAATTGGATCGGATTTCTTTATTTGACGAAATAGCTCATGTCGATTATGTAAAAAATGTAACAGAGCTAACATAATCGTATAATTACACCTGCTAGTAGCACGTATACTGGTAGTTTTTTTCAAGTAAATAAATTTTATTTCACATTTAAGCTGCGGTAGGACTCCGATTTCAAGAGTGATATGCCCGAGAGTTTAGCCTTTGTTCCACTATAGGAAAGTATAAAACTTTATGGTTTATAGTATAAGAAAAACTATAGCTTTCGCCAGAAAGACTTGGCGACAAGCCAAGTTTTTCTAATATTTTTTATCAGAGGGGATGAAGAAAAAAGATCCACTGAATGAAGTTTCACTTTATGCATCTTTGTTTTTTTAGATGTTCAAAAAGTATAAAACCATAGCATATAAAGTTTCGTTTTTACAGATAGTCGTAACGAGGCAATCTTCTGTTCCAGAGGATTGATAGTCATCTTTTTCAATCTACCTGCATTAGTGAACAATAATCCCATCTTTTGTTGTAAGCAAAAATAGTAATTTTCATTCCAGCCTTATAAAATATAATCGTCTGTTGATATTTGGTTTTGTATTCGTGATTTTTGTCTAAAATAAACATATACAATGTATTTGCATCTTCGTTAAATTCCCGTATAATAAGGGTATAGTCAAAGATAGTCAAAGTCAAAAGTATAAGGCTAAAGTAAAAGGGGGTGGGCATATGAGTAATATATCAGATATCATTGAGCGATATTTAAAAAAAATCCTTCAACAAAAAGGGAAAAATGTAATTGAAATTAAACGAAGCGAGATTGCTGACCAATTTAAATGTGTCCCCTCACAAATTAACTATGTGATTAATACTCGTTTTACAGTGGAAAAAGGGTATATAGTAGAAAGTAAGCGAGGCGGTGGCGGTTATATTCGAATTATCCGAGTGACTCATCAAGATAAGTCAAAGCTGATTGATGAAATCATTGAAATGATTAACCCTTCTGTTTCACAACAAAAAGCATTAGGTGTATTAGAACGATTATTAGAGGAAGAACTGGTCACAGAACGAGAAGCTAAAATTATGTTAAGTGCTATTAAACGAAGTACATTGGCGTTTAAGTTACCATTAAGAGATGAAGTACGAGCTCGTGTATTAACATCAATGTTAACGACACTCAAGTACCTAAATAAGTAAGGGGTGGTATAAATGGAATGTCAAGAATGCCATGAGCGGCCCGCGACAGTTCATTTTACACAAGTTATTCAAGGACAAAAAATGGAGGTTCATGTTTGCAAAGTGTGTGCAAAGGAAATGGGTTACATGAGTTACCCCGAAGAAGGACATTCATTGCATAATTTACTTTCCGGACTCTTTAATTTTGATACCTCAGGCTTAACTAAACCTCAAGGGAAAAGCTATCAACAACTACACGATTTACAATGTCCTAAATGTGAGATGACATTTTCGCAATTTAAACAAGTTGGTAAATTTGGCTGTGCTGTGTGTTATGAAACTTTTAATGACAGGTTAGATCCTATTTTTCGAAGGGTACATGCAGGTAATGTGAAGCATAATGGGAAAATACCAAAACGTCAAGGAGGACATTTGCATAAAAAGAAACAGCTGAAGGACTTAAAAGCACATTTGAAGAAACTAGTAGAGAACGAGGAATTTGAAGAGGCGGCAAAAGTAAGAGATCAAATACGTGAATTAAGTCAGCAGGATGATTCAGAGGCAGGTGACCAAGCATGACACTGCAACACTTTATGAACGAAGCAATTAGCCCCTGGATGCGAAAAGAAGGACCCGATAGTGATATTGTATTAAGCAGTAGAATCCGGCTTGCACGTAACTTTGCAAATGTCGCTTATCCCATTGTAGCCGATCCAAGTCAACTAGAGGAAATTCGTAGTTTTTTTAAAGAAAAATACGAAGGTAAATCTTTCGGGGCATACAAGAATTTTGCATTTCTATCCATTCGTGATTTAACCGTGATAGAGAAACGCGTTCTAGTCGAAAAGCATTTGATAAGCCCGTTATTGGCCAAACATTCTGAGTCTGCAGCAGCACTAATATCAGAAAACGAACAAGTGTCCCTTATGATAAATGAAGAAGACCATATACGCTTGCAATTATATGTTCCGGGTTTTCAGCTATCTGAAGCATTGCAACAAGCCTTTGAAATAGACGATTGGTTGGAAGAAAAAATTAATTATGCATTTGATGAAAAGCGTGGATATTTAACAAGTTGTCCTACAAATGTAGGTACGGGGATGCGGGCATCAGTTATGATGCATTTACCAGCACTAGTTGTAACGAAACAAATTAATCGCATGCTTCCGGCAATTAACCAGTTAGGCCTTGTAGTAAGGGGTATTTACGGTGAAGGTAGTGAAGCGCAAGGTAATATTTTTCAAATATCCAATCAAATAACATTAGGAAAACCAGAAGCGGATATTGTAGCTGATTTGCAAAGTGTGGTAAAGCAATTAATTGAGTATGAGCGTTATGCAAGAGAACAGTTAATAAAACAATTAGGAGTTCAATTAGAAGATCGTATTTATCGTTCATACGGTGTATTGGAGTACGCTCGAATCATCGAGTCTCAAGAGGCCGCTGCTTGCTTATCCAATGTTCGTCTAGGAATTGACTTAGGGTTAATAAAAAATATTTCACGGAATATATTAAATGAATTAATGATATTGACACAGCCAGGTTTTTTACAACAATATGCTAAAAAGACTTTAAATGCAAATGAACGTGACCAATTACGAGCATCACTTATTCGCCAACGCTTACAATTAGAGCAATAGCTAAGGAGGTAATTTTTATATGATGTCTGGACGTTTTACAGAAAGAGCACAAAAAGTATTTGCACTAGCTCAGGAAGAAGCTGTTCGACTGGGTCATAACAATATTGGAACGGAGCATATTCTTTTAGCTCTTGTTCGTGAGGGAGAGGGTATTGCTGCTAAAGCATTACAATCCCTAGGTTTGGAAGTTTCCAAAATTCAGCAGGAAGTAGAGAATTTAATTGGTATTGGCAAGCAACCGATGCAAACGATCCATTATACGCCACGGGCCAAAAAAGTAGTAGAGCTTTGTCAAGATGAAGCAAGAAAGCTCGGACACTCCTATGTAGGTACGGAGCATATTCTTCTTGGTCTTATCCGTGAAGGAGAAGGTGTTGCTGCCAGAGTATTAAATAATTTAGGGGTCAGTCTTAACAAGGCAAGACAACAAGTGCTACAGTTGTTAGGGAGCAATGAGTCGCAAGCAAATCGTCAAGGTCGTGGACAGCAATCAAATGCTAACACACCAACACTTGATTCCCTTGCTCGTGATCTTACCGATAGTGCAAAAGAGGGGAATATTGATCCAGTTATCGGACGTAGCAAGGAAATTGAACGTGTCATTCAAGTGTTAAGTCGACGTACGAAAAATAATCCGGTTTTAATTGGTGAACCTGGGGTTGGTAAGACAGCTGTTGCAGAAGGGCTTGCACAACAAATTGTTAACAACGAGGTTCCGGAAACGTTACGGGATAAACGAGTAATGACACTTGATATGGGTACTGTAGTTGCAGGTACTAAGTATCGCGGGGAATTTGAGGATCGTTTAAAAAAGGTAATGGAAGAAATTCGCCAAGCTGGTAATATCATTCTATTTATAGATGAGCTTCATACCTTAATCGGTGCTGGCGGTGCAGAAGGAGCAATTGATGCTTCCAATATATTAAAGCCTTCTCTTGCCCGTGGTGAATTGCAATGTATTGGTGCAACAACGTTAGATGAATATCGTAAATATATTGAAAAGGATGCTGCTCTAGAGCGCAGGTTCCAGCCCATTCAAGTAAATGAACCTACGTTAGAAGAAACAGTACAAATTTTAAAAGGCTTACGTGATCGTTACGAGGCGCACCATCGTGTGACGATTACCGATGAAGCTATTAATGCTGCAGTAAACCTATCTGACCGCTATATTACGGATCGCTTTCTTCCTGATAAAGCAATTGATCTCATTGATGAAGCTGGCTCCAAAGTGCGTTTGCGTTCTTATACGGTTCCGCCAAATCTAAAAGAGCTAGAACAGAAGCTGGAAGAGGTTCGCAAGGAAAAAGATGCAGCTGTACAAAGCCAAGAATTTGAAAAAGCTGCTTCACTTCGCGATTCTGAACAGCGACTTCGTGAGGAAGTAGAGGAAACAAAGCGAAAATGGAAGGAAAAACAAGGCCAAATGGACTCAGAGGTCACGGTTGAGGACATAGCAAGCGTTGTATCCATATGGACAGGAGTACCTGTTTCTAAATTGACAAAAGATGAAAGTGACCGCTTATTAAATCTAGAAAAAATCCTTCATAATCGTGTTATCGGTCAAGAAGAGGCCGTAAACGCGATCGCTAAGGCTATTCGAAGGGCTCGGGCAGGTTTAAAAGATCCGAAGCGACCAATTGGCTCATTTATTTTCTTAGGGCCAACAGGGGTTGGAAAAACAGAATTAGCCAGAGCATTGGCTGAGGCAATGTTTGCAGATGAGGATGCGATGATTCGAATTGATATGTCTGAGTATATGGAAAAACACGCGACCTCTCGCTTGGTTGGTTCTCCTCCCGGCTATGTTGGTTATGAAGAAGGCGGTCAGTTGACAGAAAAAGTACGTAGAAAACCGTATTCCGTTGTATTGTTAGATGAAATTGAAAAGGCACATCCAGAGGTATTTAACATTTTATTACAAGTACTTGAAGATGGACGATTAACTGATTCAAAGGGTCGTGTAGTAGACTTTCGCAACACGGTGCTGATCATGACATCAAACGTTGGAGCTAGTGAATTGAGACGAAATAAATACGTTGGCTTTAATATTGGAGACGAAAGCCAAGAATATAAGGATATGAAGGCAAAAGTCATAGATGAATTGAAAAAAGCCTTTCGCCCAGAATTTTTAAACCGTATTGACGAAACCATTGTGTTCCATTCCTTAGAGAAAAAGCATATGAAGAGCATTGTCATACTCATGATTGAACAGTTACAGCGTCGTCTGAAAGAACAAGGGATTGAATTTTCACTAACTGATAAAGCAATTGAAAAAATTGCTAATGAAGGATTTGATCCTGAATATGGTGCAAGGCCGCTTCGTCGTTCCATTCAAAAGAATATAGAAGATTTATTATCAGAGGAGCTTTTGAAGGGAACCATTGCTAAAGGACAAAAAGTAAAGATAGGCTTGAATAATAAAGGGGCATTTATTATTCTCAAATAACACTTATAACCAATAGACTAATAAAGTGAAACTTCTATCAGTAGGAATTTTCCTACACCCCCTGCTGATAGAAGTAGAACAAAGACTAAAAACTCGGGCTTCCTTGAAAGAAAAGCACTTTTCCTGCGTGCAATTGTCGCTGTTCAAGCTTCCTTGTCCATGAAAAACCGCGGTGTATTGCTGCTGTAGCAACTCTGTCCTATCAATTCGAATGAATTGGCATTTAGGAGAGCCGTTCCCTCCACCTAGACTTCTTTGTATTCTCTATCACTATTGAAGTGGGAGTCTTACCGCATCTTACATTCGTGATAAACGGGAAGTAGCTAAATAAAGCTTCTTTATATAGCCTTCCACAAGGTTTTTGTGGAAGGTGTTTTATCCGTATAAAACAGCATTCATTTTCTTTTGTCAGGGAAGCCTTTAAACAAATATCGGATGGAAATAAAGAAAGTCCCCTAGAAGGGATGTTCAAAAAGGCGGTCAAAAATGACATAATGAATTTCTCCATGTGTTAGAATCAATAAAATTTAAGCTAAATCAATGCCGTAAATTTTTTAGAGTTTAAGTATTTGTTAACTGGGACTAACTCCTCAAAAGATTAGCGCTAGCCAAGTTTTTTTTTTTGCCTAGGAAATAATATCCGTTTCTGTATGGTGGATAACTTTTTTTCGTAGCTCCGTCGTTTACTAATGGTCGAGGTCTAGCAAACTTTCATTTTTTTTCCTACGATAAGTCGACATTGGCTCGAATCCAAAGGAAGGCCGACTAAAAGCCGGATTGCTACTCGGGCGTCGGCATACCCCTTTTTTAGAGACATGTTTCTTTTATCCCGAATGTAAGGGGCCGTATTTCCTACATTTGAAAAATGCTTATTATTTTCGATCTTTATGAGAGAAACGGCTCCTAAATTTCTGATTCGTTTGGGTCGACAGTCCAGAGCAGCTTCTTGAATAAGCATCGCACGCAGAAAAAGCGTCCTTCTTTTTCAAGGACAAGAAACAACCTGCGACAGCGATACATCGCACGTAGAAAAAGCGTCCTTCTTTTTCAAGGACAAGAAACAACCTGCGACAGCGATACATCGCACGCAGAAAAAGCGTCCTTCTTTTTCAAGGACAAGAAACAACCTGCGACAGCGATACATCGCACGTAGAAAAAGCGTCCTTCTTTTTCAAGGACAAGAAACAACCCGCGACAGCGATACATCGCACGCAGAAAAAGTGTTCTTCTTTTTCAAGGAGAAAAGCACTCCTTGAATGAAGTTACACGTTATCTCATCAGAAGACATTGGGTTTGTTCATCGCTCCTGAGCGCCTGTGCTTTTTGTTCTTTGCTTGTTTTTGGCGTTCTGTTGCTAAATGTAAGCTTTACGTTCACTGAAACTACGCCACGTCGCTCCTATAGTGTCCCAAACTTTCCGCATGAAGAACATAAAGAAAGTTGATTACACATTGCTTAGAAAATCAAGGTACTGAAGAGTTAGCAGTTACCCAATATGACGGATAAGTAAATACTCCTGGGTATGTTGAAACATTTTTTCTATACTAAAATATGTTAAACTTAATTCAATTAGAGATAAGAAGTAGTTCAAAAAATGGTAAAAATCCTAAATATGTTTCTCGACATGTAGCTAAAACATTCCGCTCATCCAAATCATCTTTGAATTTTTGATAATTTTCACCTTTTTAAAACAGAGAGAATTTAGATGTAATCAGCTTTACTAGAAGTTAAACTTAATTCTTTGTCTCCTAGTTGCAATCCTGTTAAAAACGCATAAATTCAACAGTAGCTCCTGAAAATTGTGGCAGGACTATGGAAATTCGTAGCTAAATTGATAGGAACCTGTAACCTAATGATTGCCAAAATCGTATATAATAGATAAATGAAGGGGTAGTGAGTAAGTTGGCAAAGCGTAAAACGAAATTTGTTTGTCAGGAATGCGGCTATGAGTCAGCAAAATGGATGGGAAAATGTCCTGGCTGCAATAATTGGAATACATTTGTTGAGGAAGTTGAAATTACAGGCGGGAGACAGAGCCATGCATTTCAAACGGGAAAAAGATCTGTGGGTAGACCTGAAAAGATAACAGCTATCAAAGCTCAAAAAGAACCAAGAATTACAACTAAAATGAAAGAATTCAATCGTGTACTTGGTGGTGGAATTGTTCCTGGTTCGCTCGTATTGATAGGCGGCGATCCTGGGATTGGTAAATCTACATTATTATTACAGATTTCTTCGCAATTAGCAGATAAGCAATTGTCGGTATTATACATTTCGGGTGAGGAATCAACTAGGCAGACAAAGTTACGGGCTGATCGTTTAGGGGTGACAGCTGATTCCTTATATGTCTTGGCAGAAACAAATCTGTTAGACATTACGAATCAAATTGAGGCAGTTAAGCCGTCTTTTGTTGTCATCGACTCGATCCAAACCATTTTTCGAGAAGAGATTTCTAGTGCTCCAGGTAGTGTTTCTCAAGTACGGGAATGTACAGCAGAGTTAATGAGAATTGCAAAAACGAACGGAATCCCAATCTTTATTGTGGGACATGTTACGAAAGAGGGGGCTATCGCAGGTCCTAGGCTGTTAGAGCATATGGTAGATGCAGTGCTTTATTTTGAAGGTGAACGTCACCATACGTATCGCATCTTACGCGGGGTAAAAAATAGATTTGGCAGTACGAATGAAATGGGAATTTTTGAAATGAAGGAAGAAGGGTTGCGTGAAGTTTTAAATCCTTCCGAAATATTCTTGGAAGAGCGTTCACAAGGTACATCAGGTTCGACTGTTGTTGCGTCAATGGAAGGAACAAGACCAGTTCTTGTCGAGGTTCAAGCGTTAATTTCCCCTTCGGCATTTGGAAACCCACGTAGAATGGCCACTGGAGTTGATCATAACCGCGTTTCATTGTTGATGGCAGTGCTTGAAAAACGTATAGGATTAATGCTGCAAAATCAGGATGCATATATTAAGGTTGCTGGTGGAGTGAAATTAGATGAGCCAGCCATTGATTTAGCCATTGCTGTTAGTATTGCTTCTAGCTTTAGGGATCAACCTACCAAGCCAGAAGATATTTTTATTGGGGAAGTAGGCTTAACTGGTGAAATTAGAAGGGTATCGAGAATTGAACAACGTATTCAGGAAGCGGCAAAGCTTGGCTTCAAACGAGTAATTTGCCCACAAAATAATTTAGGTGGTTGGACAATCCCCGGTCAAATTGAGGTCATCGGTGTGGATTCTGTGCAAGAAGCGCTGCAAATCGGAGTAAGTAGATAAGATAATCTATAATTTTCTGCTATTATATGATAATAATATAACCTATTATCAAATTTTTTACAGTAATAAAAAGAACGGTATATGGAAGGTATTTCACTTTATTACTTTTTAAGGATTATTTTTTTTCATCCTAGGCAATAATATAAGTTAGGAGGTGGCATTGCTGATGAAAAAGATTGTTCATCTATTTTTTATTATTTTAGGAGGCACCATCGGTTATTTGTATGTTCCGGTTATTTTAGCACTATTAAATATTGCCGATGTCAACTGGATATTATCCCCTTATGTGGGTATGATAACAGGTGCTATTATTTTCTTTCTCATTTCATATTGGCTTGTCGATTATATTGTAGGGTTTTTAAAGTGGATTGAAGAAGCGTTAATTCGTTTACCTGCGGGTGATTTATTTGCTGGAACATTAGGGCTGATGGGCGGTTTGATAATTTCCTATTTAATTACTATTCCTTTAAGGGATATTAATATTAAGCTAGTTTCACAAGTTCTTCCGCTATTTAGCACAGTCTTATTAGGATATTTAGGATTTCAGGTCGGATTTCGCCGGAGAGAAGAACTTGTAAGTATTTTAGCTATGAATAAACGGGAGAAACGTAAGGCTCCTGAAACCGATAACGCATTACCTGTGCAACCAAAAGCAAAGATTTTGGATACTAGTGTTATCATTGATGGTCGGATTGCTGATATTTGTCAGACAAACTTTTTAGAAGGAACGATTATTATTCCACAATTTGTACTAAGTGAATTGCAACATATTGCGGATTCTTCCGATGTATTAAAACGGAATCGCGGTCGTAGAGGTCTGGATGTGTTAAATCGTATTCAAAAAGAATTACCAGTAAAGGTAGAAATCTATGAAGGCGATTTTGAAGATATTCATGAAGTAGATAGTAAATTAATTAAGCTAGCAAAAGTAATTGATGGAATTGTTGTAACCAATGACTTTAATTTAAATAAAGTATGTGATTTACAAGGTGTGTCCGTTTTAAATATTAATGATTTGGCAAATGCAGTTAAACCAGTTGTATTACCAGGTGAAGAATTAGTTGTGCATGTCATTAAAGATGGGAAAGAACATAATCAAGGTATCGCATATCTTGATGACGGTACAATGATTGTTGTAGAAGAAGGCCGAGACTATATCGGAAAGACTATTGAAGTTCTAATAACAAGTGTGCTACAAACATCAGCCGGACGAATGATATTTGCTAAACCAAAATTACTTGAAAAAGCACTTTAAAAGGGGTATAACTTATAGAGGATAGACAAAAGTGATAACATCAATTGTTATCACTTTTGTTATACTATAAAGAAAAGTATAATTTTTATAGTGTAAAAGGAGTTAATCGACCTGGGTTGGCTAAGATCGTAACATCCTTTCAGACTTACTTATACTTGTAAGATTAGATTAGGGAAGCCATTGCAACCATTTCGTTTGTAAATGTTCATAAAAGCGAAGCGATTACGAGTAATATTTCACATCTAGTGTATATTTTTAGTCTGATATATTTATTAGTATGCTTTTACATGAACTGGCAGTCATACTTCCTCCAGACTTTAGCACAGGCAGATGGGGGGAAGCTGCATTTTACTAACTACCATGAAGATAGAGGGAATTCTCCGTGGTGGAAAGTCTCACTTTATAACAGAAAGGGGAAGAACCATGACAAATCAGGTTCGGGTACGCTATGCACCAAGCCCAACCGGCCATTTGCATATTGGAAACGCGCGTACAGCATTATTTAATTACTTATTTGCAAAGCATTTTTCTGGAAAAATGATTATTCGTATAGAGGACACAGATGAAAAGCGAAATGTTGCTGGAGGTGAAGAAAGCCAGCTTAAATTTTTAAAATGGTTAGGTATTGAATGGGACGAAGGAGCAGATATCGGTGGTGATTACGGTCCGTATCGCCAAATGGAACGGCTTGACATTTACAAAAAGTATGTGGATGACCTGTTAGAAAGAGGATTAGCATATAAATGTTATATGACTGAAGAGGAGCTGGAAGCAGAAAGAGAACAACAGCGTGCAAAAGGACAAGTTCCAAAGTATTCTGGTGCACATCGTGATTTAACCGAGGAGCAAATAGCTGCATTTGAACGGGAAGGTCGTTTACCTAGTATTCGTTTTCGGGTCCCCGAAAATAAAACGTATATCTTTAATGACCTAGTTCGAGACAATATTACATTTGAATCTAGTGATTTTGGTGACTGGGTTATCGTGAAGAAAAATGGGATTCCAACGTATAATTTTGCTGTAGCAATTGATGACCATTTAATGCATATTACACATGTTTTACGTGGAGAGGAGCATATTTCAAACACTCCGAAGCAAATAATGATCTATGAAGCATTTGGCTGGGAGCCGCCTAAATTTGGCCATATGACTTTAATTCTTAATGAAGAACGGAAAAAATTGAGTAAACGTGATCAGCATATTATCCAATTTATTGAACAATATCATGACTTAGGATACTTACCAGAGGCGCTGTTTAATTTTATTACATTATTAGGGTGGTCTCCAGTTGGAGAAGAAGAGATTTTTGATAAGAAAACATTAATTGACATATTTGATCCAAATCGTTTATCAACCTCAGCAGCGATATTTGACCGTCACAAATTAAAATGGATGAATAATGAATATATTAAAGCAGCTGATCTATCAAAAGTGATTGATTTGGCAATGCCGCATTTAGTAAAAGCAGGAAAATTACCTGAAGATATGGATGTTAAGACTAGAACTTGGGCAGAGAAGATCATTGCTTTGTATAAAAATCAATTACGATATGGAGCAGAGATTGTAGCCTTAACCGACTTGTTTTTCACCAAAGATCTTTCTTTAGATGATGCTGCCTGGGAAGTGTTGCAAGGAGAACAAGTTCCAGAAGTTTTACAAGTGTTTACAGATAAGTTGATTCATTTGGATGATTTTTCTCAGGATAAGATTAAGGCTCAAATCAAAGCAACGCAAAAAGAGACGGGTCACCGTGGTAAAAAATTGTTTATGCCAATTCGTGTAGCGACTACTGGTCAAACGCATGGACCTGAGCTGCCGGCGTCTATCGAACTACTTGGAAAAGACCTTGTGATTAACCGATTGGATACAATTTTAAAAAAGCTTGAGGCTTAATGATTCACAACTTATGAAAAATGTAATATAGTATTACTACACAAATAAAAGAGCGTTGATGAGGGAAAGTAGGAAGTAAATCGCTTATACAGAGAGAATCGCCTTGGCTGGAAGTGATTTTAAGCATTGCTTTTGAAGTGCTCCTCGGAGTCCGTTATGGAAATGAGTACATAACGGCGGTACTTACCGTTATAAGCATGAAGTTGGAAGGAGACCATCTCCTTCAAACAGAGTGGAACCGCGCAAAACAAGCGTCTCTGAATGAAATATACAGAGGCGCTTGTTTTTATTTTTGTTTAGGAATTTATAAAGTTTGTTTATTGTGGGTAATTTTTGTTTAACAATTATCAATATCCAGCATTTGCGCTTGTCGGGCTGACCAGGTGCTTACGTTCTTATCTAGGAAATAATATCCGTTTCTACAAGGTGGTTAACTTTTTGAGCTTTAAGCGCTCAAATTGTAGCAAACTTCGCTTTTCTTCCTACGATAAGCCAATATCGGTTCGAATCTAAAGGAAGGCCGGCTAAAAGCGAGCTTGCCGTAAAGCGTCGGCATACTCCCTGTTTTAGAGGCATATTTCCTTGATCCCGTCAGAAGCTTTCCAGTTTGTAAGTCACTATCCTAGCGCTTCTAGCTTTTGTTCTATGTAAAAGCTGCTAAAAAGGATTATCAAGCTAAGGAATTAAGGGCTTCGTTTCATCGAGTGGAAGGCTTGCGCTGCCTTAGAAAAGAGGTGCTGGAAACAAGCAATAAATAATATTTGCTATACTATGTAATTGCTTTTTATGTAGAACATTAAAATTTTTGCTGCGTTACCTTAACATCAGCAGCCACCATAATTTTTTACATTCTCTGTACCAAGAAATTCGTTATCTCATTTTGATGACTTTTTAATAACCCTTTGAAAGTTTAAACCTTTAAAATCATATGTTTTACAAACAAGGTTTAACATTTTCGTAAAGGTAAATATATAACGTTGAAGTTGTTAGTCTTAAGTATAGATGTAATAGCAGACTGTCTGTCATAGAGAATTTTAGAACCGGTCAAAGTTTCTTTTTACACTATAGGAAAGTATAAAACTTTATCGTTTATAGTATAAGAAAAACTATAGCTTTCGCCATAAAGACTTGGCGATAAGCCAAGTTTTTCTAACAAGGAATAAATTAACGTCTATCCTGCATCTATAAAAGGTTCACTTTTATGTTTTTTTACCGTAAAGAGAAGGAGGTTAACCAAGTGGGAATATGGAAAAGAATGAAGGAAGATATGGATGTGGTGTTTGAACAGGATCCGGCTGCTCGTTCCTATTTTGAAGTTTTCTTAACCTATTCAGGACTGCATGCTGTTTGGTGGCACCGAGTCGCTCATATGTTTTATAGGCGGAGAATGTTTTTTATTGCACGTGCAATATCTCAGCTGAATCGCTTTTTAACAGGGATCGAAATTCATCCTGGTGCAATTATCGGTCGTCGTTTATTTATTGATCATGGAATGGGAGTTGTCATTGGAGAAACTTGCGAAATTGGTGATAATGTCACCATATTTCAAGGAGTCACTTTAGGTGGTACAGGAAAAGAAAAAGGGAAAAGACATCCCACTGTAAAAGACAATGCGCTCATTGCTACAGGTGCAAAGGTTCTTGGTTCTATAACCATTGGCAAAAGCGCTAAGGTCGGGGCTGGGTCTGTTGTGCTGAAGGATGTACCGGATCATGCAACCATAGTGGGTGTTCCGGGAAAAGTAGTGAGGCAGCACGGGGAAAAGATTAGAAAAGACCTCGACCATCATAAACTACCTGATCCAGTTGCAAATCGTTGTGAGCATTTACAACAAGAGATTGATGAATTAAGGGCGGAAATAGCTGAATTAAAAGAAATAGTTAAAGGGAAAGAAGGGGAATAGATACGATGTCTATAAAAATCTATAATACGATTACACGTAAAAAAGAAGTATTTACGCCTTTACAGCCAGGGAAGGTAAGTATGTATGTTTGCGGACCTACCGTATACAACTATATTCATATCGGTAACGCACGACCTGCAATTGTCTTTGATACGGTAAGACGCTATTTAGAGTATAACGGTTTTAAAGTAGACTATGTGCTTAATTTTACGGATGTAGATGATAAAATAATTAAAGTTGCTAATGAACTTGGAATAGAAGTGCCTGAGGTAGCAGACCGATTTATTTCAGCTTATTTAGAGGATGTAGGAGCTCTAGGTGTAAAGAAAGCGACGCATAACCCGCGAGTGACGGAAGCGATGGATGATATTATTGCCTTCATTCAAGCACTTGTTGAAAAAGGATATGCCTATGAGGCTAACGGAGATGTTTATTTTAAACCGAGAGAATTTACTGGATATGGGAAGCTATCGCATCAATCCATTGATGAATTACGTTCAGGTGCAAGAATACAAGTAGGTGAAAAGAAAACAGACCCATTGGATTTTGCGTTATGGAAGGAAGCAAAAGAAGGAGAAATTTCCTGGGATTCTCCATGGGGGAAAGGCCGTCCAGGTTGGCATATTGAGTGCTCTGCAATGGTAAAAAAATATTTAGGAGAAACGATTGATATTCATGCAGGGGGACAGGATCTTGCCTTTCCTCATCATGAGAATGAGATTGCTCAATCAGAAGCACTCACAGGAAAAACATTTGCTAATTACTGGATGCATAATGGTTATATTAATATTAACAATGAAAAAATGTCAAAGTCACTAGGCAATTATTTGCTTGCAAGAGATTTAATCAATAAATATGACCCTCAAGTTATTCGCTTTTTTATGTTAAGTGTTCATTACCGTCATCCGATTAACTTTACGGAAGAATTACTAGAGAGCGCAGAAAATAGCTTAGATCGAATAAAAACAGCCTATTTTAATTTAGAGCACCGGAAAACGTCTAGTCTTGATTTAGTAGATCATAAAGATGAATGGCTGGAAAAACTGGCTACGTGGCGGGAACAATTTGAAGCGGAAATGGACGATGATTTTCATACAGCAAATGCTATTTCTGTTCTGTTTGAGGTCGCAAGAGAAGCCAACGTTTATGTACAGATGAAACAAACTTGCAGTCAGGTGATTGATGATTTTCAAGACACCATTCGTTCATTTTTAAATATCCTTGGGATTGAGTTAGAAGTAGAAACTGACTTGCTTGATGAGGAAATTGAGAAATTAATTGAAGAACGTAATGAAGCAAGAAAAAATCGCGATTTTGCGCGTGCCGATGAAATTAGAGATATGCTAAAAGCTAAAAATATAATTTTAGAAGATACACCTCAAGGGGTTAGATGGAAAAGAGGATAGAAATGGATGTTGATGTAAAACAAATGAAAAGCCTTGCTCTCGCTTACATGGGAGATGCTGTTTATGAATTGTATGTAAGGGATTATCTTCTAAAACAGGGTCAAGTAAAACCGCAACAGCTGCATCAAAGAGCTATTAAATATGTATCAGGAAAAGCTCAGGCAGCTGTTGTGTTGCACTGGCTGAAATCGGGAACACTAACAAAAGAAGAAGAAAGAATAGTTACTAGAGCTCGGAATGCAAAATCCGGATCGATCCCCAAAAATATGAATGTACAAATGTATCGTTATAGTACAGCATTTGAAGCGTTGGTTGGTTATCATTATTTACAAAAAAACGAGAATCGACTAGTCCAGCTTTTACAAGAGGCAATGGAACAAACAGAAAGGAGTGAGCATGAGCATGGAGAAGGAACTAATTATCGGGAAAAACCCAGTCATTGAAGCATTAAAGTCAGGTAGATCTGTAAATAAAGTATTCGTATCCGAGCATCTAAACGCGAACGCTCAAGCAAAGATTTATCAGTTAGGTAAAAAGGCCGGAACAGTTGTTCAGAAAGTTCCAAAGCAAAAAATAGATCAGCTGACGGGTGGCAATCATCAAGGAGTTGTCGCTTATGTAGCACCATATGACTATGCTTCTTTGGACGAGCTATTTCAACGAGCAAAGCAAAAGGATGAAGCACCTTTCTTGCTTATTTTAGATGAATTGGAGGATCCGCATAATTTAGGGTCGATTTTACGTACTGCTGACGCGGTAGGGGCTCATGGTGTTATTATTCCAAAACGGCGTTCCGTTGGCTTAACTGCAACTGTAGCTAAAACGGCAGCAGGAGCACTTGAACATGTTCCGGTTGCTAGAGTCACAAATATTGCTAATACTATTGATGAGTTAAAGGAACGACATATTTGGGTAGTAGGAACAGAGGCAAATGCAAAAGAAGATTATCGACAGTTGGAGGGAACTTTACCGCTCGCTATCGTTATTGGTAATGAAGGAAAAGGAATGAGTCGATTAGTTCGAAAAAAATGCGATTGGATGGTTCGTTTGCCTATGAAAGGAAAGGTCTCTTCCCTTAACGCTTCTGTTGCCTGTAGTTTACTATTATACGAGGTCTATCGTAAAAGATACCCTTATGGTGAATAGTGTATGGTTGTTTTAATAGTTGATGGCTACAACATGATAGGAGCATGGGAAGAACTCCAAAAATTAAAAGATAGTGATATTGGACAGGCTAGAGATCGTTTGATTGAATTAATGGCTGAATATCAAGCATTTTCAGGACATCGCGTTATTATTGTATTTGATGCTTACTATGTACGGGGAATAGCAAGTAAAATGAAGGCCTATAATGTAGAAATTATCTTCACAAAGGAAAAAGAAACAGCAGATGAATGTATTGAAAAATTAGTCAAGCAAGTTAAAGATATTCGAACTCAAGTATATGTTGCTACTTCAGACTATGCGGAGCAGCGCACTATTTTTGCAAGTGGCGCTCTGCGCAAATCAGCACGTGAATTAGGCATGGAAATAAAAAATATTAAAAAGGAAATAGATACAACGATTAAGGATCATCACAAGCAAAAAGTGCATACAAAACTCACGTTGGACGATGAGACATTAAGAAAATTTGAAAAATGGAGAAGGGGAAAATTGTAAATTTTATATAAATTTAGGCAAATACTACTCCTTCCAGTATTGACGACTTTAAAGCGCTTCCTGTATAATAAGCTTTAAATTGAGTGCGGGGTAGTCGGGGGGTCATCTTGGTGAATCTCAAACAGGAGATTAGCGATAAGCAATTAAACAGGCTGGATGATGAGGGGATTGTGCAGCTTATTCATCAAGGGAATAGCCGTGCCTTGGATTATTTAATACATAAGTATCGGAATTTTGTACGTGCGAAAGCGCGCACCTACTTCTTAATTGGTGCAGATAAAGAGGATATTGTGCAAGAGGGAATGATCGGATTATATAAAGCTATCCGTGATTATGATGGTGAAAAGTTGTCATCGTTTAAGGCATTTGCTGAGTTATGTGTAACAAGACAAATTATAACTGCAATTAAGACAGCGACAAGACAGAAGCATATTCCTTTAAACTCTTATGTTTCCTTGGACAAGCCTATTTATGATGAAGAGACAGATCGCACCTTATTGGATGTGATTGCTGGTTCTAAGTCGATTGATCCACAAGAACTCTTAATTAGTCAAGAAAAATATGGCGACATGGAAATGAAATTATCCGAATTACTAAGTGAATTAGAGAAAAAAGTACTTCGACTTTATTTAGACGGTAAAACGTATCAGGAAATGTCAGTTGATTTAAAGCGGCATGTAAAATCGATTGATAATGCACTACAACGAGTAAAGCGCAAGCTGGAGCAGCTTATAGAAGGAACGGAAATTTCGTTATGAATTCAAGTTACAAAGGAATTAAAAGGGTCCAAATTTCAAAGCTGTAAGTAGTGCCCATTTAGTAAGCCGTAAAATGTTATAAGGCAGTGAATGAGCTGCTAAGCTAAAATTTTATACATTATGTAAAGAGAAGTTTGCTAACCTATTACGCGTGACGATTATCTCGTTGCACTTATCGTTGAAGATAAAGGGAAACTTCATTTAAGGACTACGTTTCTCTTGTACTATAGAAAGTATAAAATTTTATGGTTTATAGTATAAGAAAAACTACAGCTTTCGCTAAAGACTTGGCGACAAGCCAAGTTTTTCTAAAAAGAGCAGATCAAAGGCTAAGTTCGCAGACGTCCTTGAAAAAACCACGATGTATTGCTGACGTAGTTTCCTTGTCCTTAATAAAAACCGCGGTGTAGGGCTGTTGTAGCATACGCTGTCGTGTAGATTCAAACGAATCGGACATTTAGGTGTTGTTATCACAGCAACCCGCCTTTTTGTTTTAAAGACAGTAAGTGATATAGACCTGACATCTTACATTTGGTATTACGCAGTGCTGTCTTAACTTAACCTTGAAAATTATATTTATTCTAATGTGTGAAAAATTCCATGTGTTATTTTTGTCAGACTTCTTAAACATCTTAATATAGGGATACATTGACACATTTTTCTAACCATGCTAGAGTAAAATAGTATAGAAAGCTCTCCGGTTTGAGGTGAAGCGATGAAAAAGAAAGTAGCTTTAGCATGTACAGTGTGTGCCAGCAGAAATTATACCACGAGCAAAAATGTGTCTACACAACCTGTGCGGCTGAAAGTAAATAAATATTGTAAAGTTTGTGGGAAACATACGTTACATCGAGAAACAAAGTAACAGTTTTGAGTTATAAGAGACGTAAAGGAAAATCGTTTTTAATATACAGCATCACTTTCATCTGCTATATTCGATGGAGGTCGTGATTTTCAGGTGTAGGGGGTACAAGCATGTTTCGTTTCTTGAAAAACGTTTCAAGGGAAATGAAAAAAGTTAGTTGGCCAAGTGGCAAAGAGCTTACTAGTTATACAATCACTGTTATTTCTACAGTAGCTTTTGTAGCCTTGTTCTTCTTTTTAATTGACCTTGGAATTACACAAATTCTGAATTTGCTTTAAGATAGATTGAATATTTACTTGTGAATTATGCTATAATGATATGTAATAAGAGATTATTTAAAACCCGGTCACTATCGGGTTTTTTAAGTTGGAAGCGAATTTATCGTCGGCTAGCGCAGGAAATGGATAGATTAATCTAAAGGGAGGAAAGGACAGAACAAGTTGTCCAAATAACCATGGAAAAAAATTGGTATGTCGTGCATACTTACTCCGGATATGAAAATAAAGTGAAAATGAATCTGGAAAAACGAGTGAAATCGATGGGGATGGAAGACAAAATCTTTCGCGTTATCGTACCAGAAGATGAAGAAACAGAAATAAAAAATGGGAAAAAGAAAGTAACCAAGAAAAAGTTTTTCCCAGGCTATGTATTAACTGAGATGATTATGACAGATGATTCTTGGTACGTCGTTCGTAACACCCCAGGAGTAACGGGGTTTATTGGTTCCAGCGGCGGGGGAACAAAACCAACCCCATTGCTGCCAGATGAAGTCGAAAGTATTTTAAAACGCATGGGCGTGGCGGACAAAACAGTACAATTTGACTTTGAGCTAAAAGAAAATGTACGTGTAACAGATGGTCCGTTTACTGACTTTACTGGTACGATTGAAAATATTGATACGGACAAGCAAAAAGTGAAAGTGCATGTTAATATGTTTGGCCGGGAAACACCTGTAGAATTGGACTTTTCTCAAATTGAAAAGCTAGCATAGCTCATTTAGTTTGTAGAATAACCCCCTTGCATTTTTTCATTATTCATGCTAAAATTTTTTTGTTATTCATGCATCTATCCATAGGCTAGAGCAAATAAGAGTGGGAGGGGAAATAAGAGCCCCTATTACCACATCACGGACTTTAAGGAGGTGTGTCTCGTGGCTAAAAAAGTAATTAAACTGGTAAAACTTCAAATCCCGGCTGGAAAAGCAAACCCGGCACCGCCAGTAGGACCGGCATTAGGTCAAGCAGGTGTTAACATCATGGGATTTTGTAAAGAATTTAACGCACGTACGCAAGATCAAGCGGGTATGATTATCCCTGTTGAGATAACGGTATTTGAAGACCGTTCGTTTACATTTGTTACAAAAACTCCACCTGCAGCCGTACTGTTGAAAAAAGCAGCAGGCATTGATACTGCTTCAGGTGAACCTAATCGTAATAAAGTTGCAACAGTAAAACGCGATAAGGTGAAAGAAATCGCAGAAACGAAGATGCCTGATTTAAATGCTGCTGATGTAGAAGCAGCGATGCGCATGGTTGAAGGAACTGCACGCAGCATGGGGATTAACATCGAAGACTAATTGTTGCGAATTGGTAAATTAGCACGGGATTAGTAGATGCTAGTTCGCTTTCGTTTTGTTGCAGATTAGTGTGTTAGAAGATTAGCTAATACGTGGGTTGCGGTTGGAGTCTCCTCGCAACCTTTTTCTTGAAGATGGTAATTTAGCCCAATAGCTAGGTTATCTTCTTAAACTTTATAAAAGTGGTGTTCAGCTTTTATAAGTGGGAGGTACTACCGTTATAACCACATTCGAGGAGGAAATAAAGATGGCTAAAAAAGGAAAAAAGTATCAAGAAGCAGCTAAGCTTGTTGATCGCACAAAAGCATATGATGTAGCTGAAGCAATTACTCTTGTAAAAGAGACGGCAAAAGCAAATTTTGATGAAACAGTAGAAGCTGCTTTTCGTTTAGGTGTGGATCCTAAAAAGGCGGATCAGCAAATCCGCGGGGCGATGGTGTTGCCGCATGGAACAGGTAAAACACAACGTGTACTCGTTTTTGCTAAAGGTGAAAAAACAAAAGAGGCTGAGGCAGCTGGCGCTGATTATATAGGAGATGCGGATTATATCAATAAGATTAACCAAGGTTGGTTTGATTTTGATGTTGTCGTGGCAACTCCGGATATGATGGCAGAAGTTGGTAAGTTAGGAAGAGTTTTGGGACCAAAAGGATTAATGCCAAACCCAAAGACTGGAACAGTTACATTTGAAGTTGAAAAAGCAGTTCAGGATATTAAAGCTGGTAAAGTAGAATATCGTGTTGACAAGTCTTCCAATGTTCATGTTCCAATTGGTAAAGTTTCGTTTGATGAGCAAAAGCTTATTGAAAACTTTGTTGCTATTACGGAGACACTTATCAAAGCGAAGCCACAGGCTGCAAAAGGAAAATACATGAAAAACGCGTCTGTGTCATCTACCATGGGTCCAGGAATTCGCGTGGATGTTTCGGGCTTTGTACGCTAATTAGAAAAGTGTTGACTTTTTAGTGTTGTTTCGCTATACTTTGTTTTGTGAATAAAAGAATACGTTGTACCGTAGACAGCAGGGGCATTACACGCTTAATCATCCTGCCGAGGTTATTGATAATGATTTGGTAATATGTAGTATTCCAATGATTATAAAGCTCTCATGTCTACGTGAGAGCTTTTTATATGCGTTCGTGCTGGCTAAGGTTACGGTATATTATGTATTTTTCAGGAGGTGGAAGAATGTCTAAAGTTATTGAGCAAAAGAAGCAGTTAGTAGAAGAAATTAAAGAAAAATTTCTTAATAGCCAAACATCAGTAGTCGTTGATTACCGTGGTTTGGATGTTGCCGAGGTAACTAAACTACGCAAGCAACTGCGCGAAGAAGGTATTGATTTTAAAGTATACAAAAACACCATGACTCGTCGTGCTGCAGAAGCTGCAGAATTAAATGAACTAACGGAAACACTTGTTGGTCCAACCGCAATAGCGTTTAGTAAAGATGATGCAGTAGCTCCAGCTCGTATTATTAAGAATTTCGCCAAAGATCATGAAGCACTTGAAATCAAAGGTGGCGTTATTCAAGGTAGTGTTGCTACACTTGATCAAATTAAAGAGCTTGCGGATCTTCCAAGCTACGAAGGTATGGTTTCCATGCTTCTTAGCGTACTTCAAGCTCCGATTCGCAACCTTGCTTACGTTACTAAAGCAGTTGCAGAGCAAAAAGAAGAACAAGGCGCATAATTTGTGTGTAACGGTATAAAAAATAATATTTTAGGAGGATTTTAATTATGACGAAAGAACAAATCATTGAAGCGGTTAAAGAAATGTCTGTATTAGAACTAAATGATTTAGTAAAAGCAATTGAAGAAGAATTTGGCGTAACAGCTGCAGCACCTGTAGCGGTAGCAGGAGCTGCTGGCGGCGGTGAAGCAGCAGAAGAACAAACTGAATTTGATGTTGTACTTACAGAAGCAGGAGCTTCAAAAATTAAAGTTGTTAAAGCTGTACGTGAAATTACTGGTCTTGGACTTAAAGACGCAAAAGAATTGGTTGATAATGCACCAAAAGCAGTTAAAGAAGGCGTATCTAAAGAGGACGCAGAAGAAGTTAAAGGTAAGTTAGAAGAAGCAGGTGCAACTGTAGAAGTTAAGTAACTTGGTAAATAAACAGAGCTCGTCGTATCTACTGCGGCGGGCTCTCTACGTATCCTAGGTTTGACTTTGGCTGAATTTTTAGCCGATGATCATTCATTCCAACTATTTGTAAATAACCTTCAATAATGAATCAAAGTAGGTGCCAACTTGAGCGAGCATTACTTTTCACAAAAACCTCAAACAAAAAGTTCACCAAAAACATGGTACTATCAAACAAATGGAAAGCAATATACGTTTACTAGTGATATAGGCGTATTTTCGAAAAGAGAAGTGGATTTCGGCAGCCGGCTTTTAATTGAACAATTTAAAGAACCAACTGTACCTGGAGATTTTTTAGATCTAGGTTGCGGCTATGGTCCGATTGGCATCCTCGTAGCGGATCGCCATCCCTCTCGGCATATGGTAATGGTTGATATTAATGAACGGGCAGTTAAATTGGCAGCGGAGAACGCTCGACAAAATGGTGTAACCAACATGACTTGCTTACAAAGCGATAAATTGGCAGTTGTTAAAAACCGAACATTTGCAGCAGTTTTGACAAACCCTCCCATTCGTGCTGGTAAGCAGGTAGTACATGAGATGTTTACAGAAGCACAGCAGGTAATTGTACAAGGTGGATCACTATGGGTTGTTATTCAAAAAAAGCAAGGTGCTCCTTCCGCAAAGAAAAAATTGGAACAATTATTTGCCACTGTTGAGACCGTTGCTAAACGCAAGGGATATTATATTTTGCGAGCGGATAAAGTTTGACCAAGAGAAGCTCTTATGGTAAGATAGGTAAATGCTAACATGGCGCTTATTATGTCAAGAGAATAATTGGTGAATTCAACAAGTATATTTCACCAAACTTCGGAAACAATGGTAAAATAGGGAAATTGCCTACTTGTTTGAAAAAATATACCCCCCATTGAGAGGTGTACGAAATGAAACCATTATTTTCTATCAACATCGATGCGATTAAAAGATACTTGTAATCCTTTTTTGGTTACAAGTTTGTTACTTATGCTTGCACATAATTTGTGAATCGAGCTGATATACAAAAAGCCAAGGAGGTTTCTTGCTTCTAAGTTGGCTGTTTTTATACGTTAAAACTATATAGATTTTAGTGTAGAAATTAATTCGACGACTTAAAAATTTTTATGTTTTTAGGATAAGTGAAGACTAGCAGGTGCCTGCGCCAGAGGTTTGGCGCTTGCCAAGTTTTCCTTTATTATATTAAATTTCGCGTAGAATTACAATCTACGAAAAAGTATCATTTAAGGGGTGAAGCAGTTGACAGGACAACTAGTTCAGTATGGGCGGCACCGCCAGCGCAGAAGCTATGCACGCATCAGTGAAGTATTAGAGTTGCCTAATTTAATCGAAATCCAAACAGCTTCTTATGAATGGTTTTTAGAAGAAGGACTGCGTGAGATGTTTCAAGACATTTCACCGATAGAGGATTTTACAGGCAATCTATCACTTGAATTTGTTGACTACAGTTTAGGTGAGCCGAAGTATCCTGTAGATGAATCGAAGGAAAGAGATGTTACGTATAATGCTCCACTTCGTGTGAAAGTTCGCTTGATTAATAACGAAACGGGCGAAGTAAAAGAACAAGAAGTGTTTATGGGCGATTTTCCATTAATGACAGATACAGGAACTTTTATTATCAATGGAGCAGAGCGTGTTATTGTTTCCCAGCTCGTACGTTCACCAAGTGTTTATTATAATGAAAAAATTGATAAAAACGGAAAAAGAGGCGTAGCCGCAACTGTTATTCCAAACCGTGGTGCGTGGTTGGAATTTGAAACAGACGCAAAAGATGTTGTCCATGTTCGGATTGATCGTACACGTAAATTGCCAATCACCGTGCTATTACGGGCACTTGGATTTGGAAGTGACCAGGAAATCCTCGATCTTTTAGGTGAAAATGAATACCTGAAGAATACACTTGAAAAGGATAATACAGAAACAACAGAAAAAGCATTGTTAGAAATCTATGAGCGCTTACGTCCTGGAGAACCACCTACCGTAGAAAATGCAAGAAGCTTATTAATCTCACGCTTTTTTGATCCAAAACGTTATGATTTAGCACATGTAGGCCGTTACAAAATGAATAAAAAACTGCATATCAAAAACCGCTTGTTTAACCAAGTGTTGGCAGAAACAATTGTCGACCCTGAAACAGGCGAAGTGCTGGCAGAAAAAGGCGAGAGAGTTGAAAGAAAGCTATTAAATAAATTACTTCTATATTTAGACCGAGAAGAAGAGAAGCTTGGTCAAAGGGTAATCGAACCTAAAGGTGGCGTATTAGATGACCCAATCGTGCTTCAGTCGATCAAAATTATTGACCCTACTGACCCAAGTGGCGAGCGGGTACTAAATGTTATCGGGAATGCAAATATTGAAAGTGGTGTAAAAAATATAACTCCTGCTGATATATTAGCTTCCATTAGCTACTTCTTTAACCTATTGCATCAAGTTGGCTATACAGATGATATTGACCACCTTGGAAATCGTCGTCTTCGTTCCGTAGGTGAATTATTGCAAAACCAGTTCCGTATTGGGTTATCTCGAATGGAACGTGTCGTGCGCGAAAGAATGTCCATTCAGGATACATCCAGCATTACACCGCAGCAATTAATAAATATTCGCCCGGTAATTGCTTCTATTAAAGAGTTTTTTGGTAGCTCTCAGCTATCCCAGTTTATGGATCAAACAAATCCACTGGCTGAATTAACACATAAGCGTCGTTTGTCGGCGCTAGGCCCTGGTGGTTTAACTCGTGAACGCGCAGGCTTTGAAGTACGTGATGTTCATTACTCACACTATGGACGTATGTGCCCGATCGAAACGCCTGAAGGACCAAACATCGGACTTATTAACTCCTTATCCAGCTTTGCTAAAGTTAATAAGTTTGGCTTTATTGAAACGCCATACCGTCGTGTTGATCCGGAAACAGGAAAAGTAACATCACATATTGATTACCTTACTGCAGATGAAGAAGACAGTTATGTTGTTGCTCAGGCTAATGCCAAGCTGACAGAAGACGGTTATTTTGCTGAAGAGGAAGTTGTAGCGCGTTTTCGTGGAGAAAACACAGTTGTTCCGCGTGAAAAAATTGATTATATGGATGTTTCACCAAAACAAGTCGTTTCAGCGGCGACCGCGTGTATTCCGTTTTTGGAAAACGATGACTCTAACCGTGCATTAATGGGAGCAAACATGCAGCGTCAAGCTGTGCCGTTATTACAACCGGAAGCTCCGATTGTCGGAACGGGGATGGAATATGTTAACGGGAAAGATTCTGGTGCAGCAATCATTTGCCGTCATGATGGAATTGTTGAAAATGTGGAAGCAAAGCAGGTACTAGTCCGCAGAACTTCTGTAGTAGATGGGAAAGAGGTTAAGGGTGACTTAGATCGATATAAACTACAAAAATATGTACGTTCTAACCAAGGAACTTGCTATAACCAACGTCCGATTGTACGTGAAGGCGAGCGTGTATCAAAAGGAGAAATACTTGCTGATGGTCCATCCATGGAAAATGGAGAACTGGCATTAGGACGTAATGTACTCGTCGGTTTCATGACATGGGAAGGCTATAACTATGAAGATGCCATTATCATGAGTGAGCGTCTTGTAAAAGATGATGTCTACACTTCTATTCATATTGAGGAATATGAATCAGAAGCTCGTGATACAAAGCTAGGACCAGAAGAAATTACTAGAGATATCCCAAATGTTGGTGAAGAGGCTTTAAAGAACCTGAATGAATATGGAATTGTTCGTATAGGTGCTGAAGTAAAAGATGGTGATATTCTTGTTGGTAAAGTTACACCAAAAGGAGTAACTGAGTTATCAGCAGAAGAACGGTTATTACATGCTATCTTTGGTGAAAAGGCACGTGAAGTTCGTGACACGTCTTTGCGTGTACCACATGGTGCCGGTGGGATTGTGCTTGATGTAAAAATCTTTAATCGCGAAGACGGCGATGAATTATCACCAGGAGTAAATGAATTGGTACGTGTTTATATTGTGCAAAAACGTAAAATTCATGAAGGTGATAAGATGGCCGGTCGTCACGGAAATAAAGGGGTTATCTCAAAAATCTTACCAGAAGAAGATATGCCTTTCTTACCAGACGGCACACCGATTGATATTATGCTTAACCCACTAGGTGTACCTTCACGAATGAACATCGGACAGGTGTTTGAATTGCACTTAGGTATGGCCGCACGTGCGCTTGGTATTCATATGGCAACGCCTGTATTTGATGGTGCTACGGAAGAAGATGTGTGGGAGACACTTGAAGAAGCTGGCATGCCTCGAGATGCAAAAACCATTTTGTATGATGGAAGATCTGGGGAACCGTTTGACAACCGAGTGTCTGTTGGTGTTATGTATATGATTAAGCTTGCTCATATGGTAGATGATAAACTACATGCTCGTTCGACAGGTCCGTATTCTCTTGTTACACAGCAACCACTTGGAGGAAAAGCGCAATTTGGTGGTCAGCGTTTCGGGGAGATGGAGGTTTGGGCATTAGAAGCATACGGTGCCGCGTATACCTTACAAGAAATTTTAACTGTGAAATCGGATGATGTGGTTGGTCGTGTTAAAACATATGAGGCTATTGTTAAAGGTGACAATGTACCAGAGCCTGGAGTTCCTGAATCCTTCAAGGTCTTGATTAAAGAATTGCAAAGCCTTGGCATGGATGTGAAAATGCTATCTAGTGAAGAAGAAGAAATAGATATGAGAGAATTAGAAGAAGATGATACTCACCATGCAAGTAAGCTGAATATAGAAGTTGAGGAAAAATAACAATTAACATGAAGCTGGTTGGCTCAATCTGTGGAGCTGTCCGCCAGTATTCTATTGATGGACCAACCAGCTGTATACGTTCATCTATCTACAATAAAGTAAATTATTACTGTAAAATAATTGCTTACTAGTTAGGTTTGTCGAAAACAAGTCGTTGGTAGTTTGCTAAAAACGGACACTAAAAGGGAGGTTGACCCCTTGCTAGATGTAAATAATTTTGAGTATATGAAAATCGGTTTGGCTTCGCCGGAAAAAATTCGTTCTTGGTCATATGGTGAAGTGAAAAAGCCAGAGACGATTAATTACCGTACATTGAAGCCGGAAAAGGACGGTCTATTCTGTGAACGGATTTTTGGACCACAGAAGGACTGGGAATGTCATTGTGGAAAGTATAAACGTGTACGCTATAAGGGTGTTGTTTGTGACCGCTGCGGTGTTGAAGTTACAAAGGCAAAAGTACGTCGTGAGCGGATGGGGCACATCGAGTTAGCCGCACCGGTTTCTCACATTTGGTATTTCAAAGGTATTCCAAGTCGAATGGGACTTGTATTAGATATGTCACCTCGTGCATTAGAGGAAGTTATCTATTTTGCAGCTTATATTGTGACAGATGCAGGGGATACGCCATTAGAGAAAAAGCAGCTACTTTCAGAAAAAGAGTATCGAGGTTATTATGATAAATACGGTAAATCATTTAAAGCGCAAATGGGTGCAGAAGCCATCCGTAAATTATTACAAGACATTGACTTAGACAAGGAAGTAGGATTATTAAAAGAAGAGCTTAAAACAGCACAAGGTCAGCGAAGGACCCGCGCAATTAAACGCTTAGAAGTGCTTGAAGCTTTTCGTAATTCAGGCAATGAGCCCTCCTGGATGATTTTGGATGTCTTACCGGTTATTCCTCCTGAAATTCGTCCAATGGTTCAGCTTGATGGTGGTCGTTTTGCTACTTCTGACTTAAATGACCTCTATCGTCGTGTCATTAACCGAAATAATCGATTGAAGCGGCTCTTGGATCTTGGAGCACCAAGCATTATTGTGCAAAATGAAAAGAGAATGCTTCAAGAGGCGGTAGACGCGTTAATCGATAACGGACGACGTGGTCGACCAGTAACTGGACCAGGTAATCGACCATTGAAATCCTTATCCCATATGCTAAAAGGAAAGCAAGGTCGCTTCCGTCAAAACTTGTTAGGAAAACGTGTCGATTATTCCGGCCGTTCCGTAATTGTAGTAGGACCGCATTTGAAAATGTACCAATGTGGACTTCCAAAAGAAATGGCGTTGGAGCTATTTAAACCATTTATTATGAAAGAATTGGTAGCAAAAGGAATTGCACATAATATTAAATCTGCTAAGCGAAAAATCGAACGTGTTCATCCGGAAGTATGGGATGTACTAGAAGAGGTTATTAAAGAGCATCCGGTACTGCTTAACCGTGCTCCTACATTGCACAGGCTTGGTATCCAAGCGTTTGAACCAACACTTGTGGAAGGACGCGCAATTCGTTTGCACCCATTAGTATGTACAGCATATAATGCTGACTTTGATGGTGACCAAATGGCTGTTCACGTGCCTCTATCAGCAGAAGCCCAAGCAGAAGCCCGTATCCTTATGCTAGCAGCACAAAATATTTTGAATCCAAAAGATGGTAAGCCAGTAGTAACCCCGTCTCAGGATATGGTATTAGGTAACTACTACCTCACCCTTGAACGGGAAAACGCAATAGGTGAAGGTTCTATCTTTAAAGATGTCAATGAAGCGATTATTGCTTATCAAAATGGTTATGTGCACTTGCATACACGGGTTGCTGTTCACGCATCAGGATTAAATAATGAAACATTTACAGAAGAGCAAAACTCTCAACTGCTTATCACAACGGTAGGTAAACTGATCTTTAATGAAATTTTGCCAAATTCCTTCCCGTATATAAATGAACCAACAAAGGTTAATCTGGAAGATCGTACTCCAGAAAAATATTTTGTTGAAAAGGGAACGAATATTCCTGAGTTGATTCAATCACGCGAACTCATTAAACCATTTAAAAAAGGGTTTTTAGGCGATATTATCGCTGAAGTCTTTAAACGGTTTAAGATCAGTGAAACATCGAAAATGCTCGACAGAATGAAGGATCTCGGGTTCCGTTATTCTACGAGAGCAGGAATGACAGTAGGTATTTCAGATATTGTGGTTTTAGCAGAAAAAGAAGAAATTCTTGATGAAGCACAAAAGAAAGTCGATAACGTATTAAAACAATTCCGTCGAGGTCTTATTACCGAAGATGAACGTTATGACCGAGTTATTTCGATTTGGTCACAGGCAAAGGATAACATTCAAGATAAATTGATGCTTTCATTAAGCAACAGAAACCCAATCTATATGATGAGTGATTCTGGTGCTCGTGGTAACGCATCGAACTTTACGCAGCTTGCTGGTATGCGTGGTTTAATGGCTAACCCGGCTGGTAAGATTATCGAACTTCCGATTAAATCAAGCTTTCGTGAAGGGCTAACCGTATTGGAATATTTTATTTCTACTCACGGTGCTCGTAAAGGTCTTGCTGATACAGCATTAAAGACAGCAGACTCTGGTTATTTAACGCGTCGTCTTGTAGATGTTGCACAAGATGTCATCGTTCGTGATGCTGATTGTGGAACAGATCGCGGTTTAACGGTAACTGCTTTACAAGATGGTGCAGAGTTGATCGAACCGCTCGTTGACCGTTTGATCGGCCGTACAGCATTTGAAGACGTAAAAGATCCAAAAACAAACGAAGTAGTTGTTGCTGCAAATGAATTGATTTCGGAAGATCAAGCAAAGCGAATTACTGCACTTGGTATTGAAGAAGTTACGATTCGCAGTGCCTTTACATGTAATACGAAGCATGGGGTTTGTCAAAAGTGCTATGGTCGAAACCTTGCAACCGGTTCTGACGTAGAGGTTGGAGAAGCAGTAGGTATTATTGCTGCTCAATCAATCGGAGAGCCAGGTACACAGTTAACCATGCGTACTTTCCACACTGGTGGGGTAGCTGGTGATGACATTACACAAGGTTTACCGCGAATTCAAGAGCTGTTTGAAGCACGAAATCCAAAAGGGCAAGCGGTTATCAGTGAAATCCACGGTACTGTCCAGGAAATTAAAGAAGTTAAAGACAAACAAGAAATTGTTGTTAAAGGTGAAGTAGAGGAGCGTTCCTATGCTGTTCCTTACAATGCACGTATGAAGGTAACTGTTGGTGATAAAGTAATTGCCGGTCAAGAGCTGACAGAAGGTTCTATTGATCCAAAAGAATTACTTCGTGTCCAAGGAGTAGAAGGCGTGCAAAGCTACTTGCTGCGAGAAGTACAACGAGTATACCGTATGCAAGGGGTTGAAATTGGTGACAAGCACATCGAAGTTATGGTACGTCAAATGCTTAGAAAGATTCGAGTAATGGATTCTGGCGATACAGATGTTCTACCTGGATCATTATTAGAACTTCATCAGTTCAAAGATGCTAACCATAAAGTGCTTCTTGAAGGTAAGCAACCTGCTATTGGAAAACCAGTATTGCTTGGTATTACAAAAGCATCTCTTGAAACGGATTCCTTCTTATCGGCTGCATCCTTCCAGGAAACAACTAGAGTGCTTACGGATGCAGCAATTAAAGGAAAACGAGATGAACTTCTCGGCTTAAAAGAGAATGTTATTATTGGTAAACTAGTTCCGGCTGGAACAGGAATGCAACGTTACCGTAAAGTAAAACCTGCCACAGATGAACCAGTCGAAGCAGAACAGGCTGAAGAAACAGAAATTGTACAATAAATAGCTGGTGTTTGGTGACTTCCATTGTACAAAAAGTGATGGTGGAAGTCCTAAGCCAGTTCATTTTAGAAAGAAATATGGTCATGAAACGGAAGCGTAAAAAATATGTAAATTGTGTTGACATTAAAAAAACAGAGTGGTAGAATATTCAAGGTGCTTCCGATATACTTGATGCTTTGGAGGATATGTCATGTCTTATGAAAAAGTAATACAAGTGAAATCACGTGTAGTAATCGGAACCAAGCAAACACTTAAAGCTATGCATAATGGTGAAATAAGTGAAGTGTTTATTGCTGAAGATGCAGATAAACATATGACACAAAAAGTTGTACGTTTAGCTCAAGAGCTTAATATTCCGTATCAATATGTGGATTCTAAGAAGAAGCTTGGAGCTGCTTGCGGTATTGAAGTCGGGGCGGCTGCTGTGGCAATAGAGCATGGATAGTTTTAACGAGTCATTCGTTGAAGCTTTGTTTTTTGCCAAAAGATGAACCACCTGGATGTGTGGGATTACAAGTTAAGCGTAAGAATGGGTTAAACAGATGATATAAAACGAAGGAAGGAGGAAATATAGAATGCCAACAATTAACCAGCTTGTACGTAAAGGACGCGTAAGCAAACCAAAGAAGTCTGACTCTCCAGCTCTTAATAAGGGGTACAATAGCTTTAAAAAGAAATTCACGGATTTAAATTCTCCACAAAAACGTGGCGTATGTACTCGTGTTGGAACGTTAACTCCTAAGAAACCAAACTCAGCACTTCGTAAATATGCCCGTGTACGTTTGTCTAACAACATGGAAGTAACAGCATACATCCCGGGAATTGGTCATAATCTTCAGGAGCACAGTGTTGTTCTTCTTCGTGGCGGTCGTGTTAAAGACTTACCTGGTGTACGCTACCACATTGTTCGTGGAGCATTGGATACAGCAGGAGTAGAAGGGCGTCAACAAGGTCGTTCAAAATACGGTACTAAAAAGCCAAAATAATTCAACAAAAATAATTATTTTCAGCAGAAAGGAGGAAGGACATATGCCACGTAAAGGACCAGTACCTAAACGCGATGTCTTACCAGATCCAATTTATAACTCTAAATTAGTGACTCGTTTAATTAACCAAATCATGGTTGACGGAAAAAGAGGTAAGGCGCAAAAAATTCTTTATAAAGCATTCGAAATAGTTGCCGAACGCAGCGGTCAAAATGCAATGGAAGTATTCGAGCAAGCTATGAAAAATGTAATGCCAGTTCTTGAGGTTCGAGCACGTCGTGTTGGTGGTTCTAACTACCAAGTACCAATGGAAGTACGCCCAGAACGTCGTCAAGCTTTAGGGTTACGCTATATTGTAAACTATGCTCGTCTGCGCGGAGAGAAAACAATGGAAGAACGTCTTGCCAATGAAATTTTAGATGCTTCTAACAACACAGGTGCAGCTGTTAAAAGACGTGAAGAACTGCATAAAATGGCAGAAGCCAACAAGGCATTTGCTCATTACCGCTGGTAAAATAAATCATATTTTAGCTAGAAAGGAGAAGAATACATGGCTAGAGAGTTCTCCTTGGAAAAGACGCGAAATATTGGTATTATGGCACACATCGATGCAGGTAAAACCACTACTACTGAGCGTATTCTTTTCTATACAGGACGTATTCATAAGATTGGTGAAACACATGAAGGTGCTTCACAAATGGACTGGATGGAGCAGGAGCAGGAACGAGGAATTACGATCACTTCAGCTGCTACAACAGCTTCTTGGAAAGATCATCGTATTAACATTATCGATACACCTGGTCACGTAGACTTCACTGTAGAAGTTGAACGGTCATTACGTGTACTCGATGGTGCAGTAACCGTTCTTGATGCTCAATCTGGTGTAGAACCACAAACAGAAACCGTATGGCGTCAAGCAACAACTTACGGTGTACCAAGAATTGTATTTATAAACAAAATGGATAAAGTCGGTGCTGATTTCCTATATGCAACTGGAACGCTGAAAGAACGTTTAGGTGCCAATGCTCACCCTGTTCAACTTCCAATTGGAGCAGAGGATAATTTTGAGGGGATCATTGACCTAATCACGATGCATGCTTTCTTTTATGAAGACGATTTAGGTACTCATGCAGAAGAACGTGAAATTCCGGATGAATATAAAGAAAAAGCCGAAGAATTGCGCAACAACTTGGTTGAAGCAGTTTCTGAGCTTGATGAAGATTTAATGATGAAATATCTTGAAGGCGAAGAAATTACGAATGACGAGCTGAAATCAGCTATTCGTAAAGCGACGTTAAATGTTGAGTTTTATCCAGTGTTTTGTGGTTCAGCATTTAAAAACAAAGGTGTTCAATTAATGCTAGACGGTGTTATTGACTATCTTCCAGCACCAACAGACGTTGCAGATATTGAAGGAATTGTGCCTGGTACAGAGGAGGAAACAACTCGTCCTTCTTCTGAAAATGCACCATTTGCTGCTCTGGCATTTAAAGTTATGACAGATCCATATGTTGGTAAGTTAACTTTCTTCCGTGTATATTCCGGAACGTTAGATGCTGGTTCCTATGTTTTAAACTCTGTGAAAAACAAACGTGAACGTATTGGTCGTATCCTGCAAATGCATGCTAATTCACGTCAAGAGATTTCGAAAGTGCATGCTGGGGAGATCGCTGCTGCGGTTGGTTTAAAAGATACAAGTACAGGAGATACGCTTTGTGATGAGAAGAATCCTGTTATCCTTGAGTCGATGGAATTCCCAGAGCCTGTAATTGGTGTTGCAATTGAACCAAAAACAAAAGCGGACCAAGATAAAATGGGAATTGCTTTAGCAAAATTAGCTGAAGAGGACCCAACGTTTAAAACAGAAACAAATGAAGAAACTGGTCAAACCATTATCTCTGGTATGGGTGAACTCCACTTAGATGTTATTGTTGATCGTTTAAAACGTGAATTTAAAGTAGAGGCAAATGTTGGAGCGCCGCAAGTTGCTTACCGTGAAACCTTCCGTTCTGCTGCTGAAGTAGAAGGTAAATTTATCCGACAATCTGGTGGACGTGGGCAATACGGTCATGTTTGGATTAAATTTGAGCCAAACGAAGAAGGTGCTGGCTTCGAATTTGTCAACAATATCGTTGGTGGTGTTGTTCCGCGCGAATATATTCCATCTGTTCAAGCTGGTATTGAAGAAGCAATGGAAAACGGGGTATTAGCAGGTTATCCAGTAATCGATATTAAGGCAACATTGTATGATGGTAGCTACCACGATGTAGACTCTAACGAAATGGCGTTTAAAATTGCTGCATCTATGGCATTAAAAGCAGCAAAAAATAAATGTAACCCAGTGCTTCTTGAACCGATTGCTAAAGTAGAAATCGTTGTTCCTGAAGAATATATGGGAGATATCATGGGAGATGTTACATCTCGTCGTGGGCGTGTGGAAGGAATGGAAGCCCGTGGACCTGCCCAAGTTGTAAAAGGCTTTGTACCACTTTCTGAAATGTTTGGTTATGCAACAGCATTGCGTTCCAACACTCAAGGACGTGGAACATTCACAATGCACTTTGACCATTATGAAGAAGTGCCTAAGAGTATCGCCGAAGAAATTATTAAGAAAAATGCTGGCGAATAATTGATTTTTTAATTAATCTAAAGTATAACTTGTATTAAAGGCTAAGAAGTGATGAATAAGCATTGTTTCTGGCTAACTATAAATTTACAAAACACTTTCATTTAATTAAGGGAGGAACTATAAATGGCTAAAGAAAAGTTCGATCGCTCGAAAAGTCACGTAAACGTTGGTACAATTGGACACGTTGACCACGGTAAAACTACGTTAACTGCAGCAATTACTATTGTAATGCATAAGAGAAATGGTAAGGGTTCGCAAATGGCGTATGACCAAATCGATAACGCACCAGAAGAAAAAGAACGTGGAATTACAATTGCAACTTCTCACGTAGAATATGAAACAGAAACTCGTCACTATGCACACGTTGACTGCCCAGGTCACGCTGACTATGTTAAAAACATGATCACAGGTGCTGCACAAATGGACGGAGCTATTCTTGTTGTGTCTGCTGCTGATGGTCCAATGCCACAAACTCGTGAGCACATTCTATTATCCCGTAACGTTGGGGTACCATCTATTGTAGTATTCCTAAACAAAGTGGATATGGTAGATGACGAAGAGCTACTTGAACTAGTTGAAATGGAAGTTCGTGATCTTCTAACAGAGTACGATTTCCCAGGAGACGAAGTTCCAGTAATCGCTGGTTCTGCATTAAAAGCTATCGAAGGTGTACCAGAATACGAAGAAAAAATCGTTGAATTAATGAACGCTGTTGATGAGTACATCCCAACTCCAGAGCGTGATAAAGACAAACCATTTATGATGCCAGTTGAGGACGTATTCTCCATCACTGGTCGTGGTACAGTTGCTACCGGCCGTGTAGAACGTGGTGAAGTACGTGTTGGTGATGAAGTAGAAATCATCGGTCTAAACGAAGAAGCTGTTAAAACTACTGTAACTGGAGTAGAAATGTTCCGTAAGCTTCTTGATTATGCAGAAGCCGGAGACAATATTGGTGCACTACTGCGCGGTGTTGCTCGTGAAGAGATAAACCGTGGACAAGTGTTGGCTAAACCAGGTTCTATTACTCCACATACTAAATTTAAAGCTGAAGTTTATGTGCTATCAAAAGAAGAAGGTGGACGTCATACTCCATTTTTTGCAAACTATCGTCCGCAATTCTACTTCCGTACAACTGACGTAACTGGAGTAATTTCACTTCCAGAAGGAACTGAAATGGTTATGCCTGGAGATAACATTGAAATGACAGTAGAACTTATTGCCCCAATCGCAATTGAGGACGGAACTCGTTTCTCTATTCGTGAAGGTGGACGTACGGTAGGCTCTGGTGTTGTTACAGAAATCGTTGAATAAGAAATTGAAATATAATGGTAAAAAACACAGATGGCGTGACGACGCTATCTGTGTTTTCTGCATTTAAAGGATTTGTTTCGAGTTTCGTAATTTTGCATTGAAAACATAAGCTATAAACTATCGATATCCAAAAAAAATGTAAACCCTCTTGAAATTATTAGTTAAAGTACGTATAATGTATAAATGTGCAATCACATAGATTTTTCAAAAAAAGTTGCAATGACTAACCATATTCTATATAATGAGAATGTTGGTCATTAAAGGCGATGAAGCAGAAGGTTGTTGGCACACCCGGCCCCTTTGCCATGGCGGGTAGTCAAGAAATTTCTGCAGAGTATGTCTATTTTTAATATGGGCGAATAAAGGAGGGAAAATAATGGCAAAAGAAAAGATTAGAATCCGTTTAAAAGCTTATGATCACCGTATTCTAGATCAATCAGCTGAGAAAATTGTAAATACTGCGAAACGTTCTGGAGCTAAAGTATCCGGACCGATTCCATTACCTACAGAAAAATCAGTATATACGGTATTACGTGCGGTTCATAAATACAAGGATTCACGTGAGCAATTCGAAATGCGTACACATAAACGCTTAATCGATATTGTTAATCCTACACCACAGACTGTTGATTCATTGATGCGTCTCGACTTGCCATCTGGTGTAGATATTGAAATTAAACTATAATGATTGTTTTTAAATAGGAGGTGTAACGGATGACGAAAGGAATCTTAGGTCGAAAAATCGGCATGACTCAGTTATTTTCAGAGAGTGGGGAATTAATTCCTGTAACTGTAATCGAGGCTGAGCCGAATGTAGTATTGCAAAAAAGAACGATTGAAAACGATGGTTATGAGGCAATACAGCTTGGTTTTGCTGATGAGAAAGAATCACGTACAAACAAGGCGGAAAAAGGTCATGCTGAAAAAGCAAGCACAACCCCTAAGCGCTACGTTCGTGAAATCCGTAATGCAAAGCTTGACGAATATGAAGTAGGTCAAGAAATTAGCGTTAGTGTATTTCAGTCTGGAGATAAAGTTGATGTAACAGGAACAACAAAAGGGAAAGGATTCCAAGGCTCTATTAAGCGTCATAATCAACAACGCGGTCCAATGTCCCATGGATCTCACTACCATAGAGGCCCTGGTTCTCTAGGTGCAGTAGATCCAATGCGTGTATTTAAGGGAAGACCACTTCCGGGACGTATGGGTGGCGATCAAGTAACCATCCAAAACCTTGAAGTTGTAAAAGTAGATGAAGAGCGTAACCTGCTATTAATTAAAGGTAACGTTCCAGGTGCAAAAAAATCATTCGTAAAAATCACGAGTGCGATCAAGGCTAACTAATCATACAGATGAAGGGAGGATATGTCATGCCTAAAGTAGCACTATTTAAACAAGACGGAGCTCAAGCTGGTGAAATGGAGTTAAACGATTCTGTATTCGGCATTGAGCCAAATACGCATGTTTTACATGAAGCTGTAGTAATGCAACGTTCTTCTATGCGTCAAGGAACCCATGCGGTAAAAAACCGCTCTGAAGTGAGTGGTGGAGGACGCAAACCATGGCGTCAAAAAGGTACTGGTCGTGCACGTCAAGGTTCTATTCGCTCCCCACAATGGGTCGGCGGAGGTACAGTATTTGGTCCAACTCCACGTAGCTACAGCTATAAATTACCAAAAAAAGTACGTCGTCTCGCATTAAAATCTGCGCTTTCATCAAAATTAAAAGAAAACAACCTCGTTGTTTTAGAAAGTCTTACTTTTGATGAACCAAAAACAAAAGAAGCTGTGAAAATGCTTGAAGCACTAAAAATTGATACAAAAGCATTAATCGTAGTTACTGAAAAAGATGACACAGTTATTCGTTCAACTAATAATCTTCAAACTGTAACAGTAATAACAGTTGAGGAAATCAATGTTCTAGACTTGCTTGGACATGACAAGCTGATCTTGACGAAGGATGCAGCTGAAAAAGCAGGGGAGGTGCTTGCATAATGAAAGATCCACGTGATATTATAAAGCGCCCTGTCATTACAGAGCATTCAGCTGATCTAATGGCAGAAAAAAAATACACATTTGAAGTCGCTCCAAAAGCAAACAAAACAGAAATTAAACAAGCTGTTGAACATGTGTTTGGAGTGAAGGTAGTAAAAGTTAATACAATGAATTTAAAAGGTAAATTCAAGCGTATGGGCCGTTATGGTGGTTTCCGCCCAAATCGCAAGAAAGCCATTGTACAGCTTTCAGAAGATAGCAAAGAACTAGACTTCTTTGAAGCATAATTAACAAGATTTCGTGAAGGAGGGAAAAAAGATGGCGATTAAAAAGTTTAGACCAACGTCCAATGGTAGACGTAATATGTCCGTATCTGATTTTGCAGAAATTACAACAGATACGCCTGAAAAGTCCCTGTTAAGCCCATTGCACAATCGAGGCGGTCGAAATAATCAAGGGAAATTAACTGTTCGTCATCAAGGTGGCGGTCATAAGCGTCAATACCGTATCATCGATTTCAAACGAGATAAAGATGGTATACCAGGACGCGTTGCTACTATTGAATATGATCCAAACCGCTCAGCAAACATAGCATTAATTCACTATGCTGATGGAGAAAAACGTTATATTTTAGCTCCGAAAGGTTTGAAAGTAAATCAAGAGATTGAATCTGGTGAGAATGCAGACATTAAATTAGGAAATGCGCTCCCTTTAGCAAATATTCCAGTAGGTACAGTCATTCATAATATCGAGTTGAAACCAGGACGCGGAGGACAGCTCGCTCGTTCTGCGGGTGCAGAAGCTCAAGTTCTAGGTCGCGATGGAAAATACTCCTTGGTTCGCTTAGCTTCTGGTGAAGTTCGTTTGATTTTATCTACTTGTCGTGCAACAGTAGGGCAAGTCGGTAATATTGAACATGAACTCATCCGTATCGGAAAAGCAGGTCGTTCCCGCTGGTTAGGCAAACGCCCTACAGTTCGTGGGTCTGTTATGAACCCTAATGATCACCCGCACGGTGGTGGTGAAGGACGTGCACCAATCGGACGTAAGTCACCAATGTCACCTTGGGGCAAACCTACACTTGGTTACAAGACGCGTAAACGCAACAAACCAACTGATAAATTTATCGTTCGTAAACGTAAAAAATAATCGAAAAAAAGTGGCGGGAAAACAGCCCGTCTTTCCAATCCGAAAGGAGGTTAATCCATGGGTCGCAGTTTGAAAAAAGGACCTTTTGCAGATGACCATTTATTGAAGAAAGTTGAAACGTTAAATGAAAGTGACAAAAAACAAGTTATTAAAACTTGGTCACGTCGTTCTACTATATTCCCTACATTCGTTGGACACACGATCGCTGTGTACGACGGACGCAAACATGTACCAGTTTATATTACGGAAGACATGGTCGGTCATAAACTAGGAGAATTCGCGCCAACACGCACCTTTAGAGGGCACGGCGGCGATGATAAGAAAACAAAACGCTAAATGAGAGGAGGCACATATCATGCAAGCTAAAGCCGTTGCAAAATCGGTTCGTATTGCTCCTCGTAAAGTACGTCTAGTCGTTGATCTTATTCGAGGAAAAAGTGTAGGTGAAGCAATTGCGATTTTACGTCATACACAACGCGGTGCTTCTCCAATTGTAGAAAAAGTATTAAATTCTGCAGTCGCAAACGCAGAGCACAATTATGAAATGGACACGGATAATCTGATTGTTTCTGAAGCATTTGTAAACGAAGGTGTTACGTTGAAACGTTTCCGTCCGCGTGCACAAGGTCGTGCAAGCAGAATTAATAAGCGCACAAGCCACATCACAGTTGTGGTAACAGAAAAGAAGGAGGGATAGTCAGTGGGTCAAAAAGTAAATCCAATCGGTCTTCGTGTCGGTATCATTAAAGACTGGCAGTCGAAATGGTACGCAGATAAAGACTATGCAGACTTACTACATGAAGATATTAAAATTAGAGAATATCTAGAAAACCGTTTAAAAACATCTGCTGTTTCTTCAATTGACATTGAACGTGCAGCAAATCGTGTTAATATCACAATTCATACTGGAAAGCCTGGTATGGTTATTGGTAAAGGCGGTTCAGAAGTAGAATCACTACGTAAAGCTTTGAACAGTTTAACCGGCAAGCGGGTTCACATTAATATCGTAGAAATTAAAAAAGTAGATCTTGATGCAAGATTAGTTGCTGAAAATATTGCCCGTCAATTAGAAAATCGTGTTTCATTCCGACGTGTACAAAAACAAGCAATTCAACGTACTATGCGTGCTGGCGCTAAAGGAATTAAAACACAAGTATCTGGACGTCTAGGTGGAGCAGACATTGCTCGTGCGGAACACTATAGCGAAGGAACAGTACCACTACACACGCTGCGTGCTGACATCGATTACGGTACAGCAGAAGCTGACACTACTTACGGTAAGCTAGGTGTTAAAGTGTGGATTTATCGTGGTGAAGTCCTTCCAACTAAAACTGATAAATAAGGAAGGGGGCACTGCATTATGTTAATGCCTAAACGTGTGAAATATCGTAGACAACATCGTGGAAAAATGAGAGGCCAAGCTAAAGGCGGTACAACAATATCTTTCGGTGATTACGGTTTGCAGGCAATAGAAGCATCATGGATTACAAGCCGTCAAATTGAGGCTGCTCGTATTGCAATGACCCGTTACATGAAGCGTGGCGGTAAAGTTTGGATTAAAATCTTTCCTGATAAACCATATACTGCAAAGCCATTAGAAGTACGAATGGGTTCCGGTAAAGGTGCTCCAGAAGGATGGGTAGCAGTAGTTAAGCCAGGGAAAATCATGTTTGAAATCGCAGGTGTATCAGAAGAAGTTGCTCGTGAAGCGTTGCGTCTTGCTTCTCATAAGCTTCCGATTAAAACTAAATTTGTAAAACGTGAAGAAATTGGTGGTGAAAGCAATGAAGGCTAATGAAATTAGAGAACTAACCACTGCCGAAATTGAACAAAAAGTTAAATCTTTAAAAGAGGAATTATTTAATTTACGCTTCCAGCTTGCAACTGGTCAATTGGAAAACACTGCTCGTATCCGTGAAGTAAGAAAATCAATTGCTCGTATGAAAACTATTGCACGTCAACGTGAATTGGGCGTAAATAACTAGAAATCTCGAGAGGAGGTTAGCCTCAAAATGACTGAACGAAATCAACGTAAAGTATACACTGGCCGTGTAGTTTCTGATAAAATGGATAAAACCATTACGGTGTTAGTTGAAACTTACAAATTTCATAAGCTATACGGAAAACGTGTAAAGTACTCTAAGAAATTTAAAGCTCATGATGAAAATAACCAAGCAAAAATTGGTGATATTGTGACAATTATGGAAACTCGTCCGCTATCAGCTACCAAGCATTTTCGCTTAGTAGAAATTGTTGAAGAAGCGGTAATTATCTAATAAAATTCGCTCAGAAGGTATCTGAAGGGAGGTCACAGCGTTATGATTCAACAAGAAAGTCGTTTGAAAGTTGCAGATAACTCTGGTGCTCGTGAATTGTTAACCATTAAAGTATTGGGCGGATCTGGACGAAAAACAGCTAATATCGGTGATGTTGTTGTTTGTACGGTGAAAGAAGCAACACCAGGCGGCGTTGTCAAAAAAGGCGATGTTGTTAAAGCTGTTATTGTGCGTTCGAAATCTGGTGCACGCCGTAAAGATGGATCATATATTCGTTTTGATGAAAATGCAGCGGTAATTGTTCGTGATGATAAAAGTCCAAGAGGAACTCGTATTTTTGGACCAGTCGCACGTGAATTACGTGATGCAAAGTTCATGAAAATCGTATCTCTTGCTCCAGAAGTATTATAAGAGTGTGTTCAAATAGAGGATAAAAAGGATTGAGAATTTCAAGACGGCGCCGTTTTGAGCAGCTAGAGTGTATACAGTTAAATGCATGAGAGTGGAGAAACAAGCCAACGATGAAATGATGCGTCATTTTTATTTGACTTTTTGAACATCCTTTATGAGCTAAAAATTAGCCTTGTTAGGAGGTGCGTTAAGCATGCATGTAAAAAAAGGTGATAAAGTCAAAGTTATTTCCGGCAAAGACCGTGGAAAAGAAGGCACAGTTTTAGAAGCATACCCGAAGAAAGAGCGAGTGCTTGTTGAAGGCATTAACATGATAAAAAAACATGCCAAACCTTCTCAAGAGAATCCGCAAGGCGGAATTCTGAACCAAGAAGCACCAATCCATGTTTCTAACGTAATGCCGTTAGATCCTAAATCCGGTGAACCAACCCGTGTTGGCTATGAAGTGCGTGATGGAAAGAAAGTCCGCATCGCTAAAAAATCCGGTAAAGCGTTAGATAAATAGGTTTAGCGAAAGGAGGGCGACATGATGAATCAACTGAAGAAAAAATATCAAGATGAAGTAATACCATCATTAATGAAAAAATTTAACTATAAATCTGTAATGCAAGTGCCAGCAATCGACAAAATTGTAATTAATATGGGTGTTGGTGACGCAGTACAAAACTCAAAAGCTTTGGACAATGCTGTTGAAGAGCTTGCATTAATTTCTGGTCAAAAGCCTGTAATTACACGTGCAAAAAAATCAATCGCTGGTTTTCGCCTTCGTGAGGGAATGCCGATCGGTGCGAAAGTAACCCTTCGCGGTGAGCGTATGTACGATTTTTTACAAAAGCTAATTGCTGTATCACTTCCACGTGTACGTGACTTCCGTGGAATTTCTAAAAAAGCATTTGATGGCCGTGGAAATTACACATTAGGTATTAAAGAACAGCTAATTTTCCCAGAAATTAATTATGATAAAGTTAACAAAGTCCGTGGTATGGATATTGTTATTGTAACAAGCTCCAACACTGATGAAGAAGCTCGTGAACTTCTGAGTCAGCTGGGCATGCCTTTCCAAAAGTAAGCTAAAGAGCGAAGGAGGGAAAATAGTGGCTAAAAAATCAATGATTGCAAAACAAAAACGACCACAAAAATTTAAAGTTCGTGAATATACACGTTGTGAGCGTTGTGGACGTCCACATTCTGTAATCCGTAAATTTAAACTTTGCCGTATTTGTTTCCGAGAACTTGCCTATAAAGGTCAAATTCCTGGTGTCAAAAAAGCAAGCTGGTAAACCCCTATTCGGGAAGGAGGTAATGATAAATGGTTATGACAGATCCAATTGCAGATATGCTTACTCGCATTCGTAATGCTAACATGGTAAAACATGAAAAGTTAGAACTTCCAGCATCTACTATGAAAAAAGAAATTGCTGACATCCTGAAGCGTGAAGGCTTCGTTTCTGACTACGAGCTTGTGGAAGACAACAAGCAAGGCATTCTTCGTATATTCCTTAAGTATGGTGCAAACGAGGAGCGAGTAATTACAGGTATTAAACGTATAAGTAAACCAGGACGCCGTGTATATGCAAAAGCAACGGAAGTACCTCGAGTGCTAAACGGTTTAGGAATAGCTATCGTATCAACATCTAAAGGAGTGCTTTCCGATAAAGAAGCACGTGCACAAGCTGTTGGTGGCGAAGTAATTGCATATGTCTGGTAATTGAGTATTAAATGTTGAGGAGGTGCATGGAATGTCTCGTATAGGACTTAAACCAATCGAAATTCCCCAAGGCGTAGAAGTTAAACTTGATGGTAATGTCGTTACTGTGAAAGGCCCTAAAGGTGAATTATCGAGAGAACTACATCAAGATATTAAAGTAAATATTGAAGGAAATGTGGTTACGTTAGAACGCCCAAGTGATCACAAAGACCACCGCGCATTACACGGAACTACCCGAAGCCTGATCAATAATATGGTTGAAGGTGTAAGTAAAGGATTTGAAAAGTCACTTGAGATTATCGGTGTTGGTTATCGTGCGCAAAAACAGGGAAACAAAGTAGTCATTAATGCTGGTTTCTCTCATCCTGTTGAAATCGAACCAATCGAAGGCATCGAAATCGACGTACCAAAAAACACACAGCTTATCGTTAAAGGAATTGATAAGGAGCAAGTGGGAGCAATTGCATCCAAAATTAGAGCAATTCGTCCGCCTGAGCCTTATAAAGGTAAAGGAATTCGTTACGAAGGCGAATATGTACGTCGTAAAGAAGGTAAAACTGCCAAGTAAGACTAGGTAGCAGAAAGGAGTGACCTAAGTGATTACAAAACCTGATAAAAATGCGGTACGTAAAAGAAGGCACGCTCGTGTTCGTAAGACAGTTCATGGTACAGCACAGTGTCCTCGTTTAAACGTCTACCGTTCAAATAAACACATTTATGTACAATTAATTGATGATGTAAGTGGAACTACACTTGCAAGTGCTTCTACAAAAGATAAAGAACTAAATGTAACTGGATCTACAAGCAATGTAGAAGCAGCAAAAGAGGTCGGAGAAATGATTGCTAAACGTGCTCAGGATAAAGGTTACAAATCGGTTGTCTTTGACCGCGGAGGCTACCTTTATCATGGACGTGTGAAAGCTTTAGCAGATGCTGCAAGAGAAGCAGGTCTTGAATTTTAATCGATAAAGGAGGGACATACATGAATAAAAACATTGATCCGAACAAGTTAGATCTTGAAGAGCGTGTTGTTGCGGTTAACCGTGTTGCAAAAGTTGTAAAAGGTGGACGTCGCTTCCGCTTTGCAGCTCTAGTGGTAGTCGGAGATAAAAATGGTCATGTAGGTTTTGGTACTGGAAAAGCGCAAGAAGTACCAGAAGCAATTAAAAAAGCAGTTGATGATGCAAAGAAAAATCTAATTACCGTACCAATCGTTGGGACCACAATTCCACATGAAATTCACGGTCAGTTTGGTTCAGGTAATGTATTGTTAAAACCAGCAGCAGAAGGTACTGGAGTTATTTCCGGTGGTCCGGTACGTGCTATTTTAGAACTTGCTGGTGTTGGTGATATTTTAACAAAATCACTAGGTTCAAACACACCGATTAATATGATCCGTGCAACTTTAAACGGATTAACAAACTTAAAACGCGCAGAAGATGTAGCAAAACTACGTGGAAAGTCTGTAGAAGAACTGTTAGGATAAGGAGGGAATTGTTATGTCTAAAAAATTAGAAATCACCCTCACGCGCAGTGTTATTGGTGGAACAGAAGCACAAAGAAAAACTGTTCAAGCATTAGGACTAAAAAAAATTCGCCAATCGGTTGTTCATGAAGATACACCAGCCGTTCGCGGTATGGTTAACAAAGTATCTCATTTACTAACGGTTAAAGAAGTTTAATTACGAAATAAGCGTAAAGAGGAGGTGCTCGCATGAAACTTCATGAATTGAAGGCAGCAGAAGGTGCACGTAAAAGCCGTAATCGAGTAGGCCGTGGAATGTCATCAGGTAATGGAAAAACATCCGGACGTGGACATAAAGGACAAAAAGCACGTTCTGGAGGTGGCACTCGCCCAGGTTTTGAAGGTGGTCAAATGCCACTATTCCAACGTCTGCCTAAACGTGGATTTACAAATATTCATCGTAAAGAGTTTGCCATTGTTAACATCGATACGTTAAACCGCTTTGAAGATGGCACTGAAATTACACCTGAGCTATTACTGGAAGAAGGCGTAGTTAGTAAATTAAAAGCTGGTATTAAAATACTAGGTAATGGAACGATTGAAAAGAAACTAACAGTAAAAGCTCACAAGTTCTCTGCTTCAGCTAAAGAAGCAATTGAGGCAGCGGGCGGACAAACAGAGGTGATCTAATGTTCCGTACAATCTCCAATTTTATGCGCGTAGGTGATATAAGACGGAAAATAATTTTTACATTACTCATGTTAGTTGTCTTCCGTCTTGGTACATTTATTCCTGTGCCTTTTACAGATAGGCAGGCAATTGATTTTATGAATTCTCAAAACGTGTTTGGCTTTTTAAATACGTTTGGTGGAGGAGCACTGCAAAACTTTTCGATCTTTGCCATGGGAATAATGCCGTACATTACTGCATCCATTATTATGCAATTACTGCAAATGGATGTTGTACCAAAGTTTACGGAATGGAAAAAGCAAGGAGAAGTAGGCAGAAAGAAATTAGCCCAGATTACACGCTATGGTGCAATCGTAATTGCATTTATTCAAGCAATTGCGATGTCAATAGGCTTTAATGCAATGGCAGGCGGTATGTTGATCGCTGATCCTGGTCCGATGAAATTTGCTGTTATTGCCATTGTTTTAACTAGTGGAACAGCATTTTTAATGTGGCTTGGTGAACAAATTACCGCAAATGGCGTAGGCAATGGAATCTCGATTATCATTTTCGCTGGTATCGTAGCAGCAGTACCAAACGGTATCAAGCAACTATATAGCCAGTATTTTATGAACCCTGGTGATGATCTGTTTATTAATATTGTCATTGTCGCCTTAATTGCCTTGGTAGTTATTGCAGTAACAGTTGGCGTAATTTTTATTCAACAAGCACTGCGTAAAATACCTATTCAATATGCGAAAAAACTTGTTAATCGTTCTCCGGTAGGGGGCAACTCTACACATTTACCGTTAAAAGTAAATAGTGCTGGTGTCATCCCGGTTATCTTTGCAATTGCATTTATTATGGCACCAAGTACAGTTGCCAGCTTTTTTGATGGGGATATTGCCGCGACGATTCAACGGATCTTTAATTATACAGAGCCAATAGGTATGGGAATTTATGTCGTACTGATTATTGCTTTTACGTATTTCTACAGCTTTGTTCAAGTAAACCCGGAACAAATGGCAGAGAATTTACAAAAGCAGGGCGGCTATATTCCTGGAATTCGACCAGGTAAAAATACGGAAACCTATTTAACGAGAGTTCTGTACCGTTTAACGTTTGTAGGGGCATTATTTTTAGCAGCTGTATCTGTATTGCCAATTGCTCTTGGTAAAATGGCTAACCTACCGCAATCCGTACAAATTGGTGGAACGAGCTTATTAATTGTTGTTGGTGTAGCTCTGCAAACAATGAAACAATTAGAAAGCCAGCTGGTGAAGCGTCACTATAAAGGTTTTATTAAGTAATTTTGCTGGAAACGAGAGCGAGGGGAAATCTGTTGAATTTAATTTTAATGGGTCTGCCAGGTGCCGGTAAGGGTACGCAGGCTGAAAAAATAAACGAAAAATATAACATCCCTCATATTTCAACAGGAGATATGTTCCGTTTAGCTATTAAAGAGGGAACAGACCTAGGTAAAAAAGCAAAAGAATATATGGATCAAGGAGAGCTTGTTCCAGATGAAGTTACAAACGGCATCGTCAAAGAGCGTCTACGCAAAGACGATTGCAAAAATGGCTTTTTATTGGACGGTTTTCCGCGAACGATCGCTCAAGCAGAAGCGTTAGAAAGCATAGTAAAGGATATCAATCAATCCATTGATTACGTCATCCATGTAGATGTGCCAGAAGGAAAATTAGTGGAGCGTCTAACTGGCCGTAGAATTTGTCCAACATGCGGAACAACTTATCATGTAGTTTATAACCCGCCAAAAGAAGACGGGATCTGTGATAAAGATGGCTCAACTTTAATCCAACGGGATGATGATAAACCTGAAACGGTTAAAAAACGTCTATCTGTAAATATAGAGCAAACGAAGCCGTTATTAGACTTTTATCATGATAAAGGTTATCTGGTAACGGTAAATGGTGATCAAGAAATCAATCAAGTATTTCAAGATATCCAAGCAAAAATAGAAAAATAGTATCTTTTAACTGGAAAAGGTGCATTTTTACTGTTGAAAAGTTATAATTAGTCGTGAGTATTATGTGACTATTAATATATACTTGAATAAACGTGACACAGGATAAAAGTGAGTAAGGTAACTAATCCTTTTGTTTAAAAGGAACCATATAAACTATAGCCTAAGTGAAGGTGATCGCTTGTTGAAGGAAGATGATTCGATTCCGCTGATAGGTCAAGTTGTTCGTATTATGCAAGGACGTGATGCGGGTCAATACGCAGTCGTTATTAATTTAGTCGATGATAAGTATGTCTTGCTTGCTGATGGGGAAAAACGTAAATATGATCGACCAAAGAAAAAGAATCTTCATCATATCGAGTTAATGGATTATATTTCTCCAGAAGTCCAAAACAGCCTTCTAGAAACTGGTCGTGTCACAAATGGTAAATTGCGATTTGCCATAGCAAAATTTGTCAATGAAGTTGTGACTGATTTGAAGAAGGGAGATCAACACGATGGCGAAAGACGATGTAATTGAAGTGGAAGGAACCGTAACTGAAACGCTACCTAATGCGATGTTTAATGTCGAGTTAGAAAATGGTCATACGGTACTAGCTCATGTATCTGGTAAAATACGTATGCATTTTATTCGCATTCTTCCTGGCGATAAAGTAACGGTTGAACTTTCTCCGTATGATTTAACAAGAGGACGAATTACGTACCGTTATAAATAAGTGAGCTCCGATATTAAAGGAGGTAAGATGATGAAAGTCAGAGCATCTGTAAAACCCATTTGTGAAAAATGTAAAGTCATTAAACGAAATGGAAAAGTAATGGTGATTTGTGAAAATCCGAAGCATAAGCAAAAACAAGGATAATAAACAGGAGGTGTTAAAACTTTATGGCACGTATTGCAGGTATTGATATTCCACGTGATAAACGAATAGTCATTTCCTTAACGTATATTTACGGAATTGGAAAAAAGACTGCACAGAAAATCCTTAAAGAAGCAGGCGTTTCTGAAGACACTCGAGTACGGGATCTAACAGAGGACGAATTAGGAAGAATTCGTAAGGCAGTAGATGAGTATACGATAGAAGGGGATCTTCGTCGTGAAGTTTCTCTAAATGTTAAGCGTCTTATTGAAATTGGCTCTTACCGTGGTATTCGTCACCGTCGTGGTCTTCCGGTTCGTGGACAAAAAACAAAAAATAATTCACGTACACGCAAAGGCCCACGTCATGCGATTGCTGGGAAAAAGAAATAAATGCTAAAGGAGGTTAACAACTAATGGCACAAAAATCAACCGCACGTAAACGCCGTGTGAAAAAGAATATTGAGTCAGGTGTAGCACATATCCGTTCTACCTTTAACAATACCATTGTTACCATTACGGATATGCAAGGTAATTCGGTTGGCTGGAGTTCAGCTGGTGCGCTTGGCTTTAAAGGTTCAAAAAAATCTACGCCTTTCGCTGCACAAATGGCAGCTGAAACTGCTGCTAAATCTGCACTTGAAAGTGGTATGAAGACACTTGAAGTAACGGTTAAAGGACCAGGTGCTGGACGTGAAGCAGCTATTCGTTCACTTCAAGCAGCAGGATTGGAAGTTACAGCTATTCGTGATGTAACTCCAGTACCTCATAATGGTTGTCGCCCGCCAAAACGTCGTCGTGTATAATTTTACCGTATATAATTTGTCACCCTGTCTATAATGGGTTATGATAGCTAAAAGTCTAAAGGTCGTACTCTTTAGTGAACAGCATCCATGAGACAAGAACGTACGAATGAATAACAGGTAGTGCAGAAACGCCAACTGCCTATTTGGGGAATTTCGGTTAGACATACGGTCTAACCGGGGTTTCGACGTTTTAAAGGAGGGTTTTAAGGAATGATCGAAATTGAAAAACCAAAAATTGAGACGGTAGAAATCAGCGATGATGCTACATTTGGAAAATTCGTAGTCGAACCGCTTGAACGTGGATATGGTACCACCCTAGGAAACTCCTTGCGTCGTATCCTACTATCCTCACTTCCAGGTGCTGCTATTACATCAGTTCAAATTGATGGAGCGCTTCATGAGTTTTCAACAATTGATGGTGTTGTTGAAGATGTGACAACGATTATTTTGAATCTGAAAAAACTGGCTCTAAAAATTTACTCCGATGAGGAGAAGACATTAGAGATTGATGTGCAGGGAGAAGGAAAAGTTACGGCTGCAGACCTAACGTATGATAGTGATGTAGAAGTATTAAATCCGGATTTGCTAATTGCTACATTAAATAGCAAAGGCAGCTTGCATATGAAAATGACAGCAGAACGTGGACGCGGCTATCGTCCTGCTGAAGCAAACAAACGTGATGATCAGCCAATCGGTATGATTCCAGTTGATTCAATCTTTACGCCAGTCTCTCGTGTGACCTATCAGGTGGAAAATACACGTGTAGGCCAAGTAGCCAATTATGATAAATTAACATTGGACGTATGGACAGATGGAAGCATTCGCCCTGAAGAAGCTGTTTCTTTAGGAGCAAAAGTTTTCACCGAGCATCTTAATATTTTTGTGGGATTAACGGATGAAGCGAAAAATGCTGAAATTATGGTTGAAAAAGAAGAAGATCAGAAAGAAAAAGTGATGGAAATGACCATTGAAGAGCTTGATCTTTCTGTTCGGTCCTATAACTGTCTAAAACGTGCTGGAATAAATACAGTGCAAGAACTAGCAAATAAAACAGAAGAAGATATGATGAAGGTGCGCAACCTTGGTCGCAAGTCGTTAGAAGAAGTAAAGTCAAAGTTAAGTGAACTTGGACTTAGTTTGCGTAATGATGACTAATCATATTTGATCACTATAAATAAGCAAATTACGCATCGGAAAGCGGTGTTTGCATATACGAATAACCCATTCATATTAGCCGGCTGCTTCATTCTTTACATCATTTTCTGTTTCACTTGGAGCAAGAAAGATAATTTCGTTTCTGAGGAAGAAAAAAGGTGTACGTTAAGAGGAGTTTTTGGCATGAATGCCTTACAAAGGCTATAAGTTTCTTCATTGAATGGTTTTTAAGTCATCAAAGAAAAGGAGGGATAGTCCATGGCTAGAAAATTAGGTCGTACAACCGATCAGCGTATGGCTTTGCTTCGTAACCTTGCTTCTGATTTAATTGTATATGAACGGGTTGAAACAACGGAAGCAAAAGCAAAGGAGCTAAAATCTGTCGTTGAAAAAATGATTACATTGGGCAAGCGTGGAGATCTTCATGCACGTCGGCAAGCGGCAGCCTTTTTATACAATAAAGAAGCCAACGAAAATGATAATGTGATTCAAAAACTTTTCAATGATGTGGCTCCGCGTTATGAAGATCGTCAAGGTGGATACACACGTGTTCTTAAATTAGGTGCTCGTCAAGGTGATGGAGCGAACATGGCCATCATTGAACTAGTGTAATCGGAAAAAAATCACCTAGTTTCATGTAACTACAACGACAAGGGCAGGACTGAATCTCTTCTACGAGGTGCATCCAAGCCCTTTTTTTGCACCTTAAGAAACTTTTTTGAAGTATGAATACAATTAGCCGGTCATCTGCACTATCGCTGGTGTAGACAAGCTTTCGTCTGTGATAATCTTTATAGGAAAGTATAAAACTTTAGGGTTTATAGTATAAGAAAAACTATAGCTTTCGCCATAAAGACTTGGCGACAAGCCAAGTTTTTCTATTGGACAGTGGTGAGAGTTGCTTGTCCACGCAGGTGGATGTCAGATATCTATGTAGCAATACTAAAGTAAGTGAGACAGCGATAACGTTGCTGATATAAAAATCGGATACTTTAATACTAGAATACCAAATTCCCAAGGATAGGAGACATAGGAGGAGTAATCGATGAGCAATAAATTGGTTGAGTTTAGAAATGTATCGTTTCGATATGGAGAAGAGCAGCCTTGGGTATTAAAAAATTGCAGTTTTGAAATCTATAAAGAGGAATGGGTAGCCATTATCGGCCATAATGGATCCGGTAAATCAACCATCGCAAAACTTATGAATGGACTGTTGTTTCCTCAAGAAGGAGAAATTTATATTGATGGCAAGCTTGTTCAAGAGGAAACGATTTGGGATATCCGAAAAGATGTAGGGATGGTATTTCAAAATCCCGATAATCAATTTGTTGGAACGACTGTACAAGATGATGTTGCGTTTGGCATGGAGAACCGAGGCTTTTCAAGAGAAGACATGCTTACCCGTATAGAAGTCGTGCTTGATGCTGTCCGTATGCAAGATTATCGTTTAACAGAACCTCATCGTCTATCTGGAGGACAAAAACAGCGTATTGCCATAGCAAGTGTCTTAGCTATATCGCCAAAAGTTCTCATTTTGGATGAGGCAACTGCCATGCTTGATCCAAAAGGAAGAAAAGAAATAATGGCAACCGTTACGGGGGTCCAAGAGAAAAACAATGTAGCGTTACTGACAATTACACATGATTTACAGGAAATAGTTCAAGCAGATCGCGTTATTGTTATGAATGAGGGTGAAGTTTGGCAGGAAACAACGCCAAGAACGCTTTTTTCTCAACAACAGGAGTTGCGGGAAATTGGTTTGGATGTACCGTTTATAGCAACCTTAGCTAATGAATTAAAACAAGCGGGTATTCCGATTAGTCAGGAACCATTAAATCATAAAGAATTGTTGGAGGAATTATGGACATTATATTCAAGAACGTAAGCTATACATATCAGCAGAATTCGCCATTCGCTCATAAAGCTATCGATCAGTTGAATTTTCATATTCCTTCAGGTACATTTGTCGCCATTGTTGGACATACAGGTTCAGGAAAGTCGACATTAATACAGCATCTAAATGGTTTACTTCAGCCTACAGAAGGAGAAGTATGGATAGGTGATTATCACTTAACCCCTGACAAGAAGCCAAAGGATATGAAAAAATTGAGAAGTAGTGTCGGCGTTGTATTCCAATATCCGGAGCATCAACTATTCGAGGAAACAATCGCTAAAGACATTAGCTTTGGTCCGAAAAATTTTGGTGTTGGGGATAGCGAAATACAACGGCGTATTAATGAGGTGCTGCCAGCAGTCGGATTAACGGAAGACTTTTTAGAACGATCTCCGTTCGATTTAAGCGGTGGACAAATGCGGAGAGTTGCAATTGCGGGTGTATTGGCAACCAAGCCAAAAGTGCTTGTTCTCGATGAGCCTACAGCAGGACTTGATCCCCGAGGCCAAAGGGAAATGATGGATATGTTCTATGATAGACATCAAAAGGAGAGGCTGACGACGATATTAGTTACACATAGTATGGAGGATGCCGTTACCTATGCTGACCATGTGATTATTCTGAACAAAGGAACAAAATATATGGAAGGTAAGCCAGAAGAAGTTTTCGTACAAAAAGCAGCATTACAGAAAGTTCAACTTGATGTTCCAGAAATAGTAACATTTCTTGATCGGTTTGAAGCAAGATTTGGAGTAAGCATTCCTTTTACCCGTCAGACTGAAAAAGAGCTTGCTAGTACAATAGCTAATGTGATCAAGGAGGGAAGCGTCCATGAATAATGCCATTGTTATTGGGCAGTACGTACCGGGGAATTCCCTTGTTCACCGGCTTGATCCACGAACAAAAATCACTATTATTTTTATTTTTGTATTTATTGTATTTTTAGCGAACAATGTTTGGAGTTATGCCATACTTACTACCTTTGCTTTAGCTAGTATGTTTACATCACGAGTACCGATCCGATTTATTTTAAAAGGTCTTCTGCCTGTGTGGTTTTTAATTATTTTTACTTTCTTGCTTCATATCATTATTACGAAGGAAGGTACGCCTGTTTTCGAGATTTTTTCCTTTAAAGTCTATTCAGGAGGCCTTATTCAAGGGTTTGCTATTTCGATGCGCTTCTTTTTGCTTATCTTAGTAACCTCGCTTTTAACACTAACGACAACACCGATAGAAATAACCGATGCGATCGAAAGCCTTCTGCACCCATTAAAAAGAGTGAAGTTTCCTGTACATGAGCTGGCATTAATGATGTCTATTTCATTGCGGTTCATACCGACATTATTACAGGAGACAGAAAAGATCTCTAAAGCGCAAGCATCACGAGGGGTGGACTTTCGGACGGGACCGATCAAGGATAGGGTAGAGGCTGTCGTACCATTACTTGTTCCATTATTCGTGAGTGCCTTCAAACGTGCTGAGGAACTTGCTATGGCAATGGAAGCTAGAGGTTACCAAGGTGGTGAAGGAAGAACCAAACTGCGTGAATTAAAATTCGGCAAACTTGATATCATAATCTATATATTATTTAGTACTGTTATTATTGGATTAATCTTGACAAGAAATTAGGTAAGAAAGGGCAATAAAATGGAAAGATTGAAATGCGCCATTCAATATGACGGCTCTTTTTTCTCTGGTTTTCAAATACAACCGGGAAAACGTACGATTCAAGGAATAATAGAAGATGTTTTAATGAAAATGCATAAGGGAAGACATATCCGGATCCATCCATCCGGGAGGACGGATGGAGGGGCACATGCCATCGGTCAGACCATCCATTTTGATTCGCCTTATGACATTCCTTTAAATAATTGGAAACAAGCACTGAATACATTACTCCCTGATGATGTTTACGTTAAAGAGGTAGAGACGGTTCACGATACATTTCATGCAAGATACGATGTCGTTGAAAAGGAATATCGTTACTACGTGTTAAATGAAGCGGAACCTAATGTGTTTAGACGTAATTATGCATATTTTTTCCCGTATGATTTAGATATTTCATCTATCCAAAGGGCGTGCCGCTATTTTGAGGGAACCCATGATTTCACGACCTTTTCTTCTGCAAAAGCAGAAACAAAAGGGAGCAGAGAAAGAACGCTGTATCAAGTGTCTTGTGAAAAAAGAGGATCAGAAATCGAATTTATCTTTCGAGGAAATGGTTTTTTGTATAATATGGTACGGATTATCGTTGGGTTCTTATTAGATGTTGGCCAAGGAAAGAGAAATCAAGACGAAATAGAGGAATTGTTTGCAAAGAAGGATAGAAGACTAGCAGGTGATACTGCGCCGCCACAGGGGCTTTATTTGTGGCGTGTGAAGTATTAAAGGAATGACAAGTACAAAAAACCCCTTAAAACAGTTGAAAAGGCTTGTGAAATGAATATGAGCGATACACGTACTGTATAAAGTGTAAGAAGAATAAACGTGTATGTACGTACTCGTGTTTAAAGGGTAAAGAGGAGCGCGGTCGGTACAGAACAACGCAATGACCTTGAATGAAAAGCATTGAATGGTGTGTCACTATTGAAACCTTTTCTTATCCTTCCAAAAATTGCTGTGCGGAGTGTAACGCTGTTAAGCTACTTTGTCTGGTAAAAAGGAAAAGCTCTTTTTCTGTATGTGGTGTAATGCTGTCGATAGTTTTGCTTGTCGGATTGCAATGATTGACACTAGTATGTCCTGCGAATGCGAAGTTCGAAGCATGAAGAAGTAGCATTTTGATCAACAGAAGGCTTGTATTTAGAAATATGAGTTCGTTCTTTCATGCTACAAGGTGAAACCTAGGAGGATAAGTGGAAGAGCCAATTGCAAGTCAAATGTCCGATTCTGTTCAGAGGCTTTTAGGTCATACTCTTGCGTACTAACAATCAGGTAGGGGGGAAAGAATCCCTACTGATTGAAGATCCACTTTATAATGAAATAAAGGAAATTCACGCGGTTATTTTTAAGTACTATTTAAACGTTCTAATATAGGTTATTTAAAAAGGCCTGGTAATAAGGATACTCCGAAATTCTATGCACGTGAGAACGTATAAAGCATTGAAGTTCATTAGCAAAGTCAAAAATTTTAAGTTCTAAGTATTAAGTGCAACTAGGCTAGCGTCTAGCTGTGCTTGCCGCTAGCTAAGTTTTCTTTATTGACTTGTTTCTGTGCTTCTTGGAAATGAAAAAAACTTTTCCTGCGTAGGAATGAGCCAAGGAAGCTATACTAGTACTTCATGTATCTAATAAAAGATCTTCTACTAAAATTGCTCACGTCCTGTGTGCAACGTAGAAGGCATTATGACCTATACAGCCCGCTATCAAAAACTGCGTCGCCTCGAACTTTGACGCAAAGGAATGTGCTAGTGTTGGCACTACAACAGGACAGAGTATGCTTCGCCAGCAATACACCGCGGCTTTTCAAGGAAAGGAAATTACGTCAGCTCCGCATCACACGCAGAAAAAGTACACTGCTTTTTCAAGGTCGCTTGGGATCTTATCCTTGACCGTTTTTTATCCTCCTTTTTGAACACACACTTATATGGAGAAAAAGTGTGAATAATGAGGAGTAACTCTTGACATTATGCTAGCATTTGGTGTATTATGATCTATGGCATTTTATTTCAAAACCATGATTAGCCCCGGAAACTAATTATGTTGAAATAGACGAACGAATTTGTTTTTGATTTTAAGGATATGGAGGGAAACACTCATGCGCACAACTTTCATGGCAAATGAAAATAACATTGAACGCAAATGGTTAGTTGTTGATGCAGAAGGTAAACGATTAGGTCGTTTAGCTAGTGAAGTTGCTACAATCCTTCGTGGAAAGCATAAGCCAACTTACACACCGCATGCAGATACTGGTGACCATGTAATTATTATTAATGCTGAGAAAATTGAATTGACTGGTAATAAAATTACAGACAAAATATACTACCGCCATACAAATTATCCAGGTGGTTTAAAAGAACGTACTGCATACGAAATGCGTACGAAATACCCTGAACGTATGCTGGAGATAGCAGTTAAAGGTATGCTTCCTAATGGCCCTCTAGGACGTAGAATGGCTAAGAAACTACATGTATTCAGAGGACCAGAACATACGCATCAAGCACAAAAACCGGAAGTTTATGAGCTTCGCGGGTAACTAAAAGGAGGTAAAAGAATTTGGCACAAGTACAATACTATGGCACAGGTCGTCGTAAAAAATCAACTGCTCGTGTACGTTTAGTACCTGGAACAGGTAACATTACGATCAACGGACGTAATGCAGCTGGTTATTTTCCATATGAAACGCAGCTGTTAATTTTAAATCAACCACTAGTAGCAACTGAAACACAAGGAACATATGACGTAATCGTTAATGTTCACGGTGGTGGTTTCACTGGTCAAGCTGGAGCAATCCGTCACGGAATTGCCCGTGCATTGCTTGAAGCTAACCCAGAATACCGTAGCTCACTTAAAGCAGAAGGCTTCCTAACTCGTGACGCCAGAATGAAAGAACGTAAGAAGTACGGTCTTAAAGGCGCTCGTCGTGCACCACAGTTCTCAAAACGTTAAACCCCTTGGTACTACTGGGTTTGAGCCTGTTTGGAACTCGATTCCAAGCAGGCTTTTTTAATAAAAAAAGGTGCATTGACTGGAAAGTGACTGGAATTATTTTAATTACATTCACTACCGTATCTTTTGGGGACCATTATTCTTTGATTTTAGATATTCAATAAGCAGATGATTTAAATGCTTTTCACTTTTTTCTGTCAGATGAGTATAGGTATCCATGGTTGTCGCTAATCTTGCATGTCCTAATCTCCTCTGTATATCCTTCATTCGAGCACCAGCTGCATATAACATAGAGGCATGTGTATGCCTAAGCCCATGAACTTTAATATTATACCTCAAACTTTTTACATGCTGATTCTAATAATTTATTTGGATAAGAATGTCGCATTGGTTTTAAATCAGAAACACTTGGAAATAAGAAATGCTCTATCTCTGGATTGCCAAAATCATTGTGTAACTCTTGGTTTAATTCTTTTAAGTGTAATAGAACTTCAAATGTCTTTTGATCGAGGAAAATGACTCTTCTAGAGTTTGGGGTTTTAGGAGTAAGCAATGAATACTTTTGACTTTTCCAAAACAGTGTTTTATTGATAGTGATGCTCATTTTTTCCGTGTTAATATCACTTTCAAGAAGCGCTCCTAACTCGCCTTTTCTAATACCAGTAAACAGGAGCATTCTGAATAAGGCATATTCCCTAAAGGTCAATTCTTCCTCGCATTTTTCTAAGAAATACTGAACCGTATCCTTTTCCCAGTGAAGTACGTTCAATCCATCCTGCGAGTATTGTTGCTCGTCAGAAATAGACGGATAGATGACGAAATCCATAGGGTTTTTAACAATGATCTTTATCTTAATCGCATAACGAAATAGCAGCTCTAACTGATTACCATATTCTTTAAATGATTTAATCTTAGACGAAAGCTGATCAATAAAATCCTGACAATGATCAGAACTTATTCTTTGTATATATAGTTTTGAGAAATACGGTAAAATATGCTTTTTAAATTTCATAGCTTTACTGTGCATCGTAGATGGTTTCAATCGTCTTTCTTCTGATAACATCCACTCGTTATATACTTCCTCAAAGGTAATTTTATTTTCAGTTATAAAAGTTCCCCGCGAATGTTGTGTGAGAATTGCTCTTGCGGCAGCTTCTGCTTCTTTCTTTGTTTTGAACCCCCTTCGAGTTGTACTTTTATATTTTCCGGTAATGGGATCTTTCCCCAAACTAATCTGGACAAGCCAACGTATGCCAGATTTAGATTGATACTTTTTATATGATGCCAATATTACAAAACTCCTTTATAAATAATTAAAAGACGAGACGTATTTTATCAGCGGATTAATATAGTTTTACTGATTACTTCTGTCATTTTGTGTAGATAAACCGGAGAATTTACCAAAGTAACTTTAAACTTTTTTTAAGCATAAAAGGTAGAGAGCGTTGGTTAGGGATTTATTTCCGTTTATCGATTCCTATACTAATACTAAATTTAAGTTAACTCAATCCATTAAAGATAGAGGCTGCTGTGCTAGCAATAAAATATGAGTTATAAATTTATTGAGTCCTATCTCGAGAATAAAAGGTTCACTTTTTTATTCAAAAATTAAGTTTTTTATTGTTAAAATATACACTTAAGTGTATTATAATTATTGAATGGGTAATATTATAATACACCATTAATAAATTATGTTGTGTTTAAAGTGTTTTTGTTGTGTATTATTTAAATAGTAAATTGAGGTGTATGATACGATGAGTTTAGAAAAATTGTTGCCAACCCTTATCAGAGCATCGTTAGATGAGGATTATAGAACTGTAAGGTCTATTGCCATGAGGTTAATTAGACGAATTAAGGATACTCATCCCGGAATTGCAGATGAGATAGCTGAGGCACTTTCGCAACATGGAGTTGGTGCTAGTACAAAAAGATCAATAGGGATGGGGGATTCACCTGTTGATACTGAGACACTTTTCTCTCTAGCAACAATTGATGAACCGATAGAAATTGCACGACCGATTTTTACGAATAAGGTTAATGAGCTAATTGATACATTTATCCAAGAGAGAAAGGAATCAAAGAAACTTATGAGTGTGGGATTGAATCCACCTAGTTCTTTATTATTATATGGGCCTCCTGGTGTTGGAAAAACGGAACTTGCAAAATATATTTCAGGGGTTTTTGACCTCAGCCTAATTGTTCTTGACCTTTCTAGTACAATTTCGAGTTATCTAGGAAAAACCGGGCAAAACATGAAAAAAGTTTTAGATTATGCAAAATCAAGACCCTCAATCCTACTTTTGGATGAGTTCGATGCCGTAGCTAAAAGAAGAGATGACATGTCTGATTTAGGAGAATTAAAAAGAATAGTAAATGTGCTATTAAAGGAACTAGAGAATTGGCCTAGCCACACCATTTTAATTGCAGCAACTAATCATCCTAGCCTATTAGATGACGCAATTTGGAGGAGATTTGATAGGGCAATTGAAATTAGATTGCCTGAAGAGGAGGAAAGAATCCAAATTCTGTTGAACGAACTAACTAATATTGAAATGAATAAAGATGTAGTCAATATAATTCAATTAATAGGTGGGATGGCTGAAGGATTGTCAGGTGCTGATATTTGCAAGTTAGTGGAAAGAGCTAAAAGGAAGTCTATTCTTTCTGAAATAAGTCTTGAAAATGCTTTACTTAGGGAATTACCCGATTTTATAAAAGGAGATATTGTTGAATTTAACAAGAAGTTTTGTAAATTAGCAAAGGAAAACTTAGATGTTTCTATAAGGACTTTAGCTAGTTGGTTAGGAAAAAGTCCTTCAACTATACAGTATTATCTAAAATAAAAAGGAGGAAATTTAGATGGATGATAAATTTAGACCTATTTTAGGTAGAGGAGAGAACTATATTTTTCCAGATCAAAATAGACCGGGTGCCCCTATTACTGACAGAAGACCATCTTATGAAGAGGCAAGGAACAAACTACTCAGTCAGATTTATACGGTGAAAGGCAAAGTTAAAGAAATTCCACCTGAAAATAGATTAGATGAAGTAATATTTAACATGAAAATGGCTCTGGGTTATACCGCGAAATCATATCATCCCAATAATTTAATAAAGCAGTCGGGAGTAAAAGACGTTGGTTCAAAAAAATGGCAGGAGAAAGAAGTGAACAATGGAAAAGAGAAAATAAGGCAGGGGAAGAGTATATTCCTAAGAATGTCAGAGGATGAACTAGTGTATTTAGAGCATCTACTTAATCAAAAGTCTTCTGAATTACCTAAAGGTTTTATTGATGACATTAGAATAGTGGAGGAATTTTATATTGGGGATAACAATTATCTTCTAAATATTTTTAATAAAGACTGGGATAGTGGGCGTGTTGAATTTGTTTTACATCCGTTTGGTAACTTGGAAGATGTAGCGGAAGAAAGATTTATGAATCTGTTTAATAAATATGGGGGAAATCCTAATAAGGTTAAAATTCGCAGTTATTCACCTGGCCCAACATTCATCAGTGCATATGTGGAACGGGAAACATTAGAGCACTTGGTAAATTTTAATCCAATTCGAACTGTACATCCAATGGTTTTTAGAGGAGTTCCAGAAATTAGAGGATCTCTAACTAACCTATCTTTGCCAAAACCTCCGCCTGAAAAAACAAAATCATCTGTTTTAGTGGGAGTGTTTGACGGGGGACTCAAAGAAAATTCTCCGTATTTTAAAGATTTCTCTAAAGAAAATTATTCTATTGAAACAGAAGAAATCCCAGATTTTATCCAACACGGAACGGGAGTGGTAGGTACAATCCTCTATGGTGATCTAAAGGAATACGGGAAAGAAGATACGCTTGAAACCCCATTTGTAAATGTGGAGAGCTTCCGTGTCCTTCCTCCATCTGATCCCAATGATGTAGACTTATATGAAGTTATAGATGTTATTGAAGAGGTTGTACCCAAAAGAACGGATATAAAAATATATAATTTATCAATAGGTCCATATGGACCTATTGAAGATGATTATATTTCAAGATTCACGTATGTAATCGACAGTCTATCACAAAATGGAGAAAGGTTATTTACAGTAGCTGTAGGAAATGATGGTGATTTGGAAGACGATGATAGTAGAAGAATTCAATCTCCCTCGGATACTGTAAATGGTCTAGGTATTGGAGCTTATACATTTGATCTAGAACAAAAAATAATTAGAGCGCCATATAGTAGTACTGGAGAGGGGAGAGAAGGAGCTAAGGTAAAGCCTGACATAGTAGAATTTGGTGGTTGCGAAAGAAACCCTTTTCATTTGGTGGGTATAGATGGAAGTTCGCGTTTTTTTGCTAGTGGTACTAGCTTTGCTGCACCGTTGGTGGCTAGAAAAGCGGCGGAGTTGATGGGAAGATGTAATTTGGTTGATCCATTGGTTGCTAAAGCATTAATTATAAATAGTTCAATTCATCCTAACATGCAATTTGATAGGTATTTAGGTTATGGTGCAACTCCAAATAAGGTAGAAGATATATTAGGGTGCGATAGTAATAGAGTTACAGTTTTATATAAACAAAGGATACTACCTAAAAAATATGCTCGGTTAGAAATCCCGATAGTAAAGGATCTTGATTATAATGGAAAGGTAAATATCTATTGGACTATTGCTTTTGCCGCAAAACCTAATCCTCTAAATACGGAAGATTACACAACAAGCGGGATTGAGGAATACTTTTATCCAAATGCAAACGAGTATAAGTTTACATCTCCTGATAGAAAGCATAATTACAAAAGGAATCTAATCACTCAGGAAGATGAGGTAAAGGAATTATTGAATCAAAATTGGAAACAAAGCCGGTTTCCTATTACAAAGTCAGGCACAAGGTATCTGAATGAACAAGAAAGAAGAGCTGAATTTAAATGGGATACAATTGTGAAAAAAGGTGTTTCTGTACAATATAAAAATCTAGATTCTCCATTCTTGGTATTACATGCTATGGATAGAAATATTGAAGAACACCTTTCTGACTTTTTTAATTATGCTGTAGTTGTTACTGTAGAGTACGAGAAATATCAAGGTGACGCATATCAAAGCACAATTACACAGTATAATAAATTAGAAATGGCCCAAGTGAAAAATAGAAATGAACTATTTGTAAAATAAAGATAAAGTTAGATTTAAGAACTTCCTTCCTAGCTCATTGCCTTAATGTGTGATGGGCTTTTTTCATATGAATTTGTGCATGAGATTCAAAATTTCCCGCAATGTGTAGGTTTATTCGTTAAGTTTGATTATACATTTTTTAAAGGCTATAAAGAAAACATATAAATTTAGAATGTCTTATAAGTATTTCTCTTGCAGCAGCTTCTGCTTCTTTCTTTGTTTTGAATCCTCTTCTAGTAGTACTTTTATACTTACCAGTAATGGGATCTTTACCCAAGCTAATTTGAACCAGCCAGCGTAAGCCTGATTTAGATTGATATTTTTTATATGATGCCAATAATACAAAACTCCTTTTTAAAGAAAATACATTGATATATATCTAAATAGGATAATCAAAAATAACAGAGCTCTTGAGTAAAAGAGCCTGTGAGAAATATAATAATAAGGCTAATAAATATTTTGATTTTTGATGAGGGACTTTGTAATATTTTTTTAACAATCGATCTATATATTTGAATCGGTCTTTTTGGGTTAACAAGTAGAATAGTTTAGTTATAGTTAATATTTACACATTATAGGAAAAGTAGAGGGAATTTTTATATACTTGTGATAAAATCGTCCTATATATAACTGAAACTAAGAGGAAGTGGATGATATGGTTGATTTTAAAAAACTAAAGTCAAAAAAATCAAAATCGAAGTCGATAGATCCTACAGAGATATTTAGAAGATTACCAAAACCCGAGGGGGTTAATGACTTATATACTAGTCAAACTGAGATTCTTCAAAAATGGTTTGAACGTAGAAATGAAAAGGATATAGTACTGAAATTACATACGGGAGGCGGCAAGACTCTTGTTGGATTACTTATGGCACAATCTACTCAAAACGAGACTGGTGAACCAGTTCTCTATTTAGCTCCGACAACACAACTTGTTCAGCAAACACTTGAAAAGGCGGATGAATTAGGTATCCATGCTGTACCATATGTAACAGGTAAACCACTTGATGAAGACTTTGTTAATGGGAAAGCTATTATGGTCGGGACGTATAAGGCACTGTTTAATGGAAAAAGTAAATTTGGTCTTCGAGGTGAAGTAAATCCTCAGAATGTAGCGGCAGTTATTCTTGACGATGCACATGCAGCTTTTTCTGTAGTTCGTGATTCTTTTACTCTTAAAGTGAAATCTAAGGATAACCCTTCTCGTTATCTAGAACTAGTTGACTTATTTCGAAAATCATTTAGGGATATTGATAAACTAGGGACATTAGAAGATATAGTGTCTGGTTCTGACTATTCAATTCTGGAAGTACCCTACTGGGCTTGGCATGAACAATTAGATGCGGTTAGGGAGCAATTAAAATCTGATTCGGTTAAGTATAGATTAGTTTGGCCTTTACTGAGGGATCAACTTCATCTCTGCCACGCACTTGTAAGTAAAGAAGCTTTTACAATTACACCCATTCTTCCCTTATTAAATGTATTTCCAACATTCTATGACGCACCTAGAAGAATTTATATGTCAGCAACTATTGCAGATGATAGTGAAATTATTCGAACTTTTGATGTAAATCCTGATTCTGTTAAAAAGGCTCTTCAATCTCGTTCCTTGGCAGGTATTAGTGAAAGAATGATCCTTATTCCTGAATTAATGTCATTTGAATACGAAAAGGAACATGGTGAAAGAATAATTAAATGGGCCGCGGATAAATTAGACGTGGGGTCGATTGTTCTGGTTCCATCTGATAAAGCGACAGAAGCTTGGTCGGAAGTGGCCACTGTGGCAAAGGGGTCAAAAGAAGTCGAAAGTTTGGTTACTAAATTGCAAAAAGAAGAGATTAGAGGCCCTGTTGTCTTTGCCAATCGCTATGATGGAATGGATTTGCCTGGAGACTCCTGTCGAATCCTTCTTATGAATGGCTTACCATCAGGAACATCAGATTATGAGCTTTATAGAGCAAGTGCGCTATACGGAGGGACGACTATCACTCGTATGTTAGCTCAAAGGATTGAGCAAGGAATAGGTAGGGGTGCTCGTGGAGCAGGGGATCATTGTGTAATTCTATTAGTGGGAAGAGATATTTCATCTTGGGTAGCAAAGGATGCGAACTTTCGTTTCCTTACTAGTGCAACCAGAGCTCAATTAGATATGGGAATTGAAGTAAGTAAGGAAATAGGAAGTCTTAAAGATTTAGCACAAACTATTCAAAGAAGTATAGATCGAGATAAAGACTGGATTGAATACCACGCTGAAACTCTAGCTGAATTGGTCGATGAAGATGAGTCTAATGATTTCCATTTTACTCAGGCAAAAGCGGAAAGGAAAGCAATAAATCTTTGGAGTGATGGTTATCATGAACAAGCAATTGCTAAACTTGAACAAGTGGTAAAAAATAATGAACAAGCTCTTGATATACAAATGCGTGGATGGTTTCAACAATTAGCAGCTCGTATAGCAGAGAGATGGGGGAACGCAGATAGAGCTTTAGACCTACAACGTCAAGCGTTTGCCAACAACAGAAACTTAATTAGACCAAGAATTCTTCCACCATATCGTCCCTTATCTATACCAAGCTCACAGGCAAGAGCAATTGCTCAGAAAATAGGAGGCTATCGACTCCGACAGGGGTTTTTACAATCATTCGAGGAAGTTGTAGCAAATTTGCATGAAGATGCTACAGCTAATCGATTTGAACAAGCTCTTTGCGATTTGGCTGCTATGATTGGACTCAGCTCTGAACGTCACGATTTAGACGGTGAAGGTCCGGATGTACTTTGGCTACTACCAGAAAGAGTTGGATTTGTTATTGAAGCAAAGAGTAGGAAAAAAGAAAAAAATGCATTGACAAAGGAACAGCATGGGCAACTCTTGGTAGCGGCAGAGTGGTTTGCAAGTGAATATCCGGAATACGATTGCGTAAGAGTTAGTGTGCATCCTAAGAATAAGGCTACTCGCGCTGCTGTAGCAGGGGCGTCCCACGCACTCACATATGAGAAGCTAATGTCTTTGGTTTCAGATGCACGTTTACTATTATCTTCACTTAGCAAATCACAATTAGATATTGAAATGCTAGAAGTGGAATGTAATCGTTTATTAGAAAGTTCGACTCTACGTTCAGACCGCATTGCAAAAAACTATTTGGTACCTTTTGAAATTTGCGTGTAAAATTTTGTTTCGCCTTTTCAACATTCGACATGTGGCTTTAATAGGCAAAAAGTGAAATCAGTAAGCGGCGTAAGAGAGGAGCAAGATTCAGCGCCCGTTTTACTTAGGCTGGGTTGTCAAGAAAAGTTACAATTCAAATGCTGCCATTATTACGTAATGGCGGTACTTAAATAGCGCATCATTTAAGAAGGGTGGTTCATTTGAATAATACACATGTTAACCTATTAGAGGCAAGCAAAAATTCAAACTTAGATGATTTTATAAGTGATTGTGAGAAGGCGGAATACTTGCAAAGGTTATTAATTAATATGAGCACTAACGATGGCCCGGTTAATGACGACCATTATATTGAACTTAGAAGTTATTTCATGAAAAATGGTCAAACTAAACAGTTGTTACCCCGCTATGTAATAAATAATAGAGACCTTTCCCAGTTTTGGCAGTTTATAAAGTATAAGTTCCCTACATATGCTGAAAGAAGACAATTTATATGGGATGACTTTAATAAACTGCTAGAATATCTTGAAGATCAGGAGAAACTACCCTTAATTGAATCAATTGGTGAGAACTTACAAATATTTAATTCTGAACATGTCATTAATTACTGGAACACAGCTGTAGAGAGAATAGAAAATGATCCTGAAGGTGCTATAACTTTATCCAGAACACTTGTAGAAGGCGTTCTGAAATATATATTGGATGAAAGAAATATAAATTACAGCAAAAGTGCTAATTTACATGACATATATAAGTTGGTAGCTAATGAACTAAATTTATCTCCTGAACAACATAACCAAAAACTTTTTAAACAAATTTTAGGTGGATGCTCATCAATTGTTAATGGACTAGGAAATTTAAGAAATATACATGGTGATGCTCACGGAAAAGGGAAAGTACAATACTATAAACCTTCTGCTCGCCATGCAGAGCTAGCAGTTAATTTAGCTGGTTCTATGTCTCTATTTCTAATACAAACTTATCTTGATGAAAGATAAAGAGGATATTACAGAGGAGGGGGCTTGAACAGAATAATGTAACTACAGGAAAAACTAAAACATCAAGAGGATTCTCTGCACATTTTTAATATATTATTTGTTTTGGTATTCACTAAGGGTGAAAAATTTGAAGGTGACATTTAATATAAATTAGTGAATGTAATTCTAGCTTATTGAATGTAATCTGAATGTAAATTTAATATAAACACAGATAAATTGGTAGACCGATATTTTGTTAAATACCCTTAAACTTTGATTTTTAGGCATTTTAGGGCTTTTTGTGTAATATGTTAAACACCCTGCCTCAAAGAACGTAAGAAATACGGTCTTAAAGGCGCTCGTCGTGCACCACAGTTCTCAAAACGTTAATATCTCTATGTTTCAAGGCTCTTTTCACTTCGGTGGAAAGGGTCTTTTTTATGCCTTTAAATAGTATTTGACCACATGTTGACCACGATATTATTTTGATCAACACAATTTAATGTAGTGGAACTTGGGGTGACTGGCAATTCTTTTTTATTTGCACAAAAATTTAGTGCAAGACTCTGCATTTTTTCTTTGCAAAGTTTGCACTTTTATTTTGCCATACACAGTTAAATGTCGTCGCTAAAGCTAGTTGACTTTATATAGTTAGTCTTGTATATGGTTTTAAAGTCATCACAGATTTCTTGACGATCTTCTACACGGACCTTGTGGGAGATATTCCGTGCCACATGTACTAGACAAGTTTGGTACTGTGCTTTCGGAAAGACTGTAGAAATGGCATCCACCATGCCTTTTAAGCCATCAGAAATAAACAGAAGCACTTCTTCGACACCACGTTCCTTGAGTTCTGTGAGCAGTTCCTGCCAGTTGTAAGCAGATTCAGTTGGTGCAATCGTGTAGGCCAGTACTTCTTTTGAGCCGTCCTCACGAATACCAACAGCGATATAAACAGCTTCTTTAGATACCGTTTTACGACGAACAGGAATATAGGTCGCATCTAAATAAACGCAGACATAGCGTGCATTTAAGGGACGTTTATTAAAGGCTTCTACCTGTTCTGTGACCACTTTTGTCATGTTGGAAATCGTCTGTGGCGTGTAATGATGGCCATACATTTTTTCGATTAAACCGGCGATTTCTGACATCGTAATCCCTTTTTGGAAGAGGTGAATAACGGTTGATTCTAACGTGTCATTTGAACGTTTATAGGGGGCGATTGTCTGTTGCTTGAACTCGTCGTTACGATCACGTGGAATTTGGATGTTTAAATCACCGTATTCCGTGTGTAATGTACGTGAATATGAACCATTACGTGAATTGCCGGAGTTGAAGCCAATTCGATCATATTTTTCGTAATCTAAAAAAGCCGTTAGTTCTGTTGCCAGTAGCGTATTGATGGCTGCTTCTAAATGCGTCCGAAAAACTTCGGTAATATCTTGTTTTTTTACTAGAGCTTCGACGATTTCTGTTGTAAACTGGTTCATAGGGAAGACCTCTTTTCTAGGATTGGTTGTGGTGACTTAATTCTACCAAGAAAAGGTCTTCCTTTTTCGTCGTTTTATTCATTTACACAAAATATTTTATACTCTCTCAAATTGGTTCAAGTAATATCATTTTCAATCCTTTTTCATACATTTTTATCCACTATTAATTATATAAAACATTGATACAAGTGGATTACGATGTATCCAATATACTTAAAATTTATCTGTATATTTCTCAAAACGTTAAAACCCCTTGTTACTATTGGGATACAGCTTTTTCTCACATCTTGGAAAGTGCTGTTTTTTGTTTGAAGTTATAGTGACGGCTACCATATTTAAAAATCCACATGGTTTTTAAACAGATGGGCTGTTTTTTTGTAGCATTGGTGACCTGGGTATAGATAGTTAAAGTGGTTTGAATGTCAGAGTGTCCCCAGTCTAACTTGAACATCTTTTATCCAGACGTAACTGGCAGTAAGACCGCCCTTCCATGCTACGAGGTGAAATCTCAGAGGATAAGTAGAGGATCCAACTGTAAGTCGAATGTTCGATTTTGTACATCTAATAATCGGTAAAAGATAAAAGAAAATCCCCACTGATTGTTATGATCCTCTTATAGTAGACAGAAAAAAAGTATACTAATCTTTACTATAATTTTTTATGGGGAATATTTTCTTTCCCCAGTTTGAGGGATAATCTTTTTCTTTAAAAATTTGGAGCAGCTATATTGCTTAATGTATTTATCCAACCTTTGAACTTTCACCTGTTCATGAACTTTTTTTGTATTTATAGGCGCACCACATTTATCAAATGAAGATAATCGTACATTCTTGTCCAAATAGTCCCCATCTGATGACAGGTGGGGACTATTTGGCGCTTACAAAGAAAGCGAATATATTCGAATTCATGGACAAATAGTTGTAAAATTTTTAAAATAGTATTTAGTGGTAAAAAAGGTTGTAGGTATAAGTACCTAAATGGAATGGAATTTAAACTATATAAAATGAGAAGTTAACTCATTTCAACAATTAAAAATTTCTAAAGTAGTGGAATTAATTGAGTAAAACAATTTCGCTCTAAAATACTTTAAAAGTGCTTTATATAAAATGAGAAGTTAACTCATTTCAACAATTAAAAATTTCTAAAGTAGTGGAATTAATTGAGTAAAACAATTTCGCTCTAAAATACTTTAAAAGTGCTTTATAGAAAAGGAGATTTAATCAATTGCATCAATTCACTAATTATTATCGTAAAAGTTTAGCAGCAAAATTAAAGATAGACTTTAGAAAGGAAAAATTCTTTATTACTGATTTAGAAACGATTGAATCAGGAAAGTTGACAATGAATGAAAATAAAAAATGGATTCAGAAAACCGAGCAAGACATTATCATTGCTGCCAAAACGATTAAGACAAATTATATGGATCAAACTAAAAAAAATACTCAGGTTGATGAAATGACAGGCGTGTTCTATATTCCAGCTGTTATTAATAAAGAGGGTTATTTAAAGATCCCAAATAATAATAAGCTACCATGGATACCTCGTGAATATTTATTTCCTTTAATAGATGATGAGTTAGCTATTGGAAGTATGAAAGAAATTGACGAATACATAAGTAATAACTTTCAGCGTTTAGAACAGAATAAAAGTTGGACAACGTATTTCGAGTTTGCTAAAGATATGTTTAAAGCTGTAACAAAAGCAGAGCTTACAGATACAAATATTCATAATATGGAATTCGAATCTAATATATACGTCATTAAAGATAAGTCAATAGATGCGAATAAAGGTATTATTGCGCTGTACGATGATATTCTTAAAGAGGATATTAATAATCTTAAGCTCTATCAGTCATTTATTTATAGAGGTTTTCAAGATGAATTCCCGTTAGTTGAAAATGATCAACTAGCGATGAAAAAGCATGTAGCTCAAATGAATAACCAATACTCGTTATCCCCATCCCAAAGAGAATGTGTAAACCACTTTAATGAGATGGAGGAGGGGGAAATACTTGCGGTTAATGGACCACCTGGTACAGGGAAAACTGCCCTACTACAATCACTAATTGCAACATTATATGTAGAGAAGGCGCTACAAAAAGAAAAAGCACCATTTATTGTAGCCACTTCAACTAATAACCAAGCAGTTACAAACATTATTGAATCTTTTATTACCTCTGCTGATAAAAATGATGCTTTATACGCTAGCAATCTCACTAAAAGGTGGATTGAAGGGGTCAATAGTTTCGGTGTATATTTTCCATCTAAATTAAAAGAACGAGAAGCAAGATCTAAAGGTATTCACTATACGAATCCTAAAGGAGAAGCATTTTTTAAAGAAATTGAAAGTGATATTAATATAAGTCTATCAAAGGAAAAGTTGCTAAAAGAATGTAGTTTGTTTTTTCATCAAACTTTTAGAGATATAGAAAGCTGTAAGCAGGCAATTCATAGTAGATTGACTAAAATAAACAGGATTCAGAAGGAATTGATCACATTAATTCACCAAATAGATCCCTACATAAAAAAACACAAGACAATTGACTTCTATTTAGACTGGATTCAACGTGAAATCGATAAAGGAAAAAGCACTTTTGAGAAAAACAAGAACCGACTATTGGAGTGGGAGAATCACTTTAAAAATACACCGTTTATTCAAAAGTATTTTTCATTTATACCAGCGATCAAAAAAAAGCGAAATATGAGAATATATGGCTTCCTTACTATTGATGAGGATTTTCCACATGAAAAAATAACAGAAGAATATATTATAAAAATATATGGAGATAGGATGGAAAAGTTAAGAAGTCAGTACCAAAGTAAACAAGCGGAATACGCCAAAGTTAAAAAGATAGAGCAAGAGATAGCAGAGTATATTGATAAATTAGGTCAATTAAATATTTTAGATAGTAAGAATACATTTGATTCGCTAAATCATTTTAATGAGAGTCTTGACACTACGTTAAGATATCATGTATTCTGGTTAGCTGTTCATTATTATGAGTGTGAATGGTTGGAAGCAAAGAGGCTTACGGAAAGACAAATTGGAAAGAACTTTAAAAACGTATTAGAGCAAATCTATGGAAATCTAAGTATGATTACTCCTTGTTTCGTTATGACATTTTTCCAATTATCACAACTGCTCAAAGCCTATGATGTGGCAACGAACAAAAACTTTTACCTATATAATGCTATCGATTTATTAATTATTGATGAGGCTGGACAAGTCTCACCAGAAATCGCTGTTGGTTCCTTTGCATTAGCGAAACGAGCGGTAGTAGTTGGGGATGTTTATCAAATTGAACCTGTTTGGAATATTAATGAGTCATTAGATATGTCTTTAGCGTTTACTACAGAAGTCATCCAATCTAAAGAGGAATTCGAGACATTAAAAGAGCTCGGATTAAATACATCATCGTCTAGTGTTATGAAAATAGCATGTAAATGCAGTAAATATGTTAAAAATAATGTAAGAGGGCTCTTCTTAAGTGAACATAGGCGATGTTATAACGAAATTATTGATTATTGTAATAAACTTGTTTATAAAGGGATGCTTGAGCCAAAACGTGGCTTTGGTTCTGAAGATCCTGAATACGCTCTTTATAAACTAGGAATCCCACACCTTGGCTATTTGCAAATTGACTCTGACCAATCACAAACAGCCTCAGGAAGCAGATATAACACCAAAGAAGCAGAGGAAGTAGTGAAATGGATCAGACTTAATTTCGATAAAATAATGAGATCATATGTTGAAAATAATAATTCTGCGGATGATGATAACGAATTTTTAGGAGAACTTATTGGTGTAGTTACTCCGTTTAGAAGACAAGCTAATGAAATTAAAAGGCGATTACCAAAAGAAATAAAAGATTTAGTTGATGTAGGAACAGTTCATACATTTCAAGGTGGTGAAAGAAGGCTTATTATTCTATCCACTGTTTATGGTGGTAAGGAAGGATGTCATTTTGTAGACAGTAAAAATAGTTTATTAAACGTTGCGATATCGCGTGCCAAAGATAGCTTTCTAGTCTTTGGTGATATAAATTGCTTATCACCAGAAACTGATAAGCCAAGCGGTTTGTTGCGAAAACTAATATTAAATAACCCGATTATTTCATAAAAAATTAAGTGGTTAGGGAGATGCTAGTAAAGCTTTTACAAGGAAATTCTAGAAAATAGATCATTAGTTTTTGAAACCTCATATTATAAGATGCTAAATTGCTGTCTGGAAAAGATAAAGTCGGAGATATAATCGCAACTGTACGGTACACAAATACACGACGTAGGGATTTTGTAGTAAAAGCAGAAAACAAAAGTGAAATGGAAATCAATCTATAATTAGATGAAGACGAGAAGGAAAAGGAGGGGGCAAGTTGCCTCCTATAGATCCTCGCTTAAAAGAAGCTTGTGAGTTAAAGAATAAGCTAGTACATTGGTTAAAAGAAAGTAATCAAGAATACCGTAAAATCAAGCTTGGAATCCTGTATAAAAGTATGGAAAACTCAAATTTAGAAGCATTTCAATCTGTAAAGAAGACATTCCAACGCTGGAAGAAAGAAGTTGTTCATTCGTTTATGTACCTATTTAACAATGGCTATATTGAAGGTGTAAATAACATCATAAAAGTATTGAAATGCAATTCATTTGGGATCAAAAGTTTTGAGCGAATGAAAAAGAAAATATTATGGCAACAAAAGGTTAAAAAATCATTTAAGGTCAAAAGAGATGATGCTATAGCGGCTATATTCCGCCACCAAATTTGACAAAGAACCTAAACTCTGTTGCTGTTTCTCTGACCTCTTTTAAAAGTTTATTTCTACCTTTATTTCTTTTCTTTGAGTTTAGTAGCTGATTTAATTTCTCTTCCATATGATGATTACTTAGGCATAATGAAAAATCACTTTTATGGTTGTATTTGAATGAATTTCATAATTCTAAGTCCTTATACCACAAGGGCTTAGAGACACGAAAAAGGAAGCACCTCCCCAAATCTTGTATAATGGTAGTTGCTATACAGCCAAAAAAAGACTGGAGGAGTGTACTCCCTATGACCATTATACGACAAACTAGCTTATTTAGCATTCAAGAATTATACGACATGGAACCTACCCAAAAATATGATGCAATTATCTCAGCGATAGATTTGGATAAGATTTATCACAAAGTAACCAAAAAATCACGACTAGGTGCGCCGGAAGAACTAAATTATGCAGCTATGATTATTTCCACTTTTGTGAGATATGTCGAACACATCCCAACGATGAAAGATCTAGTCAAACGGCTACATGATGATATTGTTTTCAAATTGAATTGCGGATTTTTAGTATCAGACTCTGTACCTTCAGAGGCTTCTTATTCACGGCTTGTAACGAAATTAGACGAGTGCGGTGTTTTAGAGACAGAACGAGATCATGTTGTCCTTCAAGCAATCGCAGAAGGTTTTATCTTGGATGATACAGCTGCCATCGATGCAACTCATTTTGAAGCACGTGATCAAGCACCGTCAAAAGAAGAAAAGCTAAAACCCGAACCAAAAAAACGTGGACGTAAATCGAAACAAGATCATGAACCATAGCTAAAAGAACAAGCTGAAAAAGAAGTGAATTCGCCGTTATATGATAGAAAAATTGAAGCTCAATTAGATGTGCCTTTAGCCGAACTACGCGCTGAAGTTCCTCAAGACCCGAAATGCATTTTTAAACGTCGTACCGCTGTCGAACGGGTTCATGCATATCTGAAGGAATTCTTTCAGCTTAACAATGTTCGTTATCGCACTGGGAAACGCGCAAAAATTCATTTTGACATGGTAACACTTATTTACAATGCTTCCAAACTAGCTGCTGATCGTATAAATGCACAATTAAATCAGCAACAAGTAGCATGATTTCTGTTTTTTAAAATACAATTTTAAAATTCTGTATGTCTTTGTATTTTTAAAAAGGGCAATTATGAAATTGACTCATTTAATAATACTTTACTTTAATCGAATTATATAGTAATAAAAATGGAAGTAGATGGAAAAATGTTCAAAAAATCATTTATTTATATGTTGATCTTTTCTACTATATTAATTAATTCTGGATGCAACAATAACACACATGATTCAAATGCCAATGCTAAGTATTCTAAAGAAAATATTAATATTGCAGTAATTGATAGCGGTATAAATCCGACTCCAAATTTAGAAAATAATATTGTCGAAACCAAGAGTTTTGTTAATGAAAATAGTGACGACCTTGATCATGGGACACCAATTAGCGAAATCATTCTTTCAGAAGAAAATTCCTATAATAAAAAAATTTCTCTATACTCATACAAAGTTATAGACAGTAAAGGAAAAATTGATTACAAAGCTTTTCTAGAATCTTTAGATCACTTAAAAAAGCAAGGGCATATTGATGTAATTAATATTAGTTTTGGATTTAGAAATGATTCATCAGATATAAGGTATGTTATTAATGAATTGGTGAACCAAGGAGTAATAATTATCGCGTCAAGTGGTAATACCTATGGCTTAAATGCAGATTACCCTGCTAGATATCCAAATGTAATTTCAGTGAGTTCCATAGACTCAGATAATAACCCTCTTAAATTCAATGCTAAAGGCAAAATTGATTTTGTAGCTCCTGGTGAAAATATTAATTCAATCAGCTCTAAAGGCGGTCAATCACAATATACCGGCTCATCCTTTGCTACCCCCTATATAACCAGTAGTGTGATAAAAATATTAGATAAAAAAGATATTCCTAGAAACAAGGATAGGTATAAAGCTGTTAAAAAAGAACTGCAGAAAATATCTACCAATCTAGGCAATTCAAAAATATATGGGAAAGGAGTACCAATTAAAGATTGAATGGAATATCTTTTAAATAAAAAAAAAGAGTGATAACATGAACTCCAAAATTATTAGGTTTATAAGTACTCTATTAGTTGCTATTCTAATTTTCAATATTCTTCCCGTTTCTCAAATTAATGCTGATTCTAATGAAAATGGTTTAAGCCTTCCATTGAGTGAATCAGAATTGAAAAATTCACTTAATAAAGAATTAGAGGAGCAAAACATAACAGTAGAAGATATAGACTTTACAAATGAAAATGATACAGTAACAGTGGAAGCAGCAACTACTGACGATGAAATAGGAGTAGTAGAAGCTAGGTTTGAGATTGAACCAGGTACAAATCAATTCAACTTATTTATAACTGAAGAAGGAACAAAGAAAAAGTATAGCATAGAGATTTCTCAATTGTCAGAAGAAACTATCAAGGGAAGCATTACTGATGTAGCTACCGGAGAAGTATATAATTTGGATTCCACCAAGGGACAAGCATCAATCGCTTTTGTTATCCCAGTGGGAATTGTAATGTCAGAAGCACTATTGGCAGCTCTTTTTACAACAGGCGCAATGATAATTGCTGGTGGTGTTGCATACGTTGTGGCTACTAAAGCTAAGAAAAGTAAAAAATATAATCACTTTAGAGCTATTGTAAGAGGTGGATCAGTCTATATTGGAGGTGGTTTATCGCGAAGCAAGGCAATTAGTAGAATGAAAGGTAGAAATGATGTATATTCAGTATCAAAAAATCAGGCAAAAGCTGTTGCAGCTGGAGCAAATAGAAATGGTCAGCCTATACATGAGGTAGATAGGAAAAATGGTAAGCCAAAAAAAGGTTATTACTATCATTGGCATCCGTACAAAAGAACTCCTAAAGCACATTCATTTTACGGTAGCCCTGTAAAGTAAAGGAGGTATTATAATTGGTAAGCTTAGGTACTTTGAAGAAAAAATACAATTCTAAGAAACAACAACTATATTATAATCGCGAACAAGTAGTAGAGATTTTAAAGAAGAAATTTAAAGCAAAACAATTTGACCATCGTATTCTATTAGATCTCCCAAATGATAATCAACTGAATTATAAGCATATCTATACAGCTCTTTCTATTACAGATAGCAAAGTTCTTTCAAGCTTATTTAATGAAGATGAGATAAAAAGCCATGGTGAAGAAATAATTGATAACAGAGAAAACCCATTGAATTTTAAAAAAATTAAAAAAAACCAAGAGCAAGTTTACAATCACATTCTATTAGATGAGCAAGAAGGTCGCCGTATAGATATTATTTTGGAGAGCGACGGGGAAATAGTCACAGAGTTTGTAATAAGAGACCAGTCTACGTATCTAAATAAATACCTAAATGCTCTAGTTGTTGGAGCTCTATTATCAAAAGGAGCTACTGATACACTAGAGGATCTGGATGATGAAGATTTTACTTTTTATCTTCAAAACCTCCACGAGTTTGGTTTTCTAAATTAAAGGCAGTCTTTGGACTGCCTTTAATTAGACACTTGCATAATGATTCAATATTACTATATTTTATCACCCTAATAAGCTCTTCTACTCCATTCCCTGAAATCGAAAACGATAGCGAAATGATACCTTATAGATAACAGTGATAATCTTAACTTAGGAAAATAAGCTTGCTACTATGATTTTAGGATTCCAAAGAAAGAACTGATTCTTTTCTTTATTACTTTTTTCATGCTCTACCGCATATCTCCAAGATAACCCTCCCTATAGCTATAACCTACAGCATGAGCAGCATCTTCTATAAGGTTAATAATTTCAAATATTTCCGGCGCAACAATTCCGCTAATATGAACAACAACTACTGTTTTGGTTTTATCACTCTGAAGTCGTTTGACCTCATCTAAAGTTAAAGACCCATATACTGGATCATAATCTCTCCCTTTTATATAATAGTTTTGGACAAAAAATAACTAGGAGGAGTTCTCATGTATTATGATATCAAGAATTGGCCAGCATTAAAATACATGGAAGAAACATTATTCATGAATTACAAATCTGGTTCATGAAGGCTGGGAGCAAAAGCATCCAGGCAGCAGAGAACATGAACTCAAGAATAAAAAAAGCTATTGGTATTCTTTAAGAAATGGGGAGGATTTCTGGGAGTCGTTCAGCCAGTATGTATACAGTCAGTATACCTTGTCATTACTGGGGATGGAGGGCCTTGGATTCGTGCAGGCGTGGACTATTTTGAAAGCGCTATTTATACTTATGGTTGTTATCATTTAAAAAATGGATAAAAAGAGCTTTAAGTAAGCGCTTAAAACAAGAACGGAGAAAAGCTTATTTTGCAGCGGATGCGAATGATCCTATTGGCAGAAAAGCAACAAGAGATTGCGGATTTAAGGTTTTTGTCTATGAGAATAGAAATACCTTATTAGATTATCGTGATCTTCTAAAAGCAAAAGGAATAGATACAACAATAGACATGCGTCCAATGGGCGCTGCAGAATCAAATAAGTGTAATCTGTCGCTCATTTTTCATTTGGATTAGAAGCTACAAAATCTCTGTTAAGATGGTTGTCTTAAAACAATGTATGATTTCCTTCTTCCCGTAATATGGTTTCTGATAAAGGAATAGTAGAAGGATGATACTCTTCCGCAAGACTTTTTCGGGTAGTATAATAAATTGATCCCCTCACACAAGTCATATTGGTAAATCCACTATCACCACAAGGAATGAATTAGTTGCCGGGAAAACTTCTTAGTATAGAATCAATGGTTGTTCCAATTCTTGGTGCACCTATACATCAGTTATTTTGCTGAGCTGGTACATGTTGTAAAGTTTTCGTTGATGACAGCTTCTGATGTTCTACATAAGTTAATAATATTAGCTGTAGATATAAAGGGACTTATCTCTTCTTATCCAAATTCGAACAACCCCCTCCTATAAATGGTTATAAACACCCCCGAGTATTTCGCGTGCTTAATCGCATGTAAAGAAGGAGTTCTTCAATACGAATAATGATACATTTTTACGGTATGCTTTCAGTCGATTACAGCATGTACTGCAACTGTTCAATTTTTACCATTTATTATAATAAGATCCTGCAGCATTATAAACAAATTTAAATCGATGTTTTAGAGCTAATTCCTTACTCTTATCAGGCTCAGAAAATCCAACAGCCATAACCTGTGTTCCGTATTTTTCTCTTACTTGTTTTAATTGCTCCATTTTATTTAATGCCCATTCATCGTCTCCAACTACGCTGTATGAAAAGTCTTCCCACATGATGAAGTCTATATAAGGGGCAGTGTAATTTATTAACGTATTAAATCCCCAGTTCTGGGCAATTGATAAGTCATTAAATTGTTCTTTTGCTTTTTTTATAAATTCTAGTAATGCCTTATTTTGTTCTTTTTGTTCAGCAGAAGGTAAAAATGAATCAATATTTCCGACAGTATCTAAGAATGCGCCGTCTAATCCTCTATCAACTACTTGTTTCTTAATCTCTTGTAATAATACATCTTGATAATGGATGGAAGTCATATCCATCATATAAGAATCCCACTTTTCAAAGTACATTCTATCACCATTTTCGTCCTTATAAAAATCGTCTTCAGTTAACTGGTTATAAAGTTCCTTATTCCATTTATCACCTTCCATTGCATTAATGTATCCATAAAGCAAAGTTCCGCTTTTTTGCGCAGCGTTAATATATGATTGTTGCATTTCAATCGGTTCAACGATAACTAAATCCATTTGCTTCATTTTCTTAGCTATTGACTCATCCCCTTTATCTAGATAATATTTAAATTCTTCTACATCTTCTAATCTTTGTTGGATGGTTTTTTGTTTAGAAATTTGCTTATCAGTTTGCTCTTGATGTTCTTCCACTATCTCTTCTTGTTCAATCATCGCTACTGACTTTACTAGTTTAAAGGATAATGTGATTAAAGGTATAGCCAACATTATCGCGATGATTATTAAAAATTTTCGATTCATACAAACCCTCTTTTCTATATTTATTTGCTAAATTATTTGTTTTTCTGTTACCATTCAACGTTGATGATTTACTTATTCTATGAATCCGCGTATCCAATAGGAATCAATGTAAAGACTGAGTTTACTTACCTCTGCATATCGACCATTTGCTTCGAAAACTTAACAATGAAAGTACGATAACAAGACAATTATTCAGAGAAAAATAAATGAGACAAGACGCATTGCTTTTAATTAATCGGAATTTTATAAAAATTAAACAGAGTTCCAATTAAGGTTGTATTCGTGCGCAATAGAATTGTAGCGCTATCAGACCATCCCAATGTTAACCATACGTAAACCCTTTATAAAAACGCATTTTATGTGATGTATTAAGAATGGATACTTCTTATGATAGCTTTTTACTTCTTCCACTTTTTTATATGAAGCTCTAAATTCCGTTTTGCATTTTGAACCATAGGATATATTTTCTTTTTTACTTGAAAGGGGTTAGATGCTTCCAAAGACTGCCAATATCCTTTTGTTTCACCGTAAGAAACAACATGATCATAGTCTCCAACAGTTATAAGTCTATATTTGTTTAGTTCATTACGTAATAGAAATATGTAATCTTCAGGCAGAAGTACTTCAAACTTAACATATTCAAAATTCAATTGGGTTCTTCTTTTTAATTAAATTTCCGTTTTGTAATATCCTCCAGCCAAATACCTGGGGATCTAGGTTCATTATAAAATTTTAATATATTCATGTTTTACTGTGTAATAACTCCTTTTATAAAAAGAAAGGTTGCATGGTTTGTTTATCCCCACCACATAGCTAAGACAAACAGGGACCAACATGAAGTAAAAAAATCAATTATAAAAATAACAAACGTATATCTAGAGGAAATGTTTTTACTTAGTATTTTCTTTTTAGCTACGATAGACTAATAGCAAGGAAAATAAAAACATACCAATACTAATTATGGTGCTAACTGTTAAATAATATATAGGATGTATAGCTGAGTACACTTCTTCATTCAAAAAATATGCCAATCCTTGACCGTATAAACCTAATATGGTAGCTATAGAAAGACAAATAACGATGAAAAAATAAAATATCACTATTTGTTTTTGTCTTCCAGTCAATTCATATTTCACTTCCAACCAACTACTTAGCTATAGCAAAAATAATTCTATTACGCAATTTTATCGCAAGGTGTTAACTACTTTACATTGTATCGTAATATCATTGCATGTTAAACATCTTAAATTACTAATATTTTCATCTTTATCCAATTTATAGTAACCTGTTAAACAACGTTTTTTCATACTTTGTTCAACCAATGAAAGCTGAAAAGCTATAACCAGGAGCCTTGTTCATATAGAAGCAATTAAAAAGAGGATGGCTAAATAAACAAAGATGGCAGTGGATTAAACATTAGAAACTATATATCAGTGTATTTCATTTTTTTTATTCCATGCTATTAAAACTGTTTATTTTTATTTAGCAAAAACTGACTAGTATCGTTCTAGTAGTTACAACACGTATTAAAAAATATTGAGTACAAAATTTAATTTTTACCGTGTGTTTATTTTCAGATTCATTGCTTCTGAAATTTTCACTTGGATCTACTGCTCCCATAGAAAGGATATATACCTCAATAATTCAAGTCACACAAGTAGGCGAGTAAGTCTCTGCCCACTCGCCTTGTCACTTGCTTCGTAGTAATAGATAAATGAAATATGGTGCACCAATAATAGCAACAACAATTCCTGTTGGGATTCCATCAGGTGGTAGAATGTTTCTGCCAATTGTATCTGCTATTAATAATAACCAACCGCCAATTAAAACAGCGATAGGCAAGAATAACTGGTGTCTTGGACCCACAAGTCCTCTTGCGATATGCGGTGCCATTAAACCAATAAATGCAATACCGCCTGTGACAGAAACGGTGGCCGCTGCTAATGCTGCTGATACAATTAATAAGATAACTCTTTCTTTTTGAACTTGCATTCCAAGGCCGATTCCAACTGGTTCACTCATACCAAAAATATTTAATTGATACGATTTCATGTATGCATATGGAAATAAAATTAGAATCCATGGAAATAGCGCCAGTATGAACGGCCAGTCCGTCCCCCATATATTTCCTGCCAGCCAGTTCGCAATAAAGTCCACTTTTTCTCTTTTAGCACCGGACATGAGTACGACCATTAAACCAGAAAATGCCATCGAAAATCCGACTCCAACAAGGACAAGATGTACAGGCTTTACTCCCGTTTTCCTTTGATAAGAAAATAAGTAGATTAATATTACAGTGGTCATTGCTCCTATAAAAGCAACGATTGGTATCATATAAACAAAATTTCCAATCTCCATTGGCATGAATAAAAAGAATACTGCAATGGCTACCCCCGCTCCGGAGTTGATGCCAATGATTCCTGGATCGGCCAAGTCGTTTCGTGTTAATCCTTGTAGAATAGCTCCTGAAAGTGCCAGCGCCATCCCAGCTAATACAACAATAATAAGCCGTGGTAAGCGAATCGAGAAAAAGACAAAATCTTCTTTGAAAGTTCCATCACCCAAGATAGTCGGAATTAAGCGATCAATAGACACGGATGACGGACCAACACCGATTGCTATAATGGAAGTGATGAAAATGAGCACTACTAAAATGAGTATAATGATACGTTGTTTTCGTACCAGATGTGATGAGATCATTGTAATGCTCTTCCTCCTTTTCGAACAACAAATAGAAAGAATGGAAGACCAAGAACAGCTACAATGGAAACAACTGGCGTTTCCATTGGTGCGTGGATAGTTCGACCAACCAAGTCTGCAAGTAACATAAAGATGGCGCCGGTAAAAATGGACATCGGAATAATTTGACGATAATCTACACCGACTATTACTCGTACGATGTGTGGGATCATTAATCCGATAAACGCCAGATTGCCAACTAAGGCTACTGCAGCACCTGCTAAAATGACAATAACGATAAATAATAACCAGCGAATCCGCTTCGTTTCTTGTCCTAAGCCAATGGCAACCTCTTCATTTAAGCTTAAAATGGTAACCTGTCGAGAAAGGAATAAGGCAATTACCAACCCTAAAATAATAAATGGAACAATAATAGATAATTGATGCCAGGTAGTTCCAATTGCACCACCTGCAGTCCAAAGGGAAATGTTTTTCGAAAGTTTGAAATATAACCCGATACCATCGGCTACAGCTTGAAGAAAGATAGAAATTGCCGCACCTGCTAAGACTAACTTTACAGGGGTAAATCCACCTTTTTTTATCGATCCGATACCAAAGACAAGCCCAGCCCCCATGGCGGCACCAATAAAACATGTGATCATAATACCAAATGTATCTACTTTTGGTAAAAGTGCTAGCGCAAATGCTAATGCTGCATTTGCGCCGGATGTTAAACCAAGTAAACCTGGATCTGCTAATGGATTTCGTGTCATTCCTTGCATAATCGCACCTGATACAGCTAGTGCAGCACCAACAAACATCACTGCAACTTCTCGCGGCAAGCGAATATCTCGGATAACAGAATAACCATCCCTATTATCTTGATGAATAAGCGCAGAAAAAACATCGCTAAAGCTAGTCTCTTTTGCTCCTACTTTTGTTGCAATAATGAAGGTGAATAAGCATAAAGTGATGGCTATTATTAATTTGATTGTGAAAGCTGAATCATTGATTTCTTTTTCCACTTGCTTCACTTTTTACTCCCCTAAAAATTTTTCTTTAAAGAACTCGAGTTGAAAATCAAGTGTGGATGCATCATTGAAATAAAACTTCTTCCCATCAATGACGAATACATTTCCTTTTTTTACAGCCGGGATACTTTGGAAAATGTCTGATTTTAAGTATGAGGTATCTTTCGCACCGGATTGATCACTAATAATTAAATAATCACCAGCAAATTTCGGAATTACTTCTTCTGAAAGTGCATAATATCCGTCTTTTAAGGCGTGTTTCTTCACAGGCTCCGTCATTTTCAGCCCCATTGCTTGATATAAAATTTCTGTACCTCTACCCCAGTTATTACCAAATACATACCATTGTTTATCAAATTTTTCGATTACCGAAACGGTTGTATCTTCGCCGATTTTTGCTTTGATTTGTTTACCTACTTCAGCAGTTTCTTGCTTAAAGTTCTCTACCCACTCGCGTGCTTCTTTTTCTTTATTCACTAGCCTTCCAATTTCAATATGTTGTGTTAAATAATCTACTTTTCCATAAGTATAGGTGACAGTCGGCGCAATTTCTTTTAATTTATCCAAGTTTTTTGTGGTAGATAAACCAATGATTAAATCCGGTTCTAATTCGATTATTTTTTCTAAATTATCCTCTGAAACGGTGTCAACATCTTTTAATTCTTTAAATCGGGGATTATCTTTTGCCCATGAATCAACTCCAACCACATTGATCCCAAGTTTCAATAAATCACCAGTAAATTGACTTAGTACGACAACACGCTTTGGATGGGCCGGGACTTTAATAGGACCGTTCTCCGATTGATATGTGATCGTATCTTTTTCCGTTTTACTTGATTTATCATCTTTGTTCTTTTCTTCGTCGGTATTACAAGCACTAAGTAAAAGAATGATACTAAATAGCAGTATTAATAGTCTTTTCATGATTGTTTTTCTCCTTTTGTTTTACAAGATCATAGGTCATACACATCGGCCTTCCTGTACGTGGATCTTTTCCAATCTCACCATCAATTTCATACACATGTAGCAACATTTCCTTTGTAAATACTTCCTCTGGACTACCGGATTGAATAATTTGACCTGCACGCATGGCGATTAAAAAGTCACTAAAACGAGCAGCTTGATTAATATCATGCAGCACCATGACGATCGTACGTCCTTCTTCTTTATTCAGTCGTTCCAATAATTGTAAAACATCCAGTTGATGTGCCATATCAAGATATGTTGTTGGTTCATCGAGTAAAATAATATCGGTCTCTTGTGCTAGAGCCATTGCAATCCATACACGTTGTCTTTGTCCTCCAGATAACTCATCAACCGTTCGATGTTTAAACGGTAAAATAGCAGTTACTTCCATTGCCCAATGAATAGCTTCTATATCTTGCTGCTTTAATCTGCCAAATCCGTTTTGATGTGGGAAGCGCCCATAAGATACTAATTCCCCAACCGTTAACCCACTTGCACTATCCGTTGTTTGCGGGAGAATTGCCATTTTCTTTGCAACGTCTTTTGTCTTCATGGTTGCAATTTGGGAACCGTCTAAAAGCACCGTTCCTCCTTCATATGGAATAATTCTAGTAATTGCTTTTAACAAAGTAGATTTTCCACAACCATTACTACCAATAATAGAAGTAATCTGTTTATCTGGAATTTTAACAGATAAATTCTCTACAATCGGTTCTTTACCATAACCAACACTTAAGTCGTTCGCCGCTAAACGAAACATCATATACTCACCTCTGCTTATTTTCACAACTAAATTTTGATAATGACCATTTGATAATACACCGGTTGATAATCGGCTACAGTTTTTATAAATTATCCCGCATCTAAGGTGTCGTCAGACTTTTACTTCAAGAATTTATAGAGAATACGAAGAAGTAAAGTCTAAGCGTGAGATAACGGCACTAAATGCCCTATTCGTTTGGGTGACAGGACTAGAGATACTGCTTGAATAGACATCGTACGCAGAAAAGTGCTTTTCTTTTCAAGGATAAGGAAAGCTACGTCAGCGACACATCGCACGCAGAAAAAGCGTTTTTCTTTTTCAAGGATAAGGAAAGCTACGTCAGCGACACATCGCACGCAGAAAAAGCGTTTTCCTTTTTCAAGGACAAGGAAAGCTACGTCAGCGACACATCGCACGCAGAAAAAGCGTTTTTCTTTTTCAAGGATAAGGAAAGCTACGTCAGCGACACATCGCCGCAGAAAAAGTGTTTTTACTTTTTCAAGGGCGCCCGAGCCTTTGTTTTACTTCTTATTAGTATTGAATAAAGAAAACCCGTATTGAATAAAGTTTCACTTTAAATTGAATTTATATATCAATAATTGATAATGATTATCATTAAAAAATGATATATTTTTTTCTCATAATTGTCAATCACTTTCTAGTGAGAATACTATATAAATTAAAGTAAAAAATACTTTATAAGTTCATAACATAGTTTGATATTTTTCACTAATAGACAAAATATTTATATGAAAGGTTGAATCATATCTTAAAATATTGTACGATAAGTGCAACTGATAATCATTTTCATTTGTGAGGAGCATATAAATGGTACATATTCCTGATTCAGACCTTTATGATATTACAATTATTGGAGGAGGCCCCGCTGGTTTATTTTCCGCATTTTACAGTGGACTTCGAGAAATGAAAACAAAAATCATTGAGTACCATTCTTTTCTTGGTGGTAAAGTTCATGTATATCCTGAAAAAATTGTGTGGGATATCGGAGGGCTGCCTCCTATTCCTGGACTGCAATTAGTAGAAAATCTAACACAACAAGGACTTACATTTGATCCTGAAGTGGTACTTAATGAGGAAGTTATCTCTATAGATAAAAATGAGGAAGGTATATTTATCGTAGAAGCAGCATCAGGAAATAGACACTATTCCAAGACAGTAATTGTTGCAGTTGGCGGAAATCCTAAACGGTTACCGCTTCATAATGCGAGGGATTTTGAAGATACCAATTTACATTATGCTGTTAAATATTTGAAGGACTTTAAAAATAAACGCGTGCTTATTTCTGGTGGTGGTAACGCTGCAACCGATTGGGCAAAGGAATTATCAGGCATTGCAAAAGAAGTCTATATTGCTTGCCGTAGTGATTTTTCCTGTCATGAATCCCAGATTACATATCTCAAAAATAATTCTGTCGTTTGTTTTACACAAACAGAAATGACGAAATTAGAAGCTAATCGTGCTGGTGACCGTATCGAGGCAGTTGAACTCACAAACCGAGAATCTGGTGCTGTACAGCATTTACTAGTTGATGAGGTAATTGTAAACCACGGTTATGAGCGGGATACTTCATTACTAGAAAACAGCCCACTCGATATTCAAATTTCGGATAACTATTTCATAGCTGGATCAAGCAGCAGTGAAAGCTCTGTTCCCGGTTTATTCGCTGCTGGAGATATTTTACACCACGATGGAAAACTGCATCTAATTGCTGGTGCTTTTCAGGACGCAGCAAATGCAGTTAATCAAGCCAAGCTTTACCTTGAACCTGAAGCAACCAAAACTGCAATGGTATCCTCTCATAATGAAAAGCTTTATAAGAGAAACGAAAAGATTGTTGAAGATTTATTAAAAGAATAAAGTAATGTAAAAAACTTGGAAGTTTCCAAGTTTTTTATAATCCGTGTAATGTTAAGCCACGGATGAACAGGTTACGACCTAAACTCTATTGAGATAAAATGATACACATGATCTTAGATTCTTGCTTGTTTCTCACGATATGATAGACTAATCTGTAACAATAATATATAGAACACTAGGGGAGCTATAGCTGAGAAGAGAAAACTCTGACCCTTTGAACCTGATGCAGTTAAAGCTGACGTAGGGAAGTGACTACCATTGATATTTCTTTTATTGTCATGAGATCACTACCTTGGGTGATCTTTTTTTGTATAGAAAAATTATAAAATTCTGCGACTGTGGATAACTTTTTAAAAAGTAGCTTGAGCCGTCTAGCTTAAGCGCTCGTGTCGTTAGCAACCCTCGAACTTCTTTCACCGATAAGTCAACATCGACTCGAATATAAAGGAAGTCCGACTAAAAGCGGGCTTGCTGTAAAGCGTCGGCATACCCTTGTTTTAGAGGTATGTTTCTTTTATCCCAGATGTAAGAAACCGTAATTTTTTTATTTCAAAAACCTGCTTATAATGTTGAGAAAAATGGCTTCTAGACCCCTGAATTGTTTGGGGCGACAGGACAAGAAAAGCTTCGACAGCGATACTTCGCACACAGAAAAAGCGTTCTTCTTTTTCAAGGACAAGAAAAGCTTCGACAGCGATACTTCGCACACAGAAAAAGCGTTCTTCTTTTTCAAGGACAAGAAAAGCTTCGACAGCGATACTTCGCACACAGAAAAAGCGTTCTTCTTTTTCAAGGACAAGAAAAGCTTCGACAGCGATACTTCGCACACAGAAAAAGCGTTCTTCTTTTTCAAGGACAAGAAAAGCTTCGACAGCGATACTTCGCACACAGAAAAAGCGTTCTTCTTTTTCAAGGACAAGAAAAGCTTCGACAGCGATACTTCGTACGCAGAAAAAGTGTTCTTCTTTTTCAAGGACAAGAAAAGCTTCGACAGCGATACATCGCACGCAGAAAAAGTGTTCTTCTTTTTCAAGGACAAGAAAAGCTTCGACAGCGATACATCGCACGCAGAAAAAGTGTTCTTCTTTTTCAAGGACAGAGTTGCTACGACAGCAATACATCGCGGTTTTTCAAGGACAAGAAAAGCTATGGTAGCGGCGCATAGTGATTTTTCAAGGAGAAAAGCACTCCTTGAATGTCAGCAGCTCTGCCGTTTGTACGTCACTAACCTGAGCGCTTTCTAGCTGCTTTTGTTCGATGTTGGAAAAACTATCATTTCGTTGATCAAACTTTAATTACGAAGGAGTTGTTTGGTATGGAAATTAAGGAACAGATTATCTTAGTTACAGGAGCAAGTAGAGGGCTTGGAGCAGCTATTGCCAAAGCTTTTGGGAGAGTTGGTGCAAAAGTAGTTGTCAACTACTTTACGAATAAGGGAAAAGCTGAAGAAGTGGTTGAGCAGATTGGAAGCGATCATGCCCTTGCTATTAAGGCAGATGTTCGTAGTCAGGAAGAAGTAAATGCATTGTTTATAAAGGCGAAGAAACATTTTAGGAAGCCAATTACAACGATTGTAAATAATGCACTTATTGATTTTACATTTAATGGTGAGTTACGTAATAAGTTAGATTCGATAAAGTGGAGTGAGTTCGAAACACAATTTGAAGGAAGTGTAAAGGCTGCGTTCCACACACTGCAAGCAGGAAGAGCAGATATGGTCAAGCAAAAGTTTGGTCGTATCATTAATATTGGAACGAATCTTGTGCAACATCCAGTCGTTCCCTATCACGATTATAATACTGGAAAAGCTGCTTTACTTGGTTTTACTCGGTCCATGGCTAAAGAACTTGGTCCAGATGGGATTGCAGTGAACATGGTATCTGGTGGTTTGTTAAGTAAAACAGATGCGAGTGCTGAAACTCCGGATGCCGTTTTTGAGCTGATTAAAGAAGGCACCCCTCTACGAAAAGTGACAACGCCCGAAGATGTCGCTGATGTTATTTTATTTTTTGCCTCTCCATGGAGTCGAGCCGTAACGGGGCAAAATCTGGTGGTCGATGGCGGCTTAGTCATGGATTAAAAAATTGTACAATATTATTAAAGCGTAGTCATTTTTTGTTGTCTTATTCCTTTATTATTTAGAACTCAATATCTGGATAAAATAGATAGAAACGGTATTATTACTGCTTTATCAAATCAAAACTAGCACAAAGTGAAGGATAAGTTTATAAAAGTATAAATGAATAATTTAATATCCTAAAAAGGTAACTTTAAAAAACGGTTGAAACTTTACATGCAAACCGCTAAATTACTCAATTTATTTGGAGATCTAGAACCGCTTTAACTTATATTTTTATGCAATTTAGACATTTAAATTGTTTAGTGGGCAGATAACTTAAATAATTCATTACTATGCCCATAAAATAGGTTATAAAATAGTATTTACTTATCAAAGAAAAAACATCTTTCTTTATGTGTCCAAATATGGAAGGCCCACTATAAAACAAGTTCCAAACGGCGATCCCCCTAGAAGTTAGATTTTTTACTCTAACTTCTGGGGCATTACCAACTGTCGGAGCTTGTTTCCATAGAAAGGAAATTATCTTTATTATATCAAAGCATTGACTGTAATCATGTCATTAGATATTTAAAAATGATACGAATACAGATAAAATTAGAAAAACCACTGGCATTCCTGATTGGGAAAGAGGATCTTTTGCACGGATATGTGTAATAATAGCAAAAAACATAATAATTGCTATCCAAATTCCTGACAGGGCAGCCACAATTGGATACCATATTCCGACAATCAACCCGATAGCTCCAATCCATTCGAAGATTCCTGTCACAATTCGAAACCACTGCGGCAACCCAAAATGGTTGAACCCTTCTACCATTTTTTCGGAAGTGAATTTCATTAAACCAAACATAAAAAAGCCTAATGCTAAAATGATTTGTATAATAATTGCTAACATAATAATAGTGCCTCCATTTCTTATATTACATTATAGCCTGTATAGTATTTAATGGAAGTAGGCACTTAAAAGTGGTATAGTATCAAAAAAGATACTTAAGGGGATTTGTGTATGCAAGACAATACATGCAATGGTGTTGAAGTTGCTATAGAAGCGATTGTAGGAAAATGGAAACCGATAATTTTATATCACCTCATGGAAAATAAAATTATGAGATTCAATCAATTAAAGCGATCTATTCCAAAAATAACGCAAAAAATGTTGACATCACAGTTAAGAGAACTCGAGCAGCATAAAATAGTGCACCGAAAAGTGTATCCACAGGTACCACCGAAAGTTGAATATTCTTTAACGGAATATGGCCAAGAAGTGATTCCGATCTTGAAATCCATGCAGAAGTGGGGAACATCCCATAAAAATTATCTACAACAACCATAACAACATAAATAAATTTAAAGTAATTTTTGCCCTTCTTTACAGGAAAGGAAGGGCTACTTTTAGTTTTATACATATTTACTGGTTCTAAAAATATCGAAAGTATAGAAACAGTTAAAGAAAAAGGCATTATGTATAAAACATTCAAAGGACACGAAGCATGTTAATCTTCTTTTATACCTATTGATCACTTGAATTCTTTGAACGCATTTTTAGTAAATTCGTCTCCATATTCATTAATATGGTCACTTATCTTATTTGAGTTTTTTTCCAAAAAAGGGTGTATTTCAGTAGTATCAGCTATGCTGTATAGTCCATGCAGGTAATTAATTGTTCTCCAATTAAAAAACTGTCTTTTAGTTTTAATAGCACTGAAATCACTTCAGGGATACTCTCAAAAGTTTCTGTAGAAGTAAGGTTTTTAGTGATTTCTTCATAACAATCACTTGAATACCGCTCATTATCTTCTGTTTTCTTTCCCAATCTTTGAATGCATCCCATAGTTTTTTTCAATATTATCTACCATTATAATCACTTATTTATTCTTGAATTTAAAGTCATCGAATTTTTTCATTTCTTTTGTTATAACTCAAGTTTCCCATAAAAATAAGGTCTAATCCCATAAAATGCGGACTTTGTAGTTAATGTAGTATGCGTTCTTGACAAAAAGACTACTATAAGCAATACAGTCCTTGGGATATTGAAGATTTATCTAAACAACCTCCATTGAAAGACAATATTAGCTCTGAAATAACAGATATCGAATTACTTTGTTACAAGTGATGGCAGAGATTTAATCGAGGTTCGGAAAAGAGGATTACAGGATTCAATAAATGAAAAGATTGATTTAGAAATTGTAAGCCAATAAATCTGTAGGTGGCGAACATACGATAACTCTAATAAAAAATTAACCATCATTGCCTACTATTACGGATGGCTCTTTCTATAGGAATATGGTAATTTCTATTCTTCAATAAAATAGTTTCTGATCGGGTTATGCCTGTCCACTATGATTTTTTATGTTTTCGTTCACGTCACCACGCAACTGCACTCATAACACTTTCCTTCCAGGAATCATACGACTCTTTCCATTCTATTCTTTTATCCACCAAAGTAGTTCGAAAACATTCAAAAATATTGCTTAAGAGATTATCGCACGGATGACTAATAATGCATATGTGGATATCTGGATACCGCTTGACGAATGTGAGCATGTCTGAATAAATGTCCATTGCAACGGACATATTAAAGAAAAAAAAGCACAGATATATGTGATAAAATGAACTTAAAAGAAAGGAGGGTAGATAAATAAGATGTATTTAAGTGAGCGAGAACAGAGCATTATTGATATATTGCTTCAAGAAAACGCTTATATTCCTGCATCAAAAATTGCTGACGTATTAAGTGTTTCTACAAAGACAGTCTATCGAACCATAGATAAAATAAATAAAGATTCCGGTTCTCAACCATTAATTGATTCCAAACTTGGTGATGGATTCAAATTAAATTATGAGGAATATGTAAGAAAGAAATCAAATAAAGATGGTTTTGTTAAGAACTTCACGCCGGTAGAGCGAAGAAATCAGATTCTCATTGATTTACTGTTTAGATCACCAAATCCAATAAAAACGACAGACATTTATAATAAATATTTTGTTAGCGAGACAGTTATATATAATGATATCACGATGCTTAATGAAAGACTAGAAAATGATAACTTAAATATATTGAGAAGAGGCAAATATATTTCAATAAATGGAAATGAGGTTGATATAAGGAAAGTACTAATTAATACGATTAATATTTTTAATTTAGATAATCTTTTATCTAAAGAAAGTCTTAATCAATCCGATACAGAATTTATCATTTCTAACATAAATAGAATGGAAAGCCAACTAAATGTTACGATTCCGTATCCATATAATATAAATATCTTCTCGCATCTATATATATTAATTAACAGATTTCGAGAGGGAAAAGTAAATGTAGAAAAAATGATAGATGAGCTGAATAAACCCTATAGAAATTTAATTCAAGAAAATATGGAAATTTTTGAGTGGGCAAAGGGTATCATAAGAAATATTTCAGATTACTTGAATATACACTTACCTGAAAATGAAGTGTGGTATTTATTTCAATATTTATTGTCGTCTCGTCTGTTAAACAATAATAGTAAAGGAAATATACAGATACGTAGAGGAATAGAAAGAGAAATAACCGAATTTTATATAAAAGAAGCAGGTAAAGCTTTGAGCAAAGATTTTGAAAAAGATATTGTATGGGAAGAATTAATAAATCATATAAGGCCAATGGTCAACCGGATGAAAAATAATATTCAAATAAAGAATAATTTGCTAGAAGAAATAGAAATAGAGTACGAAGAACTTTTTAATATTATTAAAGCCATTTCAAAAAACGCGGAAAATAAGTTTAAATTAGGAAAAATTAATAATGATGAGAATGGGTATTTGACTATATACTTTGCTAAATACTTGGAGCAAATGTCTGATACGAAGAGAATCGTTATTATTTGTACTAGTGGGATCGGGACTTCCGAATTACTAAAAGTAAAGGTAAAAAAGGCATTTCCAACTATTGAAATAGTGGATGTTCTTTCGACTACAGATTTTATTGACCACTATAATACGTATAATGATGTTGATTTTGTTCTTACCACAGTTAATTTGGAAGCGCTTGTAAAGGAAGTCCCCATATTAAAGGAAGTCCCTATAATATTAGTAAGTCCTGTTTTTGGAGATAGAGATAAAGAGATAGTAAGTACCTTCATAAAAAGTAAATAATAAAGGAAAGGTAAAGAGACTTGAATGTTTAAACTAAATGAGGATTTAGTTATTTTGTGTGATAAACCGGTTAATAAAGAAAATGTCATTAAACAAATATCATTATTATTGTATGAACAGGGTTACATCAGCAATATGGAACTTTTTATTGAACATGTACTCGAAAGGGAAAAGGCAGGATCGACATATATAGGAAATAATATAGCGATGCCGCATTGTGAATCAGCAAGTGTCGAATCAAATTCCTTTGTTATTTTTAAAAGTAACCAGCCCCTTAGTTGGAATGAACATAAAGTAAATATTGTAGCTTTGTTTGTACTCCATCCAAATAGCAGTTCTTTGGAAAAGCAATATTACAAGAAATATATAAAAGCACTTGGTGACGAAAAAATAGTAAAAGATTTGAAAAAAGCTAACGATAAGGAGAAGATCGTTATGTTATTTGAAAGTTAATAAAGGTAAATTTTAAAGAGAGAAGGATCTTTGATGTATTTTAATAAAGAAATAGTATTGTTTAATTTTGATGAAAGCTCTAAAGAACAGGCTTTAAGGGTCTTATCAGATTATTTTATTAAAAATGGTCTAGTTACATCAGATTTCTATGAAGGAATAATATCCAGAGAATCTAATTTTCCGACAGGATTATTTGTTAATGGAACTGGTGTTGCAATACCGCACACGGATAGTGAAAAAGTAATACATCCTCAGATTGGGTTTATGTCACTAAAAAAGCCTGTCAAATTTAGGGATATGGCCAATAAGGATAATGAAATAGATGTATCATTAATTTTTATGCTGGCATTAAAAAAATCGGATGAACAGTTGTCGATGCTGCAAAAGCTTGTTGATCTTTTCCAAAACGAAAGATCAGTCAACCAATTAAAAGAATGTACGTCACTGATTGAATTTAAAAACATAATGAAAAATGCAGGAATAGAATAAGGCTCTTTAAAAAGGAGGAGTTTCGATGCAAGTCTTTCAACAGGTAATTCAATGGTTTGTTGATTTAGGAGCAAGTGTCATGCTTCCAATTATTTTCTTGGTATTTGGCTTGATTTTAAGGATAAAGCCAGGGAAGGCCTTTAAATCTGCTTTAACCATTGGGATTGGTTTTATTGGATTGAATTTAGTCATTGGTCTTTTGACTGATAACTTAGGTCCAGCCGCTGAAGCAATGGTTAATAATTACAATTTATCGTTACAAACAATAGATGTTGGTTGGCCGGCAGCATCAGCGATTGCATATGGTACCCTTTTGGGAAGTATGGCAATAATTGTAGGTATTTTAGTAAATGTTGTATTACTTTTATTTGGATTGACCAAAACGTTGAATGTTGATATTTGGAACTTTTGGCATATTGCATTTACAGGATCAATAGTATATGCAGCAACAGCAAGCTTTGCTTTAGGTATTTTCACCATGATTACGCATTCCATGCTTCTCTATTTTATGGCGGATAAGAGTGCAATTTATGTTCAAGAATATTATCAGTTACCTAATATGTCATTTCCGCATGGTTCTTCGACGCCGGGTTTTCTTTTGGCATTACCATTGAACTGGGCTTTTGACCGAATCCCCGGTTTAAATAAAATAAATATCAGTCCTGAATTAGTTCAGAAAAGATTTGGTGTTTTTGGTGATACAACGGTTTTAGGTTTTATTATTGGAATAATTATTGGGTTATTAGCTGGTTATGATGTTAATAATACTTTAAATCTGGGTGTTGCAACAGGTGCTGTCATGTTGCTTATGCCTCGGATGGTTGCTTTATTAATGGAAGGGCTTACCCCTATTTCTGAAGCCGCAAGTAGTTGGGTGCAAAAAAGATTCCCCGGTAAAGAATTATATATAGGAATGGATAGTGCATTGGCTGTTGGTCAATCATCCGTTTTATCTGCTTCGCTATTATTGGTACCGATTGCATTACTGTTAGCAGTCATTTTACCTGGAAATACGGTACTGCCTTTAGGCGATTTAGCCACGATTCCTTTTATGATTTGTTTAATGGCGGCGGTCTTTAAGGGAGACATATTTCGTACCGTGATAGGAGGGGCATTATATATTGTTACAACACTGTATGTGGCATCTTGGGCAGCTCCGCTAATCACCAAGTCCGCAATTGCATCCAACTTTGATTTAGGAGGAAATTCCTCCATAAGTGTATTAAGTGATGGTGGTGCATGGACAACCATCTTATTTAGCGGTTTGGGAATAACTTGGTTAGGAATAGGATTCATTTTCGTTGTTGTCTTGTTTGCATTAATTTACCAAAGCAAGATCAAAGGCAGTAAAAAAATAGAGTCTTAAGTCTTGGATAAAACAAAAATTGGTAAACTTCTATATTAAGGTTTCACATGGAAATAGGGTTTGGAATTTATAAGTTAAATTTATGGGAGGAATTTAGATGAAAACATTATTAATCATGTGTGGAACGGGAGTTGCAACATCAACTGTCGTTACAGGTAAAATAAAAGATTGGCTCAAGGAAAATAATTTGGAAAACACAGTAAAATTATACCAAAGCAAAATTTCAGATGAGATAAATAGCATTGACAATTATGATGTAGTCATTAGTACAACCATTGTGCCTGATAATCTTAAAAGTAAGGTGATTAATGGAGTCCCTTTATTAACCGGGGTTGGCAAAGAGGACGTTTTTATTCAACTTAAAGAAAAGTTAACAAATTAATATCTTCATTAACAGAATACTAGAAAGGAAATTTTCAATATGATTAACTACAATTTTAAAAAACCGGTTTTTATTGTAAATCCTAAATCATATCTTTACGGAGATGATTTATTAAAGTTAGCTAAGATTTCAAATATATTGGCAGAAAAATATGATATTGACATACTATTTACAGGTCAATTAGTGGATCTGCCAAAGATAATAGAGAATACAAATAATTTAATCATTACTGCTCAACATATGGATTATTTAACGCCAGGAAGAGGTATGGGGCATGTACTTCCGGATGCTTTAAAAAATAGAGGCGTGAAAGCTGTAGTTTTAAATCATGCAGAAAATCCTTTAACTTTATCCAGCCTAGATAAAACAATTAGAAGAGCTGACGAATTGGGGCTTATTACAATTGTTTGTGCTGACACGGTAAAACAATGTAAGGCAGTTGCAGAGTTAGAGCCTAATATGATTATTTGTGAACCAACCAGTTTAATTGGAACCGGTACTACGAGTGAATCATCTTATCGAAAAGAAACAACATCTGCAATCAAACATGTGAATCCAGATATCCTGGTTCTTCAGGCAGCAGGTGTAAGTACCGGAGATGATGTAAGACAAGTTATCCAAGAAGGTGCTGATGGTACTGGTGGAACAAGCGGAATTATTAAGGCTCCTGATTGGGAAGCAAAATTAGAAGAAATGGTAAGTTGTTTATCCCGTATGTAAGGTGCCGTAAGACTCCCACTTCAAGAGCCTCGAGTTGATACAAAAGGGTCTAAGTGGGAGAAAACGGCACCTAAATGCCCGATTCGTTCAAAGGCCTTTAGGTCATACCCTTGTAGTACTAACATTCAGTAGGAGATGGAAGAAAACTCCTACTGATGAAGTTTCACTTTATCCAAGACTTAAGACTCTATTTTTTTACTGCCTTTGATCTTGCTTTGGTAAATTAATGCAAACAAGACAACAACGAAAATTAATCCTATTCCTAACCAAGTTATTCCCAAACCACCAAATAAAATGGTTGTCCATGCACCGCCATCACTTAATACACTTATGGAGGGATTTCCTCCTAAATCAAAGTTGGATGCGATTGCGGAATCGGTGATTAGTGGAGCTGCCCAAGATGCCACATACAGTGTTGTAACAATATATAATGCTCCCCCTATCACGGTACGAAGTATGTCTCCCCTAAAGACCGCTGCCATTAAACAAATCATAAAAGGAATTGTGGCTAAATCTCCTAAAGGTAGTACCGTATTTCCAGGTAAAATTACTGCTAACAGTAATGCAATCGGTACCAATAATAGCGAAGCGGATAAAACGGAGGATTGTCCAACAGCCAATGCACTATCCATTCCTATATATAACTCTTTACCGGGGAATCTTTTTTGTACCCAACTACTTGCGGCTTCGGAGATGGGGGTAAGCCCTTCCATTAATAAAGAAACCATCCGAGGCATAAGTAACATGACAGCACCGGTTACAACACCCAAATTTAAAGTGCCACTAACATCATAACCAGCTAATAACCCAATAATTATTCCAATAATAAAACCTAAAACTGTTGTATCACCAAAAACACCAAATCTTTTCTGAACTAATTCAGGACTGATATTTATTTTCTTTAAACCGGGGATTCGGTCGAAAACCCAGTTCAATGGTAATGCCAAAAGAAAACCCGGCGTCGAAGAACCATGCGGAAATGACATATTAGGTAACTGATAATATTCTTGAACATAATTTGCACTCTTATCCGCCATAAAATAGAGTAGCATCGAATGGGTAATCATGGTGAAAATACCTAAAGCAAAGCTTGCTGTTGCTGCATATACTATTGATCCTGTAAATGCAATATGCCAAAAGTTCCAAATATCAACATTCAACGTTTTGGTCAATCCAAATAAAAGTAATACAACATTTACTAAAATACCTACAATTATTGCCATGCTTCCCAAAAGAGTACCATATGCAATCGCTGATGCTGCAGGCCAACCAACATCAATTGTTTGTAACGATAAATTGTAATTATCAACCATTGCTTTAGCAGCCGGACCTAAGTTATCAGTCAAAAGACCAATGACTAAATTCAATCCAATAAAGCCAATACCAATGGTTAAAGCAGATTTAAAAGCCTTCCCTGGCTTTATCCTTAAAATCAAGCCAAATACCAAGAAAATAATTGGAAGCATGACACTTGCTCCTAAATCAAGAAACCATTGAATTACCTGTTGAAAGACTTGCATCGAAATCCTCCTTTTTAAAAATCCTTATTCTATTCCGGCATTTTTCATTATGTTTTTAAATTCAATAAGTGAATTACATTCTTTTAATTGATTTACTAATCTTTCGTTTTGAAAAAGATCAATAAGCTTTTGCAACATGGTTAACTGTTCATCCGATTTCTTTAATGCCAGCATAAAAATTAATGATACTTCTATTTCATTATCCTTATTGGCCATATCTCTAAATTTGACAGGTTTTTTTAGAGACATAAATCCAATCTGTGAATGTATTACTTTTTCACTATCCGTATGCGGTATTGCAACCCCCGTTCCATTAACGAATAATCCTGTTGGAAAATTAGATTCTCTGGATATTATTCCTTCATAGAAGTCTGATGTAACTAGACCATTTTTAATAAAATAATCCGATAAGACTCTTAAAGCCTGTTCTTTAGAGTTTCCATCAAAATTAAACAATACTATTTCTTTATTGAAATACATCAAAGAGCCTTCTTTCCAAAATTTCTTTTTATTAAAGATCAATAACCATTCATTGTATCTTTTATCTGTATATTTTGTTACCCACTTTTATTTCATATTTATCCTAGCCAATTTTTCAAAATTTATACAAGCAATATTAGCGTTACTAGTTGGATTTACGTTGGTGTCAGAACTTAGATGTTTCGAGATCTTACATCTAGCATTGGGTATTGATTTTTATTATTCGTTACAAATAGCTCCCAAATCCCATCGATTTTTTAGTTTCATATTCTATTTAAACAGCGAAGTTTTTGCCTATTGGGAGAGAATAAAAACAAAAAAGAAATTAACGGATAGATTTTTGATTTCCAGAAAAAAACTTTAACTTTTTCTAACGACTGGTTATGAACAAGCACGTTTAGTTGTAGCACACTTATCAGGAAATATTAATTCATCCCAGCAAACAAAAATAATATTACCTTCAATGTGGGGAGAAACAAGATAGTTTTATATTATATTTATTCTTCCTTATATTTTAATTTTTCTTTATTTATAAATTTTCCCATAATCAAATTGTACCTCCAAATTGTTCCAGTGCCCAAAATTTGGGGTGCAGTTCATAGCAGGTGGTTTTCTGTTTCGCACGCTGTCGCGTACTCAACGGACTCAAGTCACAAATGAAAAAACACCGAAGGACTTACTTTTGCCTTCGGTGATTTCTTATTTACCTTCTTCTGCAAACTTTTTTATTCTCTGCTCGATCTCATCTCTTACCCGTTGAAAAACAGCCCAATTTTCTTCTTCCGTTCCCTCTGCTTTTGCTGGATCGTCAAAACCCCAATGCCATCTTTTAACATGTGGCGGTGTCATTGGACAATTATCTTTAGCATCCCCACATAACGTAATTATAAGAGTTGCATTATTTAAAATTTCTGGATCAATGATATCGGAGATTTGATTAGAAATATCGATTCCCGCTTCTTTCATTGCTTTTACAGCGTTAGGATTTAGTCCATGTGCTTCAATACCTGCTGAATAAACATCATATTCGTCACTTAAATATTTTTTTCCAAACCCTTCTGCCATTTGACTCCGGCACGAATTTCCAGTACATAGAAAATAGATTATTTTTTTCCTCATCTAAATTCCCCTTGCTATTTTATTTTTCTTTTGGTTACCAATACTTTAGAAATACATCCTGTTAATGGAAAATAACACAACAACTCCAATTAATGGTAGGTAAGAATGTAAAGTTCCCAATCCTACAAATAAGAAAGACGCACTAAAATAATTATTCTAGGGAATATAAAGTGAAACTTCCATGAGTGGGGGTTTTCTTTTATCCCCCACTCATGGTTAGTACCGCAAGGGTATGACCTAAAGGCCCTTGAACGAATCGGCATTTAGGTGCCGTTTTCTACCACTTAGACCCTTTTGTATCAACTCAGGTCTTCTAAGCGGGAGTCTTACGGCACCTTACATGCGGGATAAATTCTTTCATTTTCCATATGTCCTTTCACAAAAGAATGATGCAGACTAAAACTTATTTAAAAAATCCATAACACCAGGAATAGTCCGATTAAGGTTATTAATAAAATTGGAATTGTTAAAATGATCCCTGTTTTAAAATAGGTCCCCCAGGATATTTTTACACCTTTTTGTGATAAAACATGGAGCCATACTAAAGTAGCAAGTGAGCCAATTGGTGTAATTTTCGGTCCTAAGTCAGAACCAACTACATTAGCATAAATAAGTGCTTCCTTCAATACACCAGATGTATTGGTTTCAGCAATCGCTAAAGCATCAATCATAACTGTCGGCATGTTGTTCATAATCGATGACAAAAATGCTGCAATAAAACCCATTGCTACTGTAGCAACGAATAAACTTTGTTCTGCTGTTGCTTGAATTACAGTTGATAACATACTAGTAAGTCCCACATTCCCTAATCCATATACTACTACATACATACCGATGGAGAAAAATACGATATTCCATGGCGCACCTTTAATTACTGTTTTAATATCAACTGCTTTACTGCTTCTCGCCATAAAAATAAAGAAAATCGCTATCGCCCCTGCAACAATAGAAACAGGTAGATGGATAAACTCACTTACAAAGTAACCTATAACTAACAATGTAAGAACATACCATGATAAGCGAAACATCTTTGGATCCCTAATAGCATTTGCAGGCTCACTTAACTTAGATATGTCATAGGATCTCGGAATACTTTTTCGAAAATATATTAGTAGAACGGTAATCGTTGCAGCTAATGAAAAAAAGTTAGGAATAATCATCCTAGAAGCATATTTCACAAACCCAATCCCAAAGAAGTCAGCTGAAACAATATTAACCAAATTACTAACGACAAAAGGTAGTGAAGTAGTATCTGCGATAAAACCGCTTGCCATGATAAACGGGAAAACCATTTTATCTTTAAAGTTTAAATTCCGTACCATAGCAAGAACAATCGGTGTAAGTATTAACGCTGCTCCATCATTCGCGAACAAGGCAGCCACAATTGCACCTAAAATACTTATATAGACAAACATCCTTATCCCATTGCCCTTTGCTATTCTTGCCATATGAAGTGCCGCCCATTCAAATAGTCCAACCTCATCCAAAATAAGTGAGATTAGAATAATGGCAATAAATGCAAGAGTTGCGTTCCAGACCATTTCAGTTACTGTTATTACATCACTAAATCCAACAACACCTACTATTAAAGCAATTATCGCTCCACCAATTGCCGACCAACCAATTGATAATCCTTTAGGTTGCCAAATTACAAAAATCAAAGTTGTTATAAAAATTAAACTAGCCCAATAAACCAATATAAATCTCCTTTCTATTTCGTCGCCAATTTATTCACAAAGGATTCTTTTTCCGTCAACAATCAAGGATTGAATATTCTCTGTTTTAGGGGGTAGCATGCTAATCAGATGAAGAAATAATGTATATAGTTCATGCTCCTTATTAAGAGAATAAAAGACCCACTTGCCTCTCCTTTCTTCCAAAATAATTTCAACCTGTCTCAATCTTTTTAAATGTTGACTAATGGATGGCTGACTCATTTGAAGAAGTTCAACCAATTCACAAACACAAAAGGAATCATAGGTCAAACAGGAAATGATTTTTAATCTAGTTTCTTCACCAATTGCTTTTAAAAATTTTTCAGCATTAGAATAAGTTATCATGAAATTCACCACCCTTACATAAGGATATGCTAATACATATAAATATGATAATTAATGATTAGTCATTGTAATCAATTGATGTAAATTAAATATAGGAATAGTATATAACTAAATGATTATATAATCAATTAGTTATATGACTTTTTTACACTATAGACTATAGGAAAGTAGGGAGCAGGTTGTTGTGGACCAAATTTCTGGAATAACTTTTATCAAAACAGCAAGAAGACGATAAAGGAGGAGTCATGAACGGAATAAATGTGAGTGTCGATAAAAGGGTAATTGATACTACTGAGAATATTACATTGGACTTTGAAGGAACAGAGAAAGATGGAGGGCTAATCCTTTAAAATAACAATAGCTGTTGTTTGAAAGCCATCAAGCTGATTATTAGAGATTGAATAGAAAACTATCTAAGCAAAAATAGGAGTAGAGATAAAACACCTACGCTTAACGTTGCAATGAAAATTGCTGTACTTTCACCTTTCCCGATACCACTAAAGCTATAAACCAGGCCTCGAAATGAAAGAAAAGACAAGATATCAATTTTTGGCCTACTAATTGTAAAAATATTTTGCATATAAAACTCACTACACAACAGTATAATCATATAAAAGGGAATGTTGACCAAAATAATCAATGATAACTTAAGTTTTCAATTTATTGTACTACCTCAAGATATTGTCTCAAATTTAAAAGCAGCTTTACATTTTAATAAAGATCTATTAACTATCTCAAGGTAGACGAACAAGTTTGCGTCGCCTAGTACATCGATTCAGAAAACTTTTCTTATTATGACTAACCTATCATATAAAGTGAAACTTCATTCAGTAGGAGTTTTCTTCCATCTTCCACTGAATGTTAGTACCACAAGAGTATGACCTAAAGACCCTTGAACGAATCGGGCATTTAGGTGCCGTTTTCTCCCACTTTAGACCCTTTTGTATCAACTCGAGGCTCTTGAAGTAGGAGTCTTACGGCACCTTACATGCGGGATAAAATAATAAGTTTGGATCGAAATCCCATACCTGCCGAATTGTTACCTTAAATAATATCTATTTTGTCTATTCTTCTAATTGACAAAAAAGCAATTAAAATACCAATGACCGCTAATAATAACGGAATATAAACAATCGAAGCTACAGAAAAGACTGGATTATGAGAACTAATTAAAAAAACGATTACAATTGACGAAATAATTGTTGCCGGGACAGATAATTTTCGCATTCCGAAATATAAACTAATTAAACTTGTTCCTGCTGCCGCAAAAGCAAATGTAATGATTGGAATAATTTGTTGGACTACCATTTCCAATGAAAGAGTACCTGGAATGATTTGAAAGTATGGATTCAATGCAAAAAATGAACCAAGAACAAAAAGATTAGAAATAATGATTGAAATAAAGGTTAAGGAGCCGACAATAAATAGTTTTACACCAATAAACTTCTTTCTATCAATAGGATACGTAAACAATACGGTTATTGTTTTATTTTTAAACTCTTCGATCACTAGTTTTACAATTAAAACCGCTGCAAAAATAATAAATGTGGCTCTTACAAATGCACCTATTATAATGAAAACTTCGTCGTAGTCAAGAAAGAAAACATTACCTTCCAACTTTTCAATATAACCAATGAAAAAAAGGGAAGAAAGGATTAGGATATTTGCAATAACTGCTCCCTTGACATACCAACCCATTTTCACTTTTTTGAATTCCAATTTCATTAATGTAAACATGTATAAACCACCTCCATTTATTTTTACCTTACTTGATCTTGTTTTTCTTTATCCATTAACCCCATAAAATATTCTTCTAAGGACGTTATTTTTTTACTCATTGACTCAATCTCGATGTCGTTTAAAATCATTGTTTTTGAGATCTCCAATTGTGACACACTCTGTTCGAAAATACGAATGATTTTCTGGTCAATTATTTTAAAATTACGCAAATGAAGTCTATTTTCGAGAATAAAACATGCCCTTGTCAGGTTTGACGTTACTAACTCCATGTATTCTGTATTTTTTTCTCTCATTTCCTCCATCGAAACTTCTTCGATTAATTTTCCTTTGTTAATAACTCCGATCGTATCAGCCATTTGTTCAATTTCAGCTAAAATGTGACTAGAGATTAGCATCGTAATATCATATTCTTTACAGAGTAGTTTGAACAAATTTCTAATTTCTCGGATACCAATAGGGTCAAGTCCATTAATTGGTTCATCGAGAATTAAAAGCTCGGGTCTTGTAATAATGGCTCTTGCAATACCTAAACGTTGCTTCATCCCTAGTGAAAAGTTTTCCACCGGTTTATTTTCAATATTTATTAAATGAACCATTTCTAATACTTCATTTATGGCTTTTTTATTATGGTACCCCATATATTCACAGTGAAGTTCTAAGTTTTCCTTAGCTGTAAATTTCTCATAAAAAATCGGATACTCGATCATACTTCCTATCCTTCCTAACACATCGTATGACGAAGAAGGGGTTAATGGCTGACCAAAAATCTCTATTTCTCCGGCCGTAGGTTTTATTAAGTTTGTTAGCATTTTCATTAGTGTTGTTTTTCCTGATCCATTTGGACCAAGGAACCCATAAATTTCGCCTTTTTTTACATTCATATTTATGTTTGATACGACTTCTTTCCCTTGAAAACACTTTGTTACGTTATTTGTCTTTATGATATACACCATATTTCCATCCTTTCTTCAAGTTTAGTTATATGCATCGTACCAAGCAGCTGTTGCTTTTCTCTTTCTTAATTCTTACTTATTTCTTAAGTTAGTAAGTGATTCGTGGTAACGTAACCGTAAATGTTGTTTTCTGATATGGCATACTCTGTACATGTATCGTTCCATTCATTTGTTCTAGCAGTCTTTTCGTAATTGTTAATCCTAACCCGCTTCCGTGAAAGGCTTTGTTTCTTGATTCTTCTAACGTGAACATTCTTTCAAAGACAAGATCTTGCTTCTGTTCCTCGATTCCTTTTCCTCTGTCCCATACGTCAATACAAACATGTTTTTCGTTAAAAGTTAGAGCTAAACCGAGTATCTTACCATCACTGCCATACTGGATGGCATTTGACAAAAGATTATGTAAGACTCTGTCCAGCGCTTCTTTATTTCCTACTACATGAATGGGGTTATCTGGTAATTGGAAATCTATCTTTAACCCTTTTGTTTGGACTACATCATAGAATGAAAGTAAATTATCTTTACAAATCTCATTGATATTTATTTTCATTAGTGGAATTTCTTTATCTCCTGATTCAAGTCTTGCCAAATCGAAAAAAGCATTCATTAGATCGATAATTTCTATTGTTTTACGATGAACTTGTAATAGCAGCCTTATTTGTTCTTTTTGATCAATCGTTTTGTCTTTCTGAATCGTTTCGATATACCCTAGTACGACCGTTAATGGTGTTTTCAAATCGTGTGAAATATTGGTTAACATTTTTTTCATGGACTGTCTTGACTGATTGTATTTTGCAATTTTTCCTTTATGCATATCTAGCAACTTATTTATTTCAATTAGTAAAGCTTTTAACTTTTTATCATCCGTCATTAATAATAATTGTTCCATAGAATCTTCTTCTAAAATTTGTCCAAGTTTATTAGCCAAATAATCTAGTTTTTTATCTCTATTTTTCATTTGTACATACTGAATTATATTTAAAGTTATTAAAATAAAGATAACGCTCATCACAACAAACATCATTTAGAATTCAATTCTCCTAGTCTGTAGCCGATTCCCCATAATGTTTCAATATATTGTGGATTCGCTGGGTCATCTTCTATTTTTTCTCTTAATCTACTCATATGGACGTTAATTACATTTTCATCTCCGTAATATTCTTCTTTCCAAACCAAACGGTAAATTTGTTCTTTCGTAAATACTTTTGTAGGATGTTGAATAAATAACTTTAATATTTCCCATTCTTTGTTTGTTAGTTTGATAGTAATTCCTTTTTTACTGATGTGAAAATTATCGATATCAATCGTAAGCTCATGAATGTGAAGCATTTGTCGCTGGCGTTTTTCTTTATGTTCGGAATACTCGGTTGCTCTTCTGATGGATGCCTTCACCCGTGCAAGTAATTCAATCATAGAAAATGGCTTTGCGAGATAATCATCTGCTCCAAAACCTAGACCGATCGCTTTATCTACATCACTGTCTTTAGCAGAAATAATTAGTACCGGAACGAGACTTTGATTTCTCATCTCCTTCAAACAATCAATGCCACTCTGTTTTGGTAACATCAAGTCTAATACGACCAAATCAAACGTTTGTCGTTCAAATAAATCCATCGCTTCTTTTCCATCTGATGAATGGATGATATAAAATCCTTCTTTGGATAAAAAGTTTTTAACCATCTCAGAAATTGATGGGTCATCTTCTATTAACAATATTTTGTCTTGCATCCGTTACATCCTCCATTTCTATGTACATTTTTAAATCATTTTCTAACATTGACCTTGGTAAACATTGTGGCTTTATTTTAATGTTTTAGTGAAATAAGGTACAGTAAAATGAACAGAACTTTGATGATGAATAAAGCTCTTGACCCTATTGGGCAAAAGCTTTCCTTTAGCTTCCTGAAAGATGCGTAAATCCTAGACTGAATTCATTATTTTCTAGCATTGGATATGAGTAACTGCCAAATCATATATATCAAGTCATGTAAGTACTTCCTTAATTAATTGTTTTGTAACATTTTAACAACAATAGTTCCTAGAAGTGTCTTCTAGCAGGAATTTTTTATTTCTAAATTTTTTATTATTGACAATTCAAATGGCTATAGAGACTTTGTCCATTTTTCTTCTGTTAGAAGTTGATTTGAAAGAAAGCTGGTTTTTGATGATATCCAAATTGTACCCAAATAAACACTAAAAACCATTCCTGTATCTAGTGTTCCCGATACCTCATGGAAGAGCAATAGCCTTTTTTACAATATTTATCATTTTTAGTTTTCATTTATGTATTGTTTCTACAATATAGATTTGTGTTAAATGCTCATGAGCTATTCTACACCCTTTTAAATTCTTTGGAATCACTCCAACTACCGCCATTTGGTGGTCGGGAAACCAACCTTATCTTACCATGAAGTGAGGCGTTTTTATTTGACCCACGCTGAAAACTTCCAGAACCCCTAGCAGCCAGGGGTTTTTAAATACTAATAATAAAGCCCTAAAATCCCTGTGTTACCAAGGACTTTTAGGGCACACCTGTTACTACTCCCACTCAGTACTATGCTAATACAATATAATGCAATATCGTTGATTTTAAAGGATTTTAAGAAATATCAAAACTAAAAACATGAATATTAATATAAAGTGTGCCACGACTTGTGCCAACGAATCGGGCATTTAGGTGCCGTTTTCTCCCACTTAGACCCTTTTGTATCAACTCGAGGCTCTTGAAGTGGGAGTCTTACGGCACCTTACATGCGGGATAAAAAAGAAATAATAATTGATTCTAGGTTATCTACTGAACAACAGTAGGAAGATTTTGCCCATGAACTATACCACAAGAAAAAAAGGCTGATAACTTTGCATTACATTTTTGTGTACCTACATTTATGTTACTCCAATATAAAATTAATAATGTTTTTGAAGGCATCCATTTGTAATGGAAAAATTTAAGGTTACTAAGAAGTTTTGCAATGAAGCGACTTATTTACTTCAAAAATCAGTTGCGTTTTTCTAAATCTTACCACCAATATAAAATTTATATTAATTCTGTGTTCATAGGGGAAGGAAAAAGAATATAGTCTAAATTATTTTACAAAAAAGCCGATACCTTAGTTAAGGAAACTCGGCTTTTTTTTAAAATATAAAGTCTATTATTGATAAGGGATGGAGAAATTGCACAAGGAAAATTTAGTATAGATTTATCTTTTTCTATTACTTGTCGTAAATAACCAAACAGAAAATCCATTTTATTATTAAATAATTCGTCAACTCCATCCTCTGTTCCCTACAGTCAGACATTTATTATAACTAATGCGACTATTTTTTCAGCAAGTTGAATTTTTGTCCAAAAAATGAAAAAGAATCCATTTTCAACTGTCTGATCGGATTCTTTTTTTTTTTCTTGTTTTCTATTGTCCATACATATTTGTACTGAAAATAATTAAATAAACTAAACTTTATACAGAGTGCACCTAATTCATAATTATATTCAATTCCATTTTTATCACTTGTCCTAGTATATATTATTGTTTTTACAAACTCTCTAGGTAGCGGGTCGAAAGTCAAATAGCTGATGGGATTGATCTTCATATTTGTTAGTAAATCGATAGGGCTGATGCCTTACCTGCGTATAATGATGAGAACTCAAGATGAAATTGCAGCAACAAGTAGAGAAAGAACTAGTTGGTTGAATATTTTTAGGAAGTAAATACAAAATAAATGTATATGTATCTTGACTATCTTAAATGATTTAGATATAATATTGTTAAAATAATCACATACTTTTAAATCGATGACAGGAAATAGTAACAGGTAAATTTACTTTAAGAGAGCTGATGGTAGGTGAAAATCAGTAGTAAAGACCTGTGAATCCATCCTTGAGAGTGGTACTGAAAAGAATTTGAGTAAGTACTGCCGGCGAAACCGATATATTATTTCGAGAGGTAAGTATTTTTTACAATACTTGCAATTTGGGTGGCAACGCGGATATCAAACTTCCGTCCCTTTTTAGGGATGGAAGTTTTTTTATTTGAGTCTATTTTTAAACTAAAAAGGAGGTAGTAAAATGTTTAATATTAAACTGCTTAGGAAGAACTTTGAAGAGGTAAAAGCAAAATTACAACATCGTGGTGAAGACTTAACCGACTTAGAAAAGTTTGGTGAACTTGACCAAAAGCGTCGGAAATTAATCGTCGAAACTGAACAATTAAAGAAAAAGAGAAAAGATGTATCTTCTCAAATCGCCGTTCTAAAGAAAGAGAATAAAGATGCTGAAGATTTAATTGTAGAAATGCGTGAAGTTGGAGAACAAATAAAGAAACTCGATGAAGAATTACGTGTGATTGAAGAAGAATTAAATGCTTTGCTTTTAGCCATTCCAAATTTACCGCATGAAACCGTACCCATTGGTGATACAGAGGATGAGAATGTTGAAATTCGTAAGTGGGGAGAACTTCCTCAATTTGATTTTGAACCGAAACCCCATTGGGATGTTGCTACTGAATTAGAAATTATTGATTTTGAACGTGCTGCAAAAGTAACAGGAAGTCGCTTTGTTTTTTATAAAGACCTTGGCGCAAAATTAGAAAGAGCGCTAATTTCCTTTATGCTTGATCTTCATACTGAACAACATGGTTATACAGAAATGTTGCCTCCGTATTTAGTGAATCGGACAAGCCTTACAGGGACCGGGCAGCTGCCAAAATTTGAAGAAGATGTATTTTTAGTTGAGAAGGAGGATTATTTCTTAATACCAACGGCGGAAGTGCCTGTTACGAATTACTATCGTGATGAAATATTGTCCGAAGATGATCTTCCTGCTAAGTTTGCTGCGTACAGTGCTTGTTTTCGTTCTGAAGCTGGATCGGCAGGAAGGGACACACGTGGTTTAATTCGTCAACATCAGTTTAATAAAGTTGAATTGGTAAAATTCGTTAAACCAGAAGATTCTTATGGGGAATTAGAAAAATTAACAAATGATGCAGAAAAGGTATTACAATTGCTAGGACTTCCTTATCGGGTAGTAGCTATTTGTACAGGGGATCTAGGTTTTGCTGCTGCAAAAAAATATGACTTAGAAGTATGGCTACCAAGTTACGACACATATCGTGAGATTTCTTCTTGCAGTAATTTTGAAGATTTCCAAGCAAGAAGAGCAAATATCCGGTTTAGAAGAGAACCAAAAGGGAAGCCCGAATTCGTTCATACACTAAATGGTTCTGGATTGGCAGTTGGGCGTACTGTTGCAGCCATTTTGGAAAATAATCAACACAAGGATGGAAGAGTACGAATACCAGAAGTTTTAAGACCTTATATGGGTGGTAAAGAATATATTGGATAATATTGATGAATAAAATAGGGGCTATTCCAATTTAACTGGGTTTCCGAAAAGAATTCTCTTACTTCTGTGAAGGGTGTAGCCCAATGAAAGTGGGAGATGAATTTTCGATTGGCGCAAACCAAAATATTGTTCTATAATCGTCTATAAACAATCAAACAATATATTGAAAAACAAGGCAGAAAGTAGATGTAAATGATGTTAAAAGATATAAGTATCGTATATATCCTCATACAGAACAACGACTATTCTTCGAAAAAACATTTGGGTGTGTACGGTTTGTATACAAAAAATGCTTGCTGATAGAATCAATTCTTACAAGGAATACAAGAAAAAATGGATAAATCTATTAAATGCGCTACCCCTGCACAATATAAGGCTGAATTTCCTTTTCTCAAGGAAGTGGATAGCCCTTGCCTTGGCTAATGCAAAATGAACTTGAACAAAGCATATGCTCATTTCTTTCGTGATAAATCAGTGGGTTTTCCAAAATTCAAGAACAAGAAAGACAATTATCGAGAGCTATACAACAAACAATCAAAAAGGAACCGTGTACATTGAGAATGGCTACATCAAACTGCCAAAATTAAAGACAATGGTAAGAATGAAGCAATATAGACAATTTTTTGGCTTGATTAAGTCTGTAACCATTTCTAAAACACCTACAAAAATATTTCGCTTCTGTATTAGTAGAAGATAATGAACAATTATTTCCAAAACTTGATACAAAAGTCGGAATTGATGTTGGTCTAAAAGACTTTGCAATATTGTCTAATGGTAAAAAGTACGAAAATCCTAAATGGTTGAAAAATATTAGCTTTTTTGCAACGTTCTTTGTCACGCACAAAGAAAGGCTCTAAGAATAGAGAGAAAACTAGACTGCAAGTTGCTAAACTTCATGAAAAAATAGGAATCAACGCAATGATTTTCTTCACAAAATAAGTAATGACATCACAAACGAAAATCAAGTGATTGTGATTGAAGACTTGAAAGTGAAGAATATGCAAAAGAATCATAAACTAGCCAAAGCAATCAGTGAAGTATCTTGGTCTAAATTCAGAGAATATCTTGACTACAAAGCAAAGTGGAAAGGTCGTGATTTGATCATCGCTCCTAAAAGCTATGCAAGTAGTCAGCTATGTTCGTACTGTGGCTATAAAAACAAAGATGCAAGCTATAGGGGCAGTCCCTATCCCTAGAAAAAATACCAATTACATGGCTAGTTTCAGCAAGTTCTTACTTGCATCACATCCCTGTCATTGGGCAATCCCACTCACGAAGATTTAGGTTGAGTAGTTCACGAGCGAGGTACCTAGTAATAATAAGATATAAAGCGTGGTAGCAATACCCACTTATGATTAAAAACGATTTACTTAAATTATCTCGGAAATTTATAACCAAACATTCAAAAAGAAGGATTTATAAAAAGGAGGAGTACTAAGTTGGATAATCATCTTTTTCAACACTATAAAAATATAATGAATTATTTTGGTGAAATTTTTGGATCTCATTATGAATTTGTATTACATGTTTTAGATCCTGATGGAGGTTCTCACATTGGTCACATCGTCCATGGTGAATTAAGTGGAAGGTCATTAAATAGCTCCTTAACCAACTATGCAAAAAAGTTAATTGAGGAAAAAGTATATTTAAAAAAAGATTTTATTGTAAATTATGTTGGAGAAGGACCAAAAGGTAAAAAATTTCGTTCATCAACCATGTTTATAAAAGATCATGAAGGTAAATTACAAGGTCTTTTATGTATAAACTTTGATGTGGATACCTATCGAAAGGTCGCAAAAGATGTATTAAAATTAGCTAATCTAAGCTGGGATATAGCGTATATGGACAAGAAAACAGAACAGGAACAACCCGTTGAAAAACTGACTGAAAATATTCAGAACATTATTTATACACAAATAGACAAAGATATATTAGAATCTGGCGCTCAATTATCACCTGAACAAAAAAAACTTGCTATTTCCAAATTAAAGGAATATGGTGTATTTGATATTAAAGGTACTGTAAATGACGTTGCTAAAGTAATGGGAATGGCTGAATCAAGTGTTTATCGTTATCTACGTATAGTATCACTTAACGAAAATAAATAAATTTTCCATTTAATATCATGAATTATTGGGTGACTATATGAAGATTTTTTCCAAGCGCATCCATTAAAAGAGCGGGGATTTAATATGGCGATAATATCTAGAAGACTAGAAAACAGGTAGATTGTTGGGAAATTTGTATAAATAATACAGATCGGAAAAAGTTAAGCCATACTTTATTTCTTTTGTTCTATGAAACTCTATTACAAATATGAAAATAGTTAAGTCGTCCGTGATACGATTGGAAGTTTTGATTATAAGTTAATATTTTGGACCCTAGAAGAAGTTCCTTACTAAAATTTTTAAGTAAGGGGCTGGCTGGGGGGCCTTAGTCTTCACGATATACTATTGAATTACAACATTTTACTATAATAATGGTTTAAAAAGGTTTTTTCGGATGCAAAGCTGGTATCTACCTTTGGCGCCAATGCCTAAGACAGTTATTGCGGATGTAGGATATCGCAGTAAAGAAAATTATTTATATGCGATTGGAGATGAAAAGGAGCCTCGATTTCATTATCTTATTCTGTACGGAACCTACATAAAAGAAAAGAGACGTAAATACAAAAAAGACACCCAAAACGCAAAGAATTGGATCTATCATGATAAAGATGACTATTTTATTTGCCCGAATGAAAGAAAAGTGATGTTTAAAAAATACCAAACGAACAAGAACAAGTCTGGTTATGAACAAAGCTATAAAATATATGAATGTGAAGATTATATGGATTGCCTATTAAAACCAACATGTACAAAAGCGAAGGGGAATCGACAAGTTCATTGGAATATGGTGTTTGAAGAAATGAAAGCAAAGATGTGAAGAGAAAGCTACTCTCTACACTCAGCGCAAAGTAGAAAGTGTGTTCGATCACATCAAAGGCAATCGGTCGTTCTACAGGTTTTCCTTCCGAGGACTCGACAAGGCCATATCGAGTTTGGCAATTGTGACATTAGCCCACAACTTAGTAAAAGTAGCAGGGCTTCGCCTCGCTACTTTCATAAAAAATTTTCATTTTAGAAAAACTTGGCTTGTCGTCAAGTCCTTATGGCGAAAGCTATAGTTTTTCTTATACTATAAACCCTAAAATTTTATACTTTCCTATAGTATAAAAAAGCAGCTAAAGAAAAATGTTTTATTTTTCTTTAGCTGCTTTACTTTTAAGGACTTATCGGACAACCCCGTCGTTAATGGCACGTCCTTTTTTTATTACACCATATTGACGCTATATTTTTTATGTGATATCTTTAACTTGTAATAATAAATTATTATATTGATAATTATCTATTGAGACATTATATGGTTTTTCTTAGAAACTTGTGAAATCTTGTCCTTAGATCTTTTCAAAATAATAATATAGGAGGGGAACTCAAAACAGGAATAATAGAATAAAAAGGTATTCTGATGGATTATTTGGTGTGTTTTGAAAGCGATTTTATATAGTTCTTTCTATCAGTAATAAAGGAATCTAATTAATAAAATTTATTATGTGTCTACTTTTATTGTTGCACATGTCAAATCATTTCTAGTACAAGTGATAAAAGAGTTATAGAAGCTTAGATTCGTAATTAGTAAGCTCCAATTGAAGAAGCAAAAAAAAATTTCTCCACAGTTCAATGAGAATTTGAAATAATTGGTACTCCATTCTTATTTAGAAGCACTTTCATGTAAAATTTAACCAAATTTGATTTAGTTGTATGTTTTAATTTTTAATAAATGTTATTGCAAGATTATTCCAGTAAATAATACCATTAAATTCAAGGGAGGATTGGCCATGAGCGTAGTATCGATTAAAGAAAAAAAGAATGTTAGTTACAAAAGTTGTTTTGATGTGATTGGACCAGTTATGATCGGGCCCTCAAGTTCACATACGGCAGGTGCTTTAGCCATGGGATTGGTTGCAAATAAATTATTTAAAGGTCTTCCAAAAAAAGTTGTGGTAAAGTATTATGAATCATTTGCAGAAACTCATAAAGGACACGGAACTGATTTTGCCATCATTTCCGGTATATTAGGTTTTGAGGCTGATGATAGCAGGGTACCAGATGCTATTAAAATAGCAGAATCTCAAGGCATTGACATCACCTTTTTAGAAGAATCAGGTGATAGTCCTGCCGGTCATCCAAATACTGCTGATATTTATCTCGAGGATGATATTCGATGTATTCGAACAGTGGGTATTTCAGTCGGTGGCGGATTAATTAAAGTGAAACATATTGAAATCGATGGATTTAGCTTAAATCCTCAAGGTTCATTACCAATAATGATAGCGATTTCGGACAGAAATAATCTTGAACTTGAATTACACAGAATCTTTAAAAAATACGATGTGGATATTAATAACTCCATCAATTTGGAAAAAGACGGAAAATACTTATACCAATTAGATTTGGATTCACAATTAAGTAGTGATGCCCGGAAAGAATTAGAAAAACTCAGTGAGATAGCTAATATCATTATACTTTAATTACACCAGGGGGTGAACAGGTATGTATATGTCCATTAAAGAAATAGTAGATGCAGCAAATGAAAGACAAGTACCCATTTATGAATTAGCAATAAAACAGGAAATGGAAGTAACAAGATCTACTTTTGACGAATCTTGGAAGAAGATGGAAAAAAACTTAGAAACGATGGAAAATGCTGTAAAGAAAAGTACTGAGGGCGATGGCGTATTTTCGCCGACTGGATTAACTGGAGGAGATGCGGTTAAAATTAAAAAATATCGTGAAAGTGGAAAAACACTTTCTGGCGATATGATGATGAGAGGCGTCCAGAGTGCAATAGGTACAAATGAAGTGAATGCGGCTATGGGAGTTATTTGTGCAACGCCAACAGCTGGAGCAAGTGGAACAATACCGGGTGTACTTTTTACCATTAAAGAAACGTTACAGTTAAGTCGTGAGGAACAGGTTCATTTTCTGTTTACTTCAGCATTATTTGGAATGATTGTAGCGAATAATGCGTGTATTGCAGGAGCTTTAGGAGGATGTCAAGCTGAAGTAGGTAGTGCCTCGGCAATGGCGGCTGCAGCGGCAGTAGAAGCTGCAGGAGGAACACCAGAGCAATCAGCCCATGCTTTCTCAACCGCACTACAAAATTTACTCGGTTTAGTTTGTGATCCAGTCGCAGGTTTGGTAGAGATTCCTTGTGTAAAAAGAAATGCCGTCGGAACGGCTAATGCATTAGTGGCAGCAGATCTGGCATTAGCTGGTGTAAACAACCTGATAAATGCTGATGAAGTAGTTGAAGCAATGTATAGAGTAGGTAGACGGATGCCTCGGGAATTAAGGGAAACTGGCTTAGGTGGGGTTGCAGACACACCAACAGGAATTGCTATTAAAAATAAAATTCTTGGAAAAGAACAATAAGATTTTAACCATTTTGTAATAAAATATATTTTTCTAACAAATTGTGAATTTATGAACAATAATTAAAATCCATACCTCACAAGGAGGAAATTAAAATGAGTCAAAATGCAGCTAAAGTACATGAAGTTGAAAAAACTACAGAAGATGTTAAACAATATAAAGACCCTAATAAATGGTATATGCAAGATACCACTTGGGCGATGAGTCTTTTTGGAACAGCCATTGGGGCAGGTGTACTCTTTTTACCAATTAATGCTGGGGCAGGGGGTATATTATCTTTACTTTTAATTACGGTACTTGCATTCCCTGTCATGTACTTTTCACATAGAGCGATGGCTAAAATGATCTACTCTTCCGAATCAGCTGGTGAGGGAATTACAGCTACGGTAAGGGAGTATTTCGGGAATAAAGCAAGTGTAATTTTTAATATCATCTATTTCTTTTCGATCTATGCAATATTACTAATGTATGCAGTTTCCTTAACCAATACTGCAGGTAGTTTCATGGAGAATCAATTGAGCATGCAAGCACCACCTAGAATTATACTATCACTTATTTTGGTTCTCGGTCTAATATTTATCGTGAATTTTGGTCATGATGTTACTGTAAAAGTAATGAGCTGGATTGTATATCCATTTATAGCAGCTCTAGTGTTTCTATCTCTATATTTAATTCCACAATGGGATTTAGCAAATTTAAGTTTAGCTGGTAATTTTGCATCTGCAGATGGAGGAGTAGGTTTTAAAACTATTTTAGGAATGGCTTGGTTTATCCTACCAATCATCGTATTTTCGTTTAACCATTCTCCTATGATATCTACTTTTGTTATGAAACAACGGGAAACCTATGGAATTGATAATGTAGACCGCAAATGTGCCCAAATTCAAAAAGTATGTTATATCATGACAATTTCTGTTGTATTGTTCTTTGTATTCAGTACTGTCCTAAGTGTGACTTCTGGTGATCTTGCACTTGCTAAAGAACAAAACTTGCCAATCCTTTCTTATCTTGCTAATAAATATAGTATGCCGTTATTCGCATATGCAGCTCCTATCATTGCTTTCATTGCCATTACAAAATCTTTCCTTGGCCATTATGTAGGTGCATATGAAGGATTAGAAGACATTATTGTGCAGGCCGCTAAATCTCGCGGAAAAAATTTGAATGGTAAAACAGTGAAGAACATCATTATTGGATTTATGATCGTAACATGCTGGCTCGTTGCTTATGCAAACCCAAGTATTCTTGATCTTATCGATATGATTAATGCACCACTAATTGCACTAATTTTATTCTTATTACCAATGTTTGCAATCTATAAAGTGCCTGCACTAGCTAAATTCAAAAAAAGTTATATTAGCAACGCATTTGTCATTATTGTGGGCATACTAGTAGTTCTATCAAGTATTAAAGCATTGTTCTAATCTACTAGACTTTTTCTTAGGTGATTCAGAGGGACAGGTTCACTGTCCCAAATGGTTTAAATAAAGTGAAACTTCATTCAGTAGGAGTTTTTTTCATCTCCTACTGAATGTTAGTACCTAGAAGGGTATGACCTAAGGCCTTGAACGAATCGGGCATTTAGGTGCCGTTTTCTCCCACTTAGACCCTTTTGTATCAACTCGAGCCTCTTGAAGCGGGCGTCTTACGGCACCTTACATGGTAGGAAAAAAAAGTAAGGTCAGACCCCTTAACCTTATTCGACATTGAATAAGGTTTTTTTATTGTGCGCCTGGCATGGGTGATAATTTGGTGGTGAAAGTCCACTACAGTTTATGGTTATCGAAGAATGACATTAAATATTGAATCGGAAATAAAGAAAAATGTTCAATCACAACCGCATTTATCGTTTAATGCAACTTGCAGGATTACAATCAGTGATCCGTAGAAAATAGTTCTTCTCCTGCTCAACATGTCGCTAAAGAATCTATTAAACCGTGAATTTATAGCTAATAAACCGAATGAAAAATGGGAACCGATGTGACCGAATTCAAATATGGGTCTTCTCAGAAGGCTTATTTAAGCGCGATTTTAGACCTATACGATGGCTCGATTGTCAGTTATGTACTCGGTCAATCTAACAATAATGAATTGGTATTGAAGACATTTGATATAGCAACAGCTACTTTGAAAAGATGGAGAACGACCATTACTTTATAGTGATCGTGGTTATCAATATACATCGCACGGATTTAAAAGAAAGATAGATGAAAAAGAGATGATTCATAGTATTCACGTGTAGGATGATGTATTGATAATGGGCCAATGGAATCTTTTTGGGGAACGTTGAAGTGTGAAAAGTATTATCTACATGAGTATGAGACATTTGAAACGTTCCACAAGCAATAAATGACTATATTCAGTTTTACAATCACGAATGATATCAAGAAAGATTAAACGGCTTAAGCCATTGGAATACAGAGCTCAAGCCGTTTAAAGCATTTTTATTATTTCCACTGTCTACTTGACAGGGGGCAGTTCAAAATAGGTGGCTTGTGATATTTGTCATTCTTGTTTTATAAATAAAGAACCTGCTGTATCAAAGTCATTGATGGTATACCCTCTGTTAATTTTCATGAACAGCAATTCTCCAATTACATGAAATTTATAAATAATAAAACCACTTATTAATAACAGCACTAATGCCAAAATGCATATCGTTCCGATTGAAGCTAAAACATTAAGGATTTTATTTGCTTTTGTACTAAACAGCTTACAAAATACAATATAAACTCCAACTCCAATAATTCCACCTAATGTATTTCCCATAAGGTCAGTTATATCGCTACCTCCTATAGCAAAGATGAATTGCAATACTTCAAATAACAAACTAACTCCTGCTATTACTGCAATCTTTTTCAAGAAAGACCAATTTGGTTTTAGCATACTGATATAAATTCCAAATGGGATAAATGCAAGTACATTCCAGATTATTTCATTAAAATCTATTTGATCATTAACAATAACTGAACCAGCAAAAGGGATTAAGTTGATTCCCCTAAAATCCGGCAAGTCTTGAAATGAAAATTGCATTTTAAAGAGTATAATCCATGTTAATACAAATAAATATACGGCCAACAAGCCAGCAGTTATTTTATTTTGATTATTTTTTGATTTTTCCATATAAATCCTCAATTCCTAATTCTTTTTCAAACTTATAATCTAAGCTTTTATCCTACTTTACAATTGAATCTCAAGTTTCTTACATAACAAATTATAGCATGGAATATTATCTTTAAATATTCCTAATCTGTTCAGATACGAGCAATTTAGAGGCGACTAACATTGGTGCTATTGCTTATAACAGTCGATACCTTTATTGCGCAGTTCGTACATGAAGCTGAGGAAAAAACTTTATACTTTCTAAAAAGATAGCTATAAATGAATAAGTTTACCTTACTCATTTATAGCTATTTCACCAACTGAATAAGCCTATTAAGGCAATATGAAGGCAGTAGTTTTTAGGGAATTTTAGTTAGTTTTATTAATGCAAGCTGCTTTTATAGCGGATAGCACTTGTTTAGAAGAGCGAGCTAAAGTAAGCCACTGTGGCAAGCTTTTTCACAGAAATTAATAATCCATTTTGGCAGGACTTAATAATAAGTAGAGTGTTAGTTGAAGAAATGCGGACTTCTGTCACCTCTCTTTACTTATTTTATTTGCAGGCATCTGTTCGTTCCTAGCAGTTTTTCAGGAACATTATATATGGTCCTTACTTAGTTTTGGTTTAGCTGTTATATTAAATACGTTTAAACCAAAACATTGCATAAATAAAACAAGAATATTCAATTAACGACCTTCTGTGATTTTGAGCCAAAAAGTCCAAATCTGAAGAAAGGTGGCACTGTCCATTTGCTAAAAATATACAATTAATCCAAGACAACAACGACAACAGCCGATTTACGGACTGGATCTTTCCTCAAACTTCCTAGTCAGACATAGGATGGTTTCCAGAGCGCTCTCTTTAACCAGCGAGTGATTCGCAGTAAAGATTTTTTGCTTTTCAATCTCCAGTTGGATAAGACATGTAAGCAGTAGGTAATAAGCGCTAAAAACACTTGATTCTGTATAGCAGTTTCGCTCATTCCATAAAAATGCTTTATTTCTACATGTTGTTTTTAGCCATTTAAAAAAGAGTTCAATTGCCCAGCGAGATCGGTAAATGTCACTGATTTCTTCGGCACTTGAATCAAAGCGGTTTGTGATTAGACGAAGCAGATTTCCCTTTGTATCCATGACTTCAAGGAGACGAAAGACGTTTTCCGTGCGTTTTTGTGTCGTTCCGATATAGACCATTTTCTCGGATAGAACCGTACCATCATCAGGAAGTGAAAAAGAGGTAACTTTACGAATGACGGCGTTCTTTTTCAGCCTTGAAACGAAGAAATAGCCATCATCTGTCATCCGATCAAAACGTTCATCGTCTACATAACCGCGATCAAACACATACATGGCTTCTTTATCATCCACAAGAACCTCCAGTTGGTTCCTGTCATGTTCTTTCGCAGGCGTAATCACTGATTTTTCTGGATAAACGTTGTCCTTATCCATGAATACTAGTCGTAAATGCAGCTTTATACCGGCTTTTGTTTTACGAAACGTTGCCCATTTATGGTTGTTTAAATTTAGTGGAAGTGTACTACTGGAATCAATGATTTTTAATGGCATATGCTTTCCATTTTTATAGTAATACGCTCTAATTTTCCACACGAGATCCAAGAATAGATTGGAAAGAATAGCTGGATCTATTTCCCTGTTCTTTCATAATATTTGAGAAGTGCTGATCGATTCGAACCCAAGTATTTTTTGAAGCTCTTCGTCTAAAAGTGCATCACTCATTTCTTCTAAGCTCTTGAATTCGTGTAGTTGGGCAAACAGTAAAAGCTTGATATAACCCTCGGTGGTAACTTTTTTGTATAGTAGTCTTGTTTAGATTCGTTCACTTGTTCAGTAAGCTTTTGAATAGTAATGGGTGAAACCCATTTACCAAATGATGAAATTAGTGTATTCTTGATGGTACCATTAATACTGTATTAATAATGGGTCTAACAGAAAAAACACCTTTATGTATAAGAAGGGCTAGACATGCAGTGAAATCAGTACTAACTGATACATACTAGATTGAGGGTTAAAAGATGATTAAAATTAAAAAGTTAATAGACTGTACATTAGCTGAAGCTGTAATAGCTTGGAATACAGGTTTTGAAGGATATTATTTTGATGCAACCACTACACCACAAAATTTTATCAAAAGGATGGTTAATGAAGATCTTTCGCCTTCGTTATCTATCGTAGCATTTGAAGAAAAACAACCGATAGGAATCGTTTTGAACGGAGCAAGAGAGATAAAAGGGAAAAAAATTACCTGGAATGGAGGAACAGGTGTTGCCAAGGAATATAGAAGCAAAGGAATTGGAAAAATATTAATGGATTCAAGTTTCTCGATTCTAAAAGAAGAAGGTATAGAAATAGCAACACTCGAGGCAATAAGCGATAATACTAAAGCCATTTCACTATATAAAAATATAGGTTATTTAGTCGAAGATAATTTAGAATATTTAAATCTCAATGGAAAGTTACCACAAAATCCAATCAAAGATTTAAACAGAAAATATAATTGCGAACGAGTAGCACCTCAACAAATAGGTCAACTACAGTTTTATAAAGCGATGAATCCATGGCAGACACAATGGCAAAGTGCCAAAAATGGCGAAGGTATCTTTGTAAAAGATGATAGTGACAATGTACTTGGCTACGCTTATTACCATAGGATATTTAATTCCCAAGGGGGGCATATAAGTACCACTTTGTTTCAGTGCGAGCCGAAATCAGATCGGACAGATGCTGAGGAAATTATTTATTTTTTGTTAGGTCAGGTTTTTGGAGATTTTAAAGATGATATCAATCGAACAGTTCCTAATTTACCAATTAACAAAAGTGAAAAAACCTTTAACGTGTTAAAACAGATCGGTTTTCAAACAATAGCTCAGCAAGTGTATATGATCAAAGAAATATAGTTAATAGTGATTTATTTAGGAGTTTGAAGTTAAGGACTAATATATTTTTAATATTGACTGTTAGTATAATAGATATTAAAAGTTAGATACTCAATGACCAAAAAAAGGAAACGGTTTTAAACGTATATCCCCATGCTTCTATAACTATTAATGCCTCTTGTAGCATGGGGAAGGTTGTCCATAAAAATAAAGAGGCTGGGACATAACTAGCCAAAATAACTTAAAAATGGTTTCGGTCATCGGTTTTTGACGATCGAAACCATTTTTCGTTGAGTTATTTTCATTATCTATTAGTGGATTTGTGTTCTTGGCGGTGTACTTCCTCAAGTTTACCGCCATAAATGCAAACATTGAGCTCATACTTCTCATTTACCTTATTTATTTGTAATAACAACGTTTGGAAATTATATACCGTATTTTTCTTCTGTAGGACAGCTAAAGCTTCTTCGACAGAATAGGTTACGCCTTCATAACAAATAAGTTCATGTATAAAGCGCAAGGGGTCCACCTTATAAATTAATTGAGATCCTTGCTTTACTAAATGATAATTTTAAAAACGTACAAGAGTGTACTCCCCATGTTTAATTTGAATTTGCTTACGCGCTTGAATAACAAGTAAAAAATCACTCACTAAGTGAAATGTACGACGATCTACGATTGCCTCAACTTCACCCTCTGCTACATAAATTATAATTGCTTTATCATGTTGAATCATTGTATTATTTCTACTAACTTTTACGCCATCTACGGTATACATATGTTGTTGAAAATTCATTACTCTCACCTAATTGGTTATCATTAATATTAACAATTGTTGCTTAAAGAAACAATGAAAGTCATTGGTAAATAAAAAAAGGATATTAGCAAATATAGTTAGTATGGACACTGATTAATAAAACATATTATTTTTAAATTGATTGCAAACTTATCATACAGATAGTAGAAATCAAATCATCAATCCAAACCATGGTATAGGCATCTGCATTTTCTGATCGTACTGGGTTAGCCAGCCTCTGCTTCTTGTTCCTTGCCAAGCAATTTCCTGAAATATGTGAGCTCTTCATGAGCATTTTTTTATTCACAATAAGATATTACAACTGTTGGAGCAATTTTGCTTAGAATTCGCTCTATTTCCAGTAATGAGTAATGATTATATCAGGCGCCAATGCTAAGAATCTCTCAGTAGATGGCTCCCATAAACACCAATATCTATGGTCCTTTTTAAAGTGTCCTTTAAATAATAGTTTTCAAATATCAATTCTCTGGCACCCACAAGCTTAACTTCTAACCAAATAAGACTACCGATATATTCTTGTCCAACAATGCGTTTAGGGCTTGTTGGAATGGTAATCTCTCCATTAACTGTCTGACTTTCTTTAAATCATTTTTTCCCGTGTCTTTGTTACTTTCAGATGAGATTGTCGTTTCTCCATAGGCAGCTAAAAATTAGTAGCAAAACCAGAAAAGGCGAGCGATGAACTTCTTGTGTTGAAATAGTTGTACAAACAATTTTAACCCTCCACACACAACAAATGATAATTATTCTGATTAGAATAGAGAGTGTTGTTACTAATCTTCTCATTCATTTGTATGTTCCTCCAAAAGTCATTTAAATGGTTCAAAAGAGTTTATCCGTCTATACTGTGCAGTGCTGTGTGGAATATCTTGTAAGTTGGCTAATTTCTAGTCAGACATTTTTAAGAAGCAGCTCAAAAAAACAGCTCTCATTTTAGTACTTCATTGCTGTCAAATTTAAAAAGATTCATCCTGTTACTTTAAAATAAAGTTTGACTAAAACCCCTAAAAGTTGAAGTTCACTATTTTTGCTAACTAAAAAATCTTCACAGTACCTCATTGTTTCCATTTCTTATCCACTTTTAGTATATTTTATTCTATTTGACGGTAAAAATAAACTAAGAAACGAACAGATTAAAAATCCACTTAGACTAAACAAATATGCGGCACTAAATGCACCAAAGTGATCGATTATCCAACCAGAAAAACCTGGACCAATCTGGCCTATACCATAAAAGACAGAAATAAAACTAATTGCTAAAGCAACATATTGTTGTTCTACAAGTTTGGCTACTTGAAGCTGGATTAAGACTAGTGTTCCACCTAATGATGTTCCCCAAATAAATGATGCTAATGTAAAGTATAGCGGGCTAGTCTGGATAACTGGAATAAAACTCCGAAGGCGGATAGTAATAAGACCGTAATCAACGCTTGCTTAATACCTAAATGATCTGCAATCCAACCCCCACAGTGGTGGTCCGAATATAGAAACGAACCCAGCAAATGAATATATGGAACCAGCGAGCGATTCCTTCACACTTAGATCAATAAGGTAGCTTGTCTGATAGAGACTTGGAACCAAGTAAACTAAACCGACAATAAAGTAAATACTTGCGAGCAGATAAAGTGGTTTTGAGCACCATGCTTTATCTGACCGTTCTTTAGAAGCTGATGATTTTTCCTTAGATGATAAGTCCTTTAGAAACAATAATGTTAATAAAAGTATCGCTAAAGTTATTAGCGCAAAAATTAACCAAGCATAACGCCAAGCCTCTCCTGAAAATACATTAACAACGGCCGGAACAATTAAGCCACTAAGTAGTATACCAATTCCTGCACCACTCATTAAAAAACCCATGACCATCCCACGTTTATCTAGGAATGATGCGACGACCAATGACATGAGTGGAGTAAATACTAATGCGCTCCCCAATCCTAATAAGAACACGCTGATTGCCGCGAATAAATAACTGTTGACGATAATTATACAAAATAGACCGATTAATACAGCGATGTTTCCAATCACAACAGTATTCTTTGCACCTATCTTTCCAGTCATCACACCAGATAAACCTACAGTAACTAAATAACCTAAGAATAAATACGTGCCAAGCATGCCTGCTTCCGTTGTTGTCAAATCAAGGTCGATTTGCATAAATGGCAAAATCACACCATAGGCCATCCGTCCAAAGCCTGTTGTTGTGATAAGTAATCCCATCCCAAGAAAAATAAATAAGTACAAATATTTTTTGTCTGTCCGTGCTTGACTATTATCCATTAAAACAACTCCTTCTTTACTTTCCAAGCAAAGGATACTAATTTAGTTCCCAACTTGTTCCATTTAAATGGATGAATTCGATAACGCGCTTAAGGTTCATACCGTCTAGTCTAGAAGTTTTCATCTAAGATTATGATAAAGCCTTTTGCATTAAGCTAATGGAAAGAAATAGCCTTTGCTTTTCACCACCGGATAATGTAGCCGGATGATGGTCTTTTAGATGCCATAAGTCAAATTCTTGCAACAAACGTAAGACCACATCTTCACTTCCTTGTTGATACAGCATTTGTGTAGCCGGCAAATCAAGGTTGGCAGAGGGTTCATCCATCACAAAGATAGGAGGCTCAATAATCTGTGTTGCTGCGATGGCCACTTTTTGTTTTTGCCCGCTATAAAGACACATGACATTTTAGTGACGGATCAATTGTAAGTTTGTTTGGGCAATCACTTCTTTTAAGCGTTGTTGAATAATAGAACGTTCTTATGCCATAGTTTTCGAGTTCAAAGACCAACTCATCTTAGAACAATAGTTGTAAAAAATTGTGACTTCGGACTTTGAAAGACGCTACCAATTTTTTTGCTCCATTTCCAAATGGATAAAGGTTGCGTCGATTGTTACATCACCCGTGACATATCCATCATAAAGTGGGGATGAGCCCATACGACTAAGCGTTGTTTTGCCTGAACCAGCATATACACTAAGCTCGAAACAAAAAGGCTTGTTTCAGAAATATAGGACATCGCAACTACCGTGAATGGTGTCATAATCGTATTGTCAATGGTTTGTACGATAAAAATCAAAATTGTATACAAACCAATTCGTAATGACGTCTTTTGCAAGTAATTTATTTATTTTCATCATGTTTAGCTCCTCTCTTTATATTGCATATTGCTAAAACAAATGATAACGATTATCATTATTAATAACTACTCCATTATTTTTAAAATAATCCAATCGGTTACCAAAAATAATTAGAGAGGATATTTTATATGGCACATGACATTTTAAATAGAAGTTATCAAGTACTTGAAAAAGATTATATTCAAAAAATAAGTGATATGTGGCTGGGGGATATATATGAATATTCACCAGGTTACGGAAAAGGAACAATTGAGCGATATATTTTAGAACCAGGAATTGAACTTCAAGTATTTCGTCAATGCACATGAAAGACTATCCGAATCATTGCCTTATCATCAAAAGAACATGATTGAAATAACTTCGATTGCTAATGGTGAATTGCATATGCGCTATCATCCAAATGATGAATGGACGAGATGTGACAATAAGCAACTCGTTTATTTTAGTTGGTCAAATCCCATTACGTACTATGATCTACGCTATAAACAAGCAGACGGTATCGCAATGTATTTAAATATGGAATTATTGGCAAATGGAGTTTCGTATAACCAAAATTGGACACGGTTATTACAACGATTATTCAAACCTAATGTGCGTATCTTTACAAGAGAGAGCTCCCCCATCCATCGTTCCATTACAACGCAACTTATGGTTCAATATGAGGAAAATGTTATGAATCATTTTTTATTGAAATCAAAGGCGTTGGAGTTTTTATCACATTGTGTAAACGATGAATTAGGGAGAGAGACTATTTTTTGTCCAGATGATTGTATACGCAAAGTGAAAGAAAAAATAGATACATCCTATGATTTACCATTACAAGTGAAACAATTGGCGAAAGAGTTCAATATCCCAACGATTGTGCTACAAAATCAATTCAAACAAAGCTACGGTTATACAGTATACCGATATATTCAAAAAAGAAGAATGGATGTGGCAATGGAAGCATTACTTACAACAGATCAAAGCATTATAGACATTGCTATGAAAGTTGGTTATGACAATCCAAGTAAGTTTGCAGCAGTATTTAAAAAATATTTTAGTGAGACACCTCTTCATTATCGAAGAAAGTATCGTCAGCCTCTTATCAATTAATTTTATCTCTGCTTTTGGAAACGCCATTTTAAGTTCTATTTATTACCAGAGAAGGGCTGTTTTTTACTAGAAACAGTTCCTTCTCTTAATTATCTAAATTGTAGATTCCCGTTACATAATTATTTTATACTCTCATCGCCATTTCAAATGGGCGTTTTATAAATTCTATTTTTGATGATCTTAATTTTACTTTTTATGACAAAAACATCCAACCACTGAAATACCTGATATTACCAGGTTAGAACTCTACTATCAGGAAATGGAATACTAGACAAAGTCATGGTCAAAGTTCAGAAAAGTAATTTTACAATCTGTTCGTCCTGCGGGTCAATTGTTTTTTCCGTTCCTTTTGCCGAAATGAACAGTTTTTATTTGTTTGGAAAACAAAAAAAAGAAATTTTTTATTAAATTAGTACGTCGTTTGAAACGTTGAATAGTTCAGAGCCAGTTTTCTAGCTGAATTGTTTCTAAATTTAAGTCACATAAATTATCTGAAATATTGAATTTGTTTAATTGATAACTATTATCAATTGTTGTATATTAGATAGTAACGAACATATAATTGAATAAGGAGAATGTATAATGCAAATATACTGGACTAAAATAAATAAAATTATTGAAGAAACGCCTGAGATTAAAACGTACATGCTCGACTGTCCGGAAGGCTTTACATGGGAAGAAGGTGCTCACACCCACTTCGCACTGGAAGGTTTTAATGCTGGAGATAAACCAAACCGCGGGCTAATTCGTCATATGTCAATCTCGACTTTACCGCATGAAAATTCAATCGGTATCACAACACGTATCAGAGAACAATGCTCTGAGTTTAAAGCGATTTTAAGAAATCTTGAAGTCGGTAATAAGATTGCACTCTTTAAAACTCAATCGAATGTACCGCTTAAAAGAGAAGGGAAAAATGTTTACCTGCTGTCATCAGGTGTCAGTCTGGCAACCTTCAGACCGCTTGTGCTTGATTATTTCGAACGTGCTGACAACGTCAATCAAATTCATTCCTTGAACATCGATTCATCAAAAGATTTCTTATTCACTAATATTTTCGAATCCGTTCCTGACAAGAAGTTCACATCACAGTTTGTTGATAACCGAAAAGACTACTATGAAGAAGCAAAAAAACTTGCTGCAGACAAGGATGGACTTTTCTATGTTGTCGGCAGTGACGAATTCCTCGTGCAGAACATTGAAGTACTGCGTGAACAGGGCATCAAGCCGGAACAGATTATGCTCGACAAGCATGAACAACAACGGCCTAAGTTTTTATCATTTGATTTGTCAATTTAAGTGAGATAAAATATTTACTTGGTAAAGATTAAAATTGAAGTGAACATTAGAAATAAATTCAAATAGTCCAAACTAAAGAAGCAGTTAACTTTAAACAGTTAGCTGTTTCATTATTTTTTACTAATTGATTCTACGTTCGATGGAAACATTAAAATATTTCTGCTATCCCACACAATTCTACTTGCTTCTTCAATGTCTATTATTCCTTTTGATAGATCATTACCCACAGAACACTCAATTACGAAAAAGGAACCTTACAATTTAGGGGAGTGGAAAGAAACCATTATTGAATCTTTTGTTTTCAATTTTCTTAGTTGATAAATTCTTTTAGCTGTAAATAAACCAATAAACATCCTAGAATTAATATCTAGATTTATTCCAGAAAACTCAATTTTCACAAGCTTACTCTTTGTTTTTTGATTATTAATTTCATGTTCCCATACTTTGTCACAAGTGGTTAATAAAGTAGATAAAGATAACCTTTCAAAGAATAAAGAAGTATCTTCATGAACACTTTCATTTTCATATGCTCATAAAAATTATGCGTATAAATTACCGAAATTACCTTTTCAAACTCTTCTTTTGTACAATATCCAACGAGACTTTTGCCTTTTGGGATTGATTTTGTTTTCTTCGAGATGTTTTCTCTTAAATACTGTAAAGTGACAGCATATTCCATGGCTTGTCTAAATGCTCCGTAAATCAACGCAGCATAATTTTTCAAGTAACCACTCTCATTTAAAAGCCAAGTTCTGAAGGATTCACAATCCCTCACATTAATCTTTCTAAGTTCTTAATAATTGATTGTTTTTCTCAGTAATCCAGTGGAATAGATCTGAATAATCATTAATTGGAGAATTAAATTCTAAAAAGATTTGATATTCAATGTCCTTTTTTAATTCTTTACACTTTTTTACATTATCAGATAGCAATTGAGAAAAGAAACGATACTCCCGACCAAGCGGTTGTTCTAGTACAATTTGTTCAGGCTTGTTTGTAAAACTTTTTTAGATAAGTTATTTTACTTGATTTTCTTTCTAATTGTTAATGAGTCGTAGAAAAGGTACGCAAATTGATACTTTAGCCTTTCTGATATGTCATTAGCAAATTCAAATTCATGTACCCACAGGTTGTCAATATTCATTAATTAATCAACAAAATTAAATAATTCAGAGGTATCTACAGAGGAGGAAAAATCCATCTTAGGATTGTGTCTCTCCATAAAGGGATATTATTTATTATCTTTTTATCAACAAAAGTATATATAGGAATGCCCTTTTCCTTCGCTCTTAGGTATTCGAGATTTGTTACTGATTTTCCACTGTCAGTGATAGCTCCATATCTAGTACCAACTATTAAAACAAAAATATCTGCTCTTTCTTGAACTGCCCTTAAACAGTTTTCGGCTGTACCTAACGAAGGATCTAAAGGGATTCATTTGGCAGAATCGAACAAGCACAGTGACTAAAAAAAGATATTTCCATGCAAAAGATAAGCTTATTCCTAATGACTATATCTATATAATGGTCATTAAAATTGTGGAATTTTTGATTTTGTGTTATTTTTATATGACCAAATATAAAAAACAGTCATTAAAGGAGAGCTTATGCCAAAGAAATTCAGTGATTCAGACAAAGAAAAAATTAGAAAAACCATACTAGACGAGTATAAAAAATACTTAATTAATGATGAAGATGCTTCTAAAATTAGTGTTGATAGCTTAGTAAAGAAAGCTAATATTGCGAAAGGAACATTTTACTTTTTCTTCGATAATAAGGAGGAACTATTTCTTGAAGTAGTGATGGAAATTCTCATAGTAATAGAAAAACAAATCGAGCAAGATAAACTATCAAGCTCTTCTAGCTCCGTTTTCCTTTTTGACCTTTTGCTTTATTTGAAGAATGTAGTAAAAGAATATCCATGGATTATTAAAATTACCGGAAAAGAGTATAGTTCCATGCTAAATAAGCTTTCGGTAGAAGGAAAAAATCAAATTCTTTCTCAAAAACAACTGATATGGAAAAAAGTTAATAAGTCAATTGCAGATGATTTAGTCATTAGTAAAACTGTTTTTCAAGGTCTTGTTTCTATACTATTGCTTTCCATAGTTGATGGCGATGAAGTTATTAGCTTTGATGAAGCATATAGAGAACTGGCTTCAATGATTACGAATAGAAGTATTAGAAAGGAATAAATATATGAATAAATTACTGCGTGTTATGTTCATCATTTTAATTGTTGCCATGACTAGTGCTGCAATAATGCAGTTGTTTTTTCCAGAAATGATGGGTTCTAATTCAGAATATGGTATTGCACCAGGTTGGCAAAGAGAAATTGGATTTTGGAACTTAGCAATCTTGCCCATTCTAATTGGAGTAAATTTGAAATATGACTATTACTTTTTAAGAATTGTCGTAATATCTCTAATTGTTGGAGGTTTAGGGTTTGGCACTAATCATCTTTTAGGATTTATTGAGGATGGGAGTAAAACTATTAGTCTGATTGGAGCGGTTGAAAACTATCTATTGGTTTTGTTTTGGATACTAGGTTTAAGGATAGAGAGTTCTAAAAACAGGTCAGGTAAGAAAGCTCATCAATAGGTTCTTTAATAAATTATAAGTAAATCCAATGTTAAAGAATTGAAGAAAATTGGGTATTGGGACAAATATACTCGGCTTTGTCCTCGTACTTGCTTTAATGCAAGGGGGTTAACAACATTCTATCCCGAAGATCGGAACAACTCAATATTTAAACGAATTCTTACATCTCCGTTAGGTAGCAAGCAATATTTAGTTGCACAGAGCATATTCACATTTATTTGTCTATACGCTCCAACTTTTATAGCCATCGCTGTCACCAAAATAGGCCTTGGGGTAGAAATAGGTTTCGGATTGGGAACTTTGGCAATATTGCTGGTTATACTGGCTTCCCTTGCAACAGCTTTTTCTTTGTTTATGGTATTTATTATGGATAGAAATATTTGTTTGGCTACGAGTGGAATCAGCATTATTACTTGTATCCTAGCAGGCTGTTTTTTCAATTTTACAGGCTATAACAAGGTGCTAGATGTTCTTAGCAATATCCTTCCACAAAAAGCATTTATGATCTTGAGTAAATCTATTGAAAACGGCAGGCCTTTTCAAGAATTCACAAGGCAACTTATCTATATTGTTGCATGGATCATTGTTCTTTGGTTAGTAGGTAGTATATTATAACAAAAAGGAAAATTAAAAAGGGTGTCATGTCTATTAATATTAAATTTTTCCCTTTCTTAGATATGAGTGATACCAAAATTTCCAAAGAGTTAGAAATAGCTAGGGGAACCGTTTATTACCACAAAAAGAAGGCATTAGAGAAGATTAAAAACTATTTAAAGGAGCATGAAAATGAATGACTATCTTTTACTTCCTTATTCGGTAATCTTAATGGCGGTACACAAGCAATGGATTAAGTTTTGAACTATTACTTTAACACAGAGGAAAATAGTAGATGAGAATGCAGACCTCTTTTGAGTTTATGCTCACATTATACATTTCTTTGCTATATCTAAAAAAAGTCGCATAAATATTTGATATGCGACTTTTTTTTACTATTCTGTTCTAAGATAAATATTTTGCAAGAATGTCCACAGCAGCTTCAATGATATTATCTTTATCCAAGTTATCGTTTTCTTTATAAAGAATCCTATCAATTACTGTAGAAATGAAGTCGACTATAATCGCAGTCGTTGCCTCAATATCATAAACACTGCTCCCAGATCGAGCAATAAAACTCATAGTCATTGTACGTATTCGCTCTGTTTGTGTGTCCATGATACGTGCTACTTGTGGTTTTGAGTGATACATTATGTTCATTTCTCTATTCAGCGTCTTCACGGATTCGTGTATATCAAGTAACTTGACCATAAGATTTCTTAGCCATTGCCTAATATCACGGGCATATAGCTCATAGCTTAAATCCTCGTCTTTTTCATGGAAAAAAGAAAGGAACTTCTTATGGTAGCTGTCCAATATACTGAGAAATATTGCATCTTTATCATTGAAATATGAATATAAGCTCCCTATTGATACACCAGCAACTTTTGCTATTTCATTTGTCGTTGTGTCGTAATATCCTTTTTCACTGAATAATTTTAAGCCGGCATCCAGTATTTTGTCCCGGTTTTGTATGCTTCTGTCTTGTTTGGGAATTCGACGCTTCGATACATTTGAATTACTTCCCAATTTATTATCATTCCTTTCTATTATAAGCAGTATTGTAAAGCTATTTTATTGGATTGTCAATATGAAGATGAGTATTTACTCATATTATATTGACAACACAAACGAGGGAAAGTATACTTAAAAACATGAGCAATTGCTCATGTTATGTTATATAAAATTATGAGGTGATATTATTAATAAGCTTGAAACCATGCCAGTACCAAAGTTAATTAGGAATTTCTCCACACCTGCCATCATTGCCTTATTAGTAAATTCAATCAATATGGCAATTGACCGTATCTTCATAGCTAAGGGCGTCGATACGCTAGCAATCTCAGCTGTAACGGTAGCTTTTGGCTTGTACCTTATTATGCAGTCGTTGGCTCAGTTAATTGGGTCTGGGGCAGGTGCAAATCTATCAATTGCACTGGGGAAAAACGATAATGAACGGGCAAAAAAAATTGTAGGTACATCGTTCGTTTTGTCATTGACACTTTCTTTATTAATTGTTGTGTTAGGGATAATATTCCTTAAGCCTGTACTTTACTTATATGGTGCCAATAGTGGGAATATTGATTATGCTGTTGAGTATTCAACCTATTTTCTAGTGGGCTCCGTATTCTTTGTTATTTCACAATCAATGAATAGTATCATCCGCAGCATGGGTTTTGCAAAAAGAGCATTCATCAATTTTTTTGTTGCAATACTTGTTAATATAATTCTTGACCCTATTTTCATCTTTGTTTTAGATCTTGGCGTTGGTGGCGCTGCTCTTGCACTCGTAATTGCAAACCTTGTTAGTGCAGCATTGACCTTGCAATTCCTATTTAAAAACATTACCAGTACTATGTTACATCACAAATATATGCGCTTTTATCTCGATGAAGTAAAGCAAATTCTATCTGTTGGATTTTCCGGCTTTATTGGACAAATATCTTTAAGCTTGGTTTCTTTGGTATTCAATAGAGTATCATACGAATATGGCGGAAACACGGGGCTTGCCGCTTATGGCGTGATATATACCATCGCTATGCTCGTATATATGCCAATAATAGGTCTCGGTCAAGGGATTCAGCCTATAATCGGATACAGCTATGGTCATGCGGCAATAGATCGGGTAAAGGAAACTATGAAATATGCAATAAGTACGTTCTGTTTTTTTGCATCTTTATGTTCCTGTTAATTGAATTTTTTAGTAGCTATATTGTTTCAGCATTTGGTGGGAGCACCGATCCTGAACTGTTGGATACTGCAACGTTTGGTATGCGAATCTTCTGTTGTATGGTGCCGATCGTTGGTGTTCAAATGATAGGCGCCAACTTCTTTCAGTATATAGGAGACGCTCGGAAAGCAATTTTCCTAAGCTCATTAAGACAGCTAATCCTGCTGATCCCGCTTGTTTATATTTTGCCGAAGTTCCTTGGTTTACTGGGAGTATGGTTGGCTACTCCTATCGCTGACCTTATATCATTTACAGTAGTTATATTGTATTTATGGATTCAATACAGAAAATTTAAGCCGAAGTAGGATTCTTCTTAATTTGTTCCTTTCTCTCTGATCACTCCCTTCTCTCTTTTTCTCGTTCTGATTGGCTTGGGTCACTGAAAAAGGCAAATGACGCCTAATAACATGAGTAGACCTCCCCATCTGAATGTGGACTGAAAAGCATCTACAACCGCACCTGTAAAAGTAGATTGAATTTTCGGCCACATTTTATTAACTGCTTGCTTTTGCTTGATAAACTCCGATTTGATGGCTTGGTTCTTTTCCTCAGGCAAAGTCGCCAGCACTCTATTTTCTTCATCATCCATCTTCTTTAATACCTCTTTTTTCGTCGGTCCCTGGTTATCATGAGATATTTCAGTTCCTTTCAACTGCCGGACCATTTCGTTCTTCGCCGCCGTTGTTAATTGATCCGATGACCGGATCATCGATACAACCTGCTCTTTAGCATCTACCATTAAATGTTGTGTATAGGCATTAAAAAGTGTGACAAGGATTGCGACACCCAGAACCATCCCAATCGTCCTTGTCATATTCGTCACTCCGGATGAGATGCCGACCTTATCAAAAGGAACCGCGCGGACGGTTGCACCGATCGTCGGCGCCATAGTCATTCCCATTCCGGCACCCGCGATAGAGAGTCTCCATATCACATCCAATCTCGTCGCATCCGCTGTCAAACCACAAAAATCTTGTTGAAGGTTATGAAAGGGGAAATCATCGCCCACCTTTGCAGTTGCGAGGGGAGAGGAAATGCATGATGGAACCAGATCGTACCGAATGGCAAGTTCGCTGTACATTCAATGCCTTTTGTAAACAAGTATTAAGGAATGAAGCAATAAACATTTACAACGAAAGAAGGTAACAACAAGCAAAGGAGATGACATTTTCTGATCTCACTCCACAAGAAGAAAATCAACTCTATACCTTAGATAGGCAATATGAAGGAGAAGAAGGACAAAATTTTTCAAGTGGCTGGAAAGAAAATTACTTGCTGAAGCAATGCGTACCTTGTTAAAAGAAAAGCGTATTACTGTTCTACTATACTATTTCTTGCAACTGTCCGATGTGGAAATTGGTCAACTACTCTATATTCCACACAGTACGGTTCAGTATAGACGGACAAGTTCTTTTGAACGGTTAAAACGGTTTTTGGATGAACATGCAGATGAATGGGATGATTAATTCTAATACTGAAAACAATGAGCGTGGTTTATTACCGTATCCAATCATTTTAGCTGCAAATAAGGGTGAAGCCGAAGCAATGAAGGTAGTTATTCAACACTATGGAAGCTATATGAACAGCTTATCTATGCGAAAACTTCGTGACGAGCAGGGAAACACCTATTGGGGCATGGATGAAGATACACATAACTGCTTACACTCTAAGCTTATACAGTCTATTTTAGCTTTCAAAGTATAAGTAGAAAGATTCGATTCCCCCTTTCATCATATATTTGTTCTTTGACAAAGAAAGCATGGAAGATAATGCCGTGCAGTATAATCGGAAAAATCAGATACGTTCTCTTGATGATAAGCCACCTGACAAGTAAGCCAGGACTTCCAACATGGAACGAGCGAGATATACCTTGTCTAATGCAATCGTGGTGGATTGCTGGCGATTACCCATCAGTATAGATAATGATACTCCCCTACCCCCATGATTCGAGCGTTCAAAGCGCCGCAAGCTATGAGTAGGGCTGGAAGAAATACTTGCAGGGGTGAAATTCCAGTGGAACTGTAACCATCGGCCGTCTGATTTTTCAAGTTCGCTCTATCAAAAAGCATTAAAAAGGATGGTATAATAAATATATATTGTATTGGCTCGACCGGGAAAGGAGCAGTATGGTAATCACTATAACCCAAAAAAACTTAATTACTTTAGGTTATGGTCCATCTTTCTCCCGTGACATTATCCGTCAGGCTAAATGTCTTATGGTGCAGAAAGGATACAGTTTTTACAATACTAAGAAATTAGATCGAGTGCCTGTAGAAGCTATAGAAGAAATATTGGGAATAACACTTAACCAAGAAGATTTATTAAAATCATGTGGTTCCAGTGTGGCTGCTTTAATCAAGGAAAGGAATTCAAATGATTAAAGTAAAGAAAAAAGCCAATGGAACATATGAATTTAGGGTAAGTTTAGGATCTGATCCGATCAGGCAAAAGAATACAAAAAAGAATGAGTGAATTTAAAACCAAAGCCGAAGCAGAAGCCGTTTATGCTAAATTGATTTTAGACAGTAGTGAAGGTGCTTATAACCCAAACAGTAGTATGACCTTTGAGAAGTTTACCAAGGAATTTTTTATACCTTGGTATAAGAACCAAGTGAAAGAAAGTACGTTTGAGAATCTGCAACATACAATAGATAAACACTTTACCTATTTTTACAACGTAAGTCTTTCAGACATCACGCCATTAATTCTACATACAATGGCAGTTAAAGGCTACTGAAAAATATTCTAGTCAATACGTTCGAGGCATACAAGGTTTATTATCCTTAGCTTTTGATAGAGCTATTATTTTAGGTTTAATGAAAGAAAATCCATCAAAAATAATTGGAAATGTCAAAAAGGTTAAAACTGAAATTGATTTTTGGACAAAAGAAGAATTTGAAGCTGTTATTTCCAAAATATATCTTGGTGATAACTTTAAATTTTCAATTTATTATTATCTGGATTTTATTCATGACAGGTATGCGTATTGGTGAAGCTTCTGCTTTACAATGGGATGATGTAGATTTTGAGGAAGGAACACTAAACATTCCAAAACTCTTTATTATAAGAATGCTTCTAATTATCGTTTTACAGAACCTAAAACAAAAGCAAGCATTCGTGTTATTGCTTTAGATTCAGATACACTGCATCTACTGCAAAATTGGAAAGAGACCCAGCAGAAACAATGTAAGACCAATTTTATTTTATCGTACAATGGAATTCCAACTCAAAAATACACTGTATCCTATGCGATTACACGCTTTGCCAAAGCCGCGAATAATCGAATCAAAATTCATGGGCTTAGACATTCTCATGCTTCCTTGTTAATTAGTATGGGAGAAAATCCTTTGGTGATTAAAGACAGACTTGGACATGAAGATGTGCAAACCACTTTAGGCACTTATAGGTACCTCTATCCAAACAGTAACTTTCAAGTTGCCGATAGATTAAGCAGTGTGATTCAACTAAACCAAGTGAGGATACACAAATTGAACATTACAGCAGCAACCAATTTGTGAAGACGACTTTTCAAAGTGTGCCATAACTGTGCCACAAAGAATATAAAAGCCCTAAAAACCCAGTGTTATCAAGGCTTTTAGGGCTCCTACAACTACTCCCACTCTGTTTTAAGCGCACAGCATATAATGAAAAATGCTGTAATATCAAGGATTTTGGGAACATATAAAAACAAATAAACTGTATAGAAAATAATAAAAAGTGCAATATAAGTGCAATTGCACCTAATCAGAACTACCTGTTAACTCTTTGAAAAGCAATTTAAATTCCAGTATTCAAAGTTAGTAAGCTAGTTCTATATATTACAATTAGACGTTCATAGTTGAGCGTCTTTTTTGGTTAAAGAAAAAAGTCTCTTATAAATTTAGATTCTACTCCAATTACTTCGGTACTCATAAATTGTTTTATAGCCAAATTTAATCCGAAGTTGTCGCAATAACCACACAGTATTGTAAGATGTTTTTTATCTATACCTCTTACAACCGAATTTAAATTTGTTCCCATCTCTTCTGCTTCTTTTTTAGAAAAATATAAAATTAAAAACGGCTCACCATCTGCATCTCTATTTTGGATGTATGTACCAGTTACTTGTCCACTATCTCCTTTTTCCATTAAGCAATAAAAAGGTTCACCAGTAACTGATTCGTCAGGTAGCACTACCTGTAATTGCTTCTGAATTACTCCGGCAAGTAAAGACTGTTCACTTTCAGAAATCAATTAATTCCGTGATGTTCAGCAAATTTTTTGGCTCCAATTTGGTACCCTTTAGGGGCTACCATTACACCCACTGAATTGGGAATATCTTCTATAATTGATTTTAATGCTAATATTTTTTCTTTTGAAACTTTACTATTCCAATTCTTACACTCAAAGATTACTTTGTGAGTTATGCCATTTATCTCAAATACCTATGCGGTTGTTTATTCTGTAGATCAAAAGATTACAGATGATAAAAATAGCCAGTAGATTCGTTCCACATATCGAATATTGCTTCATCAAGATAATGCAAGAAACTTAGTAATTACACAAAACCCTACCTTATGGAGCATACCGAATAAATCAGATTATGAGCCACAACAACCTGAAAGTAACGGACAGTCGACTCCGATACAGTACAGGAAATAACGGAATTTCTAGAAACATTCTTTACATTCTATCCTACTGCCACTAATAAAGAACTTGCTTATTATGTAAAAGACAATGCTTTGCCATTAATTAATCAAGCGTATGTCTTTTCTGAATTAATCAATCCCGTCTTTCCAGAACAAGATAATCAAATTAAAATATGGGTTACGGTGAAGTATTTGAATGAGACAACAAAAGCAACACAGCTTTCACAATATGAACTTATACTAGAGAAAGACATAAACTGGATAATTGTAGAATAAACCATCTAGCACGTATTCTAATTAACTGGAATACGTGCTACTAGCTATTTTTAGCATAAAAATTTCGGTATTCGGATTATTGTGTGGAATATCCAAAATAAATAGATGACGTTTACCTTATCCTAAATCGGATAATAGTGTAAAAAACCAAGTTTTGAGAAATCTTACTCGATTAATCTGTTTATATATTAATGAAGAATGGGGCTGTAAAAATAATGTCTAAATAAAACTAGGTAACGAATGGTGCAATTTTTTAAATGTCAAAACCCAATAATTGTAGCTACCCTATTTTTGTTCAATTTTTATACAGCACTTTCCTTTTAAATGCTTCTCCACGCCAATAATAATCATATTTATCTTCTTTCAATTTATGCTTTTAGCAAAAGTTTTAACCCTTCCGCAAAAACATTCTCTGGAATACTCTCTTCATCTACATAGGATTGTATTCCAATTCCTATGTCCAGAGATAATAGTAGGAAAGCAAGTTTATCAATGGAAACTAAGTGTTTCTGATCATTGGGTTGATAAAAACCTTTTAAAATATTTATCATTTGTGATCTACTTTCCTGTAGGATAGGTGCAAGTTTTTCACGCACACTAGCATCTCGCATGGCATATAATAAGAACTCTAATTTTAAAATACTCCAATCTTGATTTTCTTTTCGCTCATATTGATGATTTTGTTCAATCATATTTATAAATTCATCTAATGAGTTATATTTCTCTGCTATTGTTTTTAAATTTTGTAAGTCTTCTTTTTGATTTTCCTTAAAAACAGAAAGGAATAAATCGTCCTTTGAACCAAAGTTAGAATAGATAGCACCTTTTGAGTAACCAGCTTCCTCTGCAATTTGATCAACAGAAGTACTATAAAACCCTTGTTTAGCGAACATTTCTGAAGCAACTTTTAGGAGCTCTTTACGTGTTTGTTGTTTACTTTCTTCTCTTGTTAAACGTTTTTTAGACATTTATTCCACCCTCTTGACAATAATAATCATAGTATGTATTGTAAATACTAACAGTATTCGAATACCACCGGTATTTAGATTCCGTTATTTTTTAATATGTAATTAGTATACCACAGGATAATGAAAATAGGGGGAAGGTAAATGCTTGTTATCAATGATTTAACTAAAATGTACTCGGGTACTCCAGCAAACAATTCAATAAGTTTTACGGTTGAAAAAGGAGAAATATTTGGTCTTTTAGGGCCAAACGGTTCTGGAAAAACAACACTTATTTCACAAATTATTGGTTTCTTAAAACCTACAAAAGGCCATATTGAAGTTTCTGGCACAGACGTTATCTCTAGACCCGATATGGCTCGTAAATTGTGTTCCCTACAGCCACAAGAAAACATCTCATTAAATGGTTTAACTCCTAGGCAAGCTATTGAATTGACAGGACGGATACGAAATGGAAATAAGCGTGAAATAAAAGAAAAGACGAATGAATTACTAAAAGATTTACAATTAGAAGAATGGGCAGATAAGCAAACGGAAAAACTTTCAGGCGGTATTAAACGTTTAGTAACATTTTGTATGGCAATAATCGTTCCTGGAAGGCTCGTTATCCTTGATGAACCTACAAATGATGTGGATCCAATTCGACGAAAATTATTATGGGAACAAGTACGGAAAGTAGCAAATAGCGGTGCTACAGTTTTACTAATAACTCATAATGTATTGGAAGCGGAAAGGTCTGTTGATCGATTAGCTTTAATTGATAATGGAAAACTGGTCGGAGTTGGTACTCCAGCAAGTTTAAAAGGAGCATTCAATCAAAAGCTCCGACTCGAGTTAACATTATATCGTAAAGAAGAAGATTTAATTTATCCCAATTATGTTTCAATGATTAGTCATACTAAACAAAAAGTGATTTTATCATTAGCGAAAGAACACAGCAAAGAATTAATGGACTGGGTCTTTTCTTTACAGGAATCCAATAAAATTGAGGAGTTCACATTAAGTGCAGCTACATTGGAAGATGCTTATTCAAGCATTATAGGGCGTATAGGAGATCAGGGATTAGGAGGAGAACAATATGCTATTAGCTAAAAATGGTTTTTTCCATTTGTTACGTTGGCAATTATTACGAATGAAACCAGTGTTAGCATTATATTTAATTATCCAGACATTACTTGCAGTAGGCATTGTTATTGGCTTTTCTTATTTAATTCCTAATATAGATGATACGACTGCACTTTATTTAACGACCGGAGCACCAACTATAATCCTATTATCGATTGGACTTGTTTTTCTCCCACAAGGAATTGCTGAAACACGGGTAGATGGAACTTTTACTTATATGCTTTCTTTACCTTTACCACGCTTATACTATGTCTTGGTTGAGGCGACTATTTGGCTCCTTATTTCGTTTCCAGGGATATTTATTGCATTATTTGTAGCGTCCCTTCGATTTGACTTACAACTTGTATATTCATATAAAAACATTTTCACATTTATTCTAATTGGTTTAACAGCAATAGGTATTGGATATACCATTTCTTTATGGCTGCGTCCAATTATTGCGGAGTTAATCTCTCAAGTACTTATTTTTGGGATTCTTTTATTTTCACCAATTAATTTCCCACCTGACCGTTTACCTAATTGGCTGGCTAAATTACACGAATTTTTACCTATTCAATATATGGCTGAGTCTATCCGTGCTACATTAGCCCCTAATGATTTTGAAATTCGTTGGTCTAGCTTTTCAATTATCAGTGTCTGGTGTGTTCTTAGTTTTGTTATGTGTTATTTTGCAATAACAAAGCGTAAATAAGTTTTTCTTTATGAAAACATCTCTTGTGAAATTAATTTTAACAAATAATAAAACTAGAATTAGAATTATGACAATTAATATATCTAATTTAAAAATACTATTGTTACAGTATGTAGAAAATGTAATAGCGATCATTTTTTGACAGAAACAAGAGTATCCAAAATTGCTAGTTCCCATTTTATGACACGGCGGTATAAATGATACTTTCGCCGTGTTCATTCATATTTATTTTGATTGGATTTAACCTGATATTAAAAAACATGTTGAAATGATTTGGGATTATTGTGGTTATGATTTGCAAACATGCAATTTCTAATAATATATAAACTATTATGCCTAGTTGCCTTATGTTCAGCTTGGCTTTTTTTATGGATTTAACAACTTTTTAAGAAAATTAATTTTATTTTTGGCATTTCATAAAAATTCTTGTTGAAGGTTATGAAAGGGGGAAATCATCACCCACCTTTGCGGTTGCGAAGGGAGAGGAAATGCATGATAGAACCAGATCGTACCGAATGGCAAATTCGCTGTGCCTTTAATGCTTTTTGTAAACGTGTATTGAAGAATGAAGCAATTAATATTTACAACGAAAGGCGGCAACAACAAGCAAAGGAGATGACATTTTCTGATCTCACACTACAAGAGGAAAATCAACTCTATACCTTAGACAAGCAATATGAAGGGGAAGAAGGACAAAATTTTCAAGTGGCGGGAAAGAAAATCACTCCGAAATTACTTGCTGAAGCATTGCGGACTTTGCCAAAGGAAAAGCGTAAGACCGTCCTACTATACTACTTTTTTGATAAATCAGATGTAGAAATAGCTGAACTACTCGATATTCCACGTAGTACAGCTCAGTATAGGCGGACAAGCTCTTTTGAAAGGTTAAAACGATTTTTGGAAGGAACATGCAGATGACTGGGATGATTGATTCTAATAATGAAAACAACGAACGTGGTTTATTGCCATATCCAATTATTTTAGCTGCAAATAAAGGTGAGCCAGAAGCGAGGGAATACGTATTGGGGTATTGATGAAGATACACGTGATCGTTTGTGTTCGAAGCTTATGCAATCAATTTTAGCTTTCAAGATTTGATTAAATGGTTAGGTTTTACCTTTCATTCATCATATGTTTGTTCTTTGACAAAGAAAGCACGGAAGATAACGCCGTGCAGTATATAACAAAAAATCAGATACGTTCTTCTGATGATGAGCCACTTGATTCATACGCCATGACTTTCGTAAGAAACGAGCGTCTATGAATCTAATACAATTGTGGTGGATTGCTGGCGATAACCCATCAGTTAGGATAATGATACTCCCCTACCGTTATGGTTCGAGCGTTCAAAGCGTCGCAAACTATAAGTAGGGCTGGAAGAAATACTTGCAGGGGTGAAATTCCTGTGGAGCTGTACCAACAGCCGTCTGATTTTTGACTTTCATTTTAACAAGATAAGTTATGACAATAGAACCTTTTTATTTTAGTGCAAGAGCCAAATTCAAGCAACATATTAGAATTAGTTTTATAGACGTAATAGACAGAGCATATCCTAGTCTATGGAAAGGAGTTTATATGGTCACAGTCACTAAAAAAGACTTGATAGTACTAGGTTATGATCCCTCTTTTTCAGCTGATATCATTAGAGAATGCAAAAAACTATTGATATCAAAAGGGCACACGTATTATCAATCTAAAAAGTTGGATCGTGTTCCCAAAGAAGCTGTAGAGGAAGTATTAGGGATAGCTTAGATGTGTGATTTGTACTTCTTGCACTAATTGCGTAAGGAGTGAAATCATGACTAAAGATATCATCAAAAAGGTAAAGAACGGAACTTATTATTTTAGGGCAAATTTAGGCTATCACCCCATCACTGGTAAACAAATTCAGAAGTACCGCAGTGGTTTTAAGACTTTGTGGAAGTTGGTTTCACTGAAATGGAAGCTCTACAAGTAGCAATAGTGAATACCGCTAGGCCTATTAACTGGCTGATATTGATTTAATCCAAGAAAGGAATATTGAAGACCTAGGCATCTTAAACAAAACCATTAGGCCTCTCGGTCACGTACTGTGGGTCTAAGGTATAAATTTGGATCTTATATTGAAAGCTACCGTTACTAGTATGCTAAAATATTCATATATAATAGAGTTGATATTTTGAATAGAATGAAAATTGAGATGAGTAATAGTTGTATATTATATGATGAGTTTTTAAGTGATATTGCAAGCTTTAAAGAGTATTGTTTCTCTAATGGCGTGCGAAAAGGATGTACGATATTACTACAAGTGAGAATAGTTATGAATTAGTAGTTGCCATTTTTTCGCTTATATCATTAGACATAACGATAATCCCTACTGATAATAGATTAAGTGACAAAGAATTAGTAGATTTAATGAATGAGATTAACGTAGATTTTATCATTGCAGAAAATAACTCGGATATTTTTGCGGATAAATACATCCCATTAGTATTAGAAAAGGATAGAGTAGTTGAAAAAACTACGGAAGAGATAAATTTCAAACAATGGATGAAAAGATCGAACGCTTTAATATTATTTACTTCTGGATCATCGGGTAAGCCAAAAATAATCGTAAAGAGTGGCGAAACACTTATCTCAAATATAAAACAAACCATTAAAAACGATGCAGTATCATAATGAAATTTTTTTACCGCTACTACCTTATACTCATTTTTACGGATTGTCCATATTATTTATTTGGTACTTTACAGAAGGTACTTTGACGATTTATAAACATCACCATCCTAGAAACACCTTGTATAAGATTATATCAAGTTCTGTTACTATAGTAGATGCCTCTCCTTCCTTATATACATCCTTGATAAAATTCATTGAAAATAAGCAGTTAAACGTGCAGAACCAGTTTGCTAAAGTAAAAATGTGGTGTATTGGTGGAGCACCGTTAACAAGAGGGCTAGATAACAAGTTTAAGAATCTGTTTAATAAACCTTTACTTAATGGCTATGGTTTAACGGAAATAGGGAATGTTGCTTTAGCCAATATAACAAATTACATAGGTTGTGGACAAATCCTTCCCCCTTTTCAAGTGAAAATTTATAATGAATCACGAGAGCCGCTTCCAATGAATGAGATTGGGGAAATAAGTATTTATGTACCCTTTAACATAAATGATTATAATAACAATGTATTGAACAGTGATGGTTGGTATCATACAGATAATAACTTATTTGTTATAGGAAGAAGTAACCTGGGGTAAAACGCATGGGAATCATGATACAGCCCCATATAATTGAATTAGAAATTCAGAACTTATGTAAAAACATGGGCGAAGTAAGGGTTGTAACTGTTGGAGATGATTTAAAAGGAGTAGCATTAATTTTCTTTATTGTGAACTTTGAAAGTGTAGAAAAGTTTAGGGCGACGGTAGTAGGTCACCTTTCGGAGGTATGTAAACCGGACCGTATTATTGCCCTAGATGAATTTCCTTTAAATCGTAATGGAAAAGTAGATTTAAAAAGGTTAGAGGAAATGGCTTTACAATATACTGTGAAAATTTAGTACAAGAGTAATTTTATCTCGGTTAACTGGTTGTAAGACTCTTAATGAGAAACGGAGGCGTTCAAGTGGATATAAATACATTAATATTAACCTTTTTGGTTATTTTTATGTTGCATAATCTGGAGGAAGTAATCATGGTTGAAAGGTGGGTTAAAAAAAATTATCCTCGAGTTAAGGATAAAATTCCATTATTTATCCAAAAAGAAATTGACAATTTTATTAATGTAACAGCTGCACAGTTTGCGCTAGTTGTTTTTATAATTTCAGTTTTTAGTTCAATCCTCATCTTAGTTGCCGTCATAGGAGATTACATGTTTTTATTTTTAGGGCTTGCCATGGTTTTTGCTTTAAACATTTTTACTCATCCCATACAGTCACTATTGTTAAGAACTTATACTCCAGGGGTTTTAACTAGCATCTTCTTAGTAATTCCTTATTACATAATACTTATTAATTATTTTTACACGGAAGATTTTATTAATATGAAAATGATTTGGGGTGCATTGGTTGTTGTTGCTATATTTGTACCCGTATTCATTCTGAGTCATACGATTGGAGAAAAAGTAGCAAAAAAACTATAACACTATTTTTTTGTTGCTAAAATAATAAGAAGAGAGTGGACTAGACTAATAATAAAAAAGAGTGGTACCTGTCAAAATATTTGATAAGTACCACTCTTTTCATTTACAAAACTTCTTTACAAATTTTCCATCTAAAATGGCTAGATACTGCTACTTTCATTTAAGATCAAGTAAGTTCTCATAGCTGTTTTTAATTTTCTCCCAATTTAATGGAGCTTTTATAAACTTGATATTTATACAATAAGCAATCATTTTCATTTATACAGTTGTAGAAATCGATGGAAATTCGATGCCGTGCTCTTTAAGCCAGTTAGGTTAAACATTATTACGTAGCTATATTTCATTGTGCTGAATTAGCTTTTCACACGTGCAAATTTGTTTCCTTTTTACTGTCATTTTTTTTACTGCCTGAAACATTAGAAAAAAAGACACAGATGACGAAAGCAGACACTGTTTCACAAGCGTATATTCATGTTCTATCCCCTTCTCATCCTTTAAATAAGCTACAAACATCCGCTTATCCAAGCCAATCTGATTCGCTGATAAGCCAACTCCTGCACGCAATTTATATTTTTTAGATAAATCGGGGTCTTGACTATTTTTCAAGAAGTTCATCATACAAGTTAATATTTCCTTATCTTCCTCAGATGGACATCGTCACATCTTGTGTTGATTGATTGAGGATTTCATTTCCTTCCCTTACAATATCTTTCATTGTTATCATATAATTAGAAAAAATTTACTCATAAATAAATAATTCATCTACCTTTACTTTTAACGTTTTTGATAATTTGAATGCCAACTCTAGTGTAGGATCATATTTATCATTCTCTATACAATTTATTGTTTGTCTAACAACACCACACTCCTTGGCGAGTTGCTCTTGTGTTATCCCCAATTTCTTCCTTATTGCTTTAATTTTATTTTTCAATGGCTTCACCTATGTCTAAAGTATTTGACATTGTTCATTATAACAAATCCGGCAAATATGTCAATAACTTTGGACATTACAAGATATCTATCGGGTGGTTTTCCATAAGAACAATTAGGACGTGGTATGCTAAAGATTATCATCAATGGACCAGCAAATAAAGCAGGGGAACCTTCTTTAAAGTTCCCCTGCTTATCAAATCGTATAGCTTTTTAACTACAATCCTTCAAAAGATATTATGTGATAATAACCTATACATCTCAAATGCTTAACAACTATCTAAAGAAACAGTTTACCATTCTTCAAATCCAGAAAAAAATATATTCTCAGTTCATTAACTGGACACAATTTAGATTACTGTTTCTATTATGAAACCCTTCCAAGTTAATAAATAAATTCTGAAATTAGGGATTAATCGATTTCTTCTCGTTGCATTTCTTTTTTAAAAAATTACTCAAAATCACTAATCAAATTTTGAATTCCACAGTTCAATAATCTTAGTGAATTTGTTCAGATTATATAAATTCTGAACCTTCTCAACATAGTTTTGTAGAATTTCCATAGTTTCTTCGTCATCACCAGATATCGATTGTAAGGTATGAAGATAACTTTCTATTCTTTTAATCTTATCCAAATACTCTATATGATCAAATATTTCTTCTTTTAGAACATTTCTATTTTCATCGATCTGTGCTTTTAATTTTTCTTGTTCTTTAGCAAGTTTCTCAGTTTCATGACGTGCTCTTATTAATTCTTGTTCTACTTCTCTTTTTCTTCTTTCTTCACGCTTTTTATCTCGAATCGGCAAGTATTCTTTCCTTAAACCTAAAAAAATTGCTTCAAGCTGATTAAGTAGACTTTCCAATTCATCAGTATAGATAAACTTCTTTTTATTTTCTAAAATAATTAATTTAAGCTGCAAGATTCCCGAAAATTTTTTTCTATATACCGGTTGCATCATCCCTATTGTATCACCCCTTACTTTTGTTTCTAAAAGCGTCACTTTCCAACTTACATAAGGCAATCGTAATTCTGTATAATAATCTCCTTCATGTCCGGTGTAAACTTGTCCTCCTAACAATTCAATACCTTTTAGCAATCTATTAACAAACGTATATGCTATTTTTCTTTTTAAAGGAGAAACATGTATGTCTAAAATTGTTTTATCTTGATAATCCTCATAATTGACTTTTTGCTTCTCTTCGAATTGCAAATTAAAGGGAAGTTCTTCAATATAGCTATATTTTTCATTTTTTTCTCTCTTTCTTTCGACTTGATCATATTCAAGAATGAAAGCATGTAAATTTGTAGAGTTAATTGATTTTAGCGACCTTAACCACTGAGTAAACTCTTTTTCATTATCTATATTATCAAGGTTATACTTCCGGGTATTTTCAGTCATTGTTTACACCACTTTCAAATTCACATCCACATTTATATAAAGTATCTACAAGTTTTTCCAAATCTTCTTCAGATTTCACTTTTTCAGGAAATTAACAGTTTAGGTGTGGTACCTTGTAATATTGTTGACAGACCTAGCATAAAATCTGAAAATGATGGATAGGAATTTCGATCAATTTTATAACCTCGGTTAGTAAAACCATATATTTTTCCCCATTCATCAATCTTATTTATATGAAATCCTATAAAACTATTAGGTTTTGAAGCAAGAGAATTAACTAAATCCTCCATTCCTTTTTTAAGTACATTACGATTATTTGTGTCTACAAGGTCAATGATTATTTTTAACTTTAATTTCATTTCTTCAATGACATGGTAAAGTTCCATGATATCATCCATATTATAAACAACCGGTTCTTTACTCGTTCGAATAGAATTGGTTTTGATAGCAATGGATATTTTCCCTAGTGTTTTTAGATCCTTTTCAATCTCTAAATACTTACCTATTAATTCTTTCATACCAAAAACCGGGGATTTAAATGGAGTTCTAAATTCAATTAGTTTTGGTTTCCCATATTTTTCAACTGTCTCTTTTAGATTATTTACTACTTGAGTTTTTATAGAATTATTTGTCCAAATATTATCTGTTGTTTTTTCATTTAAAATAGAGATTATATATTTATCTTTTCGTTTAATTTTTATTAATCCATTTTTTGATTCTATATACTCTATTTCACTTTGTATTTCTTCCGGATACTTTTGGCTCCCATAACTTATTGGTACCAAAACTCTACGTTGTGTTTTCAAATCCACATTTTGAGTCTTCACACACAATTTTTCGTATTCTGGCCAATAAGACGTATCCTCCAGAACATCAAAAAGCCAAGAATACATTACCAGCATCTCAAAATAATCTCTCTTCCCTTGCATAGAAGGTTTATCTTGATGTTTTTCGTACTCTTCTTCTATATCAAATGGGTTGTCTTGATAACGATAATCATAACTATTAATATAATAATGTTCATCATACTGCCTAGAATATTTTGCTCTACATACTTATCCGACCATTTCCACGCAATATTAAAAGCATAACTTGCTATGTTAACCCCAAATTCTCTATAAGAATCCATTACCCATTTTACAATATTATTGTCTAATCCTTTCATTTCTGAACGACTTGGTTTTGAAATATAGTAATTCCAATAATCTTTAACCGCTAATAGTAACTTGGAAAGGTCATTATCAGAAAGTTCACTGTCCAATAATCTATGGGATACTTTTTTTGCAATCTCTAAAAATTCATTTTCCTTATAGAAAATATCAATGTCTTTTTGAGCATCACAAACTTTCTTTATAAAAGTATCTACTCTTTTTTTCTTATTTAAATAATATTCTTCGATAAAACCATGTGTATTTGGGTATTGATTTATTAACGTTTTTTTCGATTTTTCAATTGCCTGTTGAAGTTTAATTAATTCATGATTATAATCTTCTGGGTTCATGTAGTCATTGAAATATTCGGAGACGAACTGAATAATCTTACCCATGTTATCCGAGTGTTTTGTAAAATCGAATTCATTTATTTTCTCTTTCCTTTTTCGCATGGAAATATATTCTTCAATTTTAAGCATATTTATCCATCCTCTTTAGTAACCGTTTACATCATAATATCACAAAACTGATTGCATCTATTTTAAGAACACCTTTTGGAGGATCATCTTTAGTATATAAATTTTCAATATATACCTTTTTCAATACATCCGTTCTTTCCTTGGCTATGATAAGCACTTTTCCCCAACCTGTTTTCGCGAGCATTCTTATCGTTATGATAGCTTTGATTCTAAGTATGAGACATTAAAATACACGAGACCAAAAGAATGTAATGA
>NZ_JAHLNO010000024.1 GCF_018916875.1 Virgibacillus proomii | reverse complement strand
GTCTTAGGCTATAGTAAAAAAATGGATGTTTACTACCTTAGCTTTGATGTTTTCATTTTTTATTTTAAAACCCAACAATATAAACTGAATATTCATTCGAAATTAATGCGACGTTAGTGGTATTGAATAAATGATGTAAAGAAAAGATGAGCTGGAATTCTATCAAAACAAGAAGTAAGCACATTATGGAATCTTCTTCTAAATGAAGCAGTTGTTATAAGAGGTTGTTTAATAAGTTCACCAAAAATGACAGATTTTCTTCGTATGTTAAATATAAAATGATATTTTCGATACGAGTGGAACTTTAAATTGTTTAGGAAATTATATCTATTTCTACTTGATGGATAAATTTTTTGTAAAAGGCTTCGTCTAGCTTAAATCAGAACAAACTGTAAATACTGCCTCCCAACAGGGTATAGCTCGATGGGGAGAGGATAAATTTATTTGGAACTATAAGTTAGGAAAGAGTGATTTTACATGCTAAGTGATTCTGTAACTCATGTGAAAGGCGTCGGCGAAAAAATGGCAGAAGATCTCGCTCGCATGGGAATTCATTCGGTAGAAGATTTAATCAATCATTTTCCCTATCGATATGATGTTTTTGAAATTAGACCTCTTAGTGAGTTAGTTCATGATGATAAAGTTACAATTGAGGGAAGGGTAATTTACGATCCTTCTCTTACTTTTTATGGAAAAAGCAAATCAAGACTAACCTTTATGCTGGAAGTCGAGCAAGTCGCTGTTAAAGCGGTCATGTTTAATCGGGCCTTCGCTAAAAAGCATATTCAAAAAGGTGACATCGTCACTTTAACAGGAAAATGGGATGCTCACCGGCTGCAAATTACAGTTATTACCTATAAAAAAGGAAAAGCGAAACAACAAGATCAAATGCAAGCAGTCTACCCGGTAAAGGGTGAGCTGACGACAAGAAAACTAAAAAAAGTGATTCAACAAGCATTAGCGAGCTATGCTTCATCGATTGACGAAATTTTACCTCCATTTTATTTAACAGCTTATAAACTGCCTGATAGAAAAGCGGCATATCAAATGATTCATATGCCGAAGAATCGTATAGCTTTAAAGCATGCGCGCAGGAGGTTTATTTATGAGGAGTTATTAATTTTTCAGTTGAAGATGCAATTATTACGAAAATGGAAGCGCGAAGCAATAGAAGGTAATGCCCAACATTATGATAAAACAAAAGTAAAGGAATTTATAGCGTCTTTTCCCTTTACATTAACTAATGCTCAGAATAAAGTATTAAAGCAAATCATGGATGACCTAAAATCCCCTTATCGTATGAATCGACTGTTACAAGGCGATGTAGGTTCAGGTAAAACAGCAGTCGCAGCGATATGTTTGTATGCTTCAATTACAGCTGGTAGGCAAGGCGCTTTAATGGTTCCTACCGAAATATTAGCTGAACAACATTATCATTCTTTAATAGAATTATTTGGGGACCGGGCAAGGATTACTTTACTTACTGGTTCGATAAAAGGGAAAAAACGCAAAGAGCGAACAACGCAAATCCGCAACCACGAAATAGATATTGTTGTCGGAACACATGCTTTAATTCAAGAGGATGTTACCTTTAATAACCTTGGTTTTGTTATTGTAGATGAACAGCATCGCTTTGGAGTCGAGCAACGGCGTGTATTACGAGAAAAAGGCTTGCATCCAGATGTTCTTTTTATGACGGCAACACCGATCCCGCGTACGCTAGCGATTACTGCATTTGGCGATATGGATGTATCTGTCATTGATGAGCTACCTTCTGGACGAAAAGAAGTTGAAACATATTGGGTGAAGGAGACACTTCTTGATCGGGTGTTACAATTTATCGAAAAACATATAAGGCAAGGAGAACAGGCTTATGTTATTTGTCCACTTATTGAGGAATCCGATAAGTTAGATATTCAAAATGCAGTTGATGTGTATCATCAGTTAAAAGCTTATTTTCCAGAATCGATTCATATTGGCCTTATGCATGGGCGGTTACCTGCAGAAGAAAAGGATACGGTTATGAAGAAATTTGCCAACAATGAGCTCCAGTTGCTTGTTTCTACTACCGTAATAGAAGTGGGAGTAAATGTGCCAAATGCAACGATTATGGTTATTTATGATGCAGAGCGCTTTGGTTTATCTCAACTTCATCAATTACGGGGAAGGGTTGGCAGAGGTGATAAGCAGAGCTATTGTATTTTAATAGCAGATCCAAAAGGAGAAGTAGGAAAAGAAAGAATGCGAATTATGTCGGAAACAACGGATGGCTTTGTGTTATCCGAGCAAGACCTTCAGTTACGTGGTCCAGGCGATTTCTTTGGAAAAAAGCAAAGTGGTTTACCCGAGTTTAAAGTAGCGGACATGGTTCATGATTATCGTGCATTGGAAACAGCTCGCAAAGATGCACAAGAAATAATCGATAGTCAATTATTAAAAACCCCCGAATTTCAGCCGCTTTTAAGGTATGTGGAAAATAGTTTTCAAACGAATGAAAAATTAGATTAATAAATGTTTGCATAATTGATTCAGGTATTATATATTACTATTAGGATCAAGTCATAAAAACGGAAGTTCTTGTAGTGAACATCATTTAAGTGGAGCGTATCATGCCCCACGGATGTTTGTTAAACACTAGTGCATTTAGAGCCATTATTTACCCTATACTCCAATACGAAATTTTTTGCTTGGGGATGGCATGTTAAATGTACGCAGATAAAAGGGATAAATATATGTTGGATGGTGCAAACATGAAACGACCAAAAGCTGAACGTCAGCGCTTATTAAAAGAAACAATTGAAAAAACACCGTTTATTACGGATGAAGAGTTGGCAAAGCAATTTAATGTAAGCATTCAAACGATTCGATTAGATCGGATGGAGCTGTCTATTCCAGAATTACGCCAACGGATTAAATCGGTTGCAACAGACCAATGGAACGAGATGGTTAAAGCATTGCCGCTTGAAGAAGTAATTGGCGAAGTAATTGATCTGGAATTAGACAAGCGAGCTATTTCTATTTTGGATATTCGTCATGAGCATGTGTTTTCTCGTAATAAGATTGCTCGAGGTCATCATTTGTTTGCTCAGGCTAATTCATTAGCAGTGGCAGTGTTAAATGATGAGTTAGCACTCACTGCAAAATCGGAATTGAAATTTACAAGACAAGTAAAAGAAGGCGAGCGAGTAATAGCAAAAGCAATGGTTCAAGGAAAAGAAAAAGGATTAACAACTGTCCATGTCAACAGCTATGTCGAGAATGAATTAGTATTTACCGGAGTCTTTCATATGTATCAATCGAATCAGCATAAAGGAGTAAATTAAATGAGAATAGCTATAGATGCGATGGGAGGAGATCATGCGCCAAAAGCAACTGTCCTTGGTGCGATGAAGGCTGTCTCGGAAATAAAAGATTTACATATTACATTGGTCGGACGGGAACAAGAAATAAAAAAATATTTGACAGACGATAAGCGAATAGATATTTTACATGCTAATGAAATTATTACCAGTGATGATGAGCCAGTACGAGCAGTACGAAGAAAAAAAAATTCCTCTATGGTTTTAATGGCTAAGGAGGTTAAAGAAGGCAAGGCTGATGCGTGTATATCAGCTGGAAATACAGGGGCATTAATGAGTGCCGGATTATTTATCGTTGGACGAATTACCGGAATTGACCGTCCCGCATTAAGCCCGACGTTACCGACACTAGACGGCCAAGGATTTTTGTTTTTAGATGTAGGGGCAAATGTCGATGCACGACCTCAACATTTACTACAATATGCACTAATGGGCTCTATCTACATGGAAAAGGTTCGTTCGATTACACGTCCAAAGGTCGGTCTTTTAAATGTTGGAACAGAAGATGGAAAAGGAAATGACCTTGCTAAAAAAACATTTAAACTATTGCAAGAAGCGCCGATTCATTTTGTCGGCAATGTTGAAGCGCGAGACATGTTAAAACGACAAGCAGATGTTGTTGTAACAGACGGTTTTACTGGGAATATTGCTCTTAAGACGATTGAAGGATCAGCAGGTGCGATATTTTCGATGCTGAGGGAAACATTTATGGCGTCAGTAAAAAGTAAGTTCGCAGCTGGGTTATTAAAGAAAGATTTAGTAGCACTAAAAACCAAGCTCGACTACTCTGAATACGGTGGAGCAGGTTTATTTGGTTTACGAGCACCGGTGATTAAAGCTCATGGTTCGTCGGATGAACGAGCAATATACAATGCAGTAAAGCAAGCTCGACACATGGTTGAATACCAAATTACAGAAACAATACAATCAACCATAGCGACACTAGATATAAAGAAAGGGGAAACTACATGAAAAGAGTAGCCTTTATGTTTCCTGGGCAAGGTTCACAGTCCGTTGGGATGGGAAAAGAAATATATGATGCGTATCCAGCTGTAAAAGAGTTATTTCAAGAGGCCGATTCATTGTTAAAAACAGACTTAACTTCTATTATGTTTGCAGGGCCGAAAGAGCGTTTAACGCAAACGGAGCATGCTCAACCTGCTCTATTATTAATGAGTACAGCTTTACATACACTGCTGATAAAAGCGAATGTACAGCCAATCATGGCGGTTGGTCACAGTTTAGGTGAATATAGTGCTCTTGTTGCCTCGGGCGTTCTTTCTTTTGATGAAGCTCTTCCATTAGTAGCTGTACGAGGCAGATTAATGGAGAAGGCTTTTCCCAAAGGTCAAGGAACGATGGCGGCTGTCCTCGGATTAGAAGAAGAGACAATTCAATTAGCATTGGAGCAAGTAACAGACGAAATTGTCGACATTGCGAATCTCAACTGTCCCGGGCAAATCGTGATTTCCGGTTCTGTAAAAGGGATTGAACAAGCAACAGAGATGTTAAAAGCTAAAGGCGCTAAACGAGTTTTACAATTAAATGTAAGTGGTCCATTTCATTCACGCTTAATGAAAACGGCAAATGAAGCCTTTGCTGAGTATTTAAATCAAGTGACACTTCATGATGCTTCCATACCAGTTTATGCGAATGCCTCTGCTGAACCAGTGAGAGAGCATTATCAGATTAAGGATTTATTAATTAAACAATTATATTCGCCTGTTCGCTTTGAACAGTCGGTTCGAAATATGATAGAGCAAAATGTGGATGCATTTGTTGAAGTAGGAAATGGCAAGGTATTATGTGGACTTGTTAAAAAGATCGACCGCAAAATAAAAACATTTTCCGTTCAGAATGTTGAGTCATTAAATGAATTTATTTCATGGTACAGGGAGGAAGCATGATGCTAAAAGGAAAAAATGCATTAGTTACTGGAGCATCTCGTGGTATCGGTCGAGCTATAGCACTGGAACTTGCCAAACAAGGTTCGAATGTAGCGATAAATTATGCTGGAAATGAAAAAAAAGCAGAGGCTGTTGTCCAGGAGATTGAAAAACTGGGATGTAAAGCTATAAAAATACAAACCGATGTAGCTGATGAAACAGCAGTAAAAATGATGGTGAAAGAAGTTATATCTGAATTTGGATCATTAGATATTCTCGTAAACAATGCCGGTATTACTAGAGATAATTTATTAATGCGTATGAAGGAAACAGAGTTTGATGAAGTAATAAATACAAATTTAAAAGGTGTTTTCCTTTGCACAAAGGCCGTAACCAGACAGATGATGAAGCAGCGAGCAGGGAAAATTATTAATGTGGCTTCGATCGTTGGGATAAGCGGAAATCCCGGTCAAGCAAATTATGTGGCTGCAAAAGCAGGAGTAATTGGTTTAACAAAAACAACTGCAAAGGAACTAGCATCAAGAAATATTCTGGTTAATGCTGTTGCGCCAGGGTTTATTTCAACAGATATGACAGAAGCATTATCACCAGAACAGCAGGAAGAAATGTTAACGATGATTCCGCTACAAAAATTAGGAGAGCCAGAAGATGTAGCAAAGGTCGTTCGTTTTCTAGCAAGTGATGATGCAAGTTATATTACTGGTCAAACGATCCATATTGATGGTGGTATGGTTATGTAAGTGAAAAATTGGATAATACTACTTGAAAGGAGGTGACAAGTCGTGGCAGATGTATTTGAACGTGTAAAATCAATTATTGTAGATCGTCTGGATGTGGACGAATCTAAGGTAACGATGGAAGCTTCTTTTAAAGAGGATCTAGAAGCGGATTCATTAGATGTAGTAGAGCTTGTGATGGAGCTTGAAGATGAATTTGATATGGAAATTGCTGATGAAGAAGCAGAAAAAATAAATACAGTGGGTGATGCTGTTAACTACATACAAAAATTACAAGGTTAACAGTAAGCAAAGGGAAAGTCTCGTATTAGCGAGGCTTTCTGTATATTTTGAAAATAGAGGTGCCGTTGATGAATGTTGAACAATTAGAAAAACAGTTGAATCTTCGCTTTCACAACCGCTCGTTAATCATACAAGCATTCACCCATTCATCTTATGTGAATGAGCATCGTGAAAAAGTATTTTCGGATAATGAGAGATTAGAATTTTTAGGGGATGCTGTACTAGAATTAGGAGTTTCCCAATATTTATTTCGAACAAATGCACAAATGCCAGAAGGAGAAATGACCAAATTACGTGCAGCAATCGTTTGTGAACCATCGTTAGCCGGGTTTGCCCGGAGTTTAAAATTTGGCAATTATCTTTTACTAGGAAAAGGCGAAGAGCAGACAGGCGGTCGTGATCGAGATACATTATTAGCCGATGTTTTTGAAGCTTTTTTAGGAGCCTTATATTTAGACCAAGGTTTTGAGAGAACGATTCAATTTCTGGAACGTCATGTATTTCCGAAAATTACAAATGGTGCTTTTTCGCATGCGATGGATTATAAAAGTCAATTACAGGAGTTAGTTCAACAAGTAAAACATCTGTCGATTGCGTATAAAATTGTAGAAGAGCGTGGCCCTTCTCATGATAAGGAATTTATCGCTAATGCATTAATTGAAGGAACAGTGTATGGTTCAGGAGCTGGGAGAACAAAGAAAGAGGCAGAGCAACGCGCTGCCAAAGCCGCCATGGATAAATATAAACTAACGCATAATTAGTGAAAAGGCTGTATAAATAGTACAGCCTTTTGTGTGCGAACGGGCAGTCGCACCTTGTAAGCTTTTGTTACACAAATGAATTGTTAAAGGTTGGAGAACGTTACCTAGGTAAAAACGACTCCCCAATCCCAGAAGAAGGTGAAAGTCCTTCCTTGGGAGTGCTGGTACAACCCCAAGAAGACTAATCTAGGGCATCATCGTGAGGTATTGTCTTAAAGGAGATGCAGGAAACCGAGAGGACTGTAGGCGGATAAGCAGACCCAAACGAATAGTTGAACTACAAAGGCGGCGGATAAGTTGACGATCATCCGTAAATAATGGGAAGTCCTCCTTATAGGCGTTCAAAACTGTACGAGATAATAAAGAATACAAATGATTTTATTGAAGCAGAAGAAAGTATCCAAAGCTATATGCATGACTTGTTTTCAGATTTGTTAGGGGGAGTATTTTCACACAGATCAAGTGATAAAGAAGGAGAAGCAGGCATCTGGCTGGTTGGTGAAAAGAGAGGATTGTAAAACCGTTCCATTTACCTTTGGTTCCGTATGTTATAAAAGGCTTTAATGGTGGATGAAAACGGACATAACCATTACCCATTAGATAAATGGCTAGGGATTAGAAAATATCAACGTTATCATCCATTGGTAGAAGTAAAAGTCGCTGAATTAGCTAGTGAATGTACGTATCGTGAAACAGCGAAGACATTTTGATGAACGTGTTGCTTGATGTAGGATTTCTGACATTCTCACGATTTGTTTCACTTCCCGTTGTTTTCTCCCACTTAGACCCTTTTGTATCAACTCGAGGCTCTTGAAGTGGGAGTCTTACGGCACCTTACATGAGGGATAAATTCGATCCCAATTACCAAGGATACACGTACGAAAATCTTTCACTTTCTTTTCTTTTTCGAATCATCTCATGTGTTTTCATATGTATCCAGCCAAAGAGTAAATGCACCTAAATCCTTCTCTTTCAGCGCTTTTTTAATCCCATCCTGATAATTACACCTAATGCACGATGTAACGCTTGATACATGATAAGAATCCAATTGATTGAATACCAGGTAGGGTACACTTACTGGGAAAAAGCTCCTTGAAACTTTTCAGCAGTATAGCCTTGACCACCGTCACTATTCGTGATTACTTGCGTGTTTTCCAAAGAATAATGGTTCGCTGCAAATGCCTGAACTTCCTTCCAAAAGCGTGCAGTTGGTTGGGTTGTCATCATCACTTTTTGTTCCACTATAGGAAAGTATCAAACTTTATGGTTTATAGTATAAGAAAAACTACAGCTTTCTCCATAAAGACTTGGCGACAAGCCAAGTTTTTCTAATCTTAAAGAAACTCTTTCCCCATTCTTGTCCCAGCCTTCATACATAATCGCATGACTGACTTCTAAACTTTTTTCTTTTCTGTCCCACGAATAAAAACACCATCTGCTTCTGTATATAGAAAGTCCACTTGTTTTTCCTTGGGAAGTGTTGCCGATTCTTCTAATTCAGTGACCATTTCTCTGTCTTCGGTCTGCTTGCGCTTTTCCCACACGCTTCACTATGGCCCCTACGGTCTGATGGCTCATGTCTACAGCAGTCCATTCTTTTTTGGTGTGAAACAAGGCGTAATCTCTTTATATCAAGCCCATTCGACTGCCATGGGGCAACTGGTTAAAAGTTTCCGATTTTCCTCCGTTTTTTAGTAAGGCTCTAAAGCCTTACTAAAAAACGGAGGCCGCCAAGCGATAACGCAGTAGTAGCATAAGCGTACATCAATAGAGTCACCATGTCGAGAAAAACTTGACGCATTATGTTCAAAAAACTGTTGCTTTTTACATAAGTATTATGTACTAATTATGTGATAAAATTTTAGGGAATAGGGACTATAAAAGCTTTATTACCGTCATTCTTCTCTATTTTAGTAGTTATTTTCTAATATGTACAATACAAAGGAGGTAAATGATCTTGTTAAACAAATTGCAGAACAAACTTATTCTCATCTTTGCGTTATTACTCATTATCGTAATGGTAATCTCGCAATTGGTTACAGGAATGCAAATGTCTAAAAATTTTAGAGAAGAATTAGACATGACGGGATCGGAACAAGCAAAAGCATTATCACAGATTACGGAATTACGCCTCAACAACTATGCTAAAGATTTATTGCGTTTTAGTGAAGATCCGCGTTTAAAGGCTATTTTACAAAATGATGAAGTAACGTTAACCCCTGAAATGCGCAATGAAATGACGAACTATGTAACTATTAATTCTGACGTTGCCAGTATTTATATGGGAAGTTCAAAAGGAAAAATGTACGATCCTGATTCTTCTATTACATACGAAGATAATTACGATCCAACAGAGAGGCCTTGGTACAAATTAGCTAGTGAAAATAGTGGAGAAGTGCAATTTACTGAACCTTATGAGGATATCACTAATGCGCTAATGGTTTCCGTCTCAAAAGCCATTGTCCAAGATGGCCAAGTAATTGGTGTTGTGTCTCTTGATTTAAATTTAAATACCATTACAGAGCAAATCAATGAAACAGACGTCGGATACAATGGGTATGGTTTTATTTTTGATTCTAAAGGAAATACTATCGTTCATCCAGATTCCACTGGAGAAAATTTACGGAACAAGCCTCATGTAGAAAAAATGTACAGTCATGAAAAAGGTAAGATTGAGTTCAAGGAGAAAGATACAAAGAAAATACTTTATTATTCTACGCTAGAGAATACAGGGTGGAAAATAGGGGCTGTTTATAAGGAAACAGAACTATTAAAGTTTGTGAAACGCATTCAAGAGTTGAATTTCATTATTACGTTAGGGGCTATCGTCATTGCAATTATGATTATCTTTTTTGTTGCCCGTTATTTTACAAAACCAATTGTCGAGTTAACCAAACTAGTACAAATCATGGCACAAGGGAATTTAACTGTTCAAGGACAAACAAAATCAAAAGACGAAATTGGACAACTAACGAACCATTTCAATCAAATGGTGCAGCAGATGCGTGAAGTTTTATCACATGTGATTGGTGCTTCTGAGAAGGTTTCTACTTCTGCGGAAAGTTTGAGCGCTGTTTCAGAGGAGACGAAAGCGGCAAGTGAAGAAATTGCTCATGCAATTAATGATGTGGCTCAAGGTTCTACGGAGAGCGCAACAAAGTTAGATGAAATGCAAGGAGTCACAAATCATTTATCTTCACAGTTTACATCTGTTGAGGAAACGATGCATACAATGCAATCGAAGTCTAATGAAACACAGCAGGCAAGTATAAACGGCAGAGAAACATTGGCTGTTTTACAAACACGTTCAGACGAGTCTTTTCGTGAAATTGAATCGATTGAAAATGTGTTAAATATTTTAGTTTCTAAAATAAACGATATTCAAGCAATTGTTACGACGATTAATGCAATTTCGGAACAAACAAATTTGCTTGCTCTAAATGCATCTATTGAGGCAGCTAGAGCTGGAGAGGCTGGAAAAGGCTTTTCTGTAGTAGCGACGGAAGTTCGGAAACTTGCTGAGCAATCAGCGGTATCAACGGAGCAAATACGTCAAACAATTCAAGGCATTGTTGAGGAAGCAGCACGAGCAACTGAAGCGATGACCAAAACAAAAGAAATAACATTAGAGCAAAATGGAGCCGTAAAAGATACAGAAACGGCATTTACGACCATTCAAGAATTAATGTATCAAGTAATTAAGTCGATTAATGAAATGTCGAAAGAAGTTCATGAGATGTCGTTATTAAAAGATGAAGTTGTACATTCGATAGAGAATCTGTCTAGTATAACGGAGGAGTCAGCAGCTGCAGCTGAAGAAGTAAGTGCTTCTACCCAAGATCAATTAAAAGCGATAGAAACCGTATCGCAATCAGCAGAAGCGTTAAGTCAATCTAGCAATGAGTTGGAATTCTTAGTCAAGAAATTTAAAATTTAAGATGATGAAGAGAGCAGTAACGGTTTTATCTTTCCAGCCAGCTACTTTAGCGGATTCATTTAATCTGCTAATCGCCTTCAGTAAAGAATGTTAGACAAAATAGCAACCCGCTGAGTATTTAAATATTCTGCGGGTTTTCTTGCGTGCGACGGGCAGTCGTACTTTGTGTAGCTTTGTTACACAAATGATTGTTAAAGGTTGGAGTACTTCGTTAGGACAAGGAGAGCTACGTCAGCGACGCATCGCACGCAGAAAAGTGTTTTTCTTTTTCAAGGGCACCTGTGAACCTAGCCTTAGATATATTGTTTCAAGAAGAAAAGCACTTCTTGAATGAAGTTTTACTGTATGTCTCAGAAGTTCTGCCGTTTATACCCTAACCCGGCGCGCTTCTAGCTTTTGTTCCACTATAGGAAAGTATAAAACTTTAGGCTTTATAGTATAAGAAAAACTATAGCTTTCGCCATAAAGACTTGGCGACAAGCCAATTTTTTCTAATAGCCTACACTTCGTTATTTGAAATCAAGCACTAATATGTGTAAAAGCTTTTTGTCATAAAATAAATACAGCATTAGATTATGAGAGCAAATTTAACTCGTTCCTCCGTTAGATAAAGGGGAAACTTCCAAGAAGGAACAGTTTTCTTTATCCCGCATGTAAGGTGCCGTAAGACTCTCACTTCAAGAGCCTGAGTTGGTACAAAAGGGTCTAGTGGGAGAAAACGGAACCTAAATGCCCGATTCGTGAGAAGGGCCTTTAGGTCATACCATTAAGGTACTAACATTCAGTAGAAGATGGAAGAAAACTCTCACTGAATGAAGTTTCACTTTATTTGCGAATAGTACGAAGCTCCTCTAGAAAAGCTTGTGTTTCTTGTACACTTAAATTTCCTTGTCGCTTTATCATATCATACATGGCTTTTAACTTGTCATATTGATTAAGATCATAATCATCCGGATCCATAATCGTTCGATTGACAATAGATAAATGTTCAGCAATCTCATCTAATAGTATTTTAAAATTTTCCTCAGAAGGCTGTTCTAAATACATTGATAACCACTCCTTTAGCTATATATCACGTCTAACCTTCTTTTGTGAAGGCATTTATGATAAAATAAATGCGGTAAAAAACCAGTTTTTCAGTTGGAATGATTATAACAATGGAGGATTGCAACTGCAACCCCTTATTATGTTTCTTACATACAGCTGAGAGTTGATGACCAGTGCTTGATTGTTAAAACATAAAATTTTGAATGTACAAGTTGATTTTGCTTGTGCCAAAAGCTTAACGCCAGCTACATTATCTTTAAGAGGATGTTCAAAGTTTTCTAAAAATGACACACCAAAATTCTTTGTCCGTTCGATATAAAAATTTTAGTGTGGAAGTTTAAATGATGTGAGTGGATTTTTATTGACCGAAGTATAAGTTTCAACGTGGCAGTAGCCTATTACCGCTAAGGCTAAGCTATCTTTTAAGTTGGTTCTAGCGATTCTAATTTAAATGCTTGCATTCGACTGTTCAACATTAAACTACTTCGAACATCCCAGTATCCCAGTCCTCGAACACTCACTTGAAGATTGTTTATAGCTAGTAGTAAGAGTCTTTAATGTATTGGTACAAGAATGGAATAGATTTTCGTTTTAAATTAGGATGGTTAAAGTAGAAATATGGATTGATAAACCTCTACGCTACCTTTTTTAATACGATGATAAATAGGAGAAATGTAGGATGTATTTAAAAAGGCTAGAAAGTGTTGGCTTTAAATCTTTTGCCAAGCGAATAAATGTTGATTTTGTTCCGGGAGTTACCGCGGTGGTTGGACCAAACGGGAGCGGGAAAAGTAATATTACTGATGCTATCCGTTGGGTTCTCGGCGAACAATCTGCCAAGTCGCTTCGCGGTTCGAAAATGGAAGATATTATATTTCAAGGAAGTGATTCACGTAAGCCATTAAATATGGCAGAAGTAACCCTAGTACTTGATAATCATGATCAGCTTCTTCCGTTAGATTATGAAGAGGTTAGTGTGACAAGACGTGTGTACCGTTCAGGAGCTAGTGAATATTATATTAATAATCAATCTTGTCGTCTTAAAGATATTATTAACTTATTTATGGACTCAGGACTTGGTCGCGAAGCATTTTCAATTATCAGTCAAGGGAAAGTAGAAGAAATACTAAGCTCAAAAGCTGAAGAAAGAAGAACGATCTTTGAGGAAGCTGCCGGCGTTTTAAAATATAAACAGCGAAAGAAAAAGGCAGAATATAAATTAGCCGAAACACAGGAAAATTTATACCGAGTTGAAGATATTATTCATGAGATTGAAAGCCAGCTGCAACCTTTAAAAGAACAAGCAGAAACAGCTAGAAATTATCGCTTATTAAAAGATCAATTAAAAGAAACAGAGATTGCTTATTTGCTCGCTGAAATCGAACAACTTCATGATAAATGGCAAGACTTGTTACAAGAGTTAAACCAGTTAAAACAAAAGCAACAGGAAATACAGGCGTCGATGGAGCAAAAGGAAAGAGACCAAATTTCTGAACGTGACTTAATCGAACAGATGGACAAAGATTTAGAACAACTGCAAACGGAATTACTGGAAGTAACAAAAAATCTGGAAAAATATGAAGGTAAAAAACAGCTGTTTCTGGAAAGGTCAAAGCATTTTGCAGAGAATAAGGCAAAATTAGAACTACAAAAAAACAATACGTCTGTCCGGATCGGTAATTTGCATGAAGTATTCATTCAAGAAAAAAAACAATTTACTGAATTGCAATCTATCAAAAAAGCAACGGCTGAAACGGTAAAGCAATTAGAAACGAAATTAAGCGTAGGTGAAGAAAATCTTGAGGAAACGATTGAAGATCGAAAATCAGATTATATTGAGTATTTGAATCAGCAGGCAGCCAAGCGTAACGAGAAACAAACAATTGAAGAACGCTTACAGCAATTAGATACAAAATCAGAAGTTCAATCAGAAAAGTTTGCTGGTCTAATAACTGAAAGAAAAGCTTTACAAAAACAAGTAAATGAATTAGTACCACGCTTACAAGAGAAAAAGTTGTTGTGTAAAACGAAAGAGCAAACGATAATATCGATTAAACAGGCATTAGAGCGTCAGCGTTTGGAATTTCAACGTGCACAAAAGAAATTGTATCAAGGCTATCAATACATTGAAAAAATTAAGTCAAAAAAAGAAATGCTAGAAGAAATGAAAGAAGATTTCCAAGGCTTTTTTCAAGGGGTTAAGGCGGTTTTAAAGGCTAAAAAAGAGCAGAAGATCACTAATATTTATGGTGCAGTTATTGAGCTGATTGATGTGCCAAATCCTTATATTACAGCGATGGAAACAGTGCTTGGCGGACAAGCGCAGTATATTGTTGTAAAAGATGACCAATCAGCTAGAGAATCTATTGCTTGGCTGAAAAAAACCAACAGCGGTCGAGCCACGTTTTTACCACTCGCTTCCATTCAGGAACGTTTTATTCCTGAGAATGTGAAAGAAAAGCTAAAGGATCATGCTGGATTTGTTGGAATTGCTGCGGAACTAATTCATACAGATCACCGTTATTGCCGAGCTATCAACCATTTAATGGGGCACGTTGTGATCGCTAAAACGTTAAAAGATGCAAATGAGTTGGCAAGGCTATCAGCAAGGCGTTACCGAATTGTCACATTGGATGGTGACGTTGTAAATCCAGGTGGATCTATGTCTGGTGGAGCTAAAAAGAAAATGAATCAGTCGTTGTTTACACGAGAGAAAGAGCTGGAAGAAATGACAGCAAAGCTTAAAACGTTCCAAACTCAAATATTGGACTTCGAGCATAATGTTCGTAAACAAAAAGATAAGATTGACGAATTGGAAGACCAATTGGCAGTAGAAGAACAAGCTTTAGAAGTTGAACAACGAAACATGCAAAAGATAGAAACGAATCATCGTGAGCTGGAAATGAAACTACGAGCATTAAATGATCAATTAAAAATCTATGATCAAGATAAGCAACAATTTAACGAAGACAAACAGCAATTGGTAAAACGACAAGCTGAACTTACTGATGAATTAGACCTGCTAGCTAAACAGGCGAAGCAGATTGAACAGGAGATCACCCGTTTAACAGAACAACAGACCGAACTAAAAGAGAATAAACAAAAACTGCAAGAAGAGTTGCATCGACATCAAGTTCTTTTAGCAGAACAAGATGAGCGTGTTAAATATCAACGAGAAAGAACAAAGCAGGTCCAAGCACAATTATCCGAGTTACAATATGAATATGATGCATATGCAGAGGAATGGAAAAATCTTGTTGAATTTCAAGATTCCAATGAAACGGAGGATGACATTGATCGTTCTATTCAAGAACAGACGGAAGCAAAACAACAAATCATTGACAAACTAGAACAACTTCGTATGAAACGTACGGATCACACGAAGCAGTTACAGGAAAAAGAACAGGAAATGAAAGAAATTAGCCAAGAACACGAAACGGTTAAACGAGTGATTCAACAAAAAGAGGTGCAAGCAAATCGGATTGATGTCGAACTAGAAAATTTGTTAAATCACTTACAAGAGGAATATACGATTACATTTGAAAAAGCACAAAACACGTTTGAAAAAGCAAAGGATAAACAGAGCGCGCAAGCAACTGTTAAACAGTTGAAACGACAAATCGAGCAATTAGGTACGGTTAACCTTGGTGCCATTGATGAATATGAGCGTGTTAATGAGCGCTATTCTTTTCTTAAAGAACAAGAGAGAGATTTAGTTGAAGCAAAACAGACTCTCTATACGGTCATTGGTGAAATGGATGAGGAAATGAAGCGCCAATTTAGCGACACCTTTTCACAAATAAAGGTCGCATTTACTGATGTGTTTCAACAGTTGTTTGGTGGTGGACATGCAGAATTAAAATTAACGGATCCAAAAAACCTATTGGATACAGGGGTCGATATTGTTGCTCAACCTCCTGGAAAAAAACTGCAGCATTTAGGGCTTCTTTCAGGTGGAGAACGTGCATTAACTGCTATAGCTTTGTTATTTGCTATTCTGCGAGTTCGCCCTGTTCCGTTTTGTGTGCTAGACGAAGTAGAAGCAGCACTAGACGAAGCGAATGTATCCCGTTTTGCAAAATATATAAAACTTTTTAGTAAAAACACACAGTTTATTGTAATTACCCACCGAAAAGGTACAATGGAAGAAGCAGATGTATTGTATGGAGTTACTATGCAGGAATCAGGTGTTTCACGGCTTGTTTCCGTACGCTTGGAAGATACGAAAGATTTAGTTGAGCAATAGGAGGCGATGATGATGGGATTTATGGATAAATTAAAGGCAAAATTTCAAAGAAACCAAGAAAACGCAGAAGAGGTTTCGGAAAAATATAAAGATGGGATGAAAAAAACACGGCAAACCTTCTCAGGAAAAATCAATGATTTGCTTGCAAGATATCGCAAGGTGGATGAGGATTTTTTCGAAGATCTCGAAGAAATATTAATTTCAGCTGATACAGGTGTAACTACAGTGATGGATTTAATTGATGAATTAAAAATGGAGGTGAAACGACAAAACATTAAACAGCCATCCGAGATGAAAGATGTTATTTCAGAGAAGCTGGTAGAAATTTATTATGGTGATGACGATCAAGAAATGGAAAAATTACACCTTGAAAAGGATCAGCTCTCCGTTATCTTAGTAGTAGGCGTAAACGGCGTTGGTAAAACAACTTCAATTGGTAAACTTGCTCATAATTTAAAGCAAGAAGGAAAAAAAGTAATGCTCGCTGCAGGAGACACATTTCGTGCTGGAGCTATTGAACAATTAGAAGTCTGGGGAGACCGTACAGGGGTAGATGTTGTAAAGCAGACCTCAGGGAGCGATCCAGCTGCTGTGATTTTCGATGGAATTAAATCGGCCAAATCCAAGAATGTAGATGTATTAATTTGTGACACTGCGGGAAGATTGCAAAATAAGGTTAATTTAATGAATGAACTTAGAAAGGTAAAGCGTGTCATTGAACGGGAAGTTCCTAATGCTCCGCATGAAGTATTGCTTGTTTTAGATGCAACAACTGGTCAGAATGCGTTGAATCAAGCAAAAGTCTTTTCCGAGGCGACCAATGTCACAGGAATTATTTTAACTAAATTAGATGGAACAGCTAAAGGAGGAATTGTTCTAGCTATCCGAAACGAGTTGAACATTCCGGTTAAATATGTTGGGTTAGGTGAAAAAGTGGAGGACTTACAAGCATTTGACGCTCATGCATTTGTGTACGGATTGTTTGCTGATTTATTGGAAAAGGAATAAAGGAATTTTGCTTGACACATAAATAAAATATTCGTTATTCTTACTTTACACATTAAAAACTTTAAAATTAAGCGGTAGACGCTGATCAACGTGTTTCGTGTTATGGATAAATACAACTGGCTAGCGCCAAAAGTTTGACGCCAAGCCAATAAAGTGAAACTTCATTCAAGGAGTGCTTTTCTCCTTGAATGTTAGCTAAACGAATCGGGTATTTAGGTGCCGTTTTTTCTCACTTAGACCCTTTTGTAGCAACTCTTGTCTTGAAGTGAGAGTCTTACGGCACCTTACATGCGGGATAAATAGCAAATTATTCAGATAAGAGGTTATAGCCTGATGCTGGAAAAAACGACGAGAATGAACTATTTATTTGATTTCTATCAAGCGTTACTTACACCTAAACAGCGAAGTTATATGGAGATGTATTATTTAGAGGACTATTCTCTTGGTGAGATCTCCGAAATATTTGATGTATCGAGACAGGCTGTTTATGATAATATAAAGCGAACGGAACAAATGTTGGAAACCTATGAACAAAAGCTAGGCTTATATAGTAAATTCCAGCAACGTTGTAAACTGTTGATGCAATTGGAAGAAAAGCTTGCAGATGCGCAGGAAGATGTGCAGCAGCTTGTAAAAAAAATAAAAGACTTGGATTAGGGGGACACCTTCTATGGCATTTGAAGGATTAGCCGACCGTCTGCAAAGTACAATTAAGAAAATTACAGGTAAAGGTAAGGTTTCAGAACAAGATGTAAAAGAGATGACAAGAGAAGTTCGTCTTGCTTTATTGGAAGCTGATGTTAACTATAAAGTTGTAAAAGATCTTATTAAACGAATCAAGGAACGTGCTGTTGGTCAGGAAGTTATGGAAAGCCTAACTCCAGGCCAACAGGTTATTAAAGTTGTCAAAGATGAGCTAACTTCTTTAATGGGTGGGGAACAAAGCAAAATTGCAGTAGCTGATAAAAGTCCTACCATCATTATGATGATAGGTTTACAAGGTGCTGGAAAGACGACTACCTCGGGAAAGTTAGCTAACTTATTACGAAAAAAGTATAACCGTAAACCACTACTTGTAGCTTGTGATGTGTATCGCCCGGCAGCTATCCAGCAGCTGGAAACTTTAGGCAAGCAGCTTGACATGCCTGTATTTTCCATGGAAACAGAAGCAAATCCGGTGGAGATTGCAAAACGAGCAATTGATAAGGCGAAGGAAGAACATCTCGACTATGTAATTATTGATACGGCAGGGCGGTTACACGTAGATAATGAATTAATGCAAGAATTGAAACAAATCAAAACGGAAGTTCAACCGCATGAAATATTTTTAGTGGTTGATTCTATGACAGGTCAAGATGCGGTGAACGTAGCAGAGAGCTTTAATGAACAACTGGATATTACCGGGGTTGTTTTAACAAAGCTGGACGGGGATACACGTGGTGGAGCGGCTCTTTCCATCAAAGCTGTTACCGATAAGCCAATAAAGTTCGCTGGAATGGGAGAAAAGCTGGATGAATTAGAACCTTTCCATCCGGATCGTATGGCCTCGAGAATTCTTGGTATGGGTGATGTGCTATCTTTAATTGAAAAAGCACAAACAACAGTAGATGAAAAACAAGCAAAGGCATTAGAAGAAAAAATGCGTACCATGACGTTTACGTTGGATGATTTTCTTGAGCAAATGGGGCAAGTTAAAAAAATGGGGCCATTGGATGATTTATTGGCAATGATACCTGGTGCTAATAAAATGAAAGGTTTAAAAAATGCACAATTTGATGAGAAAAAGCTTTTACATGTAGAAGCGATCATTAAGTCGATGACCAAAAAAGAACGTCAAGACCCAAGCATTATGAATGCAAGCAGAAAAAAACGGATCGCTTTAGGATCAGGAACATCTGTATCCGAAGTAAATCGACTACTTAAACAGTTTGATGAAATGAAGAAAATGATGAAACAAATGACCAATATGCAAAAAGGGAAAAAAGGCAAAAAGGGAAGGGGAATGGGACTGCCATTTATGTAAATGACAAATATTCTTTTCACCTGTAATGGAAAAACACTTTACAGACTTTCTGTTTTCTGCTACAATCTAAAAATGTGTTAAGTTTTAAATATGGAGGTGCAATAATATGGCAGTTAAAATTCGTTTAAAGCGTATGGGATCGAAAAGAAATCCATTTTACCGCATCGTTGTAGCTGATTCACGTGCTCCACGTGATGGACGTTCGATCGAGCAAATTGGAACATATAATCCTGTAGTCAATCCAGTAGAAGTTAAAATAGATGAAGAAAAAGCACTTGACTGGATGAAAAAAGGTGCAAAGCCTAGTGATACGGTTCGCAATCTATTCTCAAAAGAAGGCATCATGAAAAAGTTTCACGAACAAAAAAATGAAATTGCAAAGTAGTGTGATATCATGAGGACCCTTATTGAAACAATTGTTACGTCACTTGTAGATCATCCGGAAGAAATTAAAGTTACCGAAGCCGAAGAGGATACCAAGATTGTTTATCACTTATCCGTTCATCCAGATGATGTTGGTAAGGTGATCGGTAGAAATGGACGAATTGCAAAAGCGATTCGAACAGTTGTCTATGCAGCGAAAACAGATAGCAATAAGCGTGTTTTTCTAGATATTATGTAAAGGGAAAGGGAGAAAATAAACCTTTCCCTTTTTAAGACTATAGGAAAGTATAAAACTTTATGGTTTATAGTATAAGAAAAACCCTATAGCTTTCGCCATAAAAACTTGGCGACAAGCCAAGTTTTTCTAAAACATAACGATAGTTTGCTTAGATGTTTTGTTGAGAGTGAGGCGTAAAACATGCAAATAATTAAAAAGGTCCAAGTTAAGCAAATAATCACAGAAAAGAGTAAAGAGGAAATAAAAGCGAATTTTCTTCATCATAAAATGCGACTTGAACAAGAGTGTCAACAGCTACTGTTTGAACAACGCAAATTAAAGAATAAATCAGGGCTCTCTAAACAAGAAATCGACCAGCGTTTTCAACGAGAAATTAATAATCGCAAAGAAAAGATAAAACTAGCCGAATTTAAAATGGATCAACTGGACATGCTGGAGATTGGTAGTGAAATTGTTGAGAAGGAAGTTGAAGCTCTTGTTGAGGTCTCTGAGGGATCGCATTGGGATGAAATAATGGGTAATAGCGCTGTTGTTGTAAAGGATAATATTGTAGTACGAATTGAAGAATAGCAGGTGAAATCATGCAAGAACGGTTATTTACAGTTGGAAAAATAATTAATACCCATGGAATAAAAGGAGAAGTAAAAGTATTACGGATTACTGACTTCGAAGATCGTTTTCAAATTGGGAATACATTATTTGTGATAAAGGACAATCACCCCCCTTTTCAAGTTACCATTGCGAATCATCGTGTACTTAAAGACTTCGATTTACTTCAGTTTGAAGGCTTCCATAATATAAATGATATTTTACCGTTTAAAGGCTGTGAGTTAAAAATCAGTGAATCACAGCTTACGGAATTGGAAGAGAATGAATATTATTATCATGAAATTATCGGATGTTCTGTGGTCACTGAAGCTGGCGAAGAAATAGGAACAATCAAAGAAATTTTATCACCGGGAGCAAATGATGTCTGGGTTGCCAAAAGAAAACAAGGAAAAGATGTACTTATTCCATATATCAAAGAAGTAGTGCTCCATGTAGATGTAGCTAAAAAGAAAGTGACCATTAGGCCAATGGAAGGACTGTTGGACTAATGCATATAGATGTTTTAACGCTCTTTCCTGAAATGTTTCATGGCGTAATGAACGCATCGATTTTAAAAAAAGCGCAGGATAAGAATATATTTAGTTATGATTTAATTAATTTTCGAGATTACTCTGAAAACAAGCATCAAAAGGTGGATGATTACCCATATGGTGGTGGCGCCGGAATGGTATTGACGCCACAGCCTATTTTTGATGCCGTAGATGCCATCAAAACAAAACGTAATACGAAGCCAAGAATAATTTTAATGTGCCCTCAAGGTGAACAATTTCAACAGACAAAGGCAGAGGAACTAGCCAAAGAAGAACATTTAATATTTATTTGTGGTCATTATGAGGGCTTTGATGAACGAATTAGACATTATTTAGCAACAGATGAACTATCCATAGGCGATTATGTGTTAACGGGAGGCGAATTAGGTGCGATGGTAGTCATTGATAGTGTTGTCCGCCTTTTGCCTGAGGTATTAGGTAATAAAGCTTCAGCTCCACAAGATTCTTTTTCTACAGGTTTACTTGAGCATCCACATTACACACGCCCTGCCAATTTTCGAGGCATGAAGGTTCCAGACATATTACTCTCAGGGGATCATCAAAAAATAGAAACATGGAGAAAACGGGAGGCAGTTAGGCGAACTTTTGAACGAAGAAGTGATCTACTAGAAAAGATAGATTTACCACGAGATCTTCAAGTGTTTCTAGCTGAAATAAAAAAATCTGTTAATGGAAAGTATGAGTAAAATATAAACGGGGATATTGTTTATAATATTAGAACAAATTATGAGGGGAAGGGAAGAGGACTCTTATCTTTGATATAATAAGTCTTGGACAGGAAAACAAATAAGAAGGAGATATAATCTGCCAACATTCGCACCCTTGCTTACAGAAAAGACAAGGCGATCGATTGGTACTATTCAAGGGCATATGCCAGCATTAGTATACGATGATCAAGGAAAGCCATATGTAAGTGCTTTACGAAGTTTAATGGGGTTTTGAGCATTCGGAAAACAGCGTCTATAAAAAATCTAAAATAGATAAGAATTGGAATCTCCAAAAAAGCAGTGGATATACACGAAGACTCCTGCGGGAAAAGTAACATCCGAAAATCCCGCAGGAAGCCGCTCTTTGCTTCCGAGGAAGTTGAGGCGTTGCCCGCGAAAAGCGAAGTGTATATCCACTGCGGGTTCAGGAGCGATAATTCGAAAGCTTTTACTAAATCGGAAATAAAGTGAAACTTCATTCAGTAGGAGTTTTCCTCTATCTTTTACTAGAATAAAGGCTAACATCGCAACGTCCTTGAAAAAGAAAAAACACTTTTTCGTCGTGCGATGCGTCGCTATGTAGCTTTCCTTGTCCTTGGAAAATCGCGGTGTATTGCTGTCGAAGCATACTCTGTCCTGTTGCAACGCCTTTGTGATCGACATCCGGTCGACCCGAACGAATTGGGAATTTAGGTGCCGTTATCTTCTTTGTATCGATTTCAACTCTTGAAGTGGGAGTCTTACGGTATCTCACATTCGGGATAAAAGCAAGAAAACCACTAGGTGAGAGGAGCTCCCGGAAATACTTGACAGACTCACTGAAATAGTAGTTGAAGTATGTCATTGTATATGGTATATTATATGTTGTGTTTAAAGTTTCGTCTTTAAGCATGATCAACGATGTTCCGCTGTCGGATAGGAGATATGAGCATTGAGTTGGAAGGAGTGAACCAGGATGCAAAAATTGCTTGAAGAAATTACAAAAGACCAACTTCGTATGGATCATCCTGATTTTCGTGCAGGGGATACAGTTAAAGTCCACGTAAAAGTTGTGGAAGGTTCTCGTGAACGTATTCAGGTATTTGAAGGTGTCGTAATTAAACGACAAAATGGTGGAATTAGTGAAACATTTACGGTGAGAAAACTATCTTACGGTGTAGGTGTTGAGCGTACATTCCCTGTACATTCCCCTCGTATCGATAAAATTGAAGTAACCCGCCGTGGTAGCGTACGTCGCGCGAAACTATACTATCTACGTAATCTTCGCGGAAAAGCGGCTCGTATAAAAGAACGTCGCTAATCGAATACATGACGAAAACATGTTTAGGAAAGGAGCTTGGCAAATTTGCGCAAGCTCCTTTTTGCTCTAGTAAGCCAAGTTTATCCCGCATGTAAGGTGCCGTAAGTCTCCCACTTCAAAGAGCCTGAGTTTGTACAAAAAGGTCTAAGTGGAAGAAAACGGCACTTAAATGCCCGATTCGTTCAACTAACATTTCTTGGGAAAAGCATTCCAAGAAATGAAGATTCACTTTATCCCGCATGTAAGGTGCCGTAAGTCTCCCACTTCAAAGAGCCTGAGTTTGTACAAAAAGGTCTAAGTGGAAGAAAACGGCACCTAAATGCCCGATTCGTTCAACTAACATTTCTTGGGAAAAGCATTCCAAGAAATGAAGATTCACTTTATCCCGCATGTAAGGTGCCGTAAGTCTCCCACTTCAAAGAGCCTGAGTTTGTACAAAAAGGTCTAAGTGGAAGAAAACGGCACCTAAATGCCCGATTCGTTCAACTAACATTTCTTGGGAAAAGCATTCCAAGAAATGAAGATTCACTTTATCCCGCATGTAAGTTGCCGTAAGCCTCCCACTACAAGACCAGAGTTGATACAAAAAGGGTCTACGTGTGAGAAAACGGCACCTAAATGCCCGGTTCGTTTAACTAACATTTCTTGGGAAAAGCATTCCAAGAAATGAAGTTTTACTTTATAAAAAGCTGAATACATAGGAATGAGGTTTTAAAACAGGAGGTTGGAGCTAGTGGCAGACAAACCGAAAGAAAGAAAAAATGAATGGTGGGACTGGTTAAAAGCACTTTTAATCGCTCTTGGCGTAGCCTTTATTATACGAACATTCTTTTTTGCCGCAATTGTAGTTGATGGACCATCTATGCTGCCTACATTACAAAACGGGGATCAAATGATCGTAAATAAATTCACGTACCATTTTCAAGAACCTGAACGATTTGATATTGTCGTTTTCCATGCTTCATCAGAAAAAGATTTTATAAAACGTGTAATCGGTCTGCCAGGTGAGCATGTTGAAATAAAGGATGATGTATTATACATTAATGGTAAAGAAGTGAGTCAGCCCTTTTTAACCGATCAACAAGCATACCAAATACAAACCAATGACTTTACATTGGAAGATCTTCCTGGTAACCACCATAAGATTCCAGAAAATGATGTGCTCGTCTTAGGAGATAATAGAGAAAATTCAACAGATAGCCGGGTAATTGGACTAGTTTCTCTCGATCAAATCGTCGGGAAAACAAGCTTGATTTATTGGCCCATTGATCGGATACAAATTATTGGAAAGTAGGTACTATACGATGACAATTCAATGGTTTCCTGGACATATGGCAAAGGCAAAGCGAGAAGTAGTGGAAAAACTAAGGTTAGTCGATTTTGTAATAGAATTAGTAGATGCAAGAGTGCCTCTGTCCTCACAAAATCCAATGCTAAAAGAAATCTTGCAACATAAATCCAAAATTACATTAATGATGAAAAGTGATCTAGCTGACCCACGAGTTACAGATCAATGGCTTTTCTATTTTAAGGAGCGAGAAGTCCCAGCGATTGCGGTTAATGTAAATAATAAACAGGATATAAAACGGGTCATTCAATTAGCAAAAGAACAAGCCCAAATAAAATTGGATAAGCTAAAGGCAAAAGGAATTCAGTCACGTGCTGCTCGAGCGATGATTATTGGGATACCAAATGTCGGCAAATCAACCCTTATCAATCGATTAGCTAATAAAAAGATTGCAAAAACTGGGGATAAGCCGGGTGTTACGAAACAGCAGTTGTGGATTAAAGTTAAAAAGGATTTTGAACTGCTTGATACACCGGGCATACTATGGCCAAAATTCGAGGAAGAAGCAGTTGGATATCGTTTAGCCGCCATTGGTACGATTAAAGATCAACTGTTACCAATGCAGGATATCGTGGCTTTTGTCATTAACTATATGAAAGTTCATTATCCTAACAATCTTAAAAAACGGTACAATTTAAGTCAAGACACGGAGGATATGTGGGATATTTTTGTGACCATCGGTAAACAACGTGGGGCATTAGAAAGTGGTGGAAAGGTGAATTTCTCTAAAGTTTCCAAAATTTTTATTCAAGATTTACGCTCAGGTAGACTAGGTAACATTTCCTTAGAAGCACCGGGAGAAAAGTTGAATGATAAGGAAAAAGATGTAGGATTAGATTAGAAAAACTTGGCTTGTCGCCAAGTCTTTAGCGAAAGCTGTAGTTTTTCTTATACTATAAACCCTAAAGTTTTGTACTTTCCTATAGTATAAAAAATAATAACTTATCTTATGTGGAGAGACATACATCTATCGGATGGGTGTCTTGTTTCATTTATTAGGTTCTTTGGCTCTTACCGGCTTTGCTCTAATGATTTTAAAAAAGTGGTCGATAATAGAAAAAAGGTAGGGTTATCCATGAAAAAGCAATCCATTGCTCAACTAAAACAATTATTTAAATCGGGGAAAGTAACAGACGAGGTGATCGAAAAATTACGTGTAGATGAACGAAAAGGGGTACAACAATTAATAACAAGCTATGAAAAACAACAACTAAAAATAAAAGCATTGAAACAACGGCATCTGGAAATGACAGTATTTGAAAAGTCCTGCTATAATAAGGGATTTCATGGTATTGCTGGTGTGGATGAAGCTGGCAGAGGCCCACTCGCTGGACCAGTCGTTGCGGCAGCAGTTATCCTTCCTGTTGATTTTGTATTATTAGGCTTGGATGATTCCAAGCAGTTAACAGAAGCAAAGCGTAACCAGTATTATCATTATATTAAAGAACAGGCGATAAGTTATGGAATTTCTGTCATTAGCAGTAAAATTATTGACCAGATAAATATTTACGAAGCAACAAAGTTAGCAATGTATCATGCGATCAATCAGTTAGATCCAGAGCCGGATCATGTTCTTATCGATGCAGTTCGCCTGGATCAACTTACCTGTTCATCAGAAGCGATAACGAAAGGAGATGCAAGCAGTATTTCTATCGCTGCGGCAAGTGTTTTAGCAAAAGTCACTAGAGATCAATATATGAAAAAATTACATAAACAGTACCCTATGTATGAATTTGCTTCAAATATGGGTTATGGAACGAAGCAGCACTTAAAAAAGCTGAAACAACATGGTGTTTGTCCCCATCATCGGCGCTCTTTTGCACCGATTAAACAAATATCTTTCTAAAGGGGGAGATTTTTTTGCGCATCCATGATTTAAAAGAAATTCTGCAACTAAATAAAAGCACCTCACTGAGTCAATTAAGGATAGGACAAATTATTCAAGGTAGGGTGCTTAAAATTTTTTCGCAACACAAAGCAGAAATACAATTAGGGGGAGAGCGGCTAGTTGCACAACTACAGGCTCCATTAACCGTTGGTAATCATTATCACTTTCAAATTCAACAACTAGGTGAAATTATGGAGCTAAAGGTGATTGGTGGACAAACCAATCAGAAACCGGATCTCATGGTAAGTCAATTGTTGCAGCAACTTGGTTTAAGAGTAAACACGAACCATGTAGATTTGACAAAACAGTTAATGAAAGAAGACATACCATTTGATAGAAAGCAACTGCAAAATGCCTTTCAGTTATTATCACATTATAAAAACAAGCAACAGGCGTTACCAATATTAAAAGAAATGATTCGACAGCAGTTTCCAATAACTGAAGCAGTCTTTCAGGCATTACATATAAAACGAACGATGCCATTAGCACCACAGTTAGAGCACTTGCTGAATTCGCTTCAGCAGCGTTCCATTCATTCGGAATTAAACGTACAACTAGGACAATTGCTACAGCCGTCTACAGAAGAGAAAGCTAATAGTCAGCAATTGGTATATAAGCAGCTTGCCAGATTAAGCAAAAGCTTATTTCCGCTTCTTCAAACATTAGGGGGAGAAGATATAACTTCTCCACAAACAATAAAACGATGGAACGAACTAATATATAACCAACAGGAATATAGTAAACAAGCTGATCTTACTTTAAGAAAATGGGAAAGTAAGCTGTTGTTAGCAGCAGCAAATCAGTATTTATTTAATGATGCAGAGCTTGCCCAATTAAAGCGAGAAATCTCCCAGACCTTTCCGATTTTGTTCACCGAGGATTTGCCATTAAGCAATAATTACGGTCAATTATTAAAGAGTATTCGTTTATTACAAAAACCGCATACGTATCAGCAACTAAAACAGCTGATAAACGTATCAAAGAGCCATTTGCTCGTAAATCCAAAACAGCAATGGTTAGCTCTAGTAAAACAACATTTGCAATATTCCGGTATTTCTTATGAACATCAAATAATGAATGAAAAGTTACAAAACACAACATTAAAGGGTCAACTTATTCTAGCCCTCCAACAGACAGAGGGAGTTATACAAGAGCAAATTCAACGTGTACTACATAATTTTAACGGAATGCAATTGTTTTCTGTTCAAGAGTTGAATAATGGTTTCTTAGCAGCATATCTACAACTGCCTGCAAGTAAACTAGGGTTAGCTAATGACATCGAATTAAAATTTGAAGGAAAAAAAACCAAGTCAGGAAAATTGGATCCGGATCATTGCCGAATATTATTCTGTTTGGAACTTACAAATATGAAGCAAACGATCGTCGATATGCATGTGCAAAATCGTAATGTTACGATTACTGTGTTTAATGACCATCCGGAATTGCGAACATTGTCTTTGAAGTTACAGCCTTTATTAAAAAAAGGCTTGGAGGAAATGAATTATTATTTATCAACAGTTACTTTTAAGCCCCTTAATGAAGAGCGAAAACAATTGCATGATGCAAATCCATTTGGATATCAAGGAGTTGACTATAGGGTATGAAACAAAATAGACGTAAAGCAGCAGCGTTACGATATGATGAAACACGACATGCGGTTCCAGTCGTTACTGCGATAGGTAAAGGATGGTTAGCAGAAGATATCGTTGAAAGAGCAAAGGAAAACGATATTCCGATTCTTGAAGATGCTTCATTAGTTGAATTATTAGCACAGTTAAATATTAATGAGACGATTCCAGAAGAACTTTATGAAGCAGTTGCCGAAGTTTTTGCTTTTGTGTATCGTGCTGATCAGCAATTAAAGTAACCTAGTTCTTAGGTCTCTCTGAATAAGCATATGTCTACGTACCAAGTCCTGTTCATTTATAATAGATAAACTATTTCTCATACCGTATTTCAACTGGTTAAACTAGTTAATTCATTAGCTTATTTGATTCGACAATTTCTGATAAACTATTCTTGTTAATTGAACTGTTTTTTTATACAATGGATATGCAGTGAATTAAGATGGGAGGATGTAGAATGAACATTCATGAGCATCAAGGGAAAGAAATTTTGCGACAATACGGCGTAAAAGTTCCTAATGGATACGTTGCATATACAGTCGATGAAGCTGTGGAAGAAGCAAAGAAATTAGGAAGCGATGTCACAGTAGTAAAAGCGCAAATCCACGCTGGCGGACGTGGCAAAGCTGGTGGTGTTAAAGTTGCAAAAAATGTAGAAGAAGTGCGTACATACGCAGATGAAATTCTAGGAAAAACATTAGTAACACATCAAACAGGACCAAAAGGGCAAGTAGTTAAGCGATTATTAATCGAAGAAGGCTGCGATATTAAAAAAGAATATTATATTGGTGTTGTACTTGATCGAGCAACATCGCGTGTAGTTATGATGGCATCTGAAGAAGGTGGCACAGAAATTGAAGAAGTAGCAGCTGCTACACCAGAAAAAATCTTTAAAGAAGTAATCGACCCCGTTATCGGTTTAGCTCCTTACCAAGCACGGAGACTTGCTTTTAATATTAATATTCCACATGAGTTGTTAGGGAAAGCGGTTAAATTTATGATGGGGCTTTATACAGCTTTTGTAGAAAAAGATTGTTCCATTGCTGAAATCAACCCATTAGTAACTACAGGAGATGGCGAAGTGTTGGCACTTGATGCAAAATTAAATTTTGATGACAACGCTTTATTCCGCCAATCCGATATTATGGATTTACGAGATCTAGACGAAGAAGATGAAAAAGAAATTGAAGCTTCTAAGTATGATCTAAGCTATATTTCTTTAGATGGTAATATCGGCTGTATGGTTAATGGAGCCGGTCTTGCTATGTCAACGATGGACATTATTAAACATTATGGCGGAGAGCCTGCAAACTTCCTTGATGTGGGAGGCGGTGCCACGGCTGAAAAGGTAACAGAAGCTTTTAAAATAATCTTGTCTGATAGTAATGTAAAAGGAATCTTTGTCAATATCTTTGGTGGTATTATGAAATGTGATGTTATCGCAGAAGGTGTTGTCGAAGCCACGAAACAGGTAGGATTAGAGATTCCTTTAGTAGTTCGTCTTGAGGGAACGAACGTTATTAAAGGAAAAGAGATTTTAAACTCCTCAGGACTAAATATTACGTCAGCAAGTTCTATGGCTGATGGTGCTAAAAAGATTGTCTCAATGGTGAAATAAATCGCAAAAAATGTTAAATATGTTCAGATCTTGTGGAAAGGACGGACGAAAATGGGCGTATATGTAAATAAAGATACAAAAGTAATTGTCCAAGGTATTACTGGTGGAACAGCAAGATTCCATACAAAGCAAATGCTTGAATACGGTACGAAAATCGTTGGTGGTATAACACCAAAAAAAGGCGGTACGGAAGTTGAAGGGGTTCCTGTGTTTAATACGGTACAGGAAGCGGTTGAAGCAACCGATGCAACGGCCTCTGTTATTTATGTCCCAGCACCGTTTGCTGCAGATGCGATTATGGAAGCGGTGGACGCGGAATTGGATTTAGTAATTTGTATTACGGAGCATATTCCAGTTTTGGATATGGTAAAAGTAAAGCGCTATATGGAAGGTAAGAAGACACGTTTAATTGGACCGAATTGCCCTGGAGTTATTACAGCAGACGAAAGTAAAATTGGTATTATGCCTGGTTATATTCATAAAAAAGGCCATATTGGTGTTGTATCTCGTTCTGGTACCCTTACCTACGAAGCTGTACATCAATTATCGGAGGCCGGTTATGGTCAAACGACAGCGGTTGGTATCGGTGGAGATCCTGTAAATGGAACTAATTTTATTGATGTATTAGAAGCTTTTAATAATGACCCAGAAACGTATGCCGTTATGATGATAGGAGAAATCGGCGGAACTGCGGAAGAAGAAGCGGCTGAGTGGGTAAAAGCAAATATGAAAAAACCTGTAGTAGGATTCATTGGCGGTGCAACTGCACCTCCAGGAAAACGAATGGGCCATGCAGGAGCGATCATTTCCGGCGGAAAAGGTACTGCGGAAGAAAAAATTCGTGTGATGAACGAGTGTGGTATTAAAGTAGCAGAGACTCCAGCAGTAATGGGCGAAACAATGATTAAAGTACTCGAGGATAATGGCTTGAAAGAAAAATGTAAAACACATTAAAAATTGTTTTCGAGAGGGCCTAAAATACTTTTTTAGGTCCTTTTCTCTATAAGTAGATGTTTAAAAAGTCCAGTAAAAACGACGCATCGATTTTTTGGTTACTCATTATTATATACATCCACCCCGCTACTTGATACGTCCTCTTTTCCAACTTCTACAAGAGAGGAGTGCTAGTGTCGGCGCTATAACGTGACAATAAAAAAATATTGACAGTTAATACATCACAGTCTTACAGGACATTGCGATCTTAGTCCTCAGAACTATTTTCCCCTTATTTGAACACTGCACTCATTATTCATTAGAAAAACTTGGCTTGTCGTCAAGTCTTTAGCGAAAGCTGTAGTTTTTCTTATACTATAAACCATAAAGTTTTATACTTTCCTATAGTATAAAAAAGGAAGTGAGATATTGACTGATTTACGTTTTAGTCTTATACATGTAAGCCGTTGTAGAGGAATAACGAGACATTGGATTAGAAAAGTATTGCAAAAAGACAGTTCCCTTCAACAGTTGTATCAAATGACTCCACTCGAAATTAACCACTATTACCAACTCCCTTTAAAGAATGCAACTATTCTTTATCGAGATCTCCATGATGCTACATTATTGCATCAGTTAGAATCAGAATTCAATGATTTTCATGTAGTTACAATCCTTGACAAATGTTTTTCCCCTATGTTAAAAGCTATTCAGGATCCCCCCCTTGTTTTATATGCATTAGGGGATATAAACTTACTAAAGCAATTTCCAGCTTTAAGTGTAATTGGTACAAGAAATCCATCACAGGAAGCTATGCGCAAGGTAACAAGAATGATTAAACCTTTAGTTTTTCAAAATTGGTTAATTGTAAGCGGAATGGCTAAGGGAGTTGATCGAATTGCACATGAAGCAACATTGGATTATCAAGGAAAAACAATAGCTGTATTAGGCAGTGGCTTTTATCATATTTATCCACGAGAGAACATAAAGCTTTTCCAAAAAATAATAGAGCAAGGGCTTGTTTTGTCTGAATACTCTCCATCTACCCAACCGACCCGGTACCATTTTCCCGAAAGAAATCGAATTATAAGTGGCTTAAGTTTTGGAACGTTAGTAATCGAAGCAACCCAAAAAAGTGGAACAATGATCACAGTAGATCATGCCTTGGACCAGGGAAGGGAAGTGTTTGCTGTTCCTGGATCCCTGTTTAGTGAACAGACAAAAGGGTGTCACCTTCTGATTCAGGATGGAGCTAAATTAGTGATGAGCGCTAATGATATATTAGATGAGTGGAATGGCTAAAACAACCATACGGCTTTTACAAATAGAAAAACAGGAAATTTTATAAGTGAAAAAAATAGTAAAAAATTTAATTTGTAATTGCAAAGCGTAATAAAAGCACTAAAAATGAGAACTAAAATGCTTGATTTATGAAGAAATAATTCATTACATGTTTGACAAATGCACCGTATATATTTACTATTAGTGAAGATTTGTAAATTATTATAAGAGGTTCATAGTATGATTAGATGGAGCAGAGGGAAGATGAGACAGAGAAATAAAATGGATGTGGAATCATTAATATGACAGTGTTGATGATTATGTAGTAAGGTTTTCTAAGGATAACCTCATTTTTGGGAGGAAATGATATGTCAGATTATCTAGTAATCGTCGAATCACCTGCGAAAGCAAAGACGATTGAACGTTACTTAGGCAAAAAATATAAAGTAAAAGCTTCCATGGGTCATGTGCGCGATTTACCAAAAAGTCAAATGGGAGTTGATACAGAAAACGGATTTACCCCAAAGTATATTACAATTCGTGGTAAAGGCGATGTAGTAAAAGAGCTAAAAGCAGCAGCTAAAAAAGCTAAAAAAATCTATCTTGCAGCCGACCCTGATCGTGAGGGAGAAGCAATCGCCTGGCATTTAGCCCACATATTAAATATTGATAATGAATCCGACTGTCGGGTCGTATTTAATGAAATAACAAAGGATGCAATTAAAGAGTCATTTAAGCATCCGAGAAGTATTGATATGAACCTAGTCGATGCACAGCAAGCCAGAAGAATTTTAGATCGTCTTGTAGGTTATAATATTAGTCCATTATTATGGAAAAAAGTAAAAAAGGGTTTGAGTGCAGGACGAGTGCAGTCGGTTGCTGTTAAATTAATTATTGATCGTGAAAAAGAAATAGAAAATTTTAAACCAGAAGAATATTGGACAATAGAAGGGCAATTTCAAAAGGATAAAGACTCGTTTCAAGGTTCTTTTTATGGGTTAAATGGTAAAAAGACAGCATTAAAAACAGAGGCAGATGTAAAGGAAGTGCTGCAAAAACTCGATGGTGACCATTTCATTGTCGATAAAGTGACTAAAAAAGAACGCAGACGAAACCCTGCTCAACCGTTCACTACTTCTTCCCTCCAACAGGAAGCTGCTAGGAAGTTAAATTTTAAAGCTAAAAAGACGATGATGGTAGCTCAACAGTTATATGAAGGAATTGACCTTGGGAAAAAAGCCGGTGGAATTACAGGTTTAATCACCTATATGCGAACTGATTCCACAAGAATTTCAGAATCAGCTAAAAATGAAGCTAAAGATTATATTACAAAGCAGTATGGAGAAGAATATGTTGGGGTGAATCGAAAACAAAAACAAAAGGAAACGGCACAAGATGCGCATGAAGCAATTCGTCCAACATCTGTCGTAAGAGAACCCAAAACACTAAAATCGGTGTTATCAAGGGATCAATTTCGATTATACAAATTAATTTGGGAGCGATTTTTAGCTAGCCAGATGGCCGCTGCCATTATGGATACAATGACCGTACATCTATTAAACAATGATGTAGAGTTTAGAGCTACTGGCTCCAAAATTAAGTTTAAAGGATTTATGAAAGTCTATGTTGAAGGAACAGATGATAATAAAAAAGAAGAAGATAAATATTTGCCTGCTTTGACAGAAGGAATGAAAGTAAAGGCAAACGATATTAAACCAAATCAGCATTTCACTCAGCCGCCACCAAGATATACTGAGGCGAGATTAGTAAAGACGATGGAAGAGTTGGGAATTGGAAGACCTTCAACGTATGCTCCTACATTGGATACGATTCAGCGTCGGGGCTATGTAAGCATAGATAATAAACGGTTTATCCCAACCGAATTAGGAACGATTGTTATCGAGTTAGTCGAAGAGTTTTTTCCAAAAATTATTGATGTTGATTTTACGGCCCAAATGGAAAATGATTTAGATGCCATTGAAGATGGAAGAACAGAATGGGTGAAAATCATTGATCAATTCTATCAAGAATTTGAAAAACGCTTGGAAAAAGCTGAGCAAGAAATGGAAAAAGTAGAAATTAAAGATGAACCAGCTGGAATTGAATGTGAGAAATGTGGACATGAAATGGTATATAAAATGGGCAGATATGGCAAGTTTCTTGCATGTTCCAACTTTCCTGAATGTAGAAATACGAAACCGATATTAAAGACAATAGGTGTAACTTGTCCAAAATGTAAAAAGGGAGAAGTCGTTGAACGAAAATCGAAGAAGCGACGAATTTTTTATGGATGTGACCAATTCCCGGATTGTGATTTTCTATCTTGGGATAAACCCATAAACCGTTCGTGTCCAAAGTGTAATTCCTTATTAGTAGAGAAAAAAGCAAAAAAAGGATCACAAATTCAATGTACAAATTGTGAGTATAAAGAACAACCACAAACATAACTGCTCGTTTCATCGAGCAGTTTTTAATGTTGTGTAGGAAATTATATTTGTTTTCCCGTGGTGGATAGCTTTTTTATACTATAGGAAAGTATAAAACTTTATGGTTTATAGTATAAGAAAAACTATAGCTTTCGCCATAAAGACTTGGCGATAAGCCAAGTTTTTCTAAAAAAGCAGTATCGTCGTCTAGCTTAAGCGCTCAAGCGCCTAGCAAACTTCGATCTCCTTCCTACGATAAGTCAACATCGGCTCGAATCAAAAGGAAGGCCGACTAAAAGTGGGCTTGCTGCTCAGGCGTCGATATACACCCTGTTTTCTTTATCCCGAATGTAGGACGTTCATTAAAAAAATCATTTTACGAACTTTATGAGAGAAACTGCTTCTCAATTCCCGGTCCATTTGGCGCGACCAGGACAAGGAAAGCTACGCCAGCGATACATCGCACGCAGAAAAAGCGTTCTTCTTTTTCAAGGACAAGGAAAGCTACGCCAGCGATACATCGCGGTTTTTTAAAGAGGAAAAACTTCGGCAGCGGCACACCGCCGTATTTTAAGGAGGCTTGTGTTTTTTAGCTTTTATCCCGCATGTAAGGTGCCGTAAGACTCCCACTTCAAGACCTGAGTTGATACAAAAGGGTGTAAGTTGGAGAAAACGGCACCTAAATGCCCGATTCGTTCAACTAACATTCAGTAGAAGATGGACGAAAACTCCTACTGAATGAAGTTTCACTTTATCCTATTTTAATTCAGGGAAGAAAGTCTATTGAATGAAGTATTTTTTCTATTTATGGTGTAAGCGAAGCAACTTCGACCTTATTGAAACATGCAGAAAGTTTGAAAAAATTAAAGCGGGTATACATAGTCATCTTTATTCAAAAACAGTCCTATGTTCATAGAACAAACCTATGTCAAAAGTGTTTTTTCTTTTTTGATTTAAATTTATGCTCAAAAAGCGATTTTTGGCAATGAATAATGTAGAATAAACTTTTTACATTATATCAGCGTGAAAAAAGAAGAAAGTACAAAAAGTAGTTGTTTTTAACGAAAGCATTTATATGGATAAAAAGCTGTATTAAGCAACAATTCAATTAGTTTTCAATTATTAAATACAATTTGTTGACTAATTAGTTGGAAACATATATAATTACGCATTGGTAAGGGCATCTACTTGACACTTGTTATGTCTTGTACAGTGAACTTGCTTAGTTAAAAAATAGCATAGAGTGCTTTTTGCTTTTATAATTGACTTCCAGGAGCGATAATCAATGAACCTCTGCGTCTATACGTTTGATTTTTCACAAGCATAAGCAGAAAGGAGAAAGCAAGCAAAAAACATGGAAAGTGAAGCTGATTCTGAATTTTGTTACAATTTAGTTAAATTTATTGCGAAACAATAATTTCTATGTTATGCTTTAGTCGCTGCTTAATGGGGTGAAAATTTGAATAATTTCAGGAACTATTGGCAATCCTTTAAGGAGTACTTACAAATAGAAAAAAATGCTTCACCATATACTGTTAAATATTATCTGAATGATCTGGAATTGTTTTTTGACTTCTTGGCTTCGGAAGCTGTGAATGATCTTCGTGAAGTAGATGAACGCGTTGTACGTGTATTTCTTAATACGTTGTACAATCGAAAGCTTAGCAGAAGATCTGTTTCTAGGAAAATCTCTGCATTAAGAACGTTTTTTAAATTTTTGGAACGAGAAGAGATAGTAATAGGCAATCCATTTACATTGATTCGGTTACCAAAAACAGAAAGCCCTATACCGGGGTTTTTGTATGCTGAAGAGCTGGAAAAACTATTTGAAGTCAACGATTTAACAGATCCATTAGGACAACGAGATCAAGCAATATTGGAATTGCTTTATGCAACGGGAATGCGTGTTAGTGAATGTCAGCAATTAGTTCTTGATAACATTGATTTCACGATTGGTACCGTGTTTGTAACGGGAAAAGGCAGAAAAGAGCGCTACATCCCGTATGGTAAATTTGCGGAAATTGCTTTGGAAACGTACATACAGGATGGTAGAAAGCTGTTGTTAGCTAAAGCTAAACAGCCAACTAATGCATTATTCCTGAATCATTGCGGTTCCCCATTGACAGACAGAGGAATCAGGGATGTATTAAACAGAGTGGTAAAAAAAGCGGCTCTAACTGTGAATGTACATCCGCATAAATTACGCCATACATTTGCTACACATCTCTTAAATGAAGGTGCTGATTTACGCAGTGTTCAAGAATTATTAGGTCACGAAAATTTGTCAACAACACAAATATATACTCATGTGACGAAAGATCATTTGCGGCGCGTCTATATGAAAAGTCATCCAAGAGCAAATGATTAATTTTAATTGAAGAGGTGAGAGGCGTGACGAATGGTTTTCATGCCACAACAATATTTGCCGTTAAGCATAATGGCCAATGTGCCATGAGTGGTGATGGTCAAGTAACAATGGGAAATGCGGTTGTCATGAAGCATAAAGCAAAAAAAGTCCGAAAATTATTTAAGGGGCAAGTGTTAGCAGGATTTGCTGGATCTGTTGCAGATGCATTTACACTTTTTGAGAAGTTTGAAGGGAAACTGGAGACATATAACGGCAATCTTGCAAGAGCCGCTGTAGAACTTGCAAAAGAGTGGCGCAGTGATAAAGTTTTAAGAAAGCTGGAAGCTATGTTGATAGTCATGAATAGAGAGAATATGTTTTTAGTTTCTGGTACTGGTGAAGTGATTGAACCTGATGATGGAATTTTAGCAATTGGCTCTGGAGGAAATTATGCACTCAGCGCAGGCCGAGCATTGGTTAGATATTCAACGGAGTTAACGGCTAAAGAGATCGCACAAGCTGCCTTAAATATTGCCGGAGAAATATGTGTGTATACGAACAATCATATTACACTCGAGGTGCTTGATTAAAGGAGGCCTTTTGGAAGTATGGGAATTGACTACACACCCAAACAAATTGTGGAACAATTGGATAAATATATTATTGGGCAAAAAAGTGCTAAACGCTCGGTAGCTGTAGCACTGAGAAACAGGTACAGGAGAATGCAGCTTGAAGACAGTCTAAAAGAGGAAATTGTTCCTAAGAATATATTGATGATCGGTCCGACTGGTGTAGGAAAAACAGAAATAGCTAGAAGATTAGCTAAGCTAGTAGGTGCACCATTTGTAAAAGTAGAGGCGACCAAATTTACTGAGGTAGGTTATGTTGGCCGAGATGTCGAATCAATGATTCGTGACTTAGTAGAAATGTCTTTACGTATGGTAAAAGAAGAAAAAATGAAAAAAGTTTTAGATAAAGCAGAAAAGGAAGCAAATAAGCAACTAGTTAAACTTTTAGTTCCGCAGGCAAAAACAGAAAATCAGACAAAAAACCCGTTTGAAATGTTATTTTCTTCACAGTCAACGAATAACACGGATGATGATAAGTCGTCTGCAAAAAATGAAGAAATTCGTAATAAGCGAAAGCGCGTAGAGCATCAATTAGCTTTAGGAGAATTAGAGGATCATCTTGTATCTGTAGAAATAGAAGAACAGGCTCCATCTATGTTCGATATGTTACAAGGATCCGGTATGGAGCAGATGGGCATGAACATGCAGGATGCATTAAGTCAGTTTATGCCAAAAAGAAAAAAGAAACGCAAATTACCAGTATCGGAAGCAAGAAAAGTATTAACTCAACAGGAAGCTGCCAAGCTTGTTGATATGGAAGAAGCCGTTCAGGAGGCTATTCAACGGGCAGAACAGGCTGGTATTGTATTTATTGATGAAATTGATAAAGTAGCAGGCAAGCAAGAACAATCTGCTAATGTATCAAGAGAAGGGGTTCAACGAGATATTTTACCGATCATTGAAGGTTCTACTGTTGTTACAAAGCATGGTCCAGTAAAAACAGATCATATATTATTTATTGCAGCCGGTGCTTTTCATATGTCGAAACCTTCTGATCTGATTCCTGAACTCCAAGGAAGATTCCCGATTCGTGTTGAATTGGAAAAGCTCTCTACAGATGATTTCAAACGTATACTCAAAGAGCCATCTAACGCTTTATTAAAGCAATATACAGCTTTATTGAAAACAGAAGGTATAAATATAGTTTTTACAGACGAAGCTGTAGATAGACTAGCTGAAATAGCTTATGAAGTAAATCAAGAAATGGATAATATAGGAGCTAGAAGACTTCATACTATTTTAGAAAAATTGCTGGAGGATCTTTCCTTTGAAGCACCAGAAATTAATATGGATACAATCGAAATAACTCCAGCTTACGTTGACGAAAAACTCAGGGCTATCGCTAAAAATAAAGATTTAAGCCAATATATACTATAAACTAAAGATCGAATGGAGGATCATTATGGAACTATTAAATCGTGCAAGAAAAATTAACGCAATGCTACAAAAATTTGGAGGAAAATCAGTTGACTTTAATGATATGTCTGCATCTTTACGTGATGTAATAAAAGGAAATGTATATATTTTAAGCAGACGTGGAAAGCTTTTGGGGTTTGCTATTAATCAAGAAATTGAAAATGAAAGAATGAAAACGATGCTAGAGGAACGTCAATTTCCACAAGAATATACAGAAGGTTTATACAATATTCATGAAACAACGGCTAATTTAGGTATTGATAGCCCACATACTGTTTTTCCTGTAGAAAATCGTGACTTATTCCAAAGCGCTTTAACAACGATTGTACCAATTATTGGTGGAGGAGAAAGATTAGGAACATTAATCCTTGGCCGTCTAAATGGAGAATTTAACGAAGATGATTTATTATTAGCTGAATATGGTGCAACAGTAGTAGGAATGGAAATCCTTCATGAAAAGTCTCAAGAGATTGAAATGGAAGCAAGAAGTAAAGCTGTTGTACAAATGGCAATTAGCTCTCTATCATATAGTGAATTAGAAGCAATTGACCATATTTTTGAAGAACTTGATGGTAGTGAAGGATTACTCGTAGCAAGTAAAATTGCTGATCGAGTTGGAATTACAAGATCTGTTATTGTTAATGCGTTAAGAAAGCTAGAAAGTGCTGGTGTTATCGAGTCCCGTTCGTTAGGAATGAAAGGAACATACATCAAAGTACTAAATCACAACTTCCTTGTAGAATTAGAAAAATTACGTTCAAGATAAGATTATAAAACCAGAGCACATTGCTCTGGTTTTATAATTGATAAAGAGATCCTTTCTAGCTAATAAAGATAAAGCTTAGTATTATCCCGTATCTGGGTCGTGAGACTTCCATTTCAAAAGTTATAGAGAGAACGAAAAAAGTTGAAGTGGGAGATAATAGTACCTAAATGCTCGATTTGTCCGGAGAGGGATTTCCTTCTTTATATGCAGAAAATTTTATTAAGGCAGTTTATAGTAATAAACAATGTTAGAAGTTCCGTGTGTTTAATCGCGCTAATTTTTCTATCTTATGGAGCCGGTAAATGAGCGTATTCCGATGGATAAACAGCTGTTTGTCCGTATATGTTATATTCATATTACAATCAAAATAAATAATAAAATTACGCCTTAATTCCTCATATAATTCATCCATGATCAATTTTGCCAAACGTTTTTTAACATAGCTGCAAACGTTGAATCAATCCGTTCTGGAAACATTGCTAGTAAAGTAGACCATGAATAGAAATCAAAAATTTACGATCGTAATTTATGCTTTTTGACAAAACTTAGCAAATGTTTGGCTTGATGATAGGATGTGTTTACCTGTAAAAGAGAATCACAAATGGTACCGCTAATGATGAGTGGTTGAAGATTATCTATTGATTGCATACTTTTAGGAAGGCAGCTGATTCATGCCTAAAGCATTCCATAGCCTAATATTCATCTTCTGATTTTAAAACGGCCTTTAGAATAATTAATTTTTAATCACTTAGATAAGCACATTTTTTATAAACATGTCACGCGCCGTCGTTAAAAGAATACTTCTTAAAGAACCAAAAGAATAATTTTGTTTACTGCAAAAAGACATTTGACAGCCAGTAAAAAATCAATGATGATGCAATAATATTTTGTACACATTCATATAGAGACGTTGAGCAATACTGTTTAATTCGTATTGGATCAGCAAATTTACTTAATAGCAGATAGTTTATAAATGATTCAAGGATGTTTTCTTCTAATTCATCAACTTGTTCAATAACCACTTCTTTTCACATTATTTCAATATACTTCTTGACTAATTTAGCATATCATTACTTCTTTAGGGGTACCGATAATCCCTAATACAACTTTTGTTAGTTATTAAATACAAGGGGAACAGCTACTTCGGGGAGAACGTTTTTCTCATTAAGAATATCTTTCTCTTCATAGATGACAAAATCATTTTTTAAAATTACGTCTTTTGACGCACGATGAAAAGCCCCTACACGTCTATAATTAGAATCGCCAATAATTTTGCCATTCACATCAGTTAAACTAGGTATTTCAGTTATTTCTTTTGATACGCTGATTGCTTTTTTATCAGGATTAGTTATTTTTCCTGTATTATTTGCATTTCTAATTGCACCAGATTCAGGACAAGGCTTATTATTTATCCCGCATGTAAGGTGCCGTAAGACTCCCACTTTAAGACCTGAGTTGATACAAAAGGGTCTAAGTGGGAGAAAACGGCACCTAAATGCCCGATTCGTTCAACTAACATTCAGTAGGAGATGGAAGAAAACTCCTACTGAATGAAGTTTCACTTTATTGCAATTCCAAATCTTTTAAATCGAATGCCAGAGGGAATAAATTTCGGGTTGGTTTTTTTTATATTAGTTGCGATAGCAGTGTTAACAACAGGTGTCGGACTGATAGAGACGATAACGGTAAATATTACCGAATTTTTTAAAATTGGCAGAAAGAAAAGTGTTTGGTTTGTACTCTGCATGATGGTCCTTCTTACTGCATCATCCATTTTATCTTATGGATCATGGAAAACAATTGAATTTTTTGGTATGCGTATTTTTGAATTTATTGACCATGTTTCTAGTAATATACTCTTAACGATATGCGGATTATTGATTTCCTGTATGTTATTTTTCATTGGAAATTTGATCAATTTCAAATGGATCTTAATGTGGGTACAACTACGCTGAGAATTACATCCATTTGGAAACCTGTTATTTACTTTGTTATCCTATTGGAATTTTAATGATATTAATTTATGGACTCATGTAAAATCAATTACAGCTTTCAATATTCTGTTTAGTATTTTAATATGTTATACAGCCAGCAAAGTATTCATCTATGGTTGAAAATAATATACCCTTGATGTGAATTAAAATCTCCTAAGAATAGGTTTTGATCATACTAAGGGTAATCGTCATTTTACAGACTTTGTCATGAGGGGTTAAAAAACTTATGGAAAATATAACTTAGTGTAGTAACGGCGTTTAAATGTTCGATTTATGCACAGTCACAGGGCGGGGAAAGTTTTTTTGAATAAACATCGGGATTTTTTCAAGGACAAGAGGATACGACAGCTATACATCACGCTTTTTCAAGGAGAAGTAAAGTTCTCTTGAATAGGCATCGTACAGAGAAAAAGTGTTTTTTAGGGACAAGGAAAACCTCGATGCAATACATTGCAACTTAGCCGATATTAAGCTATTTATTTTCTTTTTGAAGAAATAAAGGTAAGTATTTTAAATGATAGTTTAAGTTTTTGTAAAGCAATATTTTTTCCGGTATATATAGGGCTTTAATACCTATTATTTAAATTAATCTTTTTGTGATTCGAAAGTCCTTTTATCTTTTATGAAATTAGGTATTTTCTCATACATGTTATTATTCGTGAAGAAAAAGGTGATTGTTGTTGACTAGTCTGATTTCAAACATATTCCATTTCATCTATATGAACAGTAAACATGCAATGAACAGACAACTAATTACTTAGATAGAAAGCAGTTAAAAGTAGAAATTTGTTCACTTTTCATCTTAAAATAAAAGAAAATTATATAATAAAGGCATAGTGAATGAATAAAGCAGGACTTTTTTTACATGGCATAAGAACTATAAATAACTATAAAAATCTGTATTTTTTTAAAATTCGACATCTAAACATATCAAAATAGAATGTTACAAAATAAAAATGTATTAAAAAAGTAAATCCGGGCAATGATGTAGTAAAAAAAGACTAGTAAAAAATGACTATCTTTTGTTTTTTTGATGAAAAATGTCGGAAACCGATAGACTTTAGTGGAAATATGACTTAAACTATTCGTAGATAAAAATGATACTTTATGACTGTTCAGAAAAATAGTGTTAGTACTTTTTTAGGAGTGGATAATATGAATTTGTTTGGTGGAACAATTCAGTCATTGGAAAATTCAATGAATTATGCTTCCGCAAAAAACCGAGCTATTTCTACAAATGTAGCAAATTGGGATACGCCAAACTACAAAGCAAAAGATGTGCAATTTAAGAATGTTTTAGCAAATGAATTAGCAAAGCCGCTAGAAGCTAAGCGAACGCATCACAAGCATCTAGTATTTACAAATGATCCGATTAATGGATATCGGACTGTGACGAAACATAGCACTTCCTATCAGCATAATGGTAATAATGTCGATGTCGACAAGGAAATGGCTGATTTAGCAGAAAATCAGATTTATTATCAGGCACTCGTAGACCGGATAAATGGGAAGTTCAGTAGTTTACAAACTGTATTGAGGGGAGGAAGGTAACATGACGATGTTCAACGCGATCCATTCCAGCGCAAGTGCATTAACAGCTCAACGACTTCGCATGGATGTTATTTCCTCTAATATCGCAAATGCACAAACAACAAGAGCCACTATCAATGACGCTGGTGAAGTAGAGCCATATCGTAGGAAAATGGTAACCATGCAACCGCAAGCAAATTCATTTCAATCGTTTTTACATAAAGCTATAGGAAATCATTCTTCTAATGGAGTTAAAGTAACTGGAATAGTAGAAGATGAAAGCCCATTTAAGCAAATGTATAATCCTGAGCATCCTGATGCGAATGCCGATGGGTACGTTCAAATACCAAATGTAGATCCGTTAAAGGAAATGGTAGATTTAATGAGCGCAACTAGATCCTACGAAGCAAATATAACTTCATTAAATGCAAGTAAGTCCATGTTAATGAAAGCATTGGAAATCGGTAAATAACACAAGTATGATTTATTCTGCCATTTTACAACTATTGTAAGGTTAATAAGATATATCGGGAGAAAATGAAATTATTTATTAGCAAAAGGAGTGACTTGTAATGATCCAATCGATCGGAAACCAAACACAGCAGCTGACAAAGATGGCACCATTTGAGGAAAAGTCAGTACGATCACCTGGCGAAGCTCAAGCAAATTTTGCAGATACATTAAAAAAAGCTATTGCTAATGTTAATGAATCTCAAGTAGCTTCAGATAAAAAAACAGAAGCACTGGTCAATGGAAACGTTGATGACTTACACAATGTAATGATTACAGCGCAAAAATCCAGCATTACACTAGAAGCAACTGTACAAATCCAGAAAAAAGTAGTAGATGCTTATAAAGAAATTATGAGCATGCAAGTGTAAAACATGACAAAAAAATAGACTAATTATTACAGCACGTTGGTGGGGGAACTTATGAAAGAGAAAATGATAAATTGGAAAAACACTACTGCGGCTTTCTGGAACAATCGTACTAAAGCGCAAAGGTTAATATTTATTGGTTCCGTCGTTATTATTATTCTTTTAATTATAGCTATCTTATTTTTTACAACGAGATCGAAGTATGTTCCATTATATAATAATTTATCTGTACAGGAAGTGGGACAAATTAAAGAAGAACTGGACGCTAGAGGGGTACCATATGAATTAGAAGGTGGAGGTAAGGAAATTAAAGTACCTGAAGAGCAAGCAGACAGCTTGCTGGTTGATCTAGCGGCACAAGGAATACCAAATAGCGGAAATATTGACTACTCCTTTTTTAGCGAGAATGCGTCATGGGGTGTTACCGAAAACGAATTTAATGTTATGAAACTGGATGCGATGCAAACAGAGTTAGCTAATTTAATCAAAGGAATAGATGGTATTCAAGATGCTAAAGTTATGATTAATATGCCAGAGGAACCAGTATTTGTTAAAGATGCTGAACAGGAAGCGAGCGCTTCAATTGTCATTAATACGGAGCCTGGTTATAACTTTGAAGGTGGACAAATTAATGCACTCTACCACTTAGTTTCTAAAGCTGTACCAAATTTACCGGCAGAAAATATTGCGATAACGAATCAATATTTTGAAAGTTTCGAGCAAACTGACGCAAAAGGTTCAGGAAATGTAAAAGATGCTTATACATATCAGCAATCCGTTAAAAAAGATATTGAAAAAGACATTCAGAAGCGATTACAGCAATTGCTTGGAGCTATGGTAGGTTCAGGTAATGTTATCGTGTCTGTTACATCCGATATTGACTTTACACAAGAAAATCGAACCGAGGACCTTGTTGAACCAGTTGATTTGGAAAATATGGAAGGATTGCCCGTCAGCATAGAAACCATTAAGGAAACATATGAAGGAGCCGGAGCAGCTGCAGGTGGAGTCGTCGGTACTGGAGACGAGGATGTTGCTAACTATCAAGCGACTGATGAAGACGGTGACGGCGAATATGAAATGACAAAAGAGACCATTAATAATGAATTTAATAAAATTAGAAAAAACATCGTCGAAAGTCCATATAAAGTTCGAGATTTAGGTATTCAAGTTGCTGTGAATCAGGTGAAGTCAGCGGATGGAAAAGACGTTGAATATTTAACACAACAAGAAGAGATGGAAGTTGAAGATGGAATTAATTCGATTATCAATTCAATTATTACTACTTCTATTGATGGTGAATATGTTGAAGATGTCGATCCAGAAGAAAATGTATCGATTGTGTTCCAGGAATTCAGCGGAACGGATTCAACACCTGCTTCCAAGGGGCCAGCGATACCAACATGGCTTTATGTTGTAGGTGGCATCTTGTTACTGGCAATTATCGGATTAATCGTTTACTTCTTGCGTAAACGAAAAGAAGATGAGGACGAGGAAGATGAAGAAATTTATACAGCACAATCCCAGTTAGAAGTTCCAGATTTTCCGGAGAAAGAGAAATCGGAAGCAACGATACGCAAAAAGCAATTAGAGAAGATTGCAAAAGAAAAACCAGAAGATTTTGCGAAACTATTGAGAAGCTGGATTGGAGAGGAATAGGGGGTAATAACATTGGCAAGACAAAAAGGATTACTTACTGGAAAACAAAAAGCTGCAATACTATTAATCTCCTTAGGTCCAGATGTATCAGCGCAAGTCTATAAACACTTAACGGAAGAGGAGATCGAAAAACTCAGTCTGGAAATCTCTTCAGTAAAAAAGGTGGATAATCAGCTAAAAGAAGATGTAATTGAACAATTTCATCAAATTGCCCAGGCGCAAGATTATATAGCTCAAGGCGGAATCGGCTATGCCAAAACAGTCTTAGAAAAGGCTTTTGGCAAACAAGAGGCTACTAATATTATTAATCGTCTTACATCCACTTTACAGGTTAGACCATTTGATTTTGCCCGGAGAGCTGATCCACAGCAAGTATTTAATTTTATACAAGGAGAACATCCACAGACAATTGCTCTCGTACTTTCCTATTTAGATCCAGAACAGGCCGGGCAGATTTTATCTGCTTTACCACAGGAAATGCAGGCAGATGTTGCGAAGCGGATTGCCACGATGGATTCGACATCACCAGAAATTATTTCTCAGGTCGAACAAGTACTGGAAAAAAATATTTCCGCTTCCTTCACCGAGGATTATACACAAACTGGTGGTATTCAGGCTGTGGTAGAAGTATTAAATGGAGTTGACAGAAGCACGGAACGAACAATTTTAGATTCTCTTGAAATCCAAGATCCGGAATTAGCTGAGGAGATAAAGAAACGGATGTTCGTATTCGAAGATATTGTTATTTTGGATAACAGAGCTATTCAACGGGTAGTTCGGGAAGTGGAAAATGAAGATCTTCGTCTAGCATTGAAAGTAGCAAGTGATGAAGTGAAAGACATTGTATTTAAGAATATGTCACAGCGGATGGCTGAGACCGTTAAAGAAGAGATGGAATATATGGGGCCTGTTCGCTTGCGTGATGTGGAAGAAGCACAAACAAGAATTGTTGCTACTATTCGCAGATTAGAGGATGTCGGTGAAATCGTCATAGCACGAGGTGGAGGTGATGATATCATTGTCTAATTTGTATACGGCAAATGAACGAAAACAAATTAAAATTAAAACAATCAAGCCTTTACAAACACAAATAGAAGAGCAAGCATCCTCTAATCAGTCTTTAATGAAGCGTGAACAGCTTGGAGGCGAGCTAAAAAAACAACAGCAGGAACTAGCCGCCTTGGAACTAAAGCGTAAAAAGCTTCTTGAACAAATAGAAACTGAAGTTCAAGCAGAAAAAGAAGCGTGGCAAACGGAAAAAATGAAATATATCGAAGCAGCAAAACAAGAAGGGTTTAAGGCAGGTTTTTCTCAAGGGAAATCAGAAAGTCTTACTAAATATAAAGAATACTTAGTAAAAGCTAACCAAATTGTTGAGACTGCAAAACGTGACTATCATGCAATTATAGAACAACATGTTGATGCGATTTTAGAAATTGCAGTACAAACCGCTGAAAAAATCATCCAACAAAAGCTCAAGGATGATCCAGAAGTGTTTCTTTCGATCATTAAAGCCGCAATTAAGGAGCTGAATGATCAATCAGAGGTTGCTATTTATCTGCATCCGAATCAATATGCTTTTGTCGTTCAACATAAAGACGAATTAGCATCATTACTGGAGAACAACACAAAGCTTTCCTGTTATGTTTCAGATGAACTAAAGGAGAATGGTTGCATGATTAAGCATCAATTTGGACAAGTTGACGCTAGTATTGACACACAGCTGGAGGAACTTCGCTACATTTTATTAGAAATAGCTGGAGAAAGCAAACAATGAATACAAAAGATTTTTTAACCGCAATTTCAAAAGCAGATACGTATAAACGCTACGGAAAAGTATTACGTGTCGTCGGAATTATGATTGAATCAAAAGGACCTGCAGCAAATATCGGAGAAGTCTGTTATATTCATCCGGCTACCAATCAGGGAGATCCAATTCTTGCAGAAGTAGTAGGGTTTCATCAAGAGAGAATTATACTTATGCCATATGCAGAAGTAATGGAAATTGGTCCTGGGTGCCTTGTGGAGTCAACTGGCAAACCGTTAAGTGTCAAAATTGGTAGGGGGCTGATTGGAAATGTGGTCGATTCCTTGGGGAATCCATTGGAAGGACAGCCACTACCAAAAGGATTAACCAGCTTTCTAACCGATCAGGCGCCTCCTAATCCTATGCTTCGACCACCAATTACGAAACCGTTAGAAGTAGGTATTAAAGTTATTGATAGCTTATTAACTGTTGGCGAGGGACAGCGGATTGGTATTTTTGCCGGCAGTGGTGTTGGGAAAAGTACGCTGCTTGGAATGATTGCTAGAAATAGCGGAGCAGATATCAATGTAATAGCGCTAGTTGGAGAAAGAGGTCGCGAAGTAAGGGAATTTATTGAACAAGATTTAGGTGAAGCAGGACTTAAGAAATCGATTGTAGTTGTTGCAACGTCTGATCAACCTGCTTTAATGCGGATTAAAGGTGCGTATACAGCAACGGCAATTAGTGAGTATTTTCGAGATCAAGGGTATCGCGTTAATTTAATGATGGATTCGGTAACTCGAGTAGCGATGGCACAGAGGGAAATCGGATTAGCAACTGGAGAACCGCCAACTACAAAAGGATACACCCCTTCTGTTTTTGCTACATTACCGAAATTGCTTGAACGTACTGGTACAAATGAAAAGGGAACAATCACTGCATTTTACACGGTGCTTGTTGATGGGGACGATATGAATGAACCTATCGCTGATACCGTTCGTGGTATTCTTGACGGGCACTTTGTAATGGACCGTAAGCTTGCTGAAAGAGGACAATACCCTGCAATAAATGTATTAAAATCAATTAGCCGGGTGATGAACCAAGTTGTTGATCATGACCATATTCAAGTAGCTAATGAAATCCGTTCTCTGATTGCCACGTTTGAAGAGAACCGGGAATTGATTCAAATCGGCGCTTACAAACGGGGAACAGATCAAGGAATTGATCGGGCTATTTCTTATCATCCAGACATAGTATCCTTTTTACAGCAAGGAATTAACGATTACCATCTTTTTCAGGAGTCGGTCGATGCGATGAAAGCTTTACTTAATGGAGGTGGCAAATAGTGTCCGATACGATAGTGTTATCTAAGATTTTACATATTCGAGAAACAGAAAAGAAACACGCTCAAAAGGCCTATCAGCAATCACTTGATTTTTTTGAACAAACTGCCATGGAGCTGTATGAGCTCTTGAAAAAGAAAGAACTGGCTGAAGAAGCATATGAAGAAAACATGCATCAGATAACGACTCTAGAAAAATTAAAAGAGCAATTTAGTTATATTGAAACGCTAAATGCAATGATTATGGCACTTCAAGAAGATGTACAACGAGCTCGAATGGAGATGGAAACAAAGCAATCCGAGTTGAATAACGCTCATATAGAAATGAAAAAGTTTGAAAAGTTAATAGAAAATCGAAGGAATGAAAAAATAGAAGCAATCAAGAAAAACGAAAAAGCAATGATGGATGAAGTAGCTATACATCAATTTCTAAATCGAAAAATTAGGTGACGTGAATGGCTAAGAAAATAGATACGGATAAGAAAAAAATGAATCCCATCCTTTGGTTCCTGTTTGCGATCGTCATTCCAATTAGCATAACAATCGCACTTGTAACTATTATTTTAATGGTCGCCGGAGTGGATGTGACTGGGTGGTTAACGGATAAAGGCAAGGATATTCCTGTCATATCTTCATTCGTTGATACGGAAGATGAAAATAACACGGCTGTTGCAGAAAAACATATGAAATCAAAGCTTGATAAGAAGAATGCTGAAATTGACGAGTTGAAAAAGGAGCTTCAAGATAAAGAAGCGATGTTAGAAAAGCTGGAGCAGGATATCGTTAAACTTGAGAACAAGCAAAAATCTGCTGAAGAAGCTGAAAAAGGGAATAAGACGAACGAAGAGGAAAAGGACACTCAAGGTAATACGATAAAGTCAATGGCCAAATCTTTTAATAGGATGGATGAAGAGCAAGCTGCAAAAATTCTGCAAAACTTAAAAAGAGAAACAGCCTTAGCAATTATTAAAGAACTAAAAGATGATACGCGTGCCAGTGTGTTAGAAGCTATGGATCCTGATACAGCCGCACAATTAACACAACAATTTATTGATACAGAAAACTAAGCTAAGTATCAACTTCACTTAGAAAGGGGGTGAGAGAATGAATGCCATTGCTATGTTATTACAACAGCTTCCAGCAACAATCGGTGAAGAGATGACGAAGCAAGCAAATGCTAAAGAAAGCCTAGCTAATTCACCATTTCAAGAGCTAATGATTCATCATCAAATGCTTTCTGAGACAGGTAATCAGCTTTTCCAAATGGGGGAAGAGCAAATGGATACAGCTGATTTGTTGCCTGTACTTGATGGGAAGACTTTAGTTGCTCAATATGTGAGCAACCTTGTAAGTCCTAATCAGCCTGCAACACTAAGTATTGAGGAACAAACGAATGTTTTGAAAATGTTGGAACAGCCTTTTATTCAACAGTCATTGCTTGATCCAAATAATGAGATATCAGAACATGGTGAGATTCCAGAAGCAGAAAAGCTTTCTGAACAACAAGGAGAAGTAGAAGACGGCGAATTAAATCTGGCTTTCGTGCAACAACAATTAGCTACTATTTTTTCAGATGTAGAAGCGATTCTTGCTCAAGTTCATAGTAAGCAAGACATAACGAAAGTCGCTACGAAACTAATGGAATTACTTAAACAGTGGAATGCAGTTATGAAGAATGCAGAAGCTGTCGTTTCTCCTGAGACAACTGCACGTCTACAGGAAAGTAACACAAAGGAGCACGCAATTTGGCAGAGGCTGGTCCAGGCTTTTCAAAAAAGGGAAAATTTTGCACAAAAACAACCTTATAATAGGGAAGCTAAAGTAAGCAGTGTGGATGTTGCTAAGTGGCTTACAAAAGCTATCGAGACAGTTTCTAAAACAGAACATGCACATATGGGCAATAAAGAAACGATGATAGTAGCAGCAAATAGTTCTTCTGTTCCGTTAGACAAAATGCAACAGCATGTTATCTATTTAAATCCGGGACAACACTCACAGAAGCAAATAGGACAGGAATTGATTCAGCAATTCCAACGGATCATGAAAACGAGTAGGTTTATGAAAATGCCTAATGGTGTAAATCAGCTTCGTATCACACTACGCCCACAGCATTTAGGGGATTTGCTCGTACGATTCACTGAATTAAATGGCGAAATGACCGTTCGTATCCTTGTACAGTCTCAAGCTGCTAAAGATTTACTCGAATCCAATATTCATAAGTTGAGAAATATGTTTTCTCCGCAGCAAGTGGTCATAGAAAGACAAGAAGCACAGTTAACGCAGGGACAACAACTGCAAAAGGATTCAGGGGAAAGTCCGCAACAATTTACAGACCACGAGCAGGATAATCAGCATGAATCAGAGCGTGAGGATACGAATTCCGAAGGGGAGTTCGCTTCGACCTTCCAAGAGATACTACTGAACGAACAAGTGTAGAAGGAGGTGTATATGTTGGCCAAAATTGATCCATCGCTCTATTTACGAAATCAGAAGCAGGAGCGCACACCAAGCCCGGATTTAGGGAAGGATGAATTTCTTAAGATTTTAATGGTACAACTGCAAAATCAAGATCCAACCAATCCAATGGATGATCGTGAGTTTATAGCGCAAATGGCTCAGTTCAGTTCATTAGAACAAATGATGAATATGTCAAAATCCATTGATGCTCTTGTTGAAAGTCAACTTATTTCACCAGTTATTAAATATAGTCACATGTTAGGAAGAGAAGTCACTTACCAAGCGTATGACAAAGAAACAGGGCAAAAAACAGAGATCGTATCCAGTAAAGTAGTAGCTGTAAGCCAAAAGGATGGCTGGGCTATTTTAGAACTGGAAAATGGCGAAAAAATTTATGCAGATGCTGTTTTACAAGTAAATGATCCAGAAGCGAAAAAAGATGACGAACAACCGGAAGATTCGAAAAATGAAGGGAAGAAGAGCTAGATGAATACATTAGATCATCGAATTCTTCAAGCACCTCAGCATCCATCTTTTGTAACTAGAGAAGTAAAGAAAACAAATAAAGAGATAAATAGTTCCTTTAAAGACATATTAGTACAAGAGCAACTGGAACAACGACAGTTAAAAATCAGCAAGCATGCAGTAGCACGTATACAAGAACGAAAGATTGAAATCAATGCAAAACAATGGCAAAGGATTGAAGCTAAATTATCAGAAGCAAAACGAAAAGGAATTAATGATTCACTAGTCTTATTAAGCGATGCAGCATTATTAGTCAATGCAAGAAACAACACAGTTGTAACAGCAATGGATCGTAATGAGGCAGAAGATCGAATTTTTACTAATATTAATGGTGCTATTTTAATCAATGACTAAGGCTGGACCCTTTTTTGGGAGGCCAGAAGCTGTGGAATGACAGATACAGCTAAATAATTTAGAAAAGGGGAAATGGATATGTTACGTTCAATGTACGCAGGAATTTCTGGGATGAGAGGATTTCAAACCAAGCTGGATGTAATTGGTAATAATATCGCAAACGTCAATACAGTTGGGTTTAAAAAGGGAAGAGTTACCTTTCAAGATATGATGAGTCAAACGACATCCGGTGCCCAAGCACCAACAGCTGGACGTGGAGGGGTGAATCCGATTCAAGTTGGTCTAGGATCACAAATAGGTTCGATTGATAATATTCATACCCAAGGCTTCCGGCAATTAAGCAGTCATAACTTAGACCTTCAGTTAGAAGGAAATGGTATGTTTATCTTGGAAGGAAATGGAACAACTTATTATACCCGTGCCGGTAACTTTTACTTAGATGACAATGATCGTATTGTAAATGCTAATGGGTATTATCTGCAAAGTATGGATGGAGGATATATAACTATTCCGGAAGATGCAAAAAGCTTTGATATTTCATCAGATGGAACGGTTACATACATTGCAGCAGATGGGTCTAACCAAGTTGCCGGTCAAATTGCTTTGGCAAATTTCTCCAACCCAAGCGGATTAGAAAAAGCAGGAAGTAATCTTTATTTAATGTCTGAAAATGCTGGTTATAATGGCATAAGTGCTCCTGAAACAGATGGTACAGCAAAAATTATAGCTGGTGCACTTGAAATGTCGAATGTTGATTTATCAGAAGAGTTCACAGAAATGATTACAGCTCAAAGAGGCTTCCAGGCAAACACAAGAATTATTACAACATCGGATGAAATTCTTCAAGAGCTTGTAAACTTAAAACGATAAGTTAGGAGGGAGGGGAGTGCGTCAAAGAGCACTCCCGCCTAAATCATGATTTCATTAACACGGTTAAACGATGAAGAATTTACATTAAATGCTATCCTGATTGAACAAGTTCAGGACTTTCCGGATACGACGATAACATTGATTAATGGGAAGAAATTAGTCGTGAAAAACACCCATTCGGAAGTGCTTGAGCGCGTTTTAGCCTACTACCAGCAAATCGGCATCCAAGTAGTACAAAAGGGGGCAATCAAAGAAGATGAGTAATGTAGTAAAAACAATGATAACTTCAATAGCTGTATTAGCTGTTATAGGCATTGCGGCATTTGTCGTTGTTTGGTATATCAATGGCGACAATAATAATGGAGAAGCTATGTCCATTAAAAAAATAAAGAAATATTCGTATGAAACGCCGGAGATAACAACGGATCTTGAAGATGGAAGCTTTGTGCGTGTTCAATTTCAGATCGTAACGAATGGTAAGGATGCGAAAGAAGAAATTAGTCAGCGTGATTTCCAGCTGAAAAATATCCTTATTAAAGAATTGGCAACAATGAAAGAAGAGGATTTTAAATCCGGGTTAACGGATTTGGAAGAGAAGATTAAAAACAAATTAAATGAACTAATGACTACAGGGAAGGTTACGGATGTGTACACCACTAATAAAATTTTGCAGTAAACAAAATAATAATGAACTCCACATTGGAGGTGATTGTACTTGGTAGAGGAAGTTCTTTCGCAACATGAAATAGATGCACTCTTATCAGCGATATCATCCGGTGAGATGGACGCAGAGGAGTTAAAAAAAGAAGAAAAAGAAAAGAAAGTTCGTGTTTATGATTTTAAACGAGCGTTACGTTTTTCCAAGGATCAAATTCGCAGTATTTCTCGAATTCATGAGAATTATGCTAGATTATTAACAACTTTTTTCTCAGCGAAGTTAAGGACATATGTGAATATTACAGTAGCATCTGTTGATCAAATTCCATACGAAGAATTTATTCGCTCGGTACCGAAAATGACGATTTTAAATACATATAGTGTCCAGCCGTTAGAGGGTAGGATCGTCATGGAAATCAACCCTAATATTGCCTATGCTATGCTTGATCGCACGCTAGGCGGAAAAGGCGTTAGTTTTAATAAAGTAGAGAATTTAACCGAGATTGAGACGATTTTAATGTCGCAGCTTTTTGAAAAAGCGAATGTTAAATTACAGGAAGCATGGTCTTCTATTGTAGATATTGACCCAATACTTGAGGATTTTGAAGTGAATCCGCAATTCCTGCAAATGGTTGCACCGAATGAAACGGTTGTTGTCGTATCATTAAATACCGCAATTGGTGAAGCTAGTGGCATGATTAATATCTGTATACCTCATATTGTGCTGGAACCCATTATTTCGAAACTGTCCGTTCATTATTGGATGGAGACAGCTGGAAAAGAAAGAGATGAAGAAGCTTATCAAAAGCTTTCAAAAAATGTTCAAACAGCAGAAGTGGAAGTAAGAGCTATTTTAGGAGAAGCAACGATAACCATTGATGAGTTCCTAAAACTAAGCAAAGAAGATGTAATAGGTTTGGACAAGGAAATTGATAGTCCATTGACATTCGTAGTAAATAATGAACCAAAATTCCTTGTGCAACCAGGTACATATAAAAATAAACTGTCCGTTCAGATATTAGAGGATGTTAAGGGGGGAAATGAAGATGGGGAATGACGAAAAGCTATCTCAAGATGAGATTGATGCACTTTTAAAAGTAAGTGCAGATGACGAGGAAACTACATCATCTTCAACAAACCAATATTTATCAACGATTGAAGTGGATACGTTAGGTGAAATAGGTAATATTTCGTTTGGCAGCTCAGCAACAACATTATCAACTTTATTAAATCAAAAGGTAGAAATAACGACACCACAGGTTTCTGTGATAGCACAAGAAGAGTTAAAAAACTTTACATTTGAGCCCGTTAGTGTTCAAGTCAATTATTTAGAAGGATTTACCGGAAAGAACGTCTTCGTTATTAAATCAGAGGATGCTGCTATCATTTCTGATATTATGCTTGGCGGCGATGGAACAAATCCAACGGAAGAATTAAATGAAATTCATTTAAGTGCTGTCCAAGAGGCAATGAATCAAATGATGGGGGCAGCTGCAACAAGTATGTCTACGATATTTAATAAGCGTGTAGACATATCACCGCCAACCATTCACATCGAAGATCCCGAACAGGAATCAACCACCATTTTAGGTGAAGATCCATTTGTGAAAGTAGCATTTCAATTAAAGGTTGGTAATTTAATCGATTCAACCATTTTTCAGTTAATGCCAATCGGATTTGCTAAAGATCTGGTCGATCAATTGATGAATGATGAAACAGTTGAAGAGGAGTTAGATGTAGCTTTGAAGGAAGCGGAGGTGCCTATGTTGCAACAAGAAGATCAGCCTGTTGATACAAAGCAAAGAGACGAGCCACAGTTTTTAGGAGATCGTACGATAACGCAACAAAAGAAGGTACAGCAAGCTGATTTTACTCCATTCGAACCTGTTACATTGAATAAGACAAAACAGCGAAACTTGGATATGCTTTTGGATATTCCATTAAAAGTAACTGTGGAGCTTGGGCGTACCAAGCGAACGATTAAGGATATATTAGATTTATCACAAGGATCGATTGTAGAACTGGATAAGTTAGCAGGGGAACCGGTAGATATTTTAGTGAATGAAAAACCGATAGCTATTGGAGAAGTAGTTGTTATTGATGAAAATTTTGGAGTTCGAGTGACAGATATTTTAAGTCCGTCTGACAGGATAAAAAAATTAAAATAAACGATCAGTTCTTAGGGAGGATTTGTTTTTATGGGAAATCGTATTTTAATAGTAGATGATGCAGCATTTATGCGAATGATGATTAAAGATATTTTATCGAAAAATGGGTATGAGGTTGTTGGTGAAGCACAAGATGGTGCGCAAGCAGTAGAAAAATACAAGGAATTAACACCTGATTTAGTTACGATGGATATTACAATGCCGGAAAAAGATGGAATCACTGCTTTAAAGGAAATACTTGCAAGTGACCCACAGGCAAAAATAATTATGTGCTCTGCAATGGGGCAACAAGCTATGGTAATTGATGCAATCCAAGCAGGGGCTAAGGATTTTATTGTCAAGCCATTCCAAGCCGATCGAGTGATTGAAGCGATTCAAAAGGCATTGAGTTAAAAGTGAGTGAATGATATTGAATAAATCGTTACGCATGTATTGCATTAGCTTACTTAGTTTGCTTCTACTTCTGTTATGTTTCGAAATAGAAGTAGAAGCAACACCTAAATCGGTTACTGATTGTATTAAAGAAGCAGATTGTGAACCATCCGAAGAGACACCGGTAGATAAGGATAAGGAATCATCCAAACTTGTAAATGAAAAAGCGGAATCAACACCACTATGGTTAAATTTTATCAAACTAATTATTGTTTTATTTCTGATTTTAGGTTTAATATATGCTTTTTTAATGTTTTTAAAAAAGAGGAACGCTAAGTTTCATCAAGTAAAGGCATTGGAAAACCTTGGTGGCATATCGGTAGGACAAAATAAATCGCTGCAAATTGTACGAGTTGGTAGTAAATTTTATTTAATTGGAGTTGGCGATAACGTTGAGCTGCTTCAAGAAATTGATGATGCAGCACTTATCGAAGAATTAGCGAGAGATGACACAATAGATACAATCCCTTTTGCTATATTTCGAAAAAAGAAAGATAAAAAAGGAGAACAACAGCAAAACAAAAATACAACGACAGCTTTTAAGAAGCAGTTTATGAATGAACTGGACAAACTAAAGGAGAACCGTAATAAAATGATTCAGGAGTACAAACAGAAGGAAGATCAAAATGAATGAATTTGTAGATATGTTTTCCAGTTCTGATCCAGAAAATATATCGATATCTGTAAAGCTTATTTTATTGTTAACTGTTCTGACGTTAGCTCCTAGTATATTAATCTTAATGACAAGCTTTACGAGAATTATTATCGTCTTATCGTTTGTTCGTACGTCACTGGCGACTCAGCAAATGCCGCCGAATCAAGTGCTAATAGGCTTAGCTTTATTTCTCACCTTCTTTATTATGGCACCGGTATTTAATGAGGTTTATGAGCAGTCATTACAGCCATTATTTAAAGAGGAGATTGCACTAGATGAAGCGTACGAAGAAGCGAGCATTCCGATTAAAGAGTTTATGGCAGAGCATACCAGGCAAAAGGATTTAGCACTATTTATGAATTATGCTGAACTGGAGCGCCCAGAGACAGTGGAAGAGATTCCTTTAACCACCTTAGTTCCAGCATTTGCCATTAGTGAGCTGAAAACAGCGTTTCAAATGGGATTTATGATCTTTGTTCCGTTTTTGATTATTGATTTGGCTGTTGCCAGTGTATTGATGTCAATGGGGATGATGATGCTTCCTCCAGTTATGATTTCCTTGCCTTTTAAAATCTTGTTGTTTGTTCTCGTAGATGGCTGGTATTTAATTACACATTCATTGCTTGATAGCTTTTAACCAATCATTCTCTAAAGCTATTCATCTTTTATTCTGTCCTTTTCGAGAATTGTGCAAGGAAGTTTATTATTAGCTTGCCGATTAGACGGATAGCTGAACCTTTGCCATAGAAAAGAAGGAGGCTGTTGCAATATGAGCAGTGAGTTTGTATTAACTCTTGCAGAAAAAGGTGTATATACCATCCTATTAGTCACAGGGCCTTTACTAATACTCGCATTAGGTGTCGGCCTTTTAGTCAGCATTTTTCAGGCGACAACACAAATCCAAGAGCAGACATTGGCGTTTATCCCTAAAATTGTTGCTGTACTAATTGGCTTAGTCGTTTTTGGACCTTGGATGCTGTCTGTAATCGTAGAATTTACTTCCGACCTGTTTCAAAATATAAATCAGTTTGTAGGGTAAATGATGTTAGAAATAATAAATATAAATAGCATTCCTGTATTTTTACTTGTTTTTGTAAGAGTGTTGGCGTTTTTTATCGTAATGCCACTTTTTTCTTACCGAACCATTCCAACACCTTTTAAAATAGGGGTTAGTTTTTTCCTGGCATATCTGTTGTTTTATATTGTCGACGCACCAACCTTAACTATAGATTTAACCTATTTGCTGTTGGTGTTTAAAGAAGTTTTAATAGGACTATTAATCGGTTTAATGGGTTATATTATTTTATCGGCTGTGCAAATTGCCGGGGGCTTCATTGATTTTCAAATGGGATTTGCCATCGCCAATGTGATTGATCCACAAACTGGAGCACAAAGTCCGTTAACTGGGCAATATTTTTATATTATTGCACTACTATTTTTATTATCGGTAAATGGTCACCATATTTTAATAGATGGGATCGTAAATAGCTATCAATTTATTCCAATCGACCATTTCTTGCCTTTACAAGATGAAACGATTGTGAATTACATTATCGATAGTTTTAATCATATGTTTCTGATTGCTTTTCAAATTGCAATCCCAATTGTTGGTTGTCTATTTCTAGTTGATGTAGCTTTAGGCATTATTGCAAGAACTGTACCGCAATTAAATGTATTTGTTGTTGGTTTACCTCTAAAAATAATCGTTAGTTTTATTGTGTTGTTGTTTTTTATGAGTTTATACGTCATTTTAGTAAAAAATTTATTTGAAATTATGTTTGATACCATTCGTACGTTAATGCAGTTATTCGGAGGTGGCTAACTTGCAACTTAAGATGAATTTGCAATTTTTTGCAGGTGAGAAAACAGAAAAGGCTACTCCGAAAAAGCGTCAAGATGAACGAAAAAAAGGGAAGGTTGCCAAAAGTCAAGACGTTAATACAGCTTTTTTACTATTGTTTACGTTTATCGTATTATTTTCGTTTGGAAATCTCATGAAGGAAACGATGACTTCCTTATATGAACATACATTTACAGAATTTATCCATTGGGAAGTAACAGAAAAAACCGTTCAGCAAATTTTTTCAGGAGCTACAATGGAAGTAGCTAAAATGTTGGCTCCCATTATGATTATAGCCATTATTGCAGCGTTAGCGGCAAATTTTTTGCAATTTGGCTTCTTATTTACGACAGAACCACTTAAATTTGACTTGAAGAAGATTGACCCGATTCAAGGAGCAAAACGGATTTTTTCTATTCGTGCACTTGTTGAGCTTCTAAAGTCATTATTAAAAATCGTAAGTATTGGTGTAGCGACGTTTGCCGTTATTTGGCTCTATAAAGATGATATGATGATGACGGCCTTCAAAACCCCTGAAGCATCATTAGGTTTTTTCGGGAAAGTAACGATCATTATGGGAATAACAGCGATTATTTTATTATTGTTTTTAGCTGTATTTGATTATGCTTATCAACGATACGATTACGAGAAAAATATGAGAATGTCAAAGCAAGATATAAAAGATGAATATAAGAATATGGAAGGAGATCCGCTCATTAAATCAAAAATAAAAGAAAGACAAAGACAAATGGCAACACGCAGAATGATGAGTGAAGTTCCTCATGCAGATGTTATCATTACAAACCCTACGCATATTGCAATTGCCATTAAGTATGATGAGGAAAAAGCTTCTGCACCATATATTGTCGCTAAAGGGGTAGACGATGTCGCTCAAAAGATAAAAGAAATCGCCAAAAAAAATGACATAATCATGGTGGAAAATAAACCTTTAGCGCGCTCTTTATATCCAGTGATAGACATTGGTGATATGATACCTGAAGTATTTTTTCAGGCGGTTGCCGAAATATTGGCATATGTATATAAGTTAGAGAAAAAAGTTTAAGCAATAAGGAGAGACCCCGATGAAAGCAAGAGACCTATCCGTACTATTAGGCGTAATTTTAATTATTATTATGTTAATTGTTCCATTGCCTGGATGGCTGTTAAGTGTATTAATACTTTGCAATATCTCATTAGCTCTCATCGTTATCTTAGTTTCGATGAACACATATGAAGCACTGCAATTTTCCGTCTTTCCTACCCTGTTATTATTACTAACTTTATTTCGCTTAGGATTAAATGTTTCCACAACAAGGTCGATTTTATCAGAAGCTGATGCTGGCGGTGTTGTCGATACGTTTGGTTCCTTTGTAATTGGGGGTAATCCATTAGTCGGTTTTGTCGTTTTCGTTATTTTAGTCATTATCCAATTTCTTGTTATTACAAAAGGGGCTGAACGTGTTTCCGAAGTGGCTGCTCGTTTTACGTTAGACGCCATGCCTGGAAAACAGATGAGTATTGATGCAGATTTAAATGCAGGCTTAATCTCGGAACAACAAGCAAAGAAACGGCGAGAAAAAGTTGAAAAGGAAGCAGACTTTCACGGATCCATGGACGGGGCGAGTAAATTTGTTAAAGGGGATGCAATTGCCGGAATCATTATCGTTCTTATCAATATTGTTTTTGGTTTAATTATTGGTATGGTACAAATGGACATGTCTTTCCAAGAAGCCGTTAATACGTTTATGCGTCTTACAGTTGGTGACGGATTAGTAAGTCAAATTCCAGCATTATTAATCTCTACTGCTACCGGTATTGTCGTAACAAGAACTGCTGGGGAAGGAAATCTGGGAGAAGACGTTTCAGGACAATTGTTGCAATATCCGAAGCTATTATTCATTGCTGCAGGAACCATATTTTTACTCGGTTTAACACCAATCAATTTCTTTTTAACTACGATTATTGCCGGACTGTTAGCATTGAGTGGCTATCTCTTACTAAAGCAAACGCAGGTAGTAGAGGAACCAACAGATGAGGAGAACGATCAAACAGAAAGTGAAGTAATGAAATCTCCGGAGAATGTTGTCCATTTATTAAATTTGGACCCGATTGAATTTGAGTTCGGTTATTCATTGATTCCGTTAGCAGATGCCAATCAAGGCGGCGATTTGCTCGATCGGATTGTGATGATTCGCAGACAGTTAGCCATTGAATTAGGTATTGTAATTCCAGTCGTTCGAATTCGTGACAATATTCAACTGCAACCAAATGAATACCGCTTAAAAATAAAAGGGAATGAAGTTGCATCTGGCGAGCTGCTTCTTGATCATTATTTAGCAATGGCACCGGATATAGAAGATGACGACTTGGAAGGAATCGACACGAACGAACCTGCATTTGGCCTACCTGCAAAATGGATAACAGAAGAGTTAAAAGATGAAGCAGAATTATCGGGCTATACGGTTGTTGATCCTCCATCTGTCGTATCAACACATTTAACGGAAACGATTAAAAGACATGCGCATGAGCTCTTAGGCCGAGAAGAAACGAAGCAATTAATGGATCATCTAAAAGAAAGCTACCCAATATTAGTAGAGGAAGTTACTCCAGAGCCATTATCCATAGGCGATATTCAAAAAGTCTTAGCAAAATTATTAAAAGAAAGAGTATCTATTCGTAATTTGCCGATTATCTTTGAAATACTTGCTGACTTTGCTAAATTAACGAACGATACCGATTTGCTTACAGAATATGTTCGTCAGGCACTCTCTAGCCAAATTACAAAGCAGTACGCAGAGGATAATCAATCGCTAAAAGTAGTCACTTTATCACCAAAAGCTGAAAAAGCAATAGCTGAAAGTATTCAACAGACGGAGCACGGCAGTTTTTTATCGATGGATCCGGAATTACAACAACAGTTAATCAAACAGATGAAGGAAGAAGTGGAACGGCTAACGCTTCAAGAGGAAACAGCAATTTTATTATGCTCACCCGCTGTTCGCATGTATGTAAGACAGCTGTTAGACCGCTTTTTATCAAATGTTGTTGTCCTATCCTATAATGAACTGGAGCCTGATGTTCAGGTACAAAGTGTCGGGGTGGTGAATATCGCATGAAGGTGAAGAAATATATTGCCGATTCAATGCCGGAAGCAATGAAACAAATCCGGAAAGAACTCGGAACAGAAGCTGTAATTTTACAAACGAGAAATATTAAAAAAGGTCGGTTTTTCGGACTGTTAAAAAAACAGCAAATTGAAGTCGTAGCTGTTAGAGATCCACAACCTGTAGCACCGAAAAAACAAGTGGTAACAGAAGATAAAGGATTACATAAGAATCAGATGGTGAAACCGACAGAAAATAGTAATCTGTTGAATGAATTAAAGCAGGTAAAACAGCTTCTGCATCAATCTGCCATTGAAACAATTACATATCCGGCTGATTATCAGCTTGTCTACCACTACTTACTGGATCAAGAAGTAGAGCAGCAGCTTGCGGCAAGCATTATCGAAGCTGTCATTGAAAATCAGCAAAATAAGCAGCAGATAAATCGTCAATTAATTGTAAAACAAGTAGAAGAGGAAATAAAGAAACGACTTGAGATGGTATCGTTTCAAGGTCTAACCTATAAAAATAAGCTTGTATATTTCGTCGGACCAACTGGTGTTGGTAAAACAACGACAATTGCCAAAGTAGCAGCTAAAAGTAAGCTTGAGGACCGTAAGCGGGTGGCCTTAATAACAGCCGATACGTATCGGATAGCGGCAGTTGAACAGCTAAAGACATATGCCGATATATTACAGGTGCCAATTGAAGTCGTGTATACGAGAACGGATTTTGAAGAAGCAATCAAAAAATTTTCGGCATATGATGTTGTATTTATTGACACAGCAGGACGTAATTTTCGTGAAGAAATGTATGTAAAACAGCTGCAGGCTGATATTGGCATTGGAAGAGCGGAGGGTGCAGATACATATTTAGTACTTTCCTTAACTGCAAAGCCTAAGGATATAGCTGATATTTTTGATCGATTTAAACCGCTAAACATTACAGAGGTCATTTTCACCAAGATGGATGAAACGAGTCAGTTTGGTAGTATGTTGAATATCACATTAAGGAAAAATATAGGTGTTGCTTATATATCGAATGGACAAGATGTCCCGGAACATTTACTCAATCCCTCCTCACACCTACTAGCGACATATGTAATGAGGGATGCTTATGAAAAATGACCAAGCATCCGGGCTAAGAAGAAGATTACATCCAGCATCAAGTGAACAAAAACACGCCAAAACAGTCGCTGTGATTAGTGGCAAAGGTGGTGTCGGTAAGTCAAATATAACCCTAAACTTCTCACTTGAATTATTAAATCAAAAGAAAAGTGTACTCATCATTGATATGGATATCGGAATGGGGAATATTGACATTTTATTAGGGTTGCAGGTACAAAAGACAATTATCGATATGTTTGAGCGTCATCTTTCCATTCAAGAAATTATTGAAACAGGCCCAAATAATCTTCATTATGTGGCAGCTGGTTCAGGATTATCGGATATTTTTTCTATGAATCAAGCAACAAAAGAATTTTTCTTTCAACAATATCAAGCAATTATTCCAGCATATGATTATATTATTTTTGATATGGGTGCAGGAATTACACAAGATACATTAACGTTTATTTTGGCTGCTGATGAATGCATTGTTATTACAACACCTGAACCAACTTCTATAACAGATGGATACAGCATGATTAAGCATATTGTTGCCTATAATCCTGCGCTCCCGATTCAAGTGATCATGAATCGAAGCCAATCGGAGGCGCAAGGAAAGAAGTCCTTGGAGCGGTTTCAAGCGGTAGTTCGTCAATTTTTACAATTAGAAATAAAGCTCTTAGGTAGTTTACCTGAAGATAAAGCAGTAACGAAAGCAGTCATTAGACAAACACCCTTTATCTTCCTTTATGAGCGAGCACCGATTACAAAAGCAATCAAACGGCTTGTGCTTACGTATATGGAGCAAGCATCTGGAGCAGAACATACAAAAGTTTCATCCTTTTTAAACAAACTAAAACAACTATGGACAGAGAGGTAAAGAAAGATGAACCCAATTCGTGTCATTGTAATTGATGATTCAGCCTTTATGCGAAAAGTAATTTCCGATTTATTAACAAGTGACCCTCGTATAGAAGTTATTGCAACAGCTAGAAATGGTCAAGATGGGCTAGAAAAAATCAAGCAACTGAATCCAGATGTAGTGACATTAGATATTCACATGCCAGTGATGGATGGAATAACAGCCTTAAAAGAGCTGATGCAATCTCACCCTACTCCAGTTGTCATGCTCTCAAGCGCTACGGAGGATGCATCGATTAAAACCATCCAGGCTATTTCAAGTGGAGCAGTAGATTTTATTGCCAAGCCATCGGGTGCTATTTCCATCGATATTGCTACGATGAAACAGGAAATTATTGACAAAGTGGTGACTGCTTCACAGGTTAGTCTGCCATTACAGCAAAAGGAGATTGTCAAGCAGCCATCAGCTGTAGTAAAGCAAACTATTCCCGCAGTTAAACATAAGCAAACGATTGTAGCTATCGGGACTTCTACCGGAGGACCACGTGCACTTGAACATATTATCCAGCGTTTACCAAAAAATCTAGCAGCATCTGTTTTAATTGTACAGCACATGCCAGCTGGTTTTACGAAGTCATTAGCCCAACGGCTTAATCAAAAAGCTGCCTTAATGGTAAAGGAAGCAGAGGATGGAGAGCTACTAGAAAACGGTGTTATCTATATCGCACCAGGTGGTTTTCATATGAAAGTGAAAAAAGTTGGGACCTCTTTGTTTATTGATTTAACGACAGAAGCTGCTTTACGTGGACATCGGCCTTCTGTTGACATGCTATTTACTTCATTGGCTCAGGTAAAAGAAGTGAATAAGGTTGCGGTTGTATTAACAGGTATGGGAAATGATGGAGCTAATGGCATTAAAGAACTAAAGAAAATGGATCAGCATACCTATGTTATCGCCGAATCAGAAGAAACCGCAATCGTTTACGGCATGCCAAAAGCTGCTGTTCGAACAAATTACGTGAATAAGCAAGCACCTTTAGGTGAAATGAGCAATTTAATAACAAATTTAGTATAAATGGAGGGATACGTAATGGATACATCAGGCTATTTAAGTATTTTTATTGATGAGAGTAACGAGCATTTAGAAGTCTTGTATAATCAATTACTAGCTTTAGAAAAAAATCCGGGCGAAAAAGCAATTATTGAAGAGATCTTTCGAGCGGCTCATACGCTAAAGGGAATGTCTGCAACAATGGGCTTTAATGACTTAGCCAACCTTACACATAAATTAGAAAATGTGTTTGATGCGATTAAAGAAGGAAAAATTTCCGTAAATACGGAAATGATGGATGTACTATTTGCCTCCGTTGACCATTTAAACGAAATGGTTGAAGATATTGCACAAGGCGGAGATGGAAGCAGGGACGTTAGCGACGCTGTTGAACAGTTAAAACAGCTTGAACAGGGGGGATCTGTTCCAACAGCAAAAGAACAAACTAAACCAGAAACCGACTCAGCAGAACATCCACATAAAGTAAGTAATATAGATGAATTTGCCATTACTATTTTAAATGAATCAACGGATCGCGGATATTTCAATTATGAAATTACGGTAACACTAAGAGAAGACTGTTTATTAAAAGGCGCTCGTGCTTTTATGATTTTTGAAGTATTAGAAAAGCTTGGAGAAATTATAAAGTCGGATCCGTCTGTTACAGAGATCGAGGAAGAACAATTTGACCGATCATTTTCTCTTTTATTTATTACCAAGCATCCAGAGGACTTAGTAAAACAAAACATCGAAAAGGTTTCTGAGATCGAATCCGTAGAGATATATCCTTTCTTAACGAACCAGCTCGATAAAAATGAAGCAGAAAGTGAAACGAAAAAAACACCAAAAGAAAATCAGCAAACAAAGTCACCAAAGAAAAAACAACACAACCAAGCAAATTCACATAGTGTTGTTAATAAAACAATTCGCGTAAATATCGATAGACTGGATGTATTAATGAATCTATTTGAAGAGTTAGTGGTGGATCGAGGTAGACTAGAGCAACTAGCTTCTGATTTGGATAATAAAGATTTACAAGACACTGTAGAACATATGTCGCGGGTATCGAGTGACTTGCAATCAATTATTTTAACAATGCGAATGGTACCTATTGAACAAGTGTTTAATCGTTTTCCAAGAATGATTCGTCAAGTAGCTCGTGATTTAAATAAAAAAGTAGAAGTAGAAATTATTGGTGCTGAAACAGAATTAGATCGTACGGTTATTGATGAAATTGGCGATCCACTAGTACATCTAATTCGCAATGCAATGGACCACGGGATCGAATCTCCAGAAGAACGTGTGAATAAAGGAAAGTCAGAACAAGGAACATTAAAACTAGAGGCATATCATAGTGGAAATCATGTTTTTATAGAAATTAAAGATGATGGAGCGGGAATTAGTAGAGAGAAGGTTCTAAAAAAAGCAATTGCAAAAGGCATTCTTTCTGAGAGTCAGGCAGAAATATTAACCGATCAGCAAGTATTTGATCTGATCATGTCAAGTGGTTTTTCTACTGCAGATCAAGTCTCTGATTTATCTGGTAGAGGCGTTGGCTTAGATGTTGTAAAAAACACCATTGAATCTTTAGGTGGAAGAATTTCCATTGATTCAAAACCAGATAAAGGTTCTATTTTCTCAATTCAATTGCCGCTGACGCTTTCGATCATTTCCGTATTACTTATTGAGCTACAAAAAGAAAAGTATGCAATCCCATTATCATCCATTATTGAAACTGCAATTGTGCATAAAGATGATATTATGCACGCACATCATACGAAAGTGATTGATTTCCGTGGTACGGTTGTTCCATTAGCATTTCTAAATGAAATTTTTGCTGTACCGATCAATGAGGAAGCGCCATCAAGCGACTATTTGTCCATTGTTATCGTGAAAAAGGGCAATAAATTAACCGGATTAGTAGTTGATTCGTTTATTGGACAGCAGGAAGTTGTTTTAAAATCATTGGGAAGCTATCTAACAGAGACATTTGCTATTTCTGGAGCCACCATACTTGGCGACGGTGAAGTAGCATTAATTATTGATAGTAATGCACTGATTAAATAACTAAAATATTGGAGGAAAAAACGATGGAAAATAACACAACGACTAGCAGAAAAGTAATCGTATTTCAGCTTGGAGATGAGGAATACGCAGTATCCGTACAGCAAGTAGGATCAATTGAAAGAATGATTCCAATTACTAGAGTTCCGCAGACGGCAGATTTTGTTAAAGGGGTTATTAATTTAAGAGGAGTAGTAACTCCGGTTATTGATTTGCGTCTCCGCTTTGGTTTGGAGAAAACGGATTACAATGATTCTACCCGCATCATTATCGTCTTTGTAGATGAAATGGAGGTAGGGCTGATCGTAGATGCTGCCAATGATGTGATTGACATTCTTGAATCAGAAATTGAACCTACTCCAGAGGTTATTGGAACTGTTGAAGCAAAATACATTGATGGTGTAGCGAAGTTGGATAATCGCTTATTGATTTTACTAAATATGCAAAAGGTTTTAACGGAAGAAGAAATTCAAGAGTTAAAATCGGTAGAAGGATAAACATGTATGGATGTTACAAAATTAACGCAAATGCAAAAAGATGTGTTGCGTGAGATTGGCAATATTGGAGCTGGAAATGCGGCGACTTCCATGGCAAAACTATTAAATAGAAAAGTAGAAATGGAAGTACCTGCTGTTAAAATTGTAAGCTATGATGAAATGATGGAGCTAATAGGGGGACCGGAAGCAATCATCGTTGCTTTGTTATTTCAAATAAAAGGAGATGCACCAGGAACGGTGGACTTCATTTTATCCATTGAGGAAGCCAATGCTCTAATCAAGGAGATAACGCAAAATAGTGAACTTAAACTTACAAATACGACAGATAATGAACTGGCGGCATCCGTGTTGCAAGAGGCAGGAAATATTTTGACAGGTGCTTATCTATCTGCATTGGCGGATTTTACGAATATGAACCTGCAACCTTCTATACCTTATTTAAGTGTTGACATGGCAGCAGCTATTTTAACGGTAGGACTACTGGAAATATCCCAGGTTACGGATTACGCTTTAATTATCGATACGAAGATTCATCCTTCTTATCAAACAAATAAAATTAAAGGTAATTTTTTATTTATCCCTAATCCTGATTCGTTTACTAAAATATTTCAAGCGTTAGGAATTAATGATCATGACTAAAACAACATCATCGATTATTAGAGTGGGTATTGCTGATTTAAATGTAGTTAAGGCTCCGCAAAAGATACGCACAGCAGGATTAGGATCTTGTGTAGGTGTCGTTATTTATGATGAACGTAAACAAATTGCAGGACTTTCTCACGTACTCTTGCCAAATTCAAAACTAGCAAGACAGCTAGATTTTAATATGTATAAGTATGCAGATACAGCTATTCCTTATTTAGTAGACCGTCTTTTTAAAGCAGGCGCGAGAAAAGGCATGCTCAAAGCAAAAGTTGCAGGTGGAGCACAGATGTTTCAGTTTTCCAATGGCTCAGATATCATGCGGATTGGGCCGCGTAATATCGAAGCTGTTTTAGAGCAGCTTAAACAGTTGTCGATTCCAATTATCGCTTCTGACGTAGGAGGAAATGCTGGACGAACAATTGAATTTGATCCAGAAACAAGTCAATTGAAAATCAGAACGGTAAATAAGGGTGATACCTTCATATAAAAGGATTAGCTTATTGTAATAAGGGGTGAACAAAGATGAAAGTGAATCCATCTCCATATGAACAAGAGCTGTGGGATAGTTGGTTAGACAACAATGATATGGATGCTGCAAATGAGTTAATTGAAAAGTATATGTATCTAGTCAGTTTTCATGTGGAGAGAATCGCAAGCCACTTACCAAATAGCGTGATGAAAAGTGATGTGAAAAGCTTTGCGTTAATGGGACTTTATGATGCATTAAAAAAATTTGATCCAACGAGAGACTTTAAGTTTGACACATACGCTTCTTTTCGTATCAAAGGCGCAATTATTGATGGTTTACGAAGAGAGGATTGGCTACCTCGCTCCTTACGAGAAAAAACAAAAAAAGTTGAAAAAATAGCTCATCAGCTTGAACAGCAAAATCAGCAAATACCGAGTGCCGCTGAAATTGCGAGACATGCAGGTATGACGGTTAAAGAGGTGGAGAGTGCGATGTGTGATTCTCTTTTTGCAAATGTATTATCGATTGAAGAAAAACCTAGTGATCCGAAAATGAAATTAAAAGAAGGAATAGGTTATTCGATACCAGATGAGAAATCGCTTGCTCCAGAAGAACAAATATTAAATAATGAATTAAAAGAAGAATTAATAGAGGGAATAAAAGAGTTAAATAAAAATGAGCAGCTCGTAATCAGTCTTTTCTATCACGATGAATTAACATTAACAGAAATTGGGGAGGTTCTAGGATTAACTACATCACGAATATCACAAATTCATAAAAAATCCATTTTAAAACTTCGTCATTCCTTGAAGAAAATTCAAGTTCTTTCCTAATAATTGTTATTCTGCAATGGTTTCTCATTTTCTAGTTAGGTGATATTAGCTAGAATAGAAGGGCGGAACATATGTTATGGGTCAATTACAATTAGAAGAAGTATTAACCGTTACGGTTGCAAAGGATAAAATGCTCGCGCAAATTGATGTAAAAGAAGGTCAAGATCTTTCAAATGTGGAATTAACAGATGAATCGCTTCGCCAGCTACTAACCCAATATCATATCAAATATGGAATTATTGATGAAGCAATAACGCACTTTATTCAGCGTCCAACTATGAATTTGTTTCCATTAACGATTGCAAAAGGGAAGCAGCCGGAGCATGGTGAGGATGGAAAAGTCGAGTATGTTTCAGATTTCTCCACAGAGATAAATCGCGATCAACAATGGAATTTTCGTGATGTCATGCGCATTCCTTCCGTTAAAAAAGGAGAAAAAATAGCTACGCTTAAGCCCCCAACAAAAGGGACACCCGGTTACATGGTAAATGGTAAGATGATTGCAGCTCGTCCGGGCCGCCCCGCTTTAATAAAAGCGGGTAAGAATGTAGTTTTTAAAGAAGAAAATCAAACTTTTTACGCCGTATCGGAAGGGCAATTAAGCATTAGAGGAAAGTTAATTCAAATACAACCTGTTATTGAAATTCATGAAACACTTTCTATGAAAAAAGGAAACTTGGATTTTGTAGGAACCATTATTATCCGTGGAGATGTTCCTGCAGGTTATAGTGTAAAAGCAGGTGGAGACATCAAAATATTTGGGATGGTGGAGGCTGCAACCATATCTGCTGGTGGTTCCGTTCATGTATCAGAAGGTTTAGCAGGACAGGGAAAGGGAACAATTGAAGCTGGGGAGTCTATTCAAATTGGTTATATCAATCAAGGTAATGTAATTGCAGAAAAAGATTTATATGTAGAGAATTCCATCATTCATAGTATTTGTACGATAAAGGGGCATGTTTTTTGCCAAAAAGGAAGTATAATTGGTGGTACGCTATCTGTGGGAAAGATGGCCGAAGCAAAAGATGTAGGAAATCGACTAAGTACGAAAACGGAAATTATTTTTGGACTGAATCAATTAGTGGAACAACAAAAAAACAAGTTGCTTACTAAAAAGCAGGACTTGGAAGCGATGTTGGCGAAATTAACTTTATTAGGCGAGAAGCTGAAGGCAAATAAAAAAACAGATGATCCTAAATTAAGAATTACAGCACTTCGCCAAAAACATTCATGGAGTAAGACAAAGGCTGAATTGGATGAGGTCGAACAAGCTGTGAATGAGCTTAATTCCTATTTAGGAAGTGAACAGGAAGCGGAACTTATTGTTAGAAATTATTTGTATTCAAATGTTACGGTCGCCTTTGGCAAATATCGTCGGGTGATTAAAGCAGATCATCATTATGTTAAAATGAATTTAGTTGACAACGAGATTGTCATACATCCTTTATCCCGCATGTAAGGATCCGTATTTCTCTCATCTCAAGTGCCCTTTATTATCCCTGACGACATGGTGAGAGAAACATCTCCTGAATGCCCGATGTTTAAGGGCCTTTAGGTCATACCCTTGCGGTACTAACATTCAAGGAGAAAAGCATTCCTTGAATGAAGTTCACTTTATTTGATTGTAAAGGAAGTGATCTAGTGGGGTGGAAATCGGTTGAAATGCAGGTAGCTCTTCCACGTTCTCAGGACGCTGGAAAGCTTCAGCAGCAATTGTTAAGACAAGGCCAAGATTTTCAAGCTTCCCTTACTCAACATCAACTGCTTCAGGAAGAATTAAAGCGTAAGCAAGTAGCGGAAACCAAGCAATTATATCGATCTAAATGGGAGGGGGAAGCTGAAAAAAACACCTCTGAGAAATTTCCTAATAAGCGAAAGGCCAATAAGAACAAATTACAAAAATATCAACATCCGTATTTAGGAAAACAGATTGATTTTAACGGGTAGAGAGGGATTTTTCATGACATCTTTTTTACTGTTGATAAGTTTTTTACTGCATATCATTTCATTTTCGGCTATTTATCAGCTATTCAAGCAAATAAAACATCATCATCAATCGAACACTACTGATTCTGATATTGCAGTGTTATTTGAATCGTATTTAGCGGAAATTAAAGAGGAAAATAACCGCCTCCAACAGGCGCTTATACAAACGAACCATGCGCAATTAGAATCCGATAGCGAAGAAAGGATAGAAGAGATCGCAAGCACCATAGTGGAAAATGTACCAATGGTTGATAACAGCAAAGAGGACAAAGTAGTTACATCACTAAAAGCAAACATTCTACAGCTTTATAGTAAAGGCCTCTCTCCAGGGGAGATCGCCAAGCAGTTAAATTGCGGTAAAACAGAAGCGGAACTAATTATTAAGTTATATCAACAATAAATAGCTATATGTTAGAAAAACTAGGCTTGTCGCCAAGTCTTTATGGCGAAAGCTATAGTTTTTCTTATACTATAAACCATAAAGTTTTATACTTTCCTATAGTGTAAAAGGATTTTTCTAATAAAACTGCATATAATTATACTTGATTCCTTCTATTTGTTATGATATATTATCTTGTGGTGTGAATACAATATTTTTCGCATGAGAGCGTAAGTTTGTAAATTACACACGCTTAGGGATTTGTAAATTTGGTGCCGTAATTAAGATGGTCTATTTACAAAAAGGATCTAAGCGGAGGATAAAAACCAATTAGGAGGAATTTTTAATGTCAGCTATTTCAATGAAACAGCTACTTGAAGCTGGTGTACATTTTGGTCATCAGACTCGTCGCTGGAATCCGAAGATGAAAAAATACATCTTCACAGAGCGTAATGGAATTTATATCATCGACCTGCAAAAAACAGTGAAAAAGGTAGATGAAGCATACAATTACGTGAAGGAAGTTGTAGCAAACGGAGGTACCATCCTTTTTGTAGGTACCAAAAAGCAAGCACAGGAATCTGTACGTGAAGAAGCAATTCGCTCAGGTATGTTCTATGTAAATCAACGCTGGTTAGGTGGTACACTTACCAACTTCCAAACGATTCGCAAACGAATCAATCGCTTAAAAGACATTGAGCGAATGGAAGAAGACGGTACATTCGACGTATTGCCGAAGAAAGAAGTTATGAACCTGCTAAAAGAAAAAGATCGTTTAGTGAAATTCCTTGGCGGAATTAAAGAAATGAACAAGCTTCCAGATGCGTTGTTTGTTATTGATCCACGCAAAGAACGAATTGCGATTGCTGAAGCTCATAAATTAAATATTCCAATTATCGGAATTGTTGATACAAACTGTGATCCGGATGAAATTGATTATGTTATCCCTGCAAATGATGATGCAATTCGTGCTGTAAAACTTTTGACTTCAAAAATAGCAGATGCTATTTTAGAGGTGAAACAAGGCGAAGAAATGGAAGAAGTTCCAGAAGAAGCTGAACAAGCAGAACCTAAAGCAGAAAAAGAAGCTGAAGCAGCTACTGAAACAAAACAAGATTAATCAATTAAAGGTGAGGGTGATAAGAGGATGAGAGCCTTTTATCACCTTTTTTAAAGAAAAACGTATTCGTGTCACTATCCAAAGGAGGATTTTAAATGGCTATTACTGCAAAAATGGTTAAAGAATTACGTGAAAAAACAGGCGCAGGCATGATGGATTGTAAAAAAGCGCTACAGGAAACAGATGGGAACATTGATGCGGCTATCGATTATTTACGAGAAAAAGGACTTTCTAAAGCAGCTAAGAAAGCTGATCGCATCGCGGCTGAAGGTTCAGCCTATATTAAAACGGAAGGCAACACGGCCGTTTTACTAGAAGTAAACTGTGAAACGGATTTTGTAACGAAAAACGATCAATTTAAACAACTCCTTGTTCAACTTGCTGATCATTTGCTACAGAAAAAACCGAAAACTGTTGAAGAAACACTTCAACAAACAATGGAGGAAACGGGTGACACAGTAGAAAATCACATCAAAGCTGCTGTTGCAAAAATCGGTGAAAAGTTATCACTTCGTCGCTTTACGATTTTAACAAAAACAGATAATGATGCATTTGGCGAATACTTGCATATGGGTGGTCGCATCGGTGTACTTACACTGTTAGAAGGAACAACGGATAAAGAAGTGGCAAAAGATGTGGCCATGCATATAGCAGCTGTAAATCCTCGTTATATTTCTCGTGATCAAGTGGCTGAAGAAGAAGTAAACCATGAGCGGGAAGTGCTAAAAGCGCAAGCATTAAATGAAGGAAAACCCGAGCATATTGTAGAAAAAATGGTAGAAGGCCGTCTTAGCAAATTTTTTGAAGAAATTTGTTTATTGGAACAAGACTTTGTCAAAGATCCAGACCAAAAAGTGAAAAAGTATGTTTCTGATAAAGATGCTTCTGTAAAATCATTTGCTCGTTATGAAGTAGGCGAAGGAATGGAAAAAAGAGAAGAAAACTTCGCAGATGAAGTAATGAGTCAAATCAAAAAATAATGGTTAGTCATAGGGAGCAAGAAGTTGTTCCCTATTTCTCCATATAGCTTTAGACATTCACAATAAATAACTATCATTTTTCTATGGAGGTTACTATGACAACAGCTTGTTACCGTAGAATCGTACTTAAATTAAGTGGAGAAGCATTAAGTGGCAAAAATGGTTTTGGTATTGAACCAAAGGTTATTCAGTCGATTGCTAATCAAGTAAAAGAAGTAGCTGAATTAGGTGTGGAAATTGCAATTGTTGTTGGCGGAGGAAACATTTGGCGTGGTAAAATTGGTAGTGAAATGGGCATGGATCGAGCAACAGCAGATTATATGGGGATGTTAGCTACCATTATGAACGCTCTAGCACTGCAAGATGGGTTGGAGAATATTGGTATTCCAACAAGAGTGCAAACATCAATTGAAATGCGACAAGTAGCGGAGCCGTACATAAGGAGAAAAGCAATTCGTCATTTAGAGAAAAAGCGTGTAGTCATTTTTGCTGCAGGAACTGGAAATCCATTCTTTTCTACGGATACAACGGCAGCTTTACGTGCTGCAGAGATTGAAGCAGAAGTTATCCTAATGGCTAAAAACAATGTAGACGGAGTTTATACCGAAGATCCTAAGCTGAACAAGAATGCAACGAAGTATGAGCAGCTTTCTTACATGGAAATGCTAAATGAAGGACTCGGTGTCATGGATTCAACAGCTTCAACCTTGTGCATGGATAATGATATTCCATTAGTCGTATTCTCGATTATGGAGGAAGGTAATATAAAACGAGTCGTACAAGGTGAAGTAATAGGAACGACGATAAGGGGGAAATAAATATGTCGGATGATATACTAAAACAAATGAAAGAAAAAATGGAACAAGCTGTTCAAGCATTTGTTAAAAATTTGGCCACAATTAGAGCAGGAAGAGCAAATCCAAGTTTATTAGATAGTGTATTTGTCGAATATTACGGCACAAGTACACCATTAAATCAATTAGCATCCGTTTCTGCTCCAGAAGCCAGACTTCTTGTTATTACTCCATATGATAAAACAGCTATCTCAGATATCGAAAAAGCCATTCAAAAAGCAGATTTAGGGATTTCACCGTCCAGTGATGGAAATGTGATTCGTATTAACATTCCGCCACTAACTGAAGAACGTCGTAAAGATTTAGTCAAAGTTGTCGGTAAATATGCAGAGGAATCGCGTGTACAAGTAAGAAATATCCGTCGTGAAGCAAATGATCAGTTGAAAAAAGAGGAAGGTCTACCGGAAGACGAACGAAGAGCTTTACAAGACGACGTTCAAAAAGCTACCGATAAGTACATTGACAAAATCGATGAACTGGCAAAAAATAAAGAAAAAGAAATCATGGAAGTTTAACCCATTTCCATGTAAAATGAATAGCAAAAGACCCTCTTTTTTAAGGGGGCTTTTGTTTTCTTAAGGAAAAATAGTATAATAAAACTTGATTTACGTGATATAATGATGTTTAACTTAAGCATAAAACTTACTTAAACATCATACGATGGATAGATGAAGCAACAGAAATGGTAAACAATATTCGGAGGACAAATTATGTCAATTAGACTTCCTTTCATAAAAAAGAAACAAAAAGAAACAATACAACTAATGGATAGTAAAAACGTTCCGAATCATATCGCCATTATTATGGATGGGAATGGTAGGTGGGCGAAAAAAAGATCGCTCCCAAGAATTGCCGGTCATAAAGAGGGTGTTGATGCAGTTGTAAAAGCAGTTAGAGCAGCACATCAATTCAATGTTAAAATTTTAACCTTATATGCTTTTTCAACAGAAAATTGGAAAAGACCCCAAAAAGAAATCGAATTTTTAATGAAACTGCCAAAGGAATTTTTACATATTCATTTACCAGAGCTAATGGAAAGAAATGTACGTATCCAAACAATCGGGGAATTTAATGCATTACCAGCGCATACAAAAGAAGCTGTTCAATATGCGATTGATAAAACAAAGAATAATGATGGATTATTATTGAACTTTGCATTAAACTATGGTAGTAGGTATGAAATTGTGCAAGCAATGAAACATATCGTGTCTGATATTAATGAAGCTAAGTTAACACTGGATGCAATTGATGAAACCGTCTTTTCAAAGTATCTGTATACAAATGGACTTAATGATCCGGACTTATTAATACGAACAAGCGGGGAACAACGTTTGAGTAATTTTTTGCTTTGGCAGATGGCCTATACGGAATTTTGGTTTACCGACGTGCTTTGGCCGGATTTTGATGAAGCAGTATTTAAGCAAGCGATTAAAGAATACCAACAACGTCAACGTCGTTATGGCGGAATTTAAGGTGAGGAAATAATATGAAGCAACGGATTATAACAGCAATTGTTGCACTCATTATATTTGTCCCATTTGTTATTATTGGCGGTTTGCCATTTGAAATATTAGTATATATTATGGCAACTATCGGCTTTCTTGAGTTAATCAGGATGGGAAATATAGCTAAATACTCGATTCCATCCGGTATGGGAATTGTGTTATTATGGGTGTTAATAATGCAGGAGCATTCGGGAATTACTCCCTTAGCATGGCTGACGAAAACAGAGACAGTTATGCTTATAGTATTATTATTACTATCATATACCGTATTAGTAAAAAATAAATTTACATTTGATCACGCTGGTGTTGTTTTATTATCCGCTATCTATGTAGGCATGGGCTTTTATTATTTAATTTTGGCTAGAGACGGTGAAAATGGTGGGGGATTAGCCACTATCCTGTATATATTTTTGCTTATCTGGTCGACAGATACAGGTGCTTATTTTATTGGACGAGCATTTGGAAAACGGAAGCTCTGGCCAAAAATCAGTCCGAATAAAACAGTTGAGGGCGCAATAGGTGGCATCGTTATGGCGATCATTACAAGTATTATTTTTCAATTAATTCATCCAATTGAAGATACATTAATTGGCATGATTGGTGTAGCCGTTATCGCTTCCGTATTTGGACAAATTGGCGACCTTGTAGAGTCTGCATTCAAACGGCATTTTGGTGTGAAGGACTCTGGAAACGTGCTTCCTGGTCATGGAGGTATATTAGATCGGTTTGACAGTTTATTATTTGTATTACCGATTTTACACTTAGTAGGTTTTTTTAATTAAACACATGATAAAATAATTAGGAGTGCAAATGGATGTCGGTTCCTGAACAATAAATAAAACTTAGCTGGCAACGGACTCGCTATACTTAGAACATAAAAATCTTTTACAGCATCGAAACATATTCTACACTAAAGTTTTATCCCGCATGTAAGGTGCCGTAAAACTCCTACTTTAAGAGCCTGAATTGGTACAAAAGGGACTAAGTGGGGGAGAAGAAAACGGCACCTAAATGCCCGATTCGTTCAACTAACATTTCTTGGGAAAAGCATTCCAAGAAATGAAGTTTCACTTTATCCCGCATGTAAGGTGCCGTAAAACTCCTACTTTAAGAGCCTGAGTTGGTACAAAAGGGACTAAGTGGGAGAAGAAAACGGCACCTAAATGCCCGATTTGTTCAAGGGCCTCTAGGTCATACCATTAAGGTACTAACATTCAGTAGGAGATGGAAGAAAACTCCTACTGAATGAAGCTTCACTTTATCCGTTTGAATGAACAATGAAATTCGATGTATCATTTTTAACATGCATTTTGAACATCATAATAGCAATATAAATTAAGGAGAAATAAGTATACATCCTATTAAAAGGAAGGTGCTCTTTTTGAATACGGTAATCGCGTTTATTTTCATGTTCGGTCTCCTCGTTTTTATCCATGAATGGGGTCATTTGATTTTTGCCAAACGAGCTGGTATGCTCGCACGAGAGTTTGCGATTGGTTTTGGACCTAAAGTATTTGCATTTACAAGAAACGAAACGGTGTATACGATTCGACTCCTTCCAGTTGGCGGATATGTAAGAGTAGCTGGAGATGACCCAGAAATTATTGATCTAAAGCCTGGTCATCATGTTGGGCTTGAATTTAATGAACAAGGTGAGGTCATTAAAATCATCGTAAATCATAAATCAAAGCATCCCAATGCCCGCGTGATTGAAATAGAGGAAGCAGATTTAGATCATAAGCTGCAAATTGTAGGTTATGAAATTGATGAACAGGATGAAGAGTTGCGGTTTAAGGTGCATCCAAAAGCTAAGTTTGTTATGGATGAACAAGAGACACAAATTGCACCTTATGATCGACAATTTGCATCCAAATCCGTCGGTCAACGTGCTATGCAATTGTTTGCAGGTCCAATGATGAACTTTATCCTGGCAATTGTCATCTTTTTAATACTTGGCGTTATTCAAGGAGTACCTGTGGAAGAAGCCAAAATGGGTGAAGTACAAGCGAATAGCCCAGCAGCTGAAGCGGGGATTAAAAACGGCGATGAGGTTGTAAAAATAGAGGATCAGTCCATTTCCACATGGCAGCAATTTACTACCATTGTCCGAGAAAACCCCGGTGAGGAGCTTGATCTAGTTGTTCTTCGTGAAGGGAAAGAAGTACCATTAACCGTTATTCCTGCAGAGGTTCCAGGAATGGAAGGACAAGAGCCATTTGGACAAATTGGTGTATATCAGGCCTTTGAGAAATCACTATTAGGAACAGTTTCCTATGGTTTTACGCAAACCTTTGAAACGACAAAGCTTATTTTAACGAACTTAGGAATGCTGATAACTGGTCAATTACCAATTGAAACATTATCCGGTCCAGTCGGGATTTATGATGCGACGGATCAAATTGTTCAAACAGGATTTACTAATTTTCTGCTATGGACAGCAATGTTAAGCATTAACTTAGGAATAGTAAATCTTGTCCCGCTTCCTGCATTAGATGGTGGTCGATTATTATTTGTTGGCATTGAGGCCGTTCGTGGAAAGCCGATTGCACCGGAAAAAGAAGGCTTGTTCCATTTTGTCGGCTTTGCCTTTTTAATGCTTTTAATGATTATCGTTACGTGGAATGATATTCAACGCTTATTCCTTTAAAGTGTTGAAGTTGCTTCGATAGTTAGACTTTTGGATTAAAGCCGTAAGACAAAATGTGCCGGCTTTAAAGCTTGGTTTCGCTCAAGAAAAGTGATTTGTTAAAACAACGCTGTTTATAATTCACCTTAGCTTCAGTTAGATAACAGATTTTAATGTACGCCTAAGAAGTTTTAAAAGTGGTGTCCTTATCCCCCCTTTAGAAAACAAGAATTTTATCCAAATATATGGTTTGGATGTCTCGAACTTCGCACTGATTTAGAGTCAAAAAAAGATTACCATACAGATAGTTTTATTTTTAAAACCCTTGTCAAATGCCAAGAGACAGGGGTTTTACAGCATATATAAGATCTAAATCTGATTAACGGTACAGGAGGAGAACAATGGATATAACAAAAAAAGAAAAAATGGATGTACTGTTAAAACAACTGCAGATATCGGAAGATCAGTTAGTCTATTTTAAAGATAGCTACTTAAATAAATTGGAAATAGTGAAACATACGAAAACATGGCATTTTCACATTTGTACGAAAAAAGTGTTACCTTGTGAAGTTTATCAGCTGTTTAAACATCGCTTGCAAACATGCTTTCAAAAGATTGCAAATGTTGATGTTTCTATTGAAACGTCAGAAAAGTCTTGTGATGGAGCTAATACGTTAAAATATTGGCAGGATTTCATTCATTCGGCTGCACAATTATCACCGGCTTATAAGGACATGGTGTTAAATCAGGTCCCTATAGTTGATGGTAATAATATTATGTTAACTGCAAGAAATGAAGCAGAAGCACTAGCAGTTAAAAAACGCTTAGAAGAATCATTTAAACATTTCTGCGTAAAAGCAGGTCTGCCTAGATATGTAATCAACATTGACGTTAAAACAGAGATCGAGGCTTTACAACGGTTTAAGGAACAAACAGCAGTTGAAGATCAGAAAATTGTTCAAAAGACAGTGCAAGAAAAAGAAAAACGCGATCAAACGAAACTCCAATCTGATAACAAGCCGGTCATGTTAGGTTATAAAATACAGGATGAGCCAATTCATATAGAAGAAATCATCGAAGAAGAACGCAGGGTAACCGTGCAAGGGTATATTTTTTCTGTTGAAATACGTGAGTTGCGTTCGGGAAGAAGCTTGCTGATTGCTAAAGCAACCGATTATACCGACTCCCTCCAAATCAAGATGTTCTCAAAAGGAGATGAAGACAGAGAAAAATTTAAAGCTGTCAAAGAAGGGATATGGATTAAAGCTCGAGGCAGCATCCAAACAGATATGTATTCCAATGAATTAGTAATGATGGCAAATGACATACAAGAAATCAGAGTCGAGCCACGTAAAGATACAGCAACAGAGGACGAGAAAAGAGTGGAATTACATGCACATACGACGATGAGTCAAATGGATGCAGTTGTTTCGCCAACAAATTTAATCGCTCAAGCTGCTAAATGGGGACATAAAGCAGTAGCTATAACTGATCATGCCGGTGTTCAAGGCTTTCCGGAGGCACATAATGCAGGGGAAAAACATGGAATTAAAGTGCTGTACGGAGTAGAGGCGAATTTAGTTGATGATGGTGTACCAATTGCCTACAACGAACATAATATTGATTTAGCCACAGGTACATATATTGTCTTTGACGTTGAAACGACAGGTTTATCGGCTGTATATGACACAATAATTGAGCTGGCGGCCGTAAAAATTCACCAAGGTGAAATCATTGATCGATTTGAGTCTTTTGCCAATCCACACCACCCATTATCCCAAACAACCATTGACCTTACTGGAATTACAGACGAAATGGTACAAGATGCTCCAGAAGTAGATGAGGTGTTACGAGACTTTCGAAATTGGATGGAAGATGGTATTTTAGTAGCGCATAATGCCAGTTTTGATATGGGGTTTTTAAACCAAGGCTTACAAAAAATCGGGTATGATAAAGCGGATAATGCTGTCATTGATACATTAGAATTAGCTAGGTTTCTTTTTCCTCAATTAAAAAATCACCGTTTAAATACATTGTGTAAACATTTGGACATTGAACTGACGCAGCATCACCGAGCCATTTATGACGCAGAGGCAACGGGATATTTATTGTGGAAGCTTGTGCAAGAATTGTTAAAAAAAGATATTACAAATCACAATCAATTGAACAATCATATGGGTGAAGGAAATGCGTATCAACGCTCTAGACCGTTTCATTGTACATTAATTGCGAAGACACAAGAAGGGCTTAAAAACATTTATAAACTAGTGTCTTATGCCCATATTGATTATTTTTACCGTGTACCGAGATTACCTAGATCACTATTACAAAAATATCGTCATGGTATATTAGTAGGTTCCGCATGTGACCAAGGTGAAGTCTTTGAAACAATGATGCAAAAATCAGAAGATGAAGCGGAAAACGTAGCACAATTTTATGATTATATTGAAGTGCAACCACCAGCAAATTATGCCCATTTAATTGAAAAAGATTTAGTGCAAAATGAAGCACAAATACTGGATATTATTAAGAAACTAGTAAAATTAGGAAAAAGAATCGGCAAACGTGTAGTAGCAACCGGTAATGTTCATTATTTAGATGAACAAGATCAAATTTATCGGCAAATTCTCATTGCTTCTCAAGCAGGAAATCCGTTAAATCGGGTTACATTACCGCAAACACCTTTTCGTACTACCAATGAGATGCTAAACGAATTTCAATTTTTAGGAGAAAAGAAAGCAAAAGAAATTGTTGTTACAAACACGAATTTAATCGTTGATGAAATAGAAGAAATATCTCCAGTAAAGGATGGATTATTCACTCCAACGATTGAAGGAGCGGAAGAAGAAATAAGAGACCTTTGTTATATAAGGGCTAAAAAAATATATGGCGAACCACTTCCGAAAATAGTTTCCGAACGATTGGAAAAAGAATTAAAGAGTATTATTGGACATGGTTTTAGTGTAATTTACCTTATTTCTCAAAAGCTAGTGAAAAAATCATTGGAGGATGGGTATTTGGTTGGTTCTAGGGGCTCTGTTGGTTCATCATTTGTCGCAACGATGACCGAAATAACAGAAGTAAATCCTTTACCACCGCATTATATTTGTAAAGAATGCCACTATCATGAATTTATTACGGATGGTTCTGTCGGAAGCGGGTTTGATCTTCCAGATAAGGACTGCCCAACATGTCAAACCCCATTAACAAAAGATGGACAAGACATCCCATTTGAAACTTTTTTAGGTTTTAAAGGAGATAAAGTACCAGATATTGATTTAAACTTTTCAGGTTCTTATCAACCGAGAGCCCATAATTATACAAAAGAGCTGTTTGGAATTGATAATGTTTATCGTGCAGGAACGATTGGAACGATCGCCGAAAAGACGGCTTACGGCTATGTAAAGGGTTATGCGTCTGATAATCAGCTCGCCTTAAAAAATGCTGAAGTGGATCGATTAGTAAAAGGTTGTTCAGGCGTAAAACGGACAACCGGACAACACCCCGGAGGTATTATTGTTGTACCTGATGATAAGGAGATTTATGATTTTACGCCAATTCAATATCCGGCTGATGATCGCAATAGTGAGTGGCGAACGACTCATTTTGACTTCCACTCTATCCATGATAATTTATTGAAGTTAGATATTCTCGGCCACGATGATCCAACCGTAATACGAATGTTACAAGATCTAAGCGGAATTGATCCAAAGACGATCCCAACGGATGATCCGGATGTAATGACCATTTTTTCAGGAACAGAAGCGCTTGGGGTAACGCCGGAACAAATTAACTGTAAAACAGGTACATTGGGTGTTCCGGAATTTGGAACGAAATTTGTGCGGCAAATGCTTGAAGATACAAAGCCTAAAACATTTGCAGAACTTGTTATTATCTCTGGCTTATCACATGGTACAGATGTGTGGCTTGGTAATGCGCAAGAGTTGATTAATAATGGGATATGTGAATTGCCGGATGTTATTGGTTGTCGGGATGATATCATGGTTTATCTCATGCACAAAGGGCTTGAAGCTTCTTTAGCATTTAACATTATGGAGTTTGTCCGTAAAGGTAAAGGGCTAAAAGATGAATGGATTACAGAAATGAAGAAACATAATGTGCCAGATTGGTATATTGAATCTTGTAAAAAGATTAAATATATGTTCCCGAAAGCTCACGCAGCTGCATACGTGTTAATGGCAGTGCGAATTGCTTATTTTAAAGTTCATTATCCGATCTATTTTTACGCAGCTTATTTTACAGTTCGGGCAGATGATTTTGAACTGGATACGATGATCAAAGGAGCCAATGCTATACGTAAGCGAATTGAAGCCATTACAGCAAAAGGAAATGACGCTTCACCAAAGGAAAAAAGTTTATTAACGGTGTTAGAGATTTCCCTTGAAATGTGCGAAAGAGGTTTTTCCTTTAAAAAAGTAGATTTATATAAATCTAGTGCGACGGAGTTTATCGTCGATGGGGATTCCTTAATCCCCCCATTTAATGCTGTTGATGGACTAGGCACAAATGCTGCGTTAAATATTGTCAAAGCCAGAGAAGAAGGAGAGTTTCTATCCAAGGAAGATCTGCGGGAAAGAAGTAAGATTTCTAAAACCGTATTGGAATATTTGGACAATCACGGCTGCTTAGAAGGAATGGCTGAGCAGAATCAACTATCTTTATTCTAGCTGGTTAGGAAATTGTACGACATCAGATATCTTTTTCGTAAAGTAACTTCGTCTGGCATATAACACTTTGCGCTTAGGCCTTCGAGGAGGATTCACTTCTTCGCAAAGGGGCGAAGTCTCCTCGTCGGGGTTCTAGCGCTAGTTGGGTTAACCGATCGCTTGCGCTTTTGATCCTTGCAATGAAATAAACGATATGCTATACTTATTTTGGTAAGTTAACGATACGAACGTTTTAAAAGAGTGGGTGATCACCCACTCTTTCTTCATACTTCAGCTTGCAACAATGAATCCCTTGCCAAACCTCTAGGCAGGGGTTTTATATTGAAAAAAGGTGACAGCTCGTATGATGGAATATGTTGGTTACCGGAATCATCCTAAAAATAAAGTGAAACTTCATTGAGTAGGAGTTTTCTTCCATCTCCTACTGAATGTTAGTAGAACGAATCGGGCATTTAGGTGCCGTTTTCTCCCACTTAGACCCTTTTGTATCAACTCAAGATCTTGAAGTGGGAATCTTACGGCACCTTACATGCGGGATAAAGATGGATTAATTATTAAAACGATGGTATGCCTGACAGTAAAAAGGCTACCGATTTTAAATCGAATCATTAGGGAAGCCTCTTAAAGTTTGCTTTGCATAAAAAGCGATAGGCAGGAATTTTCCTTGCAGAAATGAAATAGGAGAAAATGGTTTATACTAGTAACTAAAACAGTTTAAAGGAGGATAAGCATTGAGCTCTAAAGTAGTTAAAACAACGGAAGAATTAGTTCTCCCTATTTTAGAACAAAAAAACCTTGAATTAGTAGACATTGAATATGTAAAAGAAGGAAAGAACTGGTTTCTCCGTGTTTATATTGATAAGGATGGCGGTGTGGATATTACAGAATGTGGTGAAGTATCAGAGCAATTAAGTGAACGGTTGGACGAAGCCGATCCGATTTCTGAAGCTTATTTCCTAGAGGTTTCTTCACCAGGCGTAGAGCGCCCTTTAAAAACGAAACGAGATATTGCTAATAGTATTAATCAATACATTCATGTTAAATTATATGAACCGATCAATGGTGAGAAAACGTATGAAGGTGAGTTAATCAATTATTCGGAAGATGTGTTAACAGTCGAATATAGAGTGAAAACGCGTAAAAAAACAGTAGAAATTCCATTTGATAAGATAGCCAAAGCCAGATTGGCTGTAAAGTTCTGAAAAGGGGGAGAAAAAAGTGAGTACGCAGTTGTTCGATGCCATTGATAATTTAGCAAAGGAAAAAGGAATTGATAAGGAGATTCTATTGGAGGCCTTAGAAGCCGCGTTAATTTCGGCATATAAGAAAAATTTTAAATCAGCAACAAACGTTCGTGTTGAGCTTAATGAAGAAACAGGTAAGATGCGTGTCTTCTCCAGAAAAACAGTCGTAGAAGAAGTAGAAGATACACAACAAGAACTTTCAATAGATGAAGCAAAAGAAATCAACCCAAATTATGAAGTTGATGATATCGTTGAAGTGGAAGTAACTCCTAAGAATTTTGGACGAATCGCCGCTCAGGCTGCTAAACAAGTTGTCACACAGCGTGTAAGGGAAGCGGAGCGAGGGGTTATTTATTCGGAGTTTGCTGACCGTGAAGAAGATGTGATGACAGGAATCATTCAACGAAAAGATCCGCGTTTTGTGTATGTTAACCTCGGTAAAATAGAAGCAAAGCTGGCTGAATCGGAACAGATGCCAACGGAAGAATACAACATTCACGATCGTATTAAAGTGTTTGTAACAAAAGTTGAAAACACAAGTAAGGGTCCGCAAATCTATATTTCAAGGTCACATCCAGGTTTATTGAAGCGACTATTTGAAATGGAAGTTCCTGAGATATATGATGGTATTGTAGAAATAAAATCCGTTGCTAGAGAAGCTGGAGACCGCTCGAAAATTTCTGTTTATGCGGCTGACCCAGAAATTGACCCTGTTGGCTCTTGCGTTGGGCAAAAAGGGCAACGTGTACAAGCGATTGTTGATGAACTGAAAGGTGAAAAAATTGATATCGTGGAATGGTCAGATGATCCAACTATTTATGTGTCTAACGCATTAAGCCCTTCAAAGGTTGTTAAGGTATTGGTGAATGAAGAAGAAAAAGCAACAAAGGTCATTGTACCTGATTATCAATTATCGCTTGCAATTGGAAAACGTGGACAGAACGCACGTCTGGCCGCCAAGCTGACGGGTTGGAAAATAGACATAAAAAGTGAGTCTGAAGCGAAGGAAGAAGGATTGCTCGACGAAACTGACGAAGCCTATTCTGACAATGAAGAAAGTTTGTTTGAATAAGGAGGATAGGACACATGGTAAAGAAGCGAAAAATTCCCACTCGTAGATGTGTCGTGACGAACGAAATGAAACCGAAAAAGGAATTAATCCGTATTGTTCGTAATAAAGAGGGAGAAGTGTTTGTGGATCCAACTGGTAAAAAAAATGGGAGGGGAGCTTACCTCTCAAAAGATATAGCAGTGATCGATCAAGCGGAAAAAACGAATGTGTTAAACAAACACTTAAATGTTACCGTTGATACTGCAATTTTTACAGAGCTAAGAGAACTGGTAGCAGATGCAAATGATGAAAAATAACTATCTGAATATACTTGGTCTTGCGTTTAGAGCTGGCAAATGCACTCTAGGAGAAGAGGCCATTATTAAAGATATTCGTACCAATCGCGCAAAATTAATCTTATTAGCCAGCGACATTGGTCCACAAACGAAAAAAAAACTAACGGATAAATGTAAAACCTATGAAATACCATATGCCATAGTTGATGATAGAGAAACGTTATCGAAAGCTATTGGGAAAACCCAAAGAGTAGCAATTGCGATTTTAGATGCAGGGTTTGCTGTTAAGTTAAGATCGTTACTCGGGGAATAAATTCGGGGGTGAACGTATGAGTAAAATGCGTGTATATGAATATGCAAAACAAAATAATATTTCAAGTAAAGCAGTAGTTGCATTTTTAAAAGAAAACAATGTTGATGTTACAAATCATATGTCAACTATTGCACAGAATGAGATAGCAAAGCTTGATGAACATTTTAAAAAAACGAAGAAAGCAGCAAAATCTACCGATGATTCAACTTCAAAAACTGAAACTAAATCAAAACCAAATCCAAATCAGCGCACAAAAGCAAATCAAGCTACATCAAAAAAACGACAACATAAACAGGACAAATCGAATAACAAACATCAAAAGCAACAAGGAAAGCCGGCGAAAGGTAAGAAAGCAAAGGGCAATAATAAGACAGCTGCTAAACAACCGGTAGAAAAGAAAGAAACTCCAAAGGAAATTAAATATCACGGTACGCTAACGGTAAGCGAATTAGCTGATAAATTAAATAAGGATACATCAGAAATTATAAAAAAACTAATGTTCCTTGGAGTGATGGCTACAAAAAACCAAGACTTAGATGATGATGCTATTGAGCTGATTTGTGCAGAATTTGATGTAGAAGTTGAAAAAGAAGTAATTCTTGAAGATACAGACTTAGATAAATATATCGCCGAGGATAAGCCGGAAGATTTGGTTGAAAGGCCTGCCGTTGTTACTATTATGGGACATGTCGATCATGGAAAAACAACTTTGCTGGATTCAATCCGTCACACAAAAGTAACGGCAGGAGAAGCTGGTGGTATTACACAACATATTGGTGCTTACCAAGTTGAAAATGATGGTAAGAAAATCACTTTTCTAGATACCCCGGGTCACGCTGCGTTTACCAGCATGCGCTCACGTGGTGCCCAAGTTACGGACGTTGCAGTACTTGTCGTTGCTGCTGATGATGGAGTAATGCCACAAACTGTAGAAGCGATCAATCATGCAAAGGCTGCTGAAGTACCAATTATCGTAGCGGTTAACAAAATTGATAAAGAAACTGCTAATCCGAACAGAGTCATGCAGGAACTAACAGAATATGGACTAGTCCCTGAAGATTGGGGTGGGGATACTATTTTTGTAAACATCTCTGCTATCAAAGGAGAAGGTATTGACGAATTATTAGAAATGATTATACTTGTCTCGGAAGTTGAAGAATTAAAAGCAAATCCAAACAAGCCTGCTTTTGGTACGGTAATAGAGGCAGAACTTGATAAAGGAAGAGGTTCAGTAGCCACATTACTTGTGCAAAATGGTACGCTTCATGTAAGTGATTCGATCGTTGTTGGAAATACGTATGGTCGTGTTCGTGCAATGGTTAATGATGTTGGTCAACGTGTAACAGAAGCCGGACCGTCGACTCCTGTGGAAATAACAGGACTTAATGATGTACCGCAGGCTGGCGATCAATTCCTTGTGTTTAAAGATGAGAAAAAAGCTCGGCAAATTGGGGAAGCAAGACAACAAAAGCAAATCCAAGAAAACCGCAGTGAACAAACGAAAGTTAGTTTAGATGACTTGTTTGAACAAATTAAACAAGGCGATATGAAAGAAATTAATATTATTATTAAAGCAGATGTTCAAGGTTCAGCCGAAGCACTTGCTTCTTCCTTGCAAAAAATCGAAGTAGAAGGCGTCAATATTAAAATTATTCATTCCGGTGTAGGTGCTATCACTGAATCAGATGTTATTTTAGCTGCTGCCTCCAACGCAGTAGTTATCGGCTTTAATGTGCGTCCGGATGTCAATGCAAAAAAAGCAGCAGAACGTGAAAAGGTAGATGTCAGACTACATCGCGTTATTTATAAAGCAATAGAGGAAGTTGAGTCAGCGATGAAAGGTTTGCTTGATCCGGAGTATGAAGAAAAGACGATCGGTCAAGCAGAAGTAAGAGAAACATTTAAAGTATCAAAAGTTGGTACCATAGCTGGTTGTTATGTAACAGATGGGAAAATTACCAGAAATTCCGGTGTGCGTTTAATTCGTAATGGTGTTGTTCAATTTGAAGGTGAAATTGCAGCATTGAAACGCTTTAAGGATGATGTCAAAGAGGTAGCGCAAAATTATGAATGTGGAATTACGGTCAAAAACTTTAATGATATTAAAGAAGGAGATATCATCGAGGCGTTTGTCATGGAGGAAATTAAACGATAATGATCCTTTATGCCGAAGTAGAATGTATATTGTATGAGGGTCAGTCGTTAAAGCAAAAACGCTCCGTATTGAAGCGCCTTATAGCTAAGTTAAAAAAAGACTTTAATATAGCTGTAACGGAATTGGATTATCATCATTTATGGCAACGAACAAAGCTTGGTATCGTTACGATTTCAACGGAGCAAGTACATGCTGAACAAGTGATTCAAGGAGTAATGGATGTGATTGATTCATATACTGAACTTGAACGAACCATTACTAATGTGGAAAGAATCTAAATTACGACTCCCTTTAAATGCAGGAGTTCTATGATGAGGTGAAAGAAATGTCTCAATTAAGAGCTAACCGAGTAAGTGAACAAATGAAGAAAGAATTAGGAGAAATTTTAACTCGGAAGATTAAAGATCCTAGAGTTGGATTTGTAACAGTAACAGATGTAGAAGTTACAGGTGATTTACAGCAGGCAAAGGTGTATATTTCGGTATTAGGTGACGAAAAACAAAAGAAAGATACGTTACTTGGCTTAGCCAAAGCGAAAGGATTCATTCGTTCAGAAATCGGGCAACGAATCCGTTTGCGGAAAACACCTGAATTAACATTTGAATATGATGAAGCATATGAGTATGGCAATCGAATTGAAACGATTCTTCGCGACTTAAAGAAGTAATCTACTTGCATGTTTTTTGAAGGATCTATACTTGCCAGTCCGCACCGTTTCACGGGAATGGTTTGCTACAGTAGATAAAAATCTGACCTCATAGTAAGGTCAGATTTTTCCTTCATCTGTTAATTAAAAAATGGAGGTTTTTTACATATGGATGGAATTTTGCCATTATGGAAGCCTAAAGGATTTACATCCCATGATTGTGTATACAAAGTGCGTAAATTATTTGGCACAAAAAAAGTTGGACATACAGGAACGCTGGATCCAGATGCAGAAGGTGTTTTACCGATTTGTATTGGTAAAGCAACGAAAATAGTTTCATTTTTAACAGATACAAAAAAGGTTTATAGAGCTGAGTTGCAATTAGGGATAGCCACAACGACAGAAGATGCATCAGGAGAGATTATTGCACAGAAAACGGTAAGCAATTTTCCAACCGAAGATGAAATTAATACTGTATTTGCTAAGTTTACCGGAGAAATAGAACAGATCCCCCCAATGTACTCTGCAGTTAAAGTAAAGGGAAAAAAACTATACGAGTACGCAAGAAATAATGAAACTGTGGAACGACCAATACGTCGTGTGGAAATATATGAACTAGTATTGCTGTCTCCACCTGATCAAACAAATCATACGTTAACTTTTCGGGTTAGTTGTTCAAAAGGAACGTATATACGTACATTATGTGTTGATATTGGAAAAGAGTTAGAGTATCCGTCCCATATGTCTTTATTAATCAGGGAAGCTACAGGTGCATTTTCCCACAAAAATGCAGTAACATTTGCTACAATAGAAGAGGCTGTCAAGCGTAAGCAAGAAACAGAGTTATTATATCCTATTCAAGCTGGATTACCGCATTTGGATCAATACTTTGTTGACCAAGAGACAGCAAAAAAAGTGTTTCACGGGCAAAAACTACCACGTATAATGAACGTGAAGACGGATCCTTTTATAATGATGCATAAAAATGAAGCTTTAGCAATTTATAAAATACATCCCGATCAACCAGAATATATCAAACCAGTCCGTGTATTTAGTAGATAAGAAAGTGTAGGTGAAATAAAGATGCGAACATTTCAGTTAACATATCCGCACACTCTCATGCTTGAAGATTTACCAGAAACAGTTACTGCTATTGGTTTTTTTGATGGTATACATAAAGGTCATCAACACGTTATTAAAACTGCAGTGAAAGAAGCAAAACGAAGAAACATGGAAAGCGCAGTCATTACATTCTACCCACACCCTTCTGTTGTATTAAATAAAGCAGTTAAGCATGTTAAATATATTACCCCAATGAGGGAAAAACAGGAGATTTTAAAACGGCTTGATGTAGATAGATTATATGTTATTACGTTTAATGCTGAACTGGCAGCTTTATCAGCCCAAGGGTTTATTGATCATTTTATTAAGGGTCTGCATATAAAGCATCTGGTTGCTGGATTTGATTTTTCCTATGGTCATAAAGGAAAGGGGAATATGAATACGATTGCTGCTCATGCAAAAGGGGTATTTACCTATACAAAAGTAGAGAAAGTAGAATGCAATAATGAAAAAATCAGTTCTACAAAAATTCGGCAATTGCTTCGTATAGGAGAAATAGAAGAAGCAAATCAATTGCTTGGAAGACCATTGCTTGTTGATGGAATCGTTATAAAGGGTGCACAGCGTGGAAAGCAAATGGGCTACCCAACGGCCAATATCAATACCAATCCTGAAGCATTGTTACCGAGACCTGGTGTTTACGCGGTGAAAGCGATTTATAAGCAAGAAAAATATGAAGGGATGGCAAGCCTTGGATTTAATCCAACCTTTGAAACAGAAATGGATGAACCGATTCTTGAAGTAAATATTTTTGACTACAATCATGAACTTTATGGGGAAGAACTATTAATTGAGTTTCATAGATTTATTCGAAATGAAAAGAAATTTCCCGGGAAGAATGAATTAATTGACCAAATAAAAAAAGATGAAAAAGAAATTCGTGCATTTTTTTCTCGATAAACTTAATCCCAGCACTTGCATTTTTTGCAAAAGAAGTGTAACATAAAAAAGTCGAACCACCGCTTGGCAAAACGTAACTCCGACGTTTGCTAGGGGAGTGGGGATGTCAAATTGTAAAATTAGGAGGTGAGCCAGAATGGCTATTACACAAGAGCGTAAGAAAGAAATCATCAATGATTTTAAAATCCATGACACGGATACTGGTTCTCCAGAGGTGCAAATTGCTGTACTTACGGAGGAAATCAATACTCTAAATGAACATTTACGCATACACAAAAAAGACCACCATTCGCGTCGCGGACTTTTGAAAATGGTAGGTAAGCGTCGTAATTTATTGAACTATCTTCGTAAAAAAGACGTTACTCGTTATCGTGAATTGATTAATAAGCTAGGTCTACGCAGATAAGTAAAAAAGCAGGAGAAATCCTGCTTTTTTATAGTCTAGGAAATTATATCCGTTTCTACATGGTGGACATCTTTTTCGAAAGCAGGTTCGTCTAGCTTAAGTGCTCTAGCTGTAACGAACTTCGATCTTCTTCCTACGATAAGTCAACATCGCCTCGAATCTAAAGGAAGGCCGACTAAAAGCGGACTTGCCACTTAGGCGTCGGTATCCCCCTGTTTTAGAGGCATGTTTTCTTTATCCCGGATGTAAAGAGGCCATATTTTTTCTCATTTCAAAGATCTGCTTATCATGTTGCAACTTTATGAGAAAAACGGCTCCTAAAACCCCGATTCGTTTAACTAACATTCAAGGAGAAAAGCACTCCTTGAATGAAGTTTCACTTTATCCCGGATGTAAGAATCCGTAATTTTCTCATTTCAAAGATCTGCTTATGATGTTGCAACTTTATGAGAAAAACGGCTTCTAAATCCCCGATTCGTTTAACTAACATTCAAGGAGAAAAGCACTCCTTGAATGAAGTTTCACTTTATCTCGTCAGAAGTTCACTAGTTCGTACGTCGCTAAACGAGCGCTTAAGCTTTTGTTCGTTCTACGTTAAGAAAGTAAAAAGCATCCTATGAAAATACATACAATTACAGTGATGATACAAGCTAAGTTTACTATTTGTAACAAATTTTCTAAGTTTTACGTATAAGTGCAACTAGTAGGTTAATTTTAGCCTTTTTGCTTTCTTAGTCTATTTAGAAGGAGACTATACTTTTCTTACAGATTTTCCACGTATATAATAGAAAACATGGGATGGTTGTATAAATAAGGTATATGTATATGAAATTTAGTAAACCCTTTTATTATCTACATAAAATTTACAATCATGCTTATTCATTTTAAAATATAAGGTATAATGTTTTTGAAAGGAGTACTTGAACTAATGGCAGAAGACAAACATCAATTCTCTACACAAATCGCCGGAAAGAAATTTATTGTTGAAACCGGAGAATTAGCAAAGCAAGCAAATGGCGCTTGTATGATTCACTATGGAGATACTGCGGTGTTATCCGTAGCAACAGCGTCTAATGAACCTAAAGATCTTCCTTTTTTTCCGCTAACGGTTAACTACGAGGAACGTCTCTATGCAGTCGGGAAAATTCCAGGAGGATTTATTAAGCGAGAAGGAAGACCTAGTGAAAAAGCAATTCTTTCTTCACGCTTAATCGATCGCCCGATTCGTCCTTTATTTCCCGATGGGTATCGAAATGAAGTACAAGTGATTAGTACAGTTATGAGTGTTGATCAGGATTGTTCTTCAGAAATAGCAGCAATGATTGGTTCTTCTATCGCTCTATGCATCTCAGACATTCCATTTTCAGAACCAATTGCAGGAGTTCATGTTGGACGAGTAAATGGTGAATTTGTCATTAATCCAACAGTTGAACAAGAAGAACAAAGTGATATTGATTTAACTGTAGCCGGAACGAAAGATGCTATCAATATGGTCGAAGCAGGCGCTAATGAAGTTCCAGAGGAAGTAATGTTAGAGGCAATTATGTTTGGGCACGAAGAGATCATTCGTTTAGTTGAGTTTCAAGAAGAAATTATTCAAGCGGCTGGTGTTGAGAAGCAACAACCCGTTTTATTTGAAATTGATCAAGACTTGGCAGAAAAAGTAGAAGCCCAAGCAAAAGAAAAATTGCTTCAAGCAATTCAAGTAAAAGAAAAGCTGGCACGTGAGGAAGCTATTGAAGCTGTAAAAGAAGAAGTGCTCGCATTGTACGACGAAGATGAAGAAGAAGCTAAACAAGTAAAAGCAGTGCTTGATAATATGGTAAAAGAAGAAGTACGAAGATTAATTACGAAAGAAAAAATACGGCCAGATGGTCGTAAAATCGATGAGATACGTCCACTTTCTTCACGAATTAATGTATTGCCTAGAGCACATGGATCTGGTTTGTTTACACGCGGGCAAACGCAAGCCTTAAGTGTATGTACACTCGGGGCATTAGGTGATGTACAAATTCTTGATGGGCTTGATTTAGAAGAATCCAAACGCTTTATGCACCATTACAATTTTCCAGCATACAGTGTAGGTGAAACCGGCCCAATACGTGGACCTGGCCGACGCGAAATTGGACATGGTGCATTAGGAGAACGAGCATTAGAAAAAGTAATTCCTTCTGAAAAAGAGTTTCCATATACCATTCGGCTCGTATCAGAAGTCTTGGAGTCTAATGGTTCTACATCACAAGCAAGTATTTGTGCAAGTACACTTGCAATGATGGATGCAGGAGTTCCAATTAAGGAACCAGTTGCCGGGATTGCTATGGGTCTTGTAAAATCAGGAGAAGATTATACGATTCTTACCGATATTCAAGGCATGGAAGATGCATTAGGTGATATGGACTTTAAAGTGGCGGGTACCGCCAAAGGTGTAACGGCATTACAAATGGATATAAAAATTGATGGATTATCTAAACAAATTCTAGAAGAAGCACTGCATCAAGCTAAAAAAGGTCGTATGCAAATTCTTGATTCGATGCTCGCTACAATTTCCAAACCAAAAGAAGAGCTTTCGGAATATGCGCCAAAAATTTTAACCATGCAAATTAACCCAGAAAAGATTCGTGATGTTATTGGACCTAGCGGAAAGCAAATCAATAAAATCATTGATGAAACTGGTGTAAAAATTGATATTGAACAAGATGGAAATATCTTTATCTCGTCAACAGATGAAAAAATGAATGAAGAAGCGAAACACATTATTGAGGATTTAGTAAGAGAAGTAGAAGTTGGTCAAATGTATCTTGGAAAAGTAAAGCGGATTGAAAAATTCGGTGCCTTTGTTGAATTATTTAAAGGAAAAGATGGACTTGTTCATATTTCTGAATTAGCAGAGGAAAGAACAAACAAAGTAGAAGACGTTGTTTCCATTGGTGATAAAATTTTAGTAAAAGTAAAAGAAATTGATCAACATGGAAGGATAAATTTGTCCAGAAAAGCAGTATTAAAAGAAGAACGTGAACGAAGAGAAGCATCAAAGCCAAAATCATAAAAAAACAAGAAGCTGGCATTCCAGTTTCTTTTTTATTATCTAAGAACTATATCCGTTTCTATCTTGTGGATATCTTTTTTGAAAATTAATATCGTCTAGTTTAAGCGCTCGAGCGACTAGCAAACTTCGATCTCCTTCCTAACTTATTTCCTTTTTAAGTTTTAAATCGCTCTGACGGATAGCATACCTTGTCCTCTTTTATCATATATGTAGTAATGAGGGGGGGATACGTGTGCACCGTTATCGGCATTTGATACATTTTATCGTTTTTATCATACTTGTAGTATTGACGTTTGATATAAATAGAAATGTAATTACACCAATGGACACGACTAACATTACGGAAACAATAAATAGAGAAGATTCACTATATAATGAGATAGAAACAAAAGCAAAACACTATGAAGAGACACCACAAGATGCATATATTGACAGGGTATGGAAAAAAACACCAGGTCGTAATGGCCGAATCGTTAATATAGATAAATCCTATGAAAAGATGAAGAAAGAAGGCGTATTTAAAGAGGCTTTATTAGTCTATGATGAAGTTCCACCGAAAACAGACTTAAAGGATTTGCCGCCTTCACCAATATATCGCGGGCATCCAGAAAAAAATATGGTAGCATTTCTTATTAATGTTTCATGGGGAGAAGCATATGTTCCTGAACTATTATCAACTTTAAAAAAGCATCATGTAAAGGCAACCTTTTTCATCGAAGGAAAATGGGCAAAAAATAATGCTGAATTAGTAAAAATGATTCACGAACAAGGCCATCTGATCGGAAATCATGCTTATAATCATCCCGATATGTCTAGGTTATCCAATCAAAATATGGTGGAGCAGATTGTACAAACAAATGATATCATTAAAGCTATTATCGGAACCACTCCAAAGTGGTTCGCTCCTCCTAGTGGCAGCTATAACGATCATGTTGTCCAAGTTGGTCATCAATTAAATATGGAAACTGTCCTTTGGACCGTTGATACGATTGATTGGAAGAATCCTTCTGTTTCTGTTATGCTTAACCGGGTAAATGAAAAGCTTCATCCGGGTGCAACCATCTTAATGCACCCAACAGAAGCAACAGCACGTGGTTTAGATCAATTGATTACATCTATCAAAGATAAAAAATTAAAAATAAATACGATTGAAAAGCTGGTTGATACCCAAAGATAATCATGTTATTTTGAAAACATTAGGAGGATTTACAGTGATAGAAAAACATATATGTGAAAATGGTTTACGTATTGTTTTGGAACGAATTCCCGCAGTTCGATCCGTGACAATTGGAATTTGGGTACTAACAGGTTCTCGTAATGAAACAGACGAAGAAAATGGAATTTCTCACTTTCTAGAGCATATGTTTTTTAAAGGAACAAAGACACGCTCTGCTCAGGACATTGCAGAGCAATTTGATGCTATTGGCGGACATGTAAATGCATTTACATCAAAAGAATATACATGCTTTTACGCAAAGGTTGTGGATACACACAAAGAAACGGCTTTAGAAATATTAGCAGATATGTTTTTTAACTCTACCTTTGAAGAAGTCGAAATGGCAAGAGAAAAAAAAGTAGTTTACGAAGAAATTAAAATGTACGAGGATACCCCCGACGACCTTGTCCATGATTTATTAGCAAGAGCTGCTTATGGAAAACATCCGCTTGGCTTGCCTATTTTAGGGACAGAAGAGCATTTAGGAGCATTTACTAAAGAAAGATTAAGGAAGTATATGCATACTAGATACCATCCTGAGAATGTTGTCGTATCGGTAGCAGGAAATGTAGATGCTGCTTTTATAAAAATGGTGGAAGATTACTTTGGGAGCTATCATTATGCTGCTACTTCTACAACTATTACGGAGCCTACATTTTTAAGTAAACGAATAGAGCGTTATAAAGACACCGAACAAGCTCATTTATGCTTAGGATATAATGGGTTACCCATAAATGATGAATATATTTATAGCTTAATTATTATGAACAATGTACTTGGTGGGAGTATGAGTTCTCGACTGTTTCAGGATGTTAGGGAAAAACAGGGCTTAGCTTATTCCGTATTTTCCTATCATTCTTCGTTTATGGATAGTGGTTTATTAACGATTTATGCAGGAACAGGCAAAGATCAATTAGAGAAATTAATTGATGTGATTCAAACAACAATTGATGATTTTATAATAAATGGTTTAACCGATCGAGAACTTGAAAATAGTAAAGAACAGCTAAAAGGGAGTTTGTTATTAAGCTCCGAAAGTACAAATAGTCGGATGAGCAGAAACGGAAAAAATGAATTAATTCTAAAAGAACATCTTAGTTTAGATGAGATGGTGGAACTTATTGATGCAGTTAATCATTCATCCATACAGTATGTAATGGACATTGTATTTAAACAAGCACCATCGATTGCATTAATTTCATCCGACTCTAAATAAGTGGTTAAAGTAAGATCAAACAAACCTATAACTTATTTGTAGAACCTATGGAAACATAGGTTTTTTTTAATTGCATATACATAGTAAAAAAGAGAATGGGGGTAGGCTAACTTGCGCTATAAAGAAATTAGTGGAAAAGAGATTGTCAATGTAAATGATGGTTCAAGATTAGGAGTATTAGGGCAAACGGATTTAGAAATAAATGAAATGACCGGACAAATTGAAGCATTTATTATTCCAAATTATAAATGGTTTGGTTTAAAAAAAGAAGCGGAAGAAACAAAAATTCAGTGGAGCGCGATTAAAAAGATTGGCGAGGATATGATAATTATCGATACTAAATAAAACTATCCAATCACAGTATAAAGTAGCAGTGTTAGCTAGTGCCTTCCTATTGGGTTCTAGCTTTTTTTATACTATAGGAAAGTATAAAATTTTAGGGTTTATAGTATAAGAAAAACTACAGCTTTCGCCATAAAGACTTGGCGATAAGCCGAGTTTTTCTAATGTCTAGACAAGTGTATTCATTTCACATGGTGGATATTTTTTTGAAAAGGTAACTTTGTCGTCTATCTTAAGCGCTCGAGCGTCTAGCAAACTTCGATCTCCTTCCTACGATAAGTCAACATCAGAAGTTTAAATTGGAGATAACGGCACCTAAATGCCCGATTGGTTCAGAGGCCTTTAAGTCAAACCCTTGCGGTATTAACATTTCTTGGGAAAAGCGTTCCAAGAAATGAAGTTCACTTTATCCCGGATGTAAGGATCGGTATTTTTCTCATTTCAAAAATGTGCTAATGATGTTGCGAACATGATGAGAAAAATGGGTCAGATGCGCTCCAGTCTGTACGTAGTTAACCGGTCGCTTGAACTTTTGTTCTACTATAGGAAAGTATAAAATTTTAGGGTTTATAGTATAAGAAAAACTACAGCTTTCGCTAAAGACTTGGCGACAAACCAAGTTTTTCTAATGTTTAGAGAGCATATAAAAAATGTTAATGTCTTACTTCAGATAAATAACGATGTCAATCGTTTGTATAAATTATTAATACCAGCTGAGATTTCTTAAACATAATCACTAACTTGTAATTAGCACATAAGCTATAAAGAAGTGTGATTCAAATTGGTACGTTTGGAGGGTGTTCACAAGTATGAAGCAAACAATTGCAGTTATCGGCGGAGATGCGCGTTATTTGGAATTAATTAGACAACTTCAGGCATCAGCAGATATAACAATTATACTTGTCGGTTTCGATAAGTTGGAGCAGGGGTTTACAGGTTTAAAACAAGTAACCATTCATGAGATTGACTCGAGGAATTTAGATGCTGTTATTTTACCAATTACAGGAACTGACATGGAAGGGCGTGTCGAACCGGTTTTTTCCGAAAAACCAATTTATCTTACTATGGATTGGTTTCAAAAGCTTCGCAAATCCACTATTGTTTTTACTGGGATAACAAATGATTATTTAACAAAAGCAACGAAGAAAGCAAATATTAAACTAGTTCCATTATTAGATAGAGATGATGTTGCGATATATAACTCGATACCAACTGCAGAAGGTACGATTATGATGGCAATCGAACATACTGATTTCACGATTCATTCTTCACGTGTCATGGTGGTTGGATTTGGTCGAGTAGGAAATACCGTAGCAAATAAATTTGCTGCATTGGGTGCAAAAGTGTCAGTTAGTGCAACTAGAGTGAAGGATTTAGCTCGAATTACCGAAATGGGATTAACAGCCGTACCGCTACAGCAGTTAGCACAGCATATGGAAAATTGTGATCTGTTAATTAATACGATACCCGCACAAGTCATTGGAAAGGAAGAATTAAAACATCTCCCATCACATGCTGTCATTATTGATCTAGCTTCTCGCCCGGGAGGAACAGATTTCCAATATGCGAAGCAGCGTGGAATTAAAGCAATATTGGCTAAAAGTCTGCCAGGGATTGTAGCTCCTAAAACGGCTGGAAAAATATTGGCAGATGTTATTAAACAACAATTAGCTGCTATTTGATAAAAGATAACTTTTAAATATATCAATAGGAGGGTAAATAAAATGGGTTTAGCTGGTAAACGAATTGGTTTTGGTTTGACGGGATCTCATTGTACGTATGATCAGGTTTTTCCACAAATGGAGCGTTTGATGATGCTTGGAGCAGAAGTGGTCCCGGTAGTAACATATACCGTACGAACAACTGACACGAAATTCGGAGATGCTCAAGATCATCTGGATAAAATTAAAGCCATAACGGGAAAAGAAATTATTACGACGATGCCTGAAGCAGAGCCATTAGGGCCTAAAATGCCATTAGATTGTATGGTTATTGCACCTTTAACTGGAAATTCCTTAAGTAAGCTCGCCAATGCTTTGACTGACTCTCCTGTATTAATGGCTGCAAAAGCAACGATGCGGAATCAACGCCCAGTTGTAGTCGGTATCTCAACAAACGATGCACTTGGCTTAAATGGGGTAAACGTAATGAGGCTGATGGCTAGTAAATTGATTTATTTTATTCCATTTGGTCAGGATGATCCGTATAACAAGCCAAACTCACTTGTAGCTAAAATGGAGTTATTACCAGAAACTGTAGAATCGGCATTAAATTTTAAACAACTTCAGCCAGTTATTGTTCCTCACGAAGGCTAATCTATGGTAAAATGATAAGCTAGAAGTCTAATAAACTTGTTTTTTTGAAGGGAGCAATTGGTAATGTCGCAAAAATCAGCTTATAATGTAGCTGTCGTTGGAGCAACAGGTGCAGTTGGGCAAAAAATAATCGAGTTATTAGAAGAAAAGGATTTTCCAATAGATCAATTAAAGTTGTTGTCTTCAAAGCGATCAGCAGGTACGAAGAAAATGTTTAAGCAACAGGAAGTCATTGTTGAGGAAGCAGTTCCAGAAAGTTTTACCGGAGTGGATATTGCTCTATTTTCAGCTGGAGGTTCCGTATCTAAAAAATTAGCTCCAGAGGCAGTAAAGCGTGGAGCAGTAGTGATTGATAATACAAGCGCCTATCGGATGGATGATTCCGTTCCATTAGTGGTTCCTGAAGTAAACAAAGCTGACTTGAAGCAGCATCAAGGAATTATTGCCAATCCAAACTGTTCAACGACCCAAATGGTAGCTGCTTTAAAGCCGCTTAAAGACGCTTTCGGCTTAAAACGCATCATTGTTTCTACCTATCAAGCTGTGTCCGGGGCTGGTAATGAAGCATGTGATGAGTTAACGAAGCAATCTCAGGACTATTTAGCAGGGAAAGAGCTTCATGCAGAGCTTCTTCCGGTTAAAGGAGATAAAAAGCATTTTCCAATTGCATTTAATGCACTGCCACAAATTGATGTATTTCAAGATAATGGCTATACGTTTGAGGAAATGAAAATGATTAATGAGACCAAAAAAATCATGCACGCCTCTGAGTTGTCTGTAGCAGCAACTTGTGTAAGGCTTCCATTTTTCACTTCTCATGCGGAAAGTGTTTATATTGAAGTAGAAAAGGAAAATGTTACAGTGGAAGATGTATGGAAACAATTGCAGGGAGCTGACGGTCTTGTTTTGCAAGATAACCCTTCGGAACAGCTATACCCTACACCATTAACTGCTGCCGGAAAGGAAGAAGTATTTGTCGGCAGAGTTAGAAAAGATTTAGATCATAAAAACGGTTTCCATTTATGGATTGTGTCGGACAATTTATTAAAAGGCGCAGCTTGGAATACAGTTCAAATCGCTCAAGAATTAATTCAAAACAATTGGTTGCAACGATAGAGGTGTACGTATGGAAATACTCGTTCAAAAATTCGGCGGTACTTCTGTTCAGTCCGAAAAAAATCGAGAACATGTTATTAAACATATTAAAGATGCATTAGTAAAAGAATATAAATTAGTAGTTGTCGTTTCTGCTTTAGGGCGAAAACCAGACCCCTATGCAACGGATACACTGCTTGGGCTAGTTGGCTTTCCGGCGAATAAAAATACGCCACGAGAATTGGATATGCTTATGTCATGCGGTGAAATTATTTCGTCGGTTGTTTTGTCCAATGAATTACAAAAGCATCATATTAATGCGACAGCTTTATCTGGCGCAAATGCTGGATTTATTACGACGGATGATTTTACCCAAGCAAAAATCAAAGAAGTAAAACCAGAACGAGTTTTAAAAGAATTAGAAACCCATGATGTGGTAGTTGTTGCAGGATTTCAAGGGGTAACAGAAGCTGGTGATATAACAACGATTGGCAGAGGTGGCAGTGATACAACAGCAGCAGCATTAGGAGTTGCCTTAGCAGCGGAACGCATCGAAATATTTACCGATGTAAATGGGATTATGACTGCCGACCCGCGCGTTGTGGAAACGGCTAGACCTCTAGATGTAGTTACGTATTCGGAAATTTGTAATTTAGCATATCAAGGAGCTAAGGTGATTCATCCGCGCGCCGTAGAAATTGCCATGCAAGGGAAAATTCCGATGCGTGTAAGATCAACATATTCGAAGGATTCAGGAACACTTGTTACTTCTTCCCGTGTAGAAGGTATGGATATAACAGATCGTTTAATTACAGGAATAGCACATATAGACTCCATTACGCAAATTCGCGTACAAATAAAAGAAGCAGAATTTGGTATGCAATCAGATGTGTTTAAGGCAATGGCAGAGGCAGGTATATCCGTTGATTTTATTACTATCTCACCGACCGGAGTGATCTATACTGTGCCGGATATTTATACAGAAAAAGCCGTACACATATTAGAAACGCTTGGATTTCACCCAGAAATCACCGAAAATTGTGCTAAAGTTTCAGCGGTAGGGGCAGGAATGACTGGAGTTCCCGGTGTTGCCGCTAAAATCGTGCAAGCACTAACTGATGCAAATGTACAAATTCTTCAATCCGCAGACAGTCATACGACGATTTGGGTTCTAGTTCATGAAAAAGACTTAAAAATGGCTGTAAATGCATTACACGAAGTATTTGATTTAGGTCACGTGTAGAATTTTTAAAGAACAGAGAATAGAAAAAAGGTGATAAGGAATGAATTTTGGTCGAGTTTTAACCGCAATGGTTACACCATTTGATCATAATGGCAACATTGATTATGACCAAACTAACGTACTCATTGAGCATTTGTTGAATAATGGAACAGATGGTTTAGTTGTTGCAGGTACAACAGGAGAGTCACCAACCTTAACAGCTGAGGAAAAGATCAGTCTCTTTCGTCATGTCGTAAAAACAGTGGATAAACGAGTTCCTGTGATAGCGGGAACAGGAGGCAATAATACGAAAACTTCTATTGCATTAACGAAAGAAGCAGAACGTTGTGATGTTGATGCAATTATGCTTGTTACACCTTATTATAATAAGCCAAATCAACGGAGTTTATATGAACATTTTAAGGTGATTGCAAAGGAAACGAGGCGTCCAGTAATGCTTTACAATATTCCCGGCAGATCGGTCGTCAATATAACTGCTGAAACAACGATCGCATTAAGCAAAATCGATAATATTGTTTCCATTAAGGAAGCTAGTGGAGACCTTGATCAAATTGCAGAGATCATTGAACGTACAGATGATGACTTTTCCGTTTACAGTGGCGATGACAGTATGACATTACCCGTTTTATCAATTGGCGGTACCGGTGTCGTGTCTGTTGCTTCTCATATAGTAGGAAATGAAATGAAGCAAATGGTAAAGCTGTTTTATGAAGGAAAGACGCAACAAGCAGCTCAATTCCATCGGAAGCTCTTACCTGTAATGAAAGGATTATTCAAAGCGCCATCGCCATCTCCTGTAAAAGCAGCCTTACAGATAAAAGGAATGGATGTTGGAGGCTTACGTTTACCACTTTTAGATTTAACGCCGGAGGAGCGAGATGAATTAACTGCAATCATTGAAAATATCGGTAAGTAAAGCCGGTATTTTCTTTTTTTGTACTATGAAAAAGTATTAAACTTATGGTTTATAGTATAAGAAAAACTATAGCTTTCGCCATAAAGACTTGAGGATAAGCCAAGTTTTTCTAATTTCTAATAAAGATTGAAACTTAGGGAGCAGTTAAATAATTTTAGGTGCACATATGTGACTTAGGTAACTTTTTTTATTACAGACTTGTCGTTCGCCAAGTTTTCTTCTATTTATCCCGCATGTAAGGTGCCGTAGATTCCCACATCAAGATCTTGAGTGATACAAAGGGGGTCTAAGCGGTAGTTAACGGCACCTAAATGCCCGATTCGTTCTACTAACATTTCTTGGGAAAGGCATTCCAAGAAATGAAGTTTCACTTTATTTGCATGGCTATATTTATTTACGTCCATACTAAGAAAAGAATATGTTATGAGGAGAGTGTACGTAAATGAATAATAATGAGCCAGAGAAGAAAGAGGAACAGGGTCAAGAGAATAATTCTTCTGCGTTAGTACAAAAAATCCAACAGCTAGGGCAAGTAAATATACCACAGGCACCAGATTCAAATATTCATGTGCTATCAATAATTGGGCAAGTAGAAGGTCATGTTCAATTACCTCCACAAAATAAAACGACCAAATATGAGCATTTATTGCCCCAATTAATTGCTATTGAACAAAATCCCAAAATAGAGGGACTAGTAATTTTACTAAATACGGTTGGTGGTGATGTAGAAGCGGGTTTAGCGTTATCAGAAATGATCGCATCTATTTCTAAGCCAACAGTCTCTATCGTACTTGGAGGAGGACATTCTATTGGTGTACCAATTGCTGTAGCTGCCGATTATTCCTTTATTGCTCCAACAGCAACGATGACCATTCATCCTATTCGCTTAACAGGATTAGTAATCGGTGTTCCACAAACATTTGAATATTTAGATGAAATGCAAAGCAGGGTAGTTGATTTTGTAGTTAATCATTCCCATATTTCGGAGAAAAAATTTAAAGACCTCATGTTTGCCAAAGGAAACTTAACACGTGATATTGGAACAAATGTGGTTGGAAAAGCGGCAGTAGAATACGGTTTGATTGATGGAGTAGGCGGTGTGAAAGAGGCTATGAAAAAAGTGAATGAAATGATTAAGGATAATGGAATGCAACAAGAGCAGGTGATTCAATGATGATTTTATATACTCCGCTTGCAAATGAAGATATATTTCCGGCTGATCAAGGTTTTGGAAATCGTCAAGTTGTCTCCTATAATGGAAAATCGATGTATTGTGAAAAAAAAACAGATGGAACCTATGAAATCCTTCAGTTGTTATCTACAGATCCACAGGATTTTTTAAATCAGCAGTTTTCACCAGGGACGATTATCTCCCAGACAGATAACCATTAATACTATCCTCTTAACTAATAGAGTGGAGTAGTTGCATCTTATTAAGCAGCTTCCACTCTATTTTAACGTTTAAGCTGATAGAGAGATGCTCAAAAGTCCGGTTCTCGCTACTCGAAACTACGCCGATCGAATTTCGGCATATAGGACATGCTAGTGTCTGTGACCTTAGCTGACCTTAACCTTTTTTATTCTATACTATAAAGAAAGACAAAGTGAAACGATATTCTAGTAGCTATTCTCAGCTGTAGTTACAAGCAATTTTACTAGTAAAGCAAGTCAATTACCATGTCTATGTGATATACTAGAATTATGCTGTATGCTGTTTTTAACAGGGGCGGTTCGTTGTACGCTATACATAAAACGTTTGATAAACAAACTATTGATTTGTTGTTTCTTGTAGTATTATACAGTGAAACTTCATTCAAGGAGCGTTTTTCTCCTTGAAAAAGGAAAACACTTTTTCTACGTGCGGTGTATTGCTGCCGTAGCAACTCTGTCCTTGAAAAAGGAAAACACTTTTTCTGCGTGCGATGTTTATTTCAGGAAGTTTTTCTTGTCCTTGAAAAACCGCGAAGTATCGCTGTCGTAGTCCTTCTTGTCCTCTCGACCCGAACGAATCGGGGATTTAGGAGCTGTTATCTCCCACTTAGACTATACTCTTGAAGTGGGGGTCTTACGGCGCCTTAGATGCGGGACAAAGTTGCCAAAATGATTGAGGTGAAAGTATGGCAAGAAAGAAAAAGAAGCGCAATACAAAACTAAAAAAACAGTTAAAGCTAGAGTTGCTCGGGCTGTTACTTATTTTTTTGGGGATATTCGGAAGTGGTGCGAGTGCTATAAGTGATGGTGTTATACCAGGAGGTTTAGAACATTTATTTCGCTTCTTTTTAGGAATTTGGTATTTTATAGCATCTGTTCTCTTACTTATCACAGGGATAATTCTTATTGTTAAACGAAAAGTACCTTATTTTATGACGAAACGACTTATTGGTTTTTATATTATTGTTTGTGGCGTACTGCTCTTAACACATATCCAAATGTTTGATCAAGCAATAGCTGGTGACAATAAAATATCAATTATTGGGTCCACATGGGAGAATTATTCCTTATATCTGGATAAACAGCTTTCATCAGAATATTTAGGCGGTGGGATGGCCGGAGCATTATTATTAACCTTAGCCTACTATTTGTTTTCATTAACTGGAGCTAAAATTGTTGCTGTGTTCTCGATAATGATTGGCATCGTTTTTATCACGGATTTATCGGTAGGTGATATTTTTTCTAAACTGCTGCAACGGATTTCAAACTCTTTAAAGGTTATGAAGACCTCGCTGAAAAAGAAACAATCAAAACAGCGAGAAGTCCAAATAAATCAAGGTAATGTTAAGGAAAACGAGGAAGTTATAGAAGAACATCCAGTTGTTGAGCCGGTCATTCAAGACTTTACAGATCATACAATTAATCATGAACAACCAGCGGAACGCGAACATGAAATGTCCAATATAGAAACGCAAACGGAGCGGTCTGATGATGAAGAATTAGAAAATATGCCGATGACCGAGGTGGAAAACTATGAATATGTGCTTCCATCAATGCAGTTACTGGCAGAACCTGCACATAATTCACAGTTGCAGGAGAAATCAAAGATTCAGGAGACAGTACGAAAATTAGAAAAAACATTTACAAGTTTTGGTGTAAAAGCACGGGTAACAAAAGTTCATGTTGGACCAGCGGTAACGAAGTATGAAGTATATCCCGGTACTGGTGTGAAAGTTAGTAAAATAGTAAGCTTGCATGACGATCTTGCTTTAGCCTTAGCAGCTAGAGATTTGCGGATTGAAGCACCAATTCCAGGAAAATCTGCTGTAGGTATTGAGGTACCAAATCAAGAGATCGCAATGGTGTCATTACGAGAAGTATTAGATAGTATTGTCAATAAACAAGGTTCGAAGTTATTGTTTGCTCTTGGCAGAGATATTTCTGGAGAAGCGATCGTTGCTGAATTAAATAAGATGCCGCATTTACTGATTGCCGGAGCGACTGGAAGCGGGAAAAGTGTTTGTGTAAACAGTATTATTACGACAATATTAATGCGGGCAAAACCACATGAAGTAAAGATGATGATGATCGATCCGAAAAAAGTAGAGCTGAATGTCTATAACGGTATTCCACATCTATTAGCACCTGTCGTAACCGATCCGAAAAAAGCTTCTCGTGCATTACAAAAGGTTGTAGCAGAAATGGAGAGACGATACGATTTATTTTCCGACACAGGTACGAGAAATATTGAAGGATATAATGAATATATTCGCAAATATAATAAGCGTACAGATGATAAACAACCTAATCTCCCCTATATTGTTGTGTTAGTAGATGAACTTGCCGACTTGATGATGGTTGCTTCTGCAGATGTTGAAGATGCGATTACAAGATTAGCACAAATGGCGCGGGCAGCAGGAATTCATTTAATTATTGCTACCCAGCGGCCGTCAGTTGATGTTATTACTGGGGTCATCAAAGCCAATATCCCTTCACGGATCGCCTTTAGCGTATCGTCCACTACCGATTCACGAACCATTCTTGATAGCGGGGGTGCTGAGAAGCTTCTGGGACGAGGAGATATGCTGTTTTTACCAGTAGGAGCATCGAAACCTGTTCGTGTGCAAGGAGCTTTTCTATCTGATGAAGAGGTAGAACGTGTAGTAAATCATTGTATTGAACAGCAAAAGGCCTCCTATCAGGAAGAAATGATACCTGAAGAGCCTAGTGAAATGTTAGATGAAGTGGATGATGAATTATATGATGATGCGGTACAATTAATTACGGAGATGCAAACCGCCAGCGTATCCATGCTGCAACGTCGGTTCCGAATTGGTTATACACGCGCAGCTAGACTGATAGACGCAATGGAATTACGAGGAATTGTTGGACCGTATGAAGGAAGTAAACCTCGTAAAGTGTTAGTTAGTCAGCAGACAGACGAGCAATCTCATTCAATCAATTAGAAGATACTATCATTAAAATGAGCAGCAAAAAGTTAGCAAATAAATCTGGCTTTTTGCTGTTTTTAATTGGTTGTGAAAGAGCACTTTTGTTAAAGTTATGTCGATTATTATCAAAATAAAAGAACGGATTTCGAAATTTGTACGCTAGCTATTTATTTATGCATCAATCCATGCTATGATAAAGATAATAAAGCTGTTATACGTCAGAGGTCAGATTACTGTCTGCAACAATAGGGCGTTGGAGGGATAAATTTTGTCGATTAAAAGTGATTCGAGGCATTTATACTTACAAGTAATTGATCGGATAAAAAAAGATATTGAAAATGGAGTATATAAAGAGAACGAAAAGCTTCCCTCTGAATTTCAGCTTGCAAAGCTGCTAGGAGTATCTCGAGCAACATTACGTGAAGCGCTCCGCATTTTAGAGGAAGATAATATTGTTACTAGAAGACACGGTGTTGGTACATTTGTAAATCCCAAACCTGTTTTTTCATCAGGAATCGAACAGCTTACAAGTGTTACATACATGATTGAACAATCAGGAAAAAAAGCTGGTACAAAATACTTGTTTACAGATATTCAAGAAGCCTCTGATAAAGATAAAAGCAAGTTTGCGTCAAGGGTAGTAGATAAATTAGTGAATATTGAACGCGTTCGGACCGCCGATGGGGAACCTGTTGTTTTTTGTATCGATAAAATTCCGGAAGATGTCATTCCTATTGATCGCGTACATCAGGCAGATTCTTTTTTTAAGCTAATGGAGGATTATGCGAATAAACGTGTAGCGTATGCAGTTACTTACATTGAGCCACTTGGCTATCATGAACGGATTTATACTATTTTAAATTGTCGCCCTGATCAACCGCTTTTATTATTAAAGCAAATGCACTATACAGATGAAGATGAAGCGGTTTTATACTCAGCTAACTATTTTCGTTCCGACATGTTTCGTTTCCATGTTTTACGAAAGCGCACGTAAAACATGAAAACATGTTAGCAATAAAATGAAATCGCTTACCTTGGCTATTGTTTTAGGAGGTGATGAAGCGGAAATTAGATTTTGATGTTCGGATTTTCATTAAAGTAGCCTAATTATTTAAAGGGGGTTATTCTTTTGCAAAAGTCAAAGCATATTTTAGTGTTAGTTTTAGTTCTGAGCTTGGGGGTTATATTAGTAGCCTGCGGTAGCTCAGGGACTAATAAATCAAATAATGATAAAAGCGATGAAGCAGGTGGCGACGATAAGTCAAAAGATTATTCCGTTGCCTTAGTTACAGATGAGGGCGGAGTAGATGACAAATCGTTTAACCAATCCGCTTGGGAAGGATTGCAAGCGTGGGGTAAAGAACAAGGCCTATCTAAGGGAAAGGGCTTTGATTATGCACAGTCAGATAATGAGTCCGATTATTTACCTAACCTTACTCGGTTAACAAAAGATGGTTATGATTTAATTTTTGGTGTAGGTTTCTTACTGCAAGATTCTGTATCCAAGGTTGCTAAACAAAATCCGGATACTAATTATGCGATTGTTGATACTGTTGTTGAAGCACCGAATGTAGCGAGCATCACTTTTGCTGAACATGAAGGGTCTTTTTTAGCGGGAGTTGCAGCTGCTATGAAAACGAAAACCGATAAACTTGGTTTTGTTGGTGGAGTTGATTCGGAACTGATTAACAAGTTTGAAGTTGGCTTTGTCGCTGGTGCAAAATCTGTTAATCCTAATATAAACATTGATATTCAATATGTAGGTAACTTTAGTTCAGCCGCTGATGGCAAGCTTATTGCTACAAGAATGTATAAAGACGGAGCGGATATTATTTATCATGCTGCAGGGGCAGCAGGAAATGGTGTGTTTGCCCAAGCAAAAGATTTGAAAAAAAATGCACCTGAAAGAGAAATCTGGGTCATTGGCGTCGATCGTGATCAGCATGATGAAGGAAAAATTGGTGAACATAATGTTGCACTTACATCTATGGTAAAACGCGTTGATTTATCAGTTCAAGAAGTAAGTAAACTTGGTATTGAAGGTGATTTCCCAGGGGGAAAGATTCTGGAATTCGGCTTAGAAGATGACGGGGTATTCCTTGCCTCCACAAATGAAGATGCTTACCCGGAAGAAATTAAAGTAAAAGTAGAGGAATGGAAAGAAAAAATTGTCAATGGTGATATAGAAGTTCCGAAAACGCGTGATGAATTAAAGAAATTTGAAGAATCATTATAAAAATTTTCACAAGAGGTAAATGGCTGGTAATGACTATTTGTCCATGCACCACCCATTACTTCATCACAAAATAGAAGGTCAGCTCGTTTGTATAACTGTTTACTACAACATGATTGAATTAAACTAAGAGTTTTAACTTCAGTAACTATAAAGAGAATATACCCAATCTTTTTCTTATCTTTTCTATAAAAGAGGCTGGAAATAGCCAGTCTCTTTTTCCATAAGTGCTACGGATCAGCGAAAGCAAGGCTAACTCACTTAAAAACCTGTAATCGATGTAACCTAAAATTTGCTTTCGGCAGCAAAGGAGTTGATGATAATTTATGGATTATGTAATAGAGATGCTGCATATTCGTAAAGAATTTCCTGGGGTAGTTGCAAATGATGATATCACTATTCAGTTGAGAAAAGGTGAAATCCATGCCTTATTAGGTGAAAATGGTGCTGGAAAATCGACATTAATGAACGTATTGTTTGGACTCTATCAGCCAGAGCAAGGAGAGATTCGTGTAAAAGGGAAAGAAGTTAATATCACCAACCCAAATGTAGCTAATGACTTAGGTATTGGGATGGTGCACCAGCATTTTATGTTAGTGGAGACGTTTACGGTTACGCAAAATATTATTCTTGGAAATGAACCGACGAAACATGGTCGGGTTAATATTAAGGAAGCTGAAGAAGAAGTTCAAAAATTATCAGACAAATATGGATTACGAGTAGATGCAACCGCAAAAATCAGTGATATTTCCGTTGGTATGCAACAGCGTGCTGAAATATTAAAAACACTCTATCGTGGGGCGGAAGTACTCATCTTTGATGAGCCGACTGCTGTATTAACTCCTCAAGAAATTACTGAACTTATGGAAATTTTTAAAACTTTAATTGCAGAAGGAAAATCGATTATTCTGATAACACATAAATTAAAAGAAATTATGCAAATATGCGATCGTTGTACTGTAATTCGTAAAGGTAAAGGTATTGGCACGGTTAATGTAGCCGATACAAATGTGAAGGAACTAGCATCCTTAATGGTAGGTAGAGACATCTCGTTTCAAGTTGATAAACAACCTGCTAAACCAAAGCAAACGGTACTGGAAATAAATGATCTAGTTGTTAAGGATAGTAGAAAGATAGATAGGCTAAAGGGATTAGATTTATCTGTCCGCGCTGGAGAAATCGTCGGAATTGCAGGGGTTGACGGAAATGGTCAATCTGAATTAATTGAAACAATTACTGGGTTAAGAAAAGCAAATACAGGAAAAATTCTCTTGAATAATAAAGATATAACCAATCTATCTCCTCGAAAAGTAACAGAAAGTGGGATAGGACATATTCCACAAGATAGACATAAATATGGTCTTGTTCTCGACTATTCGATCGGTGAGAACATAGTATTACAAACGTATTATAAACGACCATTTTCTAAATATAAAATTTTAAATTATAAGCAAATTTTTAGTAAAGCTGAACAATTAATTGCTGAATATGATGTGAGAACACCAAGTGTATATACGAAAGCACGTGCACTGTCCGGTGGAAATCAACAAAAAGCAATTATCGCCAGGGAAATTGATCGCTCTCCTGATTTATTAATCGCTGCCCAGCCGACTAGAGGTCTTGATGTTGGTGCCATTGAATTTATCCATCGAAAACTCATTGAAGAACGCGATAAAGGGAAAGCAATTTTATTAATATCATTTGAATTAGATGAAATTTTAGATGTAAGCGATCGAATTGCGGTTATTTATGACGGGAAAATTGTTGCTGATATAAAGCCTGAGGAGACAAATGAACAGCATTTAGGTCTCTTGATGGCTGGAAGTGGACATGAAAAGGTAGGCGAGAGCTCATGATGACAAATAAATGGTTTAATATTCTTGTTCCGATTTTCTCTGTCTTTACCGGACTTTTATCAGGAGCAATTATTATGCTGTTATTTGGTTATAATCCGATACAAGGCTATATCGCATTATTCCAAGGCGCGTTTGGCGATCCCTATTTTTTTGGTGAAACAATCCGCCAGACTACCCCATATATTTTAACCGGTTTAGCCATTGCTTTTGCTTTTCGAGCAGGACTATTTAATATTGGAGCAGAAGGACAAGTAATTGTTGGTTGGCTTGCTGCAGTATGGATTGGTACAACCGTGGACGCTCCCATGTATATTCATCTTCCTTTAGCTTTATTAGTAGCTGCATTAGCTGGAGCGTTATGGGGATTCATTCCTGGTTTGTTGAAAGCTAGCTTGGGAGTGCATGAAGTAATTGTGACAATTATGCTGAATTATGTTGCTTTATATAGTACTAATGCTATTATACGTAATGTGTTAACAGAGAGTGCAGACAAAACAGACATGATTGCACCTACAGCCTCACTGGCATCTGCTTGGTTAGAAAATTTAACCTATTTTTCCCGTATGCATTATGGGATTTTTCTTGCGGTCATTGCAGCAGTTGTCATGTGGTTTATCATCGATCGAACCAATCTTGGCTTTGAGTTAAAAGCGGTTGGTTATAACCGCTATGCTTCTAAATACGCAGGAATGAGTGTGAAGCGGAATATCATTTTAACTATGATCATCTCGGGAGCCTTTGCCGGCTTAGCTGGTTCTATGGAAGGCTTAGGAACGTATGGAAATATGACTGTTAGCTCTGGCTTTTCTAATCTTGGTTTTGACGGAATTGCAGTGGCTTTATTGGGAGCAAATAATGCAATAGGAGTTATATTAGCGGCACTTTTATTTGGTGCTCTTAAGGTTGGAGCTTTAAATATGCCTACTCAAGCCGGCGTTCCCAATGAACTAGTGGATATTATTATCGCGCTGATCATTTTCTTTGTTGCATCAAGCTATCTCATTCGTTGGATTATACTTCGCTTTAAAGGGAGGGGAAATAAATGAGTTTTATTGAATTATTACAATCCATTATCCCAACCGCACTTTTTTATTCAGCACCACTCATTTTTACAGCTCTTGGCGGTGTATTTAGCGAACGATCTGGAGTGGTTAATATTGGTCTTGAAGGATTAATGGTCATGGGTGCTTTTGTTGGCATTGTGTTTAACCTTACCTTTGCTGAAGTATTTGGTGCATGGACCCCTTGGGTATCGATTATCGTTGCAATGTTTGTTTCTGCGCTTTTTTCTGTTATCCATGCAGTAGCTTCCGTATCTCTTTATGCAGACCAGGTCGTAAGCGGAGTAGCAATTAACTTTTTAGCATTAGGACTTGGTGTATTTTTAACAAAGCAATGGTATGATAAAGGTCAAACCGATATGGTCACACAACCATTTTTTACAACGGATATTCCAATATTAGCAGATATTCCAATTATTGGGGAGATATTCTTTAAAGGAATTTATACTATCTCATATATTGCGATTATCTTCGCATTTATTGCATGGTATATTTTATATAAAACGCCATTCGGGTTACGACTGCGTGCAGTAGGGGAGCATCCAATGGCAGCAGATACGAACGGAATCAATGTATATCGCCTGCGTTATATTGCAGTAATTATTTCTGGTGCAATGGGAGGTTTAGGCGGGTCTGTATTTGCCTTAACGATCGCTTTAAACTTTTCCCATGCAACCATTGTTGGTCAAGGATTTATGGCGTTAGCAGCTGTTATTTTTGGGAAATGGCATCCTTTAGGCGCAATGGGAGCAGCTTTATTCTTTGGTTTTGCTCAAAGTTTAAGTGTGATCGGTGCAGGGATTCCGTTATTAGCTGACGTACCGCAAGTATTCTTGCTTATCGCTCCATACGTATTAACAATATTAGCGCTAGCTGGATTTATCGGTCGTGCAGAAGCACCAAAAGCGAATGGTGTACCTTATATGAAAGGTAGTCGATGATCAGTAACAAAAGTGCAAGCGCCTTAGTCAGCCTAACAAGCACTGAAACTCCAAGAAGGAGACTGCCTACGTTGTAGAGGAGTGAAGTGATCTTGAGGGGTAAAGCGATGAATATAGATATTTTAAAAAATTTATCCATCATGGAAAAAATTCCATAATTTTCTAAGAGTAAAAAAATTGGTTTGCGTGTAAAAGTCGCAAGTCAGTTTTTTTTGCTTTATAATGGATGACGAATGGAGAAATAGTGAAGAATAGACAAAAGCATTGAATTGAAAAAGGAGGATTCGAATGGAGAAAATAACTGAAACAATAAAACAAACAAATGGATACTATTTTCATTATATTCCTACTAAAAAGTATAAAACGGTTACGGTAGTGGTGAAGTTAAAGGCACCTTTAGAAAAAAAAACGATAACGAAACGAGCGCTTCTTCCATATGTTTTAAGGCAAGGAACAAAGCGATATCCGACAAAGCAGGAGTTTCAACTGAAATTAGATGAACTGTATGGTGCATCCATATCTTTAGATGGTGCGAAAAAAGGAGAGAACCATATTATTAGTTTGCGTTTGGAAATTGCAAATCAGAAGTTTTTGCAGGACAACCCGCCAATATTAATTCAAGGATTAAACTTACTGCATGATGTACTATTTGACCCAAATAGTGATGACAATCAATTTGCACCAAGCGTTTTTAATCGAGAAAAGGAAACATTGAAACAAAAAATCCTTGCTTTAAAAGATGACAAAATGAGTTATGCAAACATGCGCTTAATTGATGAAATGTGCAAAGGGGAAGCTTATCAGCTACATGTACATGGATATATGGATGAGTTGGAAACGATCACTTCGAAAAGCTTATACGCTTATTACCAACAAATGATTCGTGAAGATCGAATGGATGTCTATATACAAGGTGATTTACCGTTAAATAGAATGGAAGAAATAGTAACATCTATTTTCGAGCTCACGCCAAGTGCAAGCCGCAATCAAAATCATCAAGAAGCTAGTCGTTCAATAGTAGAGAAGTCACCAAAGCAAGTGATTGAAACAGATCAGATTCAACAAGCAAAGCTACATATTGGTTATCGAACAAATGTAACGTTCGATCAGCCGGAATATTATGCGCTGCACGTATTCAATGGCATCTTTGGCGGATTTCCAAGCTCAAAGTTGTTTAAGAATGTTAGAGAAAAAAATAGTCTTGCTTATTATGCTGCTTCTCGACTTGAAAGCCATAAAGGGTTATTACTTGTATTTAGCGGCATTGCTCCAAAAGATTTTGAAAAGGCAAGGGATATTATAAAAAATCAAATGACTGCAATGAAACAGGGTGATTTTACTAGTCATCAGATAGAAGAAGCTAAAGCACAAATTACTAACCAATTACTGGAAACATTAGATCATCCACAAGGAACGATAGAGTTTTTATATCAACAGATATTAGCTGATAAACGAATAAACCCGATCGACTTTATTGAGCGGATAAAGCAAGTAACAAAGGAAGAAGTTGTTGCTGTTAGTAAAAAACTACAAGAAGATACGACATATTTATTAACGTCGGAGAAAGGAGATTCCCATGAATAAACGTACGTATCAAGATATCGGGGAGACATTATATACGGAAAAACTGGATAATGGACTTACAGTTTGTCTCTTACCAAAGCAAGAAATGGCCAAGACACATGCACTGTTTACAACGAACTATGGCTCTATTGATTTACATTTCACACCAATTGGAAAAGATGAAGCAGTGACTGTACCTGAAGGTGTTGCTCACTTTTTAGAGCATAAATTATTTGAAAGTGAGCAAGGAGATGTTTTTTATGACTTCTCGAAACAAGGTGCTTCTGCCAATGCATATACATCATTTACCAAAACAGCTTATTTGTTTACAGCTACAGATCATATTGAAAAAAATGTGGAAACACTGATTGATTTTGTACAGGACCCTTATTTTACCGAAGAATCTGTAGAAAAGGAAAAAGGGATTATTGCTCAAGAAATCAAAATGTATGATGATCAGCCAGAGTGGCAAGCGTTTATGGGAACGATCAAAGCAATGTTCCAAAACCACCCGATAAATGTTGATATTGCTGGTACCGTTGAGTCCATTTATCAAATTACAAAGGATGATTTATATACATGCTATCATACATTTTATCATCCGGAAAATATGATTTTATTTGTTACCGGGAATTTTAACCCTAAACAAATGATGGAATTAATTAAAGCAAATCAGGCCAAAAAGAAGTTTGACCGAATGGAGCAATTACACAGAGAGTTTCCTGAAGAACCTAAAAAAGTGGCTATGAAAGAAAAACAAATAACGATGCCTGTATCCATTCCGAAATGTACGGTTGGTATTAAAGGTGCTTTCAGCGAAAATTCACCTGACTTGATTTTGAAAAATGATCTATTGCAAGATATGTTAATGGATTATTATTTTTCAAAAGGCGGTCCGTATTATCAAGAATTGTATAATAAACAACTCATTGATGATAGCTTTTTCTATGAGACCAATATCGATCGTGATTTTGGCTATGTTTTAATTGGCAGCAATACAAAAAACCCGCAGGAATTTGCCAAAAGACTAAAGGAAATGCTGCTTCAGATTCAAGAGGGAGAATTAAGTGAAGTAACATTCCAACGCATCAAAAAGAAAAAGATCGGACAACTATTACGTATGATGAATCGCTTGGAAACAATAGCTAACTCCTATACCCATTATTACTTACTGGGTATTGACTTCTTCCAGCTATTACCTACTGTCAGAGCTCTTACGTTACAAGATGCCAAACAATTTATGGAAAAGTGGATAGCTGATGAGCGATTAGCGGTATGCACCATAGCAACGGAGTAATGAAAGATAATGGGGAAAAATATCTTAATTGTTGGTGCAAGCGGTGATATTGGGATAGCAATAGCTCGGCAATTACTGCAAGCAGGCCATCAGTTATTGCTTCATTATCATACGAATAATCAAGTAATCAACGAACTTTGTAAAGAGCATGGGGAGGCCATTTTGGCTATTTATCAAGCGGATTTAAGCAACGAGCAAGACTGTAAACGATTTTTGAAAATGCTCGAAATATCAATAGATGGGATTGTTTTTGCTAGCGGTAAAGCTTACTATGGGCTATTTCAGGAAACTTCAGAAACTACAATGAATGAAATGATTCAGCTATATGTAAAATCGCCCTGGTTAATTACAAAGCAACTTCTGCCAAAAATGATTTCCAAACAAGCAGGAACGATTCTATTTATTACGTCAATATGGGGAGAGCAAGGAGCAAGTAATGAAGTTGTATATTCGGCTGTAAAAGGTGCGCAAAACAGCTTTGTAAAAGCGCTGGCAAAAGAGGTAGCTCCATCAGGGATTTCCGTAAATGCGATAAGTCCGGGATTTATTGACACAAAAATGAACGGTCATTTATGCGAGAAAGAAAGAGAGGCCATTTTTAAAGAGATTCCCCAAAATAGAGCGGGAACTCCAGATGATATTGCTCATACGGCAAGGTTTTTATTTTCTGATGAGAGCAGCTATATTCAAGGAGCAATTATTGATATTACAGGCGGGTGGTAATTTTACTCCTTCTAATATGCATAAACTAGAAAATAACTCAAATACTAGGTGTGTATAAACTAGAAGGAGGAAAAGTAAATGTCTGTTTTGGACAATTTTGATTCATGGAAAAGCTTTTTAGCAAATAAGTTAAACCAAGCTCAGCAACAAGGTATGAGTAATCAAACCATTCAAAATGTAGCTCATGAAGTTGGTGATTACCTATCTAAAAATGTTGATGCAAAAAATAAAGAAGAAGCAGTATTGCGTGATTTATGGAATTCTGCATCTGAACAAGAGCAACAAGCTATTGCCAATGCAATGGTTAAATTCGTCCAAAGTCAAGGTAATCAGCAGTAATAAAGAAACAAGTTCTGTGGATATATACTTACCTGCATTAAGCCCACTAAATTGTATACCACATTCTTCCGACATTCATATTCGGGTAGAATTTCCATTTTCCCTGTCTCGTTCAAGGTTTAGGAACGATCGTACCCTGATTGTCGGTTGTGTAATGCATTACTTCTGGTTATTTCTCTTTGGAATTATTATTCTTCACAAATATCGATAAATAATTGTGAATTAAGAAAAGGAAGCTGTTTCGTTATTTGAACGGCTTCTTTTTGTGTTCTACTATAGGAAAGTATAAAACTTTATGGTTTATAGTATAAGAAAAACGATAGCTTTCGCCATAAAGACTTGGCGACAAGCCAAGTTTTTCTAATGATCCAGGAAATTATATCTCCAGCATTGTGAATATAAAAATAGATTGTTCTATTTTTATATTTCTTTTAAGTCTGTGAACATGCATGGGAATTTTTACTGACTTTTGCAACATTCTTTTTCCACGTAAAAAGCAGAAATTTTAATATAGAGGTCGCTTGGCGTTTAAAAAATGATTAGGTGTTTAATTTTATGTAATGGAAGCAATCACTTATAAATTGTTTTTTATACATGATTTTCTTTTTATATTTGCTTTATTTTGCTAAAATAGGGTATATATATGATATAGAAGATAACTATTTTCATTTAATTATTCCCTAATCTCTTTTCACTTAAGGAAAAATCCTTTATTATATAATTAGATAGTATGAAGAAATGTCCTAAGGCTCATATGGGATATGTAGTAATCTTTGGTTAATTTTTGACAAAGGGGTATCATATGGAAAAAACAGAGTGGTATCTGGAATATGAAATTAAAATTAATCGCCCTGGTTTGCTTGGCGATATATCTTCCTTGCTTGGTATGCTATCCATCAATATTATCATGATAAATGGGTTGGAAAATTATCGGCGAGGAATGCTGCTCCTTTCTAAATATGATGAAAATATTTTACGTTTAAAATCTATTTTAAAAACAATGGATACCATTAGGGTTATTAAGCTGCGCCAACCTAAACTTCGTGATAAATTAGCTGTTCGTCATGGCAGGTATATACATCGGGATGTAGATGACCATAAAACCGTTCGTTTCAATCGCGATGATCTTGGCTTGCTTGTAGACTTTATGGCAGAGTTATTTAAAACAGATGGACATAAATTGATTGGAATTCGCGGCATGCCTAGAGTAGGAAAAACAGAATCGGTAGTTGCTGCAAGTGTATGTGCTAATAAACGGTGGCTATTTGTATCCAGCACACTTTTAAAACAAACTGTACGCAATAAGCTAATTGAAGGAGAGTACAATCCAGATAATGTTTATATTATCGATGGTATTGTATCGACACGTCGTGCAAATGAACAGCATTGGCAACTTATTCGAGAAGTTATGCGACTCCCCTCAATTAAAGTTGTGGAGCATCCAGATATATTTGTCCAAATGACGGAATATGAAATAACTGATTTTGATTATATTATTGAATTACGTAATCATGAGGATGAAGAAATTACATATGAACCTGTTGAGCCACAGCAGTTTAAACAAGAAAACGGAACATCAATGTTTGATTTTTAAAATGGATGGTGTTGGATATGCAGATTGGAGAAAGATTAAAAGAAGCAAGAGAGGCGAAGAACCTCTCTTTAGAAGAATTACAAGAAATGACAAAAATTCAAAAAAGATATTTACAAGCAATTGAAGAAGGAAATTTGCAAATCCTTCCTGGCAAGTTTTATGCTCGTGCATTTATGAAAGAATATGCGAATGCCGTTGGATTAGATCCTGATGAACTATTAGAGGAACATAAAGAAGAAGTACCAAAGACGGAAGAGCCTAACGAAGAGCAGTACTCGCGTATGCAGCGTTCTCGTAAAAGCCAAACTGAAAAAAGCTCATCCAACTTTTCTTTATTTCCAACCATTATTGTTGTTTTACTTATTATCGGGATCATTGCTGTAGCTATTTTCTTTATTTCCCAAAATATGTCGGGTACAGGCAGTGAAGAGCCGGTAAAAAATGAAAATAGTAGTAATGATATCATCATTAAAGATGATAATGAAGACAATGAGGCTGCGGCGGATACAGATACTGATGATAGTGAAAAGTCGGATGATCAAGATAAGGCTGATGACAAAGATAAAGACAAAGATAAAGAAGCTGAATTTAATGTTATTGAAAAAGGAACCGGCAGTACGCCTGAGTCGACTGTAGAATTCACATACACGGGAGAAGAAGTAACAGCTAAATTAGAAGCGACTGGAGATACATGGCTGGGCGTTAGAGCAGATAATGGGGAAGAACTATTTGCCGAGAATATGTTTAATCAAGATCAATCTCCATTAGAAATTGATTTAAGTGGTAAAGAGCGCGTCTTTTTCAAGATCGGTAATGCTTCTGTCTTAACCATCACCATTAATGGTGTAGAGATGGAATACCCAGTAGATGCAAGCAATGTAAGACAAAATATATGGATTGAATTGAAACAAGAAGCTGAATAAATGTTTATAAACCCTTCCTTTCAACTTTTGGGGAAGGGTTTATCACTTTACTAGGAGGATCTTTATGAACTTACCAAATAAATTAACCTTATCACGAATTTGTTTAATTCCAATTTTTATCATTTTAATGAGTGTACCGTTTTCCTGGGGAACTTGGCAAATTGGTGAAGCAGAGTTACCGGTTGTACATTTCATTGCCGCCTTACTGTTTATTATTGCTGCAGGTACAGACTGGGTAGATGGTCATTATGCCCGTAAGTACAACCTTGTTACCAATTTAGGGAAATTCCTGGATCCACTCGCTGATAAGCTGCTCGTCTCAGCAGCGCTTATTATATTAGTTGAAATGGGAGTCGCACCGGCATGGGTTGTCATCATTATTATTAGCAGGGAATTTGCAGTGACAGGTCTTCGACTAGTTGCAGCTGGGGAAGGTATTGTTTTAGCTGCAGGCAAAATGGGGAAATTAAAAACAGCGACGCAAATGGTGGCTATTGCTGTTTTATTGCTCCATAACTTGCCGTTTTCTTATATAGGATTTCCATTTGGAGAAGTTATGTTATATATAAGTTTATTGTTTACAGTCTGGTCTGGCGTCGATTATTTTGTTAAAAACTGGCATGTAATGAGGGATTCTAAATGAGTAAGACAATAAATGCTGAAATTGTGGCTGTAGGTACAGAGTTGTTACTTGGTCAAATTACGAATACAAATGCACAATGGTTATCCCAGCAGCTAGCTAATTATGGTATTAATATATTTTACCATGCGGTTGTGGGGGATAATTTAAATCGAGTTGTACAGACGTTTAAGCAGGCACATAATCGATCTAACGTTATCATTGTAACTGGGGGACTCGGACCAACAAACGATGATTTAACAAGAGAAGCATTTCAACAGTTAAGCCAATTTTCTTTAGTCGAACATAAGCCCTCCATGGATAAAATTCAAGCCTATTTTAAAAAGCAGCAGACAACCATGACTCCAAACAATCGGAAGCAGGCAAGCGTATTTGCTGATGCGGAGGTTTGGCCAAATCATGTGGGGATGGCTCCAGGAATGATGGTTTCTTTTGAAAGTCGAACATGGATCTTTTTACCCGGTGTACCGCGTGAGATGAAAGCCTTAGCACAGCAGTATATGTTTCCTGCTTTACAGCAATTAATGGGAAAAGAAGAATTGATTAAATCGGTTGCTTTAAAATTTGTCGGCATTGGTGAATCAAAACTGGAGCATGAACTGTATGATCTTATTCATGGACAAAGTAATCCGACGATAGCACCATTAGCACAGGAAGATGGTATTGTCATTAGACTCACAGCAAAGAGCGATTCTCTAAAGCAAGCAGACGAACTGTTAACGGCGACGAAAGCGAAAATAATAGAGCGTGTTGGTCAATATATCTATGGTGTCAATCATGAAACGTTAGAAGGAAAAGTCGTAGCTTTATTGGCAAAACAACAGAAGACAATTGCTGCTGCCGAAAGCTTAACAGGTGGACTGTTTGCTGAAAAGCTAACTGCCGTCTCCGGCGCTTCAAATATATTTCATGGCGGTATTGTAAGCTATACAAATCATGTGAAAGAATACACACTAGGTGTCTCTAAGAAAACCTTGCAAACCAAAGGCGCTATTAGCGAAGAATGTGCAAAAGAAATGGCAGAGCAAATAGCACATAAATTAGGTGCATCGATTGGTATTTCTTTTACCGGAGTAGCAGGACCAACGGAAATGGAAGGTCATCCAGTTGGTTTAGTTTATATTGGTATTTATGATGAAATTGGAACACATGTGGAAAAATGTTTATTTCACGGAGATCGCAGTGCAATTAGACGTAGATCTGTAGTGAAAGGCTTAGAGCTTCTGTATAAAAAACTAAAATGATAAAATAAAACAACGTTTGTTACGTATTTTCGTTTTTTTAGTAAATTATTTTACTGCAAATCTAATTTTTTGGTAAATATTCAAGTAAAAAAAGGGGAACATTTATTCGTTTTTTGCTTGGCAAATAAACGAAAAGCATGTATGATGGAAATAGATTAATAAAGGAGGGCGACGTTTTGAGTGATAAAAAACAAGCTTTAGATATGGCTTTAAAACAAATAGAAAAGCAATTCGGCAAAGGTTCTATCATGAAACTGGGGGAACAGGCTGAACAAAAAGTAGCAACCATACCCAGCGGCTCCTTAGCGTTAGATGTTGCACTTGGAATTGGCGGGTACCCAAAAGGTCGGGTTGTTGAAATATACGGTCCGGAATCATCCGGTAAAACAACAGTAGCTTTACATGCAATTGCCGAAGCACAACGCCAGGGGGGGCAAGCGGCATTTATTGATGCAGAGCATGCGCTTGATCCTACATATGCTCGTGCTTTAGGTGTGAATATTGAAGAACTCTTGCTGTCTCAACCCGATACTGGAGAACAAGCACTTGAAATTGCAGAAGCACTTGTTCGTAGTGGTGCGGTTGATATTATAGTTGTAGATTCGGTGGCTGCTCTTGTTCCTAAAGCGGAGATCGAAGGAGAAATGGGAGACTCCCATGTTGGTTTGCAAGCTCGTTTAATGTCTCAAGCATTACGTAAATTATCAGGTGCTATTAACAAGTCAAAATCTACAGCTATTTTCATTAACCAAATTCGGGAAAAAGTCGGTGTCATGTTCGGAAATCCTGAAACAACTCCAGGTGGACGAGCTCTTAAATTCTACTCTTCTGTAAGACTTGAAGTACGCCGCGCAGAAGCAATAAAGCAGGGCAATGATATGGTCGGAAACAAAACAAGAATTAAAGTTGTCAAAAATAAAGTTGCTCCGCCGTTTAAACAAGCAGAGGTTGATATTATGTATGGAGAAGGCATCTCTAAAGAGGGAGAAATCCTTGACATGGGATCAGACTTGGATATCGTTCAAAAAAGTGGTGCTTGGTATTCGTATAATGGAGAACGGCTTGGACAAGGAAGGGAAAATGCAAAGCAGTTTTTAAAAGAAAACCAAGAGATAATGGCAGAAATCCATACAGCAATCAGAGAGCATTATCATTTAGATGACGAACCGAAAGAAAAAGAAGAAGATGCAGTTGAAGCGTTTAGTCAAGAAAGCTTAGATGTTTAAAATGAAATCTCTTGCTATTCTAGCAGGAGATTTTTTGTTCTTGTCTAAATTATATCCGTTTTTACTTTGTGGATCACTTTTAGAAAAGTCATATCGTCTAGCTTAATCGCTCGAGCGACTAGCAAACTTCGCTCTTATTCTGATGATAAGTCAACATCGGCTCGAATCTAAAGAAGCCGACTAAAAGCGAGCTTGTCGCTCAGGCGCCGGCATACCCCTGTTTTAGAGGCATGTTTCTTTTGTCCTACACCTAAAAGATTCTCCGTTCTAAGTTCATTGCCAAGTCCCCAAAATTAATCAACTTTCTCAATAAAAGAAAAAATAGCCTGTTTGCTTATCAGGCTGGTTAAGGTGATTACATATTCTATTTTATAAAAAAGAATGATTTGTTTTTATTAGGTTTTGATCTTCTTTCATTGTTTTATTCCACATGTAAGGTACCGTAAGACTCCTACTTCAAGAGCCTCGAGTTGATACAAAAGGGTCTAAGTGGAAGAAAACGGCACCTAAATGCCCGATTCGTTCAACTAACATTTCTTGGGAAAAGCATTCCAAGAAATGAAGTTTCACTTTATTCTGAAGAGATATAAAAGTTGTTTGAATGAGGATACAGTTTTTATTCATTTTAAATAAATGTAAATAAAATTTTAACAAATATGTTTACATTTTTTGTTACTTTCTTTCATGTTAACACGTGTATTTTGTTGGTGAATTGTACCATTTATCATGTGAACCAATAATTAAGTTGTGACGTTTCCTTGACATTCTTATCAGACACAATTAAAATTAAATTTGTATAAATTTATCATTTTCATGATATAATTTATGTTTATTCAACGCATTGAAAATTTTACATGCCGACAATAATTGATGTACAACTTTATAGCAAGAGGAGGTGAAATCATGGACAGTCTTATGCTCATCTCCATTTTGCTTGTAATCCTAATCGTCGGTATTGTTGTTGGTTATCTGATTCGTAGGTCTATTGCTGAAGCAAAAATTTCTAGTGCAGAAACATTGGCAAAACAAATTGTTGATGAGGCACGTCGGAATGCTGAAGCTTCAAAGAAAGAGGCACTTCTTGAAGCAAAGGATGAAATTCATAAACTTCGACAGCAAACAGAGGACGAGCTTCGTGAACGACGTGGTGAGGTTCAGAAGCAAGAGAATCGTCTGATGCAAAAAGAAGAAAATTTAGACAGAAAAAGTGAATCATTAGATAAGCGAGAGCTTATGTTGGAACAAAGAGAACAGTCTTTAACAGACAAACAACAACAAATTGAAGAAATGGAAAGCAAAGTGGAAGCTATTTTACAAGAGCAGCAAACGGAGCTTGAACGCATTTCAGGATATACAATAGACCAAGCTAAGCAAATTATTTTGGAACGAGTGGAAAAAGAGGTTGCACATGATGCTGCTTTAATCATTAAAGAGGCTGAAAATCGTGCAAAAGAAGAAGCTGATAAAAAGGCGAAGAACATTCTATCTTTAGCATTACAGCGTTGTGCTGCTGACCACGTTGCTGAAACAACAGTGTCTGTTGTAAACCTTCCAAATGACGAAATGAAGGGACGTATCATTGGTCGGGAAGGTCGTAATATTAGAACCCTTGAAACCTTAACAGGAATTGACTTAATTATTGATGATACACCAGAAGCAGTTATATTATCTGGGTTTGACCCAATTCGTAGAGAGGTAGCTCGTCTAGCATTAGAAAAGTTGGTTCAGGATGGCCGGATTCACCCTGCGCGAATCGAAGAAATGGTAGATAAAGCTAGACGTGATGTTGATGATTATATACGTGAGATTGGAGAAGAGACAACATTTGAAGTGGGTGTGCACGGATTACACCCAGATTTAATCAAAATTTTAGGTCGGTTAAAATATCGTACAAGCTATGGACAGAATGTTTTAAAACACTCAACTGAAGTAGCTTACTTAGCTGGTTTACTTGCTGCTGAACTTGGTGAAGATGAAATGCTTGCAAGAAGAGCTGGACTGCTTCATGATATCGGAAAAGCAGTTGATCATGAAGTAGAAGGTAGTCATGTAGAGATTGGTAAAGAGCTCGCAATAAAGTACAAAGAGCATGAAGTTGTTATAAATTCTATTGCTTCACACCATGGCGATGAAGAACCTACTTCGATTATCTCTGTCCTTGTAGCAGCTGCTGATGCCCTATCTGCAGCAAGACCTGGAGCAAGAAGTGAGACATTGGAAAATTATATTAAACGATTAGAAAAATTAGAAGAGATCTCTGAATCGTTCGTTGGTGTAGAAAAGTCTTTTGCTATTCAAGCTGGAAGAGAAATTCGAATTATGGTAAAACCAGATGAAATTGATGATGTGGAATCGGTAAGAATTGCTCGAGATATTCGCAAACGAATTGAAAGCGAGCTGGACTATCCAGGTCATATAAAAGTGACTGTAATTCGAGAAACACGTGCTGTCGAATATGCAAAGTAAAAAGTGGTCAGTTGACCGCTTTTTATTTTGCTTTAAAAAGGAATGCCAAAAAATTAGGCTCTATACTGAATATGGTGGCGTCTTTTATCCCCGACAAGGTTTATAAGCAAACAAAAAATACACGTCTTCCCCTCTCTTTTGTTTAACCTTAAGTTGTGGAAGAAAAGTAAAAAAGAGGGAAAGCGTGCAATCATAGAGTAGGGATTAATGATCAACATGTGGAGGTATGGAAATATAGAAAAAGGTTTCAATCAATGGTTGATAGAACTTCATACCAAAGTTAAAAAACAAAATTGCTCATACTGTAAGAAACGAACCAAGTAGATCTTCAGCTAACGAAAGCAGGCTATTCAGAGGCCAATCTTATCCAATACAGCTGTAAAAATTACACTAAGAAAAAGTGGAATCGTGCTGTCAAAGTAAATGAGCCCATGGATGAATAGGTATTTTCCACCACTACATTGACAGAGAACCGTTGTTGTTAAAGATGATAGATGTAAATTGCAATTTGAGCAGTGATATATGAGTGCTAGCAAAATGAATTTTCATTAAAAATTATATATGATACTATCGTTTTTCATAACTAGAAGTAGCTAATAAGCATTGTTAACTTGCTTTTTTATAAAGCCATAACCGCAATATGAAATTGAAAAAAATGGCTTTTATTTTTGACATTTTTTGCTCGTTATGAAAAACTGAAGATATGAAGATAGATAGGATGAGAATAAGATGAAAATATTATTTATTGGCGATATTGTTGGATCTCCCGGGAGAAACATGCTTGAAATCTATTTACCCAAATTAAAAGAAAAGTATCGCCCAAACCTTACCATTGCTAATGGGGAAAATGCTGCAGCAGGGAAGGGAATCACAGAGAAAATTTACAAACAACTGCTAGAATGGGGGATACAGGTTATTACGATGGGAAATCATACATGGGATAAAAAAGAAATATATGATTTTTTTCCAGATGCTAAAAATATGATCCGTCCAGCAAATTTCCCAGATAATAATCCAGGTAAAGGAGTTGTCTATATTAATATAAACGGAGTAGAAGTTGCAGTGGTTAATTTACAAGGGAGGACTTTCTTACCTCCAAGCGACGACCCTTTTGTGAAAGCAGATACATTAATTAAAGAAGCGAAACAGCGAACTAACATTATCTTTGTTGATTTTCATGGAGAGGCTACAAGTGAAAAACAAGCATTTGGTTGGTATGTAGATGGCAGGGTAAGTGCTGTAGTCGGCACCCACACTCACACTCAAACCGCAGACGAACGGATTTTACCTAAAGGGACGGCATATATAACAGATGTAGGTATGACAGGTCCGTATGATGGTATTTTAGGCGTTGAAAGGGAAGCAGTGATTCAACGTTTCTTAACATCTATGCCAGTTCGTTTTGAAGTCCCTAAAAAGGGCAGAACGCAATTGAATGGGTGTTTTATAAATATTGATCCAAAGAGCGGAAAAGCAATCAGGATTGAACGAATCTTAATTAATGAGGACCATCCATTTTTGGATTAAAAATTTTTACCAACAGATAAGTAGAATTGAAAGGCTTTACAGATTTATTAATTGAATGTTAAGAATTATTAATGCATAATAAAGGTAATAAGCTATCATCTCCACGAATATAGTAACATTAGGACTATAATAGTTAAATGAAGGAGGTACTAGTAATGGAAGTATTAAAAGTGTCAGCAAAATCAAATCCAAATTCAGTAGCAGGTGCACTTGCAAATGTGTTAAGAGAACGTGGCTCAGCAGAAATTCAAGCCATTGGCGCTGGTGCATTAAACCAGGCGGTGAAGGCAGTAGCAATTGCACGAGGATTTGTTGCACCTAGTGGCGTAGACCTCATTTGTATACCAGCTTTTACAGATATTTTAATTGATGATGAAGAACGTACAGCGATTAAATTAATTGTAGAGCCTAGATAAGAATTAATTTCATTTAAAATAAAGTGTTGCGCCTATGCGTAGCACTATTTTTATTGTCTAGGAATTATAAAATTTGTTCACGGCGGACAATTCTTTGGATGACGTTTAACCATATTTAGCGCCTAGCCCTTGGGACATTTCACTTCGAAAGCAACTTCACCGCCAGTTCCAGCACTTGTCGGAGCTGACCGAGGCACTTGTGCTATTGTTTTGGAAACTACGTAGTTTGTCGAGTCGCTTCTCATAAATTGTTTATAAAAGAGACAAGCAGTATGAAATTATTCTTACGAGTTTAAATAAATCCTATTAGACAACCAATTTAGTTTTTGTTGTTTAATTTGGATGAAGCCTTTATAATAAACTAATGGATACTAAAGCTGGTTTATCCTATCCAGATTTAGAAAACGTGACAGATCCCTAATTTTGACAGTTAGGATCGGATGAGTTTTATTAGATGAAGAAAGATAAGAATTTTAGCGCAGAATCATTCGATGTTGCAAGAGACGTGCAACTAGGTGGTCAGTGCGTTAAAGGTTTGATTCCAGCCAAGTTTTCTTTAATTAAAGAAAGGAGTTTTCAAATGAACGAACAACAACGTAAAGAGCAATCACAAATTAAGCAAGTCGATAATCCAACGGACGTAAAATCCGCAGTGGATAATATGAAACGGATCAAAAACACTTCCAGTGATGAAATGATTGCCAAATACTTTAAAACAACATTTGAACCACCAAATATAAATAAAGCGCGAAAACGAGGCCGTGATGAGGTAAAGGTGCATTATGATTTTGCTATTCCAGAAGATATGCATAACATCGGTAAAGACAAAAAGTTTTTAATTCGTACGTATGGATGCCAAATGAATGAGCATGATACTGAAGTTATGGCAGGCATTCTAACAGAGCTGGGATATGAATCAACCTCAAAGACAGATGAAGCTGATATTATTCTACTCAATACATGTGCTATTCGTGAAAACGCTGAAAATAAAGTGTTTGGTGAAATCGGACATTTAAAGCCATTAAAGTTAGAAAAACCAGACCTTATTCTTGGCGTATGCGGATGTATGTCTCAACAAGAGTCCGTTGTTAACCGCATCTTAAAGAAACATCAACACGTTGATTTAATCTTTGGTACCCATAATATTCATCGGTTACCGCAGCTGATTAAAGAAGCGATGTTTGGTAAAGAAAAAATCGTTGAAGTGTGGTCCAAAGAAGGCGATGTAATTGAGAACTTACCAAAGGTTCGCAAAGGAAAAATTAAAGCATGGGTAAATATTATGTATGGATGCGATAAATTCTGTACGTATTGCATTGTTCCTATGACACGTGGAAAAGAGAGAAGCCGTCTTCCGGAGGATATTATTCAAGAAGTTCGCCACCTGGCTGCACAAGGCTATAAAGAGATTACGCTATTAGGACAAAATGTAAATGCGTATGGAAAAGATTTTACCAATCGGACATATGGTCTTGGCGATCTAATGGACGAACTCCGTAAAATTGATATTCCAAGAATTCGGTTTACAACCTCACATCCGAGAGATTTTGATGATCATTTAATAGAAGTGCTTGCTAAAGGTGGAAATTTACTTGACCATATCCATTTGCCGGTTCAATCGGGAAGTAATGAGATTTTGAAAAAGATGAATCGCAAATATACAAGAGAGTCCTACTTAGAACTGGTGCGTAAAATCCGTAAGGCAATGCCAAATGCGACATTAACAACGGATATTATTGTCGGATTTCCAAATGAAACAGAAGAACAGTTTGAGGAAACGCTTAGCCTAGTAGAAGAGGTTGGATTTGAAGCTGCATACACATTTATTTATTCACCACGAGAAGGGACACCTGCAGCTAGGAAAAAAGATAATGTATCTGAAGAGGTAAAGAAACAACGTTTATATCGTTTAAATGAACTAGTAAATACGCAATCTGCTGCTTCAATGAAAAACTATCAGGATAAAGTAGTGAAGGTACTTGTTGAGGGAGAAAGTAAAAAAGATCCAAACATATTAGCTGGCTATACAGAAAGGAATAAGCTAGTTAACTTTAAAGGACCAAAATCAGCAATTGGGCAAATTGTTGATGTCAAAATAACAGAGACCAAAACATGGTCCTTAAGTGGTGTTATGGTAGAAAATACAGTTGGGGTGGAATAACATGGCAGAATATACACGTAAGCAAGTGCTTGATGAAGCAAAAAAAATGGCGGTTATGCTTGCTAATACTGAAGAAATCGAGCGCTTTAAGCAAGTGGAAGCAAAAATCAATGAGAATAAAAAAGTACAGAGATTAATTACTAAGATTAAAGCATTACAAAAACAAGCTGTAAACTTACAAGCTTACGGAAAAAAAGAAGCATTAAAAAAAGTAGAAGAACAAATCGACATTTTTCAAGAAGAAATTGACGCTATTCCAGTTGTTCAGGAATTTAAAGAGACACAAGTTCTCGTTAATGATGTATTGCAGTTAATTACTGGAACGATTGCAAGAGAAGTTACGAATCATATTATTGAATCAACAGGTGGAAACGTATTGACTGGTGAAACCGGATCAAAATTAAGAAGTAAATCCGGAGCCGGTTGCAGCCATTAATAAAAACGGACAGGGAATCGCTTTAATTCCTGTCCGTTATTTTATGTTAGGAAAAGATGAAGTTTCGTGTAATAGTTGATTTAGAGGTCCGTTTTTTCGTATGAGTGCTACTAAGCAGGTTTTTCGCTGCCAGTTTTTCTGTAAAAACAAAACGAAGCCATTATATATCACTCGTTTATTAGCAACTTCACTATATTCCTTTTCCTCTTTTCCAAAATAGCTATGCACTTTAGGTATTTGTCTTGCATAAAATGACTATGAAAAAAGAGGAGGTAAAGGTAATCATGACTTTTTTAGATAAAGATTATCGAGAGATTATAACAAAAGCGGTATGTGGTAAAGGTCGTAAGTTTTCGCAGGCAACCCATTCCATCTCGCCATCACATAAACCTTCTAGCATTTTAGGATGCTGGATAATTAACCATTTATACAATGCCAAGAAGAAATCCAAAGACACAGTAGAAATCGTTGGCAGCTATGATGTTAATATTTGGTATTCATACAACGATAATACAAAAACAGAGGCGATAACCGAAAGAGTAACGTACATTGAAAAGGTTCCACTTTCTGTTAAAGATGAGAATAGCTTAAGTGATGACTTTGATGTCATTGCCAAAGTTATTCAGCAGCCTAATTGCCTGAATTGTACAATTGAAAGTAAAGGTCATAAGATTGCGGTAGAAATTGAACGGGAATTTAGTGTACAGATTATTGGCGATACAAAAATAGCAGTCCGTGTTGATCCAAAGCGTGAGCATGTAGATGATGATGAAGTCTGGGATGTAGAACTAACAGATGATGAATTGGAAGATGTGAAACCGGATTTTGTTAATCAAGACTGATGAAATTACGAGGAATGTTGTTCCTCGTAATTTTTTCATTGTTTAGAACCGATATCCGTTTCTACATGGTGGATATCTTTTGTAAAAGTAGCTTCGTCGTCTAGTTAAGCGCTCGAGCGACTAGCAAACTTCGATCTCCTTCCTACGATAAGTCAACATCGGCTCGAATCAAAAGGAAGGCCGACTAAAAGCGGGCTTGCCGCCCACCGTCGGCATACCCCTGTTGCAGGGGCATGTTTCCTTTATCTCGTCAGAAGGTCTCCAGTTTGTACGTCGCTAACCCGAGCGCTTGTACTTTTGATGTCTAGTTTAAGCGCTCGAGCGACTAGCAAACTTCGATCTCCTTCCTACGATAAGTCAACATCGGCTCGAATCAAAAGGAAGGCCGACTAAAAGCGGGCTTGCCGCCCACCGTCGGCATATCCCTGTTGCAGGGGCATGTTTCCTTTATCTCGTCAGAAGGTCTCCAGTTAGTACGTCGCTAAAACGCGTACTTCTAGTTTTTGTTCTGTTCCAAATTGGATTAATCGAATGAAAATACGATTGTGTGCTATAATAGCATAAGAATATTTGGGCTTTTTGGAGGATAAAATATGGCGAAACATACACCAATGATGGAACAATATTTAAGAATAAAAGCAGAGCATAAAGATGCCTTTCTCTTTTTTCGTTTAGGTGATTTTTATGAACTGTTTTACGATGATGCTATTCAAGCAGCTAGAGAATTAGAGATTACATTAACAAAGCGAGATTCAGGAAAGGCAAAGCCAATTCCAATGTGTGGTGTTCCATATCATTCTGCGGATAATTACATAAAAATTTTGATTGATAAAGGCTATAAAGTGGCAATTTGTGAGCAAGTTGAGGATCCAAAGACGGCTAAAGGTGTCGTAAAACGAGAAGTCATCCAGTTAATAACACCTGGAACGGTAATGGAAAAGAATATGTTAAATGAGAAGGAGAACAATTATATTGCTAGTCTTTCTCATTTTGATTCCAGTTATGTGTTAGTATATAATGATTTATCCACAGGAGAAAACCAAATTGCTGTCTTTGAACATGGTTGGGATAGCGTAATTCATGAATTATACAATCAACCGATTAAAGAAGTTGTTGTATCCTCTCAATTGCCTGAGGAATTACAAAAACAATTAAAAATGCGACTACAAGTTACGCTTTCCTATCAAGATGAAGTAAACTTTAATGGAGAATACCGTCACTTATGCGAAAACTTACATGATGAGCGGCTATTAACTGCATTTAGCAGATTATTAAATTATATTCAGCATACACAAAAGCGTTCGCTTGACCATATGCAACAAGCAAAAATTATTGAACTTAAAAACTATCTATCGTTAGACATGTTTTCTAAGCGCAATCTAGAGCTTACTGAAACATTAATAAAAAAAGAACGTTATGGCAGCTTACTTTGGGTGCTCGATAAAACGGTAACTGCGATGGGTGCGCGGATGTTAAAAAAGTGGCTGGAGCGGCCATTATTGAATCCAACCCAAATGGAGGAAAGGCTGGAGGTTGTTGATGGGTTTTATCAGCAATTTATGGAACGAGATGTATTAAGAGAAACATTAAAATCGGTTTATGATTTGGAACGTCTCGCCGGCAGGATTGCTTTTGGAAATGTCAATGCACGCGACCTTCAGCAATTAAAAAAATCACTACAAAAAATACCAGAAATTAGAGTATTATTACAGCAATTTACCCAAAAAGAGATTCAACAATTAGCAGATCACTTTCAAGTATCTCCTGAGATTGTTGATCTGCTTGAAGCAAGCATCGCTGATGACCCACCTCTTTCGATCAAAGAAGGAGATATCATTAAAGATGGTTATAATGAACAATTGGATACATATCGTGATGCTTCAAGAAATGGAAAGCAGTGGATTGCAGAGCTTGAACAAAAGGAAAAGCAAAAGACAAATATTAAATCCTTAAAAATTGGCTATAATCGAGTATTTGGTTATTATATCGAAGTTACTAAAGCAAACTTGCATTTGCTCCCTGAAGGACGTTACGAACGAAAACAGACATTAACGAATGCCGAAAGATTTGTTACACCAGAGTTGAAGGAGAAAGAACAACTCATTTTAGAAGCAGAAGAAAAAAGTGTTGAATTAGAGTATCAATTATTTATTGAAATTCGCGATCGCATTAAAGAATACATTCCAGAGTTACAACGATTAGCAGAAGAAGTAAGCTATGTTGATGTTTTACAAGGGTTTGCTACCGTAAGTGAAGCAAACAATTATGTTCGTCCTACATTTGATAAAGAACGTCTTTTCATTAAGCAAAGCAGGCATCCGGTCATCGAGCAAGTGATGGATGATGGATCATTTGTACCAAATGACATTGAACTTGATCATAATAAACATATTTTGCTAATTACTGGTCCAAATATGTCTGGAAAAAGCACGTATATGCGCCAGTTAGCGTTAACTGTAATTATGGGGCAAATTGGCTGCTTCGTACCGTGCGAATCAGCACAACTTCTTGTTTTTGACCAAATTTTCACGAGAATTGGAGCAGCTGATGACTTAGTTGCAGGACAAAGTACGTTCATGGTAGAAATGTTAGAGGCAAATCATGCAATTACAAATGCTACCGATAGAAGTCTTATTTTGTTTGATGAAATCGGTAGAGGAACAAGTACGTATGATGGAATGGCTTTAGCACAAGCAATTATTGAATATATTCACAACCATATTCATGCTAAGACACTTTTTTCAACTCATTACCATGAACTTACAGATTTGGAGAAAACCTTGCCAAATTTAAGAAATATTCATGTTCGTGCAGAAGAACATGAAGGAAATGTCGTTTTTCTCCATCAAATTAAAGAAGGACCTGCTGATCAAAGCTATGGTATCCATGTTGCTAAATTAGCGGATTTACCACAGTCCTTAATTTCAAGAGCCGGGGAAATTTTAGTAGAATTAGAAGGAAAAGAACAAGTAAATAAACAACAGGAAGCAGCAGCTACGACAGAGCAAACGGCTCAACTCTCCTTTTTCGTTGAAGAATCGAAGGAAAAGAAAGAACCAAGCATTTCCAAACAGGAAGCAATCGTTGTAAAGGAATTAAAAGAATTAGACTTATTTGACATGACACCGATGGATGCAATGAATGAACTCTATCGTTTGCAAAAGAAGGCTCGTAAAAGTTAGATGAAATAGTAGAATTGACAAGTCAGCAATTCGCGAAAACCAAAAGGTAAAAGCGCCTTAATCAGTCCCGATAAGTGCTGGAACTCCAATGAGGAGACTGCCTGCGAGGGGCTGTTCGCTTTCGAGTGCATAAGCTAGATACAAAAGCGCAATTACTATACAACTAGGGAACTCCTGACAATTAGAAAAACTTGGCTTGTCGCCAAGTCTTTAGCGAAAGCTGTAGTTTTTCTTATACTATAAACCCTAAAGTTTTATACTTTCCTATAGTATAAAGAAAACATACCTCTAAAACAGGGGTATGCCGACGCCTGAGCGACAAGCCCGTTTTTAGTCAGCCTTCCTTTAGATTCGAGCTGATGTTAACTTACCATAGGAAGCAGATTGAAGTTTGCTATAGCTTGAACGCATAAGCTAGACAAAGCTATTTTCAAAAGAGATAGCCGCATGTAAAAAACGGGTATTGTTTCTTAGACACTGAAAATGGACTTTCTCGTCGTTTGTCATTGTTGATCTGAATACGCGAGGAATTTGTCAGTTACTGTTAGGAACTCGCGCTCTTGTTTCATATTTATGTTTAGAAGGAAGGGATGTTTGCATGAAAATAATTCAGATGCCAGATGCGCTCGCCAATAAAATCGCAGCTGGGGAAGTTGTAGAGCGACCGGCTTCTGTAGTGAAGGAACTTGTTGAAAACAGCATCGATGCAAACAGTACATGGATAAAAATTGATATTAAGGAGGCAGGCCTTGAAGAAATCAAGGTGACAGATAATGGAGAAGGAATGTCCGAAGCAGATTGCGAAACCGCTTTTTTACGTCATGCCACGAGTAAAATTAAAAGTGAAACAGATTTATTCCATGTCCGTACGCTGGGATTCCGCGGGGAGGCACTTGCCAGTATTGCTTCTGTAAGTAAATTAACGATACAAACTTCAACTGGTGAAGAAGCAGGAACTTATTTGGCTCTGGAAGGAGGAAAAGTAACCGGAAAAAAGAAGGCATCAGCAAGAAAGGGCTCCGAAATTACGGTAACCGATTTATTTTATAATACGCCTGCCCGTTTAAAATATATGAAGACCATTCATACCGAGCTTGGTCATATTACTGACTTAATCAACCGGCTGTCTTTATCTCATCCTGAAGTGCGCTTTGAAGTAACACATAATGGAAGGGGGATTTTTCGAACAGCTGGAACCGGAGATTTATTACAGGTTATTTCTCAAGTTTATGGTATGAATGTAGCTAGGCAGATGCTTGATGTTAAACATGAAACGCTTGATTTTAAGATCGAAGGGTATATTGCTAAGCCCGAAGTGACGAGAGCTTCGAGAAATTACATTTCGACAATTATAAATGGGCGATATATTAAAAGCATTCCTTTAAATAAAGCGATCATTCAAGCGTATCATACATTACTTCCAATTGGTCGTTCACCTATTGTTGTCTTATTGATTCAAATGGATCCGATATTAGTCGATGTTAATGTTCATCCCACTAAGCTGGAAGTACGTTTTAGTAAAGATAAAGAACTGTTTCAAGCGATTGAACTAGCCATAAAAAATCGCTTTAAAGAGATTACTTTAATTCCCGAAATAGAGCAGAAACCTTTACCTAAAGTAAAAACGGTTCAACATAGCATGGATTTTAGTGAACCAACATCACAACCAAGAAATGATGATCATTGGCAACAGACGATATATGAACCGACTACATCCTCTTCTTTTATGGATAAGAAGATAGAAGAGCATATAACAGTGACAGAACAAGAACCGTACTTATCCGAACCTGTTATAGAACAAAAACAATATACAGAAAATAACGATGAAGTTAAAATCGACGAGACAATTCATGAAACGAGTCTGGAAGAACCACGCGTCCCAATTATGTATCCAATTGGGCAGCTGCAAGGAACGTATATTTTAGCGCAAAACGAAAATGGTTTATACATGATTGATCAACATGCGGCACAAGAACGAGTGAAGTATGAGTTCTTCAAGAAAAAACTAGGAGCGCCAATCAATGAGTTACAAGAATTATTAATCCCATTAACATTTGAATTTTCCAAGCAGGAATCTATTTGGATTGAACAATATAAAGAAGAACTAAAACAAGCAGGAATTTTTTTTGAATCATTTGGTCACCAAACATATATTATTCGTTCACACCCAAATTGGTTTCCAACTGGATATGAGGAAGATATTATCCGGGAAATGGTTGAACAAATAATGAGTGATGAAAAAATAGATGTTGAAAAAATTCGTGAAGATGCGGCAATTTTAATGTCTTGCAAGCGGTCCATTAAGGCAAATCATTATTTAAATCAAGACGAAATGTTTCAACTGCTTGAAGACTTACGACAGACGGAAGATCCGTTCACTTGTCCGCATGGCAGACCAATTATTGTTCATTTTTCCACGTATGAATTGAAGAAAATGTTTAAACGAGTGATGTAACTATGTATAAAAATAGCCACATCTTTCCAATACTAAGAAAAAATAGAAAAGGTGTGTGCTATGGAAAATCAAACGCTTGTAAATTTTTTAAATCAACTTCTTTCTAATCAATTTGTATTGTATGTAAAATTACATCGTTATCACTGGTTTATTCAAGGGAGAAACTTCTTTGTATTACACAAACAATTTGAAGAGATGTATGACCAAATAGCTCAAGATTTAGATGAAGTTGCTGAGCGAATTTTAATGATTAATGGAAAACCATTAGCAACAATGGTGAAATATATTAAAGAGGCGACGTTAGAAGAGGCTTCTGCTGACGATAAGGAACATGAAATCATTCAACAACTAGTTTCAGACCTTCAGCAAATGGTATCGGAAATTCAAGATCAAGGTTTACCAGAAGCAAGCCGTCTACATGACAGTCCAACAGAGGATTTACTGATAGGGATACAGGCAAATCTGGAAAAATATATCTGGATGCTTAGAGCTTATTTACAAGATAAATAATGCAGTAGAATTAGGGGAATACGAATGAAAAATAAAGTCATTGCCATAGTGGGCCCTACCGCCGTAGGTAAAACAAAATTAAGTATAGAAGTAGCCAAACGATTTAGCGGGGAAGTTATTAGTGGGGACTCTATGCAAGTTTATAGAGGGATGGATATTGGTACTGCGAAAATAACGAAAGAAGAAATGCAAGGGATTCCTCATTATATGATTGATATGAAAGATCCCGATGAACCTTTTTCTGTTGCGGATTTTCAGCAATACGTTACCCATTATATTGATATCATTTCAAAAAAGAATAAGCTTCCTATTCTTGTTGGTGGTAGTGGTTTATATGTTCAGGCAGCGCTTTATAGTTATAATTTTCCAACTTACAAACGAGATGAAGAAGTAGTTGAAAAACTAGAAAATGAGATAGCCGCTTTTGGGATTGAACCGCTATATAAGAGATTACAGGAAATTGATCCTAAGCAGGCGGCTAAAATTCATCCAAATAACTATCGACGTGTTGTTAGAGCTTTAGAAATTTACGAGACAACAGGAAAAAGAATGTCAGATTTTCAACAACAGGTGAAGGAATCACCTTTTGATGTAAAATTAATCGGGCTTGAAATGCAAAGAGATGAATTATATAAACGAATTAACCATCGAGTTGACATGATGATGGAACGTGGACTTATTAATGAGGTTAAAAAATTATATCAAAAAGGCTATACTCATGAACAATCCATGCAGGCGATCGGCTATAAAGAGTTTATTCCTTATTTTAAGGGAGAAAAAACGTTAAAGAAAGCGGTCGAAACGCTAAAACAAAATTCACGTCGCTATGCTAAAAGACAATATACTTGGTTTCGTAATAAAATGGATGTAGTTTGGTATGACGTTTCAGATGGAGCAATTAATGAAAAATTTAGAAAAATTTTAGACGATCTTGCAGGATTTTTGCATAGCTAGGTCGAACTAGATATAGTAGATAGATATGAGGAGGAAGTATAATGGCGCAAACCGTAAATATTCAAGACCAATATTTAAATCAACTTAGGAAGAACCGTATTGCAGTAACTGTTTTTCTAACCAATGGCTTTCAACTTCGAGGAGTTATCAAAGGATTTGATAATTTTACTGTTTTAATTGAATCCGATGGAAAGCAGCAATTAATTTTTAAACATGCGATTTCTACCTTTTCCCCAGCTAAAAACGTTGAATTGGAAAAGGAATAATATAAAAACCGGGTGCGGAAATGCATCCGGTTTTTGATCATATAGGAAATTATATCTTCTTCTGCATGATGGATATCCTTTTTAAAAGAGCGTTGTTTAGCTTAAGCACCATACTTTGAGACAAGTCAACATTGACTCCTACCACCGTCGTTGTTTTCCTTTTTCCTGAATGTAAAGTGTCGTTATTTCTTCGTATTCTCTAACTCTTGAAGCGGGATTCCTACAGCATCTTAGATGTGGAATGAATTTCTTTTTTACACTATAGGAAAGTATAAAACTTTATAGTTTATAGTATAAGAAAACTATAGCTTTCGCCATAAAGACTTGGCGACAAGCTAAGTTTTTCTAAAAGTTACCTAGGCAAATGTCACACCTTTTTGTTTTAGACGTATACTAAAACTAACTGAGGGGTGATGACATGGAAACGCAAATGATAAGAAACCGAAATGGGCAAGTGAATATTATTTTAAAGGAGAAAAGCAGCACGCATTTATCCTCTCCACGCTTACAAGGTGCAAAAAAGAAAAATCCGTTTCATGAAATTGATCAAGCGTTTTCTTCATTTATCGGTATGAAGGAATTAAAAGAGCGAATCAAGGAAATTTACGCTACTGTTATTATAAACAAGAAAAGAAAAGAACTTGGATTAATGAACCATCAACAAGTCTTGCATATGCTATTTAAAGGAAACCCAGGTACAGGTAAAACGACAGTTGCCAGGAAGCTTGCCAAATTGTATTATGATATGGATCTGTTGTCAAAAGGGCATTGTATTGAAGCAGAACGTGCAGACTTAGTCGGAGAATACATTGGTCAAACCGCTCAGAAAACAAGGGCACTAGTGCAAAAGGCACAAGGTGGGGTGTTGTTTGTTGATGAAGCATACTCACTGGCTCGAGGTGGAGAAAAAGATTTTGGCAAAGAAGCGATTGATACATTAGTAAAGCAGATGGAGGATCATCAGCATGACTTTGTATTAATCCTTGCTGGATATCCGTATGAAATGGAGCGGTTTTTAGCGCTAAATCCTGGTTTAGAGTCAAGGTTTCCATTTATTTTGGAATTTCAGGATTATGGTGCAACACAATTACTTAAAATCGCCAAGCGAATGGCTGCCGAACGTGAATACCAGCTAACCAAAGATGCAGAATTAGAATTAAAAACGCATTTATTGAGAAAAACAAGAGAGTATAACCGTAATTTTTCTAATGCCCGTTATGTTCGCAATATAATTGAAGGTGCCATTCGTACACATGCCGTCAGATTATTAGAAAATGAACATTTTACGACAGATGATCTAATTTATTTAACTGCAAGAGATCTACAATTAAAACCATTTTAATCATTGGAGCGGTCAATTTTTGGGCTTTGAACTTTTGTTAAAATAGATAAACTTTGGTGTATTTCTTATTATTTGCTATGATAGATAGGAGAGCTTGAATACGAGAATAGTCAAGAGAAAAGAAAGAGGTTCTGTTTGTGTCAAAAGAAAGAATTCTTATTATTGCTGTCAAACAGCCATCGCAAGACCAAGACCAATTCCAGTCGTCACTAGCTGAATTACAATCCTTAAGTGATACAGCAGGTGGAAAAGTCATCCATATCGTTACACAAAAGCGGGATAAGATTCATCCTGCTACATATATTGGTTCAGGAAAAATAGCAGATATAAAATCGTTGGTTACAGAAAGTGCAATTGATTTAGTTATTTCTAATGATGAATTATCCCCTGGTCAGTTACGAAATCTAGGGAGCTCCTTTGGTGTGCGCATTATCGATCGAAGCCAATTGATTTTAGATATTTTTGCACAACGTGCCCGTACAAAAGAGGGAAAGCTGCAAGTAGAACTTGCTCAGCTTGAATATATGTTGCCGAGATTGCGAGGACAAGGTATTGAACTGTCTCGTCTTGGTGGAGGTATCGGAACGAGGGGGCCCGGAGAAACAAAATTAGAGACAGATCAACGCCATATTCGAAGACGCATACATGATATCAGACAGCGACTACTTACAGTAGTAAAGCAAAGAGAACAATATCGCAAGCGACGTAAGACGAATGATGTATTTCAAATTGCCATTGTTGGCTATACGAATGCAGGTAAATCGACGCTTTTTAATCGGCTAACCAATAGTAATTCTTTGGAAGAAGATCAATTATTTGCTACTCTTGATCCTCTGACAAGGCAAATCCAGCTTCCATCAGGGATGCAAGTATTAATTACAGATACAGTTGGTTTTCTACAAGATTTACCAACATCATTAATTGCTGCTTTTAAATCTACTTTGGAAGAGGTTACGGAAGCCGATTTTCTCATTCATATGGTTGATGGATCACATCCGAATCTAAATCAGCAGCAGGATACGGTATTAGAATTGTTAAAAGAGTTGAATGCGCAAACGTTTCCAATGCTTACCGTTTATAATAAAAAAGATCTTATCAAGCAGGATGTAATCCCAATCAATCATCCTCATCTATTTATTAGTGCTTATGAAGCAGCTGATATTAATCTAGTCCTAACGACGATAGAACATCTATTAATAAAAGAATGGGAATACTATGCGGTTTCTCTGCCACCAGATCAAGGCAAACTGTTACAGCAATTGGAACGAGATACAATTATTGAGAAAAAACAATTTGATGAAGTTAGACAAGTATATGAAGTAAAAGGATATATGCGAAACGAGATTCCGTTAAATCGGCTATTAGTGGAGTAAGGAGTAACAGAAATAAAATGGTAGAACAGTTAGCAAAACAAGCAGAAAAAGATTGTAAAGAACAACATGAAGAAATAAATCGAATGGTTGAAGTAAATCAAAAACGGGTATTAGATGCATTTTGTCAGCATCGAGTAAGTGATAGTCATTTTCATTCGACGAGTGGTTATGGTTATGATGATCTGGGCCGTGAAGTATTAGAAAAAATTTATGCAACGGTTTTTGGCGGTGAAGACGCTCTTGTTCGACCGCAAATCGTTTCAGGAACTCATGCTATTACAACTGCCTTATTTGGGGTGCTTCGTCCTGGTGATGAATTGATCTATATTACAGGAAAACCTTACGATACCTTAGAAGAAGTTATTGGAATACGTGGGAGCAATGCTGGCTCTTTACGCGATTTTCAAGTTGATTATCAGCATGTGGATCTATTGGAAAATGGTGCAATTAATTTTTCTGCTGTCAAACAAGCAATAACGGAAAAAACAAAAGTAATAGGTATTCAGCGCTCAAAAGGTTATGATGATCGACCTTCTTTTGCGATCGAAGAAATAAAAGAAATGATCCAATTTGTCAAATCCATTAATCCGCATTTAATTGTATTTGTGGATAATTGTTATGGCGAATTCGCAGAGGTACAAGAGCCACCTCACGTAGGTGCTGACTTAATTGCTGGTTCGTTAATTAAAAACCCTGGCGGAGGATTAGTACAAGCAGGTGGTTATATTGTCGGTAAAGAAGAATTGGTTTTGCGTTGCGCCAACAGATTAACTGCTCCAGGACTAGGAAAGGAAAGTGGCGCTACTTTCAATGTTCTGCAAGAAATGTATCAAGGCTTCTTTCTTGCTCCACACGTAGTTGGCGAAGCATTAAAGGGAGCTATTTTCACGGCTCGATTTATGGAAATGGCTGGTTATATATCTTCACCAAAGTTTAATGAAAACAGAACTGATTTAATTCAATCGGTAATATTTAATAATAAAGAAGAGATGATAATTTTTTGTCAAGCCATTCAGGAAAATTCACCTGTCAACTCCTATGTTAAGCCTTATCCAAGCGAAATGCCTGGATATGAGGATGAGGTAATTATGGCTGCTGGTACATTCATCCAAGGCGCTAGTATTGAATTATCTGCAGACGGCCCATTACGCCCACCGTATATTGCCTTTGTTCAAGGTGGATTAACATATGCCCACGTTAAGATTGCACTAATCGAGTCATTAAGAAAATTACAAATAAAGTGAAACTTCATTCCGTAGAACGCTTTTCACACGGAATGTTAGTTAAACGAATCGGGCATTTACTTGCAGTTAGATCCTCCCACCTAACCTCCTAGTTTTTTCCTCGTAGCATGGAAGTGGAGGTCTTACTGCAAGTTACATGCGGGATAAATGGTTTGTAATTGAATAATTAGGGGAAGTAACAAAAGAGCAGGAATTAATTACGCTCTTTTTTACTTTTCTATTAAGCCAACCATATTCTTTATGGCAGCATATTCACAGTTACGTAAAAACTTAAATTTGAAAAAACGCGTGTAAGAAAACCTAACATGCAATTGACATGTTAGATTACATAACATATAATGAGAAAGAATTATTTTTTAGGGGGTCATGAATTGAATGATAAGGATCGTCGTTCGATGCCTTTATTTGCCATAGGTATTGTGATGAAGTTAACGGAATTAACAGCCAGGCAAATAAGGTATTATGAGGAGCACGGTTTAATTCACCCAGAAAGAACAAGTGGTAATCAACGTTTGTTTTCGTTTAATGATGTGGATCGTTTGCTAGAAATCAAAGATTACTTGGATAAAGGTCTTAATATTGCTGGTATTAAGCTACTTTTGGAAGAAGATAATACAAAGCAAAAAAATGATGAAAAATTTTCAGAATCATCCAATCTATCTGACAGAGAATTACGTAAAATTTTAAAAAATGAATTGAAAGATCCAAGTTTTCACATTAAAACAAATTTACGGCAAGGAGAACTCTCCAGGTTTTTCATTAACCATTAGTTTTAAATAGGAAAACAAATGGGATTATCTTCAACTATTTGTTTTCCTAATTCAAATAAAAACTATTTATAGGAGGAAAGTTATGGGACAAGGTTATACGAGAGAAGATGTGGTAAGACGGATTAAGGAGGAAAATGTGCGATTCATTCGTTTGCAATTTACAGATATGCTAGGCACGATCAAAAATGTAGAAATTCCTCTGAGCCAATTAGACAAAGCGTTAGATAATAAAATGATGTTTGATGGTTCATCCATTGAAGGCTTTGTTCGTATCGAGGAATCAGATATGTATTTATATCCTGATTTAGATACATTTGTTGTATTCCCATGGACATCAGATAAAGGCAAGGTTGCTCGATTCATTTGTGACATCTATAAAACCGATGGAACACCGTTTGAAGGAGACCCACGTTATAATTTAAAAAGAAACTTGAAGAAAATGCAAGAACTTGGGTTTGATGCGTTTAATATTGGAACAGAGCCTGAATTTTTTCTTTTTAAACTAGATGATAAAGGCGAACCATCTTTAGAGTTAAATGATCATGGCGGTTATTTTGACCTTGCTCCAACGGACTTAGGAGAGAATTGCCGTAGAGACATTGTATTAGAGTTAGAAGAAATGGGCTTTGAAATTGAAGCTTCTCATCATGAAGTGGCTCCTGGTCAACATGAAATTGACTTTAAATATTCTGATGCTGTGAAGCATGCTGATGATATTCAAACATTTAAATTAGTTGTAAAAACAATCGCGCGAAAGCATAATTTGCACGCTACATTTATGCCTAAACCATTATTCGGAGTAAACGGATCTGGAATGCATGTAAATATGTCCTTATTTAAAAATGGTGAAAATGCTTTTTATGATAAAAATGGAGAGATGGGATTAAGTAAAACAGCTTTTCAATTTATTTCTGGTATTATTAAGCATGCAAGCAGTTTTACAGCAATCACTAATCCAACCGTTAACTCATATAAACGATTAGTTCCCGGCTATGAGGCACCTAGCTACATTGCTTGGTCTGGTGCAAACCGAAGCTGTTTGATGCGTATTCCTAATTCTCGCGGTATTAGTACTCGTGTTGAAGCGCGTAGTGTCGATCCGTCAGCTAATCCTTACTTAGCATTAGCTGCTCTATTAGCCGCTGGTTTAGATGGGATAAAAAATAAAATGACTCCACCTCCTGCAGTTGACCGAAATATTTATGTGATGACGAAAGAAGAACGTGAAGAAAATGGCGTTCATGATCTTCCTAGTACTTTAGCAAATGCATTAGAGGAATTAAAGAAAAGTGATGTTATTATTAATTCATTAGGCGATCACCTATTTGAACATTTTATAGAAGCTAAAGAAATCGAATGGGAAATGTTTAAAACACAAGTCCACCCGTGGGAAAGAGAACAATATTTGAGAATGTATTAAAGCTTGATACAGAAGGGTTTTGTTGTGTGGGCGAAACGTTTAATTAACTGTAGTTACTCGTTTCATCCACGGAACAGCCACAAAAATATAAAAAAATATTTGCTGTTTAAAATACTGTTCAGATAGTTTCAAACTGAGCAGTATTTTTCTGATCAATTTTTAGAGACGTGAGAATAAATATCTGAGGTTATCATTATACTGCCATGCCTATCGCTTTTGAATGTATTTTATATTTGTGCCTGCTTCTCATTGTATGACAGCATGTGTAGACTCTCGGGAATAAATTGGTAGGGAAATTGCATGCCAACTCGTTTTAAGATACGTTTAAAGGCATTGAATAAGCTGATTTGGCCATGAAATTGCTATCTTTTCTACATAATACTAAATTGTATTTAAGATAATATTTATTGTTAATAATAAAAGAAACTTAAGTATTCTGGTGGAACAAGGAGATTTTCCTGTTTAAAAATAGAATTCTTGTTACTATCAAACAGGGCTTTCCACATAAATACTTTCAATTTTGTTTGGAATGATAAATCTCCTTTTGGACCCAACAAAGCTTTCATAAATTCTCTATTTCAATTTAAAAATTCAAAAAATGGGAATGGTAAAGTGTATTGTATTCGGAGCGTTTGTTTCTAGATCTGCAATGACTTTCCAATGTTCTTTATAATCTTGTCCTCCATTTCTTTCACCAATTCTCCCTCACATTTGGTCATTAAATCATACTTAAACCTATATCCTCCATTCCATTTTGTTCGCTAAATTTCTTTCAACACGTTCATAAAATAGTCGGTTAACCGACACATCCTTTATTTTTGATTATTGAATAGTGTTTAATTAAAAAAAATTATAATTTTAATATACAATAAAATGGTGCATTGTTTATTATTTTAACTGAAAATATGAATAAATGGAAAACAATTTCTTTGAGAAATTTTTGTCGTGATTATTTTGTTGGAGGAGGAACAACGATGGATATTCAAGTCTCGCATGTCAGTAAAAGTTTTGATCAAAAACAAGTCATAAAAAATATTACGTTCACGATACCGACAGGTCAAATTTGTTGTTTGCTTGGTCCTTCTGGTTCGGGAAAAACAACATTAATTCGCCTGATGATTGGCGCGATTACTGCGGATGAGGGGACTATTCAATTCGCAGACGTGCAAATGCCAAATATGAACATGTTAAAAAAGGTAGGATTTATGCCGCAGAATGATGCGTTATATAACGATCTATCTGCTGAAGCCAATTTGTATTTTTTTGGAGGGCTTTACCATATTGATAAACGTAAATTGGAAAATCGTATCGATGAAGTGCTTGCTATAGTTGATTTAACAGAGCATCGAAGAAAATTGGTGGCAAATTTTTCCGGAGGTATGAAAAAGCGGCTTTCGCTTGCGACTGCCATTTTACATTCTCCTAAAATATTGTTCTTAGATGAACCGACAGTAGGAATCGACCCCGTTTTACGTCGTACTATTTGGGACCAATTTCAGTTAATTAAAGATTCTGGGACAACCATTATTGTTTCTACACATGTGATGGATGAAGTGACAGAGTGTGATAAAGCGGCACTCATTTATAATGGTTCCTTGATTGAATATGGTACCGTGACAAATCTACTTGAAAAAACTGAAAACGGACGGGTCGAGGAACTGTTTTTCATTGCTTCAAGTGAATCAAAAGGTGGTGCTGTACGATGATCCATTTAGCCAAACGTGTCATCCGTCAAACAATAAATGACAAACGAAGCATCATGATGATCTTAGTTGCTCCACTATTGATTTTGACTTTAGTTTATTTATTATTGGGTGATTCAGGTTATGTGCCGACAGTTGGAATTGATAAGAATGCTATGCCAGGTTCTCTCATAACTGCTTTGGAAGAACAAGATTTGAATATTGTAGACGTTACAAACAATGATGCCCAACATGCAAAAAACTATTTGAAGGACCATCATGATGTGGATGCTATTTTTACCCTCTCACAAAGTTTGGGTACGAACATTATAATGTATGAGCCCTCTACTAAAGGGTCGAAGGCTGCTAGTGAGATTCAAACAGCCATGGCTTCCTTAAATCGTTCAGCAAAAGTAAATATTTCCTATGTTTATGGGTCACAAGACCAGACAACTTTTGATTCCCTTGGCTATGTGTTTCTTGCCTTATTCTCATTTTTCTTAGTGTTTATCATTTCGGGGATGGCACTTGTGAGAGAGAGAAGTGGCGGGACATTGGAACGGTTATTGATGACACCAATTAAACGAGGCCAGGTCATTCTTGGTTATACGATAGGATATGGCGTGTTTGCCGTAATTCAAGCCATTCTCATTGTTCTTTATTCCATGTTTGTCCTGCAATTAAGTTCCGTGGGGAACATTGGTTGGATTTTGCTCGTGATGATTTTATTAGCCGTGACAGCCGTTTTATTTGGTGCGACGATTTCAATTTTTGCTAATTCAGAACTGCAAGTGGTACAAATGATCCCGTTTACCATCATTCCACAAGTGTTTTTTTCGGGGTTGATTCCTTTAGACCTGATTCCTTATCATCTCGGAAATCTGAGTTACATTATGCCTATTTATTATGGGGCAGCAGCAATCAAAGGTGTCATGGTTTATGGTGATGGTTTCTTTCAAATCTGGGGTTATATTATCGGCCTAATCGCCTATGCGCTTCTGCTATACCTAATAAACACACAAGCATTGAAAAAATTCAGGAAACTTTAGTCTTGCTAAATGTTACAAACGATAAAAAACTTGCCCAACTATCACTTTATTCTAAACCTTAATAGACTTTGTGAGAAAAATGTACTTAAAGTAACGGCAGTTAGGTGGAACAAGTCAATCTAAAATAAAAAGTCGAATCCTTAGCGTGCGGAAATTCGACTTTTTATGTAAAAATAAGCTTAGCGTACAAAATTTCCGAAATGTTGGCTGTACCCCTACATTACTTTCTTGTATTCTTATAACTAAAAAATTCAAATAATCTTTTAACAAGATATCTGATTGTTCATAGCCTTTATTTAGTTTTTTGTATTCACGTTGTTGTGGGGGAGTACAAGATCTTTATCCCTTTGATATTAATAAAATATTTATAGCGGATAGTGGATACTTCCTCTTATAAACTACTTGTTTAACTGAGAAAAAACAGCACATCCCAATACATTCATTGTTTGGTTTCTGTATTGTAACCGCTCTCACGTCGATGAGCAATGTTAGGAAATTCAGTATTATTTCTCCTAGTTTTGTTTGAATCAAAAATTTTTATGTATAAGGGAGAAATTGCTTTCATTTTATCGTATTATAGAAGAGAGAGGGGGTGTCCGTATTGAAAAAATATTATATAACATTTATTATGAACGATGGATCAGAAATAGCAATCGAAGAGGAAAGAGAAAGTAAAAATGACTTTTTCTTTAGTTTAAAACGATATGACTCTAAATGGTATAAAAGTAGTAATACAATTATTAATTTAGATAATGTTAATAGTATTGTTCTACAATCCGAGATGGAAAAAAATCAACCTCAAAAAGATAATGAAGATAACTCAAAAGCTTTAAGAAGCACAGTTTGGTGACAATTTAGTTTCCATCCTCAGGAGCAAGAATATGTGAAAACGACATATCTTCACGCATTGTTGCTCCTGCGAAAAGGTCGTATTTAAATACGCAAATGATTATTTAAATTGCAGTATTATTAACTGCCTTATTAAAACATCAGACCACCTTTATGCGTGCTCTTACAGTCTTTAAAATACGAAATAGATTTGCATAAGTGCTCTAAAATAGTTAAGTGCTTTACCAAATTTATAATCACAAAGAATTCTGCCTATCTAATTCCAGCTATACTATTTTTTTATTCAAATTAAAGAAAGCGCTTAACTAAGGAATATCCTTAAAAAGGAAAGACCAGGTAGAATAGGAAAATGAAGAAAAATACTGTTGGCGTGATTGGACGGGAAGAATTAGTTAATTACACATGTAAATCTGCAATATTTCCCAAAATAATCTCACCTTCACGTCATGGATCGATTGGTAAGGCTCCTCTATTTAAACAAATATGATTAGAGTTAGTTGATTTTTTTCCATATCTCTCAAATAACCCAAATAATTGACAAATATATAATAGTTAAGTAAACTTAACTTAACTATAAACCTTTAAAATGAATTAGGGGTGATAAATCTATGCATGATTATTTAATAATGGTAGACAAAATCAATCAAAAATTTGAGCAGTTCAAGTTGTTAGTTTTACAAGAAACCAAAGAGGTTAAGGAATTAGAGAACTTTTACTTAACTCCTCAACAAGAATTTATAATGTTTTATATCATTCGTAATGAGCCGGTAATTGCGAAAGATATTGCAAATCATTTTGATATTTCCAAAAGTGCGGTTAGTCAAGTAATTTTAAAGCTTGAAGAAATGAAAATGATATATCGCAGGGAGAATTCAATAAACCGTAGAGAGGCTTTTATTTATCTTGGGGCTAGGGGGCAAGAGTTTCATCAGCTTCTTAAAAAAATTGACGACATTCTTGTGGAAAAATATTACTCGAAAGTAAGCTTAACGGAGTTAAAAAATGTTCTGGATACATTAAATAAGATTCTCGAAACTAAAAAACAAAGGGAGTTAAGATAATGGAGAAAAATTTGAAACAACTAACCAATCGTATACATTATTTACCGCATGATCCTGAAACAGATCGACCAATACTGGCTGCCATATGCGGGATCTACCAAACTTTAATTGTAGATGCAGGAAATTCTGATAAACATGCTAAGTTATTTCTTGATGAACTAGACCAATGTCAAATTACCAATTATCATTCTGTAATATTAACACATTGGCATTGGGATCATAGCTTTGGAACAAATCGGATGAATATGTTAACTATAGCAAATGAAAACACAAAAATGCATCTTGAAAAAATTATGGAATATGATTGGTCAGACGAAGCTTTAGATAATCGTGTAGAAAAAGGCTTAGAGAATCAGTTTTGTTCAGATATGATAAAAAAAGAATTTGGAGTAGACAGAAATATCACCATCACTTTACCTAATATTACGTTTAAAGAAAAATTTGAGATTGATTTAGGTAGTATTCGGTGTGTAGTCAAACATGTAGGTGGAGATCATTCTGATGACTCATCACTCATTTTTATAGAGGAAGAAAAAGTACTTTTCTTAGGGGACTGCTTATATCCAAGTATTTACACACTACAACCACAATATAAGATTGATAATGTTAGACATCTCATAGAAAATATTGAAATGTTTGATGCCGAAATCTACGTGCTTTCGCATGAACCTCCATTATCTAAAGATGATTTTATGGTTTATATAAAGTTATTGAAGTTAATTTGTGAGTTAACAGAAAAACATCAAAGAAACCGTTTAAATTTGGTTAATGAGCTTTCTACTCAACTAAATCGTAAATTAAGTCAGTTAGAAGAAGAAATTGTTGATTGTTTTATTAACGGATTATCAGTTGGTTAAACTAGAGAACCATGAAACACCTAAAAAACGAGCTGAATATCGAAACAAAACATAGAAACAATATTTATCATTTCAATGTCTGAGAAGTGAAATAACTCAGGCGTTTTTTTATAAAGTAAAACTTCCGTGAGTGGGGGTTTTTCTTTTATCCCCCACTCATGGTTAACAAGGGTATGACCTAAGGCCCTTGAACCAATCGGACATTTTGACTTTCCGTTATCCTCCACTTAGACTTTTTGATTTCTCACTCTTCTAGGTAGAGGTCTTACTGCCGGTTAGATGTGGGATAAATCGGATATGGTAGAAACAAGATTACTCAACTGCAAAGATATCTTTACTTTAACTTGAAGGATTGATTAATAAGTGTGAAAGGAAGAAAAAATAGGGAACTATTTAACAAAGTGGACGACATTCTTTATAATTACTTGTAATTTTATAGGTGCTGTTCTGGAGATTATTTTCTTGTTTATTTTTTTAAGGTGAATTTTCGTATGAAGTGCTTACAGGTGTTTCGTAGCAATTATCTTTTTGAAAGTTATAAAGTGTTTAAACAGAAACGCAAAAAAGATAATTTTCCTAAAGCAGATGAACGTGTCATTCACAATGTTTTTGTTTTTTTAAATATGCATCATATTTTAGCTATTTTATTTATAATTTTGCTTTAGTAGTTTTCACATTTTTAGGAAACGACTCGATTTAATTTTTACCTATGTATCTTTTTCTTTTCGTATTTGGATTGTAGGGATAGGTGCTCTTATTATTAAATGAAGGTAATAGAATTTAATAAAAACCAAGTTTTAACTAAGAAACCGATATTTAGTAAAGGATAGTTTAAATGTTAACCAATAATTAATCTACCAACTTTAAGAGAATATGACTGTAGATTCTTAGTTCTGCTATACCTCCTTCACATTGTCCCAAATGTGGTTCCCTTGCAAACTTGTATAAACATGGTAAAAAACAAGCTATATTTTGACCTGGCAATGCAAGCGAAACGTGACATTGTTTGGACAGACTTATGAACTCAAAAAGCAATTCTTTGACATCTATAAAGCTGAGCAATCAACGATGCCTATAAACTCTATCAAATTTGGCTTTCAAATGTACCTAAAGAATTGATGACTTATTTTGAAGATCTGGTTAAGGCTATGAATAATTGGGAAGAAGAAATATTCAACTATTTCAATTCCCCCATACAAACCTATACAGAGTCCCTAAATCGTTTAATTAAGACAATGAATCATATTTGGTCGTGAAGCCCTAAGAGCAAAGATTTTGTTCACCCAAAGCTATCGTAAAGTTTAAAAGAAATTCAAAGAAGTTGAAATTACTTTCGAAAAATGTTACCTGATCAATTCCCAAATGGGAACAAACTGGTTATGAATAGGTATATGAAGAAATCTATGGTGCTGATTTTTCCACACTGACTTAAGGTAATGAAGGAGGGTTCTTTTTAACCCTCTTTCCACAGGATAAACAGATTACCCATTAATTTTAAATGAACTGGAATATAGACAAACAATTAACAGGTATCTCTTAATAAAAAGAAACATAGGACAAATTACTTGCTACATAGGCTAGTTAATGTAACGTAACCAACAACAAAGAGTAGGTGAGTTATTTGTTTTATCATGTGAAGGAATTACAGTATCATGCTAAACCAGAGCGACCAGATCCGGTATATGCGAAAAAGTTACAGGAAATACTGGGGGGACAGTTTGGTGAAATTTCAGTAATGATGCAGTATTTATTTCAAGGATGGAATATGCGTGGTAATGGAAAATACAAGGATTTATTAATGGATACAGGTACAGAAGAAATCGCACACGTAGAAATGATTGCCACAATGATAGCTAGATTATTAGATGGAGCACCAGATGTCGAATTGGAAGACGCCGCTAAAGACCCGATTATTGCTGCAATCCTTGGTGGATCGAATCCACAGCACGCGATCGTTTCCGGACTCGGAGCGATGCCGGGAGATAGTGTTGGAAACCGCTGGACAGCAGATTATATCATTGCCAGTGGAAATTTACTAGCTGATTTTAGGGCAAACTTGAATGCTGAATCACAAGGTCGCCTCCAAGTAGCTCGATTATATGAGATGACAAATGATCGCGGGGTAAGAGATATGCTTTCGTGGTTATTAGCAAGAGATACCATGCATCAAAACCAATGGTACGCAGCGATTTGTGAATTAGAAGAGAAGGAAAACATTGTTGTGCCAAGTACATTTCCTCGGGAGTTAGAAAAGCAGCAAGTATCTTATACGCTTTTCAATTTATCCCAAGGAGAAGCAAGTGCAACAGGAAGGTGGGCACATGGCAGAAGTATGGACGGCTATGGGAACTTTAATTATGTTGACAAGCCAATTGCTTTTGGAGAGGTACCGCATCTAAAGCCGGCTCCAAAATATATTTATAATACCCCTTTATGGGCTTTAAGAACATCGGATGACTCACCTGATCCGAATACGAAGTAAGCCAAAGTTTTTGTTTAATAAAAAGATTTTTACTTTTAGCATTTGAAAGCTAACCTAGAAAAAAACTGCCAGATGGCAGTTTTTTAATGAATATTTCGATATAAGCCTATCACTTTACCTAAAATCGTAACTTCTTTATAAATTAAAGGATCCATCGTCGAATTTTCAGGTTGTAGACGAAAATGGTCTTTTTCTTTAAAGAAACGCTTAACAGTTGCTTCGTTTTCCGTGGTCATGGCAACGACGATATCCCCATTTTCGGCAGTGTTTTGTTGCTTCACAATTACCATATCGCCATCTAAAATACCTGCTTCTATCATACTTTCCCCTTCAATCACTAAAACAAACAAATTATCATCAGGGCTTGAACTATTTACTGGTATTGGCAAAAATTCTTCAATATTCTCCACTGCAGTAATAGGTAAACCGGCAGTAACTTTTCCAATTACCGGAACGTAACGTGCTTCTTCCTTGTGAATCGAAGCATCTTCACCTACATCTAGTATTTCAATTGCTCTTGGCTTGGTAGGATCTCTTCTGATATAGCCCTTATCTTCAAGTCTTGCTAAGTGACCGTGAACAGTTGAACTCGACGCCAAGCCAACTGCTTTTGCAATTTCGCGGACAGACGGTGGATAACCTTTATTCATAACTTCTTCTTTAATATAATCTAATATCATTTGCTGTCTTTTGGAGAGTTTAGTCATGTATCTATCACCTCGCACATAGAATTAATTAATCTTAGTTTACCATTAGAAAATAAGTTACGCAAACATTCGTTCGAAAAAACACTTGACAAGATCATATGTTCGTGACATACTTTGGTTAAATACGGCGAACAAAGGTTCTATTATAGAATAAGGAGGCCATTATCATGTTTCAAAAACTAACGAAAACAGATGTATTTTATCTTGTAGCTTTTGCATTTACATTAGGTTTCTTATATTATTCTATTATGATTAGTTAATTTGTAAAAAGGAGTTTAAGAAAGTGAGAGCAGTTATTTACTGTCGTGTGAGTACAGATAAGCAAACACAAGAAACATCACTTGAAAGGCAAAAGCATGAGTTATTGGAGTTAGCAGCAAATCACCAATTTACCATAGTAGAATGCATTCAAGAGCAGGAGAGTGGATACAGCATTGAACGTGAAGGAATCTTTCACCTGCTCGATTTATTTTCTGATAAAGAAGCAGATTGTTTACTTATTCAAGATGAAACACGACTAGGAAGAGGAAATACAAAAATCGCACTGTTTCATCAATTACATAAACTAAATATTCCAATCTATACATCTTACCATAATGGGAAATTAGAGGTATCTGAGGCAGATTCCATGGTACTGCAAATTGTTGGAATTGTAGAGGAGTATCAGCGAAAAATACATAATGCAAAAATAAAACGAGGAATGAAAAGAGCAATTGAAGCGGGATACGATCCAAGTAAAAATCTTTCCAACCAACATAAAGCTCCCGGAAGAGAAAGAAAGGACTTTCCAATGGACGAAGTCATCCGACTTAGACAAAATAATTTAACATTTGCAGAAATCGCCTCTACTTTGACTGGATTAGGTTATCCAGTATCAAAGGCAACTGTACATCGAAGATATCAAGAATACCAAAATACTTGAATATTATATATATTATCAGTAAGATAAGATGGATAAGAATTAATTTTAGTTCTTTTCTTTTTATTTTATTAATGATTAAGATTGTAAATAGAGAGCTTGCTAGTGCATGTTCAAAAAGATTGTAAATAGCCCCCTGAAGCTCAAGGTGCAGTTTCCAATTAAGCAGTATTACCTGAGCTAGAAACAAGCTAATACTTAGCTAATTTCAAACCTTGGCTTAGGCAAAAGCCTGGACATACTTATACTTCAGCCCTAAATTTTTTTGAATTAACTCGGGTGCTAGACTTCCTATTTCTAACGTATGATGTTATATTTTTTTGAACATCCTCTACTAGCAGAAACCTTTAAATATACGATTATTATGGTATCATATACTATTGCTAATTTAGTAGGGAGGAATATCAATGCTTTCAAAAGCAAAAATAGAGCGAATTAATCAGTTAGCACGAAAAGCAAAAACAGATGGTCTTACAATTAAAGAACAAAATGAGCAAAAAAAATTAAGACATGAATATTTACAAGGTGTCAGAGCTTCATTTAAGAATCACTTTAAATCAATGAAAGTAGTTGACCCCGAGGGGAATGATGTGACACCTAAAAAAGTAAAAGCTTTACAAAAAAAGTATAATAATGGTTTTTAGAAGATGTATAGACCTACTTGGTTATAAGTGCATGATTTCACTTGTAGCAAAGTAGGTTTCGTTATAGAATGGATAAAGGGTGAAAACAGCTTTAAATATGAAAGGAGACACAACTATATGTTAAATGAGATTGAACAAAAATCAATTAATACGATACGAACTTTGTCGATTGATGCTATTGAACATGCAAATTCAGGTCATCCGGGACTTCCAATGGGAGCTGCGCCGATGGCTTACACCTTATGGACGGATTTTATGAACCATAATCCAAAGCATTCCAAATGGTTTAACCGTGATCGTTTTATCCTATCAGCCGGTCATGGATCGATGTTACTATATAGCCTACTGCATTTATCAGGATACGATATTACTATAGACGATGTAAAATCTTTCCGTCAATGGGGATCGAAAACACCTGGTCATCCAGAGGTTCATCATACAGATGGAGTTGAAGCTACAACCGGGCCATTAGGACAAGGTATTGCTATGGCAGTGGGTATGGCAATGGCAGAAGCTCATCTTGCAGCAAAATTTAACAAGGATGACTTAGAAGTTGTTGATCATTATACGTATGCATTAGTTAGTGATGGAGATTTAATGGAAGGTATTTCACATGAAGCGGCATCACTGGCAGGTCATTTAGGCTTAGGTAAATTGATAGCTCTTTATGATTCTAATGACATTTCACTTGATGGTGACCTTCATCGCTCATTCTCAGAAAATACCGAACAGCGTTTTAAAGCATATGGTTGGCAAGTATTAACTGTAAAAGACGGAAATGATGTAAATTCAATTCGGGAAGCAATCAAAACTGCTCAGGAAAATACCGAGCAACCGACACTGATTGAGGTAAAAACGATAATTGGTTACGGATCACCAAACAAATCCGCTTCCTCTGCTTCTCACGGTTCTCCACTTGGTAAAGATGAAGTGAAGTTAACTAAAGAATTTTATAAATGGACACATGAAGACTTCTATGTTCCAGAAGAAGTATACGAAGACTTTAATGAAAAGATCGTTAAAAAAGGACAAGCATTAGAAAAAGAATGGAATGAGATTTTAAATAAGTATAGAGAAAAGTATCCAGAATTAGCAAGGGAATTTGAACTGGCAATAAATAATGAACTGCCTGAAGGTTGGGATAAGGAGCTGCCACAATTTGATCCGGAAGAAGCTGCACTTGCTACAAGAGCATCTTCAGGTAAAGTTTTGAATGCTATTGCTAAAGCTGTACCTAACTTCTTTGGGGGTAGCGCTGACTTAGCAGGATCTAATAAAACAACGATTAATGATGAAGATGATTTCTCCCGTCAGAATTATGCCGGTAGAAATATTTGGTTTGGGGTACGTGAACATGCAATGGGGGCTGCATTAAATGGTATGGCATTACATGGAGGATTACGCGTTTTTGGTGGTACCTTCTTCGTATTTAACGATTATTTGCGTCCTTCCATTCGACTTGCTGCATTAATGAAAGCGCCTGTAACTTATGTACTAACGCATGATTCCATTGCAGTAGGAGAAGATGGCCCAACTCATGAACCAATTGAACACCTGGCTTCATTAAGAGCTCTGCCAGGGTTATCACTAATTAGACCAGCAGACGGTAATGAAACACAAGCTGCTTGGCGCTTAGCATTAGAATCTAAAGATACACCAACAGCACTTGTTCTAAGTAGACAGAACTTGCCAACTCTACCAGGGACGAAAGAGCATGCATATGAAGGTGTTAAAAAAGGTGCATACATTATTAGTGATACTGAAAAAGAAACTCCAGATGCGATATTGTTAGCAACTGGTTCTGAAGTACAATTAGCTATTCGTGCACAAGCAGTACTTAAAGAAAAAAATATCGACGTACGCGTTGTTAGCATACCATCCTGGGATCGTTTTAATGCTCAAGATGAGAGTTACAAAACGAAAGTTCTTCCTCCTGAAGTTAAAAATCGAGTTGCTATTGAAATGGCTGCTCCATTCGGCTGGGAACGTTATGTTGGCGAACATGGTAAAATAATGGGTATCCATACATTTGGTGCTTCTGCAAAAGGTGAAAAAGTGATAGAAGAATATGGATTTACTGTAGAGAATGTTGTGAAGCATGTGGAATCACTAATAAACTAACGAATAGAATGGTCTAGTTTTAGGCCATTCTATTTTTGCACTATAGGAAAGAATAAAACTTTAGGCTTTATAGTATAAGAAAAACTATAGCTTTCGCCATAAAAACTTGGCGACAAGCCAAGTTTTTTCTAATTGGAGAAATTAAGCATAGGCTGGGCTTTTCGATTGTAGCAATAAACCTATAAAAATCCGTCTACAGCAATACTTCGACAAAAGAAGTGGTTAATTTTTTTATAATGTGACAGTTTTTTAATCATAGAATCTGTATAATAGTTTTTACTCTATCCCATATTAAAAGAGAAAACCACTACTCTTTTCGTATATTAATCGGAGAGTAAGTAGGAGAGATTAATGACCACTATTAAAAGACTGATTGGAGCAATAAATTGCTGGTGAGAATCTTTTAAGAACATCTTCACGTAAAGTTACGAAAGAAAAGTAACTTCCAATATAAGATAAGGATGAAGTGTCTAAATGGTCATTTAAAGGGATTATTAATGGAGGAGGTAAAGGCGATGTATACGTATTCTATTTATTGGTTAACTGAAGAAGTGGCGATTCGTTATTTTCACAAGAGCGGGATGTTATATCGATTTTTAAAAGAATATAAAAAGCAGCCTTATCGGATGGATTTAAGAAAACAATTTGAATATATTACGTATCGTTTTTATCGTGAAGAGATTGTAGCATATATGAAACAACAAAAACATATAAATTGCATCGATTATATCGACAAACGAAATATGAAACTATATAATAGAGAAGCGTTTATTTCTTTACATATTGATGAGAGACAGTTAAAATTTCGATGTGAAACCTTGGAAGATGCTGAGGAGTTACTATTTCCAATGTTACGTAGATATGAACCAATGCTTTTTATAGTTGGTGAAAATATATGTAATTTTGGCTGGATAACTCCATTTCTAAAATACAGGCAAACGGAAGAAGAAGTATTGTTTTCTTTTCGTTGATTTACTATACTGTATAAGAGACAACACGAAGGAGGAAAGCTTTTCATGGAGACGATTTGGGTCGTATTAATTGCTGTAGCAGCGTTAATAATTGGTGTTGCTCTTGGATTTTTTATTGCCAGAAAATATATGATGAGCTATTTAAAAAAGAATCCACCGATTAATGAGCAAATGCTACGAACTTTAATGATGCAAATGGGACAAAAACCATCCAAAAAGAAAATCAATCAAATGATGCGTGCAATGAACAACCAAGCTGATAAGTAAGCACTTATTGATATATTTCGTAGTGTTTATAACTTGTAAAGACTCACCCCCTTATTTCACAATAGTAGGGGGTCTTCTAATGTTTTTATCCCGTATGTAAGGTGCCGTAAGACTCCCACTTCAAGAGCCTCGAGTTGATACAAAAGGGTCTAAGTGGGAGAAAACGGCACCTAAATGCCCGATTCGTTCAAGGGCCTTTAGGTCATACCCTTCTAGGTACTAACATTCAGTAGGAGAT
>NZ_JAHLNO010000018.1 GCF_018916875.1 Virgibacillus proomii | reverse complement strand
GCGCGGGCAACGTGCTTCTCTTTGGCAATATCAACCCCAACAATTAAAATTTGCTCGGTAAGTTGTAAAATCTTTTCATTTTGTTTATAATGCATAATAGTCCTCCTTGGTTCTAATTTAAGGGTCCTTTTTACACCACATTACAGTGATCAGGACACCTCGTATCATACCAAGGGGGCTTTTTTTATTCAATCCTCATTTTGCTTTATTACAGGAATGCTTTCCTATAGTATTAAAAAATCTCCACGATGTAGAAACGGATATAAGTTCCTAGAAAGTTAACAATATGTTTAAAACGATTTATTTTTTAAGTTTTTCCTAACTATTTGCACGTGTTCTTCCATTAAACATTTCGGATAAGTTGTGTTAAACTGAAAAAAGAAACATGCTTTTATCCATTGTTTGTTTAATACATTTAGAAACTACATAAACTTATATAAAAGGAGGAAACAAGCAAAATGACAAGTAAAGCATTGGATTCTTTTTTAAATGAAAATATTGCAGATTTAAAAGAGCGCGGTTTATATAATGAAATTGATCCGGTCGAAGGGCCAAATGGTCCAGAAATCAAAATAGGCGGAAGAACGCTAATTAACCTTTCTTCCAATAACTACCTTGGGCTAGCTACAGATGAACGGTTAAAAAAAGTTGCGAAACAAGCAGTTGATTCCCATGGTGTTGGTGCAGGAGCTGTTCGGACCATTAATGGTACACTTGATCTCCATCTTGAATTAGAAAAAAGGTTAGCAGCTTTTAAGGGAACAGAAGCCGTTATTTCTTACCAATCCGGCTTTAATTGTAATATGGCTGCTATTTCTGCGGTAATGGATAAACATGACGCCATTTTATCAGATGAGTTAAACCATGCCTCGATTATCGATGGCTGTCGTTTATCAAAGGCAAAAATTATTCGCTTTAACCATTCAGATATGGAGGATCTTAGACAAAAAGCAAAAGAAACTGCAGAGTCCGGTCAATATAAAAAGATTATGGTAATTACGGATGGGGTCTTTTCCATGGACGGTGATATTGCGAAGCTTCCGGAAATTGTTGAGATTGCTGAGGAATTTGACCTTATCACGTATGTCGATGATGCACATGGATCTGGTGTATTAGGTAAAGGGGCAGGAACAGTAAAGCATTTTGGCCTACAAGATAAAGTTGATTTCCAAATGGGAACATTATCCAAAGCGATCGGTGTTATTGGAGGCTATGTTGCTGGAAAAGCAAACTTAATTGACTGGTTAAAGGTTCATTCTCGTCCATTTCTATTTTCAACAGCCGTTTCACCAGCTGATGCAGCAGCTAGTGCGAAGGCTATTGATATTCTAATGGAAAGTAATGAACTAAATGAAAAGTTATGGGAAAATGGAAATTATTTAAAGGCTGGCTTAAAACAGCTAGGCTTTGATATTGGTAATAGTGAAACACCAATTACACCTTGTATAATTGGGGATGAAAATGCAACACAAGCATTTAGTAAACGATTAAATGAAGAAGGGGTCTATGCAAAATCAATTGTCTTTCCGACAGTACCACGTGGAACAGGGCGTGTAAGAAATATGCCGACTGCAGCACATACAAAAGAAATGTTGGATAAAGCGATTAGCATCTATGAAAAAGTCGGAAAAGAACTTGGGCTAATTTAAACAGAAAGTGAAGCAATAAGAGAGGATTTCGAGTAATGAAGAAAATACTTGTTACGGGAGCTTTAGGACAAATAGGCTCAGAGCTTGTTATTAAATTAAGAAAACGCTATGGAATAAATAATGTAATAGCGACTGATATTCGTAAGGCAGAAGGAATTATAGCTGAAGGTCCATGTGAAGTTGTTGATGTGACCGATGCAAACCAACTTTATGAAGTAGCAAAGAAATACCAAATAGATACGATGATGCATTTAGCTGCATTATTATCGGCAAAAGCAGAAGAAAATCCTAAGCTCGCTTGGCATATTAATATGGGTGGTTTAGTGAATGCATTAGAAATTGCAAGGGAATTAAATTTACAATTCTTTACTCCTAGTTCCATTGGTGCTTTTGGTCCTACTACACCAAAAGATAAGACACCTCAAGATACCTTGCAACGTCCAACAACAATGTATGGTGTTAACAAAGTGGCCGGTGAACTGTTAGCAGATTACTATCATACTCGTTTTGGTGTTGATACTCGCGGTGTCCGCTTTCCAGGATTAATTTCTTATGTCACATTACCTGGCGGAGGAACAACCGACTATGCAGTAGAGATGTATTATGAAGCAGTTAAAAATAAAGCTTATACATCTTATATTGCCCAAGGAACTTATATGGATATGATGTATATGCCGGATGCTCTTAACGCTATCGTTCAGTTAATGGAAGCAAACCCAGACAAATTAAAACATAGAAATGCATTTAATATCACTGCTTTTTCAGCCGAACCGGAAGATTTTGCCAGAGCAATTAAAAAGCATATTCCGGACTTTGCATTAGAATATCAGGTTGATCCAGTTAGACAAAAAATCGCTGACAGTTGGCCAAACAGCTTGGATTCAACAGCCGCAATGGAAGAATGGGGCTTTAAAGCAGAATATGATCTTGATAAGATGACAAGTGACATGCTTGAAAAAATCAAAATCGAAAAATAAACTTTAGAACAAAGGCTAGCAACACAAGCGCTGAATATTCCACCGATGAGACTGTTGTCGTAGAAGAAGAGTAAAGCGGCCTCTAGAATCTAGTGCTGGAACTGGATATTGATAAAAGTCATACAAAAAATTTTTCACGATGTAAAAAATGGGATATAGCTCCCTACATAATAACCAAAGAGCACTGGACTTTTCCCAGTGCTCTTTGGTTATTATCATTAACCGGCATACATAGCAGCCACTTTATTTTGTAATTCTTTATCCTGTACGTATTCATCATAACTCATTTCTTTATCCATAATGCCATTTGGTGTAATTTCAATTAACCGATTGGCAATACTTTGAATGAATTGATGATCATGAGATGTAAATAAAATCGAGCCTTTAAATTTAATTAGCCCATTATTTAAAGCAGTAATCGATTCTAAATCAAGGTGATTCGTCGGTTCATCTAATAATAGAACATTGGCATTGCTTAACATCATCTTAGCAAGCATGCAACGAACTTTTTCTCCTCCTGATAAAACATTTGCTTTCTTTAATGCCTCCTCACCAGAGAAAAGCATCCTTCCTAGAAACCCACGTAAAAAGGTTTCTGTTTCATCTTCTGGAGAATACTGCCGGAGCCAATCAACTAAAGAAAGTTCACTATTTTTAAAATAGGAACTATTGTCTTTTGGGAAATAAGATTGAGATGTAGTTACCCCCCATTTATACATTCCGGAATCAGGCTCCATTTCACCCGTAAGAATTTTAAATAACGTCGTTTTTGCAATATCGTTTTTACCTAGAAGAGCAATTTTATCATCTTTATTCATCGTAAAGCTAATATTATCAAGCACTTTTACACCATTAATCGTTTTTGTTAAACCATCAACACGGAGAAGATCATTACCAATTTCACGCCCCGGAGAAAAGGCAATATATGGGTACTTTCTCGACGAAGGCTTAATGTCGTCTAAGGTGATGTTTTCTAATAATTTTTTTCGTGATGTTGCTTGTCGCGATTTTGAAGCATTAGCACTGAAGCGAGCAATAAATGATTGTAATTCTTTGATTTTTTCTTCTTTCTTTTTGTTCGCTTCTTGTGCCATTTTAGTGGCTAGCTGACTGGACTCATACCAAAAATCATAATTTCCGATATAGATTTCAATTTTTCCATAGTCAACATCAGCGATATGGGTACATACTTTATTTAAGAAGTGGCGGTCATGAGATACGACAATAACCGTATTTTCAAAGTTAATTAAAAATTCTTCTAACCATTGGATTGCTTGAATATCCAAACCATTAGTGGGCTCATCCAATAACAAAATGTCCGGATTTCCAAATAAAGCTTGGGCAAGTAAAACTTTGACTTTTTCATCTGCAGTTAGGTCAGCCATCTTTTTATCATGTAAAGACTCATCAATTCCTAGACCTTTTAAAAGAATAGCTGCATCTGATTCTGCTTCCCATCCATTCATTTCAGCAAATTCTGCTTCCAATTCGGCTGCACGCATACCATCTTCTTCAGAAAAATCGCCTTTCATATAGATAGCATCTTTTTCTTGTTTTACAGCATAAAGTTTTTCATGCCCCATTAAAACAGTATCTAATACATGATAATCTTCATAAGCAAAATGATCCTGTTTTAAAACAGCAAGTCGTTCACCTGGGGAAAGTGAGACGTGACCGGTCTGGGGCTCAATTTCACCAGATAAAATCTTCAAAAAGGTTGACTTCCCAGCTCCATTTGCACCAATCAATCCATAACAGTTACCGGGAGTAAATTTTAAGTTTACATCCTCAAATAACTTTTTATCACCATATCGTAAACTAACATTAGATACATTAATCATGCGAGTAAATTTCCTCCAATAAAATAAAAGTAATCAAAGTTAGCTTACGTTATTTAAAAGGTTTCGTCAATATTTGCTTTATACAATGAATGATGTAAGCAGCTATATTACGTCTGCAACATCATATCCACCCCTTGCTTCTGGCAATTTCAACCGCTTCTAACCGGTTTTTTGCCTCTAGTTTTTGTATGATTTCCGATACATAGTTACGAACCGTACCATAAGATAAATATAAGGTAGTTGTTAATTCCTTTGTTGTCATACCAGTGGCGATCAACTTCAAAATATGTTGTTCTCGTTCATTTAATGGATTTTTTTCCCTAATGAAATCGACCATTAATTCTTGACTATATACTTGCTCCCCATCAACAACCTTACGAATTGCTGTTGTTAACTCTTCAATGGAACGATCTTTTAATAAATATCCATCTACTCCAGCTTTAATTGCTTTTTCAAAATAACCAGGCTTAGCAAACGTTGTTAATACAATAATCCGTGGTCGCTGATCCATCTCATTTATAAGCTTAGCTACCTCAAGCCCGCTTTTACCAGGCATTTCAATATCTAATAGACAAACATCCGGTTGCTTTTCTTCAATTAGCTTTAATACCTCGTCACCACTAGTAGCCTGACCCACAACCTCCATATCAGCTTCTAAATCTAATAATGACCCTAAAGCACCTAATAACATTTTCTGATCTTCTGCTAAGACAATTTTATACATAAAGCTTCCCTTCTCCCTCCGGTCTTTTTACCTTTGGCACCGTCATTTCCAAAGTAGTACCGCTGTTTGTGATCAAAGACAGGGTACCACCTAATAAGGCAAGCCTTTCTTTTATCCCTTGTAAACCATACCCCTCCACACCTTGTGTAGACATGCCAACTCCATTATCCTTTACGCATAAAAGAATCATCCTGTCGTTTTCTTTAAGCTCAAGCCAGCATTTACTTGCTTGACTATGTTTAACAATATTTGTTACTGCTTCTTTTAAACAAAGACTAAGCATATGTTCAGTAACTGCTGAATGAAATCTAATATTATCGTGAAACTGCATATGTATATCAATATTGGCTGTATCTAATAGTTGCTCCACTTGGATCAATTCTTCCTTTAGTGTTTGTGCCTTCATATCGGTTACTAATTCCCGCACTTGGTCCAAAGCTGCTCTTGACGTCGTTTCTATTTCCTTCACTTCCTTCTTAGCCCGCTCTGCATCCTTGGTTATTAAGCGCTCGACTAATTGGCTTTTTAACGTAAGCAGCGATAATGTATGACCAAGTGTATCATGAAGATCTTGGGCAATTCTTGTCCGCTCTTCACGTTTGATAAGCTCTTCTATTTTAGCATTTGCTTCATCCAATTCTTTTTCTAACTGCATATTCTTATTCACAGAGCGGATCCCAAATGGAGAGGCTAAAATGACTATCATAAATGGAATAATATAGATAATATAAACATGTTCCATAATAATCATATGATACATAATTGGTAGCAGCAATGTTATAAATAGTGCTGACCAACCAATCCTAAAATTCCTTTTATTCCCATACCAGCCAATAAAACTCGCTGCGAAAAAACCGAGAAACAGAAAGTTGTAATCGTAAGCAATGCTTTGAAAACAAATAATTCCCATTTGCACTCCAAGCCAATAGGAAAACATTCGCGTGCCTTCTTTATGAAACAGCTGATGATAGCTAATAAGAAATAGAAGTAAAAGCAAGTAGCCAAATACTTGCTTCGCTCCTTCTTCCTCTAACAATAAAACTGCTGGCATAATTAAATATATGAGAAACACATATGGAAAAAAGCCATATTTTTTAGGAAATAGTTCCCTTCTCGCTTGTTTTGCCATTGAAATTACACCACTTCTTGTTTTCGTCTAATATAGATCGATAATACCATAAATAGACCCGTATAAGCGACAAGCAATAGTACATTTTGCCATTCTGGCCAATTTCCCCGAATTATTTCCCACGGACCATTTGCATAATGATAGGAAGGTAACCACTTGGCGACATCTTGTAAAAACGAAGGCATGACATTTAATGGCATCCACATACCTCCGAGTAAAGCCATTCCTAAATACAAAATATTGCTTACACCACTAGCTGTTTCTACTTTATTCATCGTCCCCACAAGTGTCCCCAATGCCAAAAATACAGCAGAACCAAGTAAGACCCATAATCCACTCGACATCCATTCTACAGCACGAAGCGATACATCATTAATCAACACCCCGGCTAAGAAAATTACTGCAATGGAAAATATATGAATGATACTTTGACCGAGCATTTGACTAATTAAATAGATAGACTCAGGAAGTGGCATCACTTTTAAAAATTTAGTAAACCCTTGTTGCTTATCCTGTACCATACGAATTCCGAGTGTCATTAAGCTGGATCCCATCACACTAAAAGTAGTCATAGACATTAAATAGTGCGCAGCCCATAATGCTTGATCCTCAGCACTTTCATTAAATGTAAATACCTTCGTAAAAATAAAGTAAAAACAAACTGGGACAAATAGTGACCAAAAAACATAATACGGATTACGAATTGCTCGTTTTATCTCAGCAATACATTGATACATGAATTTATCCATCTGCATGACTCCTTTGTACTAATGATTTAAACACATCATCCATACTCCCTTTGTCAATTTGCAGATCATATGCATCCGGAATATGCTGAATAATATAGGAAACTAAAGCGTCTGTATCCTTGGTTTCTAAACAGATTCGCTGATCCCGCTCCTCCACGCTTAATATATCCGGGATATCCAGCTTTGCTTTTTCTAGTTTCCTGTGAATACGAAACGATACATATTGCTTCGACAGCGTTTGCTTAATATCTGCAGCAGCGCCATCAGCAATTTTTCGTCCTCGATCAAGTAAAATTATTCGATTAGCAGCATTATCTGCTTCCTGTAAATAATGTGTTGAGAATAGAATGGTTTTCCCTTGATCTGCCAGACAATGAATCGTTTTCCAAAACATTGCTCTGGAGGTGGTATCCATTCCAGTTGTGGGTTCATCTAAAATAATAAAATCTGGATTTCCTGCTAAACAAACAGCAAAGTTCACCCTCCTTCTCTGGCCTCCGGAAAGTTTTTCTACTTTTGTTTTTAAATCGGCTTCCGATAATCCTGTTAACTTAATCATCTCCGTAAGTGCCAAAGGTTGCGGATAATACATACGAAATAATTGCAACAATTCATTAGCGGTCAACCCATCCATCATTCTAACTTCCTGCATCATAACACCTAATCGTTCGCGAACACGTATATACCTTGGATCTTGACCAAATATATGCACACTCCCTTTCGTTGGCTTTAACAGTCCTAAAATCAGTGAAATAGCTGTTGTTTTGCCAGCGCCATTTGGTCCAAGAATTGCAATTACTTCCCCTTGCCTAACGGAAAAAGATACATCACATAATGCTTGCGTTTGCTTAAAAGTTTTACTCAATTGATCTGTCTGAACAATCATGTCATCCATAGAATACCTCCTTACTACAAGGATAGCTAACTAGAAAAACGAATTGCAGTAGCTTCTGTCACAACTCTAAATTGACAAATGTCATATATCTTCAATTTAAAGAAAACACTGCTGTCTAACGGGTTGAAAAAACTAATCTATTTAGAGCATGCTATAAAGTGAAACTTCATTTTTTGGAATAAAATTTTAAGAATTGAAGGAAATGTAAAAGGTTTTTTCTGTTTTTCTATATCGGTAGTTTTATTTTTATAATAAATGGGAACAAAATAAGTGTAGCAGTTATGTAGAAACAACTTTATATTAATTTGGGGTGCAGTAATCTCCAAACCGATTGGAATTCGCGTATCAAAATTTGGTAGTTCGGACTCCCAGAAAGAGATTGTCAAATTAAAATTCTCCTAGAAACGACGATAAGGTGCTCCGTTTGCTGGCAGCACGAGTGCCTAAGCCAGTCAAAGCTACTTTTAAAAAAGTTATCCACCTTATAGCAACAGATATAGTTTTCAAAAACAATAATAAAATCGAGTGAGATAAGCATCCCACTCGATTGATTACAGAAAATATATGAAATGATATAAATCTCTTATTCTACAATAGTTACGTTAACTGTTCTTACGCCCCAATTGGTTGCTTCACCTTTTGTTGGGAGAAATACGTCAATTTTATTACCTTTGATTGCACCGCCAGTATCAGCAGCTGTTGCATGGCCATACCCTTCAACATAAACTTTTGAGCCTAGTGGAATAACACTTGGATCAACAGCAATTACTTTTGCATCTGGATTTTCATTCAAGTTTACACCTGTAGCAGTAATACCAGAGCAGCCATCACAGCTTGCCGTATAAGCAGTTGCTGTTACAGAAAATGTTTTACCTGCAGGTTTTTCCTGTTTTTCTTGTGCGGGTGCTTGATTACTTGCAGGCGCTTTTGGAGCTGCTGCTGTTGCTTTAGGTAAAGCTGTCTCCTGCTTATCCACTGTTTGCTCCGGTTGTTTTTTCGGTTGTGATGCTGCCTGTTCTACATTTGTTGCTGGTTTATCTTGGGAAACTGTAACTCCTTCGAGAGTTAATTCTTGCCCGATGATAATAAGATCTGAGCCTAGGTTATTCCAATTTTTTAGATCCTCTACAGATACATTGTACTTTTGGGAAATACCAAACAATGTATCTCCTTTTTGGACTTTATATTTCATTTTTGCTTGTTTATTTATAATTAATGTTTGCTTGGGATAAATTACTGTAGATTTCAAATTATTTATTTCAACTAAGTTTTCTACTGTCGTATTGTGTTCGTTAGCAATATTCCAAAGGCTATCTCCTGCTTTTACATCATACTCATCTGCCGATACTGTAGTAGCAGCAGTGCCAGCGATAATCATACCAGTCGCGAATGAAGCCATAATCTTTTTCATTCGTTTTCCCTCCTTAAATATCTGACATAGCCTATCCTAACACAGCAACTCAGGTAGTGCAGTTACAGAACGTTTAAAAGTCCATTACAAGAATTACCAAAACCAACTAAGAATATTACATTTGTAATGTGTTTGAGACAAAAGGACTACCAGTCTTCCAATTTGTCTTACTATAGTTATAGAATCATTTATCCTGTAATATTGCATCCGATTATTCCGAAAAAAACGAAGACCAAAAATTTGTTTCCTTTAGTACAGAATGAAAGCTGACATAAACTAACTTATCACGTAACGTACAGAAGTCAGGTGGTGGATGTTTTTATCCTTTTTTACACCTTTAAAACGTCTAAAGTGAAACTTCATTCAGTGGGGCTGTTCCTTTATACCCCATCAAGCATTCTAGGTCATATTCGGCAACTATCAAACTGGGAATCTTTCAGCACCTTAGACAGTATAAAGTTATTACAACGTCAGCACCATGATACATACTTTTATATCCTTTTTTTCAAATAATATTTGACCGCACTTACTTTTTTATTAGCTGTAAATTTAGCCATTAGAAAAACTTGGCTTGTCGCCAAGTCTTTATGGCGAAAGCTATCGTTTTTCTTATACTATAAAGCCTAAAGTTTTATATTTTCCTACAGTATAAAAAAACTGTACCACCACATGTTTTTTGAATGTTCAACATTTCGGGTACAGTTCCATTAAGGATATGTTTATTGTCTGTTCTATATAAATATTAGCTAAAAAGCCCTTTAAAAAAGTTAGCAATTGCTTGGAAAAGCTCACTGAAGAAGTTAGCTACTTTCTCCCAAAATCCTTCATCTAGACCAAGTTCTTCAGCTTTATCCTTGATCGCTGTCGAGATATCATCTAATTGACTTTTCACTTGGTCAAAATTTATATTTAAATCACGCATTTTATCAATTAAATTAATCAACATTTGTCGATCTGCTTCACTTAAAGATATTTCCAGCTTATCCAGTTGCTCTTGAACAATCCGTTCTACATCTTCTTTCGTAGCTGGATTCTGTTCGGCAATCGTCTTTTTGATCTCCGTAAGCAGTTGACTAGCCTTTTCTTCTCCAACACCTTCTTTTCCAGCTAGTTGTGTTGCTACTCCCAGTTCTTCATTAGCAAGCTCCATCCGCTCTTTATCAAGCTCTTGCCCGTCTACATCATACGCTTTATAAATCCCCGTTAATGCGGAATGACCACTAACTTTTACGGGAGAAGCTACATCAACCGTTGCATTTTCGACACCAGCTGTAAGCAACGCATTTGCGTACATTTCTTTCGTGACCTCTGTAATATTTTCTGGAGTTACAATATTAATAGTTAGTCCATTTCCTTCTTCTTGAAGCGCTATTTTAGCACTTGAATACATATTTGAATTTGGGTTTCCATTAATATACTTGGCTGCATCTTTTCCGGATACATCATATTCGTCAACAGCGTCTCCATCATTTACATTTAACAATTCACGAACTTTAGCACGTTGATCACTCGTTAATTGCGCCCCATATACAACAATTGGCTGTCCCAACTTTTCATTAATACTATCTGAATTACCAGCTCCACTATCAGCATGAACAGACAAGCTTGTCCCTAGTACTAGTAAAGCAATTAACATGATTAGTAGAAATTTACTTCCTTTTCTTATCATCCTTTATTTCTCCTTTATCAGTTCTTGCTTTATTTTATGCTTTCTTCAAGCTAAATATCATTATACCTGTTTTTTTTATTTATGAATACATTTTTGAAAAAAATTACAACCTGGGATGTATTTTGCTGCTAATGTATGCAACAGTTACTAGAGTGCGAATCTAAAAGAAGAACCAAGAAGTTCAAGGCCTCGCTGTTAGCGATAAGCAGAATAGATATTAGAAGCCAAAATAAGCCGTCTAATTTAGATTTTTAATCGACTTTTGAACAGCCCCTTATGTTCATAATATATTGGTTTAAACGAAACCATGCCCATTGAAACATAAAATTGTTTTTAGAAAGAGGCTGGGACATAAGCAAATACTAAATAGCAAAAACCGAACAATTCATTTATAATTGTTCGGTTTGTTTGTGTTAAAAAAATTCCTATCATCGCTACGTCAAAATATTTCGCTTTCCGCGGGCACGGCCTCAGCTTCCTCGGAAAGCAAAGATCGCTTTCCTGCGGGATCTTCAGCTCGAGCTATTCCCGAGAGGAGTCTACATATTTTGACTACGCTAAAAACTTGCGTATACACAAGGACGATTTATTGTTCGTTTTTTAATCAACTGTTTTAGTTTTGTCCCAGCCTCTTTATGGCGATAGCTATCGTTTTTCTTATACTATAAAGCCTAAAGTTTTATACTTTCCTATAGTGTAAAAAAACTCATAAATAACTATGAGACGAACCAATGAACATTTTCGTTGTATTCTTTAAAAGATTAACGTATCTTGATTGTTAAAATCGACAATAACTTTTTTGAATATTCCATGCTAAGCAGATAACTTTCCTTTCCTCCATAAATGCGATAATATTTAGGGTGACGAAATATCTTATCAGAAAGAAGGGTATTGCCATTATTGACGATTATCCGATCGTGAAGAGAAACTTAGCAATCATGTGGTTTGCTAACTTTTTTATTTCTGGAAGTATGACAATGGTACTTCCATTTATTTCTTTGTACATTGAGTCTATGGGTAATTTTTCCGACTCATATGTACAAAATTGGTCAGGTTGGATTTTTGCTATTACCTTTGTCACCGCATTTATTTTTTCACCTATTTGGGGAAGAATTGGTGACAAGTACGGACGGAAGAACATTCTTATATTTTCTGCAGTTGGAATTGGCTTGTCCATTTTCCTAATGGGCTTTGCCACTTCGGTTTGGCAATTATTTTTACTCCGCTTAATCATGGGGATTGCAACCGGATTTATCCCTATGTCCCAAGCTTTTATCTCAACACAAACACCAAAAAACATCGCCGGAAGAGTACTAGGTACACTACAGACAGGGAGTATTACTGGAGCGTTAATGGGGCCTCTATTAGGAGGAACGCTTGCTGATACATTTGGCTTTGCTAGTACATTCAAGTGGGTATCCGTTACGATTTTTCTTTCTGCTCTAATCGTTCTCTTTGGCGTTAAAGAAATAAGATTAAATGTTGACGATGAGAAGGAAAACAAACTATATACAAGCAAGCAAGTTATTCAGCATATTGTAGCTAATCCAATTTTATTAGCAGTTTTGCTAATGTCAACATTAGTTCAGATCGCTCACTTTAGCATTCAACCAATATTATCTCTATTTGTTGCTGATATTCACGGACCAGAAAATGTTGCCTTTTTCTCCGGTGTGGCTTTCTCCGCAGCGGGTCTTGGTAACTTACTCATGTCTAGAAGGCTCGGAAGACTTGGTGATAAAATTGGCTACATTAAAGTGATGACTGCACTACTATTCATGGCCGGGATTGTATACCTTCCGGGTGCTTTAGTTACAAATATTTGGCAGCTTGTCATCTTACGCTTCTTGTTGGGAATTTCAATTGGTGGTATTATTCCGGTTCGAATTGCCTATATCCGGCAAACAGCACCACTTTCTATGCAAGGTGAAGTGTTAGGATATAACACGAGCTTACGCTTCCTTGGAAATATTATTGGACCTGCCTTAGGTGGAGCGATAGCAGGTTTTTTCGGGTTTTCAGCAGTATTTGTTGTCACAGGTGTATTGCTTCTAACAGGTGGTATTACCATGCTCGTTTGTTGGTATAAGTACGAATACAATCATTCCCATTCCCGCTCATTATCTGCACGGAAAAGTTAAACCGAGGGCATTTTTGTTCTCGGTTTAACTTTTTCATATAGGTTTATATGTCAATTGTAGCAAGATCATTTATTTCACAAGGCAATTGGAAAAAAAAACGATTAAAAATGACAATAATTTTACCGTTTTCAAAATAAGCTTTCCATTTTCAGCAAATAAATATAAACTAGCTTTACTATTTGCTTGGAAAGTTGGGATGAAATGTCCTCTAACAAACTAAGAAAAATTACATTATTTGGCTTAACATGGCCAATATTCATTGAAATACTGCTTCATATGTTAATGGGTAATGCAGATACGTTAATGCTTAGCCAATATTCCGATAATGCAGTAGCTGCTGTTGGGGTATCTAACCAAGTTCTGTCTGTAGTCATTGTTATGTTTGGATTTGTAGCTCAAGGTGCAGCTATATTAATCGCTCAGCATCTTGGAGCAAATAATCGTAAGCAAGCTGGTGAAATAACAGTAACTGCTATTAGCTTAAATTTATTATTCGCCATCGTACTAAGTACTGTTTTGTTTCTAAGTACAAAGGAGATCCTTCAGTTAATGGATCTGCCATTAGAAATTATGGATGAAGCCTCTAGCTATATGCAAATTGTTGGCGGTCTAATCTTTATACAAGCATTAATCATGACAGTGGGAGCTATTTTGCGTAGCTACGGCTTCACCAAAGATACCATGTCTGTAACAATTGGAATGAATATTTTAAATGTGATTGGTAACTACATTGTTATCTTTGGTCCATTTGGATTACCTATTTTAGGAGTTGAAGGGGTAGCATACTCCACGGCTATAAGCCGCTTCATCGGATTTCTATTCATTTTCTATTTATTACTAAAGCGCAGTCAAGGAAAAATGGATTTCTCTAATTTTTTCCGATACCAAAAACAACATATTAAACAGCTGCTGCAAATTGGTATTCCCTCAGCAGGTGAACAATTATCGTATAACGCCAGTCAAATGATGATCACATACTTTGTTGCTCAATTGGGCGCAGTGGCAATAACGACAAAAGTATATACACAAAATTTAATCATGTTCATCTTTTTATTTTCGATTGCAATTGGACAAGGAACACAAATTTTAATTGGACATATGATCGGTGCTGGAAAAAAGGAAGAAGTTTATCAACGAGCAATAAAAAGCTTGAACATCTCCATCGTTATTTCCTTAAGCATTGCCACCATTGCTTATTTGCTTTCTGATTCATTATTGGGTATTTTCACCAATAATCCTTCGGTTATAGAAACAGGTGGTGCATTATTATTAATGACCATCATCCTTGAGCCCGGACGTGCGATAAATATTATTATGATTAGTTCCTTGCGCGCAGCTGGGGATGTGAAATTTCCGGTATATATTGGCGTTGCTGTAATGTGGGGAATTGGGGTTACCTTTGCTTGGTTTTTCAGTATCTATTTAAATCTCGGTCTTATAGGTATTTGGATTTCCTTTATTGCCGATGAATGGTTACGGGGTATATTCATGTTACGACGATGGAAGAAGCGGAATTGGGTTTCGATGAGCTTTGTAGATAGTGAGGAAAATAAACCTAGCACAGTTTAGATGATTGATTTCTTAGGGAATATATGCTACAACTAACAAAGCCCCTTATGATGTGTTCAAAACAGAAACCAGTAATTCTAGGCGAAGTTATTTTTTTACTAGATAAAGTCAAAATAACATAGAAATTCAACATGACATTTTATTAGATTTTTGAACATCCTATCCTATTAAAAGTTCAAAAAGAGGATAAAAAGGATCGAGAAGTTCAAGGCGGCGACGTTTCGAGCAGTGGAATGTATACAGTAATACATGAACAGCGCAGAAACAACACAACGCAGAAATTCGACGTGTCATTTTTATCGCGAGTTTTGAACATCCTATATAGGGTAACTTGAAATAGAAAGAAAGTGGTAGCACAAATGGGCATTGTTGTAGTTGAAGTCTGTGACGGAAATGCAATCACTTCTATTGATATAGAGGAAATTTTAGAACGGGAATTCCCCGAAGTAGCTGTGCTTATAAACGATTGTTTATCATTTTGCGGATTATGCCGGGTGAAACCATATGCAATCGTAAACAATAAACGCATTTTCGGAAACACACCGGAAGAATGCTTAGATAATATTAGAACAGCTATTAAAGAAGAACTGGCTAAATATGAATAAGAGCCCGTTCTTCTCTTTATATATTAGAAAAATTCGGCACATAAATTGATTAAGTGTGGTAAAATTTTTGAGTTTTATATGTGCAATTAACAGGTAACCTGCGTTAGCTGTTATAAGCCGCAGCTTATTTATTTTTGACAATTTCCCGGGAAATATGTCACAAATCGCATCAACATAAAGTAAATCTTATCAGTGGGGGATTTTCTTTTATCCCCCATTAAAATGAACAGATTTGGGCATTTGCTTGCAGCCGGATCCTCCACTTATTCTCCTAGGGTTCACCTCATAGCTAAAGCAGAAGTCTTTACAGCCAATTATTATACGGGATAATAAAATAGCTAATTTACCTTACCAAAGATTAATTTTGTTGGATTTTAATACGTAATGTAAAATTTTGTATCCTCGGTCTCCTAGGCGTCCATATTGATAATAACATCCATCTCTACTAAAGCATCTTTCGGTAGCTTACTCACCTCCATGGTAGATCTCGCAGGATACGGTTTTTGTAAAAAACCGCCATATATTTCATTAACAATTGCAAAATCATCCATCGAGCTTAAATAAATAGAAAACTTAACCGCTTTTGATAAATCCGCTCCTACCTGCTTTACAATTGCTTCAATGTTTTGTAAAACTTGCTTTGTTTGACTCTCAACCCCTTCTACCATCTGGCCAGTTTCTGGATTGATACCAATTTGACCAGATACAAACAACAAATTACCAGCCTGGATAGCCTGTGAATACGGGCCTAAAGCAGCTGGTGCTTGTTCTGTATGAATTGCTTTATTCATTCTATTTCCTCCTTTAAACGATTATGCTATTCCTATTACTTCTCTTGTTTCAACTCATCCCTATACGCCATTACGGATTTCACGTAGTATATATCTCCATAACAAGCATCAAGTTCTCTCGCACCATTACGCAAGCAACGATATTTCTCTTTATCGGGATCGTTAGCATACATTTCCTGCGAAAAACGGATCGCAGCTTCCTGTGAGAAGCCTTTTTTCTGCTCATTGAGATAGTTAATAAATCCTCTGCCAAAATTATAAGCCTGTACTGCTACTAATAAATCTTCGTCTGCATCATTTAACGTTTGAGAAAAATAATAAATACCTTGCTTAATGGATATCTCTGGATCTTTGATACAGTTTCTCTTTCCACAATAACTTTCAGATGCTTGCATCGGATCATCTCCTCGCCCGCCAGATTCTTGCATCATAATCGCAAGAATGGTGTCAACATGCTTTTCGATACCAAATTGTTTTGCATACTTTTCGACAAGCGGACGATAGGATTTTACTTTATCACTAATTAACGAATCCGTTTGCCCAGAAGATTGGTTGTGGTCTGTTTGATTAACCAATAGCGGAATCCCGGTAAACAAGACAATAAAAACGATAGCAATAAACATAGCTTTTTTAATTGATTTTGATAATCTCTTGTTGTGTTTCATCTTATCTAATCCTTTATCATGTAAGATACAAATGTGCCGACAATCCAGCCGAATAACCAAAAAAGAGAGGCTCGCCATCAGCAATATCTGGTGTCCGATCAGAAAAGCTTGTAGTAACATACAGAATCGCGCCAATTAAACCGTTAACCAATATGTATGCTAATACACTCTGCTCACGCCCTATTTGTCTCAAACTATAGTACAAAATAGGAACAAGTATGAGAAAAACCACCATATGCAGACCAAATTCGCCCAATTCGTAAGGACTATGCGTTTAAAACAGGGATATAGTCAACATTTAGTAATAAGGTGTATACATGTTTGGACGTAACTAGTTAAATAAGCTTTAAACAACCTCCTAATCCAAAACCCGCAAATAAGCCAATAGCTACTAGTTTACTAATTACCAACATTCCATACCCCTTTACTCTGTATCTATTATATTAAAGCAATTCTTCCTTATTTCAAAGTGGATGAATGAGAAACAGTTAACTTATCTTCTATATTCAGTTCGAATAGACTTGTAAAATATGAGTTTAAAAATACGCCTTCAGGGTCTACATGCTTACGAATATCTAAAAATTGATGAAGCTTTGGGAACGCTGAATGCAATTGTGATAATTTCATTTCATGCATTTTCCCCCAGTGTGGTCTAGCCTGATAAGCAGTTAGTACCTGATCCATATCATAAAAAAATTGTTTAAACGCCATTCCCTTATACATATGAATGGCGATGAATGCAGAGTTTCTCCCATATGCAGTACTAAGCCAAATATCATCTCCTTTTACTATTCTTACTTCTATTGGAAAATGCACATTGTATTTCATCTGCTCTATTTTTGCTTTCATAGCAGCCAGCGCTTCTATTAGATATTCCAGGGGGATACTATACTCCATTTCCCGAAACTTTACACGCCGCTGTGTTGCAAATAAATCATGACTTTTCGCATAAACGATAGATGAACCAATTGCTCGAGCAGATAACCGACTAATAGAACGACTGGTTTTTGGTATCATTCTAGCGGTCTCTGATAAAAACTTAAAAGCGTAGTTTTCCATCACTAAAGCAGAAAGACGGTGTTTTCTTAGCGAACGTGGCTTCTCTTCTGAAAGATTCATCGTCTTGACCTGAACCATATCGGAATAGGGGAACAGAAAGCATTCAAAATGCCTGTTTTCTTCTATTAAATCTGGCAAATCATTGAGTAAATCATCAAAACGATATTTATTACTTATATAGCAATACATTGGTGCAGGAACAATACGTATAGTAACTTTAACAACAACTCCCAATAACCCTAATGAAATAGCTGCAGCCTGTAAAGGCACTTCTTGATGATCTGGAGTTATCGTGAGTAGTTCTCCAGTTGCTTTAACAAGTGTTAAAGCAACCACTTGAGTGGCAATATTGCCAAACTTTACACCTGTACCATGTGTACCAGTTAAAATCGCTCCGGCGAGACTTTGTACGTTGATATCGCCTAAATTTTCTTGTGCAAATCCTTTTGCCGCGAGTTGTGTAGTAAGATCATACAGACGTGTTCCTGCCAATACTTCAGCTGTTTGGTTATGTTCATCTATAGAGAGTACACCAGCTAAGTAGTCCAAAGACATTAAGTAGCCTGTAGTAGCGGCAATGGGTGTAAACGAATGTCCTGCTCCAACCACACGTATTTTTTCTTGGTTATCACTAGCTCGTTTCACAATTTGACATACCTCATCAATAGATTTTGGATAAACGATTTTACTTGGCTGAGAATGTACCGTTTCTGACCAATTTGTCCATTGCTTCCCCTTTGTCAAAAGAAACACTCCCCTTCTCCTCGATATGTTGGGTAATAATCAACGATCTTTCCATTTGAAACACAAACTATTTCCGTAAATCGTTCACAAATCTCCCCTGCTTTTGCTGCTCGAAAAACAATAATATCTCCTATTTTTATATGTCGACTTCGAATATATACAGGGGTTTGAACTTCTCCTGCCCCTTCAACCGGAATCAGTTTACTCCCTTTGGGATAAACTGGCTGCGGAAGCTTACTGTTACCTGCACTGCCAGAGGCTATATATCCACCACCTAAACAGGTATAAATATTTTCTGCGGGCTTGCGGACAATTGGTAAGGTAAAGAAAAGGGAGGCATTGGTTTCAATTCGTTCTTGAAAGTAATCAAATAAGATTGGTGCATAAAATCCAGAACCTACCGTAATTTCCGTAATAACATCTTCTTTGGCAGTGGTCTGTAAACTCCCAGTCCCCCCGCCATTGACGAGTTCTAATGAATATCCAGCCGCTGTTAAAGCTTGGACGATATCATAACGTCGCTTCTTCACGATCGAAAGAGATCTTTTCTTTAACAATTGGACAACCTTATTTACACCTATTTTTTGTGGCAATTGATCAGGGACACCTGCTATTTGAGCTTCATAACCCATGACCCCTAACATCCGTAAATGAGATTGTTTTTTTACATATGCAGCAAGTGTTAATACCTCTTCTACATGCTTTAGAGGGGAACGACGAACACCAAAATGGAAACCAGCAATTTTTACACTCATGTCTATATCCAAACATGTATAAATAAGCCCGTCGTGTTCTTTAGCAATGGATTGCAGTGCCTCTAATTGCTGTATGTGATCAACCATATAAATTATTTTAGCGCCATTCTTATTCGCTCGAGCAATATTTATTATAGCTTCTTTATCTAGTGACGGATACCCTATCAAAATGTCATTAAATCCCTGCTTATGTAAAAATAATGCTTCTTGGGAGCAATAGCACATTAATCCTTGAAAAACAGGACTTGATGCCAAAATGCGCCTTAGTACAGGGATAGACCGAATGGATTTCGTCGCGAGTCGGATTGTTTTACCATTTGCATTTCCCGCTATTTTTTTACAGTTTTCATCTAAATTGTTTAAATGAAGGATTAATCTTGGCTTTACCTTTAAATCTACTTTTTTCATTCATAATGCCTCCATTCCCCTAAAAAACTAGATTATCTTCCTACTCTGGCTGAAACAAGCTGCAAATGCACTTAGAAATAAAATGGAAAAATTCTATAATTTACTTTATTTAAGTATAAAATAAGGGTGATCAGTTTATTTGATCACCTTCCAAGAGTACTATCTATTCATAATATTTGTTTTTTATAAACGTGATGTGGTTACTCCATTAACCACTGGCTGTTTTTTGTATTTCTTCTTCATCCGAACCTTTTGACCGCTTCAGATAGAATTGCCCAGCGATCATAATAATAAATGCCACAAGACCAAAAAGATCCGTATTACCTTCCGGATAGATTAATAATAAACCAACTGCTATTGCTAGCAAACGAGCTAACCAATGAAGCTTTATATACCAAAAACCAATTAACCCAGCACCAATAGCAATCATCCCAGTAATTGCCGTAATCAAAATCCAAGTAACCTCTAGAATCGTTGCATCAATCATCAATAGCTGCGGTTGTAATATAAACATGTATGGGATGATAAAGGCCGCAATTGCCAGTTTGGCAGCATTTGCCCCAGTACGAATTGGTTCCCCGCCGGAAATTCCTGTCGCTGCAAAAGCAGCCAACGCAACTGGAGGCGTAATATCTGCAACAATTCCAAAATAAAATACAAACATATGCCCCGCTAAAACCGGAATTGCGACCTCAAGTTGATTGTTTAGCGCTAAAATAGCTGGTAAAGCTATCGTCGAGGTAATAATATAATTTGCTGTTGTCGGTGAACCCATTCCTAAAACAATGGAAGTAATCATTGTAAAAAACAGAGTTAATAGTAATTGTATTTCTGCAGAGGTTGTAATAGCTTCTGCCATGCTTACTAAACTATTTCCTATTTTTAATCCAAGACCGGTTTTCGTTACTACACCTACAATAATTCCCGCACATGCTGTTGCTGCAGCGACGCCTAAAGCAGTTCTCGCTCCTGAGGTCAATGCCATAATAAACTTTTTCGGCGTAATCCTGGTATCTTTTCTAAACAGACTCACTAAAATCGTTATCCCAATACCATATAATGCTGTTCGTTCAATGCTAAATCCTTCAAATAACAACCAAACAATCGCTATAATAGGCAAAAGTAAATGAATCTTCTTTAAAACTTCCTTTTTTGGTGGAATTTGTTCCTTGGGTAAACCGTAAAGCCCGAGGCGTTTCGCTTCTAAATGTGTCATGATCCAAATCCCTGAAAAATATAAAATAGCTGGAATTAAAGCCGCTTTAGCAATCTCCCAATATCCTACACCCGCAAACTCAATCATCAAAAAAGCAGCAGCCCCCATTATCGGTGGCATAATTTGACCACCGGTTGACGAAGCTGCTTCAACTGCACCCGCAAAATTTGGTTTATACCCTAATCGCTTCATCATTGGTATCGTATACGAGCCAGTTGTAACCGTATTGGCAACAGAACTTCCAGAAATGGTTCCATTTAATGCACTGGAAAAAATCGCAACCTTTGCTGGTCCACCAGTTCGCCGTCCAGCAAGGGAAATAGCCAAATCATTAAAATAATTTCCGACGCCCGTTTGGACAAGAAATGCACCAAATAATAGAAAGAGGAAAATATAGGTAGAGGAAACTTGCAAAGGTGTGCCTAAGATACCTTCCGTTGTAAAAAACATGGAATTGATAAGCTGCTCTAAGCTTAATCCTCTATGCGCAAGCATGCCAGGCATTTGTCTACCAAAGAAAGCATAAATTAAAAATAGAGCTGCAATTACTGTTATTGGTAAACCGACAGCGCGCCTTGTTGCCTCTATGACCAATATTATCGCTAATCCCCCAATAACCATTTGTACTTGGGAGATACCGCCAACCTGCTGAACAATAGTATCATAATATAGTGGCCAGTATCCACATACGATGATCGATAAAATTACTAGAATATAGTCATACCACGCCACTTTATGCTTTATCCCTTGTTTTTTTCTAGCGGGAAATAACAGAAAAATTAATGATAGAGCAAACCCTAAGTGTATAGTTCTCTGAATATAAGCTGTCTTTTGTCCAAATGCACCCGTATATAATTGAAAAATAGAGAAGGATAGTAGACCTATAAACACGATGGCAGCAGCTGCACCGGCTAACTTTCGCGTGTTAGATTCTGCATCATACTTCTGCAGCAACTCTTCTTGCTCTTGTCTTGTAACCGCATCTTTTGCATCATTCATGTATCCTCATTCCTTTCAAGAATTGCCATAACGTTAGGTTCTCAATCTTCAACGTAAACCAATCACCAGGCTTAAAAAATTCATTTAAGTAAATCTGATTTTCCGCATGTTCTCCCCATACTAAACGATTTTCAGAAACAACTTTCCCATTTCGTAATTTAATTTGTTGAAATTGATTGTTCAAATTTTTAATATGGTACTTCCCATTCTCATAGGAGAACTCTTCTCCATCTTGTGCATTAGCAGGCATACCGATCCCAAATTCTTCAAAAATGATTTCCGTTTGCCGAATTGATTGTTGTTCATTAACAACATATTTTTCCGTCACATCTTTTAAATGAATAGAATGTTTGAAAATTAATTGAAATTCTTCGCCTTCTTTAATTGGCAAAAATGCAGCAACCTGCTCTGTATTCTCTTGATAGAATATTAATGCTGAACGAAAAGGTACAAATAGCACTATCCATCCGATTATGCAAAGGAGAAAAATAGTGATGAGAAGATATTTTTTTCTGTATATGCCCTTCATATTCATCTCACCTTAGATTTAACAGATTAAAGAGGATGGTCAAAAGATATGTCGAAATTCCTCGTCATTAGAATGTATAAAACATTACTGCTAACGTTAAAATGATGCGAGTATAAATTTTAAAATTAAAAATAAAAGCGCAACCAGAGGATCGCCAGCAGCTAGGTTTTCTATACTAACCTATTTCTTCGCTATCTCGTGTATTTAAATACATTCGAAACTGCTTCGCTTCAAACTTTGATGCATAGACGTGAGTTAACATTGATTCGAATCTAAAAGGAAGGCCGACGAAAAGCGGGCTTGCCGCCCACCGTCGGCATACCCCCTGTTTTAGAGGCATGTTTTCTTTCTCGTAAGAAGTTCTCCAGTTTGTACATCGCTAACCGTCCGCTTCTAGCTTTTGTTCTCCTTGAAAAAGAAGGACACTTTTTCTATATGGGATGTACTAATACGGAGCTTCCCTTATCCTGTTACAATGCTGACACTATCGTAGGAAGTAGGAAGTTTATTACAGCTTGAGCGCACACACTAGAAGAAGCTAGTTGCAAAAAACAATATCCATTATGCTAAAACGGATATTGTTTCTAGACAATAATGAAAACGTTGACAGAAATACATTGCTTTTTTTCAAGGACGTTTCTGATCCTAAGCTTTTTATCCCTTTTTGAACACGAACTTAAAGCATGGATAGGATGTAATTTCCCTAGACTTGAAATTCCGTTCGAGTTAAACACAAAAGAGCCGGCAGCAAATTGCTCATTATAGATTTACAGCCGGCCACGAAATAACATTACTCCGCTGAAGATATTCCTTCTTCATCAAAGTATTTTTTAGCACCTGGATGTAAGTCAACCCCGATACCCTCGAGGGCAGATTCCTTCGTTATATACTCACTTTTATCATGGGAAATTTTATCTGTATTATCATATATTGCTTTCGTAATATCATAAACAACATCTTCCGAAAGGTCTGTTGTAACAGCTAACATGGCTAAAACGGCCACTGTCGGTACGTCCTTCTTCATATCATACGTTCCTGCTTTTACTGTATCACTCGCATAATATGGATACTTTTCTATTAAGGCGTCCACTTTATCCTGTTCAATTGGCACAATGCTAACATCTACTTGTGCTGCTAATCCTTCGACTGCTCCAGTTGGTGTCCCTGCAGTAATAAATGCTGCATCAATGTTTCCGTCTTGGATACCACCAGTGGATTCACCAAAATCAAGGTTTTGTGCTTTAATGTCGGCCATAGACATATCGTGAATTTCTAGAATTTGTTCAGCATTGACATACGTTCCAGAACCAGGGGCTCCTACTGAAACGGATTTTCCAGCTAAATCTTTCACAGAATTAATGCCAGAATCCTTTGTTGTAACAATTTGAATGGTTTCTGGATAAAGCGAACCTAATGCTACAACATTATCAACAGGATCACCTTCAAATGTATTAATACCTTCAACAGCATTCGACATGACGTCTGTTTGTACAAATGCTATTTGTGCATCCCCATCCCTTAGGGCAACAACATTGTCCGCAGAAGCATTGGATGATTGTGCATCTGTTTGAATACCTGTTTCTTCACTAATAATGTTGGCCATCTCACCACCCAGTGGGTAATAGGTGCCACTTGTACCACCCGTCAACATGCTTAAGAATTCCGGTTTTTCAGCTGTTTCTTCACCGTCTTCTTTATTATTTGCATTAGCTTTTTCTCCCTCATCATTTCCACCACAGGCAGTTAAAAATAATGTAAATCCAAATAGAATTGATATCAACAATAGCCATTTCTTCTGTTTCATAAAAATTCTCCCCCTTTTAAAGCATAATATCGAATATATTTTACCCTGTTTAGTATTTTATTGTCAAACTATTAGAAACAGAACAAATAGGTTAAATATTAGCAACCGTAAGCGATAACAACATTATTTAGGAGGTTTCATTTAGAAATATGTACTAAACAATGGCGATCAACTAACCAAATTAAAAGAAACTCTCTTTAATTAAGTCGTTTCTGATAGCTAATGTTTTTTCCAAATGCAATTATTTCACCCGATGAAAACTCCGCTGTTTCGGACTTCTTTAATCCTTTTTCATCAAGTAACTTATACGTAAAAGCTAGATATGCTTTTTCCTCCCAATTAAACTTCTCAGGATCCTTATAGCTCTTGAAACGGCGGTCTTTACGGCATCTACACTTATCCAGGGAAGAAAATTGAGATTTGCTATCCCGGTCTAGCGTATACGCTAGACGAAGCTATTTTAGAAACAAGATATCCAACCATGTAGAAACGGATATAGGATCCTCATCAACAAGTGAAACTTCATCCAGTAGGAGTTTTCTTCCATCTCCTACTGAATGTTAGTACCACAAGGGTATGACCTAAAGGCCTCCCGAACGAATCGGGCATTTAGGTGCCGTTTTCTCCCACTTAGACCCTTTTGTACCAACTCAGGCTCTTAAAGTGGGAGTCTTACGGCACCTTACATGTGGGATAAATAGAAAAACAGATTAGCTCCCCATAACTAATCTGTTTTCTGTCATCTATTATTTACTTAATGATTGAATTATTTCGCTTACTGTTTCCTCTCTTGTTATACTACCGACCCGCTGCCCTGCCCATAATGATTGATATTGTGGATTAGCTTGTTGTTGAGCTACTTTTCGGATATCCTTTGTTAAATCATTCTGGATCGGAAATGGCATCGCTGGTACCTGTTTTTGTTCCAATTCTTTTATAAATGTATTTACGATTCCTCTTGCAGGACGACCGGAAAAATATTTAGTAATCACTGTATCCTCATCATTTGCTTTGATTAATGCAGCCTTATAAGAATCAGCTGTACCTGCTTCCTTTGCTGCAAGAAAACGTGTACCAAGCTGTACTGCTTCTGCTCCCATCGCTAATAAGCCTTCTAGCTGTTCTTTGCTACAGACTCCTCCGGTAGCAATAACAGGAGCCTCTACTGCTTCGATTACAGAAGCAAGTAAGGAAATTAATCCTATATCACAGCCGTTCGGATATTTATTTATATCAAAAGTTCCACGATGTCCGCCTGCTTCATAGCCCTGAGCAACGATCATATCATAACCTGCTGCTTCAAGCTGTTTTGCTTCCTCAACATTTGTTGCCATGCCAATCAGAATCACCTGATTTGCTTTCAGCTTTAGAATATGCTCCTTTGAAAGCAGTCCAAATGCAGTACTAACCATTGGCACTTTTTCTTCTAAAATAACCTCCATATTTTTATGCAAATAGTCAATTGTCTGTACGTGATCAATGCCACTGGTAATTCCTAACTCTTCACGGAATTTGTTTAATTCCGCTTGCATGGCCGAGACATCATCTGAAAAGGCCTGTAGATTAGTGGCAAAAACATTCACCGCAAATGGCTTTTTTGTTCGTTGCTTTACTTGCCGAATAGTTGTTCGCAGTGACTCCGGGGTCATATAACCTGCCCCAATTGTCCCCAATGCCCCTTCATTTGCCACTGCTGCTACTAATTCAGGCGTAGTAATCCCCCCAGCCATTCCTGCTTGAATAATTGGTAAGTTGACACTTGTAAGTTGTAAAAAACGGTTCATTCCATTTTCCCCTCCTTCTTTTTCCCAGATAATCTGATCATACCATGAAAACTTTAATAGATTAGCATTTTCCCCCAATTCTTAAAAATCTGCTTTTATATAGAAACTATTTTCTCATTAGGGTGATATTACAGAATAGACACAAAAGATATATTCAAATATAATCTTGACAATTATCAGAAGATTGGCTACCATATTGCTAATCTAATAGGACTACAACTTTCTTACTTGTATACATTACGCTAATACTTTAACACATTAGCGCGTTTTCTTGTTAATCAAGTTATCAATTACTAAAAAATATAATTTATAGGGGCGATAGGATGAGGATGAAAGTGGCCATATTCGGCAGAAAAACAATGGTCAATCACACGGATAAAGTTTTGCATAGTTACAAGGATATGGAATTTAATTTTTTTTCGTATTCTAAAATGGAAGAGATAAGACTATTAATCGATAAAGCGTACCTATGCGATATATACCTGTTTACGGAACAGCTTCCTTACTTATTTATCAAGAAGAAATTAATTCGAAAAAAACTTCCCTGTATTCATGTTTCGTTTGATGAATACATGTTATTAACTGCATTACATCAGCTGCAAACAGAAAAAACGCAAGCACACAAGCGATTTTCCATCGATGCTTGCGACGACAGACCGGTTAAAAATGTCCTGTCTGAATTAGGCATTCAAGAGAATGAAGTTCACATCTTAAAAATGGATGAAACGATGTTTATGAATTATCACCAAGTTACAAACTATCATCAGCGTTTATGGGAGCAAGGAAAAATTGACTTCGTATTGACCTCCTTAGAAGAGGTAAAACATACGCTAAAACAAAAAAACATTCCCGTTAGTTGTATGTCAGTCCCAAAAGTAAATCTGACAGCTGCAATTAATGAAGCAAGGAAAATCGGGCAATTATACAATTACCAAAAAAACACCGCTCAAGTTGTAATAGGGTACCTAGAATTGAAAGGAGTAAAACAACCAGGCAAAGAAGCTTGCTATACATTACATCAGCTTATTGCCGATTTTGTTCAGCAAACGAATGCAACGGTTGTTACCAATCATAATAAACAACTTGTACTTTTCGGCACAAACCCTGTCTTAGAGAAAATAAAACAGCATTATCGTGACTTTTCATTATTACACATTATTGAGCGACAACTAGAAACTCCTGTTGCCATGGGATTTGGTGTAGCTTTAAACGCCAATGAAGCAGAAAAAAATGCCCGACTAGCATTAAAATCCGCTCAAGCGACAAATGATAGTAAGTGCTACCTTGTTAATCAGTGCCAAGATATCATTGGTCCAATTGGTGTTCCGAAAACCTTTGACACTTCGAAACTATACCATGCACTAATTCATAAAGCACGTTTAAACAATGATTTATCTTATAACTTTATCCAGTTTATTACGAAACGAAATAACGAACCTTTCTCCTCCCATGATTTCGCCTTATATTATAAAGTGACTAAGCGTAGCGCCGAACGTACTATTAATAAGCTGTTATCAGGCAAGGTTATTAAAATAGCCGGCGAAGAGAAGCCTTACGTAAAAGGAAGACCGAGAAAGCTGTTTAATTTAAATTTATAATCAGCCGTTTGCAAACAGCTTCCTAGGTGTTCAGAAAGGAGAAAATGATTCATTACATTTATAGGAACAAAAGCTAGAAGCCTCGGTTAGCATCGTACAAACTGGAAAGCTTCTGACGAGATAAAGTGAAACTTCATTCAAGGAGTGCTTTTCTCCTTGAATGTTAGTTAAACGAATCGGGGATTTAGGAGCCGTTTTCCTTATCATGTTCGCAAAATAATAAGCAGATTTTCAAAGAAATTCGGCTCCCTACATGCAGGATAAAGAAAACATTCCTCTATAACAAGGGTGTGCCAACGCTTCACGGCAAACCCATTTTTAGTCAGCCTTCCTTTAGATTTGAGCCGATGTTAAATTATCATAGGAAAAAGATCGAAGTTTGCTAGATGCATGAGCCCTTAAACCAGACGATAAAGTTACTTTCAAAACATGATATCCACAATGTAAAAACAGATATCGTTTCCTGATAGTGAAAAAATAAGGCGTGTTAGAAAAACTTGGCTTGTCGCCAAGTCTTTAGCGAAAGCTGTAGTTTTTCTTATACTATAAACCCTAAAATTTTTACTTTCCTATAGTGTAAAAAATTCCTGTTTCCATTTTTTACATGCCTTTACAACAAAACTATGTCTTTTGATCAATTTACATCAGATATTCTTATAGGAGATTTAATCATTTCTACCATGATTCATTTCCCTTCATGATTTTAAAAAAAGATTTTCGTACAACTAATAACCTGTTAAATGTTCTAGATATTTAACAACTCGCGAATATCATCTTCACTTAAGGAAGAAAGCATTGCCTCTCCTGGTTGGATAACTTGATCAATCAATTCACGTTTTTTTTGTTGTAACTCATAAATTTTTTCTTCAATCGTTCCTTCCGTTATTAAACGAATCACTTGAACGACATTTTTTTGTCCGAATCGGTGAGCTCGCCCTGTCGCTTGGTCCTCAACAGCAGGATTCCACCATAAGTCATATAAAATAACGGTATCTGCACCTGTCAAATTTAGTCCCGTACCACCAGCCTTAAGAGAGATTAAAAATACATCATTTTCACCATTATTAAATCGTTCACTCATCTCTAAGCGTTCCTGTGATGATGTTTTACCATGTAAGTAGAAATAGCCAATTCCTTCATTTTCTAACCGATGTTTAATAATTTCATGCATGGATGTAAATTGTGAGAAGATTAACATACGCTTTCCATTTCTTCTAGCATTGCGAATAGTTTCCATGAGCTGGATAAGCTTTCCAGATTCTCCTTGATAATTTTTAATAAACAAGGAAGGGTGGCAGCAAATCTGTCTAAGTCGGGTTAACCCCGCTAAAATTTTCATTCGATTTTTCTGGAAGCTGCTTTCGCTTATCGTCTGTTGAGCTTCCTGCTGTAATTCTCGATGATATCCAATATACAACTCTTTCTGAGCTTTGGTTAGTTCAGATATATGGACAGTTTCGATTTTCTCCGGTAGTTCACTCAACACATCCTGCTTTAGCCGGCGCAAAATAAAGGGCCTTGTCATCATTGCAATTTTGTCATAAGATATTTGTTTAAACGTTCTTTGGTTCGGCATGAGACCGGGAAGGATGACTTGAAATATAGCCCATAGCTCATCAATCGAGTTCTCAATCGGTGTACCACTTAGGGCAAATCGACGTAATGCATTTATTTTCCGGACTGCTCTTGAGGTTTTAGTTGCATAATTTTTAATAAATTGAGCTTCATCAAGAATTAACGTTTGAAATGCTAGCTCCTTGTATATATCAATATCTTGTCGTACTGTTGCATAAGAAGTAATCCACACATCCATCGTCTGGGAACTGGCAATTTTCTCTTTTCGTTCCTGTGGTGTTCCTGTTAAAACAGCTACTTCTAAATGTGGGGTAAACTTTGCCAACTCATTTTTCCAATTATAAACAACGGAAGATGGTGCCACAATTAAATGTGGATAATCTCCATTTTCCGAAGCAAGATAACAAATACTTTGTAATGTTTTTCCAAGGCCCATATCATCTGCCAAAATCCCGCCTAAGTTATACTCACTTAACGACTTAAACCACTGAAACCCTGTTTCCTGATAACTGCGTAAGGTAGCATTTATCCCTTCCGGAAGCGGATATACCTGCTCCTCAGGTGACCTTAGATGATGCAAGAGTTTGCGAAATGATACATCATAATTCTTATCTGTTTTTAGTAATTCATCCACCTGCGTTCCTCGATAAACAGGCACTTTAATGTTATTTTCGGCAATATCCTTTGCATCGATATCCATATCAACAAAAAATTGCCTTACAGATGAAAACGAGTCGCTTTCGAGTGACATGAAAGCCCCACTATCTAACCGGTAATAACGTTTTTTCTCAATCACTGCTTCTAAAATTCTGCTAATATCAGCTTCACTAACTCCATCAATATTAAATCCAATCTCTAGTAAATTAGAGGAACGTTCTACCTGTACCTGTGTATGAGCAATTGGCTCCCTCTCTACTAAAAGATTGCGGATTTCTGCTGTTAAAAACAGTTCTACATAATCATCCAGCTTCGGCAATGTATAGTAAACAAATTCATACATATCCTCTTCGTTTTCCATATGAATATATAGTTCTTTTCCATTATAATGAAAATCAGCATATTCAATCAGGTGCATAATTTGCTGTTCTTTTTCAATATCCCGAATAATAATAACATCATTTTTTTCCCTACCATTAAATGGGTCTATTATCTCTTCTCCATAATGATATTTCAGTTGACCAACGATCCATGAATCCTTAAATTCTAAATACAACTCAGCTTTAAGCGGGAGCTGAACAATTTCTTGAGCTACTTTTTCTGTAATTTTTACATCGCCCACCTTTTTCAACGAAGGAATAACCGTTGAAACAAACTCATCAGCCTGATGTTTCGCTATAGGCAACTCTAAGTCATAACGTTGAAATTGACTTAACTCCTTTACAATAGGCACTTGTTGTTGTCCGGGAAAATAAAAAATGCCGTCAGCAAATAACAGCTCATAATTGGTTAAGTAGAGCAGATCGTTTACTTGGTTCATCTCGAGGATTAATCCTTCCTTATCGGTTGCCGATAAAGAAAAAGCAAACGGCATTTGCCCCTTTTGAATAGAGACAGCTGAATAGTTTTGTTCACGTGTGATCACCGTAAGTGACCGCTTAGCCATTTGTTCTAATAACGGCTTTGCTTCAAGGGGAGGTATAATAATAGAACGTTTGCTTTCTTGATTTTTTATAAAGGAATAATCAAAGTGGTAAACACGCTCACTTTGTAAAATGGCATATAACTTTTCAAGAATATGCATATCTTCACTGGAAAATGTATGGAACTCCGGGCTATAAGTAAACAACTTTGTCAGTGGATATTCCCTTCCCTCTATAATATGTGTAAGAAGTGCTTCGGCGTCTTTGACAACATAACACCGCTTCTCGCCAACTTTTATCTCTACTTGGATTTGCTTTTGAATCTCCAACTTACAAATGAACTCTACCTTTAGCTCTGTTTGCTTCATTATCTGCGAATGTTTTCTCTCTAATTGCGGTACATTATTTAATGCATTCATAAAGTTTTGCGTCAAATCATAGTCATAAGATGAAAAATCCGGTCGTGCTTGATTATCTTGATTCACTAGTTTAATAAGCACGGCAGCAATATGTTTACACGTTCCAAACGTATCAAATGCTGGACAGTCACAAAACGTATCGATCGAACCTTGTGTTAAATCTTTTACATTTATTTCAACATAATAATCCTCAGATCCATATACCGTCGCTGACCATTCCTGAAAATTAATATCGTATAAAAGATCACTAACTCTATCTTGCAAATAGTATTTTAATCCACGTTTATAAATCACCGAAGGAAATAGCTTTTCCACATTAATATGTTTCATACTTTTCAAAATAGAATTACCTTCCTTTACTAATTCATATGTTTCTATTGTAAACAAGTTTCTCCTGTTTTTAAACCAATCTTAACTTAACTGCTAAAGGCTTACAAAACTGTAAGCTTGTTGAAAGGAAAATCCATACCTTCATTTTCCAGTTAGCGATAAGCTATTAATAGCAATTAACGTTGGAGGTATGATCATGAGTCAATACGTATTAGAAGTAAATCACCTAAATAAATGTTATGGAAAAAATAAAGAGAATCAATTTCACGTTTTAAAAGACGTCGCTTTCCATATAGAAGCAGGCGAATTTGTTGGGATTATGGGACCTTCTGGTGCAGGGAAAACAACCTTACTAAATGTTATCTCAACCTTAGATCAGCCAACAAGCGGCACCATTGAAATTGCCGGTACCAATATAACCACAATGAAACAAAATCAATTGGCCGATTTTCGTTCCCAACAGCTTGGGTTTATTTTTCAAGACTTTAATCTATTAGAAAACCTTACTGTCTATGAAAACATCGCCTTGCCTTTATCTTTACAGGGAGTTGCAACAAAGCAGATTAAACCAAGTGTATTAAAAGTCGCAAATAATCTTGGTATCCAGGACATCCTTACAAAATATCCAGCGGAAATATCAGGTGGACAAAAGCAAAGAGTTGCTGCTGCACGTGCCCTTATCCACGAACCTGCCATGATACTGGCTGATGAGCCAACGGGTTCACTGGATTCCAAAAATGCGAAAAGCTTAATGGAAACATTGGTGCATATGAACGAAAACCTCGGTACATCCATTATGCTTGTGACACATGACCCGCTTAGTGCCAGTTATTGCAAGCGTATTTTATTTATTCAAGATGGACAACTGTATAAAGAAATCTATCGGAATCATACACGAAACGAGTTTCATCAAAACATACTGGATGTGCTTGCTGAATTTAACACACTAAGCGAATTGAATTAGAAGGTAGGTCATACAATGTTATTAAAGCTGTCTTTAACGAGTATGCGGAAAATGTTCAAAGATTATTTAGTTTTATTATTTGGGCTAACGATTTCGATCGCCATTTTCTATATGTTCCAAACACTGGCACAAAATGAAGCCTTTGTTAAAGCAAATTCTATGATTAGTGCAACGATGTTTGTTTTTCATGTAGGAACATTTATTCTCGGGTTTATTACCATTTTTTATATTTTTTATGCCACTTCGTTTATCCAAACATTACGGCAAAAGGAAATGGCTATGTATATGACACTGGGGGCTAAAAAAAGCAAAATTACCCAACTGATGTTTATGGAAACACTATTTATTGGACTGATCTCCCTTGTGATCGGCATTATAATCGGGATTGGATTAACGACAGTTATCGCTGATTTATTAATGGAAAAGCTTGACTTTTCAGCAGAAGCTACTGGATTTAAAGCTATTTATACCGGATCGATTTTGACAACAATCATTTTCTATGTTGCCCTGTTTCTATTAACCTCGATGGTTAATGCATGGCAAATTGGCAAGAAAAAAGTTCTTGATTTGTTACAAGCCAATAAAAAACAAGACTTTATTAAAACAAGTGGAGTAAAAACATTTTTCGGCGTGCTTTTTTCCATCATTCTAATCGTCATTGGGTATTATATAATGATTGACATGGCTAAGTTTAAACATTTCGGAGTTATCTTAGCATCCATTACCATCGTTCCAGGAACATATTTGATTTTTATTTCGTTTTTGCCGTTCTTTGTTAAAAAGCTGAAACAAAACCGTACTTTAAATGAAACTGGTATCAACTCATTTACACTAGGACAATTACGCTTCCGAATGCTTAACTTAACAAAAGTACTAGGAACAGTAGCTATGTTAATTGCACTTGGATTAGGTGCGATGACAGCAGGAATTTCGTTTTACCATAATGTTGAAATTCAAGCATCTAAACTCCAAGCGAATGATGCTGCTATTTATCAACCAACAACAGAAGATTTAAATACAATGGAAAAGATGAAACTAACTGAAAAACATACGTATGTATATAAAGTAAGCGATGATGGGGTATTTTTTCTTAAAGAGAGTCTATTAAAGCAGCCACCTTTAATTCCTAATATGGAAAAAGGAATAGAAAAGCTGGCAGATGTAAAAATAAAACGGATAGAAGACAAGCTCCCTGCTCCTGTATATTCGATGGATGGGACAAAAGGAGAGGGGCTTCCTGATAAATGGTTGACTGCCATGTCTCTTGAATTAAATGCTAGCTATAATATGTTTGGCGAAAGAATGATCCATGTTGTTGATAAGAGTCATTATCAACAAGTAAAAGCCGAAGAAAAACAAGTCATTTTAGTTAAGGCGGACGACTTTTCAAATTATTTGCCGGAATTTAAACAATTGGAAGAAAGGCAAAGAAAGGTTGCTGAAAGTTATGTTGGTAAACCTGTAGAAAACGCAGGAGGAAAATACAATAATTACGTTAGTTTAAAGAGTTTTTCCAGTGGTACGATCTTTATGGGTATTTTCTTAGGCATTGCCTTCTTAATGATGATGGCTAGTGTGCTGATGTTTAAATTATTATCAAATGCCGGAGCAGACATTCAACGCTATCAAATGTTACGAAAAATTGGCGTACGTAAATCGCTATTGAACCGTTCGATTTACCGAGAACTGTTCCTGTTATTCTTATTCCCTGCAATTGTCGGTTTAGTACATGTCTTGGTTGGCATGCAAATGTTCTCTTTCATCTTGATTGAGCCTTATACAAAAATATGGCTGCCAATTAGCCTTTTCTTATTGATCTACGGTTCATATTATATTATTACTGTCCAATTGTACAAGCGAATTGTACTGCCTAAACATTAACCCTTTCGAGAACCAAGCAGGTAAAATTGCTTGGTTCTTTATTATTATAAAATCTTTATGTAAGAGTTTTCATAAATAATATTCTAATTAACTATACATGAGAACGAACAGAGAACCTATTACAGGCTACTTAACTAGGCAAATATTCCTAACGATCGGAAAGCTTATGAACCTACTTCTTCCTATATGCTATTAAAATATAATATAGAGATAAAGGACGTAGAAGCAACACATAATGAAATAGAAAACCGATCTGCTCAAATATAAATTCTCCAGACCTATCATCTAAATCAGAAAACGAAAAAATATAACATTTTATCCCTTCAAGTTGACCGGGAAAAGAGTAAGCTTTTATCCCGCATGTAAGGTGCCGTAAGACTCCCACTTCAAGAGCCTGAGTTGGTACAAAAGGGTTTAAGTGGAAGGAAACTCCTACTGAATGAAGTTTCACTTTATCTTTTTCTACGTTCTTAACTAATTTATTTAGGAAAAAACAAAAATAAATTGTTTTTGGTTATTGTGTATTGTATGCTAGTTTATCATTTTCCTTATAGACCTAATTTTTTTATTATGTTAGGATGGCAGTAACTTTTAAAGACAACAAAGACAACGTAAAATTAATTTCAGAAAGGATTAATGAATATGGCAAATACAGAAAAGAAAGAACCAATGATATTTGACATCCATGTGGCTGAAGGAAGCAATTATGAGGTGGGGAAACAGCGAGCCGAGGCTTTAAAAGAACACTACCCGGATGACATTCCCTATTATACCAGTCCCATGGAAGGACAGGGTTATATATCTGCAGCGACTGCCCACAAGAGGATGATGTTAATTGATAAAATATGTCCCGGCTTTACAGATGAAATACAGGGATTTGCAGATGAAGTAGGAGTAGAATCGGAAAAAATAATTTGCTATGCAAATTCATATCACAATGCTCCTAATTGTTGTCAATTTGCAGTACTCCCTTCAAATACGAGCGATGGACATTTTTATGTTGGAAGAAGCTATGAATATTTTGTAAGGGACGAAAGAAGTTTATGTATTACCCGTGTAACAGGAAAACCAAAGCATATTGGTTTTTCTCTCCAAAACGCGGGAAGAATGGATGGCATGAATGAACACGGATTAGTTGTTTCCATGTCAAGTACAGCCTACTTGAAACCTCTCGATGGGAATGGATGTGAATTTTGGGTTGCCATTCGTGCTATTTTAGACCGCTGTAAAGATGTTTATGAAGCGAAATGTTTACTTGAAGAAATACCATTGTGCACAAATACGAATTTCTTAGTAGCAGACGCTTCTAATCATGCTGCTATATTTGAGGTGGCAAGCTTTTCAACCGACAAAAAAAGAATTTTCGAACGGAAACCATTTGGCGATTTATTAGTCGCTACCAATCACTATGTGAGCCATGAAATGAACGAATTTGATGAACATCATTTTTGGAATTCTGAATTGCGGTACACCTCTGTATGGAACTCGTTATTAAGAGATACACCTAATATCAATGATGAAAAAATAAGGAAACTACTTTCCACTCCGTATCCATATGGTCCATGCTGCCATTTCTATTCAAGTGGAATGGGCACGCTTAGAAGTATGGTATTTGATATATCAGAGAAGAATTTAAAGGTTAGTTTTGGTCCACCAGACATGAACCCATGGTATGAAATTGATATTGACACTCCGATGGGACTTGAAGAGATTATATGTAAATATGATAATATAAAAATAGAGAATCCAGAACATTTCTGGAGAGAAATGTATTGAGGGTTTGGTGGCACTCAACAATTAGATCAAGAGATAGAGATAGGCAATTATCTCCTTTCGTCTTCTGCTTACGACATAATAGCAACATACTTATAGCAGATGTTTAGCGTTTCTTGAAATACTGGATACATGAAACAATTGGTATATACCAAATCTGTAATCCTATAAAATTTTAGTTACTATTCGATTCCAATGAGTTCTTATTATGCTATTTTACAAGAACAAATAAAAAAATTAAGAGCTTTGTCATTGATCATTTAATCGAGGATCGATCGTAAACAAATTTACGAATGTAAGCTTTTTAAACATGAAGGCAGTGTTTGAGCACTACATTGAATAAAGTTTTTAAGCAAAAGTCAACCGAAATAATTATGTCAACATTCCAAAAAATGTAAATTTTTATTATAAAGCAAAAAAACCTTATAATTAGGGTATGGTAGTCTGTCCAAATCTCTAATTATAAGGAGAATACATTTATGGACAATAATACCATAAAAACTCTATTAAAAGAATATATAAAACTATTCAATTCAAAAGTTTTTCAAAAAATGAAATGATTGATCATGCCGAGGTTGATAAATATGTTAAAAAATTAGATGTACTAACGTTTACAAAGCTTTTCTGTCTGGGATGTTTGCTGTCGCAGCTGTTCTTGTCCTTGAAAAACGATGTTGTATTGCTGCTGAAGATTCCCCTGTCCTAAAAAATGGAAGATCATTTTCTCGTCGTGGGATGTATTGCTGCTTCTCTGTCCTGCCTGAGACCCGAACGAATCAAGAATTTAGAAACCGTTTTTCTCATAAAGATTACAAAATAATAAGCGGATTTTTCAAATGAGAGAAATAAGGCACCCTTACATTCCGGATAAAGAAAACATGCCCCTGTAACAGGGGTATGCCGACGCCTGAGCGGCAAGCCCGCCTTTAGTCAGCCTTCCGATAGATTCGAGCCGATGTTGGTTTAGCTTAGTAGGAAGAAGAGTGAGATTTACTAGGCGTTCGAACACATACTTAGACAACAAAGCTAGTTTCAAAAAGGTATCATGAAAAAAATCGCTTCCTAGACAGCTAAACACCTGCATTAGTAATGAAACCAGTAGAAAGTTTAATCAAATCTACTTACGCACAGCGAGAAACACTAAATAGAGGTAGAGTCCAATAGAAACAAGTACAGCACCTGCTGCAGTTACATAAATCACCGCATAATTAAATAGAAAAGCAATCTGCCCAAATATAATTGCCCCAAGTCCAACACCTAAATCAAAAAAGGAAAAAAAGGTAGCATTTGCCATCCCTTTTCTGTTTCCCGGTGCCTTCTCAACCGCCCAAGCTTGTAACGCCGGCTGAATGGTTCCAAAGCCAAGTCCATACATAGCAGCTGCCACTAACAAAATAACAGTACTTGGGAGCCAAGCCAGCAACAGCATCGCAATAAAAATAAGTATCGTTCCAGGTAAGAAAACATATAAATGACCTTTTTGATCATATATTTTTCCTGCAAAGGTTCGAGAAACCATCAGAAATAGAGCATACATAAAAAAATACCCTTCTATACCTGCAATACTTTTCTCTGCAGCATGAAGCGGCAAAAATGTAGCAATCCCTCCAAAAGTAAACGTAATAAAAAATAATAATAGCGATGGCTGTATAGCAGTCTTTTCGAAAATATCAAACTTTAAAGCTACTGTCTTATGCGGTGATTCTTCTACTTTCTTATATTTAATTTTACTAGATAAAATAAATGCTACTATTCCACCAGCAGCACAGATGAGAAAAAAGTGGGAAAAGCTCATTACATCTACTAACGTTAAACCTAGCGAAGGCCCAATTGCCAGTGCAATATTACCTGCGAGCCCAAAATAGCCCATTCCCTCTCCACGACGTGAAGGCGGGATTAAATCCGTTGCAATCGTACCTGTTGCTGTCGTTGAAAATCCCCAACCAATACCTTGAATAATTCGTAATACAAGTAAGAAGAAAATAGTAGAAACGACAGCAAATGAGCCAACAGATAAAACAAAGATTAGCAAACCGAGCATATAGACAAAGCGTCTTCCTTTCGTTTCTAAAGCATATCCAGCATATGGGCGCATGATCAGTGCAGAAAATGTGAATATTCCAACAATAACACCAATTAATTGATCGCTTCCTCCCAACTCCTTAACAAATAATGGCAAGGTCGGTAAAGTCATTTGGAAGCCTAAAAAAATAAAGAAATTAGCTAAACAAATAAAAACAAAGTCCCGTGTCCAAATTTTCTCAGCTTTTTTATCAATCATTGCAGATTGTGCATCCATTAATCGCCCTCCTTTATTAGAAAAATTTTTGCTTGTCGCCAAGTCTTTATGGCGAAAGCTATCGTTTTTCTTATACTATAAAGCATAAAGTTATACTTTCCTATAGTATAAAAAATGGTTCAGCACTTTGATTCGACACTCGAAATATATTATACAGTAATGGAGGGAGAAAGCAATTATTCCATCCACCCTACGAGTTAACTGCTCCTTTCATTTATTTCTTTAAATGAGCTAATTCTGATTAGAAAAACTTGGCTTATCGCCAAGTCTTTACGGCGAAAGCTATCGTTTTTCTTATACTATAAACCATAAAGTTTTATACTTTCCTATAGTTAGCCAGAGTCAGGTCTCTGAGTAGCCTATTTCTTGACCAATCCTACGGTAAAAGATGCCAAATCAACCCATATTTACCACAAGAATTTCACACCCTCTTACGATAAATTTTTACCAAATATAGTAAGTAGCTCTTCCATTAAAAATGTTTATTTTCCTTCCGACTAACAACCATTTTATAAACATAAAACACTGCTGTATTCCCAATACAGCAGCGTAATGAATCCTAATTACTTATCTATTTGCTTTTCACATAATTGACAAACTCAATAATACGATCAAAATACGCATCAGGCTGCTTCGAGAATGTTAAAGTTTGTACGGTAAAACCATTTTACCCCAATCGTATGAACATTCGCTTCTAGTCCTGCTTGAATATCAGCATCACTGTCCCCCGATAAACATTGCTTCATTATTACTTATTTTTATTTTTGTTAATCTTTATAAATGCCTTCAGGATGGGGCTAAGGTTGCTCCACACCGTCTCCTGTAATGATCTCATCAAAGTAAATTTTACATTCGCAACACCTGTAGAGATATATCTAGACTTCTTCTCGCTTTCTCCGTAACAATCCCTAGCGTCATCCCAGCGTTTTTTAAAAAGAAGAGCATGTCATCTATCTCCTGATAATGATCAACTAACTCCGCATGATGCTTCATATACTGTTCATAGAAATACTCAATAGCGTCATCCAAATCTTTACTGTTTAAATTTTCTTTAATGATATCTAATTCAGAAGGACCAAACATATTATCATTGAGCGTTTTCGTATCATAGTTCTTAAAAAACTTCTTGAAATGCATGCTAGCAGTTTGGCAACGTATCTGCTAATGTTCCATCAATCAAAATCAAACAAAATTGCTTTCACCCACCTCCCTTTGTATTTACGAATTACCCGGTATAATAACTATTTTCCCACTTACTATTTTACTAGTTGTCAAGTTTATTCTACTCAATTATTTTTAATGGAAATTTCACTATACTGCTTCTTTATAGCCGTTTTAGAGCTATCGCTTTTCGCATATATTGTAATGCTTCTTGAGCCGACTCTCCTTTTTCAAGCATTACATTCGTATACAATACATCAATTAGACTAAGCTCAGCTAGCCTTGAGGATAACGCTTCTGAACGAAATTCAGTTTCCTCTGCAACTGTATATAGTAAAATATCGGCATTCTTTGTCAAAGGAGATTTGGCAAAATTTGTGATCGCGATTGTCGTCACCTGTTTCTCCTTTAATATTTGAAGCAAATCAATCATATCCTTTGTAGAACCGGAGTGAGAGATAATTACAGCAACATCCTGTTTTCCTAATTGTGAAGCTGACATTAATTGCATATGAGCATCAAAATTGGAATACACATTTATCCCGCTACGAATAAATTTGTGATACGCATCAAGGGAAACAATTGCCGATCCACCGATCCCAAAAAACTCCACTTTTTCTGCTCGAACAAGTGCTTGAACTGCTGTTTTCAGAGCCTCTTCATCGATAATTTTCAATGTATCCTCTAATGTTTTGATATTTGAACGAAATACTTTTTCTCCAACTGTAACCACATCATCGCCAGCTTGTATATCTTCATGTATATCGGCGATTGGTGTAACAATCTCTGCAGCCAGCGCAATCTTTAAAGCTTGGTATCCTTTAAAGCCAATTCGCTGACAAAAGCGAAAAATCGTTGACTCCGCAACTTCTAAGTTATCAGCAAGCTGATTAATCGTATAATGAATAATTTCTTTCGGATGCTGTAAGATATAATCGGCTATCTTTTTTTCTTTCTCGCTAAGCCTGCTGTAATTACTGCGGATACGTGCTAAGCCGTGTTGAGTTTCTTGTTCCATATTAACTTACTCCTTTTTTAATAGAGTGAAACTTCATTCAAGGAGCGCTTTTCTCCTTGAAGTAGTACAAAGGCCATAATCTCGGAAGCCCTTCGATAGATTACTACCAAAGCTTTCCTTGAAAAATAAAACTGCTTTTCTTACATGCGGTATGTGCTTACTGAGCCTCTCCATCCTTAAAATAGAAAAGCACTTTTTCTGCTGTGCGATGTCTAATTCAAGGAGCTTTTCTTATCCTGTTGCCCGTACGAATTGGGTATTTGGATACCAATCTCCCCCGTTTAGGCTTCTGCGTATTCTCTATAACTCTTGAAGTGAAAGTCTTATAGCATCTTGGATAGGATTAAACAGAAAAATATTCCTATGTCATCTCTTACCTTTCAAATATAATGAATCGTATTTTTCCACTCTAAACACTTAAATCTAATTGTTTAAAGAATAGAATGAATCTATATCATCTTCATTCTATTATACACGAAAAAAATTTCTTTTATATAAATTGAAAATGGAAAAATATTTGATATAATGAATATGGATTGTAAATAAAACATGAGGTGAAAATAATGGAAATCGGTATTATCGGACTTGGAAAGATGGGCTATCATTTAGCGCTAAACTTACTAGATCATCATCATAATGTACGTGGCTTTGACAAAATCGGAAAACAGGCAGAAGGAATAACACATGACAACTTTCAGTTCCACACTTCGATTAAAACATTAGTGAAAAGTATGCCAGCTCCCCGTATTATTTGGTTAATGGTTCCCGCAGGTGATATCACAGAACGAGTCATTCAGGAAATTGCACCTCTCCTCGATAAAGAAGATATTATTATCGACGGAGGTAATTCAAATTATAAAGACACGATAAAACGAAATGAATTTTTAGCTAATAGAGGCATATACTTTTTTGATTGTGGTACAAGCGGTGGCATCGATGGTGCTCGCCATGGGGTTTGTACAATGATTGGTGGAGATGAAGCTAAATTTAAAGAGATCGAGCCGCTTTTTAAAGATATCGCTGTGAAAAGTGGCTATTTATATACTGGAAAATCAGGCAGTGGTCATTTTTTAAAGATGATTCATAATGGTATTGAATATGGAATGATGCAAGCAATCGCTGAAGGTTTTGATATTCTCCATAAAAGTGAATTCGATTATGATTATGAACAGGTAGCAACTGTATTTAATAATGGCTCTGTGATTCGTTCATGGCTTATGGAATTGATGGTACAGGCTTTTAGAAAAGATGCTAAGTTGGACAACATTCGCGGAATTATGCATTCTTCTGGCGAAGGAAAATGGACGGTCGAAACGGCTTTAGACTACCAAGTCGCTGCACCAGTCATTGCTTTATCACTCATGATGCGTTATCGTTCGCTAGAAGAAGATACATTTACTGGTAAGATTGTGGCAGCATTACGAAATGAGTTTGGTGGTCACGCAGTCGTAAATAATAATACGCAATCTTAATCAGGTATTTTTCTGTACAGCAATTTGGTTTTTATGGTTGACCTCACAATTGATCCATAACTTAATCACGGATAGCATGAGACCTTCCCAGCTTTTCAGGGTTAGAATACTTGAATTTTTCTCTTGACTAAAATGAAAAGAGGGTAGGATGTAAATAGTGTGTCATTTTTAACCGTGTTTTTGAAGAATTGTTACCAATTTTCATTCGTTTACCTGTCTTATAAAAGAGGAATACAAAAACATTAGCGATTTTCAGTACAAACATGTAAACCATATACCGTAAAAATTAATAAAGCGAGCCGTGCATTCGACTCGCTTTATGGTGTGAATTTTACATAGTGTAAAGCTGTACAGTAACCATGCTCTTTATTCAATCTCTCCACAAGCAATTCGCTCCCCCGCATTACCTGCAGGTTGGGACTTATAATCATCTTCTTTCGCATGGATAACTAACGCTGTCCCGCCCTTTTTAAACAGCGAATGGCTTTCTCCCTGTTCCAACGTCACCAAGTTTGCAATTACTTCGGTTTGTACTGTTCCATCTTGATTCACTTCAATATTGGGAAGGTCTCCAGCATGGGGCCCTCCTGATATTTTCTTTCCATGTTTCGCATGATTAGGGTTATAGTGTCCACCTGCCGAAGAAAAATCAGGTGCTTCGCAAGAACCTGTCTCATGAATATGAAATCCGTGTTTCCCTGGGGGTAATTTTTCTCCCTTCAGTTTAATTTGAACACCATCGTTATTTTCCGTTAATGTTGCAGTCGCTACTATCTGTTGACTCTGATTTTTTAGAGAAACAAACACCTCTTTTGCTGCTTCATCTATTGTAGCTGTTGTTTCCTCTGCTTTCCTTGTTTCTTCGTTCTTTTTATGTCCATCATCTCGATGTTGCTCGTCATTATCTACATTACAAGCTGCCAAGCTCAATAGGACAAGGAAAGTTACCGCAAGAAATAAACGTACCTGTTTTAGCCTCATCGTTTTTGCTCCTTTCAATCGTTTTTTAAAAGAAGGTAAGGTAAAACTTCCATTCACTAGGGCTTTCTTCGCTAGAAAAGAGTAGATCAAAGACTTAAATCGCGATACACCTGAAAACTCATGATGTATCTGTCGAAGCTTTCCTTGTCTTTGAAAAATCGCAGTATATTCCTACTGAAGCTATTTCATCCTGCCCCCGAACAAATCGGGCATTTAGGTGCCTTTATCTCCCATTTAGACTTATTTCTTGAGCAGAAGTCTTATGACACCTTATATCCGGGATAAAAAGGATTAGAAAGTTCAAGTATTCCTTCCCAGCATCTTAATAGTTGTTTATAATACTTGACCAATGTTACAAGTTTTGCCGGTCTTGTTACACCTTCTTTTTTCAAAAACATTTATTACCAGTCTCTACATTACTTCAGTGAATTAAACATCGGACGACTTCGCAGAAAGTTTCCAATAGCGTATAATAAGAATATAGTAGAAGGGAGAGATTTTAATGGGCTTATTTGATGGATTGATGGGAAATGCTTCCGAGATGAATGCCAAAAAAGCAGAGCAAGAAGTGTCTGATTTATTATCAAATGCAGAGTTAAAGTTGTGGGTTTCTGGAAGTTCCGAACCAATTGAAAAGACCTTCAACAAACAATTAAACATATATAAAGTTCAGGCAGTTTTAGCTAATTATATTTGCGGATAAGATTAGAAAAACTTGGCCTGTCGCCAAGTCTTTATGGCGAAAGCTATCGTTTTTCTTATACTATAAACCATAAAGTTTTATACTTTCCTATAGTAGAACAAAAGCTAGAAGCGCTCGGTTTGTGACGTACAAACTGGAGACCCTCTGACGTGATAAAAAAAACATGCCTCTAAAACAGGGGTATGCCGACGCTTTACAGCAAGCCCGGTCTTCCTTTAGATTAGAGCCAATGTTAACTTATCGTAGGAAGAAGGTCGAAGTTTGCTACAGAAGATTGACGAAGCTACGTTCAAAAAATATCGCCATATTAAAACAGATATCATTTCCTTCCTGTTATTTAACAAGAGTTTTCTGTTTAATATTCTGCATAGCTATTCAGTGGACTCATAAAAACTTGATTTACACAGCTGTTTATTTACCCTTCATTTATACATGTAAATTAAAATTTTACTATATTGTAATAATTTCAGAAAAAATTTCATACTAAGCTAACGGAATAAATAAGCAAAGTTCGCGCAAACATCTATTCCAAAAGCTTAGCATTTGGTGTTACTGCATTTTCTTACATCATCACAATGAGATCTCAGATTCGTACCTAAAAATAATTCGTATCAACCTGAAACATTCTTCTTAAAATGACCTCGATATTTTTAAATAGTTTGGCTAAAATTGTATGTAACAATAATCTATTTATTTGCCAAGCCCCCTTTTAAAGTTATCCGCAAAAGTACTTTAAAGGTGGGAAGTAGTATTAATTTTAAAAATTCTATGTAACTTTTATTTCTTTTGTTCACAAAAACTCTTTTAAAGCGGAATAACCCATCTATCTAATCCAATTTTTCCAGCATTAGTAAAACTACCGTTAATAAAACCAGTCGCTTATTCGTACTAACAGCTCCACTAAATAAGTATGCAAAGATCAGCATAATTCCTACAAGGCTGAAATTGGTGAAAATCCCCAAATTAATGCCATCCCAAACAAGTAATTTTACCCATATGATGATAAAAGTAAAAAGATCAGCATAATGCTATGTTTCTAAAAATGCTTCTACCAGCCTTAAATTGCCGAATGTTCGCCCTTGTACTAGTCATTCCCCCTTATCAATAGCCAGTTACATCGAATTCTCCACCAGCAACAAAGCCATCCATCCCCCCTATAAAATGCGAATCAATGCTAGTAACGTGCTGCCACCCTAGTTTTACGAATAAAATCCATTAACATATTAACACTCTCCCCTTATTCATGTTCATTCATAGCAAATATTCCTTTACTGTAAAAACATAGAAAGATGATCTATTTATCTTAAAATCTCGATATTTCACCATATAAAGCTAATACAATTTGTATTAAATACTGTTAATATATTTCTTTGAATTTAAGACCTTGTTTTATTTAGCCGTAAATATAACTTTCTCTAAAGTTATATTCTCTTTATTAACAGACTGTCTTATGCTGCACTATGAATTATTTCAATTAAAAAGCTATTGACATTTCATAAATAATACATTACTGTATATATACATATACACAGCATAACAGTTTTTGGAGGGATTTATTATGCAAAAATGGAAGCAGGCTTTTCAAGTTGCTAAGCTGGAGTTAAGCCATTCATGGCAAGGCTTTGTTCTTTGTCTAATCTTAACTGTTTTCTTAAGCTTTCTGTTTATTTATAATTTAGACGCTTATTTAAATACCCAAGTTATGGGCTACGATTTCTTCTTTATCACATTTTTCTTTCTAGGATTTGTTTGGGCCAAACCAAATTATTTCCAACTTCAAAATCAATCTAGCGGCTTTATTGCTGCTCCTGTTTTTCTTATGCAGCTACAATTGCCGATTGAACAAGATATTCTAATTAAAAGCAGATTTATCGTTTACTTTTTCTATTCCCTGCCTTGGCAAATTTGCTTTCTAATTTTATTCTATGCTTCATCAATCAATGAAGTCTTGTCCGTCACGGCATATCTCACTTTTTCAATTATGTGGCTTTCTGTCACTCTTTATGCTGGAACGCTTATCCCCATCAGTGATGCCGGTGAACAAGGTTTCTTTACTACTAAAATAGGAGGAATAGTGGGAGCATTATTATATTTTTCTATCGTTTTTATGTTTATGTTTCCTATTTATATCCTTACCAACCACGGAATTGTCTACTGGTCCATTATACTAGCTCAAAAATGGCCATGGTTAGCTGCCGCTATTTCATTAATCATCGGCTTTACAGCAGTGAACATACATCAAGTCTATATGAAAAAGAAAATAAATAAGCTGAATTATTTATAGATTAAAATTAGAAAGGGAGAGCAGCCATGGAACTGCCAATACGTCTTTCAAAAACGTCACGCGAACCAATCTATCATCAAATTGAAAATCAACTAAAGACGTTGATCGCAAGTGGACAGCTGGCGGAAGGCGATGCTTTGCCATCCATTCGAGCACTGGCAAAGGATTTAGAAACAAGCGTCATTACTATTCGCCGAACTTATCAAAATTTGGAGTATCAAGGCTTTATCCGAACAACTCAAGGAAAAGGAACCTTTGTGGCGGCAGTAGACGATACAATGAAGCAACAAATTAAGGTTTCTGAAGTATATCAAGCGATTGAACATGCCGTTGACATTGCCATTAGCTATGAATATACAACCGAACAAATTAAAGAAATCTTTACAGAAGTAATACAGGAAAAGGGAGAACGATAACGATGGAAACATTGCTTGAGATAACCAATTTAGAAAAGCAGTTGGAGAGCTTGCATATCGGACCGATTGAATTAACAGTTGAATGTGGAACTATCACAACTCTTGTCGGCAGAAATGGTTCCGGAAAAAGTACCTTACTCAAGCTGATAATGAATCTAGTAAAGCCGGATCAAGGGAACATTAAACTGCTGAATATATTTACACATGGGCCAGATGAGAGCTGGAAGCAGTTTATTGCCTACCAACCACAAACTGTTATTGGCTGGGACACCTTTACAGGACAAACATTAAAAGAATTTATTGCTCCATTATATCGTGACTGGGACGAAGAACTGTTTCAAAAAATGGTCTCCTTATTCGAAATCCCGCTAAATCGCCGGTTTCATAGGCTATCACAGGGAATGCAACAAAAACTTACTATCGCTCTTACGATACCAAAAAATACACCATTACTACTGCTTGATGAACCGACTTCATTTATGGATATACCAGCAAAGCAACTACTGATGGATCTGCTTGTAGACTGGATAGATCAAGGAGACCGAGCAATTATCATGACAAGCCACCAATCCTCAGATATTATGAAACTTTCTGATTATATTAACGTACTAAAGAATGGGAAATTAATTGCTAATTTTGAAAAAGAAACTTTATTTGCAACTTATCAGCGTTATTGGCTAACGGAAAATCCTCCAGCAATTACAATTCCTGGGGAAGTGAAGCGAACTGCCAATTATCTTATCTCTAGTTCTCCTGAACAAACAGAAAGATTTCTTAGTACACAGCAAATCAAATGGACGACACAGGAAGCTTTGAAGATTGAAGAAATTATTACACTGCTCACAGTGTGAAATGAAAGGTATGGGTTCCGTTGAATACAATTCTTACGGTTGAAAACTTAGGAAAGTCATTTAAGGACAAACAAATTATTTCAAATATTTCATTTGAAGTAAAACAGGGAGAGATTATGGCTATTCTTGGACCAAACGGTGCAGGAAAATCAACAACTATTCGTAACATCATGGGAATTATGTATCCAGACGAAGGAAAAGTTATGTTCCCAAACGCTTATAATCACAGTATTCCTAAAAATAAAATTGGTTATTTACCAGAAGAACGAGGACTATATAAAAATGTAAAGGTGATGGATATTCTCCTCTATTTAGCAGAGTTAAAAGATTATCCGCTCGACCGAGCAAAACAACGAGCACTTGATTATTTAAAGAAATTTGATTTGGAAGGAAAGGAAAAAGTGAGTGTTGAGGAACTTTCTAAAGGAATGGGGCAAAAAGTTCAGTTTATAGCTTCTATTATTCATGAACCGGAGCTATTAATTCTGGATGAGCCATTCTCAGGTCTTGACCCTGTTAGCCAAGAGTTGTTTAAACAGGAGATTCGACAGCTGGCTCAACATGGAACGGCTATTCTCCTTTCCTCCCATCAGATGAACCTGGTTGAAGAAATGGCAGATCGTTTATTTATGATCCACCATGGGAAAAAAGTGATTTACGGAGATATGGATACCGTAAAAACAGAATATGCTAATTTTAAATGTACCATCCATGGAAAAAATGACCGGTATGAATTAGAAGGATTGCCCTATGTACAGCGGGTAGAACAAGTGAATAACCAACATATTCTCTATCTAGACAAAGAAGTTGACCCAGTTAAATGGTTAAAACAATTACCCGACCATTTAGACGTTCAGGAACTTACATTAGATCGTATTTCCTTACATGAAATCTTTATTGATATTGCGACAGATAAACAGGTACTTCAGAGAGCAGGTGAGAAGCATGCGTAACTCCATAAAGGTTGCTAAATGGGAAGTAAAACGAAATATGAAAAATAAATCTTTTATTATTGGTATCTTTTTAACCCCATTATTAATCGTTGGCTTTATGCTACTTGGTGAATTATTCGGTGACAGCTCAGGGGAAGAAACAGGAGCTACTACCGTATATATTAATGATGAGGTAAATTTATTTTCTACGGTTGAAAAAGTGGTGAAAGCAAATGATTTATCCTGGGAAGTAAAGCAAACGGATATTAGTGAGGAAGAAGTAAGGAAAAAACTACAAGATACAGAAAATACCGCCTATCTTTTTATTAATAAGGAAGCCATAGATGACGGGAAAATCCCTGCATATACATCTGAAGAGATAGATCCTTATTTTATGGATCAAGCACATTTAATAACAGCACCCATTCAAGCACTGCAAATGAAAGAACTCGGATTATCAGATCAACAGCTAGCTGTAATTACTCGTGGCATTACTATACAAGAGACGGCTGTAGGAGAACCTGAATCTCCTGCCGAAGAAGCAAGCGGTTCTCGCAACAGTGATCGATTTAAACGAATTATACCGGGGGCATTTGCCGGATTTATTATGCTCTCCATCGTGTTTACCGGTATGGCTATCTTCCAAAGTGCATCACAAGAGAAAAAAGATAAAATTGCTGAAATTATTTTATCTTCCCTAACACCAGCAGAACTAATGCAAGGAAAAATTATCGGTTATTTTGCATTAGGTATTCTGCAATCCATCATCTCGCTTGTTATTTTATTACCAGTTATCTCATGGCGGTTTGACCTTGAGATTGTAAAGTATTTATTTGTACCAGAGCTCGCTTTATATATAGCGATTGCTATTTTAGGCTACTTACTATTTGCTGCTATTTTTGTAGGAATTGGAGCAACGATGTCCGATATGACTACTGCAGGAAATTTTCAAGGTATGGTGATGATGCTGCCATTTTTACCATTTCTCTTTATAAGTCCAGTTATTAGTGATCCGAGTGGGTTAATGGCTAAAATCGGTACTTATATTCCTTTCACATCACCAGGTGTCCTGTTATTACGGCTCACACTTTTAGAAGAGTGGCCGTGGTTGGAAATAGCAATATCGCTTACTGTTCTACTGATAAGTGTGTTAGTCTTTATCATGCTTGCTGGAAAGATATTCAAAGTGGGAATATTGATGTACGGGAAAAATGCATCACCTGCAGAAATTTGGAAATGGATTAGAGCTTAAAGCGGGTTCATACAAGCGGGGATTTCAACAGAATCTCCGCTTCATTAATTCCATGATCTAAAAATCGATGTGATCATCTTGCCAAGCATTCTACCGATAAAAAGAAGGATATCCAAGGCATCCGTTAGTATATCGAATAACATAAAACGGTTATGATTATCTTCTTTATCTCTTTTTTTCTTAAGCTTCATGAACGAACAACCTCCAGTTTAGCTATTTAAATTTCCTTTTTTTGGTTTTGTTTTTCTCTAAACTTTCGATAAAAATAAATACAAAAACTAATAACAGCGATTCCTGATAAAAGAAAGGTGATACTAGCTAATGGCTGTGCCTTAAATGCAAAAATCCACTTATCAAGCAGATAAATATCCCTGCGATCCGTTACCGTTTCCGGCGTAAATACGACGATATCCTTCCAATTCGGTTCCAACATTAAATAAGAACCGGTCCAGTAACTTAAGAAAAACGTATATATAAAGATGCCGATTAGTAAAATAAAGATAGCTATTTTTTTCATTGTGTGTCACCTTGACTTTTTTCTTTATATTAACATTAATTATAGCTTGACTTTAGGATTGCTTTTCACGTCTTATCTATTTATACGGAAACTACTACCAAAAAGTTTCCTGATTTCTTCTTTCTAAAATGGTAAAGAACCGGCATGGCTAGCGCAACGAAGACATGCTTTTTTTATCGGATAGCCCTACGTTAAAATTTTATCTGCTCCTAAAATATAAAGGGGATATTTACCACCCGGTTATTTCCTAAAGTTTTACCGAACTTTTTGAACAACCTCTTAAAGCAAATATCCATTCTTCCATTTACTTTACTTTATTTAGGATACACTTCTAATTTTTCTATGTATGCATACAATTTTAAAAGAGAAAGCTTACAGTCTAGCACTTTTATCTCGTGAAAAAATTGGCAATCGTGTATCATTAAAATAGAAAAACCTTTAAACTATTTAATTAAGTATTACAGTACTTTCTTAAAGAAAAAAAGGAGGATATACAATGAATACAGTAGTCTTTCACGGTTCTACAAGAATTAATGGAAATACGGAATACTTAGCACACCAAGCAGTACCTAAGGAATTAGCAACACATATTTATTTAAGAGATTATCATATCCAGCCGATTGTAGATGAACGACATTCTGAAAGAGGGTTTCCCAACATTGAGGATGATCATAATCACCTTATTGAACAGCTGCTAAATCACGACATCATCGTCTTTGCCACCCCAATCTACTGGTATGGAATGTCGGGACCGATGAAACGCTTTATTGATCGCTGGTCGCAAACATTAAGGGATCCAAAATACCCTGATTTTCGTCAAGCACTAAAAGGAAAACAAGTATATCTTGTACTTGTAGGAGGAGACAACCCGCATATAAAAGGACTTCCACTTGTCCAGCAATTCCGTTATATATGCCAGTTTTTTGATATGGAACTAATTGATTATGTGATTGGGCAAGCTCGAAAACCAGGTGACATTATCGCCAATGAAAAAGCAATTCGATCTGCCAAGCATCTCATTAGCGACAATTTGTAAATAATCTTCTAGTTGATACTATTAGCTTACTCTTCTTAATTTCTCTGTACCTTTAAAGCTATATGCAAGAGATGTCTATTTTTTTGACATCTCCTTTTCTATATCTTCTTAATGTTGTATCCCGCATCTAAAATCTCTGCTGAATGATGTTTCTTTACAAAAATGCCTTCTGTTTTTCAAAATACTACTAGCGGTAATTTATTCTCCTATCCCCCCTAAAACCAGTTTACCAATACGAGCAAATCAAGAAATAAGAATCCTTACTATAAATATGTAGTAGCTTTATAGAATTTTTACATGCTTAAAGAGAATTCTTTGTCTTTAGCTGTTCAAACATAGCCTTTCTGAATAGTTATACTAACAATGTATTCATAAACATAATTTACCGGCTGCTATGTTAAATATAAAAATTATTATAGTTCTCTTAAAATATGCACGTATTGTACCGATACTATAAAAGTACTAGATATTATTTTTAGTTGGGTTTAAAAACCTATTATAAGGAGTAGGTAATACCTACACTTATATATAAAAAAAAGAGAAAAGACCTATCAAATTCAAGGTTACATCGTTTGATCGAAATTTACTGCAACGAGAATATCCAGGAAAAACATAGGTATAAAGCACAACTAGAATAACTTACTAAATTAAACGTTAAGGAGGATTGCTTATTTTGAAAAAAATCTATCTTATCATCACAAGCTTAATCATTATGTTAACCTCCCTTTTTCTCATTCCTAAACAAAGCCATGCTGCCGAAGGTGAAGTATATCAAGTTGGACAAGCTATTCTAAATGTAAGAGATGAGCCCTCTATCCATGCTGAAATTATTGGAAAACTTCATACAGGTGACCAAGTGGTAGAATTCCAGGAAAAATATGGATGGATTCAAACCTATTATGGAGGAAAGGAAGCTTGGGTAGCTAAACATCATTTAATTCCTCTTCAACAAGATAAACAAACAAATATAAAGTCAATAGCTCACAAGCCAGTGACTGCACTACAGAAAAAACGTGAAGTGTCAACAAGAGGAAATGCTTCGCTTAAAGGATATAATATTATGTTAGACCCAGGCCACGGAGGCCATGATCCTGGATCTATCGGGATTGGTGGATTGCAAGAGAAAGCTATAACACTTGCAACAACCAGACAGATAGCTGAACAACTACGTGATGCTGGAGCAAGTGTTTTATTAACTAGATCAGGTGATGAATATGTTTCTTTACGTGATAGAGTAGAAATTAGTCGAGCTTATTACACGCATGCTTTTATTAGTATACATTATAATGCTTTTTTTAACTCTGGTGCACATGGTCTAAACATATTTTATTATTCCTCAGCAGATCAAAAGCTGGCAGCTAATGTTCATGCTAGCCTGGCTTCGTCTGTTTACCTGCAAGACAGAGGGATGAAGCAAGGAAATTATTACGTACTGCGAAATAACTATGCGCCCTCTATATTATTAGAACTTGGGTTTATTACGAATTACTCCGATTTAGCTATGATCCAAACGAACCAGTTCCAAATACAAGTAGCAGAAGCTATTACAAATGGTTTACGAAATTATTTTTCACATTAATTAACATATAACTTATAATCTTCCAGTTAACCTAAACTGTCCTCTCAAACGTTGAACACTTAAAAACATGTAGAGGTGCAATTTTTAATAGAAAACCAGTCGTTTATGTCATTGAGTAAACCAGACGATATAACAAAGAACAAAAGGTGTACGGTCAGTTCGAAACGTACAAACCAGAACTCTAACAAGATAAAGTGAGATTTCATTATAAAGAGCGCTTTTTTCCTTAAAACAATAGACAATAACTAAGTTCGCAACATACTTGAAAAAGAAATATACTCTTTATGTATGCGATGTGTCGCTGACGAAGCTTTTCTTGTCCTTGAAAAAGAAATACGCTTTTTCTGCGTGCGATGTGTCGCTGTCGTAGCTTTTCTTGTCCTGGAAAAAGAAATACGCTTTTTCTGCGTGCGATGTATCGCTGTCGTAGCTTTTCTTGTCCTTGAAAAAGAAATACGCTTTTTCTGCGTGCGATGTGTCGCTGTCGTAGCTTTTCTTGTCCTGTCAATCAATGAATCGAGATTTTAGATGCCGTCATCTCCCGCTTAGACTTCTTCCTATTCTCGTTCACTTTTGAAGTCGTAATTTTACATACCTTCGATAGCGTATAAGGAAACATGGGGACGAAAGAAGCCAATGTTGACATATCAGAGGTAAAAACAACTGCAAAACTTGCGGTTGTTTTTTTTTGCCTACTCCTGGTTGCCTATTAATCTACTAAACTTTTTAGTACTTTTACATAATTTTTTCACGTTATTTGTTTAAATCATAGATTTATTGGAGAAAATTTCTATTAACGGCTGCTTTCATTTTAATGCTTTTAACAATACACAATATTTTCTAGTTTTCTCTATACTATTGTCTCCTGCATAAAAAGGTTCTCAAGCGCCTAAGCTGGACGAAGCTACTTTTAAAAAGTTATCTACTTTATAGAAACAGATAATAGACAATAAAAAGAGCGCAAAACAATTAGTTATCTTACAAAGGAGGAATTTATTATTTTGAAAAAACTCTATATTTTGTTAACCTGCTGTACAATTATTCTAGCAATCTTGTTACTTTTTCCAAATCAAACATATGCCGCAAACGGTGATATCTATGACGTTGGACAAGCCAACTTAAATGTAAGAAGTGAGCCATCCATCGATGCAGAAATTATCGGAAAACTGCAAGTTGGTAACCAGGTAGTAGAATTTCAGGAAAAACACGGCTGGGTCCAAACATATTACGGAGGAAAAGAAGCTTGGGTCGCTAAACAATACTTATTAAAAACCACACAAATGAATCACGTTCAACCTAAAACACGAAAGAAGTCAACCACTGCAATTACCAAATCAGAGCAACCACAGGTAGCTAATTCGCACACTACAGAGAATTCAGCTCTAAACGGTTATAATATTATGCTAGATCCTGGTCACGGTGGAAATGATCCTGGATCGATCGGAGTAGATGGTTATGAAGAAAAAATTTTAACATTAGCTACGACACACGAGATAGCTAAGCAGCTAGAATCAATTGGCGCAAATGTATTACTAACTAGATCGAAGGACGAATATGTGTCGTTAGAAGATCGAGTAGCTATTAGTAAAGCTTATTTGACGCATGTGTTTATTAGTGTGCATTATAATGCATTTGCAGATGCTTCAGCACAAGGGATGAATACGTTTTATTATTCTAATGCCGACAAAGAACTTGCTGAAAATGTCCATCATAATTTAGTTCCAAAGGTAAACTTACAAGACCGCGGAGTGGTACAAAAAAACTATTATGTACTACGGAATAATACTGCACCTGCTATCTTATTAGAACTCGGGTTTATTACCAACCCTGATGATGTAAGCATCATTCAAACAAATCAATTTAAACGCCAAGTAGCAGAAGGAATTACCAATGGTTTACAAGATTATTTTCAATCAAATTAACTAGTATTTACAAAAGTTAGAAGCACGCTTAACGAAAGACAAATTGGTGAACTTCTAATGAGATAAAGCGAATGAAACCTCAATCAAGGAGTGTATTTCTGCTTGAAACAATAGATCAAAGGCTAAGTTCGCAGGCTTCTTTAAAGAACCGCGATGTGATCGCTGCTGAAGTTGTCCTTGTCCTGAAAAATTGCGATGTACCGCTGACGTATATTTCCTTATCCTTGTCGATCCAAATGAATTGGACATTTAGGTGTACACATACGTTAATCTGCACCTTACATGCGGGATAAAGAAAACTAAATGAAGGAGGAACCAATGTTGGCTTATCGCAGGAAGAAAATTCGAAGTTTGCTATAGTTTGAGCACTTAAGCTAGACGATGGAGCTACTTTTCAAAAAAGTTATCCATAATATAGAAACGGGTAAAATATCCATGGTAATAATTAAACAAGCTGCCTTTTTTATTAAGACAGCTTGTTTTAAGATAAAGAGGGTAACTTTTATATGCATAACTAATTGCACCCGATACTTTTTCTAATTTCCTATAAAGAGGATGTATGAAAAGTCCGATAACCATGACACATCTAGTTTCATCGTACATTCGAACGGATAATATTTTGCACTGAAAATTAAATAACGCAGTGAAACTTTTAATATTGTTCAAAGACTTCAAACGAGCATACACGAAAATTCATAGGATATCATTACCTTTTTTTGCATAAATCATACTTAAAAAAGGATGAAAAGAATACGTCGTCACTTCATAATGATGCGAATGAAACCAGTTCACCAACAGCGAACGATCTGCATAAAATTCATCTTCAATTGCCTCAACAGCTTCTATATTTCCTGCCTTTCTATAACGACAAATTACTTCTTGACGATGTGTCTCATTATGAAACATTAGATCAGCAATACAGATTTCCCCGTTCGAATAGAGCACTCGATCCATTTCTTCTAAGGCCAGTAACTTTTGTTCGTCATTGATGTGATGTAGAGCGTAACTGGATACAATAGCGTTCACCTGCTGATCCAAAATCGGCAAAGCCAGAAAATGGCCTTTACGTATATCAATTTCCGGATGCTTTCGTTTACATTCCTCAAGCATCTTTTCGGATTGGTCAACTCCAATTACCTTAATTCCTTTTGGAAGCAATCTTGAGCTTAAATTTCCCGTACCTATTCCTATATCTAAACATGTATCACCAGCCTTTAATTGTATAGTGCTGATAACTTTTTCTAAAGCGACCTCATAATCCTGATGTACATTAAAGCGATACCCAGTCAATTTAAGACTTTTATCATATTCAGCTGCTTGTTTATCAAAATTCCAGCGATCACTCCAAGATTTTCGCATTGTTTTTAAGTTTTTTAAATGCTTCGATAAAGCAACTACGTCTTCCACTGATATACCATCATCTGTATGCTGTTCCAGGATACGATCAATGGTGAGAATCATATCCTTCATTTCCAGCCATCTCTCAAACATACGCTCGCGCTGAATATTTAAATAATCATACATACTATACGCATCACCATCAATCAGCTGCTTAATTGCTTTAATTTCTAAACCTAATTCTCGTAAAGCTAATATGGTACTTAATCGCATTACCTCTTCATCGGTAAATGTCCGATAGTCATTTTCCCGCTTCGTTGGTTGTATTAATCCTTTTTCTTCGTAGAAACGAATCGTTCTTGTTGTTGTATTTAATCGTTTAGCAACTTCTTTAATAAGCATGACTTTCATACCTCCTTTATCCTCACTGTACACATTAACGTAACGTTAATGTAAAGTGTTTTTTAAACTTACTTAACTGGAATTAGTTAAACTTTGGATATTAAAAATTAACTCGTTGTCTTAGCTCCTGAACTAACATTTGATACTCCCCCCATCCAATAATCGTTAACGATAAATTTGTTTTCGGATAAAGCAAAGCTTTAATCATGCTGTTTCGGACGTTATAGTATTTATTTCTCCATCATCTTGATTTACGCTGGAAAAATCGTTCTGTAAGTTAAGGAAAAAATGGTATACTTTAAGAAAACTAAGATAAGCGAGGGTATTATATGCATGAAAGAATCCAACAAATTATAGACAATACAGCAAATTGGCTTGGACTAGATGCGTATTATTTGAAGCGACATAGCTTTTCTAAAAATATCGAGGGAAAAATATGCTACGTGGTAACAATGGAATGGTTTCCAAATGGAAAAGCAGAAACCGATGACGGGTTAAATCCCCCAGGAACAGCAGTTGTTGATGTTGAAGTAGAAAGTGAGCAAATAAAAAGCATCCTTTTTGTTGAGGATATTTCCTATGCTAAGAGAGAAGAGTTAAGCAATCTTTACCAAAACAGTGAGAAGATAATTGAATGGATTGAGGAATTGACCGGCTTAGAGTTTGGCAAACAATTTCAGCTTATTCATGAAACTGCTGATACGATGCGTTTTCGTGCAGCGATTGATAATATCCCGATTTACCCAGAAGGAACAATTGAGGTTTCCTTTAATCAAAACGGGCAATTAACAACGTTTTATATAGACGGAGTTTTTCCAAAACAGGAAGAGGTTGAATGGGAACCTTTTTCACTAACTCCTGCTAATTATAAACCAATAGCGAAGCAGCAATGCAAGCTATTAGAAATTCCTATGGAGGATTTACAAGCATGGAAGAAGATATTTGGGATAGCAACAGTTTTTATTATGAACAGGAATCAGGAGGTCCTACCATACGAAATCGTAGAGGATTATTATCCTTGTACTACTCTCAATAAGATTCTAACTTGGCAGGGAGAAACAGAACAGCCTATTTCTCTTACACCGATTGGCGTAACTATGGAGATTACCGAGACGGAAGCTTTAACAGCTGAAGCTATTAGCGAGTTAGAACCGATTTCTAAACCAATCATATCTAAAGCGAGTCAAGAGATTAAGTTACTTTTACAGCAGGAATTACCCGACGAAAGTGGTAAATGGAAAATAACATCGATAAAACGCGAGCCATACTTCCTAATTGCAACATTAAATTTGGTTGAGTCATCTAATCGTTTTATCCAGCCTCGATTAAAAGTTATCTTAGATGTCAATACCATTAAAGTACTTAATTACGTTGATAATCGCTTTTTACTTACGATTTTTGAAGATTTCTCTGCTGCAAAACCGCCAATTATTTCACGGGATATAGCTTTTGAAAAGCTCTCCAACCAGATAGAAGTCACTCCTGTTTACGTTTATCATCAAGAATTGGAACGATATTTACTTTGTGGTAAGGTAGCATGTCGATACGGAGTAGATGCAGTATCTGAGAAGATGATTGATTTGGGTGAGCCGTTATACAGTTTTGGCAACACTTAACAACAATCAAGTGCAACACCTCTTGCCATGCTTTCCTTCCATATCCAATGGCAGCAAAATGCCAAGTATACATAATTCCTGGAAAAAAAGCAGGCATTTATGAGAGCTAGTTATGCTCCTTATAAACTACCTGCTTCTTCTCGATTACCATTCGCTAATTGAATGGTACGTTTACAATAAGATTGTCATCGAAACTTACAGATCGTCAAAACCGTTCAAATCACTTGTTTTTGTATATTGACGTGATTTCTGTTCAAAGAAATCCGTTTTCGTTCCGTCAAAATTATCTACATAGGCACGAATCCATTTCATCGGGTTGTCCGTATAATCCGGATAAACATCATGCAATCCCATCATGCGCAACATCTTATTAGCGCGGTACTTAACATATCCTGCCATTTCATCCAAATCAATACCTTCCACATTTCCGAGAACATAATTGGACCATTCGATTTCTAATTCCACGGATTCTTTAAAATGATCGTAAACCCATTGGATAAATGTTTCGTTATTATATTCCGGATTTTCTGCTAATGTAGCCCGGAACAGCTCGGAAATAAACCGGCCATGTTCCAACTCATCACGATTAATATAGCTAATCATCGTTGAGGTTCCGACCATTTTATTATGCCGAGCTAAATTATAGAAAAACGCAAAACCAGAATAGAAAAACATTCCTTCCAGTAGGGCTGTGTACACTAATGTTTTCAAAGTATTTTCAATTGTTGGCTCTTCGACAAATGTATTATATTGCTTGGTTAAATTTTTATTACGCTTCAATAGAACAGGATCCGTTCTTCCTAACTGGAATGATTTATTCTGTTCATCCAAAGATACGACAGAGGACAGTACGTAAGAATAACTTTCATTATGCACTGCCTCCTGTTGAGCAATAACCGCCATAATAGATTGAACAGAAGGATCTGTTGCATATAATGAAATTAATAACGCTGTTCTTGTTTGTGGTGCATCCAATGTCGATAATAAGCCGATTATCTTCAGATACGCATCTTGTTCTTCTTCTGTAAGTGTTGGAAACTGCTTAATATCACTTTGCATATTGACTTCGTCTGCTTGCCAATAATTCCCTACCAGCCGTTTATACATTTTATACCAATGTGGATAAGCAATATCATTCCAATTCAATATTCCGCTTGATTTACCACCGAATACTCCTGTTGACTTATTTGGATTTAATGGTTCCAGTGTCTTCGCTTTTTCCAGCAATACTTTTGCCATGATATAATACCCCTTCCACCCATTCTTTCACTTTCTGTTCCTGTTTTCCTCTTGGTGATTGTTCAACCTTTAATCCAGACCATGGACTTTCATAAAATTTAACCAGCTTATCGACAGCTTTACAGAATAGCTCATCTCCACCAAATTGTGTATCTCCAGTACCAAATACGGCGACATTGTTTGGCTTATAACCTACTTCAAGAATAAAATCTTTTACTTCTTCAGGAGTACTTCCCCGATCCCAGGTGAAAGTACCAATGAAGATAACGTCATAACTAGAGGGATTGACCGGTGGATCAATCCCAATTCGGTGAACCACCGTGTCTATCCCTTTTGCTTGTAATTCATTATCGATTAGTCTCGCAACTTCCTGTGTATTACCGCTATAGGTTAAATAAGCAATGAGTGCCTTCAACTTTGACACCACTCGCATTCTTCCACATCATTAGAAGTAGAACGAACGTAGTACGTTGTTTTTAATCCTTCTTTCCATGCCTGTAAATGAAGATCCAATAAGATGGAAGCTCTAATGGTGTTTGGTACATATAGATTAAACGAAATACTCTGGTCAATATGTCTTTGTCTAGCCGCATTCTGTTTTACGGACCAGCGCTGATCCACGATATAGGCAGAACGACGGTAAACATCATAGGTGCGATGTGTTAAATCAGGCGCCGTTACAGGGATTTTAAAATCTTTCTTTTCTTCATAGTAAAACGGCTTAAAGATCGGATCGATACTAGCAGTTGAACCTGCGATCATTGCTGTTGTTGAGTTTGGTGCAACAGCCATTAAATATCCGTTTCTTATTCCATGTTGTTTCACATCGTCTTTTAAAGCAAGCCATTCATCTTTTGTATATCCCTTAAGCTCGAAATATTCTCCGGTACTCCACTTACTGCCTGAAAATGCAGGATAGCTTCCTTTCTCTTCACTTAGTTCCATGCTGGATTTAATCGTAAGGAAAGCAATCTTTTCGTATAATTCATCTGCATAAGCAACCGCTTCTTCTGTTTCCCACTTCATATTGTTACGAGCGAGCAAATGATGCCAACCAAATGTCCCTAGCCCGATTGCCCGATACTTTTTATTTGTCAATTGCGCCTGCATAATTGGTAAACGATTGATATCAATGACATTATCCAGCATGCGTACTTGAATCTTAATCAGACGCTCCAACACTTGATCTGGTACAGCTTTTCCAAGGTTAATGGAACTTAAGTTACAAACGACGTAGTCCCCGGATTTATATTTCTTTACAATGGTATTCTCACCTTCTAGAAATTCTTCGATAAACTCCGTAGGGGACTGATTTTGGGTAATTTCCGTACATAGATTGGAACAATAAATGATTCCTTCATGACTATTGCTATTCTGGCGATTCACTTCATCGCGATAGAACATAAATGGCGTGCCCGATTCTAATTGCGACTTCATAATTCGTTTCATAATATCAATTGCCGGGATTTTACGCTTCGTTATCTGCTCATTGTTCATACACTCTTGATACTTTTCCCTAAAACTTCCACTGCCTTTTTGCTCATCATAAAAATCCTCTAGCGAATAGCCCATCACTTGGCGAACTTCATGCGGATCAAACAAGTACCAATCACCACGTTTTTCCACTTGCTCCATAAACAAGTCCGGAAGCGTCACGCCGGTGAAGATATCATGTGCTCGCATTCGTTCATCACCATTGTTAAGCTTTAAATCAAGAAATGCCTCAATATCACGGTGCCAAACATCTAAATAAACAGCAATCGCACCTTTTCTTGTTCCTAATTGATCCACGCTTACCGCAGTATTATTCAACTGTTTAATCCACGGAACAACACCGCTTGACATTCCTTTAAAACCTTTAATGGAGCTTCCGCGACTACGGATTTTCCCCATGTAAACGCCAATTCCGCCGCCATTTTTAGAGAGCTTAGCAATGTCAGTATTGCTGTCGTAAATGGATTGCAAGCTATCATCAACCGTATCGATAAAACAGCTGGACAATTGCCCGTGCGTCTTTCCGGCATTGGCTAATGTCGGTGTTGCTACTGTCATATATAGATTGCTTAATGCCCAATAAGCTTCTAAAACATGTTCTGTTCGCTTTTCTTTATCCTCATCTTGCATTAATGTCATCGCAATAATCATCCAGCGCTCTTGCGGCAATTCATAGACGTTTTTATCATGGTCTGTTGCAAGATAACGTGTCGCCAGTGTGTACAATCCTAAATAAGTAAATAATAAATCTCTTGATGGGTCGATATGCTTAGCGAAGTAGTCAATCTCTTCTTTGGTATACTCTTCTAAAATCGTAGCTTGATAAATATTGTCTTCCGTAAGCATCGTAATTAATTGATAAAAGTCACCATATCTATCTGCTTCATACTTCCGATTCTGACGTGCCTCATGATAGAGCAGCTGTAAATAAACCCGGCTAGCTAAATATGACCAATCCGGCGCGGATTCATCAATATTTTCCAATGCGTTTTGCACAAGCGTGTCAAGTGCCTTATCAAATGGTGTATCTTCCTCAATAGTTTTAAATGATTTCTGTTTGTAGGCATCTGTTTCAATAGACAGCCCCTGTTGTGCTTGATCAATGATTTCTACAAGTTTATCCCTTGTAGATACGATATCGGTGATCATTCCTAATCCTCCCTTTATATGGTAAAAACATTTTGATTACATGAGTTTATTTCCCTCAAAATCGAAATTCTATAAATAGTTGATAATAGTCCAAAGTAGTAGCAAGTTTAATCGTATATTGTATGTATATTGTTTGGTGTGAATCTGAAAAACGTAGAGGCATATCGCCCATCATCTTCTAGGGGATGGTAGTACTTAATCTTAATTTTCTAATAAGTAAATACTGATTCATACATTCAAAACACAATATATAGTAGGTTAGTATGGTTCCACCAACAATATATTGTGTTAAAAGCTTAGCATATAAGTTCTATTATTGCAATCTATTAAAGCTGGAGAATGAAGAGAATGTTTCTATAAGATGATATGAGAACAACGTTATATGTTAGAAAAACTTGGCTTGTCGCTAAGTCTTTAGCGAAAGCTGTAGTTTTTCTTATACTATAAACCCTAAAATTTTATACTTTCCTATAGTGCTAGAAAAAATAATTTTCCTCTTCGTTCAGCCAAAAAACAAGCCTTCCAAAACAGCTTAGTGTATGATTTTATATCTAGCCGTAAATTTCACATCTTATCTGTAAATCGAACTCTTTCTGTAAACACACAAACTCTATTATATACTTTTTTCTCCACTTTTAAAATGGTAGTTGAGAACAATTTTTCAAAATGCTGATTTTCCTCATACCATCCATGATATGAATCGTTCTTATAGTATGTACGTTCCCTTTGCAGGCATTTTTTAATCCTTTCTTTATTTAATAGTTTATATGTTTCAAGTGGTGTTCAAAAAGAGGATATAGACCTGAGACTAAGATCACAACGTCCTTCGAAAAAATCGCGATGTATGATTGCCGAAATTCCTCTTGTCCTGTTGTAATGTTGATAGTCTTGTACATGGAAGTTTGTGAGCGGTATGATTTCGAGTAGTGTAAACAGTTAGAAAATAGAGTTGTCAGAAACAAGCCATGGGAAATTGAATCCTCTTTTAGTCTTCAGTGAAATAAATCTAATTGAGAAAGGTGGAGTTGGCCGATCATTATGCTGTTTACTTGTTACTTCCTGAAACAAATTTGCTTGACTTGGTAATGAAGAATTATTCGTAACGTTATTCAAGTATATTGAAAGTGTTCCTGTAATTACAATGGATATAGCTTTTAAAAACTCAAAGCTATATCCATTGAAGTTTTCACTCCTTCTTTTAACCTTCCTTCATTGAAACTAACCATTGCCGATTTATACGTAGAATAAGCTCAGGTAAAGCCTCCCTGATAGGTCTTTAATCTCTATAAATAGCTACATCCTCTTTAGCTCATTAGAAAAACTTGGCTTGTCGCCAAGTCTTTAGCGAAAGCCATAGTTTTTCTTATACTATAAACCATAAAAATTTTATACTTTCCTATAGTGTAAACAAATAAAAGCAAATTGAAATGTATCCGTCTTCATGGTAGGATAAGAACAATTAACGTACTTGTATCTTGTAGGGAGAGAATTACGGGAAAAACCAAACATACCGATCCCAAGAAAACCTGGAACTCTCACTTTGGGTGAGCAAAGTTCCATTCGGGATTGGTAAAGTTATCATGAACGAAAAGAAGCCCCTTGATCGTAACTTCGCAGGTTAACTGAGCAATATTCCTATCTAGTAAGAACCCAAATCAATGCTACATTACGAAAAAAGCCATTACTATGAATGAAAAATATGTAGGTTTAGACGTCTCAAAGGAAAAAATTGCTGTTGTGATTGCAGATGCTGAAGAGAACAACTAGGATTTTTAGGAATGATAGAAAATAAACCGGAAGAATTAGAAAGTTGGTAAAAAAACTAGGAAAACCAGGCTCTATTATTTATCAGGAGGTAATTTTTAGAAACGATACCAAATTGTGATTATGACAAACCATGTTTGAAAAGTATTGATGTTCGTGTTCACCAAGATATTATTTTAACTGCATTAACGTTAGTTGATGTGAAAGAAGCTGTTATCATATTGCCGACAATGGCGGAATACCAGAATATAATACAACCGTTTTATGAAAAAGGCTATCACTTACTATGCGCATAAGATAAAAAGTATGCTAAAAAAAAACGAATGGAGGAATTGGAGATGGATACTTACGATATGGAGGGATCGTATGGCGGATAATTTAACCGATTGGGAGGTTGCTCATTTTCTTAACGGAACAATGGTAAAACAAACAACTTCGATTGCTGTTGAACATCCGATTACGATTATTGTAAATGGTGAAGAATTTGCTACATTGGTTTGCTCACCGGAATATGCTAAAGAACTGGTCGTCGGCTTTCTTGCTTCAGAAGGAATCATTTACCGTTATCAAGCAATTCAATCTCTTAACATGGATGAAGAAACAGGATTTGCCTATGTTGAAATTGACAAGCTGCCTGACGAATATGCCCAAGACTACTCGAAGCGCTTTATTGGCTCCTGTTGTGGAAAAAGTCGCCAGTTTTATTTAAGGAATGACGCAAAAACAACACGGACGGTGATGTCAAAACTAACTATTTCTGCTAGCAATTGTTTATATTTAATGGAACAGCTGCAACAAGTATCGGATCAATATCGCCAAACAGGAGACGTACACAATGCCGCATTAGCTAAAACAAGAGGACTACAGCTGATTCGTACAGATATTGGTAGACATAATGCTTTAGATAAGCTGTTTGGCAGTGTCCTAATTAATCACATCCCGGTGCAAGATAAAATTATCGCTTTTAGCGGAAGAGTTTCCTCTGAAGTATTGTTAAAAATAGCTAAAATGCGGATCCCTATTCTCATTTCCAAATCTGCGCCAACCAATTTAGCATTACATCTAGCTGATGAACTTGGTATTACTGTCATCGGTTTTGCAAGAAAAGATCGACTTAATGTCTATACCCACCCCTCTAGAATACAGGAACTAGCTTACGCAGAAGATCCCGATTAGAACAAAGCGTCCTTGAAAAACCGCGATATTTATTCAAGAGGCTTTCTCTGTCCTTGAAAAACCGCGATGTATCGCTGATGTAGCTTTCTCTATCCTTGAAAGGAAAGCACTTTTTCTGCGTGCGAAGTATCGCTGTCGTGGTTGTTTCTTGTCCTTGAAAAAGAAAAGCGCTTTTTCTGCGTGCGATGTCTATTCAAGAAACCTTTCTTGTCCTGTCGACTCCAATGAATCGTAAATTTAAGAGTCGTTTTTCTTGTAAAGTTCACAAAATATTAAGCAGATTTTTTAAATGAGAGAAATACAGCACCTTCCATTCAAGATAAGGAAACATGTCTCTAAAACAGGGGTATGTCGACGCCTGAGCGACAAGCCCGCTTTTAGTCGGCTTTCCTTTAGATTTAAGCCGATGTTGACTTATCGTAGAAGAAGATCGAAATTGCAACAGCTTAATCACATATGCTAAACGATGCCACTTTTCAAAAAAGTTATCCGCCATGTAGAAATGGATGTAATTTCCTAGCTAAAATAACGAGTGCTGTCGTACAGCACTCGTTCGCACCAATCATAAATAATTAGTCTTTTTTTCGCTCCCAAAACCGATGAACAGAAATGGCCTCTGTAAATCGTTGAATCAATCGCTCCAAGGATGAATCCGTAATTACGCCTAAATCACTTCTGATACCTATTTCATCTAAGACTTTCTTTCCTTCATTCATCGCACCAATAGGCTTGTAATGTTGGAATGCTTCATTTACAAAATAGCGTGCTTTATTATGAAATTCTATGCTCTTTCGCTTTCCACCAGCAATATATACAGCGTCAAACAATACTGAATCAGCTGTTAAAAAGCTATTATTAACATTTAGTGTTTGCCCGTCTGAGCCAGTTACGTGTCCAAGTTTATTGCTGACTAATATCGGATGGACTCCATTTTTAGCTAAACGATTTAAAATAACAACGACTTTATCGGTAAGAAACTCGTCATCTATGAGTACAGCGACTTTCCTTGTTGCAGCTTTTTTAGTAGTATTTTCTTGGCTAAGCGCTGGTGACCGCTTTGTAATCGAAGAACCCCCTTTTTCTGGAGGTGTAACCCCAATATTTGTTGCAATTTCCTGCACCATTTTTAAATCTACATGACTAAACATATCCACTACTTGCTGTTTAACAGTTTGATTTTTTACTTTACCTAACTCAAAGCTAAAAGCATCAATAATATGCTGCTTCTCTATTTTACTCATACTGTTCCAAAATAAGGTTGCCTGTGAAAAATGATCTTTAAAACTATCACTGCGGGCACGAATCTTCCGTCCTTCTACTTTTTCCTGATAATGCTCATCCCCCCCTTCTACAACAGTTGCTGGCTTAGGAGTATTATTAGCTAGTGAATTTTTGTAATAACTGACCTGTCCAACGTTTATTGTGTGTCTGGCATAGCCATCACGTTGGTTATTATGAAACGGACAAACAGGTCGATTAATTGGTAGCTCATGAAAGTTAGGACCACCGAGTCTGATCAATTGTGTATCTGTATAAGAAAATAAACGGCCCTGTAATAATGGGTCATTTGTAAAATCAATGCCAGGAACCACATGACCCGGATGAAAAGCTACCTGTTCCGTTTCAGCGAACACATTATCGATATTTCGATTTAATGTCATTTTTCCAATTATTTTTACTGGTATATCTTCTTCTGGCCATAATTTTGTAGGGTCTAATAGATCAAAACTAAACAAATCTTCATCCTCTTCAGAGATTAACTGAACGCCTAGTTCAAATTCTGGATAATCCCCGTTTTCAATCGATTCGTACAAGTCTTGGCGATGAAAATCAGGATTCTTCCCGTTAATCTTTTGTGCTTCATCCCACACGGTTGAATGAACGCCTAATTTTGGCTTCCAATGAAATTTTACAAACGTACCTTTTCCTTGGTCATTGACTAGTCGAAACGTGTGCACACCAAAGCCTTCCATCATTCGATAGCTGCGTGGAATAGCCCGATCGGACATTTGCCACATAACCATATGAGCTGTTTCCTGATTATTTGCAACAAAATCCCAAAAAGTATCATGTGCAGAAGCAGCCTGAGGAATACCGTTATGAGGTTCAGGCTTTACTGCATGGATAAAATCCGGAAATTTAATGGCATCCTGAATAAAAAAGACGGGAATATTATTACCAACAAGATCATAATTTCCTTCTTCTGTATAAAATTTAGTAGCAAAACCCCTTACATCCCGTGCAAGATCACCAGACCCCTTTGAACCAGCAACGGTTGAAAACCGGACAAACACAGGTGTTTTTTTACCTGGGGTTTGTAAAAACTTTGCTTTTGTATAAGGTTTCATCGATTCATAAAGTTCAAATTCCCCGTGCGCTGCAGATCCACGAGCGTGAACTACTCTTTCCGGGATCCGCTCATGATCAAAATGCGTCATTTTTTCACGGAAATGAAAATCCTCCATTAATGTTGGTCCTCTTTCTCCAACTTTTAAGGAGAATTCATCTGCCGAAATCTTTAAACCTTGATTCGTTGTCATTTTTTTACCCTTATCATCGATACGGAAATTGTCTAACTGTCTTTGCTTTCTATTTCCTTTCTGTCCATCAGCCATGACCAGTTTCCTCCTTACAATTTTAAGAATAACGAATTCTACACTTTGCTGGATTACTATTTGCTTTCCTTAACCAAGTTCCCGAATGACTGAACAGTTAAACTAATCTGCCTGTTTAAACCGAAACTTTTATCACTGTATTCAAGTTGACGTTTTATCTCTCCGCTATTACTTCCGGTTCTTAAGGATAGGAGGAACTTTTTTGTTATTTATGAAACATTGAATAATTTGACTGCTAGTTAGAACTGTTTTAATGTCTACCATCATGAATGCTAATCAAAGGCTAAAAAAAGAGGCAAATCTTTTTGGAACTACATGCACAAGGAAATGGATAATTTGTTTTGATGTTTCATATCGTGCAGCAAGTGAAACAGAATATTAGTGGGTGTTATAATTTGAACTAGATTACCTTTCAAAAAAGCATTAAAGCTGGGTAAGATCGTACCATTCTTGAAAAAACGCGATGTATCGTTGCCTGAGTTTTTCTTGTCCGTGAAAAAACGTCGTGTATGTTGCCAAGCTTTCCTTGCATGTTGGACGCCGAGACAGCATGTCCTGTGCGTCAAAGTTCAAGGCGACGTAATTTCAGCGAGGGGAAAGCCTGTCAATTAGAAACATGAATCGTTAGAAATAAGCCTTCGGTGGATTTTTTAAGCATAAGGAGTGAGCAGTGATGGATAAAATAATACTCTTTGATGGGATATGTAACTTTTGTGATCGGAGTGTCCAATTTATTTTAAAACGTGATAAACAAGAACAGTTTTTGTTTGCCTCACTACAAGGAGATGTCGGGCAACAACAACTATTAAAAAAATACCAAATCCCTACGAACATGAATAGCTTTGTTCTGCTTGACGGAGAAAAATACTATGTTAAATCAACCGCTGCACTTCGCATTTGTAAAGAGCTTGTAGGGGCATGGAAGCTATTATACGGTCTAATCATCATTCCCAGACCAATTCGCGACTTTGTTTATCAATTTATTGCCAAACATCGTTATCAATGGTTTGGGCAAAAGAAAAGTTGCCGGTTACCATCTGCCATGACGAGAAAGCGATTTTTATAATTCCATAGTTAACGTTCCTGAACTAAACTTAGAACAAATGAAGGGCAATCCTGGCAAAACCATCGAACTTTCAAGAGTCGATCTTAAACCTAAAACAGACTCATCATTTGCCTCAGATAATAAGGGTAACTTTATATAATAATTCATATTCTGCAACTTTCAAAAGAAGAGCAAACTTATTTATATAAATATGCCTCGTAATTTTATATGGAATTAGAGGTAAAAACGCAATATTAATAATTAACAGAATATATTTTAAACATCTCTTCTTAATTAGTGGGGTACCCCCTTCTATCTAGGTTAAAATGTAATTCAGCGGGGGCTTTCTTTTCAAGCCTCCACTGAATCTTATTTTCCCTAATTAAATATTGTTATCTATACCAAGCTTCCCCTACAATACGTATAGATGGAGAAAGACTTTTTTATTTGTTTTATAAAAAACTATTTATTTAGGCTTTTTGATCTTTTTGGTTTCATTTTCTTGATTTGTTTACTACGCAACTGACCACAAGCTGCATCGATATCTGAGCCATTTTCCCAACGCACACCACAATTAATTTCTTGCTCTTTCAATGTTTCAAAAAAAGCTTGAATGGTGGCAGAATCACTGCGTTGATATTGACTGTGCTCATCAACGGTATTATATGGGATCAAATTGACATAAGCGAGCTTGCGATGGTTCTTTAATAGCTCAGCTAATTGAAGTGCTTCTTCTTGATGGTCATTTACATCTTTTAACATGATGTACTCATAAGTAATGCGCCGGTTTGTCTTTTGTAAATAGTAATGAATGGCATCCATTAATTTTTCAATTGGAAAGGCCTTATTTATTTTCATAATATTTCTGCGCAATTCATTATTTGGTGCATGAATAGAAACAGCTAAGTTCACTTGAACCCCGGTATCTGCAAACTTATAAATTTTATGAGCAAGACCACTTGTCGACACAGTAATATGTCTAGCACCAATATTTAACCCACGATCATCATTAACGATATAGATGAAATCCATTAGATTAACAAAGTTATCTAATGGTTCACCAATTCCCATAACAACAATATGACTCACTCGCTCGTCTTTTCCTTTTAAATCGAGATTTTTTTGTACCATCATTATTTGTTCAACAATTTCACCACTCGTTAAGTCACGACTTTTATTTAATAAGCCGCTGGCACAAAAACTGCAACCAATATTACACCCTACTTGGGTTGTAACACAAACAGATAGACCATAATTAAAACGCATTAATACGGTTTCAATTAAATTTCCATCTGCCAGGCGGAACAAATACTTAATCGTACCATCTTTTGATTCTTGCTTTACTTCTTCTGCAAGCGTGCCAAGGACAAAATGTTCTTCCAGTAAGACAATCGTTTCCTTATTGACATTCTTCATCTCAGAAAAATGATTAATTCTTTTCTTATATAACCAATTCCACACCTGATCCGCACGAAACCGCTTTTGTCCATGGTCGATAAGCCAATCCTTTAATTGTTCATATGTCATTCCATAAATGGATGGTTTACTCATGATTAACCCTCATTTCTAGAAAATCTAGTCTACAGAGTGATGTAAAAACATTAGATATCTATTGTTTAAATTATGATTCACCATATTATCTTACTTCATGAAGGAGCTTGTTGCAAATACCGATGTTTTCATATCTTATATTTTTAACGATGACAGCTAAAATATAACTACTAAACAAAAGCTAAAAGTTCTCTGGTTAGTAACATACAGCCTGAAGAGCTTCTAACGAGATAAAGGGAATCAATGGGGGTTTTCTTTTATCCCCCACTAATTGTTAGAATGAACAGAATCGGACATTTGACTTGTAGTTCGATTTCACGCTTTTCCTCCTCCAGGTTTCACCTGTAGTATGGAAGGGCAGGTCTTACTATGATTGGAATAAATGTTATTGCGACAGATACTGGTGAGAAAGCAAATTATGTAGCTAGTTCATTACAGCAGCAATTTTTAAACATGCGCCGCGGACAGCCTACAAAATTAATGGAGCCAATGGAAAATATAAAAGCTCATTATTGTTAGAATCTGTTGAGCAAACATTAGATCCACGTACAACCGTTATTGGCAGTAAACAAACCGTTAAGACTTAGTGGTTAACGGTTGGGGATTTATAGTTTTAGACAAATTTTAACCTCCTGTAAAGATTAATTATATATCAAAAATTTTCCCACTATTTATATTATATAAAATGTTGACATTTTTGGAACGATGCATTATTATTTCTAGTTGAATTTTAATTTTTCTATTATATATAAGGGGGATACAAAGTGGGTAAAAGTGTATTGAAAACAGAAAGTTTCAATCTTGAAAAACATTACTTGGATGCTTTAGAAAGTCATTGGTACAGCCAATTATGTATTCTTTAATGAAATTACACAATCAACTTTTAGATTTTTTAGGCAGAAAGGGATTAGGAGTGTATCTTTGCCAATTACTACGGGTTCTATAACAAGTCCTATGGGGTTGGGAAGTGACTTTTACCCGTTAAGGTTAATTTGGAGGGTATTGATACTTATTTGTCTGACTCAATGTTTTTCATTTGGAGTACAGCCTAAGGTTATTTAATCAGGGAACATATTATATTATGCCTTCCTTCCGAGGGGAAAGGCAGACAAGAGATATTTATGTCAGTTTTACCATAGTGAGGCGGAATTTATGGGGAGACTAGACGATGTTATAAATATGGATATGATATTAACTAGAATTTCTATAATAACAATATTAATTTAAATTATTTATAAAGGAGATGATCGGAATGTTTACAGTTAATGTAGAAGGCGCAGTAATTAAAGATGATAAATGGTTAATATGTAGGAGAAGTAATAAAGAAGAACATGCAGGAGGAAAATTATCTTTAGTGGGAGGGACAGTAGAACTTGAAGGATTTACAAGAGATATATTGGAGAGAACGGTGAAAAGAGAGATAATGGAAGAAACAGGAGTAGAAATAACCGAAGAAGTTTATTATGTACATAATACTTCCTTTGTTACGGATGATAACGTGCATGTTATAAATATTGTTTTCTTATGTATATGGGAAAAAGGGGTAGGAAAAGTAAAAGATCTAGATGAACTTAGTGAAATATATTGGATGACTACAGATGAAATATTAAAAAATGACAAGGCACCAGATTATTTAAAGGATGGTATAAATCGTGCTGCCAAAATAAAAGAAAGAGTTTATATTTAGTTAAATGAAGGATAGAAGCTCTTACTCGGGTAACAAACATCCAAATATATATAGAGGATACTTGTTTAATGAAAAGTAAAAGTATGAGAATTGCAAAGAAAATTCTAGAACCTAGCAATTCTAATAAGTGATTTTTACGAAGTACAAAATTTAAACAAAGGAATGAATTTCATAATTCTTATTCTTTGTGTCCCAAGGGGTTTTAAACACAAAAAAAGAAGTACCTCCCCCAAATCTTGTATAATGGTAGTTGACTAAAACTTCCGAAGAATGACACTTGAAGAAGGTTTTAATGAAATGGAAGCCATTTGAACAAAGGGGTGTAGGTATCAAAAGGGCGACGAAACTGGTAGAAACGGCAAAGAAGAGTATTAGTATTCAAATTGGTCTTCGGTTTGCCAAGTGTGAAATGGATTATTTACTCGGCCAATATGCTTTATAAAAAGAAATTAGCGCAGTTAGACCACAAACTTGAGGCATTTGTAGAAATGATACCAAGCGCAAGGAAAATGATGTATACCACTAACGCCGTTGAAAGCATCCACTCCAGCTTCAGGAAAGTGACCAAAAAAGGAGCATTCCCTCATGAGAATGCCCTTTAAAAATACTATATTTGCGTATTAAAGAACTGGAAACAAAGTGGGATGGCGGTCATATCAAAACTGGGTCATGGTCAGGAACTAGCTGCTCTTTCATGATGAGCTAAAAGATAGGGTTTTAAAATACCTTGAATAAAGTGGACTTACACACTTTTTTTTGACAAACCCATGCCGTGAACATTGCTTTTTCCTACGGCATATCATGCAACACTTGTAATAAGATTCTGATTACAATTAACTTCTTGTTTTGCTAAGAGCAAAGGCTAACTCTCAATATTATATTGTCAATAAGCCTTACCGCTGAAAATTGAATCGCTACTGCAAGAATCATTTTTCCACTGGCTACAGATATTGTTTCCAATTCAGGAAAGCTTAATAGCTCTACATAATCAATTTTGGCGGTCAGCTGTTGATGGAGATAGTCACTAACAGTATTAGTAATAACGGTGACGTCGGTCTCTCCCTCTTCGATCAGTTTTTTCCCTAGCAATAAGCTATGATACAAAGCAGCAGCTTTTTCTCTTTCCTCATCCGTCAAGTAGACATTTCTAGAGCTAATTGCTAGTCCAGAAGGTTCTCTTACAGTATTAACCGGAATAACTTCCACAGGAAAATCTAAATCATCGACAAGTGCTGATACAATTGCAAACTGCTGTGCATCTTTTAAGCCAAAATAAGCACGATCGGGTACGGTGAGATGAAATAGTTTAGTTAGAACCATGACCACACCGTCAAAATGCCTTGGTCGCTTAGCTCCGCATAGCCTATTTGTCCGTTCTGTTACCATCATCTTTACGGACTGTTTCTTCTTATACATCTCATCTACACTTGGCATAAATAATATATCAACACCCGCTTCCTTAGCCAGTTTTTTATCACGCTCTGCATCTCGGGGATACATATCATAATCCTCGCTTGGTCCAAACTGAAGCGGATTAACAAAAATGCTCATAATTACGCAATCATTTTCTTGTCTAGCTTCTTTTACAAGCGCTAGATGTCCCTCATGCAAAAATCCCATTGTCGGAACAAACCCAATTGATTTACCATTTACCTTTGATTGCCTTGCCCATTGGTTTATTTCGCGCTTTGATGAAATAATTTTCAATTTATTTCCCTCCATACAAGGAAGCCAATTCTTCCTGTTCCATTTTAAATGTATGCTTGTTTATTTCGGGAAATGTACCTGTTTTTACCTCTCGAACATAGTCACTTATCCCCTGAGAAATTTCATGATTTACATCAGCAAACTTTTTAACAAATTTAGGAATACGATCTACTCCAAATGTAACCACATCATGAAATACAAGCACCTGTCCATCGGTTTGAGGACCTGCACCAATCCCAATGACGGGAATGTTTAGCTGGGAAGAAACTTCTTTCGCAAGCTGATGGGGAATACACTCCAACACAAGTGCAAAAGCTCCTGCTGCTTCACATCTTTTGGCATCTTTAATCAGACTTGTCGCTTGTTTAGCAGTTTTCGCCTGTACTTTATACCCGCCAAGCACCCCAGCTGTTTGTGGTGTTAATCCAAGATGTCCCACCACCGGAACACCGGCATTGGTTAGAGCTTTGATTGTTTCTATTACTTCTCCTCCACCTTCCAACTTGACTGCATGTGCTCCACCCACCTGCATGATTTTACCCGCAGCTCGAAGCGCTTCTTCTTTACTTATATGAAAGGACATAAAAGGTAAGTCTGTTACAATGAATGTATCTAGTGCTCCCCGTTTAACCGCTTTAGTATGATGAATCATATCACTTATAGTAACAGGAACGGTTGAATCATAGCCAAGAACAACCATTCCTAATGAATCGCCGACTAAAATCACATCTATACCTGCTTGTTCTGCAAGCTTCGCCTGCGGATAATCATAGGCAGTCAGCATGGTAATTTTTTCTCCTGCTTGTTTCATTTGCCGAAAATCGGTTGTTGACTTCATTTATATCCTCCTGTCTTGTTAGAAAGTAGAGCAAATCTTCAAACGTTCTCTATAGCTACTTTTTTTATAGATAATCAGCCGCCGAATGGATCCCTTTTTTAAAAAATTGTATCTTAAAAATTATAGCAAATTTTCTGTTATTTTTCTATTTTCCTTTATTTATTATGAATAGGTACCGTCTACTTCGGAGATTAAAGAAACTGAAATTTGCTACAGCTTGGGCGCCATAGAAATACACGTTCGATTTGGACGTAAAAATTGGAGAGGTTCTAAGGAGATAAGTTAGATGAAGATCCTTTTAAAAAGATAGCTACCATGTAAAAACGGATATCGTTTCCTAGACAATAAGAAAAAGCTTCGGTACTGATACATAGACCTTAACCTTACTCTTTCGTAGACGAAAAAAGCCTCACTAAATAAAGTTTCATTTAATTATCACTACCAGTTTTTAAGCTATCACTTCACGATTGAAATAGGCTAAACAAGCTGATCGATTAGCCAATCAGCTTGTTTTTAAAAGAGTTATGCTTTTATTTTCTTCGCAACTTCAATCGTCCGTTTTGCTTGATGTTTTACTGCTGCTTCTACATCTTCTACCATCTTACCATTTTGGTCTTGTGTCACACTCACACCATAAGGATTTCCACCTGAAACAAACGCACTATCATCCGTGTATCCAGGAGGTACAATGATTGCTCCCCAATGCATCATGGAAGTATATAATGATAAAACAGTAGCTTCTTGTCCACCATGTGGATTGGATGCTGAGGACATCGCACTAACTACTTTGTTGGTTGTTTTCCCGGCACTCCAAAGCCCGCCTTGCATATCAATAAATTGCTTCATTTGAGAAGCAACATTCCCAAAACGTGTCGGCGTCGAAAAGATAATAGCATCTGCCCATTCAATATCATCAGATGTAGCTTCTTTTACATTTTTTGTTGCTTCATAGTGAGCTTTCCATGCTGGATTTTGTACAATTGCTGATTCTGGTGCAAGTTCTGGAACCTTTACTAGACGGACTTCCGCACCTGCTTCTGTAGCTGCTTCTTTTGCCCACGTACTTAATTGATAGTTAATTCCGGTTGAGCTGTAGTAAATAATAGATAATTTTACTTTTTCCATTATATCGTCTCCTTTATGCCTTGCAGTTGATGTTTATGAAATGCTGTTACATAAATTTCCCTTACTGCACTGAATTATTCATAAAAGCAACATTAATATCGTTTGATAAACTAGTTACTTTACGTAACTATAATAATCAACATAATATGTTCTGTCAACTAACTAACTCATACAAAAAATTAGTATGTTGCTCAAAATCAGCTAGTCGTTTTTATAGCATGTGCGAAAGATTCGCGGAAAAGCTACCGAGAATCAAGATAATTTTATTTTAGGAAGCTGAATTATTTCAGTTAGAACCAGAGTCGCCAAACATATTGGATGGTTCAATTTTGCCACCCGCACTTTGGATATTCGCTTTTAGTTTCATCATATATAAAGCTAATTTATAAATTTTCTGTAACTTTTTATATCTTATTGTTGTTAGTTGATTAATAACATCATATAATTAATACTAGTTTAGAGGGGAAAAAAGAAAGGATTGAAACAATGGGAAAACGAATTTTATATTTTTTGTTAACAAACATCCTTGTACTGTTAACCATTTCCATTATTTTTACACTGATTCCCGGAACCTGGAAGTATATTGGAGAAGATGGTCAATTACAGTTGGGAACACTATTAATCTTTAGCGCCATTATCGGTTTTACCGGTTCATTTATCTCATTAGCCATGTCTCGTTGGATGGCAAAAAGAATCATGGGTGTTCGAATTATCGAACCAAATGATCATTTAACAGAGCAAGAAAAAGAAGTAGTGGAAAAAGTTCACCGTCTGGCAAGAGCTGCTGGATTAATGCATATGCCTGAGGTAGGCATTTATCAGGGAAAAGAAGTGAATGCTTTTGCAACAGGTCCATCAAAGAAACACTCCTTGGTAGCTGTTTCAAGTGGGCTATTAAATGAAATGGACGACGATGCAATTGAAGGAGTCATTGCTCATGAGGTTGCTCATATTGCCAATGGTGACATGGTAACCATGACATTATTACAAGGTATCGTCAATACATTTGTTGTTTTCCTCGCTCGAATTGCCGCGTTTATTGTGTCACGTTTTGTAAAAGAAGAGCTTGCTCCTATTATTCATTTTATAGCGATTATCTTCTTCCAGCTCATCTTTTCCGTACTTGGCAGTCTCGTTGTTTTTGCTTACTCACGGCACCGCGAGTTTCATGCAGATCGTGGCGGAGTAGACTTGGCCGGAAAGGATAAAATGAGACATGCTTTAGAATCACTAAAGCTTTATTCAAATCGCGTCCGTGAAGAAGAAACTGCGATTGCCACCTTAAAAATAAATGGCACGAAAAAGTCCTCCTTCTTCTCAACACATCCAAGCTTGGATGAGAGAATTAGTCGCTTAAGATAAAGTTCTACTTCTATCAGTAGGACTTTTCTTTCATCCTCTACTACTAATAGAAGTGGAACAAGGGCTAAAATCTTGAGCGGTCTTATAAAGGAAAAGCACTTTTTTCTGCGAGCAATGTATGCTGCCTTTTTTCCTTATGGTTGAACACTAACTCTCTACATCCTGCCCTCAAGTTCTAGAGTGGAACGGTTTCCAGAAACGAAATGGTTTTATATAGAGACATAAGTGACTGCGTTTATTTTTATGTAACTTTTTGAACACGCCTACTACATATTAAAATGTTTCGCGATCACTAGACAAAAGACCTAAACGGAGGATTATTATTTTACTTACCTGTGTTCTTGATTGGTCAAATAATAGGCTACATCTGTTAAATTTAAAAAATTTAAATCTGCCTTCTTATTCGTTTTGTCACGTTTCCCAATCAAAATGGTAGTTAACCCAGCATTTTTCCCCGCTGTTATATCCACATCACGATCCCCTACCATATAACTAGCTGCTAAATCAACGTTATACTGCCTTGCTAAATCTTTAATCATTTTTGCATTAGGCTTTCGGCAACTGCATCCAGCATCAGGCTGATGCGGGCAATAAGCTATCGCATGAATTTCTGCACCGTATGCTGCAAGCTCTGTTATCATTTTTTCATGTACACTAGTCAATTCTGCTTCAGTCATATATCCTAGCCCGATACCGCCTTGATTAGTTACAACAAATACATAATAACCTAACTCGTTAAATCGCTTAATAGACGGTCCAACCCCATGTAATAGATAGAAATCATCAGGATGATTGACAAAAGTAACTCGTTTTGTCAGTACCTCGTTAATTACTCCATCTCGATCTAAAAATACAGCTCGCTTACTCATATTTATCACCTCTTTCTTAAAAAAAGCGCATTCTTTATACAGCAGCGCGCAGCGGGTATTACATCTGATATTTTTCCGTACCGATTTATCGGACAGAAAAGATAGTGAATCCGTACCACCACTCATTCGGAAGGTAGCTCCTTACAATCGAAGTCTTATTCACACTTTAAGTGCAGGGAATGAAAACGAACTAACTTAAGAAAACCCATATTTGATCTAGGTAACAGAGACTCACTTATTTTAGAAAGCTTGCTGTCGATTGTATTTACTCGACACCATCGAATCCCCACATCTTAAAACTTATTTAACATAGAACAAAAGCTAGACGATGCATTTTCAATAAGACAGCCCCATGGAAAAACGGATATCATTTCCTAGACATTAGAAAAACTTGGCTTGTCGCCAAGTCTTTATGACGAAAGCTATAGTTTTTCTTATACTATAAAGCCTAAAGTTTTATACTTTACCTATAGTATAAAAAAGCTTCATCTCTTTTTAAGAAATGAAGCTCCTATTATTAATATTATTTCATACCCCTTTGTTTCTATACCTCGATTTACGATAACCTAAGGCTTTACTCTATTTTTATTCTCCATTAAAATGTTAGTTCAAACGATTTTCACTATAAAAGATTATTTGTTACAGTTTGTTATGATACTGCCAAGTTAACAAATCCTAAGCAAAACTAAATATAAAGTGAATCTTCAATCAGTGGGGTTTTTTTTATCCCTCACTGGTTGTTAGAACAGGATTGGGCATTTGACTTGTAGTTGGTTCCTCTACTTATCCTCCTAGGTTTCACCTCGTAGCATAGACGGACAGGTCTTACTGCCCAGTTACGTGCAGGATAAAAGCTAAAACATCATCTTTGATGGGATAAGACTACGCATTGTTCCATTATTCGAAAAATTAATATGCCAGCTGAGCGCTTTTTCCAAGTTATGAGGTGTTTGTCCACCACCTTTTAATGCTTCTCGATAATACTCCCACAATTGCTCCCGATACATAGGATGAGCACAGCTTTCAATAATTAATGGTACTCTCTCTCTTGGTGCGAGTCCTCGTAAATCAGCATATCCCTGCTCGGTAACAAGTACGTCTACATCATGTTCTGTATGATCAACATGAGATACAAATGGAACAACACTCGAAATTTTGCCATGCTTAGCAATTGATTTCGTAACAAAAATAGACAATCTTGCGTTTCGCGCAAAATCACCTGAACCACCAATTCCATTCATCATCTTCGTTCCTAGCACATGAGTTGAATTCACATTACCATAAATATCAACTTCTAATGCGGTATTAATAGCGATAATTCCCAAACGGCGAATAATTTCCGGATGATTTGAAATTTCCTGTGGTCGCATTATAATTTTATCTCGATACTTTTCAAAGCTGTTAAAGACCTTATCCATCTTTTCCTGAGATAACGTGATCGAGCAAGCCGATGCAGTCTTAACTTTATTAGCATCAATTAAGTCAAAAACAGCGTCTTGTAATACTTCTGAATATACTTGCAGGTCCTCAAATTCCGAATTGATTATTCCATGCAAAACCGCATTGGCAACTGATCCTATACCTGACTGTAATGGCGCTAACTTCTTCGTCAAACGCCCTTGTGCAATCTCATCGCGCAAAAAGTCCAATAAATAGCCCGCCATTATTTCCGTTTCATTATCTGGCTGAACAATGGTAGAAGGCGAATCCGGTTGATTTGTGAAGACAATGCCCTTTATTTTATTTATATCTACCGAAATTCCAATTGAGCCAATACGATCATCTACTTTTGTTAACGGTATGGGATCACGATTACCTTGTTCATTTGGACTGTATAAATCATGCACCCCTTTTAGCAATGGCGAATGAGCTGTATTAATTTCAACAATAATTGCTTTCGCATTTTCTGCAAAAGCAAGCGAATTTCCAATAGATGTTGTCGGAATGATCTGCCCATCTTCCGTTATAGAAATCGCTTCCAAAATTGCATAGTCAACGCAATCGAGTACATTGCTTCTTAATAATTCTGCAGTATGTGAAAGATGTTGATCAACAAATAAATGATCCCCTTCATTTATTTTCTTTCGCATACTTGGATCAGCCTGAAACGGCAAGCGTTTATTCACTAATCCAATTTCTGCCAACATTTTATCAATATTGGCGCCTAAAGAAGCACCTGTAAATATATTTACCTTTAATTGCTCACCATTCTCTGCTCTTCGGACGAGCGCAGTTGGAACAGCTTTTGCATCCCCTGCCCGGGTAAAGCCACTAAGTCCCAACGTCATGCCATCCTGAATCCATGATGCTGCTTCGTCTGCGGTGACAATTCGATCATGTAATCGACTATCCTCGATTCTTTCCTGCATTATACCCATCCCCAGACCCCTTTCTTGTTTATTAAGAATTTACAATCTATTTTATCTGAAGCGCTTTCTTTTTTGTGGATAGGTGTCAAAAAGAGCTAAAATCGGTATGAAACAGCAAAATTAATGGCTAAAGCAGACACGAAACTTGGCTGGTGACAAGCCTTTAAGTACACACAACGCCTAGTTGAAAAACGAATTACTTGTTTTTTATTTAATTATTTTTGCATTAACAATCAATCCTATAATTACAACTGCATAAAGAACATTATGAATCAATATATAGTAGCAGTCAAAACAATCATATAAGAATAAACCTAAATAACTCTTCTATTTTTTTCATAAACTCTGATCTTACCTCCTTTCAATTTTCGTTACAAAAGCTCGCAAATTAAACAAACTAAGAACTTATACGTAATACATCAAAATCTTCAATGTCAAATCTATGGCTTGCTAAGATCTGACAATTTCCTAACTATAACATTAAAAACCTAGCAATTTGCGAAAATAACTTGAATAGGATTGGCTAACAGGCAACTGGTCTCCATTATCCATTTCCAATATAAATGTAGAATGAGTATCCGGGTATATATGCACAATATGATTTACATTAGCAATGTAAGAACGATGGCAACGAATAAAATATGCTTTGGGCAGCATGTATTCAAACTCCTGCAAAGCCTTACGGTGGACACCTGTAAAGGTGTTTGTAACAACCCGGGTTTTTCTTTCTTTCACTTCCAAATACACTACGTCGTTAAAAGGAAGCGGCTTCCAGCCATCTGATGTTTTCACAGTAATAACAGATTTCCCCTCTGTTAATGCAGGATAAATCGCCATGACACATCCTTCTAACTTACCTTGATAATGAAATGGTACAGCCATTCCATGATAAGGAACACCATAGACATCACGAGGAATAAATTCTGATACCTTTTGTTCCGTAACAATTGCTTTGTTGGCTAGCGTCCCTTCCTTAATGGAATCTCCCGGCCTAATCTTCAAATCAACACGCACGCTGGGCCGGTAATAAATATATTCAGTCGTCGATGTGACCGCAATCGATATTTCATCGGAAAAGAGCTCCCCAATAACATCTAGTAAAGAACTTGTTGTAAGTCGTTGCATAATCTTTCGTTACCCCTTTATGTTTCGTTACTATCTCCCTAACCTACCATGATTCTTTTATCTCCGATTTTATTTAAATGTTGAAGGCATAATAACTGCAATGACTTCCCCTTTGGCACAGCATATTTTATCAGCAAACACTGCTGTCTTTACTTTAAATTTCTTTGGGTGAATTTCTTCTACGGTTCCTTCTGCCCTCAGCTCCACACCATGAGGTGTTGGCTTTATGAAGTCAACATGTAATGAAGCGGTTACAAAACGTGGGGGCTCTGTTCCATCACCGATGCGATGTCCATTTTTATGATGAAGCATCATCGACGCCGATCCTGTACCATGACAATCAATTAGTGAAGCAATTAAGCCCCCATAAACAAAACCGGGAATAGCAGTATGCTCTTCTCTAGGTGTATAAACAGTAACGGTTTTATTTTCTTCCCAAACTGTTTTAAAATGGAGTCCATCTTGATTTAACCTTCCGCAACCATAACACCAGGCATAATCATCTAGATAAATATCCTGAATTGCTTTTGTCACCACCTGCATTTCCTCCTCTTTTTGACTAGTATATCATAGTAGCTTAATATGAAGGTATGATAGCGATTATTTCATCATTTAGTTAGCTGTTATAGTTGCTAAAAAGTTCTGCTATCTGTGATATCAGGAATCAAATGATGACATTGTATTAGATGTTCGCTAGAATAAAAGTATATGAATGGTTCTATATATCTTCTCCATTCCACAATAATTTTTAGAGCTCTACCATTTTAAGTTCTAACACTTACAGGAGATGAGAGAACATCAAACAATAAGAAATAGAGAGATGGGGTTTTGTGGTATGAAAAAATTAGTCATCCTAGGTGGGGGATATGGCGGGCTGAAAGCGCTATTAAGACTGCTTGATTATCAGCTGCCAGATGATGTGGAGATTACACTTGTAGATAGGAACCCGTATCATTCTATAAAAACAGAATTTTATACGATTGCTGCTGGCACCTCTGCGGACAAGGATGTTAGGCTGAATTTTCCAGACGACCAACGTGTTCGTTATTTTTATGGAGAAATTAAAAAAATTGATACAGCCAATGAAGAAATTTTATTTTCCAACACGAGTGAAGTCATCCCCTACGATTATTTAGTTATTGGACTGGGTTGTGAGGATAATTATCATGGAATTAAGGGTGCCGAAAAATACACAAACAGTGTACAGACTTTCTCCAAAGCTAGAAAAACAGGACTTGCTGTTTGCGATTTAAAAGCTTATGGAAAGGTTTCTATCGTTGGTGCCGGGTTAAGTGGAATTGAGGTAGCCTCTGAAATAAGAGAAAGCAGACCAGACTTAAACATTCGCTTACTCGATCGTGGAGCAACTGTATTAAAAGCATTTGACCCAAAGATTCAACAGTACGTAGCTGAATGGTTTGTTGCTAATGATGTTGATGTGTTACACCATGCTAATGTAGAGTATGTGGAAAAAGATGGTGTTTGTAATAATGGCGTCTGTTATGTAAATGATGTGACTATTTGGACAGCCGGGGTACGACCGAACTACTTAGTAAGAGAGTTGCCTTTTGCTAAAGACGAACAAGAAAAAATCATTGTCAATAATTTTTTCCAAGTACCGGAAAGCACTAATATCTATATTGTTGGCGATTGCGCTTCCTCTGAGTTTTCCCCGAGCGGGCAGCTGGCAGGACAACAAGGAGAGCGTGTTGCAGAAGTTCTATTGGCCGTTCTTCACGGCAAAGAACCGAAAAAACCAAAGGAAATTAAACTGAAGGGAACACTTGGCTCTCTCGGAAAATCAGACGGGTTTGGAAATATGATGCAAAAGCCAATAATTGGCTGGCTGCCACGAGTAGCTAAATCTGGTGTGCTTTGGCTAAATAAACGACACTAAAAATATAGGAAAACCCAAAATCAATTAACGATGATTTCGGGTTTTCCTAAGGTTATCTATCTACATCATGATGTGTATAAGACCAGGTGTAATCATCGAAACTAGCACTGCACTTACTACCATAGAGATTGTACTAACGGCGCCTTCTAATTGGCTCGTCTCCATGGACGTAGCTGTCCCAATGGCGTGCGATGCACTTCCCATTCCTACACCTCGGCCAATATAATGGTCAATCTGGAACAAGCGAAATACATAGTGATGCATGATTACACCGCCAATTCCTGCTATCATAACAAAGATTGCAGCTAATGGGATTACTCCCCCAATCGTCTCCGTTACAGCCATCGCCACTGGAGTAGTTACTGATTTTGGTGTTAAGGAATAAATAATGGTTGATTCAAAGCCGGCCCATTGTGCGAGTAATAACCCGGTAGAAATACCAACGATTCCGCCGACAAATGTACCTGCTAAAATGGGAATAGTTACCTTCTTTAACGTTTCACGATATTTATATAATGGGTATGCCAGTGCCACAACAGCTGGTCCAAGTAACTCATTGATCCATCTCCCACCCACCATATACGTCTCATATGGAATATTAAATATAAATAATAGAATAATAATAATTACTGTAGCTACTAAAACGGGCGCAGTTAATGAATAATTCCACGTTCGATGAATCAATAACGCAAAATGATAGATAACAAACGTTCCGATAATTGCTAAGACGGCAATCACAAATTCACTCATGCTTCCATTCCTTTCTACGAATAAGCCACTGACTAACATAGCCGGAACCTCCCATAACAAAAATCGTGCTTACTAACACGACTACAATTAATAAGAAGCCCTTACCCATAAACAGATGATAATACTCAATAATACCAACGGTTACCGGTATAAAAAAGAAAGCTAAGTTCGTAATGATGTAATTGGCTCCCTCCTCAATCCAGGAGATACGAACAAGCTTTGTGCTTAGTAATAAAAATAATATCAACATTCCGATAACACTCCCGGGTATAAACAGATGAAATATGCGCTGCACCCAGTTTCCAATTTGAAAAATGATATACAGTAAAATGATGTTTCCTATCATTTTTCCTAGCTTAACCACCCTTTTTCCTCCTTGCCTTTTTAAAAAGATAGTCTATATTATAGCAGTGTTATTAATGATATGTTAAGAATTTACTTCATTTTTAGCAAAATTAAAAAACTCGTTAAAACTGACGGCTTGAATTTCATTGTACGGCTAACATGGTTAAAGTTTAGTTTGCTAGGCGCTTGGGATAAGCTAGACAAAGTTTACTTCCAGAGAAGATACCCACCATGTAAAAATGAATATAATTTTCTAGATTAGAAAAACTTGGCTTGTCGCCAGTCTTTAGCGAAAGCTGTAGTTTTTCTTATACTATAAACCCTAAAATTTTATACTTTCCTATAGTATAAAGAAAAACCGAACAATTCTCAGCGTGTTCGGTTTAGACAAACTATTTATCTACTGCCTTCACCACTGGCCATATCAGAGTAAATATAGAATAGTTCTCTGTGCAAAACAACGCTTTGATCCATATGAGAATGCGTTTACGATTAGCGGAAGGATCTGGGCTATTACTTGAAATCGCCTAAACTAACTATCCATATACTTCTCAGTCCTACTTCTAGTTAAGCAGTAATACAATGACTATTGTTCAATTGTTTTCGCTTCTTTTACATCTAAAATTGCTTCCTTAATAGCTTCGTCTACAGAAGCATGGGTTTGATTTACTGTTGCATGTACTTTAGTTGGTAGTCCCCACAGTTTGATAAAGCCTATTGCCGCTTCATGATCAAATGAATCGTCTGCATTATATGTGGCCAAATCATAATCATATAATGACTGCTCCGAAGCACGCCCTACCACCTGTAGATGACCTTTATATAATTTTATTCTAACCATTCCGGAAACAACCTTTTGTGTCTGCGTAACAAATGCCAACAATGCTTCCGTTAGTGGAGAATACCATAAACCATTGTAAACAGTTTGAGCTAATTTTTGTTCGATTATCGGCTTAAATTGTGCTACCTCTCTTGGTAATGTCAATGCTTCTAACTCTTGGTGAGCAGTAATTAATGTTATCGCTGCAGGTGCCTCATATATCTCCCGTGATTTAATCCCTATGAGTCGATTTTCCACATGGTCAATTCTACCAATCCCATGCTTTCCAGCAATTTTATTTAGTTCTTGAATCAATTCTTCCAGCGCAAGCTTCTCACCATCTAAAGATATTGGCTTCCCTTGTGCAAACGTGATTTCGATAATTTGCGGTTCATCGGGTGCTTTAGTTGGATTTGTTGTTAACTCATATGCCTCTTCTGGCGCTTCCACCGAAGGATCTTCCAGCACGCCACATTCATTACTGCGCCCCCAGAGGTTTTGATCAATACTAAATGGATTATCGAGATCAATCGGTATAGGTATGTCATGTTCCTTTGCATATGCAATCTCTTCTTCCCGTGACATGGACCATTCACGGACAGGTGCTACAATTTTCAATTCTGGATCCAACGCTGTAAAGGCTACATCAAAACGAACTTGATCATTTCCTTTTCCAGTACAGCCGTGTGCCACGGCAACTGCATCTTCTTCTTTAGCGATATTGACCAGTACCTTGGCAATTAAAGGCCGAGAAAGAGCAGATATTAATGGGTACTTTCCTTCATATAATAAATTAGCCTGTAATGCCGGTAATACAAATTCGTCGGCAAATAACGACTTAGCATCAATCACATATGATTTAACTGCACCTACCTGCAGTGCCTTATTTTTTATAAAATCAAGATCTTTTCCTTCCCCAACATCAAGCGCTACAGCAATTACATCATAATTATATTTATCCTGTAGCCACTTAATTGCTACGGATGTATCTAATCCGCCCGAATAAGCTAACACAATTTTTTCCTTTCCCACATTGACCACTCCTTTATTCGTTCTGTTATTGAAGTATTATGCACTATTATGAATAAATATTCAACCGTTAATTTCATTTATTGCAAAATTTCTTTGTATTGTACCTTATCGTTTTTTGATTTAGATCGAAAATGTTATAATCTATGTATCAAGCTTTTTGTATAGGAGCCTTCAATCGCCTGCAATAGTTTATCCAATAAAATATTGCAGCGTTGATAGATACATTTCTTTTCCCACCTTGATACAAGACCATTTCAGAGCAAAAGCTCGGCAGCAGATCTTTTGACGAAAAAAACTGAAACTTTCATCAAAGAGTGCTTTTCTCCTTGAAAAAGAAGAACGCTTTTTCTCGTGCGATGCGTCGCTGACGTAGCTTTTCTTGTCCTTGAAAAATCGCGATGTATTGCTGCCGAAGCAACCCTATCCTTGAAAAGAAAAACATTTTTCTACGTGCGAAGTATTGCTGTCGTGTTTTTCTTGTCCTTGAAAAAGGAAAGCACTTTTTCTGCGTGCGATACTTATTCAAGGAGCTTTCCTTATCCTGTCGCCCTAACAAATTAGGGGTTTAGGAACCGTTTCTCTCATAAAGTTTGCAAAATAATAAGCGGATTTTTCAAATGAGAGACTTTGACTCCTTATATCCGAGATAAAATGAAACTTCATTCAAGGAATGCTTTTCCCAAGAAATGTTAGTACCACAAGGGTATGACCTAAAGGCCTTTAAACGAATCGGGGATTTAGGACCGTCTTTCTCATCATGTTCGTAACATCATAAGCACATTTTTGAAATAAAAAAATACGGATCCTTACATCCGGATAAAGGAAACATGTCTCTAAAACAGGAGTATGCCGACATTGGGCGAGAAGCCCACTTTTAGTCGCCCTTCCTTTAGATTCAAGCAGATGTTGACTTATCGTAGGAAGGAGATCGAAGTTTGCTAGTCACTTGAGCGCTTAAGCTAGACATCAAAAGTACAAGCGCTCGGATCAGCGACGTACAAACTGGAGAACTTCTGACGAGATAAAGTGAAACTTCATTCAAGGAATGCTTTTCCCAAGAAATGTTAGTACCATAAGGGTATGACCTAAAGGCCTTTAAACGAATCAGGGATTTAGGAGCCGTTTTTCTCATAAAGTTACAAAATAATAAGTAGTTTTTTTTAAAATGAGAAAAATACGGATCCTTACATCCGGGGTAAAGGAAACATGCCTCTAAAACAGGGGTATGCCGACGCCTGAGCGGCAAGCCCACTTTTAGTCGGCCTTCCTTTAGATTCGAGCAGATGTTGACTTATCGTAGGAAGAAGATCGAAGTTTGTTAGTCGCTTTAAGCTAGACGATGCTACTCTCAAAAACAATCTTCCGTCATGTCAAGATGGATATCGTCTCCTAGACAATAAGCAAGCCATATCAGGTAATCTTGCCATTTACAGATGAAGAAAGTATGCCCACTTGAATAATTCAAGCATTGACAATTCACTATGCTTTTCACTCTATTGGAAAGACTACTTGGATGGCACTATTATGAACTTTAGATACAGCCTAACTGTACAGCTTCCGCTTTTCTAGCTTTGTATTCTTACCTATAAGAAAACGGGCTAAGACTATTATAGCAAGGAAACGCTCTTAACATGGTCAGGCATCTAAGCACTGCAGCCAAACGTTAGCTCTGTTAAAGCTGTTTTCTGCTCTATTTAATTAACAAACTGAAAATTATGTTAATATCCCATTTTAGATCTCAATCCAATAAAGGAGGAAGTTAATGGACAATATTAAAGACACAACTATTGAAGTTATCCAATCGGTTTTACCAATAACGATCGTTATTACTATTTTACAGTTCACATTGATCTGGTTGCCAACAGAAACATTTTTACAATTTTTAATTGGTGTTGTCCTGGTTGGTTTTGGCTTAATTCTATTTCTATTGGGAGTTAATATTGGTTTACTCCCTGTAGGTGAAATGATAGGTTCTGCCCTATCCAAGACAAAAAGTATTTGGCTCATTGTGATCTTTGGCTTTTTACTGGGAGTTGTTGTTACAATTGCTGAACCTGATGTGCGTGTACTTTCGACACAGGTGGATCAAGTATCAAACGGGGGAATTCCCAAAAGTGTACTTATTCTAGCTGTTGCCCTTGGTGTAGGTTTATTCGTAGCGCTATCTATGATAAGAATTGTCTTTTCTATCCCTATTACCTATATTCTTGCAGGAGGGTACGGGATTATTTTTCTCTTAGCTGCATTTACACCGACAACATTTGTACCTCTTTCATTTGATTCAGGTGGAGTAACCACTGGTCCGTTAACCGTGCCCTTTATTATGGCACTTGGAGTAGGAACTGCTTCCGTATTAAAAGGAAAGTCAGCATCCCAGGATGGTTTTGGGTTAGTAGCCTTAGCTTCCATCGGTCCAATTATATCTGTATTGATCTTAGGAGTGATTTATGGATGAACTTGCATATTTTTATAGGCTTTCAACAAATGATGGGAGAGGTTGCTATTGCCTTGCTTCCACTAGTTGGTTTGTTTTTGTTTTTCCAATTTTTCTTTCTAAAACTTTCCTATCGAAAATTAATAGATATAGCTGTTGGATTTATCTTAACATTTCTTGGACTGTCTTTCTTTCTGCAAGGGGTTCACATCGGATTTTTACCAATTGGGCAAATGATTGGAGTTGACCTTGGTTCCATTGAATTCGTTTGGCTGCTCATCCCAATCGGTTTTATCTTAGGCTTCTTTGCAGCATATGCCGAACCCGCTGTTCAAGTGCTGATCCATCAGGTAGAAAAAGCCTCCGGTGGGTACATTCCACAAAAAGTTTTACTTTACACCGTTTCAATTGGTGTCGGCATTTCGGTCGCTCTTTCCATGATCCGAATTCTTTTAGGAATTTCTCTATGGTATTTTATCTTGCCAGGTTATATAATTGCATTAATTATGGTAAAATACTCATCGAAAGCGTTCGCATCAATTGCGTTTGACTCTGGAGGGGTTGCTACAGGCCCAATGACAGCTACATTCATACTAGCTATGTTTGTTGGTATAGCTTCTGTAACGGAAGGCCGTGATCCATTACTTGATGGATTTGGTATGGTAGCACTTGTAGCTTTAGCTCCTATTTTATCTGTACTTACGTTAGGTATTTTATACAGTAGAAAGGAGAAGGAGCAGTATGCCCAAGAAACCAAAGCAAAAGCTCATCGTCACGATCGTTAGAAAAGAAAAAGCAAAAAAGGTCATATTTGCTTCAAAAAAAGCCGGTGCTAGCGGAGGAACGACCTTATTTGGAAAAGGCTTCAGACTACATGATAAAGATAGATTTCTCGGTATTCCGATTGAGCGTGAGCGGGAAATCATCTTAACATTAGTAGATGAAGAAATTTATCCAGCCGTTATGCAAGCGATTATCGACTCCGTCAACTTAAATAAACCCAAGCAAGGAGTCGGTTTCGTCATTAGCGCAAAACACATTACCGGCGTCCAACACTTACTGGGCTTAAACGATACAGATAACGAACCAGATGAAGAGGATGTGGAACTCAAAATGGAAGAGAAAATCATGTACGATCTGATTGTTACCATTATAAATAAAGGTGATTGTGAAAAGGTCGTTGATGCTTCTAAACGCGCAGGAGCAGAAGGTGGTACCATTTTAAGCGGGCGTGGTACCGGCATCCATGAACAAGCTAAACTATTTAACATATTAATTGAACCAGAAAAAGAAGTCGTTCTAACATTAATTAACAAGGAAAAAACAAATGATGTACTAAAGACAATTGAAGAAGAAGCTGAATTAAACACAGCAGGAAAAGGGATTGCTTTTGTGATTGATGTGGAACAAACTATTGGAATTAATCATGTGTTAAATCAGATGGTAAATGAAAAATTTAATCGATAAAGTCTTTGTTCATTGCTTAGATGAATTTATCGAAAGTAAAGGTTGACAATTTAGTGAGAGAAGTTATCAAGTAGATAAGGAAGTCGAAGAAACAAATAATTAGTTTATTTTTTTCTCTACCTATTCATCCTTTTATGAACAAAAACTAGAAGCGCCCGTACAAACGGCAGAGCTCTGACGAGATAGAGGGAAACTTTATTCAGGATTGCTATTCTCCTTGAAAAAGAAGAACGCTTTTTCTGCGTGCGATGCGTCGCTGACGTAGCTTTTCTTGTCCTTGAAAAAGAAGAACGCTTTTTCTGCGTGCGATGCGTCGCTGACGTAGCTTTTCTTGTCCTTGAAAAAGAAGAACGCTTTTTCTGCGTGCGATGCGTCGCTGACGTAGCTTTTCTTGTCCTGTCGCCCAAACGAATCGGGAACTTAGGAACCGCTTCTCTCATAAAGCTTGCAAAATAATAAGCAGCTATTTTAAATAAGAGAAATACGCTCCTAATATTCGGGATAAAGAAAAGATGCCTCTAAAACAGGGATATGCCGACGCCTGAGCGGCAAGCCCGCTTTTAGTCGGCCTTCCTTTAGATTCGAACCGATGCTGACTTATCCCGGAAAGAAGAAGATCGAAGTTTTTACTACATCTTGAGCGCTTAAGCTCGACGATATTCTAAAATAGTTATTCACAATGTAGAAAAACGGATATAGTTGCTTTTAAGAATATATGCTAATGTAAAGCCTCTAATAAATGGATCGTTAATAACCGGATAAAGAACAATATCATAGTATTCGATATAAAACTAAATTTATACTTTTCAACACATAAAAGAACCTGCCAATTGACATACATATCAATTCCGACAGATTTATTCAGGCTATACCTGCTGTAGTACTTCTTTAATATCTGTCTCTCCAGAAATAAGATCAAAAGATTTACGGATTGTGTTAGGTTCATCTAATACCGCAACAATGGTTTTGGCAACATCGACTCTTGGAATCTTTCCAATCTCTAAATCATCTGTAGCAACAACTTTTCCAGTACCGGGTTCATTTAATAACCAGCCTGGACGGATAATCGTATAATTTAACTTACTTGCCTCGAGCATTCGATCTGCATAATGCTTGGCAACATAATATGGCTTTAGCTCATCAATCCAGTTTTCCCTACGATGTGCCTGTATCGTACTTACCAAGACAAACCGTTTGGCTCCTACTTTTTCAGCCGCCTCCATCGTTTTTACTGCTCCATCTAAATCAATTAATAAGGTTTTATCATAGCCTGTACTTCCACCAGAGCCGGCAGAGAATACAACCGCATCCGCACCTTGCATCGCTTTTTCAAGTTCAGATACAGATCCCTCTAAATTAGCTAATACTGCGTCGAACCCTTGTTCTTTTAGATCATCCAGTTGCTCCTGCTTCCTTACCATTGCTTTAACCGAATGCTTATCACTTGCTGATAACTGCTGTAACACCTGCTTACCGATTTGTCCATTTGCGCCAACTAAAAATACCTTCATGACAGCTAACTCCTTTCTTTCGCTTTATTCGTACATGATGGATAAAAAGCCTATTTCCTTTGTACGATCTAAAAAAGGGTTGCATCTATTTATTGTGGCATCTGTAAAAAAATCCCTGTTTTTTAATTATGACAAACAAATAAAGGGGAAGCAAATAAACTGCTTTACATCCGTTTTTAACCACCGATTTTACAACAGTTCTACAGTTGACTAGCAATACATAAGCTGCTATGCACATTCGCAGCTTAGTTTTTCGGTAGTAGGCTCTACTGCTTCTGTATTTTTTTTACATAAAGTCCTCAACAAAATCCGTTCAACTTGTTAAACACCTACTCGCTTGCAATTATTAAATAAAGGGCAGCTCCTGCACAGTGGCTTTACTTTGCAATATACCTTTGCATGCTCCACAATGAGGGCATGGAATTCTTGATATGCTTGGAGATTAGTGGGGAAGTTTGATTCAACCTCGACTCGAAAAGATTGGTCACTCGTTGGCATATCCAAACCAAATCGTTTAAAAATTCGCCTCGCATACGCATCTGCAACAAAGACGGGACGATTAAACGCATAAAGCAGCATGACATTGGCTGTCTCCTCCCCAATTCCGTAAATTCCCAACAACTCTGCTCGCAGTTGTTCCGTTTCCTTATATTGTAATTTTTTATGATGATAATCATAGTTTTTATACCAATGAAGAAGGGCTTTCAGACGCTTAGCCTTCTGATTATAAAATCCACTTGACCGAATTGCGATTGCCACTTTCTCTGTCGGCATTGAAGCTAGCTTCTCCGGATTCAAAACAGGAGAGAGATTTTGAATTGCTTTAACGACATTATTCCAGTTTGTACGTTGGACAAGAATAGCTCCAACCATTATCTCAAATATACTTTCTGCTGGCCACCAACCTTGTGGGCCATAATAATGCAGCAACTTCTTATATATAATTTCATAAGTTTGCATATTCTATCAAGCCCCTTTTGCACACACACTTTTAGCATTTTTACATTCGCTTAACATTTTACAATCATATCTATCTCCTCATCTATTGTAGCAACTTATTTTGTTACATGGCAAACGTATTCTCCCCGTCCCATCACGTTTCCCCAAATAAAAAAATCCCAAGTTTTCTTCAAGACAACCATTAATTCACTAGCAAAATGTGAGGGAATTCCTTAATAATTTACAAAACCTTTACATTCACATCATACTTATTTAATATTTGCCTACTATACTAGCTAGTGAGAGGCATAAACCTCAATTTTATATCTACTCAAAATAGGGGAGGCAATTTTAATGAAGTTCAAGAAGTATCTTATGTTTCTTCTTATCGCTGCACTTGCAGTAGTAGTTGCAGCTTGTGGCTCAGATTCAAAAGAAGGAGACAACAAAGAGAAAGAAAACGAAACATCTGAAAATACTGGCGCAGAAAGCGATTCAAAAGTAGAAGGTAGCGTCGTTATCGACGGATCTGGTACGGTTTATCCTCTAATGGCTAAATTAGCTGAAGAGTATATGGTGGAAAAACCTGATGTCTCTGTAGAAGTTAGCCGAGCTGGAACTAGTGCAGGATTTGAAAAATTCTTAGTAAAAGATGGAACTGATTTTAATGATGCTTCTCGTGTAATTAAAGATGAAGAGAAAGCAAAAGCTGAAGAGCTTGGAATGGAAATAAAAGAATTAAAAGTTGCTTTAGATGGACTAACAATTGTAACTCACCCGGACAATGATTGGGCTACTGAATTAACTCAAGATCAAGTAAAAGATATTTTCCTTGGTAAATCCACAAAATGGTCTGATATAAATCCAAAATGGCCAGATGAAAAAATTCAAACTTATGGACCAAACGAAAACCATGGAACATACGAATTTTTCTATGAAAATATATTAGAAGAACAAGATCTAGTAAGTGATATTAACCTACAACAAGATTATTCAACGCTTGTAACTCTTGTTGCTGAAGATAAAAACGCAATTGGCTTCTTTGGTTTTGGTTACTATGACAATAACAAAGATAAAGTGAAAGCTGTAAAAATTGACTTTGGTGAAGGTCCAGTTGAACCATCTCTTGACACCATTGCTGAAGACGGCGACTACGCTGGCTACACTCGTCCAGTATTCACTTACTTAAATGTAGATCATGCAAAAGAAAAGCCTCAAGTACTTGATTATGCACTATTTATTATGAATAATGTGAATAAATTCGCTGGCGAAACTGGCTTTGCACCAATTCCAGAAGAAGAAGCAAAAACCCTAATTAGCGATTTGGAAGCTCTAAAAAAATAATATAGTGACCTCAACCATTAGTAGGAAAAGCTACTAATGGTTTCACTCTTATTTTTAGAAAAAGTGCTTCTTTCAAATAGAGGACGACATCTGGATTCATACAAGATCTAACTCTTCTTAGTAAGTACAAGTTCAATAAATTACCATTTTGTACATCCTCTATTTATTGCATAACATTTACCATATAACTAAGAAGATGAGGGCTGGTACGCTCTCATCTTCTTGTGAGTTGTTTCGTTCAAGAAAGGAGGCCCCTTGATGGCACTGAACAGCAAGATAGACAATCACGATAAAGTTAGTATTAAAGGTATGATTACAGAGAAAAAAAACGGTCCAAATATAAATAGAGCAATGGAAAAGATAATGCCAGTGCTCCTTTTCTTGATTGCCGCTGTTTCTATTTTAACAACAATCGCTATTGTATATACGTTATTAACGGAAACAATAGAATTCTTTAAGCGCGTTCCCATTTTAGAATTCTTTACTGGAACCGTGCTAAAACCATTAAGTCAAAATCCTGAATTCGGTGTACTTCCACTAATTAACGGTACTATTATTTCTTCAGTTATCGCTATGCTCGTTGCCGGTCCAATTGGAATTATGACAGCAATTTTCTTAAGTGAATATGCATCTGATCGGGTAAGAAGAATGCTAAAGCCGATGCTCGAATTACTTGCAGGAATTCCTACGATTGTTTATGGTTTCTTTGCATTTACATTTGTAACACCACTTATTCGTGAATTTTTCCCAAGTGTGGAAGCAACTAATATTTTAAGTCCCGGATTAGTAATGGGAGTTATGATTATTCCAATGATTGCTTCCCTTTCTGAAGATGCAATGACTTCCGTTCCCAATGCGATGCGTGAAGGTGCACTTGCATTAGGAGCTACGAAACTAGAGGTTACTTTTCGAGTTGTAATTCCAGCAGCGCTATCTGGAATTATTGCATCCTTTGTTCTTGGTATATCTCGTGCGATTGGCGAAACAATGATTGTAACGATCGCAAGTGGAAGCTCTAAGAACTTCACATTTGATATTACACAATCCATGCAAACAATGACGGCTTATATTGTTGAAGTATCCGGCGGGGAAGCACCTGCAGGCTCAACCATTTACTATAGTTTATATGCGGTGGCCATGACATTGTTTGTGTTCACGTTAATTATGAATCTATTTGCAAGATATGTCTCTCGTAAGTTTAGGGAGGAATATTAATCATGAAACATGTAAATAGAGAGCAAGTTCAACAAAAAATGAACGGTCGAATTTTAAAAAATAATATCTTAAAAACGATCTTCTTTCTATCTACCCTTTTTGGCTTAGTCGTACTTGCCATTTTAATTATCCGTGTCATCATGCAAGGTGTCAGCTGGATCAATATGGATTTCTTAACCAATCGTTTATCTACTTCTCCTGAACAAGCAGGAATTATGGGGGCTATCTTAGGAACATTCTGGCTCATGGTCGTTGTTATTCCCGTAACCCTAATATTAGGAGTTGGTACAGCTATTTATTTAGAGCTGTACGCAAAAAAAGGAAGATTCCATTCATTTGTACAAACGAACATCGCCAATTTAGCCGGTGTCCCTTCCATTGTTTATGGGATTCTTGGGATGACATTATTTGTTCGCGCGCTTGAATTTGGCAATATTGTATTGGCTGGTGGTCTAACCATGTCTTTACTTGTACTGCCAATTATCATCGTAGCGTCACAAGAAGCTATTCGTGCAGTACCACAACATCTTAGTGAAGCTTCCTATGGAATGGGAGCAACAAAATGGCAAACCGTAAAAAATATCGTTTTGCCGGCAGCACTTCCTGGTATTTTAACAGGGTCGATCCTTTCTTTGTCCAGAGCGATTGGGGAAACAGCACCACTGGTTGTGCTCGGTATTCCAGCATTGCTTATTCCTTTTCCAACTGGACTATTTGACAAATTCACCGTGCTTCCAATGCAAGTCTACTATTGGACAATTGACTCTTCCTTAGTTGCAGAATATGCCAACTTAGCTGCCGCAACAATTATTGTCCTGCTTGTATTACTATTCATTTTGAACGCAACGGCAATTTTTATTCGCAATAAGTTCCAAAAACGATATTAAGAGGAGTGAAGCAAATGGCCACATTAACAAAACCCAAGGTTACAACGAATGCACAGGTTACTATTACAGAAACTGCTGCAACAATAAAAGCAAAATCAGATAAACGAATCGTTTTTGATTCAAAAGACTTAAATTTATGGTATGGCGATACGCATGCGTTGAAAGATATTAACCTATCGATTTATGAAAAAGAAGTTACTGCTATTATCGGGCCATCCGGTTGTGGTAAATCAACTTATTTAAAAACACTAAATCGTATGGTTGAGCTCGTACCCGGTGTTAAAACTACTGGAGAAATCATGTATAATGACAAAAGTATTTTAGATAAATCATTTAAAGTAGAAGATTTGCGCACGCGCGTTGGTATGGTGTTCCAAAAACCAAATCCATTTCCAAAATCCATCTATGAAAATATCGCCTATGGCCCAAAAATCCATGGCATTCGCAACAAAAAGATTCTTGATGAAATCGTAGAAAAAAGTTTACGTGGTGCTTCGATTTGGGATGAAGTAAAAGACCGATTGAAAGAAAATGCTTACGGCCTTTCCGGCGGACAACAACAACGAATTTGTATTGCCCGCTGCTTAGCGATCGAGCCAGATGTTATTTTAATGGATGAGCCTACATCAGCCCTCGATCCGAAGTCTACCTTACGTATTGAAGAGCTCATACAAGAATTGAAAAAGGATTATTCAATTATTATCGTTACGCATAATATGCAACAAGCGGCACGTATTTCCGATCGCACTGCGTTTTTCCTAAATGGGGAAATCATAGAATTTGACAAAACAGATACTATCTTTACCAACCCGGCAGATAGCCGTACAGAAGATTATATTTCCGGCCGCTTTGGATAAAATGATCCATTGTATACAATGTGAATGAAGTTTAAAGATATTTTGTAAAATCGCTCCCCTTTATATTATATATTAGAAAGACTTGGCTTGTCGCCAAGTCTTTATGGCGAAAGCTATAGTTTTTCTTATACTATAAACCATAAGTTTTATACTTTCCTATAGTATAAAAAAACTAGGCAATCACCATAGCATAAGAGCTTGGTGATTGCCTAATTGCGTTTATCCATCATTTTCGGTTATTTCTGGGTCCACATTTAAATGACATCGGACTTAATTTATGCCTGAATGATATACATTCTAGACGAACTAAAAATCCTGACGTTAACAAACAGGATTTTTATATGTCATAAAGTTTAAAACTACACTCGCACAAGAAGAAAGCCGGAACAAACTGTTAATTGAATAGAAATGTATATATATTGCTTTGGTTAGACTACTCAAGCTTTCAGCTAGTTGTTCTTCCTTTTGACTTTATCGTGCTCTAAGTCCGTGACGATATCCTATTCCGACTTTACAGCTTTCTGCTTCGCAATGATCCAGACCGTTCTTCTAGCTCCAATCGTAGTATCGGTATTCTTATGTATCCATGAATGAATGCTTTTCTGTTTATTCTTCCTAAGAAATTTGAAATTGCTCCGTATGTTGAGCTAAAGCGGCGGATATATCCGTAAGTTGTTTTCCAATCTGCTGATTCGCCCTTAATTGTACTACCTGTTCATCACTGTTCGTAAGACAAAAATACTTTTTTAAAAAAAGTTATCCACCATGGCAAACGGATATAGTCTTCTTAGACAATTAAAAAGGAGCTCTAGACATAGCTAGAACTCCCAATAAATTCTTTAAAATTAACGAAGTAATTGAAGTACACCTTGTGGCGTTTGATTAGCTTGTGCAAGCATTGATTGAGCTGCTTGAGTAAGAATGTTGTTCTTCGTAAATGCCATCATTTCTTTAGCCATATCTACGTCACGAATACGAGATTCAGCAGCAGTTAAGTTCTCTGCAGAAGCTCCTAGGTTGTTAATTGTGTGCTCTAAGCGGTTTTGGATTGCACCAAGCTTAGCACGCTGTGTAGATACAACATTTGTTGCATCTTGAATCGTTTTAATAGCTGCGTCTGCCTCTTCTTGAGTTGCAATTGAAATAGTTCCGCCTGTTTGCTCAGTAGGGTCGATTGTTTCAGTAACTCCTGTTTTAGCAGTAACTGTTCCATCTGCAGCAAGTTCTACATCTGATACTGCGTAATAGTCAGCACCAACTTTTACTGCTACTAGGTCTCCAGTATTAGCATCCGTCAATACATCCAGTGATAGGGTATCAGGATTAGTTAGGGCGTCAAAGCCAGTTATTTGATCTACACCTTCAGTGTCTTTATCTGCAGTGTCTTGAGTATATTTATTAGTTGGAGTGCCGGCTTTTAAACCAATAGCTTCCGTATCCATTTTTTCAATCGATACAGTGATGCTTTGACCTTTATTTGCACCAATATGGAATACTTTATCTTTAAATGATCCATCAAGTAATTTTTGCGTGTTAAATTCAGTTCTGCTATTCGCAATTTCATCGATTTCTTCCATTAATGCATTGATTTCTTCTTGCATTGCTTCACGGTCAACGGCATCCATGTTTGTATCGTTTGCTGATTGTACTGCTAACTCATTCATACGTTGTAAAATAGCATGTGTTTCTGTTAGAGCTCCTTCAGCAGTTTGCACTAAAGAAATACCGTCTTGTGCATTTTTTTGAGCCATTTCAAGACCACGAATTTGGCCACGCATTTTTTCAGAAATAGCTAGACCAGCTGCATCGTCTCCAGCTTTATTGATGCGAAGACCTGAAGAAAGTTTTTCTAGAGAGCTTTGTACAGCAGTGTTGTTTGCTGATAGTTGGCGGTGCGTATTTAACGCCGCAATGTTGTGATTAATAATCATGTTTTTCTACCTCCGTGTTTTGTTTTTATACTAGCGGTCCTTATCCTTTTGAGTTGCTAGTATTTATATATAATAATCTCCTAACATTAGGAGTTATTATCTTATTTACGCAGCCAATTATGGGAATAGTATTCACAGTCAGGTTAACTTTTTAAACTGTTTAAGTAGTTAACTATTCTCCTTTTAGTGACTCAATCTTTATATCGGTAGATTCATAGAATGTTTAAGGTTTTTTATAAAAAATTTTTAACTTGTACTTTTTAGTTCCTTTACATATAAAAGAAAACTTGAACTGGTGTTATGTTTTGAAGCAGATAATGACCTATCCCCTTATCCTTAAAGCCTTATAAAGTCGAATCTACTTCTTAACATATAAAAAGTGGGGGGTCTAACATACATTTATTTAGTAAAAACTCTTCCAGTAAAGGTTTTTTTCCTCTTACGGTGGATAAAATAAAAATAAGCTGACAAAGAAACTTGCTTTTTTGTTGCTGCTTTGTAGTAGGTGCATTATTCCTTTTCATCATGTAATTTTTGATTCAAGCAATGTTTAATTCTGCATACTAAAATAAATGGAACATTTAAGATTATATTGGTCTGCTTTTATCGCTTATACAATTTTTACACACTTACAGATAAGACAAAGTTTCATTTTTTTTCAAAACATAAAATTTATCGGTATAATAAAAAAGAAGATTATTTTCTGGAAGGGTTGTTCAACATGGACTTATCGTTGCAAATGCTTACTTTTCTTGTATCTGCTATGCTTATTGTCGGAGTGGTGGCTGCAAAATTTTCCTCAAGACTCGGATTACCTGCCCTTGTTCTATTCCTCTTAATCGGTATGGGCTTAAATAAATTCATCTACTTTGGAAATGTTCACTTGATGCAGCTGATTGGAATTATGGCATTAATTATTATCCTATTTGACGGCGGTGTCCATACAAAATGGGAGCTTGTTCGTCCAATTATTGGCGCTGCCGGATTACTTGCGACAATCGGTGTTTTACTTACGACCATCTTAACGGGAATTGCTGCAATGTACATATTAGATCTTACCTTATTAGAAGGTATGCTATTTGGAGCAATTGTAGGCTCAACCGATGCCGCTGCTGTATTTTCGGTTCTCAGCGGTAAAAATATAAAAGCAAAGCTCAAATCAACATTGGAAGCAGAATCAGGCTCGAATGATCCGATGGCTGTCTTCCTCACTGTAGCTTTTATCGAGTTAATTCAAATTCCGGATGCTTCCATCTGGACAACAGTCGGCAGCTTTTTTCTCCAAATGAGCTTAGGCCTAATTCTTGGAATAGTGCTTGGAAAAGTTACCGTTCTTTTCATTAATAATATTGATCTGGATACATCTGGACTATATCCTGCTCTTGCAGTCGGTATGGCAACAGCTACGTATTTTATTTCTGACTTTCTCGGTGGCAGTGGCTTACTTGCCGTTTATGTGATGGCAATGTTTGTCGGCAATAGCGATTTAATGTATCGCTTCTCGATTATGCGCTTTAACGAAGGATTTGCTTGGATGATGCAAATTCTTATGTTTATATTACTTGGACTTTTTGTCTTTCCGAACCAATTGCCATCTGTTTTCTGGCAAGGCATATTATTAACACTTATCTTAATGTTTATTGCAAGACCTGTCGCTGTATTTATTACAATGTTGTTTATGAAATACAGCCTAAAGGAAAAGCTGTTTATCTCTTGGGCAGGGCTAAAGGGCGCTGTACCAATCGTCCTAGCAACTTACCCGATTGCCGCAAACGTTGAAAATAGTGATCTTATTTTTAACGCTGTCTTCTTTGTTGTGCTTATATCCGCACTTGTACAAGGAGGTTCATTATCTTGGCTGGCCTCTAAACTCCATTTAACCGGAGAAAAAAGGGAGCCTGGTCAACCATCAGTGGAGTTAATTCACTTAGGCAACACAGAAGCAGAAATTATGGAAGTACGTATCTCTTCTCAGTCGAATGCTATTAACCAAACATTAAATGATATTGAATTTCCCGATGATACATTAGTTATTGGGATCATTCGTGACAAACAAATCATCACACCAACCGGTGATACAGCTATTTTAGAGGACGATACTGTTTATGTGTTGAGTAATAAGAAAAATAGAGTAAAAGCAAAGAAAGTATTAGTCGGGCAAAAAGAAAAAAAAGTTCCTGCAAAAAAAAGTTGAAAAAGAAGCATAGAATTAGCTATAATTCAACCTTTTTATTTCCTGGCAGGTAAAGGCAGGAGCTGTCCAATCAGGCGATGTATTGGGCCGCTCCTTTTGTATCACTTCGATTTTCATGCTTTCAGCTTTAGACCGTGGTTTATTCCGACTTTGTAGTATTCCATTTCAACATCGAGGCGGTCGTCTCTCTCAACTTTTCGATGTTCTGTTTCAACTTCGGGGCGGTCTCTCTCAACTTTTCGATGTTCTGTTTCAACTTCGAGGCGGTCGTCTCTCTCAACTTTTCGATGTTCTGTTTCAACTTCGGGGCGGTCTCTCTCAACTTTTCGATGTTCTGTTTCAACTTCGGGGCGGTCCCTCTCGACTTTTCGATGTTCTGTTTCAACTTCGGGGCGGTCCCTCTCGACTTTTCGATGTTCTGTTTCAACTTCGGGGTGGTCCCTCTCGACTTTTCGATGTTCTGTTTCAATTTCATGGCGTTTTCTTTCGATTTTTGAAGGTCCCCTCCCAAGGTTTATATCTCTCCTTTATATTATTTTTTACTAAGCCTATGCTACTTTTTTTCATTTATTATTGAATATAAATATGAAACCTGGACAGGTATGGATTTGCTGCTAAAATATGAGGACTATCCAATTCGATTAAATTCGACAGCATATTTTAGTAGGGAAAGAAAAATAAAAGAATGGAGGAGTGATCATGAAGCTATATTTAGACCCTGGTCATGGTGGATCTGACAACGGTGCATCTGGTAATGGATTATATGAAAAGAATATAACATTAGATATCGCAACAAGAATAAGAAATATCTTGACAAATGAGTATAGCAATATTCAAGTAAGGATGAGCAGGACGACAGACGCTACCGTTAGCCTCGCTCAGCGTACTAATGATGCAAATAGCTGGGGTGCAGATTATTTTCTTTCGATTCATTGTAATGCTTTTAATGGTTCTGCTAGGGGGTATGAGGACTATATTCATTCTTCGCTCTCTGATAATTCTGAAACGGGGCGTTATCAGGATCTGCTTCACACTGAGATTACGAAAGTAAATAATTTGCAGAATCGGGGGCAGAAGAAAGCGAATTTTCACGTATTGCGAGAGTCGGCCATGCCAGCTCTGTTAACAGAAAATGGCTTTATTGATAATCCTAATGATGCTGCGTTAATGCGTACTGCTTCATGGAGAGAGGCAGTTGCTCGTGGTCACGTTAACGGGTTGGAAAAAGCGTTCAACCTGCAAAAAAAGGCAAGCTCCAAATCCGTTTTCCGAATTATCGCTGGTTCATTTAAAGCAAAAGATCATGCGGAACAACGTGTTCAGATGCTAAAAACAAAAGGGATTGATTCCTTTGTTGCACTAATTACGATTTCTGGAGAAAAGTGGTATCGAGTTCAGGCAGGTGCATTTACAAATAAAACGAATGCTGAAGCTCACTTGGCTAAAGTGAAACGTGCAGGTGTGCAAGATGCCTATATAGTTAGAGAAAATCGGTAAACAGGTAACGTTGTTGAATTAAAGCGATACAAGCAAGTGTCCTTTTTATGAAAAAGGCACTTGTTTTTACTTGTGCATGAAGAAATATCCCAGCTTAGAAATAATTCTGCGTCATAAAAATGGTAAACTTAAGTACAACTAAGCAATTACTTCAGTTATAGCAATAGCATCAACTCATTTTTAGTTGGCGACAGATTAGATTGAAATAGTACTATTTTTTAAAGACATAAGAATATACTTACAATGGACTCAATTCGTGATCATTATTAGATACTTATATAATATTCGTACTCTTTAGTCCAACACCATTCCTATTTTGAAAATGTACATGTAACAGTCTTTCTTGAAACACTTCGTAGGAATTTTTATTTACTATTGGAGGATTTATGATGTATAGAGATCTTATTACCGTGTGGAGCCCCTTTATTCTTGCTGGTTTTTTCGCCACAATTGCAATCATTGTTCTAGCACGTTATCTTAACCGAACCATTGTTTATCTGATTACTACAGTTGTTAGCCTGCTTAACTTCACCCTATTTATTCTTAGTATCTTTGCTGATGGAAATTGGGCGGAGATAGGGATTGGTTTATTTGCCATCACCATCCTAATCGGGGTAAATATAGGTGTTCTATTTAGTATATTTATTATACATAAGTAAAGGGCAGTTTCATTTATAGCGCTTTTCCTCATCTCCTACTACTATATAAGTAAAACAAACATTTTTTTGCGTGCGCTCTATCGTTTTACTTGTTACTCTGGAAAAAGAAAAACACTTTTTCTGTATAGCCGGAGCAGAATGCCGGAAGTTAAATCAACACCGTATAGTTAATACAGAACAATCAAGAAGTCTTTCTTGTTCAAACGAATCAGTTAGGTACAGTTATCTCCGATTAGCCTTTACGTATTAGCTTTAACTCTTAAAATGGAAGTCTTGATACGAGATAAAACTAAATATGGTTATTTCACTAACATTTATACGTTCACCAATAAAAAATAAGGTGACGAGGGAAGCCGATTTATCATAGGAGTTTGGCTAGACGAAGCTACTTTTAAACCAGTAAAAACGAATATCGACAACAAAAAGCACTACGTTATTTTACATAGTGCTTTATATTGCATAGGTCCACTGAATATGGACACATGTCTTCATCATTTCTTCGCCATTACATCATCAAGGACATATGTTCTCAATGCATGAGCGACTCCATGTTGGTCATAATTTTTAGTTGTGTATGTCGTTTCTTGCTTTACTTCATCCTCGGCATTTCCCATACTAATGCTTATTCCAGCCACTTTGAACATGGACAGATCATTAAAATTATCCCCAATCGCAACAGTATTTTTCATTGGGATGTTAAAATGTTTTGCCAGTAGTTCGAGTGCATATCCTTTACTTGCTCGATGATGAGCAATTTCAAGTTTTTCTCTCCCTGAAGAAGTGATGGATATATCCTTCCTTGAGTCAATCCAATTCTTTAATTGGTCCCGCTTTTTGCTAAGCAGAGATAGTACAAATACTTTATACACTCCCTCATACGATGAACAGACCGTTTCATAGTCATCAACTATTTGTAAGCCATGCTGTCCACGCTGAATGGCAATCATTTGATCAAGACTCACGAGGATATCTTTACCGACATTAGATAGCTCTTTTCGTAAAATTGTTTCCATGTTCTTTTCTAGTAATATACCATCATTTGTATACATCTCAAAGTATACTTCTAAGTCTTGTAAAAATGACATTAACTCTTTCACTACATCAGTTTCTAAATATAGTTGATGTAAATCTATTCCATGATGAAATGATCTTGCACCATTACCAACAATTATGGGACAATCAAGTTTAGCGCGACGAATAATTTCCTTCGTATCATGCAAAGATCTACCAGTAGCAATAGATACAATATGTCCTTTATCCTGTACCTCGCGAATGGAACGTACATTCTCCATACTTATCGTCCCATCATCTGCTAGTAGTGTTCCATCTAAGTCAATCGCAATTAGCTTCAATGCGGCCCCTCCTCATTTGCAAGTATATAAATGTTATCTGTATCACATTCTCTACTATTGTATCAGAAGGCCTCCCTCAATGCTTGAGAAAAGCCTTTTAAATAATACTTCGTATAATGGTGTAGTAGCATAAAGGTGTTTATTTATTCACAAACTGATCGTTGATAGATAATGCTATCCCAATTATAGTGAGGTTCCCAAAATAAAATTGGTTAAAAACTTAGGTGGCGCCATATACCAATTATTTAATAACCGCATCCGCCACTTTACCTTCACTGCCAACCATTTTAATTTTGGATATGACCATTGATTTTGCTGCTTCCTTCGCTTTTTGTAAATAAGATCGTGGATCCAGGTTATCAGGATTATCTACAAAATGCTCCCGAATGGCAATGGAGTAGGCATTTTTTAGTTCTGTCGAAACATTGACCTTTGCCATACCTAGTGCTACACATTTGCGTACATCATCTTCTGGTACAGCCGAACCTCCATGTAATACGAGCGGAATGTCTATGATTTTACTAATTTGTTTAATTCGCGCAAAGTCAATATCAGGTTCACCTTTATATATCCCGTGTGCTGTACCTATTGCTGGGGCAAGCGTTGGTACACCAGTTAAGGAAACAAATTCCTTACACTCCTCTGGTACCGCTTTTTGGGCATCTTTTTCGGAAACGACAATATCTTCTTCTACCCCGCCAACTTTGCCTAGTTCTGCTTCTACATTTACACCTAAAGATCCTGCCAGTTCCATCACTTGCTTCGTTTGCTGCACATTTTCCGCAAATGGGTGCCTTGAAGCATCGATCATGACAGATGTGTAGCCTGCACGAACAGCTTGCTTAATGACTTCATAATCAGTACAGTGATCCAAATGGAGACCTGTTGGGATGTTATAAAAATCTGCTGCTGCCGTGGCAACTTTTACGATATTTTCTGCCCCAAGCGCTTTCACAGTACCTACAGTTGTTTGTAATATAACTGGTGATCTCATTTCCGCTGCTGCTTCCAATACCCAATAAATGCTGTCAAACGAATGAATATTAAAAGCAACAATTCCATAATTTTCGTTTTTTGCCAGTTCCAGCATGGGTGTCGTTGATATAAGTGGCATATTAATCGTCCTCTCTTGAGATAGCTTGACTTACAATATGAGCAAGTTCAATTTCTGTTGTTGCTGTTAGCATCGCTTGTCTGATTTCTTCATTGATTAATGCTCGAGATAATGCGGATAGTGCTTGTAAATGTGTTGTTCCTGCCTCCGATTTCGGAATGAGCAAGGATAGAAAGAAAAATGCCGGCTTCCCGTCAAATGACTCCCACTCTATTCCTGTTTCCGTACGTACAATAATAATTGCTGGCTTCTTGACTTCATCCACTTGGGTATGTGGAATAGCAAATCCTTCCTGAAAGCCGGTTGTGCTCTCTTCTTCTCGAGCCTTTAGCCCTTCTACAACAGCTTCAGCAGAATTGGCAATTCCATTTGCAACAGCGATATCAGCTATCGTTTGAAAGACTCCTTGCTGTGAAGATGCTGTTGCTTGAAGTTTAATAAATTCTGGCTGAATCATCTGTTTCATAACCTAATCACCCTTCGATTTTTTTCTTTTGAGCTGCTTTTTTTCGATACATTCCATAGAGAAGTGCTCCTACTAATGATCCTACAAGGATAGATAGCACCCATTGAAATGCTCCTGTTACGACAGGTAGAACTAAAAATCCTCCATGTGGTGCTGGTACCTGTACTTTAAACAAATACGTCATTATTGCCGCAATACTAGAACCAAGCATAATAATTGGTAAAACGACTATTGGGTTTTTAGCGGCAAATGGAATAGCACCTTCCGTAATGTGGGTAGAACCTAAAATAAAGTTAACAGCTCCAGCATTTCGCTCCTCTTTAGAAAAATATTTTGGAAACATGACGGTTGCAAAAGCAATAATGAATGGCGGCGCAATACAAGCAGCTGATACACCGGCCATAAAATATAAGTTGCCTTCAGCTAGTAATAAAGTTCCTGTTACATATGCCGCCTTGTTAAATGGACCACCCATATCAAATCCACACATAGCACCGACAATCAGACCGAGTAATAATGGATTCGTTGATTGAACAGACGCTAAGAAATCCATCAAACCTTCGTTTAACCCCGTAACCGGAATAATAATTGGTTTCATAATTATACCAATTAGAAAAATACCAAGTACTGGGTACAAAAATATCGATTTTAATCCATCCAACGAGCGTGGTAAATTTTTCAATAGTTTTTGCAATAAGATAATAATATAACCTGCAATAAATCCTGCTAATATACCTCCCAAAAAACCTGCTCCGCCTTGGCTAGCTAATAAACCGCCAATAAAGCCAACTACCATACCCGGTCGTTTCGCAATCGATTCGGCAATAAACGCTGCCAAAATTGGCACCATCAAACTAAATCCTAAACCCCCAACCTCTTTTAGTAAGGCTGCGAATTCGTTATATTGCTCATGTTTCGGATCAGCGGAGTAGATACCAAACAAAAATGATACAGCGATGAGTACCCCGCCACCGACAACAAATGGCAGCATATGAGATACACCATTCATTAAATGTTTGTAAATCGTATGGATCCACTTGCCATTCGTATGGTGAGTTGCACCTTCAACATTATTTGCGTCCTGTTCACCGGATCCCTTATAATCTGAAGCATAGTACACTGGAGCTTGTCCATTTAATATTTGCTGAATAAGTGTTTCTGGTTCCCGAATCCCTTTAGCTACCGGAACATCTACGACTGACTTCCCATGAAAACGGTCTGCTTGCACATCTTTATCGGCCGCAATGATGACGCCATCTGCTTCTTTGATATCCTGTGGTGTCAATGCGTTTTCAATACCGACTTGCCCGTGTGTTTCTACTTTAATTTCCACATTTAATTTTTCAGCTGCTTTTTGTAAAGCTTCCGCAGCCATAAATGTGTGCGCAATACCTGTTGGACAACCTGTAGCAGCAACAATTTTTTTCTTTGCCATGCTTTTTTACCTCCCTAGACTTGTTATATGAACTTGATTCATTAACTCTGGTATATCCGTTAAATCACTTAATCCTTTAGAAAATGCTGTCGATGCACCTGTAGCTACAGCATAAGCAAGTGCCTCAGCCGGGCTTTTATTACCGATTGTTTTGGCGATAAAAGCAGCTAATAAAGCATCTCCCGCACAAGCAGTGTTGACTACTTTCCCTTTAGGAGAACTCGCTTTGATGACGGTTTGCTTATCTATATATAGTGCCCCGTCTTCTCCTCTGGAAATAATGACATGTCTTGCTCCCCGTTGAATCAATTCTTCGCCATATGCCATCATCTGTTCTTCCGATAGGGAGCTTTCGCCAAATAGCTGTGCCAGTTCATCTTCATTCGGCTTTAATAAATATGGACCATAAGGAAGTGTCTCTAAAACAACAGATGAACTAGAATCAAGGATCAGTTTCACAGCATTCTTATTACAGATGTTTGCGATGGTAACTAAAACACGTTCATCTACCCCACGCGGAAGACTTCCGGATACGATTAAGATACTTTCTGCAGGAATTTCGTTTATTTTTTTCAACAGTTTATCTAAAGCCTGTTGATCAATAAATGGTCCTCGATTGACAATTTTGTATTCCTCATCAGCATTTATAAATACGTTAATACGCGTATTGCCATCGACTTTAATAAAATCCGTAGTTATATCTAATTTCTCTAGTTCTTCTTGAATGAAATCACCTGAGAATCCACCGATAAATCCGAACGCCGTATTAGCTATTCCCATTTTCTTCAGCATCAAAGAGACATTGACACCTTTTCCGTTTGGCTGGTAATCTTCATCGTACGTTCGATTCACAGTACTCGGCTTTAACACTTCCATCGCCACATACAAATCGATGGCGGTGTTCATTGTGCATGTATAGATCACAGCCTCACCTACTTTCTCTCTTGTTACTTTTAGTATGGCACAGATTTTTATGTAAATGTTTTCAGTTTATGTAAACCCATATACAAGAGCAAAAACTAGAAGCGCTCAAGTTAGACGTACAAACTGGAGAGCTTCTGACTGATAACGAAAACATGCCCCTGAGACAGGGATATGCCGACGCCTGAGCGGCAAGCCCGCTTTTAGTCGGTCTATTCAAGTCTTATCGTAGGAGAATTGCTCGTTTGCTAGCAAACGACAATTAAGCTAGACGGCGAAGTTACTTTTCAAAAAAAGTTATTCACCATAGGGAAACAGATATCATTTCCTAAACAAAAAAGCCACTTACTGAGAAACCCATTCGTGCCTCAGTAAGTGGCAAAACGCCTTATTTTCTTGTTCGAATCACATAAGAGTCAAGCAGTATCCTCGCAATGACATTAAGCGATAGACGAGATCGTACCTCATATTCTGGAAACAGGGAATGCTCTGTTTTATAACCTAATAAAGTCATGTCAGATAAACGGCTTAGGGACGAATCCACTTTCGTGGTTAAGGTGATTGTCGTCACTTGTCTAATATTTAAGTTTTGACACGCTTCTACAAGCTCTTCCGTTTCACCATTTAATGATATAAAAATCGCGATATCATGTCTCGTAACTTTGCGGGATTTCACGCGAATAATATTTGGATCCTCATGCGTTTCACAGATTTTATCTAATGCTTGCAGCTTAATCATCATTTCTTTTGCAATCATCTCTGAAAAGCCGCGACTAAAAATGTAAATCCGCTCTGCTTTATACATTTTCTGAACAACATCTTCAATTTGTCCAATGCTCTGCAGCTGAATCGTTCGGGATACTTCTTCTTCATTTTTCTTAATGACTTGTTTAATATCATCATCAATATCTGCCAACAAATCATTGGTATCCACCATTTGCTTATCTTGTTTCAACCGATATTTAAATGAAGTATAACCATTATAACCAATTTTCTTCATTAATCGAACAATCGTTGCTGTCGATACATTTGCCTGTTCACTAAGTGTAACAATTGACATATCAGCTATTTCATCCATATGCTCATGAATGAACTCAAGTAAGTACCTTTCACTTTGACTGAGCATGGAATACGTTTGATGAGGAATATTGAATAAAGGCTTGTCCATGTTAACCTCCCATTCATGGGGTACGTCAGAAATATGCCACACCATTTGTAATCAGGGGGCTTTTAACCCAATAGATAGTTAGAAAATGACGTTGTCCCCCACCTGCTAATGGGGGATATTTCTGCCCATTTCTACAATTAATCGTTGTAAACTACTTTTACAAACTTAAAACGGAATGAGTATAGAGAATGGTTAATCTTATATCTTATCGTATTCGTTAAAGCTTCCACCGTCAAGATCTAATGGCTTCTGTCATGATAGCTTTTTAAGAACTGCTTTTGCTTTTCCATTATACAGATTCATAAATACCACTGAATGGAAGGTATTGATATTTATTTCGATGACGCTTCTATAAATAAAGCTTATATCATTAATTTTACTTTCACAATATACCAGAGCTATTCCTTCGTAAATTTAATCGTACTTCTTACTGTATCAATCGGCCGTACCATGTGCTCAATTTCTTTTCGTTTCGGTTCAAGAAATGGCGGTAAAGACAGCTTTTCCCCTAGTGTTTCATATGGTTCATCACTCATAAATCCAGGTCCCTCTGTTGCGAATTCAAACAAAATTTGCGGTGCCACGCGCATGTAAAGCGATTCAAAATAATATCGATTAACGAACCCAGAAGTTTGGAAGCCAAAGTTTTCCATTCGCGTTTTCCACTTTTCTAACATAGAATGATCTTCCACCCGAAAAGCTGCATGATGTACTGTTCCATAACCTTGAAGTGCATTAGTCATCGTATCGTTTGGTTCCACAATTACTTGAGCACCATTTCCTCCTGCTCCCATTTCAAACAGATGCAACCCGTTCTCCTCGGCGACTTCTGTAAACTCGAACACTTTTTCCAAGATTTCTTTAAAATGATCGAATTTAGCAATTCGGATAAAAATAGGTCCTAAAGCCGTAATAGCATACTCTAAGGGAATAGGTCCCTTTTGCCAAGGAATCCCTGCTTCTACACCGCGATTATATTCATCTGAGATAAGTTGATATTGCTGATCGTCAAAGTCAACAAAAGCTAATGTTTTTTTACCAAATTGCTCTTGGATTCCTGTATGTTTCACTTCCAATCGGTCAAATCGCTCTACCCAATAGGCAAGAGCTGCATCAGAAGGCACACGAAACGAAGTCTTATAAATCTCATTCGTTCCATGTGATCCTTTAGAAATTCCCGGAAAATCGAAAAAGGTCATATCAGTACCGGGATTGCCTTTATCGTCTGCAAAGAACAAATGATACGTTTGAATATCGTCTTGGTTTACTGTCTTTTTAACTAAGCGCATACCGAGTACATATGTGAAAAACTCATAAATTTTCTCTGCACTGCTTGTAATAGCTGTTACGTGATGAATCCCCTTTAACTGATTCATTCCACAACCTCCCACCGAATTTATTATGAATTAATAATGTCTTAATTCATAATAAAAATAACATAAATTACTGCTCATGTCTACTTATACTAGATTGTATTCCCAAATTTACTTATTTATGTTACAGACAACTTACAGATAATCATTTTCCCATTAGAAAAACTTAGCTTATCGCCAAGTCTTTATGGCGAAAGCTATCGTTTTTCTTATACTATAAACCATAAAGTTTTATACTTTCCTATAGTGGAACAAAAGCTAGAAGTGCTTGGCTTACGGCGTACAAACGGCAGACCTACTCGAGATAAAGTGAAACTTTATTCAAAGAATGCTCTTGTCCTTGAAAAAGAAGAACACTTTTTCTGCGTGCGATGTATTGCTGGTAGCAACTCTGTCCTTGAAAAAGAAGAACGCTTTTTCTGCGTGCGGTGTATTGCTGTCGTAGCTTTCCTTGTCCTTGAAAAAGAAGAACGCTTTTTCTGCGTGCGGTGTGTCGCTGTCGTAGCCTTTCCTTGTCCTTGAAAAAGAAGAACGCTTTTTCTGCGTGCGGTGTGTCGCTGTCGTAGCTTTCCTTGTCCTTGAAAAAGAAGAACGCTTTTTCTGCGTGCGGTGTATTGCTGTCGTAGCTTTCCTTGTCCTTGAAAAAGAAGAACGCTTTTTTTGCGTGCGGTGTGTCGCTGTCGTAGCCTTTCCTTGTCCTTGAAAAAGAAGAACGCTTTTTCTGCGTGCGATGTATTGCTGGTAGCAACTCTGTCCTTGAAAAAGAAGAACGCTTTTTCTGCGTGCGGTGTATTGCTGTCGTAGCTTTCCTTGTCCTTGAAAAAGAAGAACGCTTTTTCTGCGTGCGGTGTATTGCTGTCGTAGCTTTCCTTGTCCTTGAAAAAGAAGAACGCTTTTTCTGCGTGCGGTGTGTCGCTGTCGTAGCCTTTCCTTGTCCTGTCGACCCGAATGAATTGGGGATTTAGTAGCCATTTTTCCACCATGTTCGGTGATAAGCAGATCTGGAAATGAGAAAAATACGGCTTCTTACATTCGGGATAAAGGAAACATGCCTCTAAAACAGGGGTATGGCGACTGGGCGACCAAGCCCGCTTTTAGTCGGCCTTTCTTTAGATTCGAGACGATGTTGACTCATCCCAGAAAGAAGTTTGAAGTTTGCTAGCAGCACAAGCGCTTAAGCTAGACGAAGCTACTTTTATAAATCAAATTTATAATTTCCTATCAATAAAAAAACCATTATCCTAACATTACTTTTAGAATAATGGACTGTAAAAAGGGGCTAACTATTACAATCTACTGGAAATGTATCTACCATAAAACATGCAACTAGTTACAGCTAACGTATAGCAAAATCACTTGCTCATTGCTTTTAATACGTGAAATAAATAATACTTTAATTCTTCCGTAGTGTGTACTGTTTTATCCGCTACACTAGGTTGATTTGCAGGTAACTGTTTTGCTGGATTAAGCCAAACGCCTGTCCAGCCGGCTTGATGGGCACCAATCATATCGATTTGATAGTTATCGCCAATATACCAGGCAGCCTGTTTAGTAAAGTGGAATCTATCTTCGGCTAATTCAAATATTCTCCGATCTGGCTTTGCAAGATGTTCTTCCTCTGAAACGATAATTTCTTTGTCAGAAAAATAGTTATTTAACCCTAGATTTTTCACTTTTTTCCGCTGGTTACATGATGGCCCATTCGTGATGATAAGCGTTTGTATCCCTTTATCTTGCAAGAAATCCAATATTTCTTTTATATAAGGTCTTAATTCGATATGCTCCTGATTATTTTTATACATTGCTTGAAATGCCAGAGCTTCCTGCTTGGTAATCGTAATATTCACTTCCTGTAACGTCTCTTGAATACGAAATACATAAGATTCTTCTAATGTCCAACGTTTTCTAGTCACCTGTTCAAATCCGATATCACTATTTTTTTGATAGATAGGATAAATCTGGCTAAAGTTAAGTTGCTTCGTTGCTGAAAACTCTTTAAATGTCTTCTTTAGCGGCAAAGTTCGATCGTATAAGGTGTCATCTAAATCAAAGGCTATTATAGTCATAGTTTCTCTCCTCAATTTAAACTGAGTACTCTTATTAGAAAAACTTGGCTTATCGCCAAGTCTTTAGCGAAAGCTGTAGTTTTTCTTATATTATAAACCCTAAAATTTTATACTTTCTTATAGTACAAGATAGTATCAAATAATGCTAGGTTGTCAAATACCATCATTCACTCCTCTCCATTAATTGGGAAAAGGTTCCAATATCTCAGCAACGTTTAATATGAAAGCGTTTATCATTTTGCATTTAATTATTGAAACAAACTGTCATTTACATTAATCGACTGTAGGAATAAACTTAAATTGTAATGAGGTTCACATTTTATCGTCATAAAAATCTCTTTAAGTTTTGCTCTAAAGGAGGTTTACAACAGTGGAGTTAACGGATCGACAAATACTTTTAATCAAATTGCTTATGAAAGAATCTGAAATGAAAACTGCAGAGTACCTTGCAAATAAATTGCATGTATCTACGCGAACGATTCACTCAGATATTAAAAAAATGGGGCCTTTCGTTCATAAATTAGGTTTTAAACTTGTAAGAAAAAGGGGGGTAGGAATTAAATTAATTGGTAATAAAAAGACCGTTGAACTCGACAATTCAGATACGTTAACTCCTAAATTGCTATTTGGTGTGAAAGAAAGAAGACTTCAAATTATTAAACGCTTACTGTTTAATCAGGAAACGGTCACACTAAGTAATCTAGCCGATCACTATTTCGTCAGCAAAAGTTCTATTAATAATGATTTAAATTTTATTAAAGAACAATTCTTAAATCAATCAACTGTACAATTAGTGAGCGATACACAAGGAACACGAGTAGAAGGAACCGAGCAAGAGCTGCAAAACACACTTGTCCTGTTCAATGCACTAATCAGCAAATATGAAGCAAAAAAGATGACTTTTTCAGAAAACAAACAACAAAAATATGATTTTCTCAATGAACTTTATGGAAAAGAATTAGTAGAAATATGTCATAACTCGCTTTATAAGTTTGCCATTAATAAATTGGAATTGATTGCCGACTATTATGTATACAATATTTTAAGTATCATCATTGTTTTAACTTACAGAGCATCATTAGGACGCCATATTCAAGCCAAGTCATTAAAGCAATCAATAGATTTGAATCAACCTAACATCATCTTAGAAGAAATATCAAGTATGACTGGAATTAAATTTACTAAAGGGGACGCGACATATCTTAATCGGCATATGGCTGCCAATAAAATGAGCTTAGGCGAAATAGACATGGATTTTAAGCCAATTATAAAAAAGATATTAGTAAAAGTCAGCAAAATGCTAAAGGTAGATTTAACAAAAGATAATAAATTGTCTAATCAATTAGAAAAGCATTTTCCATCAATGATCTATCGACTAAAACATAATTATTGTGTTCAAAATCCATTCATAACGCAAATCAAACATGAATTCGGATTAATGTACAATATTACATGGTTTGTGATGAGCGGATTTGAAGACCAACTAGGTATAAAATTTACCGAAAACGAAATTGGTTTTCTAATGATTTATTTTCAATCTGCACTTGATCGTATGCAGCTAAGAAAACGAGTACTGATTATTTGTCCAACCGGGATCACTATGTCTGGACTATTATTAAATAGAGTTCGGAAAATACTTCCACCTCTTGATCTAATAGAAATAGCGTCTTTTGATGAAATGACTAAAGTCAATCTAAAAAAAGTAGATTTTATTATTTCAACTGCACATATTAAAGTGCAGAATACACCGTTAATTGTGGTGTCCCCGCTTATAAACAATGATGATCTGGAAAATATTTCAAAATTTTATAATGCTAATTTTGTGTTAACAGACAATAAACGCAAAGCAAAAAAAGAAGTCCGTTATTGTTTGACTAAAATTAAACCATATATCGACAAAAGATTGATTGAATTTGACTGTGAATATAAATGTATGACTGAATCTATTCACGATGTAATAGATACTTTAGTTGCAAAAGGTTATGTAAATACAACATACAAAGAAAGCGTATTCGAGAGAATGCGTGTAGGGGATATTGTGTTACCAACTGGAGTTGCTATTCCTCACGGAAATCCCCAATTCGTGAAAAAATCCGTACTTGCCATTTATGTTAATAAGAAACCGCTGAAATGGAATGAGCAATTAATCCATGTTGTTTTCTTCATCTGTATTTCCAAACGAGATTTACAGCATGTTAAAGAAATACTTAGCTGTGTTTACAATTTAATTGAAGATAAAGAAACAGTAGAACAATTATGGATAAAATCCAGTAAAGATAAATTTATCAGCTTGTTAGGAAGTGGTATATCTTGATCAACAAAGAAATGATTTTTATAAATGTCGACCTTCATAATAGACTTGATGTATTGGAGTTTTTAGTTAACCAAGCGTTCACAAACCATTTAATTACTGATAAACAAACGTTTATGACAGCTGTTTTAAATCGAGAAAAGCAAGTGCCAACTTCTGTTGATTTTAATGTTGCTATTCCCCATGGAAAATCCCATGTTATAAATGAACCATTTATAACTTACTTAAGTACAAAAATCAGCTTTCAATGGGATGAGAGAGGAGAGGATCTCGTAAAGCATATATTTTTAATCGGTGTTCCTGAAAATGGCGGTAATAAAATTCATCTTAAATATATCTCTCAAGTGAGCAAGAAGCTAATGGATGAAGCGTTTAGACAGAAACTATTCGCTTGTAAGGATGCGGAAGCTGCATTTAAACAATTAAATGAAATTAATGAAGGAATTAAGAACTAACCATTCGAAAGGAGAAATGAACCATGAAAATCGTAGGAGTTACAGCTTGTACAACAGGAATTGCACACACGTACATGGCACAGGAAGCAATAGAAAAGGAATGCCAAAAAAGAGGTTATGAAGTTATTATAGAAACCCAAGGTGGAATGGGGATTGAAAATGAATTAAATGAAGAAGAAATTGCCAGTGCAGACGCAGTTATTCTTGCTATATCTATTGGCATTGAAGGTGATGAGCGTTTTGATGAAAAAAGAGAAGAAGGAAAAGTTCTTACATTAGATCCATCTGTCGTTATTAAAAATGTAAGCAATGTCATTGATCAGCTAGAAAACTTATAAATTTTAAAAAGCGTTATATTTATCCTAATATTCGTGCCAAGTTATTTATTTGAATATTTTGAATCAGGAGGGGATAATTATGTCATTTAATGGTAAAAAAGTAGGGGAGGATTTAAAAAAAGCGTTTAGCACTGGGGTATCGTACATGATGCCTTCTGTAATTGTCGGGGGGATATTTTTAGCAATCGCATTATCTTCAGGAACCCCAACAGATGAAGGAATGGTTGTAACAAACCCGTTTCTACAAAATTTAAACACAATCGGAGTAGCAGGTTTTGCTATGATGATCCCCATTTTAGCAGGCTATATTGCCTATTCTATTGCAGGGAAGCCTGGACTTATTCCCGGTATGATACTAGGTCATATTGCTAACACCCCATTGGGTGATGAAGGTGTATCTACTGGGTTTTTGGGAGCTATGATTGTCGGAATTATGGCTGGCTATCTTGCAAGATATGTAAAAACATGGAAAGTTGGTCCTACGATAAGGACTATTATGCCTATCTTAATCATTCCTATTATTACTACATTTATCGTTGGGATGGTTTATATTTATATCCTAGCTCAACCACTATCTGGGTTTGTAACATCACTCGTTCATTTCCTATCTTCATTACAGGGAGGAAACGCCTTACTTTTAGGATTGGTCATTGGTGCATTTACCGCTATTGACATGGGAGGACCAATTAATAAAACTGTGACTGCCTTTACGCTAGCTTTAATGGCAGAAGGTATTTTTGAGCCAAATGGTGCCCACCGTATCGCTGTTGCTATTCCTCCATTAGGACTTGCTATTTCTACATTTATTTCACGAAGAAAATATACGAAGGCAGAGCGTGGAATGGGTGTAAGTGCTGGTTTTATGGGATTGATTGGTATTACCGAAGGAGCAATTCCGTTTGCCGTAAATGACTTAAAACGAGTAATTCCTGCCATTATGATTGGTAGCGCTGTTGGCGGTGGAATCGGCATGCTGCAAAATGTAGGTACGTATATTCCGCATGGAGGATTAATCGTCATTGGCGCAGTTGATGGAAAACTATGGTTCTTCTTAGCCATGCTAATTGGATCACTTGTAACAGCTTTAATACTACATTTTACAAAACCTGATCTTCAAGAAGCTGACCCACCTTCTAAAACTAAATAAATATTGATCTTTATGTGAATCTCTTAACTTAATAAAGCATCTTCAAGAAGCGGGACCATTAACCATACGAATGTCTGTATTCGTTTCCAACAGATCTAAAATTTAACTGACAACTATTACATCTAGCCAAGACGTTGGCACTCTAATATTTCTTGACCTTCACTACCCGCTTTTTGGACAGCACCATTATTTACAACAGGAGGAGTCATAATCATGAAAACACCTATCAAATCGACTGTTAAAGCATTGTTAGAATTACAAGAAGAAAATAAAAGCGCAACATTATTAGGTATTGGTCCAATGTCAAAGAATTTATTACAAGCAAGCTTTGAATTAGCTAGAGATTATGATTTTCCATTAATGTTTATTGCTAGCAGAAACCAAGTAGATATGGATGAACTTGGCGGTGGTTATGTAAATGGATGGAATCAGTTTACCTTTATGGAAGCTATTAAAGAAATAGCAGTAAAAACAAACTTTAACGGCTTGTACTATGTATGTCGAGATCACGGTGGTCCGTGGCAACGAGATAAAGAAAGAAATGACCATTTACCAGTAAATGAAGCAATGGCTCTAGGAAAGAAATCCTATTTAGCGGATATTGAAGCGGGCTTTGACTTATTAATGATTGACCCGACAAAAGATCCCTTCGAAGTGGGAAAAGTAATACCACTTGAGACGGTAATTGAACGCACCGTCGAATTAATTGAGTATTGCGAACAGGAGAGAAAAGCTCGAAATCTGCCGGAAATTGGCTATGAAGTAGGTACAGAAGAAACAAATGGAGGACTAACATCTACAAATATTTATGAAACATTTATTCTTCGCTTACAGGAAGAATTAGATGAAAAAGGATTACCAATGCCTACTTTTATTGTCGGACAAACCGGAACATTAGTGAGAAAAACGGAACAAGCGGGACAATTTAATTTTGAAAATGCCTATGAGCTCGCCCAAATGGCGAAAAAATATGGTGTTGGTTTAAAAGAACATAATGGTGATTATTTAGATGATGTCTCCTTACTAGAGCATATTCCATCACAGATTACAGCAACAAATGTAGCACCTCAGTATGGAACAGAGGAAACAAGAGGCTATTTAAAATTAGCAAGTGTCGAACAGAAGTTAAAAGATTACGGTTTGATTGAAAACCCATCTAAATTACGAGATGTATTGCTCTATCATGCTATTCAAAGTGAACGCTGGAGAAAATGGATGGTTGGAGACCAAACAGAACTCACGGTTGATGAAATTATGAATGACGCTGAATTATCTACTGCTATTTTAGATATTGCCGGACATTACACATTTAACCTTGCAGAAGTGAAGAAAGAAATTGATAAATTATACGCTAATTTAAATCAGGTGAATATTAACGGACAGCGATTTATTGTGGAACATATTAAACGACCGATACGCGATTATGTAGAATGCTATAACCTGCAAGGTGCTACGACGAGAATTAAAGAAAAACTATAAAAAAACAGAATGGAAGGGGTAGATAGATCTAATTAACAGGGATGGGGAAGGTACTCCTCATCCCACTGTTTTTAATCTTTTGCCACTCGGGTTATTACTATTACTAGTGTTTACTTCTAATAACTTGCTTGATTAAAAAGACTCTAACCGATTCTAAAGAAGGTTCCCCTGATCTGTTTTTCCTAGGAGTGTTTACTATGTTTGATAATATTGATCATTTAGCAGTTAATACAATCCGGGCATTAAGCATTGATGCAATCAATGCTGCAAATTCAGGTCATCCCGGATTACCAATGGGAGCTGCACCAATGGCCTACGTACTGTGGGTAAAGCATTTAAAAGTGAATCCTAAAAACCCGAAATGGATGGATAGGGATCGTTTTGTACTATCAGCCGGGCATGGCTCTGCCATGCTTTACAGCTTATTACATTTAGCAGGATATGATGTTACAATAGATGATCTAAAAAATTTCCGCCAGTTGGGAAGCCGTACCCCTGGACACCCTGAATTTGGTGTAACGGATGGCGTTGAAGCTACAACGGGGCCTTTAGGTCAAGGCATCGCCAATGCAGTAGGCATGGCGATGACTGAAGCACACTTAGCTGCTTCCTATAATCAAGACGGTTTTTCGATTATCGATCATTATACGTATGCTTTATGTGGCGATGGTGATTTAATGGAAGGAGTAGCAGCGGAAGCCGCTTCATTAGCGGGGCACTTAAAATTAGGAAAGTTAATTGTGTTATATGACTCCAACGATATATCACTTGATGGCCCAACTAATAAAGCATTTACGGAAGATGTCGGAGCCCGTTTTATTGCTTATGGTTGGCAACATATTGTAGTAGCAGATGGAAATGATTTAGAATCTATTTCTAAAGCAATCGAAGCAGCAAAAGCAGAAATGGAAAAGCCTACACTTATTGAAGTTAAAACAATTATTGGCTACGGTGCCCCTCATCAAGGTACGAATAAAGTACATGGAGCACCTTTAGGAAAAGAAAATACCATGATAGCTAAAGAAAAGTATAATTGGAATTTCCCTCCATTTACTGTACCAGAAGAAGTTGCTCTCTACTTTCATGAACAATTAGTCAAACCAGGTGAAAAGATAGAGCAACAATGGAATAGTTTACTTGCTACCTTTGAACAACAATTTCCCAAAAAGGGCAAACAGTTAATAAATGCTCTTAACGGCAAACTACCAACAAATTGGGCTGATCTGTTACCAAGATACTCTACTGCAGATACACCTATAGCTACACGAAAAGCAAGTGAAGCCGCTATTCAGACAATTAGCAAAAAGTTAAATTCATTTTGGGGAGGTTCAGCGGATTTAAGTTCTTCTAATAATACTATGATCCACCACTCCAAAGACTTTTCGCCTCTGGATTACTCAGGACGTAATATCTGGTTTGGCGTTAGAGAATTTGCTATGGGAGCAATTATGAATGGAATGCTTTTGCATGGTGGAACGATACCGTATGTGGGGACTTTTTTTGTGTTCTCTGATTATTTACGGGCAGCGATCCGAGTTGCAGCGATTTCTAATCTGCCTGGAATTTATGTTCTTACACATGATTCTATTAGCGTCGGTGAAGACGGTCCGACTCATGAACCGATTGAACAATTAGCATCTTTTCGCTCTATGCCTAATATTAGTGTTATCCGTCCTGCTGATGGAAATGAAGCATCTCAAGCGTGGAGAATGGCTATTCTCTCAACATCTAAACCAACATTACTTATTTTAAGTCGCCAAAACTTACCTATCTTACCTGGTACTAGAGAAAAAGCCAGGTTTGGAGTTGAAAAAGGGGCTTATATATTATCCCCCGCAAGAAGTAACACCCAACATGGCATTATTATAGCAAGCGGATCTGAAGTTAACTTAGCGATACAAGTTCAAAAGAAATTATCAGAAAACGATATTGATGTTTCTGTTGTCTCTATGCCAAGTTTTGATTTATTTGATCAACAAGATAAAACGTATCAAGCCCATGTTCTGCCAAATCATATACGAAATCGACTTTCGATTGAATTAGGTTCTAATTTTGGCTGGAGTAAATATACTGGCTTAGACGGGATAAATATAAGTGTTGATAAGTTTGGCGCTTCTGGTAAAGGAGAAGAAGTAGTAAAAGTATATAATTTTACCCCAAATCATATTGTACGAAAATATCTAGAAGTATTTTGCAAAAAATGACTGCTTTATATGACCCTGAGGTAAATGAAAAGTTGACAAGAGCGTAACGTAGTATATTTTAATATAATTTTTTAGTCATTTAGCAAAAGAAACGTTATTTTCTTCCTGCAAAAATAGGCCTGGAAAGCTATTGAATAGTTAAGATGAGAAATTTTTTCATTCATCTTAACTATGCATGGATTCATCATTATATTCGAATAAAGTGAAACTTCATTCAGTAGGAGTTTTCTTCCATCTCCTACTGAATGTTAGTACCTAGAAGGGTATGACCTTAAGGCCCTTCTCACGAATCGGGTATTTAGGTGCCGTTTTCTCCCACTTAGACCCTTTTGTATCAACTCGAGGCTCTTGAAGTGGGAGTCTTACGGCACCTTACATGCGGGATAAATCCACGATACTGTCTCGGTTTCGTAGGAAAGTTTACCACACAAAAAACAATCACATAGTTGTGCATATCCATTTTTCAAGTTTATCCAGTCCATCCTCCCCTAACATATTCTCATATCTTTTGACAAGACTAGCTAGCAATTTCTGTTTCTCCACTTATATAATAGCGAAAACCCATACAACTACTTTGACTATCGCCTTTTCACCTCTTGAGATTACTATGACGTGCTTTACTTTCAACAATCACCTTTCTGCTACCCTTAAGCTTATATGCTAGAAATCGCTAAAATAATCCTATACAATTTATTAAGGGTGTATATACCATAAAAAGAAACTATTATTGGGAGGGAGAACATGTTTCTAGCTTGGAATGAAATAAAAAATAATAAATTGCGTTTTATCTTGATTATTGGTGTATTAACACTCGTTTCCTACCTTGTTTTCTTTTTATCAGGACTGGCAAATGGTTTAGAAAATATGAATAAAGCAGCTGTTGATAAATGGGCTAGTCAAGGAGTTATTTTGACAAAGGAATCTGACATTAATCTACCTCAATCCAGTTTAAAGCTGGGTGATTACAACGGTGAAGGTACAGATGAATATGCGAGCCTAGCTCAGATTAGTTCCATAGCTACTTCAGGAAACAATAAATCAAATGTAGCGATTTTTGGTATGAATAAAAATGAATTTATTATGCCAAATGTAACCGAGGGAAAGGAATTTGACAAAACAGGCGAAGTCATCGCAAATGATTCACTAAAAAATGAGGGTTTTGAGCTTGGTGATGAATTAAGTCTTTCGTCAACAGAGGAAAAGCTAACTATTGTAGGCTTTACGAATAATGCGAAATTCAGTGCCGCTCCCGTCCTTTATACTGGTTTAGATACCGTGCAAAAAATTCGCTACGGGAAAGCTGCTGATAACTATCATGATCAGATAAATGCCTTTATTATTCGGACTGCTGATCTGTCAAATGTGGAAGTAAACGAAAATCTGCAAGTCGTGGATACTTCTACATTTATAGAAAATCTTCCAGGCTACTCTGAGCAAAATTTAACGTTAACAATGATGATTTATTTCTTATTTGTTATCTCTGCTCTAGTATTGGCCATTTTCTTATACGTCCTTACCATTCAAAAAGTAAGTATTTTTGGTGTGATGAAGGCTCAAGGGATCTCCGGTAAATACCTAGCAAGGTCTGTTATTGCCCAAACATTCTTGCTTTCCATTGCAGGTGTTATCATTGGCTTTATTTTAACGATAATTACTGGATTATTTTTACCTGATGCCGTACCTGTTGACTATAACTATCTCTACCTGATTATCTATGGAGTTGTGCTTATTTTTGTCTCCATATTAGGAGCACTCTTCTCTGTTCAAACAATTGTAAAAGTAGATCCACTAAAAGCGATTGGAGGTTAAACCATGGCAACTCTTGAAATGAAGCAAGTAAATAAAGTTTTTGGTTCAGGTCATACGGAAATTGAAGCGCTAAAGCCAACTGATTTCTCCGCGGATAAGAACAAATTAATTGCCGTAATTGGTCCCTCCGGCTCAGGAAAAAGTACCTTTTTAACGATTGCAGGAGGTTTGCAAACTCCGACGAATGGAAATGTGTTAATCAACGGTACAGATATTACCAAGTTAAAAGAAAAACAACGTTCAGCAATACGATTAAGGGAAATTGGCTTTGTTTTGCAAGCCTCAAATTTAGTTCCTTTTCTTAATGTCAAACAACAATTGCAATTATTAGATAAGGTGAAAAAAGATAATTTACCTTCAGAAAAACTTCAAGAGCTTTATCAGACTTTAGGAATGGAGAAGCTTTTAAATAGTTTTCCAGCCGATTTATCAGGTGGTGAAAGACAGCGTGTAGCTATCGCAAAAGCATTATATACAAATCCGAGTATTATACTTGCTGATGAACCAACTGCTTCGCTTGATTCTGATCGTGCGTTTGAAGTTATGGAAATGCTTAAAGAGCTAACAGTAAACAATAACAAAACAACTATTGTCGTTACGCATGATACGCGACTTATTGACTACTGTAACAAAGTCTACAAGATTACCGATGGAAGACTTAGCTTACAAACAGAAAGAACCAAAAGCTAACCGCACCATTATTCTTCCGAAAAAAGTAGATATACTAAACGCGATAAAGTAAGTAGCCAGTTGCTTCAATATCGCAACTGGCTGCTTTTTTTCTGTGCCCTGAATTTGCATTTTTAGTTATACTTTCTCATGCATTCTGGTTCGACTTCGTGGTGTGCTCGCCCGACTGTGGAGATGCTCTGGTTCGTCTTAGGAGTGTTCTGTTACGACTTCTGGGCATTTTGTTCCGATTTGATGAAGCTTTGTTTCGACTTTCGGGCATGTTGGTTCGACTTTACAGTGTTCTGTTTTAGATTTTGCGACGTCTTTTTCGTTTTCTGGCTTTGCCTGCGGGCTGTTGCTCTCTATCTTACGAATGCTAACCGTCGACTATAATGCTTATAATTAGGTTATTTCTAATTCTTGTGGACTTTCTTCACCTTTTTTATTCATTAAGCGGATATGCAAGGGTTTAATTTCTAAAACGGTTAAGTTCGGATCATCCGGGCTAGAGAAGTATTGCTTTAGTTGATTACTCCATAATTGTTTTTTTAGTTCTGCAGATTCGTTAAAGCTCACCTTTCCTTCATATTCAACATACGCATCGCCCATTCCCTCCCCTTCATATCCGAGAATTATATGCGTATAAGGATTCTTTTCAAGATCCTCCGTTTTTTCCGTACCTTTATCCGTTAACGTATATAGGGTTAAGTTATTATGATAAAATGTCATATACCTAGAGTGAGGCATATTCCTTTTTACTGTTGCCATCGGACCTATATAGCTATTTTCTAAGATATGCTCAATCTCTTTTCTTAACGCTTCCTGCTTCAATATTTACACTCCTTTTAATAGATATATCCAACTAATTTCCTTATCTGTATTATTCCTTCATCCGGAAATCTTAAACACAAAATCTTTATTGTTCATATTATTTTAAATATTCGAAATATAATCGCACTCCTGCTTATTTCCCGTTATTTCGACAAGGTTGCATAAATTCCTTAGCAATAGTTTCTGATCCGACTCAATTATAAAGTGAAACTTCATTCAGTAGGAGTTTTCTTCCATCTCCTACTGAATGTTAGTACCTAGAAGGGTATGACCTAAATGCCCTTCTCACGAATCGGGCATTTAGGTGCCGTTTTCTCACACGTAGACCCTTTTTGTATCAACTCTGGTCTTGTAGTGGGAGGCTTACGACACCTTACATGCGGGATAAATTCAGTAAAATATGATCCATTGTATTTTTAACGAAATTCCAGATTTCCAGATGGTGTTGTTTATCACCAGCTTCAGCAATCCTTGTTAAAGCGTCGATAATCGGAAAATTATTTGTGCATAATGTCTGATTAAACCTAAAAATTTACCTACCCTTGCTAGTTTTAGATTCAAAATATTTTTTCTCTCCATTTACACTTTAAAAATTAGCAATTCTTCTATTGGACAAACAGATAAAAAATAACTACTAATTTTCCTTTTCGCTTCATATACTACGATAACAGCTAAAACCTAACTCGATTATTTTCTGAAAAGATTGAATAATTGGATCACTTTTTAAAAGGAGGAGTTCGATGCAAAATCAATCACCCATCCTTGAAGTCAAAAGCTTACATACCCATTTTTTTACGAGAGATGGTCTGATAAAAGCCGTTGATGACGTGAATTTTGAGTTATATCCAGGAGAAACCCTAGGAATTGTTGGCGAGTCCGGATCCGGTAAAAGCATGACAGCAATGTCAATTATGGGATTAGTTCCCCACCCGGGAAAAATTGTCCAAGGCACTATTTTATATAAAGGAGAAGACTTGCGAACAAAAACGCGAAAGCAGATGCGGAACATTCGTGGTAAAGAAATCTCCATGGTTTTTCAAGATCCAATGACATCGTTAAATCCTGTTTTTACTATTGAGAAGCAAATGATAGAAACGATCAGAGCACACGAGAATGTTACGAAAATGCAAGCCCGAAAAAAGGCAGTTGATTTGCTTCATTTAGTAGGTATTCCTGATCCGGATAAACGATTGAGTAACTATCCGCATGAATTCAGCGGTGGCATGCGGCAACGAATTATGATAGCGATGGCACTTACCTGTAACCCAGCTGTCTTAATCGCTGATGAGCCAACTACTGCATTAGATGTGACGATCCAGGCGCAAATTTTAGAACTATTTAAGGACATGCAACGGAATTTAAATATGGCAATTATTATGATTACACATGATCTTGGAGTTGTTGCTGAAACCTGTGACCGAGTTATGGTGATGTATGCTGGAAAGCCAGTTGAATATACAAAAACTACCCAATTATTTGACGAGATGAAACACCCTTATACGACCGGTTTAATGAATTCCATTCCGACTATAAAGCCGGACAAAACAAAGCTGCAAACGATTATTGGCGGACCACCAGATTTAAAAGCATTACCTCAAGGATGTAGTTTTGCTCCCCGTTGTCAGTACGTAATGGACAGTTGCCGGAAAATAGATCCAATATTGCAGCCTGTCGGTCCTGATCATTTTGTACGTTGTCTTCTCTACAATCAATCGCAATCAGAAAAGGTGATTAATCCATGAGTACATTACTAGAAGTAAACAATTTAAAAAAATATTTCCCATTAAAAAACAGCCAACTACTATCCAGACATAAGTCCGTGTTAAAAGCAGTCGATGGAGTTTCTTTTTCTGTACAAGCCGGAAAAACGCTTGGTCTGGTCGGTGAAAGCGGTTGCGGAAAATCAACTGTAGGCAGATCCATTTTAAAATTGGTGAAGCCTACAGCTGGAAAGATTATCTTTAACGGAGAAAGTATTGAAAGCTATCGCGGTGAGAAACTTCGTAAACTAAGAAAAGATATGCAAATTATTTTTCAAGACCCCTATGCTTCCCTAAACCCACGGAGAACAATTGCCCAAATGATTAACGAACCGATGAAAATTTTTAACCTGCCCAAAGCAAATCGAGAAAAGAAGTTAAAACACTTGTTAGATGTAGTAGGATTACAACTTGAGCATAAGGACCGCTATCCTCATGAATTCAGCGGTGGACAACGCCAGCGGATCGGTATTGCCAGGGCACTTGCATTAGAACCAAAACTCGTTATTTGTGATGAACCCGTATCTGCGCTAGATGTATCCATTCAGGCACAAATTATTAATTTAATGGAAGATTTACAAGCTGAATTTGAACTAACTTATATTTTTATCGCCCATGATTTAAGTGTAGTACACCATATTAGTGATCAAGTTGCTGTCATGTACTTAGGTGAAATTGTGGAAATGGCAGAAGTTAATGAGTTGTATGAAAGCCCTAAGCATCCATATACCCAAGCTCTACTATCAGCAATTCCTGAAGTAAATCCACATCAAAAAAAACAGCGAATCATTTTAAAAGGAGACCTGCCTTCTCCTGCAAACCCGCCTAGCGGTTGTAAATTCCATACTAGATGTCCATTTAAAGAAGAAATTTGCATACGAGAAAAGCCGGTACTCAAGCAGGTTTCAACAGAGGGGCAGTTGGCAGCCTGCCATTTCGTTAAGGAGGTGATGAGAAGAGAAACCGAAACGAATCCAAAACCTGATAAGAAACAAAAGGAAACGCTCGGTTAACGACGTAAGGAGCCGATGTTCACTAATTGTAGGAAGAAGACCGATGTTGACTATAGCTTGAGTGCTTAAGCTAGGCGATGAAGCTATTTTCAAAAAAGATATCTGTCATGGAGAAACGGATATAAATTCCTAACTAGGAAAAACGCATTGTTATTAACAGATTCAAGGGGGAAAAAAGTTGAAAAACCGTTATTTTCTTTTGCTATTTAGTTTATTATTGACACTGTTGCTGTTTCTAAGCGCTTGTAATGGTGAATCAGAAACAAACGAGAATGGAAACACAGAAGGGAAAGAACAAACTGAAAAATCAACCGGTGAGAAAACATTGATTTTTGGTCGCGGCGCTGACTCTATTCAATTAGATCCATCTAAAGTAACTGATGGTGAATCTATCTATGTTACCAATCAAATCTACGATACACTCGTTCGCTACGAAGAGGATAGTACAGAAATAAAACCTGCTTTAGCCACAGAGTGGCAAGCAAGTGAAGATGGGCTGACATGGACATTCCAATTAAGAAATGATGTAAAATTCCATGACGATACGGATTTTAATGCTGAAGCAGTCGTTTACAATTTCGAGCGCTGGGCAACGTCAGCGGAATTTATTTACTATGGATACATGTTTGGGGCATCTGAAGAAGATTTAGGGGGAATTATTGAAAAAGTGGAAGCAACAGGTGACTATGAGGTAAAAGTGACCCTTTCCGAACCAAATGCTCCGTTTCTTCAGACATTAGCGATGCCGCCATTTGGTATTGCCAGTCCTGAAGCTGTCAAAAAACATGGTGAGGAGTATTTTAAAAACCCAGTAGGAACTGGACCGTTTGTGTTTGAAAAATGGCAGCCAGATGAAAGTATTGCCCTTTCCAAAAACCCAGATTACTTTGGAGAGGCAGCTAAGATCGATAAGGTCATATTCCGGACTATTCCTGATAACGGAGCAAGGTTTATGGAATTACAAGCGGGTTCTATTGATATGATGACAGGGTTAAACCCGCAAGATCTTAAGACAGCAGAAGCAGATGAAAATCTCCAAATCATTGAACGACCTTCCATGAATGTAAGCTACTTGGCTATGAATACAAGTAAAGAAGGACCTCTATCTGACAAACTTGTTCGACAAGCGATTAATCTAGCTATCGATAAAGATAGATTAATTGAGCTTTATGAGGGAATTGGTAAACCGGCAAAGAACCCTCTGCCGCCATCATTGTGGGGGCACAATGATGACATTGAAGATTATGGATATGATGTGGAAGCAGCTAAGAAACTACTTGCTGAAGCGGGCTATAAAGATGGCTTTAAGTTGACTCTCTACACATTTGCCAATCCAAGACCATACATGCCACAACCTAAAGTATCGGCGCAGGCAATTCAGGAAATGTTAGCTGAAGTTTCTATTGATGTCGAAATTATTGAAAACGATTGGGATACGCATCTTAATATTACAGAAAACGGGGAACATGACATGGCATTTTTAGGATGGACGGGAGACAATGGTGACCCTGATAATTTCCTGTATGTTCTATTAGATAAGGATAACGCTAAAAAAGGATCCGCCGGAAACATTGCCTTTTATCAAAATGAAGATGTCCATCATTTATTAAAAAAGGCACAAACTGAGATGGATCAAGAAAAACGGATAGCATTTTATTTAGAAGCACAGGAACTTATTCATGAAGATGCTCCTTGGGTTCCAATCGCCCATACCACTCCGCCAATAGCAGCAAATAAAAAGATTGTTGATTTCTTACCGCACTCGACAGGAAGTGAACCTTTTAATCTGTTAGATATAAAAGAGTGAGTTGCTCACGATGTAGTTTAAACAGCTTTCCTTTATAGGAAAAGCTGTTTAAACTGCAGAATAATCACCTGTGTATCAGAATTTATAAACAACCTCTTTAAATGGAGGAAGATGATAATGATAAAATACATGATTCAACGAATTTTTATGCTGATCCCAGTTTTAATTGGTGTATCTATTTTAACGTTTTCACTTATTCATCTAATCCCAGGAGACCCTGCTCGCAGCATGCTCGGAGAAAAAGCAACGGAAGCACAGCTGGAAAATCTACGAGAAGAGCTTGGTTTAAATGATTCCTATGCTGTACAATACGGACGTTTCATTGGCAATATTGTGCAAGGGGATTTAGGACAATCTATTCAATCGAAAGAAAATATTGCCGAACAACTGTTGCTTAAACTGCCTGCTACGATGGAACTTACCTTCTTTGCCATCTTTTTAGCTATTTTAATTGGTGTGTTCGCTGGAGTTATTGCTGCTGTAAAACAATATTCCTGGTTTGATAACCTCAGTATGACCGGAGCTTTATTTGGGGTTTCACTACCTATTTTCTGGCTTGGATTAATGTTGATTTGGCTATTTTCTGTTGTACTAAACATTTTGCCTCCATCCGGACGTTTAACCGCCGGTGTAGAACTAACATCCATTACAAATTTTTATTTACTGGACAGCTTATTAACAGCTAATTGGCCTGCTTTTAAAGATGCTTTCTTGCACCTTTTGATGCCTGGATTGGCGCTTGCTACTATTCCTATGGCTATAATCGCCAGGATGACACGCTCCAGCATGTTGGAAGTTATGAAGCAGGATTATATTCGTACCGCTAATGCCAAAGGTTTGAAAATGCGACTAATTATATTTCAGCATGCTTTAAAAAATGCCTTTTTACCTGTACTTACCGTAATTGGTCTGCAATTTGGCTTGCTGTTAGGTGGTGCCGTATTGACAGAAACAATCTTCTCTTGGCCCGGTATTGGAAGGTATGTATATTTAGCTATTCTTGGCAGGGACTACCCTGTAGTTCAAAGTACAATTTTAATAGTAGCGACCATCTTTGTTTTCGTAAATTTAATTACTGATCTACTTTATAAATATGTTGACCCGAGAATTCGCTTTGATTAGCTATGCAAATAATTGGTTTAACTATCCTTAAAGTACGTGTTTAAAAAAGTAGACCTGTGAAGTTCTAGGGTGACGTATTTTCGAGCAACGTATCTATACAGTTAAATATAGGCAGCTGCTTGAACCAAACTAAGAACAGAGCGCTCGGTTAAGTGACGTACAAACTGAAAAGCTGCTAACGAGATAAAGAAAACGTTCAAGTGGAGGGCTTTGGTGCTAGAGTCAACCAATTTGCACTGACACTTAGAGAACTTAGGAATTTTTCACTACATCGTCTTAACTTCATCGTAAAAATAGGCATCGAACATATGATGAATGCAGTGTACCATAATTTTGTTTTTTTAAAACATCTCTTTAAGGGAGTGAACAAAGCTAACTCTATTTTTTTAGAAAGGATGTGACAGTATGCGCTTTCACTTTAAACCAGCACCTGAACCAAATGATGTTTTCCCCCAACAAACTAGGCAAATGAAGAAAAGAAGTCTCTGGGGCGATGCTTTGTTACGTGTTTTAAAAAGTAAAACATCCTGTATTGGGTTATGTATCATTATCATTCTTACTTTAACAGCTATATTTGCTCCCCTCATAGCCACTCATAGCCCTACTGGACAGGATATTGTTAATCGCTACCAGTCCCCTTCTGCTGAGCATTGGCTTGGTACAGACGAGTTAGGGCGGGATATTTTTTCAAGAATTGTTTACGGAACAAGGATATCTATCCAAATCGGCGTCATTGCTGTTGGGATTGCGATGATCATAGGTGTACTGATCGGCAGTATTGCCGGTTATTTTGGACGGTGGATAGATCAAATTTTTATGAGGATTATTGATATTATGATGGCCTTTCCTAGTATCTTATTAGCCATTGCACTAGTAGCTGTATTAGGACCTAGTTTAACAAATGCGATGATAGCTGTTGGGATTGTAGGAATCCCTCAATTTGCCAGAATTGTTCGATCCGCTGTATTGTCGGTTAAGCAAACGGAATATATCGAAGCCTCAAAGGCAATCGGCGGCAAACATGGACGCATCTTATTTCTACATGTGCTGCCAAATTGTACCGCTCCTATGATTGTACAGGCTACGCTTAGTATCGGGACTGCTATTTTAGATGCTGCCGGATTAAGCTTTTTAGGATTAGGGGCACAACCGCCAACACCGGAATGGGGAGCGATGCTGACAGATGGTAGAGCAGCCATTCAAAATGCCCCTTGGGTAGTTGCCTTTCCTGGTTTAGCTATATTTTTCGTTGTACTTGGCTTTAATTTATTTGGTGATGGCCTTAGAGATGCGCTAGATCCTCGATTAAAGGCATAGAAAAACTATATTTGCCGTTAACATAGCTTGGATTGTTTTTGAAGTGCGAACTTGCTCCTGCACCCATAAAATTAGAAAAACTTGGCTTGTCGCCAAGTCTTTATGGCGAAAGCTATAGTTTTTCTTATACTATAAACCATAAAGTAGTGGAACAAAAGCCAGAAACGCTTGTCTAGCGACGAACCAAATTGGCGAGCTTCTGACAAGATAAAGTGAAACTTCATTCAGTAGGAGTTTTCTTCCATCTCCTACTGAATGTTAGTACCACAAGGGTATGACCTAAAGGCCTCCTGAACGAATCGGGCATTTAGGTACTGTTTATCCCACTTTGACTTTCTTCGTATTCTCCATAATTCTTGAAGCGAGGTCTACAGCACCTTACAGTGCTTAATGAACTTTCACATTTCTTGGTTCTCTTTTACCGGTCAATACGTTTGATTTTGTCAAGCTGTTGAAGCACTTCTTCATAATATGGGAGTCCCTCGTTATCTCCAACAACACGCACCACCATCGAACCTATCGTATTGGCAAAATGTAATATCTTGGTTAAATCCCAATTTTGTTGCAAGCCGTAGAGTACGCCTGCATTAAAGCCATCACCCGCTCCTACGGTATCAACAACTTTTATAGCTGGAACAGGAGCTGTCTCCACAATGTCTCCTTGATAATAACCGACTGATCCTTTATCAGCTTGCTTAACTGCTATAAAAGAAATTCCTAATTCCCTTGTTTTTTTAATAATCGATAACGGGTTTTTTTCACCAATAATTATTTCCATTTCTTCATCACCGGTGAGCAAAATATCGACCTTAGGTAAAAACTGTTCTAATACTTCTTTCGCTTTTTCCTTAGACCACATCCGCAAGCGAATATTTGGATCAAAAGAAACTTTTACATGATGCTTTTTAGCAAGATCAATGGCTTTTTCCATGACAGCAATATTTCGATCATCAATGGCTGGGTATATCCCAGTAAGATGCAGGATTTTTGCTCGTTTGATATAGCTTTCATCTAAATCATCCATCGTCATCGTTACCGTCGGTGATTTATCCCGATAATAAAACGTTCGAGTGCTGCCATCCTCCATTCTTTCTTTAAAATTCAGCGAGGTAGGATAACCATCAACTAAAGCTAATTGCGATATGTCAATACCTTCCCCGCGAATAAAATTACGGATATAGCAGCCAAACTCATCATTTCCAAGCCTGCTAATATATCCTGATTTCAGTCCTAATCGGGAGCAGCCAATAGCTACATTGAGTTCTGCACCACCAACTTGCTTTTCAAATGTATGAACAAACTTCAATGGTCCCGTAGATCCTGGATTAAATACGATCATTGCTTCGCCTATCGTTATAACATCCATCACATTTTGTTCCTCCGAATTTCTGCTAATCTATTGTATGATTTGTGATTACGTCGACAATCCCATTTCCTGCAACTAAAAGCCTATCGGTCATGTGGAGAAATAACCCTGTTTCCACTACACCAACTAATTGTTTCATTTGTTGATGTAATTGCTCCGGCTGAGCTATTGTTTGAAATAAGCAATCCAAAATATAATTACCATTATCAGAAATAAACGGATCACTTCCGTTTTTTCTTAATACAGGTGTACATCCATATGCAGCAATTCTTTCTGCTGTTTTTTCCCAGCCAAATGGTACGACTTCAACCGGTAATGGAAAAGCTCCTAGCTTAGACACTCTCTTTGCAGCATCAACAATAATAATAAGCTGATCAGCTGCTGCTGCTACAATTTTTTCACGTACAAGCGATCCACCGCCTCCTTTAATTAGCTGTAACTGTGAATCCACTTCATTGGCCCCGTCAATGGCAAGATCAATCTTCATCGTTTCGGAAAAATCAGTCAATGGAATACCTTTTTCTTTTGCTAGCTTTTCCGTTTTTATTGATGTAGGAATCCCTTCAATTTCTAACCCTTGACGAATTCGCTTTCCTAATTCATCTAACAGATAGTTCACCGTAGAACCTGTTCCTAACCCAATTGTCATCCCAGAATTAACATAGGCCACGGCAGCTTGTGCAGCTTCGCGTTTATCTCTATTTACATCATTCATTGTTCCACACTCCCACTCCTTAGTTCAACATTGTTGGGATAAAGAAAGCTACCTCAGGTAAAAAGGCTATAAATAATAAAACAAGTATAATAATAAACAAATATGGTAACACAGCAACAAAGGAGCGCTCTACTGATAAATCTCCAATCTTAGCCGATAATAACAGAACAAGACCATATGGCGGAGTTGCTAAACCAATAGCTAGTGTCATGACAACAATTAATCCTAAATGCACAGGGTCCATACCAAACTCAAGTGCTGTCGGCAAAATGATAGGTACAAATAAAATCATAGCAGGGATAGCATCCATAAATGTTCCAATAAATAAAAAGAAAACAATTACAATTAAAATAAACAGCCACTCTGTTCCAACATGATTTGTAAAAAACTCCTGAGCTATACTACCTAATTTATAATAACTCAGTAATTCTCCTAATGCACTTGCTGCAGCTAAAGCGAATAAAGATAGTGAGCTCAAAGCTAGTGTATCAAGTAATATTTTAGGTAAATCCTTTAATTTTAACGTCTTATAAATGAACATACTAATAAGGAATGTGTATAAAGAGGCAACAGCAGCAGCCTCTGTAGCTGTAAATAAACCAAAAACAATTCCTCCAATAATAATAATTGGGGTCAATAAAGCAGGTACAGAATCTAAAAACAATCTAATCAGTTGTTTCCATTCAGGTCGGTTTACTTTTGGAAAATCACGTCTTAGAGCCATAATATATACAAGGATCATCATCCCGATACCAATTAAAATTCCCGGAACAATCCCGCCAAGAAAGAGAGTTCCTATTGAAGCATTAGTAAGCCCGGCAAAAATAATCATAGGAATACTTGGTGGAATAATAACTCCTATAGTTGAAGAAGCGGCTGTTACCCCAACAGAAGTTTCTTTATCATAACCTTGTTTTTTCATACTGGGAATTAAAATTTTTCCAATTCCCGCTGCATCTGCTTGTGATGCTCCGGACACACCTGCAAACATCATCGAAACAAGTATGTTTGCATGAGCTAGTCCACCACGAATTGGGCCAACAATAGCTAACGCAAGTTCTATTAACTTTTCAGATATTTTACCCGTGTTCATTAAATTAGCTGCTAATATAAATAAAGGTACTGAGAGCAAAACAAATGAGTCTAGACCATTTACCATTTTCATAGGAAGGGTTGCCTCAGGAGTGTAAGGCATACCAAAAGCGCCTAAAAGTGCGACTATTCCGATTACAAAAGCTATAGGTACTCCTATTAGCATCAAAATAATAAATAGAGCGATTAATAGGAAGCCCATTATTGAAAAACCCCCTTATTCTTCCATGCATTAATATGACCTAAAAGATGCGACATTGAATAAATAATCATGGTACCTGCCATAATCGGAATAGCTAACCAAACATATCCCATTTTCATTTCTGGTATCGTTGCCCATGTATAATTCCAAAACACTGTTACCACTTGAATACCTAAAACGAACATAGCACTATTAAATAGTATTAGTATAAGATCATTCACAATGCTTATCATCAATCTATATTTACCTTTAAGTTTTCTGCTTAGTAGATCAAGCTTGAAATGTTCACGCCTATTGACCATTACAGATGCTCCCATAAAAATTGCCCAAATAAAAGAATAGTTCGCTACTTCTTCAGTCCATATTATGGAAACACCCATATATCTCGTTGTTATTTGCAGTATTATAATTAGAAAGAATATACTTAAAAATATAAGTCCAAGAATGATTTGCACTTTTTCTAGAAAATATATAAATTGTTTCACCATTATCCCCCTCTATTTAACTCCCTGTTCTCTTATGGCTTGCAGCATCTTTTCAGCATTTATTTCTTCTGCAAATGCATCTTGAATCGGCTCTGCTATTTTAATAAATTGCTCTCGATCAATCTGATTTACTATTGCCCCTTCCTCAATTGCTTGTTCTTTATAATCAATATCCTGTTTACTTGTCTCTGCTCTTTCAGCTTCAACAGAGGCTTTTGCTGCTTTTAGAATCAGTTCCTGTTGTTCATTCGAATAACTATCAAATTTTTCTCCATTGATTAATAGGAAACGTGTCGTAAAATCATGTGCTGTTTCTGTAATAAATTTTCCATTTGGTGTTTTATGATGTGAATGCTGTACAAAGAATGGATAAGCATTTTCAGAAGCATCGACAACACCTTGTTGTAATCCTTGATATAGTTCTCCCCATGAAATAGAGGATGGAATCGCTCCAGTAGCTTCCCAAAAATCTCCGATCACCCCTGAAGTCTGTGTACGGACAGACAAGCCTTGCAAATCATCCATAGAATTTAATGGTTTCTTTCCATAATAATGTCGAACTCCTGCTGACCAATAACCTAATAATCTAAACGAATTTTTAGACTTTTTGTTAATAACTTCGGCCATTTCTTTTCCAACACTTCCATCTACGACATTTAACCAATGATCATAATTTTTAAATAAGTATGGAGCAGAAAATAAATCAACTTCTCGAATACCTGTTTGAGTCATAAAACCTGGGGAAACAAGTATTACATCAGCTGCTCCTAATTGTAACTTTTCTACTAGTTCTGTCTCTTCTGTTCCTATTGTTCCTGCATGAATTTCAACTTCCACAGCTCCATTTGATTCTTGTTCTACAACTTCTTTAAACTTGAGCATACCGGTTTGAAATGGACTATCAGGTGTTGTTTGACTGTGAGCAGCAATAATCGTAATTTTAACATCGTCATCTGGATTACCATTATTAGAACAGGCCACCCCAAGGGAAAGCGCTATCATAATCAACAAATTAATTATATATTTAAAGTTTTTCACTAATCAATCTCCCCTCCCCCAAGCAGCAGAGTTATTCCGCTGCTCGTTTTATATATTCTCCTGCCGCTTTGCTTAACTGTTCATAGTCTGCTTCTGTTGTTAATGCCGGTACGTTAACAAGATTACTGCCAATTCCTACTGCTTTAGCACCTTGTTTTAAATAATCATTCATATTATTTAACGTTATGCCGCCAGTTACCATTGTTTCAATATGTGGAAGCGGACCTAAAATATTTTTAATATAGGAAGATCCTACTGTTTCAGCTGGAAAGATTTTCACCATGCTTGCACCATGTTCATATGCAGTCACAATCTCTGTTGGGGTTAACACTCCTGGTATCACAGGGATGCCATAACGATTCGCCAGCTTAAGTGTCGCTATATTTAATGTTGGCGAAACAATAAAATCCGCTCCTGCTAACATAACTAATCTTGCTGTTTCCGGATCAAGTACTGTTCCTGCTCCAATACAAATATCGTCTTTCATTTTTTCGTGTGCGACCGCAATAACGCTTGCTACATTGGGAGTTTCTGCAGTGATTTCTACTGCCTTTATCCCGCCAGCGGCTAAAGCTTGTAATATTGCAACAATATTTTTCTCATTTGCCTTTCTTATCACAGCAACTACTTTGGTTTCTTTAATAACTTTTACAGGTTCCATGTTACCTCTCTCCATTTCACTCTAAATTGGCATGTTCTTGCAATAATGCTTGTTCTGACGTTTGTTCGGGATACTGCCGTATTAAATAGGCAATGACAGCATCTAACACGATATGGGCAGCTTGATCAAATTGACTGCCCAACGGCTGAATAGTAATCGGCTCTGAGTTCAGCCGCTGTTTCGTAGCAGCCGGAACTTCTACAAGGCAATGCGTATACTTCGTAATTTTAGATCGCCGATTGGCAGTTACTAAAGCAACCTTCGCATGGATAGCCATTGCTTTTTCAGCAAAATACGTCAGTGTCCCTGTATTGCCAGAACCAGAAATAATTAATAATAAGTCATCAGACTCCATACTTGGGGTGATCGTCTCTCCAACAACATAAACAGAAAAACCACTATGCATCATTCGGATGGCAAACGCTTTTCCAATTAAACCTGATCTTCCTGTTCCTGCTACGAAGATAGATTTCGCCCGTTTTAGCTCTTCTGCTAATACCACTAGTTCATCTGAATTAACTGCTTGTAATACGTGAGTTACTTCTGATGCTATAGCATCTAGTGTTTTCCTCATTTTGCTTGTAAAATCCCCTTCCCTTAACAAGATTCTCTATTTATTAATTGTGGTGTAAAACGATAAACATTTGCTTTCAATCGTGCTTCTCTATTCTTTATTTGCCTAAATAGCAATTGAACAGCTTTTTTGCCCATTTCAAAAGTTGGTTGCGCAACTGTTGTTAATGCTGGGCGATAAAATGGAGCAAACACCACATCATCAATACCAATAATTGCCAATTCATCTGGAATGCGAACGTGATTATTCTTTATGTATTGCAGCAATTCAAACAGGACACGGTCATTTAAAGCAAGTATAGCTTCAGGTGGATCCGATAATGTCAATAGGTTTCTAATGATTTGCTGCATTTCAGAAAAATCGCCACTTGCTAAATATGCTTTGTTATAGGAAATACCATTGTTTGCTAATGCTGCTTTGTAACCTGCTATCCTCTCTAATCTCGGTGTTACTGGTTGCTGTAGTGGTGAGGAAATTATAGCTATTTTTTGATATCCGGAAGCAATAAATTGATCAACTGCTAATTGAGAAGCCTGATGATTATCCAGTAATACAGCATCCATGTCTATTTCTGGTACTAGTCTATCCATAAATACAAAAGGATATTTTTCATCAATTATTTCTTGATATAAATCTTTATTTTCGCTATTTGGAAAAGTAATAATTCCATCAACCTGCTTAGCACGTAACATGTCAATATAACCTTTTTCTTTTGCCGAATTGTCATCGGCATTGCAAACAATGACATGGAATTTTTCTTTATGACAATAATCTTCAATTGCCCGAATAATTTGCGTAGAAAAAACATGAAGAATATTTGCAACAATAACACCTATTGTCTTGGTAGATTTTTGCTTTAAACTTCTAGCGATGATGTTCGGCTGATAACCTAATTCCTTAATTGCTAATTCAATTCGTTTTTTGGTATCTTCCCCCATATAATCAAAACGTTTATTTAAGAATTGCGATACAGTACTTTTAGAAACATTTGCATATGCTGCTACATCAGCAATGGTGACTTTTTTCATTCGGTACTCCTTTTCCAATTACTAAATCGGTTTAGTAAATCGATTTATGGATAGTATAATTCATTTGTAAATGTTTTACAACTAAACACAGCTTGACCTTGAAAAGCGATTCGTTTGGTTTTCTTATAAGAATATGGAATCTTCCTTAGAAGCCCTTTTATCCCACTTCTAAAAATCCAGGCATGAACCCAATTTCATGGACATACATATAGATTAAGAAATTCTAATGGGGAGCTAATGAGATGGAAAATACAGTGACAATTAGTGAAGAAGAAGTGAAAAGATATTATATTTTACAGCAGGAGAAAAAAGAAATTGAGCATGAAATGAAACAATTAAAGAAAAAATTTCATCATTTTTTAGACGAATCAGCAGGTAAGAATAAAAGGGGGGAAATTCATCGCGGTGATTACTGTATCCAGCGGCAAATTCGCACTTCTATTTATTACACCCCTGAGATAACAGTAAGCAAATTAGAGGAAATGCAATTATCCGATTTTGTTATTACAGAAAAACGTCCAGACACCGAAAAACTGGAAGCAGCAATTAGGTTGGGGTTAGTAAATGAGGAGGACTTTGCTGACTGTAAAGACACAAAAATAACGCAGGCTATTGTTGCCAGAACCGCTAAATAAAATAGTAAAATTTAAGCGCTGATATGATGAAATTAGCACTTTTTTATAAACTATTTCTATGGAATATCATCATAGCAGATTTTCTTATTACTATAAGTGTATATTCAAAAAGAGAAGCATAATAGGAAGAAAGTTTTACTAAATGATATTTTTCCGAGCCAATTAGTTACGCCATAAATAATAGGGATTAAAAATAAACCGATGGCTAAATATGAAAGCTTAGTTTGCTACACTTCTTGTATTTCTCTTGAAGCCTAAAAACTTTACGACATCAAATAATCCCTCAGCTATCTTTAGGATGTTTTTTATTAAAAAGAGGAATTTTATATTTCTTTGGAAGTAATAATATAGTATGATACTTTAATAGATTTATAAAGTGATACATTCAGTAAGCCTTTTTACTTCGCCCCTGCTGAATGTTAGTAAATCGAACCGAGAATTTAGATGCCGTTATTCCTGTTTAGAATTCTCATATTCTCTATAACTCTGGAAGTGGGAACTTAGGCACCTTACGGTTGGAATAAAAGTATTGAACAAAAACAAAGGGAGAAGGGGATAATTTGCAAGTTAATCGTTTGCCAGCTCTTATTTTTACCATGAGTGTCTTATATATTTTTATTATTCCATTCGAACCTATCCAGTTAAAATTGTTTTTTAAATTAGTTCCAATGATCCTAATTATGATGTACGCCTTCTTGAAATTACCAAAGCAAAAAACAAAAACACATTGGCTGCTTTTGATTGGATTAGGCTTTTGCACCATTGGTGATGGGACGTTGCAGTGGTTTGTTGTCGGTCTTACAGCCTTTTTGATTGGTCATTTATTCTATCTTACCAGTTTTCTTTTCCAATGGAGATTTTCCAAATGGAGGATTGCATGTGTTCTCCCCATCATTATTTATTCCTGGCTGTTTGGAAGTAAACTTATCCAAGCACTTTCGAATTCTGGAGAACAAGCTCTCATTCTCCCTGTTAGCTTCTATATTATTGCCATAACTAGTATGGCTTGGTTTGCCATTATGACAGGAAATGGCTTTGTCATCCTAGGCGGTATCTTATTTGTTATTTCAGATTCTATTTTGGCATGGAATATGTTTGTTTCGCCTGTTAATTATGAACATGTACTCGTTATGTCTACGTATTATGCTGCTCAATTTTTCATTGCCCATAGCATCAGCAGTTTAGGTAAAAAGCAAACACGCATAGTTTGGTAAATAGAGAGATTGTAATTGTATTAGCACCTAATTCATTTAACTATCCTTACAAACGGCAACCACTATAAAGTGAATCTTCAATCAGTGGGGATGTTTCTTTTATCCCCCACGGATTGTTAGAATAATAAAATCGGACATTTGACTTGTAGTTGGATCCTCCACTTATCCTCCTAGGTTTCACCTCATTGCACGGAAGTGGAATTCTTACTGCCTACATGCGATGGTTATTCAAGAAGCTTTCCTTGTCCTTGAAAAAGAAGGACGCTTTTTCTGCGTGCGATGTATCGCTGGCGTAGCAACTCTGTCCTGTCAATCGAACGAATCGGGCACTTAAGCGCCGTTACCTCTTACTTAGACTTCTTCGTATTCTCTATCACTTTTGAAGTTAGAGTCTTACCGCAGCCATCTGGCTTTTTCCTAATTTTTTAAAAAGTATCTTGTGTTAATCAATAGCGATGTATATACTATTAACAGGTATTGCATAATATACAATAGTCAAATAAGGTGAATTTATTCTATGAAGACTTAAATTTAGGTTATTTATATCAAAATCATAAACGAATAAAAATCAATTAGGCTTTAGCTTTGTCATAATTATGAATGGATAGATGTATATCTTTCAATATTGAAAGGTAAATGTAAAGAAAAGCAAACGATCATTCTACTTTCTAGTGGTATGATTCATTTAGAAGTGATCCTATCGCAGCGCTACTTGGAAAAATACATCTTAAGTTGTACCTAGTTTTATTTCCTTTAGCCAATTAACAAAGGGATTTATAATTTATACAATAATTAAGTAGTTATAACATAATTGTAATTACCCAATTACACAAAATTGCTTTCTTGTTGTACTACTTACATTACTTTAACTAAAACTTTAGAAAGGAATTAAAATAATGAAAAAAATACTTGTAACGTCATTTTTATTTTTGGCTGGCTTAGCAGTTATGCTACTAGTTACGATCATTCAAAAATCTAGTATGTTAATTGCAAAAAAATGACCAAGCAATAACTTTAAATATACGGAGGTAACATAATGGCTAATGCAGCAATAGAATTAGTTAATTTGAAAAAAACGATCGGAAAAAAGGAAATCATCAAAGGGCTCTCCTTCTCTATTCAACCTGGGGAAGTATTCGGTTTTATTGGACCAAATGGTGCCGGGAAAACCACAACCATTCGCATGATGGTTGGATTAATCAGCATCACGGAAGGCGACGTTTTAATTCAAGGAAACAGCATTAAAACAGACTTTAAAAAAGCCATTCGTGAAGTCGGCGCGATTGTAGAAAATCCGGAAATGTACCCTTTTATGACTGGTTGGCAAAATTTAAAGCATTACGCTCGTATGATGCCGGGTGTTACAAAAGAACGAATGCAAGAAGTAGTCAAGCTAATGGGCCTTGAAAAGCCAATCCATGAAAGGGCTGGAAAATATTCATTAGGAATGCGGCAACGTTTAGGGATCGCTCAGGCATTGTTACATAAACCATCCGTATTAATACTTGACGAACCTACTAATGGGTTAGACCCGGCAGGAATTCGTGAAATGCGTGAGCATATTCGCAAGTTAGCCAAGGAGCAAAATGTAGCTATTATCATTTCGAGCCACTTGCTGTCTGAGATTGAACAAATGTGTGATCGTATCGGGATTATTAAAAATGGTAAGCTTATTAAGCTTCAACAAGTTGGAGAAGTAGAAAATGATAACCTGCTGCATCATCTGAAAGTAGCTCCTATGGATCAAGCAAAACAAATATTAAATGAACAACTCCAGTTAGAGGCAGTAGAATTAGATGGAAATCTATCATTCCGCTGTAAAAAAGAACAAATTCCTAAAATTATTACATGTATGGTTGAAAACAATTGCGCTATTTATCAAATAACAACAGCAAATGGTTCGTTAGAGGATCAATTCTTTGCACTGATTGGAGAGAATACAATTGAGTAGAATGATAAAGCTTATTCATAATGAACAAGTAAAAATATATACAAGAAAATCTACCTGGCTTATGTATCTCATCTTAGCCGGATTAATTTTCACTTTTGCCTTTACCATCAATTACTATGGTGTTCCGAATGAAAACTACCAAGGTGATAACTGGCGTCAAGAATTGAAAGAAGAAAATCAAAAATTAACAAAGGAAATGAAAAAAGACGAATTTGCAGCAAGCAATAATCCTTATCTTATCGAGAAAAACAATTATTATTTAGAACATGATATTCAACCAGCTACTTATGACGCCTGGCAGTTCGTTGGAGAAAACGCTGGGTTATTAATGGTTGTCAGTCTATTAGTGATTATTATTGCCGCGGGAATAGTTGCTAACGAATTCCGGTGGGGAACCATTAAGCTGCTACTCATTCGCCCAATTAAAAGAAGTGGCATCCTGCTTTCCAAATATATTGCAGTTTTATTATTCGCATTATATACGCTTATGTTTCTCTTTATCGCGGCATGGCTAATTGGAGCAATCTTCTTTGGGGTTAGCGAAATAGACGCTACCATTGTTAAAGATGCTAAAGATGGTTTTACATCTATTCCCTTAATAAAAGATATATTCACCAATTATAGTTTTCGACTAGTGGATCTTCTTATGATGACCACCTTAGCATTTATGATTTCAACCGTGTTCCGTAATAGCTCCTTAGCAATCGGTGTTTCACTGTTTTTATTGATGAGCGGATCTTCTATTGTTCAGATGCTTGCAGATAAAGAATGGGTAAAATACATTTTGTTCGCTAATACGGATTTAAGACAATACGTCGGAGGGAACTCGCCAATTATTGAAGGGATGACATTAGGCTTTTCCATTACCGTCTTGATTGTCTACTATGTTGTTTTTATATTGACTTCTTGGATCGTGTTTATAAAACGAGATGTTGCAGGACAATAATTATAGATTTCTAAGGAAGAGAGTTGCTTTCCTATCCCCTGCTCTCTTCTTTTTTTAATCGGCTATCTTAGTTTACAAAATAAAAATGGAACCTTTCTAAATCTGGAATTACTCATCTAATTATTCCAAGTCAACATACCTCATTTGTCTAGGAAATGATTCCCAGTACTACATGGTGAATATTTCATTTGAAAGTAGCTTCACGTCTAGTTGCAGCGCTCAAGCTATAGTAAACCTTCAATATTGGTTCCTCACATCCCCAATAGCATACGATATTGCCAAAAATCAAGGTGTTCGATCTTGATCTTGAATGTCGTGAACTTTACAACCTGAATTACCACAATAGGGGCATGAAAATTCAGCACCAGATCTATACTCTATATAGATGTGTAATGTCTTTTCTTCTTTAGCTAATTCATAGTGAAAAACATACCATGGTTCAGGTATTTCTAATGCAGACTGGAATACATGATACTTTTCTTGAAATTCTTTCATAAAGCTCTTAGCTCCTAGAATATTATAATAGTTTTTATCTAGTATAGACAGCTTTATGAAACATTAGACTAAACACTAAACAGCGAGGAAGCAATTATATGCTTTCAATGCATTCGCTCCAAGGAGGTTCGTAATTTACTAGTCTTTTTTCATATCTTTATCTAATTTTTCAGCAATAGCATACGCTATTGTTTGAACAAGAACCATTCCCATTAAAATCCAAAAAGCATTCCTGATACCAATAGTAACATTAAGAACTAATAAAATTAAGTATAAACAGAGAAAAAAATATTTAACTTTTTTAACATTCGTGTATATTGCATTATTCTGAATATTCTGTTATTGTAAAAATTAATTATAATAAGGGGGTTAGGAATTTATGAAGAAAAAGTTAAAGTTTAATGTAATCGCTTTACCGCTGGTTTTGCTTCTTTTATTTAGTAGTTTACCATTGTCAGAAGTATCTGCCCAGAAAAGTAGGGGATCCATTTGAAAAACAAGAACTTTGAAGATTTGCCAATAACACCTCATATTGAATTTGAACATTTTCTATTCTTATTGAAACAAGGAAGAGAATTTGAGTTCTTTTATAATAATAAAAAGTATTTTATTCCTAATTACAAAGAAAGAAGAGTTTTATTAGCCGAAGAAGGAGAAAATTTGACCCCATATATCAAAAATGAAGAGGAGTTTGTAGAAAAACCTAAAATAGATGGATTAACACTAACAAAACTTTTTCAAAATCAAAATGATTAAGTGGAAATAGGAACTGTTTTTTAAAAAGGATTTTATGACATCAACCTTTTAAAAAGAAAAAAAACAGAAGATTGGTAAAAAATTTAATGATTGTGGACACTTCTACTACTTACGATTTGGTAGAAGTCTTTTTTTGTAAAGGTAAGTCATGACTAAACCAGTAATAATTATAGTAAGTAAGTTTGTTATACCAGGGGCAAAAGAATGTCAGAATTATATTTAGTATAAGGACAAAAAAACGGTTCACCACCTTTGGCAATGCAAGATGTTATTCCCTTTATTATTTGAAAAAAATGAACTTTTTAGCAACTCCCCTTATATGTGACAAAATTGAAAGCTGATTGTAAGAAAAAACAAACTAATAATATCCTTCTCCCATGTTACTATTTGTGTGGATTGAATATTGTCGCCCAACTTCATCGCTTAAAACTCAGTTTTATGTAAACATAAATTTCATTAAGCCAATCATGCTTGTAGGGAGAATTACATACATGGAAGTAATTACGGATACGTGGACAACCATTCAGTATTTAATACTGGGGCTAGTACAAGGAATAACTGAGCCTCTCCCCATTTCTTCCAGTGAGCATATTGTTATTATTCGGGAATTGTTTTGAATTGAAACAAAAGGGATCTCCTTTGAAATATTTGCAAATTTACTTCCCTATTAACTATTATACTGATTTGCCGCCATGATATCATCGGTTAAATCGAGTAGAGAGGAAAGTTAAATAACTTTCCATCCCTCACGTATTAGCTGTCTATATTGTTTTTGCACTTAAAACAGCAGTTTCCAAATTGAATTTAATGATACACTGTAAAATTGGTATTATCCATTTGTTTTGTTTAATGAATATCAGAATATACATGTTCTCTAATTGTGTATCCAGAATAGCCATACTCATTTAAACTCGTTCTTCCGTAGAATGACGTAGTTAATCAAAATTATAATTAATAAAATATTCATTTGGAAAAATATAGTTTTAAACTCTGGAACAAAACAGTTTTTTTCAATACTAATTATATTCACAATAGGTCCTAAGCTGGTATCTATAAAATGAAAACTAGCAATATCGTAAATAATTATAAAAAAAACTGTCAAAATGTATGCTCGATTGAACTTATTAGTTAATAATTGAAGGGTTAGAATTGCTAAAAAAATCAATAATGCCCCCATTATAAATGAAAAGGAATGAGGTAATAATAGTTTAAGTATTGGAGAAAATCCAGTACCATTTTTCAACCTAATAAAGCTAAGAACCGAGTATATGGTTATAAGTAAGAGATAATGAAATAATAAAATAATTATAGTATTAATTAACTGTAATAAATACCAGTTTAATCTTGTCCCAGCTCTTAGAAGCACATAATGTTTAAAACTCTTTTGATGGAGTGGATTAATAATCAATGGATACAAAGTTATTGTTAATAGTATAATATTGTTTAAATAGCGAATTAAATTAAAATTATCTATTCTCGTAGTAATGTATTTAAAAAATTCAAATTGTGAAGTCGGAATATCGTTTATTTCGGAAAACTGAAAAAAGCTAAACAGTTGAAGGAGGGCTATTATTAAATAGCATAAGATAATAAGCAACAAATACTTCCAGCGAAAATAATGTTTAAGTGAGAGGGCGGACATCCACAAATAAGTTCCCTTCTTTCATACTCTAAAGTTCTAGCTTTTTAAAGCTATTTAAAGTAAAGATACCAATAACTATTATCATTATAATCATGTATGTTATAGAATATAGACTGTTAAAAAAATGAATTGGAATCCCGAAAGGAGAATACATATATTGAAGTCCATATATATATTGAGTAAATGGTAATGTTATTATGCCTAAACTAGTTGTCACATAAAATGCATTATGAAGATAACCAAGTATTACAATAAATCCTACAGCAACTATTCTATTAAATAAAATGGAAAAAAACACTGAAATAAATCCTATCATAATAAGACCTATTATAAACCTAAGAATAATATTGAAAGATATAATAAAGATAGATCTATCATTATATTCTGCCTCTAAAAATATATAATGATAAATTTCCCCTCTAACTGGAACACCAATTATAATCCAAGTAATGATAGATATACCAATTGTCATAAAAGTAAAAAGAATAGCTAAGAATACAATTAGTTTATATTTCGTTATTAAATAATCTTTTCTGTTACTATACCTAGGTAGTATATAACTTATAAAATTATTATTAATATCTGCTACGATTAAATCAGATGTTAATAGAGAAAATAACACTGGAAATATAAAAAACATGAAAAATTGAGGTGCATTAAGCATACCAAATAAATAATCAACTACTGTTAATATGGCCCCATCAGGAATTAATTCAGACAAATTCATGAACATATATACTTGATTTTTAGCAAATAAGGCAGCCAAAAATATTATAATAGAAACAATAGTTAGTTTTATCCAGTTTGCTCTTATCCATTGATAAAATTCAAAATTTATCATTTCATTACTCCTGAATTATTTCATATATAATGTTTTGTTTATTTAGCTTATTTAAAAATGCCTGACTGCTGTTTTTTGATATTGGTACTATCATAACTGTTTCATCATCTGAACTTGTATCCATATAACTTTCTGGTTTCAATTTAAGGATATTTATAATGTCTTCTGATTTATTTATTTTTATCTTTAAATTAATATAAGTTTCTTCCTCAAAGAGTAGATGATTTTCAATTTTAAATACTCTATCACAAAACTGTATTATTTCATTGTCATTATGTGAAACAAAAATAATTGATGAATCATTCTTTTTAGCATCCTCTACTAAAGCAGAGAATAACTGTACCCCTTCCTTATCTAAACCATTAGTAGGTTCATCAAGTAATATTAATGAAGGTTTTTCCATAAAAGCTTGTGCTAAACCCAACCTTTGTCTCATACCTAATGAATATGCACGAACCTTTTTTTTACTTTGTGGGTCTAGCCCTACTTTATTCATGGTGTTTTCAATATCTTTCTTGTTGATATAATTTTTTATTTTAGAAAGATGGAAAAGATTATTAAATCCTGACCAATAGGGTAAGAAATGAGGTGTCTCGATTAAGGCAGCAGTATCTTTAGCTAAATTACCAGTAAATCCTGGTATTAACTTTTCCCCGAATACATAAATTTCCCCTGTAGTTGCATAACTTAGACCAGCTGCTAATCTGAGAATAGTAGTTTTACCAGATCCATTGGTCCCGATAATACCCACCGTTTCTCCTTTATAAATGGAGAAATTTACATCTTTAAAGATTGTATTATTAGAGATTCTTTTTGTGACATTTTTAAATTCAATTGCGATGTTCGTATCCATTTAATTTAACCTCCAATCATTATTAGATGAGTTTTTCTCTCTTATATTTTTTATTGAATACTAAAATAGTTAATAAAGCTATTATAATAGTTAATATGATCCAATAAATTAGAACAACCCACCATGAATACTCTATAGTGATATAATCACCCGACATGACAAGTGGCGATAATGAATAAAGTGCATAACTTAAGTTTGAATCATAAATTAATGGTGCCGACATTAATGTTTCAGAGAGGCCAATAAATAGAATATAAGGCGCTAGTATAGCAGCATATAGATTATCTAAAATTACTGAAAGTAATATACTTAAAGTTCCCATAAAAAAAGCCATAGCGGAACTATTTAAGATAAGAATTAAACAATACAAAAGTGGTGAATTCAAGTAAATATTTTCGGCAAAATAAGGTACAGTACCGCTCGGGTCAGGTAAGTTTACAGGAAAGACAATTAATGTATAACTTAATAATAAAATTTGGGATAGAGCCATAATCAAAGCACTACAAATTCCTATAGATATTATTTTACTTCTAATATATGTAATTATATCTGTTCTCATTATGGAAAACATTAGGTAGCTAGAATTTCTTTCACGTATAAATAAATCTCCTGTTGCTATAGCTACCAATAGTGGTAAGAAGACAAATAAAAAACCAGATCCCCCGCCTTGAGCAGATACAAAATAATGAAATGCAGGGGATGGTATATAATAGGGATTTCCAATTGGCTCTTCACTTTTAAGGAATTCATAATTTAATAATGAAATAACAAAAAATAAGATTATTGCTATCCAAACGGATTTTTTGGTTATTAGTGAATGAAGATCCATTTTTATCATTCTACTTATCATTTCAAATTCCTCCTGCATTGATAGAGTTGATTACCGTATTAGATAATCAACTCTATTATGAATAAATACTTTTAAATTACTATGGTCGCCATGATAGAACAACTCTATTAGTTTTTTGATTAATAATAGATGATCTAAAAGCAGCTTTTATTGTAGTACCCTTCATATTACTCTTGTGTGTTCGAGTGTCTGTTTGATTTTTTTTGTGTGTTTGATTGCTTGTTACCCTTGACTTATCTGAATTGGCGATATGAGATACAACATCATATTTTGGCTTAGTGACTTTAGTCTTTTGTGAATTGGCTGTAGCTTTCCTTGATACACTATACCAAAAGCCATTTCGCGGCAAGGTAATAGTAGAAGTATACCAAGTTGCTGCAGCAACCATGTCATTTGCTAAAAGTAAAACGGAGAAACCTAGTAATAATGTTGCTATTAACTTTTTGAATTTCATAGTTTTTCACCTCCTTCCAAACATATAAAGAGGTCACTCAAACTACATTAATTTAGTTTTAATAACCTTACTACATTAATGTAGTTTAATCAAGGTTATTTTAAATAAATTAAATCTATTCAAAACAATTAAAAATATAGTTTAATAAAATTGTTTATTAATATAGAAACACTTTATATAATTAGGAAAATTCGCCACATTAATCACTACTACAATGGTATAGTCCTATTTTAGACTATGCCATTGTAGTGTTAATATGCAAATCGAAAATAATAAATCCCAATTAATTAAGATATGAATCTAAAGAATATCTATTACCCATATCCTTTAAAATAAAGTAGATCATACAAACTAATAATAAATTATCACCTCCGCCTCCTATAAAAAAGTTTCCTGAAGTTATAGAGTGAAAAGAGAAAATGTTTAAAAATGATACAAATCTAGTTTTAAAACCAATTAAAAAACATAGTGACAATAATAAACCAAAATGAAAGATGAATTTAAAGTAATAAATATTATCTGATAAAGTATATAAATTAAACAATTCACTGAAACTATCATTTGTAACAAGACCATTATCGAACCACAAAAAATGTCTTTGATGATAGTGAACTAAGTAATAACTTAACATCACAGAACCTAATCCAATCCTTGCTAAACTAGGACCTATCGTAAAACGTTCTTTAGATATATAGTTTACAATTTTAGTAATCGTAATATTCACTTGTGAGACACGTTTCCCTCCAGAATCTGCCACAAGGAGATACGTCTTCTTCTTTGAGCGAGTGTGGGGATTCCCAAATATCGGGCATCCAATAGTCGCCAACACACTTCAACATCCTTCCCTCGGACCATTCTTGCGTTTGCCCATTCTCCAGAAGCAGGCATTGGAATATCGGTTTTTGTGAACGACTCCAACACGGCTTTAAAATCCAGCCGGTTATTTGATGAAAAAGCTCCCATGACGTTTTCTCAAACAGTGATAACTGGATATAATCCATTGGTTGTATACCTCATTTCTTCAATAATTCGTATTGTATGGTAGAACAACTGGACTGACTTCATGCAAGACCTTCTCGCTTACCGATATTCTATAAGTTCTGACAAGGCGAACCAAAGGTAATGACATGAACAGGTGGTATTTCTCCACCATCTATTTTTGTAATATCTTCCAGATGGAGCATATGAGAGAAGTGACGTTTTGTAATAGATACAGGCGCTTTCTCTATTTCACTTACCCATGTTGGGATAATTCCGTAACGAGAACCAACTAGAGGAAATACTCCAATTCCATCAAATAAACTTCCTATTTTTAATCCTATATGATGTGTTTCTTCCATCATTTTTTCACCTCTTACTTTGAAACACTTAATAACACCATTTGTCGATAAAATACTGTTCAAATGACGTTTAAGGTGTAATTATAGATATGTTTAATTGTCTTTAAATTTTGTAAAACCTTGATTGGCAAGTCTTTTTTATTTTCAACTCATCTGCAGTATTGTGTACTTATTCGCTAAAATGTACTTTTATTATGCCTATAGATAGCTGTTAGTTAGGTACAACGATCATAGAAATTCCTGAGTTTATAAAAAGTCCAGAATTTAGTGCATTGTTAATTCCTATCTAGTTGCTTTCTTTGCTTCATTTATAGCTACTTAAATGGCTTAAAAACATGATTGCTAAAGGTAATTTAGGTTATTTGTTATACTTGTTATTCTATTTCTATAAAGCCTTGATCAACTGCAAAAGGAAACGGTTTCGTTTATGCATTGATTTTTCCTAATAATGGTGTTATGATAACAGTAATAATAAATATTCGATCACATGTTACTAATCCGATTAGGCATGGTGGTATAATAGAGTGGCTATTGTGACTCTGTATACTACCATGCCTTTTTTGCTAAAACTAAAAAAACATACTCCCTTAGTCACAAAATAGTAAAATTAAACTCAGAATAGCAAGGAGTGCAAGAAATGTTAAAGAACCTATTCAAAAAATCAAAAGAACAAGCTATCTATGCACCATTAAACGGAGAAATAGTTCCATTAGAAGAAGTACCTGATCCTGTTTTTAATCAGAAAATGATGGGGGAAGGAATTGCAATTATCCCAAGTGAAGGAAAACTACTTTCACCGATAGATGGAAAGGTTGTACAAATACCGGAAACAAAACATGCAATTGGCCTTACTACAAACGATGGTACGGAAGTCCTGATTCATGTAGGATTGGAAACGGTTAGTTTAAAAGGGGAAGGGTTTGAACTAAAAGTTGCTGCAGGCGATACGGTAACTAAAGGGCAACCACTGATGGAAATTGACTTAGATTATATTAAACAACATGCATCTAGTATCATTACGCCGATTATTATTACAAACAGCAATGAGCGAAAGCTTACATTTACAGAGGAAAAACTAAGTGTTGCAAGTGAAACCGTCATTATGAATGTAACTGCTTAAGCTTAATTATAAATTACTGTATGTATGGCAAATAATGTTTAGTTTGCGCTTTTTCAACAAATGCAAACACTTGATTAGCAACTGGTCGAACCGTCCTCTTATCGGGGCGGACGACGTTGCCTTCCTAAGAAAGTTGCTAATTTTGTCGATATTTATTTTGACTTTAGGAGATTCCGTTTGCTGTCTTTCCACACCGGTCTTGAAATCCCTGGCTTTCCTTAAAAACCGGCTAGTATCAAATTTCTGGTGTAGCAATTTAGGTGCATTTATACATAAAGTGAGCTTTCTTCAGTAGGGATTTTCTCTCATCCGACTATTGATAGAATATTAGAAAAACTTGGCTTATCGCCAAGTCTTTAGCGAAAGCTGTAGTTTTTCTTATACTATAAACCATAAAGTTTTATATTTTCCTATAAGTCCTTGAAAAAGAAGTACTCTTTTTCTGCGTGCGGTGTAGTGCTGTCTTAGCTTTCCTTGTCCTTGAAAAAGAAGAGCCCTTTTTCTGCGTGCGGTGTATTGCTGTCGTAGCTTTCCTTGTCCTTAAAAAAGAAGAACGCTTTTTCTGCGTGCGATGTCTATTAACGAATCGTGGTCCGTAATCTCCAACTTAGATCTTCGTATACTCTAAACTCTTAAACTGGGAGTCTTACGCACCTTAGATACGGGATAAAACTAACTGTTTTTTGGATAACGTATTATCTCACGTTAAAATTTTCTTTTGTATGCAAATTGAATACGGTAACATAGCTAATCAATAAAATTTCTCCTAGGTAAAGTTGAAGCATGTACTATCCGCAATTTATTCTGCGTAAAATTAAATATCATAGATCCCTGCAACTACAGACAAGAATACAGGCAATCTAAAGGAGGTGACCTCCGGTGAGAATTACAAAAATCTTAAATAATAACGCAGTAATCGTAACAGACGACAAGCAGGAAAAAATCGCAATTGGTGCTGGTGTCGCCTTTAATAAAAAGAGAAAAGATATTGTTAATCCAGCAAAAATTGAAAAATTATTTGTACTAAAAGAAAATGAAAAATTGCAGGAGTTGATTATGCGAATCCCGGAAGAACACTTGCTAATATCAGAAGAAATTATCGCTTATGCAGAAAAGCAATTAGGTACCAATTTGAATGAGCATATTCTTTTAGCACTGACTGATCATCTCTCATTTGCTATTGAACGAAGCAAAGAAGGAATTCACTTAAAAAATAAGCTTCTGCAAGAAATTAAAATTATGTACCGAGAAGAATTCAATATTGGACTTTGGGCGATTAATCACGTAAAAGACAAACTAAATATGGAACTGCCTACCGATGAAGCAGGCTTTATTGCCCTTCACATCCACACAATGAAAATCAAAGGAGGTGATTTACATGAAACGGTAAGACAAACAGCGATTGTAAAAGACATGATCGAAGCAATTCAGGATGATTTAAACATGACCTTTAATGAAGGTGCAATTGCTTATGAACGATTAATGACCCATTTAAGGTTTGCCTTGAATAGAGTAAATCACTGTGAAGCTCATTCCTTAGATGAAGAAATGCTAGCGATGATTAAAAAAAAGTTTAAACGATCTTACCGTTGTTCCGTTAACGTAGCAAAAGAAGTTGCTGCAAATCATGGAATTGAGCTGCCTCCTGAAGAATTAGGCTATATAACATTGCATATCGAACGCCTTAAAAAATACCAATAATACAAGCTGATTTTGTTCCTTTTTAAGTTGGTAGCGTTTTCATTTAAATTACTACTATTATGTCATTACTGTATCATTCAGGCCTTCGTTCATAACAATTATAAGGAGGAATTTTATAATGATGAATTATGTGCAACGACTCGGTCGGTCTCTTATGCTTCCGGTAGCTGTTTTACCAGCTGCTGCTATTTTAATGGGAATTGGTTATTGGATTGACAGCGACCAAGTAAACTCTTTAGCAGTATTTCTAAACAAAGCTGGGGCTTCCATCATTGATAATATGCCAATTTTATTTGCGCTTGGGGTTGCATTAGGATTAGCCAAAGATAGAGATGGTTCAGCTGCATTAAGTGGTCTTGTCGGCTACTTAGTTGCAATAACTTTGCTTTCTGTAGATACTGTTGCCTCGTTACAAGGGATAGAAAAAGAAAGTGTAAATGCAGCATTTGGAGCAATTGAAAATGTTTTTATTGGGATTATTTCTGGAATTGTTGCATCCATTATGTATAATCGCTTTAGTCATGTACAGCTGCCTGATGCATTGGCATTTTTCAGTGGTAAACGGCTTGTACCAATCATGACATCCGTAGCAATGCTATTTGTTTCCGGCCTTTTATTTTTCATTTGGCCTGTTGTCTATACCGCTTTAGTATCGTTTGGAACGGCAATTAGTGATTTAGGTGCTATCGGCGCAGGTCTCTACGGATTTTTTAACCGCTTATTAATTCCAACCGGCTTGCATCATGCGTTAAACTCCGTGTTCTGGTTTGATGTAGCAGGTATTGATGATATTGGTAAATTCCGTGATGGTACAGGTATCAAAGGTGTAACTGGTATGTATCAAGCAGGTTTCTTCCCAATTATGATGTTTGGTTTACCAGCTGCCGCGCTTGCTATGTACCATACAGCAAAAACAAGAAGAAAAAAGCATGCAGCTTCATTACTATTAGCAACAGCATTCGCAGCATTTTTTACAGGTGTTACAGAGCCGCTTGAATTCTCGTTTATGTTCTTGGCTCCTGCACTTTATGTTGTTCACGCATTGCTTACAGGACTTTCTTTAGCGATTGCTGCTTTCTTCCAATGGACATCTGGTTTTGGCTTTAGTGCCGGGTTTATCGATTATGTCTTAAGCTATCCATTACCTCTGGCTAATAAACCATATATGTTAATTGTCCAAGGCTTAGTATTTGCAGTCATTTATTACTTCCTCTTCCGCTTCCTAATTAAAAAGTTAGACTTAAAAACACCAGGAAGAGAAGATAATGAGTTATTAGAAGAAGAAAGTGTAGATGAAATCAAGTCTGATCAACGCTTTGCTAAAATGGCAGCACAAATTTATGACGGACTGGGCGGGGATACTAATGTGGCATCCATCGAGAACTGTGTCACCCGTTTACGTGTTGAGGTAAGAGATATGAGTAAAGTCGATGAAGCAAAAATCAAAGCTACTGGTGTACCTGGTATCAATAAAGTTGGCGCTAAGAGTATCCACGTTATCGTTGGTACAAATGTTCAATTTGTTGTAGATGAAATTGATAAAATTCGAAAATAACAACAAAAACAGAAGTTGCTAGACAAGTAGCTGCACACAACGCAAAGCCGATCTAGTTACTATTAATCAGCCTTTCTGCCAGATAGACAGAAAGGCTATTTAGATTGTTTTAAAAGTCTTTCAAGTGTAAAAGATCATTTCCGTGAGCTGAACAGTTCCAGTAAGATATTAGCTCTGATTTGGTTTTTATTGAAAAAGTATGATCAAGTTACCCTACGAAATTACGCTGAAGAAGCTATTTTCGTTTATGCTCTGTGACTTTTTCTGCCAAAAAACTATCCTATAATTATCCATATACTTCCTGTATACTAAAAGTAAAGGAGGAGAAACATATATGTTTAAAAAACTATTTAACTCCAATAAGTATTGAGTCAGCCAAGGTCGATGCGAAAATAAATAAAACAGACTTTATACCTGTAGAAACCGTAGAAGGTATATTGGAAGTAGAAGGCGGAAACTCTGAACAACAGATTGATAAAATCTATGCAAGTATCTTAACGAATTATACTGTGGAAAGTAACAATAAAGAATATACCAATAATCGACATATGAAGAACAAAGACTTCTTTACAGACCTGTTTGAATTAGATGAGAGTAAAGCGACTATTCACTACGGCCTTGATGATTTCGATGATTTATCAGATAAATTAGCAGCATTAATCAAAGAAAATATGTAATGGTTTTCACTTTGTTAATCAAAGGTGGTAAAGCTTATACAAATAAACTTTGCCACCTTTTTCTATGTCCAAAATTGTATCAAACACTCATCGCAATTATATAAATAGTCACATATATTCAATTAATGGTAAAATTATGTGTTTTTTTGAAACCGTTCACAATCACTTTTAACGGTGTTATAATAAACATTCCGCACTCTATCAAGCCCGATTTGATAGATAGTTAAACTACCAAAAAACCACGCGTATTAAACGCATGCCTTTCATTTATTATAAAGTTTCATACAAGGGGGAATCTAGCAATATGAATCAATTTACAATTTGGAATTTAATGATTGATTTTAGTATAATATCCGCTTTACTTTTAGTTGGTACGATACTTCGGGCAAAAGTTAAATGGATTCAATCTTTGTTTTTACCTGCTAGTATGATTGCCGGATTTATTGGACTTGCACTTGGCCCAAGCGGCTGGAACCTTCTACCTTTTTCGGATCAGCTCAACACCTATCCTAGTCTTTTAATTGCAGTGATATTTGCTGCCATCCCAATTGGTGCGGCAAAAGTCCATATATCAGAAGTGTTTCAACGCGTTCGTAATATGTTCTCCTATTCCATGATCCTCATCTTATCGATGTGGGGAGCAGGAGCATTATTCGGAATACTCTTTTTAAATCCATTATTTTCTAATTTGCCAAGTGGCTTTGGCCTGATATTAGGAGCGGGCTTCGTTGGCGGTCACGGGACAGCAGCAGCAGTTGGAGAAGGCTTTGCTCATGCCGGATGGAACGAGGCAACGGATCTTGCTATGACCTCAGCTACAGTTGGAATTTTAGTTGCAGTACTGGGAGGTTTGTTTCTCGTCAAGCGCAGTACAGAACAAGGAAAAACCAAATTGATTACTAGCTTTAAAGATCTACCAAATGAATTACAATCGGGACTAATCCCACATCATAAGCGTTCCTATATGGGGGTCGAAACTGTATCTCCCAATTCAATTGATCCATTCGTGTTACATGTAGCTGTTATAGCGTTTGTTATTGGAATAGCTTATTGGATTACGAACATACTATCTGATTTAATGCCAGCAGTATCTGTTCCATTATTCAGTATCGCTTTTGTCGTCGGACTTTTATTTCAATCCCTTAGCCGTAAAGTAAAAGCAGATGATTATATTGATCAACGAGTCATGGAGCGAATCGGCGGAACAGCAACTGATTTCCTTGTAGCTATTGGTATAGCATCCATTAATCTTACGGTAGTTATGGATTATGCTCTGCCACTTATTATTCTGTTTGCTTTCGGGATCTTATGGGCATATATTTTATTCCGTTTTGTGGGTCCCAATATATTTCAGGACTTCTGGTTGGAAAAATCCCTGTTTGGTTGGGGCTGGAGTACGGGTACAGTAGCAATGGGACTTGCTCTTTTACGCATTGTTGATCCTGAGCTAAAAAGTAAAACTCCGGAAGATTATGCACTGGCTTATATCGGTGTTGCACCGACTGAAATCGCCGTTATCACCTTTACACCAATCCTGTTTGCCGCCGGGCTCACGTGGGTCATTCCGCTTGTTCTTTTACTCGGTACCGCAATTATCATCGGAATTTACAAATATGCAGGTTGGTGGGGAGCTGGAGAAAACAACATTGATGAATATGAAATGCCGAGCTAGTAGTTAGCTCGGCACTGGTAATTTCGTTTATACAACAGCTGGACCTACTAAGGAAAGCGGCTGTTTACCTAAAATGAGACCTGTTAATTTTCCATATCCTATTTGCTTATACGCATCTAATAGTTGTTTTAGATCATTAACTTTTTGATCTCTTTTTAACTTGTCTATTTCTTCATAATACACTTTTAAAATGTACTCGTCATGCACTTTTGGGCGAAACTTGCTTGGGTCTTCATCCATAATGATACAACCCATATATTGGAAGTTAAACTGTAATTGTCTTGTTAAGTGAATAATACGTAAAAATTGCTGGTATACTTCTGGTTTAGTTGCTTTAAATGTTGCAATTGCCCGTTTTGCTTGAACTAGCTCTTCATAGCTTGACGTAATGATCAATTCTTATCTCCCCTTCTTTCTTATTCATCCCAAGGCTTTTTTACTGATAATTTAGCAACTAAATCCTTATTTTGCTGACGCTTCAGCTTACGGATTTTTGCCCTTTCTTCTCCAGTCTCATAGAGAAATTTTTCCTCTTCTGACTCTGGAATGATTCCTGGTACCTCTGTTGGTTTTTTGGTTTCATCTAATGCAACAAAAGTTAAGAATGCCGTAGCTGCAATTCGACGCTCAGCTGTTATCATATCTTCTGCAATCACTTTACAGAAGATTTCCATAGAGCTTCTACCTGTATAACATACAAAGGATTCAATACATACCGAATCACTTTGTCGAATTGGCGAATTAAAGTTCACTGAGTCTGTAGAAGCGGTCACGCACTCCCTTACTCGTGCATGTCTCCTTGCTGACAAGGTGGCACATGCATCTAACTTCTTCATTAAAACTCCACCGAACAAAGTGTGGTAATTATTTAAATCATTAATCAAAACTTGATCGTTTTGAACGATTCGCGTATCTTTACACTTTTTCGTGCGCATTGTATCACCTTATCTATTCATTTTTACTCTTTCCTACTCCATCTATTATATTCCCCAATGATGGTTTTCGTAAAATGCCGATATTAGATGCAATGTATAACAAAATGTTATGTAAACGATTTCTTGATATTCACTGCCTTTGGAGGATGGATAAAGTGAAACTTCATTCAGTAGGAGTTTTCTTCCATTTCCTACTGAATGTTAGTACCTAGAAGGGTATGACCTAAAGGCCCTTGAACGAATCGGGCATTTAGGTGCCATTTTCTTCCACTTAGACCCTTTTGTATCATCTTAGGTCTTGAAGTGAGAGTCTTACGGCACCTTACATGCGGGATAAAAGGTGAAAATAAAAAAGACGGTGTTTAACTTGATTCGTATGTGCAAAAAAATCGTATTAGAAAAACTTGGCTTGTCGCCAATTCTTTAGCGAAAGCTGTAGTTTTTCTTATACTATAAACCCTAAAATTTTATACTTTCCTATAGTGTAAAAAAAGACCTCCCCTATAAGAGAAGATCAAAAATCAGATTAATGTTTCCTTAGCAAATCGAATAAATTCCTGCATGACAGAGGAAAGATGTCCATCTTTTTTCCAAATTAATGCTAATTCCCATTTGATCGTTGGATTAGCAACAGAAATAGACGTAACATCATCTGTTAGCTCTCTACAAGTACTATCTGGTAAGAAGGTAATCCCAACATTGGATGCTACCATTTCTTCAATGAAATCCAACTGTGATGTCTCCAAAATGATTTTAGGCTCAAATCCTGTATCCTTACAAGCAGCAACGATACTTTCACGTAAGGAAAAATCATTATTAAACATAATAAAGGATTCTTCTTTCAACTCGTTTAATGTAATATCCTTTTTATGCGCGAAACGATGGGTAGCTGGAACAATCAATTTTAATCCTTCTTGAATAAATGTATAAGAGGCAAAATCATCCTGTGTAGGTAAAACGACGACTCCAAAATCCAACTCGCTTTCGTTCACCTTTTCTTCAATGCGTTTCGATCCATCTTCTTCCAATTGAAACGTAATATCTGGATATTTTCGATGGAAGGAGGCAATTAATTGCGAAAAGAAAAATGCATTTGTAATAGATGGCAATCCAATACGCATATGGCCTTTTTTCAGTTGTTGAAATTGCTCTAAATCAAATAACATCGCCTGATATTGTTTATCTATTTTTTTAGCATGTTCATGTAATTCTCTACCGGCTTCTGTTAACACTAATTTTCTTCGTGAACGGATAAATAATGGAAATCCAAGTTCTTCTTCAAGTGATTTAATAATTCGACTAATCGCTGGCTGTGTGATGTACAATCGATTCGCAGCTTGTGTAAAACTCCCTGTTTTCGTAACTTCCATAAAATACTGTAAATGCTTGATTTCCACTTTCCTTCTCTGCTCCCCCTAAATGATTATTGCCTTTTATAAAAAATTGACTAGCCAAGCCTTTAACACAGACCCTTGTCTAGTTACGTACCTTATACGTTAATTTTTTCACTGTCGAGCCTACTTCTACGCTAGATTTCAGATTTTATTCATGTCTAAAATTACGTTTCACCTCTTGTAACAAAGCGCTTTCTTTTTTTAGCGGTACACAACAAACTTTTTAGATTAGCATGTAAAAACAAATTATCTTTACATCGCTAATTTCAGAGTAATAATTTAAAAAAAGCTATCCATCATGTAGAAACCGGTATAATTTCCAACGCAATAAAACATACTAGCGGCAAACCTTTGACACTGACCACCACCTGCTAGTTTTTAAACTGAAAAATGTTTGCATCAGTGAGTTAACTTCTACACTATTATTTTAAATTCTCATATAATGTTAATTTACTCGTTTAATAAGAAATAGTTACTTAAAATATGCCCTAAATGTCTCAATAAAAAAATTTGGATGAAGCTTTTACTGTATACGTGTAACACCTTTTAACGTATGGAAGTATAAATTCCCCCTTACTTTAGCAGTTTTTCGATAAGAAAAATCCATCACATCTGCCATATCAAATTCACGATTTGTGTAACTACTTTATCTTCATAGAACAAAAGCTAGAAGCGCTTGGAGTACAAACGGCAGAGCTTCTGAAGCGATAAAGTGAAACTTCAATCCAGGAGTGCTTTTCTCCTTGAAAAAGAAAAGCACTTTTTCTGCGTGCGGTGTATTGCTGTCGTAGTTTATCTGTCCTTGAAAAAGGAAAGCACTTTTTCTGCGTGCGGTGTATTGCTGTCGTAGCTTATCTGTCCTTGAAAAAGAAAAGCACTTTTTCTACGTGCGGTGTATTGCTGTCGTAGCTTATCTGTCCTTGAAAAAGAAAAGCACTTTTTCTACGTGCGGTGTATTGCTGTCGTAGCTTATCTGTCCTTGAAAAAGAAAAGCACTTTTTCTGCGTGCGGTGTGTTGCTGTCGTAGCTTATCTGTCCTTGAAAAAGAAAAGCACTTTTTTCTACGTGCGGTGTATTGCTCCTGTACTGTTACCCGAACAGATTAGAGATTTATAAATTTCTTATCATGTTCGACCATCATAAGCGCATTTTTGAAATGAGAATAATACCGCTTCTTTCATCCGGGATAAAAGAAACATGCCTCTAAAACAGGGGTATGCTATGTTGGGAGGCAAGCCCGCTTTTAGCTGGCCTTCCTTTAGATTCGGGCTGATGTTAACTTATCGTAAAAAGAAGGTCGGAGTTTGCTCAACTTGTGCGCTTAGGCTAGACGACGAGGCTACTTTTAATAACAATGATAAAGTTTTATAATTTCCTAAGCAATAAATACAACATCCGCTCATGTTCGATATCTATTTGTTCTAGACTAGTCACCCTTATACCTTGATATAAGCCTGTTTCGCTATAAAGCTCATAAAACCCTCCTCGTACTAAGAATAGTCTGGCGTTAATATAATAGTAACACAATTCTTTTATTTACATATTTATGAAGGTTTATAATTATTATTATTATTGCTAAACTATTTATCAAACTCTCTTTGTTTTTTACTTTAATTTACGTCGACAGTGCAGCCAGCTACAGCTTTTTTATATTTTATCTTTACTTTCATCAAATTTTCACATTCCTATTTTATACTAGGTGAAGATTTGGTATGAATTTGGAGGACAGCGTATGCCATCAACTACCGTGCTAATGACGATTGCGATTAATACAATAAGTATTGCTGCTGGCTTAGCTATTTATTATATAAGCAGCAAACTGGGAGTTTCCGAAAGAAAAAAAGTAATTGAGCAATTAACTTCTTATATCATTAATTTTGTCCTATTTATATGGCTGGCAAAAATTATATGGCAACTCCCCTTGTTTATCTCAGATCCTGTTGCTGTATTAGCTTATCCAAGTAATGCCCAAGCCTTTTATTTGGCGATTTTCCTGTTACTCATCCAAATAGGCTATCATCGTAAAAAGCGTGGTCTGAATATCCAATTATTGTTGCTTCATCTCATTCCAGTATTACTTTCAGCATCTTTCACCTATCAATTTATTGATATCGTTTGGCTTAATAACCAATTTGCTTGGGGAAATTTTCTATTAATGATGTTCTTGCTTCTGTTATTTTTACGTTTACGAGAACGGCTGCAACAGCGTACACTGATCATCACCATCACGTTATGTTGGGTAATGGGAAAGCTGATTCTGAGCAATCTATTGCCATATACAACCATGTTCGGATATATGATCCATCCACTACTTTATATCATTGTTGGTATGATTTGCATGATTTTATTTGTAATTAGAAGAAAGAGGGTGTCTTTATGACAGCAACAGCTGATCTAACAATCTGGTTAGCATTAGGGGCAGGAATGCTTTCATTTCTTTCCCCCTGTACATTACCAATTTTTCCAGCGTATTTATCATACATAACCGGAATGAGCGTTAAAGAACTAGAAACAAATCATCATGTAAAGATAAGAAGCAAACTGCTTATTCATGCTATTTTCTTCTTGCTGGGTGTATCACTCATCTTTATCAGCCTGGGAATAGGGGTTTCATTCTTAGGTCAATGGATACAAGGACTATTAGCTGGGGAATCCGGCGAATTTATCCAACGAATTGCTGGGATTTTTATTATTATCATGGGATTATTTGTTGGTGGCTGGTTAAAAATTACTTCGTTTATGAAAGAGAAGCGATTTCAATTTACGAAAAAACCAGTCGGCTATTTAGGTACTATTTTTGTTGGAATGGGCTTTGCTGCAGGTTGGACACCTTGTATTGGACCAATTTTCGCGTCCATTTTAGTCGTTGCAGCTGCTAACCCGACACAAGGGGCATGGTATACGCTCTTTTATGTTATTGGTTTTGCGTTGCCATTTCTCATGCTAACTTTTTTCCTTGGTTCAACACGGTGGATTGTTAAATATAGTGGCATTATCATGAAGATTGGTGCAGTTATTATGATTCTTATGGGAATACTATTATTTGCCGGATTAATGCCAAGAATTTCCGCATTTTTATTAAATCTTGTAAAAGATACATGGCTGGTAAACTTAGGTTAGGAGGAAGTTTTTATGAAAAAAGCGATACTCATTATTATTATTGTAGGAATGTTTGGTTGGGCGCTTTATGATTTTGTTTTTTCCTCAAATGATACGGTTCGAGAGACAAACGGCTCAGACAGTTCCGTTTCAAGTAATAAAATAACATCTGAAGTCAATCAAAGCAATGAGACCGAGAAAACAGGCGATGCCAGTAAGGAGGGGCTGGAGGTCGGTAATACTGCTCCTGACTTTAAGCTTCCTACTCTGGAAGGTGTAACGATTCAATTATCCGATTTGCGTGGTGAACGAGTAATGATTAACTTCTGGGCTACATGGTGTCCGCCATGCCGTGCTGAAATGCCTGATATGCAAAAATTTTACGAGAACAAAGATGTCAACATACTAGCCGTAAATTTAACGGAAACGGAAGGAAGCTTAATCAATATCCAAAATTTTGTGAATGATTATGATCTTACATTCCCTATTTTAAAAGATGAAAACACCGAAGTAGCCAACACATATCAAATTCAGCCAATACCTACTACCTTTATGGTCGATAGCAAAGGAGTTATCCAATTTAAAGCATTTGGCGCAATGAACTATGATTTGATGGTACAAGAATTTGAAAAAATGGAATAGCAGTTACCGTATGAAAAAACGCTTTACAAATGTAGCATCACTATTTGAAACAAGCAATTGCATTATAGTATTATTTCCTCCTCTAACTCGTTAAACTAATGTTGAGGTGAGATCATGAAACAAACAATTATGGTCGTTGAAGATGATAAAATGATACGAAACCTGATACGTATTTATTTAGAAAAAAACGGCTACGAGGTTGTAGAAGCGGCTGATGGCGAAGAAGCAAAGACTGTATTTTTAAAGTATTATCCCTGTCTTATTATTCTTGATTTAATGCTTCCTAAATTAAGTGGTGAAGCTTTCTGTAAATGGGTGAAGGAGCAAGAAAATGGGGAAGTCTCTATCATCATGCTGTCAGCAAAAACAAGCATTGAAGATAAAATAACCGGCTTAAGAATCGGAGCGGACGATTATATGACAAAACCTTTTGATCCAAATGAGCTCATCGCACATATAGAGGCAGTATTACGCCGTACTGGTCAGTATTGCCAAAAAATTGTAAGTAACGGCCTTTGCATCAAACCAAGAAAAGGTGAAGTGCTACTTCATAATAAGCCAATTCAGCTAACAAAATTTGAATTTAACTTGCTTTATGTTTTTATGCAGCATCCTAATATTGTTCTTTCTCGAGAACAGCTTGTCAATGAACTCTACCCTCATTCAGAAAATAACGTGATGGATCGAACCATTGATGCACATATTAAAAAATTAAGAGAAAAAATTGAGGAAGAGCCTGCCAAGCCAAAACGAATCCAAACTGTACGCGGAATGGGGTATAAATTTGTCCAAGCTAATTGAAAAAATAACCAACTTCCTACCAGTTAGTTTTTTTTGGCGATTGGCATTTTTGTATTTCTTAGTTATTGGTGTTGCTTTGTTTATTAGCGGCTGGGCGCTTTATAACACTGCCTGCTTTTTAGCTGCAGGTGTTGGAAACCTTGATGAACTCAGGCAGCAGCAATTTAATCAAACATTGTTAAGCTATGTATGGTTATTTGTCGCGATCTCTATTTTCATCGCATCTGCTCTGTACTTTTATTTAACGAAACGCTTATTAAAGCCTATTCGTAGCCTTTTAGAAGCGACTCAACTATTAAAAAAAGGGAAATATCCTAATCCGATCCCCATCGTAAGAACTGATGAAATTGGTCAGTTAGTCCAACAATATAATGAACTAATCGCACAGTTAAATCGAAATGAAGCAGATCGGAAAAAACTTGTTTCAGATATCTCCCACGAATTTCGTACACCTCTATCCAATCTCAGCGGTTATTTAATGGCTTTGGAATCTGGGGATATCGTCGGAGATCAGAAATTATATGCAGCACTCTACCAAGAATCACAGCGTCTTACTTCCTTATTGGATCAATTTGACCAATTAAAACAATGGGATCAAACTACCGCAAAAACATATACTGGAAAAGAGATAACTTCGATAAAACCACTCTTAGAGCAATGCGCTTCTATGTTTCGGTGGACATTAAAACAAGCAAATATGCAATTAAAACTTCATGTGGAGGCTGCAGATTTATTCATTCACTCAGAAGGAATACAGCAGGTAGTTAGTAATCTATTAGACAATGCAATCCAATATTATAAGGGCTCAGGCGTAATTCGTATTCATGGAAGCAAAGAGGAAACATGGTACAGTATTGCTGTCTCTGGTCCAGGTGTGCCAATACCGGAAACGGAAAAGGATAAGATTTTTGAACGTTTTTATCGCCTTGAATCATCACGTAGCAGGGACACAGGAGGTGCTGGATTAGGACTCGCAATCGCCAAGGAGATTGTTGATAAGCATCATGGAAAGATTTGCGTTGAATCTTCCTCTCATGGGAAGAATACATTTTATGTAAAGCTGCCGATAAAGAGGGAAATAGGAGGATCTACGTAAAAAATTATCTCCAAGTAGTTGAACGTGTTCAAACCCTAAAAATACTAGCCTCCATTTTCCCCTAACTCCTAATGTACGGATAAACTGCCAATTATTATTAGAAAAACTTGGCTTGTCGCCAAGTCTTTAGCGAAAGCTGTAGTTTTTCTTATACTATAAACGATAAAATATTATACTTTCCTATAGTAGAACAAAATGCACATGCTCGGTTAGCAACATACAAACGCCGAGCTTCTGACGAAAAAAAGAGAAACTTCATTCAAGAAGTGCCTCTCTCCTTGAAAAAGAGGAACGCTTTTTCTGCGTACGATGCGTCGCTGACGTAGCTTCCCTCGTCCTTGAAAAACTGTGATGCGTCGCTGACTGTCCCTGAAAAGAAAAAACGCTTCTTCTGTGTAGATATGTTGACGTTAGTCCTTCTTGTCCTTGAAAATTCGCGATGCTTATTCAAGAAGCTTTCCTTATCTTGTCGACTAAGAACCAATCGGACATTTGACTCTCCGTTATCCCCCATCTAGACTTCTTCAAAAAATTTAAAAGATCTCCGTACAGTCGAAGAAAAAGAAAAAAATACATTCAGATTTCTTTATCATGATGTAGCCGGAAAAGGCAGCCACAATGAATACGGAACCTACACTCGGAATGGCAAAAAAAAAATATATCTTTACTCTCTTATCAAGATATCTATGACTTTGAAAAAGTAACAGCATTTGTCGGAACAATTGAAACATTTCCAGAAGAAGTGATGATGCTCGAAAAAAAGCGTGAATCATCACTTAATGATCTTCCATGAATAATATTTATGGATGAATATGCACTGGTGTCCCAATTGGTACAAGTTTAGAGAGTTCTAAAACATCCTTGTTATACATCCGTATACATCCACGGGAAACGTCTTTTCCAATTGATGAAGGACGATTTGTTCCGTGGATTCCATAATGTGGTTTAGAAAGTCCCATCCACATGACACCAAATGGTCCTCCAGGATTAGGCGCCTTATTTACTATTGTATAGGTTCCAACTGGAGTCGGGGTTAGCATTTTTCCAACACCAATTGGATATCGCTTTACTACACGCCCATCTTGCAAAAGCGTCAACATATGCTTTAAGACAGAAACATCAATTGAGTATGCCAAACAAACCACCTCCCTAGCGTATTTTATGTAGAATATGTGATGAAGTGAAACTTGAATTTCGACAGCAAGGAAAGGATTGATTAATCCGCAAAAAGAAGATGTCATCTTAAAAACGAAACAGTTTGTTTTTCAAGAATTAAATGGGGACGCAAGCGATCACGATTGGTGGCATATCGTCCGAGTGGCGAAAATGGCAAAAACTATTGCCCTTAAAGAAGGAGCAGATCTTTTTATCTGTGAAATAGCAGCATTGCTTCACGATATTGCAGATGAAAAATTGAATAAAAGTGCAGAGAAAGGCTTGTAAAAGGCTTGTAAAGGGTAGAAAAATGGTTGGAACCTTGTCAGCTGGAAGCAGCTGTTAAAGCACAAATCATGACAATTATTGCTACCCTTTAAGGGCGGTGAAGATCCTCCAGTTGAATCGGTGGAAGCAAAAGTCGTTCAAATGCCGATCGTCTCGATGCAATCGACGCCATCGGCATTGCTCGAACAGTTGCCTTGCTGGTGCAAATAAACAACTTATCTATGGCCCTCAAATTGAGCTGAAAACAACAATCACAAAAGAAGTATACCGTAAAATAAATTCAACATCCATTCATTACTTTTATGAAAAACTGTTAAAGCTAAAAGACTTGATAAATACAGATTATGCAAAAAAATCGTAGCCGCAAGATATCAAAGGATGGAAGGTCCTCTTACTCCCCAAGGTGGGGGGCAAGACTTGCCAATTAGATGTGGGATAAATTTTTTTCACATTTCATCGATTTAATTGCTCAAGATATACATGAAATTGCAAACTTCGGAAAATACTAGAGAAAATGAGATCCAAAAGGAGAATTAAAATGAACATAACAAGATACTGCCGATTGGTCCTATTTTTTTCTTGCTTATTTCTTTTCTTATCTGGATGCAACAATAACGACGCGACAGAGCCTTCGAAACAGGACAGCAACCTGATGACCCATGATGCTGAAAATCAGCAACATGTAGAAGAACTTGAAGGGGGATCAGAATTAGCAAGCAGAGAGCAAAGACCGGTATCATTTTGGACACTGCAGCGCGAATATCCTAATAGAATTGCAATTCGAGCAAACAATCCAAAAAAGATGGCCATTACCTTTGATGACGGCCCGAGTCAAAAGTACACACCTCTCATATTAGATACTTTAAAAAAACATAACGCAAAAGCGACTTTTTTCATGATGGGATCAAGAGCTGCAGCTTATCCTGATATTGTAAAACGTATTCATGAAGAGGGGCATGCAATTGGAAATCATTCTTATTGGCACCCAAATTTAAGTGAAGTAAATATTGATCGAATGAAAAAAGAAATTTCAGATACGGAAAATACGATATCACAAATAGCGAATATAAGACCAAGGTTATTTCGGCCGCCATATGGCAATTTAACCCGTGAACAAGTAAAAGTATTGGAACAAATGAATTTATCTGCAATCATGTGGTCAGTTGATTCCTCAGACTGGCAACAGCTTTCGGCCGAACAAATTCAAAAAAATGTCCTAAGCAATATTCATCCCGGTGCCGTTATTTTATTTCATGATGGCGGTCATTGGACACAAGACTTATCTGGTACAGTAGAAGCATTGGATATTATTATTCCGAAACTACAAAATGATGGCATAGAACTAGTAACCATTCCGGAACTTTTTCAGATAGAAGGACAAAAATAATATTCGCTTTCCTCCCGTAGAACAATCCTATAGCGAAGCATTAGTGAAGAAATAGCAGTTTGTAAAAAGCTCCCTTTTATAAAGTAACATTATAAAGTTAGACAGGTTATTTGATTATACCACTTCTAAGGTCTGAATTCGGTATTGCACCGAGTTCAGACCTTTTCCTATATTAAAGCAAATCATTCATATGCACCCATTATATCCCTAGTTGGTGGTCATCTGGATTAGTAGGTGCTTTATTATAATTATTTCATTTACTAGGTTGCACACAAAATAATATTCGTTTAATAGTGTTTTTCAAAAACGATTCTATATGGGTTGATACTGTTCCATACATATTCTAATTATATGGTTGACCATCCCGTTAGAAAATTATAAGAAAAGCACCTTCAATTTTAAAGATGGTACTTTCGAAGTTTATTATTGCCTCGTTTATTAATCTTGTTTTTATAAAACGTAATACCAGATTGATAACGCATGACATCAATGCCGACATACGCATTTAATTGTTTATGATTCTTGAAACGTCGAATATCACGTATTTCGCTAGTGAGGCGAACTGCTATTGCTTTACCGATACCAGGAAAAGAAATCAACACTTGATATCCAATTCGTTCTTTCGATAGCTCTTCCATTTGTTTTACAATTATTTGTTCTTTTTTCTTATTTAAGTTCCCGATTCGTTTGGCATAATCACGTACCTGTTCACAACGTACATCCTCTTTCGAAATCGCCCGATACGAATCTTTCGCAGCTTCTAGTAAGGCTTTTCCTTTCGCTTCAGCACATGCAAAAGATAGGTTTTTTTTTACGTGTGTTTACTTTTAAACGATTGCGAATAATTGTTTTTGAACACGCAAGTTCTTCATCTGGATGTGGATAGAGTTGGATAATATTTAAAAAGAGTGCAAAGCGTTTAGAGAGTAGTTTCTCTAACTCAGGAAAGCTTAATTGTAAAATGGTATGCATTCAACTAAAAAGATGAGTAATTTCACTATCTAATTCATCATAATAACGCGTAAGTGCACGCATTTGTTGGTAATAATCATCTTCCTGATAAGTCACTTTACGTTTAACTCGGAAGTGGCGGGTTCTTGGGCATCACTTTTATCCGTCTTTTGTCTACGCATACTTGTCATTTGTAAATTGGCTTCCAGTGGATTCATACGACAATAAGCGTAGCTTGCCTGTTGAAAAAAACGTTCTAACTAACCTTGAATAAACATCGGTTGATTCGAAAACAATTTCAGGTGCTGGTTTATCTTGTACTGTTAACGATTGAAGTGTTTTGTTTAATGAATCAAATGCTGATTTCGTATGTAAGATTTCTCCTTCAAATTCACATTGACCATTATGATTGTAAATTACCATCGTACTACTTTAAATAATAGTAGCACAAACCATGGCCTTGGTTTGTGCTACTAATGTTAGTATGTTTTGCTTAATATAATTGCAACACCTAGTTCCTACCATTGAGTCTTTAGTTGATTACCAACTAGGTATATATTTCTATAATTAAATGTTAAATTGAATACATTACTATAAAACTATCATTTTTCAGTTTGCATTGCAAAACTTTTTAATTCCTCAAATTATTTTTGTGTTAAGCCATTATTGCCAAATTGGATGAGTTCAGGATCATGAAAATCACTGCCACCACTTTTATATAAGTTATACTTGTATGCGTATTCGTTAGTTAATTCGTAATCAATAGATTTCATTTTAGAATGATTAATTTCAATGCCTTGTAGTCCATATTTTACATATTTTCCGATTTCACTATAATTATCATAAACGCATGGATGAGCGAGTATAGCAATACCACCATCTTTTTGGATTGCTTTTATACCTTCCTTTACATCTATATAGCCCATTTTCATATCCGTTTCTTTTGATGTTTTAGAAGCAAAAAGCTCTTTATATTTCTCTGGAGTCATTTCATCAGGATACTTTTCTTTCAGTGCTTGGTATATATTCATTTTAAAGACGATATTATATTTTGAATACTTTTTACAATCATCATATGTTATAAAGTAACCTTTTTGTTTCAGTTCATTAATTAATTCTCTATGATAATGATCACGTGAAATTAAAGTCTTTGTACACAATCTTTCAACATTCTCTACTTGATCAAGCCATAAACCAACAATATGAACCTTTTTATAAACATCAAAATCATAACAACTCATTTCTACACCACGAATAGTTTCTAAACCGAGTTGATCTGCAATTGTTTTTACTTCTGACCAGTGATTCACCGTATCGTGATCAGTAATAGCTATTGCCTTAATATTTCGATCTTTGGCTTTTTTTAATACATCTTCTATTTCACATATACCATCACTATGATTTGTATGAACATGTAAATCTGCGTAAATCATTGTCGTACCCCTTCCATTTTAAGTATTGGCAGTGATCAGATGTCCCAACCAACATTATCATTCAAATGCTAAATATAAATAGTTTTCTCAATTTGTTTTATTAGGTGCTATCATTATTTATATAATCGCCAATATGTCCTCTGATTTATTTATTTATTTTTTCTTTATTTACTGGTATTACATCAAGATAATCATCACTATTTGTAATAATTAAGATTGTTGTTGTATCAAAGCCAGCTTCTTGTATTTTTTCTAAATCAAACTCAATAAGTAAATCACCTTGCTTTATGTGTTGCTCTTTTTCTACAAATGAATGAAAATATTTACCTTCTAAAGATACGGTATCAATTCCAACATGAATTAGAATATCAACGTTATTCTTTGTGGTTAACCCAATTGCATGACCTGACTTGAAGGTCGCACTAACAATTCCGTCGCAAGGTGCATATACTTTCCCTTCTTCTGGTTTTATAGCAATACCCTTTCCCATTATTCCACTAGCAAATGTTTCATCTTGAACATTTTCTAACTTTACTAATTCTCCTTTTAAGGGACTAACAAGTTTAACATGATTTTCAGAAGTATTTATCGACTTACTAGCTTTAACATGATTATTTTCTTTATCAGTAATAGGATCCTCAAACCCAATCACCCACGTTGCAATAAATGTTACAACTGTAGAAATTATCAATGTGATAATTGCTAAAATAATGAAATTCTCATCTTCTGAAATCCACATTGCAAGACTTAATAATCCAGGAGTAACATAAATAAAAGCTTTTAATTTAACAATTTCAGCAAATAACCCGGCCGCAGCACCACCAATCATACTAGCGTACATTGGTTTCTTTAATTTAAGGTTAACGCCATACATTGCAGGTTCTGTTATGCCGCCCAAAAATGCTGTCATACTAGAGGAAAATGCTAATGCTTTTAATTCTTTATTTTTTGTTTTAAACGAAACCGCTAGAGATGCGGCAGCTTGAGCCATGTTTGAACATAAGGCAACGACGCGGATGATAGGATCGAATCCACGTTCAGCAACAAGTGAGATACTTACAGGACTTAACGCTTTGTGAATACCAATGGAAACTAACCATGGATAGACCATTGCTAAAAGAGGAATTGCAATAAAACCTCCATTGTTATAAATGAACATACTACCATCAGCTACTAAGTTAGAAATAAAATCGCCAATTGGTCCTATCACGATTAAAGCTAAGGGAACACTTACAATAGCAATCAATAAAGGTTCAGCAAATACTTTGATCATAGCTGGAACAATTTTTTTAACAAAGCGTTCAATATAAGACATTATCCAAACAGATAGAAGTGCTGGCACTAAAGTTCCTGAGTATTTCACTAAGGAGACTCCAACACCTAAAAATTTAACAGGTTCGCCTGCGGAAACCAATGCCACCCACTCTGGATGAACAGTTACTAATGCTAAAAATGCTCCAAGGTATTGATTTGCACCAAAAATCTTTGCTGCTGAAAAACCAATAAAAGCAGGCATAAAATAAAAACCTGTATCAAAGATAAAATTTAATATAATATAAGTCTGAGATTCTTTCGTTAAGATACCTAATAAAGTTAATACAAGTAATAAAACTTTCCCCATTCCACATCCAGCTAGTAATGGAACGACAGGAGCAATAGAACCAGTGATAGAACCAATTATTTTATCAAAGATTGACCTTTCGTCTTTTTTTTCACTTTTTTCCTGGTTTGGTTGAATATTTGCAATCTTAACCACGTTTTCATAAACTAAATCGACATTATTACCAAGAACTAATTGATATTGTCCCCCACTTTTAACTAACGACAGAACATCTTTTATTGCTTTAACTTCATCATCATTTGCTTTGTTTTCATCTTTTAATGTAAATCTTAACCTCGTTGCACAATGCACAACAGAACTGATATTATTTTTTCCGCCCACTGCTCGAATGATTTGCTTTGACAAATTTTCATATTTCATTTTTTAATACCCTCCATTTATTAAACTTTAAAATAATGAAGGTTTAGCCAACTTAATGTTACTATCCATCAAATAAAGTGAAACTTCCATGAATGGGGGTTTTCTCTCATCCCCCACTCATGGTTAGTTGAACCAATCGGACATTTGACTTTCAGTTATCCCCCACCTAGACTTCTTCGATTCTCCTCTTACTCTTGAGGTGGGGGTATTACTGCCAGTTAGATGTGGGACAAAATGTATAAAAAAGAAATTCAATCGTTTCCAGTTTTCAAGACCTCTTTATCTAAATGTTAATATAATAGTTGTACAATCAATATTAAATACTATTATTTAACTCCGATATATATATTGAGGAATATAAAAATATAAAGTTATGGAGGTAAAAATGAACATTCTAAATGCTAAGAATGCTTTGAGGAGTTACGCATTAAGTTCTGCTAATAGTGTAAATAAGGAGACAAGTACAACAAACTCATACAAGAATCCTAAAAGAGATATTGTAGAAATATCTAATACAGCCGTTGCGATGTCGGGATCGTTGGATAAAGGAACTGCGGCCCATACAACACTCTATGTTGATTATTCTACTTTTCAACAAATAGCAAACTACACTACAAATAATCCTGAATGTCACTGGAGTGAAATGGGGGTTGATGGAGAAAAGAGATGGATAGTTGTTAACGGACAAAGGTTTGAATCACCATTAAGTGAAGAAGAAAAAGAAAGAATGAAAAGGTCTTCTACTTCTAAGACCCTTTTAGACTATTTAATAGAATACGAGGATAAAAAAGCAGTATGGAAAAAAAGGGCCAATGATTTAGATAAGATAGAAATTGATTTTAATGGAAGTTCACCAAGTATAAATAAGCAAATTGTAAATAGTAAACTGACTAATTTATTTGAAAATGAAAAAGTAATGAAGATGCTTAATGATATTTCCAAAATAAGAGGTGGAAAAATATCTTTGTCCACGTCTTTATAGGGGTTCTCAATTATTAAAGCACAAAACAAACGTTCTCTTAACCCTAAAATCCTGATTTCTATGTAAAATAGTCAAGTCAAACATAAATGTAAACCAGTACGAGTGAAAATTGGAGTATCCATCCAATTTTTCTTGTATTATACCTTTTCCTTAGTGATGAATTCGTCAAAACTCTAACCATACCTAGTCCCAACACTATATCAAAAAAAAGTTCCTTTATTTAAGTAAAATCTGAAAAGATCGTTTTAAGCTATCTTTTCATTCAATGAGATTTTACATAAATTATTTTTGTTAAACACTCAATAAAGGAAAGTAAGGTTTGTCGAGTATTAGTATATTAATAATATATAACAGATATTGGAATTCAGAAACAATTTCTGTTTTGTTCTGGGTGTGTTATAATTTAAAAGATTATTTGGAAGGCGTTTAACTTTACTCCTTACATGATAAAGATTAAGGAATGTGAGATATTCATGAATAGAATAAAAATACTTATTATTGAAGATGATGAAGCAATTGCCGATTTACTTTCATACGGGCTTAAAATGGAAGGCTTTGAAACGCTTACGACGACAAGTGGGGCAGTAGGAATGAGTGAGCTGGAGCATTTTAAACCTGATCTTCTTCTACTTGACTGGATGCTTCCGGATTATAGTGGACTAGATATTTGCAAAAAAGTAAACGCAAACTACAATATTCCTATTATTATGATCACCGCAAAATCTGACATCACCGATAAAGTGCTGGGGCTAGAATTCGGCGCGGATGATTATATCACGAAACCGTTTGATTTACGTGAAGTTGTTGCTAGGACTCGAACAATTCTCCGGCGGCTGGATCAAGCCAATAATCTGAGCGACAGGGAATCGGCAGGAGAGGATGAGATCCGTTTTAAAAATATCAAGATTGTTCCTCAGGAAAGACTGGTAATGAAAGATGGGATAATTGTCGACCTGACTCCCAAGGAATTTGATCTGCTCATGACTTTATTTGGCCACCAGGCCAAAATATTTACACGTTCTGAGCTGCTTGACATCGTCTGGGGATACGGTTTTGCCGGGGATACACGCACCGTAGACACTCATATTCAAAGACTCCGCAAAAAACTAGATGCCGGCGATATGATCACAACAGTGTTCGGCATAGGATATAAATTCGAGAAACAGGTGGAATAAGAATGCTACGAACCATCAGGGCCAAATTTATCCTCGGTTTTTTACTAATCTTCTTCCTCTCTTTCCTTGTGCTCAATCAGACGGTGAAGGAAGTCATCAGAACAAGTAATCTAAAGATTGTTACTTCAGATTTAGTCGATCTCAAAAACAACAGCAGTGTGTATGTACGCCAAGCATTTCTAATTAACCGTTTTACGAATGACAAACTTTATTTTAACCAAATGGGTGAGGAAATAGTGAGTGATTTAAATCACTCCACTGGAAGTAATGTTAGTGTTTATTCGGTGGAAGGCGATTTGCTGTATTCGTCCAACCATAAGTTATTCACCGGAACAATCAATGATGATCTTAAACAGGCGATTAAGGGCAAGACTGCATATAACATCACCTATGACCAGAAAAAAGCTACGGTTCTTTTCTCTTATCCGGTTGTAATGGAAGGAACTAAGGTAGGAATTTTACGTTTTTCAAAAGATTTTACTCTGCTATATGAACAAAGCGGGCGTATTTTGGATATCATCTTCTACATCACCCTTGCAATATTTGCGGTGGCGTTCCTATTCTCCTATATTCTCTCTAGGCATATCACGATTCCACTCGTTAAACTAACACAGGCTTCAACTGAGGTTAAAAACGGCAATTTGGATGTACGTATACATTTTATCCGCAAGGATGAGATCGGTCGGCTGGCAGTTAATTTTAACGATATGATTAATCAGATTAGCAGCCAAATTTCAACTATCGAGAGAGATCGGGATAGACTTAAGCACCTCAACGAACAGGAAAAACGTTTTTTCGACAATATCACACATGAGCTCAAGACACCGCTGACTTCCATTTTAGGTTATGCCGAAATAATTAGGGAAAAAGGGGAAACCGACAAGAAGTTTTTCGATAAAGGAATGAATCACATTATAGAAGAGAGTCAACGTCTGCACAGTATGGTGGTAAAGCTACTTGAGTTATCTCGTGGAACTTCTAGGGATCATACATTTGAAAGTGTAGACACAGGTAAAATTCTAGAAGACGTTTGCGAATCAATGTCGTTTCGGGCAAAGCGTTATAATAAATTTATCATCTGTAAGACAGAAGAAAATTTGCTTGTGTACGGACAATCGGATAGGCTGCGCCAGCTCTTTATCAATCTTCTAGACAATGCAATTAAATATAGCTTATCGCATTCAGAGATATCAGTCGAGGCCAGGCTCGTTACCGGGAAGGTTCGCTTTATATTTAAGAATCCAAGTAATCCTATTCCCCTTAATCAGCATGAAGGCCTGTTTCAGCCCTTTTATTCGGCGAATCAAAAAAACGATACGGAAGAAGGAAGTGTTGGTTTAGGACTAAGTATTGCAAAGTCAATTGTTGACGAACACGGAGGAACCATTAGGATCATTAGCGAAAATTATCATACGATCGTTATTGTGGAAATTAATTACGTTAGGCGGATAAATTATCATGATGAATAAACGGCTTATGTTATGGTTAGGGGCACTGTTGTTTCTCACTTTCCTTATTTCCGGATGCAAGTCAGAGCCGAGGTCTGAAACGATTATTATACCAAGCAAAGATGAAAATTTTATAGATGATCAGGGTAGTCGTCCATTCCATGTAAAGACGATATACCGTCTTCCTGATAATTTGACTGATCAGCTACTCGGTTGGTCTGCCCCTGACTCTGTAATTGGTGTATTTAGTAACGCAAGTGCAGATAATCGGGTAACGCTGGGCTTTCAGCGTCTTACTCCTCCTTATGAAGACCCAGAATTTCTTCGTGGATTAGACAATATGAATAATTTGGTAATGTCTCCTGACGGCAAGAGAATTACCGGAGTTATTTTTTCAACAAAAGGTACATCATTGAAACTATTCTTACTACCTGATGGAAAGGAAACAGAAGTGGCAACGAACACCAATCCAGATCTGTTTCTACAAGACGTTACGTGGTCAAATAATAGTAGATACTTATGTTTTCTATTTATAGATGCAGTTAAAGGACAATCCAGCATTGGTGTATACGATACAGATTCAGGGACTCTCAAAACATATGGACTGAAGGATATTGATACGAAAAAGTCGCTTACAGGGGTAAATATTTCTGATGACGGACGTAGTTTCCTAATTACCACACTTCAGTTTAATCGGTCTGGCAAGTATAATAGTATTATCATGGGAACAATCAACGGCAGTGATATCAAAGTTCAATACGAGCAACAAGTAGGCCAAATCCAGAACGCTTGGCTTAACAATGATCAGTTTGTGTACCTTGGAGTGGATGGTACGTTGTATGAATACGACCGTCGAAACGGTGAACTTTCCGTCTTGCTTGAGAAAGTAGGCAGCTTCGAATTCTCCCAAGACCGTAAGTATATTGCTTACTCGCAGCATGATAATGACACCATCTATGCGGCTAAGTTTCAAGGGAAAAATGTCCTACATAAAGAACCTATATACCATGGCATCGTACCATCACAAATGTTCTGGAGTCCAAATAATAATAATCTACTTATTTATGGCCATAAATTTTATGCTTCTTTACAAAGTCCCCCGGGGACCAGGAATCCCTTGGATGAGAAAGCTTATATAATCTCATTTAAATAGAATGAATCATATAAAATTGCTTTATATTAAGAAAAACTAACTTAACTCCATCTAATAGCTTTTGTTAATGAAGTATTTAGGCAGCCTTATTTCGGTAATCAACCGAGGTAGGGTTGCTTCATTTGGCTTGAAAATGATGTCTATGGTAAAAGTGAATGTATTGCTTCACAGAAAATGCTACCTCTATCTAATCGGAGAAAGACTGATTTTACATTGGTTTAGATTTCTATCTCTGAATTAGCTTTCCATACTGATATTTTTCAAACAATTATCCCTCCTTAGTTAGCCTAACTCACTAAAGTTGTAACCACACCTTTACACAAAAATACTAACGTTTACGTCCGATAGACGGATCCCATGCTCCCCGTGAGGCGATATTCACGCTTTTCGATTACCTCCTATTGATGTTTTAATGGCCGTTTTATATATTAAATTGTTTATTGCAAAATAAAAGTGGCTCTTACGTAATGTTGGGGAAAGTCAATTTTTTGTGGCTGGATAGAAACAATTTCGCATTTTATCCCATTTTTTGAGCAGAGGAATTCCGTAAAAATCGAATGATTTACATTTATTTATTTTGATTATAAGTTCTTTCACCAAAAGAACGTAAGAGCCATAAAAGTGGAGACTTATGCAGCATATCTGTACGAAGTCCAGCACTTTTAAAAAAGACTTGCCAGCCACCCCAAGTCACTTTCCTTGAATTTGAATTTCACTTATGAATCACTTCTCCGTACAAAAGCGTTTTATAGTTTATGACTAGCCAACTCTGAAATGACTGCATCCGTTGTATGTTCACGTTTTTCTGCTCCCCCACAGTGTCTGAATTTTAGAAAAGCAACCGTACTTCACTTCCTTAATCTTTTTTTGATTCCTAACCACTAGCGAGTCATGGCCTTACTGGGTGATTTCAATTAACAGTAATTATGCCAAACCATGCTCTTAATAAAGCTTTATCAACAATTTATTTAATTTAGAATTCTGTGTTTTAACTTACTCTTCCTATAAAAATATTTCCCTTAGGAAGACATACAATCTCTCTTCGTTTTTGTCATGAAAAGAGATCGCATCATAATATATGGCTTCGTTTTTTTCTTTTTTTGGAGACAATTTGTTTACAAGTAGAACAAACTTTTGCAACATCAGCCCTTTATACTGATACTTGAACAATCTAATTATCATGATTGATACAGGAGAGGCAGTTATATGAAGAAAATCACATTCATCACTTCAGGAGGCTAGCTTACCGAAGCTGTAGTTCAAATGTGGGTAGTGAAGCTACCCCATGTATAAGGAAAGGCAAGACGTTGATGGAATGAGAAAATAACAAAATGATGTTTAAAGAAATCCAAACGACTTACACTACTGCAGAAACTTTAGTATTCTCACATAAAATTACAACAATAACAGTAAACAAGTTAAGGAGTGAGCGCTATGAATGATAACAAAATGTTTAGAAATCAAATGGGTAAACGCTATATGCCAGGTTTAGATGGCCTAAGGGCATTATCCGTTCTTGCTGTAATCGCCTATCATCTGAACTTAAAATGGGCCCAAGGAGGCTTCCTTGGCGTTGGAATTTTTTTCGTCTTATCTGGCTATCTCATTACGGACCAAATCATGAAGGAGTGGGAGGATTCTCAAAAACTACATCTTCTGAACTTCTGGAGCCGAAGAGTGCGAAGACTATTACCCGCAATGGCATTTATGCTTTTTTTCGTAGCATTGTGGTTCATATGTGTAGATCCATCTAGATTGCCCGCGTTAAAGGGGGACTTTATATCCTCGTTATTTTATGTGAATAACTGGTGGCTAATATATCATAAGGTTTCTTACTTTGAGAGTTTCGGACCTGCTTCCCCGCTTGGTCATCTCTGGTCCCTTTCTATCGAAATGCAATTTTATTTAATATGGCCGTTAGTTCTTCTGATTAGTTTAAAGAAAGTACCCTACCGTATTAAATTTATGCGTTGGATCCTTGCCTGTGCTGCCCTATCGGCTCTGGCCATGGCCCTAATCTACGTACCAGGAACCGATCCAAGTAGGGTTTATTATGGTACTGACACGCGCGCTTTTGCCCTCTTGGTGGGGGCTGGTTTAGCTGTGATATGGCCAAGCTGGAAGATGATTGACAAGGTTTCCATTAGAGGTCGTGGTATTTTGGACATAGTGGGTGCGCTAGGACTATTCGTATTAATCACGATGATCTATCGTACCGGAGAGTTTGATGATTCACTCTACCGTGGCGGTTTTTTCCTTTTATCTTTTATCAGTGCGGTAGTAATCGCCGTATTAGCACATCCGGCTAGCCGGTTAGGAAAAGTCATGGGATGTAAACCATTACGCTGGTTAGGGACACGATCTTACAGCTTATATATTTGGCATTTCCCAGTCATTATATTATCGAGCCCAGCCGTGAATACGGAGGGACCTAGTGTTCTACGTATCTTGCTGCAGTTGGTTATTAGCTTTATACTTGCAGATTTATCTTACAAATATGTAGAGGAACCATTCAGGCGGGGTAAATATAGAGCAAAGCACCTACAAAGAAGACAGCGTACTGCCCACCGGCGTTTCATTTGGCCAGTTTTTCTGATGGCCTTACTTCCTGTGTTTTTAATGATCTCTTGCGGTATACTCTCCGAACCTAAATCCGAAACACCTATAATCGAGGATGTACAAAAGGCGCAAGAGGATACAGATAAAACATCATTGAAAGAAGCAGCAGATAACCAAACAGAAACGGTAAACGAACAAACGCAAACTTCCAGAGATTTGGGTACTCAATCAGGAGAAGATATTACAGTGATTGGAGATTCCGTCATACTAGGTGCAGCTCCTTATCTAGAGGATATGCTCCCGGGGATAGTCATAGATGCAGATGTCAGCCGCCAGATGAGACATGCTCAGGAAGTTATCGACGAACTGAAAGCAAAAGGGAAACTGGGTGACCGGATCATTATAGAGTTGGGAACCAACGGGCCATTCAATACGGAACATTTATCCAATTTGCTGGGTTCTCTTAGTCGAGCAAAGCAAATAATTTTAGTGAATACACGCGTTCCGAGAGAATGGCAGGATACCGTAAATGAGAATATTTCGGAGGTTGCAAAAAAATTTAGTAATACGACAGTAGTAGATTGGTATTCAGCTAGTAAAGGAAAGGATCATTACTTTTATGATGATGGCGTACATTTGAAGCCGAAGGGTGCCAAATATTATGCCTCGATTATTGTTAAGGCTTTGAAAGAGTAAATCAAGTGAAGAATGGCTTTTATATAATGAACATAAGAAAAATCAACCGTGAAAGATAAGTTATTTCCGATTAGCGAACAAGCTTTCCTGACAGCTTTTCACAGGAAAAGCTGTCATCTAATTTCAATAATAATTTAGCGGATAAAAGGGCTGAGAGTAACAATAATCGGGTACTTATCTAACAAAGAAGGCAATACGATACGTTGAGTAGAGAACGAAAACTACTGGGGTATCCGGGTGTCTTCAAAGACAACTTTTTTGATGAAATGATGGAGATTATCTGTCGAAAATAGTATAAATGAATCCATATACCAAATATCCAAAAATGTAAAAAAAAGAAATAGTTCTTATCTGTAGAATAAGGAGAAAGGAAGAAAAGTAATGACTCCAAGAAAAAAAACGATGTTATTGATTATAACCATCATGGTACTTATAATCGGCTATGCGATTTATTATTTGACATCGGTTTATAATGGATTACAGAGCCTAAATAAAACAACATCAGACTCATCTTTTAAAGCGGAAACCGTCGTTGATCCTCCAAAATGGGAAGGCAGCGAGCCGGTTAATATTCTTCTTATGGGCGTGGATTCCCGTGGTTATGATAAAGGTGAAGTTCCTAGATCTGATACTATGATGGTCGTCTCACTGGATCCTGTTAAAAGACGTATCAATCTCTTCTCCATACTCCGCGATACGTATACGGATATTCCTAGTCAAGGTAAGGGACGTATCAATACGGCGATTATCCATGGACCCAACACGGCGATGAAAGCCGTTGAAGACCTGATGGGTATCCCTATTCAGTATTACGTATATACTGACTTTCAGGGCTTTATCAAATTGGTGGATGCTGTTGGGGGGGTCGATTTTTATGTAGAAAAAGACATGTATTATCCAAGTACTGCAGATAATCACGAATACGATATTGACCTGAAAAAAGGTGAGCAACATCTGAACGGCAAAACGGCACTGCAATATGTCCGCTTCCGTCATGATGCCACATCTGACTTTACGCGTACCGAGCGGCAGCGGGCATTTCTTAAGGCGGTGGCTGAGAAATTGCAGTCCACCACTTCCATCATAAAGCTACCCTCCATTCTAGAGGATGTCAGTCCATACATCGATACCAATCTATCAGTAGACGACATGTGGAAGCTTGCTTCCGTTGCATATCAGAGCAAAATGGTGGAGAGCGAGCAGATCCCTCCAATGGAACTGTTGGAAGGAACCAAAATCGGTGGAGCCTCTGTTCTCACTATTTCCGACGAAGGCGCCCTAAAAAACCATATTAAAGATATCTTTAACAAGCCTGTTTCTGTCTCAAAGGATGATAAAGAAGGATCAGGAACAAAAAAACAGTAACAAGCAGTCAGACATATTGTCCATCACCCTAAAAAATAGTACGGGCAGCATTAACTAGACTGCCCGCCTGTTTTAAAAGGGTAAAATCCTACGTTAGTTTTACATAGTTCAACCGTAATTTTAAAAAGGGAGACAGTGTGATTAATACTATTTCTACGAATGGATTTTGCACTTTTTAGCATTTCTATAGGATTTTTGCACAATAATTCTAAAGAACGATTCTTTTGAAATCGTCATTAAATGTTCTAATGTCGTTTAACTTTTATTTCTCGTTTGGACACATCTCTTTTTATTCAATTTAGTCAAATGTAGAAAATTTAACTAAGATGTGTCCATGAAATTATACTAACATCATGGGAGATACCCAATTATCTTACTGCTTGGGTATCTTTCTTTTGTCTTGCATTATCTCCCATAAAGTCCGTGTCGAAGTGTTATAGCTGGTCAGGAGGCACTTGATCATTTCTGTAAACTTAGCGAAAAACCTATCCGAAAGTCGTAAAATCTCTTTCGAACAATCCGTACTTATTTAACTTTTTATATCTTTCCAAAGTCCACGTTTCTTAATCTTGTAAGAAATATTGTTTATTAATTTTCTTCATTAACAAAAAGTCCTTCTAAGTAGCCAACAGGACTCGTATCTGTTCCTTCTACATAATCCATTCGAAGTTGGCATTGAGCGAATCCTATCGCTTGATTGTTGTTGTATACGAAAAAAACTGCTGCATTTTCAGCGCGATTAATTGTTTCATCTCTTCTGTAAATTCTGCTACTGTATGATTAGGCCAAAGTAACAACGCCAGCTCAGCTGCAGTTCATGCATCTTCTAATAAAGCTTTTTTAATCATCATAAGACTCCTTCATCAACTAAAATGTGAGACTCCAAATATTTCATCGTTTCATTAATAATAATACTAGTGTTGCATAAATAAATCCTCCGTTCGCAAACTTTATCACCTAAAATCATCCTCTTCCATAAATCCCCTAAAGTTTGATCACTGTTTCACTTGAGTCAATTTCATAATTGCTCTTTTTAAAAATACAAAGACATACAGAATTTTAAAATTGTATTTTAAAAAACAGAAATCATGCTACTTGTTGCTGATTTAATTGTGCATTTATACGATCTGCAGCTAGTTTTGAAGCATTGTACACAAGTGTTACCATGTCAAAATGGACTTTTGCACGCTCTCCAGTACGATAACGAACATTGTTAAGCTGAAAGAA
>NZ_JAHLNO010000001.1 GCF_018916875.1 Virgibacillus proomii | reverse complement strand
CAAAAACACAAACCAACCAATAAACACTGAAAATACCCCAACAAAAAATGATTCCAATCATCAAAAACCGATGATCGGAACCATTTTTATTTATTTTCGGCTAGTTTTGTCCCAGCCTCTTTCTATTACCATTATAAATCATGTCGTTATATGAAACAAGCTTTAGAAATAGATGTTTATGACGATCCAATTAAAATTTAGCGTTTAAATGATTCAAATCCGTAAAAATTCTTAAGGCTTAAGTGTAAGAATAACCTCAGCGTTCGTACTCGAGAACTTTGTCTGACAAGTTTTTTATCCTACATGTAAGATGCCGTAAGACTCGCATTTCAAGAGTTATACAGAAAATATGAAAACACGTCTAAGTGGATAAATTCAGGTCGAAGCGATACATCCTTATTTTTTAAGGACCTATGTTCTTAGCCTTGCCTTGATCTACTCATTCATAGAGAAAAACGCTCCTTGAACGAAGTTTCTACTTTATTCCTATTTAAAACTTACACTTATGCTTTAGGTTCTGTTAAATCAGATGGCTGGAATGAAAAAGGTAATATTTCCTCCATCGTCACTGTTTTAATATCATCTTTTAGATTAGATAAATGTATAATCATATCCGGTTTAAAAAATTCGCTCATTACTTGTCGACACGAACCGCATGGAGGTACGGGGCGATCCGTATCAGCTACTACAGCCATTTCAGTAAAGTCCTTTTCACCGTTAGCGATTGCTTGAAAAATGGCAATCCGTTCAGCACAACAAGATACAGGATAAGCAGCATTTTCTATATTACAACCTGTGTAAGTGTTTCCCGATTTTGTTCGCAAAGCTGCTCCAACTGGAAATGCTGAATACGGTACATAAGCACGATTTCGTATCGATTTAGCTGCTTCTAACAAGTCATCTTTTGTTGTCATGATTATCACCTTTCATTAATGTATGGAAGCATATTATAAGCAAAAAAACAAAAAATGTAAAGCGTTTACAGATGCTAGTCTAATTCAGTCTGCAATTGATCAAAAATATATAAGACGGAATGATTTAATTCCATATAGCGTTTTCTTCGCACATCAAGATAATAACTATGCATTAATAATAACTCCATATTCTCCCTAGTAGAAATAATCTGTTGTGGATGAATATTCACTTTTCTCGTTTTAATTAATTGGAGTACGTCTCTTTCCCACTGTTCAAGCAATTGAAAGACTGGAGTGGTTTCCTTCTTCACCTGAGAAAACAAAGCTTTATCTTTTGGATTTTCCGGTTTTTCGCCTTTTTCAAATTTTTGCTTCAAGCTGTGAAGATGTACTTTAAGTATTTTGGTTTGTTCCTTTACGTTCATAACTCATTCCGCCTTTTGCTAAAATAATACATATCTATTTTAACATAAGTCATATTTTTCTCGAGTATATGAATATCATCAAAAAACTATTTCAAACCAACAGCCAAAGGATTAAGTATATTCGTTTATTTATTCTGTATCTAAGTGACATAAAAGGGTTTCAAACGTTAGAAGTTTAAGTGGATGCTAACGGAACCTAAATGCCTAATTTGTTCAGGTCGACAGGACAAGGAAAGCTTCTTGAATAAACACCGCACGCAGAAAAAGTGCTTTTCTTTTTCAAGGACAAGGAAAGCTTCTTGAATAAACATCGCACGCAGAAAAAGTGCTTTTCTTTTTCAAGAAGAGAGAAGCTTAAACAGCGATAGTCGAGTGTTTTTCCAGGAAGCCTGAGACTCAGCCTTCAATCTAATGATACCGAAAAATTATTCCTTGAATAAAGTTTAACTTTAATACACTTAGGTTTAACACCGTTCTTTAAAATCATTTCAATTCCTCGTGTTGGTTAACCAAACGTTTTTTTAATAAACTTAATTCATTTAAACGGTCATAATATTGATTAGTGATAGTATTTTCCACTTTCATGATAAGCTTTTGATCTATCCATCGCAGTTGATTTGAAAGCTGATATAAAGCAATTTCTAAGGTCTTTCTGTCCACCCCTTGCTTTTGATCCATCGGTAAATGACGTACCAGCATATTATTATTTCCTCCTTACGTTCAAAAGACTTTACTAATACTACTTCGTGTTATGATAAAATTCCTCCTGCACGTTCGACAAAACTAGAATAAAGCTTACAAAACAAGTGAATTTGCTTATTTTTTTCATGGATTTTGACAAACTAATAATGAAAGGAGGAAAAACAATGAAAGATATAAAGCATAAACAGGTTAAACAATCTAAAACAAAAACGGAAAGCATTATTTCAAAGTCATTAAAAGAGGGAGATAAAAAATTGAACGGTCCGAATATCCCATCGACCTAACGATTCTTTTAGCGCAGGGTTCATTTGAAGCTCTGCGCTTTTTGATCTGTCTAGATTTAAAAAATTGAATTTAGCAATTTTGAAAATAAAATTCGTGCAACAGCAAAGCACATTATCATAAGAAATGCTATTTTCTTTTAGTCTTTATTTAAAATGACCAGTTTCTTTGTTGTCGAGAAAACGATATCCGTTTCTGCATGTAGATTTTGAAATATCTTTGTCTGGCTTATAAGCTCAAGCTGTAGCAAATCGATTTCTTCCTACGATAAGTCAACATCGCCTCGAATCTAAAGGAAGGCAGACTAAAAGCCGGCTTGCCACACAGGCGTCGGCATATTCCTGTTTAAGAAACATATTTTCTACCCTTCCTACGGTGCGGGCAGCCTTCCTCGCTAGATTTTCACTGGCTTGTTAGAACAAGGAATTTTAGCTTTTATTCTTCTGGATATTCGTTTTACTTTACCTTCCGATATCTGTTTAAAACAGAAAATATCTTCTCATTAACTGCCCCCTTCTTTTATCTAACTAAAGTGATTCTTCATCGTTATTGCTCGTTTGACATGGAAATAAACATACATGAATTGACGTTTTTGATAAAATGTTTTTCCTATTTTTGAGCTAATATTTACAGGCTGATTCCTTAACCATTTACGCTTTATACCCCCTGATTTATACCAATCTTTTCGAATAGTATCGCGATGTGTAATTATTGGATACATCATTCTTAAATACGGAGCCCTTGGCATAGATAGATGTAAAAAGCGTTCATAATCATAACGAGAACCCGTATGTTCAATACATTTAGCAAATTCATAGGTTTGATTGTATACGGTTGGGGAAAAAATAATAGATGCTAGCTTTTTTCCTAACTCAATGCGATTAGTTAAGTTTGTAAAATTATGTACATAGCAACCAAATAACTGTTGAGACATGGTTGGTATTAGTACTGCGTTCATCATCAATAAGTTTTGCCATAAATATGGGGGTTGACAGAATACACGCTGTTTAAAAAATGACTGTTTGATAACAGGAGCTTGAATAACATTTTGCTCATTAATAATCAATGCTTGAACTAAGCGGTCTTCATCTAAGTGTTTCCAAAAATGAAACCACTCTTTTACCATATACGTAGATACTTTAAAAGATGACAAAAGGTGAAACAATGGTTTATTATATTGTCTGGATAACTGATAAATCAAAAGCTGTGGAAAAGCATCGGAAAAGATTAACCAATTTGCTCTTTCATAGGTTATAAATAATCTTTGTCTTTCTTTTGTACCTAATAAATATCGAAAAGGTTCTAACCCTAAATCCGTCATATTCCATCCAGCATTTCTGGATACAATACTTGCTAAAAATGCCCATTTTATTTCGGGATATTGTAAATAAAACGAAAAATATGCCTTCGTTCGAGAAATATTATCTCGATTATGTTCCTTTGTTTTATTTGTTATATAATGAATGTAGGAGCGTGATAGCAAATCATTACACATGCTTCGATCCTGCTTTCTTTTTGTTTTTAACATGCAGCAAGATGTTTAACTGTATACATTTTTAAAATGGCATTTTTTTCTTACTAGATGTGGTAAAATGCAAGGAGGATTTAAAAGTGAATTACCCAAACGGGAAAAAAAAGAATGGCAGTGTTTCTAATCGTCGTCCATATCGGTTTGGAAATCGAGGTATGACGCTTGAAGAAGATATAAATGATACAAATACGTATTACTTAGCAACAAAAAAAGCTGTCATTCATAAAAAACCAACCCCTGTACAAATTGTTCGGGTTAATTATCCAAAGCGTAGTGCAGCGGTTATTACAGAAGCTTATTTTAAACAAGCGTCAACAACAGATTATAATGGAGTATATCGTGAAAAATATATCGATTTTGAAGCAAAGGAGACGAAAAATAAAACACTTTTTCCCTTAGCCAATATACATGATCACCAAATTGAACATATGAAAGCAGTGGTTGAACAAGGAGGAATTAGCTTCATGATTATTCGCTTTTCGACACTTGATGAAACTTACTTTTTCCTTGCTGAGAAACTTTTTAAACACTGGAACGTCAAATTAAACGGTGGAAGAAAATCCATTCCGTATAAGACGATCCAGCAACAGGGATACCTTATCCCTTTTCAATATAAGGCAAGAGTTGACTATTTAGCAATTATTGATAAGCTTTATTTTTAGAGACGGAGGAATGAAGCGATGGCAAATAACAGCCCATCTCGTACAGCGAGAAGAAAACAAAAAAAATCAAAGAAAAAACCTTTATGGAAGAAAATATTACTTTCTTTATTCATTATTTTTGTAGTACTAGTTATAGGTGCAAGTGCAATTGCTGCCTATTGGATTGCTACTGCACCAGATTTGGATAAGTCCAAGCTATCCGATCCGCTTGCTTCTGAAATACTTGATAAAGACGGAAAAGCATTTGCCGTTTTAGGGGAAAAAAATCGAACAAAAGTCAGTTATAATGACTTACCACAAGTATTAATTGATGCCGTAACAGCGACAGAGGATGCTAGATTTTTTGAACACTCAGGTATTGATTTACGAAGAATTGGCGGCGCCGTTATTGCTAATATTAAAGATGGATTCGGCTCTGAGGGAGCAAGTACAATTACACAACAAGTAGTAGAAAAATCCTTCTTATCAGCTGATAAAAAAATCAGCTTGAAAGTTCAGGAACAATGGCTTGCCTTACAGCTTGAACGAGATTACTCTAAAGAAGAAATTTTAGAAATGTATTTAAATAAAATATTTTATGGAAGTAATGCTTACGGTGTAGCAGCAGCAGCTGAAACGTATTTTGGCAAAGAGGATTTAAATGATCTTACTTTACCAGAAGCAGCTATTCTAGCAGGTCTGCCGCAACGTCCAACTGCCTATAATCCATTTAAAAATCCAGAGCTTACAAAAGAGAGAATGAATACCGTATTAAAATTAATGGTACGTCATGGTAAAATTACCGAAAAACAGGCAGAAGAAGCTAGAAAAATGGATATCCCTTCCCTGCTGGTAAAATCAAAACCTGATTCTACACCTTATGAAGCATTCATTCAGCAAGTGGAAAAGGAAGTAAAAGAAAAGGTTGATGGTGCTGATATATATACAGATGGATTAAAAATTCATACGACGATTGACCCCAAAGTTCAAGAACATGTTGAATTTTTGTTAACAGATAGTGAAACTAATCCTATCCCTTATCCTGATGATGAAATGCAAGCCGCAATGACTGTGTTGGATACGAAAAGCGGTGCAATTCGTGCAGTCGGCGGCAGACGTAATAGCGAAGGGAAAAGAGAATTCAATTATGCGATTGAAGGAAAAACGCAAGCTGGTTCAACCTTTAAACCAATCATAGCTTATGGTCCTGCTATTGAATACAATAAAATATCAACATACCATCAAATTAATGATGACAACCCATATCAAATACCTGGTACCAACAAATCGATAAGAAACTGGAACAGGCAATATAGTGGCTGGACGTCAGCACGAGAAGCTTTAAATAAATCGTTAAACGTGCCAGCAGTAAAAATGCTCGAAGAAGTAGGCTATGATAAAGCAAAAGAATTTGCAGAAGGCTTAGGGATTAAATTTCATAAAAATCGTGTGCTAATTGGTGATGCAATTGGTGGTACAGATACACAGGTTACACCATTAGAATTAGCAGGTGCCTTTCGAGCTTTTGGAAACGAAGGTATCTATAATGATCCATATTCTGTAACAAAAGTTGAATTTCCAGACGGAAAAACGGTAGATTTAAAACCGAAAGCAAAACCGGCAATGTCTGACTATACCGCTTATATGATAACAGATATGTTAAAGACAGCCGTTACAGAAGGTACTGGAACGCAAGCTCATATCCCTGGTTTGCCAATGGCTGGAAAAACAGGTACAACAAGCTTGGAGAACGTAGAAGGAAGTCCAGATGCTTGGTTTAGCGGATATACGACGAATTATACGATTTCTGCATGGGTTGGTGGTTATCATGATGAAAATAAACGCCGAGCTCCTATACCAGATGGATACACAAAAATTCCTTTACAGATGTTTAAAAATACAATGACAGAAATATCTAAGGATATTGAAACGAAGGATTTCGTGAAGCCAGATTCTGTTGTTGAAGTTCAAGTAGAAAAGGGCTCAAATCCACCTGCAAAACCAAGTAAGAATACACCATCAGAAAATATTATTACCGAACTATTTGTAAAAGGAACCGAGCCAAAAGGTACTTCAGAGAAATTTGATAAGCTTGATCCAGTAAGTGGCCTAACTGCCAGCTTTAATAAAGATAAAAATTCAATTGATGTTTCATGGAATTACGATTCAGATGCAGATGTATCATTCGAGGTGAGTGCCCAAGTTAATGGTGGTGGTATGCAGTCACTATCAACAACAAAAGAAAAATCCATGGAAATTAATGAAGTAGAACCGAATGCAGAATATACCATTCAAGTCGTAGCAGTAAGTAATGAAGACGGCTCAAAAAGTGAACCAAAAACAACTACCGTTTCTACTGGTGAAGAAAAGGAACAGGAAGAGATACCAGCTGTTGAAGGATTATCCGCCACATACAATGAATCGAGCTCACTCATTAATGTTAGCTGGAATTATAACGGTCCACCTGCTTCATTTGAAGTATCTGTAAACGGGCAAGCACAAACTGTGGGATCAAATGGATTAGAAATTAGTGGAGCAACCCCGGGAGAGACTTATTCCATCACCGTCACTCCGATTGGGAAAGAGGGGGCGAATGAAGGAAAACGTGGTCCCGCACAAAGTACATCCATTACAGTTCCTTCTGAACAATCAGAACCCCCTACCAACGGGAATGAAGAGGATAAACCTGATGATCAAACTGGTAATGGTGATGAGAACAATGATGGCGATAGTGGTAATAACGAAGAAGATAACAACGACAGTGATGAACAAGATGACCAACAGAATCAAAACAACCAACAGAATAATTCAAACCAATCAAAAGAAGAAAATGAATAGATTAAAAAGAGGTAAACGAGTAGTATTCTCGTTTACCTCTTTTTTATTTTCATCCGTTTTTTTCCTTCGCGGCATATTTCCAATAGTGGACATTCTGGACAATTCGGATTTCTGGCTTTACAATGATAACGACCGAAAAAAATCATACGGTGGTGCGTTTCGCTCCACTCTTCCTTTGGGATTTTTCGCATCAAAGTCTCCTCAACTTCAAGGACGGAATCTTTCCACCTGCATATTCCCAATCGTTTTGCGACCCGTTCCACATGGGTATCAACTGCAATCGCAGGTTCGTTAAATGCGACCGATGCTACCACATTCGCTGTTTTTCTCCCTACTCCAGCAAGCTTCATCAACTCTTCTTTAGACTTAGGAACAATTCCACCATATTCTTCTAGTAACGTTGTACAGAGCTTACGAATATTTTTTGCCTTATTACGATATAAACCAATTGACTTTATATCCTCTTGAAGTTCCTCCAAGGGCACTGCTAAATAATCTTCGGGAGTTTTGTATTTCTTAAATAAATCCTTCGTTACTTTATTAACGAGATTATCCGTGCATTGAGCAGACAGAACAACTGCGATGAGTAATTCAAATGGATTATCATGAACTAATTCACATACTGCATTAGGAAACATTTTTTTCATCTCATCTAAACAAAATCGAATTTGCTTTTTTGTCAGCATACTCCTACTCTTCCCCTTCTAACCAATTATAATAAAAAGAAGTATCACGCTTTTGACTAGACTGTATACTAGAATTTGCTTTACGCGCATGATATTCCTTACTGGATCTGCGTGCTTGTTCAACGGAATGAATCCCTTTTTTCATCCATTCTCGTAAAATACGATCAATATACTTAAAGTTTAACTTGCTCATTAGAACGGCTTCACGTAAACCCGCTTTTATTAATGCTGGAGAGATTTTATCTTGGTCAAGCCATGCATTAATGGTTTCAATTTCAAAAGGAGAAAGCGGTCTGCCAAACTCCTGTTCAAATAAAATAAAAATGGTACCTTCCGAAGTTTCTTCTTCACTTTGTTGATGATGATTCACCTTAAAAAGCTTTTCCCAAAGTGGGTTTAAACAGTATGCTTCTTTTAGCTTCTGTCCCTGTTCCTCCTGTTGATCAATTGTCAGCATACCTTTTTGAATCAGTCCGCGCAAGATAAGTGCACATTCCTTCTCGCTCATCGTTACATATTGAGCTAGTTGATCTGGCGTTGGAAAATCAATTCCATCTTGGATAAAACGCTGTAATTGTAAAAGAAGCATCACTTCTCTTTCATGAAGTCCCAATGTTGTATACGAAGTTAGTAATTGTGTTGGGACTTGTAATTGCTGCAATAATAGTTGCTGAATAGAAAAACGTTGCTTCTTCATAAACTTAAGCACCTCTTTAAAATTTCATTATAAGAACAAAAGCTTAAAAGCCCTCAGTTAGCGACGTACAAACTAGAAAACTTCTGATAAGATAAAGTGAAACTTCATTCCGTGGAACACGGAATGTTTAGTTGAACGAATCGGGCATTTAGGTGCCGTTTTCTGATACTTTGAATTCCTCCGTATTCTCTATAATCTTGAATGGAGAGAATTACGGCACCTTACATGCGGGATAAAGTGAAACTTCATTCCGTGGAACACGGAATGTTTAGTTGAACGAATCGGGCATTTAGGAAGCGTTTTTCTCATAAAGTTGCAAAATAATAGGCAGATTTTTGAAATGAGAAAAATACGTCTCCTTACATCCGGGATAAAGAAAACATGTCTCTAAAACAGGGGTATGCCGACGCCTGAGCGGCAAGCCGGCTTTTAGTCGGCCTTCCTTTTGATTCGAGCAGATGTTAACTTATTATAGGAAGAGATCTCCAGTTTGTTAGCAGCACGAGGCTATAGAGTCTATAAAAACAATCCCTTGCTTATAGAGCAAGGGATTGGCATTTTTTGGAGATGTTATCAAAATGAAGTAACTATCCCGTTATCTACCCTTAAGTTAGTCCGCTGCTGCTTAAGTCATACTAAAGAAATAGATTTTACTCATAGACTTGTGAGTGTGGAGGCAAACTTAAGGATAAAGTCGATTTAATAAGCGAGGAAATGGTATCGTTTCACGAACATGGTCAACTCCTGAAATCCAAGCAACAGTACGTTCTAAACCAATTCCGAAACCGGAATGTGGAACACTACCATATTTTCTTAGCTCTAAATACCATTGATATGCTTCTTTAGTTAACCCATGCTCTTCGTATCGCTGTTTCATAAGCTCTAGATCATCAATACGTTGAGAACCTCCAATTATCTCTCCATAGCCTTCAGGAGCAATTAAATCTGCACATAAAACTACGTCATCTCGTTTTGGATGGGGCTTCATATAAAAAGCTTTGACATCTTTAGGGTAGTTAGTTATAAATACAGGCTTGTCATAGTTCTCCGCTATTGCCGTTTCATGTGGCGCTCCAAAATCTTCCCCCCACTCTATATCCGTAAACCCTTTTTCTTTTAAGAGTTCGATTGCTTCATCATAGGTAATCCGCGGAAAAGGCGCCTGTACTTTTTCTAATATACCAATATCACGATCTAACGTATGTAACTCTAATTTACAATTTTTTAGTATACTTTGAACAATAAAGCTTACGTAGTTTTCTTGGATCTCAAGACTTTCCTCATGTTCTACAAAAGCCATTTCCGGCTCAATCATCCAGAATTCAATCAAATGTCTCCTCGTTTTGGATTTTTCAGCTCGGAATGTTGGTCCACAGGAAAAGACCTTGCCAAATGCCATTGCTGCAGCTTCCATATATAACTGACCACTTTGTGATAAATAAGCTTCCTCATCGAAGTACTTCGTGTGGAACAGTTCAGTAGTTCCTTCTGCTGATAATGCTGTTAATATCGGTGGGTCAATTTTAACAAAGCCATGTTCATTAAAAAATTGATACGTAGCACGAATGATTTCATTACGAACTTTCATGATAGCATGTTGTCTTTTTGATCTAAGCCATAGATGGCGATGATCCATTAAAAATTCCGTGCCGTGTTCTTTTGGTGTAATTGGATAATCATGTGATTCGTGAATTAATTCAATATCTTTTACATGCATTTCGTAACCAAATGGTGATCTTTTGTCTTCGACTATTTTACCAGTAATGTACATGGAAGATTCTTGTGTTAAATTTTTGGCCAGTTGGAACGTTTCTTCACTTACATCATTTTTGGCAACCACACCTTGGATAAATCCGGTCCCATCACGCAATTGCAAAAATGCGATTTTTCCACTGGATCGTTTATTCGTAAGCCAAGCGCCGATGGTTACGATTTGGTCATGATAGTTTGGTGCTTGAGAAATAGTTGTTTTCAAAAGAATACCTCCTAATGCTATGATTGATGCGATTTGATAAATCGTTTTATTCGTTTAGCTGCTTCTTCTAATGCTTCGATCGATGTAGCGTAGGATAAACGGATATTATTCGGTGCACCAAAACCAGTTCCCGGAATAAGTGCCACCTTTTCCTCTTCTAATAATGCACTAGCCCAATCATCGACATTTTTAAAGCCATTCGCCCGTACAGCCTCAGAGACATTTGGGAATAAATAAAATGCTCCTTTTGGCTTAATGCATGACACTCCTGGCATTTCGGTAATTAACTGATACAGCTTCTCCAAACGCTCAGAAAAGACTTGTTTCATTTTCTCACTGAATTCCCCATCCATCTTATAAGCAGCTAATGCAGCATATTGTGCAATAGAAGTTGGATTGGACGTAGAATGTGAAGCTAGACTAGTCATGGTCTTAATGATATTAGCAGGACCAGCAGCATAACCAATTCTCCAGCCAGTCATAGAATGAGATTTTGATACTCCATTTACAACGACCGTTTGCTCTTTTAGTGCAGGCGATAATTGTGCGATCGATACATGTAGATCTTCTGAATAAATTAGTTTTTCATAAATTTCATCTGAAACAATTAAGATATTATGCTTTAGACAAATTTCCCCTAGCTGCTCGAGTTCTTCTTTGTTATACATCATACCGGTTGGATTGCTCGGAGAATTAATAATAATCGCTTTTGTTTTATCGGTAATCGCTAATTCCAGCTCTTTTGGAGTTACTTTAAATGCATTTTTTTCTTTTGCAGGCACAAAAACTGGAACCCCGCCAGCAAGCTTCACTTGTTCTGGATAACTTACCCAATACGGGGCAGGAACAATAACCTCATCACCCTCATTTAAAATGACTTGGAATAACGTATATAGCGCATTCTTTGCTCCGGTAGTAACGATAATTTGCTCTTTTTCATAAACAAGATTATTATCTGCTTTAAATTTAGCAATGATTGCTTCTTTCAGCTCGACAATACCACCAGAGGGGGTATATTTAGTCATCCCCTGTTTCATTGCTTCTTCAGCAGCTTGCAAGATAGATTCTGGTGTATTAAAATCTGGCTCTCCTGCTCCTAAAGCGATGACATCATGTCCTTGTTGCTTTAATTCCTTGGCTTTTGCAGTAATAGCCAAGGTAGATGAAGGGGTTAATGTTTTAACTCTGTTTGCTAGTTCCACTTTGATCACCTTTCTATTTAAACATTCGTTTTAAACGGTATTGTTCATAACGAGAACCATCATACATATCGAAATAATCGAAGACGTAACGATCCGATGAATCTACATATGTAAGTTCCCAGAGTTCCTTTCCATCGACTAGTGCTGGTGTAATTTTAATGAATTTGCAGGATGAGCATTCTTTTTTCCAATCAGAAAGGATCGCTTCTTTATTAAGAATTTCTGCCTGATCCACAGTTGTAAGTTGTTTTTCTTTACCTTTCAACGGATAAAAAATGATCTTATTCTTTCCTTTTTTATCTTTACCGTACACTACATGATAAGCATTTTCGCCATTAAATGTTTCAATGTCTGTTACCTCTTTTAAAGAACCAGCTTTTAAAAGCTGCTGCTTTGTTTCTTCATATCCTGCTGTTTTGCTGTCTAACAAATCCATATATAACACGGTTAAATAAATACCACAAGAAACAATAATAAAAATGATGGCGAAGAGACCCCACTTTAACCATTTAGGATTGGTAAATAGTGAAGATAGCTTGTTCTTCATTTGTACCATCCAATGCTAATCCAAACATAAAATCTTGTTCTTTTAAGGTTTTATTTAACAAATCAACAATTTTATATAGATCCGGTGAATAGTGAAGCTTTACAGCTGCTAATTTCGTTATTGAATTCTCCATCTTTTTCCCTCCTGGATAAAAGTTTCTTGTTTTATCAAGATTTGTTAGACATAATATGCAGCTTGCTGCAAATGCTAGGTATATGCTGAATGAATATGAATGAAGCATAGTTATAGTATACCAAGCTTCTTACCAAATTTGTTTTGTTTTTATTTATTTCGGCAAATTTTTTTCTAACCCATACCACTTTATGAATGCTGGTGCTTCATTTGAGCATCAGTTTTTTTATACTATAAGAAAGTATAAACCTTTAGGCTTTATAGTATAAGAAAATTACACTTGCATTATGAATAGCTTTTTTAACGTATCGTCATCCAGCTTAAGAGCTAAGTCATTGAGACCGCTTCACTCCCCTACGGAACAGAAAGCCTTCTCATCGAAGTTTCAGCCTTTGGCGGAGCTTCCAAGGCGCTTAATTTTAAGTACTCTGTTTAAGTCTTGCGTTTTCTAGAAATGTTAGATCAAAATTCCTAACTTGTTCAGCAGAAGGAAAGCAAAGCCCAATCACTTCGTTAAAACCATTGTTCTGCTTTTTTCAATAACTCATTGGTTGTATCAAAGGTCAATGGTACCTTAGGAATGGAGTCAATAAAATATTTCCCATATCGCGCTTTGACAATACGTGAATCACAAATAAAAACAATTCCTCGATCATTGCTGGAGCGAATTAGTCTGCCAAAGCCTTGTTTAAAGCGAATGACAGCATTTGGTAAAGCATATTCCATAAATGGATTTTTACCTTTATTCTTAAAAAACTGTGCCTTCGCCTGATGAACGGGATGGTCAGGCGGTTGAAATGGTAGTCGGACAATGACGAGGCATGATAAATCTTCTCCTGGTATATCAACACCTTCCCAAAATGAACTTGTTCCTAATAAGATTGCGTTATTGAATGATTGAAAATTTTTCTTTAAACGTGTTCTGCTGCCACTAGAAATACCTTGAGCAATTAATGCATAATGATCATCTTGCATCATTTCTTTTAAGATTTCAAATGATTTTCGTAACATTTCATATGAGGTAAATAAGACCAGCATACGTCCATCTGTAATTTGTGCCAAAGATAAAATTACTTCACTAGTTGCGTAAATAAAATCATCATTATTTCCATATTTTATATCTGGAAAATCATTCGGTATCATTAACTGGACTTGATCAAGATAAGAAAATGGAGATGCAATTTGCTTTGTTATTAATCTGTCCGGATCAATTCCAAGTCGATCGATAATAAATTGAAACGACTTCCCCATCGTTAAGGTAGCACTTGTTAAAATAACACTGTGCTTTGTAGTAAAGAAGTCTTCAGCTAATAATGTTGACACATCTGTAGGTTCGCTATACAAATAGACCGCATTTTTGGCTCCATTTGCTTCAATCTCCATCCACTTTACCTGTTTCATACCGTCTTCAACAAGAAAAAGCTGTTCCAGTTGATCAATATATATTTGTAATTGTTCTGTACAATAATTAATTCTCTCATTATCCTCATGACGAATTTCTTCTTTGTTTAATTGGGCTTTCATGATAGCCAAACCATGAATCAAATCCCTAAGATAAAAGATAAGTCGAGTTACCATATCAATAATCGTACTCCACTTTCTTTCATCTTCCTGCTTTTTTTCAAATCGATACTGAGTTCTACCAATATCACTTAACGTTTTATTTGTTCTTCGTTGCTCCATGACGTATTGAAATAACTGCCGAAACAAATCATCTGTTTCATACTTTGCATTTTCTAACAACTCATTCCACTGTTCTACTATTGTTGTAGGCACAGCTACTTTATAATGCGAGAGAATACGATAAACAAGCTTTTCATCATCTGTTTTTCCCAGTTGATTAAGCGTATACTGCATTTGAACATAATCCAGTTTTAAACCGTAATGCCTAGAGACTGTTGCTTCAAAATGATGTGCTTCATCGATAATTACTTGATCAAAGCTTGGCAACAGAGATGAGGCATGAAACATATCGGTGCATAACAACGCATGATTCGTGATTACAATATTTGTCTGCTGGGCCCTCCGACGTGCCTTTTGATAATAAGATTTAAAAAACCATGGAGAAGTTGGATCAATATTTTCTTCCATCTCAGCGGAAATCCGCCTAAAAAATCGATAACCACTAGCGGGCAATTGGATCTCATCAATATCACCGGTACATGTTTCTGTTAACCAAACGAATATCATAGCTTTGGTTAAGGCAATATCATAATTGTCCTGCTCTGTTTCAGCTAGTTCTTGTTCTAACTTCTCCAAGCTAATATAATGAGATTTTCCTTTTAAAAGCGCAACTCGAAAAGGAAATGGCAGTAATTTTTGGATTAACGGGATTTCTTCTTCCAATAATTGTGATTGCAATTGAGTTGTATACGTACTAATCACGATTCTTTTCCCTGTTGAAACTGCTTCGTAAACTGCAGGAATTAAATACGCTAATGATTTTCCAGTACCGGTCTCTGCTTCAATTAATGCATGTTGTTTTCCCTGAAACGCATCAAAAATAATTTCTGACATTTCCCGTTGTCCAGTTCGCTTCTCATACTTTTCCATCGTCTTTGCAAGCGTTCCGTCGGCTTCATAAATACTGTCAAGATAATCACCGAAGGATATATCTACAGGGGAAAGTGGTTCATCTATTATCTCCGTATGCCGATAGGCCAGTCCCCGATATGTATCTATTTGCGTGTCCTCAGATGGGTTAAACAATCGTCGTTCTTTATAATAATGAAACAGTTTATACACGTCAGACTTTAATGTTTTTTCTAGTTTTAAAAGCTGTTCCATTGTTTCATATGGTAAAGAAGCAAGCTTTTCTTTTATTTTTAAAAATAATTTCCCTGTTACGAAAGCGTCCGATAATGCTCGATGTGGTTGATTATGATTAATCTGTAAATGTTCGGTAAGCTGATTTAACTTATAACTAGGTGAAGTTGGAAAAAAAATTCTGGCCAATTCAACCGTATCAAGTACCGGATTAGTTAACTTTGGCTGACCGCAATTCTCTAATTCCAAATTTAAAAAACCTAAATCAAATGGAACATTATGAGCTATCAGGTAGCTGTCTTTAAACAATTCAATAATTTCTTCGGCAACCTCATTAAAGGTAGGAGCCCCCATAACATCTTCATCTGAAATCCCTGTTAGATTTTTGATAAATGAAGGGATTTCCTGTTTGGGGTTCAGTAAGGTGGAGTAACTATCAACAATGGCATCTTGTTCAATAACAACAATTCCTACTTCAATAATTTTATCTGTTTTTGCTGGTGAGTTTCCGGTTGTTTCTAAATCTATGACTACATATCGATCCATACATAACCACCTCACTTCATTTGTGATCGTATCTACCAGTTAATCAGTTAGTCAGATGATGAATAGTCAAACCAGTCAATTTCTCCAGAATATAACCGTTCAACACAATTATCCGTATTTTTTATTAATAATGCACCATCTTCGGCCAACCCGTAAAATATAGCCTTTCGTTGTTTATTTAATTGGTGAATCGTAATCATTTCACCGATTCGAAACCCGTACTTTTCCCATTTTGTCTTTACTACTTGAAAACCTTTCTTTATATATAAATCATAGATATGCTCAAAAGATACTAAAAAATATTGGATTATTTGTTGAATGGACCACTCTGTTCCGGATTCGATTCGCAGTGAAGTTGCTCGCTGCTGTAATTCCTCCGGCCAGTCTTCCAATTGTTGATTTATATTTAATCCTACACCAATGACTACGTAGTCGATCTGATCTTGTTCCGCTTGTAGTTCTGTTAAAATTCCAGCACATTTTTTACCATTACTAAACAGTATATCATTTGGCCACTTAATCAGTGGATGCAAATTTGTAAGTTCTTTAATCGTATCTGCTAAGGCGACAGCAGTTAATAATGTTAATTGCGGAGCAAGATATGGAGGTAAAGGCGGTTCGAGAATCATGCTCAACCACATGCCATCGCCTTTTTTAGTGTGCCACGTTCTATTCATTCTGCCTCTGCCTGAAGTTTGTTCATTTGCAATAACAATTGTTCCATGTCCGCTCATACTTTCCTTAGCAGCGTTATGAGCAATGATTTGCGTAGAGCTAGTTACTTCACGGTGAATGATCTTTTTGCCAAGCCAGTTCGTATTTAAGCCCCATTGCAATGTATTTGCTGTTATTTTATCTGGATAGCCAATAATTCGATAACCAAGCTTCGACTTTGCTTCAATCATATAGCCGTCTTTTTTTAAATCATTCATATGTTTCCAAATGGCACTACGCGATATATTTAGTTGTTCAGACAGTTTTTGTCCGGAAATATACGTATCTTTATTCTCTGCCAATAAATGGATTAATTTATTCCGGGTGGATTCCATTTTATCCACTCCTTTATCGCTTGATATTTATTAGGTAATTGCTTTGTAACAATTTGGCGTTCAATAGAATTTAATAATTGCTGAATCCATGGTCCATGTTTGCAACCTGGGTACAGCTCTAAAATATCATTACCGCTAAAATTGATTTCCTGTTTTGTATGTATTGGTAATGCATGATCTATTTCCATAATCTGTTTCATCATAACTTTCTTACCGAAACATAAACAACTAATAAGCCGCACAAAACCGCCGTAGAGAGTACGGGGCAATTGATAAACAAGCCAAGGACTTAGACCTTCATGACTGAATAAATCAATTTGCTCGGTTAATTGCAATGCTTCTCGTTTTTGTTTGTTTGAGCATTTCCAAGCCTTTGACCAAGCTGCAATAGAAATAGATCGATCTAAAAAATGAAATAAGACCAATACTTCACTAAATGAAAGTAATGGCTTTACATTGGCTGGCAAACGAACAAATAATTGATCGTTGTCACGAAATATCGGTAAATATTGATATATTTTTAAATTTATAATGTAATCGAGAGCTTTTTGTACATGCTCTCCTGCAAACAGCTTCGTAAATTCTTTTGTCATTCGTTCCACAGCAAGACTTTCTATTTCCTGTTTTACTTGTTTCATATGTGTAATGGTTTCTGGATGAATATTAAAGCCGAGCTGACTGCTAAATCGTAATGCCCGAATAATACGCAATGGATCCTCTGAAAACCTTTCTAATCCATTGCCAACTGTTCGGATGATTCCTGCTTTTAAATCACTTTTGCCATGAAATAAATCGATAATCTTTCCATCTTTATCCATGGCAAATGCGTTAATTGTAAAGTCCCTTCGCTCAAGATCCTTGTCAATTTGGTCAATATACGTAACTGTATCTGGATGGCGTTGATCTGAATAATTACCATCGACACGGAATGTCGTTACCTCATAAGATTCTCCTTCAAATCGAACGATCACAGTACCATGCTCAATCCCCACTGGAATAATCGATTCAAATATTTGCTGTAACTCATCAGGGGTTGCTGATGTAGCAATATCAATATCTCCAATCGGTCGATTTATCAAATAATCTCGAACACAGCCGCCAACAAAATAAGCTTGGTGTTGATAACTTTCAATTGTTTCTAATATGGCCTTTGCTTTATGAAAGGGTTTTGCTAACACTTTGATCACCAATTTCTAATTCTATGACTTACCCAGTACTTGTTCATACAATTGCTCATATTCGTTTACAATAAAATCGGAATGGAAATTAACTTTTGCCCGCTTAAACGCATGTTCAGAAAATAAATGTAACTTGTTTTCATCTGTTAACAATTGAACCGCATATTCCGCTGCTTGATCTACTGCACCAAGTTGAACAAGATAACCTGTTACTCCATGTTCAATCACTTCAGGAATACCGCCAATTCTCGTTCCAATACAAGGAACACCGCAAGCCATTGCTTCTAATAAGACAAGGCCAAAGCTTTCTTTTTCAGATAAAAGTAATTTTAAATCACTAATTCGTATTAAATCACTAATGTTTTTTTGTTTTCCTAAAAACAATACATGTTCCTGTAAACCTAATTCATCAACAAGCTCCATTGCAGTACTGCACTCAGGGCCATCACCGATTAATAATAGTTTGCAATCAATTCGTTTTTGAATTTGAGCAAATGTATGAATAATATCTGGCAATCGTTTTACCTTGCGAAAGTTAGAGATATGGACGATTACCTTTTCCGATGGTTTTATCCCATATTGTTCTTTAATGGACGGTAATGATTTTGGATAATATTCCTTCTCATTGACAAAATTATAAATAACATGAATGGGCTGTTTAACATTTAATTGTTTTTTTGTTTGTTCTCTCAGATGTTCTGAAACAGCGGTCACAGCATCAGAATGGTTAATAGCATGGGTAATCATATTTTTAAAAATATCGTCAATCGCCAATACTGTAATATCCGTTCCATGCAAAGTGGTAACTATTTTTACATCTCGATCTGCTATATCTCTTGCTAGAAGCGCACTAACTGCATGTGGCATGGCATAATGAACATGTAAAATATCTAACTCCTCCCGACTTATTACTTCCGCCATTTTTGCTGCTAAAGCCAAGTCATAAGGAGGATACTGAAATACGGGATAGTGACTTAATTCAACTTCATGATAGTAAATTCGTGGGTTAATTCGATTTAAGCGAAAGGGTAAACTGGATGTAATAAAATGTACTTCATTACCTCTTTCAGCCAAAAGCATACCGAGTTCTGTTGCGATAATACCAGACCCGCCAACACTGGGATAGCAAGTAATGCCTATTTTTTTCATTCCTGCTTTCCTTTTGTTTTTTTCTGTTTTATAATTTCACGCCACTGGAAATCTCCATCGTGCAAACCGCGAATAAATATTTCCGAAGCAGCAATATTTGTAGCAAGCGGAATTTGGTACACATCACATAGACGCATCAAAGCACTAACATCCGGCTCATGCGGTTGAGCTGTTAATGGATCTCGGAAGAAAATCACCATATCCATATTATCATCAGCAATCATCGCACCTATTTGTTGATCACCACCTAATGGGCCTGATTGAAATAAATGTATATCTAAGCCGGTTACTTCCATGATCATACTTCCAGTCGTTCCTGTTGCATATAGCTGATGCTCTTTTAGGATGTACTGATATGCTCTTGCAAAATTAATGATTTCTTGTTTCTTTTTATCATGAGCTATTAACGCAATATTCATCGAATACCCCCAAGATTATAAAATGTTTTCTAAACCGTATATTAATCCTTTTGTTTCCATTACTTTTTTAATACTTAGCTTTACGCCATCCATAAATGAAGTACGATTGATAGAGTCATGCTTGATCGTCAACGTTTGTCCCGGACTGCCAAAAATGACCTCCTGATGTGCAACTAATCCAGGTAGACGAACACTATGTAATCTAATTCCATCTAGATCAGCCCCTCTTGCACCTGGTAGTGTTTCTTTTTCATCTGGATGTCCTTGCTTTTTAGGGATACGATTTTCCCTAATTAGTTCTGCAGTTTTTATAGCTGTACCGGATGGTGCATCTAATTTACCATCATGGTGTTTTTCAATAATATCAACATCTGCAAAGTATTTTGCTGCCATCTTAGCAAACTTCATCATAAGTACAGCACCAACAGCAAAATTTGGTACGATCATGCACCCCATATTTTGTTGTTGGGCAAGCGTATCTAATTCCTGTAATTGAGATTCAGTAAATCCTGTAGTCCCTACGACAGGACGAATATAATGTTCTAAAGCTATTTTCGTATGGTTATATCCCGCTGAAGGAACAGATAACTCAATAAGCACATCTGCTTCTTCATGCTGTTTAAAACATTCTCGTGCATCATTATAAATCGGAACTGCTGCTTCTGTTCCCGGAAGCACTTCATTTAACGTTTTGCCATTATTTTTCCGATCAATACAGGCAACTAATCTGAACTCAGCTTCACTCATTACCATTTTCACTGCTTCCGATCCCATATTTCCTCTTGGTCCAGCAATTACAATATTAATGGTCATATGCTTCTTCTCCTCTTCTTATGTGGTTCAATCTTTTTTCGTCCAGCGATCTTTATCACGTGTTTCTATTTTCCTTATAGCTGTATGAAATGCATCGGATAAGTCGATGTCTAATGAATTAGCAAAACAAGTTAAGACAAAAATGATATCGCCTAATTCTTCTTCAATCGTTTTTTCCTGTTCTGTCGGCTTTTTTGGCTTTTCTCCATAATAATGATTCACTTCTCTTGCTAATTCACCTGTTTCTTCCGTTAAACGAGCCATTAGGCTTAAAGGAGAAAAATAACCTTCTTTAAATTGACTGATATATCGGTCAACTCGCTCTTGAATCTCTTTCGTCGTATATTGTGGTGTCGTCATAAAAACCTTCCTTTTCAACAACGTTTGCTATTATCATGTTAGCTAATCCGCACTGTTTTGACAAATTATTTCTATTGGTTTTAAACAAATTTTTATTCCGCTGTTTCTCTACTAAAAATCAAATTGTTCTTTAACGCTAGTTTGTCTATACTAAAAATGAAAGAAGCTTCTGTTTTAACCGAACATTTATATCACACCCTCAGGAGAATGTAGTTTAACTAGTCATCTTAGGAACTAATAAAACCAACTAATATAGCTTTACTTACAGATAACCCATGATTTGCATGATAGAAGGTAATCGTTTGTTTTTAGGATTGAAAATAAAAATATCATATTTATTTTATTTGGTGCAGCTGTTTTTTCTTTTGGTATCGTTCATTTTAACATGCAGCATAATCTGGGTGAAGGCGGATTTACAGGTATAACACTTTTACTTTACTTCTTGTGGGGATTCAATCCAGCGATCACCAATATTTTATTAAATATTCCCATTTTTCTAGTCGGATGGAAATTTTTAGGTAAAAAAACTTTTGTTTACAGTATGATCGGCACAGAGCAGTATCTTTATTTTTAAGTATATTTCAATATAAGCCATTTGCTAGGTTTAAGGATACTACTACGAACAAAAGCTAGAAGTCTAGTTTAACGACGTACAAACTAAAGAACCATACAGCGACGTCAGGAGCCGATGTTGACTTATCCTAGGAAGAAGAGCGAAGTTTACTACAGCTTGAGCGCTTAAGCTAGACGATATTAATTTTCAAAAAAGTACCTACAAACTAGAAACGGAAATAATTTCCTTGATACTAAAAAAGAGATGGCTCTATTGACCATCCCTTTTCATCGTATTTTATTCATTGCTGGAAACGTACATCAGGATAAACCGGACAAGCTCTGCTACAGCTACAAGTGCCGCTGCAACATAGGTTAATGCAGCTGCATTCAGTACTTTTCTCGTAGCTCGTTCTTCGTTATTACGAATAGCTCCAGATGAGACGAGCTGAGCCATTGCACGGTTTGATGCGTCAAACTCGACCGGCAAAGTTACTAGCTGGAATAATACAGCTAGCGAAAAGAAAATTATTCCCAATAAGAATAATCCTGACATACCGAGGAAAAGTCCAGCTAGAATTAAAAAGAACGACATATTCGAACCAAAGTTTGCTACAGGAACGAGTGCGCTTCTAAATCGTAAAAACGCATAGTCCTCTGCATCCTGAATAGCATGTCCAACTTCATGTGCCGCAACAGCAGAAGCAGCCATGGAATGTCCATGATAGTTATCTGTTGAAAGACGAACTACTTTTTTTCTAGGATCATAATGATCCGAAAGCACTCCTCTCGTTTCTTCGACAGTAACATCATATAACCCGTTTTCATCAAGAATTTTCCGTGCAACTTGTGCACCGGTCATATACGAGGAAGTAGGCTGTTTCGAATATTTTTTGTACGTGCTTTTTACCTTCGATTGTGCCCAAAGTGGGATTATCATCAATAAGGCAATGTAGATTAGGTAACCTCCTAAGCCACCAAACATATGCATCCCTCCTTATTAAGGTCAATTTTAGTCAAAAATCAGCTGTTAGTCAACTGTTTTATCTTGTTTATTTCTCTTTTCTGCTTCGCCTTTATATTTTCTCCAACTAACATAAGTTAATGTAATTCCAATGCATCCTCCTACAATAATAACAATCCAAATAAGAGGAATAATCCCTCCATTTTGCTCCTTTGGACCAGTTGTTGTAAAAAGTGTGCTCGCTTGCATGTTTGATATAAGAAAACCATCACCGATTATAATCCCTATGATTATCAGGCAAGTTGTGGTAATACGTAATATAAGTTTTGTCATAGAGACCTCCCCATCTTTACCTTCTTATACTAATGTATGAATGGGAGGAATATTATATAACAGCGATTATCTAGGTAAGGTATGATGTTTTTTATTTCTAACCGTTAAGAAATAAGTCAGGCCAATGGATATGATACTTAGCCAAAACGTAAAATAGCCTATCTCATTCATATAAATTGTAAGTGATGAATAGACCGGCATTTGCTCAAACACATAATCAATCACATCATTATGTAATGTCCAAATCGAAGCCACTACAATATGACGTAATTTCAACTGATAGAATGGTGCATATAAAAGCCCTTGAATAGCCATTGCTCCATGAGAAACCATTAACATATATCCTTGCCAATTTAAAGTTCCATCCAAAAATAGTGTGAGGAGATTCATCATCACAGCCCAGATCCCGTATTTAAACAAGGTGATCATTGCTAATGCTTCAATATAAGGTACATGTTTACCAAAAATAAAAAATAACAAGAAAACAGTAAAAAACAAGCTTGCTGTCGGACTGTCCGGTACAAATATGAAAAATAAGGGTTCGGTATTCGAAAGTTGGTTTTCATACCACATATATCCATATATGGTTCCCCCTAAATTGATTAAAAATAATATGATTAGTAATCGTTTATCAAGTAATATGTATTTATTCAAAAAATATCCCTCTTTTCTACCGTCGAGGTTAGGGTAAGATAAAGAAAAGGTTAGACAAATGCCCTGGATTAAATACAAGTAACTTGTTATTTCTAATCCCAGCCATTTTATTCTCCTTTAATGGATGAAAAAGGCACCTTTACCAGCAATGTGATAAAGGTGCTTGTTATTGCTTATTACTGTGACTCATTAACGGATACGATAAAATCTACTAATTGCTTAAGCTCTTCTTCTGTTCCTTTAAATTGCTCCGGTGGCATTGAGCCAATACCTTCAACAGCAATTTTCGCAATTTCTTCAGCAGATTTATCCGTTCCAACTAACGGTGGACCAGCCGCACCACCTTGCAGCGTTTCCCCATGACAAGATAAGCAACTATTTTCATAAATTGCATATCCCGGATCTTCTGTATCAACTTCTTGTCCCTGAGGAATCGGTTTATTTGCTTCTGCACGAGCCTCCCAATCAACTTTGGCAGCAGACTCATACGTAAGCCAGATAACCGATGCTAAAGCAAGAACCATCATGCCAACAGCTATTGGCCGTTGATGTGGTCTTCTTCCAGGTCCGTTATCCAAAAATGGTGCGAGCAATAATGCACCAAATGCAATCCCCGGCAAAACGAGAATACCCATTAGAATAAAGTCTTGACTTGCAAATTCATATTTCAACAATTCATACAAAAACAAGAAGTACCAGTCTGGCAATGGTATATATCCTGAACTAGTTGGGTCAGCCATTCCTTCTAAAGGAGAAGGATGAGCTAAAGTTAAGGATAAAAAGCCGACTAAAAAAACTGCACCTACCAACCATTCTTTTAATAAAAAGTTGGGCCAGAAAGCTTCTGTTCTCCCAGGATATTCTGAATAATCTTTTGGCAGATTCGATTTCTTCTCTAAAGGAATTCGCGAATCGCCGACAAATTTCATACCTTTACCCCTATGCATGCTTTCCCCTCCTTTTTATAATGGTCCTGATATACCTTGTCTACGAATTAAAATAAAATGTACAGCTAATAAAGCAAATAATGCTGCTGGTAAGAAAAACACATGAATTGCAAAGAAGCGAGTAAGTGTCTGAGCTCCTACGATGTTCGCATCTCCAGCTAACAGCGTTTTCAATTCTTCCCCTATAAATGGAACTTGTTGGGCAATTTCCAGACCGACCTGAGTTGCAAAATAGGCTTTGTTATCCCACGGTAATAGGTAGCCTGTAAACCCTAGACCAAGCATGATAAAGAAGATTAGTACACCAACAATCCAATTTAATTCACGTGGTTTTTTATATGCTCCTTGGAAAAACACACGCAGTGTATGTAATAATAGCATTACGATTACAACACTGGCACCCCAATGGTGCATACCACGAACAATTTGTCCATGTGCAACCTCGGTTTGTAAGTAATAGACTGATTTCCAAGCATTTTCTATATCCGGTACATAATACATGGTTAAAAACATACCAGATAGGATTTGAATAACAACAACAAAGAATGTTAACCCGCCAAAACAATAGACAAATGCAGAAAAATGGTGAGCTGGATTAACATGCTCTGGTACTTCATGATCCGCAATATCCCGCCAGATTGGCGTAATATCTGCGCGCTCATCAATCCAATCGTAAATTTTTTGTAGCATAAGTTATTACGCCCCCTCTCTAGGTACCGGGTCACCTAAATATAACATGCCATCCTTTACTTCATGCTCATAAACATCCAATGGCTTTAAAGGCGGTGTACCTGGTACGTTTGTTCCATCCTTATAGTATCGTCCATCATGACATGGACAGAAAAATTGATCAGGATGTTCGTCACTTCCTCCCCAGTTAACGACACAACCCAAGTGTTTACATACCGGTGAAAAGGCTTGAATCTCACCCTTGTCGTCTTTAAATACAAAAGCTGATCGACTTACCTCAGATTCATACCAGCCATCAACTTGTTTAACTTTCCAATCGATTTTTTTAGGCTCTGTTGTAATATCATCAACAGCTAAATCGACACTCACCATATCACCGTGCCCTGATTCTTTTAACACTGGGTCAATTGCCATTCGCAACATCGGTGCCAGCATTCCTGCTGCCATAAAACCGCCGACCCCGGTTAGCGTATAGTTTAAAAACTGCCTGCGGGATACCTGCTGCTTTTTTTCACTCATGATTTCCCCCCTCTTCTTACAATAATCACGGACAATATTGTTACATCAGATTACTAGGACATAACCATGATAGCGTAAACTGTTTGTCTGGTCAATCATATTCCCCCTTGAAAAGAAAAAGTTTTCATTATTTTTCACCAATAAGATTGGATCAGTTCACTTAGTTGCTCCACTTGATCACGAATGAAGCGATGCATTTCAGCTGATTTTAAATCTCCTGACTTCATTCCAGAGAGCCATAGTAATGTTCCGGCAAATGCTTGTTCATGCTTTTTCCAAGCTGGATCTAACGTTAAGATAAACACATGGTTAAACGGTTGTTGTTTGACTTCTTCTATCCATGCATTTATTCGAGAAAGCTCTTCTGACCTATCGGCTGTCTTTATATAATAATAAATAGGTGCTAGCAAAATCCGTCCCGTTAATTCTTTTTCTAATTCATTTGCTAACAAATTGGTCCATTCACTTTGAAAAGCATTTACTTCAATATTTGCATCATTGTCCATTTGATAAGGTACCAAAGGAATCAAAACTGAATCGATATATTCCTTTGCTTCTATGTATTGAATAACATCCGATTTCTCCCACTTCATATAATAAGTCCAACCTTTCGCTTGTCATCTTATTGTTTCTGTATTTTTCAAAAAGTCCGGTAAACATACGATTACATTTCCATTGCCGGTTTGTGGTAGCGGTTTATACTTATTTGACACACTCCGCTACTCGAAACTACATTGCCTCAATCCTTCTTAACCTTTTATTTATGATTGTGCACGTTAATTAAATCTTATCTATCCAGACAAAAAAAATCAACCTATTGCTTTTGCAATTTTGGTTGCATTGAATAGGTTGCTTCTAACGCCTTTAGTTCATTTACCAATACCAAAAAAGCAGCTTCGTCCATATCATCTAGTGCCTTATCGATTTTTCTTTGGATGATTTGCTTTTGAAATTTATATAGAGATTGATCTAAAATTTGTTTAGCGATTTTTTTATCTTTTTCAGTAATAAAATACTCATCCGGGATAAATGGATTCTCCTCAAGAACAGAAATATAGAGTGCATTTTGATATGACTTATGAAAATTTAGTTGCAGATACAACGGTTCGTTTTTATTCAAACGAATATCATGAAATGACTTTTCTGCATCAGTTGTTACTAATTGATTTTTATAAAAGCGAAAAGCTACTTCTTCTGAACATTGACTTGTCATAATTATGCCACGCGGACAGAATTTCGCTTCTCGAACAAAATGAAGCTGTCCAAGTAATTCATCATGATTCATTAAATAATTTAAAATCCATACGCTCTCTCGCTTTTTTAACTGATAATTGTTTAAAAACCATTGGATGAAGTTCTTTTTATCTTCCACAGATACCGGAGTGTGCACCATCCTCTAACCTCCCTCACAACCGCTTACTTGCTTTGCTATAAACCTTTCTAAATCTCTCTATCTGACTGCTGTAATCGACGTAGAAATTCAGTGATCTCATCATCAAATGGCTGTTCTTCTAAATATGCAGTAAAAACAGGTATTGCCTCTTCCACCCTCCCTTCTTCCGTTAAAAAGTATCCATACTCCTTCAAGAAATCACTATCATCTTTTAGATTATTATATGCTATTGTATAATGTTTTAATGCATTATTATATTCTTCAATTTCATTATAAGCACGGGCTAGTTCCCATTCATACAAAGGATCAAGAGCCCCTATATCTTTTATTTCGATAACGAGGTCAATAATTCCTTTATAATCGGCTCTGTTTTTTAAGAGTTCAATTAAAAATAAAGTCGCTTCTTTAAAGTCAGGGTCAATCGCGACTGCTTCTCTTACATACGCTTCACTTGCATCATCCTTTTCAAGCTGATGTGCGAGCCGTCCGGCAAGTAAATATAATTCTTTATGAAACTCATCTACTTGCAGACCTTTTTGAGCAATTTCATATGCTTTTTTAAGTTCTCCTTCCTCCATATAAACATTAGCGAGATGAAGGTAAACAGTATGATAATACGTATCAAGCTCAATAACCCGCTCCCAAGCTTTTCTTGCAATATCGTTTCTGCCAGCTTGATAGGCAGTAAAACCGTATTTAAACAAGGACTCCGGATTTTCATTTGCTTCATCTTGGTAATAGGTTAAAGCAAGTTCGAATTCACCAGCTTCTGCATATGCTTCTGCCAGCCGATCACGAATCGATACATGCCCAATTTCGTTCGTTTTTGGCAAGACTTTTTCATAATAAGTCGTTGCTTTTAAATAATTTCCTGTAGAAAAATATAATTCTCCTAACGCAAAATCAATGATTGGTTCATTTGGATCGAGTCGTTTCGCAGCTAACAACTTTTGTTCTGAAACCTCAAATAAACCTTGGGATTGGTAAAGATCAGCCAATTGAATTAACGTTTGCATATAAGCAGGATCATTTTCATCAATATCGTTTAATAATTCAATGGCAGATTCATCATCTTCCAATTCAATATAAATATCAGCAAGTGTTAATTTTAGTTCCGCTTCATCAGGGTACTGTTGAATTAATTCCTCTAGTAGTACTTTTGCTTCTTGCAAAAAGCCCCATTGTATATATAATTCAGCAATCGTATAGCGTTCCTCCTCATTCGCAACTGGCAAATATTTTTCTAATAGCTCGATTGCTTTTTCTGTTTGTTGGGCCTCCATAAGCCGAACAGCTTCCATAATTGTTTCCAAATCGAAACTCCCTTTCTACACGTTCTTCATACTTTTTATGATAACGGAAAACAGATGCATGTTCAAAATATAAGTTTAGCAGCATATAGCAAACTATTTTCCATAATAAACGAAGAAGCAAGCTTTAGCCTTTATGAAGAAAAACAAGCATCTAGATACCAGATGCTTGTTTTTAAATAATTTGCTCCAAATCCTTAAAAAAACTTGGATATGATGTGGCGATTGGAGTTATATCATCAATAGTCACTTCTGTTGTGGCAATTAGCGAGGCGACCGCTGCGAGCATCGCCATTCGATGGTCATGATAAGATTCAACTCGGTTGCCTACTAATTTTGTTTTTCCACAAATAATGAATCCATCTTTCGTTTCTTCAATATTTGCCCCTAAACGTGTTAAGGTTTCTGTGACAGCGCGAATTCGATCCGTTTCTTTAACACGAAGCTCTCGTGCATCTTTAATTACGGTTGTGCCTTCAGCCTGGGTAGCCAAAAGAGCAATTATTGGAATTTCATCGATTAAGCGAGGAATAATCTCACCCTCAATAGTTACAGCTTTTAATTCCCGATAAGTAATGGTAATGTTACCGATGCGCTCTCCGCCTTTTATCCGCTCATTTTCTATCTGTAGATCTGCTCCCATTTCCAATAAAACATCAATGATTCCCGTTCTTGTTTCATTTAATCCTACATTTAAAAGCTGTAAACTACTACCAGGTACAATCGCTGCTGCTACTAAGAAAAAGGCTGCAGAAGAAATATCACCAGGGACATAGATATCCGTTGCTGTTAGTGTTTGGTTACCTCTTAGAGAAACAGCAGTTCCGTTTATATGTAACTCAGCACCAAAAGCTTCTAACATCGTTTCCGTATGGTTTCGCGTCGACGTGCTCTCCGTCACGGTTGTTTCTCCTTCAGCAAATAAACCTGCTAAAAGAATAGCTGATTTCACTTGTGCACTTTTAACAGGCAGCTCGTAGTGGATTCCCTTCATTGATTGCCCTCTTATGGCTAATGGAAGATAATTACCGTGATCTCTTCCATCTATTTCAGCTCCCATTAAACGGAGTGGCTCGACTACTCGATTCATGGGACGTTTCGTTAATGAAATATCACCATGTAATGTAGTAAACATTGGTAATCCTGCTAAGACGCCAAGCATTAATCTTGCAGTTGTTCCAGAATTACCGAAGTACAATGGTTCCAATGGTTCTTTTAAAGCTCCCGGTCCTTTACCAAAAATGGTTAAACTTGATCCTTTTTGCTCAATGTTTACTCCCATTGCTCGAAAGATAGTCACCGTACGCAGACAATCTTCACTACCTAAAAAATGTTGAACATGCGTCGTTCCATGAGCTAATGAACCAAACATAACGGAACGGTGCGAAATAGATTTGTCTCCGGGTACCTCGATTTTCCCTTGTAATGGCCCTTTCGCCGGCTGAAGCTTTCGTTCCTTCAACAATTACTCCTCCTTTTGCATAGATTAGTTTTCAATCATTGTTTCGTATCCTGCTTGCTTTAAAACCAATTCACTCGTTTTTTGTAATTTTTCCGAAGCAAAGCTTAAGCGCAGTGCACCCATGATACCTTCACGAATTTCTAATATTTGAATATTATTAATACTTACTTCATGCTGTGCTAATAATTGCGTTACATGTGCTAAAGCACCTGTTTGGTCACGAATGTCTACAGACAAATCGTAATAGGAAGGAATCACCCCTTTATCCGACGTACCTAAACCGTCGCGATACGCTTTGGCCTCTTCTAAATAGTTTATCATTTCTTTCTTCCTATTTTTCTCTACCAGCGTTTTTAATGTTTCCATTTCGCTAATCCATTCTCCTAATAATTGAACCATTTTTTTACGATTATGATAAAAAATGTCTTGCCATAGAGTTGGATTACTTGAAGCTATTCTAGTAATATCACGAAACCCGCCAGCAGCGAGGTTTGGAAGATATGCATGTGTTTGTTGCCAATGCTTTGCTTGATGAACTAATGATGAAGCAATAAGATGTGGGAAATGGGAAATAACTCCTGTCATTTCATCATGCTCTTCTGCTTCTAAAACAACAAATTTACTCTTTGTAGGAAGCAAAAGTGATTTTAATGCTTCTACATCGGATGATGAGCTGCTCTCTGTTGGTGTAAGGACATAAATGGCATTTTCGAACAAATGGCCTTTCGCTGCTTCTATTCCTTTTTTATGTGAACCTGCCATCGGATGACCACCAATAAATGCTACCTGGTTATTTTTTAGTTGATTAGCTGCTACCATTATGGATTGCTTTACGGATGAAACATCACTTACGATAAGTTTCTTCGTCAATGGTATTTCGTCTAACATTGCTAATAGCCGAATCGATTCAGAAATAGGCGCAGCTATAATTAAGTAATCTGCCCGTTGTGCTGCTGTTGTATAATCCGTAATAGCCTCTTGAATAATCCGATGCTCCTTTGCATATCGAAGCGTATCCTTATTAATATCATAGCCAATAATATGATTCGCATCTATCGGTTGAAGTGCTCTAGCGATAGATGCACCAATCAGTCCTAAGCCAGCAATTGTTATGGTTCGCTTCACGTTGCCATCCCCTTAGCCCTTTTGTTTATACTATAGGAAAGTATAAAATTTTAGGTTTATAGTATAAGAAAAACTACAGCTTTCGCTAAAGACTTGTCGACAAGCCAAGTTTTTCTAATGATAATTTAAAATTAATTCTTGCAGTCGTTCCATATCTTCTTTTAATCCTAGTGTTAATCGAATCGTATTAGGAATACCTAATAGTTCTCCCGGACGTACGATAAAGCCATGTTGAATTAAATAATCAAACATATCTGTTCCGCTTTCAGGTGTGGCTATGAGCATAAAATTAGTTTCAGACGGAAAATAATGCCATCCTATATCATCTAAAAACTGTTGAAATGCTAACTTTACTTCTAAGTTTTTTACTTTTGTGTCTTTGATAAAAGCCTTGTCATTTAACGCAATTCGGGCTATTTGCTGGGCAATAGATGTTGTATTGAATGGGCCACGAACTAAATTCAGCTGCGTGATAATAGCTGCATTTGCTATTCCATATCCAATACGGAGACCTGCAAGCCCATATGCTTTAGAAAAGGTTCGTAATACGATTAAATTATTATATTGTTTTACTTGTTCAATGGCTTGTATATCTTTTTCCGGATCGACATATTCGTAGTATGCTTCATCCAAGACAACTAGAACTTCTTCAGGACATGCATTCATAAATTGAATAAAGTTCTCTTTTGATATTGAATTTCCAGTCGGGTTATTCGGTGAGCAAAGCCATACTACATTGGTATTTTCATCAATCGCTGCCAGCATACCGTCTATATCATGATAGCCGTCAATGGTAGCTATTTCCCTCACCTCTGCCCCCTCAATAATGGCATTATGCTTATATTGCGGAAATGTAGGAGCTGCCATTACAGTATTTACATCTGGAAAAAGAAATGTGCGACAAATCATTTGAATGATTTCCTCTGATCCACTGCCAAAGATAATTTCTGCTTCGTGTACATTCAGGTTTTTGGCAAGCTCGTTTCGTAACTCTCTCGTATATCCATCTGGATATATATCAAAAGCAGGTACATAATCTATTAAAAATTCCTTGATTTTTGGTGAAAAACCATAAGGATTCTCATTAGAGGATAATTTAACAATTCGATCTAATTTATAATGTTTTTTTATGTCTTGAATCTGTTTTCCTTGCTGATATGGTGCTAATTGATTTAATCTATCTTTTATCTTCATTGTCTAAACCCCTTTTTTGTTAGGTCTGGCCGTAAATGTATCGCTTCATTTTGAAATATGTGCTGAATACTAGCTTGATCTTTCTCTGTGTTTACTACCATCATAACACGGATACACGCCATTAAACTGTTAGGTACATCTATTTCCGTCATACACATAACAGGCACATACTTCCACCCTGTTCCTGGTAATTGTCGTAAGGCTTTGGCTGGAAATGCAGCCGTAATGTCTTTCGTTACAGAGATAAAGACATGCGATACATCGTCAGGAACTATATTATTTTTTTCTACCATTTCCTCAACCAAAATTCTCGTATTCTCAATAATAATTTCTTCTTTATTCTCAGATACAGTTGTAGCTCCACGAATTCCCCTCGTCACTTCTTCACCAGCTTTCTTTCAAAAGAATGTAAGTAATCTAACATTGCTTGATCACCAATTGTTCTTATGACTGGTTTACCAATCTTCTCAAGTAAAACCATTTGAATCTGCTTTTGTTTATTTTTCTTATCTTTTTTCATTTTTGCAAGTAGAGCTCGATGCTCGATGGCTTTTATATGGAGAGGATATTGATTTTGCTCCATCCACTGTTTTAGTTGTCTAAACGGGAGTTCATTATCAAAGAACTGCTCACTCACATGAACAGCAAACAATAGACCAATTGCCACTGCTTCCCCATGAGTTAAAGATCCATAGCCTAACTCTGCTTCTAGTGCATGCCCCAACGTATGTCCTAAATTTAAGTATTTCCGAATACCGGCTTCTTTTTCATCTTTTTCCACAACTTCAGCCTTAATTTGAATTCCTGTACGGAGATGAGTTTGTAAGCTTTGTAACGATAAAACGGCTAAGTCAGCTTTTAAAAAGGAATGAAAGGTCAACTCATCCGAGATCATTGCTTCTTTTATTAATTCTGCATAGCCAGACCGCACTTCTTGCTCACTTAGGGACTGCAATGTTTCTACATCATAAATGACTGCTTGTGGCTGATAAAAGCTGCCGATCAAATTCTTGCCCATCGAATGATTAATGGCTACTTTCCCGCCTACGCTGCTGTCATGAGCTAAGATCGTTGTTGGTATTTGAATATAATCTATTCCTCGCATGTATGTTGCAGCTACAAAACCAGCCAAATCACCAATAACTCCCCCACCTAAAGCAATAAGTAAAGCATCACGATCCAGACCAAATTTGATGGCTTCTGTTTGCAACTGGTAAAAATATTCGATACTCTTTGTTCGTTCTCCCCTTGGAACGACTGTATGATGAACTTGATGATCTGAAAGGCTTGATAGACAATCGGATAAATATAAATCTCTCACCCGTTCATCGGTGACAATCCAAATAGCCGAGTACTCCTTAGGCAGATAATTCGCAATCTGGTTGCGAATGCCTTCCCCAATTGTAATCGTATATGAATGCGTACTTGCTTGTACGATAAGTTCTGTCGTTTTCACCTTAAAAACACCTGATTTCTTCCCGATATTGATCCATCGCTTCTTGCAATTTTGGAAATTGATCACTCGTAAATTGGTCCGTAATTGCTTTGGCTAATTCAAAAGCTACTACATGTTCCATCACTACAGCAGCAGCAGGAACTGCACAAGCATCCGATCGTTCTACTGTTGCTTTAAATGGCTGTTTTGTTTCTATATCAACACTTTCTAGCGGGCGTTTCATCAATGTTGGGATCGGCTTCATAACCCCTCTTACAACAATTGGCATTCCGGTTGTCATACCACCTTCAAAGCCGCCAAGACGGTTAGTGGTACGATAATAACCTCTTTCTTTACTCCAAGCAATCTCATCATGAACCTCACTACCATTAAGCTTCGCTGCTTCAAAACCAATACCAAATTCTACCCCTTTAAAAGCATTAATACTAACAATACTACCTGCTATTTTGCTATCAAGCTTGCGGTCATAGTGAACATAAGAACCGATTCCTGCTGGCATTCCTTCTACGTAGACCTCACAAACGCCCCCGATAGAATCGCCTTCTTGTTTTGCTTGATCAATCGCATCAATCATTGCTTGTTCCACATCTTTATCCAACACACGAACCGGTGAAACCTCTGAAAGTTGCTGGCGATCCGTCATAGTTAAATGCACTTGATCTTTGGCAACGATACCTGCTATTTCTTTCACATAGCCAGATATTTCAATCCCTAAATTCTTAAGCATTGTTTTAGCAACAGCACCAGCTGCTACACGTGCTGCTGTTTCACGAGCAGAGGAACGCTCCAAAATATTTCGTATATCGCGATGACCGTATTTTAGAGCACCGTTCAAATCAGCGTGTCCAGGTCTTGGTCTCGTTACCACTCTTCTTATTTTGGTATTCTCAGAAATTGGATCTTCTCCCATAATATCTTCCCAATGCTTAAAATCATCGTTATGTATGACTAAAGAGATGGGAGAGCCTAAAGTAACACCATGTCTAACCCCACCTACAATCTCAACTAGATCCTTTTCAATCTGCATTCTTCTCCCACGTCCATGTCCTTTTTGCCTACGTAATAGGGAGCTATTGATATCCTCTTTTAAAAGCGGCATACGAGCTGGTACGCCCTCAATAATGGTTGTTAATTGCTTTCCATGCGATTCTCCCGCTGTCAAGTAACGCACATCTCATTCTCCTTTTATGAATTTTTCTAATTACTATACCATAGATTGTCGTGTTTTTGGCAATAAAAATACAAAAAAAAGAATTAATTCGTTAAAAGTTTAAAGTGAAGCGCTATCAATCCCTGGTTTTAACAAAACGAATGGTTATAAATAGATGCTTGTTCCCCTATCTAAATATTCATGGAAGATAAGCGAAGGTGTACTCTAGGGGTCACGATGTGAATGATAGTACGAGGAAAAATATATACGCCAGGAGGCAGGAGATGTCCCAGTTGTACTAGTTTACAACTTCCCACTGTGTTATTAACTTCTAAAGACCATAGTTAATCCACTCTTGTCATTTTTACCGCGTTTTTTGAATATCCTTTCCAACTAAAACATATTAATTAACCCCAACAGCCAAACAGCATTTGACAATTGGGGTGCAAACTACACTCAAACTTTTTGATAAAAAAAGGTATCTAATAATTGCAAGCCATATTTTTCCGGATTAAAAATTTGTTCGGTACTACCTACGAACAATACACCATTTGTATTTAAAGCTTGAGAGAAATGGTGATAAATTTTTTCTTTTGCTTCATCTGTGAAATAAATAAGTACATTTCTGCAGATAATTAGATCTAAATTTTTAGAATAAGCATCAGCAAGCAGATTATGCTTTTGAAAATTTACTTGTTGTTTTATTTCCTCCCTTACATGATATAAATGATGCTGTTGAGTAAAGTATTTATTAATTAAATTTTTTGGCATATCTTTTAACGCTTGTTCTGAATAGATAGCTTGCTTTGCCTTATTCAAGGCTGTTTCATCAATATCTGTGGCTAAGATTTGATACATTGCGTTGGAGAAATATTCTGAAAGCATAATAGCAATACTATAAGGTTCTTCCCCCGTGGAACAAGCAGCACTCCAGATATGGAAAGGTCGTCTGTTAACTAAGGCTGGTAATACAGAGTGTTGTAAGACTTCCCACCGTTTCGGATTCCGATAAAATTCAGATACATTAATAGTTAAACGATCAACAAATTCTTTTAGCAGGACTTTATCTTGATCCAAAGCACGATAATAAGTGGCAAAATCTGTAAAGCCACGTTTATTTCGTAATGAAGTCAATCTCCGCTTCATTTGCGTTTCCTTATACAGCTGCAAATCGATCCCCAGCTTATTCTTAATTTTGGTCACAAAGTTAAAATAATCTCGGTCCAATGTTCCCCCTTCTTTCGATCGGCTATTTTCATTGCCTTTATTTAAATCAAACTTAAACTTGACTAGGCATTAAGTCTTTGGTATATGATTACCATTCCCTTTTAACATTACCATTTTTACAACTAAAACCTAGCTCTACGCTAATTATTCCGCTTCAAAACGTAGAAAACAGACTTATATAATAGTGTTTTAAACACACTTTTATGTATTTGCAAAAGATTCTAGCGAGTATTAACAGACAGAGTAAAAGCTAGAAGCGCTCGGTTAACGACGTACAAACTGGAGACCTTCTAACGAGATAAAGAAAACATGCCCTTGCAACAGGGGTATGCCGACGGTGGGCGGCAAGCCCTCTTTTAGTCGGCCTTCCTTTAGATTCGAGCCGATTGTTGACTTATCGTAGGAAGGAGATCGAAGTTTGCTAGGCGCTTGAGCGCTTAAGCTAGACGACGATGCTATTTTTAAAAAAGATATCCTCCATGCAGTAAAGAATATAAATTCCTATCGTGTAAGAGGATGCCGTCCAGGATAACCTCACGGCCAAACTATTTTATATTTACTTTTAGTAAATCCAAGCAGAATCCTGCTTATGGTAAGAAACAAGCTCTTCTTCTTTAAAAAATAGCTTAAGCTCACGTTGGGCACTTTCTGGAGAGTCTGATCCATGAATAACGTTTTTTCCAACGGTCAATCCATAATCACCGCGAATGGTGCCTGGTGATGCATCTTCAGGATTTGTTTTTCCCATCATTTCACGTGCGATTGTGATTACATTTTCTCCTTCCCATGCCATCGCAAACACTGGTCCGGAAGTAATAAAATCTACAAGTTCATTAAAGAATGGGCGCTCTTTGTGTTCTGAATAATGCTCTTCTGCTAAAGCTGTTGAAATTGTCATTAGCTTTGCCCCTACTAATTTAAAACCTTTTGCTTCAAAGCGGTTAATAATAGATCCAATTAGATTACGTTGTACTCCATCTGGTTTTACCATTAAAAATGTTTTTTCCATGCTCCAAATCCCCTCATTCTATGTATTTTTCTAACCGATAAAATTCTATCAAATCTATGTAAAAAAGACAACGCACGAGATAATCACGTACGGCGTTTTCCGATGTATTTACCAATTTGTATGAGCGTGCGTTTAGGGCGGCTATCTGGTAAGCCATCTAATTGCTGTAAGGCTTTAGCCAAATACCGGTTACTTAAATCATAAGAAGCTTCAATCGCATTCGTCTGTTTTATCGCTTCCACGACATTTTTTATACGTGCTTCTCTTATGGAGTAATCAGCCTGCAAACTGTTCTTTATGTTCTCTCGTAAGGAAGAATCCTTCATCGCCATAAAAACAGGCAATGTTAAATTTCCTTGTAACAAATCATTACCTGCAGGTTTTCCCAGTTCTTTTTCTGATCCAATAAAATCAAGAATATCATCGATAATCTGGTAAGACATTCCAATATTGTAACCATAGCGATACAACCGTTGGGCATCTCTATCATTTACACCTGAAGCAATTGCACCTAATTTACAGCTTGTAGCGATTAATAATGCCGTTTTTCGTTTGATTCTACGTAAATAATTTCGCAAGCTTTGATTCCAATCAAATTTATCTTTAATTTGTTCTATTTCACCTTTACAAACTTCAACAATTGTTTGGGATAGCAAGCGATGAATTTTCGGATCTCGCAGTAACGTAATCTCTTCTAAAGCACGGGCTAAAATATAATCCCCTGTATACATGGCTACTCGATTCCCATATATTTGTCTAACTGTAGGCATGCCTCTGCGAATTTCGGCATCATCTATAACATCATCATGCACCAAAGTGGCTGTATGTATAAGTTCTAATGACACTGCAACTAGCTTTAATTTTTCTAAATTATACGCGCCCATTTGCCCGGACAACAAAACAAAAACAGGGCGAATCCGCTTGCCCCCTGCTTGCAGTAGTTCTGTTGAAGCCTGTCGTAATACAGGATGCTTTGCTTGTATCACTTTGTTAATGGTTTGTTCTATTTGTTCTAAATCTTTTTTTAAATATCCGTAAGCTTTAGCTAATTTCATGAATGTCACCTTTAATTTTACTTATTAATTATGCGTTCTCCCTTAAATCCCATATGCATTGCTGCTACACCACCAGTATAACTTTTCACTTGAACATTTGAAAAACCTGCACGGATAAACATTTGCTTTAATGCCTTTTTATCAGGAAAATCTCTTGCTGATTCATTTAACCACGCATATTCTTTCTGACTTTTAGCAACCAACTTTCCTAGTAAAGGCATAATATATTGAAAATAAAGATAGTATAATTGCCGGTAAACTGGTATTGTAGGCTGAGAGGTTTCTAAACAAACCACTTTCCCGCCCGGTTTAACTACACGATACATTTCTTTCAGGACAGCCATATAATCTTGAACGTTGCGTAATCCGAACCCAATTGTTACATAATCAAAACGATTATCCGCAAATGGTAATTTCATCGCATTTCCTTCGATAAAACGTACATTGTCCAGATTCGCCTGTTGCTTTTTCTCTTCTGCAACAGATAGCATATTTCCACTAAAATCGAGACCAAATACCTCGCCTGTTGGCCCTGTTTCCTCTGCCATTACTAGTGCCCAATCTCCTGTACCGCAGCAAACATCTAAAGCTATTGTACCAGGCTGTACATCCATTCGTTTCATGACATCTTTTCGCCACGCTTTATGACGTTTAAACGATATAATTGAATTCATGGAATCGTACTTGGAATAAATTCGTTCAAACACATGATGTACACGTTCTTCTTTCGATGATTGTGCCATAACCTAACCTTCTCCCCCCACCGTTAGATTCATCTTCCCGACAGCTGTAATTTCACGATTGATTTGGTGCAAAAGATGATTATGATTTGGTATTTTTTCTAAATCAGCAGTAAGTTGCTTTATTGTTGTCTTTAATTGTTCTTTTAACTCGTCTATCATAGTAAGCTGGGATGGAAAACTCCACTTCTCAATTTTTTCCGAGTTATCATGATATTGTATGATATATAACATTTGCGTAAGTATCTTTATAAATAACCAATTTCCAGCAACTTCACCCAAAGCGGGAACATGTAAATATTCTGCGACACGTACAAGTAATAATGTATCAATGATTTTTTGTATTTGCATATATTCCGTCAATGAACTCGTTTCATTATAATAGAGAATCATTTTATACTCATTAATTTCTTTAATAGCTGAAGCAAGCTGACGGATAAAATCAAAATCATCCATTTCAGCTAGTAACAAATAATAGAGACCACTATAATAATCACCTGCAAGTACATGGAGCTGCTTTGTCAGTTTAACGTCCTCTTCTTCATCCAATGCAGTTACACTAGGAACCAAATCATGGGTATCAAGTGCCATTTGGACAAGCATTGTTGTGATAATATATCTTTCTTTAAGGGATTCAGATAAGGTAGTGTGATAGACCATTTCCACTAGTAACCGCAATTTTCTCTCATCGATGGCAGGCTTTTTAATATGCTTTTCTAAATAGGAGTGCTCCATTTTAGCTACTATTTTTCGTTTAAGGTACTGTATGTTTACCTCTGAATTAATCAAAAAATCACCCAAGCCCTTCATCCAATCTATTCATGCTTTAGCTATTATAGCATAATTTATACGCATTCCATAATCAAGCATTCTGGACTTTAGTTGATCTTTTTCTTAATAATTTAGTTGTTTTCTATCTCACCATGACTTGTTTGGATTAATGCTTTTCCTCTTACTTTAACAGCCGATGTATGTTCTGTAAATTGAGCAATCATCGTTTCTCCTTTATCCAGCTTTTCGGAATGGTGAAATCTTGTGTCATTTCCTCTTGTCAGTCCGATTACCTGTACACCGTCTTCTAACGCTTTAATTACAAAAAAATCGGCTGAAACCATTGGCTTATCCATTACCTTTCCTCCTTCATTTGGTGAAAAATGCTATACAAGATATTTAGCTTTAGATACATTTTATGTAGCTAGATTGATGTTAACGGGATCACATATCACAAACTATCTTTTATTTTGCTTATAGGATGAATTATTAGGTGACATATGATTTATTATTCCTTCAATTTTATTTTTTGTTAGAGAATCTTATCAGCAAAAAGAGGATACGCTTTTGCGTACCCTCTCGCCCTATGTAACCTATTATTTTACAGCGTCTTTTAGGGCTTTACCTGGTTTAAATGCAGGAACTTTGCTTGCTGGAATTTCGATCTCTTCCCCTGTTTGAGGATTACGACCTTTACGAGCAGAACGCTCACGTACTTCAAAGTTTCCAAATCCAATTAATTGTACTTTTTCACCTTTTTTAAGTGAATCCATGACAGATTCGAATACTGCATCAACAGCTTTCGTTGCATCTTTTTTAGAAAGCTCACTTTTTCCAGCTACAGCATTAATTAAGTCTGTTTTATTCATGACATTCACCTCCTCCCATTAAACATCAATCGACATTGGAACAAATTCTAATGAAGCTATCATCATTTGTTCACCATTTTGCCAGTTTTTATACCTCATGTCACGAAATTCATGTAGTGACATGGCTTATCTTAACCGAGTTTGCAACAAAATTCAACACTTTCCCGGTAATTTTTCAGTATTTCTTGTAGTTTTTATACGTTTTAAACTAAAAAATTGGTTTATTTTACCATTATGGTCAGAATGGTTGATGAATAGCTTTGTTAGCAATCGCTCGGTTATATTAAAGATATACGACATCCCTATTAAATATCCTGCCGTTTTTATAAATTTTTTTTAATAGACAGCTATATAGTAATTTTTTAGCACAAATTAATAGCTACATAAAAGCTGTTATTTTGTACAAAAGGACAAACCTTGGTCAGTCTCAAGAACGCTGGAACCTCCGATGAGGGGCTGTCGCCACATGGGGAGTGAAGTAAAATTTCGAGGGCTAGGCATTAAAGCTGGATGGGAATAAAATTAACACAAATAGGTTCCTAAAAAGAACAAAAGCTAGAAGCGCTTGGTTAGCGACGTAGGGAGATCAAAGCTTGCTAGTTGCTCGAGTGCTTAAGCTAGACATCAAAAATACAAGCGTTCGGGTTAGCGACGTACAAACTGGAGAACTTCTGACGAGATAAAGTGAAACTTCATTCAAGGAGTGTTTTTCTCCTTGAATGTTAGTTAAACGAATCGGGGATTTAGGAGCCGTTTTTCTCATAAGTTGCAAAATAATAGGCAGATCTTTGAAATGAGAAAAATATGGCTTCTTCATCCGGGATAAAGAGTCTCTAAAAGAGGGGTATGCCGTCTGAGCGGCAAGCCCGCTTTTAGTCAGTGTTCCTTTAGATTCGAGCCGATGTTGATTTATCGTAGGAAGGAGATCAAAGTTTGCTAGTCGCTCGAACGCTTAAGCTAGATGACGAAGCTACTTTTCAAAAAAACTATCTACAATGTACAAATGGATATTATTCCTACAAAATAAAAAAGCAGCTACATTTAGCTGCTTATGCTATAAAATAATAGCGATAAGTCCTCCAGACCCTTCATTAATGATTCGTTCAAGGGTATCTTTTAACTTGTAGCGTGCATTTTCCGGCATTAAAGCAATTTTAGCTTGAATTCCTTCTCTGACAATCGAACTTAGCGAGCGCCCAAAAATATCTGACTCCCAAATGGAAAGTGGATCCTCTTCAAAGTCTTGCATTAAATAGCGGACAAGTTCTTCACTTTGCTTCTCCGTGCCAATTATCGGTGAAAATTCAGATTCTACTTCTACTTTAATCATATGGATAGACGGAGCAACAGCTTTTAGCCGAACACCAAAACGAGATCCTTGACGGATGATTTCTGGTTCATCTAAGATCATATCTTCTAATGCAGGAGCGGCAATTCCATACCCTGTTTGTTTGACCATTTGTAATGCACCAGCAACTTGATCATATTCTCGTTTAGCATAAGCAAAATCCTGCATAAGCTCCAACAAGTGGTCTTTTCCTCTTATTTCCTCACCGACAATTTCTTTTAATACTTCATCATACAAATGATCTGGCGCATGTAAGTCAATTTCTGCAATTCCCTCTCCCATTTCCATTCCTGCAAGCTTCGCCTGATCAATGTACTCATAGTGAGAAAAATCTCCAACGATTTGATCTACATCCCGTAATCGCTTAATGTTTTTTACCGTATCTTGGATTGCTTCCTGATAGCTCTTTCTTAACCAGTGTCCTTCATTCAAAACCATAACCCAGCTCGGGAGATTTACATTTACTTCTAATACCGGGAATTCATACAGTGCTTCGCGTAGTAAGTTCGTCACATCATGCTCTGTCATTGATTCAACGCTCATTGCTAATACGGGAATATCATATTTTTCCGCAAGATCTTGCCGCAGTAATTCCGTTTCCTGACTGCTGGGACGTTGTGAATTTATAACCATAATAAATGGTTTTCCAACTTCCTTTAGTTCTTCTACCACCCTAACTTCTGCTTCAACATAATTACTTCTCTCAATTTCACCAAATGTACCATCTGCTGTAACAATTACTCCAATGGTAGAATGCTCTTGAATTACCTTCCGAGTACCAATTTCAGCTGCATCATGAAAGGGAATAGGGTCCTCGTACCATGGCGTATGAATCATTCTTGGTCCATTTTCATCCTCAAACCCTTTTGCACCTTCTACAGCATATCCCACACAATCCACAAGCCGGATATTAACGTCTAATCCCTCGTCAACATGAACCGATACCGCTTGGTTTGGAACAAATTTAGGTTCCGTAGTCATAATGGTTTTTCCAGCTGCACTTTGGGGTAACTCATCTAATGCACGTGCTCGTTCGCTTTCCTCCTCTATATTAGGAAGGACTACTAGCTCCATAAATTTTTTTATAAATGTAGATTTACCAGTACGAACAGCTCCTACAATACCTAAATAAATATCTCCATTCGTCCGTTTCGAAATATCATTAAAAATATCAACTCTTTCCAAAAGATCCCCTCCCGATCTTCGTTCTTTTTAATTTACGAACAAACTACGAATAATTGACATTACAAGTCTATGATGTTGTCCTATCAAAATATGCCTGAATTATGTATAAAAGTTTAAAAAGCTTAGCACTATATTCGATAGCTATTCTGTGAAAAGTTTAGCGCTTACTATTGAATGTAGAGAGAATGATACGCAAACTATAAATACAACTAGGCAACAAAAACTGAATAGTTTATACAGCTTTATCGAAAATAACTTAAGCAAACCTCCTTTTTTATAAGTGAAACTTCCAGCCGTTTTTTCTCCGAGGTAACCAAAAGCTAAAATTTCAGACATTCTTAAAATTGTTCCGTTGCCGAGTTATTCCTCGTGCAAAGAAAAGTTGTCGTAGCTTTTCTGCCCTCGAAAAAGAAAAACACTTTTTTTATTTGTGTGGTGTACTCCTACCGAAACTTCTCTATCTTATCGACCCGAATGAATCTGGCTTTTAGGCGTTGTCTCCCTCTTCGGCTGTTTCGTCATTCTGTAACTCTTAAAGGGAGGATCTTACAACACCTTAAATCGGGATAAAGTGAAACTTCATTCAGTTGGAGTTTTCTTCCATCTCCTACTGAATGTTAGTACCTAGAAGGGTATGACCTAAAGGCCCTTGAACGAATCGGGCATTAGGTGCCGTTTTCTACCACTTATACCCTTTTGTTCCAACTCAGGATCTTAAAGTGGGAGTCTTGCGGCACCTTACATGCGGGATAAATAAAGCTATAACCCCACAGACATAAACGAGTTGTACTGCATCTACTATTAATAATTTAGGAAATTACATAAAGCCAAAACAACATTTTCTACTATTTATGTTTTTAAATTGCAAGTAAAAAACCCTTGAAATAATATATGTTTCAAGGGCTTTTATATGATGAATTTCATTTATTTTCTTGTAAAAATATTGGTTCTCCATCCTTAATCGTATAAGGAAGTGAGTAAGCAGGAACAAATGGTGTATTATCTGCTAAGATATAACGAATATCATCCCCTGGCTTATAGTCATGCTTATATTTTTGCAGAGCATTATTTAAATCAATTCGATAGTCGACATAGAGTTTTCCATCTGTATCCATCACGATTGGCAGTTGCTCCTGTGAATAAGGACTAACTACAGTTGGCGGAGAATCCAAACCTAATTTTTTATAATCAATCGTATATACTCCTTCTGCAATTTCCTTGGAAAATGGAGGATATAGATGTTCATTTCGATAAATATCCAATTTTAAATTTACACTGCGAATTGCTTCTGTTATTCGTAAATCAATTAATTTCACACGTGGTTTTTTTTCCGGTCTAATGATGGTATATTGATAAACACCACCATTTTCAAAAGCGTTTCCGGGAATTTCAGTTAAAATACTGGCTTCTTTCAATTTAGAAAAATCAACTAAATATTTTTCAAAGATTGGCGTATCACTATCTTTCGTTCGAATTGGTACAAGTCCACCACTTGTTTCCTTATATTGTTCAACAGCTGATTGAACCATCTCCAACTGGTCTTCATTTGGTACCTGGTTTTTCGCCAATTCTTCCTCTGGATATAAACAGCCACTTAATAGCATGGTGAAAAATAAAATAATGGCTACATTTCGATATGTGCGATTCAATCCCGGCTCCCCCCTTACTTTAGCCTGTTGGACCACTAAATACGATATAAAAAATAATAAGACATCCTAGCACTAACGATATGTATGCAAATAACGAGATAATCCCTGCAAACCAACCCCTTAGTTTATATCTGGCTAACAAAATCAGACCTATTGCTACAAGTAATAACGCCATTCCAATAAATGAAATGTACATTTTTAGCATCGATTCCGACATATATTCCCACCCCTACTAAACGAACTATTATTGCACCACGTATTATAACATAAACAGCAAAGATAAAGTTAGAAAAGGGCATTTAAATCACTTTAACAGATACCAAAAGCTTAAAGCGCCTTGATCAAGCTGGAACGGAGGCTACCTGCACCGCAGGAGGAGTGAAACGACCTGGAAGGGACTAACCGCTGAAGCTGGATGTGAATAAATACCATCTAAAAATTATCCACCTTGTAGACACGGATATAATTTCCTAAACCATAACAAAAGCCGAGATGAAGGGGGCTTCTCCATCTCGGTTTGACTAAATAATTATCCACTGCAACTCTATCTATGAATGCTTGTGCGATTTATTTTATGCAAGAATATGAATAATTGTATCCTCACTTGCCCAAGTATGCTATTTTTTAAATAGTTTGTTTAATGAATTCATATCCATAGGAATATCATTTTTAACAATTGATTGTACAATTTTATCCTCTTTTTGCTTTGATACAGGCTTATTTGCCAATTTACTCAACTGACGTACTAATCTTCTCACTGTTTTCTCGTCAGAAAAATCAGCATGCTTTACAGAATCAGCTACTTTGTACACATCATCTGGATTAATTTTTGCTTTTTGTTGAATTTTGTCAAAAAGTCCCTTTTGAAAATTGTTCACATACTCGCCTCCCTGCTAAGTTACTCAAACACAGTATATGCAGGAAGCAGTTTGCATGTTATTAAGAATACCTTTCCATTAACAATTGGGCAAGATCATCCATTTCCTCTCGTTTAGAACGATTCATCAATTGTTCCACAACATCTTTCGGATCTTTTGCTTCAAATAGAACTTGATAAATACCTTCTGTAATCGGCATTTCTACTTGCTGCTCTTTAGCAAATTGGTAAGCTGCTTTTACAGTTCTAACCCCTTCCACAACCATGCCCATTTGTTCAAGAACATCTTCTAATTCTTTCCCTTTACCTAATAAATTACCAGCACGCCAGTTTCTGCTGTGGACACTCGTACAAGTAACAATTAAATCGCCAACACCTGATAAACCTAAAAAGCTTAATGGATTCGCACCTAATGATGTACCTAGTCTTGTAATTTCCGCCAGCCCTCTTGTCATGAGTGCAGCTTTTGCATTATCTCCATAACCTAAGCCATCCGAAATACCAGCACCTAAAGCAATAATATTTTTAAGTGCACCACCAAGTTCAATTCCCAATACATCTGTACTTGTGTAGACACGAAAAGACTCATTGATGAATAAATCCTGAGCTAATTTTGCTTCTACAGAATTTGCTGATGAAACGGTAACTGTCGTTGGTTGTCGTAATGCGACTTCTTCTGCATGACTAGGACCGGATAAAACAACCACATCTTCTTCATTAAATGTTGTTAATTCTTCACCAATAACTTGTGATACACGCTTCAATGTTCCTGGTTCAATTCCTTTTGAAGCGTGGATAATTGTTATATTATCTGGGAGAATTGGATCTAATTGCTTACATACTTCACGAATCGCTTTTGTCGGTACAACAATAACGATTGCTGTAACATCTTGAATCGCTTTTTGTAGATCATGATAAGCAGTAATTGCTTTAGGAATATCTACATCCAAATAGTGTTCATTTCTTCTTGTTTTATTAATATGATCAGCATGGTCGCTGCTGTGTGTCCATAGTCTTACATCATGTTCATTATCAGATAATACGATACTTAATGCTGTTCCCCAACTTCCGGCTCCTAATACAGCAATCTTTGCCATATATAGCTCCTCCTTATTATTGTCTCATTCTTGGAACAATTATTATCGGTGTTCCTACAAATCCGAATGCTTCTCTAATTTTATTTTCCAAAAAGCGTTCATATGAAAAATGCATCAACTCTGGATCGTTTACGAAAACGACAAAGCGTGGAGGCTTCACTCCAACTTGTGTACAATACAGTACTTTTAATTTTCTTCCTTTAATTGTTGGTGATGGATTCAAAGCGATTGCATCCATAATAACATCATTTAAAACATTCGTAGGGACACGCTTTGAATGGTTTTCACTGGCTAATTGAATAGCAGGAATTAACGTATGCAATCGTTTTTTTGATTTGGCGGATAAAAAGACAATTGGAGCGTAATCTAAATATTGGAAATGAGCACGTATATTTGTTTCAAATTCCTGCATGGTTTTATCTGTTTTTGTCACCGTATCCCATTTATTAACAACAATCACAACAGATCTTCCTGCCTCGTGTGCATAACCTGCTATTCGCTTATCCTGCTCTCTTATACCTGTTTCTGCGTCTAATAACACCAAGACGACATCAGATCGTTCAATCGCTTTTAGCGCACGCAACACACTATATTTTTCGGTTGATTCATATACCTTTCCACGCTTACGCATCCCCGCAGTATCAATGATGACAAAATCCTGGTTATAGGCATGTAATTTCGTATCAATCGCATCTCTTGTCGTTCCTTCCATATCACTAACGATTACCCGTTCTTCATTAAGCAATGCATTTACTAATGAAGATTTTCCTACATTCGGTCTGCCAATAACGCTGAAGTATATGGTATCTTCGTCCTGCTCAGCCGTTTCATGTTTTGGAAAATGACGAACTACTTCATCTAATAAATCGCCTAAACCTAATCCATGCGCTCCTGAAATCGGAAATGGCTCTCCAAAGCCAAGTGAATAATATTCATAAATCGTTTCACGCATTTCTGGGTTATCAATTTTATTTACACCAAGAACTACCGGCTTATTAGCTTTGTATAATAGTTTTGCAACTTCTTCATCAGCAGCTGTAATGCCTTCTTTCCCGTTAACGAGAAAGATAATAACATCTGCTTCTTCAATCGCTATTTCTGCTTGGTGGCGAATTTTTGTTAATAAAGGTTCGTCACTCATTTCAATTCCGCCAGTATCAATCAGATTAAACGTCGTTGTCAACCACTCTGCCTGCGCATAGATTCGATCCCTTGTTACTCCGGGAACATCTTCTACAATAGATATTCTTTCACCAACTAATCTATTAAAAATAGTTGATTTTCCTACATTTGGTCTTCCTACAATTGCTACAGTTGCTTTTCTCATGAAAGGGAACATCCTTTCTCTTTCTCAAAATTAATCTATAGCACATAAAGTACTATTGGTTTATATCTTGCAAATCGTGTTAGCAAAATATTGATCCCTTTGGAAATCTTACAACCATTATTAGTGTTGATAGACCTTCAAAAAGGAGATTGTCTCATTTTCCAAACCATTAGACAACCTCTATCATAGCAAAAGAGGGACGTATAAACAATTAAAACTTACAAGGAGAACTTAATGTTTTACAATGATAAATAGATCCTCACTAAGTTGATGTGCTATCCCATCTGTAATTGCTTCTAAATTCGCAGCTATATCCTCTGCTTCTTTTCTGCTTTCACAAATAAAGGTAGGAGCTCCCCCTTCGATAGCAGAGGGGTTTGTCGTAATAACAGCGAGAATTACTTTTTCAATTTCCATTTTACTGATCCCCCTTTCTATGATTAAAAGCAGATTCTGAAGGCATACGAATAGCATTCTCAAGTACGGGGACTTCTCCTATTACCTTTTTCGCTTTGTTAATATCTCGAATTTGCGGCAACATGAAAATACCGATACGCCCATCGTCTAAATCTCGTTTTATCAATGGTGTAAGAGCTGGTGTTCCCGAATCTCTAAATACACCTAATGTTACCGATACATCATGCAAAATTGCTTGACGTTGCCCCAGATTTGCAATGGTTGTTACGATATTTATATTTTTAGGAGTTAAAACAAATCCCATTCCATATCTTAGAATTTCATCCTGTCGTTCCGGAAGACCAATGTTCATAATATAAATATTATCAACATACAATCCTGCACCTTTAAAATGAAGTGAATGATGTTCAATTTCCACAATATCTTTGATTCGCTTCCCACTCATTAATGCCATTGAAATAGCTAGGCAACTAGTTGCTACTATTAATGCAATATACATGCCAAAAACAATAAATGTAAGTGTAGAGAAAAATGACGTAAAAATAACTAAGTAATTTCTACTTTCAAATGATATGGCAATTCCTTCTATATACGTTTTTCCTCTTGGTACTAATTCAAAACCATCTACTTCTGTCAATGTGTTTCTTTCCATATTTCTCACTTCTCTAAATTGCGTTGCAGCAACGGTTAAAAAGGTTACTGCGGTAAATTCTAATTCCATAATTGCTGGAATAGCTACCGATCCTAAGGCAGCTGCAATAAATCCCAATGATATATGAATCACTTTTCCATGTAAATATGTAGGATATTGTCGATAATCGGTACGAAGCATTAGAATACGTGCTAACGTTCCAATAATTACCCCAAATAAAATTGGCATTGAATATTCATTCATTCTGTTACCTCCATAGTTGTGTACCCAATTAATTGCTCGATTTGGAATTAATATAAAGTGAAACTTTATTCAGTAGGAGTTTTCTTTCATCTCCTACTGAATGTTAGTTGAACGAATCGGGCATTTAGGTGCCGTTTTCTCCCACTTAGAACTCAGGTCTTAAAGTGGGAGTCTTACGGCACCTTACATGCGGGATAAGCAAATAATACCCTTGTAAAACTCCTCCTGAATGTTAGGCGACCCTTATAATTCGCCATATTAGCAGTATTGCTGTTTCTTTTCGTTTGTATACAAAAAAACGCTTTTCCGAATAGGAAAAACGTTTTTTAGTGACGGCGTTGTAAACAGAACAAAGAAAACAATGATAGCCAGACATCGCCTCTTTTTCAAGGACGTTCGCATCTTAGTTATTGTTTGTATTTATTCAATTTGTCCCCGATAATATCACTGATATGAAAACCAGATTGTTCATCATCTTTTTCATATCGTTTATAATCATCTGCTTCTTCTTCCTGCTCCAGCTCTCGAATGCTTAATGAAATCCGTTCATCTTTTTCATTTACATCGAGCACCTTTACCTTTACTTCTTGACCAGCCTCAAGCACTTCCTGTGGAGTACCAATATGACGTGTTGCAATTTGAGAAATGTGTACAAGACCTTCAACACCTGGTTCTATTTCAACAAATGCACCAAAATTAACAAGGCGTTTCACAGTACCGTCAAGCACATCTCCACGAGAAATTCGCTCTTCAATACCAGCCCAAGGTCCAGGTAAAACTTTCTTTCTTGATAAAGAAATCCGCTCACTATCTGGATCAACAGATAACACTTCTACTTTAATTGTATCCCCTTCTTTTACTACATCTGAAGGGTGCTCCACATGCTCATGCGCCAATTGTGAAATGTGTACTAAGCCATCCACTCCTCCAATATCAACAAACACACCAAAGTCAGTAAGCCGTTGTACAGTTCCTTCAATGACTTGTCCAGCTTCCAAAGACTGAAGCAATGATTTTTTCTTTTCCTGTAGCTTTTCCTCTTGAACGGCACGGTGCGATAAAATGACGCGATTCTGCTCAGGTACGAGGTCTACAACTTTAACAGTTAGCATTTTATCTTTATAATCACTAAAATCCTCTACATAATATGTTTCTACTAATGAAGCTGGGATAAACCCTCTTACACCAACATCGACAACTAATCCACCGTTAACAACCTCTTTAACTTGAGTTTCAAATACTTCTCCATTCTCATATTTCTCTTGTAAATCCTTCCACGCTTTATCAGCATCTACTGCTTTTTTTGAAAGGATAATATCTTCATCTTCTACTTTTTTTACTTTTAAAGTTAATGTATCTCCTTCATTCACAGCATCACTTACAGTATCAATATGAAGGTTGGAAATTTCACCAATCGGCAAAATTCCTTCCGCTTTGTAACCAATATCAACTAAAGCTTGCTTTTCCTCTACTCTTACTACAGTTCCAGTTACAATGTCTCCTACATTTAAATCGATTTGTTCTTTGTTTGTTTCTTCACTCATATCCATAGCCCTCCTAAAATCATATCGAAACCCCAAATAACTTTATGTAATAAGCTACTTAAGCTTTCTTTTAATAACTAATAATAACGATAAATAATTGCTTTTTAAAAATATCCCTTTTTTATAACTTCTAATAATTATAATTATTTGTCAAGTAATGTAGTTTTATTTATTTGCATTCATTAACTTTTGAATCTCTGACATGATCACATCCGCCGCTTCTTGTGCAGATGCTTTTCGTTCCTTAAGTTCTTTCATTGAAATTGGCTGTCCGTAGACGACCTTTAACTTTTTTAATGGTTGATAAGTTCCAATGATCGCACAGGGAACGATTGTTGCCTCCGATCGAAGGGCAAAGAATCCTGCTCCAGCTAGCGGTTTTCTGAGTTTTCCAGTTTTACTTCTAGTCCCTTCAGGAAATAAACCTAGCGTGTGACCTTCTTTTAAAATCGCCACCCCTTTTCTTAAAGCATTTCGATCACCTATTCCCCGTTTAACTGGGAAAGCTTGAATGGCTGTTAATAATTTACCGAGTAAAGGTTTTTCAAACAATTCTTGTTTTGCCATAAAATAAATACTTCTTGGTGAAGTTATTCCAACGGTCGGTGGATCTAAATTAGAAATGTGATTCGAACAAATAATAACAGGTCCCGTTTTGGGAATATTTTCTTTTCCAATTACTCGAATGCGAAATAACGGGAAAAAAATAATGGAAACTACCAATTTAGCTATTTTATATAAATTCATCATCTTTCCCTCTAACCAGCTTATTTATTTTAATAAAGAAATAAGTTACATCTAATTATTTTTCTATATAAAATGAATCTTCAATCAGTGGGGGGCTTTTATTGCCCGCTGATAGATGAACATAATCGAAATAAAGGAACATGCCCCTGTACCAGGGTTATACCGACGCCTGAGCGGCTTTTAATCGGGCTTCTTTAGATTCGGAGCCGATGTTAACTTATCATAGGAAGCAGATCGAAGTATGCTAGTAGCACGAGCTCTTCCAGCTAGACGAAGATATGTTTAAAAAAGTTATCCACAATGTACAAACGGATAGCCAATAAAAAATTCACTACGTCGACTTAACTACAATGCTAAAAATCCATACTCATTCTTGGTACGCAGAAAATTTGTCGTCATGTTTGACACACTTTTGAACATCTCTATAAAGTGAAACTTCATTCAGTAGGAGTTTTCTTCCATCTCCTACTGAATGTTAGTACCTAGAAGGGTATGACCTAAAGACCCTTGAACGAATCGGGCATTTAGGTGCCGTTTTCTCCCACTTAGACCCTTTTGTACCAACTCAGGCTCTTGAAGTGGGAGTCTTACGGCACCTTACATATGGGATAAATACACGATTAGGAACCCTTACTCATTATATCTAATTAATGTATTTTACGTACCTCTTCAAGAATTTGTTCAGCCACTTCCTCAATCGTTAAAGATGTCGTATCAATTTCTATAGCATCTTCTGCCTTTATTAAAGGGGAGATCTCCCGTTTGGAATCAAGTTCATCTCTTTGTTCGATTTCTTTTTTCAATTCATTGAAATCTGTATGTATTCCTTTTCTCTTATTTTCTTCATATCTTCGTTTTGCTCGCTCTTCGACAGATGCGACTAAAAAGATTTTAACCTCTGCGTCTGGTAATACATGTGTCCCAATATCACGTCCATCCATGACGACATCTTTTTCTTCTGCTAACAACTGTTGTCGCCTTACCATTTCCTCTCTAATTAATGGATGCTTCGCAACATAAGACACAGCATTCGTTACCTCGTTTGAGCGAATGGCTGTTGTGATATCTTGCCCATCAATAAATACAAGCTGACCATCTCTTCCTTGCTTCAACTCCATTATTGTTATTTCAAGTAATTTTACAAGAGCAGCTTCATCATTTACATTAACATCATTTTTGAGCGCTTTCCAAGTAATAGCTCGATACATCGCTCCAGTATCTATATAAATACTAGAGAGTTTTTCTGCTACGATTTTTGCTACTGTACTTTTTCCTGCTGCAGCAGGACCATCAATTGCGACCGTTATTGTTTTATTTACCATGAATGGCATCCATTCCTCTCCGTACATTTCTTGCATAAAATCAGCTGAAAAAACTTGGCCATGCCAAGTTTTATAAAAATAAGCCCTATATTAAATAATAACATATTCATTAAATGATGGTCTATTCCTATAGCTAGGTTTTCCCTTTTTCCTAAGATTAATCGAATAATTGCTTTCTTCTTACTTCTCTTTGCTTTTCAAAGCAATAACGGATAATGGATTGCTGCATCTTTTGATCCATATTCAAATATTTAAATGCAGCGACCGTAATTCCATTTTTTCCTTCCTTGTGAAAGACTAATTCTGCTTTTGTATGAGGATATACGTACTGTCCACCGGCTAATGGCAATACCATCCATAACTCAACTAATTTTCCTTTTAATTTTTTATGTTTAGGTAATATAATGGATATCCCCCCGCCACTTATATCATTCGTAACTGTCGTAAATGGCGGAAAAAGCTGATCTGGAGAATGGACAGCTATATCGACAACTGTATCTACCCGAACGAAATTTCGCCGTTGTACGCGCTTTAATTCTTCTGGTAATGTCATTGCTAAAGCTTTTATATTTAATTTAACTTTAGCTGCTAATTTGGAACGAAAGTGATAAACGACCTCATCCTCACCTAAAAAAAACACATCAAATACTGTGCCTTTATAAAAAAAAGCAGTTTTTTTCGTTTTTACATCAACAGGATAATCAATGAATAAATATTTGTCATTTTTATCAATAATTTTACACCGATACTTTTTATTTTGTTTATTAACTTGGGTAATCTGCAACTGAAGCACCGTTCCTATTTTCATACCCAATCACCTCCATAGCCCTTTATACCTATTATTACAGATATTAAAAAAAAGAGGAAGACATAACGTCATCCTCTAGCATAATTTATTTCCGATCCGCTTAGCTTTTCTACACGTTCTTCTCGACCATCCTCAGCGTTAATAAAGATTCGATAGGTCTCATTTCCCATTGTTCCAAGAAATTCATATGTTAGTACTTCTTCGCCTAAATCATTATCAATAACAGCTAGGTATTCTTCCTGAATATCTACATTCGGGTTTACCTTTTCTTTAGCTTCCTCGCTACTGATTTTCGGTTCGGGCTTTTCTCTTTCACCGTGGTTCATAAAATAATCAATCGCCGTTAAACCGAGAATTTCACCATTATCCAGGGCTACTTTTACTTCAACTGCATCTGAATAGTAACGAACATCATCTTTACTATATAGAAATGAATAAGCCCCAGTATTATCATATTGTGCACTTTGAAAAACAATCATATTATTAAAATCATTTTTTTTCAAAAATGCTTTTGCTTTTTCCATCCCGCTATTTAAGCTAATCCTTTTTGTATTGACGGGTCGATCAATTAGGAAGGTTATTGGATGTCCACCTTTTTGTGATAGATCCATATAAGCACTTTTTTTATCATTCCGGTAGGAAATACTATATACGGGAACTTCAGCACCTTTTCCGCTTTTCGTAATTCGTATCTTTTCTTTGTTATCTATCGAAAGAATTTTTTTTGCTTTAGATAGTGCTTCATCCTCTTTTAAAGGTTTGCCTTTTAAATTTTTAAATTGATGTTCTCTAACAGTTTGATTAGATGTAGATACATGGCCAATTCCTTCTGCAAACCCTTCTGCTTTTTTCTCCACTGTTTTAAATCCATCAATAATTGTATTATCGATTTGCTCACCTTCATTTGCTAACGCAAGCTGTACGTCCATCCAACGTAAATTATTTTCTAAAGTGGTATGTTGAACTTTCCGTAATTCATCTTTAATTTCTCCAGACTGTTTATACAAGTTTTTTAACGTCTTTGTTTCTTTATCTGATAACGGTTCTTTTTTAAGATCTCGTACTGCTGTACGGTATGTGAACTCACCAATATTAGCTAGGAACTCCTCGGTTTTATTAAATGGTAATAATCCTAAAGGCAATTGTCCTACATCTGATAAGGCCTCTGAAGTAACCCGCCATATCTCAACAAGCTGAGGAGATATGCGTTGATTTGAATTCATTGCTAATGCTGAGCCAATTTTGTCATTTAACACATCAATTCGGTATGTTAAATCATGGAAAGCTCGTTGATACGTATTTTCCGCCTGAATGAGCACTGCATTTTTTTCCTGATGTTCTTGGTAACCCCAAACCCCTGTCCCAATAATTCCTAGGGATAATACAACAATAAGTATCCAACGAATCATTTTTATATCACCTACCTATTTACAAAAAATATGTTTTCCAATTTGTTTAATTTGTGGTCTTGACCAAATCCAAGGCGATGTCGCAGTATTTGGATTAAAATAATAAATAGCGCCTCCTGAAGGATCCCAACCTTTTATCGCATCCAACACAGCTTCTCTTGATGTTTTATCTGGAGATAACCAAATCTGTCCATCGGCAACGGCAGTAAAGGCTCTCGGTTCAAAAATAACACCAGACACGGTGTTGGGAAATGTTGGACTTTTTACGCGATTTAAAATTACTGCAGCTACTGCTACTTGACCAACATAAGGTTCTCCTCTTGCCTCTCCATGAACTGCATTAGCCATTAACTGAATATCGTTTTGTGAATAACCCGGTGGTACGTTAACAGCTGTAGTATTATCTTGCTTATTTGCTTGTCCACCACCGCCAGACTGTTTTTTTCCACCACCATAATGGGTGAATTTTCTTCCTTTATTAATTTGTTCTTTTACATAAGCTTCATCATATTTACTAGCTTTAACTAACTTTTGCTTCGTTGTAGGGCCAGCTAATCCATCAATTTCCAGACCAAACTCATACTGAAAATTACGTAATGCCCAATACGTTCCCCAGCCAAAGACACCATCAATTTTTCCATTATAAAAACCTAAATATTGTAATCTTGCCTGCAATTCTATAACATCATCACCTACTGCTCCATGCTGAATAACTTGGGGACTAAAAGCATGAACTGTTTTATCCGGCTGCACAATTTGCATTCCAAGGAATAAAAAACTTACTATAAATAAAGAAACCATCAGTTTTTTATTGGCCATACATTTTCCTCCTGGTATTCATGGTATTGTCTAGATAGTTTTTGATATAATTCTTTTTTTATTCATGGTTTATTTATAATAAATAACCTTACCTTATTTACTATGAGAGTCATAAAATTATACATTGTAATACGTTAAGGAAGAAAATCCATGTGAACAATCCATATGACAATTGGATACAGAGAGCGACTGAATTTAAAATATAGTCATGACTATATTTTTAAAAAAGACTGCAGCTTTGAAAATCTTTTATAAAGTTATCATGAACGTAAATGACTCCTTAATCGTAATTTCCGTAGATTAGTTTGGCAATACTTTTTTTAAGTTAAGAAAAGTAGAAAAATAGTAATTGGTTTCAAAATATTACTAATAAAACTTTTTCAAACCAACAGAAACATCTAATCATTTATATCCCTTACATTCCTATCCGGTTGAGGAGTTCTATCTCCATTTGTTTCCTTAATATACAAATAAATTAATAAGATAATAATTATCAGGAGGTGATAAAACCATGAACAATCAAACGGAATTAACAAATGAACAAATCCTTGAACAACCTTGTAATTCAGGTGACAGAAAATGTATTGGTGATCGTTGGCATGTATGTAAAAACGGTAGTTGGAAACCTTCAGGCGGATTTTGTCTGGATGATAGTCAGAATGGTGATTGTAAATAGTATGGAAACAATAAGGATATTTTTTGTTGGAGACGGATTACGAAAAGTATAATATAAATTAAAAAAGCGGCTGGGACATAAGCAAATACTAAATAGCAAAAACCGAACAATTCATTTATAATTGTTCGGTTTGTTTGTGTTAAAAAAATTCCTATCATCGCTACGTCAAAATATTTCGCTTTCCGCGGGCACGGCCTCAGCTTCCTCGGAAAGCAAAGATCGCTTTCCTGCGGGATCTTCAGCTCGAGCTATTCCCGCAGGAGTCTACATATTTTGACTACGCTAAAAACTTACGTATACACAAGGACGATTTATTGTTCGTTTTTTAATCAGCTGTTTTAGTTATGTTCCAGCCTCTTTTATGATATTGATGTTTCATTAGAAAAGCTAATGTAAATTAAAAATAGTTATTTTTTCGATATCGATCCTTCCATATAAGAGGTAATTATCCAAAAAAGATAACAGCTCCTATTTAGGACATAAATAATGATAGCTTAAATCACGATGTTTGTAAAAAAGCCACGAAGTTTTGGGATAGAATTCGCGATAGTTATTAAAAAAGATACGATGCTTTATCTGTTCAATCAAAGAATTTTAAATGAGTTTTGATTAAACTTTTCGATAAAACTAAATTTCATTCAAAAAGAAACGAATCCAAGTTGACCAATTTTTTTCAAAATGGGGCCTTTTATTTATTGTAAAATAAGGATTTGTTTTTAATTAAACTTTATTCTTAGGCATTAGCGCCTGTTATTCAGATTTTTCCTCATTAGAAAAACTTGGCTTGTCGCCGAGTCTTTAGCGAAAGCTGTAGTTTTTCTTATAGTATAAACCATAAAGTTTTATACTTTCCTATAGTATAAAAAAATTCTCTGTCTAAACAGTACAAAGAATTTCATTGTTTTATACATATTTATTCGCGTTACCTTATATTGCCGGATCATCTTCTTGTTTTTCATAGTTAGAGTATGCTGAATACATTGGATTATTAGCAATTTTCATTCGATGTAATGAGAAGAGCCACAAACCAATCATAAATGGCGCTAAGATTATGACCCAATTACTTTTAAGTTGCGTAAGAATATAGTTATAGGTTCCATGCAATAAATAAGGCATGAGGAAGGCTAAAAACAATGTCCTGCGCTTATGAACAGAAAATACTTTTGCTTTTCCAAAATAGTACCCCATAATAACTCCGAAAAGTGCATGTGAGGAAACAGGGAAAAAGGCCCGAATAAATGCATATCTAATTCCATTTGTAAATAAGTATAAAATATTCTCAAGTGTTGCAAAGCCAAGGCTAATAGCTACTGCATAAACAATACCATCGTAATGTGCATCGAATTCAGAATGATGGTAAATAGCATACATAAAAATAAACCATTTAAAAAATTCTTCCAATAAGCCAACAATTAGAAAAGATTCAACAAACGGATTTGTTACAAAACCTTCTGTTTGCAACACATACTGAATAAACATAATAGGGAAAACAAGCAACATCCCTAAAATAAAGGTACGAACAATTAATGCCAGTGGTTCTGTAACACGATCTTTTAAATAAAAAAATGACATTAAGGCTAATGCCGGTGCAACTCCAGCTGATAAAACAGTAAACATAGCTTACAAACCTCTTTCCCTACGGATACCATTATCCTATCATCTAACCGATATAATTCACATACAGACAGAATATAAGCATTTACTGGCTTTGCACATTTGTAACCAACATTAAGTTCTAAAGTGGATTAAATATTTCAGATATATTTGGATGGTTACTAGCTAACCCCACCATTAGCTTCATTCTGGCTTTTTTACTATCATAATCTCTTCCAAGAATAACTCCAGCTTTTTTTAAATCAAACGCGCTTCCCTCATAATCATAAGTCGTATAAACTTCCCCTTCAACAGTAGAAGTAGTAATGACCACAATTATTCCGGCTTGAATGCACTGTTTTATTTCCCCCATCATTGCAGGTGTTACTTGACCTCTGCCGACACCTTCTAAAATTATTCCATCAACATTAGCTTCTCTAGCTGCTCTTACATATTTATCACCAGCACCCATATAACACTTAATGATATCGACTTCAGGTAACGATGACTTTAACTCATAAAACTCATTCACTAAAGGCTTCTGGAAAATGTACACTTCTTCATTATCAATAATTCCAAGATAACCAAAGCCGAATGAATTAAAGCCTTGAACATTGGAAGCATGTTCCTTTTTTACATAACGAGAATGAAAAATACGTTCATTAAAAACAACTACAACGCCAATATGAAATAAATCCTCACTACAAGCTGCGAGAATAGCATGCTTTATATTTATAAAAGCATCTGTTCCTACTTCACCAGGTGAACGCTGTGATCCAGTAAAAACAATTGGTTTTTTATGATTGGTTATTAAATTAATAAAATAAGACGACTCTTCTAATGTATCTGTTCCTTGAGTAACAACTACTCCAGATACATCATCTTTTGCTAAATAAAGATCGATCCGCTCTTTCAATATTAATAAATCATCAAAGGTTAGATGCATACTTGCCTTTTGTAACATCGACTCTACTTCTACATCTATGTCTGCTGGTATATCACAGTATTGAACAATTTCTTCCCCTGTAATAACTCCAGATTCTAATAACCCTGTGTCTTCCTTCTTTTTACTTGCAATTGTGCCACCGGTAGCAATTAAAACCACTTTTTTTCGTTTCATAAGGCAACACCCACTTATCTAATTTTTTACTAATCACCTATTTATGAATAGCACTCTTTTCTAGCATATTTGTTTTGTCGAATCCAGTCAATTAAAAGGGAATGTTTGTACTGAATAAGAAGCATGTTACTGTCTTTTTTCTCTCTTCCTCAAGTATTGACCTAATAAAAAAGTATAGTATAACCAAAATGCCTAAAACACATACTTTAGATGAAATGATATCAAATTTATTTGAGATAGACGCTTTAAGAAAAAGCATCTTTATTCAACCTTCTTATAATGGATTTTATTAAATTAAAATTCACAGATTTAAAAATATTAATTGAAGCTATTGGTACGTCTGAAGTAATTGGCTTGCCGGTGTGTCAATGTCAAGTTTTTTTCTTACCATAGAAAAAACACGGTGTATTGCTATCAAAGCTTCTCTGTCAACGAATCGGACATTTAGGTACCGTGACCTCCCGCTTTGCCCTTTTCTATTTATCTATAACATTAAAACGGTAAAATGAGTTCACTTACTATTCTAATCAAGTAAAAAATATGAAATCAGTTTGCTGTAAATAATCTGAGTTTACAGATAAAACATGGTGATATTTACGGTTTACTCGGTCTCAACGGAGCAGGAAACCCTCTATCATTCATGATGTTACAAGACTCAGAATTTGATGAAGAAAAGATTATTTTTGATGTAAAAACATTCATCATTAGAACAAGTACATTAGTCTTGTTCCACAGGAGTTAGCTTTCTATCCTTATTTATCAGTTCAAGAGAACGTTCTTATATGACTTTAATAAATCTGAAATAAAGCAGCTATGGAATTGTAAATGAACAAAGAAAAAAGCAGTGGTATTATCTGGAGATATGAAGTGGACGGTTTAATCTTGCTTGTGCAACTTCTAATCATAGGATGAACCAAACAGTAGAAATTGACTCTCAATCCAGAAAGCATTTCTTAAAAGCGAAGGGTTAACCATTATCTATACTTCTGACTGTAAAAAAAGTTAGTGAAGTATGTAATAAAATTGTAAATTATAGACCACGGAAATTATCGCAGATCGTACGAAACAGGTAGTGATTAAAAAGTATGTACAATTCTGTTTTCAGAAGAAATAACTGATCCAAAAGCTTTGAAAAATCTTTATTATCTATTCCCGAAGTTAGCTGCTTTTATGAGAAGTGAGCTCAAGTAATGGAGCCTATCGTTTTAGTTGTAATAGAGCGGACGAGAAATTACACGTATTATAAATGAAGCACTTAGTTAGAAGCAACCTTTCTATGAGGGGGCATTTAATACTTTATTCTTTTCTAAAAAAGATTTACGACAATTCATATATCATAAAGCCAATGTCATTCTTGTGTTTATCCCGCATGTAAAGTTCCGTAAGACTTCAACTTTAGGCAATACGAAGAAGTCAAAGTGGGAGAAAACGGCACCTAAATGCCCGATTCGTACAAGGGCTTTAGGTCATACCCTTCTAGGTACTAACATTCAGTAGGAGATGGAAGACCTACTGAATGAAGTTTCACTTTATTATTCCCATTTATACTTAATCCTTGCGGAAAGTATTCCGCAAGGATTAAGTTATCGGTTCAAACACCTCGCCCTAGGATTTATAATTACTAGAAACAGATTCAGCAATTTTTACTCCGTGAAAACGTCCATTTTCGATGAAAATTTTATTGTTATTAAAACCTGCTGCTACAACACCAGCTACATATAAGCCTGCGATATTAGTCTCATACGTTTCTTCATAATAAAAAGGCTCTCCTGTTTTAGGATCTACTTCGATCCCACAAGAGGTAAGAAAGTCAATATCCGGTCGGTAACCAGTCATGGCAAATACAAAGTCGTTACGTATCGCCTTTTCTTCATTACCTACTTTGTAAAATACAGCGTTCTCTGTAATTTCACAAACCGTAGCATTGAAAATCATATTTACTTTTTCTTTTTGAACAAGTGAATCAAATTCTGGCAGAATCCAGGGCTTTATGCTTTCTGAATATTGACCACCACGATATAATACTGTGACATAAGCTCCCGCTTTATGCAATTCCATTGCCGCATCGACTGCTGAATTTTTCCCGCCAATGACAACAACATCCCTTTTAAAGTATGGGTGTGCTTCTTTAAAGTAATGCGAAACTTTTGGTAATTCTTCTCCAGGTATATTTAACATATTTGGTTGACCGTAATATCCCGTAGCTATGACAACATAATCTGCTAAATATTCATGTTTTGTAGTTACTACATGAAAACGATCTTCCACTCGATTAACAGTTATAACTGTTTCAAACGTATGAATACGTAATTCTTTACGTTCAGCGACAGCTCGGTAATATGCAAGTGCTTGATTACGCACAGGCTTATGTTTTTCAGTAATAAAAGCAACATCGCCAATTTCTAATCTATCACTGGAACTAAAAAAGGTTTGATGGGTAGGATAACGATAGATTGCATCTACAATATTACCTTTCTCAATAATTAATGGTTGAACCCCTAATTTTTGTAACTCAATAGCTGCAGACATTCCGCAAGGCCCGCTGCCAACGACAATCACTTTTTCTTGTTGCATGTCCTTAACCCTTCTTTCTATCTATAAAGTCTGACTTAATTTTCCATTTTTTCTTATCTTCAATCTGTACATGAAGCCTTACTACTAATAGAAAAAACTCTTACCTAACTATACAAGATAAGAGTTTTTTCGTCATCTATTCGTGCTTATCTAATTTGATATTTATACCCAACCACGGAATCTTGAAGCTTCTGCCATTTTCCGAACACCAATCATATAAGCAGCCAGACGCATATCAACTCGTCTTGTTTCCGCAGTATTATAAATCGAATTAAATGCCTTAATCATAATTTCATGGAGCTTCTTATCAATTTCTTCTTCAGACCAATAATAACCTTGGTTATTTTGTACCCATTCAAAATAAGAAACGGTTACTCCACCTGCTGAGGCTAGTACGTCAGGTACTAACAATATTCCGCGTTCTGTCAAAATTTTTGTAGCTTCCATTGTTGTAGGACCATTAGCTGCTTCAACAACAATACCAGCTTTAATATTGTGAGCATTTTCTTCTGTGATTTGATTTTCAACAGCAGCAGGCACTAAAATGTCACATTCCTTTTCAAGCAATTCTTTATTGGTAATGGTGTTATTAAACAATTTGGTTACGGTTCCAAAGCTGTCTCTACGATCTAACAAATAGTCAATATCAAGGCCTTCTGAATCATAAAGAGCGCCATAAGCATCAGATATTCCTACAACTTTTGCACCAGCATCATACAAAAATTTAGATAGAAAGCTACCAGCGTTTCCAAATCCTTGAATTATTACACTTGCCCCTTTAACATCAATGCCCCTTTTCTTCGCAGCTTCATTGATACAAATTGTAACACCCTTCGCAGTTGCAGATTCCCTACCATGTGAACCACCAAGAACTATTGGTTTACCAGTTATAAAGCCAGGACTATTAAATTCATCAATACGGCTATATTCATCCATCATCCAAGCCATGATTTGCGAATTTGTAAATACATCTGGTGCTGGGATATCTTTTGTTGGTCCGACAATTTGGCTAATTGCCCGTACATACCCCCTGCTTAATCCTTCCAGCTCACGGAAAGACATTTCACGAGGATCACAAATGATACCGCCCTTTCCACCACCATAAGGTAAATCAACAATTCCGGCTTTTAAGCTCATCCAAATAGATAATGCTTTTACTTCGTCTTCTGTCACGTCCGGATGAAATCGAACTCCACCTTTTGTCGGTCCAACGGAATCATTGTGTTGTGCACGATATCCAGTAAATACTTTAATTGAACCATCATCCATCCGTACAGGGATACGAACTGTCATCATACGAATCGGATCTCTGAATAATTCATAGACCTCCTCAGGGTAACCCAATTTCTCCAATGCAGTTTTTACAACAGCTCGTGTTGAACTTAAAATATCCATTTTTTCTTTCACTTCTTTGGTAGAATCTGCTGCGTTATCGGCTACCATGAATTTACCTCCTAGAATATCTCAAAATAATAGTTAATAGAAGATGTTCAAAAGGTTCGGTAAAAGTGACGCAAAGAAATCCTTATTGGCTTATTTCTCCAGCTCCTGAATTGTTTTATTATTAGTCTATCACTCCAGGAGTAAAGTAGATGACATTGTTATGCTACCCCTTTTCCGCTTGTAAGCGCATTCTAAGCAGAAATCTTCTAAACACCTCATCTGCAAGGAACACTTAAACGGTTTTGCTAATTAAAGTTACGCCATTGAAAACCTCTCCGTCCTTTTTAAATCCCCCTTATTTGAACATACAATATAGCTGTACTCAGACATTAGTATACACTTTCACTGTAAATATGCAATAAAATTACTCTAATTTTTCACAACGAAAATTCGTTAGATTAATTTCATTACTTTAGCAGCTAGTAACTTGACTTTATTATGCTTTTTAAGCATTTGCCTTCATAACAGCAATTATCCAATAGATATCGTAACATTTTATAAAGAAACCTTCTAGTCCATTCTCTAATTTATTGCATAAATCGTATATTTAGGTAAAAACGAAATGCAACCCGTAATAAAGTTTAACGCGATTTTATTATATGATATATACATATTATCGTAAGTAAGTTACTAAAAATATATTTCTACTAAGGGAAATTCGGACTGAATTTCCCTTATTCGATTATTTCTATTATCTACTTTAATAGATGTCATTAATGAAAAGGTAATAATGAATATAAAGCAAGCCCATAGTCACGAGATCACGAAACTAACGTTCAGAATAAAATAATTCAATAATTTTCTTGACAGCTCCTTCAGAAAAAATTTCTTTTCCGTATTCATGTAGTCGATGTGTTGTCAAAATGCTAGGTTGAGCAAATTCAGACATTATTGCAATGATATCCTCCCGGTTTACACCATTTAATTCATCATCATTTAATAACATATAATACGCATGATCCATATAATATAACTTTCCCCCCTCAACGGTTAAAGCTGATAAATAAGAAGCAACATCAATGACATTTTCAAATTCATGAAAAGAAAATAACATTTTTTTATTTTCATCTAACGTAACCTTCATTTCTACAAAATCAGTATCAAAATCTGCGTCAGAAAATTTTTGCGTTACAATAACATGCATGCCCTGTGCTTGCATTAGATGGACTTGAACAAGGAGTGCCCCTTCCAAATCAAAACCTAATTCTGAACTTGCCTCATACATCATATCACTAAACAATTTTCGAACGCTTGATCCGTCATACCATAAATCATCTTTTGTAAATCCACGTTCAATTAAATCATCAAATGTTAAAAAAATAGTAAATTGATTATTAGACACTCTCTCAAATCGCATATTGTAACCTCCTTCAATTGCTGACTAAGTGCAGCATACAATAATATATATAAAGTAAAACTTTATTTGGTAGGGCTTTTGCTGATAAGAGATAGAACAAAAGCTAAAATCTCAGGCATTCTTGAAAAACCACGATGTGTAACTGTTGTAGCTTTCCATGTCCTTGAAAAATCGCGATGTGTCGCTGCCGTAACTCCTTCTTGTCCTTGAAAAAGAAAATCGCTTTTTCTGCGTGCGATGTATTGCTGCCGTAGCTTCTTCTTGTCCTTGAAAAAGAAAATCGCTTTTTCTGCGTGCGATGTATCGCTGCCGTAGCTTCTCTGTCCTTGAAAAAGAAAATCGCTTTTTCTGCGTGCGATGTGTTGCTGCCGTAGCTTCTCTGTCCTTGAAAAAGAAAATCGCTTTTTCTGCGTGCGATGTATCGCTGCCGTAGCTTCTCTGTCCTTGAAAAAGAAAATCGCTTTTTCTGCGTGCGATGTATTGCTGCCGTAGCTCCTTCTTGTCCTATCGACCCGAATGAATCAACATTTATTGTTGTTATCTCCCACTTAAACTTTTTCAAATTCTCTACAACTATTGAAGCAGGAGTTCTACAGCACCTTAGATACATAAATATTGTTCACTAGTTTAGTAATTCTAGAACGTCATTATTCTCTTTATACATCCTATGCTTATTAAGCTGTTGTTGAACATGGGCATCTTACTTTTTATACAGTTTTACGAAAGATTTCTTAAATAACATAAATTTTCAAAGTTGAATGTTCAAAATGGCTAAAAATGCGAAATTACTGTCGTGACTATTTTTTAAATACCGTAAAAAATCTCAGAAAAGCTAGCAAATAACTCATCGCCAAGAAAGAAATAAGCCATGATTAAAATAGCTAAAAGAACCAAAATGATAAATGCTAGTCTACGAAAGGGAACACTTAACTTTATTCGAGTCGGTCGTCCCTTAATATTATGAACTTCGCTTCGTGGTGGTAAATTGAGAATGTCTGTATCCCTATCAATTTCCTGATCACTCTTTAATTCTCTGCTTTCGTTTTGCTTATCATCATCTGTAACTACCACATTTCGTAACTCTTTTGCTTGGTCGTTTTGATTATGCTTTTCTTCATTCACCTCGTCCACACCTCTCTTTTAAATCGAATGAAAAATCCTAATAAACAATCGACAATAAAATGAGCAACTATCGTTACAACTAAATTTTCCGTTAAATAAAACAGGTAACCAAGATAAAAACTAACGAAAAGTACAGATATAAGTAATACAGGTTTCTTTAAATAACGAAAATGAACGAACGCAAACAATAGGCTGGCAAACCAAAACCCAAAAGATGTTTGCAGTACACCACGAAATAATAGCTCCTCAGAAACAGCGACCAACAGTGAAAAAACAAGGATAAACCAAATTGGTTGTTCAGCAAATATTTTTTCATTAATTCCGCCGTCATCATAATATTTTGCTGGCAAGAGATATGTCAAGATTAAATCAATGGAAACAATGACCAATCCAGGTAGTACTCCATAAAAGAGGATTTCCTTTATCTTCCATTGAAACAAGTGCAACCATTGAGCGATGAATGATTCAAACAGGGCAAAGCTAAGGACGAGGCTTATTAAGATGAAAATAATTTGTGATAGAGTAAGTTGCCTTCGTAATTCTTTATTGTCCATACGCAATATCAGTTCACGTTGTTTCATTTGCTCCTCCGATTAATAGTTTATTTTTAAGCTGCTCCTGCCAAGAATAAGTAATCCCTTCACGCCTTGATTGTTGTGGTTGCCAGTCTTTCCAGGAAAATCCACAATTGCTGCAGCATTGAAATACTGGGGGTTGATAAGAAGATTGAAACCCCTTATACAAATGTTTACGCAAGCAGTCTTGCTGATAAATCCAATCAATGATTTCAGCTAATTTTGCTTGTTTTATCATCGTTCGTTTTTCAATATATGTATATATTTGCTTAAAAGCATGGTCCCATGTATCCTGCTGAAAATGTATACTATTATGTTTAATAATACCATGATTTTCTAAATGATACTTGATAAATCGCCATTGAACTTCATTTATATCAAAGCAATTTACAACTTCTTCTTCCTTAATTGGTAGGGGTTTGTCTGCATCATCTAATACCTTTAACTTGTTAAATACGAATCCTAATTCTTGCTTGGAAGGAAGTTCTCGGCTAATGATATGCTTTGGCAGCTGAATGTCTTTATTTGAATATAATAATAGGCTAACACTTGCTTCTCCATCTCTTCCAGCCCTGCCAATTTCTTGAATGTACGCTTCCAGTTGTGTTGTTATATGATAATGGATAACTAAACGAATATTAGACTTATTAATCCCCATTCCAAAAGCACTCGTACAACAGATAATATCCAATTGATCATTCATAAATTGCTGCTGTATCGTAATACGGTCTTGTTGCTCCATTCCCCCGTGATATACAGCAATGCGAAGATCTAAGCTAGAAGCTAACTCTTTTGCAACTTCTTCTGCTGCTTGCCTGCTGGTAAAATACACTAATGAGGGAACCCGGTATTGGCTAAACAACCGTTTCATAATAACTAGCTTTTCATCTTCGTTTTCTACTTGTTCCACACTAAAAGCAATATTGGGTCGATCCATTGGATAGATATGCTTAACAAATTCCATACCTCCTAATGCATTTATAATGTCCTCTTGTGCCTTTGGAGTAGCTGTAGCACTCAGCGCTAAAACAGGGGGGAATTTACAAGCCATAATTACTTCTTGCAATTTCAAATAGTCCGGTCTAAATTCACGTCCCCATTGAGATATACAATGTGCTTCATCAATAACAAACAAGCTTACCTTTAAATTTCTTAATCTTCCTTGTACGTACTGTTGCTGCAGAAGTTCTGGCGAAACATAAATTAGTCGGTAGGTATGGAGTTTACGTAAAACACTATTCCTCAAATCTCGATTCATAAAGCTGTTAATTGCTGTAACCTGTTTAAATTGCTTCGCTTTTAACTGTTTCACTTGATCAATCATGAGAGAAATAAGCGGAGAGACAACAATTGTAGTCCCGTTTAGTAGCTTTGCAGGCAATTGATAACAAATCGATTTACCAGATCCTGTTGGTAGAATTCCTAAAACATTTTTTCCTGCTAAAATATCACGAATAATTTCTGCTTGTCCTTGACGGAAGGAAGAATAGCCAAAATTTCGTAATTGCTCTTGTAAAAAAGTCGTTTCAACTTGCAACCTATTCCCTCACTTTCTCCGTATTTTTAACGGTTTAGGAAAACTACATCCGTCTCTGCATGGTGGATAACCTTTTAAAAAATAGCTTCGTCGCCTAGCTTAAGCGCTTCTAGCTTTTGTTCTACTGCCAACACTAAGCGGATTTGAAAAAACGATATATGACTTGGCACGAGTTCTTTTATTAGTTTCAATTTATAAGAACGCACTATTTTTAAAGCGTCGATTACCAAATGATAATCTACATCAGAGACATATTGATTAATCGGAAAATCTTCTTCGTACAGTGCTATTTCTACAACATGATCATATATCGTGTTGACTCTCAATCTTCTCTTTTCAGCGATTTCCTCAATAGAATAACCCGTTTTCAGCAGTTGATCAGTAGTCTGAGCAGACACCGTTATTTGTGAAGTTACCAAATCTACAATTACCTTTGTTAAAATGGGGAAATGATCTCTATTTGCTTTTATTCGTTGAATCATCTGATGGATAATTGCCGTAAGCAGCAACTGTACATCGATGGCTGATATTTGATAATCGCCTGCCAATTGATAGATGCTCTTTCCGTAATCCTTATAGCTAGTTAAACGTTCAACAAAAAGTTTTGCTAGTTTATCTGGGAAATCACATAATAATTTATATAATTCTTGATATAAGTTGGATAAAAATAGTTCTAAGGAGGGTTTGATTTTTTGATACTGCTTTTTTACCCAATGTTCTACCTGTGGATTTTCCACAACAGGTATAAATTGAAAATAACTCATTTTCGCATTTGTAGCAGTTTGAATGATTAGATGTAATCGATCGGAAAAAAGTCTGGCTGTACTACTGTATTGTAATCCATGAAACCATGTTAAATAAAGGCTGGGTTTATTTTTATTCAGCCAAAGACTGCCATGTTTTGTTAACATATATACTTGTTCATCATGATTGATTTCTCTGATCATTTCTTGCTCTGTTAAATCAGTAATCATTTGATCAAACTGTGACTTAGGTAGATGTTGGCAAACAGAAAAATATGCTTGCAAATGGTACAAATGGATATCCTGTACGGTTTGGATCGACTTTTTCCCTGTTACTATATGATACACTGCAGAAATAGATCTTTCTGTTTGCAACTTAGACAGACAGCTCAGTATAATTCCTTCTAAAATCAATGACACACTCCTCCAATTCTATAAAACACATTATAGCATTTATCACAGATCTAATGTGCCGTATTTCTCTAAATTAAAAAATCCTCTTATTATTTTGCAAATATTGCGAGAGAAACGACATCCAAACGCCCGATTTGTTTGGGTTGACAGGACTAGAGCAACTGCCTGATTAGGCATCGCACGAAGAAAAAGCGTACTTCTTTTTCAAGGCTAGAGAAACTGCTTGAATAGACATCGTAGAAAAAGTACACTGCTTTTTTAAAGACCTTCTTGAATTGGCATCATACAGAGTCTCTTTTTTAAGGACGTCGATCACAAAGACGTTGAAAACTTAGCCTTTGATCCACTGCTTCAAGAAGAAAAACACTCCTTCCAACAAAATTCACTTTACCTACTATCCGCATCATTGAAAAATGATTATATTGAGTATAAACTTAGAAGGGAAATACACCAAAGGAGATAACAACATGGCTTATTATACTAGAATTGACAGAGAAGCTTGCATCGCTTGTGGGGCCTGCGTAATGGTAGCCCCTGAGCTTTATGATTATGATGATGATTGTCTCGCCTATTTCCCAAAAGATCGCAATCAAGGAATAACTCCAGTTTGTGATCCCTTAGTTGAAGCAATGTTTGATGCACATGATGGTTGTCCAACAGATTCAGTAAAAATCGCTAAACAACCTTTCCATGGGTTACCATTAGATGACGAATAATCTATTTAACAATCCAAATAAGGACAGAAAAGCTACGACAGCAACACATCGCGATTTTTCAAGGGCAAGAGAGCTTTGGCATCAATACACCATATTTTTTAAAGCGATACCTGAGTTTTTAGTCGTTATTCCACTTCAAGGAGAAAAATACTCCTTGAAGTAAGCTTCACTTTATCTCGTCAGAAGTTCTCCAGTTTTGTACATCTACCTAGCGCCTGTACAATTTGTCTATCTCCTTGCTAAGTCAATATATACCGGATTCGGAGCTTGAGGAACTGAAATTGGCTTAGCTAAATTGTAATTTTCTATTTTATTGCCTGTAGTTAAATTTTGAAATATAACTTGTTGATAACCATAACTTTTGGCAGTCATTAATACAGATTCAATAAGTAACACTAAATTAACTTTTGTTATATTTTCTAGTTTTTTAGAAAACCGAATCTGTAATGTATCTTGAGAAGTAGTCAGCTCATATTCACTATCTTTAGGAATAGTTCGTTTAATACCAAATTTTTCATCACTTACCTGCAACTTCTGGATAGCCTCTTTAATCGTTTCATGATGATTATTTGGTATCTGTACAAGCCATTTTTCTGTAGCTTGTTTATATAGCTTGTAACTATATCTAGGATTAGGAGTTAGGGTGATTTTGGAATATAAGTCTCCGTCCATCTTTTCTTGATTGCCTTGTTTAAAGTTAATCGTTCGAATTTGATATGGAAGAAACATTGTCATGATATGCTGTTCTAATAGGTTATTTGCAACTGTTTTTTCCTTCTTAAAAAAATCCATTGGTATCTTCAACGTAGCTTTTTGCTCTTTTTGCTTCAGTTCGTATGTTACTCCATGAAGTAAATAGCGTTCATTCGAAATTTCCAGTTCTTTTATGAAGCTGTCTATTTGATTGTAAGCAGCTTGCAAGTTGTTTGCTTTACGGATAATAAATGATATTGGGATCGTATATTGCAATTGTTCATCAGCAATTGCAGCATAGATAATTTGTTCGGAAGCATTCGTATCATGAATAACAAAGCTGTTTTTCTCAAAATTTGATTCTGGCTGGTTTGAATATGTCGTCTCTTGTTCTATTGCCTGATCATAAAATTCATTTTTTTCAGTCGTTTTATGATCCGCACTATCTTCTGTTGTCAGAAAAAAATCAAACGAATAAAATATTGGGATGGAAAAAAAGCCAATTATAAGTACGAAGCCTACAGCTAGGATAGGAATAAGTCTCATTCGTTTACCAGCAGCTTGTTTCCGTTGTAAGCTTTCAGAGAGCTGACGATACACAACTGCTTTGGAACGGTTATCTGTTATTTTTGGTAACTGCTGTAGTTGTTTTTTCAATTGTTTATCATTATAGTCGCTCATAATCCGCTTCTCCTTTTTTGTATTTCTCCATCGCCATTTTTAATACCTTTAAACCACGATGCTGGGTTGTTTTTACTTTACTTTCACTAAAATTAAGAATTTCTGCAGTTTCACGGATAGAAAATGATTGTATGTATCGAAGGATAATAACACTCTTTTGATCAACAGTACAATTATCTAGACAACGATAAAGATTTTGGATTTCCTCTTGCTGTTCGGCTATTTCGTCTGGCAAAGGTTGTGCATCTTTTAATTTTTCTCCCTTTTCTCCCCAATCAAAAAAGTCTACAAAACGTTTTCGTTTACGTTTTTGAGAACGGAAATAATCAATAACTACGTGACGTGCAATGGAGAGTAGCCAAGTCTTAACTGAACTGTCTCCCCTAAAACGAGGTAATGACTTAAACACTTTCAAATAAACTTCTTGTAGTAAATCTTCTGTTAACGATTTGTCCTTTACCATGTAAAAGATAAATTGATATAGGTCTTGATGATGATCGTTATATAGTTGATCAAAAGTTATCTTCATAAAGCCCCTCCGTTCTCTAAATAGTCGATTTTCACATGGAAAGGTTACAGCTTTCTTATCCTTTACTATAAAATGATGAATACTTTTATGCAACTTTGGATTAATAGCAGGACAAAAGCTTAAAGCTCTCAGTTATTAACGTATAAACTGGAGATCTTCTGGCGATAAAATGGACTTCATTCAGAAGTGTTTTTTTCTTGAAACAGTATATCAGAGGCTAAGTTCGCAGGCCTACTTAACTTTTTGGAAGGGCGATACCTTTTCAAATAGTTCCTCTAGTCTTGTCACCTCAAACGAATCGGGAATTTAGGAGCCGTTTCTCTCATGAAATTCGAAAAATAATAAGCAGATTTTTCAATGAAGTAATATAAATCCTTCGATAAAGGCGACATAAAACCGATGTCGACTTATCGTAGGAAAAAGAGCGAAATTTGCTACAGATTGAGCGATTAAGCTAGACGAAGTACTTTTAAAAACCATTTTAGATGAATGAATTTCATAATTCTTAGCCTATGTACCACAAGGACTGCAAGATATTAAAAAGGAAGTACCTCCCCAAATCTTGTATAATGGTAGTTGACCAGAACAACCAAAAAGACCGGATGACCATTATACGACAAACTAGCTTATTTAGCATTCAAGAATTATACGATATGGAACCTAAATATGATGCAATTATCTGGAGCTATAGATTTGGATAAGATTTATCCCGCATGTAAGGTGCCGTAAGACTCTCACTTCAAAACCTGAGTTGATACAAAAGGGTCTAAGTGGGAGATAACGGCACCTAAATGCCCGATTCGTTCGACTAACATTTCTTGGGAAAAGCATTCCAAGAAATGAAGTTTCACTTTATCCCGCATGTAAGGTGCCGTAAGACTCTCACTTCAAAACCTGAGTTGATACAAAAGGGTCTAAGTGGGAGATAACGGCACCTAAATGCCCGATTCGTTCAACTAACATTTCTTGGGAAAAGCATTCCAAGAAATGAAGTTTCACTTTATCCCGCATGTAAGGTGCCGTAAGACTCTCACTTCAAAACCTGAGTTGATACAAAAGGGTCTAAGTGGGAGATAACGGCACCTAAATGCCCGATTCGTTCAACTAACATTTCTTGGGAAAAGCATTCCAAGAAATGAAGTTTCACTTTATCCCGCATGTAAGGTGCCGTAAGACTCTCACTTCAAAACCTGAGTTGATACAAAAGGATCTAAGTGGGGGAAAACGGCACCTAAATACCCATTCGTTCAAGGGCCTTTAGGTCATACCCTTCTAGGTACTAACATTCAGTAGGAGATGGAAGAAAACTCCTACTGAATGAAGTTTCACTTTATCACAAAGTAACCAAAAAATCACGACTAGGTGCGCCAGAAGAACTGAATGATGCAGCCATGATTATTTCCACTTTTGTGAGATATGTCGAACGCATTCCGACGATGAAGGATCTTGTTAAACGCCTTAATGATGATATTGCTTCTAAGTTAAACTGCGGGTTTCTAGTATCATCAGACTCGTACCATCAGAGAGCTCTTTCATGGATGATGTAGTTGCCATCGAAGCAACCCATTTGAAGCACGTCATCAAGCACCGCCAAAAAGGGGAAAAGCCAAAACCTGAACCCAAAAAACGTGGGCACAAATCTAAAAACGAGTATGAACAATGACTAAAAGAACAAGCTGAAAAGGAAGCTAACCTATTTTTTTATAAATGGTTAGTACAAGGAAATTATGTCTGTGTGGAATTCAGATACACGTAAACACATGTGGGAAAAGCAACAGCCGAAAATCCCGCAGGAAGCCGTTCTTTGCTTTCGAGGAAGTTGAGGCGTTACCCACGGAAAGCGAAGTGTATCCGAATGGAACACAGATACGCACAACTTTATATAGAATTTTTTAAAGTATAATTTTAAAATACTGCAAGTATAAATTTTTTTAAAAAGAGCTATTATGAAATTGATTCAGACAGTAAAAAATACCGATTGAAGAATCAATCGGTATTTTTTACTGAAAAACGATTTGACGCATATTTTTGGATTAGAAAAGGGATGGCGGGATAAAACAAGACCATAAATACAGCATTACCAATGGCATGGTTTGTATCAAAAGGTAAGCCACTAATGTAATAAGGCCAGAATGCACCAGTAATTTGGTACGTTATCAAAGAAATAATAAAACCGTAAAAATAGCCGCTAAATATCGCAAAGAGCAATAAAAATGGCAAAGAAATATGATGAAAAACCTTTCCCATCCAGCCACTTAAAATTCCGATGATTCCCCAAGAAATAATTTGCCAAACCATCCATATGCCCATTCCTAACAGGATATTAGAAACAAAAGTAATAATAAAAGTAAGTATTACTGCTGATACAGGTCCTAATAGTAAACCGGCAATAATGATTATTGAGGTTACTGGTTGAACATTTGGAATGAAGGAAAACCAATATCTGCCAACGATTGCTATAGCAGCTAGAATCGCAAGCAGTGTTAGCTTATACGTATTCATTTACTTCATTCCCAAGCTTGAAAATCGAAAATAACCTTATCATTTGGCTTTAGCTTATACTCAACTGCGCCAACATTTGGCATCTCCCCATTTACTGTATAAATCCAGGCCTTTTTTTCTCCCTCTTTAGCAGACAACCTTTCAATAGAAGTGATAAATTCACCACTTTTATCTGTTTCAATATAAAAGTTTTCCTCCATTACATCCATTAAGATATCGCCTTCTTCAACCGGTATTTCCTTTTCATGTAAATACTCCGTACCATCATCTTTGGAAATAGTGATTAAGACGGTTTCTTGGGATTGTTTTTCTTGTGTTTGTTCCTCGTTTGCATTCGAAGTTTGGTTTGTCGGTGTTTCCACCTCTGCTCCACAGCCAACTAATAAAAAAATAGCTATAAAAATAGAGGTTAGACGTAAGAACGATTGCTTCATAAATTTATTCACCCTTCCTTTCATACCATTTTTTTAAATAATCATATCATATAGAGGAGGCGAATTAGAAGAATATTACTTACTTTGCTTTGTGTAGAAGCAATCCGTACAATCGGGTCTTATTTCTATCCCCTAGTTAAATGAGTTTTTACATCTATCCGTTTTGCATAAGAATAGTAGATGACATCCCAAACAACTCGTAAGTTATAGCATTACTCTCCGTCCTGGTGAAGGATGCGAAAATGAAAAGCAGTACCTTGATTTAGTTTACTATTAACATTTATCGAACCGTGATGTGCATCAATGATATTTTTAGCAATTGCCAAGCCTAAACCAGTACCTTTTTTCTTTTTATCTCTCGTTCTTGATTTATCAGCTTTATAGAACCTCTCAAATACAAATGGAAGATCTTCTTCTGGAATTCCGCTTCCGGTATCCTGAATTTCTACTTGTAAATCGGTTTTTCTATTAGTAACTTTTACTTTTACATACCCTTTCTTACCTGTATGGCGAATAGCATTATCAATAAGATTTGTAAACACTTGTTCAATACGATCAGGATCAAATTTTGCTACTGGTTCGTCAATTTGTTTTTCAAGTGTTAATGTAATTTCATTTTCATGAGCTAAACCTTTAAATTTTTTTAAGATCCTTTCTACATATGGATTTATTTCTACTGATTCTTTGTTAAGATGAATATGACCTGCTTCCATACGAGCTAAGTCTAATAATTCATTAACTAAACGCCCCATCCGCAATGATTCTTCATGAATAATTTTTGCTAACTCATTTTTTTCTTCTTTTGTTTCGGCAATATCATCAACAATTGCTTCACTATATCCCTGTAACATCGAAATAGGTGTTCGCAATTCATGAGAAACATTAGCAATAAAGTCTTCTCGCAATTTATCCATTCTGCGTTCTTCCGTCATATCCCGAATAACCGCTACTGCACCCCGAACATAAGATTGGTCATATAAAGGGGTCATTAACATTACCCAATTTCTTCCTTGTAAACTTAACTCATGGATCGCTTCCTTTTCCCCCTCAACCACTTCCTGTAAAATCTCATATAACTCATCTGGAAGTTTTCGTTTTTCTGCATCATAGGTTAGATTGTTCTCATAATACCAATCTTCAATAAATCGATCTGCCGGTGCATTCGTAACGATCATCTCTCCTGAACGGCTTAGTGTAATAACACCATCAGCCATTGAGCTTACAATACTGGATAATTGTTCCTTTTCTTGTCGTAGTGCATTCAAATGAAATTTCAGCTGTCTTCCCATGCGATTAAATGCTAAAGCTAATTCCCCTATTTCATCATGTGTTAAAATAGGTACCTTTGTATTAAATTCACCTCTGGCCAAATCAAAAGCTGCTTCCCGCATCTTTATTAAAGGCGATGTAATTCTTGTTGATAAAAAGAAGGCGAAGATTGTCGTTAATACAATGGCAATACCTGCAGCTAGAAAAATAATTTTTGTCGTTTCTGCTTTTGTCTGATCAATTACATTTAATGATTGATATACATAAATGGCGGCATTTTGATTATCAATAGGAACACCAACAATCATTGCTTCCCTTTCATTTCCTGGCAAGTGAATTTGCTTACGAATTTGTTGGTTATCTGTTAGTACCTTCGATAATTCATCTCGCTTTAGCCAATCCTCTTCTAATTTCGCCAAGTTGCTATCTTCGCTGTCAGAGACCCATAATTCACCATCACCAAAAACAATCGCTACTCGGCTAGCAGGATCTTTAACCCGTTCTGTTGTTTCGGTTATCAGCTGTTTTTGTTCATGTGTTTCTACTAGAAGAGAGACCTTTGTGGCCGTTTGCAACATATCTTGTTCCGCTTCCTGTATATGAAAATCTTCAAAAAACTGCAAGAGGAAAATTGTTAAAATAAATAATACAAAAGAAACTAGCAATAGAATTGTTATTGCTAGTTTACCAACTACACTTCGCCAAAACATTATTCTTCAGCCACCTCAAATTTGTAACCAACTCCCCAGACAGTAACAATCATTTTTGCTGCCTCCGGAGATACATGGTTCAGTTTTTCACGTAATCTTTTTACATGAGTGTCCACCGTACGCAAATCGCCGAAAAATTCATATTGCCATACTTCTTTCAGCAAATGTTCACGGTTAAATACTTTATCAGGTGATTTTGCCAAAAAGCATAATAGCTCATATTCCTTTGGTGTTAAATTAACTTCCTCACCATCTGCAGTAACTCGATGTGCATCATGATCAATTGTTATATGTGGAAAAACTAAAATATTTTTCGCTGTTGTATCGGCATTTTGAAAGGATGAACTTGATACACGTCGAAGCAAAGCCTTTACCCGTAATACAACCTCTCTAGGACTAAATGGTTTTACAATATAGTCATCAGCTCCAATTTCAAAGCCTTGTACTCGGTTAGCTTCTTCGCCTTTAGCTGTTAACATAATAACCGGTGTATCCTTTTCTTTTCTCAGCTCTTGACAAACTTCTACACCGTCCATTTCCGGCATCATAATATCAAGTAAAATAACATCATAATGATGGTCTAAAGCGAGTTGTAATGCTTCCGTTCCATTTTCTGCTTCTTCGACAATAAAACCCTCCCGCTCTATATACATGCGGATCAGCCTGCGTATTCTTTCTTCGTCATCTACCACTAATACTTTTGTTTCCTTTTCCATCTACGTTCCCCCCTGTATCATATCTGCTCTAATAAAAGTATAAACTAAGTTGTTTAAAAAGTATAAGAAAAACAAGGCATCACGATGAAACGATATGATGCCTTGCGATTAGGGAAATATTATGCATATGAGTGTAACCCTGCAAGTACAAGGTTTACAACAATTAAATTAAACATGATAATACCAAAACCTATTGCTGCTAACCATGCAGACTTTTCACCATGCCATCCCCTTGATAATCGCAAATGTAAGAAGGCTGCATAAAAGAACCAGGTAATGAGCGCCCAAACTTCTTTTGGGTCCCACCCCCAGAATCTTCCCCATGCTTCTTCAGCCCAGATCGATGCAAAGATAAGTCCGCCTAATGTAAATAGCGGAAATCCAATAGCTACTGAGCGATATGTGATTTCATCAAGTAAATCAGGTCTTGCCTTTTTAAGTAATGGCTGAATTGTAGCCCCAATTCGTTTTCTAAATACAAGTCTTAACAATAGATAAAGACCTGTACCAAAAATGAATGACCATATTAATGTATTAAATTTTCTACCAGCATCGGTACCGTGCATCCATTTAGGTATTTCAAACCACGGTTTCATTACACCATCGGTTATTAATTTTCCATCTGTTGGTGCTGCAATTGCCGGCATATGATATTCGGTTTGTACCATTGTCTCACCAGTCGTATTTGGATATTCAAATACAGCCTGGTAGTTCATAACATTAAATAGCGTAGAAGATATAATAAAGCCAATAAATAAGACTAGGCCGTACAAAATAAGCTCCAGCCAGGTTGTCCGCTTCGTTGTTTTTGTTTGATCGATTTGGCGAATTAAATAAATTAACCCTGATACAAAGCTAATAGTTAAAATTCCTTGTGATAACGATACAGTCGTTACATGGATATATAACCAATGACTTTGTAAAGATGGAATTAACGGCGATATCTCTGTTGGAAACATGCTCGCATAAGCAATGATTATTAAAGCTAGTGGAAGAGCAAATAGGCCTAAAACAGTTACTTTGTAAATAAAGTAAAGAATAATAAACCCGAGAACGGTTGCCATTCCAAAAAAAGTCATGTACTCAAATAAATTGCTGACAGGAGCATGCCCACTTCCTATCCATCTAGTAATAAAGTAACCTAATTGAGTCAAAAAACCGATAATAGTTAAGGTAATACCAATTTTAGCGGCTTTTCCATCCGATTTTCGCTTACTTCCAATTGTAAACGAAAAAAATAAAGTTGCAACTAAATAAAGTAAAAAAGCAGTATATAGCAGTGTACTACTTAATTCAACTAAGTTATTCATGAAACTCCTCCTAAATTACCTTGGTTAGCTATTTGTCTATTTCTTGCTGATCGACAACCATTTTAATATTGGTATCAGCAATTGCTTTTTCGATATCACGCTTTATCCCATGCCAATTTTTATTCGTATGAGCAGCCAAAAGAAGTCCCCCTGCTTGCGGCCGAATCCAGATTCGACGATGTTGCCAGTACATTCCTTGAATTACTCCAATCATAAAAATAATTGCACCAATGATAAAATATGGTAATGAGTAGTCACGTCTCACACTTAATCCGCTAACATCTCTCATTTCAAAGTCCGTAATACCAACTTTATAATTATTTTCCCCAGTAGCATCGATGTTTTTGCCGATTCCTAAAAAGCTAATTTCCGGCTCACTCTCATTGGGCGGATAAACCATCATAACAAACGCAGGATTTCTTGGATAGTTTGTCTCTGAAGCAGGCTCTCCTTTATCATCAAGATAATAGTCTGGATAATAGTTATTGATCTCGACTCGAAAGCCATTATCCAATTCATACGTTGACTTTGGAGAAGCAAAATCAACGGTAAACTTACCAAAGGATTTTTCTTCTGCATCATTGGTTTCATGAATTTTAAATGTCATACTGGAAAATTCATTTTGCTGATAACCTGATTGATATACCACATAGTCATCAAACTTAATTGGCTCATTCATGCGAATGCTGCCTTCTTTAATCTTTTTCAGTTCAGGCTCTGTACCTGTTATTTCTGGCTTCATCGCTTGATAAATTACTACATTTGTTTGATAGTTACTCGGAACGGTACCTCCTTCTTTGGCTATCGCATCTTTAAACTTCTCATCTTCTGGATCATAGTTTTCTATAATAAAGTCTTTGTTTTCAATGTAGTACGCTTGGTCCGTTCCTGGGATAACCTTTTTTTCTCCTTCACGAATCCATACATATTCATCCATATAAAAAAGTGAAGTCTGCCTTAATAGAGCTGCCAATAAAATAATGATAAGCCCAATATGATTAACATACGGACCCCACCTGGAGAATCTCCCCTTTTCTGCTAGAATATGCCCGTCTTCAACCGTAACATGATAGCGTTGTTTCTTTAGTCCTTGCTTTAATGCTTCCATGTCGGTATTTGTGACGTTGTCTGTCTGACTGAATAGACGTTGTCTTTTCAAAAACGTTTCATGACGTTGTGCTTTTTGATTACGCAATGCACGAAATAAAGGGACAAACCGGTCCAGGCTACAAATGACCAATGAAATCCCAATAAGTGCAATTAAAATCATGTACCACCACGAGCTATACAAATTGTGAAAACCTAATTGATAATAGATTTGTCCGAGAATCCCATACCGCTCCTCATAAAAAATAGCAGGATCTCGTGAAACAGCATCTACTGGTATGTATTGTTCCTGTGGAAAGATCGATCCGATAGCAGAGGCGAATAAAGCAATGACAATAAGCCAGACCCCCACTTTTACCGAAGAAAAGAAACTCCAAATTTTATCAACAATCGTCTTATTATATGTTTGCGACCTGCGAGCAGTCCCGTCATAGCGCATATTTAACAGCTTTTTCTTATCATTGCCATCAAGATGCTGATTTTCCTCAATTGGCTTTCCACATGATTCACAAAGTACCGTCCCCTCCGGATTAACATGACCACATTCACATTTGATTTTATTCATTTTATATCCCTTCCCCTTACAAACGAAGTTGCTACTTAGGTGTTATCTCCTGAAGATAACCATCCAATCGTTCCAATGTTAATGCACCATTGACTACCTCAACAATTTTTCCTTGAGGGTCAATAAACACAGTACTTGGAATGGGGCCTACTTTATATAAATCTCGTACTTGGCTGTCTTTATCATGAGGAATTGGAAATGTTAAATCATATTTATCAATAAATCGATGCACAACCAACTCCGTTGAATCGAGACTTACAGCAACTATTTCTACTCCTTGCTCTTTATATTTTGGATATAACTTCTCCATATAAGGCATTTCTTTTTCACAAGGCTTGCACCAAGTCCCCCAAAAATTCAGCATAACCCCTTTTCCTTCTAATTCACTTAATCGAATGGTCTCGCTCTCATTATACTTATTAATTTGCTCCAATTGAAAATCTGGTGCATCATCCCCAACTTCGTAAATAATTTTATCACTTTGCAGATTTTGCACCACCGCAAAAATGACTGCCCCTGCTAATGCAGCTAAAATGATCGACCGAAATATAAAGCGGTTTCGTTTTTTATTTTGTTTTTTTCTTTTCCTCTCTTCAAGACCCATCATGAATCAACTCCCAGAGTCATTATAACATTCAGAAATGATGCAATTTTTGACTATTATTCAACAATTTCGTTCCGCGCTAAATTTCGCATTTGCTTCACTTCTTTTGGATTTAGTGGTCGATACTCACCGGGCTTTAATCCATCCAGTGTTAATAATCCATATCGCTCTCGTTTTAACTTTACTACAGGATAACCCAAACCTTCCATCATTCTGCGTACATGTCTATTTTTTCCTTCTCGTAATGTCAGCTGTAAAATCGTATGGTTTTTTTGCTTGTCTGTTTTCAATACACGGTAATTTATAGCTTTTAATAGATCGTCTCCAGAACGCACTCCCTTCCGTAATTGAGCAAGCTTAGCTTTATCTGGAATACCCTTTATTTTAGCAACATACACTTTATCAATCTGAAACCGAGGATGCATTAATAAGTTAGCAAACTCTCCATCATTCGTTAAAATTAAAATACCAGATGTATCATAGTCTAGTCTCCCAACAGGAAAAACGCGTTCTTCGATTTCTTCAAGTAAATCGGTAACCACTTTCCTTCCTTTATCATCCTTGACGCTGGAAATAACGCCACGTGGCTTATATAGCAAGTAGTAAACAGGTGCTTCTTTTTCTAACGGTACACCATCCACTTCAATTCTATCATCTAGGTGCACCTTGGTTCCAAGCTTCGTGATAACCTTATTATTAACTTTTACCTTTCCATCAAGAATAAGTTGTTCTGCTTTTCTTCTTGAGGTTATACCACTTTGAGCAATTACTTTTTGTAAACGTTCTTGAGCTTTTGTCATTGTTTCACCACTACCTTTTAGTTAAACTTAAACTAAATATCAGAATAAATAGCTAGTAATTAGTTACTTTTGCCTTTTCTACATGTATTCCATTAAATTGTACGCCAATTACACTATACGAATTAATGTTGCAGATAACAAACATTACGCCTTTTTCAGATCCACTATTTTTAACAGACAGAGAGCTGATCTAGCGCTGACTAGGAAATTTGTATTTAAAACAACAATGAAGGATAACCTATTTTCCAGCTGTTCTTATCGTCCATTTACTGTACATATTCCCTTGATGGTTACGTAACTGCAACAAGTATTTGCGTATGTGTCCCTCTAGTTACGCTTAAATGTTAAACCTGCTTTTTACGAGTTTTAGTCAACTTGACAATAAAGTTTATCCCACATGTAACTTGCAGTAAGACCCCCTTCCATACTACGAGGTGAAACCTAATAGGAAGGATCCAAACTGCAAGTCAAATGTCCGATTCTGTTCAGAGGCCTTTAGGTCATACCTTTAAGGTACTAACAATTAGTGGGGGATAAAAGAAATCCCGACACTTTATCTGAACCTTAAAAAATTTCTTCAAGTGGATGTTTCTGGTTAGTTCATTCTAGAAGCTTTTCCAGGTTACTAATTGTATAATAAATGAAGCATCTTGAAAAGGGACTTTATGCTTTACTTTAACTAATGCAATTTTAAACAGCTTTTAAGTTAATTTAGTATGGTCAGCTATTCTTAACCTCCGTATGATCAAAAGTATAAGAAAATCTCCTGTAATATTTTTACCTGAGTCGGATTTAGATTTCAAACTGTTTTTTAATTATTCGCATGGTACCATTTTTTTTACTGATATAGTGTAAATTTTAAAAAAGGAGCTGTTTCTATGAGTAAACCAGAGTTGTATATAAGCCTCATTGTTGGACCAAACTGTGAGTGGGATTCGTATGCCCTTCGTTCATCCCTAGAGTACTTTGGAGCAAGAGTTAACACATATGCTGTTGGTCGACCTCAAGATCTAGTTGATGTACTGTCCGGAAAGGATCGGGAGGATAAATTGGATTATCTAATTTTAAACTTCCATGGAGACGAAGGGCGATTTTGTATGCCTTTATTAGGTGAGGATGTGTATGAAGTCGGGGAACCAAGGGAAGAATTTTTTGATGAACAACATGTAAGGCGTTATTCGAAGTTGGATAATGTAAGAGTAATAGCATCTGGTTGTACATTGGGAAATGAATCATTAGCAAAAGCCTTTTTAAGCTGTGGAACCCGATCTTACTTAGGGCTTGATGATTATATAGACGGCAATTCTAACTTTATGTTTGTTGTCAGATTTTTCTATGAGCGAATAACGAATCGTAAAACAGAACAACAGGCATTTGAAATTGCTGCCTCTATGGATGAGGAAACTGCAATGTATAAACGCTACTGTTCCTCCTAATCTTGTAGCTGTTTCTTCTACACCTCCGTTGAAATAAAGGTACAAACACTCGGTAACAACACACAAACGAAGAACTTCTGACGAGGGTAAAGAGAAATTTCATTCAGGGGAATAGCTTTTACCCTTGAAACAGTAGATCAAAAGGCTAAGTTTGCAGATGTCCTTGAAAAACCATAATGTGTTTCTACCGAAGCTTTCCTTGTCCGTTTCCTAAACAAACCGGAATTTAGGAGCCGCTACTCTCATAAAGTTCGAAAATAATAAGTAGATTTTTAAAACGGGAGACATACGGCTCCTTACAAGATAAAAGAAACATGCCTCTAAAACAAGGGTATGCCGACGCCTGAGCGGAAAACCCGCCTTTAGTCGGCCTTCCTTTAGGTTCAAGCCGATGTTTGGCTTACTGAAGAAAGAAAATCAAGGTAGTTTGCTAGTCACTCGAGCGCTTAATCTAGACATCCAAAGTACAAGCGCTCGGGTTAGCGACGTACAAACTGGAGAACTTCTGACGAGATAAAGAAAACATGCCTCTAAAACAGGGGTATGCCGACGCCTGAGCGGCAAGCCCGCTTTTAGTCGGCCTTCCTTAAGATTCGAGCCGATGTTGATTTATCGTAGGAAGGAGGTCGAAGTTTGCTAGTCGCTTTGAGCGCTTAAGCTAGACGATGCTACTTTCAAAAAGGATAATAAGCCATACAAAAACGGATATAAGTTTCCTAGAAATCGATGAAAACACCCTATCTTTCTCAGGGTTTTGGATTTTGTAAGCAGATGTTATTTTCTATTTAATTATAAGAACATGGCAGAGACACCTTTAGACGTTGATAGAGATTGCAATAATTAGCTATTTCACCATGTTTAGTTGTCACTTCATTCGTTTGGAGCGCTTTAGCCAAAAAGAATGGTTACAATTATAATTGAGGCTGTAATACCCACCACGTCAGCTAATAGGCCAACCTTTAAAGCATATCCCATTTTTTTTATACCGATTGCTCCAAAATAAACGGTTAAAATATACAAGGTCGTGTCCGTACTTCCCTGCATAACGGATGCTAATCTTCCAATAAAAGAATCAGGTCCGTAAGTATGAATTAATTCAGTAGTCATTCCTAAGGCAGCTGTACCAGATATTGGCCTAATAAGTGCTAACGGAATAATTTCTGGAGGGATACCGATAAGTGTAAGAATTGGCGCCAATAACTGAATAAAAGCTTCTAAAGCTCCAGAACTTCGTAAAATAGCAATTGCCACAATCATCCCAACTAGAAAAGGAACTAAGGAAAAAGCCATTTTGACCCCTTCCTTCCCACCTTCTACAAATAATTCATAAGCAGGTACTTTCTTTATCATTGCTGTTATTAAAACGAGCAAGATGAAACAAGGAATGATCCATGTGCTAATAGAAGTAAATAACGCCATGCATTATGCCCTCCACCTACTTCTATAGTAAAAAAAGCGGTCAATGATAATTGCACTCAATGAAGATATAATTGTTGCCATCATAGTTGCTCCAACAATTTCTGTAGGGGATACGGAATCATATTGCATCCGTATAGCAATAACCGTTGTTGGAATTAGTGTTAAGCTTGATGTATTTAATGCTAAAAAAGTAATCATCGAACGAGAAGCGGTATTTGTTCCGCTTAACTGTTTCATTTGCTCCATCGCCTTAATTCCCATTGGTGTAGCTGCATTACCTAATCCAAACACATTCGCTGTGAAATTTGATAAAATATAGCCAATTGCTGGATGGTCCTTCGGGATATCAGGGAATAGTTTTATTACAAGCGGACGAAAGATTTTTGCTAATACTGCTAATATCCCTGCTTTTTCTGCTACTTTCATAATTCCTAACCAAAAGACAAGTACACTAATAAGGCCGATTGACAAGGTAACTGCTTCACCAGCACTTGTAAAAATCGCTTCATTCACTTCATCCATTGTTCCATGAATCATGGCATATACTATTCCAATTATTGCCATAAATGCCCAAATTAGATTTACCACAAATCGTCACCCCCTGACACCCGACGAAATATTTCCCAAAACTCCTTTACCATTGAATTTGTTGCTGTGTGTTTAGGCTGTTTACTTAAAACTGTTGCTTCTGCAATTTGGGTTCCATTTAAATAAAAGACGTTTCGTCCAATTGTTTGTTTATTCGTTGCATTGTTTAAGATGAACAATTGATTGGATACTTTATTTTTTTCTTGATTGGTTAATGGATATATAACATCTTTGTCTAAATAACCAAATTGAATTTTCTCTTCATTACCTAGTTGATAAGCAATCTTTTTTTCTTCCGATAACGTTTCTAAACGATAGTTTTTAAACCCCCATTCAAACATGGCAATATGGTCACGCCAATCATCAGGGGCATTCAGTGTAACAGCAATTAGATCCATATCATTTTTAGTGGCAGTGGATACTAAGGTTCTACCCGTTTTTTTCGTAAAGCCTGTTTTTCCGCCGGTGCTATATTCATAATATTGCGTAAGTAGTTTGTTTTTATTTTGCCAAGAATATGTTCGATTCTCTGCCTTATAAGATTTTGCTCCTGTAACTTCACGAAAAGTGGGATTCTTCATTGCATATTGCGTTAATATGGCCATATCATAAGCAGATGAATAATGGTTTTCTTCATCAAGGCCATGTGGGTTAGCAAAATTAGTATCATTCATGCCCAACCACCTTGCCTTTTCATTCATTAAATAGACAAACCCTTCCTCACTTCCGCCAATATGTTCACTGATTGCGACAGCTGAGTCGTTTCCAGAACGAAGCATTAAACCGTAAACAAGGTCTTTGATTGTCATTTTTTCGCCTTGCTCTAAGTAGATGGATGATCCTTCTGTATAAATTGCGTTGCGACTAGTCTTGGCCTTTTCCTCCATTTTTCCGGATTCAATGGCAATAATTGCAGTCATAATTTTTGTAATACTAGCAATTGATTCTTTTGAATAAGCCTGTTTTTCAAATAACACACGCCCTGTCGATTGTTCTATTAATACGGCATTACGTGCTGAAACTTGAGGCTCTGCTTGTCCTACTACTGGAAAAACAAGAATAAAAGTAATTGTAAAGATTGCGATTGCTATCAAACGCATAACCAAGTTCCTCCCAATGGTGGTCTCTGTACAATTTATGCATGTCCATCAAAGTTATGCGTAAAAGTATTTGTTATACGTGTTCAAAAAGGAGAAAATAGACCCGATAGTTCGAGAGTGAGCTGAATAGACGCATTTAAATCCATTGACCGGCAGAATTAAATCAAAAAAGATACTATTTTTGAACATCCTCTACTAATGAGATAAAGGCAGGATCGTTTTCCTACCTTTAGCCCGTTAGTAGGGTTGCCACTGTAACTGTCTTGCCCGTTTAAATCGTTCATTGACATCCTTCCAGTTAACAACATTCCACCAATTGTTGACATATGCTTTTTTGTCTGTTTTATATTGTAAATAATATGCATGCTCCCACATATCTAATACGAGTAAAGGAATGATATCAGCAATTTGGAAGAGCTGATGCTTTTCAAATGATTGCACTCCTAGTTTTCCGCTTCTAGGATTCCAATATAAGATTGCCCATCCGTCCCCTTCAACTGAATTGGCTGTGTTCGTAAATAGAGTTTTAAACTTTGGCCATGACCCGAAATCCATTTCTATTTTTTTTAGTAATTCACCATATGGCTGTTTACTTGAACGAGGGGTCATATTGAACCAAAATATCGTATGCAATTGATGACCTGAACCATGAAAAGCCTGTTCGCGTAACCAGTGCTTGATTAACTTATCATCCTGAGTTCTTCCATAAATTTCTTTTTCCGCCTTATTGAGACCATCTACATATGACTGATGATGTTTGTCATGGTGTAATCGCATAATCTCTTCGCTTATATAAGGTTCCAATGCATGATATGGATAAGGTAATTTAGGTAAGGTGTGCTGACCATATGGAACAGATTTCACAGTGGTAGAAGTGTCTTGCTGTTTTACTATATGGAATATGCGTTCCCCTTGTTCATGAATAGAATGAAGTTGATCTGGCTCAATGCGTTTATTTCCTTGAAGCATTTCAATAACTTTTGCCTGCCAATTATCTATTTGTTCAAGCAGTGTCTGTTTTTCTAAGACATCTGAATGTTGCAATCTACTTTTAACTTGTTCTCCCCAAGTCAATAATTCTTGTAAATATATTTCATTTGTTTGACTCATTTGATCACCTCTTTGTAGCATATGCCTAGTTATCCATAGTGTGCATATACAAAAGGTTAAGTGCTTAGGTAGCGGACGTACAAACTGGAGATCTTCTGATGAGATAAAGTGAAACTTCATTGGAGTATTACTGGTTATTACTAAAGGCCAACCATTTCTTGCCTTCAGTTAAACTACAGTATTGGCGATGGTTTTATGATTATGTGCGCTATTATGTGGGGGTTGTATTCCGTTATTGGAAAAAAAGCAAATAATATTCACCTATAACAATAATTACTATTACTGCATTTTTTGGAGGTACAGCTAGCATTCCTTTTTTGATTACTTCGCCATTAGATGTTTCTAATCTAACTACTGCATCTATTTTGGGAATTATTTTTATCGGGGTATTTCCCTCATTCCTTTCCTTCTTATTATGGAATATTGAAAATTGAATCCTAACTCCTGCGGTAGCAGGTTTATCCATTAATTCTCTTTGCATCTTTACTGCATTATTAGCGTCATTATTGGAGAAGAGATTTTAATTTCACAAAATTTTAGGCGGCATCATTATTGTAACAGGGATTGTTTTAAGTTAAAATATAAAATCAAGTTTCATAAAGTAGAACAATAGCCGCATTAATAATTGTTCAGGCTGTGGGTGAGTCCTTTATGAAAAAAATCAACGTCATGCGTACTCTTGAAAAAGAAGGCAAAAGAGATTGATGCAATATCTTTTACTCATTTAGGTGTTGAGGAATCCAAATTTATAAAACATTTGTTTTAAAAGGGGATATAAATGGATACGTAGAGCTGTCATTCCTGCTGATACTCAATTAAATTTAAAAGCTTTAGCTAAAGCCACACCAAATAAAGCTAGATCCAAGACTTAGGCCAAAATAACAAAAGGTATTTTTACATCTATTACTTATTAAAACAGGAGGAAAAAAATCATGCGATTAAAAGGTAAAGTAGCAGTCATAACAGGTTCAGGAACAGGTATAGGGCAAGCTATAGCTGAGAAGTTTTTAGAAGAAGGAGCAAAGGTCGTCCTAAATTAATTTGACAGCCAACAATTAGATAAGGCGGAAGAAACATTACGACAAAAAGGGTTCAATGATATACACAGTGTTGTCGCAAACATTGTGAACCAAGAAGAAAGTGAACGATTATTGCTTAGTGCAATTGAACATTTTGAACATCTAGATATTTTAGTGAATAACGCAGGTATAAACGCAATCGGTTCATCCTACGAATTACCATTAGAAGATTATAAATCGGTTTTAGATGTAAATCTAACAGGAGCTTTTGTATGTAGTCAATTTGCGGGCAAAATCATGAAAGAATCAGGTGGAGGGTCTTAGCAGTTGAATGGGCAGAAGATAATATCCGTGTTAATGCAGTTGCCCCGGGATATATTAAGACAGAATTAGATATATCCGACCAAAATGACGGTGGATATTCAGATAATGATGTTATTAATCGTACTCCAATGAAAAGATTCGGTTCGAGTAAAGAAGTAGCAAACGTTGTACCTTTCTTAGCTTCTGATGAAGCGAGTTTCGTAACAGGAAGCTGCTTTAATGTTGATGGTGGTTGGACTGCTTTTGGTGCATGGTAATAAAACAAAAACAAGTTTTTAACGTTCTAGTGATAAAAGCACTCAGCAAATAAAGTGAGTGCTTTTATGTTTTTCTTCTTCCACTAAACTCTCGTTACTTAAAGTACATTTCTTCACAATCTTTTCTAAATAATTTAACATAAATACACAATTTTCTTTTTTTAGGGTTATTCCACAATCTGGCCCGATTGCGGGATAGAGTAACTGGAACTATTAACTTTACTACTTTTTTATAAAGTAGTATTTGTTATGCAATCGCTGTAACAAAAACGACCGTGAGACCTCCCAGGGTAAGACAACTATCTTTCCTCTTTTACTCGCCTGATTTACTCTATAGAATTACGCACATCTTTTAGACTTTGACTTGTTGTGGAGCCTTATCCATCTATAGAGCCTTGGTATCAGATTTCTGTTCGTCGAGCCAAGATTTTGATACACGCTTCCTTCAGCACTTATCTCACAACAAGTACCTTGCGCTCCTCTAGTGGTTAGCTGATGTGTACCCCCACAGTGGACTTTCACCACTAGATAGTCGCCATGCCTGGCGCACACAAAAACAACTGGCGAATGGTATCTTCTAGGAAAGGTCTTCATTCATATGTTCATGAAACCGTTCAAAAAACAAATCAGCTTCTGTTTCGATATTAGAGTCATCTGTGTCAGGTAAAGGTGGTAAATCGTCCAACGATGCTAATCCAAAATAGGTTAAAAATTCTTTGGTTGTCCCGAATAATACAGGGCGGCCAACTGTATCTTTCCTGCCAACCTCTTCAATGAGTAACCTTGATAACAGCGTTTGTACCGGTCGATCACTTTTTACTCCTCTAATTTCCTCGATTTCTGTTCTTGTAATTGGTTGATTATAAGCTATAATTGCAAGTGTTTCCAGCGCTGCCTGTGACATTCTGGTTGTCTGGGGTGTTTCAATTAATTTTTTATAATAATCACTATGCTCTGGTTTGGTAGTTAAATGAAATACTTCATGTGCCTGCATGATTTTAATGCCGCGATGGGGATATTCATATTCTTTCTTTAATTCTTCTAAGCTTTGTTCGATTGTTGTTTCTGATACCTCTAAAACATTTGATAGTTGTTTGATTGTTATTCCTTCACTTCCCGAAGCAAATAACAATCCTTCAATTATAGCTTTCAAATTTTTTATTTCCACCTTTATTCCTCCATGCTAAATACGTATAATTCTGCTAATTGTTTTTCTTGCTTACAATAGACCTTATTTTTCTTCATCAATTCTAAGATGGCAATAAATGTTACAACAATATGTGAACGGGAATATACTGTAAATAAATGATCAAACAGTATCCCTCCTTGTGTTGCATGTAGTGTTTTTAGCACTTCTTCCATTCTTTCATTAATTGAAATCTCATTTCTCTCTATTTTTGTTTCTAATGGCGCATCCCATTTTTTACGTTCAAACATCTTACGTAGCGCTGCGAGCATATCATAGATGGATGTTTCCCCTTGAACAACCATTGGCGGCGAAGTAATTCCTTCTTCAAGCTGAATGGGCGGTCTTGTATAGATTTGATTTGCCTCTTGCTCTTTTTGCTTTAATTGTACTGCTGCTTCTTTATATTTTCGATATTCGATTAATCGTTGCATTAACTCTTCACGAGGGTCTTCCATATATTCTTCCGTTTCTTCAGGAAGTTCCGGCTTTGGCAAGAGCATTTGACTTTTAATTTCTACGAGCGTTGCTGCCATAACTAAATATTCACTGGCTATATTTAATTCAAGCTGTTTCATCGTATGGATATACTGCATATATTGTTCTGTAATTACAGCTACAGGTATATCATATATATCAATTTCATATTGATTAATTAAATGGAGTAGTAAATCAAGCGGACCTTCAAATGAGTCTAGTTTCACATAATAGCCTTGCACCTATTTTGCTCCCCCTTCCTTTAAAAATTATACCATTAATTATAAACGCCCAAACAAGACCTTTCCCATTTACATACGTTAGTAATGTAAGATAAATGTTATTCACAACATTTAGGTTAAGAAGAAAAAGGAGGTATTTCACTATGAGTGGTGGATATGGTTATGGCGGAGGTTTCGCATTAATCGTAGTATTGTTCATTTTATTGATTATCGTCGGTGCTGCTTGGCTATAAAATAGATTAGTCTTTACATGGTTAATCAGCACGCGAAAAGAAAAGCCGGCCCTCACAAAAGGGCTGGCTTTTATTCATCGTTTTTCACTTCTTCAGCTGATTTATCACACTTCTGATAAAAATCCAGAATTTCCTCCGTAGTTGATACGGAATACTGATCTTGATAAAGTCTTTCTACTTCATTTACCATTTTCCTGCCAATCCCAATGTTTCGATGTGATGGATTTACTGAAATATGCTGAATAACAGCATTTACTTCTCCTTCAACTCTTACCCCAATAGCACCTAATACATCATCATCTTCTTTCCATAAATATAGATGCCAATCGGGATTTGTTTCATATTCTTTTATCGTCTGTTGCAATTTTTTTACATCTTTTTCGTCAGGCATAAAAGATAGTAAACCCATTGCAATTTTCTCTAAATTTTTCTTAAAACGAATTAACATAGATACCCCTCATTAACATAATAGCTTATAAGTGACTCTGTTTATCAAGCTATGGTTTTAAAGCAGGCAGCCTAGTATGCCTTAACTGAACGGTTCCTGAGTACTTTTAGACAACCTGAAGGTTGGTGGGCTGCCGGCTAATTGAGTTATACTACTTAGCTATAATTTAGTCCATAGTATAAGCTTCATATATTGGAGTTTGTAATTATATTTATGCATGTTTCCCTACTTTTGTCAAATATCGAATGTTTTTAATGATCCTGTAAATCGATTGTAATCCTTTTATAATAAAGTGTTAAAAATGTGTTAGTTTTTAATAGCACTGCATAAAATTTTTAACATTACATAACCATCCGTTTGTTTACTTTTTAATTGAATAGGAATCAAGTTAACAACCGCAATCCAAGTATTAAATAGTACAAATAATTGAATAAAAGGAGTTGCAAAAAATTGGCTAATCACCCAGAACAAGAAAACAACGATGCCGCTTGAGATTGGACCCGAAATCGTAATGAATAACTTTTCTATCCAGCTATAGCTTTTTTTACGTTCACTTACAGCCAATCCGCCCACAAAAAAAAACGGTGCAATGGAAATTTGAAGTTTTCCAGCTTTAAACGTTTTTTCTTTTGATCCTGTACCGATAAATATGTAAATATGATCGGCTTTAACGAACCATGCAGCCATAGCATGTCCAACTTCATGTAGCAATATACTAATTGGAGCAACAAAGGCTATTAAATAAATGAGTAACCCTAATTGCATATATGCCATCCTTAGGCATTAAACCGTATATACTTTTACTTCTTTCATTACATCGCCGTTTCTCATAGACTTGGCGTGCTCTATACCTGACGTAACTTGTCCAAATACTGTATGAACACCATCTAAATGTGGTTGAGCTTCATGAACAATAAAAAACTGGCAGCTTCCTGTATCTCTTCCAGCATGTGCCATCGAAAGCGCACCTTCCTGATGCTGATGTGGATTTCCTTTTGTTTCACATTTAATTGTATAGCCAGCTGAACCTGTCCCATTACCATTCGGACAGCCGCCTTGGCTTACGAATCCCGGAATAACCCGATGGAAGGTCAATCCATTATAGAATCCCTCATTTGCCAATTTTTCAAAGTTAGCAACCGTATTAGGCGCTGCATCTTCAAATAAATCAAATTCAATTTTATTGTCATTTTCTAAAATAATATATCCTTTTTTATCCATATATAAAAGTCCCCTTTTTTAATGAACTAACGTATATTTTAACACTTAATCAACATCCTGCAAATAATTTGCCGGATGTTGATTAATTATCTTCATATGTCAAATCATACTGAACAACGTCTTGATAGCTTTCCCGCCTTATTACTAATTTGTCTTGACCATTTTCCACAAAAACAACAGCTGGCTTAGCGAAACGATTATAGTGATTCGCCATGGAATAACCATAAGCACCAGTGGAAAAAACGGCAAGTATGTCGCCAGGCTTAACCTTTGGTAACGGTAAATCCCAAATTAACATATCACCAGACTCACAACATTTACCAGCAATTGAAACTTTATCTACTGGTGGGATAGAAGCTTGGTTAGCCAACACTGCTTCATATTTTGCTTGATATAATGCAGGTCGTAAATTATCAGTCATTCCTCCATCGACCGCTACATATTTACGAATTCCTGGAATTTCCTTCATCGCACCAACCGTATATAATGTGATACCAGCACTTCCCGCTATTGCTCTTCCGGGTTCTAACCATAACTCTGGCATTGGTATAGCTAGAGCTTCCGTATGTGTTTTCACTTCTTTGACAAGTTCCTCTACAAAAGCACCATAAGAAATAGGTGAATCCGCTTTTGTATAACGAATACCGTAACCACCACCAAGATTTAGAACTTGTGGAACAAAATCATATTTTTCTTTCCATTTCCGTAATTCGTTAAATAAAGCGTCCGTAGCAGCTAAAAAGCGATCCGCTTCAAAAATTTGTGAACCGATATGACAGTGTAAGCCTTTAAAACGAATATATTCATCTTTATATAATTGTTGAAAGGCAGATTCAGCCTGTCCATTTTGTAAATTAAAACCAAATTTGGAATCTTCATTGCCGGTCATAATATATTGATGCGTTTTCGATTTAATCCCAGGTGTAATCCGCATAAGAACATTCATTTGTTTATTATATTCTTGTAACAAACAACGAATTTGTTCAATTTCATAAAAATTATCAACTACGATACAACCAATATCATTTTCGATTGCCATCCGTATTTCTTGAATGCTTTTATTATTACCATGTAAATGAATCCTTTCTGTCGGAAAATCTGCTTGTAATGCAGTATATAATTCCCCTTCAGAAACCACATCAAGGCACATACCTTCTTGTTTCATAACTTGAATCATGGCAATGGATGAAAAAGCTTTACTAGCATAGGCAACCTTTGCAGTGACACCCAATTTCTTAAACGTACCTACAAATGCTCGGCAATTATCACGAATCATTTGCACATCGTATACATAAAGCGGTGTACCATATTTTTGTGCAAGATGGGTACTGTCTATTCCGCCAATTTCCAAGTGCCCATCTTTGTTTACTGAAAAAGGATGGTTATCAATAATCATGTCGTAAAGCCTCCAAATTTTGTGCGCTAACGCATTATAATTAAAAACTTTACCATACTGACGTATAAAAGAAAAGAGCCAATGCTTGCATTAGCTCTACTGATCGTTAAAAATCTTGTTAAATATTCAAATTTTGTCAACTTATTTACCTTCAGGTTGACGATAATCGTTTTTCGGATGAACAATGCTCGGTCTACTATTTGTATAAGGGATTGGTATACGAAATAGCGTGTGCAACATAGCTCTGGCATTAAACGGGATAAATGGCCATAGATATGGTGTTCTCAGTGACTTCAATTGAACCAAAAACAAAATATGTGCCAAAAACACTGCAATAAAACCAATTAATCCAAAAATACCCGTTAAAATAACAAATATAATATTTACAATCTTGTTAGATACACTTAATTCATAGCTCGGTGTTACATACGAACCAATCGCACTAACGGATACATACAAAATAACCTCCGGACTAAACATACCAACATCAATCGCAATTTGTCCGATTAAAACCGCTGCAATTAACCCCATAGAGGTAGATAATGGTGTTGGTGTATGAATAGCAGCCATACGAAGAAATTCAATCCCAATCACTGCCATAATGATTTGTATGGGTATAGAGATATTGCCTTCTTCGTTCGGACCAATGAAAGCAAATTCTTTAGGCAAAAGTTCTGGTTCAGTAACAAAAAGCAACCATAAAGGCAGTAAATACATCGATGCAAATACAGCTAAAAAACGTATCCACCTAACAAAAGTACCAACTGCAGGTGTTTGTCGATACTCTTCTGCATGTTGCAGATGATGGAAAAAGGTGGTAGGTAAAATGATGACACTTGGTGATGTATCTACAATAATTAATACATGACCCTCTAATAAGTGATTAGCTGCTACATCTGGCCTTTCGGTATATCGAACCAAAGGAAAGGGATACCACTTGCGGTGTATGATAAATTCATCAATTGATTTATCTGCCATTGAGATACCGTCTACTTCAATTGCTTGTATCCTTTCCTTAATTAAATGTACAAGTCCATGATCAGCAACATCTGCAATATAACTAAGGCAAACATCAGTTTTGGAGCGCTCACCAACTTTTAACATTTCATTTCGTAATCTTGGATCACGAATTCTTCTTCTCGTTAATGCAGTATTTTCAATGATATTTTCCGTATAGCCATCTCTTGATCCACGTACAACGCGTTCAATATCGGGTTCTTCTGGTGTTCTTCCCGGATAATTTCTTACATCAATAACAAAAGCAAATTTTTCTCCATCCATAAAGAGGACAATTAAACCAGAAAGCATTTGATCAACAGCTTCATCCATTGTGTTTGATCGTTCTACTTGCTGATGCAATAAACGGTTTTCGATTATTTCCGGGAGCTTCCTTGCGTTTGATTCACGATCATTAACTTGAATTAATTCTTTTAACAGTTCCTGAATGACCAATGAGTCGCATAGTCCTGTTAAATAGTAAATTTGAATAGGACGTTTCAATAGCACAATTTCACGAAACCCTAAATCAAATGACACACCTATACCAACACGTTTTTTCATGTACTGCTCGGTGTCTTTTAGTTTTGGGAAGACGGGGATTTTCTGATCGGTTTGTGGCATATGTAAGCCCTCCTTTGTTGTTTCTTAAAGGCTAGTCCAAAGCCTTTGACACGATTGGGTTTATATATTTAAGATCTAAAAAGTTACGACACTGAATAATCCGCGTGAGAATTAGACCTGGCATGGGGTTAGCCCAGAACACAGGAGATCTGGCTGTACTACTTAAACTTACTTAACGTACAAAAAATACCCATTGGAATAACGAACCAGCAATTTTCCCAAAGACAATCGCCATAAATAACCAAAGCAAGTGCTTTTCAACACCAATCCGTTTATACAAGATAGGAAATACGTTAAGAACTTCAGTTAAAGCGGCCGCCAGCATGCCGTTAAAAATGCCTTGCATCAATCCCCAAATAGCAACTATAATAGCTGAGTATTCCCACGTCTGGCTTGTAAACGATAAGTAAATTCCAAATATACTGCCGAATAAAATGCATGCCGTATAAATTGGCAAAAACATTTCGGTTTTACTCAATTGAATCAGCCTAGGGATAATTCCTAATATCGTTATAAACGCTACATACCCAGCCCCTACAGCAAGACCTGCACTAAAACCAATAAGGGCTTCAAGAAGATGAATGAGGAGCATTGGTATCATTTAGCGTATTTTCATGATGGATGACATAGCTGTCAAGATCTTGTTGATAGTTATAGATCTCGACTTCCAAGGGGCTTGGTTCTTCATTAAATCGTTTATTGAACCAATGATTGAAAAATAACAGCATACCTATCCCTAAGCCAAATGAATAAGGAATTTGCAACCATAAAGGATATTCCTTCTTCTCTCCAGTTAACAAATAATGGATTTTTTGCTGAACTTCTTGCATACTAACATCGTAATGAAAGTTCATAATAGTCATAGCAGTTCCAACAAATATTAACAGCCATACTCCCATTGCTATGAAAACAGATGGTGAATTTCGCCGTTTTTGAATTCGAATAACTGTTTGAGCTGGACCGATTAACTGAAACTCCAAATCTGCAAACTCCTTATTCAAATGCTCGATAACCATAAAACTGTCAATAATAACAATATTATTATCTTTTTTACTTACGCGATAAATCGGTAAATTTTCCAACTGTTGTTTCTTGTTGCTATTTGTTGATATAACAGCAATATCTTTTAGCTTTAATTCTTGGTAACCGGTTAACTCTAGATTTTTTTTCATCCGCAAATAAACTTGCATTGCCATGTATATCATCCCCCTTTACTTGCTATAATGTACAAATTAGTATGTACTAAATAACTGATAATTACACTGGATAATTGTAGAACTAGTATTACGCTAATAGACAACGTATAAACTTTTAAACCTTAATATGAAATGGAAACCACAAAGTCAGTTGAGGAAAGGCTGACCAATGAAGGGAGAATTGGCCCTATCAAATGAGAAAAGAAAAAGTGGAGCGTAGCTTAGCGGATTCAAAAGAACTGTATGCTATAGTTATTGTCATGCGCGGAAAAGAAAACATACATGGCAAGATCTATTAACAGCTTCCTATCCAAGAACATGAAGAAGACTCTTCTTCACCTATCCAGGATTGGATAAGTGGAAACAATTCTCAAATAAAGGGAAGACGAATACTGCGAGACTCCTCTCGGGAAAACGACAATCCGAGCCCCACGAGTGGCGGTTTTCGCGAGGTGGCTCAAGGGTTCGTCCGCGGAAAGCGAGAAGTATTCGTCTGACTGTAAACAACAAAAAAGCTTGTAGAAAGCCAATGGATTTTTCTACAAGCTGACCAGAGCAAGCTAGGGGGTTTTAGGAATCGATATAATGCTTCATTTCCTCTAAAATTTTCTTTTCCAAACGGGATACTTGAACTTGAGAAATGCCTAATCGTTCAGCAACTTCGGATTGTGTTTGATCTTTATAATAACGCAAATAAACAATTAATCTTTCTCTTTCACTAAGCACTCGAATCGCTTCTTGCAAGGTCAGTTTTTCAAACCACTTCGTATCCTGATCTGAAATTTGATCTAATAATGTAATTGGATCCCCATCGTTTTCAAAAACGGTTTCATGTATAGATTGGGGAGATTTTGCAGCCTCTTGTGCATGGACTACTTCTTCTGCAGAAATATCTATCGCTTTAGCTATTTCATGTACAGTTGGCGATCTGCCTAATTGTTTAGTCAATTCATCTTTCTTCTTACGAATACGATTTCCCGTTTCTTTTAGTGAACGACTAACTTTAATGGTGCCGTCATCGCGAATAAATCGTTGAATTTCTCCAATAATCATCGGAACTGCGTAGGTAGAAAAGCGCACATCATAAGATAAATCAAATTTATCTATCGATTTGATTAGCCCGATACTTCCTATCTGAAACAAATCATCCGGGTCATATCCTCTGTTAATAAATCGTTGAACAACAGACCAGACGAGACGCATATTTTTTTCCACTAATATATCTCTTGCGGCTTTATCACCTTGTTGACTTTTTTCAATTAGTTGTTTTACTTCCTCATCTGTTAATGTCTCGGTTTTATTGTTCCTTTTTACATTAACATTCATTGACATATTCCCTCATGATGAGCACACCGTTTTGGCTTTTGTTAATTGTTTCGTCATATACACAGTTGTACCTTTACCAGGATGGGATATAACCTCTACCGTGTCCATGAAGTTTTCGATGATTGTAAAGCCCATTCCAGAACGTTCCAGCTCTGGCTTGGAAGTATATAACGGCTGACGCGCTTCATCTATATTAGCAATTCCGACACCATTATCTTTAATCGTCAACTCTACTTCTCCATCCATAATAGAGCATGTAATCGTAACTTCGTGATGAGATTCATTATTATATGCATGAATAATACAATTCGTTACAGCTTCGGAGACAACTGTTTTAATCTCGGTTAGCTCGTCCATTGTTGGATCTAATTGGCTGACAAAAGCTGCAACTGTTACCCTAGCAAAAGCTTCATTTTCACTGACACTAGAAAATGTAACCGTCATTTCATTTTTCACGATGCCACCCCCAATGTTTCTAAAGCAAATTGTTCATTCTCCTCCAAACGAACAATTTTGAAGAGACCTGACATTTCAAATAGCCGTTTAACTGACGGAGAAATTGAACAAACAACCATTTCTCCACCAAGCTGCAATACTTCTTTATATCTGCCAAGGACTACTCCAAGACCTGAACTATCCATAAATGTCATTTCTTCTAAGTTCAAAACAACGTGTTTTACCTTATGCTTATCCATTACTTTTTTCCATTTCTTACGCAATAATTCTGCTTCATGGTGATCCAACTCTCCAGAAAGCCTTACAATGAGTACATCTTCTTTAACAGCAAATGTTGAATTCAGCTCCATTTCCTTTCCTCCTATGCTTTACTTACTGTAATTACCTGTTTCTCCATACAATAGGCTAATTCCTGCAAGTTGACAAAAGAAGAAGAAATCCCTAAAAAATAGAATTAATTATTCATTTTTCGCCAATGTTTGCCATGTACGTTTCCAAAGTGTTAAAAAGGATGCTTGCTGAATAGGCTCTTCTACGGTTAGAGCACTTTTTGACAAAATGGTATCCCCATTTTTGACGATCAATTCCCCGACCTTTTCACCACGTTTGACCGGAAGATTTAAATCTTTGACTAAGTGAATATCTGTCGTAATTTTATCGGTTGATTCTCCACGGCGATACAATGTACTTATCGACTCAGAGGCAACGACATCTGTAATTTTATTTTCTGCTTTCAAAAGGTTCAGTTCCGTGATCTTATCCCCTTTTTTAAATAGCTTTTTTGTCTGGAAATGATTAAAAGCATAATCTAACATTTGTGATACTTGGGCATTTCTCTCTTTTGTAGAATCTGCTCCCATTACAACCGCAATAACACGCATATCGTCTTTTTCAGCAGTTGCTGTTAAACAATATTTCGCTTCACTTGTATATCCAGTTTTCAAGCCATCTACCCCTGGATAAAATTTCACTAAACGATTTGTATTTACTAGCCAAAACTCATTTTCTTTCCCTTTCCGTAAATAATCTTCATAAATAGACGTATACTTTGTAATGGATTCATGTTTTAACAGTTCTTTAGACATAATCGACATATCATAAGCTGTACTGTAATGATCATCTGCAGGAAGTCCTGTTGAATTTTGAAACTTTGTATTTTTTAATTGTAGTTCCTTTGCCTTTTCATTCATTTTTTTAACAAAAGCTTGCTCACTTCCAGCAATTCGTTCTGCCAAAGCGACACTTGCATCATTTCCCGAAGCAACTGCAATTCCTTTTAGTAAATCTTCAACACTCATCTCCTCCCCGGTCTCTAAGAATATTTGCGATCCCCCCATTGAAGCAGCACGTTCACTGACTCGTATTTTTTCATCCAATTTTAACTTTCCTTCTCCCAATGCTTCCATAATTAATAATAGTGTCATTATTTTAGTCATACTTGCTGGTGAAAGCTTTTCATGCTCATTTTTATTAAATAATACTTTTCCTGTATCCCGTTCAATTAAAATGGCAGATTTAGCATCAACAGTTAAATTTTTAGCATCCGTATTTTCTTCTGCTGCAGCGCTTACTGGTAACAAGATACTTACAAGTAAAAAGAAGACCATACCAGTTGCGAATAGACTTTTCTTCATCCTTTTTCCCTCCAATGGCTTGTATGTATTGTCGTCCGCTGTTTTTATAAAAGTTATTCTATATAGTGAAACTTCATTCAGTAGGAGTTTTCTTCCATCTCCTACTGAATGTTAGTAGAACGAATCGGGCATTTAGGTGCCGTTTTCTCCCACTTAGACCTTTTGTATCAACTGATCTTGAAGTGGGAGTCTTACGGCACCTTACATGCGGGATAAAACACTCATCCTAAAATGCAGTACACTTCGTTTTTTGATGGTTTACATGAAGAAGTGAAACGCTAGTGTATCGTATTTGTAAGGATCTAATTCGTTTAAATGATAAGGAAAGCTTCTTGGATCAACACTACTTATAACAGTTTTTAGAGCGAGTTTATACTACTTCTTATTAACAGGAATGAAAGAACTTCAACTGGATAAAAGTTGAAAACAACATTCCTTAGGTAAAAAAACAGAATACACTAACAAGTTTGTTTTTCCTGCGTTAAGCTTTCTTTCCAGACGACATACATCTAGCTTATCCATTTCATATTTTTCTTATACTATAGATTTATAGGAGTTGAAGAATTTAATAATATGAAGGACGCTTTGAAGTATCCAAATAGGTGACTAATTATGTATAGATCCAGGGAAGGTTTTTAAGAGAATAAAGTGATGCTTGCATTAAATTGGATGAAAAAGAAGTCTATATTTCAATATTACTAGTTGGTTAGTAGCTTGAATGAATTTCATAATTCTTAGCCCATGTACCACAAGGGCTGCAAGATATGAAAAAGGAAGTACCTCAACGTTTAACTCTTCCATCGTTGCGCTATCAAACAATGGAAGTTGGCTATGATTATGAACTAATATATGAACAAGTGCATCTTTGCTTCCGAGGAAGTTGAGGCGTTGCCCACGGAAAGCGAAGTGTATCCGGATGGAACACAAATAGCACAACTTTACTTTATTTAGAATTTTTTAAAGTATCACTTAAAAAACTCCTTTGAAAGAATCCGTTATAAAATACGGTTCTTTAAAGGAGTCCATTCATTTAAGTTAGGCAGTTGTTATAATATCATGGATTAATGTTGGTGCAATAACATCTTCTCTAGAGATAGAAATACTGTTATATAGCTTTTCCTTCACTTCATCTAGATTTTCAGAATTAGCATAGATTGTAAGTAATGACTCTCCTTCATTAACTTTATCACCTATTTTCTTATGCAACACCATTCCTACTGCTAAATCAATCTCAGCATCCTTTGTTGCTCTACCAGCACCTAACATCATCGCTGCTGTGCCAATATCATCAGCAATGATTTCAGCTATGATACCTGATGATTTAGCCGGCAATTCAATTTGGTAGGAAGCTTGTGGAAGCTTTTCCGGGTTATCTACCACGGAGGCGTCCCCCCCTTGTGATTCAAGGAAGACCTTAAACTGCTGTAATGCTTTGCCATTATGAAGATTTTCTTTTAATTTAGCTCTCGCTTCATCAATAGATTCTGCTTGTTTAGCTAATACAACCATTTGACTTCCTAAAGTGAGACAAAGTTCGGTTAAATCTTTAGGACCATTTCCACGTAATGTTTCAATAGCTTCACTAACTTCTAACGCATTTCCAATTGCATTACCTAGTGGCTGACTCATATCAGAAATAACTGCCATTGTATTTCTGCCAACTTTATTTCCAATCGTAACCATTGCTGTAGCTAATTCTTTTGCTTCATCTAATTTTTTCATAAATGCTCCGGCACCTGTTTTTACATCAAGTACAATGGCATCTGCGCCAGAAGCTATTTTTTTACTCATAATGGAACTAGCAATTAACGGAATAGAATTAACGGTCGCCGTAACATCACGTAAACCATATATTTTTTTATCCGCTGGAGTTAAATTGCCGGATTGCCCAACAACTGCTACTTTATTTTTGTTTACCAATTCAATAAATTCATCATTGGAAATTTCAACATGAAACCCTGGTACAGATTCAAGCTTGTCAATCGTACCACCTGTATGCCCTAATCCTCTACCACTCATTTTAGCTACGGGAACACCAACAGAAGCTACTAATGGTGCTAAAATTAATGTTGTTGTATCACCAACACCACCGGTTGAATGCTTATCGACTTTAATTCCATTAATCTTTGACAGGTCAATTTGATCTCCAGATTCAACCATTGCTTGTGTAAGCTGAGCGCGTTCTTCATGATTCATATCTTGAAAATAAATAGCCATTAATAAAGCACTTACTTGATAATCAGGAATTTCATTTTTGGTATAGCCATCAATAAAAAATTTAATTTCTTCCTTCGTTAATGCATGCCCATCGCGCTTTTTTTCAATAATATCATACATACGCATATTATCACTCTACCTTTCAGGAATAGTCTCAATTACTTTTTTAACAAATTGCAAAAATGATTCTTTAACTTGTTCCGTAGTTTCGATTACTTCCTCATGGGTAAGTGGCTGATCAAGGATTCCCGCAGCCATATTTGAAATACAAGAAACTCCTAATACATCAATTCCAGCATGTGCAGCCACTATAACTTCTGGAACTGTTGACATACCAACCGCATCACCACCTAACATACGTAACATGCGAACTTCAGCTGGTGTCTCATATACAGGTCCTGTATTTCCAACATAGACCCCTTTTTGAATCGACAAGCCAATTTGCTCAGCACTTGCTTCTGCGTGTCGAATAAGATTTTTTGTATAGACGTTAGACATGTCTGGAAAACGGACACCTAAGCGATTATCATTTTTACCGATCAATGGATTGTCTCCCATGTTATTAATGTGATCGGTGATAACCATTAGATCCCCTGGTTTGAAATTTTCATTTACCCCTCCGGCAGCATTTGTAACGACTAATGTTTCTATACCAAACTCTTTTAAAACACGGACAGGAAATGTAACTTGTTGCATGGAATAGCCTTCATAATAATGAAAGCGCCCCTGCATAGCAATAACATGCTTTCCTTTTAATAAACCGGCTACTAATTGCCCCTTATGACCAGCTACAGTAGAAACCGGGAACTTAGGCACTTCACTATAAGGAATAGTAATGGCGTCTTCAATTTCCTCTGCTAATACGCCTAATCCCGAACCAAGAATTAAGCCAATTTGTGGTCTGGTCTTTAATTTCTTCTCTATAAAAGCACTTGCTTGTTTAATTGACTGTTGATCCATATTGATTCTCCCTCCTAAGATTGGATATCATTTAGAAAACTTGTGCCATGTTTTGGCATCGGAATATCAAAGTTATCTGCAATGGTTGCTCCTATATCAGCAAATGTTTTACGGATTGGTAGTTCTTTTCCTTTTTTAATACTGTTGTAGTAAACAAGTAGTGGAACATATTCTCGTGTATGATCTGTCCCATGATGGGTTGGATCATTACCATGATCGGCAGTAATAATAAGTAAATCGTCATCTTGTAACTCTTTTAACACCTCTGGAAGGCGAGCATCATATGCCTCTAAAGCTTCTGCATAACCATCCGGATCACGTCTATGTCCATATTTAGCATCAAAATCAACCAAATTTACGAAGCTAATACCTGTAAAGTCTTTTTTCATTGATTCCACTAATTTTGTCATTCCATCATCGTTATCTTTCGTTCGAATTGCTTCAGTAACCCCTTCTTCATCATAAATATCAGAAATTTTACCTAGAGCAATCACATTAAACTTATTGTCTTTTAATTCATTCATCACTGTTTTTCCGAATGGCTTTAATGCATAGTCATGACGATTTGCTGTTCGTTCAAATGCACCAGGTTTACCGATAAATGGACGGGCGATTACGCGGCCAACCATATATTTTTCATCTAAAGTCAGTTCTCTAGCAATTTCGCATATACGATACAATTCTTTAACCGGAATAATTTCTTCATGTGCGGCAATTTGTAATACGGAATCGGCAGAAGTATAAACGATTAATGCACCAGTTTCCATATGCTCCTCGCCTAATTCTTCAATAATTTTTGTACCTGACGCAGGCTTATTACCAATCACCTTCCGACCAGTTCGTTCTTCCAACTGTTGAATTAACTCTTCAGGAAACCCATCTGGAAAAGTGCGAAACGGTTGTTCAATGTGTAACCCCATAATTTCCCAGTGTCCTGTCATCGTATCTTTACCATTTGATGCCTCTTGCATTTTTGTATAAAATGCCTTAGGAGAAGCTGCTTTTTCAATTCCGGGGATTTCCCGAATGTTACTTAATCCTAAGCTGCCCATATTTGGCATATGAAGTCCATTTCGATGTTTTGCAATCGACCCAAGCGTATCTGCCCCCTTATCATTAAATTGCTCCGCATCAGGAGCTTCTCCTATCCCAACTGAATCCATTACGATAAGAAAAACACGCTTAAATTTTTTCATGTTATTACCTCCTTGTTATACTATGTTCCCGAGTTTGATCAGAAGTATGTCTTCATTTACTAGTTGTAGGATGTCAGACAACCATAATTAAAAAAATTATGCCCTTGGATGAAAATGTTTATAAACATCCTTTAATCGCGATTTTGTTACATGGGTATAAATTTGTGTTGTTGAAATATCGACATGGCCCAGCATTTCCTGAACAAGTCGCAAGTCTGCACCATTTTCTAATAAATGTGTAGCAAAGGAATGCCGCAATGTATGTGGTGTGATCGTTTTTGTTATCCCTGCCTCTTCTGCTCTTTTCTTCAATATTTTCCAAAAACCTTGTCGTGTGAGCGGTTTACCATGCTGATTGACAAATAAAATTTGATTATCGGTCTGTTGTTTAATTAATTTTCCTCTAGCTTGCTGCAAATAAGTTTCGATTGCTTTTGCAGCTATATTGCCAATTGGGACAATCCGTTCTTTAGCGCCTTTACCGACACATTGAACAAATCCCATTGTCAAGTGAAGATCTGTGATTTTTAAGGTAATCATCTCAGTTACTCGTAATCCCGTTGCATAAAGCAATTCAAACATTGCTTTATTTCGAATATGTAAAGGGCTGTTTCCTGAAATATTTAAAAGCGCATCCATTTCTTCCACCGATAAAACATCTGGCAGTTTTCTTTCTTTTTTCGGTGTTTCAATATGCAAGCTGGGATCATGGGTCACCGATTGGTCACGGATTAAAAACTGATGAAAAGCTCGTATTGCTGAAATGTGGCGAGCGATGGTCGCTGATGACTTATTAGCATCTTTTAAACTATAAAGAAAACCAATAATATCACTCCGCGCTACTTGCTCCCAGTCGTTCTTTTTCATCTTTGTTTTTAAATAACTCATATACTGCGTCAAATCTCTACGGTATGATACGAGCGTATTTTCTGCTAGTCCTCGTTCAACCTGTAGATAATTAAAGAAATCTTCTGCACTGTCGTTTAACATCCTTCTTCTACTCCCCTAAACGGAAAAATAATTGAATGCGGTCAAAAAAACTTAACTCTTCTGTAAAAACCTTCATCGCTGGACCTTCAGGGGTATCATAACGATGATATTGTTCATACTCAGCATGCATCAGGCGAAAACCACAATAAAACAGCCATGTACAAGCTATAAAAATGAAAAACACTTTTATCATGTCCAATAGTAATGATTTCATATCTTTTGCCCCTCTATTCCAAAAACTCCTTTGTACAAGATATGCAGGAATAGACAGACAATATACATAGAATACAAGCTTAATTTGAAAAGAGGACCATGACTTTAAGAATCATCATAAACTTTTTTACTTTCCTGCTAATGATAACTCTTAAAAACGGATTTAAAATGTGACCATTTCTAGTAAATGAAGTTCTATCTTTAATGTAACGTTTTTCGGCAAATTTGTAAAACGTTTTCTATCTAATTCACTCAAAATTTAAAAAATGCCAGCAAATGGGCCTACCATAAAAAAATAGATTATTCATTAAAATAAATGTGCTCCTAGTCTATGTAACCCATTAACTAGAAGCACTTATCATCGCCGCTTGACATTCCTTACATATACCATGAAATGTGAGTCGGTGATCCTTTACTTTAAATCCCCATTCATCTTGAACAATTTTTTCAACTTCCTCTAACAAATCATCTTCAATTTCTTGGACAGCGCCACATTCAGAACAAACTAAATGGTGGTGGGAATGCTTTGCTCCTTCTTTCCGCAAGTCGTAACGGGAAACACCATCACCAAAATTTATTTTATCAATAATTTTCAACTCTGATAATAATTCTAATGTACGATATACGGTTGCTAAGCCGATTTCCGGCGCTTTTTCTTTTACAAGTAAATAAACATCCTCAGCACTTAAATGATCATTTTCTCTTTCAAGTAACACACGTACTGTTGCTTCACGCTGTGGGGTTAACTTGTAACTTTGGGCATGGAGCTGTTTTTTTATACGATCAATTCGATGTTCCATGGGCAGTTCCCTCCTCATATCCCATCTTAATTATATGCATCAATTAAAACTGTGTCAAAACATAATATTATTATTTTGTATTTATAATAATTATAAGCTAATTTTTATTATTAGTAAAATGTACGAACAACCCATTGCATTGCCTCATTAGCAACAAATGTTTCCAAGAAAGCTGCAATACTACCAATTGCTATCAAAAGAGAAAATAACGTAACATACTTACCAAGTGGCTGAAGTACCGGCTGTGCCATTCGTTTTGTAAATAATTTGCTTAATAAAGTAAGGGAGAAGATCATAGATAGACTACCGGCGATTAAATAAATCGGTATAATTAAGAAGTTTTGTGGTGCAATCGATAATGCTGCTAATAAAAGTCCATCCATACCAAGCTGATTTACGATAAAGCCTACGGAAAATCCTACTACTAAACCTTTAATAAAAATAAGTATCCAAACAAGTGGCAAACCAATTACCGATAAACCTAAAATAAATAAGAGTAATAAATATTTGGTGTGATATAAGAAACTATTTTTAAATATCTCAAGATATTCTGCTTTATGATTATCTTCCAGTTGTTTAAAAAAACGCTCTAAGTAAAAAAACAAGTCTTGTTTTTGGATAAAATTCATACTATTAACGAGGATTGCTCCAAAGACAATACCGGTTAAAAATAGAATTACCATAAACAGATAAATGGTAGCATGTTCTTTTATATGATTGATGAAAAGTACTTTATTCTTATGCATTGGAATCCTCCATTCAATATACTGCTATATTAAAAACTATGAAGAATTCCAAGTAAAAATACCAAATTTCTATTGAGGTCTATCAAATATTATTGAACAAGCTATCTTACTGATCCGTACCTCCCACCCCCACCTTCACGAATAGTTAATAATCCTTTACGCATATCAATAATAGATTGTGCTAATTTCTCCGGGATAACGTTCATTAGTTCTTCACGGCTTGCTTTATGAATAACATTCATTTCTGTACGAAACTCTTGCAAGAGTTTCGTATATGTTTTTTTGCCTAAACCAGGCAAATAATCTAAAGGGACTTGATACGTGTATGGAGGTCTAGACACTTTCTGTCCATTTACATCACGTAATTCCCTAATCCGATCACTAACTCCTTTGATAACTTTCTTGGAATAACAGAAAGGACAACTCTCTACATCCGTTGAAACATGGTTATAGCAGTTACCGCAAACCGTCGTATAGTATTTGCCTAACTTCGGGTTCAATCCATAATTCTTGATAATTCGTCGGCCATTCTGTTTCCTTAACGCCCATAACAGTTCGGTAAAGGATGGAGTTTTCATTTTAATATGCTGATACTCACGAGCAATTTTTCCTAAGGAATGGGCATCCGAATTTGTAATATACGTATAATGATGTAATTCTTTAATTTGATCAGCCATATGCGTATCTGAGCTTAATCCTAACTCTATTCCGTCGATTAACGAAGGGGAAAATACTTCGGCTAAAGACTGTTGAACTCCTTTTCCATATAGACTTTTAAACGGAGTGAATACATGAGCAGGGATAAAAATCCCTGCCAATTCTTTTACCTTTTGTTGCAGTTCTATACCAGTACCATAGAATCGTTGTGAACTTAATGTACTATTTTTCATTTTCGTACGTAACCAATGGGAAAAAAGGCTTATTGTTTGTAATGTTGGAAAATAACATAACACATGAATAGGGCCGTGACAAGCTTCGTCATAAACTTCAATTTCGGATCCAAGCAAAAGGGTTACCGTCTCAAATTGGATACCGCCTCCCGTTAATTCATGTGCAACACCATGATCAATCAGTACTTGAATTTCTTCTAATACACCAGGTGACTGGCAATCAATAACTCCGACGACATCGACACCTTTATTTCTACTAGCTTCTTTTAGAATGGAAGTTAATGTAAGTTTATTCGATGCCGTAATCTTTACTGGACGGTCATACATATCACGGCCAATATGAATATGTAAATCTGCAACATAAGAATGTAACACGTTTAGTTCATCCCCAATGCATGTAAATAAAGAATCGCATAGTTTGTTTTTGAATCATGAATTCGTTCTTCTTCTACATATTGCTTCGCTTCATCCAATGTTACTTCAACAATCTCAATAAACTCATCATCATCACCCTCAGCCGGTTCATCGACACGTTCCAATTGATCGGTTATATAAATGTAGATCAACTCATTTGCAAACCCTGGAGAAGTGTAAAATGAAGTAACTAAAGAAAGCTCATTCGTCGTATAGCCAGTTTCCTCTTCTAATTCACGAATTGCGGTTGTCTCCGGGACTTCTCCCGGTTCCAGTTTACCGGCAGGAATCTCTAATAATGATTTCTCTAGCGGCTTACGATATTGTTCAACCATGACTATTTTATTATCTTTCGTAATTGGAATGATCGCCACTGCTCCGGGATGATTAATAATCTCTCGCTTCGCTTGTTTTCCATTAGGTAAAATAACATCATCTACTTGTAAATGAACTACTTTTCCCGAGTAAATTTCTTGTGAGCTAATCGTTTTTTCTGCAAATTTTTTCATGCCTATCATCCTTGTTTGATCAATTTTTCTTCTTTATTTTACCACAATTCCAGTTGAAATTATTGTTTTAACCATTACCTCTATTTAAAATAGAGGTAATACAGCTATGGGGGGATTATTATGAAACGGAATAAATTAGGTAAATCTGACATTTATATTTCGCAACTAACTTTGGGATGTATGTCACTAGGAACAGACTTAAAAAAAGCAAAATATATCATTGATTACGCCCTTGATCAAGGAATTAATCATTTAGACACAGCTGATTTATACGATTTTGGCAAAAACGAAGAAATTGTCGGTGAAGTGATAAAAGAAAAACGTGATCAGATTATTTTAACCTCAAAAGTAGGCAATCATTTTAATCCACAGACAAAAACGTGGTTTTGGGATCCATCCAAACAACATATTCACCAAAGTTTAAGGAATAGTTTACAGCGGTTACAGACAGATTATCTTGATTTTTATATGTTACATGGGGGAACGATAGAAGACCCTATTGATGAGACGATTGAAGCGTTCGAACAATTAAAGCAGGAAGGATTAATACGCGCTTATGGTATCTCTTCCATTCGGCCCAATGTCATTCGGGAATATATAAAACGTTCTTCGATTGATGGAGTCATGATGCAGTATAGTTTATTAGATCGCCGACCAGAAGAGGAACTGCTTGGTTTACTATATAAAAATGAAATTAGCGTTTTAGCACGGGGACCTTTAGCGAAAGGAATTTTAACTAATGAAGGATTTAATCAAAGCAAAGCAAAAGCAAAAGACGGCTATCTGGATTACTCCCATGATGAACTAAACACTTTACTAAAAAAACTCGCTACAATTGCACCAGCTAATGTAAGCGAAGTGGCACTGCGATATGTGCTTACCAACCCCGCTGTCACTAGCGCTGTGTTTGGTGCAAGTTCGTTAACACAAATAAAAAAAACAATCTCAGGGAAGCTTGAACATAAACTATCTGATGACGTAGTGGAACAATTAAAACAGTTAACGAAAGCAAATAGTTATCAGGCTCATCGATAAGTTAGCCACTATTGATAAAGTAAAGTTTCATTCAAGGATTGCTTTTCCCCTTGAATGTTAGCACCTTAAAGGTATGACCTAAAGGCCTCCTTAACGAATCGGGCATTTAGGTGCCGTTCATCCCAGGGTGCGACTTCTTCGTATTCTCTATAATTCCTGAAGCGGGGTTTTACGGCACCTTACATGCGGGATATAGTGAAGCTTCATTCAAGGATTGCTTTTCTCCGAATGTTAGCCTGAACGAATCGGGCATTTAGGTGCCGTTCATCCCACTGCGACTTCTTCGTATTCTCTATAATTCCTGAAGCGGGGTTTTACGGCACCTTACATGCGGGATAAACTAATAAAACAGCAACGCTAAAATGACTCCTTATGTTATGAAACGTTTAGAGAGCCGTTTTAGATACTGGTACGTTTAATGCAAGTTATTTTCTGCTAACAACTGAGCAGAAGAAATAAAGTGAAACTTCCATGAGTGGGGGTTTTCTCTCATCCCCATACAAAGGATCTCAAGCTAAAAACGCGACGTCCTCGAAAAAGGAAACCGCTTTTTCTTCGTGCGATGCTGCTTCAAGGAAGCTTTCCTTATCCTGTTGGCCCGAACCAATCGGGATTTTACTGGCAGTTATCCCACACCTGGACTTCCTCGATCCCTCTTACTCCCCGAGGTGGGGGTCTTACTGCCAGTTAGATGTGGGATAAATGGATTTAAAACGCCTTCTGAACTTAATAGTCGGAACATCCCGTTTCCAAAGTCTAATATCGTACTTGCAGCAAAAAATATCTCCTGCTGTTCCTCAACATAGCAGACTATACGATGATTAGACACTTGTTTATATGTGAGATGGATTCGGCTTGTAAATCGAATTGTTGGCAATCCATTCGTACCATAATTATAAATAAGGAAATGTTTCTGGCTTTATTTTTATCAGTTCCTCACTTGCTTTTTCAGAAATAATAAGCTCCTATACCAGTAGCCCTCCTCTATTATTTTTTGGAAAATTGGTTTCGTAACAGACGTTCACATAATCCAGGCAATAATTGATAAATTCTACTGCCAATATCCATCCATAATGGTAAGTTAATCTCCCGTTTTCGTACAAATAAACAAGCAGCTACTTTTCTGGCTACGTCATCAGGATTCAGTATGTAGCGTGCTACATTTTGCTCATACATTCCCTCTGGATCTGCTGTACGGAAAAAATTTGTTTTAACAGGACCTAAGTTAACAGCGGTTACGATAATATTACTTGTTGTGGCTAATTCCATTCGTAACCCGTTTGTAAACCCTAATACTGCGTGTTTTGTTGCACCATAAATGGCAGCTTTAGGAGTAGCAACTTTTCCTGCCTGAGAAGCGATGTTAATAATATGTGCATGCTCTTGTTGAAGCAGATAAGGTAACAACTGTTTGGTTACATAGATTAATGCTTCCACGTTTAATTGGAACATTTTGGATATCGCTTCTTCGCTAATATGATTAACTTCCGAAAACACACCGACTCCAGCATTATTTATTAGACCGTGAATTGGATCATGTTCAGAAATAATCGTATGCACTACTTTTTTAGTCATTGCTTTATTTCTCAAATCTACTGGATAAAACGGAGGCAAAATAGCAAAGTTTTCATGTAACGCAGTACTGATCTGCTGTAATTTTTCTGTAGATCGTGCCAACAATATAGGGATTCCGCCTTTTTTTGCAATCTGCCAAGCCAAACTTTCTCCTAGACCGCTAGATGCTCCAGTAATAATTATCTTTTTACTTGTCAATATCTGCTGCTTCATAAAAAAGTTTCCCATCTATCATGGATTTAGATACAAGTTGTTTAGATTCCAAATAATCCAGCTGTCCAATCGTTTCTGACATGGTTAAACTAATTTGCTCTTTATATTGCTTGGGAAAAAGCTCGGTGCATATTTCAAATGGTGTTCGTTTCCCCCCATTTTTAATAAGTATTTGATAAACAAAATCCGCTCGTTCCTCTTGTTTTTTTAATCGATTAAAAATCAACTGTCGAGGATTATCTACAACTTCTCCATGAGAAGACAAAATCTTTTTTATTCCTAGATCTGCACATTTTTTTAAATTCTTCCGATATTGGAGTAGTGGTTTTGGCCGATCTTTCATTGGTCTTCCTAATTCTGGCGGCTCTACAATTGGATTGGAGGAAATATGCTTTAAAACATGGTCTCCTCCGATTAATAACTGATCCTGCTCGCGGAGGAATGACAGATGACTCTGGGCATGTCCTTTTGTATCAATAACCTTCCAATCGGGATGTCCAGGCAAAGCATCTCCTTCCGTTAAAATGTCGGTTAATTCCCCTTTCCCAACATATTGTAAGGTTGCTTTAAGCTGTTCCAGTGCGGGATAAAAAACTTCAGGAATACTACAGGCTTTAAAATACTCCTGAAAAAAATGCAAATAGTGTTCAACATATTGCTCATCCAATGTCAACCAATAATTAACGTTGGGATGTGCTACAATCCGTTCTGCATTAGAAAACTGTTCGATTAAACCAATATGATCTGGGTGATGATGTGTTAAAATGATCTGCTCAATATCATTTGGGTGGTAGCCAATTTCTTTTAATTGTGAGGTTAATGCTTCCCAGGAAGCTTTTGTTTTTGCACCGGCATCGATAAGCGATAATGCCTCACCAGCTAACACATATATATGAACATCCCCTACTTCAAAAGGAGTCGACACTGTTATTCGGCTAATTTTATCCATTACTATAATTCCTCCAACTGAATGTTCATTCATTTTCTATATATTTTACTCCGTTTGTGAACAATTGTCGATAAATTTATCCTTTATCATCGTTTATCCTTCAAACCAACGTTGTATAATATCCTCATTATTACATCATACTTAGCTTTCGTTTGTCATTGATTCACCAAATCGTCCTCTTACGAATAAACTACTGTCAATAGAGAGACATTGACTTTTCAATCATTTTCCAACACAATAAGTAAAACAGTTTCTATACTATTTTTTATACAGGAGCTGTCATTTTCTACTTATTTTTCTCAGTTTTATTATCCTAATATAATGGTAAACAGAAGGAAGAAGCATCTCTCTTCTTATTTTTTACGAAGAGGTGAAAAAATGAAACCGAAAATTTACGCACATCGTGGAGCGAGCAACTATGCACCTGAAAATACGATGCCAGCATTTCAATTGGCATATAATATGAAAACAGACGGCATTGAAACGGACGTGCAATTGACGAAAGACAATGTTCCAGTCCTTATTCATGACGAGCATGTTAACCGAACAACAAACAGTATCGGCTATATCAGAGATTTGACGTATCATGAACTAAAGCAACTTGATGCTGGCAGTTGGTTTTCACCAAAGTTCAAAGGAACGACGATTCCAACGTTAGAAGAATTATTGACATGGATAAAGGATAAGTCAATATATTTAAATATTGAACTGAAAAATAATAAAATAGACTATAAGTATATAGAAGCTATTGTTTATGAACAAATCAAAGCTTATCAGCTAATTAATCGTACGACAATTTCAACATTTAATCCAAACAGTGTTAAACGAATGGCTGCTCATACCAATTTTAGAGAACTAGCGTTATTAACTTCAAAAAGAATCCGCAACCCAATTCAATTTGTGAAAGAACTTGGAGCTAATGCCTTACATGTAAAATATAACCTGGTAAATCCATCTATGGTTACTTTAGCACAGCAACAACATGTAAAGTTGCGGATTTTCACTGTCAATCGGCCAGCTCGTATTATTCGTTCCATCAAATATGGAGTTGATGGTATTTTTACAGATGTTCCAGACGTAGCATTATACTATAAGCACCTCATGTTAGGTAAACAGCAATAGAAGGAGGAAGAACAATGGTTAAATTATTTTCACCAATTACTTTGAAAGGAATTACCTTAAAAAATCGCATTGTCATGTCACCGATGTGTATGTATTCTTGTCCTGATCAAGATGGAATGGTAACGCCTTTTCACAAAACTCATTATATATCACGTGCTGTTGGACAAGTGGGCTTAATTATGCTTGAAGCGACTGCTGTAGAACAAGCAGGGAGAATATCACCAGAGGACTTAGGAATTTGGGATGATAAACATATCGAGGGATTAAAACAACTCAATAAAAAAATTCAAAGCTATGGTGCTAAAACCGCCATTCAGCTTGCCCATGCTGGTAGAAAAGCAGAACTCCCTTCCACTATCTATGCTCCATCTGCTGTGAAATATGATGAACAATCCAAGCAGCCGAAAGAGATGACAGAAAATGAGATAAAAGCAACCGTTACAGCATTCAAACAGGCTGCTAAACGAGCTAGAGAGGCAAATTTTAATATAATTGAAATACACGCTGCTCACGGCTATCTCATTAATCAATTTTTATCACCATTAACGAATTTCCGAACAGATCAGTATGGTGGTACAAGGGAAAATCGATATCGCTTCTTACATGAAATTATTACCGCGATACATACCGTGTGGAAAGGGCCCTTATTTGTTCGCTTATCCACAGATGAATATGTAAGTGACGGTAATACATTAGAAGATATTCTTTATTTTTCTAAGCGTTTAAAAGCAGATGGAATTGATCTCATCGATTGTAGTTCTGGTGGAGTTGTACCAGTTAAAATAAACGTCTTTCCTGGTTATCAAGTCAAGCGTTGTGAAAAGATCAAACAAGAAGTAGATATCCATACTGGTGCAGTTGGGTTAATTACAAGCGGGAAACAAGCCGAAGAAATTTTACAAAATGATCGTGCTGATCTTGTATTTATTGGTCGTGCACTACTTAGAAATCCTTACTGGCCCAAAGCTGCTGCAGACGAACTAAACTATAACTTACAACCCCCAACGCAATATGAACGGGGATGGAAATAGCATTGGAGGAATTATATTGGAATTAATTTTCCTTGGAACAGGAGCCGGTGTTCCTTCCAAAGAGAGAAATGTTTCAGCTTTAGCGCTTTCCTTATTACAAGAACAAAACAGTATTTGGTTATTTGATTGTGGGGAAGGAACACAGCACCAAATCCTTCACAGTTCAATTAAGCCAAGAAAAGTTAATAAGATCTTTATTACACATATGCATGGCGATCATATATATGGATTACCCGGTTTTCTTAGCAGTCGTTCCTTTCAAGGAGGAACAACACCTTTAACCATCTATGGACCAAAAGAATTAAAACAGTTTGTAGAAACGAATTTACAGCTTAGTGAAACACATCTGACTTACCCCATATCCATTGTGGAGGTAGCTGATAAAATGGTACTAAAATTAGATCGTTTTACCGTTTATGTCGAATTATTGGATCATGGCGTACCAAGCTTTGGTTATCGGATTGTAGAGAAAGATAAACCAGGGGAATTACTCGTTGATAAACTAAAATCACTTGGTATTAAGCCAGGTCCCATCTACCAACAAATTAAAGAAAATGAAACAGTTACCATTCCAAGTAAAGGTATCATTTACCGTAAAGACGTCGTTGGGCCGCCAAAACAGGGGAAGATCATTACCATTATTGGAGATACGAGGTATTCACCACGCTTTGTTTCGCTAGCGAAAAATGCTGATGTTCTGGTTCATGAGGCAACCTTTCGTCATGATAAAGAAACGCTTGCACACCAATATTTTCATTCAACGACTTTGCAAGCGGCTAGGTTAGCGTTAGAAAGTAATTGTAAACAGCTTATTTTGACGCATATTTCGTCTCGCTATCAACAGGAAGAAAATGATCAGCTTTTACAAGAAGCCACTGCGATATTTCCTAAGACAAAGCTGGCCTATGATTTTTCCAAGTTTACGATTCATTAAGGAGGAGGGCTTTCATTGACAGATATTCCAACAATTGTTTCGAACCAAAGGACTTTTTTCCTAAATGGAAATACAATGGACTATACCGTTCGGAAACAACAATTGCAAAAATTAAAAAACTTGTTAAAAGATAATGAAACAGCTATTTACCAAGCCTTAAAAGCAGATCTGAACAAATCAAAACATGAGACATTTACAACAGAATTAGGCTTTCTATTAACGGAAATTGATTATACATTAAAACATTTACGAGGTTGGATGGAGCCAATTAAAGTATCTGCTCCAATAACCCATAAAGGATCAAAAAATTATATTATGAAAGAGCCATATGGAGTTTGTTTAATTATTGCACCGTGGAATTATCCCTTGCAATTAGCACTTGCTCCTGCTATTGGCGCATTAGCTGCCGGTAATTGTGCAATTATAAAACCTTCTGAATATGCAAAGGAAACATCTGCTTTGATCACGAAATTAATTGTAGAAAATTTTGATCCCTCCTTCTTAACTGTCGTAGAGGGTGAAAAAGAGACCGTACAAAAGTTGTTAGAGCAACGTTTTGATTATATCTTTTTTACCGGAAGTACAAATACCGGTAAAATCATTATGAATGCGGCAAGTAAGTATTTAACACCAGTAACCCTTGAATTAGGTGGAAAGAGCCCGGTAATTGTAGATAAGGATGCGAATATTCCCTTAGCTGCTAAACGTATCGTATGGGGAAAATTTACCAATGCTGGTCAAACTTGTGTAGCGCCCGATTATTTATATGTCCATGAAAAAGTAAAATTTAAATTAATTAAAGCAATGAAAAAGTATATTCGTAATTTTTATGGAAGAAACCCAATAACGAATAAGAATTATACTCGTATCATTAATGAAAAACATTTTCAGCGCTTGACAAAGTTTCTAGATAATGGATCGGTATTACACGGAGGAGAAGCAAATCCTTTAACACTGAAAATAGAACCAACCATTTTAGATAAAATAACATGGGAAGATCCTGTCATGCAGGAAGAAATATTTGGTCCGATTCTCCCGATTTTGACATTTCGTGAAATTGATGAAGCTGTCAGTGTTATCCGAACGAAGGAAAAACCATTGGCATTATATTATTTTGGAGAGAATGGAAATACTCAGCAACAAATAATGCAATATTTATCTTTTGGAGGAGGAAGTATTAATGATACACTTCTTCATCTAGCGAATCCTCACCTACCTTTTGGTGGTGTCGGAGCTAGTGGAATGGGAAATTATCATGGGAAATTTAGCTTTGATACATTTTCTCATAAGAAAAGTATTATGAAACAGTCAACGAAATTTGATATCCCGTTTCGTTACCCTGGTAGTAAACTGTCTGAAGCAATTTTAAAAAAGATAATAAAATAAGTCATTTTCATCCCTCCTCGATAAGTAAAGCGTAAGAGAGGTTCGATTAGCTTATTAAGAGGATCTCCAGATGGTTCTGCGCTTATTATATTAGAAAAACTTGGCTTGTCGCCAAGTCTTTATGGCGAAAGCTGTAGTTTTTCTTATACTATAAACCATAAAATTTAATACTTTCCTATAGTGTAAAAAAAGCATTTCTCATGTGATCCGTTATTTGTACTTAAAACATAGTGGCTCTATATCTCTTGTTTCCCTATCATTTTACAATTTATTCATGTTTAAAAAAAGCTAAGTCGCATCTCGGCTTAGCTTTTATAATTTATAATCATCTAAAAAATCCTTTTGGAAGCTCGTAGTTGGGCGATGATTATCTTTGTCTGAAACAGTGGTTTCTATATCAATAAATGGGTTCTTACCATATTTTTCAGCTAACTGATCCATTACTTCATACAATTTTTCTTTTTCCACTTCTTTCTCATACGTAAATAAATCAAGTTGTTGTGCTGCCTGATGTTTTTGTTGAAGATCTGTTACCGTGATTCCTAATAATCGAATCGGCTCCAAGTTCCAATGGTTTTCTAATAATTCGCTAGCTACTCGTAAAATATCTTCTTTCGTTTGGATATAAGAGCTTAGTTTTTTACTACGAGTAATTGTTTTTCGATCATGATAGCGAATCATTAATTGAACGCTTCTGCCAACCACTTTTTTTCGTTTCAACCGTTGATCTACTTTTGTTGCTAGATGTACTAGCAGTGTCTCAATTTCTTTATCGTCCTTCGTGTCATATGGTAATGTTTTAGAGTTGCCAATGCTTTTAAAATCATTGATGGCATTTGGGTCAACCGGGCTCATATCGATACCGTTCGCTCTCTGTTTTAAACGCTCGCCATTTATCCCTAGAATTTGCTTTAAGATATACGCATCCTTTTTTGCTAAATCGCCAATTGTATAAACACCCGCAGCCTCTAATTTCGTCGCCGTCTTCTCCCCTACTCCGTACATTTTATGAATCGGCAGAGGCCATAATACAGTTGGCACCTCACGCTTTCTTAAAATGGTTAATCCTTGAGGCTTTTCCATATCAGAAGCCATTTTAGCTAAAAATTTATTTGGTGCAATCCCGATACTGCATGGCAAATCCAAGTCATGTAAAATGCTTTTTTGCAGATTGTTTGCCAGTTCAATTGGATTTAACTTTGTTGCAACATCAGTTACATCAATATACCCTTCATCAATGGAAACTGGTTGAACAAGTGGTGTAATTTCGGCAAGCATTTGGAATAAGGCTTTAGAGGCAGCACGGTAACGGTCAAAGTTTGGATGCATCACGATTAATTCCGGACATAGCTTTTTAGCCTGCCATACATTCATCGTCGTTTTAACTCCTTTTTCCCGCGCTTCATAGCTGCTTGTAACGACAATCCCTTTTCTCTCCTCAGGGTTACCGGCTATTGCTAGTGGCTTTCCTTTTAGATCTGGATTATATGCCATTTCAACCGAAGCATAAAAGCAATTCATATCGACATGAAAAATAATCCGTCCTCGTTTAGGATGTGTCATTGGTATATCTCCCTTTATCCTATTTATTGATTCTACTTTATACTGTTAATCATTAAAAGGTCAACGGTTAAAACCAGTCACTGAAGAAGTTGTCAGTAAAAAGTCATACCTTTCACTTGGCCTATCAATAAAATTAAATGAATCCTTCTAAAGATTACTCCTTAGAAGGATTCATTTACATTTATTTTGCTGCCTCTTGAATGATCGCCGTAACAAGCTCTGTAACCTTTACCAAATCCTCTACTTTAATTCGTTCATTCGTTGTGTGAATCTCTTCATAGCCTACAGCTAAATTAACTGTTGGGATACCATATCCAGAAATTACATTGGCGTCACTTCCACCACCACTATGAAGTAATTTACTCTCCCTGCCAATCGCTTTAGCAGCCTTTCTAGCTACTTCAACAACCTTTTCCCCTGCTTCATGCTTAAAACTAGGATACATTACTTTAACCGTAACCTTAGCAGAGCCGCCAAATTCTTTTGCCGTTGTTTCAAAGGCTTCTTTCATTTTGGCTACTTGCGTCTCCATTTTTTCCGGAACGAGTGATCTAGCCTCCGCTAGAATTTCAACATGGTCTGCAACAATATTTGTCTGCTTTCCACCTTCAAAGCGACCAATATTAGCTGTTGTATCTTCATCAATTCTGCCTAATGGCATTTTAGCAATTGCTTTAGCAGCTAATGTTATGGCTGAAACCCCTTTTTCAGGTGCAACCCCTGCATGAGCTGTTTTTCCTTTGATAACTACATGGATCTTTGCTTGTGTAGGAGCGGCTACAATAATATCACCTACTTCTCCATTACTATCTATCGCATAACCGTAGCTTGCATGAAGTAACGACGGGTCTAATGCTTTTGCTCCCACTAGCCCAGATTCTTCACCAGCAGTTATAATGAACTGAATATCACCATGAGGTAAATTATTTTCATTTACTGTACGAATCGCCTCTAAAATTGCGGCCAGCCCCGCTTTATCATCAGCACCTAGTATCGTAGTTCCATCTGAAGTAATATATCCATCTTTTATATTTGGCTTAATATTTTTTCCTGGAACAACAGTATCCATATGTGAAGTAAAATAAATCGGTTCCACACCAGATTTATTTCCAACCCAATTACATATCAAGTTGCCAGCTTCATGCCCCGTAGTTTCTTTACTATTGTCTTCTACTACTACTAGCCCTAATTCTTGAAATTTTTGTTTTAAGATCTCTGCAATTTTAGCTTCATATCCTGTTTCCGAATCGATTTGAACTAATTCTAAAAACTCTTTCACAAGTCTTTTCTCATTAACCATGATGAGTATCCTCCTTTTTAAATATTTTTAGTCACAACGGAATGTTGCCATGTTTTTTTACTGGTTGTTCCTCCTGCTTATGGGCTAACATTTCTAAAGCATAAGCTATAGTCTTTCTCGTTTCCCTTGGATCAATAACGTCATCTACTAGTCCAAGTTGGGCCGCTTCATAAGGATTGGCAAAGCGCTCTATATATGTAGTTATTTTTTCCTTTAGGAATTGGACTGAATTCTTGCTTTTTTCTGCTTCCTTAGCGTATAAAATCGAGACTGCTCCTTCTGGACCCATTACTGCAATTTCTGCATTCGGCCATGTAAATACAAGATCAGCCCCAATCGCTTTACTATTTAAAGCCACATAAGCACCACCATAAGCTTTACGAAGAATGATGGTAATTTTTGCAACTGTTGCTTCCGCGTAAGCATATAACAGCTTAGCTCCATGCCTAATAATACCTTGATGCTCTTGATTTACCCCAGGCAAAAAGCCTGTAACATCCTCCAATGTCACAAGCGGAATTTGAAATGCATCACAAAAGCGTATAAATCGAGCAGCTTTATCACTGGCATCAATATCGAGACTGCCCGCTAAATATTTCGGTTGGTTGGCTATAATACCTACAATCCTTCCACAAATGCTGGCAAAACCAACTACAATATTTTTAGCAAAATGTGCATGAACTTCTAAAAAACTAGCTTGATCCGTAATCAAATAGATGATTTGCTTTACATCGTACGGCAACCTACAATCAAAAGGAACTACCTCTATTAAATCACTTTCTTTTGTAAAATCATAATGAAACGGTATAGGTTCTAATTTTTCTTGATGATTGGCAGGAAGATATATAAGCAAACGCCGGACTAGATCTAATGCCTCTGTTTCTGTACTTGCCAAAAAATGAGCATTTCCACTTTTACTATTATGAATCTCCGCTCCTCCAAGAGCTTCTTTATCTATTATCTCCCCGGTAACCTTTTCTATTATTTTGGGTCCTGTAATAAACATTTGCGCCGTTTTTTTCACCATAATGACAAAATCCGTCAATGCTGGTGAATATACTGCTCCACCAGCACTGGGACCTAAAATTACAGAAATCTGTGGAATCACCCCAGAACAATGGACAGTCTTCCGAAATATTTGTCCATATGCATCTAAAGCGGCCTCCCTCTTGGATTCTAGCCCCACCTGAATCGATTAAACTTATAAATGGAACTTTTGCCTTTACAGCTAAATCTAGTACGGAAGCTATTTTTTTACCATGGATTTCTCCTAATGTACCTCCATGAACCGAAAAATCATGTGCCATAATATAAACCGGCTTGCCATTGATTTTCCCGTATCCGGTTACTACTCCATCACCATTTGTTGGAGCAGTACGTTTCTTCATGAATGGATTTAGTTCGATAAACGTCTCTTTATCTAAGAGATACGCCAGACGTTCTCTTGCAGTTAATTTTCCTTTGTCTCGCTGTTTATTTAATTTTTCTTCCCCGCCTCCTTGTTTTACCTTTCGCCGTTTTTCATAAAGCTCACTTATTTTATCATACATATCCATCTATATTTTCCTGCCTTCACAAAGTTCAAATAGCACACCGTTTGTTACTTTTGGATGAATAAATGCTACCATTTTTTCTTTAGCACCATATCGAGGCTCTTCATCAATAAAGGGCAGTCCAGCTTGGTTTAATTGAATAATTCGCTCCGAAAGACTTTCCACTTCTAAGGCAATATGATGGATTCCTTCTCCATGCTTTTCGATAAATTGATAAATAGTTGAAGTAGTAGTTGTAGGCAGTAGTAATTCTAAATAACTGTTACCAACAGATAAAAAAGCAATTAATACTTGCTCTTTCTCCAGTATCTCCAACTGTTCAACCTGTAATCCCAGAACTTGTATATAAAAAGGCAATGTTTCCTCCATGTTACGAACAGCAATACCAATATGTGCTACATGTTTTATGAAAGACTCATGCTTTACTTCCAAATTTATTCCTCCTTTAAAAAGGTTAGAAAAACTTGGCTTGTCGCCAAGTCTTTAGCGAAAAGCTACAGTTTTTCTTATACTATAAACCTTAAAATTTTATATTTTCCTATAGTGTAAAAAATACTCCTTATATGTGTGTTGTAAAAATCGCAATATTCTTGATAAAGGAAAACACTTTTTTTCTACGTGTGGTGTGGCGTTGTCGAATGTTTTTCTCATCCTGTGATCTGGCAATTAGCCGTCCTTTCTCCCATAATGTTCTCAAGGCTGTTTAAAAGAACAAAAGCTAGAATACAAATGCTCCCAGATAACTCCTTATAAAAAATACATCCAAATGCAGAAACATATCGTTTCCTAAGGTACGAGAAAAATACGGTATCTTACATTCTTAGTGTATTCTTTCTTATAGTAAGGAATTCATTATGTCATTTTTAATGAACTTTTATGTATATCCTCTTATATTAAAGGTATTTAGTTAATCATTGAAACAGACCAAACATCTCTGTTATTTTTTGAAAATACATGGAAGACCTTGTCCAATTTGTAGATTCACGGTAAAATAAGATGAAACTTCCGTCAGTGACTCTGAACAAAAAGTATACACATAAACATCCTAATTCGTCTAATGCAGATTTAATCATCAAACCGTTTTTACCATAATCTAACTTTACCAAGGTCTTAGAAATAAATAGATATGTAAATTGCCGTTTAAGAAACAAAGGAGGATTAAAATGGCAAAAAAATCTAAACGCCAACGCAGAAATAAAATAATTGTCTTTATTATGATTATTGCTATGCTTTTATCCACTTTCACAGCAGCCTTAGCAATGTTCATCTAATGTCAAAAGTCCATCAGGAAGAAGCTCCGTAAAAACAAACAAATGATGTCATTACATTTATTTTGAAACAATAAAATCCCCAACTTCTGTTATTACCTGACAGAAGATGGGGATAAATGCTAATATATTGGAAAACCCTCATACAACTTAAATTTCAACTTGTTTTGCTTTTCTTTTAACATCACTTTCTTTATATTTTAATTTTAAAATTAAATATTCCTCTATATCATGGAGCAGTCTAAATAAATTTGCTCTTGTTTCAAATTCTGCTTTTGTACATGGCAAATCCTCTTGATCAAACTCTTCTCTTAATTTTTCTAATTTTTCCAAACGAATAATTGCTGTATTCTCTGGATGTACAGCATTTGATAATTCTTCAAAAAAAGAAGCTATTTTTTCTGAAATGGTGTACTTTTCCGGAAGTTTTGTAACAAGAGGCAGCATTCGTTGTAATAATTCAAATTGTCGTTCTCGCATCTTGAAATAATCACGATATATATGCTTATCTCGCAATAGATGGTTTTCCTTATCACGTTCTACTAAATCATTTGCTTCTTCAAGTATTTTTTGAATCCTGGTAATTTCCTTTCCATCCCAATCGATATTTTTATTTCTTACATATAATGCAATTTCATACAATACTACTTGAAAATTTTTTTCAAGCTCTTCTTGTTTTTCTTTTAACTTTCTGTCTAAACTAGGCATGTATAAATTTAATAAGAGTCCTGTTCCAATACCAATAATGATGAGTAGAAACTGATCCATTAAAAACTTAACATCTAAGTACCCTGCCCCGTATAAGTTCAAAATAATAACAGAACTCGTAGCGATACCTTGGGTGATTTTTAATAATACGGTTACTGGTATAAAAATAACCAGCAATAAGCCTAGAATGATCGGATTATAGCCGATAAAATGAAAGAAAACAATCGAAAAGATCGATGCAATAATACAAGCCAAAAACCGATTCCAAGCACTTAAAAAGGATTTTTTTCGTGAAGGCTGAATACATAAAATCGTTAAAATACCAGCAGACACAAAGTTAGTAACACCTAATAACTGCGCAAGCCAAATCGCAATCGGTGTTCCTATAGCGGTTTTAATTGTTCGATAACCTATTTTCACATATCATTCTCCTTCTAGAGCTTCTTAAAAAGAGTGATAAGATTGCTATACATAGTGATTAATATCATGTATTTTTTTGCATGCTTCGAAGATATCACTGCTTCTATGGAACAATTTAGAAAACCTAACTGTAGCAAAGTCAAGACTGCATGGTCTAACTGAACGTTGATCATTTACAATTTTTAACTGCATGTCTTAACTTTAGTACAAAAGTTTGATGCTTTCTTAACATATAAAAATTAGGCTGACCCACGTTAAACCATAGAGCCAGCCCTTCTTTTTTATTTCTCATTTCTATTATACTTCTTTACAATGACCATCGAAAATTTTCTGTAACTTTCCGATTACATCGACAGGGCTATGCCCCTCAATATCATGGCGCTCTATCATTGTTACGATCTTACCATCTTTTAAAAAGGCGAAAGAAGGAGAAGAAGGTGGATATCCTTCAAAAAATTCTCTTGCCCTTTCTGTTGCCTCTTTATCTTGACCAGCAAATACTGTAACTAAATGATCAGGACGCTTATCATAGTGAATAGCGTTGGCTGCAGCAGGTCTCGCAATTCCACCAGCACAACCACAAACAGAGTTAACCATTACTAATGTCGTTCCCTTACGAGAAAGCGCCTCATCAACAGCTTCTGGTGTTGTAAGTTCTTCATAGCCAGCTTCACGTATGTCTTCACGTGCTGCATTAACAACATCATTCATAAATATGTTAAAATCCATTAAAAATCAAACCCCTTATATAAATATATAGTTCTTCTGCTTGTTGTTAGAATAACAGGATTAAGTCAACATTTCAATTAAATAAAATCTCTAACATTTTCCTTAATAAATATTAACTGTTTCTTCGTTCATATTTTCTAATAGTTCTTTAACTCGTGCTAGAAATTGACCACATACTAAACCGTCTAAAACTCGATGATCTAAAGACAAACATAAATTAACCATATCTCTTGCAGCAAACATATCATTTATAATTACCGGGCGCTTAACAATTGACTCAACTTGTAAAATGGCAGCCTGAGGATGATTAATTACTCCCATTGAATGAATGGAACCAAATGAACCTGTATTATTTACAGTAAATGTTCCTCCTTTCATATCGTCAGCTGTTAATTTTCCAGAACGTGTTTTGACAGCAAGCTCTTGAATCGCTTTAGCAATACCTTTAATGCTTTTATCATCTGCATGATGAATAACGGGAACAAATAACTCCTGTTCTTTTGCTACTGCGATCGATACATTGATATCTTTTCGTTGAATAATTTTGTCCTCTCTCCATGTGCTATTCAATTGCGGGAACTCTTTTAGAGCTTGTGCTACTGCTTTTACAAAAAAGGCGAAAAATGTTAATCCATAACCTTCTTTTTGCTTAAAGGAATTCTTTATATTATTTCGTAACCTGACCAAATCTGTAACATCTACTTCTACTGTCATCCAAGCATGCGGTATTTCCTGTTTCGAACGAACCATATTTTGTGCTATTGCTTTACGTACTCCTGTTACAGGGATTTCCACGTCGCCAGAATAAGCAGTTGGCTGCTGCCTAGTAGTTGGTTCACTTATGGCAGAATTTGCTTTCGATGTCGCTGATACCGACACGCTTTCACTAGTTGACTGATTTTTCCCTTTAGCGATAAGTTTTTCAAGATCTTTTCTCGTAATTCTTCCTGCTTTACCAGTTCCAGTAACATGTTCTAAGTCAATTTGATGCTCTTGTGCCATTTTCAAAACAGCTGGAGAATACCGTTTTTTCATCGATTGATCTTTTTCTAGCGTTGAATCGTTCTGCTCTTCTATTCCTTTTTCTTCAGCTTGTGAATTTTCAAGAGATGTTTGTTGATTACTTGTTTCCGTTTCGATATAACACATCAGCTCGCCAACAGCAATGGTATCCCCTTCTTGAGCCACTAATTCCTTAATTGTTCCTGTATACGAAGAAGGAACTTCAGCATTCACTTTATCTGTCATGACCTCGGCAATCGGATCGTATTTATTAATTTTATCCCCTGCTTTTACAAGCCAAGAAGTAATCGTCCCTTCTGTTACACTTTCCCCTAATTGTGGCATATTGATTTTTTCTACAACCATGTTTTTCCCTCCTCATAAGTTAAAATTCAGCAAGTTCTCGCATTGCTTTTTCAACTTTATCTGGATTAATCATAAAGAATTTTTCCATTGTCGGTGCATATGGCATGGAAGGAATATCAGGACCTGCCAAACGTCGAATAGGGGCGTCTAAATCAAATAAACAATGCTCGGCTATAATCGCTGCTACTTCTCCGATGATACTTCCTTCTTTATTATCTTCTGTTATTAATAAAATCTTTCCAGTCTTTTTAGCGGCTTCAATAATTGCTTCTTTATCTAGTGGATAAACCGTTCTTAAGTCTAAAATATGAGCTTCAATACCTTCTTCAGCAAGTTTTTCAGCGGCTTGTAAGGCAAAATGTACGCACAATCCATACGTAATGACCGTAATATCCGTACCTTCCCGTTTTACATCTGCTTTACCAATTGGTAGCACATAATCTTCTTCTGGAACTTCTCCTTTTAGTAAACGGTACGCACGTTTATGTTCAAAGAATAAGACAGGATCATTATCACGAATCGCCGCTTTTAATAAACCTTTTACATCATACGGCGTAGATGGCATCACGATTTTTAAGCCTGGTTGATTGGCAAATACTGCTTCTACCGATTGCGAATGATAAAGCGCTCCATGTACTCCCCCACCATACGGGGCACGAATCGTCATCGGTACGTTCCAATCGTTATTTGAGCGGTATCGTATTTTAGCAGCTTCAGAAATGATCTGGTTTACTGCTGGCATAATAAAATCAGCAAATTGTATTTCCGCCACAGGTCGCAATCCATACATTGCTGCACCAATACCAACCCCAACAATGGCTGATTCAGCTAATGGGGTGTCCAATACACGAGCCTCGTTAAACGTTTCATATAAACCGTCGGTAGCTCGAAATACACCGCCTTTTTTCCCAACATCTTCTCCTAAAATAAACACATTTTCATCTCGTTGCATTTCTTCTTTTAAAGCAGTTGTGATTGCTTGTATATAGGACATAACTGGCATGATTCTTTTCCCTCCCTACTCTTCATATACATGCTTTAACGCATCCTCTGGTTGTGCATAAGGAGCATTTTCAGCGTAATCTGTCGCTTGATTAACTTCTTGAATAATTTCATCATTGATTTGCTTTTCGATGGTTTCTGTCAGTATCCCTGTATCTTTTAAGTATTTATTAAAGGTAATCATAGAATCATTTTTCCGAGCCTCATCGATCTCATCGCTTTTCCGATAAAGTCGATCATCATCATCACTGGAGTGCGCCGTTAAGCGATAGGTTATTGCTTCTATCAATGTTGGACCATCTCCATTTAATGCTCGTTCTCGCGCTTCCTTTACAGCTTTATATACAGCTAATGGATCATTTCCGTCTACTGTTATACCAGGCATACCATAAGACTTAGCGCGGTCAGCAACGGTTTTACTGGCAATTTGTTTTTCAATAGGAACTGAAATAGCATATTTATTATTCTCAACCATTGTAATTACCGGCAATTTATGCACACCTGCAAAATTCAATCCTTCATGGAAGTCTCCTTGATTGGAGGATCCTTCACCTAAGGTAACAAAGGAAACTATAGGATCATTTTTCATTTTAGCAGCTAGTGCTACACCCACTGCATGGGGTAGTTGCGTAGTAACCGGGGATGACCCAGTTAAAATCTGATTTTTCTTTTGCCCAAAATGACCAGGCATCTGTCTTCCGCCGGAATTAGGATCTTCAGCTTTGGCAAACCCTGATAGCATTAACTCTGTTGACGTCATGCCGAATGCTAACACAACGCCCATATCTCGATAGTAAGGAGCTACATAATCCTTTTTTCGATCAAGAGCAAAAGCTGCTCCAACTTGTGCTGCTTCTTGTCCTTGACAAGAAATAACAAACGGTATTTTCCCCGCTCGATTTAGTAACCACATTCTTTCGTCGATTTTTCTTGCCAATAGCATGATTCGATATATTTCTAATACTTGCTCATCTGTAAGTCCTAAATCACGATGGCGTTTTGTTGTCATTATGTTCCCTCCTTAATTAAATAAAGTGATACTTTATTCAGTAATGGTTTTCTACTTGAAAAGCAGATCAAAGGCTAAGTTCGCAGGTGCCCTTGAAAAACCGCGATGTATCACTGCCGTAGTTTTCCCTATCCTTGAAAAAGAAGTACACTTTTTCTGCGTACGATGTATCGCTGTCGAAGTTTTTTCTTGTCCTTGAAAAAGAAGAACGCTTTTTCTGCGTGCGATGTATCGCTGTCGAAGTTTTTTCTTGTCCTTGAAAAAGAAGTACGCTTTTTCTGCGTACGATGTATCGCTGTCGAAGTTTTTTCTTGTCCTTGAAAAAGAAGAACGCTTTTTCTGCGTGCGATGTATCGCTGTCGAAGTTTTTTCTTGTCCTGTCCCCCGAACGAATCGGGAATTTAGGCCGTTATCTCTTGAAAAATATTTATTCTTTTGTGCGTTCTGAGCAGAAGCAAACCACCTAGAAAATTTAACTATCATATATCTCGAATGTAAGGTGCCGTAGACTTCCACTTCACGAATTATAAAAAATACGAAGAAGGTTTAAGAGCAGTTGTACAAAAGAATTAATATTTCCCCAAATTAACCGTGGATTTGCTTTCCATCAACGGCAAGCGCTGCTTCTCCAACTATCTCAGTAAGCGTCGGATGTGGGTGAATCGTATGGGCAATCTCCCAAGGCGTAGCATCTAATACTTTGGCTAAAACCGCTTCTGAAATCATATCCGTTACATGTGGACCTACCATGTGAACTCCTAATAAATCATCGGTTGCTTTATCAGCTATGATCTTTACAAATCCATCTGTTTCTCCATAGACAAGCGCCTTTCCAACAGCTTGAAACGGAAATTTACCAATTTTCAAGGAATATCCTTGCTCTTTTGCCTGCTTCTCGGTTAATCCAACTCGTGCTACCTCTGGATTGGAATAAATACAAGCTGGAACATGATCATAATTAATTGTCATCGGATCTTGATCGGCCATATGTTCTACAGCAATAATTCCTTCATGTGAAGCCACGTGTGCTAACTGCATACCACCGATTACATCACCAATTGCGTATATATGCGATTCCTTCGTTTGATAATATTGGTTAGTCTGAATTACTCCGCTTTCCACGATGATATCCGTATTTTCCAACCCAATATTAGTTGTATTTGCTTTTCGTCCGACCGAAAGCAGTATTTTCTCTGCTTGAAACTCCTGCCTATCACCATTTACCTCTGCTTGTACAGTTACACTTCCGCCATCTAATTGTACCGTATCTGAAAGCACCTGTGCCTGTTTCACAAAATTAATTCCCTTCTTTTTGAGTAACCTCTCCACCTCTTTTGCAACTGCATCATCCTCAGTAGGTAAAATCTGTTCTGCATATTCGATAACTGTTACATCGACTTCAAAATCAGATAGCATGGAGGCCCATTCAATCCCGATGACACCTCCGCCAACAATAATGATTGATTTTGGCAGTTCTGTTAATTGCAGCGCATCATCTGACGTAATGATTCTATTATGATCCATTTTTAAACCTGGTAATGTATTAGGCGTAGAACCAGTCGCAATTAAAACATTTTTAGGAATAAGCATCGTATTTTCTTCGCCATTTGTATATTCTACAGAAATCGTACCCGGTATAGGAGAAAAGATACTTGGCCCTAATATTCGCCCAAATCCTTTAAAAACGTCAATTTTTCCTTTATTCATTAAAGAATTGATACCTTGATAAAGCTTATCAACCACTTGTTGTTTTCTAGCTTGTGCTTGTGAAAAGTTTAATGATACAGCTTCCATATCGATACCGTATGTATGCGCAGATTTTGCCTGTCTATATACTTCAGCACTACGCAGTAATGCTTTAGATGGAATGCAACCGCGATGTAAACAAGTACCACCTAACTTTTCTTTTTCTACAACAGCTACTTTCATTCCTAACTGCGATGCTCGGATTGCAGCTACATAGCCGCCGGTTCCACCACCAAGTATGACTAAATCATAATCCTCTGCCAAACTCTTTCACTCCTTTATCTCATTTTTACTATGATAAACTTTCGGTGTTTCTTCCCCTCGCAAAACACGAAGAACGCCTTCGTTTAATGCTTGTAATTCATCTTCACCAGGATAAACAATAGTGTCAGCTATCCAATCAACACGGCTGATAATTAAATCGGTAAATGATTTTCCATGAGCAAGTCCTCCGGTTAGCACAATGGCATCTATATCACCTTTAAGAACAGCACTCATTGCTCCAATTTCTTTGGCAACTTGATATGCCATTGCTTCATAAACTTGCCTTGCGAATGTATCCCCACTTGCAATACGTCTTTCTACTTCCATTAAATCATTTGTTTGTAGATAACCCATTAGCCCGCCATTACCTACAATTTTGTTCATCACTTCTTCTGCATAATACTGTCCCGAAAAGCAAAGTGAAACGAGATCACCAACTGGAACAGTACCTGCTCGTTCAGGGGAAAACGGCCCTTCCCCATGCAACCCATTGTTCACATCAATGACTTTGCCCCGGCAATGGGCACCGATCGTAATCCCCCCACCCATATGAGTGACAATAAAATTCATCTCTTCATAGCTGCCATTTAACCTGCCAGCTACCTTCCTGGCTACTGCCTTCTGATTAAGTGCATGAAATATACTTTTTCTAGGTATTTCCGGTATGCCGGAGAAACGAGCAATGTCAGCCAGTTCATCGACAACAACCGGATCGACAATATAGGCAGAAATATTTAGCCCTTTTGCGATTTCATGAGCAAGAATCCCCCCTAAATTAGAGGCGTGATTACCATTATAGCCTGTTTGCAAATCTATTAACATACGTTCGTTTACTTCATAAGTTCCACCTTGTATCGGCCGAATTAATCCACCGCGAGCACAAACAACGTCTAGCTTTGAAATATTAATTCCTTCATGATCTAATTGATCAAGGATGACTTGCTTTCTAAACATCTTCTGATCATTGACGGTTGGAAACTGTTTTAATTCCTCCGCTTTATGGCGAATAATCTTTTCAAAAATACATATTTCATTATCAAAAACTCCAATTTTTGTAGATGTTGAACCAGGATTTATAATTAAGCTCCTAAAGTTTACCCGCAATAAACATCTCTCCGTTTCGCAGCATAAAAAGGGTTGGTTAGACGTTACTCCCTTTCTCCTGCTCTGGTAATAAAGTTATGATGATTTTGTCTAGGAATTTATCCGTTTCTACATAGTGGATAACTTTTTTAAAAGTAGCTTCGTCTAGCTTAAACGCCAAGCTATAGCAAACTTCGATCTCCTCAACATCGGTTCTTCCTGTCGCCGTATTTCTCTCAGACTTGAAAAATCTGCTTATTATTTTACAAATTTTATAAATGAAACGTCTCCTAAAAATTCCCGATTCGTTTGGATCGACAGGCAGAAAATGTTTTCCTTTTTAAGGGCAAGAAAGAACTTCATTGCCTATTTTTCAAGAATGTCTGCGAAAGTAGCCTTTGTTCTACTTCTTTCAAAGGAGAGAATTCCCTAATTAACGTTGCTAGATAAGCTCCTACGCTTTTGTTCCTCTAAGCCTTCGATAAAGTAATCCTTATCGAAGGCTTCCTTTTTTTAAAAAACGACCTATCAATTTCAATTCATATTTCAACAGTTGAATTAACGTCTACTTAAAATATGATGACCATTTAATAAAAACTGACTTTTTGAACGATATTCTGATTTAATTCTTTCTTCTGCCATCCGATCAGCCGCAAGATATGTAGGAATATCATCACGTTTAGAGATAGCAAAGATCTTTTGTAAGCTATCATAGATCGTTTCTACTTTTTTCAAAGCCCGCTTATGGTTATATCCATTTAACTCATCGGCAACATTAATCACTCCACCGGAATTAATAACATAATCAGGTGCATAAACAATTCCCTGTTCGTGAAGCATATCCCCATGTCTCGTTTCTTTCAATTGATTATTAGCTGATCCAGCAATAACTTTTGCTTTTAATTTAGGTATTGTTTCATCACTTATGGTAGCCCCTAAAGCACATGGAGCATAAATATCACATGCAACATCATAAATATCATCAGGATCTACGGCTTTTGCACCAAATGCCTCTACTGCACGTACTACAGCTTCCTGATTAATATCTGTTACAATTAATTGCGCTCCTTCTTTATGAAGATGTTCACACAATACATAAGCAACATTGCCGATTCCCTGAACAGCAATTACTCTACCCTCTAGTGAATCATCACCAAATGCTTCTTTCGCTGCCGCTTTCATTCCTTTATAAACCCCATAGCCTGTCACAGGTGATGGGTCACCTGAAGAGCCTGACTCTGGAGAAATACCAGTAACAAAATCGGTCTCCATATGTATTAGATCCATATCATGTACGGTTGTCCCAACATCCTCAGCTGTAATATAGCGTCCGTTTAACCCTTGAATATACCTACCAAAAGCTCGGAACATTTCTGGATTTTTATCCGTTTTTGGATCACCAATAATAACCGCTTTTCCTCCGCCTAAATTTAACCCAGCAGCTGCATTTTTATAAGTCATTCCTCTAGCAAGCCGCAATGCGTCTTCAAGCGCCGCTTCCTCAGAATCATATGTCCACATCCTCGTTCCGCCTAATGCAGGGCCTAAAGTTGTGTCATGAATGACAACAATTGCTTTTAGCCCAGAGTTCTTATCCTGACAAAAAACAACTTGCTCATAATCATATTCTTCCATATAACTAAATAATTCCATTATTATCCCCCATTTTTTGTTGTCATGATGGCTAAAGAGAGCGAATAAAGTTTACTTTCAGCAGAATCTGCCCGTGATGTTAAAATAATCGGCGCTTTTGCACCGCTAATAATGGCAGCTACCTTTGCCTTTGCGTAATAAACAAATGATTTATACAGTACATTTCCTGCTTCGATGGAAGAAGCAAGGAGTATGTCTGCCTGTCCGGCTACATCTGAAGATACCTGCTTTTGTTTAGCAGCTTTTACAGATACAGCATTATCAAATGCTAACGGACCGTCTACCAAACAACCTTGGATTTGCCCTCTCCGCTGCATTTGTGTTAACAAAGCGGCATCAACTGTAGACGGAATATCCGGGTTAACCATTTCTACAGGAGTAACGGCAGCAACTTTAGGTAATTCCAAACCTATACTATGAGCTACGTTAACCGCATTGTTTATAATTGCAACCTTTTGCTTTATATCTGGGCTAATATTCATCGCTGCATCGGTTAAAAACACAAGTTTTTTTTGATTTGGTACTTCAAATAAAGCTACATGAGATAAAATCTTTCCTGAGCGCAAACCGTATTCTTTATCGAGTACTGCTTGTAAAACATCCTTTGTAGGTATATACCCTTTCATTAAAATAGTTGCTTTATTCTCATGCAAAGCTAAGACAGCTGTTCTAGCAATATCAGCTTTCGTTTCGGCATGTTGAATAATAACTCGATCTCCCCATTTATGGAAAGCAAGAGCTACTTCTTTTGCGAGTTTTTTTATTTTCCCTTCATTGCCAATTAGTAAAAAGTCACACAGATCTTCTTCTAATCCCATTTTAACGGCTTGCAGTACGTCTTTATCTGCTGCATTTGCAACAGAAACAATTTGCTTTTGTCCTTCTTTTGCTTTTTCTTTTAGTTCTGCTAAACACTTCATTTTGCCCTCCTTGATACCTCCACTACTTATTTAAGCAAATAGTATGCCAAAACACCATTATTGAAAGCGCTTCATTTCAGTCGTGTTAGTTTGCAACATTTTGCATTACCTTGCAAATCATTGCCTGCCACCTTTTGCGAGCTGATATTTTTCTAATTTATAATATAAATTTCGTATGGAAATTTGCAGTTGCTTTGCCGTTTTCGTCTTATTATAATTGTTTTGCTCATACACCTTCTTTATATAGTTCTTTTCATATTTCTCTACTGCTGTTTGTAAAGGTTCTGTAGTAGTTAAAACAACTGTTTCACCATGTTGTTGAGAATGATTTAATGTAAGATCGGGGAGATGTTTTTGTTCAATTGTTTTTTCATGTAACCCCATATAAATCATTGCCCGGCCTATTACATTTTCCAATTCTCGAATATTTCCTGGCCAGTGATATTCTTTTAATGCAGTTAACGCTTTTTCCGAAATATATTGTACGTCTCTTCCATAATCTTGATTAATCTTTAAAATAATGTGGTTTGCCAATAAAGGCAAATCGGATAATCGTTCTTTAAGTGATGGTATATAGATCGGCAAGCGACTTAATCGATAATATAAATCTTCACGAAATGTCTTTTTCATAATTGCTTTTTCTAAGTTTACATTGGTTGCAGCAATAATACGAACATTTATAGCAATTGGATTGGTTCCACCAACTCGTACAATTTCATTTTCCTGCAGAACACGAAGTAGTTTCGCTTGCATATTTAAAGATAATTCCCCAATCTCATCTAAAAAGATACTTCCATTATTCGCTTCTTCAAACAGGCCTTTCTTTCCTCCCCGCCTTGCTCCTGAAAAAGCCCCGTCTTCATAGCCAAACAGTTCGCTTTCCAAAATAGATTCAGCTATAGCAGCACAATTAACCCTAATAAACTTATGATGCTTGCGATCACTTTCATGATGAATCGCATGGGCAAATAACTCTTTACCAGTTCCGGATTGACCACGAAGTAAAACCGTTGCAGGTGTTCTTGCTCCTACTTTCGCCTGTTCCAATGCTATTTTCATTTCAGGGGATTTTCCTATAATATCATCAAATGTATATTTAGCTTCTAAATTACGAATAATTTGTCTGGCGCGTTTTAATTCACTTGTTAATGCTTGAACTTCTGAAATGTCATGAATTACCCCAACACTGCCTTTTAATTTTCCGTCAACGATCACTGGGGCGACATTGACATAGACTTCTTTCTTAGCTGGCCCAACCTTTAGTGTCGCTCCTCTTACTGCTCTTCTCGTTTGTAGGACTCGCATATGTATACTTTCGCCTTCTGAGATATCAGTTGTCGCGGGCTTGCCAATGACATCTTCCTCTGTCAAACCGGTAATCCGAGTATATGCTGGGTTAATCATCATTCCAAGTCCTTGTTCATCTACAACACTGATTGCTTCATCTGAGGAATAAATAATGGCTTCTAACATCGTTTTAATTTCTTTTAAATCCGTGTTTTCTTCCGCTAATTTAACAACTTCGGTAATATCTTTAAATACTGCAAAGGCACCTAATAACAGGTTATCAGCATTTATAATGGGAATCCTTGTAGTAATAATTTGCTTGCCATTTTCTAAGGTAAGCTTTTGATTTACTTCTCGTCTTCGATTTCGTAATATTTCTGGTAAATGAGTATTAGTAATAATTGTCTCAATTGATTTTCCCTCACACTCACGTTTTTTTAATTCCATAATTTCTTCCGCACTTTTATTAATAAACGTAATGATTCCTTGATTATTTACGACAATCATTCCATCGCGAATATTATTTAAAATCAGTGCTTGATTACGCATCTGTAGCTCAACTTCCTCCAATAGCTCCTGTTTTTCATCAAACAGCTCTGAAATAATATAAGCCACAGTTCCTGGTATGACAACAGTCTTACGGCTTCTATGCTCCAATAAAGCTTGAAATACTTGTTCATCACCAGTAGCTTCAATTACAATATCAATATTTTTATCAATCCACGATTTCCATTGATTATCTGTAGGAATGTTTTGCTTTTTCGCAAGCTTTAACCCGGGCGCATTACAATTTATATCTATCATTGCCACGATCTCCAGTATGTTCGTTGCATTTAAAATATTTAATAAAGCACTTCCCCCTTTTCCGGCTCCAACAATGAGTACACGCTTCATTTCATCCCACCTTGCATTTTTTTGCGTAGTTTTATCATACGTTAGTCTGCAAGTTAATGCAATAACCGTTTATTTCTTTTTAGTGATATTTTTGCTATACTTAATGAGAATCCGTTGTATTCTAACAGTTTTCATGCTTAATACTGACCATCCATGAGAACTAAATTCCCATGAATGGAAGGAGAATAAATAATTGATTAGAATTATTGCTATTATTATACTATTTATACCTGGTGTAATCGCTGCCATTGGGATTAAGTTAATGAGAGATTCATTATTTACTTCGTTTTATCCAATGTTTTTACATAGCAGTGTACAATTTATAGTTGGCTTAATTTTGTTTCTTGCCGGATTGGCTTTTATTGGTGGGTTTATTGTCCATCGAGATCGCAAGCAACAAAAAACTAAACAAGGTAGACGAAACTGTTACGCAGATGGGGAATAAAATCCTCATCTTTTTATTTATCGTAACGTATTAGTAAACTGGCTAGTTCCTCACATATCTCATAAGGAAATAGACTAGTTGCACTTATACTTCACACCTAAAAATTTTTACTGCGTCGAATAAACTGCTTCGTTAAAATTTTATACTTAAACTTAACGTACAAAAAAAACTGAATTTGTGATATGATGTAAAATAAAAATAAAAGCAGGAGGAATTCTCGTGAAAGTAACAAAGTTTGGGGGGAGTTCTGTTGCCAGTGCAGGGCAAATAAAAAAGGTAGGCAACATTGTAAAAGCTGACCCTCAAAGAAAATTCATTGTCGTCTCCGCACCAGGAAAAAGGTTCAAAAATGATAAAAAGATTACGGACATGCTTATCGAACTTGGTGAAATAAGCAGAAAACACCGTCCAACAGCAGAATATATTGAGCCTGTTATGAAGCGATTTACTGAAATTGTTGAAGAATTAGAGCTAGGTGGAACGATTTTGAAAGAAATAAACCAAACGATCGAAAATGTATTACATATGGATGTAACTCCATTGGAGAAATTAGAAGCTTTAAAAGCAATCGGTGAGAATAGTTCAGCTAAAATCCTTAGCGCTTATCTTTCTTCAATTGGAATACCGGCACGCTATATAAACCCGAAGGAAGTTGGAATAATTGTAAGCAATAATCCGGGAAATGCAAGGATTTTACCTGAAAGTTTTCCGAAAATTTACAACTTGCGAACCGCCGAAGATATTTTAGTTATTCCTGGTTTTTTTGGCTATACCAAGAAAGGACAATTAAATACCTTTTCTAGAGGTGGATCAGATATAACAGGTTCTATCATTGCTGCCGGAATTAAGGCAGATCTGTATGAAAACTATACAGATGTTGATTGCGTGTATTCTGTTAATCCAGCCTATATCGAAAAACCTAAAAGAATTACAACCTTAACTTATAAAGAAATGCGCGAATTGTCATATGCGGGTTTTTCGGTTTTTCACGATGAAGCTCTGATACCGGCATTTAAAGAGGAAATCCCTGTATGTATAAAAAATACAAATAATCCAAAAGCACCCGGTACATTGATTGTCTCAGAAAAAAAACCGAGTGAAAAATGTGTTGTTGGGATTGCAAGTGATACAGGATTTTGCAGTATTTATATTAGTAAATATTTAATGAACAAGGAAATTGGTTTTGGACGAAAATTGTTTGCAATTTTGGAGGATGAAGGTATTTCATTTGAACATGCTCCTTCTGGTATTGATGATATGTCCGTAATTATTAGAGAAAGTAATTTACCACTAGAAAAAGAAAAGCTAGTGATGGAGCGAATTCAAAATGAATTAAATCCTGATTTAATCTCAATTCATCGTAACCTAGCTATGATTATGGTAGTTGGTGAAGGTCTAGTAAGGACAATTGGAGTGGCACAAAAAGCAACCGCTGCAATCTCTAGTGCGAATGTAAATATTGAAATGATCAACCAAGGTTCATCCGAAGTTTCTATGATGTTTGGAATAAAAGCAGAAGATTTGGATAGAGCGGTCAAGTCATTATATCATACCTTCTTTGATTAGAACTAACATATCCTCCCTATGAGGAGGATATGTTTTAATTATAAAATAAGATTGATGTATAAGTACGTTTTAACATTATTTGCCCTTCCTTATCCGAAACTTAGCTAAATCCGATAAAGAAGAGCATTTTTCAAAAAACGCCAGTATTTATAAAAAAGATTGAACTCATACTAACGCAAATACAGATTTATAAAGTGAAACTTCATTTCTTGGAATGCTTTTCCCAAGAAATCGGGCATTTAGGTGCCGTTTTCTCACACTTAGACCCTTTTGTATCAACTCGAGGCTCTTAACGTGGAAGACTTACGGCACCTTACATGCGGGATAAATATTAGCCAAATGCTTGTAATTTTTCCCATTCCAAAATCTCAATAGTTAACTCGCTTTATGTTCTAAGCGAAGATGATCAGCAACCATTGCAATAAATTCTGAATTGGTCGGTTTTGCTTTCGTTATACTAATCGTATACCCAAATAAAGCAGAAATCGAATCAATATTTCCTCTGCTCCATGCTACTTCAATGGCATGACGGATAGCACGTTCTACACGAGAAGCAGTCGTGTTATATTTTTTAGCTATATCTGGGTATAATACTTTCGTAATGGAACCTAACAACTCGATATCATTGTAAACCATTGTAATTGCTTCTCTTAAATACATATATCCTTTAATATGTGCTGGTACGCCGATCTCATGAATAATATTTGTAATACTTGCTTCAAGATCTTGCTTCTTTTTCTCTTTTCGCTGCACTTTTGATACGACACTGGAATGTACAATACTTTGTGCCTGTCTAATTTGATCTGCTAAATTATCTAAATCAAATGGTTTTAAAATAAAATAGGCTGCTCCGAGGTCAACCGCCTTTTTCATTACTTCTTCTTGTCCGAACGCTGTGAGCATAATTACATGGGGAATTTTTGTTCCTGAAGAACGAATCGTGTTTAATACAGCTAAACCATCGACATGAGGCATAATAATATCCAAAACTAAAACATCTGGTTCTACATCCTCGAGCATGGTCAAACAATCTCTGCCATTAAAAGCCGTCCCAACTACTTCAATATCTTCTTGTTCTCCAAAATAATCTTCCATCAGGTGAATTAATTCACGGTTATCATCAACAAGACAAACTGAAATCTTTTCCACTAAAGTTCCTCCTTTTATGTAATACATAACTTTTCACTATTTTACATATTCTACACAAATCACAAATATCCTTTTTTTATTTAAAAAACTTTGGTTTTTTTGAAGTTTACTTCTGTTTTCTCTGTTTTACTATAAATTACGATACATTTCGATAAATATAGACAAATTTGTCGAAAATTATTTATTGCTTATCATTATATCATATTTGTTATTATCAAAAAAATGACCATAAGTCACAATAATATAAAAATAACAATAAAAATATCGAAAAAAGGACTTGAATTGGAAGAAATCCAATACAAGTCGCGTTTTTAACTTACTTTATTTGCTTGATCTTTCTCTTTATAAATATTAATCCCTGCATCCTCTAGCATCCATTCAATATGGACCCCATATCCTGAAATTGGATCATTAACAAATACATGAGTTACAGCTCCAATGATTTTGCCATTCTGAATAATAGGGCTCCCACTCATACCTTGCACGATACCCCCTGTTTTGTTTAATAATTCCTTGTCTTTAATTTGAATAACCATACCTTTTGTTGCTGGCATCTTTTGAGGAACGGTACTAACAATTTCTATATCGTATTCTTCCACTTTTTCTCCTTCCAGAACCGTTAATATCTTTGCCGGTCCTTCTTTTACCTCATGTGATAGAGCAATTGGCATTGGCTTTCGAAAATTATCCAGTTTTTTGTTTAATTCACCAAATATTCCAAAGGGAGTATTTTTATTAATCGAACCAATCTTATCATCAACAGGTGAGAATTTTGCTTGCTTCTCACCTGGGATACCATTGTTGCCTTTTTCAATGGAAGTTACGGAGGAGCGAACAATTGCACCATTGTTAATTTCAATTGGCTTTTTCGTATCCATATCAGAAATCACATGACCCAGAGCCCCATATTTCCCTGAATTTGGTTCATAAAAAGTCATTGTTCCAATTCCAGCTGCTGAATCACGAATATATAAGCCAATTTTATAATCTTTTTCATCTTGATCTAAAGCTGGCTTTAATTCAGTGGAGATTGTCTTTTTACCACGCTTTATTTTCACATCTAAAGTATGATTTGCTTTTCCAGCTTGTTCAATAAATGGTCTTACATCATTCATCGTTTTAATTTTATTGCCATTGATTTCTAAAATAACATCTCCTACTTTTATATCTGCTTTTTCACCAGGAGAAGTTTCGCCAGCTTTTCCGTTGACTAAATGATGGCCAACGACTAATACCCCTTTTGTTTGAAGCTGAACCCCAATTGATTGACCACCAGGAATTACTTTAAGATCATCTCTCACTTCTGCAGTAGCTTGCTTTAGAGGCAGGCCAGCCATTTCATAAAACAACGGTAGATTGTCCGATGAATTTGTACTGGATAAGGATTTATTTAAAGAACCATCATTAACAGCAGTTATTTCATTGTTCCATGGAGATGAGGGATTTTCTGTTTGGAAACTTAGTGGAGCAAAAAAAGGAAATGCGAATAAGGCAATTATTACCAAGAAGGCTATGCCAAACTGTATTTTTTTATTTTTCTTGCCATTCAATTCATTCACTCTCCTCTTTTCTAAACCCATCCACTTTTGTTTTTCTGTACTTTTAATTTGAGCTAATCGATATCGTTTTAAACTGGTGAAACTTAAGCAGTCCTGTATAACATTACCTTCATTAATGGATAATCATAAATGTATAGTCTTGGTATGAAAGAGGGTTATCTAGATATGTATGCTTATTATACTAAGGGAAACTGTTTATTCATCAGTTATACTAATAGCTTAAAATTTTTAATAATTCCACGAAAGTGTTTTTAACATATAAAAAAAGCCAGATAACTTATTTTCTGGCTTTTTGCGTTAGATTATTCTTCTTTTGTTTTAAATTAGCAGCCATCTCCAACATTTCTCGAGCATGGTCTAAAGCAGTTTCTGTAAGCTTAGTTCCTGTAACCATGCGAGCTAGCTCATTAATTTGCGACTCTGGCTTTAATTCAATTACATGTGTCGTTGTACGCTCATCACTTGTTTGTTTTTCAATTAGCTTATGGGTATCAGCCATGGCAGCCACTTGCGGAAGATGAGTTATGCATAAAACCTGTGATTCTTGAGAGATTAAGTATATCTTTTCAGCAATTGCTTGGGCAACCCTGCCGCTAACACCTGTATCAACCTCATCGAAAATTACACTAGTCACACCTTGATGTTTTGCAAATATTTTTTTTAAAGCCAGCATGATTCTTGAAAGTTCTCCCCCAGAAGCAACTTTAGTCAACTGCTTTAAAGGCTCTCCTGGATTAGTGGAAATTAAAAAGCTAACTTGGTCAATTCCATTTTTATGAAGTTCTATCTCATCACCCACTTGAAGCGTTGATGACTGAAATTGTACGGAAAAGGTTGCTTTTTCCAAATAAAGATCTTTTAATTCATCATGTATATCTTCGACTAATGATTTTGCTGCGGCTTGACGAATATCATGTAATTCCTTTGCTTCTAAATAAGCATCTTTTGTTTTTTCCTCAATTTGTTTTTGTAATTTTAATAAATGTGAATCCTTATTATTAATTTCTTCGATTTCTTCTTCAATTTTTGCCATATATGTTAACATTTCAGTAACGGTTGAACCATATTTCTTCTTTAAACGATTTATTTCATTTAGACGAGCTTCTATTTCATTTAAACGATCTGGATTATATTGCATGGTTTCAATCATATTACCCAAGTCATACGTTAATTCCTCTAACCCAAAATAATAATCGGCAATTTCATTAGCTTTGTCGGCAATTTTTGAATCAAATTTACTGTTTTCTTGGAGAACTATTTGGGCTTGGCTTACCCAATCAAGACCCTTTTGTTCGCCATAAAGCGAATTGTAGGCTTCTTGTAAAGCAGAATAAATTCGCTCAAAATTAATAAGCGTTCCTCGCTCTTCTTCCAACTGTTCATCCTCATTCACCTGTAATTGGGCTTGCTCTAACTCGTGTAATTGAAACTGTAATAAATCTAGCCGTTGTGCGGTTTCTTGTTCATTTTTACTTAGCCTTTGATAGCGGCTTTTTAAGTGAGATAACTGATCATAAAACTTTCGGTATTCTTTTTTTGCTTTTTCTATTTTATCAGGCCAATATAAATCCAATAATTCAATATGTTGATCTTCATCCATCAAAGACTGTGTTTCATGCTGACTATGGATATCAATAAGCGTTTTACCAAATTCACGAAGAATTCCCAAAGTAACTAATTTACTGTTCACACGACAAATACTTTTTCCATTTGCAGTAATCGTTCGTCTCAATATAAATTGGTGATCCTGATATTCAATTCCGTATTGTCTGGAAAGCGCAAATATAGGATGTGACTTATCATCAACGATAAATAGTCCTTCGATATCTGCTTTCTTCGCACCATGCCTTACAAACTCAACAGAACCACGACCTCCAGCAAGTAACTGAACGGCATCAATAATAATGGATTTCCCGGCGCCTGTTTCACCGGTTAATACCGTTAGCCCTTCATGAAATGTGATTGAAATCTTATCTATAATGGCAAAATCCTGAATGGATAATTCGGTTAACACGCCATTATTCCCCCCATTCTTAGATCACAGCATTTCAATAAACCGGTTTTTAATAGTCAATGTATCTGCTTCTGTTTTACAAATGATTAAACAGGTATCATCTCCACAGATCGTGCCCATGATCTCTTGCCAGTCTAATTGATCGATTAAAGCACCAACTGCCTGTGCATTACCAGGAAGGGTTTTTAGTACGATAAAATGACTAGCATGATCAATTTTTACAAATGCGTCCATCACTAAGCGTTTTAGCTTGTCCAACGGATTAAATCGTTGATCCGCTGGTAAGCTGTATTTATATGACCCTTTTGGAGTAGCTACTTTTATTAGATGCAGTTCTTTAATATCTCTGGAAATGGTCGCTTGTGTCACATTGTAACCTAAATTTTTCAAGCGATCGACAAGCTCATCTTGCGTTTCAATTTCATTTTCTGTGATTAACTCACGAATTTTAATATGTCGTTGTATTTTACTCATAGGGTGCCTCCGTTTCTTTAATCTTCATTCTTCTTTTGCTTACGCGTTAGCTCGTTATGCGCTCTATGAACGATGGATGCTATTACGTTATCGCTAAACGGATTAACTACTGCTTGCTTTTTCCATCCTAAATGAGTTAAAAATTCAATATTTCCATCTCCTCCGGTAATCGGTGAAAAGGTTAACCCTAAAACTTGGTATCCCTCTGATTCACTAAAAGCTAGGAGACGCTTAATCACTGATTGGTGGATAGCGGGATCACGAACAATTCCTTTTTTACCAACCTGTTCCTTTCCTGCTTCAAATTGCGGTTTAATGAGTGCTATCACGTCACTATCCTCCATTAATAATTGCTTTAATACAGGTAAAAGCAATCGTAATGAAATAAAGGAAACATCGATGGAAGCGACATTTGGCTTACCGTATTCGAGTATATCAGGTGTAACATAACGAAAATTAGTTCGTTCCATGACAATAACACGATCATCATTTCGTAATTTCCAGTCCAGTTGATTATATCCTACATCGATTGCATAACAGAGCTTAGCACCATTTTGTAAAGCACAATCTGTGAATCCGCCAGTTGATGAACCGACATCAACGATAATTTTATCCTTTACGGTTATCGCAAATTCTTTTAGTGCTTTTTCTAATTTTAACCCGCCACGACCAACATAAGGAAATGGTTTCCCTTTAACTGTTATAGATGCGGCTTCATCGATTTGCATACCGGGTTTATCTAATCTTTCCTGATCAGAAAAAACAAGGCCAGCCATAATTAAACGCTTAGCCTTTTCTCTCGTCTCAGCAAGTTTTTTTTCCACTAATAATACATCTAATCTTTTTTTACCCATAATGATTCCTTTTATTACTTATTTTTTGGCAATACTTTTATTTTTAATCTAGTTTCAATAAGGGATACTACTTTTCCAACAAAGAAGATTACTTTCGTTGAAGAATGGATGGCAAAATATTTTCCTAATGCCTTACCACCAACTGTAATTGCTGCAACAATACTTGTCAATAAAACCGAAATTGTGATTTGTAACGTGGATCCTTCTCCATGACCTAAAAGATTGGCTACTTGTAATACTACGACAGCAGAAGCTGTCCCACTAACAATTCCCGATATATCTCCAATCACGTCATTACAAAAGCTGGCAAACCTATCGGCATTTCGAATTATGATGACCGCCTCTTTTGCTCCAGTTACTTTTTCAGCAGCCATTGCATGAAATGGTGCTTCATCTGCTGCTGTCGAAGCAATACCAAGCATATCAAAGGCAACACCTATTAATACAATAACAAATACAATAATAAGTCCAATTGACCAAACCACTTCGCTCATAATGGAAGAAGAAACAATTGAAAAAATAGCCGCTAACACAAATGTGATAACGGCAGTAGTTAAGCTAAATTTGATCGAACGTTTGACTTGTGGTTTCATTTCATACCTCATTACATGTAATTTATCGTTATCCTATGTAAGGAGAAATGGTCATTTAAAAGGTAAAAACTGCGGCTTAGGTCCAGTAGGTTTTCCCAGACCGCTACCCCGTGTTGCCACGCAGGCGGTTTCCCTTTAAAGCGATCTTAGCTTTGTCACCAAAAGCTAGACTGGATTACCACTTAGTCCACACTATAATCCCTTTTAAATGTCGTACGAACAGTCTAGGAGATTTCCTCAACAGTCCTTAACCGTCCCCTAGCCTCTTTTGCAGTGCTGATTTCATAGAGATGAAAGTAACAAATCAGTGGCCACCTAATCTATTACTTAGACTCTAATCCCCTCAGTCACCACTCAAGGCAGGCTACGCTGCATATCAGGTGTCCCTTACCGTCTACTGCAGGTTCATACCCCATTCCATAGTAAAACCTAGGCTTAGCTTTTACTACAGAGATGGGCCTCCGCGGTAATCGGGTCAACGCCCACATGCCTTTGTGGATCGCCCGAAAACCTTAACTCCCAGCACAGACCCAAAGCTGGGCGCTCCAAGCCTGCACAAGGAACTTCATCGATGTGCCCTTTGGCGAATTTTTAGGCTCGCCTTCAGGTACGGAGAACTGACTAGAATACTGCACCATTCCTCAGTTACATCTATTATAACATATTTTTGGCTGAAATTCTATTTGAATTCTTAACAATCAACAGTCTATTTTTTACACAATTTAATCACTTAAGCTTTTCAACAACAATCTTTAAAATTTATCAAAAAGCTAAAGTAGCCACCATAAAAATCTTTAGCATCGGCAAGGGAAATATAGTTTTCGTTTATTGTTTAAATAAAGTGAAACTTCATTCAGTAGGAGTTTTCCTCCATCTCCTACTGAATGTTAGTTAAACGAATAGGGTATTTAGGTGCCGTTTTCTCCCACTTAAACCCTTTTATACCAACTCAGGCTCTTGAAGTGGGAGTCTTACGGCACCTTACATACGGGATAAACCAACAAAAAATTCGATGATAACATTTTTGCATCCTCTTCAATGATCTCGTTGACTAAAAAACAGCGTTAAGTCCATTAATAAAGAACCTGCTATATCTGCTCGTTCTAATGCTTCTTTTGCCTTCGTTACATACCATTCTTTTTTCTCTATAGCACCATCTAAACCAAGCAACTTAGGATATGTACTCTTTAAATTAACTTCATCACTGCCTACCCGCTTACCTAATTTTGCTTCATCGCCTGTTATATCTAAAATATCGTCCTGTACTTGAAAGATCAATCCTAAATAGTAAGCAAATGTTTTTAAATGAGTCATTTGTTCTTCCGTGGCTCCACCGAGATACGCACCCGCAATCACAGCAAAACGCAATAGTTCACCGGTTTTTAATGTGTGAACCTGCTCTAATTCTGTTAAGGAAATAGACTTATCTTCTGCTTGCATATCTAATATTTGTCCAGCAACCATACCTTTTGGCCCGCTCGCTTCTGCTAACAGCATAATCAGTTTTGCTTTTTGAATTGGCGATAACTTAGAGTCTTTAGCAATTAATTCAAAACTATACGTTAATAATGCATCCCCAGCTAAGATTGCGGTAGCTTCATCAAAAGCCTTATGGTTAGTAGGCTGGCCACGACGAAAATCATCGTTATCCATCGCAGGTAAATCATCATGGATTAATGAATATGTATGAATCATCTCCAGAGCAGCTGCTGAACTTAAGGTTATCGCTGCATCCTCGCGATATGATTCAAAACTGGCCATTAATAAAATTGGTCTTAATCGTTTTCCTCCTGCTTCAACTGAATACATCATGGATTCCTTCAGATTTTGTGGAATAGTTAATGAGCCAATATACTGTTCTAAAATTTTATCGATTAGTTGCTTTCGGCTTGTTAAATACTCTTTCATCGTCAGCTGCACGTCTATTCTTCCTCCTGGATCTGAAATGGATCAAAATCTCCCTGTTCGTTCATTATTTTTGTCATTTTATCTTCTACTTGATTTAGTTTATCATTACAAAGCTTAGACAACTTCATGCCATCTTGATAATAATTAATGGCTTTTTCCAAGGGGACATCCCCTGTCTCCAACTTTTCCACAATTTCTTCGAGCTCTTGCATTGCTTCTTCAAATGACAATTCTTTATCCTTCTCTGCCATAATTAAATTTTCTCCTCCACTTCCTTAACATGACAAGTAATCAGTCCATCCATAACTCTTAAAGAAATAATGTCCTCTGGATGAACATGTTCGATCGATTTAATAATTTTATCTGATGGTGAATAAGCTATCGAAAAACCCCGTTTCATAATCTCTAACGGATTAAGCAAACTTAATTTATCTACTTGCTTATATAAAACCTCTCGTTTACTTGTTTGCACTTGCTTCATTGCGAAATTATGCCTTTTTGCTAACTGCTGTAGCTGAAGTTTTGCTCTTTTTAATTGTCTACCAGGATGTTGAGTTGCTAGGCGTACATGCACGTGCTGATAGTTTTGACGTTTTTCTGTTACTTTTTGGACCATTGCTTTTTGTAATTGCTCTACCCTTCTATCTAGCTCTTGTTCCTTTTGTTTTAGAAGTTGACCTGGATAACGGAAAGCATAGGATTGTTGTAATTTGATTAATAGCTGTCGCTGCTGTTTTATTTTTTGACGTATATCTTTTATAAGTATTCGCTTTAGCGTGAGTATTCGGTCCTTTAATTCGCTACTAGAAGGAACTGCAAGCTCTGCCGCTCCTGTTGGTGTTGGTGCGCGTAAATCAGCAACATAATCACTGATCGTTGTATCTGTTTCATGCCCCACAGCCGAAATAATCGGAATTTTAGAATGAAAAATGGCTTCTGCTACTATTTCTTCATTAAAGCTCCATAGCTCTTCAATCGAGCCACCGCCTCTTGCAACAATTAACAGATCAAAATTTCCCACCTTATTTGCTGTTTCTATTGCCTGTTTTATGGAATTAGCGGCTGCTTCTCCTTGAACTAATACAGGCAGTACAATCATTTTAACAATTGGATACCTGCGTTTGATGGTCGTGATAATATCACGTATCGCCGCTCCCGTTGGCGAAGTGATAATGCCTATTTTCTGCGGTAATGGGGGGATCGCCTTTTTATAGGCTTGGTCAAAGAAGCCTTTCTTCTGCAATTTTTCTTTTAACTGCTCATACGCAACATACAGTGCTCCTATCCCGTCTGGTTCCATATGCTGAATGTATAGTTGATATTGGCCGTACACTTCAAATACACTAATTTCTCCTTTAATCAGTACATTCATTCCATTTTCTGGAACAAATTTTAAAAATCGGTTATTCCCCGCAAACATCACTGCTTGAATCCGTGAACGATCATCCTTTATCGTTAAATACATATGTCCGCGAGAATGATGTTTAAAATTCGATATTTCCCCACGCAACCAAACTTCCCTTAGATGAGGGTCTGTATCCATTTTCCGCTTAATGTACTTGGTTAATGCCGTAACTGTTAAATATTTATCTTTCACGGTTCTCGAACCCTTTTGCCGCTTTAATTGTATTCTTTAGTAACATTGTTATCGTCATTGGTCCTACTCCTCTTGGTACCGGAGTAAGGTATGCCGCTTTTTCTTTCATGCTTTCATAGTCTACATCACCTGTTAACGTACCATCATCTAAGCGATTAATTCCGACATCAATCACAGTTGCGCCTTCTTTAATATAGCTTTCATCAATAACATGTGCTTTTCCAATTGCAACAATTAAGATATCGGCTTGCTTTGTATAACTTTTAAGATCCTTTGTTTTCGAATGACAAGTAGTCACAGTTGCATGATGATTTAATAATAATTGGGTTACTGGTTTACCTACAATATTACTTCTTCCGATAACCACTGCATGTTGTCCCTTGATTGGAATTGATTTCGATTGTAACATGGTGATAATTCCATATGGAGTACAAGGTAAAAACGTATCCATCCCTGTCATCATTCTTCCTATATTAACAGGGTGAAACCCATCTACATCTTTTTCCGGAATAATCGCTTCAATTACTTTTTGCTCTTGAATATGATCTGGCAGTGGTAATTGAACAAGTATGCCATGTACTGTGGGATCATTATTTAATTTATGTATCTGTTGCAACAGTTCTGATTCCGTAACTGATGTTGACAACTCCAAAATCTCCGAATCAATTCCAGTTTCATGACAAGCCTTTTTCTTGCCATTAACATACGACTTTGAAGCAGGATGATTACCAACCAACACTACAGTAAGCTTAGGATGGATTCCTGTCGCTTTCAACTTGGTAACTTCTTCTTTCATTGCTTTTCTAAGCTCTAGTGATAAACCTTTACCATCAATAATTTCTGCTGTCAATGTATAGAACCCCCTCAATTATTTTAAAAACGATGTTTAAAAATTCCGGAAAAATGACGCCTTGAATTACTTCACACGTTAGAATGCATCAGATTTTAGTGCTCAAGTTAATTCAATATAGTGAAAATGTTTTAAGTTCTAAGTTTAAGTGCAACTAGGCTATTGTCTTTATTCCGCTTGCCAAGTTTTCTTAATTAATTTGTTTCTGGCTTTTATCTAAATTACTATACTGCCCGGAAACTGCGAGCTTCGAAGTCCGCATCGGCAGGACGTGCTATGTCGGTGTTGCATGTTAGGATCTTAACCGGTATCGGTCCTTCTTAACCTCTTTTTGAACACGCACTTAAACAAATTTAGACAGTACTCCATTTATGAACTTTCCTGATCGATCATCACCATACTTATTTGCCAACTCAATTGCTTCATTGATGGAAACACTCGTTGGAATATCATCCACATAGCTTATTTCAAATATCGCCATGCGAAGAATTGTCTTTTCGACCGAAGCTATTCGATCAATGGACCAATTTTTCAGCTTAGCTGTAAGCAATGAATCAATTTCTTCTTTATGTTGAATAACTCCATTAACGAGTATGGTTAAAAAGGCATTTTTGGTTGCTGTTTGACTTACATATTCCATATCTTCTATTGACTTCACTTCATGTATGTCAAGGGAGAATAATAATTGTAATGCCTTTTCTCTTGCTTGATGTCTATTCATTCCTTTGTAGCTCCTTTAATTTATCTCTTACAAAATCATAACATGATTTTAATTGCAACGCTATTACCAACTTTCGATTGTCCAAAGATAAAAAACAAAGCTTTATTTTAGAAAATTTTTGCTCAGCAAACCCGTATTCTAAGGGTTAACCTATCCCAGATATATCCGTTGGTTACCGTCCCAGAAGCTTTCCTTATTTTACTTCACTGACTAACGGGATTAGGAGCCCTTATCTACCAGCTTTTACTCCGAACTCTTGAAACACGATCTAACTGTTTCAAGGGTATTTGGTACTAGCATTTATCCCGCATGTAAGGTGCCGTAGACTCCCACTTTAAGAGTCTGAGTTGTTACAAAAGGGTCTAAGTGAAAGAAAACGGCACCTAAATGCCCGATTCGTTCAAGGGTCTTAGGTCATACCCTTGTGGTACTAACATTCAATAGGAGATGGAAGAAAACTCCTACTGAATGAAGTTTCACTTTATTTATAAATTAGTATAAGGATTCGTAATATAGCTATTCCCATTTGAGTGGTTGTTCAAAAGCCCCTATAATTAATAAATTTCTTCGCTTATGTATTGATATCCATCTCCGCTAGTCTTGGTTTTCTTTTTCAAGGACGCTCCCAAACCTAGTCAACCTCTAGTTTTTATTCTCCTGTTTGGACAAGCATGTTTTAGAATTCTCATCTCGCCTTAATACAAACCTTAGCGAGAGACCATTATCATTAGAAAAACTTGGCTTGTCGCCAAGTCTTTAGCGAAAGCTATAGTTTTTCTTATACTATAAACCCTAAAATTTTATACTTTCCTATAGTAAAATAAATACCCTTTCACAAGGAAATAGTATTCCTCATGAAAGGATCATTTTTAAACAATGTATGAAAGGTTAAATGTACAATTATTTATACGGTTCTGCCTCATCTTCCGCAGCATCCATCTGAATTCCAACCACATGAACATTAATTTCTTTAATATCTAATGCGGTCATATTCTTTAACGTTTGTCTAATATTTGATTGAAGCAATTGAGCTACTTGCGGAATGGAAACGCCGAATTGTAAAATTACATACAAATCGATCACAATCCCATTATCAGAAAGTTCAACCTTTACTCCTTTACTATGGGTCTTTTTTCCAAATTTTTCTGCAACACCGGAAGCAAAATTGCCCCGCATGGCATAAAGACCTTCTACTTCAGAAGCTGCTATTCCAGCAATCACCTCAATGACTTCTGGTGCAATTTCTACTTTACCTAAATTATCATCACTCACATTTAATAGTGGTTGTTCACTCATATGCTCACTCCTTTATATGTAACGGACAAAATCTTAGATTGTCCGTATTACATTCTATTCCTTTTCAACTTGTACTATCGGGTTTTCTTCAAGAAATTTCGTATTGAAATCCCCATTTAAAAAGACAGGATGCTCCATTATTAAACGATGAAAGGGAATCGTAGTATGTACCCCTTCAATGATAAATTCATCTAATGCCCGTTTCATACGATGAACAGCCTCTTCACGGGTTTTACCGTACGTAATTAGTTTTGCTACCATGGAATCATAATAAGGAGGTATTCGATAGTCTGAATATACAGCCGAGTCAACACGAACGCCAAGTCCCCCCGGTGGCAGATACATCGTAATAGTACCCGGAGATGGCATGAAATTTTTAAACGGATTTTCTGCATTAATTCTACACTCGATAGCCCAACCATCTAACGTAATATCTGATTGTCTAAATGATATTTCCTGATTATCGGCGATTTTAATTTGCTCTTTGATTAAATCAATCCCTGTGATTAATTCAGTTACAGGATGTTCAACTTGAATTCGGGTGTTCATTTCCATAAAATAAAATTCATGTGTTGTTCGATCGAATATATATTCAATCGTTCCTGCACCTTCATACCCCACTGCTTTCGCAGCCTTTACAGATGCTTCTCCCATTTTTCTTCTGATTTCTGGAGTAACTGCAGGTGACGGAGCTTCTTCCACTAACTTTTGTAATCGACGTTGAATGGAACAATCTCGTTCTCCAAGATGAATAACATTACCATGCTTATCTGCCAACACTTGGATTTCTACATGACGAAAATCTTCAATATATTTTTCGATATAAACCCCTCTATTACCGAAAGATGTTTCGGCTTCTTTCTGCGTAACTTCAATACCTTTAAGCAATTCTTCTTCCGTTCTCGCTACACGAATCCCTTTTCCGCCTCCACCAGCTGTCGCCTTAATAATTACGGGATAGCCAATTTCGCTGGCAATTACTTTTGCTTCCTTTTCATTCTCAATAATACCCTTAGATCCTGGAACAATTGGCACATTGGCCTCTTCCATTGTCTGACGTGCTACATCCTTAATTCCCATCTTTTGAATTGCTTCAGGAGTTGGACCAATAAAAATAATATTACATGCACGGCAAATTTCTGCAAAGTCAGCATTCTCGGCTAAAAATCCATATCCTGGATGAACAGCATCCACTTCTGTAAGTGTGGCTATACTCATAATGTTCGTCAAATTAAGATAGCTATCTTTACTTTGCGTCGGGCCGATACAATAAGCTTCATCAGCCATTTGCACATGTAATGCATCTCTATCTGCTTGTGAATACACAGCAACGGTTTCTATCCCCATCTCTTTACATGCACGAATGATTCGAACTGCAATCTCCCCTCTGTTTGCAATCAACAGTTTTTTTATCACACTCTCCATCCCCTTACTTTGTACTAACCCGGAATAACGGCTGCCCATACTCGACAAGCTGGCCATTTTCTACTAGTATTTCTACAATTTCACCACAAACTTCTGCTTCAATTTCATTGAATAATTTCATCGCCTCAACGATACATACTACGGTTGATTCTTCTACTTTGCTACCAACCGTAACAAAACTTTCCTTTTCCGGGGATGGGGCAGCATAAAATGTACCAACCATAGGAGAAACAATTTCATGATCGTATGCAGTTTTCGCTTTTTCTTGTGGTATTGGTTTTTCTACTTTTTCTTCAGAAAGCTTGTCCGGTTCTGATTGCTGCTCTATATTTGGCTGTATTTGTGACTTAATATCATTAACTCTTAGTTGGGGAGTTACTGATTTTTTTAATGAAATCGCTGTTCCGTTTGCTTCATAAGTAAACTCTTCAATTGATGATTGATCAATCAGCTTTATAATCTCTTGTATTTCATGCATATTTAACATGTATATATGGCACCCCTTCATCATACTGTTCAAAATTTATTATTAGGTACTAATAACTCCTTTTAATATTTTACGATAAATAGTAAAGAAACTTCAAGGTATTTTCTGAAGTGAAGGAGTAACGAGTAATATCAGTCTGTTCTAATTATACCAAGCTTAACCTCAGAAAGCGAACATTTGCAGCGGTTTAATACTAGATGAACATATCAAAAAAAATTGTAAGCATTAGTTCGTGACCAATTATATTAACGACCGTTTTGCAGTAAATATCCATTTTTAACTATTACTTCACTGTTTTCTTTTTAATTTATCTTTGTTGGAAAAAAAGACATTTAAAATGATTTTAAAAATTTTTCTTTATTCTATTTATGAATAAAACAGACATTTAAATATTGGACAAAAATATAAATACCAGCTATGGATTACTAGCATTAACTAATTTAGTCAGGAACAAAAGCTAGAAGCGTTTGATTAGCTTGTGTAAAAACGGCAGATCTTCTGAAGAGATAAAGGGAACTTCCATTCAAGGAGCGCTTTTCGCGTCGCTGTCGCTGTTTTTCCTTGTCCTTGAAAAAGAAGAACGCTTTTTCTACGTGCGGTGTATCACTATCGAAGCTTTTCTTGTCCTTGAAAACCGCGGTGTTTTGCTGTTGAAGCATACTCTGTCCTTGAGGAAGGAAAACCCTTTTTCCGTGTACAATGCGTCGCTGAGGTAACTTTCCGAGCCCTGTTGTAACGTCTTTGTGATCAACATCCTTGAAAAATCGCGATGTATCGCTGTCGTTATTCCTTTTTTTGCTCTGGACCAAAACGAATTAGGGATTTAGGAGCCGTTTTTCTCATCATGTTCGCAAATATCATAAACACATTTTTGAAATGAGAAAAATCCGCAACTCTTTCAGGATAAAGAAAATATACCCTTACAACAGGGGTATGCCGACGTCTGAGCGACAAGCCCGCTTTTAGTCGGCCTTCCTTTAGATTCGAACCGAGTGTTGACGTATCGTAGAAGGAGGAGCGAAGTTTGCTATAGCTTGAGCGCATAAGCCTGACAAAACCTTTTAAGAAAAGATATCCAACATGTAAAATCGGATATAGGTTTCCTAGATATAAAAAATCCGGGAAAAGCCCGGATTTTTTACGCTATTCCTTTTTATTTGCTTCGGAAGGAACGTAGGATACATTTACCTTTTTATCACCGAGTTCATCTTTTACCATTTGTATAATGGAAACTGCTTCGGATTTTGGTAAATTCTCTTTGACTTTTACTTGGACTGTTACATTTGCATCTTCTGATCGAACAAGTACGTCTTCATAATTAGCTGAAGCAACGATCGTTTCTTCCAGAATTTTTTCTTTTGAAGCTATTTCTTCCATTGCATCGATTTCTTTTAATGCCTCATCTTTCTCAGCTGCACTTGCTGAACTGGAGGCAACAATATCCGTTAGTCGCTCTTTTTCCATATTTCTTTTATCCTGTAATTCCATGCGAATCGTCGTAAATAATTCATCCTGACCTAAGTTAGAAATTTCTTCTACTTCCGCCTCTTCTGAATCAGTCGGTACTGCTTTTTTACTTGCTTTGTCTTGTCCATCATTCAAATAAGCTAAATCTTCACTATCTGGAGAAGTCATATAATACACACTTAACACAATCATAAGACTCAACATAGTCAATAACCAAACTGTTTGCTTTTTTAACATTTTGATTCCTCCTTTTAATTCTTTGGCATTACGGATACTCGGTGTGTTGGTACATCCAACACTCGGGAAACGGCTTCAACTACCCATTTCTTGACAGTGGCATGATCTGTTCCTTTTGCAACCACAAACACTCCACGTACTTCTGGTTTTTTCGTTTGAACGAGTAAGGGTACCTCCTTTTCCCCTTGTCTAACTAATACGGTTTGTGTTTCTTGGGTCTCCTCCTCTATTTCTCTTGTGCCACCGCTTTTATCTGTTTCTTCTGTTGTTTGTTGTCCCTTTATCAAATTTTTTTCATATACTTTAATACTCGTTGATTCCAAATTCACCATTACTTCAGCTTCTGATACGCCTTTAATTTTATTTAATAATGCTTCTAAATCCTTTGTATAAATGGACTCCAGTTCTTCTAAATCGGATGTTGTACTCATTTTTGGGGAAGCTGTTTCTTCTGCTCGCTCATCAGCTTGTTCATTTGGCTGTTCAATGGCTGGTCCGACTTGATCTTCTTTGTCTGTTTTAAACGTTGAAGAAAAAATATTACCAATAATCAGAAGCAAAATGCTTACCAAAGCTAAAATAAGGATATATCCCTTTTTTTTTATAAACTTGCTTCCATTGTCTTTTTGAAATAACTTTGAAAATTTATCTTTCAAGATGGACCTCCCTCCCACTGTAGTATCAATTTTTTCTTATCCATCTCCCACACCTCATTAAGCACTGCCTCTATTTCCTGAAGCTTCTTATCTTCTTTTGACGTATTTGGGCTGTCTGAATAAATTACAACATCATCAACTACTCTCACTGCTCCCTCCCCATCATTATTTGATTCGGTTAAATAAACAATGACTTCATCCAAGTTCTCAAAAGTGTTTTCTCCTTCATGAGTAAATCGGAATTCGATATGTTTTATTTCTGTTTGAAATTTCTTTTTGAGTGGTTCTTTTGCAATTTGTTTTAATTGGACAGCCATTTGTTCTAAAATATATGCATCTTGTGTCCCTTCTATTTCATTTTTTTGTGATTCAATTAAATTTTCCATTGATTCTACCTGCTGTGAATTTCTATCAAGCTTTGATATAGAAGCCTCTAATGCATGTTGGACATCGATTTGAAACAAGAAAAAAATCGGTTTTAATAAAATTAAAATAAGGATAAAGCCAACGACTAGCTTAATATATTTTTTTAATGCAGTAGCGGGTATTAGTAAGTCAATGACCGTAGCAAGCAAAATAAATATGATAATTTGTGTCACCCATTGAATAACTATTTCCAAGTTAATCACCCTATCGTAAAAGCAGTGTCAGATTACTTGCTACTACAATGATGACAATTGCTAAAAAAAACATGAAGGAAACGGCAAGTAGGCAAGCTAGGATAAAGACGATATATTTACTAATCGTATTTAATGTTGTAATGACAGGCCCGTCACCAATCGGTTGTAATATTGCTGCTGCTAGTTTATAAATGATCGCAATGGCAAAGATTTTTAAAGCAGGAAAAAGCGCAATAAATAATATGATAATTACCCCAACAATACCTACTGCGTTTTTTAATAATAAAGAAGCGCTTAATACAGTATCTGCTGCATCCGTCATTGTTCGACCGACTACTGGAATGAAATTGCCAGTGATGAATTTAGCGGTTTTCATCGCTACACCATCTTGAATAGCACTGGCAGCTCCCTGTACGGACATCACACTGAGAAAAATAGTGAAAAAAACACCAAGTATGCCTAATCCTACATTTTTAAACAAATTTGCTAAGTGGGTCACTTGATAATTTTCATTTAGACTACTTACTATTAGCAATAACGCAGCTAGAAATAATAAAGGTAAAACAAAAGCGGAAACAATTAAACCGCCAGAGTTAACCAGAAAAATGATGATCGGATGGAAAAAAGATACAGTTACAACATTACCAAATGAAGCCATTAAGCCAAGAACGAGTGGTAACAATGCAATCATAAAGCTGCTCATACTGTCTATTGCATTATTTGCATAGGTTACAGCAGAATAAAAACTATTTAATGCTAAGAATATAAGTACGATGTAGACAACAAAATAGGCAATTTTACTTACTGTACTTGCCTCAAATGCATGCTGCATTGTCTGCAGGATAACTGAGAATAAGGTTAACATTAGAAGCAATCCTAATAGTTTACCGTTTATTATTAATTCATGGAACAAAAATTGCACAAAACCAATAAGGGTATGTTTTAATGAAAATGATTCTTGTTCCTTAATAAACTCATAAACACTTGTTTTTTCTAATTCAGGCATGTAGCCACCATACTCTTTACTAATCTTATTCCAGTGTTTTTCTACTTCTTCTAAAGATATTTCATCTAATATACTGGATTGTACGTCATCTTCCGAAGTACTTGCTGCAAGCGGCTCTTGCCCCAGAAAGAAAAAGAATAATGTACAAATTATAAATGTGATTGTAAATTTATATTTCATCCACGATAAAAGCTCCTTTCCGGGATAAGCATAGAAATCAAGTATTGTTTATTGTTCAAAGAGCATGATTTCTGATTAGAAAAACTTGGCTTGTCGCCAAGTCTTTAGCGAAAGCTGTAGTTTTTCTTATACTATAAACCCTAAAAATTTTATACTTTCCTATAGTGGAACAAAAAGCTTACTGAGACTTCAAATACAAGCTAATGAATAAATCTTGTATACACGTAACTGGTAGTTCACTTATACATTGCCGCTTCCGTCACTTTAACTTCCGCGCTAAAATTTATTCCGGTATAACGTATGCTGAAATGTGATGGGTTTATTTTTCCGGACTTTTTGAACACCCTCTTAAAAATAAGTTTCTTAAAGTTAATGAACTATGTTGAAATATCATGATAATAATAAGCTCCATTGTCTCCTTTACATCTGTCACTCTATGCTGCAGGTATAAACCTTAAAATAGCTTCAATCACAGCCGTAATAATTGGAATAGCTAGAAGCAAAATGAATATTTTACCTGCTAATTCAATCTTGCTAGCTACTGATGCAAGACCCGCATCCTTTGTAATACTTGCCCCTAACTCAGTAATATAGGCAATTCCAATAATTTTTAAGATGGTTTCCAAATACATTCCATCTACTTGCGCTTTTGTACCTAATGTTTTAATCAATTGAAAAATACTGTTAATTTGTTGTATAACAGATATGAAAATTATTATTCCCGTAATCAAGATAACGAAGAAAGCAAAGGTTTGATTTACATTTTTTAAAATAAGAAATAGCAACGTAGCAACTATCCCCAATGTTACAATTTGTAAAATCTCCATCGTAATTACCCTTGAAATAGAAATACAGATTTTATCTGCTGAAATAGTTCAGATAAACCGTCAATGACTAATACAAGGACAATGATAAATCCGATCAAAGTTGCAAATTGTGCTATTTCTTCCTTACCCATTTGTTTTAAAATCGTATGGATTAATGCAACAATAATACCTATTCCAGCAATCTGAAATAAAATAGTAGCGTCTGTTAACATTGGGGTTAACTCCTTTCATCTATAGAAGCAGTAATACGATAAATAAACCGCACAACACACCTAGACTTTTTGCCATTCTTCCATATTTTTCATACTGATCATTGGCATTTTCCAATTCACGTTCGAGATGACTTCTAGCCAAATAAATATGTTTTTGCTGCTGATTAAAATCATGCTGACCTAGTGTTTGTCCAAATTGCAGTAAAATTTCTTTTTCATTTTTTCCTAGACAGGAAATATCCATTAATTCATCTAAACTGTTGCCCCAAACGACTTTAAAGTCTTTACTTTCTTGATGCATATTTTTATAAAGACGATCAAAAAATGCATGGATGGGAAATGGTGTTTGTTTTTTAATGGCATGAAAAGCTTCCTGTAATGGCAATTGACTATACATCATTTCTGCTTCTAAGATTTGTAATGCATTTTTCACTTGTCTAATATGCTTCGGCCTATTGGCCAAGCGACTGCTCCACTCAAACCCAATCCATGTTGTCGTTGCAATTAACATAAGCGCTCCTAACCAAACCATGAATTAGACCCCCGATTTTTGTCGCAGCATATTTCTCTTGCTTTCATCATAAATCGTATATGAACTTCCAGGTATTGATGTATGATGTAATAAAACAAAGCGCTGAAAAATTCCTTGTGAAAGCAACCGCTTTATAGCTGGTCTGCGCTTTAATTCATCTAGTGTATAACCATGTACAGTGCAGATGACAACGACTCCAGCATGTAGTGCTTCTAATAATGCTTCCACATCTTTATTGCCGCCAATTTCATCAACAATCAGTACTTCTGGTGACATGGAACGAATCATCATCATCATTCCTTCGGCTTTAGGGCAGGCATCCATCACATCTGTTCTTGACCCTAAATCATGTTGAGGAACACCATTGATGGAAGCCGCAATTTCCGAACGTTCATCAATCACTCCGACTTTAAGTGGCGACACTTGATTCGAACCAGTTGAAATTATCCTTGCTATATCACGAATTAACGTTGTCTTTCCGGTTTGTGGTGCCCCTATAATTAATGTATTCTTATAACCGTTATTATATAAATACGGCATTAACTTTCTAGCAGCTCCGATTTTTTGTTTAGCAATACGAATATTTAAAAAGGTGATATATTGGATAGCTTTCACAGATCCATTTAACGTGTTTACCTTTCCAGCTAAGCCGACTCTATGCCCACCTTCAATTGTCATATAGCCTTCTCGTAGTTCTTCTTCCATGCGGTATAAAGAATAATCACTTAATTGCTGGATAATGTGGACAAAATCATGCTTGTCCGGCTTTAAATGAACTAATTGTTCATGCGACTGATTGAAAATAAGCTCGATCGGCTGTTGTAAACGTAAGCGAATTTCTTGTAAAGGTTCCCATCTATTAGTAAGAGCTCTATCTAATTCTGTTTGCAGTTGATTTGGAAATAGCCTGCTGATCTCATTCATCGCTTTTCTTCCCTCGCTTTTTTCTTGCATTATCTAATAGTAAATGTATGCAGGGAAGGACAAAATATGACTTCACATCAAACTAGCAATTTTCTATTACTCACATACCTATGCAATAATCATCATTATATGAAAGTTTCCGATATAGCTAGTTAATCTTCTGAACTATATGTATTATTATACCTAAGCATAAAGTGGATTTTATTTTCTTCTGGAAATCATTGAATATACGGGATGTGTTACATGTAGAGCTACTAACGGTTGAGGATTCTAGCGTGTGTGCTGATGACTTGAATCGTAGAACTTATAATTAAAACTTTTTTGACGTAAAATCTACCCTCTAAAGCAAATTTTTATGCTTTGCTTTTTAATGGACAAGAATAAAGTGAAACTTTTATTCAGTAGGAGTTTTCTTCCATCTCCTACTGAATGTTAGTACCACAAGGGTATGATCTAAAGGCCCTTGAATGAATCGGGCATTTAGGTGCCGTTTTCTCCCACTTAGAGCCTTTTGTACCAACTCAGGCTCTTGAAGTGGGAGTCTTACAGCACCTTACATGCGGGATAAAGAACAAATTTATATCTCCTAGGCAACAAAAAACGAGGCTGGGACAAAACTAAAACAGCTGATTAAAAAACGAACAATAAATCGTCCTTGTGTTACGCAAGTTTTTAGCGTAGTCAAAATATGTAGACTCCTGCGGGAATAGCTCGAGCTGAAGATCCCGCAGGAAAGCGATCTTTGCTTTCCGAGGAAGCTGAGGCCGTGCCCGCGGAAAGCGAAATATTTTGACGTAGCGATGATAGGAATTTTTTTACACTATAAGAAAGTATAAAATTTTTATGGTTTATAGTATAAGAAAAACTATGGCTTTCGCTAAAGACTTGGCGACAAGCCAAGTTTTTCTAAACACAGACAAACCGAACAATTATAAATGAATTGTTCGGTTTTTGCTATTTAGTATTTGCTTATGTCCCAGCCTCGCAGTACCTAGGACTGTTTTTTATTTATTAGCTCGTGATACATATTTTCCATCTGAAGTACTTACTACGATGATATCTCCTTGGTTAATAAAGAAAGGAACTTGTAAGGTGTGCCCTGTTTCTAATGTAGCCGGTTTTGATCCACCACTTGCAGTATCCCCTTTAATACCTGGTTCTGTTTCTACAACTTCTAATTCTACGTTATTTGGAAGTTGTACACCAAGAATTTCCCCCCCATACATAACAATCGATACTTCCATATTTTCTTTCATAAATTTCAATTCATGTTCAATTTGACTGCTGGAAAGCTCAATTTGTTCATAAGTATTTGTATCCATAAATGCGTGTATATCACCAGAAGCGTATAAATATTGCATTTTTTTCGTTTCGATATGTGCTTTAGCAACTTTTTCCCCAGCACGAAAAGTTTTCTCTTGGATATTTCCGTTACGCAGATTTCTAAGCTTTGATCTGACAAATGCTGCACCTTTTCCTGGTTTTACATGTTGAAATTCCATTACTTGCCAGATATCATTATCTACTTCAATGGTTAATCCTGTCTTAAAATCATTAACTGAAATCATATTATGCCTCCATTACAAATGAATTAATTCTTTTGGCGCTTGAGTAAGTCGTTCATTACCTGTTTTAGTAATTACGACATCATCTTCAATCCTACAACCACCAACTTCAAGAATATAAATCCCCGGCTCTACCGTGACTACCATACCTGGTTCTAATAGTTTATCTGAACGAAACGATAGAGAAGGAGCTTCATGAACTTCCATTCCAAGCCCATGGCCGGTAGAATGACCGAAATATTTACCGTACCCTTGTTCTGTAATATAATCTCTTGTTACCGCATCTGCTTCTTTTCCGGTAATACCGGGCTTAATTGCAGTTACACCGCGTAATTGAGCCTCGAGTACAATATGGTAAATCGAATGTAATTGCTCACTTATTTCGCCAACCGCTACCGTTCGAGTAATATCAGAACAATAGCCTTTATATAATGCTCCGTAATCAAGTGTAACTAGTTCACCCGTTTGGATTTTTTTATTTGAGGCAACACCATGTGGTAAAGCAGATCGTTCTCCAGAAGCTACAATGGTATCAAAACTAGATGCAGTGGCACCTTGCTTACGCATAAAAAATTCTAATTCATTTGAAATATCGATTTCTCTTACACCTGGTTTAATAAAGGATTGGATATGTTCAAAAGCATCATCTGCTATTTTAGCAGCTTGTTTCATAATTGCTAATTCATCGTCTGTTTTAATTAACCGTAATGCTTCTAACATACCACTGACAGGAACAAGTGTAACATCAAATGAATCGCGAAACCGTTCATATTGATGGTATGTAACATGCTCTTTTTCAAATCCAAGATGAGTAATATTCATTTCCCTTAGTTGATTCTTGATTTCTTCGATTAGACCATCCTGATACTCAATTACTTTAAAATCGTTAATCTGTTCATTTGCTTGTTTCGTATAGCGAAAATCTGTTATAAAACGAGCATCCGTCCGGCTAATGATGGCGGTCCCAGCAGTACCAGTGAATCCAGTAATATAACGTCGATTAATGGGACTAGATACTAAGATACCATCTAGCTTCTTCTCCTCAAACATTTGCCGCAATTCTGTCAGCTTGCTCATTACCTCATCCCTTTCCTTATGTTTTCTTTGTTATGGATACAGGAACACAAGACTGTATACAGTTTATCATAAAGCGTTCCATTTGAATAATATAACTTCACATGCATTTTATGTCTATACCTTTTCTGTCTTCTGATTATTTGATTGACCTTGTAAATCATGATAATCATATGAAATTGAATAGCCAATAAATGTACCATACAGGATAAACAAACAAACTGTAGATGCTATTGTATCCGTATGGAGTTTAGTTAGTGGTGGTACCGTTGAAAAAATGGGATTCATGATGTAAAAAATTACACTCCATAAAAGAATCCCAAAAACAACCCCTATCCACATCGAGTTAATTTTTTTAAATAGTCCATAATAAATAAACGCTGTTCCAACTGAGAGTAAGCCAATAATAAAAATAGTTATCACATTTCCTAACCATGTATCAACCCACTCTGCTTGAATCCAAGAACTTAGTATAAAAGATTTAGGTGCGACCTCGGAAAAATTAAAATAATACAGAACCGTACCAAAGGTGCTCCAGATGACCCCGCCAATAAAACCAGTCAATAATGATCTAACTAGAATTGTCATTGGGGTTTCATGTTGATTCTGCTCCAAATGTTTCTTTTGCTCTGCCATGCTATACACCTCCAAGTTTAGTATGACCAGTTGTTTACGTACCAATCCATTAAATTTCGTTGATTATCTCTAGTTATTTATGCAGCATTGCAGTAAAATAAAGGTAATGAAAGATTCGCAATTGCATAACCGATTCGTTTTGATGGTTTATCGAATAAAATAAAGATTAGAAAAACTTGTCTTGTCGCCAAGTCTTTAGTGAAAGCCATAGTTTTTCTTATACTATAAACCATAAAAAAATTTTATACTTTCCTATAGTACAAAAAAGGAATAAATTTCTTAATTAAGTTAATACTAACATAAAGAACATGTTCAAAAAGAGTTATATAGATATGCGAAGTTTTGAGTAGCGAAGTGTATACAATTTGATACAGAACTGGAAGACACAAGCCAAGAACAAAGTCTCAAGCACCTTAGTCAGGTCGCTAAATGCTAAAGGCATCTGATCGCATCTCAGCAAGAGTGAAGTGGTCTTGAAGGGCTATGCGCTGGATATGGAGTAATGTCATACAAAAATTATCCGCTATGAGCAAATTTTATAATTTTCTCGATAATAAAGAAAACTTACCTAGCTCCAATCCTTTGGCTTAAGGACATTACCTAGTTACAAGATTACGTTGGACATTAAAGTTTTTTTACTCGCATCGTCTTAACGCTAAAATTTTATTTATTCAAACGGTCAATGCATTATTTTTTACCGGACTTTTTGAACATCCACATAAAGGTCTCTATATCAATATTCAAATTGTTAAATCTATGAATAGAAATGATTAAAATAGTGCATAACCTGATAAGGAGGAACATCAATAATGAAACGAAGATCTATTTCTATTCCAGTGTATATTATTCTTGGCTTAGCTCTAGTCGGTCTTTTATCACAGTTGTTTACCAATACTGTCAGCTTTATCAATAGTATTTTCATTTCAATTGGAATTGGAGTTGCTTTATTTTCCACCTTTTATTTCCTGTTTATGCGAAAACGAAATAGTTCCAATGAAATGAAAAAGTATCGTCAAGCCGTAAAGCAATCGAAGGCAAAGTATCAACGTCACCAATCCAATAAACCGGCTGCTGCGAAGGGTCACTCAACGATTTCTCAGCAACGGAAAAAGCGACTTAAACGAGCCCCCCATTTACGTGTTATTGATGGGAATAAATCAACAAAAAAAAGGGATCGTGCTTCGTTCTGAAGCACGATCCTTTTTTATCTTGACCAACTCTTTAAAAATCTGCTTGTCTGTTCATAACCTGCTTGAATTAACTTGTTCTTTATATCATTATCAATAGTAAAGTCCGTGCTTTCCAAATTTTCTACTGGAATAAAAATGATATTGTTTGCTTGTGACATAGATACATATCTACTATCATGAGCTTCTATCATCGTTAAAAATAAAGCATGAAACATAGCCAGTGCTGTTTTTATTTTTCGGGGTTTTAAATGCAGAGAAGCTGCACTTAACTTGACACCTAAAACCGGGCGCTTGCGTTTATTATGGTCTTCTCCAAAAACCCATAATGGAAAGTTACTTAACAAGCCGCCATCGACCATAAGACTTTTTGCTTTATTTTTACCTGATAGCTTTTTAGGCATAAAAAAATAAGGGAAGCCTGCACTCATCCGAATTGCTGTAGCGACAGGAAAATGTTCAGGTGGAATACCATAAATTCGTTCTAAATCGTCTGGAATAACTACTAGCTTTCCCAAAGAAATATCACTAACTATTACTTTTAAATAGCCAGGATGAATATCTTTAAATGTATATATATGTTTAACAGCTAGCTTTTCACCAATCCATTCTTCCAATTTGTTCCCTTTATTTATGCCAAGCTGAAAATATAAGAACAACCATTTTGTAAATGGTAGCCATTTTGTAATTACAGGAGGGTCTAAAAGGTTCTTTAGATCTAACTCTTCCATTAATGTGCGAATATCATGATAACTGTAGCGTGCAGCAAGTAAAGAAGCAATAATCGCACCTGCTGAGGTTCCTGCTACTCGCTCAAATGCCAACCCTTTTTCCTCAATGCGCTTCATAACTCCGATAAAGGCATAAGCCTTTACCCCGCCACCTGAAAAAACTCCGTCAATTCGCATAAGCCTTCCCCTCTTCATTGCTAAATATGATATTTACCTTATGTGTAAGCAATGAAAAAGGCAATTAGAACCTAAATTTAAAATATTTTAAATTTAAGTCGTTATTTACTGCTTTCAACTTCAGACGCTTGATGAATTTTTTTCAGTTCCTTAAGACGCTTCTTATCCGTCTTGAAATAATTGACAACATCACCGATACGATCAATTGAATTCCAACTTAAATGATGTTCAATACCTTCTACATCATTATAAATATTCTCATGATCCACACCAATTATTTTTAAAAATTCCTCCAATAATTCATGACGAAATACTAGTCGCTCGCCAATTTTTTTGCCCTTTGTTGTTAACACAAAACCGCGGTATTTTTCATAATCTAAATAATCATCGCGATCTAATTTTTGAATCATCTTCGTTACCGAGGAGGGATGAACTTCTAGTGCCTCTGCAATATCCGAAACACGGGCATACCCTTTCGATTCCATTAAATTATAAATCTGCTCTATATAATCTTCCATACTAGGTGTAGGCATTTATGTTCCTCCATTTCAAGAATATTTTTTGTCGAGTGCAAAATTGTTTCACCTTAAAGAATACAGGAATGTTGACTAAGAAACAAGCTATAACACTCATATGTTATATATTCAACGATTTTGCCGAATTTCAGTTAAGTTAGGTTAATAATAGCAATAAGTGATGGATTTAACATATCTATAACTCGAGGACTATAACTGTTTTATCATAATATGTGAAACGTAGCACTATTTTAAAGAGTTTAATAATGAATTAGTTATTAGATATTTGCGTGTATGCAAAAAACTAATGCTAGCTAGTATAGAAAAAGCGCTTTTTCTTCGAGCGATGTATCCTGCCGAATCCTTCCATATCCTGTCGTACGAACAACCTGAGCATTAGATCCGTTATCTCTTAATCAAATTTCTTCATATTTTCTATAATGCTTTGAAGCCGGAGTCTTACAACAACTTACATGCATGATTAAAAATTCCACTGGTGTGGCCTTAACTACTTCAGTGTTAACATTTAAATCATTCTAACGTGCATAGATATTTGACGTATCATCCGCATTTTTAAACATCCTTATAAATAAGTTTTGAAAAATCAAGGTTTTACACCTATAATAGAAGATGTACAAATGTTGATAGACGGGGGAAAAGCAATGGAAATTTTAGTTTTACTCATCGTTGTTTTCATAGCAGTTCTAGTATTTCGTTACTTTAGACAGAGAATGTATTTGAAAACATTGACAGAAGATCAATTTCGTGAAGGATATCGTAAAGCACAACTGATAGATGTACGTGAACCGCAAGAGTTTAAACGTGGACATATCTTAGGTGCGAGAAATATTCCCGTTACACAAATGAAACAACGATTAGTGGAATTGCGCAAAGACAAGCCTGTGTATCTTTATTGCCAAAGTGGTTCGCGAGCAGCTCGAGCCGCTCAACTTTTGCATAAAAAAGGTTATAAGGATATCAGTGTCTTAAAAGGCGGATTTAAAAAGTGGACAGGCAAAATTAAAAAATAAAGCTACACTTCTTCAGTAAAAATTGTTTTCTAATACGGATTAGAAAACAAAAAAGGACAGACACCCGAGAAATCCTCGGGTGCGATGTATTCAAGTAGCTTTTCCCAATCTGTTACAAAACTAATTGGGACTTGTCTTTAGAAAAACTTGGCTTGTCGCCAAGTTTTTATGGAGAAAGCTATAGTTTTTCTTATACTATTAAACCATAAAGTTTTATACTTTCCTATAGTATAAAAAAGTAGCATCTCAGAGACAGAATAAAAAAACTAGCAAATCGTATGCATAAATTTGGGTTAGCAGTGTTAATTCAAGTCTGAATTTTCTAATTATAACTGTTTTTGTTAAAATTTGATATCTTTAGCATATAAAATGCCATGGTTAAATATAACCACGGCATTTTTTGGAGATAAAGCTATAGACTGAAAGAAACCACATTCAAGCTTCTGACTTAGGCTCATAACGCAAAATTGGCTTTCTGGCAGCTGTCGTTTCATCCATTCGTTTAACAATCGTTTGATGTGGCGCTTCCTGTACTAATTCAGGTTCCTCTCTAACCTCTTTTGCTATCTGCAACATAGTTTCAATAAAACCATCCAATGTCTCTTTTGATTCGGTTTCGGTGGGCTCAATCATTAATGCTTCCTCGACATTGAGAGGAAAGTAGATTGTCGGTGGATGATAACCATAGTCTAATAAACGTTTTGCTATATCTAAAGTACGTACACCCAGTTTTTTCTGTCGTCTACCGGAAAGAACAAATTCATGTTTGCAATGCTGCTTAAATGGAAGGTCATATTCTTTTTGCAGATTACGCATTAAATAGTTAGCATTAAGCACAGCGTATTCGCTTACCTTTTTCAAACCTTCAGCTCCCATTGTTCGGATATACGTATAGGCCCTTAAATAAATTCCAAAATTACCATAATACGGTTTTACCCTGCCAATGGATTGCGGTAGATCATCCTTAAATAAATAACGATCTCCACTCTTTTCTAACAATGGTTTAGGGAGAAAAGGCTTTAACTCTTCTGTTACGCCAACAGGACCAGAACCGGGACCCCCACCGCCATGCGGACCAGTAAAGGTTTTATGCAAGTTCAAATGCACGGCATCAAATCCCATATCGCCGGGACGGGCATAGCCCATAATTGCATTTAAATTAGCTCCGTCATAATACATTTTACCCCCAGCATCATGGACAATCTTTGCCATTTCTTCAATTTCTGTTTCAAATAAGCCTAGCGTATTCGGATTCGTTAACATAAGTGCTGCTGTATCTGGACCAACTACTCGTTTTAAATCTTCTAAATCAACTAATCCTTGCTCATTGGATTGGACAGTTACTGCTTCAAATCCGGCAACAGTAGCAGAGGCTGGGTTCGTTCCATGTGCTGAATCCGGTACGATTACTTTTGTACGCTGATAATCACCATTTGCTTCATGAAAAGCACGAATCATCATTAATGCTGTCCATTCGCCTTGTGCTCCAGCAGCTGATTGCAAAGAAACTTCATCCATTCCTGTGATTTCACATAAGGATTGCTGTAGATCATACATCATTGCCATCGCACCTTGGACACTACTTTCAGGCTGATCAGGATGAATATGGCTAAAGCCTTCCATTCGAGCGACATCTTCATTAATCTTTGGGTTGTATTTCATTGTACATGAACCCAGGGGATAAAAACCCGAGTCTACTCCATAATTTCGTGTGGAAAGAGCAGTATAATGCCTCATCAAATCCAGCTCACTAATTTCCGGAAGATTAGCAGCTTCTTTACGAATATACGTTTCTCCAAGCTCCTGTTCCAAGTCTACATCAGGTACATCTAATTCTGGTAAGCTATAGCTTGTTCTTCCAAGTTTACTTCGTTCAAAGATAAGTGGAAAATCTTGTCTATTCAATTTATATCCCCCAATTCTTTGACAAACTTATCGATTTCTTCAGCACTCCGGTTTTCTGTAACCGCAACGAGCATCTGTCCAGACATATTAGGATAATCTCTTTCCAGATCATATCCACCGATAATTCCTCTCTCAAGTAATTGCTCATTTACTTCAGTAACAGGCTTATCTAATTGAAGAACAAATTCATTGAAAAATGCACCATCATAAATGATGGTAAAACCTGCTTCTTCAAGCCTTTGCTTGGCATAACGTGCCTTTTTCATATTTAGAGCAGCCATTTTTTTCAAACCTCGCTTGCCAAGAGCACTCATTGCTACTGCACTAGCTAATGCATTCAATGCTTGATTCGAGCAAATATTAGAAGTAGCCTTATCTCTCCGAATATGTTGCTCTCTTGCTTGTAAGGTTAGTACAAAGCCTCTAACTCCATCTTCATCCGTAGTCTGTCCCACTAAGCGTCCAGGAACTTTACGCATTAATTTTTTTGTGGTTGCAAAATAGCCACAATGCGGCCCACCAAATTGGGCAGGAATACCAAAAACTTGTGTATCGCCAACAACTATATCAGCACCAAATTCAGCCGGTGGCCTCAAATATCCTAGTGCCAACGGATTGCTTGAAGTAATAAACATTGTTTTCTTCTTATCTGATAAAAGTGTCTGGATTTCTTTCATCGGTTCTAATAGACCGAAGAAATTCGGATATTGTACAACTACGCTTGCTGTTTCATCATTCAACTCTTTTTGAAGTTTGTTTAAATCAGTCACACCGTGATTCGTATCAATATATACAATTGTCAAGCCCGATCCCTTAGCATAGGTTTCAATTACTGCACGGCTTTGTGGATGAACTGCACGAGATACTAAAACCTTTTTTCTTCTCGTTTGAGCAGCGCTTAAGTTTACCGCTTCAGCTAACGCAGTACCACCATCATACATCGAGGAATTGGCCACATCCAACCCTGTCAACTCACAAATCATCGTTTGAAATTCAAAAATAGCCTGCAATTCTCCTTGAGAAATCTCTGGTTGATAAGGCGTGTAAGCAGTATAGAACTCAGATCTAGAAATAACATGATCGACAACCGATGGAATATAGTGATCATATACGCCAGCACCTAAGAAACAATGATACTGCTTTAAGTTCGCATTTTTAGCTGCCATGCTTGCTAATTCTTTCTTTAAATCTCCTTCATTTGCAGGTGATTTTAAGTTCATTGGCTTCTTTAGGCGCACCTTACTAGGAATATCGGAGAAGAGCTCATCTGCATCATTAACTCCAATGCTTCTAAGCATGGTTTGTTTATCATCTTCTGTCATTGGCAAATAGCGAAATTCCATTCTTTTCTCCCCCTAATTTTTTCTTGTATAAAAAGGTGTTTCGACTACTTTTGCTTGTAGTTGCCGTTTTCTAACTTGCACTGTCAATTCAGTACCTATATCGGCATAGTCAGTATTTACTAAAGCAAGACCAAGGTTTTTATTAAGCGTCGGTGCCTGCGTTCCTGAAGTAATAAAGCCAACATGCTTTTCCTGATAATAGACACTATAGCCTGTCCGCGGGATACCTTTATCGATCATTTCCAGGCCAATAAGTTTTCTGGATGTACCTTTTTCTAACTGTTTTTGCAATACTTCTTTTCCAATAAAATCTATTGTTTTATTCGTTTTTACTGCAAAGGTTAAACCAGCTTCTACAGGACTAATCGTTTCAGAAAGCTCTTGACCATACAAAGGCAATCCTGCTTCAAACCGCAATGTATCTCTTGCCCCTAACCCAACCGGCTCTACTCCTTTATCTTTACCAGCCTGTAAAATAGCTTTCCATAAAGCTATTCCACTAGCAGCTGGAATATAAATCTCAAATCCATCCTCACCCGTATAACCCGTTCGTGATACAATCGCAGGATCTTTTATCCCAGTAAAATGAACATTTGTTTCAAAACGAAAGAAGCGAATAGTTGCTAATTCCTTATCTGTTAACGCTTGCAACACTTCTTCGGCTAAAGAGCCTTGTAAAGCAAGCTGCGCATATTTACTGGATATATCTTCAATGGTTAACTCAGTCTCACTAAACTGATTATGACGAACTAGCCATTGATAATCTTTTTTTGTATTAGCCGCATTGACGACAAGAAGGTAATCATTGTCATCAAGCATATAAATTAGAAAATCATCAATAGTTCCACCATCCTCATAACACATAAATGTATATTGGGCACGGTTTGGTGTTAAATTTCCAACATCATTCGTTACCATTTGTTGTAGAAATTCTAGACTTTTCGGACCTTTAACAGCGATTTCTCCCATATGGGAAACATCAAATAACCCAGCCTTTGTTCTTGTTATTTCATGTTCATGTTTAATACCGGTGAATTGTACAGGAAGATCCCATCCACCAAAATCAATCGTTTTCGCTCCATGTTCTGCATAAACGGGAAACAAAGGTGTCTGCTTTAATTTACTCATTCCACCACTCCTTTTTCAGTCTGAAAATTTTAAAAAATAATCCAACAATGCCATTTCGATGTTTAGACAGTTAGAAAAACTTGGCTTGTCGCCAAGTCTTTAGCGAAAGCTGTAGTTTTTCTTATACTATAAAGTGAAACTTCATTCAGTAGGAGTTTTCTTCCCTCTCCTACTGAATGTTAGTTGAACGAATCGGGCATTTAGGTGACGTTTTCTCCCACTTTGACCCTTTGTATCAACTAAAGGCTCTTGAAGTGGGAATCTTACGGCACCTTACATGCGGGATAAACTCTAAAAATTTTATACTTTCCTATAGTGGAACAAAAGTGTAGATTGGTTAGCAATGTACAAACGGCAAAACTTCTGGCGAGATACAGTGAAACTTCATTCAAGGAGTGTTTTTCTCCTTGAATGTTAGTTAAACGAATCGGGGATTTAGGAGCCGTTTTTCTCATCGTGTTCGCAATATTTATTAGCACATTTTAGGAAGGAGAAAAATACGGATCCTTACATCCGGGATACAGTGAAACTTCATTCAAGGAGTACTTTTCTTCTTGAATGTTAGTACCACAAGGGTATGACCTAAAGGCCCTTCAACGAATCGGGAATTTAGGATCCCTCTCATAAAGTTCGTAAACTAATAAACAGATTTTTCAAATGAGAGAAATACGGATCCTTATATTCGGGATAAAGAAAACATGCCTCTAAAACAGGGATATGCCGACGCCTGAGCGACAAGCCCGTTGTTAGTCGGCCTTCCTTTAGATAGATTCGAGTCAATGTTAACTTAATCGTAAGCAGAGATCGAAGTTTATTCATCAGCTAGACAAAGCTACCATTTCAAAAATATCCATTAAGTAAAAAAGGATATTTTTTCTAGACAGTAAAAAGCAGAGATCCATTGCATGAAATGAAATCTCTGTCCTGCTACCAGAAAGTTGCATACCAATAGCATATTGGTATTTGCTTCGTGGGTGGTTTACATCCTTGTAAACTCTCTCCAGAGTCGCGTCCTACAAGAGTCTGTTTGCCTGAGAGATTCGCTTTCACTTGCTCCTTCGGCGTTACATAGCGGTAAGAGTCATTTCCGCATTCGTAAGCTCTCCCCTTGTATTCATTCGCTTTTATGAAAAATTAACGTTTTGGTTATACTATGTAATACCTTATCGGCAATGAAGCCTCTCTTTTTACTGTGTATTATTATACCACATATTTAGAAAGATAAAATCGATAACCTGAATAATCTATAGAAAAAGGAAGTATACGATGAAATCCATTTATTTAGATAAAGATACAGCTTTTATTGAAGAACTTGAGGATAGACTCGAAAAAAACACCTCTCTCTCGTCCTGGGAGCTATTTAGAATGGCCTATGAAGCCGAGCAAACTACTATGTCTCCTTATTTTAGAGGGTTACGAGCATTGGAATTCTTACCACATATGGAGTTTTTAAAACACCAGATCCATACAGCAGAGCAAGTTATTGAACAAATGAATGGCAGAGCTATTTTGGCTGATGAAGTTGGGCTTGGAAAAACAATTGAAGCTGGATTAGTATTAAAAGAATATATGATTCGTGGCTTAGTGAACAAAGCACTAATTCTTGTTCCCGCTTCATTAGTCAATCAATGGGAAAAAGAATTAAATGAAAAATTTTATATCCCTGCAGTTGCTTATCGGAAAAACATGAGCTGGGAGCAAGGTAATATTATTATTTCATCTATAGATACAGCAAAACGTGAGCCACATCGAAGTACAATTCTCGGTATGGACTATGATTTTGTTTTAGTAGACGAAGCTCATAAATTAAAGAATCATAAAACGAAAAATTATGCTTTTGTTCGTTCATTAAAGAAAAAGTATTGCCTGCTCTTAACTGCAACCCCTGTGCAAAATGAATTAATAGAAATCTTTAATCTCGTTTCCATTTTAAAGCCTGGACATCTAGGTAATTATGATTCTTTTGTTAAGAGCTATGGTAACGACCGTAAAAATATGAAGCAAGATCTATACTTAAAGCAACTTGTAAAAAAGGTAATGGTAAGAAATACAAGAAAAGATACTGGCTTAAATCAAGTAAAACGAAATATTGAAACCATATGGACAGAATTCTCGAAAGAAGAAGCTGAGGTTTATCAATGGTTAGAAAATAGCAGTGCATTACTTCCAGCCTTTTCTAAGATTACGTTACTCCGTGAATTCTGTTCTTCTAGAGAGGCTTGTTATTTATCACTTAAAAAAATGCTAGCAGAAAAACCGGAATTAGATGTATTTCAGCAAATCACAGAAAAAATTGAACAATTACCTCACCATAAAAAAGCGGAAAAAGTAGTTGATCTAATTCGCCAAATCGGCGATGAAAAAGTGATTATTTTTACGGAATATAGAGCAACTCAATTTTATTTGCAATGGTATTTACAGCAACACGGCATCTCTTCTGTTCCTTTCCGAGGAGGTTTTAAACGCAGTAAAAAGGATTGGATGCGCCAGCTTTTTCAACATCATGCCCAAGTATTAATTGCTACAGAAGCAGGTGGTGAAGGAATTAACCTGCAATTTTGCAACTATATGATTAACTATGACCTGCCATGGAACCCGATGCGGTTAGAACAGCGAATTGGTCGAATTCATCGTTATGGCCAGGATAAAGATGTTCATATATATAATTTTGCTATCAAAGATACGGTGGAGGAACATATTATGAAACTGTTGTATGAAAAAATTCACCTGTTTGAGCAAGTTATTGGCGATTTAGATGCAATATTATCAGAACTGTCCATCCATGACCTTGAACAAGAAATTGAACAGATTTATGCTGAATCGGCTACTACTGGAGAAGCAAAAATAAAGCTCCATAATTTATCTGCGGTTATTCAAACAGCACATAACACAGCGAATCAGGAGGAACAACAATATGGCGATGCGTAATCATTTAAATAAATTTCTGATCTCATTTTTTCAAGCTAATAACTGTAAAATTCTTCATAATGATGATGGAATAATAACGATTCAGTTAACAGAGAAAATGGATAAAGTTCTTATGAATCGCCCTTTTTACTGGCATTATATAAAAAAAATGGGATATCCTGGTGATCCTATGCAGCTAACATTGATAACAAATCCACACAAACGAGAAGAAAAAGGGGAATGGATTCATTTTGGAAGCCCGCGTTTACAACAAATTATTCGGTATTTACAAGAAAACGAAAAATATACAAAGCTTTTTCAACAAATAACACCTATCGTCCATACCCCACTTTATCCATGGCTCGTTACCAATATAAAAATAAGCTATAAAGGAAAATATAAACGAGATGAACTATTTTCTATCGGCTTAAATTTAATTAACGGCACCATGAAATCAGACATGATGCAAACATTAGCGCAATTTCCTTTGAATACAACGATTTCTGACTTTTGTTATACGCTTTCTCCAATGATTAAGCTAAAAAGCGGCTATAAGCGGATTGAGACTGTTCTCGACCAATATGTAGAAAGTCAAGATCATGGTTGGGCGGTTGACTCGTTACAAGCATTAGAGGAAGAAGTCAAGCTACTTGAACACTTTTATAAAACGGATACAGAAGATGACCAGATGGAACGGGAACTAGAGGAAATTACCAAAAGATACCAACCGCAAATTACGTATCAAGTGGTAAATGGTGGACTATTTTATTTAACGATGGACATCGCTTAAGCAGGCAAGATTACCGTGCCTGCTTTTTGTATTTATGAAGCATGATGCGAAACGAAAATGGTAAAATACCAAACCAATGATGGATATAGGCTGTATTAGGGATTCGTTTTTTCTGTCGACGCTGCTTTTTTTCTTCAGCAGGCAAATCTAAATAAGTCACTATTTGCATCGTAACAAATTCAATATAATCCTTTGTTGACATCCTACCCCTCCTTTATCGAACAGTTTACTATTAGCTTTACCAAACAAAAAAGCCCTATAACAAAAAAGTTTTTAAAAAAAGAAGGGTTTTATATTTTCTTGTCGAATATACAGATTAAGCAAATAAAGGAGGTGAAATCGTTTTTGAATCCCGCAGAAACTATGTCGAAAAAAATCCTTCAGTATGCAATTGGTCAAGACGCTTCCGACATTCATTTCTCCCCTTTGTCCAAACAAACGGATATTTATTTACGAATCCAAGGGAACCGAATTTTTTATAAAACTATTCCCACCTCTACTTATCAACTTTTGTTGACATTTTACAAATTTACATCTGCAATGGATATTGGGGAAACAAGAAAACCGCAAAATGGCACTATTACGTTTCAATTTGCAGATCAATTCTTCGATCTTCGCTTGTCCACCTTACCTGTTAAGCAAATGGAAAGCTTGGCAATCCGAATACTTCCTCAACAAGAAGGGCTTTCTCTTCACCAACTTTTTTTATTTCCCAATCAACTTCATCACTTATTATCATGGATCACAAGACGATCTGGCTTAATTTTGATTAATGGACCAACTGGAAGTGGAAAGACAACCATGTTATATGCAATTCTTCATGCTTTACAACGACAGAAATCTTTTCAAACTATTACATTAGAAGACCCCATTGAAAAAGATCTTGAACAGGTTTTACAGGTCCAAATAAACGAAAAAGCAGGAATCACTTATCAATCCGGTTTTAAAGCAGCACTTAGGCACGATCCCGATATTATTATGGTTGGTGAAATTCGCGACTCCCCGACAGCTAAATTTGCACTTGAAGCTTCCTTATCAGGACATCTTGTCTTGAGCACAATCCATGCTTCTCATGCATTAGGGACATTATATCGATTAAAAAGTCTTGGATTAATGATGACTGATCTGCAACAAGCATTAATTGCCATTGCTTCTATTCAATTAATTCCGTTTGAAACCGTAAAGCATGGGCTTAAACGAGCCGCTATACTGGAGTTATTAGATGAGTCATTACTTTCCACTTATTTCCAAAAGGATGTAAATTGGCAAATCAAAAAATATCATTCCTTTACTCATTTACGAAAGAAGGCGTTTGCTTATGGCTTCATTACTAAAGAAACATTTCTTGACCTCCAAGAATAAATTAACTGAAGATGAGCAATTACGTTTGCTTAAACGACTAAATCGACTTTTAGAAACTGGATACCCGCTGATAGAAGCACTTGAAGTAATTAGCTGGGATAAGCAGCTCCGTTATTCGGCTAAAGAAATCATCAACATACTAACTTATGGAAAATCATTAGATCAAGCGCTGCAATTAACCTCGTTTCACCCCTCGATTACCGGTTACCTCTCTTTTACGAAATCTAATCAAAATCTGCAGGAAAATATAAAACGCTGCTGCGACATGTTTGAACGACGCCAAACATATATACGTAAATTTAAACATGTTATTCGCTATCCAATCATTCTGTTCATTATTTTTGTACCTATCCTATTTGTGTTAAAGCAAATTGTTATCCCTTCATTTATTGAGCTTTATAAAGGGACACCCGGGTCTTCTCCAATACTTGTCGTTTCTTTATGGATTATTGACTTATTAGGAGTTTTATTAATTGTTCTTCTGCTGGTTATATTCGTCATTTCCGTTTTTTGGAAAATTCATCGACATCGACTGGAAATGGATAAACAAATACAGTTATACGAACGTATACCTTTTTATCGCAGTTATTTAAGATTGCAAACTTCCTTCATGTTTGCCAGCCAATTTAGCACATTGATTAAAACGGGTCTTTCCTTTAAAGATATCCTGGAACAGATGGCGAAGCAAAAAAAACAGCCAATCATTTCCTATTATTCATCATTAATGATCAATCAACTATCAGAAGGGCGACATCTCTCTACGTTACTTTCGCAATTCCGTTTTTTAGAAAAGCCACTTACAGACATATTCCAAAAAAACAATAATACGGAAACACTTGAAATGGATTTAATGGTTTATGCTGAAGTACTTATGGAAGAAACAGAACGAAAAATAGTCCGCATGATGACATATATTCAACCCGTTTTTTTTATTATTATTGGCTGCTTTGTTTTATTTATTTACTTGACACTGATGTGGCCGATGTTTCAATTGATTAAAACGATCTAAAGGAGACATTGCAATGTTGAAAAAAAATGACGCTTTTACGTTGATTGAGATGTTAATTGTGCTTATGATTATATCCGTGCTAATTATTCTTATTATTCCAAACCTAGGAAAGCGAAGTAAAGAAGTAAATCATAAAGGCTGTGATGCTCTCGTATCAGTAGTACAAGCGCAGGTAGACACGTATCATGCTGAAAAGAATCGCTATCCTAGCAGTTTAAACGCAATGATACCCGAGTATCTGAACGAAGAACAAAAAACATGTAATGGGAATAAGGAGTTAGTATATGATAGAGAATCAGGAAAAGTTCGTGTACCCAACTAAAGATAAGCAGGGGTTTACTTTAGTCGAAATGTTAATTGTATTAAGTATTTTTATGATCTTAATAAGTTTAAGCACTCCGCCTATTCTATCAGCTTTATACAATGTGGAGAGTGCAAGTGTTATTCGTAAATTAGAGTCTGATGTTATGATGGTCCAACACTTGGCAGCTACAACACCAAGTGGCATTTCTATTCTCTTGTCTGAAACACGTTATTACATTCTACAATCTGCACGTATTATTAAGGAAGTTGATTTACCTGAAGGCTTCAGCATTAATAGTACGACATCAAGGATCATTGAATTTGAAGCTAATGGTAATTTTAAAAATCCACGTTCATTTTTCATCTCTTCCCCCTCAAAGCGATATAAAATTATTTTCGCATTCGGTAAAGGCAGGTTTCGCGTTGAAGAAAAATAATGGCTTCACCCTAATAGAAGTAATTGTTGCCACGAGTATTTTACTAACCTTTATCGGCCTTTTTGTCCCTGCTGTATCTCTTTTGCAAACAGAAAAGCAAATATTAAGCGATCGGCGTATGGTTACTTTTGAACTACATGATCAATTACAGCCATTTATTTGGCAGACAACAAGGCTTAAACGTAATAGATACCAAATAAAGGTAAACACATTACCTGTTGAAATTACTATCTCCACTGAAAAAGAATACCTGAAAGGATGTGCGTATTGGAAAAATGCAAAGCAGCGACAAGAAAAAATTTGTTTATATGGCCTTCCATAATGAAGAAGGATTCACCTTTATTACAACCTTGCTTATGATGGGGATATTAGTAATCAGCTTACCTTTCCTTAGCTACTTAATTCAAGTAGTGACAGAAAGAAGCGATCAATCAGAATTATCTGTCGGTCAGTTTTTCTTATTTATGCGAAATGAAGTCATTCAAGCGAAACAACTACAAGTTTATCCCAATAAATTAAAGCTAACAACAAAAGATGGAGCAACCGCCTCGTTCGAACTGTATCAACAGCTTATACGTAGACAAGTGGATGGCAAGGGGCATGAAATATACTTGCGAGATATACAACATTTACAATTTATTTCACTTCCTTATGGGATTCAATTAATGGTCACAACGATAGAAGGTGAACAATTTGAAAAAGAAATTATTTTTTACCAATAACCAACATGGTTTTATGTTGCCATTAGTTTTAATCATTATTTCATTAGTCATTGTATTGATGTCATCTAATATTCACCATTATCACAATAATTTAGCTATAACAAAGAACCAAATTGACCAAGTTACAATGGAAACACTAATTCAAATAGCTAGAGAAAAATTGAAACGAAAACTATTAGAAAATGAACAATTGGACAAGGAAACCTTCACTCTGCCACAAGGAGAGGTGACCGTTCGTATAACTCGATTAGATGAACATAGTTATCGGCTATTGTTTACTGTCACGCTTGATGAACAATCAAAATTCCAACAGATAGGTTTTATGAATATAAATAAAGAAGCTGAGATAATTAGTTATTAACTGACCAACAAGTTATAGTGGTTGTTCAAAAAAACGAATAGAGTGAAACTTCATTCAGTGGAAATTTCCTTCACCCCCTACGAACAATGGCTAAAATCTCGGGCGTTCTTGAAAAATCACGATGTATCGATGTCGTAGTCCCTCTTGTCCTTGAAAAAGGAAAAGCACTTTTTCTTCGTGCGATGTTCGCTGTTGTAGTCCTCCCTATCCTTGAAAAATCGCAATGCTTAGTCAAGAAGCTTTCCCTGTCCTTGAAAAAGGAAAGCACTTTTTCTTCGTGCAATGTATCGCTGTTGTAGTCCTCCCTGAACTGTCGACCCGAACGAACCGGGCATTTAGGTGCCGTTATCTCCCACTTGACTTTTTTGTATTCTCTATCACTCTTAAAGTGGGAGTCTTATAGAACCTTAGATGGGTTAAATGACAGCGATTTCCATGGTCCGTTAGCTTCTATAAGCCACTCTCAATATATTTATGACTAATATTACTTTTTTAGCAAAAACTACATTCTAATGATCCATACAATGTTTTTGATTTATTACTTTCATTTACAAGTTTATTTTCCTCGTTTATAATGTCTATGATAAGGTTACCAAAAGGAGGGGGATAACATGGATCGAGTGTTTCGTGGGTTAGCCTTTTGGACAGGGATATTTACAGTGATGTTCTATGTGGGCGATATGCAAAAAACTGCAGTTTTATTTCTTGTTCAAACGGCTTTTTTCTTAACATTAGGTTATTTGAAACTATCTGAACGAATGTATATGTATTTATTCGGAGCTTATTGTACCATTTTCTTTATTGGGTTTACATGGTATTCGGAATTTATACTTGTACCTGGATTCGGAAATTAACATCCTAAAACCCTGCTTACATATGTTGAATAGCAGGGTTTTGTTTTTGAATTTTACAAGCTTCAATCACAGTGTAAAGAAAGGGTTGTTTATCTTTTCAAATCCGATATTCGTTTTCGGTCCATGACCAGGAAAAACGGTATAATTATCATCTAATGTGTATAAAGAAGTTGTGACTGATTTTTCTAATTGAGCATAGTTACCACCTGGAAGATCTGTACGTCCGATTCCTTGATAAAATAAAACATCACCACTAATAACAAACTTATCATCATGGAAGATAAAACTAACACTGCCAGGAGAATGACCAGGCGTGTGGATCACCTCAATCGAAAATTCACCGATGGTCATTTTTTTAGGTACTAATAATCTGTCCGGTTGCTCTGTCTGTACTTGTTGTTGCATGAATAATAAAGAACCATTTTTTTGCGGATCCTCTAACCAGCTTGCTTCTGCTTCATGAAGATAAACATCAATCTGATAGGCCTTTCTCAACTCATCTACCGCACCAATATGATCAAAATGTGCATGTGTTAATAAAATAGCTATTGGTGTTAGTTCGTGTTTAGTAAGAAACTCCTTTACTTTATCAGCTTCACCACCTGGATCAAAAATCAAAGCTTCTTTTGTTCCATGTACAACATAACAATTTGTTCCTAATGGACCTAAGGACATAGTTTCAATATTCAATTACTTTTCTCCTCTCATTCAAATGTAAATCCTTGATTTACCTCGACAAACTGCATATAATACTATAGAATAAGTTATATAATCGGACTAGTTACATAATAATACAAATGGATTTCCTATAGCAAGATTAGCAAATTAGGAAGTATAAGGGAGGATCAGTTTTATGCATATCGTCTTAGGGGTATTATTTTTATTAGTAGCTATACTAGCAGTTGTATCTATCGTACGTCAACTTAAATTCAAAAATTTCTTAGCAATTGCATTTTCGGCAATTACCGCTTTAGCATTTGGTTTTTTCGCAATTGCAACAATCATTTCAGAATTAAAAGGATAGATAAAGTGAAACTTCATTCAAGGAGTGCTTTTCTCCTTGAATGTTAGGTGAACGAATCGGGCATTTAGGTGCCAACTTAAGTAAAACAAGCTGACTTTTCAAGGGTTAGCTTGTTTCTTTTTTGCCTAAACTCCCGGCTATTTACTTGAAAATAATCTTTTTTGCTATGTTTATTCTAAACAAATTAATTATCGAAAACTGTAACATTTAACTGACGGTTACATCCCTTTCCAATATTTTCAAGAATATCTTTCTCGTATAACATGAAAAATGCATTTTACGTGTTCTCAATCTTTTACATACATTGGTTGATTCTTTCAACTTGGTTATCCGCATAATCAAGGTACATGGTAACAATACAATTGGGGGATCTCATTCTTTTTCCGTTAAGGTATTTTTTAGCAACAGTCACATTCATGTCTATTGAAATGAAAACAGCCTATGTGATACCTGGTGTAAGATAAACTAAATAGCTCGTATCCGTCCATCGTATTACCAGGAATACCTACACAAAATCTAGTAATTTAGATAGAAATTGTTTGTTTATTTTCTTATCACTAATTTCTCGTATCGTACGCCGTGATACTAACATTTTCTCAAAATATGTCCAAAACTAACCTAATTTCTGTAACTAGAATTAGTTGCTTTTTGTAAACACTGGAGCAGATGAAAGCAAAAAAACCGATAGAACACAAAGGTTTCTAATCAGTTTATGGAAAATCATCAAAATAAAATAGCTTTGTATAATTATGTATTACCGCCTCCCACATAGATTTTTTTAAATTGTTTTCTGTTTGCTTACACCATATAATCGAAGCTTGAATTATGGTCTAAGGTTAGTAATAAATAATCAATAGTTTATCTTGACTTTTTAAAATTTCCTCCCTAGTTTTTTAGGTTCTAAGTTAAATATTGGGGTGGTAATTAAAAGCCCACTCCTATTTATGCTACTCGTGTATTAATATATTTGTATTGAAGATGTAACAATACTTTCATTCGAAAGTTATCGAAGCATCGAAATCTAAATGCATTGCGTTTTATAACTTTGGTTTGATTGTTAATACCTTCCCATAGCCGTTGTTTAGTTAAAAGATCGCTTATACGAATTTTATGACGCAGGTATCCATGAATTTCAAAAGGCATAGAGACCTTTCATAACTGGCAAAAAGAAATCATGACTAGCTTTGCATTTGGGTCGATACGCTTCTTTTAATCGATATGCTCGTCGTAAATAATCGATCGTTTTAAATAATAATCCAAGTACCAGTTCTGCTTTTCACTCAATTCTTCATACTTCTTATGAAACACATGCTTCATACGCCTAAACCTGGCAATAATATGTTAGAATGCATTTCCACTAACTCCTTTTTGTTTTCTGTTGGATTTAAGCAAAGTGTAACAAAAATAGGAGTTTGCGTGTTTTTTACTGGACAAATTTTCTTAAACCCCAACATATATTGTAGAACCACTTTAAATAGGGTGATTAATATGAGCATACACCTAAGGGGTTTCCTACGTTATCTTTAAATTCGAAAAAGTGGACACCATCTTCAAATTTAATTTTAGTACAATCCTTAGCATTCTTTGAAACAATACCATGAATATCTTCTATATTTTTTGAGTAAAAGTAGAAGATGGGGCGAGATACTTTGTTTGTTGTTACATCTTTTGCTTCCATTAAAGTTAATGGAGTTTCACCAACTTTTAATACAATGTAATTCTCTTCTTGAAAATCAATTTCAAGGTTAAATATTTTTTGGTACCATTCTAGAGAATCCTTTAAGTTATTTACTTGTAAAAATATTGTATCTAATTTGCTAACTAGTTCTTTCATAAAGCTCCTCCATTCTTTTAATTTATAATGATGACGACTTTTAATAACCATCGTGTAACAAAATTAAAAATGAACGCTGTTTTCATTTCTCCTTATTATTATTATGTATAAAGAAATGGATATTAGCAAAGCAATTAACGAAAATGAAATAGTAACTATTTTTAATGATATTATTAATGAAAAATACCCTATTATTAGAGTTATAATTATTTGAAAACATCCTTGTAATAGCGCCACAATACTTCCAACCCTACCCATTGTTTCTTTTGGGACGTTATTTTGAAAGAAAGTTATATATCCAATTGAAGCGTAAGCTAAAAAGAATCCTAAAATAATAAAACTGATTCCAGCCATTATGATATTTATCGAAGAATAAAAAGCTACATATCCCGACGCTCCAATAGAACTACCTATTCCTAGATAGTGTTTAATACTAAATTTTTCAGGTATATAGGTACTTAATACTGAACCAATTATTGAACCAATACCAGCTAAGCTCATCAATAAGCCATAATCTCTTTCAGATGTAAGAAGGTTATTTTTAATATAAGTTGCTTCCTGGGAGTCTAGAGAAAACACTAGTACCATTGAAATGTTAAAAAGTAGAAATATTAATAACAAATATCTACTTTTTGTAAAGAAACCTTTAACAACTTTAAAATCTTTTAGTAAAATAAACCTACTTCCGCTATTATTATTTTCTGTTGTAACCTTTTGTTCCTGATTTGGAATGAGAGTATAAAATATTTTGTGTAAATGAATAAAACGACGAAAAAGGAAGACCTTTTCTTGGTAGAATTAAGTCACCACAACCAATCCTAGAAAAGAGGTCTTCCCTATGAACCAGTTTA
>NZ_JAHLNO010000028.1 GCF_018916875.1 Virgibacillus proomii | reverse complement strand
AGAAGGAAAAGGTGCTTCTTAATAACGAAAACGTCGCTGCCACCTTAGTCTAATTGTAAATATATTCCAAATGGATGGAGCCACCTTTAGTTGGGCATTTACTTTTTTGGCTCTCTTGGCTAAATAATTAAAACAGAAAATTTAGATATTATTTATGCAACGCTAGTGTCAAAATATCTATATAATATTTAGTTAAATTAATTTCACTCAGCACCAATCCATTGATCGCTTCAATTTTTAAAAACAAACTATTTGGAGGAGTCCAATGTTTATTCGAAACGAAAGAAGTATAAAAGAATTTATGCAATCTTATCCGGTTGTCTCTATATTAGTGATCATCCATCTAGTGTTATGGTTCATGATTAACTTCCTACAGTTACCTATTGGAATAATGATTTATCAATTAGGCGAGGGTAATAATTACTTTATTTCTCAAGGGGAATATTGGAGATTAATTACACCAATTTTTCTTCATGCCGATTTAATGCACGTACTGTTCAATTCCTTTTCACTCGTGTTATTTGGGCCGGCACTAGAACAAATGTTAGGAAGAAGTAAGTTTATTTTGGCCTATCTGTTTGCAGGACTAATTGGTAATATAGGAACCTATCTGTTTGCACCATCTAACTACTTTTTTACTCATGTTGGAGCATCTGGAGCTATATTTGGTTTATTTGGTATTTATCTATTTATGGTGTTCTTTCGTAAGCATTTAATTGATCAAGTGAGTTCACAAATGATAACAACCATATTAGTCATTGGACTAATTATGACATTCATTCGTCCAAATATAAATATTTATGGTCATGTCTTTGGATTTATTGGCGGATTCATTATAGCTCCGGTCGTTTTAGCTGGTGCCGAAGCATATAACCCTTGGGCTTCTCTAGTAAGACGAAGACGTTATAAAAATGATGATGGCAGCATTCAATTCGATCCCAAGCGTTGGGAAAAGCGTCGGTTTCCACGTTCTGCAAAGAAAAACATTTTGTGGATTATTTTAGCTGTTTTAGCATTACTAGGTCTCCTTAGCCGGTTTTTTTGATGTCCATTCATAGTCCATAATCAAATATCGCCGTGTTTTTGTTTTCGAAAGCAGTCCAAATGAATGACTACCAGTTAATGCTCGGTATTGTAAAACTTTATTTTGTGGAGTTCTCTTTATGGAATATTAGTTAGACAAAGAGAACCAATCCAAACTTAAGTTAACTTTTTTAATACGATCTTTCTCCAGAAACTCTACCGATAGATTAAAACAATTGCTATAGACGATTAAAAATAAGCATTAGGAGGAGAAAAGCATGGCAAATATTTACGAAATTGCTAAATTAGCTGGTGTTTCTGTTTCGACTGTTTCCAGAGTATTAAATAACCATAAATATGTATCGGAAGAAAAGAGAAAGCGAGTACAAAAGATAATCCAAGAATTAAATTACATGCCGAATAGAAATGCTGTTGATTTGATACGGGGAGAGACGAGAATGATTGGTGTTATTATTCCATATAACAATAATCAGGCATTTGATCAAATGTTACATGGCATTCTTAATAAATCTACTGAACTTGATTATTCTGTTGCCGTTCTTCCAACAAAATATAACAAGCAAAAAGAACTGGAATATTTAGCAATGCTTAAAAATAAACTGCTAGATGCGATAATTATAACATCCAGATCAAACAGCTGGGATAAAATCGTTCCTTTTACTAAATACGGTACCATTATTTCTTGTGAATATACGGAGTTCAAGGAAATCGGTTGTTCATATTTGGACCGCTACGCATCTTATATAGATGTCTTTAAAACATTAAAAAATAAAGGATATACAAACATTGCTTTTACTACCGCAAGAGAAGCTGCTGAAAGCTTAAGTACAAGACAAACGATTGCCGCTTATGAATCTGTCATTGGCCATGTAAATCCAGAATTGCATATTTCAAACTGCTTTTGTTTTGAAGATGGATATAAAGCAGCTAAAACATTGTTAGCATTAAAAAATCAACCTACTGCAATCTTTGCTAATGGCGACGAGGTAGCCGGCGCCATTTATCAGTATGCAAAATCCATTGGCCTTCATGTGCCGCGAGACATTGCGATTATCGGTCAGGAAAATCAACCAATTGGGGTCGCTCTCGGAATTTCAACGCTTCATCATCGTTTAGGAAAAGTTGGTGAGCAGGCGTTTGAGCTTGCAGTAAAAAAATCCTCAGCTAAAGTAAAAACGTCATATGAAATTATTCAACGAGCCTCCATTTAACAATACTGATGGAATTTGTGCCAATTCTCATGTATAACGTTATACATGAAGCATAATTATTGCTTTCTTATCCTTGTAAAAAATTCTTTTATTGCGTGGGGAATATGTTTCCCCCTCCCAGTCAACCCTTCTTTAAAAAGAAAATTCCCCTTCTTACAGTTCATCCCCACTACCTGTAAAATGTATAACGGCCACTCTTATTTTCCAAACGAATGGATCATATTAAGAATAGCATTTTCCTTTCCCTTCCTAACATATAACGTACAATCCAATCCATACTTCATGTCTTCATGATTACACAGATAAAAAAACTATAAAATGTATTGACCTGAAATGCGTTTCATCTTCTAAACTTAATATCAAACAACAAAAAGGAGATGAACAACTTGTATCACACGTTTATTTTTGACTTGGATGGAACGATTATCGATTCAGAAACGATTGGCCTTGAGGCGTTACAAGCAGCGTTAAAAGAGATAGGGGTAAATAAAACGTTAGAAGAACTTCGCTTTTCAATGGGTATACCCGGATTAAGAACCTTAGAAATCTTGGAAATTGGAGACATTCCAACCACACTCCATAGTTGGCTTGAAAAGCAGAAACCATTTATGGAAAATGTCCCTATATTTCCAGGAATAACGGATGTTCTTGAACAACTGCCAAACTTAGCTATTGTAACTTCCCAAAATAGAAAAGAATTGCAAGCGGGATTTGAAAAACTAAGTATCGCTCCTTATTTCAAAACTGTTGTCTGTGCAGATGATACAGAAAAACATAAACCTAATCCAGATCCTTTATTACTTGCTTTACAATTATTAAAAATTAAAAAACATGAAACCATCTACATTGGAGATTCCATCTATGATATGCGCTGTGCTAAAGCAGCAGGCGTAGATTTTGGGGTAGCTGCTTGGGGTTTAACTTCAACTTCTAAATTTATCGAAGCAAATTATATTTTCAAAACTCCTAATGATATCTTGCGTTTAAAGGCAGAGAACAAACCAACATCCTATATTATATAGATTTGCTTTAGTGAGAGACAACCCACTCTAAAAAGAACGACTCAGATCACAAGTCTGCTAAAAGGAAAACTCGCTTTTTTCTGAGCGTTTCCTTATTATGGAACAGAATCTGAGAAGCTGTTATTCATGCAAGAATTATTTAAATAGCCGTCCCCCTTTTCCTTGTCGGCAGACCTATCGTGTTTGGCAATATCTTCACTTACTTCTTTACACTCCCCAACTTTCAGATTGGCAAGTCTAACAACCTCGTTAGATATGGGAGTGAGGGTTGAAACTGACCATCCATGAAAAGTGGAAGACCATGGATGGTCAGTGATGGTCAGTTAAATTATAAGTTACAATTTTTAAAGACTCCAAGGTTAAATATCCAATTTTATTAGCTTACAAACGTTAAACATCAGAATCATATTTCTTCGTTGCATTATTTAATGAAGACCGTTTTCGATAGGAATAGCTATATGATCCGATCTCTTTCCTCCAATTCTTTAATTTTATAATGACTACCTAAGCTATAATTTCCAAGAATAGATGCTTTAATGTTTGCTAAATGCTGTTTTCGATGTATGATATGCTATTGTTTTTCCATAGTTTGAATTCGTTTGTGAAAAATAATCAACGTCTGCTTATACCATTTTCGATATGTAAGTATTATCCGCTCCTTTTTAAGGAGAAACCCCGCATCACGATAACGTAAATAACCAAACAGATCCCTATTGCAAGTAATATAAGGGTTGTCCAGCTAAAAGTTAGTAAAAAGGTAAGGATAGCAAAACCCTATTGCGTCAAGCATCTGTTATTATCTTGGCGACATTAGGACTTCACCTTAAATTAGTTCTAAGTGTTAGCACAATTAAGCAGTCTCCTGTACGCCAAACTTTCTTTATTGCTGAACTAACACTCAACTCAGTTATGTATATGACCTAAACCAAACTAGTTTCAGTTTAAGTTATTTTGTTGCCAAAATCTACTAACCATTGTGAGCCATTTCTCTCTTAAGTTTTCCATAATAAGCAGGCTTTTCAAATTAGAGAAATACGGCCCCTCTTACATTTGGATAAAGAAAACATGCCACTGCCACTAAAACAGAGATATGCCGACGCCTGAGCGGTAAGCCTGCTTTTAGTTGGTATTCCTTTAGCCGGTGTTGACTCATCGTAGGCGGAAGAGCGAAGTTTGCTACAGCTTAAGTACATAAGCTAGCTACTTTGCATGAAGATATCCACCATGTAGAAACTAATATTGTCTCTTAGATTAGAAAAACTTGGCTTGTCGCCAAGTCTTTATGGCGAAAGCTGTAGTTTTTATTATACTATAAACCCTAAAATTTTATACTTTCCTATAGTACAACGAAAAAAGCTTCTTTTCTTGAAAGAAGCTTTTTGTATTAGTAATCTCTGTTTCTTCGTTTTTGAAAATTACCTTTCCGATTACGGCCACCCTGATTACGTCCGCTTTGACCACCACGTCCACTCTGACTGCGTTTACCATAAAACCGCTTGTTATTCGATCTGCGATTATCCTTTATACTCATTGCTTTCTTCACGCTAACTGGTGCTACAGAAGAAATTTTAACTGGAGTATCCTTCCTTTCTTTCGTAAGCAACTTCAATGCTGCAGCAATAACGCTAATGGAATCATGGTCTTCTAATAACTGATTGGCTGCTTGATGATAATCTTTTAAGTCCTTTGTTTCAATCGTTTCAATCATTTTACTTACTGTTACTTGCTGTTGTCCCTTTTGTGCATCATGGTATGTCGGTGGAGCCATCCGTTTCATTTTACTTTTCGTTACTTTTTCGATCAATTGTAAATGCGCCATTTCTCTTGGGGTAATAAACGAAATAGCTTCACCCGTACGTCCTGCACGCCCAGTTCGTCCAATTCGATGAACATAGCTTTCCGGATCCTGTGGTATGTCGAAATTATAAACATGCGTAACACCAGAAATATCCAAACCTCTTGCGGCAACATCTGTTGCGACTAACACATCAATTCGACCATGTTTAAACTTATTGAGAACGGACATCCGTTTTCCTTGTGTTAAATCGCCATGGATTCCTTCTGCTCGATAGCCTCTAGCTTGTAAGCCTTCCGTAATTTCATCAACACGTTTTTTCGTACGGCTAAATACAATTGCGAGATCAGGAGAATGGATATCTAAATGGTTATTTAACGTATCAAATTTATATTTTTCCGGTATCTCGATAAAATATTGGTCAATATTCTCTACGGTCATTTCTTTCGCTTTGATTTTTATTTCTTTTGGGTTTTTCATTAAATTTGTAGCGATATCGCGTATTTCTTTAGGCATAGTTGCTGAGAAAAGTAAGGTTTGCCGTTCTTCTGGTATTTGTTTTAAAATATCGCGAATATCATCAATAAACCCCATATTTAACATTTCATCTGCTTCATCTAAAACAGCAGTACGAATATAATCTGTGCGTATTGTTTTTCTGCGCATATGATCCAGCAATCTTCCTGGTGTTGCTACTACAATTTGTGGACCGTCTTTTAATGCACGGATTTGCCGTTCCATATGTTGTCCGCCATACACTGCAAACGCACGAATACCTTTAAATTTTCCAAGACGGTTTAGCTCTTCAGCTACCTGTATAGCAAGCTCTCTAGTAGGGGCAACTACTAAACCTTGAATTTTACGTAGTTTTGCATTTAATTTTTCTATCATTGGTATCCCAAATGCAGCTGTCTTTCCTGTACCTGTCTGAGCCTGTCCAATCATATCATTGCCCGCAAGCGCAAGTGGAATGGTCTCTGCTTGAATTGGGGTGGCTTCTTCAAATCCCATTTTACCCAATGCCTTCATTATCGGATTGGAGATGCCTAATTCTTTAAATGTTGTCACCTATTCCTCTACTCCTTTTTTTGTAAAAAATTTTATTATAACAAGAGGCCTTGGACGCTTCTATATACTTTAGTTCTTTAGTTCTTAATATAGTTCCCGAGAATGCAGTCGTATATAATACTAAATGTAATTATTTAAAGAGGTTGTTCAAAAAGTTAAGGAAATGACACATGTAGTTCTTCGTTAGTCTGTTTCTGACGGCTTGTTTATCATTCTCTTCGCCAAAACTTCACCTTGAACTTCTTAGGTCTTTTTACACCTTATTGACCACAAGGGAATATAAATAAAGCGTATTTCTAAATCCATCTTTTTCCGAGGTTATTCAAAAAGAAGGGGAAAGACAAATAAAATCTTAGTTCCTCTTTGAACACGCGCTTATCATAGAATGTGTTTTTTTACTTCCTAAAGTACAAAAAGGCTTCACCGAATGGTAAGAGGCCTCACGTGAACTCATGCAAAGAATATCATAACATATTTTTTATAATGATACTAATTAGATAAATGATTTTTTATTCTAACCGTGGTAGAATATATTAGATATGTACAACTTATTTATATAGAAATACAAACAAGATAAGGAGGTTTTGAATGCGCCTTCCTCCATTTAATCCATATATTGCAGTGACCATCGGAGTCATATCTGTCTCTACTTCAGCCATTTTTGTGAAGTTAGCTGACCAAGCACCGGCTGCAATTATTGCCAATTACCGGCTTTTATTGGCTGTGCTGTTAATGGCTCCGATTATTATGAAGAAATATCGTCATGAAATAAAACAAATAAATCGAAAAGATTGGATCTTTTCCATTTTTGCAGGCGTTTTTTTAGCCTTTCACTTTATATTATGGTTTGAATCGTTAAATTACACCTCGGTGGCAAGCTCAGTTGTTTTAGTAACGCTTCAACCTATTTTTGCTTTTTTGGGAACCTATTTGTTCTTTAAGGAACGTTTTTCATATGGTGCAATTATTAGTATGCTTATTGCGCTAATTGGAAGTATTATTATCAGCTGGGGAGACTTTCAGATTAGTGGAACAGCCTTGTTTGGCGATATATTGGCATTACTTGGAGCTGTAACGGTAACTGCATATTTTTTGCTTGGACAACAAGTTAGAAGAAATTTGTCTATCATGACCTATACCTTTGTTGTATATGGTATAAGTTCCATTACATTAATTATGTATAACCTCATGCTGGGCAATTCATTTATCGGTTATCCAGCTGATCACTGGTGGATATTTCTAGCTTTAGCTATTTTCCCAACTTTTTTAGGCCATACTTTGTTTAATTGGGCACTAAAATGGTTGAGTACTTCAACTATTTCCATGGCAATTGTATTCGAGCCCGCAGGTGCCTCCATTCTGGCCTATTTTATCTTGGACGAAAAAATCACAGCATTCCAATTACTAGGTGGTACTATCGTGTTATTTGGGCTATTTTTATTTATCCTCAGTACTAATCGTAAGTCAACCTTAACGATTTCCAAAAAAGAACAACATGATTAAAATATACGAAATGGGTGAGCATATGAACATTCAATTAATGACAGATGGCGGAGCTGATATTCCAGAGCGTCTAGAACGTAAAGCTGATATTATTCAAGTACCGCTTTATTTACATTTTAGTGATAAGCAATACAGAGCTGGGGTGGATATGGATCTTCCTTCTTTTTATAAGAAAATAGAAGAAACGGAGGAATTACCGAGATCTTCTGCACCTAGTCCACATGATTTTTATAAAGCATATAAACAAGTGGATAAACAAACGCCGATTTTAATGCTTAGCTTAACAAAGGGGTTAAGCAGTACGTATGAAAATGCAGTTACTGGGATGAACATGCTATTAGAGGAAGAACCAGAGAGAACCATTGCTGTAATAAATACAAAAACGGCATCATGTGGAATTGCACTTTTACTTCATGAGGCAATAACAAAAATAGAAGAAAACTATACATTCATTGAATTAGTTGAGCATATACAAAAACGAGCAGATCAAACCGCTACTTTATTTGTATTAAAAACATTAGAGAATTTAATTCAAGGAGGGCGGCTGGATCGAGTAAAAGGAAAAATCGCTAAGACATTAAACATCAAATTACTAATGCGTGCAAGTGAAGATGGGGAAATTGAAGTTACGGAAAAGGTTAGAGGAGACAAAAGATCAATCCGACGCTTTATCGAACAAATTGGTGAATATACAAAGAGCTTTGAAGATAAAGTTATCTCCTTATCCCATTGTAACGCAGAAGAACGCGCTAAAAAAGTGTTGGCTGAAATATGCAGCATATACCCATTTAAAGATGCCTATATCATGGACACAGGTCCATTAATTTCTACATACGGCGGAAAAGGTGCCCTAGTTATTTCATTTTTTAAACATAATAAATAAGTAAGAAATGTTTTTGCTAGCGGCTTAAAGAAATGAACCTTGCAGTGATTCATCCAATGTTATCTAATGTCTTTGTAGAGATTTTAATCTAACGTATAAGTTTGGCAACAAAAAATTTTAACGTAAACTGATGGATACGCGCTTTTTCAAACCATACATATTTATAGGGAAAGCAAGCTTATAATCCCATTCATACCTATAATTTCTAAAAGAGTCTGGCTATTTTAGACTCTTTTTTTATACTATAGGAAAGTATAAAACTTTAGGCTTTATAGTATAAGAAAAAATATAGCTTTCGCCATAAAGACTTGGCGATAAGCCAAGTTTTTCTAATGTTTGTTTTGTTTAGTAAGAAAAGAATATACCATTTGATTAAGCGTATCCTTATCCTCCCCTAAACAAATTAAGTGCTTGGATCGGTCAAAAAATACGACCTCTTTATCCTCTGATGTAATTTCATTATTTAGGTAATAAGCTGTTTTGTAAGGAACCATCCCATCCTGCTGACCTTGAGCTATAAGTACAGGTGATTGAATTTTATTTAAATAACGTCTAGTAAACCTAACCAATTTTAAAAATTCGATATTAGCCCGAAATGGTACAGTACCAAGCTTTTTTTTATAATGAATGTAGAGTTTATTTTTTTTCAGGTTTCCTTTTATCGCGTCTTTAATAACTGTTCCAATGTCTAAACCAATTTGTTTAAATGATAAATATTTACCTGATGTAGCTAAAAGGACCAGCTTTTCTACATGATGCATTGCAGCGAGGTATGCTGCAATCATGCCACCCATGGAAAAACCAATCAAATAGATCGTCTCATATGTTTTTTTTAATTGCAGTAATGTTTGTTCCGCTGCTTTCAACCATTCATCATGGGACACATCTTCTAAATTTAACCTCCTCCCATGACCAGGTAAGGTTGGTACAGCTATATGCCAATCTGTATGCTCTTTTAAATAATTTGCTAAAGGCTCCACTTCATAAGGACCACCAGTATATCCATGGATAATTAAACAAGCTATCATCTCGATTCCTCTCTTTCTTGTCTATATTTGTTTACCCGTTCTGGCAAAAATTATGACAGCCTTTTACATATTCAACTATTTTTCCTTGTTTTCCATAATTAGCATAATTTTTTCAACTAGAACTTACTAAGTCCTTACCGTTTTACCTTGTCCATTCTTAAAAGAAGCAAACCCGTTAATCTTTCCAGTATAGTTGCTTTATTTACATTGAAATTTTGTAAGCGTTAAATCAACCTTCTCGTTTTCTTACGTATAAAAAAGCTGATGAAAGGAAACATCAGCTTTTTCATCTGAATGTTTTTATTAACGAGCCGAACTGCTTAAAAATTGGGGAAACTTGATGATACGTATTAGCTAATTGACCTACCGTAGATAACATCTTATCTAAATTTAATGCTTGCCCTGGACCAGGTGGTTGATTTGGCGGATAATTTGCTTGTGGGTTTGTATTTTGTTGTGCGTTTTGTTGGGATGATTCTGATTTTATTCCCGGCCAATTCATTGGTTGTGGCGGCTTAGTGAAGTAATCATAAGGAGTTTGCAGATTTGCTTGTAGGCTTTGTTGCATATTCCCAAAGAAACCCATTTGTCCCGGGTTATTTTCAAAATAAGGTGGATAAGGTATAGAAAAAGGATAATTTCGAAAACCATCATCATCATGATTGACATAATCAAAATAAGGGCCATAATACATTTCCTACACACCTTCTTTATCTTTTCTTACAGTTTATGACTACTCCTTCATGTGTGTGATTACTTTGGATCATTTTTATAACCATCATAGAATGAGCTGTAATAGGAAACATGAATTATTTAATAAGCCAAGGCTATACATTGCTGGTATGCCGTATATACCTTTATCCTGTAACTCCTTCATATGATTATTTTCATTGATATTTTTTGTTTCATAAGGAATCTTCCACTTTTTTAAGTTTTGTATTACTTTTTCGCATTCCTTATTGTAGTCACTAATATAAACAAGTATATCTGGTTCTTCCACTTTTTAACCCCCTTTCAATTGGGACAAAATAACAAAAACGTTAGAAAAACTTGGCTTGTCGCCAAGTCTTTAGCGAAAGCTGTAGTTTTTCTTATATTATAAACCCTAAAATTTTATACTTTCCTATAGTAAAAAAAGGCCAAAGTCATGAAAAATAGCATCCTATTTGTCATGCTTTTGACATATTTCTTTTGGCCTATAAAAACTCCAATAGTATAAAATCTTAGCACAGATGGTTCTAGTCTGACCTTGCTTATTCACTTAACGATATCAAATCAACCTGTACAAGAAATTTTCATTCTAAAGTGTAGACAAAGAAAATCGAGGTAGTCGAAAACTAGTTAAGAACTTCTAAGTAGAGACATTATACCTTCTTCCCTATTTCACTTATTCCTATTCCCCATTTTTTAGAAAAACTTGGCTTGTCGCCAAGTCTTTATGGCGAAAGCTATCGTTTTTCTTATACTATAAACCATAAAGTTTTATACTTTCCTATAGTGCAAAAAAAAGAGAGGAGAATTACCCTATTTTATTGAAACCATTTATATAAAGTACAACTTCTATCAGTAAAGCTTTTCCTTCATCCTCTACTGATAGAAGTAGAACAAAGGCTAAAATCTCGGGCATCATTAAAAAATCGCAATGTGCCGTTATCGAGATTTTCTTGTCCTTGAAAAAGAAGAACGCTTTTTCTGCGTGCGATGCGTCGCTACCGAAGCAACTCTGTCCTTGAAAAAGAAGAATGCTTTTTCTACGTGCGATGCGTCGCTACCGAAGCAACTCTGTCCTTGAAAAAGAAGAATGCTTTTTCTACGTGCGATGCGTCGCTGCCAAATCAACTCTGTCCTTGAAAAAGAATGCACTTTTTCTGCGTGCGATACCTACTCAGGAAGTTTTTCCTTGTCCAGTCGACCTGAACGAATCAGGCATTTAGATTCCATTATCTCCTGCTTAGACTTCTTCGCATTCTCTACAACACTTGAAGTAGGAGCCTTAGATGCAGCATAATTAAAAACTCTAGTTTTTAAGTGAATTGGTTTAAGGAAACGAATGGTGAAGTAGCCTACATAGAAGATTTTTTTACAGCTGATACATGCTGAATCGATTTCCCAACTTACGTAATAAGTCAATTGCCATTACCTTTTCCGTTTCGTTTAAACCGCTAGTAATTTCTTCAATTCTTGCCCAGTGCCCAGGAAAGATATGGTGAAGTAAATCAGCACCTTTATCAGTAATTTTTGCGAACGTAACACGACGGTCATGATGATTGGGAATTCGGACTAAATAACGCTTATTCTCCAATTTATTCACTACATACGTAATACTTCCACTTGTTAGTAGAATTTTTTTACCTATTACTTTTAATGGCTGAGCACCTTTATGATAAAGCAATTCCAATACAGCAAAATCAGTTAAATTAAGCCCTCTGCTTTGAATATCTGCTTCTACTTGTTCCATTAGACTACGATAAGCCTTCGATAAAACAACAAATAATTTAAGCGAATTATTTTCTTGTTTCTCTTTTAATAAACGATCGTAGTTCATCATATTTCCCCCTTTATTATCACAGTGAAAACTTCAATAGCACGCTCTATTTTTCTCTCAAAAATCATAAAACCATGCCAATTCGAACCATTACTCAATCTCTCATTTTACCCTTCATTTGACACTTGATCTTGAGCTGGAGACTTACTTTTATTTAATTTGGAATAAAGTAGAAAAACAAATAGGAAAGAGCTCATGGAAACAGCTGGATATATTCCACTGATAGCTATACAAATAACAGATAAATACCCGAGACTCTCTTCTAGCTGTGAAACGAATTTTTGGTTTTTTATCATCTGGTTTGTTTTGGTTATTTTTACATGCATTAAATAAATATACGAAGTCCAAAACAGCAGTGCATGTAAAGGTATCCACCAAGTGGGATATAAAATATAAAAAATAATTATTGGGATAAATAAGAGCAGGATTCCAATATGTGCCAATTTGAGGAAACCTTTTTTATAGTCTTCAAGTGACCATGGTAGTATCTGTATCATATCATTACTAAACCGATCTAAGTAAAAGCTAGAAGCTATTGAAGTATACACATAAATTGTAACAGCTACGCCAACAAAAAATAGCCATTTAGGTACAAATATAAAAACAGTCAGCAAGATAAAAAGCGAACCAAGAGAACGAAAGATTAATTCATGCTGTTTCATAACATATAATTTCCATAAACGATTATACATCTGTACTGTTGATTGAAATGGCTGCTTTTGTTTATAGCTATTTTGAAATATCGTATAGCTTTTAGGCCGCCTAAACTTAGTTTTCGAAGCAAATCCAGCTAGCTGCATTCGCCAAAGCGTGAAATCACTAATTTCCGTTACTTTTGACCAATTTATTTGCCAAAACAAACGTGGTATTAGAATGATATTTACGAAGACAATTGCTCCAACGATTGCAATTCCTACCCTTTCACTATTTACCAGAAAACCAATTCCACTGATTATAAGCATCCATAAAAAGAGTCCTATTTTAACAGACAACCGCTGTTGAAATAACTTCCACTGAGGGACCGACATGAAAATATCAAAACCGAGAATCAAACTAACAAACATAAAAATAATTTTTGTATCAATAGGCGTTAAAAGTGCAGCAATTCCACCAATAAAGACATAAATGATCAGCTTCTTTATCCATCTTTCCACCAATGTCAAAAACCAAATACTTTCCCTTTTATACGGTAGTAATGACAATTGATATTCAGCAGTGGAAAACAAGACACCCGGTTCACGAAAAGCATTGAACACATATCGGATCGGTAAAGCAGCAGTTAATAGCCAAAACCCTTTCTGCGCATGTTCTTCTACAAATAAAAAGTAATTATTAAATTCTGCCATAACATCACCAAAGATAAACATGGCGGCAAACAAGTAAGTAAATAGTAATCCTGCATAAATAGCGGTTGTTTTATCCAGTAGCAGCTCTAAAGCCATTTTATTCAATTTTCGTTTCTTTTTAAACCGGTTTCTTCGGATGAATAAGAAACTCTTCAAAAGCGATGGACGCCGAATCATTTCTTAATTCTCCTATCTATCGTTGCAAATTGATCAATCGGTCCTTGACTGTGGATTTTCCCTTCCTTTAGCATAATAAAGGCATCAGCTATTCCCTTCATCCGCTCCAGCTGATGGCTAGTAACAAGAACGGTTGTTCCAATTTCTGTTTTCTCTTTCATCAACTGTTCGAAATAGTCTACGGCATAAATATCTAATCCCATAAATGGTTCATCAATCAATAACAACGGTGTATCCGGCAAGAGCGCACAAATCGTTTGCACCTTTTGTCTCATTCCTTTGGACAACGATTCAGGATATTCGTCAAGCTTATCTACAAGCTCAAACCCTTTTACCATTCGATCAATTCGTTCGTTCAACTCATTTTTTGCTATTTCATAGCTCATTCCATAAAGCTGAAAATGCTGCATAACTGTTAATTCTGTTAACAACATCGGTTCTTCAGGAAGGTACGAGAGTAATAGCTTAAACGTTATAAAATCGTCATCTTGATGGAAAGACTCGTTAATGATTATTTTCCCTTGAGCCTTTTTTATCATTCCCATTATTGTTTTTAGTAACGTTGATTTTCCAGCACCGTTATGCCCCACAAGTGCCGTAATGGTTCCTTGAGGCAATGAAAATGAGGCATGATCAATAAGTTTCTTTTGATCAATTTCTGTCGTTACTTCAATCACCTCTAACGCTTTCAATCTACTTCCCCTCTCTACAAAAAATACTAGATATGTATAATAGTACGTAAAATTACTTTAATAAGATTCATCAAACAATACAATTCCCGATAAAAATTCGTGTTGTTTTGTCTTTTAAAATGCTTTTCACATGAAGAAGATAAAAAGACGGAGTTCGGCTAAGATCAAACGACGTGGGAAAATCATGTGTGCCATTGTCGACGTTTTACATCCTTGAAAAAAACCAAAGTATGTCGCTGTCAAAGCTTTATTGTTCTGTCGACCCGAACGAATCGGACATTTAAGTGCCGCTATCTTTCGCTTTTTTATTTCTAAATTATTAAAGTTTAGAAAAAGTACATTACCTTACATGCGAAATTAAAATTTCCATTACCTCATCTAAAATTCAACTCTGAATTTTTACCTATTCTAATGTATGATGAAATTCAAAGTCATTTTTACTGGACGTTTTAAACTTCTATTTAAGTTATTTTTATTATCTTGCTTGAATCATTTGTAAATGACAAGGTAATAATGTAATTTTAGAAGGTGTTCCTAAAGCAATTTCTCCATCCATATCTACTTCTTTTGGTTTCTCTGTTTAATATATAAGGAATCCGTTTGTAAGTACATAATTTCGTTAAGATAAGCTAACTTTGTATCTGGGTCATTCAATGATAAGAGTTCGCGAAAAAAAGCAAGATTGGAATTTTTTACTATAAGCACATCTAATTTTCCATCATCTGGTTGAAGGTTTGCTATCGGAATCTCCTGTGTACCTAAAAATCGCCCGTTTAATACTAAAATCATGACGAACTTCTCCCTAATACGTATTATTGCCAGTTAGGATAGAGTAGCGGAAGCTTGTTGTTTTACTAACGGTTTTAAGCGTACTAATATAGTAACTAAATACCCCTAAATTTCTCTTTTTCCCTTCATCTATGTTTTGTGATGTTTTTGCAACTAATCCGATCTCCCAAAAATTAAGGAAATACGTATCATTCGCTTTCCCAACATCCACATCGACAATTTTGCCGTTTACAATTACAGATGTGTCTCCTTTAATTGCTGCGGCATTCTCAGCATTCTACTAAAAATCATTACATGTACCTCCGGGTAATACGGCAACAGTGGGGCGCTTTCGCAAGGGAGCAATGGCATTTAAGCCAGTATGTACCGTATATAATAAGGTTGCTGCCAATTTTTCTTCTAAGCCATCCTGACCGGCATTCCCATTATATAGAAATAATGCATGCTGCGTGCGATGCGTCGCTGTCGTAGTTTTCCTTGTCCTTGAAAAAGAAGAACGCTTTTTCTGCGTGCGATGCGTCGCTGTCGTAGTTTTCCTTGTCCTGTTATCTAAACGAATCGGGCGTTTAGGTGCCGTTATCTCAGCACTTAGACGCCTTTCTATTCTCTATAACCCTCGGAGCGGACTCTTACGTCACCTCAGATGCAATAATATTACAAAATTTTAATGATAAGATTTTCTCTACCAGACACTGATTGTTAAGTCTGGCTAATTAAGCTTTTGTTATTGTTATTTTCTGCCCAAATAATAATCTTACCACTGCATGGCTGACATTTCTTTCACTAAAGTAATTATTGTTTCCTATTTTGAAGCATATCATACTTACAATCTTTTAAGGAGTAATACCTTATACTATTTATTACCTAAAAATTTCATTAAAACCTTAACATTGGATCATTGATTTTTAGTAGTCTCACATTAAAAAAATTTAAAATATTATGAAGTTAGTGTAGAAATTTTAATTAAAATAATATTTAATAAAGGTGTAGGGTTTTTTTAAATTGTATCTTTATTAGGAGGTCTAAATGAAAAAGTGGTACAATCTGTTTATTGTACTTATTTTGGCTGTCGTACTGGCTGCCTGTGGAAGTTCTGACGATTCTAATGATGAAGGAAAGCGGTACCAATGGTAAAAAAAGTGAAACGCAAACGGGAAAACCTGATCAGTTGGTTATGGGTTTTGTCCCTTCCCAAGATTCTGACACGATCGCCGATACAGTAGAACCATTGGCAAAACGCTTAAGCGAAGAGTTAGATATTGAGGTAAAAGGAGAAGTAATGACTAATTACAATAGCCTAGTGGAGGCAATGGGGGCTAATCAGGGTGCATATTGGCTTTATCCCTGCATTTGGCTATATCCTTGCTAATGAGCTCTTATTCATTACCTCCAAAGCAGCCAAAGTCTGTGTTTAAGAAGTAAAGTATATCCTCATTGCTTTAGCTTTGATTACCATTTATATTTGGACGTTCCTAGGGATTGAAATCGACTGGGAAAGAGCATTTGAATGGATGCTAAGTATTTTGACCATGTTATACCTAAACTATTTAGTCCGGGTTGGTCAGCTACAGGAGAGATTGCTCTAAAGATTTGGGAGACGGTGTTTATTGCCTTTGCTGGATCACTAATGGGGGGCAGCAATATTAGCTATCCCATTAGACTTTCTAGCTGCAAAAAATATGACAGGCAGTAAAATCCTTGCTACCATTGGCAAATGGATTTTATCAGCAGTACGTGTATTCCCAGATATTATTTTTGCTATTTTATTTGTTGTAGCTGTTGGTCCCAATACTTTTGCAGGTGTTCTGGCGATTGCAATTGGTTCAACTGGAATGCTGGGAAAGCTTTATTCAGAAGTCATTGAATCGATTGATATGAAAGTTATTGAAGCAACCGAAGCAAATGGAGCAAACAAAATTCAAATTCTTTTTTATGGTGTTATCCCACAAATTATTCCCAAGTTTTTATCCTATGCGATCTACCGCTTTGAAGTAGATATTAGGGCTTCAGCCATTTTAGGTATTGCTGGTAAGATCGGTACAATGATTATTTTCGCTTCCAGTAACCGCAACTGGAACGAAATGGGATTAATTTTATTAGCCATTATTATCGTTGTAACTATAATTGACTTTATCTCCGCACGGATTCGGCGAAAAATTGTCTAGAAAGGTTTCATCCGGGGTCTTTCATTCCCACAGATGACTAACTTTAAGCTTCTTGAGCAAGAGGAAAGTCGAAACTGCATTGTATGGAGAATATTCAAAAAATCTGTTAAAATGATGACAGCCAACTTTTCGATCTTTTTATCTTTTTTGGAACATATACTTCTTAAAAAAATAAAAATTTTTACGATGTCCAATCCAATTTCTTAACGATAAGAAAGGATGCTTATGTTGAAAACCGATAATACAAAGCTGCTAATTTTATACACAAGTGATGTTCATGGTCATATTATGCCAATAAATTATGGAACAAAACAAGAAGCTGATAGCAGCTTGGCAAGATTTAGTACTGTAGTAAAAGAGATTCGCAGTAAATCTGATCATGTACTTGTTCTTGACAATGGAGATCTGATTCAAGGCACACCATTGATGACCCATTATATAAAGCAACACAGTGACAAACCTAATCCTATGATAAAAGCAATGAATATGATTAACATTGATGCCGGAGTGATCGGGAATCACGAATTTAATTTTGGTCAACAAATTTTACAGGCAGCCATTGATCAGTCAATCTATCCATGGATTTCAGCTAATATTATTGATAAAAATACCAACAAGCCTAAATATGGACCACCTTATATCATTAAAATAATCAATAAAAGTATAAAAGTCGCTATTATTGGTGTGACTACCCATTATATACCCAATTGGGAATCAAAAAAACATATTGCTGGTCTTCATTTTGCTGATGCCCTTACCACTGTAAAGGAATTAGTTCCTTATGTTCGTAAAATGGAGCAACCTGATTTAGTAATTGTTGCTTATCACGGCGGGTTCGAGCGGGATATTGAAACTCACGAAATAACAGAACCATTAACAGGTGAAAATCAAGGATATGAAATATGTCAGATTGATGGCATTGATATACTACTTACTGGTCACCAACACCGACAATTAACCGGTCGTATTAATAATGTATTAGTTATCCAACCTGGAAATAATGGGATCGCCTATGGAGAGATTGAAGTAGTATTTGAAAACAGTGGAACTGAATGGAAAGTGAAGGACAAGCAGGCTTCTGTTCAACTTTTATCTGATATACCACCTGACAAGGAAATATTATTAGAAACGGAAGACATTGAACAGTCTACCCAGAAATGGCTTGATCAACCGGTTGGTTATATTAAAGGTGATATGACGATTGATGATCCTTTTCTTGCTAGAATAAAAAAACATCCATTTATTGAATTTATCCAAAAGGTGCAAATGGAGGCAAGCGGTGTGGATATATCGGTCACGTCATTACTAAATAACAATTCCAAAGGCTTCAAGTCTACAGTTACTATGCGTGACGTTGTCGCTAACTATATGTATCCGAATACGCTCGTCGTTTTAGAGTTGCAAGGAAAAGACATTAAAGCAGCTCTAGAAAAGAGTGCAGCTTACTTTATGCTGGGTGAAGATGGAAACATTATCGTTAACCCTAGTTATGAGAAACCAAAACTCCAACACTATAATTACGATATGTGGGAAGGAATTACCTACACCATAAATGTAGCAAAGCCAGCTGGCGAAAGAGTCGAGAAATTGCATTATCATGATCAACCAATTATGGAACATGACCGCTATCATGTGGTATTAAATAACTATAGAGCAAGTGGTGGTGGAGATTACACCATGTTTCAAAATAAACCGATTGTTAAAGAAATTCAAAGAGATGCTGTCGAGTTGATTAGAGCATATTTTGAAAAATATACAATCGTAGAAGCAACCGTAACGGAAAACTTTTCCGTCATGGCTAAGTAAGCGACTGAACAAAAGCTTGAGGGGATCAGTTTACTAGAAGCACGAGCTGTGAAGCTTTTAAGTGCTTGGTTAGTGATGTACAAACTGGAGAGCTTCTAACGAGAGAAAGTGGAACTTCATTCAAGGGATACTTTTTCTCCTTGAAAGCCTCAGTTCGCAGACGTTCTTGAAAAACAGTGATCTCTTACTGCCAAAATGCCAACGAATCAAAAATAGGAGCACTTTTCTCTCATCTTTTGCAAAATTACAAGTAAATTTTTCAAATGAGAGAAATACGGCTCCTTTTTTACTTACAAACCGTTTACTCGGCAAAATTACGCATCCCGAACTTTTCGTTTTTTTCACACTAAATTAATCATCATATGCTTCCGTCTCGATATCTTGCTCTAAGATATCTCCTGATTCTGCATTAATTTCAAAGTCTGCTTCTTGCTTGCCATTCCTTAACTCTACTTCGTAAACTAACTGATTATCTTCTTTATCTAATTCAACACTTATAACATCACCATCAAATTGCTTAATAGCAATTTTCTTAGCTTCTTCTAAAGAAATAGAGTTCTTTTTATCCATATTTTTTAAAGCATCGTCATCATCGTGACCCTCTTTGTTTCTATCCTGTTTTATTTCTTTTTTACTTTCATGCAAAACTTCGCCTGTATCTCCATCTAATTCTAAATCATATTCGGTATTGTTATCTTGCACTTCGACTTCATATACAGCCTTGTTTCGATCTTTATCCAACTCAAACTCTGTAATGGTTCCGTCATATTGTTCCTGAACCATACTTCTTATTTTCTCACTATCAAGCTTTGGATTTACTTCATCAGCATTTGTATAATAAACACCTGACCCTAAAATAACCGCTCCTGCTAAGACTCCAATAATAATACCTAGCTTTTTTTTCATTTATCTTCACTCCTTGTTTGTTGTTATTTATATCATAACCACAAGGAATAAGAACACCGTGTGAATAAGATTAGAATTCAATGAGAAATAGAAGGATTTTAAATAAGTATGTTTAGAAATATTGCTATATATCTAGCATTAATGCCGTTAACCTGCTAATTGAACTTATGCAACAGTTAAACACTTTATGGCGAAATTAATTCCAGCACTCGTTTCATATATGTAAAATAAAAGCGTAAGTGCTTAGTTACGATATACTAACTGGAGAACTTCTGGAAATATGCCCTGCAACAGGGGTAGGCCGACGCCTGAGCGACAAGCCCCCTTTTAGTCGGCATTCCTTTAAATTCGAGCCGATGTTGACTTATCGTAGGAAGAAGAGCGAAGTTTACTAGTCGCTTGAGCGCTGAAGCTAGACATCAAAAGGACAAGCGCTCGGGTAGCGACGTACAAACTGGAGAACTTCTGACGAGATAAAGGAAACATGCCCTGCAACAGGGGTAGGGCGACGCCTAAGCGACAAGCCCCCTTTAGTCGGCATTCCTTTAAATTCGAGCCGATGTTAACTTATCGTAGGAAGAAGAGCGAAGTTTGCTAGTCGCTTGAGCGCTGAAGCTAGACATCAAAAGGACAAGCGCTCGGGTAGCGACGTACAAACTGGAGAACTTCTGACGAGATAAAGGGAACATGCCCTAACAGGGGTAGGCCGACGCCTAAGCGACAAGCCCCCTTTAGTAGGCATTCCTTTAAATTCGAGCCGATGTTGACTTATCGTAGGAAGAAGAGCGAAGTTTGCTAGTCGCTTGAGCGCTGAAGCTAGACGACGAAGCTGCTTTCAAAAAAGATATCCACATGTAGAAACGAAGATAATTTCCTAAAAAAGGACAAAAGAAAAACTTCTGGTCATTTTTCACCAGAAGCTAATCAATCATCTTCTCTTTCAATTTCTGTAAATAAAATCTCGCCAGTAAAAGCATCAATCGTTATCTCTGCTTCATCTTCCCCATTAACAACTTTTACTTCATACACAAAACTACCGTCTTCTTCCTCTAGTTCAAAATCTTCAATCGTTCCTGCAAATTCTTTAAGGGCTAGTTCCTTGGCTTGCTCCTCATGAACAACTACTTTAAGTTCTTCGGAATTGTTTTTGTCTTTATCTTTAATCATATTATCTTTTTCAGTTGGATCTTGTACATCTTTCGGTTGTTTATCTTGTTTATCCTTCTTTTTATCAGGAGCACTCAGTTCTCTTAAATTCATAACTTCTCCCGTTTTCTCATTTATTTTTATTTCGAAAATCTTTCCCTCATGATCGATAAGGGCATAATAATAGCCGCTTTTCTCATCCTTTTCCACATCACCTTTGATTTTACCAGGATACTGGCTTGAAATAATATCCTTAGCTTCTACTTTTGTTATTTCTGCGCTTGAAGATGTGGAACCAAAATAAAATACACTAAAACCAATTAAAGCTAAACCAATAATACATGCAAGGATAACTCCTGTTTTTTTATTCAATGTTTATCACCCCTTGCTTTTTTCTAAGGGAGAACTTCGAAGTGTTCTATTCCGGCTTTACAGTGTTCTGTTTCAACTTTCCCTCTTTCAGCATACAATAACTAACTGAGAAGTAACTGTTAATATCATTAAAATTTGCTAAGAATTTCGATGGGAAGTGTAACGATAAACGTTGACCCCTCCCCCATCTTACTTTTCACCTTAATATCACCTTGATGTTCTTTTACAATCGTCCTAGCTATTGCCAAGCCCAGCCCTGTTCCGCCAGTATCCCGACTTCTCGCTTTATCTACTCGGTAAAAGCGTTCGAAAATACGATTCTGTTCTTGTTCTGGAATACCCGATCCGTAATCTCTTACGTTGATGACCGCCTGCTTATTTTTTTCTGATAAACGAATCTCTACGCGATCGTTGCTATATTTTAAGGCATTATCAATCAATATATAAATAACTTGTTCCAACTGATCTTTATTTCCAGTAAGAATAATGGAACTTTCGGGTTTATGAAATAGTACCTCTCTTCCATACGCACCTTGAAAAGTCTTTACCGTTTCCTCTATTAAAGTAACAAGATCAACCTGGTCCATACTAGCACCATTTTTATTTTTCGCTAATATGAGCATTTGCTCTACTAATTTACTCATGCGATCTGATTCTGAGTCGATTGCTTCCATTGCTTCCTTTACAAGCTTTGGATTGTCTATTCCTCTACGCTTTAGAAGCTGTGCATAGCTTTTTACAATTGAGATTGGTGTTTTTAATTCATGGGAAGCATCAGAAACAAAAATCTCCTGTTTTTCAAAGTTATCTTTTAAATAATCAATCATTTTATTAAATGTCATTTCCATTTCATATAATTCATCACGGGAACGGTTTTCTACATTAATTTTTTTCCAATTGCCCTTTTTCATATTTTCTCGCATCGTTTGAATTAACATTTTGATTGGATTTAATAAAAATCTACTCAATATATTTCCGCCAAATATAATTGGAACTAATATAATTCCAGACGAGACAAGTAACACATAAAATAAAGTTGTCATCGTACTATCCAAGGTTGTTAACTGATTCGATACCTGCAGTGTAACTACTTCACCTGCATGATTACCTGTCCCCCAAATAACTGGTTTATTTATAACTGCAACATTGGGTGTATCCTTTTGTTTGATAATTTGCTGCGTTTCTTTCGTGGAAAAATCTAATGGTATATCATACTTAACTGCCTGCCCAGCAGAAATAAATACCGTGCCAGCTTGATTAATTACACGAATCATCCCTTGCTGTGGAGAGAAAGAGCGAAATAACTCTTTCGACGCGACATCAGGCTGTTCGTTAATCGTCTCAACTAATCTTTCCGTTTGATGTGCCAAGTCCTCTAAGTAACCATCTGTAGAAATTTTATAAAACAACATGTAGATTGCTGTATTAATAATTAATATTACAATTAGCATGAACAAGCTGGAGTATAATTGGATTTTTGTCTTTAGTTTCATGTTTCCGTATCCTTATCCTTTATTGTATAGCCTACTCCTCGAACTGTTTGAATATATGTCTGATCATATCCTTTATCTATTTTCTGTCGCAAATAACGGATGTAAACATCAACAACATTTGTATCTCCATAATAATCAAATCCCCAGACGTCTTCGATAAGCTGTTCTCTAGTTAACACGATATTTTTATTTTTTAATAAACAAACGAGTAAATCAAACTCCCGAGGTGTTAATTCAATCTGTTTCTCGTTGCGTTTTACTTCTCTGCTACTGACATTCACATATAAATCGCCGACTGTAAAAACATCCCCATTTTCCCGCTTACTAATCGGATTACGTAAGTGTACACGGATCCTGGCTAGTAGCTCTTCAATTTGGAACGGCTTTGTTATATAATCATTTGCCCCTAAATCAAGACCACTAACTTTATCATGTACTTGATCACGTGCTGTTAATAATAGAATTGGAGTTGTTTCATCGAATCTTCTAACCCTCCGTAGAACCTCTAATCCGCTTAGTTTTGGTAACATAATATCAAGTAGCACGAGATCCCATTTTTTCTGTTCCATCTCCGCTAACGCGATTTTACCGTCTTCAGCTATTTCTGTCTCGTAATTTTCATATTCCAACTCTAACTGAAGTACTCTGCTTAATTTTTTTTCATCTTCTACAATTAATATTTTTGGTTTCCCCATGTTTACACCTGCTTTTTATATAGTGCTAACTAATTCATTTGCTGTATATTATTACCTAAGTTAGTATATTTTATCTTTTTTTAACATGTTTCCTTCTTTGCACTTATGAACTCGTGAAATAGTAGGCTACCTAAATGTAATAGGATATAGTGTGTCTACTTAAAAATAGCAATAATCTGTAAATAGCTATTCATCCAATTAGATAGTTATCAAAGCAATAGCTTATGAACTCCTGGGTTAAAATTTATGGTTTCTAAAAACTAATTTACTTTACCGTTGATTATTGAGAAATAATAACGATGCAAATCATTACATTAAATAATAATTCTTCTATTTGTAAAATAGTCTACTCTTCCACTTCAATAAAACCGTTTTATAGATAATAGGCTTCAACTATATTTTAGCTTATCTTAAACATAACAAATAATTGGAAAAAAGTCTGCTAGCGTTGGGTCTTAGCTTATTCCGCAGTTCATCCCCTTCTACCGATAAGCGTCATTATAAAAAATGCCTTCTAATACAAACCTTAACCTTTCTGGTATTGCCCTGCTACGATATTTTGTTCATCACAACATATTTCCACTCGATTAGCTTTTAGCTCTTGAAATGCAAATTTCGTCAATCCAGTTACCGCTCGGACATAAAACCTTGCCCTTCGTATCTCGTATCAATCCAGTAACCTATTTCAAATTTTGGAACTTGCCAATTAATCCGATGCAGTCCAGTACAGCCGAGTTGGATCCTCCACTTATCCTCCTAGGTTTTTCACCTCTAGCATGGAAGGGCAGGTCTTACTGCCAGTTACATGCTAGATAAAAAAGGGTTTGCCGATAACCATCAGCAAACCCTAATATTTATCCTAAATGTTGGTACAGAAAGTCCCTTACCGATTCAGGAGTTTTTGTGTAAGCACTATGTTGATGTGCTTTTTTCTCCCCGCCTTGAAAAACTAAAATGCTTGGAATTCCCATGACCTCATATTTTTCAGCAATACCTTTCACTTCATCCGTATTTATTTCATACCATTTATAATTGTTATATTCAGTGATAATATCGCCAATAAACATATCCAGCCGTTTACAATCCGGACACCAGTCGGCAAAAAATTTAATGATTACAGGCTTCTCGCTTTGAATAACTTTATTGAAAGCTTGTTCTGTACTTAATCGTTCCATACTAACTCCCCCTCTCCTGCCCTTTATTGTAACCATTTCTATATCGTTTGTCTTACCATTTGCTTTTTGCTGTTAGATTGAATTATACATATTCCACTCTTCCTAAAATATAAGCTGCTGCTAGTCCAACAGTAAATGAGCCAATACTAAGCAGCCCGATATTTACAGATGTTGGCCAGCCGGGAAATACAACAAAAATAGATCCAATAACCATACCGATTATGATGGCTAATGTGGCGGTGGTGAAATGGGTTAAAAAATAATTAACCACCTTACTCATAAAAATTATCCCAATCACAATACCAACGCCAGTAACTACAATAATATCGAGTTGAAAATTACTTATTGCACTAATAACCGTTGGGTAAACGCCGATAACAAGTAATAGAAACGATCCGCTGATCCCAGGTAAAATCATTGCAGCACTGGCAATCATACCGGAAAAAAACAGCAAAATATACGTAGAAGTATCTATTTGTGTAATGACCGCAGCCTTTCCTTCATTTAGAAAGACCATTGATCCTACGATGATAGCACCGATGAGCAATAATAAAACATGGTTTAACTTAAATGTTTTTTTAGCATCTGCTTTATAAAACAAGTATGGCAAGATACCGATTATGAGGCCTAAAAAGAAAAATTGAGTTGGTGCTGGATAATGATCAAATAACCACTCAATAACACGGCTCAGCACTAATATAGCAGTTACAACACCGATACCAAGCGGTATTAAAAAGCCTAATTGTTTCTTCCAATCCTTACTTAAAAAACCATTGATAGCCGCTATTAATCTATCATATATCCCTAATAATACTGCAATTGTTCCTCCACTTACTCCTGGGATAACGTCACTTGCGCCCATTAAAATTCCCCGATAAATATTTTTCCATTCCATGTTAATAAATCACCCTTCAGATCAAAGTCAAGTTTATATTATCAATCGTCGATTAGTCATTTACAAATTCATGTCTATTGCTATAAACGATGTGCTAAAAAGTCTAGTAAATAACGTAGCTAATTTCTTTATTGACTAGATTCTTACCACCTGCTCAGTAACTGCACTATTCCACAGTACATCGAACTCGCTCATCCTTTTATGAACATGAACCAGAATACATAAATTATCATACCAAATAATCCTTGCTTTTTATAGCAGAAAATTGTAAAATAAGTCCACAGGCTACCTTGTATAGCAAGGTAGCTGTTTTTTTAAAATACTATATTGTTATGCAAGGTAGGTGAACAAATGTCGTTACGAAGTCAATTACTAAAGGGGATTTTGGAAGGTTGTATTTTAGCAATTATGAATAAAAGACCTATATACGGCTATGAGCTTTCCATTGTTTTAAAAGAATTTGGACTAACCAATATTAGTGAGGGTTCCATCTATCCAATTTTGTTGCGATTGCAAAAAGAAGAACTGATCAGTGGAAAAATGAAAAAATCAGAAGCCGGACCAAAACGAAAATATTATCAATTAACTGCAAAAGGAAAAGAAGCATTAGCTGAGTTTAATCAGCAATGGGAATTGATAAAGCATCCGGTCGATCGAATTTTAAACTCGGGAGGGAATAAATAATGAATGCAAACGAATTAATCTCCATAAATAACAAAAAGCGTAACCAATTAAATGAAGATAATTTAGCTTTCTATGAAGATATGCTTGTTTATATGCGAACAGCAAGTAATAAATCTGAACAACAAACGGAAGAAATTTTATTGGAATTGTTAGAGCATTTAATCGAAGCCCAATCAGAGGGAAAAACAGCAGCAAATATATTTGGTCCTGATCCGAAGGCTTATTGCAAAGAATTAATTAATGAGCTCTCTAAAGAAAAACGCAAATATAATCTTCTATTTGCAACGAGAATCATTATTCAAGTTGCAGCTATTTTCTCTATCATTGATGGAGTAATTAGCTCCGCTCTTTATTATTTGTTTAATAAAGGCGAGAATACGATTACCTTGCATCTCGGCTCCTCCTTGATCTCTTTTATGGGTTTTTTACTTCTACTCTATATCTTTATTAAATTAATATTTTGGTGGTTAAAACGTTCCACCTTCGTAGGAAAACGAACTAAAAAAGGGGTAGAATTTCTCCAAGTTTGGATCGGTTCCACCATCTTTATTTTACTATTCTTAGCAATTGTGTATTTAATTCCTGAATTTGGGCCAGAAATTCAAATACCAACACTTGCATCAATAGGGATAGGTCTCACTTTATATATTGTTTCTTATCTGTTAAAGAAAAAGGAAAGGCAAATTTAATTCGTTTGCCTTTCTTTTTTAGTTTAATTATAGCTCCTTAATTTTGATCTTTTTACTGTTATAAGCACCTGTGTACATCATATCAATTTTTTCCCAATGCTTAATTGCTTGTTGGATAGCTTTTTCTCCTCGATCAAGCGTATGATTGTTCACTAGCGTTACAATCTCGACACCACCATCTTTTAATGTATCCCCAACTTCAAAAGGGCTATTAAAAGAAGGATAAGAGAATAATCCAAGGGCTTGTCCACCAATCACTGTTTCCTGATTAGCTGTAGTTATGGTTACATCTTTAAGAAATGGTTTTACGTCTTTGAGCATCGGCGTAAAATCATAGCCGTTTTTCGTTTCGGCATCCTTATATACGTCACTATGAATGAGCATATCACCAACTGCAGCTATTGAAATTTGTTGTTTTGACTGGTCTTTTTTCTCCATCGTTAGCTTTTTTTCCTGATGATTATTTACTTCCAATTGTTGGTTATTGCTACACCAATAATAATCAAAAAACAAGAAATGACAATAGTTGCTTTTACAATTCGTTTAACCATTTTGTCTGCTCCTTATCATAGCTGTACTTTTTTATCATATCGGAAAAACTAGTTTATACATGTTTAGAAAGAAAAAATTACCTAGTCAAGCATAAAGTAACTCTTCATTCATGGAGTACTGTTATTTTTGATGTAGCATAGATAAAAGAACATCCTTAAAAAAACCATGATATATCGCTGTCGAAGTTTTTCTTGTCCTTGAAAATCCGTAATGTATCTGCTGTCAAAGCACACTCTGTCCTTGAAAAAGAAAGGCACTTTTTCTGCGTGCGATGTGTCGCTGACGAAGCTTTTCTTGTCCTTGAAAAAGAAAGGCACTTTTTCTGCGTGCGATGTGTCGCTGACGAAGCTTTTCTTGTCCTTGAAAAAGAAATACACTTTTTCTGTGCGATGTATCGCTGTCGAAGCATACCCTGTCCTTGAAAAAGAAAGGCACTTTTTCTGCGTGCGATGTATTCGCTGTCGAAGCATACTCTGTCCTTGAAAAAGAAAGGCACTTTTTCTGCGTGCGATGTATCGCTGGCGAAGTATACTCTGTCCTTGAAAAAGAAAGGCACTTTTTCTGCTCCGATGTATCGCTGGCGAAGTATACTCTGTCCTTGAAAAAGAAAGGCACTTTTTCTGCGTGCGATGTGTCGCTGTCGAAGCATACCCTGTCCTTGAAAAAGAAAGGCACTTTTTCTGCGTGCGATGTATTCGCTGTCGAAGCATACTCTGTCCTATTGCATGCTTTTGTAATCGACTCGACCAAAACAAATCGGGAACATTAGGTGCCGTTATCTCCCACTTAGACTCCTTCATATTCTCCATAACTCTTGTAGTGGGAGTCTTTCATTAGTGTGGCGTAAATATTGAAATTAACTGTATGCTCAAAGCTTAATTTGTGAACTATCATTCCCAATTATAACGCATTTTCTCGTTTTGTTTTAAAATACTTCGTTACAACAGTAATTTTTTAGAATTCTATGTTTATTTTTTTTTCTTAAGGGAATAAGAGAAATATAACCATATTACTTATGAAAGGATTTTTGATAATGCAACACACACAATATCAGCCTACCAAAAATAAGCAGCTGACCGCTGCTCAAGAAGTGCTCTATGCTAAAGCATTTAAACAAGCAGACATTGCTGGTGGCTTTCGTAAACCACGTGTGAAACAAGCAAATAAAGAAAATCCTAATCAAAATTAAACTTTATACTGTAAGAATAGTTTTCCCCTATTATGAACTCCCGATTTGTAAAGGTTTTTTACAAATCGGGAGTTTTTTTGAAACAAATTTGTCACTGAAACCGTACTACCTACTAACAAAATAATTAGGAGGTTTACTGAATGTCTTTAGCAGCAATCGAGTTAGTCGATGTCAAAAAAACAATCGGCAAAAAAGAAATTATTAAAGGTCTCTCCTTTTCCATTCCAAAAGGAGAAGTATTTGGCTTTATCGGGCCAAATGGTGCTGGTAAAACAACGACTATCCGGATGATAGTTGGTCTAATGAAGTTAACGGATGGAGATATTTTAATTCAAGGAAATAGTATAAAGACGAATTTTAAACAGGCTATTCGTGAAGTTGGAGCTATCGTAGAAAATCCGGAAATGTATCCATTTATGACTGGACTGCAAAATTTAAAACATTATGCTCGTATGGTTCCTGGAGTTACGAATGAACGCATTCACGAAGTAGTTAAACTGATAGGACTTGAAAAGGCAATTAATGAAAAGGTTGGAAGATATTCGTTAGGGATGCGCCAACGATTAGGAATTGCTCAAGCATTGTTACATAGACCGTCTATATTAATACTTGACGAACCAACCAATGGGTTAGATCCGGCCGGAATTCGGGAAATACGGCAACATATTCGAAAGCTTGCCACTGATTTAAATGTAGCAATTATTATTTCCAGTCACTTGTTGTCCGAAATTGAACAGATGTGCGATCGTATTGGCGTCATTAAAAATGGAAAACTGATTAAAATTCAAAACGTTGGTGGTGAAACAACAGATAACCTCATCCACCACATTGAAGTGAAACCACTAGATAAAGCAACCCAATTATTAAGAGATCACTATCAAATAGAACCGATTGAATTAGATGGTAACTTATCATTCCGTTGTGAAAAAGAGCAAGTGCCTTCTATTATTAAAAGTTTAGTAGAAAATAATTGTGCTATTTATCAAGTAAATGTAGCTAATGGTACATTAGAGGATCAATTCTTTGAACTGATTGGAGAGAATATAATTGAGTAGAATGTTAAAATTAATTCAAAATGAACAAGCAAAAATATATATCCGTAAGTCATCTTGGGTGATGTATATTATTTTAGCCGCCATTCTTATAGGGTTTGTGTTTATACAGAAAAACTTTGCTGACTTAAATACCGAATATCAGAATGATGATTGGCGTCAAGTTTTGGAAGATAAGAATAAAAAGCTTGAGAAAGAAATGAAAAAAGATGAATTTGCAGCAGAAATAAACCCTTTAACTATTGCTAAAAATAATTATTATTTGGAAAATGACATTCAGCCTGAGCCCTATGATGCTTGGCAATTTACGAAAGATGCAGTTTTAATGGTCAGCTCTCTTGCTGGTCTCTTTACTATAATCATTGCCGCAGGAATTGTAGCTAACGAATTTAATTGGGGGACGATCAAACTCCTGTTAATTCGACCAATCTCAAGAAGCAGCATACTGTTATCTAAATATATCTCTATTTTGTTATTTGCGCTATATACCCTTATTTTTGGTCTTATTTTTAGCTGGATATTAGGAGCTATCTTTTTCGGGGTTAATGGCTTAAATCCTTCCATAGTAGCAGAAACAGCGAATGGCTTTAAAGAACTCGCAGTTGTGCCGCAAATTTTTATCAATTATGGTTATCAATTGGTGGGGCTTGTAGTAATGGCTACTTTTGCTTTTACTATTTCAGCGGTCTTCCGTAACGGCTCGTTAGCAATCGGTGTCGCCATTTTCTTGATGATGGGATCCAGCACCATTGTAAGTTTCTTCCTTGATAAAGAATGGGCAAAATATATTCTATTTGTCCATACTGACTTAAGCCAGTATGCTGAAGGAAATGAACCGATGATTGAAGGGATGACACTTGGCTTTTCAATCACTGTATTATTCGTTTACTATGTTATATTCATGCTTTTGTCATGGATTGTTTTCACAAAAAGAGATGTCGCTGGTCAATAACAGATGGCTATAAGCAACATGGGAGTATTAATTTTTAAAGTGGCGTATTATAATAGATGCATAACTATACCCTAGAGTTATCAACCTTTGCAATTGAGGTGTTTTCAGTGAAGCGGTACTTAACAATATTTTTCATTGGCTTAAGCGCATTTATTTTAGTGGTTGGGTTACGTACAAATACTCAATGGAGCGGTATTGTTTCCTGGGGATTATCCTTTATATTCTTAATATGCGCTGCATATTTTACAAAATATATTTCAAACGAAGATGAAGGAAAATAAAGTGAATCTTCAATCAGCGGAGGGGTTCTTTTATCCCCCTCTGATTGTTAGAATGAACAGAATCGGGCATTGACTTGCAGTTGGATCCTCCACCCTCCTAGGGTTCGCCTTGTAGCATGGAAGGGCAGGCCTTACCGCAAGTTACATGCGGGATAAACGTTTTCACACCCCAAAGAAAAAGTACTGTCAAAAAAAGTGATCTTTGCACAACGAAAAGTAAAGATCACTTTTTTAAATATTTTCTAATTGAAACAAAAAAAAAACTTTCAGCGCTATTACCAATTAAAAGGAATATTTATCTTTTACATCTTCGGGTGCTATTTTAACCATCCACTGCAGGATAAATATTAACAGCGTAACATCATCCACCATACCAAAACCAAGTAAGAAGTCGGGAATTATATCAAAAGGAAAGAGAAAATAACCGATGATAACAGCTACAAATAGAAGCTTTTTGGATTTACTAACTTCCCTTGATAGAAAGAAATCTTTTATAAAGGGAATTGACTTATGAAAAGTAAATAAAAAACGGATTCTCGACCATATTTTTCTCATCTATAAACACCTTTAGTCTCTAGACTTCTAAACAACTTTATCATAAAGTGAAACTTCATTCAGTAGGAGTTTTCTTCCATCTCCTACTGAATGTTAGTACTGTAAAGGTATGACCTAAAGGTCCTTGAACGAATCGGGCATTTAGGTGCCGTTTTCTCCCACTTAGCCCCTTTTGTACCAACTCAGGCTCTTGAAGTGGGAGTCTTACGGCACCTTACATACGGGATAAATTGTATGAAAAAGCATAACATACCTATATCCCATAGCTCAATTGAAAAGTTTGTTCACTTTTTTTATCGTTTATCATTACTTCTTGTCCATTTACGATCTGTTTATCAACAGCTTGACCATTAGACCCGTTTATGTATGCTTTATAACCAAGTACTTGTAAAGATGAGGAATAGTAAATTATAACTGTAGCCATATTTATTTTTGCTTCTTGGTGAAGTCTGGGTATAGAACATGGCGAATTTCGTTAACTAGATACGTTCATTAGCTCCTATTTAAACCGTTTTTCATTTACAGTAAACTACATTGTCCTGAACATTCAACTTTTTTTGAAGGAAGCATTACATTCACAAAGAATCGTTAAAGAAAGCATGGTACTATAGTATCTTACAGTGTTAACACAACAAAAACTACCCCAGCGATAGGAAAGGTTTATCGCTGGGGTAAATTTCTACTTATTCTTTTTCGCCGCTTTTTCACGTTCGCTCTTATTTAAAATTTTCTTGCGTAGACGAATAGACTCTGGTGTAACTTCACAGTATTCATCCTCATTTATATATTGTAAAGCTTCTTCCAAAGACATATGGCGCGACTTACGAATCGTTATCGTTTGATCTTTTGTTGCTGAACGAACATTCGTCAAATGTTTTTCTTTTGTAATATTTACAGTCAAGTCATTATCGCGATTATGTTCGCCAACGATCATACCCGCATATACTTCAGTCCCAGGAGTGACAAAGATAACTCCACGATCCTCTAACTGCATAATTCCATAGCTTGATACTTTCCCATTTTCTAAAGCAACAAGTACGCCTTCCCTTCTTCCGCCAACTTGTCCTTTAACTACAGGTTCATACCCCTCAAACGTATGATTTAGAATTCCATATCCATGTGTTTGCGACATAAATTCCGTCGAATAACCTAACAAGCCGCGAGATGGTACTTTAAATTCAAGTCGGACTTGTCCATTTCCTTGGTTTACCATGTTCAGCATTTCGCCTTTTCTTGCGCCAAGTGACTCCATTACTGCACCTGTATATTCTTCAGGCACATCCACTTGGACACGCTCCACAGGCTCACATTTGACACCATCGATTTCTTTAATGATAACTTGCGGTTTGGACAATTGTAATTCGTAACCCTCTCGGCGCATGTTTTCCACTAAAATGGATAAATGTAATTCGCCACGACCAGATACAGTCCATGCATCTTTCGAGTCTGTAGGATCTACTCGGAGACTGACATCTGTCTCTAACTGTTTATATAAGCGCTCTTCAATTTTCCGCGACGTAATATATTTACCTTCTCTTCCAGCAAAAGGACTATTATTAACATGAAAAGTCATCTGTAAAGTCGGTTCATCAATTCGCAACCAAGGGAGCGCCTCTGGATGATCTTCTGGACAAACCGTTTCTCCTACATTTAAATCTTCCATTCCAGCTACTGCTACAATATCTCCGGCAACCGCTTCTTTTATCTCGACTCGTTTCAGACCAATAAAGCCAAACAATTTAGAAATACGGAATGATTTTTGCGTTCCATCTTTTTTCAATACAACAACATGCTGGCCAACGCTCATTATTCCGCGGACTACTCTGCCAATACCGATCCTGCCAACATAGTCATTATAGTCAAGTAAAGTAATCTGAAATTGTAGTGGCTCTTTTCGATTATCCACTGGTGCAGGAATATGTTCTAAAATAGTTGTAAATACAGGATCCATCGTGGCTGCCTGTTCATCTGGCTCATATCCAGAGGTACCATTTAATGCAGAAGTATAAACAACTGGAAATTCCAATTGATCATCGTCCGCTCCAAGTTCAATAAATAAATCCAACACTTCATCAATTACCTCATTCGGTCTGGCGTTCGGACGATCAATTTTATTTAACACAACGATCGGTGTGAGCTTTTGTTCTAGCGCTTTTTTCAAAACAAAGCGTGTTTGCGGCATCGTTCCTTCAAAAGCATCAACTATCAAAGCGACACCATCAACCATTTTCATAATCCGTTCTACTTCTCCGCCAAAATCCGCATGACCAGGGGTATCTAAAATATTTATTACAGTATGCTTATATTTTACGGCTGTATTTTTAGCCAGAATTGTAATCCCACGTTCTCGTTCAATATCTCCGGAATCCATCGCTCGTTCATGCACTTGTTCATTCTCACGAAAAGTGCCTGAATACTTCAACAGCTGATCAACTAAAGTTGTTTTCCCATGATCAACATGAGCGATAATAGCGATGTTACGAATATCTTCTCTTAATTGCATACGTACTCTCCTCTATTTTTAAGGGAATAAGAAAACCATTCAATTATAACACAATCCCCTATGAAAAGTAAAAGGATTAATAATAATCATCCGGTAAACATAATTTCAAATTTCGCTCCTCCTAAGTCCGAACGTTTAACACGGATCTTTCCATTTGATTGTCCAATAATCGCTCGCGCAATTGCTAAACCTAGTCCTGTTTCGCCGCCTTTCCCCTTTACAAATCGATGGAAAATATGCGGTATTAATTCTTCCGATACTCCTTCCCCATCATCTTCAATAGTGATCATAATATTCTTATTTTGTTCGAAAATATGGAGATGTACTTTTGATTTAGCGTGTCGAATCGCATTAAACGTTAAATTTAATATTGCACGTAATAGCTTTTCTTCATCAGCATATAAATTTGGAGAGCCATCGATCGTATGTTTTAATTCGATTCCTTTTTCATTCACAATTGGGAGTGTTCGATCAATCACCTGCTCCAGAATTTTCGAAAGCTGCAAGTTTTCAGGAGTATAGACGTCAGGTTCACTATCCAATTTCGCTAATAAGATCATTTCATTAATGATTTTTTTTAAACGATTTACTTCTGTTACCATCATTTCAAGGCCTTTTTCTTCTTCTTGCTCATCAAAAATCTTATCTCGTATCCCTTCCGCATAACCTTGGATGGTCATCAGTGGTGTTTTTAACTCATGACTAGCATTTTGGAAAAAGGTTTGCTGAGAGTTAATGTAACGTTCCAGCTCCTTTGCCATATCATATACACTTTGCTCAACTTCTTTGATTTCCCCTGTTGCTTTAATTCTCTCAATTGCATTAAACTGTCTTTTTTCTATTTTCTTTAATTGCTTTTTTAATTGGGAAAGTGGTGTCACAAGCTTGCTAGTTAAGAAATAACTTAAAATAATCGCGATAGCACCACCAAATAAAAACACGATCATTAATCGAAAAATAAAGCTTTGTTGAACGGATTCCAGATCGCTTAAAGGTGTTAAGAGAATCAATTCAACTCCAGTGCTTTCTGGTGTAAAAATAATACGTGATGTAACAAATTTATCACCCTTATATTCCCATAAAGTCTTGTCTTTATCGGAAAAATCATTTTTTTTAAAAAAACCAGCAACAACATTTTCCGGAAGCGTCGGGGATACAGCAACATTTTGATTTCTATCATAAATGAACATTTGTAAGCCTTGATCTTCCAGTAAATTATTTAAATTACTAAGGTTTGTACCTTCATATTGATTGTTTAAAACATCGACGATTAAGTCTCCTTTTTGCCGTAATTGTCGCTGTTCATCTTGAATAAGCATATCTAAAATCAGTGAGTATATAACATAACCTGTTATTGCTAGAATCACTAGCAATAACGTTGTAAAAGCAGCATTTAATTGAGATTGTAATCTCATGTTGTATCTCCTTCATGACGAAGCCGATAACCATATCCCCATACTGTTTCTAATGGTAGATCAGGTAATTTTTTACGAATTCGTTTTACTAAATCATCCACCGCACGGTCACTTCCGAAATAATTATCTCCCCAAATTTTAACTAATAGCTCATCCCTTGAAAATGCACGGTTAACATTTTCTACAAGAATGAACAACATATCGAATTCTTTGGTTGTTACTTCACATTCTTCATTATTAAAAAATATTCGACGTTCTTCTCTATCTATAGTTAGCTTATCGACGGTTATTCTTCCATCGCTCGCCTCTAGCGTTTTAAAAGTTGTACTTGAACGTTTAAATAATCTTTTTACTCTTGCAACCAATTCTCTAGGGCTAAATGGCTTTGTTAAATAATCATCGCTACCAAGCTCCAAACCAAGGATTTTATCAATTTCTTCATCTTTTGCAGAAATAATAATGATCGGAACTTCACTTTCCTTTCGAATTCTTTTACAAAATTCGTAACCATCCATTCCCGGAAGCATAATATCTAATATCCACATATTCGGAGGACATGTTTGCCATAACTCCCAAGCCTCCTCAGCGGACTCAAGTAAACTAACCATAAACCCTTCATTTTTTAAATATGCTGATACTATATTACGTATATTTGAATCATCTTCGACAATACCGATATGATTATTCATATAGCTTCACCTTTTCTCGATTTATTTATTTCTATTTTCACATAAAGTATTCGATGTTACAGCTAAAACGGTTTTACACAATTATTCCACATTTATACCAAATGATTACCAAAGTAAGTGGGTATACTATAAAGTAACAATGGGAACTTTATCAAAGGCATTTTTTGCTAATAAAGTGACCGTTTCATTATATCAGGCCGTAACAAACATCTATTCGCGTCCCCCAGACTCCCCTCGGCGCTTTCGGATGTTTGCTTATAGGCCTGTACTCTAATTTTCTAAAAGGGTGTGAGGTAAATGGATTACAAAGATGAAAATCAGCACAATACGCTAAATAAAAATACAGAAGAATTCGAGAAAAATGAAGTAACCAACCAGGCTTCCAATCAGCACTTCACCAAAGAAACAAAAAATAATGATACTTTTGCTGATAACCATTCAACCTCAAAAACAAAAAATCCTAAAAATAAATCTTTGCTGCATTTTGTATTAGGGGGAATCTCCGGTGGTATTGTATCTGTTATTTTAATTATAGCATTAGTTTTTACAAATGTTATCCCCCTAAACAATGGAGGTAATAAGGGATCCTCTTCTGCAGAAGAAAATAAATCTCCTGAAGTAATTGAGACACTTGCCTCAGAGGATGCAGATGTTGCGACAAATATTGAGGAAACATCCAAAGCAGTTGTTGGTGTCATTAATATGCAACAACAAAACATTTGGACGGAAAGTGAGGAAGCAGGAACAGGTTCTGGGATTATCTATAAAAAGGAAAATGGTAAAGCATATGTGCTAACAAATCACCATGTGGTAGAAGGTGCAGAGGAAGTAGAGGTAGCGGTTAATTATTCAGATAAACGCCTAAAAGCAAAAGTATTAGGAACAGATGAATTAACAGACTTAGCTGTTTTACAGATTGATGGAGATAAAATAACTACTATTGCTAATATGGGTTCTTCCAAAGATCTTAAAGTAGGTGAAAATGTGATGGCAATTGGTAACCCATTAGGTATGGAATTTGCCAATACTGTTACAAAAGGTGTAATTAGTGGTTTAGACCGCTCGGTTCCAATCGATACAAATAGAGATGGACAACCTGATTGGATAACAGAAGTGATTCAAACTGATGCTGCTATTAACCCCGGTAACAGTGGTGGAGCACTTGTTAATGGCAACGGTGCAGTTATCGGGATTAATTCTATGAAAATTGCTCGCCAAGAAGTAGAGGGAATTGGTTTTGCTATTCCTGTAGACGCTGCATTGCCAATTGCTGAAAAATTGGAGACAGAAGGAGAAATTAAGCGGCCAATGATCGGTATTACAACCGCTGCTATTAACCAAGTTCCACCTCAATACCGCATGAATTTCCCACTACCTGAAAATGTAAAAGGCGGTATGGTAATTGCAGAGGTGCAAGAAGGTTCACCTGCGGCTAAGGCTGGACTTCAAAAATTTGATATCATCACTAAAATTAACGGAAAAGAAGTTACATCCATCTTAGAACTACGTAAGCTTCTTTACTCTGAAGCTTCCATTGGAGATAAAGTTGAAATTGAATACTATCGAGACGGCAAGAAAAAGACAACAAGCATAACTCTTGAAGCAAGAGATAATGCTGAAGAAAACACCGGACAATAGAAGAACTTTTCCTCCAAGCTGCTGCTTGGGGGATTTTTTAGTATCTGTTATAGAAATTAGCTTGTTCGGCACTACAACTTTTTGGATCAATTGCTTCGACTTGGCTGCGTTTTGGTTCGACTTTGATAACGGTTGGCTCGAATCGGCGACGCTCTGGTCCGACTTTGGAGCGTTCTGTTTCCACTTTACGGCATTCTGTTTCCACTTTATGGCATTCTGTTTCCACTTTACGGCATTCTGTTTCGACTTTACGGCATTCTGTTTCGACTTTATGGCGCGCTGTGGCGTTCTAGTCCGATGTTCGTCCTAATGTGTTCAGAAAAAAGAGATCAGCATCGTAGCGCTGATCTACCTTTAATACGTCATTGCCAAATAATACTGATTTTTAAGCTTAGCCTAAAAACAAATCAAGTATATTGCTCCCTTTCGAGCTGCGCTTATTATAAAATTCCGAGTAACCACAATTTTTACAGTAGACAACTAAAAATTGATTATTTTGTACATCAAGCATTTTCGATAATCCTGTTCCTGTCATTGCAACTTCTTTTTTATCCGCATCTCTACTTCCACATTTAATGCAACCTTTTTGTTTCATATGTCTTCACCTCTTTCCTTTTATACGTCTTTACAGAAAGATGGTTTCAAAAATTTAACATTTAATCCGAATTTTCTTCATAATCTTTGTGATTAGGTGCTGTTTCTATATATTTACCATGCAGGTCTGCTGCCAAAAATGCTTCAACATCTTCTACCGAACCAACCACTTCCTTACTATTTGGATACATTTCATGATAACTTTTTTTATCCCCGAAAAAATCAGAAGCTGATTCCGACGTTCCGTATGCGCTCACCTCTTGCCACGCATCCTCAGCGTCATACCCAACCTGCACTTCCTCGGTAACTTCATCAGGGTTTATATTGGGACTAAAGACTTTTTCTTCTATTGTTCGATACTGATTAAATGAATTCTTTATCGCATGTTGCACACAACGATCTGCAGTTGGTATAGCGGCAAGTCGCTCATAAGGGATATCCCCCCCACATTCACGACAGATGCCATATGTTCCTTCTTCAATGGCATGCAATGCTTTATTAATCGCTTCTAATTCTTTTTCAGCATGCTCATTAAGTGCCACATCTTTTGATCTTTCAAATAATTCAGAACCTGTATCTGCAGGGTGATTATCATAATTGGAAAGCTCTCCAATTGACTGTTGTACTGATTCTAAAGTGAGCCCTAAATGGTTTTGGATCAGTGATATTAATTCTGATTGTCGTTGTAATAAAGCTTGTTTACATGCTGCTATTTGCTGATTTTTAATCATAAAACGATACGTCCTCTCTTAACACGAATTATGTATCTATACTATGTACAGAAAAGGACGGTATCATGCTTTATTTTTGTTCCCAAATCATGTCAATAAGAAAATAGATATTTCCCGGTTTCTTCATATTGTTTTTTAGTATATATAGCACCTTTTTGGGCATTGTATATATAGTATGTTTTGCTTATTTTCGTTTTTTTATTTTCTGTCGTTACATTTTTGTGACACTTTACAAAAAGTCACATTATATAATTCAATAGGAACAAAAATTTAAGTTTGGGGGTCGGTATCTGCCTTTGGAATTTCTTGTGCAACTAGCGGGAGATTTTTTCCCTGTAAGACTTATTTATATAGTCGTGAACCTATATATTACATTCCAGCCAAATTTGTAAAACTTCATTTCTTTTTTTTCACCAAGATTATTCTGTTTTTTTATCATTTTTAACACTTCCTTCTTTAAAATCTAAAAATTTTAGAAAAAGAATATTGCACTCATTAACTCACCTACCTTCATATTTAATAACACCTTTTATGAATGAATATTTTATAATTTAGAGAATTGATTTCGTATCTTTTTAAACATAGATATAGTATATATTTTCTCTAAACTTTTGAAAATTGCACACTAAAATAACTGAGCATCGTTTATTTATGATCAAATACATCACTCTCTATTTCAAACATTTTGGATTTATGTCAATATCTTGGACGCGATTTTGGAGAATTTTTTCAAACTTCTGACCAACAAATATCTCATCACTTCGATCAGATAAGAAACCATAACCGTTTGACATCTAATCGAAGTGAAGTGAAAGCCTCGTGAAATTTTCGCTAAAAATGTAAGAGGTAGACAGATTTCTATTTCTGTGATTCCAACTTTTCAATTTTATTAGGTGTTCAGTCGTTAATGCTGCTGTATATCCGTTTCCAATTACAAAATCCTCCAATATACTGAAATAGCGCTAAATGTGCAGTCCTAAAGTTTTTTCTATGTTTTTGATGAATAGAATTCTTCCTTTTTGATAGAATCGTGAAATGATTCGATACCGGCGTTGTCACAAGGACAGACTTTACGACGTAATGAATGATGAATTTCTAGCTCTTTCATTTTTGATCCATAAGCATAGCTAGTGTAATCAGCTTTACAATTAAAAATAGTTTTGTTCTATAAATTTATCTGCTTAAAAGTTATATACTTTACTTCGTTTTGCTTAATCCAATATTCAAATTCCTCAGATAACAATACATTTAAATCACATAATCGTCCGGTAGTTAGTGAAGTTAAATAAATAAGTTGTTTATCAATAAACCCTGGATGAAAAACAAAATGATTAATTTTATTTGAATTAAGTTGAATAGAGTCCAAAAAGAATATATTTTTATGCTTAGAATAATAATCATATTGATTAAATTGAATATGATGGAAAATAATATTTGGATTATTCAAATCCTCCGTATATCGTATATTAAATTCCTGACCTACTTTTTTCATAACTTGATAGATTATGGGTTGATTAACAGCGTGTAGATCAAGGTAGTCAGGTAAACGACCACTATATATCTTAAATGTTTGCAGTTGAGAAATAATTTCCTCGTATAAATCTCTTTCCTTGAATGGACAATTGAGTTGAGAAAAATTATTTATGTCTTTTGAAGAATAAAATTTTTTTGTTACTGGATTAATCAAAGATTCAGAATCCGTTAGTGGATTTCCACACGAAATATTTACATGTAAACCAGCACATATTTTTTTCTTATTTTTAATAAATCTAAGTGCTTCTATAGAATTACTTGTATTCGTCATAACACTAATATTATTTACTGGTAATTTTTCCAGTACTAGTTTGATACCTTCATTAATACTCTTTGTCATTCCAAAATCGTCTAATCTAATAATTGTCTTCATTCTAAACCACCTCTCATATTGTATTGACCACATATTATAACATGATGTATTGTGAAAATGAAAGGGTGATTAATTATGTCAATTAAGTTTGCATTTTCTCAAAAAGAAATAGATATTAATATTGTTACATATTTAAGTGGGTATTTTCCAATCAGAAAGTGTAACGGACTAAACGATAATTTAATAATTAAAACAAATACTTTTTTTGATGAAAAAAATCAAAAATACTATTTCTTTGTAATATTAGATGTTATTGGTGTGATGATGTACTTAGACAAACTGTTATAAAAAAATTTCAAACTCATTGCCTAAAAAATATTTTTGAAATATTCTTATTTGCAACACATACTCACTAAAGACCCAAGTGGAATGATAAATACTGAGATTCAATTAAAGAAAGGACTAGTCGGTATATTCAGGAAATACGATTACAACTTTAATGAGTTGTTAAGTGACCAAATTACTTCGGCTTGTCTAAAAAGTTTAACTAATTTAGAGTATTTTACCTATAAACTAATTAAAACTCGAATTCATGAAATAGCTGCAGATAGGCATGATCTCAAATAAAATTGACAATGTTCTTACGAATTCATTAATTGAAACTCGGTTAAATAAACGAGTTTCAATTGTCAACTACTCGTGCCATCCGACAGTTCTTTCATCAGATAATCAGTTATTATCAGCTGATTTTTTATTTGGATTATATGCCAGTGCTAAGAAAGATTTTGAAATGCTTTCATTTATTAATGGTAGTAGCGCGAACATTAGTACAAGGTTTACTAGAAACAATCAAACTATCGAAGAAGCATTTAGATTAGGTCATAGATTGTATAGTCAAATAGAGATGGATAGTAAAAAAAATAATTCTTTATTACAGATAGAAACACACTTTTCTTTTATAAATTTAAAAGTGAAAAACTAAAATAATTTGTCAGAAGCGTATCTCAAAAAACAAATAGCTCTTTTAGAATTACAAAGAGAACGAATTTTGAAAAAATGAAACTCGACTAATCAATGCTCGAATAGAAGGTTTTAGAGCCAGCCTCAATATGAAAAAATCACTGAAAAATTTAAAGAAAATAAAGGTACCTTATTGGTTAGTAAGATTTGATGATCAGATATGCCTCATATTCCAGGAGAAATCACCTCTAATTTAACAAAAATATTAAAAAGAAAAATATAATATTTTGATTTTTAGTTTATGTAATGATTACTTGTTTTACTTTGCAAAAGAAAGTCTATACACCGTAATGCTTATGAAGCTCAAAGTAGTTTTTTCGAAATAGGTGAATCTGAAAAATTAATAAAAAAAATAGAAAATGATTTAAAACACTTTACATGTAATAACAAGATGATATAATATGTATAAACTGAAAGAAAGAAGGTAATAAAAATGGACATTGCAAAAAAAGAAATCAAAAATTACTTAAACTACCTGACCGGTATCTGGGGCAAAGTTGTTGAAAATGAAAGTGACTCGATTAATGATGCATCTGAATTAATTTTTAATAGTTGTAAAAATGGTGGAAGATTCTATGTATTTGGTTCTGGTCATTCGCATATGGTTGCTGAAGAAATTTATATTAGAGCTGGTGGTCTAGCATATGTTAAAGGTATTTTGCCACCAGAATTAATGCTTCATCAAATGCCAAATAAAAGTACTTATCTAGAACGTTTAGATGGATACTCAAAAAATATACTATCTTTGTATAAAGTTGAAGCTGGTGATACAATTATGGTGGTGTCAAATTCAGGGAGAAATAATATTCCTGTTGAAATGTGTTTAGAAGCTAAAAAATTGGGAGCAAGTGTTATTGCCCTAACATCCATGCCTCATTCAACAACCGTTACATCCAGACATTCATCAGGAAAGAAAATTTATGAAATTGCAGATGTAACAATTGATAGCCATGCGCCGAAAGGAGATGCAGCATATAGAATTGATGGTGTGGATGCAGACTTAGGACCAACATCTGACTTTACATGTATTGGCATTGCCCAAACAATTATTATTGGTGTCATTACAAAATTGAAAGAAGCTGGTTTGGATGTCCCTGTCTTCAAGAGTTCCAATTTAGATGGTGCAGATGAATATAATGATCAGTTATTTGATAAATACTATGGTTATTGGAAATAAATAATAAAGATGCTAACCTCCCTTTCTAATGGTATAATAATAACATGTTATAACATTAGAAAGGAATTTTTTTATGATCAGTAAAAAACCTAAATATGAAATTGTCAAAGATTATATTTTATCTAAAATTAAAAATGGTATTTATCAACCACATCAAGTAATAGAGTCCGAATTTGAACTGTCAGAAAAACTTGACGTTTCTCGAATTACTGTTAGAAGAGGAATTGAAGAATTAGTCAATGAAAAAATATTGACCAAAAAGAAAGGTATAGGTACATTTGTTAATCCTCTACCTAAATTTTTTGGATTTAAAGCAGGAATTGGTTTTTCATCAGAAGTTAAAAGTCGAGGTTTAGTTCCATCAACAAAGCTGTTAAAACTCGAAAAAATTCGAGCTTCTGAGGATCAAGCTTCGGATATGCGTGTTAACTTAGGTGATGAGTTATGGCTGGTTGAACGTATTAGATATGCTGATGAAGTGCCTATTTCTTATGAATTAGAGTATTTCGATTCTACCATTGTTCCATATTTAACCAGTGAAATTTGTGAGAATTCTATTTATGAGTATTTAAAAACACAGGGTGTTGAATATCAATTTGTAGATCAGCAAATCAGTGCAACTTTATCAGATGAAAAAATTTCAAAGTATTTAAATTTAAAAGTGAACTCTCCTTTAATTGACACTAAAAATATCGCTTGTTTGGAAAACGGAAAACCATTTAATGTCGGATATGCTTTATATCAAACTGATAGTTTTTATCTGATGCATACGGTGTATAAGTAGAATGGAAATTATAAAAAAATTTCAACAATGACACACTCGAACGAAGAATATTCGTTCGGGTTTATTTTTTTCTTTTAAACTTTTTGTTTCAGTATGTTCGTTCATTATTCTTTTTTTTATTTATAGTGAAACGTCCTGTTTTACGCATTGACAACATGTAATAACATGTATATAATACAAGTAACAAGTGAAGGAGGTTGCGGAATGAAAGCGATTATTATATGTAATGATTATGAAAAGAAAATGTTTCCTTTTGATAGAAAATATCAGATTAGCAATTTACCAGTTTTGAATAAGGAAATTATAAAGATTCAAATCGAACAATTGTTAGATTTAGGTGTGCAGGAACATGATATTTTTATTAAGCTCCAATATAAAGAAAATCAGACAATTAATGTATTAAAAGAATACAAGCAGCTAAATTTCATTAAGAGTAGTCAAAAATTAAATGATTTTTTGAAAGAAAACATTTCTCATTTTGAAGGGAAAACTATTTTAATAAACAGTAACAGTTTAGTAACGCTTTTTGATTTAAAACGATTAGTTACTCACTCACATGAGACAAGTGTTTTATTAACAACAAAAAAGAAACCAAGTATTGAAATAATTGGAGCTTATGTTAATAAGGAAAATCATGTAGACTTTTTTTTAGCTCATGCGAGAGATCACTATGTGAACGCTCAAGTATCAGGGGTTTATATGTTAAATCAGGATGCTCTATATTCGATAGCATTAAGCGATGTTGGATTCAAACAACGGATTTCCGGATCGATGATACCAGATATACTATTTATTGAAAATGCACTTAATGATTATATTGAAGCCGGTAATATCGTCTCTGCTATTTTTAATGAAAAACAAGTTTTTTATATTGAGTTTCCTTGGGATATTTTGAATATCAACGAGTACTATTTAAGGGAAGAAAGTAAAAAAATAACTGAAACTCGTTTAGAAGAAAATGCAACTATTTCGGATACTGCCATAATTAATGGCCGTGTCAGTTTGGGAAAGAATTCAATGATCGGTGCTAACGTTGTGATTAATGGTACTGTCATTTTGGGAGATAATGTAACGATTGAAACTGGTGCTATTTTAAATGGTCCGATTCTTGTTGGTGACAATACGTATATTAGAGACTATGCGAAAGTTGAAGAGAATACTGTCTTAGGATCTGATAATAAAATTGGACATAATGCTGAAATAAAAGGAGTTACTTTTAAAGGCGTTTCCGCTATTCATTACAGTGAAATGTATGGGGTTATTGGTCAATACGTAGATATTGCGGCAGCGTGTGTGTGTGGTATTTTAAGGTTTAATGATACACCTCAAACACATAAAGTTGATGGAAGGATTTACTCCGATAAAAATTCTAATGCAGTATTTATTGGAGATTACACTAGAACAGGAATAAATAATGTCTTTTTCCCCGGAGTAAAAGTAGGTAGTGAATGTGCCCTATATCCCGGACTAAACATCGAAAATGATATTTCACACGAAACCTTGGTAATAAAAAAAGAAGAACATATCGAAAAAGAATGGGGGAATAAAAAATATGGATGGTAAGAAAGAATTAAACGGAAAATTCAGATCGCTATTGTAATCCTTGGTGAACTGTATACGGATTACACAATACTGCTGAGACGCTATTAGAGGATTTACCAGATATAAAATTGGTTAGTCTGACTCCCCGCGAAGGACCTGAAAATAAAAAAAAAAGACTAAAAGAAATTGTAGTTTATTTATCTGGAAATTTAATGGGTCTTGTAACTAAAAAAGCTCCTATTTTAAGATTGCTAGTTCTAGGTTCTTTGATTCAAAGATGAGTAACTATGGATTTTGTAACATAGTTTCTGAAATAAATCTAAGCGAAGGTGCTTATATCAATTGGGATAATCTTCCTTCTGGTGTTGCTGGTATTAGTCAAGCTCTAATTTAGTATAATCAAGAGTTATCGCTAACCTCAAAAAGTATAACTACTTTACAAGAAAATTTGGTTCAATTAATTCCTCGGCTAATGCCTTTGCTTTTAACCTTTTCTGTATATGACTACTAAAGAAAAAAGTTTCTCCAATTACTATTGTTGTTGGTATATTCTATTTGGTATTGTTGGACATGTAGTAGGTATTTTGTAAGTAAAAAAGTAATAATAAATGTTAGCTTATATATGAGAAGGCAAAAAATATTATTTATATATTCTTTTAAACATTTTTTGATGCATGTGTCCTTTGAAATAACAAAAAAGAATCAATTACTTTTATGGTAACAGATTCTTTTTTGTTTATTCTTTAAATTTTCGCTGTTCTAATTAGCATTAAATATCACAAATTGAAATTGAAAAAAGCTTAAATAGTAAAGGAAAATATAATTACTTTCTTTTTTATTTTTAGCAGTTTAAATAAACGAGTATCCTATCAAATTTCAATAAATCCATTGTATTCAACTTTTACCAATATCATTATTTCGTTGATTTGTTCTTACATATTTCATTAGGGAGTTACCAAAATATTGTTCTGTTCTAGATGAAAACGATCTGACAACAAAAGCAATGGCTTTAATTTCAAAAAAACGCAAAGAAAAGCTTATAAACAAAAAGTATACGTCTTAAATGAAGAAAAGTTACTAACAAAAACAAATTGTTATGCCTACGGCGCAGTTACTTTTGCAAATACAGTTGTGACAAATTGGCAAGGTATTTATATGATTGCATCAGAAACAAATACAGATAATTTCCCATTTATAGACTAAGAATTTAATGCTTCTACTTAACAATCTCTGCGAAAAAAAGAAGTCATTACTTAATGTAATCGGTTATTTTTTTCATTCTAGGTTACTGTATATTAATCTTTATTGCTCAATTTTTAACAATATGAAGATAACTTTGACTCAACTACTACTTGAATTATATTTTCAACAATAATAAGTTCACCTTCATTTAGACAATCTAATAGTAGACGTTTGAAACTTTTATTTTCATTTGATTCTCCTAATATGAAACCATCTAATGATATATTCAATAAAGTCACTAAATCATAGATAATTAAAAAACTAGGTTATTGTTCTATTTTCATATTCGTCAAATAGTGAGGAGCAATCTTGATCATTGACTCTACTTGTTCACGAGTTAATTATTTTCTTACACGAACTTCTTTTATGGCTTGCCCCAAAATTTTAAAACTAAACTTGTTATTTTTTACTGTGCATTATATATTACCTAACAGCACTATACTGCTCTTGGTATATAAGTGATAGGTCTTATATCATGCAATTCGGTGACGAAAAAACAGAAGCACAATTAAGCCAAAAAGAAAGTGTTAGATGAAATAGACAAACAATCAAACACTGGCGTGGATCATAAAATAACAAAAAAAATCACATTTAACGAATTGGCAATGAAATGGTTGGACATGTATAAGCTTACCGGCAAAAAAGACAACACTATCGAAACAAGATTAATACAACTTGGCATATTAAATAAACAAATGGCGAAAATCCCAATTGATAAAATCACACACCTTTATTATCAGAATATCATTAATGGCATGTCAAATAAATACGAGAGAAACTCTTTACTTGCCATACACAGCTGCGCAGGCTTGATTTTTAAATTCGGAGTTAAATATAAGCTTATGGCAGAGAATCCTGCTAAAGATATTGTAATACCGAAGAAAGTAAAAACGGTAGAAGAACTACAAAAAGACAGCACTGAGAAGAAGTACAGGGAACGTGAGGAATTAGAAACTTTTTTGGAAGCTACAAAAAATAGCGTTTTAAAAATTTCCGTGACTTTTTCGTGACATTTATTTCTAAAATCTATTTCTTGGAGCTTCTAAAATCTTATATATCAATGCCTATCATGATCTTTTACCCAAATCATGTCAATATGCCAAATTCCATCATCCAAATATGCTGGAGAAATTTGGTGGAAACCAAAACTTTCATAAAAATGAATTAAGTACTGCTGTGCTTGTATTTTTATCTTTCCAAGTCGTTGTTTTTTAACATAGCTGAGTGCCTGTTTCATTAACTCTCTTCCATATCGTTTGCCTCGGTACCCTTTAACGACCATGACACGGCCGATAGAAGCTTCTGTATACTTACTTCCCGGTGGTAAAATTCGCGCATATGCAGCTATTTTCTGATTCATTTGTAAAAAAATATGTGTAGCTTGTAAATCAAATTCATCGATTTCTGGATAAGCACATTGCTGTTCTACGACAAATACATCGATTCTTGCTTTTAACAAGTGAAATAATTCATCTTTTTCAAGCTCTCGAAATGATTTAACTACCCACTCCATCTTGTAACCTCCAAATTGTTTCTTTTTTCTTTTCAGTATAACAGGATTTTTATAACACCATGTCGAAAGAAAGCTATAAGTGCGTTCAAAAAGAGGATAAATCGTCCGGCGTAGTTAAGTAACGGAGTGTATATAGTCAATAATTGTTGAGAAACGAAGAACCAACGAAAAGAAAACGTAGCTAACTCGGAAGTCTTTAACACATACTTTCTGCTAGTCAACCTATAATTAAAACTTTGACATTTTACCTTCTATGAAATATCATATCCATTCTTAACGTCTAAAGAAAACGTAGTTAGCGGAACATGGGGTCGGCTAATTAAAATGATTTTTAAAACATTAACATTTCTACTTACTTCGCATCTTACTTCAGCATGAATATTTTATCCTCTACGTATGATGGAATAAGAAGAAGAACCATTTTTTACCGAACTTGTTGAACATGTTCTATTCATGTAACATCATTGAGTTGAAATAGTTTTAATTAATGCAATAAACGAATATGTATTTTGGTGGTCATCATCTTCTTAAAAGTATGTGAATGTTGAAGTGGAAGAACTTCTGCACTTCGATAATAAAAGAGTAAAAGGGAGAGATTTTAATATGATTACTAAAGCAGATAAAATTGGTTTTATTGGAACTGGTGTCATGGGTACGAAAATGGCGTTAAATTTATTACAAACAGGGTATAGTTTAGCAATTTTCACAAGAACAAAAGCTAAAGCTGAGCCTTTAATCGAAGCTGGGGCGGAATGGAAAGCATCTGTTACTGAACTAGCTAAATCAGCTAAAGTGATTATAACGATGGTCGGTTATCCTCATGATGTAGAAGAAGTGTATTTTGGCGAAGGTGGACTATTACAAAACGTCAAACAAGGAACATATTTAATTGATATGACTACATCAAAACCAAGCCTGGCAGCTAAAATTGCCGACATGGCTAAAGCTAATAATTGCTATGCTTTAGACGCTCCTGTTTCAGGTGGTGATATTGGAGCAAAAAATGGAACATTAACCATTATGGCAGGTGGGGAAAAACAAGTATACGAAGATGTTTTAGAACTATTAAAAGCAATGGGAGAAAATATTATTTTACAAGGTGATGCTGGTGCTGGCCAACATACAAAGCTTGCCAATCAAATAACGATTGCCTCGAACATGATCGGCGTTTGTGAAGCAATCGCTTATGCGCTAAAAGCAGGTCTCAATCCTGAACGTGTTTTGGATAGTATAACAGCCGGCGCAGCAGGGAGCTGGTCTCTTTCTAACCTAGCTCCTAGAATGATCCAAGGTGATTATGAGCCTGGTTTTTATGTAAAGCATTTTATTAAAGATATGAAAATTGCACTCGAATCCGCAGAAGAACTAGGACTCTCTACACCTGGATTATCCTTATCTTTAAAGCTCTATCAGGAGATGGAAGAACAAGGAGAAGCAAATAGTGGAACTCAAGCCTTAATCAAGTTATTCACCGTATAAGCTATTTTTAACAAAAGTTTACCAATGATAACATAGTGAATTTTCATTATTGACTTGTTTCTACTCCTGTTTTTAATATGCATACACTGCTTTATCGAAATTACAATACTTCGAACTTTAAACACGATAAGCTAGTATGGTCAGTGGGGCATGTACAGTAGTCCCCACTGATTAAAGTTTCGCTTTATTTGCTTCCTCCTGAACGACAAATGCCAGGTCATTATTACCAAACAACTGAAGGATTTGTAATATCGTCTCTGTTGATATAACTTCTCCCTCTTCCTTTGACACAGTTAATTCCATGGCTTCTAAGAGAGCTTTATTTTCCTTTTGCTGCGGATAGGCTTGTTGGTAAACCTTCATCGGATCTAAATTATGATTAATGCACCACTGAGCGAATGCCAAAATCATTGCTTTTTCGTCTTGTTGATACTTTTCAATAATCCGTTTATCTTTATTGTTCATTTTAATCACCATTTCTTAACATAAATATCCATGAGAATGATAAAGCTTGCTGTAACTCCAGTGATAAATTCTCGTAATTCTTTTGTTTCACCCCTTGTTTAAATACACCAAACCCATCTATATATGTTACATCAAGCTCCAAACAAAGCTTGTGAAATTCCCAAGGCATCATTGTATTACAAATTACTTTCTGTTCATGAAGCCGCGGATAACTATTTATCCGCGGTCCAGCAGTCGGACCTAATATGCTTGCACATAAATATCCCTTTGGTTTTACTACACGCTTTAATTCTTTAAGTGCGTTTTTCGGGCTTTCCGTCCATTCTAAAACATTTATTGCAATCAGCCCATCAAATGTATCATTATCAAACGGCAGATGATTAACATCACCTTGGATGACAGTTACGGATCCAGGAAGTCGTTGTTTTGCATAACGAACCATTTCTTGAGAAAGATCAATGGCAGTAACTTGATATTCTTGTTGATATAGTTTGTATGCACCATAGCCATCACCACAACCGACATCTAACACGTATTGATTCTTTTTGATGTACTTATTTATCAAAGGGATGATTTGCTTTCTACTTCCGGTATCCCACATATGCTGACTCCGTTCACTCCAATTGCTTGCTTGTTCATCCCACTCCTGTGCCGCTTCTTCACTCCAATTAAAATTTATCATAAACTTCCTCCCACTTTCATTAAAAAACTATTTTATTCAAGCTATAGTGTAAATACCTCAAAGCGAGCCAATTCTTGCTTTCAGCTTCTTTTAGCCGCTCTTATCTCCTTAACAGTCCAAATCATACATAAGCCAATCAGGAGCTGCTACCACATGTGCTTCGTTTACTATCGATCGGCAAATTTCCGAAGAATACTCCTTTGGAACAGATAACCAAGCAATATCATTCGGATTTAATAAGCACTGGCTAATCTCTACCAATCCTGCTTTTGCTCCAAAAAGAATTGCTATCTCTGTTTCCCGGTTAATTTTTACTCTATATTTCGGCTTATAAAATTGATTGAGCAACTGCTGCTTTCTTGCCCCAAAATAACGAATATCTATGATTTAACGAATTATTTGCACCCCTCTTTAATTCACAATAGAGGTATTGGTAAATCTGGATTTCCTTGACCTGCTTGACCTAAGTTGATAAATGTCATAGCCTTACTATGCTATAGTCGTTGTACTTTTTGGACAAGCTGGGCAAAATTGTTATGGTAAACTATTCTAACCAATGAGAAATAGTAAATTGGTGCATTTATTCATCCCTTTCTCAACGGTATTTATTATTATTACATAATAACTATTGTCAGAAGATTTGTAAAGTATTTTTCAGCTCTATAAATAAGAAAATTCAAGGGATATTACAAAATTCACATCTCTTTACGATGGAGGAAAGCGGGATTGACAGCGAAGAGAATCGCTCATGCTATAATAAATAATAAACGTTTGCTTTTATCCACATTTAAAATACGTAAGACCCCACTCCAAGGGTTATAGAGAACCAAAGGAATCACATATACCTAGCGAAATATCCATTAACAGGTAATCACTTTATCGATAAAGTGAAACTTCATTCAGTAGGAGTTTTCTTCCATCTCCTACTGAATGTTAGTACCTAGAAGGGTATGACCTAAAGGCCCTTGAACGAATCGGGCATTTAGGTGCCGGTTTCTCCCACTTAGACCCTTTTGTATCAACTCGAGGCTCTTGAAGTGGGAGTCTTAAGGTACCTTACATACGGGATAAAGGTTATTTATTTACGTTTATTAGGACAGAAAGGAGAAGAGGATTGCAAGAATTTTTAATCATTTTAAAAGATATTATTTTACCTGTATTTATTATCATGGGGATTGGTTTTTTTTTACAGAAAAAATTCCAGCTTGAGTTACAAACACTTGCCAGACTTAATATTTTCTTTCTTGTTCCTGGTTTTATTTTTGTTAAATTATATGACACACAATTTTCCGTTCAGTTGCTCCTTAACATAGTTGTTTTCTTTTTCCTTTTAATTATCGTGCTTTATGTCGTATCATCCATTGTTGCAAGAATGATTGGATTTGATAAAGGAAAAGCAACAACTTTTTCCAACAGTACGATATTTTTCAACTCGGGAAATTACGGCGTTCCCGTAAATGATCTCGTATTTAAAAGTGATCCATTGGCCATGTCCGTTCAAGTAATGATACTGACAATGCAAAATATTCTGCTGTTCTCGTACGGAATTTTCTCTCTGCAAGTGATTAAAATCGGCAAGCTTAGAGCAATACTAAGCTATTTTAAAATGCCAGTTTTATATGCTATGTTAGCAGGTATTCTATTAAATATTTTTAATATTACGATTCCCTCCTTTATTTGGGTTCCAGCTAATTATATTGCTGATGCCATGGTCGCTATGGCCTTGCTTACATTAGGTGCACAAGTTGCACAGCTCCGTTTGAGTGCAAGTCTTTCTACCATATATGTAAGCTTAGTGATTCGTTTAATTCTTGGACCAGTAATTGCCTTAGGTATTATTTACTTATTGCAAATCGATGGAATAATTGCACAAGCATTATTTATTGCTGCAGCTATGCCAACGGCTGTTAACAGCTCTGTCATCGCACAAGAGTATAATAATCATCCTGATTTTGCAGCTCAAATCGTTTTATTTTCTACCTTATTTAGTACGATTACTGTAACAGCTGTTATTTATGTATCGAGAATTTTATTCTAAGAGGAGATTCAAAATTCCGGTAAAATGACGTTCGAATTTCATCATCCGTTTGACTGCGAGGTTCTTTTTGGGCTGGAATGTATGGTGTAAAATAAGCAGCCACTATTAGTAAACCGATAGTTATTGCCAAACTAGTCAAGCCTAAAACTCAAACCAATAAGCGAGGATATTAATTAACGTCATAACTTTCGCTTTGATCTAACTTGTTTCCTTAAACACATTAACTCCTATTATAGGATGAATTGTTAAAAGTAATGTCAGAAAGCTTTCATTTTTGTGATGACAATAGCTATACTTGCCATTATTTTATTTATAATAGGTATATCGGCAGTATTTTTATATTTACGAAAAACAATCCGAGCAAACCTAAATGCTCGGATGTTTTCTTTGTATTGTGATGATTAGCTATCCAAAATCTTTATTTCATTGACACACCAATCAATATTGGCCGGGTTAATATAGCCAGTTTGCTCTTCCATTACATTTAAAACACCCATGGCCAAACCAAATTTAATCAAATCGGTTCCATCTAACTTGCGTGATATTCCACTTGCAAATCCTGCTATAACTGAATCCCCTGAACCAACAGGATTAATTGCCTGAACTTGCGGAGAATGAACACGGTATACGTTATCTTTGTATCTTACTAATGCTCCTGCTTCTCCTAACGTAACGACAACCCACGTGATACCCTTAAATATAGGGGACTGAAGTGCTTGTCTAATAGAATCTACAGAGAGATTGCGTTCCCCAAGCAGATCTGCTATTTCCTCTTGATTTGGCTTAATTAAATATGGTTTTTGGTTGTTTTGTAAGGTTTGTCTTAATGTGTCCCCTTTTGTATCCAACAGAACAGGCGTTTCTTCTTCGGCAGCAATTTGCAGCATGTTAGCATAATAATCGTTCATAAGCCCTTTCGGTAGGCTTCCAGAAATTGTAATTACCTTTGCCTGTTTAGCATAATTTCGAAACGCAGTAAGAAATTTTCCCGCTTCTTCTTGACTAATCTCTGGTCCACTTTCAAGAATTTCCGTTTGTTTTCCATTATGAATAATAGCAATACAATTACGAGTTTCTCCATTTATTGGCACAAAATAGTTTTGAATTCCCAATCTCATTAGCTCTGAACCAATAAAGTTTCCTAAGCTCCCACCAAGAAAACCCGAGGCAGCCACATCTTCTCCAAGCTGCTTCAAAACTCTTGCTACATTTAACCCTTTGCCACCAGCTGTTTTACTAACATCTGAAACCCGATTTACGGTATTTTCTTGGTAGTCTGGAAGCCGATATTGAATATCAACAGAAGGGTTCAACGTTATCGTTAAAATCAATGTCTTACCTCCTTACACCTCTAAGCTTATTGCATGTCACTTTTAGCTGATTTCCTTCTTTAAAACCAGAGAATCTTTTTGTAAGCACATTCATGTACCATGTATTTAAATATAAGTTTCAACCCTATTATGCTTTTCCATTACTCATACAAATTTTTATTTTATCGATTACCGTATCTCGCATTTTAGCCTTTGCAGGTGCCATATATTTTCGTGGATCTGTCTCGTTTGGATGTGTGATTAAGTGTTCACGCAGCCCTTGTGAAAATGGGATTTTTAATTCTGTAGAAATATTTACTTTTGTACAGCCTAACGAAATGCATTTTTGAATGTCTTCTCTGGAAATACCAGAAGCTCCGTGCAAAACAATTGGAATCGATGTTAAGTTTTTAATTTTTTCTAACCGGTCAAAATCAAGACTAGGCTCGGTTTCATATAAACCGTGTCCTGTACCAATTGCTACTGCTAATGAGTCCACTCCAGTGCGTTCGACAAATTCTACTACCGTATCCGGATCTGTATAGGCGGCATCTTTTGCTTCTACAATCAAATCGTCTTCTTGTCCGACTAATTTACCCAGCTCTGCTTCTACCGTCGCACCATAAGAATGAGCTTTCTCTACCACTTTCTTAGTAAGAGCAATATTCTCCTCAAATGGATAGTGTGAACCATCAATCATTACTGATTTTGTACCTAGTTCTAACGATTCGACAATCGACTCATACGTTTCATGATGATCAAGATGTAATGCAATTGGAATATCATGTTGTTTAGCAGCAACTTCAACCATTGCTTGAATATATCCCCGACCTGCATAATTCATCGTTCCTGGAGTTGCAGCTAAAATAACTGGTGATTTTACATCACTAGCTGCCTCCACAACGGTTTGAATGGTTTCCAAGTTATGAATGTTAAATGCAGGTACCGCATACCCTTCTTTTCTAGCCTTTATTAACATGTCTTTAGTGTTTTGTACATAGCCCATCTTTATTCCTCCTCTACTCGGTTGCTTTCCTTTGAAATTTCACTTCGCCATTTACTGCTGTAGCATGTATCATCAATTCATTATCAACCACTACATAATCCGCATATTTTCCCGGATGAATACTTCCAAGCTCATGGCCACGTCCAAGGCTTTTAGCAGGACTTAAACTTGCTAAATGCCAAACTTCATGTAAAGGACGATGTGACCAGCTTTGTAAATGTTTAACTCCATCGATCAGTTTCAAGGTGCTTCCTGCTAGTGAACCTGTTTCTGTCCTAGCAGTTCCATCTTGCATCACAACAGGAAATTCACCTAAATAATAATGTCCATCCGGCATTAAACCTGCACGCATACAATCTGTAATTAATACAATCTTCTCGCCTTTCACCTGCCAAGCAAAATTGGCTACATCAGGATGAACATGATGACTGTCACAAATCAATTCAGCAAATGTATCGTTTGTCATCAAAGCTGTACCAGCAACACCTGGGTTCCGATGATGCAATCCAGACATACCATTAAACAAATGAACAAAATTTCTTGCACCTGCCTGAATTGCTCGTTTGGAACAGTCATAGCTTGCATCACTATGACCGATACTTACTAAAATATTGCAATCACTCAATTCCTTAATAAAATCGATAGCAGCTTTTCTCTCTGGTGCAAGAGCGATTTTTACAATTGTATAATTAGCAAGCTGTTGCCATTGTTGGAACAAATCGATATCTGGATCACGAAAGTACTTTGGATTTTGCGCTCCTTTATAACGCTCGGTAAAAAAAGGGCCCTCAAGATAAATTCCTTCTGATAAAGCACCTAACAGACCCTCGTTTGTTGCTTCTACAGTAGCAGATATGGCTTGCTCCAGTGCATCAGTTGAAGAAGTTAATGTTGTTGGTAAAAACCTGGTAACTCCTAAAGACAATAACGCTTTAGAGATGTGATGGACTGCTTCTTTCGTCCCGTCCATCACATCATAGCCGTTTATTCCGTGAATATGTGTATCGAACAATCCGGGAGCAATTGTATACCCGCTCCAGTCAACAACTTCCGCCTCTTCCGGCAATGATGAACTCCATTCTCCAAATCGACCGTCTGTAATCGCGAGATAACCTGCTTCTAGCATTCGATCTTCTAACATAAACTGATCTGCTTTGATGTAATAGTTCATTTCATATACTTCCTTTATTCATTAAGAATTGAAATTAAATTTTAAAATTTGTTAAATACCATCCATGGTCGGATCGTCATTTACATGTTCACGCTTTTTAATTTCAAAAGCTTTTATATTTTCTTTCCCTTCATTTAAAGCAGTTTTTACAAAATCATCTAAAGGTTGGTTTCTCTTAAACAAACAACTTAGTATCATTGGTAGATTTGTCCCGCCAATTACCCGAAGATCATCCTTATATGCTGCGATCCGAGAGCTTACATTAAAAGGTGTACCCCCAGCAAGATCAGCAAAGCAAACCACTCCACTATCTGAATCCACTTGTTCAATAGCTTGCTGTAAAGATGTTTCCAATTCAATTGGATCATCTTCAAAGGGAACCATCACTAAATTTTCAACATCTCCTGCAATTAAATGGAGTGACTCTAATATTCCCTTTGGAAATGATCCATGTCCTGTTATTACTATTCCAATCATTCAGAATTCCCCTTTAAAATTAAAATATTGTTTTCTTGCTTTTTTATTTACATGATTCCGAAATAAGAACCAACCAGTCCGACAACTACTGTAAGTCCTATCAACACTAATGGTGAACGTCCTTTTTTTAATAACCAATAAACCAAAAGTGTATATGCCAAAGGTAACAATGCCGGCATGATTTGATCCAAAATATCTGTTTGCACATTTAATTTTGCTTCTCCCTGTACCCATGTATAATTAATTTTGAAAGCAACATAGGTTGCAATTAATCCGCCAACTACTGTTAAGCCTACAATCGAAGCAGCGCGTGAAACGTGTTTAGTGCCTTCTTTCAACTTACTAATAGCCCTAACACCTGTTTTATAACCGTAACTCATGAGGCCAAATCGTACACCAAAATGAATGATATTAAATAGGATCAAAAATACAAACGGCCCAAATATATTACCATTTACCGCCAATGAAGCACCTATACTTGCAGTAATTGGTAGTAAGGTTAAGTAAAATAATGCATCGCCAATACCGCCTAATGGGCCCATAGTAGCTACTTTTATTCCACGAATGGCTTCTCTATCTTCCTTTTTTTGCTCCATGGCTAAAATGACACCCATGATAAAGGTAACTAAGAAAGGATGCGTATTAAAGAACTCCATATGATCCTTCATAGCCTTGCTCAAATCTTTTTTATTCTTATGAACTGCTTTTAAACCAGGGAGTATAGCATACAACCAACCAGCTGCTTGCATACGTTCATAATTAAAGGATGCTTGTAACAGCAATGATCTCCAAGCTAATTTTCTAATTTGTTTTGGCTGTAAGTCTTGTGCAGGAGTAATATCTTCATATTGATAACTATTAGATACCATCGGTTATCTCCTCCTCTAGAGCTGGGGATTGCTTGTGTTTATTTTGGTTATAATCGTATAGCGCTATGGCTAGACCAATTAAAGCTATTGCTAAGATTGGTAGTTCTAAATATGCTGCTAAAATAAACCCAACAATGAAAAACATGATATATTCGACCTTTATCATGATCCGTAATAACATTGCAAAACCGATAGCAGGCATAATACCACCAGCAATCGACAATCCATCAATAATCCATTGCGGAACTGTTTCAACAAAGGCTGCTGCTTGCTCTGCTCCAAAATAAATAGGAAGAAATGCAATGAGAGCATTAAACATAAACAGAATGGCTATACCTAAATAATTTATTCTTTCAATACCTTTATCATTTGCATCCAATGCATATTGATCAGCTTTATGCATTACTGGTGCAAAGATGGTAAAAAATAGTGTAATTAAACCTTGAACAGCTACTGCAAAAGGTATGGCTACCCCAACCGCAACCTTAGGATCTTGACCAGCTATAACACCAAATGCCGTACCAATCACACCGCCAATAACCACATTTGGAGGTTGGGCTCCTGCTAGCGGAACCATTCCCATCCATATTAATTCCAACGTACCTCCAACTATTAATCCAGTAGTAACATCACCTAAAATTAAACCAACAACAAGCCCAGTAACAACAGGACGATGTGCATGCGTTAATCCAACATATAAATCTATCCCAATAATTCCTGCCCAGATGGCTATTAAAATGGCTTCTAGTAACATTTAAGCTCCTCCTTCCACAAATTAAATAAGCTCCATTATATTTTGACCTTTTTCATTTGGAACTCCTCTTATATCAAGCGTTACACCTAATTCATCAAGGCGTTTAAAGGCTTTAATATCCTTTTCATCTACAGAAACTGTTGCAGAGATCTGTTTTTTTCCTTCTTCATAATGCATATTTCCTACGTTAATATGATCTATCGGCACTCCTCCTTCCTTTAATGTAAGGGCATCATGTACATCTTTTACGACAAGGAATATTTTTTGTCTTGGTGATGCTTTATGAATGACGTCAATTGTTTTTTGTAACGAAAAGTATCTCGCTTGAATAACATCTGGAAGGACCATATCCATTAAACTTTGTTGTACTTTATCTTGTGCTGCCTTATCATTTGCAACTAATACTAAATTAGCCCCTAAATGATTTACCCATGTTACCCCTACTTGTCCATGAATTAATCGATTATCAATCCTTGTTAATAAAATATTTGGTGTTGTCATTTTATTCATCCTTTCTATAATTCGAATTTATATAAACGCTACCAATACAGCTCCAATAGAGACCTTAAAAGTGATGGATTAAAAGGTCGGCAAAAATGACACATCGAATTTCATCGTTGGCTTGTTTCTTTGTTCCATTGAAAAGAAAGCTCTTTTCCTGCTTGGGATGGCGTTTTCAATGAGGCCGTCCCAAATGTTCATGAGTAAATGCACCATGTCACTCCTTAAAATGACATCGTCTCGTATTTCAACACATGTGACGTACTCGTGACAGCTTTGCAACAAGGGTTCCTAATTTTAGCCGACCTAGTCCTTTTCATTTTCTTTTTGAACTTACATTTAAAAGCTACTATTTCTCTTCATAGTCGTAAATCGTTACACCTTTTACGACACGATTAACCGATCCGTCTGGACTTGGATTATCAGGTGTAATTCCTAACTGAATCGACTTTTTCAACGCAAGGACTTGAGCAAATAGGATATAAAGCATGGCTAAATAAAAGTCATCCCCCAACGTTTTTTCTTCAGGATTTACAGAAATGGCCCAGTCTGCTAATTTACTTACTTCTTCATCTTGTCTTTCTGTTAGCGCTATCGTCTTAATTATAGTTGTCTCACCAGCTAGCTCTCTTAACATATCCAGATCGTATTTTCTTGTATAAGCATCTTGAGATAAAAATAGGACTACTACAGACTGATCATTTAAAATTGACTTAGGACCATGCCGGAAACCAAGCGATGACTCATGAACTGCTACCACCTTTCCTGCCGTGAGCTCAAGCATTTTCAACGCTGCTTCATGAGCCAATTGGCCAAGCGATCCTGAGCCTAAATAGACAATTCGTTCCATATCATGAGCAATTACTTCTTCAACAACTTCTACTACTTGCTTAACAAGCTGGTTACCATTCGCTATCATTCCTTCTATTGTATTACGGGAAATAGAGCGTTTAGAAAAAATCATATAACATGCTAAAATCATACTTGTAAAGCTACTAGTCATTGCAAAAGCTTGATCATGCGCCTTTTCTGGTGTAAGTATCGTTAAACTATTTTCATCATGCTTCGTATTTTCAGCTAGTTGACCATTCGGATTACAGGTAATATTTACTTGATAAAAATCATCAATAATGTCCTTTGCTAGTTTTACTGCTGCCACACTTTCTGGACTATTGCCTGATCTTGCGAAGGATACTAAAATAGTTGGTATCTCTTTAAATAGATAATGAGTAGGGTTAGATACGATATCTGTAGTTGCAATTGCTTCAAATTGTATCTTACCTTGATGCTGCTTTTGCAGTTCAGGAGTGAGTATATCTCCAGCAAAAGCCGATGTTCCTGCTCCCGTCATTACGACTCGTACTTGTTTATGCTGATCATAAATAGCTTTTAAAAAACGTTCAATTTCTGTTTGTTTTTCTACTACGGCGTTGACTGTATCCTGCCAAATTTCAGGTTGTTGATAAATCTCCTGTGCCGTATGCCCCGCCATATTTTTTTGTAATTCTTTCTCTGTTAAGTGAAACATGATATTCCTCCTTTTATTATGTGGTCATGTTGTCATAACCAGTTAATCTGTGGAAAAGCTCTATTTAAGCTTTTTTGTCTGCCAATAGAGCCGGTTTTACGTTAATTCAACTGTATAATCAAATTTATCTCCTCTTGCTACGCTTACCGTATATTCGATTAATTGGTCTTGATGAAATGCAAATCGTTTAATAAGCATTGCCGGCTGCTGTACTGTTGCGTTTAAATAATCGGCTTCTGCATCACGTAAATGAGTTGCTGAAAACTTCTCAACAGCTCTTGTTACAATAATTTGATAATCTTGATAAAAGACATCGTACATCGGTTTTTCCATTAGCTGTGATTTAGTCAGCTTAGGAAATATTCTCTTTGGTAAATACGATGTTTCATACATGAGCGGTTCGTTGTCTGCTAATCGTAACCGTACAACTTGAAATACTTCATCAAGTGGTTTTAATTTCATTTTTTCTGCCAACCGCTTTTCAACCGCAATTTCTTCAAACGATATTACTTGTGTCATTGGAGTTTTCCCCAACTTTTTCATTTCCTCTGTAAAACTATATAATTTGACTAAATTTTGCTCAAATGTTGCCGCTGCAACAAAGGTACCTTTACCATGTAATTTATAAATATAACCTTCTCTTTCTAACTCTTGAAGCGCCTGTCTAACAGTTATTCGACTAAGATTATACATACTGCAAAGTTCACGTTCAGATGGCAGCTTTTGATGCTCTGTATATGTTTTATTTTCTATTTTTTGAATGATTTCTTCCATCAACTGTAAATATAAGGGCACCTTACTATTTTTATCCAAGCTTTCCTCCTACCTCTCTTACTAAGTGGTTATAACCAGTCATCTTTAGTATAGAGCATTTAGTTTCATATGTAAAGTGATTACATTACTTAATTTTGAATAATTTATTGAACTATGGGGGACAGATCACCGCACCAAATGTATTGTCGGCAACTTCCAAGTTTTGAATATCTATTTTGAGTAGTTAAATATCTACAGGAAGTCGGTTTGCTTTTTCCCCTGCTCTTTTAAGCATGTTGGGGCTAAAATCTATCCCCATCACTTGAACTTCTTTGGAATAGTACTTTAAATAGTTCTGTATAGTTCCTGACCCACACCAACTTCTAGTACACTTCTATCTGCTTGTTGAATCAATTCCTTTCACCACTCTTCTTTCTGATATGATCCATTAAATCAAAACCACTTGATATACGATTGTATCTTCTTTTAATCGTTTTCTTTTGTTTATTCATCTTGAAATTCCTTTCAAATTGCTTATTAGAGGCTGTTTAAAAAGTTCGTTACAATGACACGACTTGTTTTGTTATACAGTATGTAATTGTATTATTCTTCTTCCTGTAACAAGGACGCATCTACCTCTGGGTTCTTTTTATCGTTCTTTCCACTACTCATATAGTGAATCTTGATTGTTTTGAATATTTATGAGTGTATAGCAAGGTGAAGCTAAAAAGTCTTAGAATAAAAACCAATCAATTTTTAGCTACTATTCCCTTGCTGGTTTTATCTTACACATAACAAATGAAGAATTACCAGGAAGTTATGTAGATTTATGAAAAAGCTGTTTCTTTTTACATGAAATATTTGATGTATTAAGTTATAAATGAGTCATTTTATTTTTTATTATTTATGATATACTCTTGTTATATTAGGAGGTGAATTATATGAAACAGGAAGAAAAAATATTAACGATACTTGAACAAATCAACCATAAATTGGATGAACACAGTTTGAAGCTGGATAACCACAGCAAGAAACTAGATGAGCACGGAAAAAGACTCGATGAACAACAATCTATTCTATTTGCCCTTCGTTCCGGACAGGAACATCTAAAAGCAGAAATTGATGGAATGCGTATGGACAATGCTAAAGAATTCGGTCATATTAAAAAAGAGCTAAACAATTTAAACTTGAATTTTTCTGTACTCCGTGATGACGTTTGGGCAAATAAAAAAGATATTTATCGATTAAAAAAAGCAACTATTGACCAATAACCACTTCCTTCACCAAACAAAAATCATTTATTTCGCGTTTTTTTAACCTCTCTTTACGTATTCTTCACAGATCAAACAGCCATTTTTAAAAGCTTTTTTCAACAAAAGAGCTTACCAGAATATCGTTATTTTCCAGTAAGCTCCATTATAATTTTCACAGCACACTATTTAGCCTTTATAAAATATTGTCTGTAAATTTTATTTAATGTATCCTTTTAAAACAATTTATACAACCACTGCTCAATAAGTTTGCATTTGTTTTTTGTTCGCCCCTTTTTCTTTCTTTTTGTAATTCACAGAGATAATACCGATTGCTACCAAAACGAGTGCACCAATTATAAAGATCGTTAGTTTTTCCTCGGAAATAAAGACTGCTGACAACAATGCCCCAGAAACAGGTGTTAAGAATTTATACATGCTGATTTCCCCAGCTTTGTTATATTTTAAAATAGAATACCACAAAGCAAAAGCTGCTGCCGATAATACTGCTGAATAAATAAATAACCACCAACCTAAAGGCGTAAAAGTCATTGCATGATCACTCAGCTGAGGTACCCCTACGATTAACATTAATCCGGATCCGATTGTTAATTGCCATCCAGTGAGAGCAAATGGGTGGATACCAACCGCTAGTTCCTTTGCCATAATGGTACCGATAGCTCCTGTTAGTCCTGCTAAAATCATGTATCCCTCACCGGTTAACTGGAAGCTGAGCTGCAGTTCCTGTCCCCAATTAGCCACCATAATTCCGGTAAACCCTGCTACTAAACCAATTGCTTTGTTCCAATTCAAGCGGTCATTTGTATAGAAAAAATGCGCCAGTACAACGGTAAAAAACGTTCCACTAGATATTAAAATTGCTCCTTGCATACCGGAAACATTGGCTAATCCATTATAAAAAAAGAAATATTGTAACCCTGTTTGGATGATCCCAAATATAGTAAGAAAAAACAGTTGTCGTTTTGTTACAATTAAGTACTTTCGATTTACTATCAGTAAACCGACTAAGATCATGATTCCAGCTAGCAGAAATCTCATTCCTGCTAACACAATTTTAGCAATCGTATCATCTGCAGCCATTTGCAATTCCTCATAGCTCACTTTTAACACAGGAAATGCACTGCCCCATAAAATGGAGCAGAAAACAGCTATACTTACGACAACCCATTTATTTTTTAAAACCTGATTCACTTTATGTCATCTCCCATGCTGTGTTCTTAACCAAAGTTTAATCGAAAGCTTAATTTGTTTGCTAAGAACATAATTATACACTAAGGAGTATTCTATCATGTCTCAGTAAAATAATCATATACTAGAATTCAGACAGAGTTGTATTTTACAAGAGAAGTGCAATGGCAAATCGAGAATTGCAACTTGACACAAAGTCTCTATGAGCACGATATATTAGCAAAAAAGCCAACTATAAGAAGACTTGGCTAATTTAAAAAGGATATCATGCTCATTTTTCCGTATCAAGTTGCAATGAGTTAAACACATTACAATACTCTCGACTTTTAGGTTACACATGAGAATAAGTATAAATTTATTAACAGTTAATCGTATTACTTTTTCACACCCGTGGATAAGAAAGAGTCAAGTCTATACATGTCCCTAAAAAACCGTTTTTATATTGGCTGAACAAATAGACGCTTATTTAAGCTATCGGGGGAGTTTCGGTTTCCTTATGTAAAGATTATTTACTAATAAAATGAAACTTCATTTCTTGGAATGCTTTTCCCAAGAAATGTTAGTTGAACGAATCGGGCATTTAGGTGCCGTTTTCTCCCACTTAGACCCTGTTGTACCAACTCAGGCTCTTTGAAGTAGGAGTCTTACGGCACGTTACATGCGGGATAAAAAAGTTAATGGAGGAGAATTTACGAAGTTTCGTTATTAGGTTAATCGAGAAATTAATCTACCTATCTTGCTTACCTGTAATGATTTACTGCTTAGATAGAGTAGTACATTTTTTACCGCCTTACGGATAGAGAAATGTCATTCAGTGGGGTTTTCCTGCCCCACTGATGACTAATTGATAGTGCACTGTTATATAATTATTTCTTTCACATAAACTGGAGTCTTCCGGTATTGAGCAAACGAAACAAAATTCTTTATTATAATTGCAAAAATTCGTTTAAACACATACTATAAAACGTTCGGCTCTTATTAATTAATAGAACCGTAGTTCAAATAACTCATCACTGTTTTATTAGCTCGACAAAATGAGCAATTATCCTTGCAGTTAGTCCCCAAATCACCTTTCCTTTATAGTAATAAAATAATTCATCAGCAGCTCGCACATTCCATTCATATTTTTTCCCACCTTGAATATGTTCATATGGAAAATTAACTTCAGGAATGACTTTGAAATTTACCTTATATACTTCAGGCTTTGTCTCAAGGAAAAATTGTAAAGGGACTGTGAATACCTCATCTACTTCTGCACGATTTGGTACAATTTTTTCTGGATGATGAAGCACTCCAACAAATGGAAATATGATTCTTCCAAAATCAGATACAATATAATCTAGTGGAACAACATCACTTATACTTGTAATATCTACACCTATTTCCTCTGATGTTTCCCGTAACGCACAATGTAGTTCACTTTCGTCATCTTGTTCTACTCTCCCGCCCGGAAAACAAATATCGCCAGGCTGATTGCGCATTTTTAACGAGCGCACTTCGAATAACAAATGCGTTTCATTTTTAATTTCTACCATAGGAATGAATATACCAAATTCTCGAAACTGTTCACGTCCTAAAATAGTTGGCTTACGATCCCTTAATTTTGCTATTACCTTAGTCGCATTCACCTTATCACCTCCGACGACATAATCAGCCACAATCTATTATATCGTTGTAATCTCCAATTGAACAATCTTCACACATAAAATCCATTTATGCCCATTATAATAAAGTGAATCTTCAATCAGTGGAGTTTTTCTTTCCCCCTACTGATTGTTAAAATAAACAGAATCGGGAACTTGACTTGCAGTTTGATCTTCCACTTATCCTCCTGGGTTTCTCGTAGCATGGAAGTTAGTTGGTCTTACTGCCAGTTACATAGCAAACTGTCGATATTTCCCGGGAAATGAATAAGACTTTTGACAAATATTGCTTAAGCGATTTAAGTTAAAGGAAATAAGTGGGAGTCTTACGGCACCTTACATGCGGGATAAAAGTTATCTAACTGTCTACTTTTTGTCTCTTCCATAATAATTATTTAGTCGCTTGTTGATATATAAGGTATTATTAACTTGTTAGAAAAACTTGGCTTGTCGCCAAGTCTTTAGCGAAAGCCATAGTTTTTCTTATACTATAAACCCTAAAATTTTATACTTCCTATAGTATAAAAAAGCGACCAGTTAACATGAAACGTTAACGGGTCGCTACGGATTAATTCATTTCAATTTCTTCAACAACCCTTTCTACAATCATTGCACTTTTCTTTGCTGTAAGATCTCCACCACTTGTGGCAAATACATTTTGTTTCAGAATTTCATCCATTGCGGCATTAATTTTCGATGGATTAGCTGGTTCTATCGGATTGTCAACTGAATAAGTGGCCACTTTTCCTTCTTCATTCGTAAACTTTAATTCTAGCCTTTTCACATTATCCCTCCTCTTCTTATGTTTCTAAACTTATTATTAAACAATACTCGAAGTGTCTTTACGTTCAATTTTCTTTAATGGATGTTGTTGCAATCCTGCAAACACTTGAGCAACAGCATAAAGCTGATCAGGGGTGGCATCGATTTTAATATTGTTAAAGTTCTTGGTCTTTGCTAGTGGCTTCCCTGATCCTTCATCCAATCCGCTATTAAACTCCAAACGTAATGATGAATCTGTAATTGTTGCGAGAGCCATTTGATCACCTCCTTCTGACCTAATATTCGAATGTAGCATCAAAAAAGTGGCAAAGGAACTCCTATTATAATTTAAAATAAATATTATAAATGTTAGAAAAACTTGGCTTGTCGCCAAGTCTTTAGTGAAAGCTATAGTTTTTCTTATACTATAAACCATAAAGTTTTATACTTTCCTATAGTACAAAAAGAGGCTGGGACATAAGCAAATACTAAATAGCAAAAACCGAACAATTCATTTATAATTGTTCGGTTTGTTTGTGTTAAAAAAATTCCTATCATCGCTACGTCAAACTATTTCACTTTCCGCGGGCACGGCCTCAGCTTCCTCGGAAAGCAAAGATCGCTTTCCTGCGGGATCTTCAGCTCGAGCTATTCCTGCAGGAGTCTACATATTTTGACTACGCCAAAAACTTGCGTATACACAAGGACGATTTATTGTTCGTTTTTTAATCAGCTGTTTTAGTTTTGTCCCAGCCTCTTTTACATTTTATTCATTTATGCGTTGCAGATATCTTTTTTGAGAGAGCTTCATCTAAATCAGGTGCTCAGCGACTGGCAAACTTCGATATTCTTCCTACGATAAGTCAATATCGGTTCGAATCTCAAGAAAGACCGACTAAAGCGGGATTGCCGTCCAGCGTCGGCATACCCCTGTTGCAGAAGCATATTTCCTTTATCCCGAATGTAAGGTGCCGTAAGTCTCCCTCTTCAAGGAATTAAAGGAACACGGAGAAGTCGAACTAGGAGAAAACGGCACCTAAATCCCCGATTCGTTCAACTAACATTCCGTGTTCCACGGAATGAAGTTTCACTTTATCCCGCATGTAAGGTGCCGTAAGTCTCCCTCTTCACGAATTAAAGGAACACGGAGAAGTCGAACTAGGAGAAAACGGCACCTAAATCCCCGATTCGTTCAACTAACATTCCGTGTTCCACGGAATGAAGTTTCACTTTATCCCGAATGTAAGAAGCCGTAAGTCTCCCTCTTCACGAATTAAAGGAACACGGAAAAGTCGAACTGGGAGAAAACGGCACCTAAATCCCCGATTCGTTCAACTAACATTCCGTGTTCCACGGAATGAAGTTTCACTTTATCCCGAATGTAAGAAGCCGTAAGTCTCCCTCTTCAAGGAATTAAAGGAACACGGAGAAGTCGAACTAGGAGAAAACGGCACCTAAATCCCCGATTCGTTCAACTAACATTCCGTGTTCCACGGAATGAAGTTTCACTTTATCCCGTCGCGAAGCTTTCCAGTTTGTACGTTGCTAGATGTGGTGTGCCTGTGCCTTTATGCTTAACTTAATATATTCCCACTAATAAACAAAGAAATCCATATAGGAAAATAAGAGAAAATATTAGCTTAAACATCTCTACGGATTAGACGGCCCATGGAATCATAAATACCTATTAGCTTAGGCTTGGACGAGATTCCTTCTACAACAGCAATTTGAGCATTTGTAACAAAAATTTGGGTACGAAATGCATAAAGGGCAGTATCTCCAACTTCTACATTTTCCGTAGCCAACTTCCCATAATAATCAATATTGGTCGGATCATTTTCAATAATCCTAACTTCTCTCAAGTGATCTTTACTTGCCCCTACGAGCGCGTTTTTCATATGTGAGCGGGGGTAAAAACCTCCTCCAAATACGTATGCATGATTGTTATAAATATGAGAAACTTCGGTTACATAAACTATTGCTGGTTTCTCAGCTAATTCTTTTGAAGCATGAAGTGGTGTTGTTCCCGTTAGTGCATGTCCCGGCTCTCCTTGTGTTGCCCCGTTTTTTTTCAATATATCCATCGTTGCAACAGATGTACCGCTAGGCATATTCATTTCCAGATTGGTATGTCCGTTAGCTATTAAGAATTCTTTGGCTTTTTGCATTGACGTAACATTTGCAGTAACCATGGGAACATCATTTTCAATCACTATACAAGGAAAACTTGTTAATCCTGCTAGTTCAACCCCTTCTAAATGTTTTATCCTTTTGAAGTCTTCAGCTAATTGGGCTAACGTAAATCCGCCTTCCTGCCCATTAAAAACAAAATCGCCTTTATTAGCTATACGCAAAAATATTTTTTGTTTTATTCCTTTTTGCCATGCTATATCACTAATATTTTTGGCATTTTCATAGCTGAAAACTGTAATAAATTCAGGGGAAAGGTCTAATATTGGTGATATCATTTGTTTTGGTATTTGTACTAAATGACCCACATGTCCTAATTTGACTGACGTTTTGCTTAGTGTAATTGCTTCCCAAGGATCAACAGCAACTGCTTTTTTAATTCCAGCTTCAACAATGGCTTCTGTCACTACAGGGTTACGACCAAATTGTTTTGTCATAAAGAATAGTTCAATATCCAGTTTTTTGGCTTTTTTATTTAAAGCTACTGCATTTTTTCGTATCATATCTAAATCAAGTACATACGTATTTGGGGAGATACTTCCTTGTTGATGAAGTTCTAATGAGACATCTATTAATTTTCTATTGTATTTTTTTACAGCTTCTAAAAACATAATTGTATCCCCTCTCTACATGCCTTGCAATAACGGAAGAAAAGATGTTCCATTTTCTGTTTTGTTTAATCCCAGATAATTTGCTGCAGTTGCAGCAATATCAGATAATGTTGTTCTTTCACCAATACGAACTGGTGAGAATCGCTTATTATAAACTAACAAGTAAGTTTTCTCCCTTGTATGCTGACTATGACCAATGGTAGGATCATTACCATGATCAGCACTTAACATTAATAGGTCCTCTTCTCTCATATTTTGTAGTATATCTGATAAATATCGATCCACTACTTCAATGCGATCAGCATATCGTTCTGGGTTTTGTGCATGCCCTGCTAAGTCAGTTTCCTGAACTGTTGCAGCAATAACGCCATGATTTAAGCTGTTCATTTCATGTAGAATATCCTTCATTACTTGTTCGGTATCCACACCAGGAAACTTATTTGCTTTTTTACAATAAATGACATCTTGCATCTTTCCGACGAGAGATACTTCGAGACCCGATGTTGTTGCTAATGTTGGCAACTGATATTCTGGTGAAATACCAAACCCTAAGTGTCGGACTTGATATCCTTGGTTATATACCTTAGATTTAGGAGAATTCACTCCTACTAAACCATCTTTCCTTCTTTCTACTGAGTTTTGTAACTGTTCAGCAGTAACATTTTCACCTCCTAAAGCGATCACTCGATTTACTTTTACATTATCGCGTACACATTTACCAACTTTTAGCACTTCTTCAAACGAGATATAGTCTAATGGGGCACTTACATTATATATTTGTCCATAATCGGTTTCAATATTATCCGCTACAATTACAATATTATTAACCAACAAATAAGGCAAATCAGGATTTGGTATGGTTACCGTATAGCCTGCTTGTTCGAGTGCAACTTTTACTTGATCCATGTTTTTAATAAACGGAGCTAAATAGGCTTTCTTTGGTTTGGTTCCCATAATTTCGTTATGCCCCTCGAAACTATCCGCCCCATGATGCATTAGTCTTAAAACACCGAAGCTTGCAATATTATGAACATTATTTAGATTGGGGTGATGTAAAATCTTATTTATACCTAGTCTTTGAAAGGTAGGTATTTTTATAGATGGCACTTTGTCGATTATATGTTTAAATGTATTTGCCCCTACATCTTGAGGGTGATAATATTTGGCATCCTCCATATATCCTACGCCCAAACTATCTAATATGATGATGATGACTCTTCTTTCCATGATGAAATCCTTCTTTCCTTTTATCTTTCTAAGGCTCGCTCAATTGACCTCTTTAATATTCTAATGATTGTTTCGGGACCGCTGCGTAAAGGATTAATTCGTATCATGCTATTTTCAAGCGATGGATCAGCCGCTAAAAATGTTCCTGACACACGATAAAACATCGGTGCAAATTCATATTTTGACTCTGCACCTACTGGATTAGGAGTGGCTCCAAATTCATTCGCATATAAAAGAACTTTTTTTGCAATTGGCTTAGAAAACTCAACTAAAATCACTTTTGATTGTGCATTTGCCAAGTAAGCCTTTTTCACTTCTTTCACAGCCCCGTTATTAAGCAATAACAGTAATTGTTCATTAACTTTTGCCTGGATAGCTAACATAACAGGAGCATAGACAAGACCTCTTAAAGCCTCAAGCGCTTCATAACCTTGCACTTGGCTGCCTCCAGAATAATTTACCTGTTCAATTTTATTAATTAATTCCTTTTTTCCTAAAACTAATCCAATCCCTTCTGGTCCCATTAATTTAAATAATGAAAATGTCGATAAATCAGCTCCAACCTGTACTCCAATATGTTTGACCTTCATGGCCGCGTAATTATCATCCGTAATAATGGTTAGATTTGGACTCAGTGATTGAATGATTTGGATAACTTCAGACAAATCATAATGATCATCTATTCTCTGTCTCGTGTGCTGAATTAAAACACCCTTTAAATTTGGAGTTTGTAAAATAATGCTATTTAGTGCCTTGGAGTCATGGAAATCAACGTATACAAGTTCAATCCCCATCATTTCTAAGGTAGTTTTACTTGTTGGATAGATTGGCGCATCATGAACAAGCAGTCGATCACCAGCCTTTAAAAAAGAAAAAAATCCCATTCTCAATGCGCCAGTACCTGCTCCACGTACTAATATTGCTCGCTCTGCATTAAAAAAATCTGCTAATGTTTCTTCTACTTTTTTTGTAAAAGTTGGTTTATTGATACCTTTTGTAACCCCTAAATCGCCTAATGTAAGCAATTCATCTCCGCGGAAATGTCTAGTAACTACATCTATTAACGTAAATTGTCTTTGCTGGGCCTCATCAATTGAAATATTTTCTAAAGGAAAAGTTTGCACTTCAATTTCCTCCCCTCATGAATGTAGCTGGATTTTTAATAAGCATTTTATCAATGCTTTCCTCCGTAATGCCATACTTTTGTAAAAGAGGCACGAAAGTATCTAATAAATAGGAATAGCCTAAACCACCTTTATATTCTAAATGGGATTTTCTTGTAATATCCATAGATAAAAACACTTGCTCTATATAGCCTTCATCCTGTATTTTCTTTAACATCTCTGCACGAACACTATCAGGCATATAGTTTTCCTTTCCAACTGTATCAAATTCTACATTAATACCTTCTCTTAACATGTTTAAAACATAATCTGCATCACCAGTTAAATCAACATGCCCTATAATGACGCGACTTAAATCGACTTGATGTTTCTTAAAAAAGTCAACCTGTTCATGACCCAGTGTTCCAATTGAAGTATGAGTTGTTATTGGTTTTTTTGTTTCTTTATGAGCAATTACAGCTGCTTCAAACACTCTTTTTTCTGCTTCTGTCCATTTGTTATAACTAGTACCAATTTCTCCAATTATTTCTGCTTTCGTCTTCGTCCCCTTAATTCCTTCATCAATCTCCTTAATCATTCTTTTCGCAAGTTGTTCCTTTGTTTCTCGAAATACTAAAATAGGGTAGAATGCCTCTTGATAGAATCCAGTAGAAAATATGATATTTATTCCGCTTTCTTTGGAAACTTTTTGTACATATGGGATATTCCTTCCCATTCCAAAATTAGTCACATCAATAATATTTCTAACTCCCTTTTGATATAACTTTTTAAACTCTCTAACCGTTTCTGGAAACACATCTAAATGACAATCTTGATTATTTTTTACTTCTGACAAATCAATCGTCGTATGCTCATGCATATAAGTAATACCGCTTTCTAACAAAAAAATTACCTTCTTTCTTCTAGGAGTAATATCTCTCCAACTAGTTTTATTTAATTGGAGAGATTGATTTGACGAATATAGATTTACCACAAGCCAACTAAATGTAGAACATTTACTAAAATACCTAATAAAATTACTGCTATCGGACCAACAGCTAATTCAACAAGTGGCTTTTTGGAGATACGGTTTATTAAATAGAAACCGATCACCCAGAAAAACCCAATCCCAGGAGCAATTTTTTCACCTGCCATGGCACTACCAATTAAAATAGCAATCCCAAGAACATCTGTAAGAGACGTGCGAATATGCTCTCCCATTTCACGAATACCAGGTAGTTTATCCATTCCCTTTGAAACTGCTGATAGAGAAATTACCTCTAGATACATTACAAGCGCTCCCAATACAAATGCCAAAATCGGAATATCTCTAAAAATAAGACCAACCGCAAAAACAAGTGTAGTTCCTGCCAATCCATAAACCCCGGTAACAATAGCAGTAGAGAATACTAGAGGTATAAAACCTATTGCTCTAGCAAACGTAGTAATAGCTGCCTCTGTTATCTTCCCATCATTAATTAATGCTTGAGGCATTGCATCAACTGCTAGAATCAACATTGCCGAGGCCAAAGCAACAAGACCTCCCATTAAAGCTAATAACCAGCGATTTTTTCGAATCCGATTGACACGTTCTTCAAAAATATTTACTAAATCTGCATTTGTTGTTTCTTCATCGCCTTTAATTCTTGATGCCAAGTAAACCATCATTAGCATACCTACTAATAGAGAAATGCCCTCAGGACTTAGAGAAACATCATAGCCTGCTAAAGTAAATGTTCCGAATTTTGCTAAAAGTAAGTAGGAAGCCAAAGTTATCAGGCCAGTCACAGCAGCTTTCTTTAAACCATGTTGATACCCAACTGCAACCGCCGGAAACACTGTAAACGCAATAATAATCGGATTGCCAATAAGACTTAAGGAATCCAAGAAGTTAACAGGTAACTGATTAAATATATCAACTACGAATTGTAGTCCTAAAACGATGCCAATACTATAGACAGCACCAATAATACCCGCAAGTGCTATTCCTATTTTATTGTAAGGAGTCCAAATACCAATAATGTCACATGCTAGTAAAATGCTGTGTCCGATAATAATTGTAGCCCCTATGGAAAGCGGGATACCAAAACCAATGATTAAACCAAAGCTTAATGCAAAACTAGTTGCTGCAAGCTCGCCCCTTGTAATTCTCCCTTCTAAATATTCAGGCATAATCGGACGAAGACCATCGTTAAATACTGCAACACCGCGATTCACAAGCACAGAACCTAATGCACCTAGAGTAGCTATGGCAATAATTTGAATTAGATTAAAGTCCATGTTCTCTACCTCTCACTTTCTATTCCTTATTTAATAGTGCAGGGATTAATATATTTAGTACATTTTTTGTAGATGGAGCAGTAAATCCGAATGCAATTTTACCTTCATTTACTTGTTTACAAATATCTTCTTCCTTCATTATGGAAGTTGGTGAAGCTAACGAAACACATTTGTCTTTACCTAATAATGCAAATGCCATAGCTAAAGCTCCACCTGAAACAGTTTCACAGGCGCCGATATAGTAATCTGCCTTATTATTTTTTATATCCATAACTGCATTTAGATCAGTTTTTACTGTTACTTCTATATTGTCCCTCCCTAAATCTTTAACCTGTTTTTCAATTGCCTGCTTATTCAGTTGTCCACCAATAACAATCTTTAACATCTTAAAAACCTCCCATTATTTATTTGATTCTATTACTCGATGAAGGTGAAGGTAAAAATAGTTTTTTTCTTCGCTTGGTAACTTTTTACTTATTTGTGAGTCAACGTAGGTAATAATCTCTTCAATAGTTTCTTTATGCGACATGGTATCTATTTCCTTAAGTATTGCTTCTGGAGGCCCCTCTATTTCTTCACCCCTTTCAATTCTTGTTAAAGCCATACACAAATGCGTCCAGAACATCTCAGAATCTTGTATAATCTTTACATTAAATTTCTTTGTTAAAAAGTCATATGTGCTTAAAGTTATATCAGATGCATTTTGTGTAATGACTTGATTAGTTAGTAAAATATTTAATTTCCCCTGGATTTCTAACCTTTCCACCACAACAACCTCCAATGTACAGTATTTAGTATTTTGAATTTAAAAATTAAACTTTTAATAGCTTGGTATTTTTATACCTTTTTCAACCTCTTTTTGTATGTTTAATATTTGGCTAGTTTCAACAAAAGGCCATTTTTCGATAATTTCCTTTTCTCTATCACCATCAATTACAATAACTGCTTCTGAAGTATCTTTTGATATCTCTATCGCTTTTGGTGATTGAAAGCTTGTTGATCTAAACGTTTGACTCATTTTACTTTCGTCTGCATTCCAAATGGTAGCATCAATTTGGAGAGACATTAACATATCAAATAATTGCATATAATTGGTATTAACATATTCCACATTTCTATGTTCAAATTCTGCAAATGTCAACTTCATTTGGTCTGGAGATTCCATATCAACGCCAATTTTCATTCCATCCTGAACCTTACTTTGGTTTGGATCAGCCAAAAAAATTTTATGAGTAGAAACGTAACTATTAGTACCAAATTCCTTGAAGACTTTTAGATTAGAATATTTGGATAGTACGCTTTTTGCTGTCAATCTTGAAACAATCGCAAAATCACTTCTTTTAGTTCGCACAGTCTCTATTCGATTTAAACCACCTCTCATGTACATTAAGTTTACTTTCTTTCCTGCTGATTCAAACACTTCTACTAAGCCTGTAGCTAAACCTTCATATTTTCTAGAGTATGGCAGTGGCATTGACCCAGTTAAAGGTGCAATTCCTGCAATCTCTAGTAATAAATCATTATCTTTATTTGTTAAGAATGTACCAAGATGACCTCGAGCTTCTAACTTAATTGCTCTTAATTCTTCTAATAAACTAAGTGCACTCTGTACGGTTCCTCTACCTATTGATAATTTTTTACTATAATCAGAAACTCGCGGTATTTTATTTCCTGTTTCTAATTGTATTAACTCCTTGGCAATATTTTTAGCAGCTAGCCCATTTTTAGAGTAAAACTTTTCCCACATCATTATCATCCTTAAATCAATATACTATATTTTGTATAATTATATTATAACGTTTTCATTTATCTTTGCAACCGTTTATATGATAATTTCAATTATTTATTTTTTCAAAACCATCGGTTAGTAAAATGTAAATCTGTCAACTTCTTTTCACATCTATAGGCCCTTCACAGGTTATAATTAATTCCTGCTTATTTTTTTCTAGAATGCCCTGAATTAACTTCATTCCAATTCTTCGATCTTCTATTCCGGTCATATCTACTTCTCTACAATCGAACAGTCTTTGATCAAATTTTGGCAAGCAATACATTCTTTGTCATTCATATCCACTTGATCTGGGCAAATTACTGTACTTTTCTTTGGGATTACTATGCTTAACTTTTCGACCATATTTCCAGTTAGCTTTTTGGCTATTATAAGCCCCCCATTATGTTATTCAGCATAGATATGTTCTTTGCAATAACGCCCACACTCGCATTAAATTCAATTCCATCTGTTGAAATGCTTTTGTTCTTCGTAAATAAAAGTGAAACTTCATTCAGTTGGAGTTTTTTTCATCTCCTACTGAATGTTAGTACCGCAAGGGTATGACCTAAAGGCCCTTAAACGAATCGGGCATTTAGGTGCCGTTATCTCCCAATTAGACCCTGTTGTATCAACTCAGGCTCTTGAAGTGGGATTCTTACGGCACCTACATGCGGGATAAACCAAGCCCAGCTCCTATTACAAAAGGCAATTGACAGCTCATAGCAGATGCAAGAACAGAACCACCGCCATCTGTCCTATGGCAAAGTCGTTTAGTCCTTTTAAAATATTTATCGAGCTACCACTAGTAGATCCTGTCATTACATAGCTCTTCCAAGATGGACTGCTTTATCTATTGTTAAGAACACCATTTGTTAATTTTCAGTTTATCTATCCAATACTGGTTTTGGTATTTGATTTGTGTCTTTAATTCCGTAAAACAATGATGGATGTTTATCCTTTTCGTGTAATTTTAAAGATGGATTTAACGCAACAACAGATCTGCCTATTTCTCTCTCGGCTAAAATCATTCTTTTCTTAATTGTCACTACATAACCTTCCAATCCTATTTAATTCTTAATCCAAAATACAAAATACAAAATATAGTATATGTACATATTGTAACGTTTTCAAAAAATCTTCAAGTTACGTTTTACTATTTCGCATAAATGTAAATCTGCTTTATATTATGTATAATAACAATACTTCCTAGCAGATTCATACATATTCTGGATATTATTGCATAATTGTCTTATGCAAACTTCATAATAAGTATAATTATATATCTAGCCTTACAACAATGTAACCTAATTGTAATTTACGTTCGACAAATATAGTAGTAAAATAGTGAATAGTTAGGTTTTTAATGAGGTGTATTTATGTCGAAAAACCGTGAAAATATATATAGAGTGAGGAATCATAAGAAAAAAAAGCGTAAAAAACGCTTGCTTTTTTTAATCATTCCATTATCCCTTCTTTTAATTGGGGCTGCTTCCTATGGAATTTATGTATATAACACTGCTCAAGAAGCAGCTGATGATTCTTATGAAGGAATAGGAAGAAATGGTGAAAAATCTAAATTAAGAGACGAAGCAGTCACTCCTATTGAGGATAATGTTTCTGTCCTTATCATCGGCGTAGACGACACCGTAAAACGTGATTTTAAAGGGAAAAGTCGATCTGATGCACTAATGCTTGCCACCTTTAACAAACAACAGAAAGATGTAAATATTTTAAGTATCCCTAGAGATTCGTATGTAAATGTACCCGACTATGGTTTTACAAAGATTAACCATGCCTACTTTTATGGCGGACCAAAAAAAACAATAGAAACAGTTGAAAACTTTTTAAATGTACCTGTTGATTATTATGTACGTCTGAATTTTGAAGCTTTTATTGAAATTATTGATACAATTGGCGGAATTCAATATGATGTACCGTTTGCGATAAATGAATTGGATTCTAACGATAATCCAAATGCCGTCCAATTAAATCCCGGATATCAGACATTAAATGGCGAAGAAGCATTAGCATTAGCTAGAACAAGAAAGTACGATAGCGATGTTGAGCGAGGAAAGCGTCAACAAGAAATTATCAAGACGGTTGTTAAAGAAGCTGCCACAGCTTCTTCGATATTAAAAGTAGATGAACTAATTAAAGCTGTTGGTGATAACATGAGCACCAATTTATCCTTCAATGAAATGAAAAGCTTCATTAGTTATGGTTTAAATAACAGTTTGGCAATAAACACGATAAATTTAGAAGGAACAGGAACCAAATTAAATGACGGATTATGGTATTATCAGGTAGACGAACAAAGTAGGAGTGCAGCGGAGAATCAATTAAGAGATCACCTTAATTTTCAAACAACCACTCCTAATGGGCAAGAATATACGCAAGAAACTAGTGAAAATTTGTAATTTCATATTAGAAAAACCTGGCTTTCCGCCAAGTCTTTATGGCGAAAGCTATCGTTTTTCTTATACTATAAAACCTAAAGTTTTATACTAGTATAAAAAAATTATCTAAATTTCACCATAAAATGTATGATATTGTCTAAATATAAAAGTCAACCCTAGACAAGCGGTTAAACCTATAAAATTACGGTTTTCTATTCCTTCGTTTTCCTAGACATTTCTTAAATCTGCAGATATGTTATTTACTAATATGGTTATTCATAGTAAGATTAATTATATTGAAACCTTACCATGTCTATAATTCGACAAAAATCTACAATTCGATATCTAATTTTTTAAGGATGGAGTCCGATGTCAAAAATGCCTACACAAACCAGGATAGTAAAAAGAAAAAAAAGAAAGTTAAGGAAAAGGGCGTATTTTATATTAATTCCACTAATCCTTGGATTTTTTTCGGTAGTAATTTACGCTTCATATTTATATATTAAAGCAGATAGTGTCTTGTCAAATTCTTATGAAGATGATGGGATGGATAAGTCTGCTCTTAGAGAATCAACAGTAGATCCATCAGTAGATAATGTTTCTGTGCTCATTATGGGAGTTGACTCTAGCGATCTGCGAAAAAATGAAGATAACGCTAGAACAGATACTTTAATGGTAGCTACTTTAAACAAAAAAGACAAAAGTATAAAATTAGTCAGTATCCCACGTGATTCGTATGTCTATATTCCAGAGGTTGGATATGAGAGTAAAATAAATCATGCTCATGCATATGGAGGAACTCAGGCCACTAGAGAAACAGTAGAAAGGTTATTAGATATACCTATTGACTATTATGTAAAAGTAAATTTTGAAGCTTTTATTGAGGTAGTCGATGCAATAAATGGTATAACCGTTGACGTTCCATACGAACTAAAAGAACAAAATTCAAAAGATAAAGCTAATGCAGTTCACCTTCTACCCGGCAAGCAAGAATTAAACGGTGAAGAAGCTCTAGCACTAGCTCGAACTCGTAAGCTTGATAATGATATCGAGCGCGGGAAAAGACAACAGGAAATTATAAAGGCTATAGTAAAAAAAGCCATTTCGATTGATTCAGTATTGAAATATGATAATATTCTAGAAGCTATAGGTAGCAATATGACAACGAATATGACTTTTAGTGAGATGAAAAGTTTCATTGCTTATGGTACAGAAGGAAAACGTCTTAACTTTGAAACCCATACACTTGAAGGAGCAGATTATCATCTAAACGGAACTTATTACTGGCAGCTTGATGATACTGCCTTAAGCGAAACTCAAAATATGCTTAAACGTCATCTTGATATTCAATAAAAGCCAAATACACACATAGGTGTGTGCAAAATTCACGTTACTTCGTTGATATTAGAAAGCAAATTAACAAGGTATAAGTACATTCAGATTTTATTTTACTTTTTAAAAAGATAAAAGTATAAGGTTCGTTAATTTTTGGTTTTATCGTCCAAAGATTAACGAACCTATTTTTATTTGTGAAAACGATATTTATGTTCTAACATTGTTCTTATGCTTTAAAGCTTCTAACTATTTGAGTTAGACTTTACAATTTATGTTTTAATGCTTTTAAAAAATTGGTCAATGGCTTATAATTGCTACTGATCAACTCAAGATTTTCAATTAGCAATTGGAGGGACACCATTGAAATAACAAAAATGACTATTCCCCCCCACAATGTTGCCATTGAAAATAAAATACCGGCGGCGCTGAACATAGTGCTCAATGCATAAATTAATAATACTGTCTGTTTATGCGAAAAACCCATCTGTAATAATCGATGATGCAAATGAGAACTGTCTGGGCTTGATAATGGTTGACTATTCACATACCTTCTTACAATTGCAATTAGTGTATCCGATATAGGTACAGCCAAGATAAATACTGGAATAAGAAAAGAGACAATCGTTACACTTTTAAAACCTAATAATGCCAACACCGAAATCATGTAACCTAAAAATAAAGATCCCGTATCTCCCATAAATATTTTTGCAGGGAAAAAATTATATCGCAAAAACCCAAGTGTACTAAAAAATAGCACTAATGCTAGAGTAACTACGTATACATTTCCCATACTTACTGCTATTCCGGCAATTGTAAACAAAGCTATTGCAGATACTCCTGCAGCAAGACCATCTAGTCCATCAATTAAATTCATTGCATTGGTAACGCCTACAATCCAAAATACTGTTATTACTGAACTCAGTAGCCCAAATTCAATCTGTCCCCCAAAAGGAAGGTTAACAAATTCCACCTGTAATCCTCCCCAAAAAACGACAAACGAAGCTATAAATATTTGAGCAACAAACTTGAAATTTGCCGGTAAATCAATAATATCATCAAAGAACCCTAAAATAATAACTAATGTTGCCCCTAACATAATGGCTAGATGATAATCACTTTGGGGTTGTAAGATGGTTATTCCCAATAAAAAACTTATAAATATACTCAACCCACCTAAAGTAGGAACAGGGTTTTTATGAACTTTTCTGTTATTCGGCTTATCCTTAACATCCAAGAATTTTGAAATTGCTATAATAAAAGGGGTTATAATAAGCGAAAATAACAGGGTTACTGCGGTGAGCAAAGCTATTTTTAGCATAGAGCCTACCTCATCCCCTATCATATAAAATATCAATTTTTAGATCCGATAAACATGGTAAATGTTATCATCAAAAATTTCGGATAAAAATCTTATCCTCAATAGTAGTAATGCCCTTATATATAATAAAAATGTACTAATAGTTTTATCTAAATATTTCCAGTAATTATATAAAATAATCGCCAGCATCATTGTCTTTTCAAGATAATTTTTGTGAAAAATCAATATTCAAACTTGTCTTCATAGATTTCAAAAAGTTGCTCTTTGAGTTCTAAGCCTGATCAAGCATTGGATAGTTTTGAGTCCATACTTGTAGGTTTATCTGGTCACCAAGTCTGTTAAGCCTTTACGCCTTGTAAGAAACACATAATGGTCTCTAATAAGTTGCCTACATTCTCAGGAGGTTTTGCGATGGAGCCATCAAATAAAAGAATAGAATGGGAAACTCTAATCAAAGATTGGAAAGCTAGTGGCTTGAGTGTAGTGAAATGGTGTAGAGAAATGGTGTAGAGAAATGGTGTAGAGAAAACGTATATAAAGATCATCAAATAAGTATTGAAGACAATGAAATGGGTTCAACCCATTCCCTTTGCGGTCTCCATAATACTATAGACAATTGCACTAGAAGTTGCTCCTTTAGCCGTATTACTGAACAACCAATTTTTTCTTCCTATAACGAAGGACTTGATCTCGTTCTCCACGCTCGTTATCGATCTCCAAACGGACGTCCAGAAGAAACCCTCGTAAACGATCCCACTGATTCCGACAATATTTGGTCGCCTGTCCAAGTGCGCTTTTTGGCAGGATGCGTGATATCTATTCACGTAGCCATTTCGAAAAAGCCTCCAGCACTAGCTGGCTGCGCTCTAATCGTTTTTCGTAACGCTCTTCAGGGCTAACATCCTTTAGTTGCCGTTCAATGGTAAAAAGTTGATTAAAGAAGGCAAGTCCTTCCTTTGCTTTAAAGTTGGAGGTACTCACATCATCTGGCAATGCCTTGAGGACATCTGTTAATTTTCGACGCGCATGCGCCCAGTACCCAACCAATGTTAACCTGGGAAGCCCGTTGTAGCCATCATACCCATCGACATGTAAATATCCCTGAAAGCCATCCAAAAAGCGACGTGGATGCTTACTCGCTCGAGTTTACAATCATACAGGACAATAGGAGGACTATCGCTACCTGTACGATACAGCCACATGTAGGATGTTGATGTGGCAGGCCGTTCCAGTTCGGAAAGAACCTGCAGCGTCGTTTCATCCGCATGGACGCTATCTTGGTTTAAAAGATGCACATATAGTTGGTCATAAATAAGCGAGAGCCAAGTATTGGCTCCATAAGTGATCCAATTCGCCAACGTTTGCCGGGAAATGGAAATGCCGAAGCGTTCCAAATGCTTTTCCTGTCGATATAGAGGCATGCTCTCCGCATATTTTTGATTCATGGTATAAGCGATGGCGGATGGGGATGCTAGGCTTCTCGGTAATACAGGTGCTGGCATACTTGCTGTCACGATAGGTGTTTGTATGTCATTGCGCTAGCAATGACGACAACTATATACTTAACGGACGTGCTCAACTACTCTTTCACTTGCACGGGAATCACTTTTTATTCTCGGCGCACTTCCCGTGCTCATAGCATGAAGGGAACCATTGCAACACGAAAAGACCTGTTCCTCATCGGATAAACGATACTCGATCGTTTCCTTCGGTAGGTTCTCTAGTTGATTATCTTGCTGTCCGTTTTGCTTTTTACGCTTATAGGTAATCGTTTCGACCGTTGGTTCCTCAACAGTCGAACCAGTTGTTACTTCCGTTTCATTGAAATCGTTCATAAAAGGTACGACGACAATGTGTACACAAGTATCGTCTTTTCTTTAATTATTTTTACAGGTGTATTGGCTACGATCGGCCCCTGTATAGACTGCTTTCGATAGCTATGAATTTGCTTGGTTATGTTCCTTACAGAATGGGCATTTTTGTTTTTTAACTTTGGTATGAAGTTCGATGCACCATTTATCTGAACCTTTTTCCATATTCCATACGTCCACATGTTTGTCTATAATTCTCAATAACTCTACGATAAAATGATCTTGCACTCTTTTCCCTCTCCTTTACCTTTTGTCCATCACTCAAAGTTATCAAAAGAGAGGGGAGAGTGTATTTTTTTTATCTGGCTATCTATCCCTTATTTTAATAAGGGACACCACCATATTTAATATAGCGCCTAAAAAAAAGCTATCCCCAATGCAAAAGCGGGCATATCACACCCGCCTCTCCACGTAAATCCTTTCTATTTTATTGTTTGCAATTCCCATTTACACAAATAGTTTATACTCCCGAGTAGGCTTGAATTGAGCTTACGAATAGAGTTTTAGGTTAAAAAGTAATTATGAACTTGCTCACCACAACCTCCACGTAAAGAATGATTACTGCATAAGTAATACGATAAAAGTCATGAACCTTTCAATAACAAAGATGGCTCTAAATTACTTCATTAGGGGAACTGATTCTTAACCTAAGTGCAATTTATTTACACTGAACTTTAAACTCAAGAACAGATTATCTATATTTAGGTATATCAAAAATTAAAGTATATGAATCTAATAAAATATAAATATCGTACATTCTTTTAGTTTGCTTATAAGCCCAACCTATATCAGTTGCATATTGATGATAAGCATATCCATTTTTTGCTGCAAATGAAGGATTCCATCTCATTTTATAAAGTGTATCCTGACCAACACTTATATAATTTTCAGCTACAAATTTAGCTCCACCTTTTATTGCAAGTTCTGGAGTAAACCATCCTTGGCTATATGCATAGCTTTTTCCACACTCTAAAGGGCAACTGTCTTTAGCTCCTATCCCATACATATTATAGACTGTTTTTCCATTGTGTTTAACCCCGGTTGCTAGCTTTGACGTACCATTTCCTGTTTCTAATAAGGCATGAGCAATTAAATAAATTTCATTAATTCCGTATAATTTTGCACCTTCTACAAAAGCTTGTGCTCTTCCCTCAAGAATACCCTTTCCCTTAAGAATTTTCTCATTTACTTCGTTTATATCAATATTTGCACTTTTAGACAAACTTAAAAATTGCATTTTTTCTTTTAAACTATTTAAAAAGTTATTGGGATTTAAATAATAAGCTGTATCTTTTTTGTCTGGAGTTACCCAACCTACAGTATTTTTGACATGATACCAAGTATAACCATCACTTCCTTTAGCACTTGAATATAATGGTAACGATGTGCCTCCTGATACAATTTCTCCTACAGAATATGTTACACTTGGTCCTCTTCTCAAATTCCAGTTAGTATTACTCTTTACTAATCCTCTACCGCCACTGATTGTAGCAAATGCATCTTCCCTTATCCATAATTTATAACTCTTATCGGTTTTAGGGCTTGCTGCCATTTGGATGTCAATCATTTTATTAAGAGTCAAATTATAGTTAGAATACCACTCATTAATAGGAGTTACATTATAAGCTTGAATCCAAACTTTCTTCCCGTTTAAAAAACCTCGATACCAGATCGCATCTCCTACTTTTTCAGTTAGATTTACTTTAAACTCCTGATTCTTAAACGGTCTTAAATCATTATAAATAACATCCTTCGTCGATCCCCAAGCATCTGTATACGCCCAACCAGTTCCTTTCAAATATAGTGTCTTATTTTTATGATCTACAGCTACATGTTCCTGCGCCCAAATGTCTTCTGACTTTACCCAACCAATTACCCCTTTACTAGCACTGGCTACAGTACTGATTAAATAATACGTTTTTCCATTTAATTTTGCTTGCTTCTTTATATAATAAACCTTCCCTGTATACTTACTTCCTGCCTGTATACTTGTAGTTTCATCACCTATACTTTTATATATTTTTGCACTCGCATTCCTTATATGTCCTAATTTGCTTGTGCTACTTTCTTGGGGAGATATTACATTATAAGCTTGAATCCAAACTTTCTTCCCGTTTAAAAAACCTCGATACCAGATCGCATCTCCTACTTTTTCAGTTAGATTTACTTTAAACTCCTGATTCTTAAACGGTCTTAAATCATTATAAATAACATCCTTCGTTGATCCCCAAGCATCTGTATACGCCCAACCAGTTCCTTTCAAATATAGTGTCTTATTTTTATGATCTACAGCTACATGTTCCTGCGCCCAAATGTCTTCTGACTTTACCCAACCAATTACCCCTTTACTAGCACTGGCTACAGTACTGATTAAATAATACGTTTTTCCATTTAATTTTGCTTGCTTCTTTATATAATAAACCTTCCCTGTATACTTACTTCCTGCCTGTATACTTGTAGTTTCATCACCTATACTTTTATATATTTTTGCACTCGCATTCCTTATATGTCCTAATTTGCTTGTGCTACTTTCTTGGGGTGTCTTATGAGAAGCACTATTCTTATGTATAACTTTTTCATCTGATTGTTCATTATTTTCAATCCCCGCTTTATTGAACGCTGAATTCTTACTCTCCTCTTGAAAGCTTTCACCAAAAGCTTGACTTGAAAACCCTATACTAATCATTATCATAATTAGCGTAAATAAAAATATTCTTTTTTTCATAATACCTCACCTCTTACAATGTTTAGAACTAACTTCTAGCACTTACTTCTAATTCTACAAACTATTTTAATTGTATCCCTCCCACTTTATAGTGAAGTTGTTAACCATAAGTTAAGTCCATTCTCACATTCCCTAAATGACTTATTATAGAAGGCTTAAAATGCTCTTCTCAAATCTAAATAGTTATAACTATATTAATTGCCGTTTCTAGTATTACCAGAGTGAACACTTTACTATTTGTAATCGAGAAACACTGTTAGTTCATGTACTAATTAATGATTGATAGCTGTTTCAAATGACACGAATGAACTCTCTTAATATCCTGCTTGAATTAAATCAGTAGAAAGATAATGAATCTACGTCAATATTTTGGACACAAAATTAAATTTTAGTTTGCTCATTGAAAATCATTTTTACTAAAACCCTTGTGGCTTGACGCAGCCTGTACGGTTACGACTTCTATGCCAATAAGCCTAGCCATATTTAAATTTATGCTAATGTCATAAAGACCACTATGCCCGTCTCTTCATGTATGCCGTGCTCTAAAGCAAGTTTCATTATGATACGACATCTTTTATCCCATCCTCAAATTCATTGCGACATTTTTTATATTTAATACTTACATCCAATTCTTTTACAGTTATACCAGTCTTCAATATATTGAAATAATGCTAGTTTATTAGTACTTTTAGCAGTATAATAGTCAAGGTATTCGGCATGATTTTCTTTCTTTAAAATGGCATGAAAGGATTTAATAAAGTGTTGTCATAAGGCCTCATGGTTGAAGGAATTTTCATTTCGTTCTTTTAATGATTTTCGAAAACTCATCACTTGTCTATTACTCAGTTCTGAGTGGTAGATTAAACCCTCATCTGGTTTCTATGTGTTACATGCTTTTTCTAACGCTTTTATTAATGAGTTCAATCGTCATTTTCTTTCAAAAGAGTAATTGACTATCTTTTGGTATGTAAACATAAGTATTGTAACGATTATTATTTTTATGTTTCACTGGATACATCTCCCTAAGTTGATTGTAATGACTTAACTAAGTTGTGTCTATGAAATGAAACTATACTAGTATCATTCTATACGTTATATCGGATATATATAGTAAATTTTAAATGTAAAACATATAAGTTAACTTTTTAAAACACATACTAGTTCTTAGAATTTTAGATACTAAAAATACTAATGTTGCACAAAAGTTAAAAACAGGAGATTGATTGTTTACTGTCCATTTGGCACTATTATACAAATAACCTAAATCGTATAACAACTAACCCGTTTCAAGGATCCCCTCATCAAAGTAGCAGATCCAAACTCTTCCAGGTCTCCACCACATTGCTTTTAGCCAGTTTGTAATTTGTAGAAGTGTTCGCTTACTTTTCATTTCAAGCCTTACAAGTTTATATAGACAATAGGCTATTAATGGCTAGAAAAAGTTGATTATGTACCGCCTGCCCATTACCCGAAGAATGTTTTGATTTTCTACGTTCTTGTTTTAGCCATTTAAAAAATAGTTCGATAGCCTCCATCTTGAGTCATTAATTTCTTTAGCTGTTAGATCAAAACATGTAATCAGTCGAAGTAAATTCCCTTTAATATTGTTGGTTACGAAAATTCGAAAAACATTCTCACAACGGTTTTGTTTGGTAGATATCACCGGGCTACCTTCGGGAACGCTCATTATCAATATACCCTCGATCGAACAAGTATGTACATAGCATCTTTATCACTTACGAGGATTTCCAATTGATTTCGATCGTGTTCGCTCGTATTCGTAATCCTTGCTTCTAGATTACCGTGTCTGGTCAACATAACACAGCTAAAGCCTTACACCTGCTTTTGTTTTACGAAACGATGTCCAATTATAGCGTGTTAAATTCACCTGCATCGTACTTGAATCGATGATCTAACTGGAAGATGAATTTTTTAAACTTCATCTTTATGTTAATGAGCTGAACAAGTTCCAGGAGATCCTCAAAAAAAGATCAGGGTCAAGTTTTTAATTTTCATGCAATGATTATGGGACACTAATCCATTCAAAGGCTAATTCGTGGTTAAGGATAGTTGTCTGCTAGTTCGCATTTTATTCATGAAGACTTTTTATCTTTTTAAGATGAGCATACAAGAATAGCTAGATAAAAGCTACGGTTGTCAGTTCTTAGTATATTTATCCAGCCCTTGAGTTCTAATCTCTTCACGAACTTTTTTGTATTTATGGGCACAACCCATTTACCAAATGAAGATAATTGTGTATTCTTGTTCATACTGTTGTCCTTTATGTTGGTTTTGGATAGGAAAACACCTGTACTTTCAATTATAAAGGTCCTTTTTATGTACTAAATACAAATTTCCAAGACAATGATTATTTCTAATTTCCAAGAATTATTAATGCATCACTAGTGTAAAAAAATAAACTTTTGGGTTTCTTAATTATGATAAGATCTCTTACATTAGAGACTCGCCTCAGAATAATGTGAGTATTCAACCCAAGAAGTTTAACATACCAATCAGGTTTGCATAATCCTCCTATCTACATAAATAGCTTAGTGAGGATTTCTTACTTTTATTTTATCGAATATAATGTTTTGTTCCGATATATCAATTAAAAATTTGTTCAACAACTCTTTTACTCGACATTCCGTCTTCCAAAGAACAAAATTCATTATGGAAATTTGAAAGTACTTCACTATATTTATTATTATTAATTGATCTTATTTCATATATTAATTCATCGGTATTTTTCACCAATGGACCAGGTGCTTTTTCCTCCAAATTAAGATAAAAACCACGCAATTTGTCTCTATAGTTTTCTAAATCATAAACATAAAAAATAATGGGACGTTTCAAATTTGCATAATCAAAAAACACGGATGAATAGTCAGTTATTAATAAATCAGATACCAAATATAGCTCCCTTATATCTTCATAACTAGAAAAATCGAAAATGAAACCAGAATATGGTTTTAAATTTATACTCTCGGAAACTAAGTAATGTAATCTTAATAGAATGATATATTGATTTTTTAAACTCTCCATCATTTTGTCTAAATTCATTTTAATATTAAATTTATATTTCCCCTTCGAATAGTACTGATTGTCTCTCCAAGTAGGGGCATATAAAATAATTTTTTTATTAACGGGAAGATTCATAGATTTTTTTAATTCTTCAATTTTTTTTATGCTATTAAAATTATATAAATTGTCATTTCTAGGGTAACCAGATTCAACTAGTTTTTTATTAAATTGAAAAGCTCTTTTAAAAATTTTTGTTGAGTAATTGTTAGGAGAGATTAAATAATCCCATTTACTTGCTTCTTTTAAAAAATTATACTTATACCTCTTAGTAGAAGTTCCAGGCATATGCACTTCATCCATATCAGCTGCAAGCTTTTTTAAAGGGGTTCCATGCCATGTTTGGATATACTTAGTATGTTTTGGTTTTATTATCCATAAAGGTAACCTGCTGTTTGTTACCCAATATTCAGCCCTTGACATTATTATTAACCATTTAAAGGAAAATCTCTTGATTGCTTTAAGTTCTTTATTTTTATAATACTTAAATTGGTGTTTATCAAAACTCCAGTACATTCTATATTCCTTTTTATGCTTAATCATATATTCATAAATGGCCCTTGGATTATCACTATATTGCTTTCCTAAAAAACTTTCAAAAACAATTGTTTTTTTCATTACTGGTAATTTCCCTGAAATTAAAAAACATACTTTATACAATTTCTTCAAATTTATATATACTAATTTTCTTATTGATTTCAAAAAACACATTGATTTAAACTCCTTTCCAGTTATCTTATAAACCATAATTTATGAAAAATATTTCTTCTAAATAGCTTTTTTAGTAAGAATCGGATAATTTTTTTTGGATGGTTTATTTTACTTTTCTTTATAGATAGGTTCCCAAAATTAGTTTTATAGAAAACAAGGTCATTTTTTATTCTTACAAAATTACTGTTGGTGTTTAATCTGACTCTAGCTGGTCGATAATTCGAATAGTTGTTTAAACGAAAATATAAATCTAATATAAAATTGTTACATTTTTTTATTGATTCTATATCCAATTCACTACTAAACAATTGATTTTCATACTGGTAGATATTATTTTCTTTAGTAACTTTGTTACAAATTATATTACCTAAATGAATATTATTATTATTTTTCCTATTAATTGCATATATCTTTCCATGAACCTTTTTGGAAGCCTTAGGTATAGTTAAAGTTCCGGACAATACCCATTTTTTATTAATACTTTCAATTCTATCAACTATTATAGTTGGTTTTAAAAATTTAGTTATATCGTACTTATTTTTAAACCCTTCAAGTATAAATTTATCTTTTAACTGTGTTACAATTGAGATCTTTTCATGATTGGTAAAAGCCTGAGAAAACAACATTAAATCCAAATAATTTTCATTCATAATTAAATCATACAGCTTTTTTTCTCTATCTGGTAGTCCTTGAGCAATTTCGGAAGGTATAATATTTAATATTGTTGTCACTTTTATTAACCATTCTTTTTTATCAGTTTCTTTAACTAAACAATATTTTAACACATGTAATCGGAGTACATCTAATAAAATTTTTAAATCATGCTCTCGAATTACCCTACTATTAACATTAGAAGAAGTTAGCCAATTTCTATTATTAATCAATACATTAATTCTATCTGAAGTATTAGATAGCTTCATTTGTTGTTGTGTAATAGAAGGATTATTCTTATCTTCTCTTACTCTCCAATAATAAACATTTTTTTTGTTTATAGCTATTCTTTTTGCTAAAACCATAGCTTTTGTTGTAAATGTTAAGTCTTCATAGTAACTCTTTTCTTTAAAGAATAATTCATTATTTAATATAAAATCTTTTCTCCATAGCTTATTACAGGCAATGCTATCCTGAAGTAATTCAGGTCTTTTGTTTACATTGGTTACTTCATGTTTGTTATATAAATTAAACTCCAAATGTCTAATTGGCACATATTTCCTCTTTGTATTGAAACGTATTACTTTACCACAAGAAAAGTCCGCGCCAGTTTTCTCAAGACTCTGTACTAAGGTACATATAGCATTTTTCGGGATTTCATCATCCGCATCTAAAAAAAAGAGATACTTACCTTGACTAATTGAAATGCCTCTATTTCTTGTATGCCCTAATCCTTGGTTTGATTGATCGTACAAGGAGAATCTAGAATCTGATTCAATAAATCTTTTTATTATTGATACACTGTTATCCGTAGAACCATCATTAATTACTATAACCTCTAAACTTCTGTAACTTTGATTCACCACTGAATTTAAGCAATTTTCTAAGAAATCTGCCGCATTATATACAGGAATTATAATCGATACTTTTGAATTCATACTCCTTCACCCTTACTATTAAAAAAGAGTTGCAACTAAATTTGCAACTCTTTTTAGTTTTATTTTTAATTAAAAATTTTAGAAATAACTCTAGAAGTAGCATTTCCATCTTCAAGCATTCCAAATTCAGATCTAAAACCTTTTACGTCTTCTAAATACTTACTTAGCTCTTCAGAGTTGTTTATAAAATACAATACTTCATTAATTGAACGACATATTGGACCAGGAGCTTTGTTAACTAAATTAAAATATGTTCCCCTTCTAGCAATATATTCCTCCAAATCATAACAATAAAAGATAATTGGTCGATTTAAAATTGAGAAATCAAACATAACAGATGAATAATCAGTTATTAGTATATCTGTTATTAGATAGAGTTCTTGAATATCTTGATAACTAGAAACATTTTTTATATTATATGGGAGTTGTATATTAGATAATTTATCAGATAACAAATAATGTAATCTTATTAATAAAATTGTATTGGTATCTTTTATACATTGACTAATTTTATAAAGATCGTAATATATTTTTCTGAAAGCATCAGGTTCCCAATCTCGAAAAGTCGGAGCAAATAAGATAATCTTATTTGCATTTGCAATATCAAGTTTCCTCCTAATATTATCCGCTGTCATTTTTGAAAAGTTTTTTAAAATATCATTTCTAGGATAGCCGACTTCTAAAACTTCGCCACTGTACCTAAAAGCTTTTTTGAATACTTTAGTACTATACGGATTAGGAGATATAAAATAGTCCCATGATCTAGTTTGTAGTTTAAGTTTCTTTTTTTCATTTTTTTCTAAAATACCTTTTTGCTCGTATCCCATTTTTTTAAGTGGCGTTCCATGCCATGTTTGTAAATAAACCTGATCTGATTTCTTTTTAGTTAAATGTGCCATACCTTGATTATCTACCCAGTATTTGGAACGATTTAGATAATAATAATGTTTTAAACTATTTCTTTTAACTTTTTTTGCTGAACCTGGTATATCAATTAAATCTGGTTGTTCTAAAGACCAAAAAAACTTATATTTTCTTCTTTTTTTCTTGCATAGTTCCAAATAAATATATTTAGGACTATCACTAAACTGTTTGCCCATATGACTTTCAAACAAAATCCAATTTTTCTTAACTGGAAGCTTTTCTATAATTCTTTTACAAATATAATTAATTATACTTGATACAATACTTGCTTTGTCATTATTTTTTAGTAGCTTCCTCCTTTTAAATTTCCAAATTACTTTTTTTGTTAATTTTACAGGAGTTACTTGTATAGCAAGCGAATTCTTATGGTTAACAAAAATTCTTTTTGTTGAAACACTACTCGTAATTTTTATATTACAGTCTCCAATGATATTTGAAAATTTGACAATTTTTTTATGAGTATTCCCCAGGTGGTTTATCAAAATTGTTAAATAGAAATTACCGAAGTTTAGGCTTGTAATATCAAATACAACTCTATTCGATTTAAGTTGTTTTCCATAAATACTCTCACGAGTTTGACGGTTTTTTAATATCCATAATACAGTAAACTCTTTTTGATTAATAGAATTTAATTCGACTATACCATCAAAAGAAAATTCATTCTCTTTTAATGAAATATCTTCTAATCTATAATTTATCTCAACTTTATCTAACTTAAGAAATTTTTCACATTTAATATTGGACCTAGAGTTAGTAGTTTGAAAATAATATTGTTTTCCTACGTTATACAGACGATCTTGTTTAGTAGAAAATCCGTTCTTATAATATATAAAGTCTTCAAAACCTTCCCTGTCGCCCATAAATAATAAATAATACATTATTCTCTCTTTTTCTGGAAGAATAATAAAAGCGTATGGATCCATAACTTCATTTAAATAATCAAAAATTAATTTATGAAATTTCTCTTTATAATCTTCATCGTAATACAAATAATCATTTGTGTACAACTTTAAATCATGACGTAAAAATTTATTGTTTTTATGTGACTGATAAAGAAATGCATTATTTAATTTTAAAAAATCATCTAGTTGTCTATGAGCCTCTATTCGATTTTTTAAATTTTTAAAATCATATCTTTGATTAGTTATTGATTTAACTTCCGCATCTTCTACTACTCTCCAATAATAAATTGGTTCTGGGATTATACTTACAGAATCTGCTAAGAAATATGCTTTTCCTGTAAAAACTATATCTTCATAATGAATACCTTCAGGAAAGCGTAAATTATGTTTGTTTAAGAAAGATCTTTTATATATTTTATTTACTGATAGACTATCAAAAAAAAGAATCGGAAACTCTCTAATATTTATATGGAGCCTTTCTCTTGAATAAATTTGTCTATAATACCATACTTCATAATTATTTGTTCTAATAACTTGTCCTGCAACAAAGTCCGAGTCTGTTTTATTTAAGGCAACCACCATTTTCTCACATGCATCTTTAGTATACCAGTCATCTCCATCCAAAAACATAATATATTCACCTGTTGAATTACTAATTCCAGTATTTCTTGGGACACTACAACCACCGCTATTTTCTTTAAGGTGTATAGCTTTAAAATTTGGTTTTCCCTTAATAAATTTATCTATTATAATTCCTGTAGAATCTGTGGAAGAATCATTTACTACCACAACTTCTAAATTTGAATATGTTTGATCAGCTAGTGACTCTAAAGCTTCTTCAATATAAAGTTCATTATTATAAGCAATAACAACAACTGAAAGTTTAGGCATAAATTTATTCTGTAGTACTTTCATCTTTTCGTCCCCCTAGCTGTTCAAAAATACTATACCATTGTTTTCTTATATTTGATAAATCAAACTTAGCACTGTGATCATATGCATTATTTGAAAAAGAATAAAATAAATTTTCATTTAAAATTAAACGTTTCATATGTCTAGCAATCACTTGTATGTCATCTACCGGACCAACATACCCATTTTTATATTCTTTAATAATCTCTCTAATACCAGGAGCACAGTCTGTTGAAATACAAGGTAACCCGCAAGATTGAGCTTCTATTAAAGACATTGGAAGACCTTCTGCTCTTGAAGTTAGAACAAATATACTAGAAATAGTAAGCACCGACTTAACATCTTCAACTTTTCCCTTTAAAAAAACTCTGTTTTTTAAATTAAGTGCTTCTATTAAAGCCTGCAAATTAGCTTTTTCTGGACCATCACCATAAATAAACAAATTCCAATCTGGTATTTGCTGTGATATTTCAGAAAAAGCTTGTATTAGAATATCAAATCCCTTATTATCAACTAATCTTCCTGTAGAAATTATGGTCTTATTTTTATATCTTTTTCGAGGGTCTGTTTTTTGGCGAAACGCAGTCGGATTATATACCACCCCTGTATTAGTGAAATCATGCATTTCAAAGCTTTGTTTATCTTTACTAGTCAGTAAAAGAAATTTATCTATTTGTCGATAATATTTAAGAATTCGTTTAAAACGAAAAGAGTTCTTAGAAGCTTTATAGCTTTCATGACTTTGTCCAATGATCCTAATATTTTTTTTGTACAATAGTGGTTCTAACCATTGCATCCCATATACTTGTACAACAATTACGAAAACCTCTTCATCCCCATAAGTACTAAAAAACTTCTCAACCTCTAATCTTTTTTTTTTCAATAAGTAACGGCGTTTCAATTCTTTTATTACTTTCCTTAGTTTAAGTGACCTTAAATTTGGAGCAATTTCTATAGGCATTGGTGCACGATAACCATTAGGATGAAGAACTTTTACAGGTATTTTAAAGTTGAAATAGCTGATCTCACCCTTTTTCTCATTAATACTTAGAACAGCCACGTTATGTTTATCTTTAATAAACTCTTTAGCTAAAATTGAGGCAACCCTCTGTGCTCCTCCCAATCCATTATACTCGTTTAATACAAAAACTATGTTCTTTCTGTGCATTATTATGCTCCTTGTACTAAATATTAATTTTCCTCATGTAATGTTTCCTTCTTAAATTGCAAATATTTATTATCATAGTTCAATATAATCTTATAATTATTATATAAATATGGATAATTTGGATAGCTATTTCTTTTTGAAGCCCAAACTCGATTATACAATTCATAATAAGGTTCTTTGTGCATTTTATAAATAAAATTTAATTCATACTCTCCAACTTCTAACTTCTCAATATCAATAGCAGCTTTAAATTTTGAAAATCTATAATCTTTATCCGAAGAACTAAAGTTTGGATTTTTTGATATCTCATTAGATTCAATTAAATCAATATCAAATCTGCTGATATCAAAAGTTTTCATCTCAAACAAATAGCCTTGCAAAGTAACGTCATCTTTCACTTTTGTTTCATACCCTTTGACAAAAGCAACACCTTCAATGTTGATTATGTTTTTATCAAACCAAATATTATCAACTTGTTGCTCTACTTTACTATGATTATTAATTACTAGTTCTAAATTATTTTTTTTAATTTCCGTTTTATAAATAAATCGGCCTTTCTTCTCATTTTTATTTTTTACATTTAAATTTCCGGCCCAAAACGGAGCTTCAACTATATTATTTTGGTTATCTTTAATTCTTAAATTAACTAAAAATCTACCTGGGAAAAAAAAGTTAGGATAACGATGCTCATTAAAATACATGGTAAAATCTATATTTTCCTTATCAAAAGTATCTGTTTCTATTAAATTGGAAATTGATTCCCTTGTACGAATGTTTCTAATTACAAATTCAAATTTATTTAGATTACTTCTTTCTACATTATAAATGTGACCTTTAAATGCAATGGAAAGCTTATTATCTACTACTCCCAATACAAGGTTATCAATAGTATGCATATATTTATTTTCTAATTTTATTTCCTCAATTGTTTTAGTACCACTCATAAATTCATTATATTTATCAGAAACGTATTTTGAATCACCATACATAATCAGCTCACCTTTTTCAATCCACGCAGCTTTGGAACAAAAAGACGCAATAGCATTCTTATCATGACTAACAAATATAATTGTTTTCCCCTCATCTTTAAATTGATTCATTTTTTTCATACACTTTTTACGGAATTGTTCGTCACCAACTGCGAGAGCCTCATCAACAATTAATATATCCGGATCAACATTTACCGATATAGCAAATCCTAATTTTGACCTCATGCCAGAAGAATAATTTTTTACTGGTTGATAAATAAAATCGTCTAGTTCTGAAAAATCAATGATATCTTTTACTTTTTTCATCATCTCATGTTTAGAGTACCCTAACAAAATTCCTTTCGTAAAGATGTTTTCATAGCCACTTAACTCTGGATCTATTCCTGAACTAACATCCAAAAAAACTAAACTTCCATTAACTTCTATCTTTCCTTCTGTTGGTTCAGTAATACCTGTTATTATTTTTAATAAAGTTGATTTTCCAGAACCGTTCTTACCTAAAATTCCGATAGATTCGCCTGCTGGAAATTTCAGTGATATATTCTTTAAAGCAAAAAAATCATTATGGAGTTTTTTTTTAAAAAATACTTCCTTAAGTGGTCCCCATTTATCTTCATACAACTTGTATTTTTTAGTAACATTATAAACTGATACAGCAATATCACTTTCCACTATTATTCCTCTTTTCGCTAATAAATAGTTATAGAGTGTCAAGAAATATTGGTTTCATCTTTTTATAAAAGTAATTTCCTAAAATAAATAGAATCATAACCAATAGCCAAAAGTATACAGTATATCTTGGAGATTGCCAAAATCCAACTCCAAATAGTATTGAATCGCGATAACCCTGAACAATATAATGGAAAGGGTTCAATTTAACCAAAGTTTCTATAGCTCCTAAATTCTCAGGTGACCAAAAAATTGGAGTCATCCAAAAAAGAAACACTAACACAGTATCCAAAAAACTGCCAAAATCCTTACTTACTGCAACCAATGGTGCAGCAACAGAACCTATTCCCACTAACAAGCAAATTGCTGCAAAATCGTAATATAAAATTTGAATCCACCAAAAGGATAAAGTATCAAACGTTATAGCAGAGACAATAAATATTACAGTAAGTAAAATTAAATGTTTATAGTATGAAAATACTACCTGTACTGTAGGAAGTATTACAATAGGAAATGGCGTATTTTTTATTATGCTACGCTTACTCCGATAAGATTTCTGAGAAAGTCGGAATCCATCATTAAGAAAAAACCATGCAGTCATACCAATTGCTAACCAGGCCATATAAGGTACACCTTTAATAGGAACAGCAGCACGAGCGCCAATTGAAAACACAAACCAAAAAACTGCAATTCTCATCATTGGATTTACTAACCCCCAGATAAAACCTAGAAGTGTACCTGCATACTCCCTTTTTATTTCTTGTAAGGAGAGTTCGTGGATCATTTTTCTACGCATCCACATTTCCTTATATATTACAAACATAATTATCTCCTTCAATCTATCTTAACTTATTATGATCTATACCCGTTTGGATTATTTATTTGCCAATTCCAAGAGTCCTTACACATGTCTCTTAAACTTTTTTCAGCCTCCCACTTTAATATTTTTTTCGCTTTATCCGGACTAGCATAGCATATAGCTATATCACCTGGGCGCCTTTCAACTATTTCGTAAGGAATATCTATTGATGTAACAGAACTGAATGTATTTATTAAATCAAGTACACTATAACCTTGGCCCGTCCCTAAATTAAATATCTCAATTCCTATAGTTTTTTCTAAAAAATTCAAAGCATTTATATGACCCTTTACTAAGTCAACTACATGTATAAAATCTCTTACTCCTGTACCATCATGAGTGTTGTAGTCATTTCCAAAAACTTTTAGTTTGTCTCTTTTTCCAATAGCAACTTGGGTAATATAAGGCATTAAATTATTAGGAATCCCCTTAGGATCCTCCCCAATTCTACCACTTTCATGTGCCCCAATAGGATTAAAATATCGTAATAATACAACTCGCCATTTTGGATTAGAAGCAGACAAATCTTTTAAAAATTCCTCTATTATTAATTTTGTACGACCATATGGATTAGTAACAGACAAAGGAAATGTCTCATAAATAGGTACTGTACTAGGATTTCCATATACTGTGGCAGATGAACTAAATACCAATTTATTAACCCCATATTCATCCATGACCCTACATAGATTAATCGTTCCAGTAATATTATTGTGATAATAATTTATAGGAATTTCTATTGACTCTCCAACTGCTTTCAAACCTGCAAAGTGCATAACTGCCTCAAACTTATAAGTTTTAAATAGTTTTTGTAATTGTTTATAACTTAACAAATCATATTGATAGAAAGGGAAATCTATCCCAGTCAATTCCTTAACTCGTTTTATTGCTTCTATATCGCTATTTACTAAATTATCTATAACAACAACGTCATAACCACTTTCCAATAATTCTACAGTAGCATGGCTTCCTATAAAGCCAGCTCCTCCAGTTACCAATATCGTCATTAAAATCCCTCTTTTTCATGCAATAAGTTTAATCTTACTATTATATTTTACTTTTTCATGGGGTAAGTCTCAGAACACATCCAATGAGATAATAACATAACTTGAATTGTTCTTTCTACATTTTTATTCTTTTTTACAATTATTTACTTTTTATTGTAAAAATATTCTTTCCAACATACAGTATTCACTAATATATTAAATCTATTTACCCTCTATTCTATCTTTTTAGTTAATTTAAAGTGATCACAAAAATGATGAATTATAAAAAAAAAATGTTATAATATATTATATTACACTTGTTTACTTTTTGGGAGGTTTTAAAATGAAGAAAGTAATTACTTACGGAACTTTTGATTTACTGCATATAGGTCATATAAATTTACTACGTCGCGCAAAGGAGTATGGGGACTACTTGGTGGTTGCCATTTCAGCAGATGAGTTTAATGCTCTAAAAGGAAAGAAAGCATACTACACTTTTGAACAAAGAAAGGCTATCTTGGAAGCCATTCGCTATGTAGATGAGGTTATCCCGGAGTATACGTGGGAACAAAAAATAGAAGATGTTAAAAAACACGATATTGATGTATTTGTTATGGGGGATGATTGGACAGGTAAATTTGACTTTTTAAAGGAGTACTGTGAAGTCATTTATTTACCAAGAACAGTCGGAATCTCAACAACAAAAATTAAAACTGATTTGAACATGGCGAAAAATGGCTAAAGAAATTATTATAAGCGTATACTTATTTGTTTTCCGTATACTCTTTAATTTCTTTAAGATATTTCCACTGAAAAGAAAGACTGTTGGTGTGGCTACTTTTGGAGATAATATTTTCTATACAATGGAAGCAATGACGAAATTATCCAATGAAGAAATGGTTATACTAAAAACGGCTTCATGTAAATATCGCTTTAACGGACTAAATACAACCGTCATTCCTTTTACTTTACGTCATCCAATTGCCTATGTTCAATCGATCTATCATCTTGCAACAGCTACTACAATTTTAGTAGATACGTATTACGGTTTTTTGGCTGCTAGCAATTTTAGACAAGATGTGACATGTATTCAACTATGGCATGCAGGTGGAGCCATAAAGCAATTTGGCTTATTGGATCCTAGTAATAAGGTTAGATCCCAAAAAGCAATTAAACGTTTTAAACAAGTATACAGTAAATTTGATTATACTGTAGTAGGTTCCGAAATGATGGCTAAGACTTTTAAAGAAAGCTTTGGTCTGACTGATAACCGCATCCTTCGAACTGGAATACCGCGGTCTGATGTTTTATTTGATTATTCAATGAAGGAACATGTTTACAATGAAATGGTAGAAAAACATCCAAGCATTAAAGATAAGAAAATTATATTATACGCACCTACATTTCGCAGTAATCAACTGTCCAATTATCAATCGCAATTAAATATAGATAAATTGTATCGTGAACTTTCAGATGAATATGTTCTTTTTATAAAACCACATCCTGCAATAACCTATAAAATTAGTGAACAATATGAAGGCTTTGTATATGATGTATCGGATTTCTATGATACGAATCAGCTCTTGCTGATTGTAGATCTATTAATCACAGATTATTCTTCCATCCCATTTGAATTTGCATTGCTGCAAAAGCCAATGGTCTTTTTCGCGTATGATATGGAAGAATACAGAATTAAAAGTGGGCTAATTAGCGATTATGAACATCAAGTCCCTGGTCCCGTAGTATTTTCAACAGAAGCTATTATCTTGGCAATTAAAAACAATAAGTTCGATTATAAAAGAATTCAAGAATTTGCAAATACATGGAATGAATATTCAAAAGGAAATTCTAGTATTCACTTAGCAAAATACATTACACGTACAGAAGAAACAAAGAAAGAAAAAGTTATTATCTAGCACCTTCGTTAATCAGGGTGCTTTTTTAATGTTTAAAAAGATGAAAGGCAGTTACATGTATGTGCAATTTTTATCCCCGCTTTTATTTAAGTTCATTAATAGAATACCATATAACCCCCCCTTCTACTGTTAAGTTTTCGTAAAAAATGTAAATTATCTGTAAACTTTACTGAAATTCTTTCTAAAATATACTACTATTGTTTTGTTTAAACAAATAATATTCTTTAATAGATTATGTACGTATTAGTTAGAACAAGGGCACTACTCAAAACAGCAACCTCATGGATAAATGAAGAGTATTGCGGGTAATTCAGATACCCATGATCATTAGCAATAACGGCAAAAGAAGAAGCAAGAATTATTAATACCCGACTTCTTACTGTAGAACAGCAAATGATGCTCTTGTTATATGGTTTGAAAGCTGTATCATATTTTCGAATGGATAGCTCTATTAGGTGCAAAAGTAAATCATTTTAATTGAGTTATCTACTCATAGAAAGCAAAAGACAAATAAGATACAATAAGATTTAATAGCTTTAGCCACTTAAAAAACATTAAATGCACCTAAATACATACTATTAGAAGACAACAAGAAGCATGTGTTCAAATGCACTTTACTTATACCAAAAGTTTGAGGTAATAAAGGTTTTAGATTCTTATTGTATATTTAATACAGATCAATTATTACTGATTAAAAATTAAACGGAGATTACAAATCAAAATTATCTTAATTCGACTGCTTAGAAGTTAAACTAATAAGTGAATCTTCATTCATTAGGGGGGCTTTCTTTCTCCCCTACTGATAGGAGCATAATAAAGGCTAACATCGAAACATCTTGTTGCAAACGCCTTTGTGATCAAATCCTTGAAAAACCGCGATGTATCGCTGTCGTAGATTTCCATGTCCTTGAAAAGAAAAGCTCTTTTCTGTGTGCGATGTGTAGCTGTCGTAGATTTCCATGTCCTTGAAAAGAAAAGCTCTTTTCTGCGTGCGAAGTGTCGCTGTCGCAGATTTCCATGTCCTTGAAAAGAAAAGCTCTTTTCTGCGTGCGAAGTGTCGCTGTCGTAGATTTCCATGTCCTTGAAAAGAAAAGCTCTTTTCTGCGTGCGATGTATCGCTGTCGTGGTTTTTTCTTGTCCTTGAAAAATCGCGACGTTTATTCAAGCAGCATTCCTTGTTCTGTCTCCCGAAAAATCGGGCATTTAGGTTCTGCTATCTTCCATTCAGATTTCTTTGTATTCTCTACAACCTTTGAAACGGGTGTCTTGTTACCCCTTAGATATAGGATAAATAAATTACAATTAAAAACAAGTTCAAAATCACTGCGATTTAATATATGTATGGATGGCTTCATCATGCATAAGATAATCTAGACTAAAATGGAGCCAAATTTTGCTTAAGCATAAAGGAGTTTAATAAATATGGAATTTGTAACCGTTATGAATGTTCCCTTTTTAAATACTAATCAACGATCTTTCGTTTTGTTATTACAGGAACGTATTGAGAAAAAGAAAAAAACTTTTGTTATTACGGCTAATCCTGAAATTGTAATGAGAGCTAATAAAAACAGGGAACTCATGCAACATATTCAACTGGCTACTTTTGTCGTTGCTGATGGAATAGGAATTGTTAAAGCGGCTAAAATATTAAAACAGCCTTTACCGGAGCGAGTTACAGGTTACGATACAATGATCGAATTATTAAAAATTGCCAACAACAATTCGTATAAAATTTTTCTACTCGGTGCGAAACAAACAACATTAAAAAAAGCAATTGATAAGATAAATATGGAATATCCAAATATTAAAATAGTTGGTTCTCAAGATGGCTACTTTAATTGGGAGGAAAATGATATTTCCGAACGAATAATGCAATTAAAACCAGATATAACTTTTGTTGCATTAGGTTCTCCAAAACAAGAAAATTGGATTGCTAGCAATTTTTCTTATTTTGAACATGGGATTTTCATAGGGGTTGGCGGCTCCTTTGATGTAATCTCCGGGACAGTGAAGCGTGCACCTGTATTATTTCAAAAATTAAACTTAGAATGGCTTTATCGTCTGATGAAGCAACCTAGTCGATGGAAACGGATGCTTGTTCTGCCGCAATTTGCTATTAAAATTTTCAAACAGAAACTAAAGGGGAAAACTACATGAGTAAATCAGCCTTTGTAAAGAGTACAATTTTACTAACAACTGCTACATTCATTTCAAAGGCTCTAGGCAGTATTTTTCGAATACCTTTACAAAATATAGCTGGTGATACGGTATTAGGTATTTTTAGCCTTGTTTATCCAGTCTACATGGTTTCTCTTACCCTTTCGGTGGCAGGAATTCCAATTGCAATTTCAAAACTAATTGCTGATGCAAGAGCAAAAAATAACTTTACATATATTAAAGAAATCTACATGACAGCAAGTATTCTTGCTTTACTTTTTGGAATCAGCAGTTTTATCCTTATTTATACCTTTTCGACTCCGATTTCTAATGCATTAGGAGGTACTTCCATTAAGCCAGCTTTACTAGTCGTAACTGCAACATTACTAATAGCACCATACATGGCTGTTTATAGAGGATACTTCCAAGGATTTGGGGATATGAGACCAACAGCAATTTCACAGGTTATTGAACAGTTGGTACGAGTAGGATTAATTCTTATTACGGCATTTTACTTCGTGCAAAAAGAGGCTTCGGATGAAGCTATAGGTGGATGGATTATGACTGGTTCCGTTGCAGGTGCGTTTATTTCCCTTATCTATTTAAAGATCAGATATAGACGTTTTAACTTAAACCAGTCTTCTAATAGAAAATACACTCTTCCATTATTTTCAAAATGGAGTAAAAAAATACTAAAGCTCTCCATCCCTATTGCTATTGGAGCTATAACGATGGCTTTAATAAATTTCATTGATTCATTCACTATCCCCTATGGATTACGAAGTATAGGAGTAAGTGAAAAAAATATTAATTATTTATATGGAATTTATGGACGAGGCCTCTCAATCGTTCAAATAGCAACCGTCTTTTCAACATCCATTGTATTACCACTAATACCTTTATTAACAAAAAAGTTAGTACAAGGAGATCAGGACGGTGCTCAAAACATTATTGAGAAAACTCAACGAGTAACACATATTATTTCATGGCCAGCAGCAATGGGACTTTTTAGTTTAACACTCCCAATAAATATTGCTTTATTTACGGACTTACAAGGAAGCTGGGTGTTAGCTATTATTGGATTCAGCTCTGTATTTACTTCCTTAACTATTTTAAGTACAGGAATTTTGCAAGGAATGAACTTAGCTAAATTAGCAGCAACCATTATTATTTTTGGTGTGCTAATAAAATCCATAGCAAATATTTATTTCATTCAGCTTTTTGGCTTAACCGGCGCAGCACTTTCAACTTTAATTGTTTACTTATGCTTATTTTTAATAAACACCTTCTTTATTTATAAAAATCGACCTTTTTCTTTCATGAAATTAACCTTAATAAAAATAATCTGCTCTTCAATTATAATGGGATTGGTTATAGGATTACCATTTTTATATATAAATATAGAAAACTGGTCACGTATGCAAGCTTTACTATATCTAATCGTGGCAATTTTAGCCGGGGCTGGATTATATACATTGCAATTACTTATATTCAAGGTCGTTGACAGTTTCATTATAAAAAAAGCAGTAAAATCCATCTTTAAAATGGCTCATAATCCAGCTGGAAAGGATAATAAAAATATGTTTAAACGTAAATGGATATGGATGATTTTAATTGTATTATTACTAATCACTTTGCCAAAGACCATTGAGAGAATAAACGTAGAATCTGAAAATAATACATATGAAATAGTCGTTCCATATGAAGAAGTTGAGAAACTGGCCATTGAGGATGAAAGATTAACGGTCGATTCTATTCTTACTTCTTTAAAAGAAGCTGGTTTAAACTCAGTCAGCATAACGCCAATCTCATTAAATTGGATGGAAGATCAAGGTATAATCAACATTTTTAGCGAGCAGGAATTAGCTAGTGCATTACTGTTTAGCGAGCAAAAAGACGCTATTAATGTAAAACAACAAGGCTATTATATTACACCACCGCAAGACCCATACTTTAGAAATTTAATCGAAAAACTTTTACAGCCAGCTACAATTTCTATAAAAAATCATAACTTCTATTTTTTTAAAAAAGAAGAGGATCTTTTATCACATAACATTGCATATAATCAAAAAATCATTGACAAAGTACAAGAATATGACTTGAATCCCATTTTTAGAATCGAAAATACAACGAATTCATTAAATCAAATAGTAATAAATCAACTTATCCATGTAAAAAATAAATATAATGCTAACATTTTATTTTCGGGTCAAGAAGTTATCGGCTACCCAAATATTAATAACTTAAAAAAATGGACAAACCAATTATCTAAAGCAGGCTATCGTTTTTATACCATCGAATTTAGTCTTCAAAGAGGAATACAGACCGTTGCTCGCCAAACCAATTATGATACGATTAGGCTCCATAGTATTAACTTGAATGATAAATCAATGGAACAAAACATTGACCAAGCTATAAGAGCAGTAAAAGAAAGGAAAATACGTTCTATTTTCTTTCGTTTTGAAGATGGTGATACTATTGCGAGTATAGAAAGTGCTAAACATTTTATTAAAAATGTCCATACAAAATTATCAGCGAATTATCATAGTGGATCTCCATCACCTTTTAAGGAAATAGATATATCAAAATGGATCCAAATCGTCATTTTAATAACAGGTATCATATTCACCGGATTAGCAGTATCGACACTTAGAAGTAAAATGCTTGTTATTGCTGCCAGTATATTTATGATCTGTTTAGCTATTTTATATCTGGTTAGCCAAAAATTATTATTACTGCAAGGATTTGCACTAATCATAGGTATAATAGCGCCGATTTTTAGTATTTTGTCTACAATAAAGTTGCAGAGAACAACCATACGCTATATATCATTACAATATTTAAAAGCTCTAAGTATTACCTTTGTAGGGATATTAATTGTCATCGGATTATTAAATGGCAACGAATTTATTACAGGATTTGAAATATTTAGGGGCGTTAAATTAGTATATATAGTCCCGATCATTTTCATAAGCGTATATTTACTTTGGAAAGAAGGTTTGAAGCTTTTAAACCAATCTGTAAAATACTGGCATCTTGCCTTACTATCTCTAATTGGCATAGTTGGGCTATATTACATTACTCGTACAGGTAACAATGCTGTAGTAAGTGGCATTGAGCTAATGATTAGAAGCTCGTTAGAAGAATTATTATATGTCCGACCAAGAACGAAGGAATTTCTAATAGGTTTTCCACTTTATCTGCTGGCTATTTATATAATAAACTCAAAAAGCCTATTAGGAAAGCTACTATTAATACCTGGGATAATTGGGTTTTTATCAATAATGAATACTTTTACGCATATTCATATTCCATTGCATATTTCATTATTAAGGTCAGCTTATAGTATAATAATTGGTTATTTTATTGGGCTGCTATTTATATTCTTATATAAAAAATGTGCACCTGTAGTTGAAAAATGGATTAGCAAGAGGTGGGCATAATGCATATCGTTCTTTCTGGATATTATGGATTCGACAATGTTGGAGATGAAGCAATACTATTCTCGATTATTCAGTCATTAAGAAAATTGCAGCCGGATATAAAGATCACTGTTTTATCAAACAACCCTAAAAAAACATCAGAAACTTATGATGTTAAGTCCGTTGGTCGTAATAGCATAAATAAAATTATCCAAGCGCTAAAAAAGTCTGATGGATTAATTAGTGGTGGAGGGAGCTTATTACAAAACAAAACAGGACACTTTACAATTCCGTATTATTTAGGAATTATAAAGCTAGCAAAACTTTTAAATAAACCCGTTTTTATTTACGCTCAGGGAATGGGACCAATAAATGGTTTATTAAGTGAGTTGCTAGTTAAAACTACTCTAAATAAAGTTGATCAGATTACCGTTCGTGATGAAGCCTCCCAACACTTATTAAATGATATCGGAATTAAACAACCGGCAAAAATTGTACCTGATCCTGTTTTAGGGTTAGATCCGCACGATTATAAACATAATTGTCAACCAATCAATGAACTTAACCAAGAAGAATTTATTACTGTAAGTGTTCGTAATTGGCATACTAAATATCCATTTAACGAAAAACTTGCTCATTGTCTAGATCTACTTGTTAAAGATGGTTATGGAATTGTTTTTGTACCGATGCATGGTAAACATGATAAAATAAAATCGCAGGAGATTGCTAAAATAATGCAAGAAAAAAGCTATATATCACCTGCTGACACATCCTTACAGTCTAAAATTTCATTGATTGGAGAATCTAAACTGTTGATCGGGCTACGTCTACATTCATTAATTTTTGCAGCAATAAACTATACTCCTTTTGTAGCAATATCTTATGATCCCAAAATAGATGCTTTTGCTTCGCTATGTGAGCAGCCAATAGGTGGAAATGTAGAGTCAGATAACTGGAATGGTCAAACATTATATCAACAAGTAAAAAATATGCTATCCAGTTATAAGCGAAACACTGACATACTTAAAGAAAAAGTACAGGTTTTACAACATCAGGCTCGTGAGACACCAGAGCTAGCGTTAAGTGTTTTTTTTAAAAGGCATAGTCCCTCATTATGACGAAGGCTTTCTTAACCAGAGCGTATTAGGATGCTTGCTTTTGTTTTTCAAGACAAGAGCAAGCTAAGTGCTCAGTTACCAACGTACAAACTGGAGAACTTCTGACGGGAATAAAGTGAAATTTCATATAAGGAATGTTTTTCTCCTTGAAACAGTAGATCAGATACTAAGTTCGTAAATCCTTGAAAAAGAAAAACACTTTTTCTGCGTGCGATGTATCGCTGTCGTAGTTTTACTTGTCCTTGAAAAAGAAATACGCTTTTTCTGCGTGCGATGTATCGCTGTCGTAGCTTTCCTTGTCCTTGAAAAAGAAAAACACTTTTTCTGCGTGCGATGTATCGCTGTCGTAGCTTTCCTTGTCCTTGAAAAAGAAATACGCTTTTTCTGCGTGCGATGTATCGCTGTCGTAGCTTCTCTGTCCTTGAAAAAGAAATACGCTTTTTCTGCGTGCGATGTATCGCTGTCCTAGCTTTCCTTGTCCTTGAAAAAGAAAAACACTTTTTCTGCGTGCGATGTATCGCTGTCGTAGCTTCTCTGTCCTTGAAAAAGAAATACGCTTTTTCTGCGTGCGATGTATCGCTGTCGTAGCTTTCCTTGTCCTTGAAAAAGAAAAACACTTTTTCTGCGTGCGATGTATCGCTGTCGTAGCTTCTCTGTCCTTGAAAAAGAAATACGCTTTTTCTGCGTGCGATGTATCGCTGTCCTGTTGCTCGAACGAATCGGTAATTTAGGAGCAGTTTCTCTCCTAAAGTTCGGGAACGTAATAAACAGACTTTTTAAAGGGGGGTCTTACAGCGATGGAGAAGCCTAATATTAACAGTGGGGTTTGCTACAGCTTGAGCACTTAGCCAAGACGACGAAGCTACTTTCAAAACAAGATAGCCACAATGTAGAAACGGATTTAGATTTCCAGCTACGAACAAATTTGCATAGCCAGTTTAGGCGACTTTTTTACTTTTCTTTTGAGAACTAAAAATAACCCTAATAAGGGAAAAAAGGTATTTTTAATATTACATTTTTGATAGCAGTATTTTTTGTGTTGCATGCCAACCAAACTCAACTGATTAAAGACATAAATAAAATGTGAACAAACCTTGAAAGCTTTGTTCACATTTTATTTAATATCTCTTAACAATATATTTTCTTTCTTAGTGCGATTTAACCTCAAATGAAACGGATCCATTTTTCCAAAGATAGCCCAATAGAATGGTATAAACTTGTATACAAGCCTAACGATTAACCAGCTAAGTACGCTTACAAGCATAAAAGTAATCAATTGCCAACTGTGATAGATTATCGGAGCTCCCGAACTAATGAATCCTCTAAAAATCATTAGAATTAATGGGTGTACTAAATAGATTCCAAATGAAGTTGCACCAATTTCCATAAAAATTGATTTAGTTTTTAAACTAAATGTTTTATTTGCTATATGCGCTAAATAAAACAGTAATAATCCGGCAAATAACGCGTGTGTCGCCCAGGCAAACTCTCCAAGATAATTACTTACAATTGTTGGAATGTTATTTGAAATAGAAGAAAATATATTCGTGCGCACAGCATACACATAACTGGTATAGAGAATTAACAATGCCCCGTATCCAGTACTTATCACTATTAAGATACGATCTCTAAAGATAGATTTTCTTAATTTAAGTTTAATCTCATTATAATATATACCAAGATAAGCCCCAATAAAATAAAAAGAGAAGTAAGAAAGTGAAACAGAATTTTTCCATGGAATATGAAAATAATTTTTATTTAATATGACCCATGCCCATTGTAATAATAAACCAATCCAGATGGCATGCTTTCTTAGAAATGATGATTTATTAAATAGTATTAAAAACAGTGGAAATAACAAATAAAGTTGAACACTGATAAAGACAAAGTATAAGTGTGTATGCGCCTTTCCTAAAGCTAATAAAGTAAAAAACCTGCTAACTGCATAGGAAAAACTAGGATAATCATAATAAACATACATTTTTATAATAAAATAGATTAAGGAAAAAATAAAATATGGAATTAAAATGAACTTCAGTCTCTTCATATAAAACCGCTTCATTAATCCCATACTCAATTTTCTAGGATAATAATTGTAAAACAATACAAAACTGCTTAACATAATGAATGTTGGTGTTCCTAATTTACCAGCTATATTAAAAAAATTATATATTGGAAATAACACCGAATCTGTAGGAATATTTATTACTCCGCTTGATGAAGCATGAACTACCACTACTGCTAAAATGGCAAATGCTCTAGCAAGCTGTATTTCATCTATTGATGGCCTTTTTATTGTATTCACAAATATCACCCAAACTAATATAATTTACTTTTACAAGCTTGCCGACTATAAAATAAAACTTTATTCAGTGAGCTTCATCCCCTACTGATTAAAGTAGAACAAAAACTAAAATTTCGGCGTCCTTGAAAAACCGCAATGTATCGCTGTCGTAGCTTTCCTTGTTCTGCCGCTTCAAACAAATCAAGTATTACGTACCATTATCTCCTGCGTAGACTTCTGCGAATTCAGGATAACTCCAGAAGTAGAGTCATATGTCACCTTAAATTTAAGATAACTGTATTTGAAAAGCAAAATTTTACTTACATAACATAAATTTATTTCAATTTCAATTTAGTTCCCTCAAGCCAATTTAAAATCGGTCGATATTTTTCACTGATAATACCTGTTAATTCTACTAGTAACTCTACCATAATTAATGCCAAAATTAATATAATGACCGATCCCCACATCGCTGATCGAGTCAAGATAATCCCTGCTAAACTAAAGAAACCGCTCATAGCATACAGTAAGATCACTGTTTGCCTATGTGTATATCCCATTTTTATGATACAGTGATGTAAGTGGGATTTATCGGGTGAGGACAATGGTTTTTTATGAATAATTCTGCGAATAATTGCAAATAACGTATCTAGTATTGGAATGGCTAGGATAATAATTGGCACCATTAATGAAAATATAGCTACATTTTTAAACAAACCAATAACTGCTATTACACTGATCATATATCCAAGAAACAAAGATCCTGTATCGCCCATAAAAATCTTTGCAGGATGAAAATTATATACTAGAAATCCCAAAGTGCTTCCTAATAACATTAAAGAAATTAAAGCTATAGGTAAATTTCCCATTGAAATTGCTAAACCAGATATCGTTAATAATGCAATGGAGGCTACCCCTGCAGCCAATCCATCTAAACCATCAATAAGATTAATTGCATTTGTAATCGCAACAACCCAAAGTATAGTAAGAGGTATCGATGCTGCACCAAATTCTATTTTATCTCCAAAAGGCACCGTTATAAATTCTATGCTATATCCCCCAAAGACAGGGACCATTGCTGAAATAACTTGACCAATTAACTTGACTTTTGCAGAAAGCTGAAACAAGTCATCTAATATACCCACAAATAAAATTACTGTTGATCCTACAACAATTGGCCAAAAAGGAGCCGTACTTGGAAGAAATAACAAAAAACCAATAAAAAAGCTGACATAAATAGATAATCCTCCCAGTCTAGGCATAAGCTTTTTATGAACTTTACGATGGTTTGGTTTATCAACAGCACCTAATTTAATAGCCAGTTTTTTTACAACTGGTGTTAAAACAATCGCTGCAATAAAGCATATAATAATACTACTGTAGTTCACGGAGATCCTCCTACTTAGCAAAAGTTTATAACCTTCCCTTTTAAAACAAAATGCTCAAAAGAACATTGAAGTACAATTTCTATTTTTTGGGAAGATGTTCAAAAAGTTCGGTGAAAATGACACATCCATTTTTCATTGGCTGTTTCTTGTAGTTCATGTTTCATAACCATGTGCACTGCACCACTCAGAACTTAACACACAGGACGTGTTGATGTGTCAGCGTTGCAACAGAAAAAGAAAGCTTCAGCGTGATACATATGCAGGAAGAAAAAGTGTTTTTTTCAAGGACATTGCTAATTAGTCGACAATAAGCTTTTTCATCCTCTTTTTGAACATGCACATTAATATATTTTGTTAAACAATTGCCCTGTTAAATTCAGTGGAATAAGCATACGTTTTATATTTTTCCAATTCATCTGTGGTTATAAGTACAGATGGATATTTTCTAAAGCGTTTCATTTGGTCAACACTATTTACCGTCCATGCTACAACTTGAATTCCTAATTTATCACATTTATGAATATATTTTCCTTTTAAACCATCATACTTAACAGCAATATAAGTTGCATGAAGCTTTTCTATTAATCTAAAATGAGATCGTTTTAACTTATTTACTAGCGGCCCTATTTTTATATCGCTAGAAATTTTTCTTAATTTTGCTAATGATTGATGGTCAAATGATATAACATAAACTTGATCTAACATGTCAAGCTTCTTTATAATTGCAAAAACTTTTTCTTCTATACAATTATATAATTTAGTATTTTTCATTTCTATAGAAACAATCACTTTATTTTTAGCTAATCGAAGTACTTCCTCTAGCGTGGGGATTCTCTCAAACTCTCCTACTGTAAATTGTAGTAGTTCTGATAGCGTATAATGACGTATCTCTCCACTCCCATTAGTCATTCTATCAATCTTATGGTCATGCATAACAACAGGAATACCATCTTTACTTAGATGCACATCTAATTCAATGTGTGTAAAGCCTAGTTCAATAGCGGCTTGGAAAGAAGACAATGTATTTTCTGGATACTTAACCGGATAGCCTCTATGACCAATTCCTCTAATATGCAAATGAATTCTCCTTCCTAGATTTGAGAATAAAATTTATGTCATCTGTTTATTTCATTATAAACTTAGACTATTAAAATCATATTAGAAAAAAGTAAATTATTTGTAAATTTTAAATTCCTTTTTAGGCTAAAAACTAAATCATACAACAGAAAAATCAAGATGACCGCACTAGAGCCTTTTTACAATAAAGTGAAACTTCATTCAGTAGGAGTTTTCTTCCATCTCCTACTGAATGTTAGTACCGTAAGGGTATGACCTAAAGACCCTTGAACGAATCGGGCATTTAGGTTCCGTTTTCTCCCACTTAGACCCTTTTGTATCAACTCGAGGCTCTTGAAGTGGGATCTTACAGCACCTTAGATGCGGGATAAACTTTTAGCCAACAAAATAAAATCATTATAAGTAACCTATCTCATGAAATTTGATAATTAGATTTGCTATTCGTAACAGCGCTCATTAATTTCTTTACAAGAGTTACTGCTACACAGCCATTTAATACACACATTATTGGAATTATAAAAAATCCATAACGTGGGATCGTTAAAAACAAATTAGATAATACAATATACATGATAACAATTCCAGAAATTGCACCGATACTTTTATTACGAATAAACATAGAAATAAATAATGATACAAAGGCTGTATTAACAATAATAATATGTACAATTTTAAAATATAAAGTAATATTAGATGCAGGATAAAAGTAAATGGCATCAGGCAGCTTAAACAATTCATAAGTCTTCCCTACAGTAAACCAAGCGAACCATAATCCAAAGTTAGTTTGGAAACCTTCTTTAATTTTCATCAAAGCATATTCTTTACTGTCCAACCCTAACGCCTTTTGTTCCTTAAAATAATCAGAGAAATCATAAATATTAAATGGATTACTACCAGCAAACCAACTATTGCCAGAATGAGTAGAAAAAAGGATGAATTCATGGAAAAGAATAAAGTTTCTAATAACCCAAGGACCAATTACAATAAAAGCTCCTAAAGCCCAAATTCCACTAGTAGTTAACCATTGCTTTAGATTGGACCGATACTTAATAGATATAATTAAAAATCCAATCAAAACTAAAGGTGCAATAACTGGTCTAATCATAACACTATAACAGAAAATAACTGCAAACAATAAGTGGAGATATTTTTTATCTGTTTTGATTGCAATAATAAATATATAAGTTGCTAAACAAAAAAAGAAAATCGCTGTTATTTCGGTTAAAGCGGTTCGAAAAAAATGCAGCGGTGTAAAATAAGTTGCATACAGTCCGCTTGCAATAACTCCTGCCCAACGGCTTTTAACGACGTTTTTTGCAATTAAATAAACTAACCATATTGTCCCTACGCTTAATAATAAATTAAATACCTTTACTATTGTCATCTGTTCCATATTCAATAAATTTGCAATTTGAAACAAGACAACGAGTAACATCGGAAAACCGGGTGTTACAAACGCGTTACTTTTTAAATCTGTATTGTAGCCATATATACCATCTTCAATGATTTGGTTTGCCATTTTAGTATATAAATAAGCATCTCTGCTGCCATATTTCCAAGTATGCTCCTTAAGTTTAGCTACCTGTTCACTTATTTCTCCATTTTTTAATTGCTCTTCAATTTCCTCTTTTGATGGTTTTATGAAATTACTCCCTGGATGCTCTATCAGATAATAAATATGTAATAAAGTTGATCCAATTAAAATTGTTACAAGTATATATAAGGCTAATTTTTTTTGTATATGATTAAATTTATCTTGCAATTAAATACACCCCGAATACAATTACTACTGCTCCAACCCATTGGATTGGCGTTACAACCTCTTTAAATATAAAAAAACCAATAAAAACACCTAGTACATATGCTAAACTCTGAAATGGGTAAGCAATACTAAATGGCATTCTTGAAAGTATATATAGCCACAGGCCTGTTGCCAATACATAAATAATGCCCCCGCCAATAATATACGGAGATTTTATAATTGAAATAATATTTCCCAAACCCATTATTCCAATTTTCGATACTCCTACTTTCCATAACATTTGCCCGCTTACTAATAATATAATATTTATAATTAACAATAAGTAATTCATGTTTGTTTATTCCTCTGATTAGAAGCTTGTTTTTGATACTCTTCTTTAAGTAACGCAAATTCCTGAGTCAAAACAAATACTTTATTGTTCAATTTCGATATTCGCTTTGTTAAATCAAAAATCATCACAATAATACTTAGTAATCCAAACAAAAACAGTAAACTTGGAGCGTACACTATATTTAATAAATCAGCTAAAAATTCTAATAATCCTCTGGATAAACTTAATATTCCTAACAGTACACAGGTAAAGATCCAAATTATGGAGTCCCTCGTTTCTAAGATCCCTCTACGAACCGATTCTATTACTAAAATAAAGAGAGCGCATACGATAATAAAACTAAAAAACGTAATATCCATAGAACAAATTACTCCTTAACAATTGATTGCATTAATATAGATAGTGTTACTTTCCCCATATAATAAACACTTTTCCAAAATGTTATTGAAGACTCTCCGCCTTGCCGAGCTGCCATATTTGCGGTTACTTCTCTAATTCGCATGTTTTTTCTATTCAGATGCATAAGAACCTCAGGCTCAGGATAGTCTTTAGGATAATTATGGGCAAATAAACGAATTACTCGTCTATTTATAGCACGATAACCTGAAGTTGGGTCTGTGAAACTTTTGTTAGTTAGTAATTTTAAAATTAAATAAAAATAGTAAATTCCTATCCTTCTTGTTTTACTTCCTCTATAGCTCGTCTTTTGTAAAAATCTTGAGCCAACAACCATATCTTCTTCATTTTTTATGATTGGCTTAATTAACTCTAGAAAATCATTGGGATTATGCTGACCATCTGCATCAAACTGAACCGCAATCTCATATCCATGGTTATAGGCATATTTATATCCTGTTTGAACTGCTCCGCCTATCCCCAGATTCATCGGAAGATTTAACAGTACAACATCAAAACTTGCTACAATATCTGCAGTTTTGTCAATGGACCCATCATTTACGACACATATTTCCAAGCTTTTTATGTTTCTTTTTAATTTTATTAGACTGTTCAATGTAGAAGCGATACTTACTTCTTCATTGTAAGCTGGAACGATAATCAATGTTTTTGGTACTTTTATAGCCATCTTCCCACCCCTTTCTTAGAAAAACTTGGCTTACCGCCAAGTCTTTATGGCGAACTTTTTCTTATACTATAAACCGTAAAGTTTTATACTTTCCTATAGTACAAGATTAAATTGTGCCTTAGTAATTATTATTCACTTGTTTTAATCGCTATATTCGTTTTCAATTGCACTAAAAAAGGGGTTATCTTAAAAATATACTTCATCCCTACTATTAACTGGGGGACTTCTAAATTATTTTTGATATACTTATTAGTCTAAACATTGTATATTAATTAAATATTAACCAAGGGTAAATATTTTGTAAATTTTAACAAATATTAATTTAAAAATATCTCTATAATGGTTATTATTAGAAAAACTTGGCTTATCGCCAAGTCTTTAGCGAAAGCTGTAGTTTTTCTTATACTATAAACCATAAAATTTTATACTTTCCTATAGTAAAATAAAAAAATTTAGCAGGATATCATAAGTTCTACGACATCCTGCTTAATATTTAAAAACTTTCGTATTGAAAGCAAGTGCTTATTAGTTATCCGGTTCTCTTCTCTTGTCAACTGCGTTTCTTGACTATATAACCACTGTATTTATCCACCTCCTCCTTCATATTTATCTTTCATATATTGCAAATATTCTTTCGATGCTCCTTTTGGAATGCTTAAATTTTTCCATTTATCTCCTTTTAGCTGTTTTCCAATATATACAATTTGGCCAACATGAGCAGAATAGTGGGCAAGCTGCCTCTCAATTGCATCTATTACTAACAGTGGTTCTGCTCGAATCATGACATGCTTTTTTAAATCTTTTTCAGTTAGTTCACATAATGCTGCAAATAATACATCCCATCCCTCAGTCCATTTATGGATCATCTCCTGCTTTGATTCGATTGTATCCATAAATTCCTGATCACGATTCCGATTTCCCTTTTCACCATCAGTTGTCAGAAACTCTGTCCATCTGGAAAGCATATTTCCATGCAAATGTTTCACAATAACGGCAACGCTATTTGAAAATTCATTTGGTGCCCAGTTAATATCCTTTTCTGCCAACTGTTCGAATGTTTTATCTCCTTGTTCTTTTACATGTTTAAATCGCTTCTTAATTATGTGTACATATTTTTCACCTATTCCCATTAGCAAGCTCCTTATCCTAAATGATGATTTTCTCAATTTATTTTTTACTATAAAGAAAAGCTATGTAAGTAACAAGTTTAGAAACTGTTCATCTTATGGTAAACAAATAAAAGGCAATCTTTATAAGATACCTGGATAAATCCAGTGGTTCTGATCTAAAATGCTTTCCTTTTTTAAAGACTTCTCCCTAAACATAGAAGCTTTTAAATAATCTTGAAGCAACATTATCCATCTTTGTAGTCCTTTTTAAACTCTTCCTTACACTCTCTCACAATCATCAGTTTGAATTCTTCCCTATATTTAGGTATAAATAAGCACCTCAAAAGTCTGATTTCAATCTACGTTTGAGGTGCAGTAAATACTGGATCCTTTCTTTACTTAAGCAAAAATTTCCCAAAACCAACTAAATAATAATGCTAATTTAGTAAAAATATATTCGAAAAAGCTGTATTCTTCGTTGTGCTTATTCTCATCTTCCTTTTTATCTTCTAATTTAGTAACTGTATAGGTTGCGACTGTTTCATGTCCAGCTAAATCGACTGCTTTAAATTCAAATTCATTCTTTCCTTCTGTTAGATCGAGCTCCACCTCAATTTCTTCATTAAAACGATATTTTCCGTACGGTTGAGATAGGGCGTGGGTATATACATGATCACCATCGACAAATAAATTGATGTCATCAAAATTATCTCTGACTTTTGCCTTCACTATGATCGTATTTGCTTTCGTTTTCTTCTTTCCTTTTACACTTAACTTGGCAGGTTGGCTATCAACGAAATAGCGGCGTCCAATTTCTGTTTTATTGCCAAGACTATCGACTGCTTTTATTTTGGCAAAATGATAATCGTCTTTTTTATGTTTTACCGGTAAAGAAAAATTATAGCGTCTTTTCTCTTCATCAAAGGTTAATTCTGCCTTCTCACCATTAATGGTTACTTCTTTTACTTCCGATTCATCTGTTACATAGCCTGAGAATACAACTTCCTTACTATCGCTTACACTCAATGATTCCGGAGATTGTAAACGAAGATCAGGAGCGGTTGTATCTGGTTCCACTATTTCCGCTTCTGCTTCCGCTTTGTTTCCGGCATAATCGGTAGCAACAACCGTAATAGTCGATTCTGAGTCTATATTTGGTAAGGCGTGTTCTATCTCCCCATTTACATACGGTTCCTTTAATACCGATTTACCATCTACCAAAACATCCCAAGAAGCAACACCACTTCCGCCTTCGTTATCCTCCACATGAGCCGTAAGTAACTCTTTATCAAAGCTATAGGAGGCTTCAACCTTTGGAGGCGTCTTATCTAAAATAACTGGGAACTTAAGAGCCTGCCATTTTGCTCCTTCATAATCGATAATCCCTTCTGCCTGTAAATAGTATTTACCTTCCGGCGCAGGTTTACCTTTGATTTTTCCATCCCATGCTCTTGCTGCTGAAATAGAATGATATGTTGCAGCACCGGAATCATAAAAATCTTTTCTAATATCGGACTCCAACCGGATGGTACGTACTTTTTTTCCATCTTCATCTAATACAGTGAATTTTGCATTTTTAGCATTTCTTAAAAACGATAAGACAAGTAATGCATCATCTTGAACACCATCATCATTTGGGGAGAATGCAATTTTTTCTGGATTAATTTTACCAGTTACCAAGTCCTTGCCTAAAAAGTCGTATTGTATTTCACCGTCCGCGTCTTTACCGGTCGATGTAACAACACCTGTCACACCATAAAATGAGTCATCCTCCCACATAGGCCGATCGAAAATTGGTGCACGATTCCAGTCTCCTTTAAAACCTGCATAAGGAACCGTTAATTTCGGGTGTGTGTCTGTCGGATCTGTCAATGTGACGAAACCTTCCAGCCAGTAACCATTCGTAGACCGTTTTATTAATGAATCATCTACAGAGCTTACATCAATCGTTACGGTAAAGGTTATCGCCTTGTTTGCCGGTACTTCGATAGAAGCTTTTTCCTTTCCATTAATTTTAACAATGTCACCTAGATCATTTGCTGGTAAAACGTTTGGAGCCGTTACAATCTTGTCATTACTAATTGCTGTTGTATCTGTTTGAGCATTAGCTTCCACTTCATATTTGATCGGTTCATCACTAAAGTTTTCTGCTGTTAATTCAAATGAAACTCGATCTGCTGAAACTTCTTTTAATGCTACTTTTGCTTCTTTCGTTTTTGCTTCTGTTACCATTACTGGAGTAGCCAGTGCCGCATGTAATTGCATCAAGCCAGCTCCCTGACGCCGAGGAGAAACAAGCTCATCTTCAAATGTCACTTGCTTAGATGTATTCATTAATAAGTTTTTAGCTAGCTTGATCCGATCAGCTTGTTCATAGCCGAATTCCTTATCCACACGTTGTAAAACTAATGCTCCACCTCCCGCAACATGTGGGGCTGCCATGGAAGTTCCGCTCATCAATCCGTATTGATTATCGTTTAAAGTAGAATAAATTTGTCCACCGGGAGCAGTAATTTCTGGTTTAAAGTCAAGATTCGGTGTTAAACCCCAAGAAGAAAAAGCGCTCAATTTACCTGCATCAGGATTGTCCATCGTTCCAGATTCTCCGAAAAAGGTAATGGATACAGATTGCTCCTGCCTAATTGCCTCAACTAATTTATTTCCATCGCTTTTTAACATAAACAACTGAGGAATTTTAATTTCTGAATCTGTCGCCATATTGACGACACCATCTGTATTATTATAAATAATAACCCCGGCAGCGCCTGCAGCTTGTGCATTTAACACTTTATCTGTAAACGTAATTCCTCCACGCTGAATCAATGCATATTTTCCTTCTGCATCTATCCCTTTAAAATCTTCTGGAAGGCCTAGCCCAGCATCAAGGACAGCAAATTCACTACCATCTGTTGGTGGGTTTGTATTACCTGCTGAAAGGAATGCAGCCGTGTCCTCCTCACCGTCAATTTTATACGTTAATTTATTTACTTCCATAAATGTATTTTCAAAAGAAGCAACTTGTAATGAGTCTGTAGCAACACCTGGAGAACCGACTAACCCATAATCTGGATTAGTAGCAAACGGGAAAGAAAATCCATCTCCAAATAAGGCTGAGTTGCCACCAGATATGGACATTAGAACTCCATTTTCAACAGCGCGTGAGACTGCTTGTTGCTCTGGTGAATCGCTATTCACATAACCTGCAGGTGAACCTAGACTCATGTTTAAAGCATCTACCCCTAATTTAATCGCATCATCAATCGCTTTTATATAAACATCTCCAAATGTTGATCGCATCTCCGGATCATTTCCAAATACCTTTAAAGCAAGTAATTGAGCTTCTGGTGCGATTCCAAGTACTCCTTTATTCTCCCCGTCTCCGTTCGCACCCACTGTACCCGCTACATGCATTCCATGGTAACTTGCTTTGGAGTGAATCTCTCTTATCTCCTCATTTTTATCCATATAATTATAGCCATAAGGTACTTTATCTGAATAAAACTTGCCTGGAAGTGATTCTTCTTTAATGACTGATTGAACTGCTTCTTTGGTTAACGCAGCTGTTTCCGTATCCGATATTTTCATATCCTGATGATTCGGGTCAATACCTGTATCAATAATACCGATTAGCATCCCTTCACCTTTGAACTGATATTCCCGCCAAGCCTTTTGTGCCTCTACTAATTCTTTACTATATTTCATTTCTGGTTTGGCAATTGGGCGCTCGTATTCATTTACGATATGCACTCTTTTTACACCGCGAATTTTTTGGATTTTTTCAATGTCTTTCTGCTTTACCTCTGCACTAAAACCATTTACGACAGTGGTAAATTCTTGTAGATATTTTGCCGTTACTTTTTTTTGCTTGATCTCATCTTTAATCGACTTTTGCTTCGTCTTTACATCTTTATCCAGTTTCTTTTTTTCCTTTTCCGACATGCTATTAAATGTTATACCTTTCTTTGTCGCTATTTCAATCGTAGGTTGATCTTTTAGCTCGACAATAACTCGAACTTCTTGATCAGAATTCTCTGTTTCCGTTAACTTATTTAATAGAAAATCTGACTTTTTTGCTGGTTGAGGTAATTGTTTCATTGCTTGCACCGTAGAAAAACTACTAAATATGAGTAAAATAACAAATACAAGAATAAAAGAACGTTTTCGTGTCGAATGAGACTTCATACGTGCTCCCCCTTTATTTTTTAGTCGTTTACCGTTTGCTAAATTTACCTCCTATCCTTATACATAATATTCTGATAGATTTAATAATAGTAAAAATTTGATTATTACAGAAGTGCCAATAGTCCCGTATAAAGTGAAACTTCATTTCTTGGAATGCTTTTCCCAAGAAATGTTAGTTGAACGAATCGGGCATTTAGGGGCCGTTTTCTCACACTTAGACCCTTTTGTATCAACTCAGGTCTTGAAGTGGGAAGCTTACGGCACCTTACATGCGGGATAAAATGGAGTCTATGTATTAAGACAAATAGCTACAAGAAAAATATGTTTAAAAAGAAATCTTTATGCTTATTTCTAGAGGGCTAATTTAAAGTTATCTATCAATTGTTTTTTTAACAGAGATACGTTTACAGATAGATTATGGAACAGATGATAAGGGGAATTATACTTATTTACGATATGTAGAAGATTTTTGCTTAATCATCTTAGCATGTATAAACATTTTATGCACAAATACATTCTTCTCCTTTTTCCTGCACTCTTCTAGTTATCCTGTTTAAGAAGGTAACTTAGTTAAAAGTCTTCAATATATGAAATAACTTTTTGATATTTCGATAAATCCATAGGCAATATAGATTATTTTTTCGCCAAATTATGCACTTTTATAATCGGGTAATGGCATCTGGAATCAAGGTTGTAAATAAGAAGCTGATTATTTAAATGAAAAAAATACGGAAATCTTAATTGGTGGATAAAGGAAGTACAGTGATGAGGAAGCCGATGTTAACTTATCGTACGAAGTTTGCTAGCAGCATGAGTGCGGAAGCTGGTCACAAAAGCGCAAGTGCTAGGTTTTCTATACATAAAAAAAGCTCCTTCAGATTATCTGAAGAGAGCTTATCTTACTTAAAACCATTGCGTATGGAAGACGCCTTCTTTATCTTTTCGTTGATACGTATGTGCTCCAAAGTAATCACGTTGTGCTTGAACTAAATTGGCAGGTAATTCAGCAGAACGGTAGCTGTCATAATAAGCGATGGCACTTGATAATGCTGGTACAGCAATACCATGCTTAATGGCAACAGCAACAACTTCACGTAGTGCTCCTTGATAAGTCTCCACAATTTCTTTGAAGTAAGGATCAAGCAGTAAATTAGCTAATGCAGGATTACGATCATACGCATCTTTAATTTTTTGCAGGAACTGAGCGCGGATAATACAGCCCCCACGCCAAATCATGGCAATTTCGCCATAACTTAAGTTCCAATTAAATTCTTCTGATTGTGCACGCATTTGCGCAAAACCTTGGGCATACGAACAGATTTTACTCATATATAGTGCTTTACGAACTGCTTCAATTAATGCTTGTTTATCTCCTGTAAATGCTGTAGACTCTGGCCCTTTTAATTGTTTACTTGCTAATACGCGTTCGTCTTTCATTGCTGAAATAAAGCGGGCAAATACCGACTCCGTAATCAGTGGTAACGGAACCCCTAAGTCTAATGCGTTTTTGCTCGTCCATTTTCCAGTACCTTTTTGACCTGCAGTATCTAAAATAACTTCAACTAATGGTTGATTCGTTTCTTCATCTTTTTTTGTAAAAATATCTGCTGTAATTTCAATAAGATAGCTATCGAGCTCACCTTTATTCCATTCTGCAAACACCTCATGAAGCTCGTCTGCATTTAAACCAAGTACATGTTTTAAAATAAAGTATGCTTCTGAAATAAGTTGCATATCTCCATATTCAATACCATTATGAACCATTTTCACATAATGACCTGCACCATCCGGACCGATATACGTTGTACATGCCTCGCCATCTACCTTAGCTGCGATTGCTTCGAAAATTGGAGCAACTAGTGCATGAGCTTCTTTTTGGCCTCCAGGCATGATGGATGGTCCTTTTAACGCACCCTCTTCTCCACCGGATACACCAGTACCGATAAAATGAATACCTGCTTTCTCAAGCTCTTTATTTCTACGAATCGTATCTTCAAATAATGTATTTCCACCATCAATTAAAATATCGCCTTTTTCTAAATACGGGCGGAGTGCTTCAATGGTTGCGTCGGTAGCTGCACCTGCTTTTACCATCAATAGAATTTTACGTGGTATTTCCAGTGACTGAACAAATTCTTCAAGTGAAAAAGCACCTTTAAAATTTTTATCCTTTGCTTCATTTTGTAAAAAAGCTTCGGTTTTCTCACTGGAACGATTATAAACAGCGACAGAATAGCCGCAACTTTCAATATTTAATGCAAGGTTCTTTCCCATGACAGCTAAGCCAATTACGCCAATTTGTTGTTTACCCATGTTTGTATGTCATTCCTTTCCAGCTCTAAACTGTATATACCTCATTTACTTCTTCTTTATTATAGTAGACTTTATCCATTTTGACGATTCATTTTGTTTTATCTTCACCTTTTTGTCTTATTTGTCTTGTAACTATTAAACGAAGCATACGCAACACAGGCCGTTTTCCTCCCATAACAATCCCTGCCATTTCCGCAAAAAGATGGAGGAGAATCAGTACGATAATCGTAATAATAAATGAAACGGTGATACTTGCATTGGAAAATAATATAGCTAAAGTTCCAAACAATGCGCTAAATCCATATATAATTAACACTGTTTTACGATGGCTGTAGCCTGCCTGTAAAAGTTGATAATGGATATGTTTATTATCCGGCATCATAATATTTTCTTTATTATAAGCTCTGCGGGCGATGGCAAACAATGTATCAAATATTGGAACAGCTAAGACAATAATTGGAATAATAAAGCTAAATAAAGCAACATTTTTAAATAAACCCAGCATGGAAACAACTGCGATCATATACCCAAGAAAGTTTGAGCCTGTGTCTCCCATATAAATTTTTGCAGGGTAAAAATTATGATACAAAAAGCCAAGATTACTCCCAATTAATACAATACAAAGATAAGCAACAATAATTTGCATGTCTATAAATGCCATAATACAGATACTAATCAATGCGATCGACGTCACACCTGTTGCTAGACCATCTAAGCCATCAATTAAATTAATCGCATTTGTAATTCCGACTACCCATAAAACAGTAATCATCACACTAATAAATCCCAGTTCAACAGTTCCAAAAAGTGGAAGAGTTAATTTTTCAATAATCAGGCCTGATGAAACTAAAAATGAGGCTGCTATTAATTGTCCCGTTAGTTTAACCATCGGCTGGATACTAAACCGATCATCTAGTGCACCAGTTATAATAATAACAACGGCTCCAGCAGCTATTTCAGGCAAATGTGGATGATATGGCTGTAGATAAAGTAATCCAGCTACTGTTCCCAAAAAAATGGCTAACCCCCCCAGACGAGGAGTTACTTTTGTATGTATTTTTCGATAGTTAGGAAAATCAACAGCACCGATTAAAAAGGCCAATTTTTTTACTGGATAAGTAAGCAGAAAAGATGTTATCACGGCGATACTAAAGGCTATTATTAAATCCACATAATTTAACATATCATTCTCCTAAGATTCTTAGCTGTATTTCTCCTTGCTTTCATTAATACGTAATCGTCTTAAATTATATCGAACCCTAGCAGTTTTTAGCAAATTTTATTGTGTCTATCGATAATTTTTGATAGTATTCTTGTAGAACAAAAGCGGAAAATCCGGCTAGCGACGTACTAACTCGAGGTCTTCTGACGAGATAAAGTGAATCTTCATTTCTTGGATGCTTTTCCCAAGAAATGTTAGATAAACCAATCGGGGATTTAGGACCCGTTTTTCTCATCATGTTCGCATCATCATTAGTACATTTTTGAAATGAGAAAAATACGGATCCTTACATCCGGGATAAAGAAAACATGCCTCTAAAATAGGGATATGCCGACGCCTGAGCGACAAGCCCGCTTTTAGTCGGTCTTCCTTTAGTTTATTCTTGTCTATCACAATTCCAATCATTTCGGTTGTCTCGCTATTTATGATGGCGCCTTAGAATCCGCAATTATTGCAATACGATGATAAATTCCTTTTAGAGCTTGGAAGGCCCTTGCATTAAGGGGCTCCTTTTTCCTTTTTTTCCATATCCGATTCTAATCGTTGAATAAATTCTTCGGCCGCACTATAGCCCTGCTGCTGCAAATACCAATTATTAGCCGCTGCTTCTATTAGACCGACCACGTCTCGTCCCGGCTGTAATTGAATTTCAATACTCGGAATCGTTACACCCATATAATCACAAGTCTGAGTTTCTAATTCCAATTCATTATTTAGTGCATCCTTTTCCCATTCGGTTAAATGAATATCTAATGCAATTCGTGTTTCCTCTTGAAATGCTTTTCGCCCATATAATCGAACGACATTCAAAAGTCCAACACTGCGTAAGGCAAGAAACTCTTTATTCGTCTGGTTATGTGTACCAAGCAATGTATCAGGACCTAATTTTTTTAAAACGACAATATCATCAGCAACCAATCGATGTCCTCTGCCAATTAGTGTGTGAGCTATTTCACTTTTACCAATTCCTGATTTTCCGCGAAGTAATACCCCAAGTCCAAAGATATTTACACATACAGCGTGTATTGCTGTCTCTGGTGCTAATGCTTTAATCATATAAGCATCATACTTTTCAATAAACGTAGATGTAGGCTCTTTCGTACGAAGCAGCGGTATCCCCTCTTCCTTGCAAAATTGAGTCAGATATTGCAGCCCCCCCTGGTCAGAAGTTACAATAAAACAAGGTGGATGATATTTTACAATATTACCAATTCGTAGACGCCGCTGTTCATGGGACAATTGGTGTAAATAAGTTATCTCCTTTTTGCCGAGTACTTGAACATGCTCCATTGGAAAAAAATCAAAATATCCAATAAATTCCAGCCCTGGACGATGAGTTCTTGGCTTCGTTATTCTCCGATGTAGTTTATCCTCTCCTACCAGTACTTCCAAATTAAATTGTTGTGCCAATTCTTGAACGGTGACGGACTTCATAGTTATAACGCTCCATTTCTATTTACCTATAAGAGATTGTTCAAAAGTTGTTTAAAAATAACACGTCGAATTTTCTGTGTACGTTAGAATGGATAATTTTTTTGCATGCTGAAGTTAAAAGGTAACGCGAGTGGAAATGCCCATGTCCAACGCATCAGTAGAACTAGGCAGTCGTCTCTGTTAAAGACTTGAAGCTAGACAAATTTTCTTATTGACTTATTCCCCCGACGGTTCCCGAAACGGCACCGCCTCAAACTTCTGTGGTTTACTTATCTTCTTTTCGAACACGCACACGATAAAGTATAATTTTTTAGTGGCATTTTCTTTATTCTTAACTATTTGAACACCTTAAAATGCTATAAAGTGAAACTTCATTCCGTGGAACTCTTTTTACACGGAATGTTAGTACCACAAGGGTATGACCTAAAGGCCCTTAAACCAATCGGGCATTTAGGTGCCGTTTTCTCCTAACTTAGACCCTTTTGTACCAGCTCAGGTCTTGAAGTGAGAGTCTTACGGCACCTTACATGCGTGATAAACTTAACCCTATTATACATGTTAATACAATAAACCCGAAATAGAGAGTTCGTATCGTAAGCATAAACTTTTATTAGCTACGAAACTGCGTAAATAGTTCATTACGTACATGTTGATTTTAATTTTTACCAACCGGGAGTCTCTTTATTACTTTACACACTGCCTGTTCATACATATGGACAAAAGGAACACCCTCCAAAACGGGGGTGCTCTAGAATGTATAGTCTCATGCCTATCCAATTTTTATGCTTATTTATAGCGAAGGGGGCCACCGTAAATGCAGCTTACTCTTACTTTGTAAACTTAAAATCAACCACTTGGTTTTCCTGTTCTTCATAGCCCTTCATATAATTAATTCTTCTTTGTGCAGCCGTTTGACTTACTTGTTCATCAGCATGATAAGAAGAACGAACTAATGGCCCTGATTCACAATGTTTAAATCCTTTGTGTAATGCAATTTCCTTTAATTCTTCAAACTCATCTGGATGATAGTAACGCTCTACTTTTAAATGCTTTTTCGTTGGCTGCAAATACTGTCCGATTGTCATAATATCTACTTGATGGGCTAAAAGATCATCCATTGCTTGGATAATTTCTTCTTTTTCCTCTCCTAAACCGACCATAATACTCGATTTTGTTGGTGTATGTGGAGCAATTTCCTTTACACGCTGTAATAATTGTAATGAACGATCATAGGTAGCTTTTGCACGTACTCGTTTCGTTAAACGACGCACTGTCTCGATATTATGGTTAAAGATATCCGGATTACTATCCATAAGCGTATGTAAGCTTTCATAATCCCCCTTCATATCAGAAGGAAGAATTTCAATCGTACAACCTGGATTTTTCCTTCTTATTGCCCGAACTGTTTCCGCAAAAACGGCTGCACCGCCATCATATAGGTCATCACGTGCAACAGCTGTTACTACAACATGCTTCAGCCCCATTATTTTAACGGAGTCAGCTACTCGTTCCGGCTCGCCCCAATCTAATTCATTTGGCAATCCTGTTTTTACTGCACAAAAGCGGCAGCCTCTTGTACATGTATCACCTAAAATCATAAAGGTAGCTGTCTTTCTTTCACTCCAGCACTCATGTAAATTAGGACAACGCGCCTCTTCACATACAGTGTTTAATCGATTATCGCGCATTAATTTTTTTAGTCCCCGATACGATTTATTCGTATTAATCTTCGTTTTTAACCACTCCGGCTTTCTTACATATGTTGCGTCTTTAGACATGAGAAACCGCTCCTTTTAATGGTGTATTTGCATACTTTGCTTCAGCCAACTCATAAACTTCACTCCACTGACTCTTTGTTAAAGAGAAAGCTTTAAGTTCAATATCTAACGCATCCGAAAAACCTTTCTTAAATGCTTCTTTTACTATTTCATAGGAAACATGCTCCTGTAATAGCCGACTAATGGTTGTTGCCTTGTTCCAAAAAGCCTGTTTTTTTCTTTGCTTTATTCTCTCATTTGGAAATACAAATAAATCAAATAACATGTCGATATTTATTGATATCGGAATGGACCCATGTTGAAGCAATATGCCTTTCTTTCTAGTTTGTGCATTTCCGGATAGTTTTTTTCCATCAACAACTAATTCATAAAATGCTGGTCGTTCAAAACATATACTGCTTCTTTCTTTAGAAAGTGAGTCTGCATACGTTGCTTCAATCCCCAAATTGTTATACCCCTGAAGAATTCCTTTCGATAAATCATAATACGCCTGGCGAATAGTAGGAGCAATAGATGGATGTTCTTCGGAAATAACAATGCTATAAGTTAATTCATCATCGTGCAAGACGGCACTTCCTCCCGTCATCCTGCGTACAAACTGACATTGATGCTTACGTACACCATCCAAATCAATTTTCCCATCTATTTTTTGAAAATGTCCTACAGACAGAGTAGGAGCAATCCATTGATAGAAACGTAATGTTGGCGGTATTTCTCCTTCATGATGCCAATTTAGTAATGCTTCATCTAAAGCCATATTAATCGTTGCATCATGAGGAACATTTTCTAAAAGCCCCCATTGTTCTTTCATGAAAAATCGCCTCCAGAATAAGAGAACCTTTAAAACTTTCATATTTATTTATGAGGAAGTGAGAAGCATGGTAAATTGTACATCCCTACGTGAGAGTTTAGTGAATGAGTGTCCCTAACCATTCTTTTCTGTAGAAAGATCTCTTTTAAATTGAAATAATTCTTTAAAAAAGGAACAAGTCCGCCTAATAATGCAATATTTAGATTAAACTTTGCATAGTGGTAAGCAATTAGTCATAGAATTGGAGTTTTTCTATACGCTATCTCTTATAAAGTGAAAGGATTAGTCGCTCTTTACTTATCACAAGCTGTAGCATAACCATACTTTTACAAATGCCATTAGAAATTTTCACGGTTAAAGAACGTTCACTTAAAAAATTTATCCCTCTTAACGTATAAAATAAGCTGCATCCACCACGTGAATGCAGCCAAATATGACTACACTTTCCCACGCAGGCATTATCCTGTTCGGGTACGAAGGGTCAAAACATACATGTTCTTCTCAGCTATTCTCTAGCTCCCCTAGTGTTTAAAGGTCCAGGTTCAATTTTTTAACTATTTTTAGCTTAACAACGATGGTATTAATTGTAAAGTAAAAAATTGAACTCCCCTAAACTGTTTTCAACAAATTAGTTAGATTATTTGAAAAGATATATGTAGATTATCTTCCGTTCACAATTAGCAATTCATCTTATACTTTTATATAATTAGTATTAGTCTTATCAAAGAAGTTTTTAGATATGTCCTTATTTCTTATGGATAGTTAGTTGGGTTAATCTGACAATTACTAGCAGTTGAACTTCACCTAAACATTTTTTGAATTATTCATGTAGAGGACTTACTATCAGTTAATGCAGGACAAATAAATGTTTGTGGAGGAAATAAACAATGGGCTCTATTCTTGACCATATTCTCTTGAAATATCAAACACTAAGTAAAACCGAAAAAAAAGTCGCCGATTATGTGATAAACAACAGCCAAAATTTGTTGAATATTCATATTCAGGAATTAGCAGATAAAATAGATGTATCCATTGCTACGATTACACGATTCTGCAAAAAAATTGGTACAAAAAATTTTGTTGAGTTTAAAATATTGTTACGTGATGCCGTGGAACAAACGTTTGAATTAGGTGAAACAATTGAAACAGTTGCTCAATTTTATCATGCTGTTATAAAATCAACACATTCAGTAGCAGAGATCAAGGATTACGAACTAGCTGCAAACTGGATCCGAAGTGCTAGACAAATTCATGTTTATGGTCTTGGCAGTTCTGGTTTATCAGCACAAGAATTAAAAATCAGGCTATCAAGAATGGGATTTAGCGTTGATACACATATTGATTCTCATGGTATGATCATCAATGCTTCCATTCTCTCTTCAACAGACATCGTTATTGCTATTTCTTCTTCCGGACAGACAAGAGAGGTTATTGACAGTATAAAGGTTGCAAAGTCCAATGGTGCAAAAATAATTTCTATTACTAATTTTTCAGAGACCGCTTTAGCAAATCAATCCGATTTGATTCTGTATACCTCAAGTTTACATCTATATCATTTAAAAGGATTTATGAATAGTCAACTATCTATTTTGATTTGTTTAGATATACTTAGTATGATTTTATTATCCGACGAAGAAGCAATCCGTTCTTATCGACAAACACTGAAAAAATTAGAAGAATACAAGAAAATATAGCAACCAACTTATTCGTTGGCGCTATATTTTTCCATTTCATCGGTAAATTTTTTCGTGATGATTTGCGGTCTAGTGATGGCACTTCCTACTACAACAAAGTAAGCACCATTAATTAGAGCTTGAAGCGCCATTTGCGGCGAATCTATTTTACCTTCTGCGATCACCGGTATAGATAATTGAGTAATCATCTCCCTTAATAATGTAAAGTCATTTGTTGCTATATGTTGATCTTTTGTTTCTTCGGTATATCCAACTAATGTCGTTGATACACAATCAAATCCAAGCTTTTCTGCACGTTTCGCTTCATCAACCGTCGAAATATCTGCCATAACCATAGCAACTGATTGTTCCCTGATAAATGAGATCATCTCTTTCAAGCGTTGATCGTTTGGACGTCTTCTCATTGTTGCATCCATCGCTATGATGTTTGTTCCTACAGATAATAAGGCCTTTACTTCCTTAATTGTTGGTGTAATGTAAACATCACTATCTGGATAATCTTGTTTAATAATTCCTATTATAGGAACATTTACTTGTTGTTTAATCGCTTTTATATCAGCTACAGAGTTGGCTCTAATTCCTTTTGCTCCCCCCTCAACAGCAGCTAATGCCATTTTTGCCATAATTTCTGAGGAATGTAATGGTTCATTCTCTAATGCTTGGCAGGAGACAATTAGTTGATTCTTTAATTGCTTTAAATACATATCATAACTCTCCTTTTTTATTGTCGTCACTTCAGGTTCATAAATCACTTGAATACCACTGCCCTTAGCAACGACGCCTTTTGCCCCTGTTTTCATCAATGTTTCTATTTGTACGTGCTCTGGGTTATACACACTTACTCGTAAACGAGTTGCGCAATTATCAACATCTTTGATATTAGCTTTACCTCCGAGACCATTTATAATAGCAAGAGCTTGTTCTTTTGTAGTCTTCCATTTCTTCATCCTTTCGTCCGGGTGTTTTTAAATTAAACTTGCTAATCGCAAAGCGAAACGTAACGTAATATAGGAAAAACCAAAACAAACCAAACATTTTGGACGACCAGCCTTGGTGGATCCATGATTATTGATGGAACGTTAATTGAAGGAACGCAAGCCGTCTTTTTTGCTCAATTAGCGCAATCTGATAAAAATAGCTTGTAACCATTTTTGATCCAGGAAAGAATATACTTCGATTGTTGCAGGGTTACTTAATGCCCCTCCAATTCCAAGAAACAACCCTGCAGCTGGTAACACAGCGATAGGAAGCATAAATGACTTACCAAATCGTTGTGCCTTTTCAAAAAAGCCTTTTCCATGTCAGCACCTCATTCTCCTTTTTGTTTTTTAACAGTTTTATGATGCATATACACCTTTATTTGAAACCGTTTACTTTAAATCCATGGATATAAGGTGAACTCTCTAGAACTACTCAGCCAGGAATCCTACGAAAATCGGTTTTAATATGATTTTCTTTCAAAAATTCATTTTGATAACTATTTACATTTTAATTATATATATGAAAACTATTTTAATCAAGAGTTATGTTGATTCTATTAAAATTTAATAGATACTGGGAAGATACAAAGCTTAGAAATGAAACTTTTTGCTTGACTTATCTTAGAAAGAAGTTCTACAGCTTGAGGGCTTAAGCTAAAAGAAGCTACCATAAAAAACAGATTCCTATAAAGTGAAACTTCATTCAGTAGGAGTTTTCTTCCATCTCCTACTGAATGTTAGTACCAGAAGGGTATGACCTAAAAGCACTTGAACGAATCGGGCATTTAGGTACCGTTTTCTCCCACTTAGACCCTTTTGTACCAACTCAGGCTCTTAAAAGTGGGAGTCTTACGGCACCTTACATGCGGGATAAAATAAAAAAACCTGCTATATTCAAATTTAAGCAGGTTTTAACAAGCATTTTCAGTGTGAATTTTCTTTTTGTATAGAGTAATTCATTACAGTATTAAAATATTTTTTAATGATTAACTAAAGATAGTGCTTGATCTAACACTTTCTCTCCTTGGATCATTCCATAGGCCACTTGATCAATTACATCTACCGCTATCCCTTTTGGTTCAAGCTGAGCTTTAATTTTTGTTGCTAAATAACGAACTTGTGGTCCAATTAATACAACATCAAGCTGATCAAGTTCATGTTTCAGTTGAGTTTCTGCTACTGCACGAATATCTGCTTCTAATTTTCTGTTCTCAGCAGCTTCTTTCATTTTTTTAACAAGCAAGGATGTAGACATACCTGCAGAACAAACAAGGATAATCTTCAACATTTTTCCTCCTCTATTTTTTCATACATATGGATCATTTCTATGGCTAAATCTTTTACTGTCATTGCTGTCATTAAGTGATCTTGTGCATGAACAAGGATAATTGATACTTCTGTATGCTTTCCTTCTGCCTCTTGTTGTAGCAGCTTTGTTTGTAAGTGGTGTGCTTCGATAAATTCAGTTTCAGCTTCTCCTATCATATTGCGAGCTTCTTCTATTTGATTTACTCTCGCCCTTGATATCGCTTCCATAGAAAGCGAACGAGCATTTCCGGCATGTAAAATAATGGAAAATGATAATTGTTGTAATTCTTCTTTTCTAATCATTATTTTTCCCCATTTCGTTTCATTGTTCTTGTTCCTGCCAAGATGAATGGTATATACATTGCAATAGCGATAACTAAATTAACGATTTGTAGAGCGATTCCCCGCCAACTTCCTCCTGTTACAAGATATCCACTTAAAATTGGTGGTGTTGTCCACGGTAAAATAGCAACTGTTCTAGGTACTAGACCTGTGGCTAAAGCAATGTACGATGTAATTGTTAAGGTTACCGGAACCAAGATAAATGGAATCAACATAACAGGGTTCAACACAATTGGTAATCCAAAGATAACGGGCTCATTGATATTAAATATTCCAGCCGGAGCAGATAGTTTAGCAACTTGTCGATAAGGATGATTTTTCTCCTTTTGAATAACAATAAAGATAGCAATTAATAGAGCAATTGTGGTACCGCTTCCCCCAATAAATACAAATGAATCCAAAAATGGTTTAGTTACAATATTTGGAACATCAAATGCTGACATGCCATCCTTGAATAGGTTAAGATTTTCTTCAATTAACGGTAAATATACCGGTTCAATAACCGAACCTATAATATTCGTACCGTGTAATCCGAAGAACCAGAGCAGATGATTTAAAAAAGAAACAAGCATGGCAGCAGGTAACGTATTTCCGAGTCCCTGTAATGGCTCCTGAAGTATATTAAAAATCACTTCAAAAATGCTTATATTAGCAAACACATTCATAAGCGCTTGGAAAAATCCAAGTATAATTAATATGATCACTGCAGGTATTAAAGCTTCAAAGGATCTGGCCACACCATCCGGAACACCTTCTGGCATTTTTATTGTCATCTTGGAGCTTATAAGTATTCGGAAAAGTTCAGTTACAATTAAAGCAAGAATGATACCGACAAATAATCCTTGTGTTCCTAACCAACCTATATTTAGTCCACCATCTTCTGTAATCGGTACCAACATAATAAAACCGGATGCTGCAATTATACCAGCCGCTAACCCATCTACTTCATACGACTTAGCTAAATTATACGCGATTGCAAAGGTTACTAAAAGAGCTAATACGGCAAATGTGCCATTCCAAATACTTCCCCCTACTGCCTGCCAATTGCCCTCACCAAAGATTGTATTCATCCACTCCACAAAGTTAAAGGATCCAAATGGAGGAAAATTATTAATTAATATAGCTAAAGATCCTACTATAATCAAAGGCATAATAGCAACAAACCCGTCACGTATTGCTACAAGATGACGTTGTGATCCAATACGACCAGCAATTTCAATGAACTTTTGCATAATTTTATTATCCATGGATAACCCTCCCAATTTTTAAAAAAATTGTGGCAAGTAAGCTTGGTGAGCTTGTAACAACTCGTCAAGAATGATCTTGCTATCGGTTTCATCTGCTACTAATGGATTCATTACCATCGCCAAGTAAGCGTCATTATAATCACCAGATATACTTGCACGAATAACCAGCTCTTCAAATGCCTTCATTTGATAAATATGTCCTTTGATACTTTGTGGTAAAAAACCAACTGCAAGCGGCTTAGGACCATCTTTAGTAATTACACAATTCACCTCAATAACGGAATCAATTGGTAATTCCGGTATCGCCCCGTTGTTTAATGTATTAACTGTTTGAACATCTGCTTTATCATTATAAATAGAGTCCATTAAACTGCATGCTACATTGCTATAGAACGCACCTCCTCGTCTTTCTAATTCCTCAGGTTTTTCATGTAAATCAGGATTTTTATATAGTTCAAACAAGGATTTTTCCAGTCTTTGTACAACTTCTGCTCGTGTGCCATTTTCTTGTAATGATTGTATATCTTTTTTTAGTACATCAGCTGTTTGGAAATAGTACTGATGATATGGATTTGGAATGAGAGAAGTGGCTTCAATAAAAGTTTTAGACCAGCCAAGATTAATAATATTTGCTGGTAAATAATCCAATCCTTCAGTAACTTTTTTTAATATTTCTTGTGTGCGATCGATTCCATTGACTAAAACTTTTCGACCAAATACATAGTGATTCAAGCCGACAAATTCAATCATTACATCCTCTGGTTTCACGTTTAGTACTTCAGCAGCTGAGTAGCGCATATTATATGGAATGTTACAGACACCGATTACCTTTTTGTGTGGCGAATGTTTTAATAACGCTTCCGTAACAATACCTGCAGGATTGGTGAAATTAATAATCCAAGCATTCGGACAAAGCTCATGTACATCGTTTGCCAGTTCTATTAAAACAGGGATAGTCCGTAAAGCTTTAAATATTCCACCTGCACCATTTGTTTCTTGCCCAATATACCCGTGACTCAGTGGAATACGCTCATCTTTAGATCTCGCCTCCAGTCCGCCAACTCGGATTTGAGTCGAAACAAAATCAGCACCTTTTAAAGCTTCTCTTCTGTCTAATGTCCACGATAAGTGAATGTCTTTATTAGATTTTTCAATCATCCGTTTAGCCAGGTTTCCAACAATTTCAAGCTTGTCTCTCCCTTCTTCTATATCTACTAATACGATTTCTTCTACCGGAAAAGAGGAATGGCGTAAAATAATCCCTTCAATAATTTCTGGTGTATAGCTAGAACCTCCACCAATTACTACTAGTTTTAATGCCATTTTTATGCTCTCCTTTACAACGTTTGTCAAATTAATGAAGTTACATATATGATTGGATTGCTACTCAAAATGTACCATACAATTAATTCGTTGTAAATAACAATTTAAATATATTGTTATAACAATTAAAAAAGTTGTATTCAATAGAATTATCCTGTAAACTTTGACTAATAGGGATGTTAGAAAACTCCAATGGCAACCATCTAGTTGCAGTAATGCTTTGGACTTGAATATTTCTTTTTTAATCCCATTAAAGAAAGTTAACAATACAATTAAAATGAAACATTCCCTTCGCTCTTTTAAACATGGTGAAGCGTTAATAAAGTTATAATTACGTCTGATATACCTATCATGTATGAATACAAATGGTTTTTATGTTAAATAAAGTATAACTTCTATCAGTAGGAGGTTTCCTCCACCCCCCTACCGATAGAAGTAGCACAAACGCTAAAATCTTGGGCATCCTTGAAAAAGTTACGCAGCTTTCCTTGTCCTTGAAAAAGAAGTACACTTTTTCTGCGTGCGGTGTATTGCTGTCGAAGCATATCCTGTCCTTGAAAAAGAAGTACACTTTTTCTACGTGCGATGCGTAGCTACGTAGCTTTCCTTGTCTTGTGGACCTAAGTGAATCTGGAATTTAGGTGCCGTTATCTCCTACTTCACTTCTTCGTGAAGTCCGAGTCTTACGGACCTTACATTCGGGATAAAAATGAAGGAAAGTAACTAATAATTCAAAATAACTACGAAAGGAAACAAAAATGGACAAAAACAAATCTTTACATGCATATATTAAAGAAGAATTATTAAATCGAATTAAAGCTAATAAATATCAGCCTGGCGATAAGATCCCTCCAGAGCTTGAATTATGCAAGGATTTTGGCGTAAGCAGAACAACGGTTAGAACTGCTTTAAACCAGCTAACACTTGAAGGTTATTTGGTGCGTAAACAAGGAAAAGGCACATTTGTAGCTGATCAAAAAGTGAAACAAACATTAACTCAAACAGTCAAACGGTATAGTGATCAAGTTGCTATACAAGGTAAAGAAGCTGAAATAACGGTAATTGCTATTACTGTTATCCCTGCAGACGATTATTTAATGAATCAACTGGATGTCACGTTAAATGATCCGATCCAACGAATTGACAGAGTGCGAAAGGCTAATGGAGATGTAACTCAGTACGAAATTTCTTATATTCCTTGGAACATTGCACCCGGGATAACAGAAAAACAGGCCAAAACATCGCTCTATGCAGCATTAAAAGATGATTTTAATGTGCATATTGCAAGGACCGTCGAGCATATTGAAATAACACTTGCCGATGAACGCTGTTCTAAACATCTTCATTGTGAACTAAACGCGCCTTGTTTTCATATTGAAACAATTGCTGAAAATGAAAAAAAAGAAAAAATAGAATACTCCCGTGCCTATTTTAGAGGAGACAAAACAAACTTTGTAATTGAACGAAATTATCCTTTATAAAGTGAAATTTCTATTCAGTAGGCTTTTTCTTTATCCACTAAGAAGCACAACCAAAAGTATTCGACATGTCTTTTTCGCCCGTATTTTTTAAAAATTTAAATCAAAGACGCTTTGGGAGGTATAAAATTGAAAATTTTAATTAATGCAGACGATTTTGGATTAACAAAAGGGGTCACAGATGGTATTATAAAAGCTCATACAGATGGTATTGTACAGTCTACAACATTAATGATGAATGGAAATGCTACTGATTACGCTGTAACCCAAGCGAAAAAACATCCTAGTCTAAAGGTTGGAATCCATCTTGTGTTAACATGGGGAAAACCAATGAACAAACATGTAACAGAGTTAACAGACCGAGATGGCTTTTTTAAATTTAAACAAGACTCCCAGCTTTTGGCTACAGATATAGAGGCAATAAAAATAGAATGGCAGACCCAATTAGAAGCTTTTTTATCAATAGGTTTACCACTTCACCATATTGACAGTCACCATCATGTTCACGGTTGGGAGCCATTAAGGCCGGTAATTACTCAACTAGCTAAAAAATACAATGTACCCGTTCGATTTACTGAATCATTGCGATCGGAGCCAGATATTTTATTAACGGAGGACATTTGGTTAGATTTTTATGGGGACGCTGTAAATGAAGATCTTTTTTCAAAGCTCAAACATCTTTCTGCAAATAGCGTAGAAGTAATGACTCATCCTGGCTTTGTAGATGATGATTTGCGTAAAATAAGTTCCTACACAGATAAGCGAAAAGAGGAATTAGATTTACTCTGTTCCTTAAAGATGCCTAACTGGGTGAAAAACTTGAACAGTTAGCAAACTCACTTATTTTATCGGCGAACGGAGGGACGCAGATGAGTGATAGTAGTTCACGATCAATTGCAAAGGTCTGTTTACTGGCGGGAAAAATTATGCTGGAGAATGGAGCTGAAACATATCGAGTTGAGGATACGATGAACCGGATTGCCACAGCTTTTGGCCTAGAAAATGCGGAAAGTTATGCTACCCCTACCGGAATTCAGTTTTCTACTGAAGGAGAGGCTTCTTATTTTCGGAGAATTTCCAATCGCTCTAATGATTTACAAAAAATTGCAGATGTAAATCACATTTCGCGACAAATAACTGCTCAAGCACTTGATGTTAAAGAAGCGCTATTATTATTAAAAGGGGTACAGCATTCAAGTGAAACATTTCCTTTCTGGTTACAGCTCGTTGCTGCTGCTTTAGCAAGTGGTAGCTTTACCATTATGTTTGGTGGCATGTGGAGTGATCTCTTACCATCTGCCATTGCTGGTGCAGCTGGTTATGCAGCGATGATCTGGTTTGAAAAGTTATTAGAAATTCGCTTTATTGCTGAATTTATCGCCTCATTTATTATTGCTGTTATGGCTGTACTAGCAATTCAGTATGAAATAGGTGTACAAATGGATAAAATTATTATTGGTGCAGTGATGCCGCTCGTTCCTGGGCTGCATATTACAAATGCTGTTCGTGACTTAATGGCAGGCCACCTTGTATCCGGCGTATCTAAAGGTGTGGAAGCATGTTTAACAGCTTTTGCAATTGGAGCTGGTGTTGCTGTAGTTTTCGCCTTTATCTAAATAAGACGTTACATAATTCTGAGATTACACACATATAGCTCCATACAGTTTATTTCTAAATAGAACTAATTTATCATCAATGCTGTATCTTGATCTCGGCTTTTTAGAGTATGTACTAAAATATAGGAGTTGATCTTAATGGTACTTGCTCAACTTATTACAAGCTTTATTGCTGCTCTTGGATTTGGCATTATTTTTAATGCTCCAAGAAATACGTTAGTTCAATGTGGAATGGTAGGTATGTTTGGTTGGATTGTCTATTATATTTTAGCCGACCAAGGGATGGATATCGTTCCTGCTACAATTTTCGGTTCCATGCTAGTAGCTGTTCTGAGTCAGCTTTCTGCAAAATTATATAAAACACCGATTATTATCTTTAATGTATCAGGTATCATTCCACTAGTACCAGGGGGCATGGCTTATGATGCGATGCGTAAATTTGTGGAAAATGATTACTACAACGCTGTTCAACTCTCAGCAAAGGTTATGTTGCTAGCTGGTGGGATCGCTATCGGATTAATGTTTTCCGAAGTGGCTAATCAGTTGCTGAAGAAAACATGGAATTGGTTACGTCCCGAATAGTTGCTTTTCCGTTTTTAACCTTATATGATAGTTTTGTTACTACACTACAGATGGAGAGGGTTTTATTGAAAACTATAGATAAACCAAACGTCGTTATTGTCATATTTGGAGCTACAGGGGATCTATCTAAAAGAAAATTATTCCCTTCCATTTATCGTCTTTATCAAAGTGGAAAAATTGGTAAGGATTTTGCTGTAATTGGTCTTGCTCGCCGTCCATGGACGAATGATATATTTCGAAAAAAAGTTTGTGAATCTGTTCAAGTATCTGATCAAGAGAAAGAAAATGATTTACAAGCTTTCGCATCCCATTTTTATTATCAGCCATTTGATGTAACTGATACTTCCTCCTACGATCATTTAAACACTTTACTAAATAAGTTGGAAGGGCAATATGAGACAGATGGCAATCGCATTTTCTACTTAGCTATGGCGCCAGAATACTTTGGTTCCATTGCTAAAGAAATTGAACGCAATGGATTGAAGGACGGAGCCGGTTGGACAAGGTTAGTCATTGAAAAGCCCTTTGGACACGATTTTGAATCAGCCAAAGAATTAAATAATCAAATTCGTTTAGCATTCGATGAGGATCAAATATATCGAATTGATCATTATCTTGGCAAGGAAATGGTGCAAAATATTGAGGTAATTCGTTTTGCAAACGGAATATTTGAACATTTGTGGAACAACCGGTTTATCTCTAATATTCAAGTAACCTCCAGTGAAAAGTTGGGTGTGGAGGATCGAGCACGTTACTATGATCGGTCTGGCGCTACAAGAGATATGGTGCAAAATCATATGCTGCAAATGGTCGCTCTTTTAGCAATGGAACCACCCATTAAGCTTACCCCGGATGAAATTCGTTCCGAAAAGGTAAAAGTGCTTCGTGCTATGCGAATTGTTGAGCATGAACAAGTAGATGATTATTTTGTCCGTGGCCAATACGGTCCTGGCAGCTTAGGAAAAGGCTATCGGGAAGAAGCCCCGGAATTAGAGAATTCAACTACTGAAACGTATGTTGCCGGAAAAGTCATGATAGATAATTATCGTTGGGCTGGAGTACCTTTTTATATTCGAACTGGTAAAAAAATGAAAGAAAAATCGATTAAAATTGTCGTTGAATTTAAAGATATACCAATGAATCTTTATTATAAGCATAGAGCAGAAAAACATCCAAATTTACTGGTCATTAACATTCAGCCAAATGAAGGAATCACTCTTCATTTGAATGCTAAAAAAGCAGGTGTAGGATCAATTGCTCAGCCTATACAATTATCATATACGCACAGTAGCATAGATGGTATTAATACACCAGAGGCGTATGAGAAATTGATTTATGATTGTATTATTGGCGATACAACGAATTTCACACATTGGGATGAAGTGGCTTACTCTTGGAAATTTGTCGATGCTGTATTAGATGCTTGGTCGAAAAAAGAACCAGACTTCCCTAACTATTCAGCTGGCTCCATGGGACCTGAAGCAGCAAACCATCTGTTAGAAAAAGACGGCTTCCACTGGTGGCCAATTATAGGCTAAGACAAAGTTTTCTTTCACCTTCACCATTATAATTGATGTACAAAGAAAAAAATCCTACTGCCATCTAAAAAGCTGAGGCTATCAATTGATGAAAAGCCTCGGCTTTACTTTAATAAAGTGAAACTTCATTCAGTAGGAGTTTTCTTCCATCTCCTACTGAATGTTAGTACCTAGAAGGGTATGACCTAAAGGCCCTTGAACGAATCGGGCATTTAGGTGCCGTTTTCTCCAACTTAGACCCTTTTGTACCAACTCAGGCTCTTAAAGTGGGAGTCTTACGGCACCTTACATGCGGGATAAAAATTTAGTGTAAAGGCTGATTTATCTTATGAAAGGCTGTTGCTTTATTCTATAATAAGTGAAAGTTAGACAAGGTTTGGTGTGACTTAAGAGCAGTATCGTTTTTTCTGTTCTATAAATTCTGCTTAGACATACAAATTTTCATAAAAACAGCTACCAATTAACCATACTTCATTATTGCAACAACCACCTATACCTTCTACCGAAAAGAAAAACAACTAGAAGTGTCCGGTTAACTACGTTTACTACAGATTGAACTTCGCCTTTCAAAAAGATATCCATTATGCAGAAACAGATTTAATTTCCTAGACAACAAGGATAAGTCTTAAGAAATCCAACTCCTTCTGTCCGGCATAAATGCAGTAATAATTAATACAATTGCTGTAATTATATGCATAATCATTCCTACAATCGGAATCCAGCCTATACAGGATGTAATAATCCCTAAAATACTGCCTGCACTTGCTCCTTCGTCTCTCTTCGTTAAAATTAATGTAATGATATGAAGGATAAGCATAACAAATAATGGTGTATATAAATTCGAAACAATAAATACTCCTCCAAGAATAGGAAAACCAAGTAAGCCTTCAAAAATTCCTGTGATCCATTTCAAAATTTGTGATATGGACAACAGCTTCACCTCCAAATTAATTTCAATTATAATTTATCCTATTTTGCTCAATTAAAACATATTGTATTACTATAAAATCATGCTTTACTTCACGTGTAAGACAAATCCTGTCTATACTTCGTACTTATGATGATTAAATTCGTGATACTTAAAAAACAAAAGCTAGAAGCACTCGGTTAGCGATCATAACTGGAGATCTTCTGACTGATAAAGAAAACATGCCCTGCAATAGAGGTATGCCGATGCTTTACGGCAAGCCCGCTAGATTCGAGCCGATGTTGACCTATCATAGGAAAAATCGGAGTTTCCCAAGCAGCACGAGTGCTTAAGCTAGACAATGCTACTTTTCGAAAAAGATTATCCACAATGCAGAAATGGATATATTCTCCTCGAAAATGAAAGATAATGCCAAGGCTTGTATTGCTAGAACCTTGGCATTATTATGTGGTTTTTAACAGGCATATTAATATCCAAATTATTAACAATCTGCTGTTTTAATGACTACAAACAACACAAAAAATCACATAAGGTTTATAACTTCATTTTCACGTTAAATTCCAACATGTTTTTACTGATCAAACCTGAATTTCCTAACTGCTTCGAATAACCTTATACTTACTCCACTCTACTAGAATTTACTTTTTATGTAATTCCAAAAAACAGCCATATTTCAGATTTAGAAATATGTTCGACTTTAAGGCTATTTCAGTTTAAGTATTTGAACTTATCATCTAAAACCATTCTTGGACTTGCTGTTATCTTTCCATAGTTAATTTAGTAAAAGATTTTATGGGCAATTGATTACCACTTGCCTTTTATCTCTCCTTGATTTGTATTAAAAAGCATACAAAATAAATTATCCCTTCTTGTTTACAAACAAAATATTATGTAGTAGACTATTATTAATAATTTTTGTATTAGGTAAAAATAGTAGAAGCGAGTAAAACTTTTATTAATAGCATAATATTTGTGGGAGTGTGAAATAATGAATGGTTTAGTAAATGCTAACAATCTAAGTGTTTCCTATTATGGGAAAGAAGTAGTTCGAAATGTTTCTTTTTCCTTTAAAACTGGTAATCTAATAGGAATTATCGGTCCCAATGGTGCTGGAAAATCGACCTTGATGAAAGCTGTATTAGGGTTAGTTCCACGTGATAGTGGAAGAGTTGAAATTTGTGGTAAACCAATAAAGGAGAGCCAAAAAAATATTGCTTATGTTCCACAACGAAGTAACATTGACTGGGATTTTCCAATTTTAGTTCGGGATACAGTACTATTAGGAACTTATCCGAAACTTGGACTATTTCAGAAACCAAGAAAATCTGATAAAGAGTGGGCATATCACTGCTTGGAAAAAGTAGGAATGCAAAATTACAGTAAAACTCAAATTGGAGAATTATCAGGTGGACAGCAACAACGAGTATTTCTCGCGCGAGCACTAGCACAAAAAGCAAGTTTTTTCTTTTTGGATGAACCTTTTGTAGGGATTGACGTTGCTAGTGAAAAAATGATTATTGATATTTTACAAGTTTTGAGAGATGAAGGGAAAACAATATTTGTTGTACACCATGACTTAACAAAAGTGAAAGAGTATTTTGATGAATTGATTTTAATGAACAAAGAATTGATTGAATCTGGACCTGTACAGCAAGTGATCCGACCTGAATTAATGACAAGAGCATACAAAATGGACTTTCATTTACTTCATAAAATGGGGGTCGAAGTATAGTGGATTTTATAACCGATATTATGACCTATCAATTTCTGCAGAAGGCGTTAATAACTTCTATTGCAGTAGGAATCATTTGCGGTATTATTGGTTCGTTTATCATTTTACGAGGAATGGCATTAATGGGAGATGCTATATCCCATGCTGTACTTCCTGGAGTAGCAATTTCATACATGCTTGGAATCAATTATTTTTACGGTGCTGTAACATTTGGAATATTAACAGCTATTGGTATCGGAGTTGTCAGTCAGAATAGTCGAATCAAAAATGATTCTTCGATTGGAATTGTTTTTACAGCATTTTTTTCCTTAGGCATTATCCTTATAGCACAAGCCCAAACGGCTACAGATTTAACCCAAATTTTATTTGGCAATGTGCTATCAATCAGAAATTCGGACATGATTATGACATTGATAACAAGTGCAATTATCATTTTTGCTGTCACTGCCTTCTACAAAGAATTATTAGTAAGTACATTTGATGAAACAATGGCGGCAGCTTATGGATTACCAACGAAATTAATTCATTATGGGATTATGGTGTTACTCACATTGGCAACTGTTGCATCTTTGCAAACTGTAGGAGTTGTACTGGTTGTTGCAATGCTTATTACTCCAGCGGCGACTGCATACTTATTAACAAATCGGTTTTGGATAATGCTCATATTGTCTTCCTTCTTTGGCGCACTGTCGTCAGTGATAGGGTTATATATTAGTTTTAAACATAATTTATCATCTGGTGCTGTCATTGTTTTAACTGCAACTGCTTTATTTATCCTAGTCTTTATTTTTTCTCCAAAACAAGGAGTATTATGGCGGTCACTACGATCAAGAAAATCACGTACTGCTATGGAACATTAATGTAGTATTACATCCCTTAATCAATCAAGAAAATTACAATCAACACTATAGTTTGACAAACAAAGGATGGAAATGGATCAAGTGTTAAAATTCAACATGGTTTTTAAATTATAAACAAAAATGATGGGAAATGACTTAATCATAGACTTTTACAAAAGGAACTGTCCCAATACGGGGAATAGACAAGGAAAAGATTTAAAACGATTAGCAACGACTAAAAATATCCCTTTTAGCCATTTTTTGAAAATAATTGGAGAGCTCTTTTTTGAAACTGATAATTGATAATAATTATCGATTTTATAAAGTAAAACTCCATTCAATAGGGCTAATCCTTCATCCCCTACTGATAGAAATAGAACAAAGGCTATCATTTCAGGTGTCGTTGAAAAACCTCTTACTTAGACTTTTGATTATTCTCTATAGCTCGTGAAGAAGGAGTCTTTCGATACCTTAGATACAGGATAAATGTTCTTTATGTGTTAAAAATAATACAAAAATAATTTATCAATATAATAAAGGAGAGGAATTTGTTTTATGAGAAAGATTATTAAATTAATGACTGTTGTATTGATGGCACTCATTGTATTAGCAGCGTGTGGAAATGAAAATAATGAAACAGCAAAAGATAGTGCAAGTAAAACTAGTAAAGCAAATACAGAAACAACTCGTAACGGGGATAAAGTCCTCGCTGTAACCTCTTTTACATTGCTTGAGGATATGGTTAAGGAAATCGGTAAAGATCGTGTTAACGTGCATAATCTTGTACCAACAGGAACAGATCCGCATGAATATGAACCGCTGCCAGAAGATATTAAAGCTGCGACAGATGCTGATGTTTTATTTTATAACGGGCTGAACTTAGAAGGTGGCGATAATGGCTGGTTTGCAAAAATGATGGAATCGGTTAGTCAAGATTGGAATAATGCTTTTGAACTGACAAAAGGGGTAGAACCAATGTATGTAACATCAGGTTCTGGCGATAAAAAAGAGGAGGAAGTTAATCCCCATGCGTTTTTAGATCCTATTGTTGGCATACAAATGACTGAAAATGTACGTGATGCTCTAATCGAAATTGATCCCGATAACAAAGAGTATTATAAAGAAAATGCCGAAAAATATTTAGATCAATTAAGAGAAATTGATGAAAAATATAAAACTAAAATCAATGAAATTCCCGAAGAAGATCGCGTGTTTATCACAAGCGAGCAAGCCTATCAGTATATGACAAAACGTTATGGATTAAAAGAAGGATACATTTGGGCCATTGATACAGAGGAAAATGGTTCACCAGAACAAATCACTTCATTGCTTAAGTTTATAGAAAAACATGATCCACCAGTCTTATTTGTAGAAACAAACGTAGATCCAAGACCGATGGAGACTGTATCAAAAGAATCCGGTGTTGAAATATATGGCGAACTCTACTCAGATGAAATTGGTAAACCTGGCGAAGAAGGAGATACGTATATAAAATACTTGCAATATAACATTGATAAGATTTATGAAGGACTAACAAGTAAAAAATAGTTGAAACATTTCGGACCATTATAAATATATTGTTTCTTGGAGTATTTTTTCAGACCCTCTCTCTACGTACCAGGTCGTCAACAACTAGCTTTATTCACGCATTATCATTAACAAGCAATGTTGTAAAATTAACCTATGTTACTTTGGTTAAAAATTCCCCACCTCAATTGCAAAATGAACTGGCCCCTGTCAAGTAGACAGTGGAAATAATAAAAATGATTTAAGCGGCTTTAGTTCTATATTCTATAGGGCTGAGGCCGTTTAATCGTTCTTGATATCTATCATGATTATAAAAATATATGTACTCATTCATCGCTTTAGATAGCTCCTCAAATGTCTCATACTTATGTAAATAATACTTTTCGCTTTTGAGTGTTCCCCAAAAAGATTCCATTGGTCCGTTATCCATACATTTACCAACTCGCGACATACCGTGTGTCATCTCAATCTTATTTATCCTACGTTTAAATCCATGTGAAGTATATTGAAATCCTCGATCATTATGAATAAGTGGATGTTCCTTGAAGTTCTTGTTTAGAAGGTGTTCTATTTAACCATTTATAGTAAGAGGATCGTACGACCCCAGCGATTTCACAAAGAAGGGAAATGGACATACTTTCTTCTTCTACATGTAATTCTTTTATTGCGATATATTTAGCTTCAAATCTTACTTGGTTTATTTTCGCCTCCTTTCGATCTCCTCTAACTTTTTTAGAAATGCATTCTCCGCACGTAAACGTTCATTCTCTTTTTCTATTCTCTGAATCTCTAACTTCATTTTTTCTTCCGGAGTTAATTCTTCTACACTTTTACAACGACCCCGTCTATCCTTTCATGCATCCCATCCATCAGCTTCATATTTACGCACCCATTGATATACTTGTTGATAAGATACTTTATGAGTTTCCGCAGTTTCTTGATAATTTTTATCGTTGGATAAAGCGTCCTGTACTATTCCAATCCGTTCTTTCCAATTCGTTTTTTTCTTCCTTTAGTCATAGAGCGAACTCCTTTTCCCGTCTCTTTTAATTCTCTATGACTATTATACTTCTTTATCCATTTACGGAGAACTTTTGTATCAGATATACCATGCTTTCTTATAACCTCACGTAAGGAATATTCACCTGAAAGATAATCTCTTACGGCTGTTTCTTTTAATTCTTGAGAATACGGTTTCCATGTTTTCGATTCTTCTAAACCACGTATTCCTTCATTCTCAAATTTTTCAATCCATCTATATAGAGTTGATTTATTAATTTTATACGTTGAACATAACTCATTCATTGTATAATCCTCATTTTTATAAGCCTTTATTACTTCATATTTTAATTTACTTGAATGAGATCTTTTGGACATACAAAAACTCCCCTTAAGGAAAACAGATTTTTATTTTTTAATCTGTCTACCTTAAGGGGAGCATATCAAATTTTTAATTATGCCTTTTCTTTACCTTTGTTTCCTTTTGTAAACTTTGCAGTTAAGTCATCAAACAACGTATAAACTACTGGGATTAATAACAGTGTAAATATACTTGAAATGCCCAGACCAAAAATAATCGTTACTGCTAATGGCTGTTGCATTTCTGCACCTTCACCTAATGCTAGAGCTAATGGCACCATAGCTAAAATAGTGGTTAAAGTTGTCATTAAAATTGGACGGAGTCTGCTTCTCCCTGCTTCTAATATTGCTTCATAACGCGTCATTCCTTTTCGCCGTAAAAGGTTAATATAGTCTACTAACACAATCGAGTTGTTAACGACAATTCCCGCCAACATAATTATTCCTATAAAGCCTGGTATACTTAACGGGATATCCATGATAAATAACCCTAGCACTACTCCAATAACAGTTGCTGGCATTGAGAACATAATAATGAACGGGAATAAGAAGTTTTCAAACTGAACAGCCATTACTGCATAGACCAGGAAAATCGAGAAAACTAGCGCAATAGCAAGGTCTGTAAATGACTTTGTCATGTCTTGTGCTTGTCCCCCAATTTGATAGCTATAGCCCTCCGGAAAGTTCATATTATCTAATACGGATTCTACATCAGCTGTGGTACTTGCTAAATCACGGTCAACAACTTGACTGCCGACATTTATTTGTGGCTGCTGATTTTCTCGTTGTAGACTAACAGGTCCACTCATTTGCTTAAATTCTGCTACTTCATCTAGTGAAATAGTTGTACCTTGTAGAGTTTGTATTTTCATATCGTGCAAGTCGGCTATTTTGCTACGCTGTTCCTTAGGGTAAATTAATGTAACATCCATTTCTTTACCATCTTCTCGATATTGTGTAACTACTTGACCAGTAAACTGCATTTGAACTTGTCCCAATATCTGTTCATGGTTTAAACCATACATGGCAGCGCGGTCTTGATTGATCTCAATATTCAGTTGCGGAACACCTTCCGAAGCAGAGGTTTCCGGATTATAAACCCCATTTACATCATCAATTTCCTTAATAACTTCGCCAGCAAGTTCCTTTAACAATTCGTGTTCTGGTCCGTTTAATTGTATCTGGATTGGATCACCCATATTCATTCCTGAATCCATGGAATTAACGGTTATTTCTGCACCGGCAATCTCTTTTAATTTATCGTCCATTTCTTTAACAACATCGACGGTTGTTTTTTCGCGTTCTCCAGAAGGAATGAGCTGAATCGTGTAAATAGCTTCATTACTATTACTAATTCCTCCTCCGGAAGTAAAGGTTCCACTACCAATATTTACATAATTTGTTTCAATCAATGGTGTAAATTCCTTTAATTCCTTGTTTACTTGTTCAACAAGTTTCTCTGTATATTGTAATGAACTTCCTGAAGGTGTTTCTACACGTACTTCTAATTGCCCTTGATCAGCAGAAGGAACAAACTCCGCTCCGATAAACGGTGTAAGCATCAAACTGGCAACAATCGCTAAAATGGTTGCAAAAATAGTTGTTTTACGATGACCAAGCACCCATTTTAAACTATTTCTATACCCATTCGTTAACCAACCTAAGAAGCGATCAAACCAATAACGTCTGCCACTATCTTTTATTGCTTTTTGCAGGAGCTTGGAAGAAAGCATCGGGACTAATGTAATAGCTACCACAAGCGAAGTAATTAATGAAAAAGATACGGTTAATGCAAGTGGCGTAAACATGTCGGATGCTATTCCTTCTACATAAATAATCGGTAAAAATACAACCAATGTAGTTGTTGTTGAAGCAATTACAGCAGGAGCCAACTCACTCGCTCCTTTAATCGCCGCTTCCTTTAAATTGTATCCTTGTTGGCGATAAGAATAGATATGTTCCAGAATAACGATTGAGCTATCCACCATCATTCCTAATCCCAATGCCAACCCGCCCAAGGTTAAAATATTTAATGTCTCTCCTGTGAAGTACATTAAAATGAAAGTGGTAATGATCGCAATAGGAATTGACAAGCCTATTACAAGGGTTGCGCGAATACTCTTTAGGAATAACAACAAAATAAAGATTGAGATGATGCCACCAATTAAAATGTTTTGCCCCACAGAATCAATTGACATTTGAATAAAATCTGATGTGTCTATAATTACATTTAAATTAACATCTTTTGGCAAATCCCGTTCTATTTCTTTCATACTCTCTTTAATATTTGTTGCTACTTCCACCGTATTGCTGTCGGTTTTTTTTAGTATAGATAAAACTACGGAAGGTTTTCCATTTACTAACGTCAATCCAGATTCGTCTTTATAAGCATCTTTTACTTCTGCTAAATCTTCTACTTGTACAGTTGCGCCTGCTTCCGTTTGAACAAGCGTTTGTTTAATATCTTTCATTGACTTGAATTCACCAGTCACACGCAGTTGAAGATCCTTATCGCCTTTTTCAACTGTCCCAACTGAAGCTGACTGATTGGCACTGTTTAATGATTGAATAATTGTTTGCGTTGTAACACCATATTGCTGTAATTTGGCTTCATTGAGAACTAACTGAATCTCTCTTTCTTTACCACCTTCGACGCTGACAGATCCCACTCCACCTTGCTGTTCAAAAAATGGTACCAATTGATCATCAGCTATTTCCGTTAAGGAAGCTGTGTCGTCTCCAGTTAAGCCAACCCATATCACCGGCAACTGGTCCGGATTAAATCGCATAATATTCGGATCGCCTGCTTGACTAGGCAACATCCCCTTTACTTGGTCAACACTTTCTCGGACATCAAGTAAAGCCTGATCTAAGTCTGTTCCGTTACTAAACATCATAATAACTAAGGATGATCCTGATTGAGATTGAGATTGGACAGTTTCTATCCCTTCTACAGTGCTTACAGCCGACTCAATTGGTCTACTGATTAGATTCTCAACTTCTTGTGGTGCTGCATCTTCATATGATGTTGCCACCACAGCCACCGGGAGATCTATTTTTGGGAAAAGATCAACAGTTAAGCTGCGCAATGAAACTACACCAAGAGCGAGTATTGCAAGGACTATCATAATAACGCCTACTGGACGTTTTACAGATGTTTTGATTAGCTTCAAGTCTTATTCCCCTTTCACAACTTTAACCTTACTACCGTCCGATAGAGATAGTTGTCCTTTTACGATAACTGTATCGAAAGCTTTGATGTCTCCCTCAATAGCTGTCTGGTCCGATTGAGATTCCTTTATGGAAACAACAGTACGGACCGCTTTATTATCTTTTACCACATAGATAAACGATTCATTCCCTTCTTCCTCAACAGCTTGAGTGGGAACGATTAACGCTTTTTTTATTCTTGTTTCTGGAACTTGTAATTTTGCTATCATACCAGGTAGTAATTTGTTTTCTTTATTTTTTACGGATGCCTTGATTGGATATAATCCAGTGTCGTTTGGCATTGCATCAGCTGATGTTATCTTGGCTCTATATTTTTTATTATCAATGGATACATCAAACTCATCCTCTACCTCTAGCAGATTACGATCGTCATCCGTGACGGTAAAGGTCAGTTTTAACGAGTCGGAATCAGCAATAATCGCTAACGGATCTTCAGTTGAAGCCAATTCTCCTTCACTAACATTAAGCTGAGTTATTTTTCCATCTTTAGGAGCACGAATTGTTTGCTTACCAACTGGAGACTGAATGATTGCTATTGGATCATTCTTCTCGACTTTATCCCCGGTTTTAACTTCTACTTGATTAACCTCACCTGGGTTTTGAACCATTACGGGCATGGCCCCTGTTGGTTCTGTTCTGCCATAGATGCTTTTTTCAATAACAATATCTCCTTCTTTTATCTTCTTTGTTTCAACAGGGATAACACGTTCTTCATTTTTTACTTTTTTATCATCTTCCTCATTGCATGCAGCAAGCATTAATGCTATGACGATAATGGCTAAGCTAACATAAATTTTTTTCACTTAAATAATGCCCCTCTCTTATCTACTATTGAATGCTTTTCACTAATGGATTCATTTATAGAACCTGGGTAAACCGCAAATAATTGTTACATAGCAATGATGTAAATCTGATTTTATCTTTTAACCCTTTATAAATGGAGCGGTATATCTAATTGAGCAAATAGAACTAAAACTAGAAGGCGGTAGCGACATACAAACTGAAGAGCTTCAGACGAGATAAAGGGAAACCTCCACGAGGAGCCGATGTTGACTTATCGTAGAAAGAAGATCGAAGTTTGCTAGCAATAGAGCGCTGCTGAATATTTGGATTTAACGTATTTTCTTGGAAAACGATCTATTGCTACCAGCTCTTGAAGACTATTCTAGTAGTAGATATTTTTAGTTAAATATCTAACTTGATAGGCTTCGTATTCAGTATTCTAAAAACTATGTATATGTCTTTTAAAACTTGCTTTTAACGTACAGGTAAAAAACTACACGTTTTTCCCCTCTATTGAATTTAGGCTATCTTCTCATTATCAGTATATACGTACTTAGTTAAGCATTTGTTTCATGAAATACATAAATTATACACGGCCAAATTGCACGCGTGGTGGTTTTTCTTGTTCCCTACAAATGTGATTCTTAACCCACTGTAGAAAATTGACTCCTTAACACTTATTCGTTTTATCCATCTTCGTGGGACTTCCATATCTTTGCCGATGGCTATAAAGTGAAACTTCATTTTATGTTGACTTTCCTTCATCACATACAGATAGAAGTAGAAAAAAACCTAAAATTTCTGACATCCTTAAAAAAGTAGGGCATTTTTTAAGGATGCCTAATCAAGAAGAAGCTTTTCTTATCTGAACGAATCAGTTATTTAAGTGCCGTTATCTCCCATTAGACTTTTGTATTCTCTATAACTTTTGAAGTAGTGGTCTTAAATCACCTTAGATTCGAGATTAGTTAGCCAACTAACACGCTTGCTTTAATTTTACACAATTTTCTCCTCTATAGTACAGGATAGTTACTGCAAAAAATCAAATCCCAAACATGACTGATCTAGTATTTCCGAATGTGAACCTAGCTTTAACTTTTAAATCTTTTCATTTGCTAACCATAAAGTATTATATAAGGTAATGTACAAGCGAAATACTTAATATTCTAGGCAGTTAAAAAAACTAGTACAGATACACCTTAATTTTCACTGTATGTTTAGATTAAATAAAGTTTTAGTATGCTTTTGGACATAATTATTCTCACTTTAATTAAATTAACGTCTGTCATTTATTTTATACGCTTCTAATTTAAAACGATAGTTCCGTATCTGTTCCAGTTATGTCTAACCTTATTGTATAGATTATATCATTGTTTGATAACTGGCTAAGGTAATATAACTAACTACGACTTAGGATGTATTTCTAACGATAAAGTATTCCTTGTCTTATGGAAAATTAATCACTTTCACTTTTCTATTGTTTGATTTAGATTTTTAGATGATTGAAAGTTACTACTTGTTAAAGTAATATCAAGCCTTTGTAGATACAAGTATTTTTGAACGTATTCATAATAACAAGCTAACCATCTGAAAAACAAGTAAAAATACTTTAAGATTAATTACCGTTTTCAATAATTGGTACTTAATTAATGATTCACACTTTATCGATTATTGAAGATAAAACAGTTAATTTAATTCATACTGCTTATAAAACTTGCTATTTTTCCTTTATATCTTACTCATAAAATTTCTCAAGTAAAACATAGTTATAAATGCTGGTGAAATAATTTCATTGCAGGAAATCTGGATTGTCCAAACAAAACAGGACGATTTAGATGTACGATTAATTGACTTGTTCGCTTATATTGTAGATCAAATGCATTTAAAGATATTTCTACATAACAGCCGCTCCCATCATAAAACGTAACGTATGTGCCGGAGTTCTTTTTTTCATATCGATATATGTGGTGATAAGCGATCCAAGCATTGCTTTTATTTTTAATGGAGGCTGTTGGCATCATGTAAACACCTTGTTCAGGTATGACCGGAATTGGGAGCTTGCTGGATGAATGTAATACGTCTTTTACAGCCATCCTCCTGCCCTCTAAGGTAGATCCATATAACAGACAACTATAATCAATAATTTGTTCTGGTCGATGCAATGATCTCCTCTGAACATCATCTTCTAAAATGAGCGAACGATAATAAGTGTATTCACTCCAAAATATCGCTTTTGTTTTTATTGATACAATATACACTGATGTAATTCCTTGCTTCAACGTAGTCTCCTCCTCTGATAATTATTAGACTTTTAACATTAATTCTACTATTTTGTCTATATTTTGTCTTTACTTAACGACAATTAGTTTCAACAATGAAAAGATGAAGAAAGACTTTTACTTCAGAAGTAATTCATCTTATCCTGCATATTATTTTTACATTAAAGCTCTTCTCTAAACTTTGTGGTGGATGATCATCGGATATGTAGTCCCTTTTACCTTAATTACAGAAATCTTTCATTCAATTTCAATTTTTGTTGTCATGCTATGTTATAATATACCTAATTTTAAACGAGTTAAGGAGTTGATGTTTGGATGGATATAGCTGCATTATCAATTGGTTTAGCTAATCAGCAAATACGAACTAATGCAGGTATAGCGGTGATGAAAAATACAATAAGAGTAATGGAAACTCAAGGCGCACAGCTACAAAAAATGATTGCGGATTCCTCTGTTTCTAAAATAACTCATCCCACACTTGGCAGACAGATCGATATAATGAGTTAAGATATTAACTTTTGCACTAAAATTTGATACTTTCTAACGTACGTTAAAATCAGCTACATTTTCGCCGAACTTTTTAAATTTCCTCTTAAGGTCTAAAATTTTCACTACCGGTTTAGCTCGTACTAAATTTTATGCTTTTTTAATGTGAAAAGAGGCAGAACATACTGTGATGTTCTGCCCCTTTTAAGTATGGAGCGAAAAAAATTAAACCATTATTGATTTCCTTGGTTGTTATCATCGTCCATCCTATTATCGTCGTTATTATAAGTGTCAGTATTATCTCCTTCATTTTGGAGATCGTTATCATTCTGATCGATGCCATTGTCATCTGCAGGACGATCGTTGTTATCCCCCTGATCTTCTAATGGTGTATCATTATTATCTGCAGGATTTTGATCATCATTTGTTGCGCAAGCGGCAATTAATGATAACATTAAAATAGATGCTCCAAATTTCATAAGAAGTTTTGATTTCATTGTAATGCCTCCTTTTGTATTCGTTCGCTTTTAGCATAACCAAATCAAGAGAAGTCATACAATTTTTTATCCAATTTTTCCTAAAGTTGAAAGATGAAGTGATTTTTTAATTATAATCATTGATTTTAAGGTTTAAAAAGGGTCGGAAAATTCGAGGCGGTTTCGGCAAGCTGAATGATTATTATGTAACCTGAAAACCTAATTAAGATTGATTTTCTAATCAGCTATATGAATTAAATCGCCATCCTCAGCGTCATCAAGATTCAATTCAGCGTGTATCTTCTTCAACAATCCACCGTAAGAAATTAACCGTTTACGGTATAGTCCTTTTTCTAAATCAGCCACACGTTGCAAGTTTTTCTCTTCATCGTCTGTCATAAAATCACCGAAAACCGTACTCAGCAAAAATAAAATTTTATCGTCTTTGTGAAGTTTTGAAATAAATTTAACTTTCCTTCAAAAATTTCTCATATGCCTTTGAAGTGATTAAAAATAAAATGTTCAGGCTTGCAAATGAAGAAATTCCTACAAAAATTAAATAAACCGCTGTATTAGATTTTGAGCTGTCTCCAACAAAAAAGACAATCAAAGTTATTATTAGAGAAATCATGAATGCTCTTAATACGTTATTTTCTTTTGTTTTTTGCATAATTATCACTCCTCTATCGACCACAGCTTTCATTTTATCGCCCCTTTATAAAATAATTTTGTTCCCAGTTCCACATGGCAATGATGGAATAGCCATCATCATCAGTATGAATCAAATCGCCATTTTTGACATCATCAAGATTTAATTTTTTATGTATTTCCTTCAGCAAACCGCCATAAGAAATTAATCTTTTTCGATAAAGTCCTTCTTCCAAATTCGATAAACGTTTCAAGTTTTTTTGTTCATCACCTGTCATGAAATCCGTATCCTTTACGGGATACTTTGCCGTTTCATCAATCGCCGATTGGATTTCATCTTTATCCTTGTTTTTTGGTCTAACAACTGAAATTTTAACGCTTGGATCATAGTCCAATTTCATTTATAACGTCGAACAATAACTATATCACCTTAACTTCAGCATAAAAATTTTCCTAACCTGCAAGAACATTAGCTATGACATTTTCGCCAGATATTGTACATCCTGCAAAGCTTATTTTATAGCAAATAAAATTTCTGCTTCACAAGCTGTTTTTCCCTCCACTTTAGCAACTGCTTTTCCTTTACCGATTGGACCTTTTAATCGAAGTATCTCCACTTCCATTTGCAATTGATCACCAGGGCGAACTTGCCGTTTAAAACGACAATTATCCACACCAGCTAAAAATCCAATTTTTCCTTTATTTTCTTCTAGGCCAAGCATGGCAATCGCACCCAGCTGTGCCAGCGCCTCCAAAATCAAAACACCCGGCATAACAGCATATTCAGGGAAATGGCCTTGAAAAAATGGTTCGTTTGCAGAAACGTTTTTCAAACCTGTAACTCGTTTTCCTTCTTCTAATTCTGTTACACGATCGACTAACAGAAACGGATAACGATGAGGAATTATCTCTTTTATTTGTTCAATATTCATTTTATCAGCCTCTTTTCTTGTTTTATCCCGCATCTAAAGTGCAGTAAGAATCCTACTTCAAGAATGATTGAGAGTAAGTAAAAGTCTAAGGGGAGATAACGGACCTGAATACCCGATTCGTTCGGGAGGCCTTTAGGTCATACCCTTGTGGGACTAACATTCAGTGGCGGATGAAGGATTCCCCGCACTGAATGAAATTTCACTTTATATGATATGGTAACTGAAATGAAAAGCATCTCAGTCGACAATGGACTTAGATGCTTTACTTAATTTGTTTTCGTAACAATGTCTATAATATGTTGCCATGTCTCTTTTTTTAAAGCGTCTATAGGCGTGCCATCACCAATGACTCCATAGCCGACCATTAGTCCAATCACTAAGGCAATTATACATAGAAGTGAAACGACAATAATCCTTAACCAAATAGGAAAAATGCGTAGTCTCGGGCGTTTTTTCGTTGTCCCTGCTCGCTGCTTTTGGTGTTTTTCACTTCTTTGTCGTAATTTAGCAGTACTTGAATCAGCCTTTTGTTGGGAACGATAGATTAATTTAGTACCATCTTCCTCTAAAGCTTTGGTAGAGCCTTTTCCCTTGACGAGATTCTGGTTTAGGAACATAGTTTTTGTTTCTCCTTACTTCTAGAGGTTGTTTACGGTAAAATGACACATCGAATTCCTTGTAGCTTGTGACTCTATCTGTTGTAAATTTGCATACTCTACTGCTCGTACAGTCTCTTGAACTCGACAGGACATGCTACTGTCAGCAGTATTTACAGAACAGAGTAAGCTTCAACAGCAATACACTCAGGGTTTATCAAGTAGAAGCGCTTGGTTAGCGACGTACAAACGGCAGATCTTCTGACGAGATAAAGTGAACCTTCATTCAAGGAGTGCTTTTCTCCTTGAATGTTAGTTAAACCAATCGGGCATTTAGGTGCCGTTTTTCTCATAAAGTTGCAACATGATAAGCAATCTTTGAAATGAGAAAAATATGGCTCCTTATATCCTTAAAGAAAACATGCCTCTAAAACAGGGGATGCCGACGCTTTACGGCAAGCCCGGTTATAGTCGAATCTTCCTTTAGATTCGAGCCGATGTTGGCGTATCGTAGGAAGAAGTTCGAAGTTTGCTACAGCTTGAGCGCTTAAGCTAGACGAAGCTACTTTTCAAAAAAAATTATCCTACAATGAAAAAAATTGTATAATTCCCTAAGCAGTAAGGAACACTCCGGTAATGATACACATGTTTTTTTGAACGTTACCGATCTAGCCGAACTCAGATCTTTTACCTCTTCTAGGCAATAAATTGGTATTTAGCGTAATTGATTAATAAGACCAAGCATTTGATCACTCATAGATATCGTTCTTGCATTAGATTGATAGGCACGCTGTGTCATAATTAACTCTGACATTTCTTGAGACATATCGACATTCGATGCCTCCAATGTGCCACCTTTTAAAATTTGTTCGTTCTCTCCCACCGGTTGAATAATTTCAGCTATATTAAAGCCGAGCTCTGCTACATTAGGTAAACGGAATAAATTTTCTCCAGTTGCTTCTAGCAAATGAGGACGAACTGCTTCAACTACAGCAACTCTCCCGGCTATTTCAGTTGTTGCTCCACGTGTCACTCTAATTTCCCCATTAGGTAGTAGTGTAATGTCATCAAATCCTTCATTAATAACGATCGGGCCGTTTATACCAAGTACCGGATTTCCATCACTGTTTGTAAGCATTACTTGTTGATTGTTATTAACTGGACTTAAATAAAATGCACCATCTCGTGTATAACGCGTCTCGGTTACTCCGTTTTCAATTACTTGAACTTGATATAAATGACTTGCATCTAGCAATGCCGTATCTAATGCCCTGTCTGTGTTTTGCAATGCACCTAATTGCATATTTGAATTAATTGCCCCAAGCTTTGCTCCTGTTCCGATACGGAGACCATCCGGAGTTAATCTACCTTCTGCGTTTCTAGGATCCGTTAAATTGTTCATCTGTTGAAACAGTAACGAGGAAAAATTAGCTTGCCTGTTTTTATAACCTGTTGTTTGACTATTTGCCAGATTGTTTCCGATCACGTCGAGCTTGTTTTGTAATTGATTCATTGTAACTGCAGCTTGGATCATTGTTCTTGACATGCTAATCTCTCCTTTACACTAAACGAGCAATTTCACTTACTGCCTTACCCATACTTTCATCATAAGCCTTTAAAACTCGCTGATTTGTTTCAAACATACGGTACGATTCCAACATTTGGGTCATTGATTGCATCGCATCCACATTTGAACGTTCCAAAAAGCCTTGTTTAATAGAAAAAGTTGCTCCGGCTGGTACAGCTACAGCATCCCCAGCATATAAATTATCTCCTTCTTTTACTAACTCATTGGCATCAGCAGCATAGGCAATGCCTAACGGAATAGTAGCATCAGCTGTTTGTAATAAGCCATCAGAGGTTACAGTAAATTCCAATCCATCAGTTTGAATTGGTTCACCTGCTTGATCCAAAACATAATAGCCTTGATTTGTAACTAAGTATCCCTCGCCATCTACCGTGAAATTACCATTTCTAGTATAGCGAACATCTCCCGCAGCGTTCTGCACAGTGAAAAAAAGCCTTCCTGTATCATCAGGTAACTGCCCATCAATAAGCGCAAGGTCAGTAGAAATTCCTGTCTGACGAACATCCCCTTGCGTAAATGTTGGAATCGTTTCTTGTACATACACGCCTGTATTCAAGGACCCTATTGGCTCTTGTTTTCTTACGCTAAGCGAATGTTGAGTAGGGAGTTTTTCTCCCCCCATTCTATTCATTAACATTTCTGGAAAAGCTCGCAAAGCTGTCTGATCTGCTTTATAGCCCGGGGTGTTTGCATTGGAAATATTATTTGCAAAAGCCTCCTGCTGACGCTGCTGAGCGATCATTCCGCTGGCAGCTGTATAAAAACCTCTTAACAACGAATTCCCCTCCTTTTATAATTTTTTCCTTTAATTCAATCAAAGAGAATGTTTAAAAAGTCTGGTAAACATGACACCTCGAAATATCTGCTGTTAAAAGCGTTGAAGTTAAAACGAAGAGAATAAAAATTTTAGCCAATTTCTGTACACCTAGTTTTTCTTTATTCCCTTAATTTAATCGTTCTGTTGTAACGATACACTTCACTACTAGAAACTGCGCCGTCTGGAAGCTTCGACTAGACGGGACATCAGTGTCAACTTTGCAACAGGACAAGAAAAGCTACTTTAGTGACACATCGCACGAGAAAAAGCACTTCTGCATTTAAAAGACAAGGAAAACTTCAACAGCGGCACATCGCCATTTAAGATGTTGCGATCTTGGTCTTGGTTAGCCTCTATCTTCTTTTTAAATACAATTAAATGATCTTTTTTCGATCAACTTTGTCAATATTTTCCAACATCATACCTGTTCCTTTTGCTACACAGTTCATAGGTTCTTCTGCAATAAACACAGGAACTTTTAACTCCTCAGCAAGCAATTCATCCATGCCATGAATTAATGCCCCGCCACCTGTTAAAATTACCCCACGATCAATAATATCTGCTGATAATTCTGGCGGTGTACGCTCTAACACGGATTTTGCTGCTTGAACGATCAGATAGACAGATTCCCGTAATGCTTCTCCTATTTCTTGGGAATTTACGGAGATAGTCCGTGGTAATCCTGAAACCATATCCCGACCACGAATTTCCATTTGTTCATCACGACTACCCTGAAAAACGGTAGCCACATTAATTTTTATGTCTTCTGCTGTTCTTTCTCCGATTAAAAGTTTGTATTTTTTCTTTATGTATTGAAGGACTTCCGCATCAAATTTATCCCCAGCCATTTTAATGGATTCTGACGTTACAATATCCCCCATGGATAGTACAGCTACATCTGTTGTACCACCACCAATGTCGACAACCATATTACCACTAGGTTGAAAAATCTCCATACCTGCACCAATTGCTGCTACTTTTGGTTCTTCCTCTAAGTAAACCTTTTTTCCACCTGATTTTTCAGCAGCCTCTTTAATCGCTTTTTGTTCAACTTTGGTAATATTTGTCGGGCAACAAATTAAAATCCTTGGTTTGGATAAAAAACCTTTTACATTTATTTTATTAATAAAATGTTTTAGCATCGCTTCTGTAACATCAAAGTCGGCAATTACACCGTCCTTTAACGGGCGAATAGCTTCAATATTCCCTGGTGTACGACCAACCATTTTTCTAGCAGCCTCACCGACTTCCAGTACTCTTCCTGTATTACGATCCATGGCGACAACAGCTGGTTCATTTAAAACTATTCCTTTTCCTTTAAGATGAATCAATACATTTGCTGTCCCAAGATCAATACCGATATCCCTTGAAAACATGGGCTCAAATCCTCCTAATTAGTTACTATGTATTATTTTTGTCCATACTGCTACTAATATAATATTTTACCACAAATCTCTACATTTAACTGCATTTTATTTAAATTTTGTTAAGGAAAATATAATTGGATGTAAACCTTTCCCAAGTATTATACAAAAACAGAAAAAACCTCCCGCCTCTATTTTTAGCAGAAGGCTTTTTACTAATAAGATGAAACTTCATTCTGTAGGGCTTTTCCTTCATCTACTACTGAGAGAAGTAGAATTAAATGCTAAAATCACAGAAGTTCTTAAAAAAGAAAAACGCTTTTTCTGCGTGCGATGTATCGCTGTCGTAGTCCTTCTTGTCCTTGAAAAACTTGGACTTTTGCTTATTCTCTATCATTATTGAAGCGAGAGTTTTACGGTACCTTAGATGCTGGATAAAATGACTTATTTATGGTAACGATTTTTTTGGATGACTATTTTTAACCCTATGTTAAAAAAAGCTTTTATTCGTATATATATAGTTTGATGGGTTTGGATTATCGATGGGTAAATAGAAGATGCTCTAGACTCCACTTACCCTACTGGCTTTGCTTCCGTTTTTTTTGAAGCATCGACTTTATATTTTTTTCTCGTTGCTTCTCCTCCACGTAAATGCCTAATGGCCTTATGATGTTCCAATATTCCTTTCACTTTGCTTGCTAACTCTGGATTAATCTCGGGCAATCTCTCTGTCAAATCTTTATGGACCGTACTTTTAGATACGCCAAATTCCTTTGCTATTACACGAACTGTTTTTCTCGTTTCCACAAGATAATTTCCTATTTTGATTGTTCTCTCTTTGATGTAGTCGTGCACACCGTTCGCCTCCCTGAGTTGTATATTTCCGAGGTGGTAGTTTGAGACAGGTGTTTCATGTATGGAATAGTTTGTAATAAAATGATTGACTGAAAATATCAGTGCAACAATATGTAGTTGTTTACCTAATTCACAACTAAATACGTTTAACATTAATAATATTCTGTATTTTATTCTTATACTTAGGACGCTTTCTATCCTTATCAATTGAAAAGTAGCCCCACATGCTCTCACCTCAGACATCTTAGAATGATTAGTTTGTATAAGTTTATTATGATCAGATGTGGTTTATGCTTAAAAAAGCATCTTTGCGTCAGTGGGACAGGCAAATTTTTAAAAAAGCTCTATAATTTTAAAAGTAATATCGAACGGTTAGTGACGTAATAATGGTAAAAACTCCCTCAGTTATGATTACTAAGGGAGCTTGACCAATTATTCATCTTTAGAAGATTTTGTCGAGCTATCAGACTGCTCATTTAATTGACCTTCTATTTCATCAGCGTCAGACTTGTCTTCTTGACCTTCGTCATGTGATTGATCTTCAGTAGATGACTCTTCTGCAGCTTCATCCTCTTTAGACGGAGCTGCTTCTTTTTCTTGTGATTCAGTTTTTTCAGACGCTTCCTCTGTCACACTATTCAGACTGCTTACAGGCTGGTTAAAGTATTCTTCAGGATTAACCTCTTTTCCATCCTTGCGCAATTCAAAATAAACATGTGTGCCACTCTCTTTTCCAAAAACGTTTTTTCCCGCTACTCCTAATTTATCGCCTTGCTTCACTTCTGTTCCTGCTTTGACATTAACCTCTTCTAAACTAGCATAGTATGTTGTGACTTCATCATCGTGTTCTAGTACAACAACATTTCCAAGCAATGGATCTTCCTTAACTTCGGTAACCTCACCACTTAGAGCAGCTACAACAGCAAATGACTTACCGCTTGCTGAAGCAATATTTACACCATCACTTTCGTAGTACTTATTGTTGTACAAGACCAATGCTTGCTCTTGCTCTTTTTGATCAGCGTTGTAATCATAAAATTTAGTTACAATTTCTGCTTCTTCTTCGTCTGCTATTGGCATTTTAATTGTCTCTTGCTGTTCCATTACAGGCTCCGCTCGTTCACCATGTTGTGCTGGTGTATATTCATTTCCTTTATCCTGAGCATCCGGAACCTGACTATCATTATTTTGATACCAAACAACTACTGATAACAATACAGCAGCAATAGTTAAATAGACAGCAGGGAAAAACCACTTTTTACGAAAAATTCGACTCCACTTATTTTTTGAAGTCCCTTTGTTTTCTTCATTCATTAGAACATCACCTCAACAACCATTCTGATCAGAAAAAGGTATTTATATACATCTTTCAAAAAATATTTTACAGTTTATTGTATTTTTTTAAAAAAGAAGGGTAAATTAAGGGGATTTACTAGGATAAAGCCAGACTTTATTTTGGACAAACACTTTTGTTCATGAAATGAGTCTAAGCACAAAATCTAGAAGCGCATTAGAAAAACTTGGCTTGTCGCCAAGTCTTTATGGCGAAAGCTATCATTTTTCTTATACTATAAAGCCTTAAGTTTTATACTTTCCTATAGCGATAAAAAACTCCCGCCTATTTTGCGACGAGAGTTTTAGCGATATCATTAACCTTGCTAATTTCTACATTTTTATAATAGTAGCCAACAATATCTTTGTAGTTTTTCCCTTCCTTTGCCATTCCATTTGCTCCGTATTGACTCATTCCAACACCATGACCAAACCCTTTGGTAGTAAATATAAAATGATTGTTTTTTTGTTTAATGGTGAAATCACTAGATTGTAATTTAAGCTGTTCTCGTATGTCCCTACCTGAAAAGCTGTTTCCAGCAATATTTACCTTCTCTACTCGTTTGCTGTCCGTATGTGTTATCTCAATTGGCAATGGAAACTGATCTGGCAAATCCATTTTTAACGCTGTCTCTAACTGCTCAAGGGAAAATGTTTTTTGATCCAAATATTTAGGAGATGACTTATCCCACGGACTTTCTACACTCCTTAAATAAGGTAGCTCATTTTCCCAGTAATCCTCTGAATTTTCCGTATATCCATTGCTAGTAGAAAAAAATGCTGGGGTTATTGGCGCTTTCTTATATGTTAAAATTTCCCCTTTTGTTTCTGCAACAGCTTCCTTCACCTTCTTCATCTTCCAATCAAAATCACTGCCCCATATTTTCTGTAGCTGATACTCATCTTTATATACTTGATGTTGAACAGTATCTGTAACATCAGATTCTTTTTTTGCCGTTTCTCCATGAAGTTTTTGGTTTACAATATACGTTCTTGCAGCAAGAGATTGTGCTTTTAATGCCTCCTTTTCAAAATCAGCTGGCATTTCAGATGCTACCACTCCTACAACATATTCTTCTAATGGTATACCTTCCACCTTATCAGATGCTGTCCGCATAACAGACACAGAGAATGGCGAAGCACCTAATTCTGTTTCACTCGCCACTTCCTCCTTATCGCCCTCATGTGATATTGCTTTTTCCTCCTGTTTATCAGCTTTAGTGTATGGAACAACAATCATAGTTGGTATAACTAGGATGGCAATTAAACTAGCTAATAGAAGTGAGGTCGGAACTTTCCAAACAGATGGGCGCTTTGGTGACTTTTGTAAGTAATAAGGTTTTTTCGTTTTTAAAAACAGTTGTTTGTTACCTGATGGTTTTTTTGAAATACTCTGTTGTTGAAAGGGTGATTGTTGCTTTGACTTAATCTTTTTTAACAGCATGGCGTTTCGCTTCTTCCATGCTTTTGAACCACTCTTTTTTGAATAGTTACCTGGTTTCATTCCTTTCCTCCTTCGGTTTATTTAATCTAGCATTCCTACTAATATATGTATACATTGTAAGAAAACAATAGAACTTAAAATATAAAGGAAAACTCATTCTGTAAAAATTCACTTAATACACCTGGAACTTTTACTTTTTTAATCAAATTTGCATTCAAAAGAGAATTAAAATGAACCAAAAAAGAAAGAGCTCTTTCACGCGGTGCCTATTCAAGAAGCCTTCCTTATCCTGTTTACCGAACCAATCGGACATTTAGGTGCGCTGTTATCCCACACCTAGATTTTTAGTCTCTCTAACGCTTGAAGCTGGAATCTTACGGACCTTAAATACGGAATAAAGGAAACATGCCTCTATATCAGGGGTATACGACGCCTGAGCGATAAGCTCGTTTTTAGTCGGCCTTCCTTTTTAGATTCGAACCGATGTTAACTTATCGTAAGGAAGAAAAGTGAAGTTTGCTAGACGGCGAAGCTATCTGCAAAAAAGATATCCACTAGAAATTGGATACCGTTTCTTGAGAATTAAAAAAATCCTAGCCACTTATAAGCTATACCTTAATAAAGGGATAATTTACTTGTACTATAGGAAAGTATAAAATTTTAGGGTTTATAGTATAAGAAAAACTACAGCTTTCGCTAAAGACTTGGCGACAAGCCAAGTTTTTCTAAAGACATAGGATTTTTAACTATGTTTTTATTATTGGTAAAGATGACAAGCTACATAATGTCCTGGTTCTACTTCCTGCCATTGCGGTTTTTGACTAACACAAATTTCCATAGCTGCGGAGCATCTAGTTCGAAATACACAACCACTTGGTGGATAAATGGGGCTTGGTAATTCTCCTTTTAAAATTATTCGTTCTCTTTTCTCTTCTATATCTGGATCGGGAATGGGAATGGCGGAGAGTAAAGCCTGTGTATACGGATGAAGCGGATTGACATAGAGGGCTTCACTGTTAGTTAATTCAACCAAATTCCCTAAATACATAACTCCTATCCGATCGGAAATTTGTTTGACCATGGATAGATCATGGGCAATAAATAAAAAGGTTAACCCTTTCTCCATTTGTAACTCCTTCAATAGATTAACAACCTGAGCTTGTACAGAGACATCTAAAGCAGAGATAGGTTCATCTGCGATAATAAAATCAGGATTTAATGCCAAAGCTCTTGCAATTCCGATTCGTTGTCGCTGTCCTCCGCTAAATTCATGTGGATAGCGATTGGCATGATCACGATTTAGTCCGACTTCCTTAAGCAACTGATACACACGTTCCTGCAGTTCCTGCTTCGTTTTATACAATGCATGCACTTCCATCGGTTCAGATATGATGTCTTTGACAGTCGAACGCGGATTTAAAGATGCATAAGGATCTTGAAAAATCATCTGTATGCGCCGGTATAATTGATTTTTATCTTTTTCCTTTAACGTGTGAATATCTCTCCCATCGTAAATAACTTCTCCGGCTGTTTTATCATATAAACCAAGGATAGTTCGGCCGACCGTCGATTTCCCACAACCCGATTCTCCAACAAGACCAAATGTTTCTCCTTTATAAATACGGAATGAAACATCATTAACTGCCTGTAAAGTTTGGTTTTTGCCAACATTAAAATATTTCGTTAGTTTATTTACTTGTAAGATTTCTTCTGTCATATAGATTCGCACCCTTCATCACGCCAATAGCGTTGAATAGCACATAGCTCTTTTTCATAGATGGTACCCTTTAACTGGATGACTTCGATTCCCTTTCCAGTTTGCGGCGAGTGAAGCATCTTCCCCTTACCATAGTATAAGCCGACATGATGCAAGCGTCCCTTTCCTTCTTCATACGCAAAAAACAGTAAATCTCCTGGTTGTACTTGCGAAAAGGTGATTTCCTTACCACCTTTCGACTGGTCTACGGCATCTCTAGCAATCTGATATCCATTTACTTTATGAGCTGTATATGATAGTCCTGAGCAGTCATAACCAAAAGAACTCATCCCTCCCCAAAAATAAGCTAATCCAACAAAACCTTTCACCGAACCTAAGATCGCAGCTCCATTACCACGTAAAAGCCCCTTTTCCCGAGAAAAAAGTTCCACATCATGTACGTTTAAATAACCAATCCCATGAGGAGTGCATACCATAACTTCACTTTCATCATAATCTTTTACTGGAAGAATAGTTGAATAGCTTAGTTTTATTTTTTGCTCATCTACTAATTTCAGCCATGCTTTATCACTTCGAATAATAGCTAATATTTGCTGTTGCCACTCTTTTCGGTTTACCGTTTCTAACTGACATAATGGCACCCATCCCGGATACCCTCTTTCATCTTTAGCAGAAGGCTGTGAAGGGATAACAATATGTACCCAATCCCCTACTTGCTCTGTAATTACCACCTGCTCGCCATATAGTAATTGCGTTTGAATTCGATTTTCTTCACATAAGGCCAGTTTAGCTGTGTTATCTAATTGATTGATCCACGTATCCAAATTGGTTGGATTTGTAATACCCGGAAAATCTATACTCCTCGGTGATTCGGGGTTTGTCCATACCGTAGCCACTGGAACACTTGTAACCCAAAGATCATGATCATTTTGCGCCGGCTTTTGTCTACTCATGTATAGTGCTCCTTTCTATAGCTCGTTTTTAATTTACTAAACTTAATAAACATAAAATCAACTTCATTAAGTGAGGTTTTTTCCTTGTATTCTAAGAAGTTATATCCGTTTCTATATGATGAATAACTTTTTGAAAAGAGTATCAATCGTCTAGCTTCAGCGTTCGAGCGTCTAGCAAACTTCGATCTCCTTCCTACGATAAGTTAACATCGGCTCGAATTTAAAGGAAGGCCGACTAAAAGCGGGCTTTCCGCTCAGGCGTCGGATACCTCTGTTTTAGGGGCATGTTTTCTTTATCCCGAATGCAAGGAGCCATATTTTTCTCATTTCAAAGATCTGCTTATCATGTTGCAACTTTATAAAAAAACGGCTCCTATTTAGACTTCTTTGATTCTTAACCTTCTTGAAGGGAGATTCTTATGGCACCTTACAGTAAATATGAACTGCTATTTGAAGAGTAGACCGCTAAACGATAAATGAGTGTTGAATACCTTTTATCCCTAGACCATTTCCTTTTCCCATGTGGATTTCCTGTTGATTATAAATAATTCCTCCACAAACTAAATCACCTTTTAACATAAGCGGTGCATCGAAATCATATGCAATAACATTTGGTTGACTTGCTGCAAAATGTGCGGCTGCAGTTATTCCAAGCTTTGTTTCGATCATGCTGCCAACCATACACTGTACGTTATATGCTTCAGCAAGATTAACGATTTTTAATGCCTGATAAATGCCACCAGTTTTCATTAGCTTTATATTTATTAAGTCGCAAGCTCGACATTCTAAAACTTGTTGTGCATCGTTAATTGTAAATACAGCCTCATCCGCCATAATTGGGGTATTGGTATGTTGCGTAACATACTGTAGACCTGTTAGATCATTCGCGTTAACTGGCTGCTCAACAAACTCTATGTTCAGCCCCCGTTCTTCCATGTTTTTAATCGCCTGAACTGCTTCCTTTGGCGTCCACCCTTGATTCGCATCTAATCGAAGTACGGGTTCTAAGCCTATTTGTTCACGAATTTTTTCTATCCGTTCTATATCTTTTTGTATCTCATCTTTTCCGACTTTTATTTTTAAAATTGAAAAACCCTTATTCATATATTCTATTGCATCTTTAGCCATCTGTTCAGGACTATTAACACTAACTGTGTAGTCAGTTATGAGTTTTGTTTTATAGCCGCCTAGAAAGTTAACAAGTGGGAAATTAGTGATTTGAGCAATACAATCAAATAAAGCCATATCAATTGCAGCCTTAGCGCTTGAATTTCCAACCATACTCTTGTGAAGCGCTACGAATAGGCGCTCTCGATATAATAATGTCTTCCCAAGCAGTAATGGTTTAAACACATGATGAATACTAAACTCAATACTAGACAAACTCTCACCAGTGATGACATGTGTTGGTGGAGCTTCTCCCCAACCAGTTATTCCATTATCACATACAAGCTTGACAACTACTGTTTCAGCTGTAGTAACCGTACGTAATGCTGTTTTAAATGGAGTATGTAAAGGCACTGCTGCACGAAATGTTTTTATCTCTTTTATGACCATGTTTTATCCCCCATTCTACTAGTATACACCCGGCTGAATTTTCAATGTTTTTTGTTTCGTCGATAATTGTGCTTCTGTCCCTAAAGGAATAGCTATATTTGGCATGCAATGACCTATTTTAAAGCCTGCTAATACAGGTATGTCTAAATTAGACAAATAATCATTAAAAACGCGATCCAATGTTAAAGACGGAACTATCTTTGGGCAAGCCTCAGCAAAATCGCCTAATACAATTCCAGCTGCACTACGAAGCTTTCCGGAGAGTTTTAATTGATTCAACATTCTATCCACCTTATAAGGTTCTTCTCCAATGTCTTCGAGTAAAACGATTCGATTTGTAGTATCGATTTCAAACGGGGTACCTAGTGTACTTACTAAGATAGATAAATTTCCCCCTACCAGCATTCCTGTCGCTTCTCCGTTAGCAATAACATATAAAGGAGCGATTTCTTCTGTGAAAGTATACGTCATTGGTTGGAATAACTGTTCAAACATCACTGCAGATATAGAATCAAAATCTTCTCTTCCAATATCAGAGGAAAGCATGGGACCATGAAACGTAACAAGTCCCGTTCGTTGACGAATGGCTGTATGTAAATATGTTATATCACTGTATCCCCAAATGATTTTTGGTTGCTTTTTCATCCAGCTATAAGGCAGCTGTAATGCTATCCGTGCCGTTCCATATCCTCCTCTAGCAAAGATGATTGCTTTAATTGACGGATCCACGATCATTCTTTGGAAATCCTCCAGTCGTTCTCTGTCGTTCCCTGCTAGATAGCCATCCACTTTATCTACATGTTCCCCTAGCCGCACCCGCAGTCCCATTTTTTCCAAAAACAATATTCCTTGCTGCAACCTGCTGTTATCTGGTGGACCTGCAGGTGCAAGAATACCAACTGTATCTCCTTGGTGAAGTCTAGGAGGATAAATCATTTGATCCCTTCTTTCCTAGAAACTGGGGCTGATTTATGAGCCCCTGTTAACCTATTGTTTATCAGCATATTTTAAATCTAGGTAACCAACTGGGTGACGGAGAATATTCGTAACTCCTTCCTGTAAAACTTCTACTTGGTTGTAGTAACGAATTGGAAAAATCGGCATTTCTTCAGCTAATAACTTTTCTGCTTCATACATATATTCCCAGCGTTTCTTTTCGTCTACTGCTGACTTTGCATTTGCAATTAATTCATCATATTTTTCATTTGACCAGCCAGTTCGATTCATGTAAGAACCGGTAATGAAGCTTTCTAAGAAATTAACTGGATCAGCATAGTCATATAAGAAAGAACTTCGTGACAATTGATGTTTTAATGCTTTTTGATCCTCTAGAAACACATTCCATTCCGTATTTTCCAGTTCTACTTTAATACCAAGATGTTCGCTGATCATTCCTTGCAATGTTTCTGCTACATCTTTATTAACATTATCCGTATTATATGACAATGTTACTTTAGGAAGTTCATCATACCCTTCTTCCTTCATTCCCTCTTCCAATAATGCTTTTGCTTCCTCCGGATTAAAAGAAATAAGATCCCCATTAACATCTCTAAAATCTTTTCCTTCCGGGTTCATAAATCCTGGTGATACAAAACCGGAAGCTGGTTCTACTTTGTTTTTCACTACAAATTCTGCGATCTCTTTTTGATCAATTGCCAAAGCAAATGCTTTCCGAATTTTTATATTTTGAAACGGTTCCTCTGTCACATTAAACCGGTAAAAATCCAACCCGCCTCGCTCAACAATTCGTACATTTTCCCCATCAATCAATTGATCGGATAATTCTGCTGGAATTTCTGCTGAATCTAATTCCCCTCTTTCAAACATTTGATATTCTGTATTTACATCGTCAATCATTGTCCAATGCACACCATCCAATAGTACATTTTCTGCATCCCAATATTCTTTGTTTTTACTAAACACCATTTCATTATCATGCTTCCAAGTATCTAACTTAAATGGTCCGTTCGCAACAAATGTATTAGCTTCGGCGTGCCATTTTGGATTTTCTTCAGCAACTTTATGATTTACCGGGAAAAAAGCCGGGTTTGTTATTAAATGCAGAAAAAAGCCTGTTGGACTCTCTAATTCTACTTCAAATGTTTTCTCATCTACTGCGGTAAGGCCTAAATCATCTTTAGAGCCTTCACCGTTGTTAAATGCTTCGCCACCTTTAATAAAATAACCAAGAAATCCTGCGGCAGAACCCGTATCCGGATTTAATAATCTTTCCCAAGCAAAAATAAAATCCTCTGCTACAACCGGATCTCCATTTGACCAATTTGCATCCTTTCGTAAATAAAATGTGTACGTTTTTCCATCCTCGGATACGTCCCACTTCTCTGCAATTGCTGGTTGTGGTTGATGATCATCTCCTAAGCGAGTTAACCCTTCCATCAAATTATTTAAAGCATTCCACGAAACATTATCAAATCCGATTGCCGGGTCAAAAGATGTTGGTTCCCGGCCATTATTTAATTTTAAAACTTTTTTATCAACACTTTCCTCTGTTGCGTTTTGTTTACCGTTATCTTTCGATTCTTCTCCAGCTCCTTTCTTCGCAGTACATGCTGCTAAAGCGACAACAAAAAGAATGATGACCATACTTACTAACCACTTCTTCATACTTTCTCCCCCTTATGTTTTATTTAATTGCTGTTAGTTTTAACAGCTGTTGTGCCCGTTTATCCTGCATCCAGCAATTCACCTTATGGGATTTGCTCTTGTCAGTCGTATTCGGGTAAACTTTATCACACACCTCCATTGCTAGTGGACATCTCGCAGTAAATGGACAGCCTTGTGGGGGGGAGAATAAATCAGGTGGGGATCCATCAATTGGCTTGAGCTTCTCCCCCTTTACATCAAGGCGAGGAACTGAATTTAACAAACCTTTTGTATAGGGATGTTGCGCTTGATAAAAAATCTCACGTTTAGACCCAACCTCTATGATCTTGCCTGCATACATAACAGCAATTCGATCTGCTATTTTGGCAACAACGCCTAAATCATGCGTAATTAGAATAATAGCTACTTTAGTTGCTGCCTGAATCTTTTCAAACAACTCCAAAATTTGTGCTTGAATTGTTACATCCAACGCGGTTGTCGGCTCATCAGCAATCAATAATTCTGGTTCACAAATGAGGGCCATTGCAATTACAATTCGCTGCCTCATCCCACCACTAAACTGATGAGGATATTGCTTTAAACGTTCTATTGGATTGGGGATGCCAACTAATTGCAGCATTTCTAATGCTTTTGCTTTTGCCTGGCCGGCGCTAAGTTTCTGATGTTCGCGCACACCCTCAATTAATTGTGTTCCGATGGTTAGCGTTGGGTTTAATGCTGTCATCGGATCCTGAAAAATCATGGAAATATCGACTCCGCGAACAGATCGCATCTGCTTTTCCGATAAACTTGTCAATGCTTTATTTTTAAATGTAATCGTCCCTTTTGTTATTTTTCCAGGCGGGTCGGGAATCAGCTTCATAATCGCATTAGCAGTAACACTTTTACCGCAACCAGACTCACCAACAATCGCTAATGTCTCTCCTTGATGTATTTCAAAGTCAACACCGCGAACCGCCTTAACAGTTCCGCCATAGGTGGAAAATGTAACATGTAAATCATTTACTTCAAGTAATTTCTCCATTTGCTCACCTACTTTCTCAGTTTCGGATCTAGTGCGTCCTGAAGCCCGTCACCTAATACATTAAATGCAAACATTGTAAAGGATATAAAAAAGGCTGGAAAAAATAATGTCCACCAGTGACCGGATAAAATTGCACCTAGGGAATCATTCGCCATCACACCCCAGCTCGCAAACGGTGCTTGAATACCCAGCCCCAAAAAACTTAAAAATGCTTCTGCAAAAATAGCACTAGGGACGGTTAAAGTCATTTGTATAATAATTGGACCCATCGTATTTGGTAATAAATTTTTGCGGATAATCCTTGATGTTTTTGCACCAAATGATCTAGAGGCTAGAACAAACTCATAATTTTTAATTTGTAATACTTGCCCCCGGACAATTCTGGCCATGCCTACCCAACCAGTGACCGTTAAGGCAATAATAATAGTCGTTAAGCTCGGCCCTAAGACAACCAATAATAAAATAACGACGAGCAGATATGGAAGACCGTACAAAACCTCAATAATCCGCATCATTATATTATCGGTTCGACCTCCTTTATAACCGGCTATACCGCCATAAACTATTCCTATCGTAAAATCAATGAGCGCTGCCATAAATCCGACAAACAATGATATTCGCGCCCCATACCAAGTTCTAGTAAACACATCACGTCCTGCATTATCTGTTCCAAACCAATGCGCTTTGGATGGGGGCTGATATTGATTAGGCAAATCTTGTTTATTTACATCATAAGGTGATAGGATTGGCCCAACGATTGCAAAAATAGTAAGGATAACTAAAAAGATGAGACCGGTCATTGCAAGCTTATTCTTGGCAAGTCTCCTCCAAGCATCCATCCAATAAGATAAGGATGGTCTGGATACAGACTGCATTTCCGCTTTATCCTTTTCTTTCCAAGTAAACCAAGCATCCGGAATATTTGCTGGAGAAGGAAGTTGTTTTGTTGATTTTTCTGCCAAATTCATCTTATTTTCCTCCCTTCTTATGCAACTTAATTCTCGGATCTAAAAGTCCGTATGCAATATCAACGAGAAATAACATGATAATGAGGAATGCACTATAAAATACGGTTGTTCCCATAATAACTGGATAATCACGCTGATTTATGCTTTCTACAAAATACTTACCCATGCCCGGAACTGCAAATATTTTTTCTATCACAAATGTTCCTGTCAAAATTCCTGCTAAGAGCGTCCCCATAATTGTGACAACCGGCATTAATGCATTTTTTAATGCATGTTTAATGACTATTTTCCATGGAGATAACCCCTTTGCTCGAGCCATTTTTATGTAATCTTGTGTTAATACTTCTAGCATAGTTGACCTTGTCAATCTGGCAATAATAGCCATTGGTCCAGTAGCAAGTGCAGTAATTGGTAAGATCATATGGGCAGGACTCAGCCATCTGGCTACAGGAAAAAGTTCAATATTAACAGCTAACTGCTGAATTAAAAGTGTAGCTAGTACGAAATTTGGAATCGATATACCTAAAACAGCAAATCCCATTGCTAAGTAATCAATGATTTGATTATGTTTTAATGCTGCAAAAATCCCCAGTGTTACTCCAGATAAAACAGCAACAATAATGGTTATAATCCCTAATTCAAATGAAATTGGAAAACCGCGCATTAGCATATCGTTCACTGTTTGCGACGGCTGCTTTATTGATGGCCCAAAATCGAGAGTTACAATCGACTTTAAATATAAAAAGTATTGCACAATATAGGTTTCATCCAGATTATAATGCGCCTCTAAATTAGCCTGTACGACTTCATTAGTCCCTCTTTCACTATTAAACGGTGATCCTGGGATGGTAACCATCAGAATAAAGGTCAATGTGACTATTATCCACAAAGTTACCAGCATGATGAGTAAGCGCTTTAATATGTAACGAAGCATGGACTTCCCTCCTTATGAAAACCTCGTATTCATAGCAAGTTCCGTCATAACAAGCATCGCTTGATACGCTTCTAAAATATCTTTTGCTTTGAATGTAACAATCGTTGAATTTGGCTCTATGTACGTACCCGGCATTAAATTTGCCCATTCTGCTTGACCATAGTTTGCAAATTCAATTCGCAGCACTGGTTGTTTTGGAGGTATAAGTGCTTGAACATAATGACGTTGTTCCATCGCATCATTTATTCTGGCAGATAATACCTCATTTGCTTTTGTTGGTGTAAGGCTGTATACAGAAGATCGAGATATCGTATTTTTTACTGCTACAGCAGTGACATTAGGAATAAGCGCTTCTGCTTCTTGAGCTGCTTGATCATCACCAGTAACGGCTAAAACTGGTACATCATAGAAACCTGCAAGATATGCATTAAATCCCATTTCTCCAATTTCATGATCATTAATATACATTGTTCTTACAGCATGAATCATGGTATGTGACATTACCCCAAACTGACCGGCACGTGCATGGTAACCAATAAACATTGCTCCATCAAATGTACTGTCCAAACCTTCCATCATAGAAAATGGCTTAACATCTCCGGTAATCAGTTTTGCTTCTGGATGCAAATGCTCAATAAGTATATTATTCATTTTGGAATGACTATCATTAACTAGTACTTCTGTACATCCATTCTTTAAAGCAGCAACAATCACGCAATTTATTTCCTCTGTCATGATTTTTCTTGATCGTTCATAATTATGCATATTAGATTTAACAAATGATTCATCCGGCAAGCCCGTTATCCCTTCCATATCTGCAGAAATATATAATTTCATTATTGAACAAGCACTCCTCTAATGTTTAAATTTTCTTAAATTTTACCATATAGAGAATGAAAAGAAAAGTGCATATTATTATGTTCAAAACTGTAATTATATTTCAATTTTCTATGTATAAACATAAAAAAGCTAAAAATGCTCGGTTAGCGGCATACAAACGGCAGTACTTCTGATGGGATAAAGTGAAACTTTATTTCTTGGAATGCTTTTCCCAAGAAATGTTAGATGAACCAATCGGGGATTTAGGACCCGTTTTTCTCATCATGTTTGCAACATCATTAGCACATTTTTGAAATGAGAAAAATACGGATCCTTACATCCGGGATAAAGTGAAACTTCATTTCTTGGAATGCTTTTCCCAAGAAATGTTAGATGAACCAATCGGGGATTTAGGACCCGTTTTTCTCATCATGTTCGCAACATCATTAGCATATTTTTGAAATGAGAAAAATACGGATCCTTACATCCGGGATAAAGTGAAACTTTCATGTAGTTGATAAGAAAGGATATAGTGACGGAAATTCCATCAAAATAAAAGTTTTTTCACAGGCTAATCGGACGGATAAAAATGAACACGGTTTTTCATTGAAGCAAATTTAGCCCTATATCAAGGCCATCTTTCAAGTAAACTAATATATTATTTTGCTAGCAACGAAAAGCCTTTGGCAATCCAACATGTAAACTATACTCATACATAAATTAAAATTTATAGTTAATTTCCTCACAAATTCCTTATATGAATCATATATACCAAATAACAAATAAAAACAGATGATACAATTCTTCATCTGTTTTTATACTATCTATTAATTGAATGTGATTTAGAATAAAACATGGAATATATAAGCCAAATTGACAAAAATGAAATAGAATTGTATATAATTATAAATTCCAAATGATTCATTTCACAATCTGAATTCTTTACTTACAGGCATTACGAAGAGATAGGTAAACTATTAAGACAGCTCTGCCGCAATCGTTTTGTCTAAATGTTCGACTTGCATAAACGGAACGACAGTATTCCCATTATCATCTACCCTTTCCACATCTGCCCCTAAGGCTTTTAATTTGCCAGCAAAGTTAACATAACCGCGGTCAAGATGTTTTAATTCTGTTACTCTCGTCACTCCGCCAGCGGCTAATCCAGCTAATACTAATGCTGCTGCTGCACGCAAATCTGTAGCTGCTACTTCTGCTCCTTGTAAATTACTAGGCCCTTCAATAATTACACTATGACCTTCAATTTTCATTTTCGCATTCATGCGTCGGAATTCTTCAACATGCATAAATCGATTTTCAAAAACTGTCTCTGTAATTACACTTGTACCTTCTGCTGCCAGCATTAAAGCCATCATTTGCGATTGCATATCTGTAGGAAACCCAGGATGTGGTAATGTTTTAATGTCTGTAGCTTTCAATTTCTTTGGTCCAATAACTCTCAGTCCATTTTCTTCTTCGATAACCTTTACATTCATTTCCTCTAATTTTGAAATAACGGAGCGCAGATGCTCAGGAACTGCATTTTGGATCAACACATTCCCTTGTGTAATTGCTGCTGCTACCATGAACGTTCCCGCTTCTACACGGTCAGGTATAATTGAATGTTCCACGCCGCGCAACTTTTCAACACCCTCAATACGGATCGTTTCTGTTCCTGCACCAACTATTTTGGCACCCATCTTATTGAGGTAATTTGCCAAGTCAACAATTTCAGGCTCTTTTGCACTATTTTCAATGATTGTTTTTCCTTCAGCCAATGCTGCTGCCATCATAATATTTTCAGTTGCACCGACACTAGGCATATCTAAATAAATTTTTGCACCTTTAAGACGTTTGTTGACTTTTAGTTCAACAAACCCGTTACCAACATGAGTTTCTGCTCCCATTGCTTCAAAACCTTTTAGATGTAAATCTATAGGCCTTGAACCGATGGCACACCCCCCCGGCATAGCAACTTTTGCATGACCGTAGCGTGCCAATAGAGGTCCTATAACAAGGACAGAGGCACGCATTTTCCGAACATATTCAAATGGGGCTTCTGTGATCAATTGACTGGAAGCATCTACTGTTACTGTATTACTTTCAAAATGTACGTTAGCATTTATACTCCTTAACACTTGGTTTATTGTATATACATCAGCAAGTTCAGGAACATCTTTTATAACGCTTTTTCCTTCACTAGCAATAAGACTAGCGGCAATGACAGGAAGCACAGCATTTTTAGCACCTTCAATTTTGACAGTGCCTTTTAATTGGTGTCCGCCTCTTACGATGATTTTTTCCATATTCCAAATCTCCTTCAGATCCAATTTCATTATATTAATATTCATTTATTAGGATAGGTGTTCCTATCATGTATGTAGGATTGTCCGATCCAGTTTCTGTTACTGCAATTTGAAAATTCATGGGAACACTGTCGATTGAAATCTTTTGATTCCATAATGGTGTATACCCGTATATAATTTTTTTATGCACGGATTTTTCAACTGTATCGAATTGTGTCTGTATTTGTTCAACTTGAAAATAATTTATGAGCGTGTTTAAAAAATAGTCACCATTAATTATATCATTTTCTTTAGTCACCAGACAAGAAAATCTCTTTGCCTTAGCTGAAAAATAATTATCTACACTGGAGTTGATGATTTCTCTATATTCTTGTGCAATAATGTGATTCCAACTACTTCCTTGAATAACAACTACTAGTTCTGCAGATAGTTTTTTCTGGCGCGGTAGGATCACATTATAAGATACGTCTATGTTTCTAATAATGCGACTGTTTTTAAATGAAATTTTTATTATTTTTTTATGTTTTGTCACTGTTTTGTCATACTTAGCACTCAATGCTTTAATGAGTGCTTCTGCTTCTTGATGTGAAAATGATTCTTTCCATGTAGTTTGCCAATTTTCTATTTCTACTTGATTATTGACTACAAACGAAGCCATATCTGTCAACTCATCGGTATATGCTTCTGCAGGCAGAGCCATCACATTATTTGATATAAGTAATAATAGGATACATAGAATAATAGATTTCCTCATAATAAAATCCCCCATTTTCACACATAGTCTATCTATAGTATGATCAGGGAGACATAAAGTCATACAGTACAAATGGCGACAAAATTTTAGATATTAAAATAAATGATTTAAGTCTCTAGACCATTGTAAAACTTCTAAGAAGAATCGGCTTACTCCTGAACCTATTACAATCGTCAAAAACAAAATCAAAATTTGAGCTTCTTTCGCTCTTCCTTTCCTAATTAATGGTTCAAAATTAATCGACATCATTAATCGCCATGTTAAATAAATAAACAATAGATGTGATATGATGCCAATAATCGCTTGTTGACCTATCGAAAACATACAAACCACCTTTAATCTTTACTGTTAGAAGATGTTCAAGAAGTAAACAAAAATGACAGAGCAGCTTGTTTGGCAGCTGAAACTTCTCCGCCGCGAGCTTTTCGATCATATTTACTCTCTTTTAAAAACACATACTATTAGTACTTTGCCATGAATACAAAAAAAAGTCAATGTGCGTTTTTGCATGTTGTTTATTAAGCCCCCTTTCATACTAATCATATTTTTCATTTTCCTAATTTTCTCTTACATCTTACATATGATCTTGATGACAAAAACATAACAAAACTATATCGGTATCTTCTTCATTTCCCGGGAAATATCGACAAAAATCCAATAAACAAAGGAAAAAATGAATACCCATTCATTTCAGAGAGAAATATATTAAATCAGATTTAATATTAAGTTTAATAAGTTCTAGAAAGCAAAGAGTTTGATAAGGATAGTCAATTGAAGTAATTTTAGATGGAGTAACTAAAAATATGTAAGCACAAAAGCCCCGGTGATCGACGGATCGCATCGAACAACCCGGAAAACTTCTGACAAGATAAAGTAAAACTTCATTCAAGGAGTGCTTTTCTCCTTGAAAAAGAAGAACGCTTTTTCTGCGTGCGATGTATTGCTGTCGAAGCATACTCTGTCCTTGAAAAAGAAGTACGCTTTTTCTGCGTGCGGTGTATTGCTGTCGAAGCATACTCTGTCCTTGAAAAAGAAGAACGCTTTTTCTGCGTGCGATGTATTGCTGTCGAAGTATACTCTGTCCTTGAAAAGAAAAACACTTTTTTGCGTGCAATGCTTATTCAAAAAGCTTTCCTTGTCCTGTCGCCCAAACGAATCGGGATTTAGGATCCGTTTTTCTCAACATTACGCAAAATAATAAGCAGATTTTAAAATGAGAAAAAACAGATCCTTACATCCGGGATAAAGGAAACATGTCCCTGTAACAGGGTATGCCGACGCCTTAGCGGAAACCGCTTTTAGTCGGCCTTCCTTTAGATTCGAGGCGATGGTAACTTATCGTAGGAAGGAGATCGAAGTTTGCTAGACGCTCGAGCGTTGAACCTAGACGACGAAGCTATTTTCAAAAAAAGATAGTCACCATATAAAAAAGGAAAGGTTTTTCTAGACAGGGAAATTGGTAAACGTAAATCTTTCCCGCAGATGACTTGTTTACTGTTGCTTATAATGAAAATATAAAACCGTCACTTCACTTCAATTCTAAGCATGCATTATATGTTTTTATATATGCAAAAAGTCTCTTATAACCTTGTTATAAGAGACTTTTTGACTACCTGCTGATACTACTGACATTTAAACGATTTAACGCCCGACGTAGTGCTAATTCCGCTCTTAACATATCAATATGATCCTGCCTAGATTGGAGTCGGCGTTCAGCGCGTTCCTTTGCTTGTTTTGCTCGTTCAATATCAATATCTGAAGGCTTTTCAGCAGACTGTGCTAAAATTGTCACTTTGTCTGGTCGGACTTCCATGAAACCGCCGTTAACCGCCAATTTATCCTCAGTATTACCACGCTTTAGACGTACAGCATTAATTGACAGTGGAGCAACAAGCGGAATATGTCCAGGTAAAATCCCTAGCTCTCCGCTCTCTGCTTTACAGCTTACCATTTCATAATCGTCTTCCAATACTGGTCCATCAGGAGTAACAACACTTACAGTTAGTGTTTTCAAAGTAACCCCTCCTCCACTTAATATAAAGGCGGCCAATGAATAAAAAACTATTCATCAACCGTTTCGGCAATTGTAATTTGCTGCTTCACCTTTTATGTCACTTATTGCATACTTTTTGCTTTTTCTACAACTTCTTCGATGCGACCAACTAAACGGAACGCATCTTCAGGTAAATCATCATGCTTTCCTTCTAATATTTCTTTAAATCCTTTAACTGTTTCCTCTACTGGGACATAAGATCCCTTTTGCCCAGTAAATTGTTCAGCTACGTGGAAATTCTGGGATAGGAAGAATTGAATACGACGTGCACGAGCAACTACAAGTTTATCTTCATCACTTAATTCATCCATACCCAAGATAGCAATAATATCCTGTAATTCACGATAACGTTGAAGTGTTTTTTGCACTTCTACTGCTACTTGATAATGCTCTTCTCCAACAATTTCAGGATCTAGTGCTCGAGATGTAGAAGCTAATGGATCCACCGCTGGGTAAATTCCTTGTTCTGATAAGCCACGGTCAAGGTTAGTTGTAGCGTCCAAGTGAGCAAACGTTGTTGCTGGTGCAGGGTCTGTATAGTCATCAGCCGGAACATAGATAGCTTGAATTGATGTAACAGAACCTTTTTTTGTTGACGTAATTCGCTCTTGTAATTGTCCCATCTCCGTTGCTAAAGTTGGTTGGTACCCAACCGCAGAAGGCATACGTCCTAACAATGCAGACACTTCGGAACCTGCTTGCGTAAAACGGAAAATGTTATCAATAAATAGCAATACATCTTGTCCTTCTTCATCACGAAAGTATTCTGCCATTGTTAATCCCGTTAATGCAACACGCATACGTGCTCCAGGTGGTTCGTTCATTTGCCCAAATACCATCGCTGTTTTAGAAATAACCCCTGAATCCTTCATTTCAAAGTAAAGGTCATTTCCTTCACGTGTACGTTCACCAACACCGGCAAATACAGAAATTCCACCGTGTTCTTGTGCAATATTATTAATCAGTTCTTGAATAAGTACCGTTTTTCCAACACCGGCACCACCAAACAAACCAATTTTACCACCTTTTACATAAGGTGCCAGTAAATCTACAACTTTAATACCTGTCTCTAAAATCTCCGTTTTGGTTGTTAAGTCTTCAAAGTCCGGTGACTTTCTATGAATTGGGTCACGACGAACATCCGCTGGTAACGGCTGTTCTAAATCAATATTGTCACCAAGTACATTAAATACTCGACCTAATGTAACATCTCCAACCGGAACAGAAATTGGTCTTCCTTTATTTTCTACTTCCAATCCGCGCTTTAAGCCATCAGTAGATGACATAGCAATTGTACGAACCGTATTATCACCTAAATGAAGAGCAACTTCTAAAGTAAGCTCTGATGTTGTATTAACTGCTCCATCGGCAGCTTTAACAACAAGAGCGTTGTGTATATCTGGTAACTGACCGTCTTCGAATTTAACGTCAACGACAGGTCCCATTACTTGTGTAATACGTCCTTTGCTCATCGAATTTCCCTCCTAACGTACTTTCAGAAATGATCTTGAGGAAGCTACTCCAGTGCAGCTACCCCACCACTAATTTCTGTAATTTCCTGTGTAATTGCAGCTTGACGCACGCGGTTATAAGTCAATGTTAGTTTATCAATAAGTTCACCAGCATTATCTGTGGCGCTCTTCATCGCTGTCATACTTGCCGCATGCTCACTCGCTTTACCATCTAATATCGCTCCATAAATAAGACTTTCAGCATACTGCGGTAAAAGTACTTCGAGGATTTGCTGCTCATTTGGTTCATATTCATATTCATCATGAAAGCTTGTATTGTTACTATGTTCTTCTATATCAGTAATTGGCAACAATTTAGTTGTCGTCACCTGCTGAGAGATGGCACTAACATAATGGTTATATAGGATATATAGCTCATCGATTTCTTCATCTGCATATAATTGAACAGTTTCTGATGCGATTTGTTTTATATCTGCAAAATCAGGTTGATCTCCAATACCAATAATACTTTGAGCTATTGGCAGATCCATTTTTTTACAAAATTCATAACCCTTTCGACCAATCGTAATAATGGTGTAATCCTCTTTGGATTGGTGACGTTCTTGAATTTTATGATAAAGGCTTTTTAAAATATTACTATTGTAAGCGCCAACTAAACCTTTATCTGCTGTTATTACCATATAGCCCGTTTTTTTCACTTCACGTTTCTCAAGCATTGGATGAGTTGCATCCGTTGCAGAACTGGCAATATGAGCTACTACTTCTTGAATTTTTTTGCTATATGGCTCGAAAGCTTTTGTATTTTGCTCTGCCTTTGCCATTTTAGATGCAGATACCATTTGCATAGCAGAAGTTATTTTTCTTGTTTTCTTCGTAGAGTTAATTCTACTTTGAATATCCCTAAGTGATGCCAAGCTTGTTCACCGCCCTTTCCGGTAAAGGTTACGTGTTACGAAACATAGAACTATTTGTCTTCAGATGGCAAAAATGTTTTTTTGAATGCTTCAATTGCTTCATTCATCTCTGACTCATCTGGCAATTGTCCAGTTTCCCGAATAGATGTTAATAATTCTTTACGGTTATTATCCATCCATGTATTCATTTCTTCCTCAAAGCGAAGTACGTCTTCAACTGCAATATCATCAAGGAAACCTTTTGTTAAACTATAAAGACTCATTACTTGCTTTTCAACTGGTAATGGTTTATGAAGTCCTTGCTTTAGAATTTCTACGGTGCGCTCTCCGCGATTTAGCTTCGCTTGTGTTGCTTTATCAAGATCAGAGCCAAACTGGGCAAATGCTTCAAGTTCACGATAAGATGCAAGGTCTAAACGTAACGTACCAGCAACTTTCTTCATTGCTTTAATTTGAGCCGAACCACCAACACGAGAAACTGATAGACCAGCATTAATCGCCGGACGAACACCGGAGAAGAATAGATCTGATTGTAAGAATATTTGACCATCTGTGATCGAAATTACGTTTGTTGGAATATATGCTGAAATATCTCCAGCTTGTGTTTCCACAAATGGCAGAGCCGTTAAAGAACCGCCACCTTTTGCATCGCTTAATTTAGCTGCCCTTTCCAATAAACGTGAGTGGATGTAGAATACATCTCCAGGAAATGCTTCACGACCAGGAGGACGGCGCAATAGCAACGAAAGTTCACGGTAAGCTACTGCCTGCTTAGATAAATCATCATAAACAACAAGTACATGCTTGCCGTTATACATGAATTCTTCTCCCATTGCTACACCTGCATATGGGGCTAAGTATAATAGTGGTGCTGGATCAGATGCACCAGCTGATACAACAATTGTATAATCTAATGCACCATATTGACGGAAAGTCTCAACAGTGCTTCGTACCGTCGAATCCTTTTGACCAATAGCGACATAAATACAAATCATATCTTGATCCGCTTGGTTTAGAATTGTATCAACTGCTACAGTTGTCTTCCCTGTTTGACGGTCTCCGATAATCAATTCACGTTGACCACGACCAATTGGAACAAGGGCATCAATTGCTTTAATCCCTGTTTGTAACGGTTCATCAACGGATTTACGATCCATTACCCCAGGTGCGGGCGCTTCAATTGGGCGAGTTTTTGTTGTTTCCACTGCTCCTTGCCCATCTAATGGTTGGCCTAGTGGGTTTACTACTCGTCCAATTAATTCCTCCCCAACAGGTACTTGCATAATACGCCCAGTGCGACGAACTTCATCGCCTTCTTTAATTTCCGAATAAGGACCAAGGATAACTATCCCAACATTGCTTTCTTCAAGGTTTTGGGCTAATCCCATTACACCGTTTGAAAATTCCAGCAGCTCACCAGCCATAACATCATCAAGACCGTGAGCACGTGCAATACCGTCACCAATTTCAATAACTGTACCGACATTGCTAACTTCGATATCTGTATCAAATGTTTCTATTTGCTGCTTAATCAAGCTACTTATTTCTTCAGCTTTGATGCTCATACCATTTCACCCCTATCTTCATTTGTTTGCAGTTACAAGGTTTCGTTCCATTCGTTTTAACATACCACTAACGGAACCATCATAGATCGTGTTACCAACACGGATCTTCATGCCTCCAATCAGTGAGGGTTCAACAACATTAGTAAGTTGAATCGCTCGTTTATTAAAACGTTTCGCGAAAGTAGCCTCTAACTGTCGGCACTCTTCATCCGTTAATTTTCGAACGGAATAGACCGTTGCAGCCGCAATACCCTTCGCATCATTTACTAACCGGATAAAATGATCAACAATAGCGGGAAGCAATTCAATCCGATGGCGTTCTACGAGAAGTTTTAACGTATTACGCGTTTCTTTCTGACCATCTTTAAAAACATCGTCTAGAATTTGTTGCTTCTTCGCTTTACTTATGCGAGGGTGTGTTAAAAATGTGTACACATTTTTATTTTCTTCAAAAGCTTTCTTTACCGCTGTCAGCTCTTGAGCAAGTGAATCCAATGTTGACGTTTCTTTACCAAGTTGGAAAAGAGCATCTGCATAACGCTTTGCTACCGTTACATGACTCATAGCTCTTCTCCTACCTCTTTAATGTATTCATTGATCAGTTTCTCCTGATCTTTTTCATCAATTTCTTTTTCAATTACTTTCGTTGCAATTAATACCGATAGTGAAGCAACTTTATCCTGTAATGCCTGTAACGCTTTTTCTTTTTCATTTTGAATGTCAGCTTGAGCGGATTCTTTCAAGCGCTCAGCCTCTTCACGAGCTGTTTTAATAATTAACTGTTCTTGTTTTTGCCCCGCTTCTTTCGCATCCTCAATGATTTTTTGTGCTTCCTGTTTCGTTTGCTTCAACCGTTCTGCGGCCTCTTTTGATGCCTTTTCTGCATCCGCCCGACTTTTTTCTGCTGCTTCTATTTCATCAGCAACATATTCTTCACGTTTTTGCATCATATTGATGACAGGGCCCCAAGCGAACTTTTTTACTAAATATAATAAAAGTAGGAAAAAGAAGAGTTGGATTAACATGTCGCCTACTCTTAACCCACCAACGCTTGCACCAACTGTTAATACGTCGATGTATGAATACATGAACTTCACTCCTTTCGTGATCGTTAACATGCTGAAATTAAATTGTTATTTAATCACATAAAGTAATGGCGAAGACTCTAAAGCTGATCCTCGCCATCTTAACTTATGAAGGTTTACATAAAAATAGCCATAAATGCAATAACGGCTGCGATGATTGGAATCGCTTCAACTAGTGCTACCCCAATAAACATAGTACCTTGTAGTGAACCTTTTAATTCTGGTTGACGAGCAATTCCTTCCACCGTTTTACTAACGATCATTCCGTTACCAAAACCAGCGCCTAACGCTGCCAATCCAATTGCTATTGCTGCTGCTAAAGCTTCCATTTAATACTTCCTCCTTTTTTATAATAAACCTTTTAATTTATGTTTTTTATTTAATGGTCACTGCTCACTTTATGAGACAGATACACCATTGTCAACATCGTAAATACAAATGCCTGGATACCACCAATAAATAAACTGAAACCTTGCCATGCGAGCATTGGTATAGCTGCTCCAATAAAGCCAAATGGATTTGAACCTGCAAGGGATACAAGTAACCCGAGCAACACTTCTCCTGCATAAATATTACCAAATAGACGAAGACCTAACGTTAATGTATTCGTAAACTCTTCAATAATTTTAAATGGGAGCATAATTGGTGCAGGGCTTATATATCCTTTTAAATAATTCTTCATCCCTTGAACTTTAATCCCATAAAAGTGAGTTAATAAAATAATCATACCAGATAACGTCAATGTTAGTGTCGCATCAGCTGTTGGAGATTTCCACCATAAATCATGTCCAACTACCCCCACAGTTGCTACACCTAATAAATTACTTACAAGTATATACGTTATCAGGGTCAAACCAAGCGGCAGAAAGATTTTACCAGTTTTCCAGTCCATCGTATCGCTAATAATACCTCTAACAAATTCGACAATCCATTCCATGAAGTTCTGTAATCCTGTTGGCTTCATTTTCAAATTGCGACTTGCTATGACACTAAGTATAAACACGATGGCTGAAGCAACAGCTATCATAAGGAGATTTGCTAAATTGACATCTAACCAGGAAATACCAAATATGTCTTCCACTATCGGTGCAGTATGTTCCACGTTATTCACCCCTCTTTCTTGCTCGATTGTATAAAGTTACTTAGAGCAAAATCTATCATAATGACGATATAAGATGTCATTAATCCACAAATTACAGCAATGAGATGAAAATAATTTTCAAATCGAATTGCAATTAACACTGCCAGGACAGCAGCCGCTATTCGTGATAGCGTTCCCAACGTTTTTATCTTCTGTTGGTTTGCTGCTAAATCCCCAAATAGAGTCACCTTCTTCTGGAGTAAATATAAGTTATAAAAACTGATAGTGGCCCCCAGTAACAATCCAAGAAAAATTCGATCATACGGTGTAAATCCAGCTCCTAAAACAAAAACCGCAAGAAGATAGAACATCCATTTCCGTTGGCGATCGACCATTTTTTTATATTCCGCCATAATTCCCTCTTCCCTTGTAAATGATAAAGCATGTATACACTTAGACAAGAACCGACATGCCTTTAGGTAATAACCATGCCTAAAAAAAGAAAGTAATCGTGGAGTCCGTATATAGTAAAAAAGCTCTATCTTCTTAGTATATAATAATCGTTTTAACTTTACTATGAAGATTATGTGAACAAATGAACAGGTAGTTATCATAATGAAGTTAATTTTAAAATATGATACAAACCACTACTATTCCACACTAAGCAAGTTTACATTAGCAAACATTTAATGTCAATTGATTTCATGCATAATTAGCATGATTTTAAGGAATGATTTACCAAATTAAAAAATAAAATTTCATATGGAAATGGACAAGAAAAACACTAATTAATGGTATAGTGGATTTTTCTTGTCCAAATCACGACAACTTTGTGAACAAAGGATAGTCTATGTTTTTGTGAATTACGTTTTTAAACTGGGGGAATATGGATCATTGATTCATAACTAACTATCTCCCCGTTTTCTAAGTGAGCTGTAATAATAGCTAAATAAACCCCCGGAGAACCAGCTTCGCTCCGTTCTATTTCTCCTTCGTTTACTCCTCGCTTTACATCCTTATTGAGGAATAAATTGCGTTCAAAAACTAACGTATCTGGATTATATAGATCCACTTCTACTTTCTTCGCTGGCTCTGCCATGTAAAACCGATAATTAAATATGCGGTCTGAAAGTGGTTTAAGAACAAATTCTAATCCCATTGCTTTTGGATTATCTGCAGATTCATTGATAAATAAATAAGGCAAATAATATGTTTTATCTTTTTGATGGAGAGTCATCCAACCCTGATGCACGCCTTTATCTAATTGTTGAGCGTTTAGTTTTACTCCTATCGTTAGTTTCTTTTTTTCATGTGGGGCTAAAGTAAATGATCTTGGTAATTGCCAGCTTACCCCTTTTTGTATAGAAGGAATATCAAAATAATACGTCTGTGTGTGATCACTCATATTTTCAATCGTAATCTCTTTTTCTTTCGTGCTGCTATATGAATCAACTAAACCAAATGTTAACTTAGGATCATTAATAATCGTATCCGTTTGAATCGCTTCTTGTGGTCGAACCATTCCCATACCTTGATCTGTCGACTTTATAGGCTTACCGTCTAACTCCATACGTAGAGCTGTTGTTTTCAAAGCTCCATATATTTGCTGATTAGACCAATTTGGCCTTGCTTCTTTTATTAAAGCAATCACACCGGCAACATGAGGAGCCGCCATACTAGTTCCTTGAAGAACCTGATAGCCACCAGGTACTGTACTAATAATTCGTGTCCCTGGTGCTACAAGATCCGGTTTAATATTCCAGTTTACAGTCACTGGCCCTCTAGAGCTAAACTTTGCAACCGCTTCTTCTTGGTGCTCGTATATTGTTTCCAACAACAATTGTTCCTCATTTTTTAATTTATTTATTAGCCATTGTCCATCATCTTCGGAAATCGATGCAACCGGAATATCAAGTTGTTCGTTAACGGAGGAAATATCTCCCTGAAAAAGTTTATCCTCATTATTAGCAATGATTACTGCTTTTGCACCATTTTCTTGAGCTTGTTTGGCCTTTTCAATAAATGGTATTTCATCACGTTGATATAGTGCTATACTTCCTTTCAGGTCCATGGTTTCTGTTGCGTTTACGACTGGATAAAACGTATCTAGCTCCCAAGGAATAGAACCGGCCATGTTTACCATTTCAATTTTTTTATCAGCCCACCGTTCATATAAGTAAGGCACTTTTTGTTCATTACTTACAGCTCCTACAGATAAAGCCTTATTTGCTGTTGCCGGTGCACCAACTGTCCAATCACCGGGACCATCATTTCCATTTGCGATAACAACCGCTACTCCCATTTCTACTGCTTTGTTTACAGCAACACTTGTAGGATAATCAGGTCCATTGACACGATTACCTAGAGAAAGGTTAATTACATCTACCTCATCCTTGATGGCTTGCTCCATCGCTGCAATCACTTGAATAGAAGTACCTGTACCCCCTGGCCCTAAAGCACGATATGCGTAAAGTTCTGCGTCAGGAGCAACACCCTTTAACTGACCATTGGCTGCAATAATCCCTGCAACATGTGAACCATGAATTGTAGGTAATCCTTCCTCAGGCTTTGTTTCCATTGGATCATTATCCAAGTCGACTAAATCTCGGCCAGCTTGGTAATTTTTTTCTAAATCTGGATGTCGGTAATCGACCCCTGTATCAATCACTGCAACTTTTACACCTTTTCCTGTGTAATCTGTTTTATTCAACTCTGAAGGAAACACGATATTTGAATTATCTTCAATACGTTTTACATGGTGAAAACTAGGGGTTTGATAGGTTTGTACTTGATGAACATTTTTCACAAACTCTAAGTTTTCCAAACGCTCTAACCGCTTTGGTTCACCTTGTAACGCAAGTCCTTGAAATAGTTTCGTATAAACTGCTACAACTTCAATGTAAGGATGATACTGTTCCAGATAGTCTTTATGCTTTTTCGGATCTCCTTCTACTTCAATAATTAACGAATGAAGCTCGTCATTATCTTTCATATGCTGCAAGGCTAAGCTAGGAACGTGAGATGGGATCATGATAACTGCTAGCAATATAAAAAACAGAAGGCAAGTACGGGTACGCATAACATTGTCCCCCTTTCTCCAACTAGCTTTTGAAGGTGAAGGAAAAAATATACACCTTATAAAAAGATGTTCAAAGCAAAAAATATCTCATCTAATTTCATTATGGCTTTAGTTCTAGCTTCTTATGGTTCCAGATGTAATTCTACAAGCAGAAAACTTTGATCACCTATTTCACTACAAAAAGCGAAAAGCTTCTCGACAAAAAGGCTGTAGAAGAGTGAAGCGACCTCGAGGGGCTAGCTAGACGCTGAAACGGGATGTGGATAAATACATACTAAACTTGATGAACAAATCTCCTAGACAATAAAAGAGAGTGGGACATTATTAAAAAGATCAACTCTAAATACGAATTTTTACCGGTATAAGGAAGCTTATTAGAAAGACTTGGCTTGTCGCCAAGTCTTTAGCGAAAGCTGTAGTTTTTCTTATACTATAAACCCTAAAATTTTATACTTTCCTATAGTATAAAAAGAGAATCCGAACTAATTCGAATTCTAACTGAAGAATTTTGAATCAGCGTTCGGATTTTTCTTTGACTAAAACACTTTTGTCCAAGCCTCTTTCCTACGATTAGTCAAGTCTAAAATAATCGATAATCGCATCGGCAATCCTACGGGACGCTTGTCCATCACCATAGGGATTAGACGCTTTTGCCATTTTTTCATACGCAGCTTTATCTGATAATAATTCATTTGCTAAATTGTAAATTGTCTCTTCATCCGTACCAGCTAATTTTAATGTTCCGGCCTCAATACCTTCTGGTCGTTCTGTTGTATCTCTTAATACCAGAACAGGAACTCCTAATGAAGGCGCCTCTTCTTGCACCCCGCCAGAATCTGTTAAAATTAAATATGCATGTGAGGCGAAATTGTGAAAATCTACAACCCCTAGAGGTTCAATTAAATCAATACGATCGTGATTTCCTAAAATTTCTTGAGCCGCCTGCTGAACAACTGGGTTGAGATGAACAGGGTAAATAACATGAATATCATGATGTGTCTCAACTAAGCGTTTAATGGCACGAAACATTTGTTGCATATTATTTCCCAAGTTTTCTCTCCGATGAGCAGTCATTAAAACTAATCGCTTTGAACCTAACCGTTCTAGAATAGGGTTATTATAGGAGGAATCCACAGTTGTTTTTAGTGCATCTATCGCCGTATTACCCGTTACATAAATTGTTTCTTCTGCCTTGTTCTCCTGCAATAAATTTTGTTTCGATTTTTCAGTAGGAGAGAAATGCAAGTCAGCGATTATCCCTGTTAACTGCCGATTCATTTCTTCAGGAAAAGGCGAATACTTATTCCAGGTTCTTAGTCCAGCTTCTACATGTCCAACCGCAATTTGATTATAATAAGCGGCAAGGGAAGCAGCGAAAGTTGTCGTTGTATCTCCATGAACTAGCACAATATCTGGTTTCGTTTCCTTCATTACATCGTCTAAGCCTTCTAAAGCACGAGTGGTAATTTGTGCTAAAGTCTGCTGCTTTTTCATAATATTTAAATCATAGTCCGGAGTAATGTTAAATATTTGCAACACTTGATCTAACATTTCACGATGTTGTGCCGTAACGGTAACAATCGATGCAAATTCCTCTGAGCGTTTCTTTAATTCAAGTACAAGTGGAGCCATTTTAATTGCTTCCGGTCGTGTACCAAAAATCGTCATTACTTTAATTCGTTTACTCATTTTTTTCACTCCAGGACCCATAATTTTTACTTTGTCCCTAACTTCGGGGAAATAAGCTACCAATCGTAAGTCGATTGTTTTAAAAGTATAAATACCTTTAAAAATTTATTTCACACACGTATCAGCCGGTTTGTTAAACTGGTAGTTTCTTCATTAATGAAAATAACGTTATTTTGTACCAAAAAGCCTGTCTCCAGCATCACCTAAACCGGGAACAATATATCCTTTTTCATTTAGTTTTTCATCTAATGCTCCCAAATAGATATCAACATCCGGATGCTCTTTTTTAATTACCTCTACACCTTCAGGAGCTGCAATTAAACACATTAAGCGAACATGCTTAGCGCCTCTGTTTTTTAATGAGTGAATCGCATCATTCGCCGATCCTCCTGTAGCTAACATTGGATCAAGCACAATTAATTCACGTTCATGGATATCTGAAGGTAATTTAATATAATATTCTACTGGTTTCAGTGTTTCGGGATCACGATAAAGACCGACATGTCCCACTTTTGCTGCAGGAATTAAATCCAGCATCCCATCTACCATACCTAACCCAGCCCGAAGAATAGGAACTAATCCTATTTTTTTACCAGCCAGTACATTCGAGGTCGTTTTCGTAACTGGTGTTTCAATTGTTTTTTCTTGAAGTGGTAAATCTCTAGTAATTTCAAACGCCATCAGCATAGAAACCTCATCAACTAACTCACGAAACTCCTTCGTGCCAGTATTTATATCTCTTATGTACGTTAGTTTATGCTGAATTAATGGATGGTCTAGTACGAAAACTTTTCCCATGTTGCCGTTCACTCCTTTAATTTAAGTTGCATCTTTAAAATTGTACTCAATATTAGACTTGCTTGCAAGTTATGCCGAAATCTCGAGAATAGATATTAGAAAAACTTGGCTTGTCGCCAAGTCTTTATGACGAAAGCTATCGTTTTTCTTATACTATAAACCATAAAGTTTTATACTTTCCTATAGTGCAAAAAACTATATTTAGAACTGAATCTTCAATCAGTGGGGTTTTCTTTTATCTCTACTAATTGGTAGTACCGCGAAGGGTATGACCTAAAGGTCTCTAAACAGAATCGGGTATTTGCCTTGCAGTTCCCCAACTTATCCTCCTCGTTTTCACTCCGCAGCATTGAAATAGCGGTCTTACTGCCGGTTACATGCGTATTCTATGATATGTTAAATTAGGTTCTCCTGTTAATTGTACGCAAGAAGAGATGCCCTTGTCCTGAGCATCTCTGTTTTTTAAGCATATACGGTATAAAGCGGAAACTTTTCTGTCAATGCTTTTACACGTTGTTCAGCTGTTGTTAACATATTTTCATCTTCATGATTTTTTAATGTAAGTGAAATAATGTTTGCTATTTCCTTCATTTCTTCTTTTCCAAAACCGCGAGTGGTTACTGCTGCCGTTCCAATACGAAGACCACTAGTGATGAATGGACTTTCTTTATCAAAAGGAATCGTATTTTTATTCGCAGTAATTCCGATATCATCAAGTACTTGCTCGGCTATCTTGCCAGTTAATCCAAGTGGAGTAACATCGAGTAATAAAAGATGGTTATCCGTTCCGCCAGAGACAATACGAATTCCTTCTGCTTGTAAAGCTTTAGCTAAAGCATCAGCATTTTCAATAATCTTCTTACAATACGTTTTGAATGAATCCGATAAAGCTTCTTTGAAAGAAACAGCCTTCGCTGCAATAATGTGCATAAGTGGTCCGCCTTGCATACCAGGAAATACTGCTTTATCGATTTTTTTTGCATATTCTTCTTTACATAAAATCATACCACCGCGTGGACCACGTAATGTTTTATGGGTAGTTGTTGTTACAAAGTCTGAATATGGTACTGGATTAGGATGTAAACCAGCTGCGACTAAACCAGCAATATGCGCCATATCAACCATTAGATAGGCTCCTACTTGATCGGCAATATCTTTAAATTTTGCAAAATCAATAATTCGTGAATAGGCACTAGCTCCTGCAACTATTAATTTTGGCTTTACTTCCTTAGCTTTTTGTAAAACAGCATCATAGTCTAACTTTTCTGTTTTTTCATCTACGCCATAATCAACAAAATTATAAAGTGTACCACTGAAGTTAACAGGGCTGCCATGAGTTAAATGACCACCATGACTAAGATTCATACCTAGCACCGTATCACCAGGTTCTAATACGGTAAAGTAGACAGCCATATTTGCTTGTGCCCCTGAATGAGGCTGTACATTAGCGTGATCAGCACCAAATAGCTGCTTTGCACGATCTCGAGCTAAATTCTCTGCAACATCTACATGCTCACAGCCACCATAATATCGTTTTCCAGGATAACCTTCTGCATATTTATTCGTCAGTACGGAGCCCATTGCTTCCATAACTGCTTCAGAGACAAAATTCTCCGAGGCAATTAATTCAATCTTATCTTGCTGCCGCTTTTTTTCTGCTTGGATTGCTTGGTATAATTCAACATCTGTCCGCTTTACATGTTCCATCGTTAATACCTCCTCGTATGTAATAATTTCATTTTATCGTTATTTCGTTTTAAGGACAAATTTATTCGTTCCCGGGTGTATTCAAAAAAAGGATTACTAGACCGAGGTCAACTATGATCAACTTCCTTGAAAAATTGAGATTACTGCTTAATCCGTCTAATTGCAACGCCGAGACTAGCACGTCCTGTCGAGTCGAAGTTTTAAGCAGCGTAGTGTCGAGTAGCAAGTGTATGTATGTTATTAGATAAATGAGCTATTAAGTTGGCTTCCTCGAAACCCTACCCCACGTAGGAAAAGTGTTTTTTCTTTCAATTGAGCTCTATGATTTTGAACGATTTTTTTGAACACCCTCTAGAAATAATTCAAATTAAGCTTTAGGATAAACAGCACGAGCTCCGCCAATTCGTTTAGGTCGTGTATAGGCTGCAGTAATTCGGGCGTTTCCAATAAAACGTTCCGTAAATCTGAGGGGGACGGCTACTGATTTTAAATGCATACCAATCATTGTTTCACCAATATCCATACCTGCATGGGCAACTACCGATTCGACTACAACTGGATTCTCAAGTTGTTTAAAGGCATAAGCTGCCATTGCTCCCCCAGCATTTGGAACGGGAATAACCGTCACCTCTTCTAAATGAAACTGCTCCATCATACTTCTTTCCATTACAATTGCTCGATTTAAATGTTCACAGCATTGAAAGCAAAGCTGAATACCAGATTTTTTTTGCAGCTTCATTAATTCATTATAAATTACTGCTGCGATTTCTTCACTACCAGCTGTCCCAATTCTCTCTCCAGCTACCTCACTTGTGGAACAGCCAACTATAAATAGTTCTCCTTGTTTTAAGTAATTAGATTGCAGCCATTCTTCTTGTATTGTAGCTAATTGACTTAACAATTTTTGCTTATCCATGATGATAACACCTGTCCTTTATATTAAAAGAAAGTAAAATATTAAAGTATGGTTGGTCATACCATAAAGCGAAACCTTATGCAGTAGAGCTTTTCCTTCATCCGTTGCTGAATGTTAGTATGCCTAGATGCCTCCCGAACGAATCAGGAATTTAGGTGCCGTTATTTCCCACTTAGACTTCTTTGTATTTCCTACAATTCTTGAAATGGAGTCTTACGGCACCTTACATTCGGGATTAAACTTTTTAAGTTTTACAGTAAATGAAACTTAGCAGCTTTAAATAAGGATTTAACACTACTTGGCTCTCTTTGGAAAGAGGAAATACCTTATTTTCAAGGTTGTTCAAAAAACATTAAAAATGAAAAACAAATTTCTACATACGTAAGTATAGATAAAAGCATAGTTTTAAAAATTAAATTCAGTGCCGTAAAAATTTCTACCGCAAAAGTATAGCTGGTTTAATAACTCCCTTTTGAACAGGTACTTTTATTGGTTTATATATTAACTATCCTCATATTTTGTTATTTTATTAATTCGATTTTCATGACGACCACCATCAAACTCGGTTTCTAACCAAACTTTTACTATTTCCCGAGCCAATCCAGGCCCTAATACCCGCTCTCCCAATGCGATCACATTGGAATCATTATGCTGTCGAGTTAATTTTGCACTATATACATCATGCGTTAACGCACAACGAATGCCCTTAACTTTATTTGCAGCAATAGACATTCCTATTCCAGTTCCACAAATAAAAATCCCACGATCAAATTCTCCATTAGCAATTCGTTCTGCAGCCGGTAATGCATAATCCGGATAGTCCACTGACTCTTCACAACTGCATCCAGTATCTTCAAATTCAATATTCATTTCCTTTAATAATTCCTTAATCTCGTTTCTAATTGTCATTCCTGCATGGTCTGCCGTAATAATTACTTTCATTTGATTTAACTCCTTTTCTTATGGTTGAACTACTTTTTATTGTTTTTACTTCTTATCCGGGAGATAAAGTGAAACTTCATTCAGTAGGAGTTTTCTTCCATCTTCTACTGAATGCTAGTTAAACGAATCGGGCATTTAGGTGCCGTTTTCTCCCACTTAGACCCTTTTGTACCAACTCAGGCTCTTAAAGTGGGAGTCTTACGGCCACCTTACATGCGGGATAAAAGCTTCTAAGTCCACTTTATCACGCATCTAAGGTGCCGTACACCCCACAAACAGAATGATAGATACACTCCAGAATTCTATCTTGAATTAACAGAATCTAAATACTCGCTCGGTTCTATTAACATTCCGTGAATTTCACTTTACTTTAAATTGATTGATTTGTTGATTTAGAATCGTTGCTTGTTTTTCTAATTCATGCGCCAATTCATCGACCCTTTCAATAGTCGATGCTTGTTCGTGAATGGAGGCATTAACTTCCTCCGCACCAGCTGACGTTTCCTCTGCAACAGCAGCAACCTCCTGAGATTGTTTTACCGTATCTTGAATCGCTTGTAACTGTTGATCAACTAAATTAGTAATCCGACTGAGATTGTTTTACCGTATCTTGAATCGCTTGTAACTGTTGATCAACTAAATTAGTAATCCGACCAATTTCTGTAGCTACCTCTTCAACAGAACCAGACATTTCGGCAATGACGGTATTTGTCTTCTTCCCATTATCGGCTTCTTGTTTAGCATAGGATACGTTATCATCTATTTTAATTACTACAGCAGCAACGTCATCTTGGATAGCAGTAATTAATCCAGAAATTCGTTGTACAGCCTGAGCACTTTGATCTGCTAACTTACGAATTTCATCCGCTACAACTGCAAACCCTTTACCATGCTCACCAGCACGTGCTGCTTCAATTGAAGCGTTTAATGCTAATAAATTTGTTTGTTCGGCAATTTCTCCAACCATCGTAATAATTGTCTCTACTTGCAAAGCATTTTCTTTTAAATGATCTACATCTTTTAAAGATGCTTCTTGTTCATTCACTAGTTTTTGTATTCCGGCTACTAATTGATTAACAGATTGCTTGCTATGTTCTAAAATCTCCAGCATAGCATTGGATTTATTCTTAGAATCAGCTGCTTTTCGTTGGACTTCTTCTGCAAGCTCTGTAGCGAGTTCCACTGCTTCTGCTGTATTTTGAATTGCTTCAGAAGCATTTTCAGCCCCCTTGGAAATTTCATCAGCTGAAGAGCGAATTGAAAGTGAGTGCTGGTTTGCCTGCTCAGAAGCCTCCCGAATATGAATAACTGATGTATTCGTGGTTTTAAAGTGCTTGTCTATATTATGTACGATATCGGTTAAATTTTTAAGCATTTTATCAAAAGATATTGCCAATGCTTTAATTTCATCATCCGACTTCGAAATTTCAATAACTTGTTTTAAGTTTCCCTTAGCAGCCTCAGATGCAGCAGCTTCTAATTTTTCAAGCGGCTTGACAATAAATCTTGCTGCAAAAAAGGCTAAAATGCCTGACCAAATAATTCCCAATATAAAAGTTGTTATCGTAAAAAAATGTTCAGAAACATCCATAAAATTTTTTACATAGTCATAAACAACATAAATGAATATAGCGCTTACTGAATACGTTACCAAAGCTAAAGTAGTCGTAAATAACACCAGCTTCAACCGTAAACTGAACCGATACTTCTTTGTCTCCATAAAACTTTCCCCACCTATTTCGAGATTTTTTTTCGTAATAGGTCAATATATTTATCCAATTCCTCCAACGTATTCTTATATGCCCGTAAATCACCGCCGAAAGGATCTGAGATGTCATAATTTATTAAGTTTGCTTCCAATCGCCTAATATTTTCCATTTCTTCTGCAAGATGTTCTTGTATTTGTTGGTCTAGCAAAGAATTGTCTAATTTATGCTGATTTTTCTGGATAAATATCGACCTTTTTTCCTCATAATCCGCATATGCCTTCTTCAATTGCTCCCATACTTTTTTATCGGCTTCTAATACATATTCTTTAAAAGTGTAATACTTTTCTTGAAAGTTGGGGTACTCCATAATTAATGACTGTTTATGTTGAGTCGTCATAGTTAATACAATATCTGCCCAATTAAGCAATTCTTGCGTAACTGGTTGGGAACGATGATCCAGCTTGATCCCTTTCTCTTTAAGCGCTTGAATTGCTTTGGGGCTGGCTTGTTGATTTTCGACGGCAAAAACCCCAGCTGATTTCACCTCTGTATTTAGGATTTTATACTTTGCTAAGGCTTCAGCCATAGGGCTTCGGCACGTATTACCTGTACATACAAATAACAACTTCATTGCAGCCGGTACCTCCAATTAAAAATTTTTCATGCTATTGTAAATAGTTACCTTTCTTTTGTCGTTACATTCTTCACAATAGGACATATTAATTTTGGAAGCATATTTCAAATACCAAAATACATACGTTTTATTGTTAATCCTTGTAACACATCTTCTATTCTTATTTAATCATCATTACTCTCCTACTAATATACCATATCCGTACAGTTCTTTCATTGTTAGCAGCAAAAAACCCCTCATCTGTCTATCCAATTGCAGAACGGATGTGGAGGAAATATGTATTGTCTATTCTTATTCACAATTCATACAATTATGTATGTTTTTTATTTAACTAGTAATTTAATAAGGATATATTTTAAACCCGATTATTGCAAAATAATGTTTAAGCTGTTAGTCAATCTGTTATAAACAGCTAACCAAATAGTAGGCGCATGCCAAATGCGATTAAAATACTCCCACCTAATAATTCACTATACACTCCTAAATATCCATGAACTTTTTTCCCGATTAGCATGCCTATCCAAGAGAGTACTGCGCTTAACATTCCAAATAAAATGAGGGCAAAAGCTGTTTTAACACCTGAGATACCAAGACTCAGTCCAACGGAAAAGCTATCCATGCTTAAGCTTAATGCCAATAAAAATAAACCAGTTCCTATCGGTTGGATAATCTTTATCTGATCGCTAAATGCAGAAAAAAACATTTGTGCCCCAATTCCTATTAACAAAAGTCCCCCAACAACGGTTGTCAAATGCCCGATTTGCTCTGAAATCAGCTTGCCAGATACAATTCCAATAAACGGCATCATAATATGAAATACACCTATAATCATACCAATAAGAGCTATCCGCTTTAATCGGAGCCGTTGCATACCTAGTCCTAGACTAACGGAAAAAGCATCTAATCCAAGTGCAAATGCTAAAAACAATAAAGCAGTTATTTCACCAATATAACCTGACATTACAATCCTCCTTGGACATGCTTATAAACTATATGTGTGCCCAAGAAAAAATATGTATAACCTGGTTAAGATTCACTTCATTTCATTTGATTTTGGGGGCAAATAGATTAATTGGGCTTATCCCTAAAAATAGTTATGTTAAAACCCATTTCTAACACTCTTCCCTGGGCTTAGACATAAATAAACAACCCAATAAGGGTGTGAAGTTAGCCTGTTTGGGGTGCGGATTCTATATTGATCCCAAAGTTAGAACGGCTGTTCTTCACTTCTACTATTAGAAAGGGGCTGGGACATAAGCAAATACTAAATAGCAAAAAACGAACAATTTGTTTATAATTGTTGGTTTGTTTGTGTTAAAAAAATTCCTATCATCGCTACGTCAAAATATTTCGCTTTCCGCGGGCACGGCCTCAGCTTCCTCGGAAAGCAAAGATCGCTTTCCTGCGGGATCTTCAGCTCGAGCTATTCCCGCAGGAGTCTACATATTTTGACTACGCTAAAAACTTGCGTATACACAAGGACGATTTATTGTTCGTTTTTTAATCAGCTGTTTTAGTTTTGTCCCAGCCTCTTTAGCGAAAGCTGTAGTTTTTCTTATACTATAAACCCAAAAATTTTATACTTTCCTATAGTATAAAAAAATAGTAGCACAGGACCATGGCCTTGGTCTTATACTACTACTGGCATGTTTGGGGTGCAATACACAAAATGCGTTGGTGTGTTGTTATACGTGAATATAGTTGCTCGCTGCTTTCGTCAACCGATTCATGACCGCTTGTCCAATGCCCCGTTCTGAAAAAGATTGACAAACGATAACATCCACATCGTCTCGTTTAAAGGTTCGTAAAGCGTCATATAGGTTTGTCGCTACTTGCTCCATAGTTTCCCCTAATGAAATGGTTGAGTGGGCATGGAGACCGTCTATCATTTGAGCAGTACCCATCAATCCAACTCGTTTACCTTCAGCTTGAAGTTGATCAATCGTTTGTTTAATGTTTTGCTTTGCCCCAGTAACAATCCACAAAGGTACTTCTGGAGAATAATGCCGATATTTCATACCAGGAGCTTTTGGTTTTTCTGTTTTAACAGCTAATCCTGGATCTACCATTACCGATCCGGCTGCTTGTTCTATTTGTTCTTTGGTGACTCCTCCCGGTCTTAAAATAATAGGAATACTATTTGTACAGTCAATCACTGTCGACTCTAGACCAACACCGGTCGGACCTCCATCTAAAATTGCGGCAATTTTTCCGTTTAAATCTTCCCATACATGTAAAGCAGTAGTAGGACTGGGTTTTCCAGATATGTTCGCACTTGGAGCTGCAATCGGCAAACCACATGCTGTTAATAATTGTTGAGCAATAGGATGACTCGGTATACGTACTCCAACTGTATCTAGTCCAGCTGTTACATTGGGGGCGCATCGTCCATTACTCGGTAACACAAATGTAATGGGGCCTGGAGTATATAGTTCCATTAACTTATCTACATAATCCGGCCAATCCGTAACAAGTTCCGCTACTTGTGATTTCGATGCAACATGAGCAATTAATGGGTTATCCTGTGGGCGTCCCTTTGCATTAAAAATTTTATTGACGGCCTGTTCATCCGTAGCATTTGCACCCAAACCATAGACCGTTTCAGTTGGAAAAGCAACAGCTTCTCCTTGCTGAAGTAATTTTGCTGCTTGCTGAATAGCCAGTTGGTGTTCTTCGGCGTTATGATAGATATCCCAATATTTTGTTTCCATTATGGCTTTACCTCTTTTCTACTATCATCATTTTAGTAGAACTAGATTATTTACGCAATCATCTTAAGTTCAAATCAAACTTATCAATCCCAGCATGAGCAATCATTTTTTCGATAAGTTTCGCATCTGATGTATATATTCCTTGAATATAGTTTTTATGATATTATTGTCCACGGATGTATTCTCCTTATAATTAGGGGTTTGGAAGGACTACCATTCCTTAATTATAAGGTTTTATATATATTTTAGTTAGAATTTCTATTATCCAAAACATTGACAATAATTTGAGTTGACCTTTACTTAAAAAGTTTATGTAACGCTAGTACTTTAATATGGAAAATAAAATCTGTGGACAATTACTCAACAGAGATATCCACAGACTTATTATTTTCAATCTTGCTTATTACTCCTACTATTTATATTTATACACATAATCCACAAGAAAAACGATAGTTATCCACAAATTCTGTGGGTAATATTGTGAATATGTTAAGAAACATGGTATAACCACCAGTTCCCATTACTTTTATCATAATTATTCACAGATACTCTCTCTTTTTGTGGATGAAATTGTAGCGCTTCCAGCAAAATATCCACAACTGGCTGATGACTGTGAACATATACACGTTGAGCATGCTTCTGCTTAGCCATTGTTAAAATAGCTTCCAAAAGCACAGGAAGGATCGCCGCTTCGGACTGCGTAATGTAAAGCTGCTTCAGCCAATACGTACCTTCCTCGATCTCTTCCAAGGTAAAACAGCCTTCAATATTCCCTCTCATCTCTACTACGTAACCATATTGGAATAAACTATGTTTGTTCACATTTGGATTCGTTTGTAAAAATTGCTCTAATCGTTCCCTTGATGCCTTATTTGCCTGAATTAAATTCATTTCTACTCACCTCTATTACGATTTAATAGTCTTTATCGAATTAGTTTATTTTATGCAGGGTTTCTTAAAACTATGACCATCCTAGCCATTCAAAGAGAAAAAACGTTACTTCAGGTTCATCGTCTTCATCTTCTTTCATTTCTTCACGATGTGCTTCTTCAGCAGAGACAGCGTTTGTGCCAGTAGAAAAGTCGAGAAAACATAACGGTGGAAACAACACACACCACCAATTATCCCCTTTTCCTTCTCCAATCGTGATTAACACTGCTTCGTACTCTCCCGCAGGATATACATAAGATCCATAAACTTTTGCAGGAAAGGATACGTTGTTACCATATTTTACTTCAAATTCTTGATTTACCTCGGATTCTTCCAATACTTCTTTAACAATGCTTTCGACTTCAGGAATACGTTGTTCTATTAATTGTCTAGCTTGCTCAATATCTGTAATTTCTTCCACCCAGGTTGTAATTTCTTCATTAACCCGATCACGGACAAGACGCTTTAATGTTTGATCTTCTTCATTATCGCTATGAGCTAATATACGTAAGCGAATCGCTTCATCAGGAATAACTTGAAAATCCTCCTTGACATTCACATTATCTTTTTGACTAACTACTTGCGCCGGAATACTAAGAAATACTATGAAACATATAAAAACAAAAAATACTAGCTTCTTCATCATTATTTCCTCCCTTGCTATCCATCATTATGGACAATGGCTAATGATTTTAAACTAGTATTCTTATAAATTATATTTTTACAGCGACAATGCGGTCTTTTCTATTTATATCCTTTAACACTTGCAGATCACTATTTGGATAAGCATGATGCACTAACTCAGATACCGCTTCAGCCTGACGATGACCGATTTCAAAAGCGATAAATGAAGGCGATACAGCCATTTCTTTTGTTTGGTTTATTATTTGTTGATAGGCAGCTAATCCTTCATTCTCAGCAAAAAGAGCAAGCTTTGGATCGAAATTTTTTACCGTATCTCTCAACAAACTAGCTTCCGTTTGTGCAATATATGGTGGGTTAGAAACTATAATATCTGGTTGAATATCATTTTTGTGTACTGGCTCTAAAAAGTCCCCCATTAAAAATTGTACAGAGACTTGATGTTTTTTTGCATTCTCTCTGGCTACAGTTAAAGCAAATTTTGAAATATCAGTAGCATAGACATTTACATTCTTTAGTTCCAAAGCGAGCGTAATTGCAATTACCCCGCTTCCTGTTCCAATATCAACAATTGTAAGTGCCTGATTTTCAAACTGCTTTTTTACTGTTTGAATGACGAAATGAACCAGTTCTTCTGTCTCTGGTCTCGGGATAAGTACATGCTTATTAACTTTATATTTTCGCCCGTAAAATGAAGCAAAGCCCATAATATGTTGAACAGGTATTCCCATTTCAGCATGCTGCTGAATAGCCCTTTTATACTTCACTAATACTTCCTCTGAAACCGGTTCTTGCATGTTCATATAAAAAGCTGCTGATGATACTTGTAAATAATGCTGCAAAAGAATTTCTGCTACCCGTTCTTCGCGTTGATGTTTCTTTAAAAAAAGGGAAGCCCATTGAAGGACTTCATATTGCTTCATTACTTTCATCCTTTTATTCACCAATTTGCTCCAGCTTCTTTGTTTGATCTTCCATAATTAACGCATCAATAATTTCATCTAATTTTCCTTCTAAAATTTGATCAAGCTTTTGAATGGTAAGACCAATCCGGTGATCTGTCACACGATTTTGCGGAAAATTATACGTGCGAATACGCTCAGAGCGGTCTCCTGTTCCTACTGCAGATTTACGATTTTCATCATATTCTGCTTGCGCTTCTTGTTGGTACATATCATAAATACGAGCTCGTAAAACCTTCATTGCTTTCTCTTTATTTTTTATCTGTGACTTCTCATCTTGGATAGAAACAACAATGCCTGTTGGAAGATGTGTTAAACGAACAGCAGACATCGTTGTATTAACACTTTGTCCTCCTGGTCCACTAGAGGCAAATGTATCAACGCGAATGTCTTTTTCATGAATTTCCACTTCAACTTCTTCAGCTTCAGGCAGTACAGCTACCGTTGCTGTTGATGTATGGATACGTCCTCCTGATTCAGTCTCTGGAACCCGTTGCACGCGATGTGCACCATTTTCATATTTAAGACGAGAATAAGCACCTTTTCCGTTAATCATAAAGATAATTTCCTTATATCCACCAACGCCTGTCGTATGGACTTCCATTACCTCCGTTTTCCACCCGTTACTTTCGGCGTAACGAGTATACATACGATATAAATCACCGGCAAATAACGCAGCCTCATCTCCACCTGCTGCACCGCGTATTTCCATAAAGACGTTTTTATCATCATTGGGATCTTTGGGTAATAATAAAATCTTTAGTCTTTCCTCTAATACTTCTTTCCTCTCAGTCAGATCAGTAATTTCTAGTTTCACCATTTCTGCCATTTCTTCATCCAGCTGTTCTTCTTGCATCTCTTTCGCATCTTTTAACTCTTGCATCACATCTTTATATTCACGATATGCTTGGACAACATCCTCTAGTCCAGCCTGTTCCTTTGAATATTCTCGAAGTTTTGTTGAATCACTAATTATTTCCGGATCACTTAACAACTCATTTAATTTATTATAACGATCTTCTAAAGATTGTAAACGTTCTAACATCACGGTCACCTCTTTCTGATTAACAGTATAATTATAGTATACTCCCGTTTCAAGGTCAAAATCGATTTGTATAAGGATTTTAAAAAACGAATGGCACGGTTTATTATTTGAAAAGACATGAAAGCCACTTTTTTAACTGGCTTATTTAGCTAGATCTAAGGGCTAAACCTCTATGTTATTCCATGTAATTAACGAACAACATCTACAACGTTGACTCATCACAGGAAGCGGTTCGAAAAGTTTACTTCAGTTCAAGAGGAATAAGTTAGACACAACAGCACGGGCGCTTAGGCGTAAGCTAAACGATGATATCCACAATTTAGTAGCAGATATAGCTTCCTAAACAGGAATAAAGACGCCTTGATAGCGCCTTTATGGATTAAGCTTGGACAATTTTTCAGCTATGATATAGTTTGGTTTATTAGGAACTTCATGATGATGTCGGCATCTTGGCTCATAGGATTCAGAAGCGCCAACTAGAATGATTGGATCATGATAAGAGGCAGGTTTACCATCTATTAAACGTTGTGTTCTACTTGCAGGGGAACCACAAATCGGGCAAATTGCGTTTAATTTAGTAACAGATTCACTTAAAGCCATTAGCTTCGGCATTGGACCAAATGGTTCGCCACGAAAATCCGTATCTAAACCGGCAACTATAACACGTATCCCTTTATTCGCCAATTGTTCAACAATTGTAACAATAGATTCACTAAAAAACTGGGCTTCATCTATCCCAACGATATCTACTTTTTCATCTATATGTTCCATTAGCTCTTCTACATCTTTAATTGGTCTTGCAATTATTGAAGTACCGTTATGAGAAACAACAGCATCCTTTTCATAACGATTATCAATAGCTGGTTTAAATACCCGAACTACCAGGTTAGCATATGTAGCACGTCTCACACGACGTATCAATTCCTCTGACTTTCCAGAAAACATACTACCGGAAATCACTTCTACCCAGCCACTTTGTTTCATCACATACATGCTCCATGCCCTCTCTTTCAATCATTTCTAAAATTGTTTACCCGCATCTATTTATAACTACGAGAAGATACAAAACCTTAAATTTATACTTCTAAAAATTTTAAAGAACGTTTTCGCATCTTTTACAAAAACAAAACTCTAATCTATCCGAGACTACTTTTGTCTCCTGCTGTTTGTTAGACTCGGAGTCAATTAGACTTATCAGTTTTTCTATCTATTAACGTGTCCATTTTATTTATGTTGATCCTTAGAAAAACTTGCTTGTCGCCAAGTCTTTAGCGAAAGCTGTAGTTTTTCTTATACTATAAAGTGAAACTTCATTCCGTGGAATGCTTTTTACACGGAATGTTAGTTTGAACGAATCGGGCATTTAGGTGCCGTTTTCTTCCACTTTGACCCTTTTGTACCAACTCAGGATCTTATAGTGGAAGTCCTACGGCACCTTACATGCGGGATAAACCCTAAAATTTTATACTTTCCTATAGTATAAAAACAAATTCCTGCTGTTGGTTTTTATAAGGAAGACGATAAAGTGAATCTTCAATCAGTGGGGGTTTTCTTTTATCCCCACTGATTGTTAGAATGAACAGAATCGGGCATTTGACTTGCAGTTGGATCCTCCACTTATATCCTCCTTGGTTTTACCTCGAAGCATGAAAGGGCAGGTCTTACTGCCAGTTACATGCAGGATAAAGCAGCAACTTTGCACTTAGGATCATTCATTTTCTCCAAATTTACTTATAGAGAACTTATTAGTGCCAAGCTCTCTAGTACAGGGGGAGCTGCTAGTTGCATGGATACACAAAATATTTACATTAACTTCTAGACTAAATATTAAATGCCCTTTACGGAACAAAAGCTAGAAACGCCTTGGTAAGCCCTGATAAGCGCTGAAACTCCGACGAGGAGACTGTTGCCGCAGAAGGAGTGAAGCGATCTTAAGAGGCTAGGCGCTGAAGCTGGATAGGACGAGATGTCATAAAAAAATTACCCGTAATGAACAAGATTTATCGTTTCCTAAACATTAAAAAACTAAAAAACAGGCAAAGATGCAACATTTTGCCTGTTTTATACGTTATTAAACCTTTTGTAGCAGAATTCTTCTCTTCTGCTTACTTCATATTATATTTCTTCTTGAAGCGATCTACACGTCCACCTACTTTATCAGCTTTTTGCTTTCCAGTGTAGAATGGATGTGAAGCTGAACTAATCTCCACACGAATTAATGGATACGTATTTCCGTCTTCCCATTCAATCGTTTCATTTGAAGATTTGGTAGAACCACTCAAGAATTTAAAGTCGGAGCTCGTATCAAGAAATACTACTTTTCTGTACTCCGGATGAATATCTTTTTTCATGTCTTTCCACTCCTTTTTGCCCTGAATCCCTTGGAAACAGAGTTATTGTAAGAGCCGTCACAGGTATAATACCTTATCTAAACTCACATAAAGAGATTATAACAGGATGATTCATGGAATGCAATAGTAGGTTTTACCTTAACCATAACGGTATTGTTATATTTGCTTTACCATCATAAGCTGTCAAAGTTATGATGGTCTATTAATAGTCTGATACGTATAAAGAAATTTATTCCAGCGCTTAAGATCGTCTCACTCCACGCCGTTTCATTTCTTCGTCCATCATTTGAAAAAACTCTTCATTATTTTTTGAAGCCTTTAATCTTCTTAAAAATCGTTCTAAAAAATCGTTGGAATCTTGCATTGTTTTACGAATTGCCCACATCTTATCCAGATGTGATTTATTGACAAGTAATTCTTCCTTCCTTGTTCCGGAACGCAGAATATCAATAGCCGGAAAAATACGACGCTGTGCTAAATTGCGATCCAAATGCAATTCCATATTTCCGGTCCCTTTAAATTCCTCATAAATAACATCATCCATTCGGGATCCAGTGTCAATTAATGCTGTAGCTAAAATGGTAAAACTGCCACCTTCTTCAATATTACGTGCAGCTCCAAAAAATCGTTTTGGACGGTGAAAAGCAGCTGGATCAATTCCCCCAGATAATGTGCGACCACTAGGAGGAATGACAAGGTTATAAGCCCTTGCTAGTCGGGTAATGCTATCCATTAGCACAATGACATCTCGTTTATGCTCTACTAGTCGCATTGCCCGTTCTAATACTAATTCAGATACTTTAATATGACTTTCTGGAACTTCATCAAAGGTAGAACTTACTACATCTACATCCGGATGAACCGATCGTTCAATATCAGTGACTTCCTCTGGACGTTCATCGACTAACAAAATGATAAGCTTCGCATTTGGATGGTTTTGCGAGATGCTGTTGGCAATCTCTTTTAATAAAGTTGTTTTCCCGGCTTTAGGGGGTGCTACAATCAATCCACGTTGTCCATAACCAACTGGGGTCATCAAATCAATAATTCGAGTTGATAAATTATTTGTTTCCGTCTCCAGCTTCATTAGTCGATTTGGATATAATGCGGTTAACGCAGGAAAATGAACTCGTTCTTTTGCTGTTTCCGGGTCTTCTCCATTAACAGCATCCACATGGAGTAAACCATAATATCTTTCATTTTCCTTTGGAGGACGTACTTTCCCGGATACTTTATCCCCATTACGTAAGTCAAAACGGCGAATTTGTGAAGCTGAAATGTAAATATCCTCAGCACTGGGTGAATAATTAATTGGACGGAGAAATCCGAACCCTTCAGAAGGAATTATTTCCAAAATTCCATCCATAAATAGATAACCATCTTTTTCTGCCTGTGCTTTTAAAATTGCAAAAATAAGTTCTTTTTTCGTTAACTTTGCGTAATAAGAAATTTTATATTCTCTAGCTAATTGGTATATTTCCTTTAATGTTAACGTCTCCAAACGGGAGATAGTTAATCCTGCCATCTAATAATCACCACGCCTATTAAAATATTTTAACTGTAGAGTTCGCTCAGGCAAATTTAGGATACAGGAAGCCAATAATACTGAGGAATTTGAAAAAATCACTCATTAAGTAACTTGCTTTCCCAATAACTATCTACTTGAATATGGAACTCTTACTTGTTTATAATCTTTAGAAAACTATGATAAAAACGTTCACTGATCATGAGTATAAAGTGAAACTTCATTTCTTGGAATGCTTTTCCCAAGAAATGTTAGTTGAACGAATCGGGCATTTAGGTGCCGTTTTCTCTCACTTAGACCCTTTGGTACCAACTTAGCCTCTTTGAAGTGGGAGTCTTACGGCACCTTAATGCGGGATAAATTATTTCATCTTAGATCTTATTCCACTTAAGCATTCACATGTACGTTCTAGAAAATTATAGTAAGTATCTGCAGATATAAAAAACGTTCCTTTCTATCTATACCATTTGCATAAACGGCTTTCTATAAATTAGAGTTTTCACTTCTTTGTTGGAAGGTCTGTCCTTGCAGAAAAGAAGAAAGATTTAGAAGCTAGATTAGAAGTTCAACAAATTACACACATATATCGTAAACATATACCATAATAACCTTTTACCACTTAAGATTCAACAATATAATGATAAATATTAAAAGAAATTCTATGATTACGATTACTTTAGTATAGCACATCAGGAAAAATTTTTTTCAAGAGGGTATTCAAAAAGTCCATAAAAAATGACTCATCAAATTTCTCATACGTTAAATGGATAAAATTTAACACTGAAGATGAAGATGACGTAGTGAAATCCTCAGTCAAGAAAAGGTATTTCTCTCGCTTCAAACAGCTTTTATTAGCTTGACCATTGCAAGCGAAACGACTTATAAATTCCTAATTGGTTTGGGTTGACTGGACATGGAAAGCTACGTTAGCAACACATCGCACGCAGAAAAAGCGTACTTCTTTTTCAAGGAGAATAACACTCCTGGGATACAGTTTTACTTTAAATTCTAATTAGTTGCAACTAGGCGTTCGACTAGTGTTTTTGCTTCTCGTCTTGCAGCACATGTTTCTAACTTTATACACTATTCTTAAACTACACTGCCTCGAACTTAGGCCCAAGACTTGCTAATGTCGGCATTACAAGATAATAGGGAAAGCTGCGACAGCAATACAGCCGCGCATTTTTGAAGGACGCTCAATCTTAAGCCGACCTCGAGCCTGATCTCAACCTCTTTTTGAACATGCATTACAAGCAAACTACAGTAACTTTTCTAGGAATTTAGCTTTTTCTCTTCAAGAAGAAGTATTACAGCAAATCATTTCTTCCTTATCATAAGTTTAACACTATATACGGAGCTTGCAACCATCCGCTTTAAATTCTTGGTTAGCGCTAAGCCTTTTACGCAGCGATTACTAGTTATACTTATTCGTAAAACCTCAGGCACTATTACTGTTACCAGTTTATACGAAAGTTTTTTCCTTAGGTAAAACTAATAGAAAAGGAAGCCGTTTGATTGGCTTCCTCTCCCTTTATCTATAATGGAGAAAATATACTTATCACTTATTTGTTACCATTTTTTGGTGGTTTCATACATTACTTAATAACAAGATTAGGCTTTTTCTGTAAACTATGCGTACCATCAATAAAACGTACTGTGCCACTTTTTGCTCGCATCACGACAGTTTCTGTTGTTGCTTGCTTGCCTTTAAATTGAACTCCTCTCAATAGTTCACCATCCGTCACACCTGTAGCAGCAAAAATCGCATCATCACCATTACAAAAATCCTTCATGTATAATACTTTATTCAGATCATCTATACCCATTTTCAAACAACGATCGGTTTGCTCTTGATTGGTTGGAAAAAGTTTTCCTTGCATTTCGCCACCAAGGCATTTTAGAGCAACAGCTGCAATGACACCTTCTGGAGCACCACCAATTCCCATTAAAATATCAACGCCTGTTTCATCGAATGCAGTATTAATTGCTCCTGCTACGTCACCATTTGAAATAAGTTTAATGCGAGCACCGGCCTCGCGGATTTCTTCAATTAACTTATGATGACGTGGTCTATCCAATACAGTCACAACTATATCTTCTATTGCTTTATTTTTAGCTTTGGCAACAGCTTCCAAGTTTTCTAAGGTAGAAGCATTAATATCAATTTGACCAACTGCTTCTGGACCAACTGCAATTTTATTCATATACATATCTGGTGCGTGTAACAATGTACCTTTATCAGCTATAGCTATAACAGAAAGGGCATTCCAAGAACCATTTGCCACAATACTCGTTCCTTCTAGTGGGTCAACAGCTACATCAACTCCCGGTCCATTACCGGTTCCCAATTTTTCACCTATATAAAGCATAGGTGCTTCGTCCATTTCTCCTTCACCAATAACAACTGTTCCTTGCATTGGTATTGTATCAAAAACAGCACGCATGGCTGTAGTTGCTGCATCATCAGCTTCTTCTTTTTTTCCTCTACCCATCCAACGTGCTGATTTTAATGCAGCTGCTTCTGTGACACGTACTAACTCCATCGTTAAACTTCTTTCCATTAATAAATCTCTCCCTTTAGTAAAATATCCTCATCCCAAGAAGAAATTTTACAAAGGCTACTGTTGTTGTATTATATCTATTTAAGAGGTTATTAAAAAAGACAAGATAAAATAATGCGTCAACATTCATCGCTTAGGATGCATTAAACTGTAGTGTAAAAAAGTTAAGGCGACGAAATAGAAATTTTAATTTCCAAAGTATACACGCAACTAGACGGTCACCTGCACTATGATGTGGTGCTAAAACTCCTCCATCTTACAGTTTTAACGCACAAGATGTGTAGTGTCGGCGTTACAACAACAAGAAATGCGTCGATAGTTATACATCGCGCATTTTCAAGGACGTTACAATCTTAATTATCTTAGGTCCATTTATCCTCTTCTTGACAGCAATTTAAGAGTTTTGTAGCTCTTGTACTTCTTGTTCTGTCATTTCATCACGCCAAATTTTAGCGCCAAGATTTGTTAATTTTTCTGTGATGTTTTCATAGCCACGATCGATATGATCGAGACCCGTAATTTCTGTAATTCCTTCTGCCATTAGACCAGCAATTATTAACGAAGCTCCAGCACGAAGATCTGTTGCATTTACTTTTGCTCCTTGTAATTTTACAGGACCTGTAACAATAGCTGAGCCACCTTCTACTTTAATCGAAGCGTTCATTCTTCTTAACTCATCGATATGCTTCAATCTTGCAGAATATATTGTATCTGTTACAACACCTGTATTATTCGCCTTTGTTAACAAGGACGTAAACGGCTGTTGGAGATCGGTAGGAAATCCGGGGTAAACCAATGTTTTTATGTCAACACTTTTCAATAAATCTTTTGGTCTAATTAAGAGTGACTCATTGCTTTCTTCAATAGGGAGCCCCATCTCACGCAGCTTAGCTAATAAGGACTCTAAATGTGTAGGAATCACATTATCGATTACAACTTCTTTTCCCATAGCAGCAGCTGCAATTGCATATGTCCCTGCCTCAATACGGTCCGGTATGATTGTATGACGACATCCACTTAAATGAGAAACACCTTCAATACGAATAACATCCGTACCTACACCTTTAATTTTCGCTCCCATATTGGTGAGCAATGTAGCTACATCAATAATCTCCGGTTCTTTAGCAGCATTTTCGATAATCGTCTTCCCTTTAGCTTTGACCGCTGCTAACATTATGTTAATCGTTGCTCCAACACTCACGACATCTAAATAGATACGTGCACCGATCAATTCTTTAGCGCGCAAGTAAATTGCGCCTTGCTCATTCGTGACTTCTGCACCAAGAGCTTCAAATCCTTTTATATGCTGATCAATTGGACGTGGTCCTAAAAAGCAGCCGCCAGGAAGACCTATTACCGCTTTATTGAACTTGCCGAGCATCGCACCCATAAAATAATACGATGCCCTAAGCTTTTTTACTTTTCCATTTGGAAGTGGCATGGCCACCATATTTGCAGGATCAATATTAACGGTTTGTCCATCCCAGGAAACCGATCCACCTATCTCCTCCAATAAATCACCGAGCGTAAATACGTCAGAAATTTGTGGAAGTCCCTCAATTGTTACACTAGAATCAGCTAATATCGCTGCTGGCAACAATGCAACTGCACTATTTTTTGCCCCACTGATTCTTACTTTGCCATTTAGCAGATGGCCACCTTCAACGAACATTTTTTGCATATAAAAACCCCACTTAGGCAAGGATCATGTGGATCCTAGTGTATGTCCACACCACTTGCAATCTTTATCGCAGTGAATACAACTGCATTTGCTCCTTAGGTTGCGCTGTTTTTCCATTATTATACAATTAATTTTGTTTATTCCAATCTGCTAAGAATTTTTCAATTCCTTGGTCGGTTAACGGATGCTTAACAAGCTGCTCTAAAACCTTAAACGGAATTGTCGCAATATGTGCACCATGAAGAGCAGCTTCTATTACATGTAAAGGATGACGTATTGATGCAGCAATAATTTCTGTTTTAATATCGTGCTTTTTAAATATGGTAGCAATTGTTTGGATTAAATCCATTCCATTATGACCGAAATCATCTAAACGACCCAGAAACGGTGATACATAGGTAGCACCTGCTCGAGCTGCAAGTAAAGCTTGATTTGCATTAAAAATAAGTGTAACATTCGTCTTAATATTTAAATCACTAAAGGTCTTTACTGCTTTTAAGCCTTCTAAAGTCATTGGAACTTTAACGGTAATATTTGATGCAATGGCTGCTAATTCCTTTCCTTCACGAATCATACCTTCTGCGTCTTCAGAGATTACTTCGGCACTAACAGACCCAGAAACCTCTGCTGTAATTTCACGCAGACGATCATGGAATGAAACATTCTCTTTTGCTACCAAACTTGGATTGGTTGTTACTCCATCCAGTACTCCTAAGGCATTAGCTTCACGGATCTCATCAATATTTGCTGTATCAATAAAAAACTTCATTCGTACCCCTCCTCCACATCTTGTTTGAAAACATCTTAAGCTTTTTGTGATGAGCCAAATTCACGCATTTTGCTAATAACTGTTTCTTTAATCGCTTCTCTACCCGGTCCTAGATATTTACGTGGATCGTATAAATCAGGGTTTTCGTTCAACACTTCACGAACTTTTTTCGCTTGTGCAATTTGGTTTTCTGTGTTTACATTAATTTTTGCTGTACCTAAGGAAATGGCACGTTGAATATCTTTTGTAGGAATACCAGTTCCACCATGTAAAACTAATGGTATTTTTACCAAATCAAGAATTTCTTCCATTTCCTTGAACCCTAGATTAGGCTCTCCCTTATACGGTCCATGAACAGATCCGAGTGCTGGTGCCAGGCAATCAATCCCAGTTACATCAACTAGCTGTTTACATTCTTGGGGATCTGCATAAATAACACCGTCTGCTATAACATCATCTTCTTGCCCACCAACTGTACCTAATTCTGCTTCTACAGAAACGCCATGTAGATGAGCTAATTCTACAACTTTTTTTGTAACCTCGATATTTTCTTCCAATGGATCATGTGATGCATCAATCATTACGGATGTAAAACCAGCATGAATAGCTTCTGCACATTTTGCAAAGCTAGACCCATGATCTAAATGAATAGCTACTGGCACAGTTGTTTTATATGAATCCATAAGTGACTTTACCATGGCCACTACTACATTGAAACCACCCATATATCTTGCGGCACCTTCAGAAACACCTAAAATAACTGGAGATTTTTCCTCTTCTGCTGCCTGTAAAATTGCCTGCGCATATTCCAAGTTATTTAAGTTAAACTGACCTACCGCATAACCATTTTCTTTACCCTTTTCTAACATTTCTTTCATTGATACTAATGGCATGTATATCCTCCTCTTAGATGAACATTACACCTATGTCAAAATAAATTACACTATAAGAATACCAACAACCGTCCAAAGGCGCAACAATACTTTATTTAATTTTAACCGAGAATCGAATTTACAACCCTACATACTTCCTTAATATTAAACGGTTTGCCTATAATCGTTACAATATTGGTACATTCTATATTGTCAGCAAGGACAGCTTCACACATTCCGCTCATAATAATAGTAGGAATGTAAAGGTTTGTTTTCTTTATTTGCCGCACCACTTCTAAACCGTTAAAAATTGGCAAATGGTAATCGATCATTAATAAATGAAAAGTAAAAGAATTAATTTTATCTATAGCCTCTTTACCATTATTGGCAGTCTCCACATAATAACCCTCTTCTGTAAGAATATCTTTCAGGAGCATACAGATTCCCGGTTGGTCGTCAACAACTAGGATTGCTTTTTCCATTTATAGACTTCCCCTTTCTAAAGCATTTGTCCCCCAACACTAATATTCGCTATTAATCGCTAGATATCCTGCAATTCTTATGGGTTTTGCCAAATAAAGAAGAGTAAATAATAATGAAGTCTTAAGTTCATGTTCAAAAAAGGATAAAGTTAAACTTCATTCACTAAGGCTTTTTTCTCTGCGAAAGAAAATCAAAGGCTAATCTCGATGTATCGCTGAAGAAGTTTTTCTTATCCGAACTTAACTTCGACCATAAAAATCTCATGTATAATTACTGTAAATAAAAAAGAGGCTGGGACATAACTAAAACAGCTGATTAAAAAACGAACAATAAATCGTCCTTGTGTATACGCAAATTTTTAGCGTAGTCAAAATATGTAGACTCCTGCGGGAATAGCTCGAGCTGAAGATCCCGCAGGAAAGCGATCTTTGCTTTCCGAGGAAGCTGAGGCCGTGCCCGCGGAAAGCGAAATAGTTTGACGTAGCGATGATAGGAATTTTTTTAACACAAACAGAGGCTGGGACATAACTAAAACAGCTGATTAAAAAACGAACAATAAATCGTCCTTGTGTATACGCAAGTTTTTAGCGTAGTCAAAATATGTAGACTCCTGCAGGAATAGCTCGAGCTGAAGATCCCGCAGGAAAGCGATCTTTGCTTTCCGAGGAAGCTGAGGCCGTGTTCGCGGAAAGCGAAATAGTTTGACGTAGCGATGATAGGAATTTTTTTAACACAAACAAACCGAACAATTATAAATGAATTGTTCGGTTTTTGCTATTTAGTATTTGCTTATGTCCCAGCCTCTTTGCTATTTAGTATTTGCTTATGTCCCAGCCTCTTTTTTATGTTTATTTATTATTTAGCGTTTTGATACTCTAAGGCAGCACCGATAAGCCCTTTAAATAAAGGTTGTGGTCTAGTAGGTCTAGATGTAAATTCCGGATGAAATTGACATGCTACAAACCACGGATGATCGGCAATTTCAATTGTTTCAACAAGACGGCCATCAGGGCTTGTACCGGAAAAGACAAATCCATGATCAATCATTTGCTCCCGGTAAACATTGTTAAACTCATAACGATGACGATGCCGCTCTTCAATACAATCCGCACCATTATAGGCTGCTTTTGTTTTAGTATTATCTTTTAATTTACATGGATAAGCGCCAAGTCGTAAAGTTCCCCCAAGATTGGCAATGTCCTTCTGATCCGGGAGTAAATCAATAATCGGATGTGGTGTATTTGGATCAATCTCTGTTGAATGAGCACCTTCAAGCCCTACAACATTACGAGCAAATTCCACCGTAGCTAGTTGCATACCTAAACAAATACCTAAAAACGGGATCTTATTTTCTCTTGCATGTTGAATAGCAATAATTTTACCATCAATTCCTCGATCACCGAAACCACCGGGAACGAGAATACCATCCACATTTTCTAGCTCTTGATGAATCGTTTGTTCATCAAGCTGCTCTGAATTAATCCAATGTACATGAATATCCGAATCAAATATAAATCCAGCATGTTTTAATGCTTCTACGACAGACAAATATGCATCAGGTAATTCAACATATTTTCCTACAAGCGCAATATCAACTTGCTTTGATAAATGCCGTACTTTATTAAGCAATTCCTTCCACTCACCCATATCCGCTTCTTGGCACTCTAAACCAAAGTGATTGCATGTTAGTTGATCTAACTGCTGTTCTTGCAAAGAAATTGGTATCTGATAAAGTGTATCAGCATCTATCATCTCAATCACTGCTTTTTCATTAATATCACAAAACAGAGCAATTTTTTCTTTCATTTCCTTACTAATTGCCTGTTCTGTTCGCAAAACAATAACATCAGGTTGAATCCCAAGAGAACGCAATTCTTTCACACTATGTTGGGTTGGTTTGGTCTTCATCTCACCAGCAGCTTTAATATAAGGAACAAGCGTACAGTGAATATACATGACGCTATCTCTGCCAACATCCTTCTTAATTTGACGAATTGCTTCCAAAAAAGGTAATGATTCGATATCACCAACGGTTCCGCCGATTTCCGTAATTACAATATCTGCTTCTGTTGCTTCCCCAGCGCGAAATACCTGTTCTTTTATTTCATTTGTGATGTGTGGAATAACTTGAACTGTTCCACCTAAATAATCACCACGGCGCTCCTTACGAATAACACTTGAATATACCTTTCCTGTTGTAATATTGCTATACTTATTTAAGTTAATATCAATAAACCGTTCATAATGACCTAAGTCTAAATCGGTCTCTGCACCATCCTCTGTGACATATACTTCCCCATGCTGGTAAGGGCTCATTGTTCCAGGATCAACATTAATATAAGGATCAAATTTTTGAATCGTAACTTTTAAACCGCGATTTTTTAATAATCGTCCCAATGAAGCTGCTGTAATTCCCTTCCCTAATGAAGATACAACGCCTCCAGTAACAAAAATATATTTAGTCATCTTACTCCCTCTTTCTCTATATTTTTATTAAATCAAAGGTTTTTTAGGAATTTAGCTCTTTATAAATAATTGCATAATAGTCACAAATAAAGACCATACATGATTTTCCAGATAAAGAAATCCCAAGTAAATTTTCGTTAGTATTGAATTGATTTTGTCAGCTTTTCATTCTTACACTGTCCAATTAACATAAGCTAACATACTTTTTCTCCAATGTTTAGGATGCACTAAGAATTTTAATCGTGATAAAGTGAAACTTCATTTAGTAGGAGTTTTCTTCCATCTCCTACTGAATGTTAATACCTTAATGGTATGACCTAAAGGCCCTTAACGAATCGGGCATTTAGGTGCCGTTTTCTCCCACTTAGACTCTTTTGTATCAACTCAGGTCTTGAAGTGGGAGTCTTACGGCACCTTACATGCGGAATAAAAATTATCTGTTGTCTTTAATCATGCACAAGGTGACAATAAAAATAATAAAAGCGCCTCCCCAATTAGTTGGGGAAACGCTTTGATAATTAAATGAAAGAGCCCAAGTTAAATTGTACTGATCCCAAATAAAAAAGTCAAGACTCCAAGAACTGCCATCCACTCTAAAAATTAAATACTTCCTTTACTTTTTTCCGTATCATCTAAGTACTCTTCATCCACTAATTCTTCTTCTTCTATTTCTTCGTCATATTCCTCATCATAATCTTCATCGTAGGCTTCATCATAATCTTCTTCTTCGAAATCTTCTTCTTCGAAATCTTCATCAAAAATTTCAATTTCATCATCAACGATATCCAGTTCTTCTTCTACTTCCTCTTCAGACTTTTGCCTCGCCTTTTTCTTCCTTTTTGGAGTTACGTGGACTACTTCGTCCATTTGTTCAACAGGATACCAACGTTTCAGACCCCACATATTGTCTCCTGTTGTCAAAAATCTGCCATCTACATTTAGATCCGTATAAAATTGAGCAATTAGATCCTGTTTTTGTTGTTTAGTAAAACCTTTTAAATCTGCTACCTGTTCAAATATGTCCTTAAAATGAATAGCTTTCTTTTCTTCTAACATTAATAAGGTAGCTAATTCAATCATGGACATTTTTTGAATTTCTTCGTGGCTATATTTTTTTAAGCTCACGTTCATGCACTCCCTTTACTTATATTAATAACTTTGCTACTTAACTTTAATAAAGTGAATCTTCAATCAGTGGGGGTTTGCTTTTATCCCCCCACTGATTGTTAGAATGAACAGAATCGGGCATTTACTTGCAGTTGGGTCCTCCACTTATGCCTCCTAGGTTTCACCTCGTAGCATGAAAATGGAGATCTTACTGCAAGTTACATGCGGGGTAAAAGTTAAACTTCAATCTATGACTGATTCTTTCACACATGGAAGTAGCAGTTAAATCAATCTAGTATTGAGTGCCGCTACCCCCTCTTATTCACGATTTGTTGTTAAACTAACATTAGGTAAAAGTTTTAGGAACAGTTAGATACCGAATAAATTACATATATCTAACGTCTTTATACCAATAACCATACCATACATTATAAACAATTCTATAGGGTTTATGCTAGGGATAAAGCAGAAAAAAATAAAACCACAGTATCTTTAGAAAAACTTGGCTTGTCGCCAAGTCTTTATGGAGAAAGCTATAGTTTTTCTTATACTATAAACCATAAAGTTTTATACTTTCCTATAGTGGCAAAAAAGCTAGAAGCGCTTGGTGAGCGACCTACAAAACAGCATAACTCTGAAGCGTTAAAATGAAGCCTTATTCAAAGAATACTTTTCTCCTTGAAAAAGAAAAACACTTTTTCTGCGTGCGATGTGTCGCTGTCGTAGCTTTTCTTGCCCTTGAAAAGGAAAAACACTTTTTCTACGTGCGATGTGTCGCTGTCGTAGCTTTTCTTGTCCTTGAAAAAGAAAAACACTTTTTCTGCGTGCGATGTGTCGCTGTCGTAGCTTTTCTTGTCCTTGAAAAAGAAGAACGATTTTTCTACATGTAAAAAACCTTGTATGAACATATAATCATACAAGGCTCTAAAAGCTATATCAAAAGTCTCATTAATTATCTCTGTAGTAGGAATAACCCGTTTTAAAAGATAATTCAATACGTTCATTAAAACAATTTTTTGTTGCCTTGGTTCTTTATACTTTCTTTAAACGCTCTCATTATATCCCTTTATGGAATTCATTAAAAAATGGATTTGGTAATCTGTATATTCCTCAAGTGTGAATTGTTTTTGTAGCATCCATCTTCTAAATGCCCACATTTGTCCAATAATAAATATGTTATTAGCTAAAAGTTTACGTTTTCGAAGGGACAATGAATCAGGAAAAGAAGTCGCTATTAACCGCTCTAATATAGCTAACATATCCCATTCTTTTTTTAACACATATTCTTTACTTTCATTTTTTAATGATTTCACTTCCTGATACATGATTAGCACTTCTTCTTGCATTTCATCCATTAAATAAAAGTACGACCGAATTACATTCGTGAAATGCTCTACGGAAGAATTATTCAAATCTATTTGTGCTTCCAATCGCTTACGAACTTGAAGATAAATGGAATCACAAACAAGAAATAAAACATCTTCTTTTGTTCGTATATATTCATATAATGTTCCAATACTAAAACCGGCTGCTTTGGCAATTTCCCTAGTTGTAGTCCGATGAAACCCTTTATCTTTAAATAAGGTAATGGCTCCTCTTATGATTTGATTCCGACGCTTTTCAATTAAGGATTGATCTTTTATAGAAGAAAGAATTGAATCTTTCTGCATTCCATTACCTCCCTATTCGTTCAACTTTAATACTTTCCTTTACCTATTTCGTAAGCATCCTACCAATAACTAGACGTTGAATTTCATTTGTTCCTTCATATATTTGGGTGATTTTCGCATCTCGCATATAACGTTCAACTGGATAATCTTTTGTATAGCCATAGCCGCCGAATATTTGGACGGCTTCTACAGTAATCCGCATTGCTGCGTCTCCTGCAAATAATTTTGACATGGCAGATGCTTTACCATAAGGTAATCCTTGCGACTCTAACCAGGCTGCTTGATAAGTTAATAAGCGTGCTGCTTCTACCTCTGTTGCCATATCTGCTAGCTTAAAGGATATCCCTTGATTAATTGCAATTGGTTTCCCAAATTGTTCCCTTTCTTTTGCATAGACAGTTGCTGCATCCAATGCTCCTTGAGCAATTCCAACCGCTTGTGCTGCAATTCCATTTCGACCGCCATCCAACGTAGCCATCGCAATTTTAAAGCCTTCTCCTTCTGCTCCTAACCGGTTCTCTTTTGGTATACGGCAATTCTCGAAAATAAGTTCAGTTGTTGGTGAAGAACGAATGCCTAGCTTTTTCTCTTTTTTACCGAAAGTAAAACCTTCTATACCCTTCTCTACTATAAATGCCGTAATTCCTTTATGTTGTTTATCGGCATCTGTTTTAGCAAATACAATATATATATCAGCAACTCCACCATTGGTAATCCATACTTTATTACCATTTAGTACATAATGGTCGCCTTCTTCCTTTGCTGTCATTGACATGGAAACAACATCACTTCCAGCCCCAGGCTCCGATAACGCATAAGCACCTAACGCTTCACCACTGGCCAGACGATACAAAAACGTTTTTTTCTGCTCTTCATTCCCATATTTATAAATCGGCCAGCTAGCCAAAGATACATGAGCCGATAAAGTAACCCCGGTAGATGCACAGACTCTTGATAATTCTTCTACGGCAATAACATAACTCATATAATCTGCACCAATGCCGCCATATGTTTCTGGCCATGGAATACCGGTTAACCCTAATCCCGCCATTTTATCAAATATTTCCCTATCAAATCGTTCTTGTTCATCACGTTCAGCAGCTGAAGGTTCTACTTCATTTTCCGCAAAATCCCGCACCATCTTTCGCAACATTTCTTGTTCATCAGTTAGTTGAAAGTTCATTCTCACTTGTCCTCCTTCATGTTTTTAACAGATGCTTTTGCTATTTTAATAGATGCTTTGCTATAACAATTCGTTGGATTTCATTGGAGCCCTCGTAAATTTCCGTAACTTTAGCATCACGAAACAATCGCTCAACAGGGTAATCTTTTGTATAACCATAGCCACCAAAAATTTGGACAGCTTCTATGGCATTTTTCATAGCTGTTCTTGATGAAAATAACTTTGCCATGGATACTTCTTTTCCAGCAGGAACTTCTTGTTCTACTAATAGAGCGGCTTGATAGACTAATAACTTTGCCGCTTCTGTACGGGTGGCCATATCTGCTAGTTTAAAGGAAATTCCTTGCTGGTTAGCAATTGACTTGCCAAATTGGATTCTCCCTTTAGCATATTCTGTCGCATATTCCAAAGCCGCTTCACTAATACCTAATGCCTGCGCCGCAATACCAATTCTGCCTATATTTAGATTATGTAACGCGATTTTAAAGCCCTGTCTCTCCTCACCTAACAGCTGTTTCTTATCAACTTTACAATTTTCAAAGATGAGTGAAACCGTATTTGATCCATGTAGCCCCATTTTTCTTTCTTTTTTTCCAATCGTAAGTCCTGGAGTATCCTTCTCAATAATAAACGCACTTATATCGCCTTTTTGCTCACCTGTTCGAGCAAAGGTTATATATGTATCTGCTTCGCCACCATTTGTAATAAATAGCTTAGAACCATTTAATATATAACCATTGCCTTCCTTTACCGCGGTTGTTTTAATACTTCCTGCATCAGAACCGGCGTTTGGCTCTGTCAAAGCAAAAGCACCAAGGTATTCTCCACTAGCAAGCTTTGGGAGGTAATGATTTTTTTGCTGTTCCGTACCAAAGTACAAAATAGGATTGGTTCCGACAGATGTATGTACCGATAAAACAACTCCTACTGTAGCACTTACTTTTGATATTTCATGAATGGTCTGAATATAGGAAGTATACCCCATCCCTGCACCACCGTAATGTTCAGGAATAGGGATACCCATTAAACCAAGTTTCCCCATTTGTTTAATGATTTCTCTTGGAAACCTGTCTTCTTCCTCCATCCGTGGTATGGCCTGAGCTATTTCTGTTTGCGCAAAATCCCTGACCATTTTTCGCAGCATTGCTTGTTCTTCTGTTTCATATAGCATCCGTTCCCCCCCTTAAGCATTCGTATAAAATTACGTATACGTATAAAAGCCTCGACCTGATTTTTTACCGAGCCAACCTGCTTTTACATATTGCCTGAGTAATGGACATGGGCGATATTTGCTGTCCGCAAACCCTTCATGTAATACTTCCATAATATAAAGACATGTGTCCAGACCAATAAAATCAGCTAAGGTTAGCGGTCCCATCGGATGGTTCATCCCTAATTTCAATGAAGTATCAATATCCTCAACCGTTGCAATTCCTTCATAAAGCGCATATATCGCTTCATTAATCATTGGCATCAAAATACGATTAGAAACAAACCCTGGAAAATCTTTTACTACAACTGGCGTTTTATTTAAAGCCTTTGCCATTTGGTCAATAGCCTGATAGGTTTGATCACTCGTCTGTAAACCACGAATAATTTCTACCAATTTCATCACAGGTACAGGATTCATGAAATGCATGCCAATTACTTGTTCTGGACGTTCCGTTGCTGCTGCGATCTCTGTAATTGGCAAGGATGATGTATTCGAAGCTAAAATAGCATGTGCCGGAGCAACACGATCCAGATGCTGAAAGATATCCGTTTTCACATCCATATTTTCAATAACAGCTTCAATTATTAAATCTGCTTTACTTCCTTCCCATAATGTATCTACTCCCTGAATTCTTGTAAGTGTCTCATTTTTCTCCTGCTCGGTGATTCGTTGTTTATCAACAGATCGTTGCAACAGCTTCTCAATAGTATTTATTCCCTTTTCTAATGCTTTTGCCTGATTATCATATAATCGAACTTGAAAACCAGCTTGAGCACAGACCTGAGCAATACCTGCCCCCATTTGTCCAGCGCCTATGACCATAACTTTCTCTATATTCATTTCGCCCATCCCCTAATAAATTTTCTATTTTGGTACTTCGATTAATATAGCGTCACCTTGGCCTCCCCCACTGCAAATTGCAGCAATACCAAGTCCACCGCCTCGTCTTCTTAGTTCATAGACTAAAGTTAGTAATATTCTTGCTCCGCTAGCTCCAATTGGATGACCTAATGCAACTGCCCCACCATTTACATTAATTTTTGCTTGATCAATCCCTGCGATCTTAGCACTTGCTAACGATACAGCGGCAAATGCTTCATTAATTTCAAATAAATCTATTTCATCTATAACATGACCTGTTTTTTCAAGTAATTTATTGATGACGAGCCCTGGAGTCTTTGGAAAATCTTCAGCAGGTACAGCTATTTCTGCATGCCCTTTAATCGTTGCGAGTGGAGTTTTTCCTAATTCGCTTGCTTTGTTACTTGACATTACCACAAGCGCACATGCTCCATCGTTTATGCCTGGTGCATTCCCTGCTGTAATCGTACCGTCCTTATTAAATACCGGTTTAAGCGCTGCAAGCTTTTCAATGCTTGTATCTTTTCTTGGTGCTTCGTCTCGATCTACAATAAGCGGAGATCCTTTTCGTTGTAGTACTTCAATGGCAACTATTTCTTCAGCAAACTTCCCTTCGTCTATTGCTTGAATTGCCCGTTGATGGCTACGGTATGCCCATTTATCCTGCTCTTCACGACTTATTTCATATTCATTTGCAGTAGCATTTCCATATGTCCCCATATGAACTCCTTGGAAAGAACAGGTTAGTCCATCATGTACCATCATATCAACTACTTTTTTGTCACCCATCCGATTTCCCCAGCGTGCATCTGGTAAAAAGTAAGGTGCATTACTCATGCTCTCCATACCGCCAGCTACAATAATTTCTTCTTCGCCAAGACGAATCAATTGATCAGCTAATGTCACGCTACGTAAGCCAGAAGCACAAACTTTATTTATCGTTTCTGTTTTTACACCCCATGGAATCCCAGCTTCTCTTGCAGCTTGTCGTGATGGGATTTGCCCTTGTCCACCTTGTAGCACATTTCCAATAATTACTTCATCTACATCATCTCCTGCTAGGTTTGCCCGCTTTAAAGCTTCGGCAATTGCCTTCCCTCCTAGTTCTGATGCTGTAAATGGCTGCAAGGCCCCACCAAATTTTCCAAATGGTGTTCTTGCACCAGCTACAATTACAGATTCTTTCATAAATTTTCCACTCCTTTTCTTGATTGAACGCTCGTTCAAAAATAACGATGAATTATGTACAAAAAGGAGGATTTTCCCCTTTTTGTACATATTTACATTTAGTTAGTAGAATAACACAATGCTTGCAAAAAACTGTTGATTGATCGTTTATATTAAACTATGCGCTTTTTTCTTTCTTTTCTGCAAATACAGACAGTGCCAATATCTCGGCTACGTCCATCGTGCTTATATCTTCTTCAACCTCTTTTGCTTTCGTACCATCACTAATCATTGTCAGGCAGTATGGACATGCACTTGATATCATATTCGGCTGAACTCTCAACGCCTGTTCGGTGCGTGCTACATTAATTCGATTTCCGGTTGTTTCCTCGGACCACATTAAGCCACCACCTGCGCCACAACACATGCCATTTTCTCTAGTACGATCCATCTCTACCAATTCCAATCCCGGAATCGCCTTAAGAATTTCTCGAGGTGGGTCATAAACCCCATTATACCTTCCTAAGTAGCAAGAGTCATGATAGGTAAGTCGTTGATTGATAGCCTTTTTAGGTTTTAACTTACCGCTCATTACTAAATCATATAACAATTGCGTATGGTGATAAACCTCTGCTTCAAAACCAAAATCTGGGTATTCATTTTTAAAAATGTTATATGCATGTGGATCAATCGTGATAATTTTTTTCACATCATTCTTCGTGAATTCTTTTATATTTTTCTCGGCAATTTCCTGAAATAAAAATTCATTTCCTATACGACGAGCTGTATCGCCCGAATTTGCCTCCTTATTCCCTAAGATGGCAAAGCTAACACCAGCTTGATTTAACAATTTTGCAAAAGCGAGAGCTATTTTTTGACTGCGGTTATCGTAAGCACCCATGGAACTGACCCAGAACAAATATTCAAAATCCTTGCCTTCTTTTTTTAACTCCTTCACAGTTGGAATATAAACGGAATCATCCTGTTCACGCCATTTAATTCGATCTTTTTTCGATAGCCCCCATGGATTACCTTGACGTTCAATATTCATTACCGCCCGCTGCACATCTTGGTCCATCTTCCCTTCTGTCATAACAAGATAACGGCGCATATCAATAATCGTACCTACATGTTCATTATTTACTGGACATGCATCCTCACAGTTTCGGCACGTCGTACAACCTGCCAGCTCTTCTTCTGTAATTACATCACCGATTAAACTGGCACTTTGTATCGTAGCTGCGGCTTCTTGTTTAGCACTTGCTTGGTTACCAGTTGTATTGGCAAATGCATAAGCAGGAACCCAAGGTGACTTTCCAGTAATCGCAGCCCCCTTTTCTGTTAAATGATCTCTTATCTTGATCATAATATCCATTGGCGAAAGCATTTTCCCCGTACCAGAAGCAGGACAGACATCTGTACATCTGCCACATTCCACACAGGCATAGAAGTCGATCATTTGATACTGTTCAAAATCTTCTACCTTGCCAACGCCAAAGGAAATATCCTCTTCGTTTTCCTCCTCATCTAGATCAAAATTTATTTTCTGTAACTTACCTGGAACTCGTTTACTTAGAAATACATTGATCGGTGCAGCAATCAAATGCGCATGCTTAGACTGTGGAACATAAATTAGGAAAACGAGAATGGTGATCGTATGAATCCACCACGCAACATAGAAAAGTACCATTGCTCCTGTTGGGGAAAGCCATGAAAAAGCCATAGCGATAACACTCGCAACTGGTTCCATCCACGTTGGTTCATGACCGTGCCATAATTGCACCATTCCGTTACCGAATAACACAGAAAGCATTAAGGTACCAATAAATAAGAGTACTAACCCTGCTTTAAATCCTCGCTTCAATCGAACAAGCTTTTCAATATAACGACGATAAAAAGCCCAGACAACTGCTACTAGAATCATTAATGTTACTAGTTCTTGAAAAAATACGAAGCCCGGATAAAGTGGACCAAATGGTAAATGAGCTTCTGGAGACAGCCCTTTAATAAACATATCAATGGCTCCAAATTGGACAAGAATAAAGCCATAAAACATCATAACATGAATGATCCCTGATTTTTTATCCTTTAATAATTTTGATTGACCAAAAACAATTTTCCCTATTCTTTTAAAGCGTTCTTTAAACTCCCGATCAAATTCAGACTTTCTCCCGAGTCGAATATAGGCAACACGCGTTGCTACTGCCCTAGCAAATAGGTATACGCCATAAATTGTAATCACCGTAAAAGCGATCGCATTAATAAGTAGAAATGTATCCAATTTGCCCGATCCCCCTTATCATGTCGTAATACATCTTATTATGTTTTCATCCTTTCTCCGTCCCCCGCTTGATAGCGATTGCATTATTCAGAAAAATGACTTCTTTTTAAATCTTATATATACTACTATAAATATGAATGATCATTCAGTCAACTGTTTTTCACTAACTATTTATGAAATCACAATGAAAGAAATGCCACCATCCAAGGTAGGCGCGAATTTTTGAAACAACTTCTGTATTGCCTTGTACTAAATCTTTAATAAAATGAAATGTCAAAAAAACATCACACGTGAACCCTTTCACAATTAGCGATTTTTCGATATAATAATAGTAGCTTCATTTATTCAATACCAAAGGAGGTAGTTTTATGACTACTACAACTACAGCATCCCCATGGAGAAGCTTCCTAACAGGGAAATGGGAACAAAATGTTGATGTTAGAGACTTTATTATACGAAATTTCACCTGTTACGAAGGTGATGAGGAGTTTTTAGCTGAGCCAACACAAAATACGCTGGATCTTTGGGATCTAGTCACTGAGCTTACGGCAAAAGAGCGTAAAGCAGGTGGCGTATTAGATATGGACACAAAAATTCCATCGACTATTACTTCACATGGTTCTGGTTATTTAGACAAAGATAAAGAGAAAATTGTTGGTGTACAGACAGATAAACCATTTAAACGTGCGCTAATGCCATTCGGTGGCATTCGTATGGCAAAAAACTCCTGCGAAGCATATGGTTATGAATTAGATAAAGAAACCGAGCATATTTTCACAGAGTACAGAAAAACCCATAACCAAGGTGTGTTTGATGCTTATACTCCGGAGATGAGAAGAGCAAGAAAAGCCGGAATCATTACTGGATTACCTGACGCTTATGGGCGTGGAAGAATCATAGGTGACTATCGAAGAGTTCCCCTTTATGGAGTAGACTTTCTAATCAAGCAAAAACAAGAAGAACTTGTGCAATTAGAAAATGATGGTATCATGACAGAAGATATTATTAGACAGCGTGAAGAACATGCAGAACAAATTAGAGCATTACATGAATTAAAAGAAATGGCAGTATCTTATGGATTTGACATTTCTAAACCAGCTACAAATGCGCAAGAAGCTATCCAATGGCTATATTTTGCTTATTTAGCTGCGATTAAAGAACAAAATGGTGCAGCAATGAGTCTAGGTCGTGTATCCACATTCTTGGATATTTATATTGAACGTGACCTAAAAGAAGGCACCTTAACTGAGCAAGAAGCACAAGAGTTGATTGATCATTTTATTATGAAATTACGACTAGTAAAATTTGCCCGTACTCCTGAATATAACGAATTATTCAGCGGAGATCCAACTTGGGTAACAGAATCAATCGGCGGAGTAAGCATAAATGGTGAACCACTGGTTACCAAAAACTCTTTCCGTTTCTTGCATACTTTAACAAACTTAGGACCTGCTCCTGAGCCAAACTTAACCATTCTATGGTCTACTAAATTACCAGAAAACTTTAAGAAATATTGTGCGAAAATGTCTATTGATACAAGCTCCATCCAGTACGAAAATGATGATATCATGAGAAAACACTACGGTGATGATTATGGTATTGCATGTTGTGTTAGTGCCATGGAAATTGGTAAGCAAATGCAATTCTTTGGAGCTCGTGCTAACCTAGCCAAAGCATTGTTATATGCAATCAACGGTGGGGTTGATGAAAAATCAAAAGCACAAGTATCACCAGCGCTTCGTCCAATTACTTCTGATGTCTTAGATTTCGATGAAGTTATGGAACGTTATGATCTTGTTTTAGATTGGTTAGCAAAATTATATATGAATACGTTAAATGTTATTCATTATATGCATGATAAATATGCGTATGAACGAATTGAAATGGCATTACATGATAAAGATGTCAAACGTACGATGGCAGGTGGAATTGCTGGATTAAGTGTTGTAGCTGATAGTCTAAGTGCAATTAAACATGCTAAAGTACATGTCATTCGTGATGAAGATGGACTAGCTGTAGACTTCCGAATTGAAGGTGACTATCCAAAATACGGAAACAACGATGATGCAGTTGATAGCTTAGCTGTGGATATCGTAAACAGATTTATGAATAAATTCCGTCAACATGAAACGTATCGAAATGCTATTCCAACATTATCCATTTTGACGATTACTTCAAACGTCGTTTACGGTAAGAAAACAGGTAATACACCAGACGGACGTCGTGCTGGAGAACCATTTGCACCAGGCGCAAACCCATTACATGGTCGCGACAAATCTGGAGCACTTGCATCTCTAAACAGCGTAGCTAAAATACCTTATGAAAATTCATTAGACGGTATCTCTAACACAACAAGCTTTGTTCCAAAAGCACTTGGAAAAACAATGGATGATCGCTCTAAAAACTTAGTATCCATCCTTGATGGTTATGCTAAAAAAGAAGGACATCACCTAAATATTAACGTATTTGACCGTGAAACACTTAAGGATGCTATGGAGCACCCTGAACAATATCCACAATTAACCATTCGTGTTAGTGGTTATGCTGTAAACTTTGTAAAATTAACAAGAGAACAACAGCTTGACGTTATAAACCGTACATTCCATGAAGGTTTGTAATCGAGTCATAGGTGTAGAAACCATAACATGTAAATTTTAAATATCATTTACCTGGAAGGGCAATTTTAACTGCCCTTCCATTAAGATAGGGGGCTTTACCAATGATCGGAAGAATTCACTCCATTGAAACATGCGGTACTGTGGATGGGCCTGGACTACGTTATGTGATTTTTTTACAAGGATGTCTACTGCGTTGCCAATTTTGCCACAATCCCGATACGTGGGATGTAAAAGGAGGCACGGAAAGAAGTGTAGAAGACATCGTAAAAGACTTGCAGGATTACCTTCCATATATAAAAGAGAGCGGAGGCATAACCGTAAGTGGTGGAGAGCCTTTATTACAAATCGACTTTCTGCTTGAACTGTTTAAAGAATGTAAAAAGCTAGGTATCCACACCGCTATCGATACATCTGCTGGATGTTTCCGTGAAAGCCCTACTTTTTTAAGGAAAGTTGATGAATTACTAAAAGTTACCGATCTAGTATTATTAGATTTAAAACATTTAGATTCGCGATTACACAAACAACTTACTGGTCTGCCTAATGAACACATTTTAAAATTCGCGGAATTATTAGCTGAAAAAGACGTCCCTGTTTGGATTCGTCGTGTACTTGTTCCCGGCAGAACGGACGATCCAGAAGAACTTGCCAAATTAAATGAATTTATTACTAGACTTGGCAATGTAAAAAAAGTAGAAGTTCTGCCATACCATACGATGGGTGTCTACAAATGGGAACAGTTAAATCTAGACTACCCGCTCGCTAACGTCAATCCGCCTTCCAAAGAAGAAGTAGAGCGAGCTGAACAAATACTATCAATTACGTCAAAATAAAGTGAGACTTTATTCAGTGGGCTGCTTGTCCTTGAAAAAGAAAGACACTTTTTCTGCGTGCAATGTATCGCTGTCGAAGTTTTTCCTGTCCCCGAACAATCGGGAAATTTAGGTGCCACTATCACCCGCTTCGACTTCTTTGTATTGTCTTCACTCTTGAAGCGCGAGTTTTACGGCAGCTTACATTCCGAGATAAAACGGTAAATGGGTGCCCTTACCACCCCCATCTCAGCCATCCGAGCAGATATAGCAGCCCATAATAGGGAGTCAATTAAAGAAGAGGCTGGGACATAAGCAAATACTAAATAGCAAAAACCGAACAATTCATTTATAATTGTTCGGTTTGTTTGTGTTAAAAAAATTCCTATCATCGCTACGTCAAACTATTTCACTTTCCGCGGGCACGGCCTCAGCTTCCTCGGAAAGCAAAGATCGCTTTCCTGCGGGATCTTCAGCTCGAGCTATTCCTGCAGGAGTCTACATATTTTGACTACGCCAAAAACTTGCGTATACACAAGGACGATTTATTGTTCGTTTTTTAATCAGCTGTTTTAGTTTTGTCCCAGCCTCTTTTTTGTAGTGGTGAAACCATCATTCTACATTTTTTCTGGTGCAGTAACACCAAGTACTCTTAAAGCATTAGCAAGCGTGATCTTGACCGCCTTCATTAAAAGAATACGGGCTTTTGTTAGCTCCTGATTCTCTATATCCAAAACCTTCACTGCATTATAAAAGCTATGCAGTAAACTCGCTAGATCAAAGACGTACTGTGTTATTTTATGTGGGGTTTGTTTTTCTGCAGCATCAGCGATGACTTGCGGAAACTTAGCTAGTTGCTTTAACAAGTCTGTTTCCTTTTCTGTAGTTAATACTGATACATCTACAGAATCATCAATCGTGAATCCCTTTGCCTCCGCTTGTTTTAACATCGTACAAATTCGCGCATGAGCATATTGTACATAAAACACTGGATTATCATTCGACTCAGAGCGCGCCAAATCCATGTCAAAATCAAGTTGTGAATCATTTGAACGCATAACAAAATAATAACGGACAGCATCTACGCCAACTTCCTCCATTAATTCACGCAGTGCAATAGCCTTACCTGTTCGTTTACTCATCCTTAGCTTTTCGCCATTCTCATATAGATTAACCATTTGAATAATCTTGACACTGAACTTGTCAACTGGATACCCTAATGCTTGAATAGCTGCACGCATACGAGGAATATATCCATGATGATCTGCTCCCCAAACATTAATAATTTGATCAAACCCGCGATCCAGCTTGTTTTTATGATACGCGATATCCGGGGTTAAATACGTATAGCTTCCATCCTGTTTAACTAAAACGCGATCCTTATCATCACCAAATTCAGTTGAACGAAACCAAGTAGCTCCGTCCTTCTCATATGTATATTTATCTAAAACCTGAAGCGCTTCGGGAATTTTTCCTTCTTTGTATAAGGACCTCTCCGAAAACCATGAATCAAAGGTCACCCGAAAGCTTTCTAGATCTTCTTTAATTTTTCCTAATTCATAATTTAATCCGTACTCTCTAAAAAAGGCCAGGCGCTCTTCTCGTTCGCTATGTACCCACTTATCGTCATACTCTTCACTTAATTTTTTACCAATCTGAATAATATCTTCACCGTAATATCCATCTTCAGGCATAGAAGCGTCTTGACCAAGCACTTGTAAATAACGTGCTTCCACAGAAAGTGCCAAATTATCTATTTGATTGCCTGCATCATTAATGTAATATTCTCGTTCTACTTGATAACCTGCTGCAGCCAACACATTACAAAGTACATCTCCAAATGCCGCTCCGCGTGCATGACCTAGGTGAAGATCCCCGGTTGGGTTAACAGATACAAATTCTACTTGTATGCGTTTATTTTGACCTGCCGTTGACTTTCCATATGCATCCCCTTCCTTTATAATTGTAGGGATAATAGAGCCAAGAAAGTCCTCTTTCATGAAAAAGTTAATAAATCCTGGTCCGGCAATTTCTACTTTCTCAATCGCAGCTTCTGTTTGATCAAGATGATTCACGATCTCATCAGCAATCAACCGAGGTGCTTTTTTCGCTATTCGAGCTAATTGCATGGCAATTGTAGTCGCAAAATCTCCATGATTTTTATCCTTTGGCTTTTCTAAAACAATTAGGGGTATTTGTTCTTCACTTGCAAGCTTTGCCTTTAATACGGCTTCCTTAATTTGCTGCTTTAACGCTTCTTCTGTCTGTGTTAAGACATTCATGCCTTGTCCTCCTTTTTTATGATTAAATCGATCTGCTGCCGCCTTGTATGTTGATCATTTAGCTTTATTTTGTAAGCGATATGGAGGCTCCCAACTTTTGCAGGCTGAATAGGCTCGTAAACAATCTTAGTCGTAAAAGTCTCCATATGTAAACTACCATAAGGATGCTTCACTATATTTTCTGTCTTCTTATTTAACAGAAATTGCTGGTTCATCTTTACATTTCCAGATCGTTTCAAATTGACCTTATTTGGCTGGATAGTGAGTAAGTTGCTTACGGTAGACATCTCTTCTCCAGCTTCTTCATACATAAGAACGTCTATATGACCTCTTCGATAAAAAGTACCACGCTGTTCTATATTATGATATTCCTTTTCCCCATTTTCTTCAATAGTTGTATAAAGTTTGATTATAACTGGTATTTGCTGCTTAACCATCGTAAACATTCCCTCCATTTTTATACAGATAACGGATGGAGTTAACCTTTTATATAATGACGTATACTTGTGTATTCTATTATATCTAAACCTATTTATCAAGCTGTACTATACAAGGATCTTTGCCACTAAAGTGACTTTCATTTTTCATTTTTCCAATCGACTGTTTTTGGGTAATGACAAACATTCGTTTCAAATAAACTTATACGAGCATTAGAAAATGGTAACGATATCAAATATAGCTTCTTTACGTAACAACTAAAAAATGTGGTTTTTTATTAGAAAAACTTGGCTTGTCGCCAAGTCTTTAGCGAAAGCTGTAGTTTTTCTTATACTATAAACCCTAAAATTTTATACTTTCCTATAGTATTAAAAATAGGGTTTCTTTTTTCTCATAGAGTAACAAATTCCATGAAGGTATTTTTTTTAAAACAGATGCTGAAGTACTTTCTTACATTTGGGAAAGCAAATACTTCAAATTTAACAGAACAAACATTGATGGAGGTCTTCTTAATGAATATTACACCAGGAAATAAAATTGTTCTTGTTGGCACAGGTGCAGTTGGATCAAGTTATGCTTATGCACTAATAAATCAAGGGTTAAGCAATGAACTTATCTTAGTAGATATCAATACGAAGAAAACGGAAGGAGAAGTAATGGACTTGAGTCATGGAGTTGTCTACGCTCCTAGTGTAATAAAAATTAAGCATGGAACCTATGAAGATTGTAACGATGCTGCATTAGTTGTTATCTGTGCCGGGGCTGCGCAAAAGCCGGGAGAAACAAGGCTAGACCTAGTTAATAAAAATGTAAAGATTTTTCAGTCCATGGTCACATCTATTATGAATGCTGGTTTTAACGGAATTTTTATTGTTGCTACCAATCCAGTCGATATTTTGTCCTACGCGACATGGAAATTTTCTAATTTGCCAAAAGAACGAATTATTGGTACCGGTACGATATTAGATTCAGCTCGATTTCGCTACTTATTAAGCCAAACATTTGCAACTGCCCCTACAAGTGTTCATGGTTACATTGTCGGAGAACATGGTGATTCACAACTCCCGGTTTGGAGTACAGCTAACATTTCAGGATCACTTATTGCAGAAAAACTATCCAAAGAACAAAAAACTGAAATTTCAGCCAAAGTTCGCAATGCAGCTTATGAAATTATTGGTTTAAAAGGAGCTACGTATTACGGCATTGGGATAGCATTAGCACGAATCACGAAGGCGATCTTAAATAATGAACAAGTTGTATTACCAGTAGGATCTTTATTAGAGGGAGAACATGGTTACGAGGATGTATTTATTGGCGTTCCCTCTATTATCGATCGAACCGGTGTTAAGCGCATCGCCGATTTTTCATTAGATCAAGATGAAAAGGAAAAATTCGCTAAATCAGTTGAAACATTAAAAGCAGTTCAGGCACGTATATTCCATAATTTACCTGATGAATAAACTCAATAGAAACTTAGATGAACCGGTAAAGCTTCCTACCGGTTGGTACTTCCTCGTAAAATCTAGAGATCTTGCACATAGGGAATCAACTTTATCTTTTCAAGGTAAAAAATAAAATAAATTTAACATATAATCCCCAACCTTTATACTTCAACGATGCATGAAGGTTGGGGATTACTATTTGATTTAATAAAGGATCGTTCGTACGTTTATTTGCTCGTTTGTTTTCCCATAATGGTATTAGTTGTAAACTTTTAAAGAGGGAAAAGGTTATGAACAAACATAGAAGAAAACATAAACACAAATTTATCCTGCTCGGATCAGGTATCTTTTTTGCAATAGGTATAACATTTATTGCTAGCATCTACTTCATTAGCTTTCTGCTTGGTCCCCCACCATTATCACTTGACCAAAAAACCGTTCTATACAGTAGTGATGGAGAAGTCATTGGCAAAACAAGTGAGCTAAATAACGAAGAATGGGTAAAGCTTGATGATATTGCTGATGACGCTGTACAGGCAACGCTTACCATTGAAGATCGGCATTTTTACGATCATAATGGTTTTGATTTAAAGCGAATTTTCGGTGCAGTTATTGAAAATATAAAGTCTTTCTCGCTTAAAGAAGGTGCAAGTACATTAACACAACAGTACGCAAGAAACTTATACTTAACCCACGAAAAAACATGGTTACGAAAAATAAAAGAGGCGTTCTTTACCATTCGTTTGGAAATGTTCTATTCGAAATCAGAGATACTGGAAGGCTACCTAAATACGATTTACTACGGTCATGGTGCATATGGGATTGAAGCTGCTAGTGAAGTCTTTTTTAATAAATCAGCCAATGAACTTTCCTTGGCAGAATCTACTATGCTCGCAGGTATTCCTAAAGGCCCAACCTACTACTCTCCATTCAATAATGATATAAAGGCAAACCAAAGGCAACACCATATTTTAAAAACAATGCTATCACAAAATAAAATTAGTTCAGATGAGTATAAACAAGCTAAACAACAACGATTAACATATCGACAATCAAAAGAGAAAAAACAAACAAATCCAGGTGCCTACTTTCAGGATTTCGCCATTCAGGAAGCAAGTAAAGTATTAAATCTGGATGCTGATGAAGTTCGATCGAGAGGGTATCGGATTCACACTACATTAAACAAAGATCGTCAGTTAAAACTTGAAAAAGAGCTAAAAACTACTATTACTAATTCCAGCGAGATCCAGGCAGGTGGGCTCGCTATCGACCCACAAACCGGAGAAATCATCGCTATGGTTGGTGGTCGTAACTATGATAAAAGTACCTTTAATCGGGCAATCCGTGCAAAGCGAATGCCCGGCTCTGCCTTCAAACCATTTGTCTATTATACAGCATTGGAACATGGATATAATGCAACAACGATGTTAATGAGTAAACCAACTACATTTGAACTGTCTGAAGGTAAAGTATATCAACCGGGTAACTTTAATGGGTATTATGCAAATAAACCTATTTCGCTTGCCCAAGCTTTGGCTCTTTCGGATAATATTTATGCCGTGAAGACCAATATGTATGTGGGCCCAGAAAATGTCGTTGATACAGCTAAGCAATTTGGCTTTTCTAGTAAGCTTAGTCCGATTCCATCTTTAGCGCTTGGGACAGAAATTGTATCAATGAAGGAAATGGTTCGCGGTTATGGAATGATTGCAAATGGGGGGAAACAAGTAGATCCGTATGCGGTCAAAAAAATTGTTAATCGAGAAGGTAAGACAATCTATGAACGACCGAATAACCCCCAAGAGCAAATTCTTGATAAAAAGAAGACATATATCCTGGCCCATTTACTGACAGGAATGTTTGACCATTCTCTTGACGGCTATATGCAAGTAACAGGCTCTTCCATTATTGACCAACTCGACCGCACATATGCAGGAAAATCAGGGTCGACAGACTCCGATAGTTGGATGATTGGATTTAGCCCGTTTATTGTTACTGGTATTTGGGTAGGTTATGACGATAACAGAAAAATAGAGCAAGTAGAAGAAACAAGTTATGCCAAAGATATATGGGCTGGTTTTATGGATGCTGCTCATCAAGATTTGCCAAAAAGCAGTTTCCCTATCCCTTCAGGAGTTATTGGTGTTCCTGTTGACCCTGCTACTGGACAACGCGCCACTCCTTATTGTTCATCAAGCAGAGTTATGTTTTTCGAAAAAGGAAATGAACCGAAAGAATATTGTTCACTTCACTTTCCGGAAGATTCACCAAATAAAACCGATCCAAAGCCTAAAAACAAAAGCATCTTGGAAAAAGTTTTTGACCTTTTTCATTAAAAAGCGTGTTCAAAAAGGGATTAGAAAAACTTGGCTTGTCGCCAAGTCTTTATGGCGAAAGCGATAGTTTTTCTTATACTATAAACCATAAAGTTTTATACTTTCCTATAGTATAAAAAGGACCAAGGTCGGCTAACGTCTCAGGCGTCCTTGAAAAACCGCGATGTGTCGCTAACGTAGATTTCCTTGTCCTTGAAAAACCACGATGCGTCGCTGACCTAATTACACTTATATTTAGAACTTAAAATTTTTTAACTACGTTGAATGAACTACAACATTAAAATTTTATACGTTCTAATGTGCGAAGAAATTCAATGTGTCATTTTTAGCGTGCTTTTTAAAGGAAAAAGGGGCTGAATCCAGCAAGTCTGAATTCAGCCTCTTTTTTGTCCTAGTAATACATGAGTAAGCCCATGTAGCCTATATTTTACAAACTTCCTTTACAAAGTACAAGGAAAAATCAATATGTTCATAACAAAGTCACAAATTATTCATTTTTTATTAGCGTCAGGAAATTAATTTCATGACAATAAAAAGTGTTTCCTAAAGTAAAAACATCTATATTACCTTAAGATAGCTTACTCTGGCAGAGCTGACTTTAATTCTTCTGAAGAATTGTTCCACATATCTTGATTAAACTCAACTAAAAAGTCCTTTAATAATTTTTTAGAATGATCATCCATATGATCAACGACTACTTTTCCTTTTAGTGATTTTTCCATATGTGTCACATGCTCAGGCATTGATTTATATGCACGCTTATTCGGTTTATCAACACGTAGCTCGCTTCCAGCCACACCGGCATAGTAAGGACCGGTTTCGTTACGGTCGATATTTACCCATACAATCCAATAAAGCTTACCATTAGGTACCTCACCTTTATCGGAGAAATATTTAACTCGACGTTCAATATCACTCCGCGCATGCATCGCTGCCATATCAACATATGCTTTATTCTCATTCGGGTCAACGATTACGGAAGACATATTCTCTAAGCTGATGGAACCATAGCCGTAGCCGCCATGGCCATCTGTGGAATCATCTTTAATAATTGTAAATCTATTCTTTTTCTGATTCGAAGATTGATCGGAATTCATTTAACCCCTCCTTCTCCAATGTATGTGGTTTCCATTGTAGCATAGGTTTAACTTACATAGCATGTACTCCGTATCCAAATACATACGAGTATGTATACTACAAGAAGCGTGATGAAAAACTCTTCACGTTATGAAGGGTCTCTGTATTAAAAACTTTTAACAATGACATTCATTATGCCTCTCGTATACTTTCATTTAGAATATCCTTTAATGACGAATATCATCGATAAAGGCCAATGCATCTTGAATTTCTTCATCGGTATATTTTTGCTTTGGCTTGACTGTATAAACTTTAGCAATCGATTCTTCAAGTGGTAAGTCATCAAAGTAAAGAAGCGTAGCAACTAACTCTAAAAAACGGGAACTTTTTTCTTGCATCGCTTTTACTTGTGCAGAAAAATCAGGCATGTCCATTTTAAATTGTTCTAAAAAAGCTGCTCCATCTTCCGTAATCGTGTAGTGATATTGATAATAATTGCTTTTTTCTTCCTTAGCTTCCTTTATAAAACCTAAATTACATAATTCTTCTACACGCAGCGTTAACTCTTCTGAATAAGGACCGTAAAAATGAAATGCGTATTTCTCCTCAAAAGGTATATTGCATTTTTGCAAAATATAAATCATCTTTTGCAGTTTTTTTCTTCCTGTTACTTCATTTACTACCGAAAAAAATTGCATTAATTTTGCATGGTTAGTTAACATGTTTTACCTCTCCCTGACCAGATAATATTTCTTTCATCCGCACCTTTTTCTGCTCATCCTCTAAGTTTTCTAAAAAATCATGAGGATAATAGAGCTTATGATCGGTTCGCTTCTTTCCAGAAATTGCTTCAACAATATCGGACTCTCGTGATAATTCTCGTAACTCCCCATTTGGCATTAATAAATGAATTGGCAAACGTTCTTCCTCTTCACCTGGACGGTAAAAATCATATGGTAAATCAGAAGACGAATCAACAACTAAATAATAGGCCGGGTCAATATTTGTTTCTGTAAATAATTGATGCAGTTCCATCCAATCATTCATTTGTAAGTTGGGATTAAACTCAACATATTTAAATAAACGGCGATTCATAAATCGCTCACAAAGATCACGAAGGATAACATCATCTTCTTCTTGCCATAACTGAAAATAATAAGAGACAATACCTTCATCTAATTTTAAATAGTCCTCAAGCTTCACATTCCCTGTAAAAAACGATTCAAAATGAGTGGGCTTTAACTTGAATTCGTATGTTGTATCTTCATACAGTACTTTCGCACGCTGTAGTATTTTACACAGAATAACTTCCGCACTTCTTGTTACCGGATGAAAATAAACTTGCCAGTACATTTGATAACGGCTCATAATATAATCTTCAACAGCGTGCATCCCTGTTGACTTAATTACTACTTGATCCTCCATTGGTCGCATAACTCGAAGAATTCGTTCCATATCAAAATGCCCATAGCTGACCCCGGTAAAATAGGCATCACGCTGCAGGTAATCCATTCTGTCAGCATCAATTTGACTGGAGATTAAACTGACGACTAATTTATCACGGTATGTTTTAGCAATCACATCGGAAACATCTTGACTAAATCCCTTTTCTACTCGCTCTAAAATAGCATTTACTTCTGTATTCCCTAAAATAATTTGTTGTGTAAAATACTCATGGTCCAGTTTAAATACTTTTTCAAAGGAGTGGGAAAATGGACCGTGACCTAAATCATGTAATAAAGCCGCACATAAACAAAGAAGACGCTCCTCTTTATTCCAATGTGGACGCCCTTCAAAGTTCGATATGATTCTTCTGACAATTTCATAAACTCCAAGCGAGTGATTAAAACGACTATGTTCTGCACCGTGAAATGTTAAATTTGTAGTGCCTAGCTGCTTAATTCTTCGCAACCGTTGAAACTCCGGGGTAGCAATTAAATCCCAAATCACCTTATCTCTTACATGAACATAACGGTGTACGGGATCTTTGAAAACCTTTTCCTCGTGGAGCTGCTCATCCTTATATGCCATGTCTGATTCATCCGTTTCTTTTCGACTATTTCTTTTTATTATATAATAGATAAGCCGAATAAAAAAGGATAAAGTGAAACTTCATTCAGTAGGAGTTTTCTTCCATCTCCTACTGAATGTTAGTTGAACGAATCGGGCATTTAGGTGCCGTTTTCTCCCACTTAGACCTTTTGTATCAACTCAAGGTCTTGAAGTGGGAGTCTTACGGCACCTTACATGCGGGATAAAGATAAAAGAAAGTCAGGAGTTGCTTATGAAAAATTGGAAAGACATTATCGCACATCACACCATTCGCTATTTAGACCATACATCGCTGCAAACGTTTCATTATGAACCTTACACAGCACTACATTCTTTTGCTATTGACGATGCATTAGCACTTTCAGTTAGTAACCGGCTTTCTCCTCCGATCATCCGCCTTTGGGTGCATGAGAATACAATTGTATTGGGGATTCCTGATGGTAAGCTCCCTCATGTCAAAGAAGGTGTTGATCTATTACGTAAGGCTGATTTTGATGTCGTCATTCGTAATTCTGGGGGACTTGCAGTTGCGTTGGATCATGGTGTACTAAATATATCCTTTATTTTGCCCGGAGTAAAGGAACTGTCGATTCATGATGGCTATAAAGCAATGGTGAGCTTTATACAGTATCTATTAAGGGATTTAACTGATGAAATTAAGGCTTATGAAATCGTTCATTCCTATTGTCCAGGTGATTATGATTTAAGTATTAACGGAAAGAAATTTGCCGGAATTTCTCAGCGGCGGGTAAAAGATGGCGCCGCGGTGCAAATTTATCTCGATGTAGAAGGAAATAGCTATAAACGAGCTAGTCTTATTCGAGATTTCTACGCCATCAGTAAAAAGGGAGAAGCAACTAAATTTTCCTATCCACAAGTCGATCCTCATGTGATGTGCTCTTTATCTCAATTACTAGACACTCCTTTAACGATTGAGGATATGAAGAAACGTGTCATAACAGCATTGGAAGAAGCAAATCAACAAGTGGTAAAATCATCTTTCAGCGAATCAGAATATCGAGACTATACAAAAAGACTAGCACAAATGAAGAAACGAAATGAACATATCCATAGATAATTATTGTATTAGGAAAAGGAACTCTCTTGATAGCAATAGGTAAGACTTTGATGTAATCGCCATCTTTTCCCCTGCTCCACACCCAACGTGCGACTTTCACCGCATTGGGCGTTCCATCTTATTCTTTTATGCTAAAGCAACTAAATTACAAACTTTACGAAATTGATTTATTTTCTCCAATTGTTTTCCATCCAATTGGAGAATTTTCCTATATTGCTCAATCGTCTTTTTATCTGTGGCATGAATTAATCTATGAATATTTTCATGGACTACTACGAGATTACTGAATTTATCTGTTCCACCCATGTGTCGTGGTATCTTGTGATGACAGTGAACTTCATTTGCAAGTAAAAATTTTCCTGTTACTGTACATTTTCCTAATTGCATAGAGTATCTTGAGATTCTATTATCTGCATATTCTAAGTTTTCATTCTCATAAGATGTTTGTAGCATTTTGTAGATTTCTATTGCAATGTCGGTTTTAAGTTTCTGATGAAGTTTAATCCTTCCATCTTTTGTGTAGTTACATATATCTTGACTGAAGTTCATAGCGTTCTTAGTTTGTATATCTTTTAGAGGATATAAATAGATACCTGCTATTTCAAACGTTCTGAATTTATTCTTATGGAGTCGCTTGTACGTTTCAGAAGGTTTAATAGGTATTCCATATTTTCCTATTGATTTTAGACAATTGTGAAGGGTTCGATACAGTCGATGGTCTATATTTGCAAAATCCAAATTTATGTGTGTCGCTATTTTGTAGTAGTTTTTAATACCAAGAATGTATGAATTATAGCGATTGATGTTCTTGGGTGTGGGGTTTCTCCTAATATCATGAATCAGCTTTCTAGATTTTTCTAAGATGTTTTTTATTTTCTTATCCATGATGTGCGTATTCGCTACAATTTTATTGCCTTTACATACTGCTTTAAGAGAGAAACCCAGAAACTCTGATTTTCTTCTTCTTAAATTGGTTATTGTTGATTTCTCGGTTGATATATCAAGGTTTAATTGGTTTTTGAGGTATCCCTTTACTGCATGGGATATTTTAATCGCTGATTTATGAGAACTCGTGAAAATTTTAAAATCATCTGCATATCTAACGATGTACATTTGTTTTAAATTCGACTTCTTTAGCATCCGAATCTTAATAGTTTGGTTTTTGTATTTAAAACCCGTTTTCATTTTTTCCCATTGATTAGCTATCCACCAGTCTAGGTCATTTAGAACAATGTTTGACAGTAATGGTGATAAGATACCACCTTGTGGCGTTCCTTTGGTTGGTATCCCTTGACCTTGTATGGGTGCTTTTAACATTTTGGATACAATTGAAAGGACTCGTTTGTCTTTGACACCTATTCTATACATTTGTTCTAATAGTCTAGTATGGTTTACATTATCAAAGAAACCTTGTATATCTATATCTACTACATGATGGTGGTCAGTTTTATTTATTAGATATTGACATCTTGCCATTGCATGATGAGTTGACCTATTCGGTCTAAAACCATATGAATGATTGTAGAATTTCGCTTCACAAATTGGCTCTAATACCTGTTTGAACATCTGTTGAATAAGTCTATCCCTCATAGTCGGTATACCTAATGGACGTTTCTTTCCATTTGGTTTCAGTATTTCAACTCTTCTAATTGTTTGGGGTTTATAATTTTCTAAAGTATTTCTTATGTCTTCAACAAATGATTCAACATTTTCTATTTTGTATTGGTCAATAGTTACACCATCTGTTCCTGCTGTTTTAGAACCTGTGTTAGCCTTGATGTTTCTGTAAGCTAGTAAAATATTGTCTTTTGATATGATATGTTCATATAATCTCAATCCTTTTGTGGCGTTATTCTTACTTCGCTCATAGAGATTATCGTATATATTTTGCATATCATAATATTCTGCATGTCGTAATGTCGTACTCACCGATGGATTGTTTCCCCTTTCTTTGGAAAAGTCCCATCATCCTACTCGACCCTGTGAGTTTCATTTAGTTGATTTAGTTATCAAAGAACAAGACTTGGGACTATCCCTCCACGTTAGTTAGACGTTTCATCGGTACTGTATCCCTACTTTCACAAGAATAAAGTCATTTCAGTTATTACCTTATAGACACCATTTCGATAGTAGTCGTTTTAGATAGATGTTCCTTGCTTACAACGTTCCAATTAACCTAGCTTTACATATATCCGTAGATGCTTACTCTAGACCTGTCAACTCTATACCTTCATTGTTAGGTATTCCGAATTTCTTAGTAGTTATCCATACTTTTCGGTGGTTGACCCTGCAATTTTGCAGGTTACATCTTTCGATAAGTAATGTGGTTTTAGACCCGTACATTCGTAAGTTTGTCAGTCCTTTTCTGGACATTCTCACCATAGATATTTTATAGCATCCCGACCTATCATAATCCATATCCTTTGTAAGCGACTTAGGTTTATTTCAGCCGACTTCACCTAGCTTCATACATGTTCAAACTACTATTATCCCATGCATGTAGGAGTATTAGATAACTCGTTTCAGCCCAACATGAAGGCTTTCATTCCGAGTTTCAGTTAATCAGTTATAATTGCTTGATAGCAATCCTCCTATTTCATGCATATGCACTTATAAGGAAACGTTTCGCACAACTACTCCCACTTATCGACCTTGTGATCTGATTGAAGTGGGAGATTCTTAAGTAAAGGTTTCTATCAAATCCTAATTGATTAAGCTATCCCCGTCATTCCAACGGTTAAAAGTCTTATAGCTTCATTTTTAAGATTTTGTCCTGCGTTAATATCACGATCGTGATGTGTGCCATAAGAAGGGCAGTCCTACTCACGAAGGTTTAGATTCTTAACGTCTTTATTTTGGTATCCACAATATGAACATAGTTGAGAACTAGCAAAAGTTTTAGATACAGCAACTACTTCTTTGCCATCGGAAAACGATAAAAAGTACCCTATAGTTAAACTTCGTGAATAAGTTCACTATAGGGTACATAATTATTTATCTTCCAGGTTATTAAGCTTGAGCAGCTGTAATTAGTGCTAAATTATAAACATCCTCTGCATCACATCCGCGTGATAGATCATTTACCGGCTTGTTCAAACCTTGTAAAATTGGTCCTACTGCTTCAAAGTTCCCTAATCGTTGAGCAATTTTATAACCTATATTCCCTGCTTCAAGGCTTGGAAAAATAAATACACTCGCATCTCCTTGCAGTACAGCCCCCGGAGCTTTTTGCTTTGCAACACTTGGTACGAACGCTGCATCAAATTGAAACTCACCATCGATCACAAGTGACGGATTTTTTTCCTTCGCTAATTTTAGTGCTTCTACTACCCGTTCCGTTTCTTCAGATTTTGCTGAACCCTTCGTCGAGAAGCTCAACATAGCAACACGTGGCTGGATACCAAATAGTTTAGCTGTTTCCGCACTTTCCACTGCTATTTCCGCAAGGTCTTGACTATCGGGAGTTATGTTGATCGCACAATCAGCAAAGACATACTTTTCTTCGCCGCGAACCATGACAAAAACACCAGATGTTTTCTTAACCCCTTCTTTTGTTTTAATAATTTGCAGTGCTGGTCTTACCGTATCTGCAGTAGAATGAGCTGCACCACTTACAAGACCATCTGCTTGATTCATATAAACAAGCATGGTGCCAAAATAATTCTCATCTAAAAGTATCTTTTCCGCATCTTCTTTGGTTGCTTTTCCTTTACGACGCTCCACAAATGTTTCAACCATTAAATCAAACTCAGCGAACTCTTTTGGATCCATTATTTTGCAACGAGTAATATCTACACCTGCTTCTTCTGCCTTCTGTTTTATGCTTGACTTTTCTCCAATTAGAATTGGCAGTAAGACATCTTCAGCAGCAAGTTTACTCGCAGCAGTCAATATACGTTGATCTGTCCCTTCCGGAAAGACAATAGATTTGGGTTGGTTCATCACTTTTTCTTTCATTTGCTCAAATAATTCACTCACTTTTACTAAACCTCCTAAATGGTTATATTTAAATAGTAGATGATTTTGTGTTTAAATTAAAGCATTTCCTCCCTAGCATCCATCTTTTTTTGACAGTATAATGACAATTATATATCCATCATCCATTTTAAAGTCTATATCATGCTTAGCTTGCCCGAATTATGCTATAGTAAAAGCAGATTTGTATTTTAGTAAGCTCAAAGTGCGTTTTCAAAAATAGGGTAATTTGACCTGAGGTCGGCAAAGGTCAATTAAGGGGCCCTTGTTATAATCCGACAGTAGCATGTCCTGTCGAGTCAAAGTTCAAGGATAGTTTTAAATAGCTAGAGTATTTACAATTAAATACATGACATTGACGGCTTCCTCGAAAATCTATCCAACACAGGAAAATGTTTTTCTTTTCCAAGGAACGAGAAACAAGCTAACAATGAAATTCGATGTGTCATTTTACCCGACGTTTTTGAGCAACCGCTTAATAGAAACAAATTATTAATTAAAGGGGAGATTACGATGGTAGAGCCAGTAGAAACAATGGATGGCTGGTACAGCCTGCACGATTTCCGAACAATCGATTGGACTTCATGGAAATTAGCCAGTGAAGAAGAACGAAAGGAAGCAATCAATGATATCCGGCAATTATTAGCTGAATGGGATGAAACAGAAGAAGCTAAAAACGGAAGTCACGCTCTCTATAACATTATTGGACAAAAAGCAGATTTAATGTTTATGTTTCTCCGACCGACTACGAATGAATTAGCTGCTATTGAAACAGCAATTAATAAATCGAAAATGGGTGAGTTTTTAATTCCTGCCCATTCTTACTTTTCTGTAGTAGAATTATCAAAATATCGTCCTTATAAGGAAGAACATCCAGAGCTTATTCCTGAGGTAGCAAAACGTCTAAGACCGATTTTGCCAAAATGGGAACATATTTGCTTCTACCCAATGGATAGACGGCGTTATGGGGATGAGAACTGGTACACATTAGAAAAAGATGTTCGTGCAAAGCTGCTATATGAACATAGCATGACTGGACGAAAATATGCTGGAAAAGTTTCGCAAATTATTACCGGTTCGATTGGTTTTGATGATTGGGAATGGGGAGTAACATTATTTGCCCATGATCCACTGCAATTCAAGAAGATTGTTTATGAAATGCGATTTGATGAAGTAAGCTCTAAATATGGTGAGTTTGGTGAATTTTTCGTCGGAAATCATCTTGGCAACAAAGATATTGTACCCTTTCTTGAAGTATAGTTAATTTAAATATGAAAACCTATTGGTAACTAAAAAACGCCTATTATGTGATAAATCATCACATAACAGGGCGTTTTTCTTTATCAAATACGGGAATAATAGGGTTCATAGCGCGGAGAAGTGTAAAACGGAGGTCGTCTTCCAATAACAGGCATGAGCCAACTCTCATTAAGATATTTCATTCGTACTTTCTTCTGTGTTCCTCCAATTAATAACCAAACCACTTCACTGCTAAATACAACGTCCAATTACACATCCCTCCTTTCTTTCATTGTACGTTATTTATTTAAAAATGAAGCATGGACACTTAGCTCCATTTATCTTTCACATCCGCGGACGCCTATACATACATTAGTGAAACAAAAAGAAAAGAGGTTATATTTATGATGAAAAAAGACGGACCCAATCATCAGCTTTCTCCCGAACAGCATTTACATGAAATTCATCAGCTCCAGCATTGGTTTGAAGAAAATAAACAAACATATCCATATCCAATGTATCCGAATTATGGTAAAATCACACGCTATGAAGAAATACCTTTAAGTAACCCGGAGCAACGTCAGTTAATTCATCCTGGTCAAGAAGAATTCATGGTACCTAAACCAATTATTGAGAACCCCAATTATCAAGGAAGTGGGAAACTGGATAATAAAGTAGCTTTAATCACTGGCGGCGATAGCGGAATTGGTGCTGCTGTAGCCATTGCCTTTGCCAAAGAAGGGGCAAATGTTGCAATTGCTTACTTGAACGAGCACAATGACGCTAACCGAACGAAGCAACGAATAGAGGCACATGGTCAATCTTGCCTGCTACTCCCGGGGGATTTGGGTGAGAGACAACAATGCAAACGAATTGTAGAGAAAACGATTAATACATTCGGCCAATTAGATATACTTTGCAATAATGTCGGGATACAGTTTCAACAAAATGACCTGCTCGATATTACTGACGAACAATTTGACCATACCTTTAAAATTAACATTTATTCACATTTTTATACAACAAAAGCAGCCCTGCCATACTTAACGGCAGGAAGCTCTATTATTGGTACTACATCAGTTGTTACGTATTCAGGTGAACCATTATTAATTGACTATTCAGCAACCAAAGGAGCGATCGTTGGATGGACCAGATCATTGGCAAAAAACCTGGTTGATCGAGGAATTCGCGTCAATGCTGTGGCACCGGGGAAAATTTGGACACCATTAATTCCAGCAAGTTTTTCTGCCGACTTAAATGTATTACATGGATCCAACTTATATCAACGTATAGGACAGCCATTCGAACTTGCACCAACATATGTATACCTTGCATCTGATGATTCACGATTTGTTACTGGCCAAGTTTTACATGTTGATGCAGGAGAATCGACACACTCCTAATTCTGGTACCAAAACTAGTTTAAAAACTTAAGCCAATTTTAATTCAGGCAAAAAGCTTTTTGAAAAATTTTTCTGCCTGAATTTTTTATCGTACATATTCCTACCCAGCTTTTCATACATATACTAATGCAACCAGATTAGACAGAAATGAGGAATGCAAATGGCGCTTGTAGCACATACCGAAAATGATATCGCATTGTTAGCTAGACTGATGCGAGCAGAAGCAGAAGGTGATGGTCAATTAGGTATGTTAATGGTTGGAAATACCGGAATTAATCGAGTTATTGCTGTATGTCTCGATTTTGTAGATATACGAACTATTAACAGTATGGTATTTCAAAGCCCTGGGGGTTTTGAAGCTACGCAAAAAGGATATTTTTATCAACGGGCAAGAGAACAGGATAAACGTTTAGCACGCAGAGTTGTCCGTGGGGAACGTCAGCATCCTGCCACAAATTCCTTATGGTTTTTTAAGCCTGTAGGCGGCTGTCCTGCTCAATGGTTTGGACAGTGGAATGCAGGACGCTATAAATCACATTGCTTTTATGCTCCATTAGCGTCAGAATGTCCTACCGTTTATCGATGAATAAATTACAAATATAAAAGGAGGTTTTTTTATGAGTGACAATCAAAATAATCGTCAGCATGTAAGCTCGTACCAGCCATACCCTTACTATTATTATCCAACAACTTCACCTGCTTATTATCCTATGTACCCGATGCGGCAACAGCCTGCAAGTCAAACCTACCAACAAGCACAAACTCCACCTGTATCAGGTAGTACAATTCAGGGTCAAGCTATACTACCTGATCAAGAATCCTACATTGAAAATATTTTACGTTTAAACCGCGGCAAAGAAGCAACTGTCTATATGACGTTTGAAAATAATGAACAGTGGAATGCTAAAGTATTTCGTGGAATTATTGAAGCAGCAGGTCGGGACCATATTGTAATTAGTGATCCTCAAACAGGGAAACGTTATTTACTACTTATGATCTATCTTGATTATATTGTCTTTGATGAAGAGTTAACCTATGCTTATCCATATGCAAACGCATCCTATTCACCACGTTAGCTAATCAAAAACAGCACAATAGAAAGGCACGACGGCAAGCATGACTTACAATGATTCTAATCCAAACGATGTCAGAGATAGACTCATTTTTTGTTAAGGAAACAGCGTTTAGACGCCATTATCTTCCACTTAGGTTTATTGTATTCCCCTATCACTCTTGAAGTGGGAATCTTACGGCACCTTAATACGGGATAAATATCTACTTTGATCAAAAGCTTTGAAGTGCTCGTGAAGCAGCGTACAAATCGGAGATCTTCTGACAGGAGGAAGGGCAACTTCATTCAAGGAGTTCTTTTCTCCTTGAAAAAGAAAAGCACTTTTTCTGCGTGCGATGCGGCGCTGTCGTAGCTTTTCTTGTCCTTGAAAAAGAAAAGCACTTTTTCTGCGTGCGATGCGGCGCTGTCGTAGCTTTTCTTGTCCTTGAAAAAGAAAAGCACTTTTTCTGCGTGCGGTGTGTTGCTGTCGTAGCTTATCTGTCCTTGAAAAAGAAGAACGCTTTTTCTGCGTGCGATGCGTCGCTATCGTAGCTTTTATTGCCCTTGAAACAGTAGATCAAAAGCTAAGTTCTCAGGCGTCACTGAAAAAGAAAAAACACTTTTTCTTCCGTGCCAGGAAGGAGATCGAAGTTTGCTAGCAGCGTGAGTGTGCTTAAGCTAGATGAAGCTACTTTCAAAACAAGATATCCACCATGTACTAACAGATATCGTTTCTTAAACAAAAACAAATGTATAATTTCCTAGACGAAAAATAAGGGATGACGCGGGCAATATCCCCTGTGTCATCCCTCCTCAGTTTAATTAATTGTAATAGCGGTATGATAGGGAGGCTGATACGATGAAACGAAGTTATGAAAAATTCATACTTATGGAGTCCGTATCATTATTTGGAGCTGCCATTCTTGGGTTAATTGCCCTCATAAATGGGTATCCGCTCCTTATCATCATTTGCCTTTTACTAATTGCAGCAAGCCTCGCTTTTGACACATTCATTCAATTACAAGTATTTATTATGCAACCATTCTACACCATTAAACAAGCAGTACGAGCACTGCTGCTTATTTTATTTGCAGTAGCTTTAATGTTCCAGCTTTAATTATGCAATCATACATATTTTAAGATAAATAATCCTAAAAGCACCCAGCCAATAAGAAATGCAACTCCCCCAAATGGTGTAATCATCGCAAAAGTTTTAATAGCAGTGGTCGAATAGATGTATAAACTTCCTGAAAATAAAACAATACCAATAAAAAACATCCAACCTGCCCACATAACTCCATTGCTGTTTACTTTCATCATGAGTAGCCCGATTACTAATAGTGCTATCGTATGAAACATTTGATAAGTTACGGCCTTCTCCCAAGTGGCAATAGCACTTTCAGATAGTTTTCCTTCTAAGCCGTGCGCGCCAAATGCCCCTAAGGCAACTGCTAAAAAACCATTTATAACTCCTAAAAGTAAAAATACCTTCATGCTTGCACTTCCCCCTCTTTATTAGAAAAACTTGGCTTATCGCCAAGTCTTTATGGCGAAAGCTATAGTTTTTCTTATACTATAAACCATAAAGTTTTATAGTTGCCTATAGTGTTAAAAATCAAAAATCGAGTCTCCATTCGCACCATCATGATCAAGCTTTGATAAATTACCTGAAACTTGATGTTGCTGGATCACTTTACTAGCATCCTGTTCTCCGATCATTGCTTTTAGCTCGAGCTGTGAAATGGTGTGTTCATCCGTCTGATTTACTGTTTTTGGTTGTTCCTCAAGTAGCAAATCACATAATAAACGAACATGACTAATACGTTTGGTCATTTCGGTTATATTTTCAGGATCAGCTTTCGCTTTATTTAATTCAGTTATCATTTTATTTATAATTGTTGCATTAGCTACTGCCATAGCCTATCTTCCTTCCTTAAAATACCTAGTTTCATTATATTAGGAGTTCTAGTGGAAAACAAACAGTTTCCCTTGAGCTTACGAAATAGATATAGTGTAACTTCATTTTAAGGAGTGCTTGAATGTTAATGTTATCTCCTACTTACTTCTTCGTCTTCTCTATAACTCTTAAAACGGGAGTCTTTACGGGAACCTTATATGGTGGAATAAGGAAACAAGTCCCTGTAACAGGGGTATGCCGACGCCTGAGCGGCAAGCCCGCTTTTAGTCGGCCTTCCTTAGATTCGAACCGATGTTAACTTATCGGAGCAAGAAGATCGAAATTTGCTAGTCACTCAAATGCTACTTTTAAAGAAACTATCCACCATATAAATAGATATACTTTCCTGGTCAAATAAAAAGTCCTGTAATGGCAGGACCTTGTTTCTTTCCAAATTGTATTTTCAGTTTACCCTATCAACTCAAGTAGAGACATTTCTATTGGTGTTCCATTTTTTATCTTGTCTATGCATTTAACATTTTCTTAGGTAACTCCTCTAAATATCGACTATACACCCATTGCAAAAAAACTACTTCATTATCTTGTAATTGCCTGCCTAACTTTTCTTCGGTTTCCTGACAGATTTGTAAAAAGGTTACCATACGCTTGAAATTCCCCCTATTGGAGCTGATATTTCCTTCCATTGTATCGCTGTTTAGAGTGAAGCGCAATAACTTTCTGGTCAAAAGGCAGAATTTACAGATAACTACTCATTTTGACAAAATAGATGCTAACTAAACCGACAGATTTTTTGTAAAGATTACAACTTATCTACATGTCTTTTCTATTGTTTGACAACCTATAACAAATAAGGCAAATAGAATTATAATAATAAACACCCTAACGCTATCAACAAAATACCAGTAATAAGAAAAAATAGCTAATCTTTCTCTAATTTTAGTGTATTTGTAAACAAACCAAATCACTAAAACAAAGACAGTACTAACAACAATCATCATTATCCAAAAACTAAATATAATAAGAAAAATCTGGTCACTTGCAGTACCACTTTTAGCATCAAGTACAATAATATGACAGCCTGATCGAATAAACAATATTGAAACAAGAAATAATTTTTTCATTGTATCCCATCTCCCCTTGTTAACGTTTAATTTAGAGCTCTAGTGCAAACGATTTACAATCAAGGGGCTTTTGCAAAATCCGTTACAGTTATTCTCTACTCCTACCTAACGAAGGACTAAAACATAGTTTTTTTTACTCAGTTATAATACTTGTTCAAAATGAAAACATCAGGAGAATGTATGTCATGAGATATCAGCACTAGCTAGAAACAAATCAACAAAGGAATTGGAAGTGTCATTTTTGACTTTTTAAATAACCTCTATAAAAAATATGGTTAACACAAAGATTTCCAAAGTTAAGTGTCTGCATCGTTTACCTTAAGGCCTGCATACTTTCATAAATAGAAAACTTAGCAAGCAATCTCCTGGCAGAAAACGAATTGCGTGTAATACGTAAAAACAAAAATTTTAAGTATTGAACTATATTTTTAGCGCCGTATTAGAAAAACTTGGCTTATCGCCAAGTCTTTATAGCGAAAGCTATCGTTTTTCTTATACTATAAACCATAAAGTTTTATACTCCCTCTATATACTAACGTTTTCTCTAGTTTTCTTCGCTTTTCTTAGAATTTCATAATTTGTTTTGAGTTATTCATAACATTATACTGGGTATCCAACTGATTTAGAGAGATTTTAATGGAAAAGGGTGCACTTAATAAGCCATCCTTCTCTCTTTGAAAAAAATGGAATTTATTGCTGCTATGATCGCACCTCTTAATCCCACTATACTCATGGCGACAAACCCTCCCACATCTCACAGCGTCATTGCGCATACATTCCTTCGTTCGGTCTATCCATGAAGTGGGGCCGGCGATGCTTTCCTGCAGGGTCATTGCCCGATAGTATAAAAATTTGCCGGCTGCTCCGTGCTTCCATTGTTATGGATGATTCCTCTAAAAATAAACGTTTTACATTCTCATTAATACATGGGAAACGTTATGTCTCTAGGCTACATTCTGTAATCGAAAATGCGGAATGTCACGTAACATCTTTTCTGCACTAAATGCTACTTGCTTCGT
>NZ_JAHLNO010000004.1 GCF_018916875.1 Virgibacillus proomii | reverse complement strand
GCAACAGAACTAACGGCTTTTTTAGATTACGAAAAATATGATCGAATTGGCTTCAACTCCGGCAATTCACGTAATGGTTCATATTCACGTACATTACACACGGAATACGGTGATTTAAATATCCAAATTCCACGTGATCGTAACGGCGAGTTCAAGCAACAGACGATCGCCCCCTATAAACGTTCAAATGACACGTTAGAATCAACCGTTATTCATCTCTTCCAAAAAGGGATTACGATGTCAGAAATCGTATGGCCATCATTACACGCCACAGACGATTTCCAACATGACAAAAGTGGTCACAGAACAGGTAGAAGCCTTTAATAAACGTCCCTTAAATGCACGCTATGTCTGCGTCTATTTAGATGCGACCTATATTCCTGTTCGTCGTGAAACGGTATCTAAAGAAGCTGTTTATATCGCTGTTGGTATTCGTGAGGACGGCTCAAAAGAAGTACTGGCCTACACGATTGCACCAACTGAATCTGCTTACAACTGGCAGGACTGCTCACAGAACTCAAGGAACGTGGTGTCGAAGAAGTGCTTCTGTTTACTTCTGATGGCTTAAAAGGCATGGTGGATGCCATTTCTACAGTCTTTCCGAAAGCGATTTGACGTAGTATTTATAGCACCAATCTGATTGAATCATTTAATAAACAAATTGAGAAATATACAAAACGCAAAGAGCAATTCTCAAACGAAGAATCACTTGAACGTTTCCTTGTTTCACAGTTTGAAGATTACAATCAAAAATTTGCGACACGTTGTCATATCGGTTTCAATCAGGCACGTGCAGCACTTGAAGTGATATTTGAGTTATAAGAAAAGGTTGGATTGTCATTTACACAAAATTATTGACACTCCCTATCATTTTTTAGCTAGATCTTAATGATTCCTATCTAATTCGAATTTTTTGGTAGACTCTTTCAATTTTTTGGTATTATCATTTTTTTTACTTTCCTCTTAAGGGATTTATTATTATATTTGCTTTGAATGCCATAACCTTATCCTGCTCCACTGTTCCTATACAATTAATTATAATTTCTGTTTTGGATACCATTTCTTTCTTGAGGACAAATTTCAATATGTCTGCTGGTGAAACTATTTTCAAGAATCTTGCTGAAACGTTTCTAAAAGAATAGTCAGATTCCCGTAGTTTTAAAAATTGCTCAATAGATTGTTTAATAGCTTCAACCATTAATAATCCTGGAAAAATACTTTTTTCTGGAAAATGTCCTTGTAAAAAGTAATCTCCTTCCGAAACATATTTATAAATGATTATTTTACTATCATTTATAATTTCAAATTTATCTATTTGGTTGAGTGGTTTCGGAAGGTGGTTCTTATTTTTCATGATAGTTTCATCCCTTTTAAAATTGCCCCTAACTTTCTATTCCCAGGATTACTGTATATTTCTATACCATAAAAACCACTTTCCTCAAAAGCATTTAACCATTCTTTTTCATAATAGAATCCCTTAATATAGTATTTGTTGCTCTTTTTTTGGGTATATCCGGGTAAGAGATTAAAAATAAACTCTTGATGCATTAGTGGATACGTGTTATCTCTAATACATTCGGAAATAATAAGTGATCCACCACTTTTTAATGAGTTTTTAATACTGTTTAATGTATAGAGAATATCGTTGGAACAATGTAAAGCATTTATGGCCACTATATAATCAAATTTTTTATTACTCACTTGTAAAGATATTTCTTTTTCAAAATTAAGAACTAATGTATTTAGGTCTTTATATGGAATTTCATTTTTGATGTATTTACACATAACTCTACTAATATCCGTCGCATAATATTGTATGTTTTTATATCTTTTATCAACAATATCTCTCGTAATTGCTTTGGTACCTGAACCAAAACCCGCACCTAATTCTAGAATTTCCTTATCGCTCAACGATTTTTGTTTTGTAAGGAAACTGGCAATCCATGCATTATGAACGTAATATAAATAGTTATTCTCTCCAAAATATTCTTTCCATAACCGTTTCCCATCTTTCCCCAAAAATAGTTTAATTGGGGAGATATTACCTTTAATAACATTTAGCCAATTCTCGCTAACATAATCTATCATTTTGTATGATACATCTAAGTCAACCATAGGCATTTTGGGTGAATCACGTTGATTAATCAAGACAAATTTATTTTTCTTTCTCTCAATAAACCCTTCTTGAATTAAAAAATCTAAAGCCCAATTAACGCTTGGTATAAAATTGGGCATACACTCAGTATTATTATAGACTTCTTCTCTAGTGAATGATGTTTTTTGTCCCAAAATAAGGTTTACATGATATAAAATATCAAGTATCTTTCTTCCTGTATAATAGGAGCTATAATCATATGCTTGATGATATTCTTTTGTAAAAAGGTTATTATCAACTATCTGCATCTTATCATTCCTTTGCTTTAAAACTTTTAACTACCCCAAATTGTCCATTACAAATAACTTGTCCTTTCACTGTGGCTATACCTTCTAATAATGCATGGTTACTATATACTTTTACTTTTTTTATTAATAAATCAATACAAGAGACTTTTAAAATAACGGAATTAAATTTTTCCATCTTAATTGACCCTAATACAGGAAGTTCATTCTCTTTTAATGGTTCAGTTTCAAATTGTATAAATATTATCCCTAATTGGGCTAATGCCTCTGTAATAAATGATGGTGAGAAGAATTCAGCTGCCTTGGTAATTTCTTGTGGCAATGACTCCGAATATAGTTTTGCCATCATATATTTCCCTTGTTTGTAATCAATTACCTCATCTATAAACCTGAATGGGCTTTTCTGAGGTAAATAATCTAGGTAATTATTCACACTAGTCAACATCCTTTTAAATTATTATTTCATCGGAATTGATGCATCTTCTTTAATAGAAAGGAATTGATTAGTTTCAACATTTTCTAATGATTGAACACGTCCACTTGGCCAAACTATTTTAATTTCTTTAATGACTTCATTTGAATCAGTACCAAAATGTATACGCGGATCGCTTTGACCACCAAAACCATTACCACCATCCCGTTCAATTAATGTTTCTTTGTCCTCAGTAATAATAGTAACCTTTGCTCCTATGGCATCTCTATTACTTGGTGGACTTCCTTCAAGTTCAATAGTTATCCAATTATTATCATTTGAAATATTATTTTTATATACTTTTGCTGGAGCATTTTGATTAGCAAAAACTAAATCAAGTTCTCCTGAGTTATCGATATCAACTACAGATATTCCTCGCCCATCGCTAGTAAAATTAATCCCCGCTTCTTCCGCAACATCTATGAACTCTTTTCCATTTCCCGGATTTAAGAATAAGAATTTATTTTCATTACCTGACAAATCTTTATCCCCAATAGTAGGCCAATTTTTAGTATCCTCTACCACATTTCCAGGAGTAGTTACAAGGGTTCCCAAATCAAACCAATAATCATCATCGCTTTCTCCAGTTATGAAGCCATTGGTAACCGCTAGACTAAATTCTCCAGAATTATTAACATCAAAGAATTTAGCTCCCCATGAAAAACCTGCATAATTGATCTTTAATTTATCAGCTATTTCTTCATATTCTCCGTTTTCATTAGGATACCAGAAATCATTTCCTTCTATAATGTAAGAATCCTTACTTACATTACTCACATAGATACCATATTCGCCTTTATGAAAAATATCAGCAAAATCCACGTTCATACCTTTATGGGTGTCATTCCCAAAATTATTTGGTTGAGTAACCCTTTTAAATCCCTCACCATTCTGATTAATGTATAAAGAATCTGGCCCGAAATCATTCGCATTATAAATATCTGGATATCCATCATGATTTAAATCAACCGATCCAGTAGATAAGGTCCATCCAGTGTCATCTACACCTAGATCACCCGCAACTTCGGTAAAAGTGCCGTCCCCATTATTTCTATAAAGATAGTTTTTCCCACCATTTACCGCTGTTTCAAAATCATCGTGCATAATTTTAGTAGTTTCAAGGTCCCATAAATTGTTTTCACTTCTAAAATAATTGGCAACATAAAGATCTAGATGACCATCTTTGTTATAGTCTAATGCTATTGCTTTTGCGGCATAACCAAACTTAGTAGTATTTGCTTCTTCTGTTACATCAGTGAAGGTTCCATCTCCATTGTTTTTAAACAGCTTACTATACCCCCAACTACCTACAAATAAATCAGGGTACCCATCATTATTGTAATCAAAAAATAGGGCTGTAGTTGAGACACTATCGTGGTTTATATCTGTAGTTATGCTATCTACTTTCTCAAAAGTGCCATCCCCTTTATTTCTGTAAAGACCATTTTCACTGCCTTTTTTCGAATTTGTAAAATACAAATCGTAATAGCCATCATTATCATAGTCTGCCACAGCAACTGAAGCCCCAGTTGAGGCAAGCCATGGCATAATATTATCTACCTTAGGGTCAAATGTCGGCTTTAAATGATTAAAATCAACATTTGATTCGGCCGTAATATCCGTATAATTGAAGGTTATATCATGTTTTTGTTTTTTGGATTGTCCAGCTGTATCCGTATTTATCGCGGTACAACCTACAGAAATTAACAAACCTACAATAAGAAATAATATTTTATGGTTTTTCATTTTATAGTCTCCTTAATTTTATTCGTATACTATATAATACGTCCATCAGGTATTAATACTTTACCAGTTATATAAGATAATGCATCGGAAAGTAAAAGCATAATACAGGAGGAAACCTCTTGTGCAGTACCAGTTCGTCTTAAAAGAATTTTTTTAAAAAGGATTTTTCAATTATCCCCTCGGTCATATCAATTTCAATTGAGCAAAATCCTTTTTGCTTTAACCATAGATATTTCGTTGGATGAGCATAATCCGAAGAAACAACTAAAGCAATATCCGCTTTATTACTCTTTATTAAAGATTGAGCTAAGTCCAATGCGTAACTACCAGAAGCGCATGCGTTATTTACAACATAATTTTGCCCTTCAAAACCAAATATTTTAGATAGATAAAAAAGATGTGGAAATGTTTGTATGTTAAAAAAATCCTCTTGAAATTCTTTCTAACATTTCTGGGTTATGTTGCTTTTGATTAAATGGGTTTTTAATTATTTTGTTTGTTAAATTATTAACTCCAGGGTTTTCGTGGGCTAATATAATAGATATTTTGTCTTTATTATTAATATCAAGACCCGATTCGTTAATGACTTCTTTGATAGCAACCAATAATAATTGAAAATCCTTATCTTCACTTAATGGAACCTTTCTTATATTATCTAATTCTCTTCCGGTGAACCAATTGAAAACATCAAATTTTTTAATGGGATAAACCGGAAATGATATTTCACCATCATTTTTTTAAAAAATTAAATCTCGTTTACGAATGGTTATTTCTTGAGTTAAAAATGATGACCAAGCTTCTTTCATACCCAGTCCAGCCGAACTAATATACTTGTTCCTGTAATAAACGTTTTAACTTTACCCAACAACTTTCCTTTCAGCTAGCTTTAATCGGTACATAATATCCAATACTGCATAAGACTGCTTCCCTCTAAAATCATAGTGTTCAATCTTGAAATCATTTAAAGGCAATCCTTTATCTTTTATTTGCAAAACTAAACTACTAATACTTTCGGGTTTAAGTTGATAATCAATTCTATGTTGAAAAATGGTAGGAACATTTAAATTGACTTCACAAACAATTGCTTTTCTCAAAATGTTCCTATTGAGCAAATCCTCTGCATACTCAAGTAACTTAACTCCAGACTCTCCCCCTTGGGAAATTGTTATATTTGCACCTACAGCTCCTAAAAGCATTGAAGCATATCCGCTAATAGAATTTAGGACAGTATTAGGAAATAATCTAGGATTAATTTTATCTATCCCATATTTTTCAGCATCTAAATAGAAGTCATAGATTGCTTTTAAATTTGAAAAAGAAGTTCCGACTATTATCCCGATATCTGTATATTTTTTCTCTCCTCTAGTATTAATGCCGACATTTTTTGCTGCCTCATACATTGAAATACAAGGTATTTTAATCTCACGGGGGGAACGCTTTATTAAAGGTAAATTAGACTCCAGATTGTCATCTATTTCGAAACAGTTAGATATTATAAAATCTGAAATAGATTCTCCTGGAAGACTGTCGAACCCCGAACCAAATGGTGTAACAACATTAAATCCACTTATACTTACTTCCTTCATAGTTTTCCCCTTCTTTCTGATTTAGTTTACTAACAAAATATCTATAAGGAATCATAAAGATAATACTTGTTAGAAATAGCGCGTAGAAAGGCGCGTGAGGAATTCTATTGACTCTCAAGATTCCGTCAATTATTGTTATAGTAAGAGCAAAGAGAATTTTTCCCGTTCTAGTTACCGGAGTAGTCTTGGGATCAGTGATCATGAAAAATATAAATAATTGTGTGGAAGCTCCCATAATGGGACCAATTGCCGCTAATAATGGTATGTCAAAAAATAAATGTCTAAAATATCCAATGATCAAAAAGAATAAAATAAAAGTAATAGCTACTTCCGCTCTCTTGGCAAAAACCACAACAATTAACCCTAAGGCTATTATTATAGACATCATAATATAGCCGTTAGACCATTGCTTAGGAGTTATCGTTGCAAACAAAGGAAAAAAAGTTATAATGAGCACTACCGCTAAATTATTAGGGTTAAAAATATGACCACCTTTATATTTGAAGGTATATTTCATACCAATAGATAAAAATCCTGCTAAAAAATATGGCCATAGTAAAGTGGAACTTATTAATAAGCTTAGTCCCATACCTGTAATGAGAGCGCTAATTGGCTTTACCCATTTTTTTAAGATGATTCTACCAAGAATCATTTCAGTTATGACTGTGGTCGCTATCGCAACAATAACGTTTTCTAGTCCTTGTTCAAAGTTTAAGTAAGTCTGACCAGATATAATAAATAATCCTAAAAACAATATAATGAGAAACCTGGGATCTAGTTTATAATCAGACCAAGATGTAATGTAGCTTTTATTAGATTTAGACATATATATTTACCTCCCAATTAAGATGGAAGAATTAACTCCACCAAATGCATATGAATTTGATAGAACATACTTAATGTCGCTTGATATAGGATTATCTTTAACTAAATTTATACTAAATTTAGGGTCAATCTCTTTTAGATTCTGAGTATGTGGAATAACACCATTCTCTAAAATCTTTACACAAACTGCAGCTTCTATAGCACTTGCCGCACCCAAAGTATGTCCCAAATGCCCTTTTATGGAACTCACATAGGGATGGGAAGAATTAAATACTCTATTAATTGATATATTCTCCATTTGATCATTAGCTAAAGTTCCGGTTCCGTGTGCATTAACGTATTCAATGTCATTTTCCGTAATATTCCCCATTTTTATCGCATCTTTCATTGCTTTAACAGCACCATCTCCTTTGAGGTCCGGTTGTGTTATATGGTGACCATCCGAACTTAATCCATAACCGTACAATACAGCCCTTTTTCCTTTTTTCCTTTTTTTTAAGTGTTCTAGACTTTCTAAAATTAAAACACCCGCTCCTTCTCCCAGTAATAATCCTTTTCTATTTCTATCGAACGGGGTACACAGTTTAGGGCTCAATGCTCTTAAACTATTAAATCCTGAAAATGCTACCCAGGAAAGGATATCCACACCACCAGCTATCATTACATCTGCATTACCCCTTAATATATCTTCCATAGCCCTGGAAATGGCAATATTTCCAGCGGCGCATGCATTGGTAATAGTCCATTTTGGGCCATTTAATCTAAGTTTATGGTATACTTTATCAGCAATAACATTAGGACCTCCAATAACGTTCGATTCTTCTTTATTAAATAATTCACTTTCTAAACTATCGATTTCTCCCATTGTTGTACCAATAGATAATCCTACCTTCATAGGTTCCCTAAATCCTAAAGACGCGTCACTCAATGCTTGTTTTGCAGTTTTATAAAATAAGTTAGTGGCACTTCCCATTTCTTTATCCTCGTTAACTAATACATCGACATTTTCTATTTCGCATGCATATATTTCCTTTAAAGGTGTATTAGAAAACTTTTTTACTTTTCCGGCTCCATTTTTACCTGCTAGTAAACTTTGCCAAGTTTCATTACAGTTATCCCCAATTGAGGATATTATACCCGCCCCAGAAATGGCTACACCAGTCATCTCAATCACTCCTTATTAGTCCAAAGTATGCTTAAATCTGTTAAGTTTTCATCTGGTCTTTGAAACGAATCAATTCCCCGAATTGATTTGACTACTGAATAAGCTTTTTCTTTTCCAGATTTTACTCTGTTAGATAATTCTGGATGGTTTGGGAAGCGTTTTAACCCATCCTTCCAAACTTGAAAACCGGTATCGAGATCTTCCCCTTTAATTAATGCATCTCCGTATGCCACATAAGCATCAGCCCATAATGGATTACTTATATTTCCGTATTCCTCTGAGACAGCAACACAGTAAGCGAGATCCTGGATAGCTTTATCGATTCTTTTTAATCCGACTGGCCAATATAGGTTATTTAGTCCTCTCGCATAATAAGCCAACCAATTGTATTCATTGATACTTAAAACTTGTTCCAGCTCACTGATTGATTGGTTAGATATTTGTCCTAATCTTCCCGTCCCTAACTGGGGATTTTGTAATTTATCAATATATGCGAGGGCTTTTTGAAGATAGACTCTTTCACTCTCACCTAACTGTTCTAAAAACTCGAGGTAACTATCTAAATCATCATTCATATTCAGTCGAAGAGCATTAAGATAAGCCATATTTTCTGGATTGTCTTCAACTAATTTCATCAAATTTTCTTTAGAGACATCACTGTTAGTTGAAATTTCTTCCGTGAAATCAATCCCTAATTCTCCTACTGTTAAATTTAAATCAATTTTTGGTAAAGTATATTTCGTATCATAGAAAAAGTACCAAAAAATGAAAGTTAATATTCCCAGTGTAAATATAACTAATCCAAAATTAATCAACTTCTTCCTATTCAATAATATCTACCCCTTTCTATTGTCTAACCTAATTATGATTTAAAATAGATTAATTATCTCTGCTTGTTTTGCATATTAAAATACTTAAAAATTTTTAAAACACAAACATCTAGAGCAATAGGAAGCCCCTAAGATATAACAAAAATAAAATTTTTCTACAGAATAAAACAATTCCCAAAAATTTCAAAATACTCAAATAAATCACTATCCAGTAACTCTTTTCACGATGGACATGCCTTCTGCTAACAGTTCCTACTGCCAAGCCTGTAGTGGACCAAGTTGTTAGACATGCCGGGCGCACAACTAAAAAATACTCAATTAGATTAAAATCGCTCGAATTTAGATTAAATCAGCTCGGTTTCCAACATTATTTTAATCTACTTCTATTGTTTCCCTCATAAGATCAAGCCATCTTAAATAGAAATTCGTTTCCTTATTACTGATAACACCTCTCGTATAATCAACGTTTGAAATTCATGAGAGTATAGTTTGTTTTGTTGTTTCATTAACTTGATCCATAGAATTTTGCCAAAATTCATTATCCTGTAAACGTCTTGCCTCATATCCAAAAGCCATGCCCTGACTAAAGGAAGATTGATACTCTTTCGGAATATTATTCAATATCACCTAATCTTCCTATACCGGTAGTTACCTCGTCGACTATGAGTAGGATATCATTCTGTCTTGTAATTTCTCTAATTTTTTGTATATATTCGTTGGGGATAATACGAACTCCCGATACTCCTTGAATAGATTCTATTATCATAGCCGCAATTGTTTCAGATCCTTCGCAACTAATTAAGTCTATAAGTTCTTTGCATTTATTCTCTATGTCCTTTTCTAGGTTTTCTTTATCAAGACTGGCGTTTGGAGGAGTAACTTTTAGGCTTCCATCTAAAACTGGTCCAAACAATTCATGGAGACCAACATTAGTTACTGACAAACTCCCATAACTGTTTCCGTGGAAATCACCTTCTAAACTAATAAATTTTTTCTTATTCACTCCTTCCTTTTGCTAAAAAATGTTTCCTTGCAATTTTTAGGGCTGTTTCAAGAGTTCCTGTTCCATTATGTGAATAAAATAACATATTATACCTCGGCATTTTTTTAACAAGCTTTTTTGCCAGTTCATTTGCCTTGTCATGACCTTGCGCCATTAGAATTCCAGTAGATAACTTTTTATATTGGGTTAGTGCTGGATCCATGATATCTTCTTGACCGGATCCTATTGATAACACTGCATTGCTAATGTTATTGTAATGATTTCCTTTTTTATCCCTCACCCAAGAACTGTTTGACCTTTCGGAAATTATTATTTTTTGGAGAACCTCATTTTCTTCAAGCTCTCTCATATATGGCATCAAGGTAAGGGATGTAAGACATGATAATTCAAAGTAACATCCTCCTTATTTCCTTATTATAATGATTTAATTGTCTCATGCTTAAAAAACTTTACTTGTTTAATTTTTGCAAAAAGTAGTGTTTTTTATATCAATATTTTCCGCTTCGTGATTAAGTAATGAAATGAAAATGTTGTATTTTCTAAAAATAGAGCAAAATCTGTTGCTAGAGTTATAGTTGACATTATAAAATATAAGTTATAAAAATAATTTTCTTAAGATGGTAACTGAAATGAGCGAAATTGAAACTAAAAAATCAAAAATACTGTCGAACGTATTGACAATGAATTCTTTGAACTTAGTGAAACGATAGAGAAACTAAAAGATGTTGTAGAAGAAATCGCGGAAAGTTCATTCTCTGATAATGAAACTTTATTCAGTAGGAGTTTTCCTCCTCTCCTACTGAATGTTAGTACCACAAGGGTATGACCTAAAGGCCCTTGAACGAATCGGGCATTTAGGTGCCGTTTTCTCCCACTTAGCCCCTTTTGTACCAACTCAGTTTCTTAAAGTGGGAGTCTTACGGCACATTACATGCGGGATAAATTCTAAAAAGACATAGAATAGCTGCGTTTAAAACTAGATTTGGATGCACTACATACTATTGAAGTTAAATGTTTACCTATGAAAATCGAAGGAGAATATCGAAAAACTGGTGAAATACCAAGTATAATAGTAATTACAATAAACATGTTAAATAAACCCCAAAAGGACATGGAAGAAATTGGAGAGGTAGAAAGAGTAACATCTATCTGTAAAATTTTAAATAATAAGTAAGATGCAAAAATCTCGATATTTTTTATTCCACTTAAGACAAAGCACCAAAAAGGCGCTTTTGTCTTTTATTTATGACTTTAGTCAGTTGAACTCGTGACAGCATACGAAACAGAAAACCACCTGCTATGCGGGTGGGTAACAAATGGTTCTACCAAAAAACTCACTTTGTTCTATAATAGAGATTGTTCAAGCCTTAGGAAGGAAAGTGAGTAAATTGGCCAATAAAGCTAATAGTTTGGCACACACAAAATGGCTTTGTAAATACTATATTGTGTTCACTCCAAAGTATGGTTAAAATATAAATTACAACGAACTTTCTTCAATCGCTCAATGGCGTTTAATACCTTTGGAAGGTTATTCTTTTCCTTTGTATAATGGAATAATGCTATAAAATCTTTCTCCTTTCCGATATAATAAGTGATAAATATTTTTAATATGTGTCGGTGCCCTTATTCAAACTTTGACTTTGAATAAGGGCACCTTTTTTTCTTTTCAAAGGTTTTCAGATAATGATAAATATCCATTTTACGAACCCCAAATTGCGAGAGCTCGTAGCTGCATACTCCCCATCTACAAACAGTCGAATTTTCTCTACCCCTACTTAAAAATAGGGGATCTATTAAGAGATCCAGCAATAACAACTGCCATGGAACAGAATTATGCATCGAACGGAGATTATTCATCTCTAAATGAGGATAGTATTCCTAGACACTAAAAAGCTTCAATCCGTAGAACATCTTTTTCTACGGATTGAAGAACTAATTTTAAAACACCAATATATTTAATTATTTTTTATCAAAATCAAGAAAACGGAATAAGTCACCATAAATGAGATCATCAGAGTAACCCAGTTCTTTTTCCACTTGTTCCCGAATTGGGTCACAAGCCTCTTTCTCGTTTTCTTCTTTTCCTGTATTATCATTCTTATTATCTTCTTCAGCTATCGGTTCACCCGTTTTTCGATCATAGCATGTGCTATTTGTATAAATATAGTCTTCACTAATAAAGCTTCCATCACGTAAGGCAATGAATCCCTTTCGATTATTGCTAAATAGATCATTACCAAACTGAATATCATCGCTATTTTTTATACCTAATAAATTTAATAACGTCGGTTTTACATCAATTTGACCAGAAACTTCTGATTTAACCCCGCCTTTTCCATAACCAGGAATGTGAATAAATAATGGCACTCGTTGTAATTGAACATGGTCATATAGTGTGATCTCTTCTTTACCCAAATACTGGCTCATTGCCCGATTATGGTTTGCGCTAATTCCATTATGGTCTCCCATAATAACTAAAATGGAATTCTCATAGAGGCCTGAGTTTTTTAATTGATTAAAGAACTGCTCAATTGCTTCATCCATATACCTAACAGTTGGAAAGTAATTATTTAGGGTATTGGAATTAGAATTATACGGCTCAATCGATTTATCTTCTTCACCCAATTCAAATGGGAAATGGTTTGTTAATGTGATCAATTTCGCATAAAATGGTTGCTGCAATTTTTGTAAAATTTTAGTGGATTGTTCAAAGAATGGTTTATCTTTAAGACCCCAACCAATCGAGTTTTCCTCTGTTACCTCATACGATTCCTCACCATAATAGTGATCAATTCCTAAACTTTGATACATCTGATCACGATTCCAAAAGCTTCTATTATTGGCATGTAGAACACTAGTGTAATAACCATTTTTTCCTAATATTTCTGGCATGGCATTAAACTCATTTTGGGCATGGGTAAAAAATACTGCTCCACGAGAGAGTGGATATAAGGAATTCTCTACAATAAACTCTGAATCCGATGTTTTTCCTTGCTCCGTTTGATGATAGAAGTTTTCAAAATAAAACGTGTCTTTATCTTTCGTTAAACGATTTAAAAATGGCGTAATTGGCTCACCGTTAAGTTTATTGTTAATAACAAAACTTTGAATTGATTCTGCATTAATGAAAATTACATTTTTACTTTTAGCGACACCAAAAAGCTCTGATTTTTTATTACGTTTCATATTTTCATCTACATATTCTTGAATTTCTGGTAATTCATTTCCATCAGCAAACACCCGCTGCGTTTTTGCTTTTGCCTGTGTAGCAAGATCATAAATATGATAATTAAACAACCCAATATTCTTCACTAAATATTCTCTATCAAAAGCACGAGTAAATAACTGTGGTCTTTCCATTTCGGCCAAAAAGAAATTACCTGCCAATAACACTAAAGACATAGCTAAAGCAAAAACTTTTCCACTTTTTGAATAGCGGACAGTCATTTGCTCTGATCGCCTTTTACCTAGATACCAGATGATTATAACATCGACAAACAACAGAATATCAAATGGCTTAATTAAAGTTAAAATACTAGACCCTAAATCAGCTGCATTACTAGTCTGGAACAGCTGCGGTAACGTAATAAAATCAGTAAATGAACGATAGAATACTAGATTTGCGTAAATAATCAAGGTTCCAACCAATGCTGTATACCGTAAAAATTTCATTTGCCTTGTTTGTTTTTTAAACCAAACACTCAAAGCAAAAACAAGAAATGCAGATACAAATGGGTTAATAAATAAAATAACCTCTTGCATTATGTTGTCCAATTCAATGGAAAACATAAAACGATAAACAATATATGTTTTAATGCCAAATAATAGTGTAGCTAAAACAAATAATGGTATTTTCTTTCGTTTTAACTCCATAAAACTTCCTCCTGCTTCTTACCTTATAAATATAAATTTCTACATTTTTCCTACCCTACTCCCTCTAGGAAAAATGGCAACTACGTAAAAGTTATAGCTGCTTCTAAAAGAAAACGTTCAAAAAGTCCGTCCAAAACACATTATATACTTCGTTTACCTGTTTCTGCAAATCTAATATATTGGTAAATCTTCTACTTATGATGAACTTACTTCTTTTTGAACACGTACTAAAATTAAGAGACGTAGTAAAGCTTTCTTGTGATACAAAATCAAATCTTAAATAATGGTTTATTAAATAATAATCATACTAAATTCATTTCCATTTTACAACAGTAAAATAATCCCAAGGTGCATTTGGGTTTATCATGCGTTTTTCTTTTACCCTATTTATCTCCATTATAAACATGACGTATAATATATGTTAAAAATATGTGAAAAGGATATTTTTCTAACACTAGTTTTTACCTAAGTTGACTCTTTCTTTTACTTCAATAAATATTTCCATTACGTTCTTTACTTCATTAACGATGAAAAAACATCCAACCAAAAAGTTTCAATTTCTCGTTATTTATCCCCGCATGTAAGGTGCCGTAAGTCTTCCACGTTAAGAGTCTGATCTGGTACAAAAGGGTCTAAGTGGGAGAACACGGCACCTAAATGCCCGATTCGTTCAAGGGCCTTTAGGTCATACCCTTGTGGTACTAACATTCAAGGAGAAAAGCACTCCTTGAATGAAGTTTCACTTTATCTTCAGGATACTATTTTTCTAGTTTTTGTTTTACTAGATAAGCAGCGCCTATTATACCAGCATCATTACCTAATTGGGCAAGCGCTAATTCACAAGTTTGGTTCACTTTTGGAAGTGCATATCGATCAAATGCTTCACGAATAGCGGACAGTAACGGCTCGCCTGCTTTTGACACTCCTCCACCAATTAAAACTTTAGCAGGATTAAGAATAACACCCATAGTTGCAATTACCTCGCCTAATACATCAGCAGTACGAGCGACGATCTGTTCAGCATCTTGGTCACCTTCTGCTGCTAGTTGAAAAACATCCTTTGCAGTAATTGTTCCATTTGTTGCTATTATAGAAGCTAGTTTACTTTTAGGAAACTCCTCTGCCTTCTGTTTTGCTTGGCGCACGATACCGGTCGCTGAAGCAATGGTTTCTAAACAACCTTTCTTACCACAGTTACAACTAGCGCCATCCTTTTCAATAATTATATGCCCGATTTCGCCACCTAACCCTGCTTCACCATTAATGATTCTTCCGTTAGCAATAATACCTCCGCCTACACCTGTACCAAGTGTAATCGCGATTAAGTTTGCAACTTGGTGACCAGATCCTCGCCAATTTTCACCTAAAGCAGCTACATTAGCGTCATTTTCAACAAACACTGGTAATTGCGCTCGTTTTTTTAATAAATCACCTAACGGATAGTCTCTCCAACCAATATTTACTGCCTCGTATATAAAACCTGTTTCGTCTTCTATAAATCCCGGGGCGCCAATCCCTATACCAAGAATTTGTCCCTGCTTCATTCCTTTTGCTTCTATTTTTTTAGTTATCGAATCCCATATATCATGAATGATATGAATACCACCATCATTTGTATTTGTTGGGATTTGCCATTTGTCAAGTATGTCTCCTTCATTACTAATCAGACCTAATTTAGCTGCAGTTCCTCCTATGTCGATACCAATAATTATCTGTTCCAACTTCAAGACTCCCTTTTTTCTATTTTTTTAATGATGTTATTTCTTTTTTTAAAATTAGTTTTGCTTTCACGTATAACTCTTGTTCTATAAAACCTAGCCCGTGTAGTTCATCTAACTCCATTTCAAACATATGGAGATCACCAAGACGACTTCCAGTATAAATGAATGTACCATACTTTTTTAACAATTGCTGGATATCATAGACTGATTTCATTAACGATCACCAAATTTCATTATACTAAATCTGGGTAAGAAAAAGAATAGATTGCAAAAAAATGCGCATGATTTATAGGATAAATCCTAAAGCCATATAGCAATTTTTAAAATTTGCATCTGTTTTACATGAACAAAAGCTAGAAACGCTCGTTAGCGACGTTCAAACTGGAGATCTTCTAATGAGATAAAAGAAACAAGGCAAGCCAATGTTGATATATCGTAAGAAGGTCGGAGTTTGCTACGTGTTTGAGCGCATAAACTAGACACGAAGCTACTTTCAAAAAGAAACCCACACTACGGATATCGTTTTTCAGACATTGAAAAAACCCAAATCTTCTTAACGATCTGGGTCTTTTGGATGTAGAAATGCTGGACGTCGATTTTTCAATGGTATTGGTGAACGTAAGAAAACATCTCGAAACGGACGGTAGGAAAAAGGAAGAAATGGCCAAAAATATGGTACATGAAAAGATTCCATACGTACTAAGTAGAGAATCCAAACAGTTATTCCAACGATATAGCCTATGCCGCCAAATAAAGCTACACAAATTAATAAAAAAATGCGAACTAATCGGTTTGCCAAGCCTAACTCATAACTTGGTGTAGCGTAAGTACCAATCGCTGCAACCGCTAAATAAAGTACTACCTCATGAGAAAACCAACCTACTTGAACAGATACCTCTCCAATCATAATTGCAGCCACAAGCCCAAGTGCAGTTGCTAATGATGAAGGAGTATGAATGGCCGCCATTCGCAAAATATCTATTCCTATCTCTGCTAATAAGAACTGCATGAATAAAGGTACTACCCCTTGGTCAGTAGGCCCGATATATTGAAGGTTCGCCGGTAAATACTCAGGGTTTTTCGTAAATAAGTAATACAATGGCAAGATAAAAATGGATGCCCACACGGCAAAAAAGCGAACAAAGCGCAAATATGCACCAACTAGCGGCTTTTGTCGGTACTCCTCTGCATGTTGGAGATGATGAGCATATGTAGCCGGGGTTATCGTTACACTCGGAGAACCATCAATAATGATAATGACATGTCCTTCATACAAATGAGCCGCAGCAGTATCGGGGCGCTCCGTGTATCTCACCGTAGGATATGGATTCCAATGCCTGCCACTAATATACTCTTCGATTGTTTTTTCAGCCATTGGCAAACCATCTGTATCGATTTGCGCCAGCTTGTCTTTTAAAGCTTCTACTCTACGCTGATCTGCAATATCTTCTAAGTAGCAAATACAAATATCTGTTTTTGATCTTCTGCCTATCTGCATATACTCCATGCGTAAAGAACGATCACGAACTCTACGTCTTGTGAGTGCTGTATTAAAAATAATGGTCTCTACATAACCATCCCGTGACCCCCTAACAACTCTTTCTAAATCTGGTTCTTCCGGTGAGCGAGCCGGATAGGTTCTTCCATCTATCATAATTACTTTATCGATTCCTTCGACTACCAACGCTGCAGGTCCACCAAGAACAAGATCCGTTACTTTATTTAAATCATCGACCTCATCTACTTCAACATATGGAATATATGTTTCCACCAACTTTTTAAGTGTATTCGTTTGGATATCTTCTGGCTTCAAATCAGCAAATAAATCCATAATATACAGTAATATATCATCTTTAATAAATCCGTCAATTAAAAAAAATGCCATTTTAACACCAGCATATTCCAGGTCACGTTGTACAACGTCAAAACTTTTGTCCACAGCTAATCGATCGCGTATATAGTTACGATTTTTTTCAAACGAGCGAAATAATGGTTGCGTATCCTTTTGCATATACTCACCTATCCATTTTAATTACTATACGTATTGTGTGGATTTTGTGATTGTTGTATGCATTTGCTATATAAATAGCATAACGGCGTAAGTGGTTGCATATAGTGAAAGAAGAAAGCTTGTACAAAGGCGGGGATAGAATGAAAAAAGCAATCATCATACTCTGTTCGGGAATAATTTTAGCGACCATATGTATTATAAATGTACAAACAAAACCTGCAATTACTTACTTTCCAATCGATCAAGATACTACCTTTTCCACTGCAAAAACTTCTCTATCTCTATTTACGGAAAAAGGAAATGATAATTACAAATTATTGTGGCAGACTAATTCCACAACCGACATCCCCGTATACTTAAGACAAGATGTTTCCTTACTTTTTGACAATGGCAGACTTCGTGGCGCTTTAACGAAATGGGTTCAGGATACGGATACAATCCAATTAAAAGAGATACTTCAACTTGAAGACAGCAGCCTATATCAGTCTATTTCTTTTCACCACGGTGAAATTCATAAATCAAGAGACGAGATTAAAAGCATCCAAAAAATGTCTAGTGATTATCTTTACGTGATTGATTCACCAACAACTCCGCTTGTGTCATTTAAAACAGCGAAGAGTAATTATGAAAGAGAATGGAAAAATTTGCTTGATCGAACATCCAAGCAACAGTTATTATACCATTGGAATACGTTATTAAATCATTTTCAAATCGATAAAGAAAAATACTTAGCGGTTCCTTTAACTGTTTTGGATAAATATCAAAGCGAGCCACTTCCTTCTCTTTCGCAAGCACAAACCGATAAAATAATTGGCCAGCTATGGGAAGGTTTATACAAAAATTATGTGATCCCAATTGTCAAAACAGAAAAAGAAGTAGTAGATAGTTATATTCCTCTAATTTTATTTGATAAGGAAAATAAGCATCTGCTTGTTCTTTTTGAATTAAATAAAAAAAAGAAACAACTGATTCAAAAATATTCCTTGTAACAAAAATATTTTTTAAAAATATTGTTTACCATATAATTATTATGTAAACTATTTCAAAAACATACTAAGATTAATGGGTAGAGTCATCGACGGATGACTCTACCCACTAATTCTTAGTATGTTTCTTATAACTAATATTCTTTGATCTTTCCACTGTCCGATTAATAAAAACCAGATGTAAACTTCCTTGGTTATTTTGCTGTTTTTCCAGTGATTTTCTCATATAGCTCAGTAATTTTCGGGTTATTCGGGTCCAATTGATATGCTTTTTTGATAGCAGCATCCGCCTTATTCATCTCCCCATTACGAAAATATAAGAAAGCAAGATTATAATGTGCCTCTGGAACGCTATTATCCAGTTCAATGCTTTCCTCTAGATCTTTGATTGCTTGATCAGGCCGATTTAATTCAATATACGCATAAGACCGCTGAAATAAGATAGCCGCTTTTAAGTCCCCTTCACTGCGTAATGCTTGATTAGCTTGCTCGATCGCCTTATCATAATTTCCTTCCTTTACCAGTCTTTCTAATTGCATGGCATGATAGAGTTGACTATTCTGATTATTAACTAACCCATATTGAACAATACCAAATAGAAGCGCAATGAAAATGGCAAGTGCACTTAATTGTTTTAGTAAATCTCTATGTTTCGGCAAATGGACAATTGATGATGCGATAAAACCAGCGATAAGACCACCTAAATGTGCACTATTATCAATTTGCGGAACAGAGAACCCAAAAACGATGTTAATGCCTATTAACAGGAGCACATTGGTGCCAATGGTTTGGAAAAATATTGTACGATGATAAAGACCGAAAAATAATAATGCACCAAACAGTCCAAACAATGCGCCAGATGCTCCGGCAGCTATGTTTACAGAAAAAGCAAAACTAGCTAATCCTCCGCCAATCCCTGCTAGAAAATAAATGATCAGAAACCGTATGGATCCATAGATTCTTTCAACTAATGATCCCAAATAATAAACGGCAATCATATTCATTGCCAAATGGAGTAATCCAATGTGTAAAAACATGGAGCTAATTATCCGCCACCATTCACCATCTTCAATAATTGCAGGATTGAACTTAGCGCCAAATTTGATTAATGTTTCCGTATTTTTACTTCCACCGTTCAACTCAAGAAGTAAAAACATACCGATACATAAAAGCAAGATAATATATGTAAGTCTTGGCTTACCAAAGGAAAAAACAGCCTTGGTTTGTTGTTGACGATCAAACACATGTTGAGTTAAATACTGTTTATAGGAGACTAACTTCCTTTCTTTTTCCTCTATATCCAATGAAATATCTGTATCTATGATGGAAACACCGACTTCACTTGCAAGTCTTTGTTTTTCTTCTTCATAATGAGAATTAGATAAGTAATAAAGCTGCATTGAAATAGATTGCTTCGTATTTAACTTCATTGGTTTTTTTAAAAGTTCCCAATCATCAACCGGAGCATGTTCAGAAATATAAATATTATGTATTTCAATAATTCTTCCACGTAACAGACGCTTCATTGATTTCACTTTCTGAAAAACAACAGCGATATCTTTTTTTAAATGATTTGTCCAATCAAATCCCTGGTTAATCAATCGTACAACATTTGAAGTTTTTCCTTGCTTCTTTTCTAACCATATTTCATTGCCTTGATCATTTACATATAGTACATCATAATTGTCAGCGGAAACAAATTGAACTGCCAGTTTGTACAATTTATATTGTTCATCCAAATACATTACCACATCTCCCCTTAAGTTCTACCTTCGTTAATCTGAATATTGTTAAGCTTTTTCTCTTTATATATAGTATAAGTGCTATATATGATAAAAGAAGTTGTTTTCCACAACTTCTTTTTTCCAGTGGATGATATTCATGTATCTGTTTGGCATGTAAATTCTTCACCATTTATCATGATTTAAACATCCAAGGGATTAATTTACTGCGTACTGTCGGCATATTCATTGATAGCAGGACAGCTAATTTACGCAAAAAACCGATCGCCAAAAGATTATTCATTACTCGATAGCGCCATTTAAATAATAAAGCTGCAGTAGTTAGTATACCAGCAATTAAAACTATAATACGCAATAGGAACACCTCTTTTTTCTAAGTTGTGTTCTTAGTTATGGCAGAAGCATGAAGTTTTATACATTTATTATAAAGTGAATTCGGTCAGTGGGGTTTTCTTTTATCCCCCACTGATTATTAGTACCACAAGGGTATGACCTAAAAACCTCTGGACAGAATCGAGCATTTGACTTCAGTTGGTTCCTCCACTTATCCTTCTAGATTTCACCTCGTAGCATTGGTAGAGGTCTTACTACCAGTTACATGCGGGATAAAATTATTGTAAAACTTAAAAACCTTCCTTTTATATCCATCCATGCTCCGTAATTAAATAGTCAACAGGTAAGTCAAAAGGATCCTTTGGGATGGTATCAATGAGTTGAGAACTATGTAGAATCGATGCCGTTTTATTTTTATACTTTACTAAAAAACGGTCATAATATCCACCACCAAAGCCAATCCTGTATCCTTGTCGATCAAAGATAATACCAGGAACTAATAACAAATCTATTCGCTCTGGTAGGATATGCTTGGTCATACTCGGTTTCGGTTCAAGCAAATTGTAGTAAACAACTTCTAATTGCTCATATGTATCGATTTGAAAAAAATCCATTCCTTTTGTAGCTGGAAAACATTTTGGCACACAAACTGTTTTCCCTTGCTCCCAGCCTGTTTCAATAATTTTCATTGTATCCCATTCAAAACCTTGTGATATGGTTATGCCAACAGTTTTTGCTTGTTTCCACAAGTGAGAAGTAAGGAGATGAGCATGTAACTGTTTCTCCGTTCCCTTTTTCTCTTCCTCACTGAATTTTTTTAACTTAGCAATTCCAGTTGAGCGTAATTTCTCCTTCGTCACTAAGCTAGCTTCCTCCCTTCCATATGGTTGAAGTTATCTATAATTGGCGTATAATGTTATTTCAAGCAGCAGAATCTATATGGTTAGATGCTTATAGAGTGCAAAAACAAACCAAATATGAACCTTATTCTTATCCATTTTTTAACAGTATTACACTTATCACTTTTCTATATATAACTTTAACATAATTTTATGCAAGAACAAAAGCTCAGGTGCTTGTTTAACGTGTACAAACTGGAGAGTTTCTAACCGAGATCAAGAAAACATGCCTCTAAAACAGGGGGATGTCGACGCCTGAGCTCAAGCCCACCTTTAGTCGACCTTCCTTTAGATTCAAGCCCATGTTGAGTTGTCGTAGAAAAAAGAGGGAAATTTGCTACAGATTGAGCACTTAAGCTAGATGATGTTATTTTCCAAAAAGTTATCCATAATGAAGACTATGATAATAATAAAACCTTTATCTTTTTGATAAAGGTTTTATTAAGAAGATCTTATTTTGTTTCTCGATGTAGAGTATGTTTTTTTAGTCGTGGACTATATTTCATAAGCTCAAGACGCTCAGGATTTGTACGTTTATTTTTAGTTGTAATATAATTACGATCTCCTGTTTCAGTGCAAGCTAAAGTAATATTAACGCGCATTTTCTTCCCTCCAAACTATATCAAATTCCTTTATCACGTAGTAGCGAAAATTTCATTTCAGACTTAATCATAATATCAAATATTACCGAAAGTATCAAGGCTTAACCTGAGATTATTTTTCAGCAAAAACTTATACATCATAGTGATTTATGAATGAACGCTATGCTTTGATTTTTAGTCTGAAATCATTATTAATCATTAATTAGAACCTTTTTCTAAAAGGAGAATTAACCTTCAGCTTCTCTTAAAAAATTACCATAGCATTTTACAAATACAAATATAAGAAACTATATAACTCAAGTATATCGCCACTTTAGCTGGACAAGTAAATGCTATTTTTGATTTTTAGTACATTTTTTTATATAATTCAACATATGTGGCTACTGCTACTTAACTTTTTAATGGTTTGTAAAAGTTACGTTTAAACCTGTTGTCATCATCCACCTTTTCTAGATCTCTCTTGCCAAATCATGACATCATGCAATCGATTTAATATGAAAATTCGTGTTGTTTCAGCAAAAATAACAAAATTGTAATGGCTTTTCGATAGTATTTTATGTTATAACTAGTAATGAGTAAAAGGAGGGAACCAGATGTTATATGCAATTATTTCCATTATTGTTGTGGGAATTGTTTTACTTGCAGTATCATTTTTTATGAGTGATCGAATTGAGCTAGTCGAGAGTCAATTAGAACAATTTTCCATTACAACGATGCAAGATACATACCAAATCAAAAAGAAGATTAAAATCTTAGAAGAAGAGTTGCTAACAGAAGATTTTACTGAAAATCGCATTGATAATAGATAATGAAGGGAGGAGGAAAACATGAAACAACCGGTACGTGTTTTCGCTATTGGTTTATTAACTGCCGGCGTTATCATGCTAGGCTTTTATTTTTTTTCCAATGGAAATATTCAAACTGCAGATAACCTATCCGACGAAGAACTAGTGAAACTAATTGAAGAGAAGGGTTATCACGTTTTATCAGACTCTGAATATATTGCTCTATCTGTTGATGAACAAGGGGCCACAGATTCTCAGACTCCTCAGAAAGAAGAACAGCCAACGACAAAAGCGAAAGCAGCAGAAAAAACGAACGATGAGAAAAATAAAGATAAACAAAAAGAAGCTGACAACAAGAGAGAGAATAATGATCGAGAGGATAAAGAAAAAGATAAGGAAGATAAAGAGAAAAATAAAACATATACATTAAAAATTAAATCAGGAATGCCTTCTTCGGATATAAGCGATCTATTAGAAGAAAATGACATTATTGATGATGCTAGTGAGTTTAATAAGTACTTAGAGAAACATAATTATAGTGAAAAAGTACAATTAGGTAAATTTAAAGTATCAAGTGATATGAGCTTATACGAAATTGCAGAAGCAATTACAAAATAAGCTAAAAAGCAGACAAAGTGCTGCTTTTTAGCTTATTTTTAATTCAAATTATAGTTTTCGCCTTTAATCAAATATAAAATGCTCTCACCAATATTCGTAATATGATCCCCAAAACGCTCTAAATATCTAGAGCATAAAGAAATCTGCATAATATATTGGATCTTATCCGGATTTGTTGCAGTCTCTCCTAATAATTCACTAAGAATTAGCTTATTTTCTTTATCAACGAAATCATCCATCTCAGCTAGCTGACTAGCTAATTTGCTATTCTCTTCCGTAAAAGCCGTGATAGCTTTATGAAGCATATTGATTAATGCATCCTTCATTGTATGCAGTCGTTTAGGAATTAACGCCGCCTCGCTTTCTCCTAAACGAATCGTTGAACGCGCAATATTTCTAGCATTATCAGCCATTCTTTCTAAATCAGCAACGATCTGTAAAGCAGTGATTAGCCGTCGTAAATCAGTAGCGACTGGATTTTGTTTTGCAATTAGCAATACGATTTTATCGTTTATTTCTAATTCTTTTTTATCAATATCTTTATCGGCTTCAATCACTTGTTCAGCTAATTGAATATCTTGATTAAATAGTGATTCCATAGCATTTTCTAAGGCTTTTTCTGTCAAGTTAGCTACTTCAACAATTGCATCGTCAATTGTTTTAAGCTCTTGGTCAAATTGCCCTCTTGTCTGCATATTGCCCCTCCTAATCTTCCAACATACCATTATTCTAGCAAAACACTATGTACGAATCATTGAGATTATGTAAAATCTTTGTAAATTATTTTAGAAAAACTTGGCTTATCGCCAAGTCTTTATGGCGAAAGCTATAGTTTTTCTTATACTATAAAGCGTAAAATAAAATACACATAACAATCTAATGGCATCTATGTGATAATCTTCTTAGAAAACAAATTGGGAGGTTATGCAATGACCCTAAAAGACAAGCGAATAGAATGGAGAATGCGATACGATGCCTGGAAGAAAAGTGGACAAAGCATAGCGGAATGGTGCCGAGGGCAAGAATTAAAACGCATCAGATGTATTATTGGGTGCAACAATTTCGTGAGCACGACAATTCTTCCAGAAGTACATCAATAGAAACACAATGGCTGACCGTTCAAATGAATGATTGTCAACTTGTTCCATCTCACGAGAAGGAGCCTATATTCATTCATGTTGGTTCCACCTCCATTGAAGTGCGATCAGGAACAGATATGAACTTATTATCGGATATTGTTCATGTTTTAGAGAAGCAATCATGTTAACGAGTGCTCCATTTGAACAAGTGTACTTAGCTCGAGGCAGCACCGGTATGCGCAAATCCATTGATGGCCTTGCTGCCATTGCGACAGAATGCTTTGATTTAGACCCTTTTTCTCCTTGCCTTTTCGTATTCTTGATAAGTTGAAAATACTGCAATGGGAAGTCAACGGGTTTTGGTTGTATTATCGGCGATTAGAAAAAGGAACATTTCACTGGCCATCCGAGAAAGATACAACTCCTATGCATATTAGCCCACGCTAGTTTCGCTGGTTGTTGGATTGAATATCGATGAACCAGCAACAGGCACACAGCGAAGTGACAGCGCGAACCATTCTATAAAAAATTGAAATATACAAATACGGGAATTCGACTAGGCAAGTCGGATTCTTTTTCGTATCCTTATTTTATGGAAAAAACAGCGCAAACGAAAAAGAACTCAATTGAATATTATCAAGAGCTCAACGAAAAGCTTGAAATGGAAAAGGAAGAGCTAGAAGCAAAATTACAATGTTATGAAGAACAATTTAGATTGCTTCAAAAACAAAAATTTGGCTCTTCTAGCGAGAAGACAAATTCCGACCAACTGTCTCTTTTCAACGAGGTAGAGGACACTTCTGATTCTACACATGAAGAGCCTACTGTTGAGACGATTACATATAAACGCAAGAAGCAAAAAGGCCAACGTGGCCAGCAATTAGAAAACCTGCCTACGGAAACGATAGAATACCGTTTACCTGCTGAGGAACAGGTGTATTCGTGTTGCGCTGGTGGATTGCATGAAATGAGCACCCAAGTACGTAAAGAATTGAAGGTTATTCCTGCACAGGTGAAAGTTGTTGAACACGTACAGCACGTCTATAGCTGTCGCCATTGTGAACAACATGAAATAAAAACACCTATTCAAATAGCTAAAATGCCAGAGCCTGTATTTCCAGGTAGTTTAGCCTCTCCATCTTCTATGGCATATACCATGGCACAAAAATACGTCGAAGGGATGCCGTTGTATCGCCAAGAGAAACAATTTGAACGATTTGGAGTCTTTATTCCACGCCAAACACTAGCTAATTGGGTAGTATACGGTGCTCATACTTGGCTTAAGCTCATTTACAATGAAATGCATGCCAACCTATTAGAACTGGATGCCATACATGCGGACGAAACAAACATACAGGTTTTGTCTGAACCAGGTAGAAAAGCCACTTCAAATTCGTATATGTGGTTGTATCGTTCTGAACACACTGATGTGCCAATCATTCTGCATGATTACCAGCAAACCCGAGCATCCAAACATCCGCGGCGATTTCTAGAGGGTATCAAGGCTACTTAACAGTAGACGGTTACCCCGGCTATAATGGGGTGCCGAATGTAGTATTGGTTGGTTGCTGGGCGCACGCACGTCGTAAATTCACAGAAGCATTACAGTCGCTTCCTGAATCTTCATCCACTACAGCTGTAAAAGCAAAAGAAGGTTTAGACTTGTGTATAAACTATTTGGTATCGAACGCGAACTAAAGAGCTTGAGCCCACAAGAACGTTACAAAAACGTTTAGAGCGCAGTCAGCCTGTGCTGGATGCTTTTTCAGCATGGCTAAAACAACAAACGCCACTTGTCCTTCCCAAAAGTAAACTTGGTAAAGCTGTTACCTATTGTCTTAAACAATGGGATCGTTTAGAAGGATTTTTAAAGGATGGACGATTGGAGATAGACAATAACTGTGCAGAACGGTCGATCAAGCCTTTTGTGATAGGGAGAAAAGCTTGGCTTTTTAGCAGTGTGGTGAAAACAGCCAAGGAAAACGGATTAAATCCATTCCATTATCTCAGCTATTTGTTTGAAAAACTTCCCAATATAGATACAACAGATAAAGAACAACTAGCTCAACTCTTGCCATGGTCAACTACACTACCTCAAGAGTGTCGTGTTCCAACTAAATCTAAATAGATCCATAACACATGCCCACATCTAAAATAGGTGTGGGCTATTTTACGCTTACTTTAAGACAGCATAGGAATAAATTTTAATATAGAAGGGTGCACTTAATAAGCCATCCTTCTCTTTCTGAAAAAAATGGGAATTAATACTGCTATGATTGCACCTCTTAATCCCACAATACTCATGGTGACAAAACCTCCCACATCTCACAGCGTCATTTGCGCATACATTCCTTCGTTCGGTCTATCCATGAAGTGGGGCCAGCGATGCTTTCCTGTAGGGTCATTGCCCGATAGTATAAAAATTTTCCGGCTGCTCCGTGCTTCCTTTGTTGGTAGTATTTGTATAAATGGAACTTCTTTAAAAAATCTAAACTGAGTATTCGTTATTGTTTAGTTAAGCTGCACACTGTAAGCGAAAATGCGGAATATCACTTAACATTTTTTCTGGACTAAAGGCTACTTGTTGTTTACCTACTTTGAATAATACTCGAATTAACTTACAACATAGGGCAATTAATGATTGTTTCTTCTTCAACGGATTTTCTTTCCTTGTTGTAAAATACTCATGCATTGCTTTAAATGCAGGATTGTGATTGACTAATGGCAGGATAACTTTGTACAACAGGGCGCGTAGCTTTGGTCGGCACCTCTTGGTAATCACCGTTCTTCCTTGCCATTTTCCTGATGTTGCTAATTTTAGATTTAACCCCGCTAGTTTAATAATTTGTTCCGGATGACTATAATTGTTTAAATCTTTTACTTCTGCCAGAAATGCAGCGATTGTGATGTCACCTACGCCTTTAATATCTACCATTTCCTGTACACTGGGAATCGTGCTCGTAAGCCCCTCTATCATTTCCCACACGTCATTGATCTTTTCATGAAGGAGAGTATACTGATCCAATAATGTTTGGATCTTTAGCCTTGCCATGGTTTTTCCTTCTTGGATACCAATGGAATGGCGGGCAACTTCTTTCAATACCTCTTACGGATTTCTGACAGGATTGCTATTTCATCTTTTTGCATGATTTCATCAGAAAACAAACCCATTTTTAAAATTTGTAAAGAAGATTACTTCCCAGTTCGCAAAGACAATAGTGTATTCTAGAAAATACCTGTCTATCTACTGATAGACGCGTCCTTGTACTGCCTGCAGGTCTTTCATTAATTGGTCATACATATTCATGCCTTCGCGAAGCTCTACATAGATCCCTTCTGGTAGATGGGGTTCAGATAGCGTCCGCCTTGGATTAAACGTGAAATGACTGTGGCATCTTTTACATCATTTTTGGTTGGTGAATTGTCATCCAACTCTTTTGACTTTTTAACATGTGCCGGATTTACACGACTACTTTGAGTTGCTTTTCCATTAGCCAATAAGCTAAGGGCAGCCAGTAATGTCCTGTTGGATCCATTCCGATAATAACATGGGATTTTTCATGTTGGGTGGTTCATTCATCTATCCAATAAGTGAACCTTTGGAAGCCCTCCAATGCGTTTTCAAAGTATAGTGGTTTTCCAAATTTTTTATGCTTGGCGATGTCAACTCTAATAATTAAAGCTTTGTGTATGTGTAAAATATTTCTCGAGATGATTTAGAAAAAATGGTAGAAAAAAAGAAAGAAGGTACTCTATGATAGATGTATGCTAACCATGCAAATACATCATGAAAAGAGAGACCTTCTTATGAATAAGATTATATCAAAATTATACGAGATAATAAAGAATACAAATGATTTTGTATACGTCAAGTTTTGTCTGTTAGTTGTAAAATCTTTTCATTTTGTTTATATTTCATGATAGTCCTCCTCGGTTAATTTAAGGGTCCATTTTTGCTAATTAGCTTTAGACACCTCGTATCATACCAAGGGGGCGTTTTTAGTTTTTAATCCTCATTTTGCTTTATTACAGGAATGCTTTCCTATAGTGTAAAAGAATAAAAGCACAAGCAAATAATTGCCTGCGCTTCTACTCGTTAATCTTTTTATTTTCTTTCATAGACGAGTTTCTTCCATATTATATGGAAGTTCATAAACCGCTTTAAACAACGTTTTTCCCTGTTTGTATTTCATGGGATTTTAACGGATTTTTCGTAAAGGGTATTCAAGGGGTATTCAAAAAAATTACGCTGGCAGGCTATGTACTGAAAACCTATTTGATTTCTTGATTTTTAGATTTCTGCTCAATTCATTATAAGAATTGGAGTATCTATTTGCTTGTGTTTCTATACTTTGTTGCTGCTTTTTAAAACAACTTCTCAAAGAAAACATTTACTGCTACAAGGATATCCTCAAATTACTAATGTGCGGTATAGCATCCTAGACTAATTATATTTAACTCATTTGATAAGGTATGAACTGCTCCTTTTAATTCTGTTACCATCTTATTAAAACCGGTTTTACCTAACAAAACCTTAATAGCAATTAGTACAGCAAATAAGTCATGCTTACCTTTGATGGGAGTACCACCACCAGACATAGGAATAGACAACGATAAATACCGGTGGTCGGGATCGACACGGATTTTGTAATTCTATAGCATCTAATAGTAAGAGTCCTTGATAAATACTCTGGATTTAATAATCGATCGATTAGTTTTACCTCACCAGTATATTATAAGATTAATATACCAACTTTTTCCAAAAACAACAATTTTATCAAAATTATTACAAACATCCGATAATAAACAAGGTATTTGTAACTTTTCCTTATTCAAACTGCATCTCATCATATAAACGATTGCAATCCCAAAAACATATTTGTCTAGGAAAGTCACCTTCCTTTATACAAACGGAAAGCTTATGATGTTCATCAATATAATATTGTTTAAAAGCTAACGGTAATTTTTTATTTTTTTCGTAAACCTCTATTTTTCTTTCTGATAACTTTCTAATGACAAACGATTTTAAAGGGATAGCTAACCCTTTACCGTAAAATTTAATAAAACTTTCCTTTAAAGTCCATAAATCAAAAAAATAACGCAATTGGTCCTCTTTATTTCTCATTCTAATATCTTCAAGTTCTTCCTTTGCGAAACAGCTTGAAGCGATACTCAAATAAGGTAGAGGTTTTATTTCTTCAATATCAATGCCAATTTCTTGATGATTTATTGCACAAATAACCCAGCTTCCAGAGTGCGAAATATTAAACGAAAAATCAGGATGATTATACAAATCCGGCTTTCCAAAATGATTATAAATAAATTTTATGTTATCATTTCGCATATTGTATCGCTTCATAATGATAAATCGTATGATAATTTCCCCTAGCAAAGATCTGTACAAGTCTTTTTTATGAATAAGTTTAGTTAATTTCACTTGCTTTTCTGTTGTCAAAAAAGATATTAAACCGTCTAGTTGTTCTTCATGAATCTCCCTTGGAATTTTCATAGCGTGTATTTCAACCATCTCTATCAACCTTTTATTCTATGTTTTCCTCTATATACTGCACTAGATCATTTATTGTTACAAATCTTTCCGATATCAAATCCTCATCGTTAAATTCAAAATCAAAGGCTGATTCGATAGCTACCAATACTTTTATAAAACTTACAGAGTTAATTCCTAGTGAATTTATTTCATCTTCTCCTTTTATACTTGCAACATTAATGTTTTCACCTAACTCTTCTCTAAATATCTTGAGCAATTTATTTAGTATTCTTTCAGACATACTACTACCCCCTATAAGGAATGTTGGAAATACGAGTTCTTCATTTCAAAAATTTTTTGATAAAAACTAACTTCTAACTGATAGATTTCATAGAGTTTTTCAGTAATATTCTTCATTGTGTTAACACCATACTTTTCAGAATATATTACCCTAGCTATGATTCCCCGTACTAAATTCCAATTATGCAGTATATTGTTCATACCACCTTGGAATTCCTCGGGAATATTTTCAAGTATGGTTAGCCGATAAAGTTCTGCTTTTTTGGCATTTACTATATTGTTTATGCTGCTCAATATCAATTCTGTATTATCCCAAAAAGAAGCTGTATTATCAAAAGCACTATGATGGGAATGACAGAAGGTTAATAATCTTGTTAAAGACTCTTCAATTAACTCTCGATTATTCATAATATTATCAAGTAAGGCATCATTTCTCTTATATTCTTGATTTGTATCTTCGGGATTTTCTTCAACATAAAACGCATAGTAGGAATTATTAATATATAAATGATTAAAATTCTTGATATAGCCAGTATAACAATTTTCTAAATCGCTAAAAGAAATCGTTCTTTTTTCATAGGATAAGGTGTTACTATTTTTATGATCGATGATATGGAATTGTTCTTTTATTTTATTAAATCCATATAATAGCATTGTATGTGGCTGGTGAATTTTCTGGAATGTATCATTCCTTGCTGGTTCATAATAACAATCAATCCATAGTAACACTGGTCTATTATGTTGTAGTGATTCTATAACTTCATTTACTATGGAATCAATGTACGTTAGCGTTTTGACCATAATGTGCATCTGTTCTAAGATTTCCTCTACTGGTCTTATCTCAATATACTCGGCATCTATTGTCTGTATACTATTATCGGTTGTATATACAATAATGTCATTTTCTAGAAAATCAGAAACATTTTTATTATAATGCCGCACTATTGGAAAGAAAGAATTATAAAAACAACCTTTATAAAATAAATCGTTATAAGGATCTATATTTTCTATTTTCTTTTCTTTCAAGAAGGTCACCTCATTTCTATGAATAAGTATGGAACGGTCAAGAGCTCGTATGAAAAATAACAAGACTCTTGACCCTTGTCCTATTTTATAGGAACTGATTCAATGTGTTCACTAAGTTTTTTGACCGTGTTAAACGTATAGATATCGTGATGTTCTATATCGATATTTTCTTTTTCCAATTCTACTTCTAGTTTTATCACTAATAAAGAATGTCCACCTAGCTCAAAGAAATCATCATTTATCCCTATTTGTGTATTTCCTAAAACTTTTTTCCATATATCAAGTATCTTCTTTTCTAATTCTGTTCTAGGTTCTTCAAAAATTGTATCTAACTTAACTTTTTCTTCAAACTTAGGTAAACGGTTTTTGTCTATCTTCCCATTAGTCGTTAATGGTATCTCAGGAACTGGAATAAAGTTCGAAGGAATCATATAGTTTGGTAGTTTCTGTTTTAAAAAGGTTCTCAAATTCGATACGTTCCATTCACTATCAGATACGATATACGCATTTAGATAATTGTTACCGTCATCATCCGAAAATACTAGAACTACCGCTTCCTTCACACTATGATGCTCTAATAAATGTGATTCCACTTCACCTAATTCGATGCGATTCCCTCTCACTTTAACTTGATTATCTTTTCTTCCTATAAAAAATATTTTGCCGTCCTCTTTCCATTTTCCTAAATCACCTGTCTTATACATCTTTTCTCCATTAGAAAATGGATTTGTTACAAATTTTTCATTTGTTAAAGTAGAATTATTTAAATACCCTTTTGCAATTCCTTCACCAGCAATATATAGTTCACCTACAACACCAATTGGTTGTGGTTGGTGGTTTTCATTTAGTATATATATTTGTGTATTTGCTAAGGGACTGCCAATTAATATATCCGTACTACCGTCTATTTCCTCCATAGTAGAATATACACATGTTTCAGAAGGACCGTATCCATTGAAAATTCTTGCTTCACTATGTTGACGAATTAAACTGTATAAGTTCATGTTAAATGGCTCTCCACCTACAATGATACTTTTAACTTCTTTTAGAAAATCTAGTTCGCTTTTTCTATTGGTCAGCTGCTTTAGACGTGATGGAGTAAATTGTAATAAATCAATTTGCTTTTCTTTTATGATCTCCCTTATCGCTTTTGGGTTTTGCTTGATATTATCATCAGCTAATACAATTCTTAGACCATTAACTAAAGGAAGTATTGTTTCAACAACGAAAATATCAAACGATATGGATGTTAAACATAGGACACTTCTGGTTTGGGATAAATCAATTTTTTGTTTAACCCCTTCAAGTAAATTGATAACATTCCTATGTGTAATTTGAACTCCCTTTGGTTTTCCGGTTGTTCCGGAAGTATATATAATATAGGCTAAATCATTGGGGTTCGTTTTAACTTTAGGGTCAGTTGATTCATTTCCATACACGCCATCTTGCATAACGTTTATTACCTTCTTATGTTTTAAATTCTCACTTATGGATTGGATATTGGTCAGGATAAAATCTGCCCCACTATCATCTAAAGTATTGTTGATTCTATCGATTGGAAAATCCGAATCGATTGGCAGATAAGCAAATCCTGATTTTAACACTGCTAATATAGAAATAATCATTTCTGGGCTTCTTTCCATGATGATTGGAATACTTTTTGGTTGATCCAACTTATTCTTCAATAGAAAATGTGCCAGCTGATTAGCTCTAGTATTTAACTCTCCATATGTTATTTCGTTATCCCTGAATATCAGTGCTAATTCATTTGGTTTTTTCTTAACCTGTGATTCAAACAGTTCCTGAAGAGAATTAGTTTTCATAAATCGATGTTCCGTTTGATTAAATCCATACACAATGTTCTGTAAATCCTTAGGCGGTAAGCCAAAATTCTTAATACATTCTTCTGAGTTATCTACAATAGACCTTAAAATATGAACGAAGTATTCAGACATTCTTTCTATCGTTTCTTGCTTAAATAATACCGTACGATAGCGAAATCCTAGCCAAAGTTCATCATTACGCTCTTCACCAAATAACTCTAGGTCAACTTTAGATACTTTAAAGTCAAATTCATATGAACGTAATCTTAAACCTTCGGATGACATATTGGGCTTCTTCATATTTTGTAAGACAAACATGCTATCAAATAGAGGGTTTCTACTTGTATCTCTGCTTTTGTCTACCTTTTGAACAAGCAAATCAAATGGATAATCCTGGTTATCAAAGGCTTCAAGTACATTCGATTTAACATTATCCAAATAACTTAGAAAGGTATCATTTGGATTCAATTTATTTCTTAAAGCTAGTGTATTAACAAACATCCCTACTATATTCTCTACGTCTGGGTGATTTCTCCCTGCAATTGGTGATCCTATTACTATATCTGTATCCCCACTTATTTTGGATAAGAATATATTATATGCAGAGAGCAGCACCATAAATAATGTTGCACCATTTACTGTAGCTAAACGGTTTAGTTTATAGGTCAATTCCTTATCAAGTTTAAATGTAAGCTTATCACCCTCATAGCTCAGAATCTTAGGTCTTGAATAATCCGTTGGGAGATTTAATATCGGTATTTCATCTTGATATAAAGATAACCAATAGTTTTCTTGCTTCTTTATTTTGTCAGAAAGCTTTATTTGTTGGTTTTGCCAATTTGCAAAATCCTTATATTGTAGCTTTAAATTTTGGAGTGACTCTCCATTATAAATCGTAATAAAATCATTCATCAAGACTGACATTGATGTCCCGTCCCCAATAATATGATGCATATCAAATAATAGTAAGTGTTGGCCATCAACTTCTATGAGTTCTACTCTAAATAGTGGCGCTTTACTTAAATCGAATGGTTTTATAAATTCTCTAATGTGATAATGTATGCTATCCTTTTCTAATACGTGGTGCGTAAAATCGATATCAATATTAGATTCAATTCTTTGCATTAATTCTCCGTCTATCATGTGAAAAGAAGTTCTTAAGCTATCATGTCTTTTTACTAGTTTCTCTAATGTTTGTTCTATTTTAAAAGAATTTACTTCCCCACTTAACAAATAGACGTCGGGTATATTGTAGGTAATATTATCCTTAGCAAGGAAATGTAACGTGTATTGCCTTTTTTGGGCATAGGATACGGGATAGTACAATCGATTTTCTATCGGAATTATTTCACTGTCCGTACTACTCATAGCAGTCTCAAGATAGTTGGAAAGCCCCTCTATTGTCGGTGTCATAAATAATTGCTTTAAAGGAACTTCTTTCGCAAACTCTTTTGATATTCTTGATATTAAAATACTCGCCTTTAACGAATGACCACCTAATTCAAAAAAGTCTTCATTTATACCAACTTGCTCTAACTCTAGTATCTCTGACCATATGGTTGACATTTTTCTTTGCATTTCATTTCTAGGCTGTACGATGATTTTATTCTTTATTAAAACGTCTTTTGGTTCAGGCAGCAGTTTTCGGTCTACCTTACCGTTAATTGTAAGAGGTAATTTGTTCATAAAGATGAAATAGGATGGAATCATATATTCCGGTAAATTATTAGATATAAAGTCCCTTAATTTGTTAGCTGGTATTTCTTGATCCGATACATAGTAAGCACAAAGATACTTATTTCCATAGGAATCGTTGTTCACTATTACAACTGTTTCTTTTATTTCTTCATGCTTGAACAAAGCTTCTTCTATCTCTCCAATCTCAACCCTAAATCCTCTAATTTTCACCATATAATCGGTACGTCCAATAAACTCTATGGTACCATCCGGTAACCATTTTCCAATATCACCTGTTCTATATACTCGATCATTCGGTGCCATCATTATATTGATAAATTTCTCCTCTGTTAGGGATTCAGAGTTAATATAACCTCTTGCAACCCCTTTTCCACCTATATATATTTCCCCCGGAACCCCTACTGGTTGTGTTTTTCCAAATTCATCTAATATATATATATTCGTGTTGTTAATCGGTTTTCCTATTGGTATACTTTCGTTGTATTCTTTATTTATTAATAGACTAGTAGCAAAGGTTGTCGTTTCTGTTGGTCCATACACATGTACGACATTTACATCCCTACATTGATCTCGGACAATATTAATATGTTTTGTAGATAAGATATCTCCACCTATTAAAAGAAATTTCAAAGGAGCGAATATTGATGGATTATCTTCTGCTAGTTGGGTAAATAGAGGTGAAGTAAGAAACATAGTGGTAATTCCATTATTCATGATCTCTTTACCTAACTTCTCACTAGACAGTATGATATCCTTTTCTACCATAGATAATGTTAAACCATTCAGTAATGCCCCCCAAATTTCAAAGGTAGATGCATCAAAAGCAATCGATCCTGTTTGCAAGATCCTATCACCAGGCTCAAATCTCACATAATTAGGATTATTAACTAAATTAATGACATTCTTCTGCTCTACTAGTACACCTTTTGGCTCACCAGTGGAACCTGAGGTATAAATTACATAAGCTGGATCACTTGGTAAATTAACAATTTTAGGTCTTTCATCTCCCGTATTGATTACATTAACATTATCCATCGTACATATTGCACCTGTGTACTCAATTTTTTTGACAAAAGCTTCATTTGTTATTAGCATGTTGGTTCTACTACTTTTTAGCATGAATTCTATTCTGTCATAAGGATACGATGGATCAATAGGTATATAAGCACCACCTGATTTAATGATTGCAACTACTGCAACAATTAAATCAATTGATCGGTTTAACAGAACTCCTACATAATCTCCCCGGGAGACACCTTGCTGTTGCAAATATTGTGCAAGTGCATTTGCCTTCTGGTTTAATTCTTTATACGTCATCTTATCTTGGCCAAAAATAACAGCGTAACTTTCTGGGTTCTTTTTAACCTGTTCTTCAAACAACGTAGCAATACCTTTATTGGCGTTGGGAGTCTCTGTTTCGGACTGATTAAATTTCCTTAGCATCTCTTTTTCTTCGTTTGTTATTATTTCTATATCCGATAGTTCTATCTCCTGATTGATCGTTATATTATGCAAAATATTAATATAATGTTTAATAAATCTTTCTATACTCTCATCTTTAAACAAATCAGTACGATAGAATAGTTCAAACATTATATGGTTTTCTGTTTCAAGCATTTCGATATAAATATCAAACTTTATTTTTTTATTCTTAAAGCTATATCGTGACATGCTTAAGTCTGGTAGAACGATTTCCGTTATGTCTGTGTCTCTCATGGCAAACATGGTGTCAAATAAGGTGTTTCTACTTATATCTCTTTCAACTTTTAACTTTTCAACCAACATTTCAAACTGATAGTCTTGATTATCATAAATATCAAATGATGTTTCCTTCACTTTACTTAAGAACAATTTAAAGGATTCATCATGATTAATATTCATTCTCATAGCAACTGTATTAACAAACATACCTACTAAGTATTCCAGATCAGGATGAGGTCTTCCTGCAGTAGGATAAGCAACTACCAAATCATTCTGCCTAGTATATTTAGATAGTAATATAAAATATGCTGACAATAATACAATGTATGGGGTTACACCATTTTCCCTTGCAACTTCCTTAATTCTATCGGTTAAATTCTTTTCTAATTCAACTTGAACGGAGTCTCCCTCATACTTCATGACGGATGGCCTTGGGAAATCCGTCGGTAAATCTAGAACTGGTATTTCCCCTTCAAACATTTTCAGCCAATATCGCTCTTTCTCTTTGAACTGTTCGGTATTAAATTGTTCTTCTTGCCATACCGAAAAGTCCTTATATTGTAGTTCTAAGTCAGGTAATGTATTTCCAAGATAGAGCTGTTCAAATTCTTTGACTAATAAACCTACTGAATACCCATCAGAGATAATATGATGCATATCAATGAATAGATAATGTTCATTACTTGAGCACTTAATTAGTTTCACTCTTAGTAATAGAGCCTTCCTTAAATTAAATGGTTTTATAAAGTTTTCAATTTCTTGTTCAAGTGACTCTTTATCCAACTCTAGATAATCTACCTTAAAATCTACATTTTCATGGATGAGTTGAACAATTTCATCATGAAGAATATGAAACGATGTACGGAATGACTCGTGTCTCTGTACTAATTGATTAAATATCTCGTCTACTTTCTTAACATTAACATTACCTTTAAGCAATAAGACTTCAGGCATATTATAATTAACAGAATGATCTCCTACTTGATTGAGAATATATATACGCTTCTGAGCAGAAGTGGTAGGGTAATATTCTCTTTTCTGAACCCTTTTAATTGGTTGATAATTATGCTTTTTAGCGTACATAATTAACTGCCCTAACTTTTTAGCGGTTGGATTCTCAAAAAAGTCATACATCGGAATTCGAACATTAAACGTTTTATATAACCTTGCAACAACAGTAGCAGCCTTTAAAGAGTTTCCACCTAAATCAAAAAAATCACTTTCCGTACTAATAGGTTTCATATTTAACACTTTTTCAAAAACGTTGATAATCTCGGATTCAACATTATTATTCGGCTTAACGACCGGGACGTCAGAATGAAGTTGGTATTCTAAACTCAGTAATTTTTTCTTATCAATTTTACCATTCCAAGTTAATGGAAGCTGTTCTAGCTGAATGAATTCCGCTGGAACCATATAGTTAGGTAAGTATTGCAATAGAAAATATTTAATCTCATTCGTTGGAATTTTGCGTGTTGCAGTAATGAACCCACATAATTCACCACTGTCTCTTGTTAATACAACTGCTTCTTTAATATCCTCAAGGGAATGGAGCCAATGCTCTACCTCACCTATCTCTATCCGATAACCTCTTACTTTAACCTGCTGGTCTTTTCTACCTATAAATTCTATATTCCCATTCGGAAGCAACTTAGCTAAATCACCAGTCTTATACAAATATTCGCCATCGACAAAGGGGCTTTTTATGAATTTTAATCTTGTTAAATCTGGATTATTTAAATATCCTCTTGCCAATGAATCTCCACCAATATAAAGTTCTCCTACTGAACCAATTTCCAGCAACCTTAAATCATCATTTAGAATATACATTTGAGCGTTATTGATTGGCTTTCCAATCGGTACGCTTCTATCACTCTCTAGCGTATGATTGCATTCATAAAAGGAAACATCTACAGTAGCTTCTGTAGGTCCATATACATTACATAACTTTGTGCCGAATTTTTTATTAAGTATTTGATTAAATTCATTTACCGTATTTATTGGTAAAGATTCCCCACCAACAAAAACCTGTTTTAGACTAGAGAGTTTGTCTATTTCATTGTGTTCTTGAACAAAATAAATAACACTCCTTAATAAACTAGGGACAAACTGCGCAATGGTTATTCGACCTTCGTCGATTTTTTCAATTATTTTTTCGACATTTTTTTCATGCAGTGGATCTAGTAAAGATAATGTTGAACCAGAAAATATCCATCCAAACAATTCCCAAACAGATGCATCAAATGCTATAGATGTTCTTTGTAATAATATGTCTTCTTCATCCATTGGAAACTTTATAGAAAACCAATATAATAGGTTAACAACCGAACCTTGTTCAATCATCACCCCTTTTGGTTGACCTGTTGTACCAGATGTATATATCACATATGCAAGTTGAGATGGATGATATTCTCTTTCCAAGTTACCGTATTCTAATTCACTTAGAAGTTTATCATTAATATCTATCGTTTCTCCTGTAAAATCTATGTCACTTTTAAATGGATTAGTAGTAATGACAAAACTAGTATTACTCTCATGGATAATATGGTTATTTCTATACGTTGGATTTGAAGGATCCAACGGCAAATAAGCAGCACCTGTTTTCCAAATACCTAATAAACTAATAATTAACTCAATAGAGCGTGGTAACATAACACCCACTATCTCTTCCACACCTATACCTTTTTGTCTTAATCGTCTTGCCAACTGATTCGCTCGGCGATTTAATTCTACGTATGTTATGCTTCTTCCATTATCCTCTACAGCAATTTTATTTGGGTTTTGCAATACCTTCTCCTCAAAAATATCCACTACACTTTTATTTTGAGGATACCAATTCTTTGTATTATTAAATTGTTCAAAAATAAACTTGCTCTCGTTATGCCCTACCGTTTTTAGATCTGCTAGTTTTACTTCGGGTTTGTTTAATAACGTTTCTATAATACTTAAATAATTTGATATAAGATTGTCTATTTGGGAATTGCTATAATTACTCTCCGAATATTCAATAATAAGCTGAATATCTTTTTTTACTTTCTTACTCCATATGATTAGATTGGTATTTTTGTCTACATGTATTTCTTTATGAATATCACGAGATGCAAACATTATTCCGAGTAAATTAGCATAATGATGGAAACCTCTATGATTTAGCTCTTTAATAATTTCTTCAAAGGGATAGTCAGCGTTATTATAAGCAGTTATCAGATTTTCTCTTGTTTGAAAAAGTAACTCCTTAAACGTGTTATTTGGTAAAAACTCACTTTGGATCAGCACTCGATCATTTGTAGTTATCGATTCCTTTAATAATGGAATTAAAACTGTATTGTCCATTCTTCCAGTTTCCTTATAAATCAATACATTGAAGCTTACTAGAAGTATGCAGTATAAAGATAATTCAGAGTTCTTACTTATTTCTATCAATTTCTCACTAATGTGGACAGGTATTGCCTTTTGAATTGATTTCGTTTTATTTTGATCGTTTAAGTTAATGGAAGGTTTATGAAAGATGGAATCAGTATTAGCCTTTTCTATCTTCTCTAGCCAATAATCACGTTGCATGATATAACTTTTGGAAGATAACAATAAGTTATTATACTTTTCCATTAATATACCTCCTACACTTTCGCAGTATTCATGTAACAAGCTCCCAATCAAAGTGTGCGTATTGCTTTATTGGATGAAAATAACACTATCATTAATACTTGGACAACTCCTGCAAACATTGGAATTATGAAGGCTGGAACATATTCGATGAGTAATCCAGATAATAACAATCCTGCAGGCGTAATAACCGATGATAAACTTCTAATTACTCCGAAAACCCTTCCCCTATATTGCTCCTCTATTGTTGTCATTAACATCGTCCTAATTGGTACATTCACAAAAATAACCACAAATCCTAGTAGGAAATATAATCCAGTATAAAAGAAGAAAAACATATCATTTAAGTGATTTCCAAATATATTAATACCTGGAATTCCACATAACAGCACTCCTATGGAGTCAATAAATAGTGCTACAGTGAATAGTTTGTATTTCTTTTTAAATTCCGGTAAAGCGGACAGTACGATCGATCCAACAAAAATTCCTACAGGAAAAGCTCCAGATATAATACCAAACTGTGTTGGTGTTAGTTCTAATACTTCGTTAACGATAAATGGTACTGGAACCTCAATTCCTAAAGCGATTAAGAAGTTAATACCCAAAGCGAAAATAAATAAAGTAAAGATGGCGCTTTGTGTTTTGATATATCCAAATCCCTCTTTAATTTCGCCAAACATACTCCTAAAGTCTACTGCAGACTGTTTTTTAATTTTCTTTTTCGTTTCCTTTTCCGTATTTTTTTTCTCTCTAAGCACATTGAAATCGATAAAAGATTCGGATAGCGCGGATATCAAAAATGTAATACCAGTAAAAAGAAGGAAAAGTTTAATATCAATTAACCCAAAGATCACCCCGCCTATTATAGGTGATACTATTTGCGAAAACGACACAATGCTTTCGTAATAGGAATTTACTTTTGTTATTCTTTTCCTATTCACAAGATCTGGAATACTTGCATTAAAGGAAACATCAAAAAATGTATTGTAGACTGCTAGCAGAGCGGATAATAGATAAATATATACGATGTTGAAGCCAGCGAATACAGATATTCCATATAGTAATAGTAAGGACAAACCACTAAGGATATCTGTTGTAATAATAATTTTCTTTCGATTAATTTTATCAGCAATAACCCCTGCGAATGGACCAAGAATCACCCTCGGTATCATATTAAATATTAAAACTGCTGAGAATCCCAATCCAGACCCTGTTTCTTTCAGAACAAATAGCCCCATAACGAATGCATACACGAATGATCCAAAATCGGATACTAACTTTCCTGCCAGCAGAAATATTATATTTTGAAGAATCCTTCGATTCGTTTTACTATCTATTTCTGGTTGGTGTTGTGATAGTGTTGAGTTATCTTTCATTTCTTCCTCTCCCTTAAATCTGTTAAATATCAAATTCGAATGTATTCTCGAAGTGTTTCTGTCTCAAATGATACACATCACGCTGGGTTCCTATTTCCATATCTATTATTCTTATGCTAGAATCACTCGAAATATATTCTAGTAGTTTTTCGTAATATTGTAGTAATTGTTCCATCTTTTCCTCTTTAAAGAGATTTGTAGCGTAATGCAGTCTTAGAACAATACTGTCCTTTATTTCTATTGCTTCTAGCTGTATATCAAATTGTGTTGAACTCGTTGTAATCCTATAAGGAGAGAGGTTTATTTTCTCACTTTTTACCTCACTACTATTAAAATTGTGCAACGAATTTTGTAAAACGAATGACGAACTAAATAAAGGATTTCGACTAGGATTCCAAGGGATATTCAGTTTCTCAATTAACATTTCAAAAGGGTATTCTTGATTTTCTAAAGCTTGAATGACAACATTCTTCACTTCTTGCAAATAGTTGGTAAAAGTCTTATAGGAGATTGGTTGTGTTCTGATTGGTAAGGTATTTACCAACATTCCAAAGACCTTTTCCAAGTCAACATTCGTTCTTCCTGATGTAAAAGTTCCTACGATAATATCCTCCTGATTGGCATACTTCGATAATAAAATCTTATATACTGCTAACAAAGTCATATATAGTGTCACACCATTTTGCTTTGAAACTTCCTTTATCCTAGATATTAATCTTTCATTAATGTTGAACTCTATCGTATTTCCCTCAAATTTAAAATATTTCGGGCGTTCAAAGTCTGTTGGCAAATCTAGAATTGGTAGTGTACCTTTGAACTGATGTAACCATATTAATTCCATTTCTTTAAACTTGTCACTATTGAAAAATTCTAGTTGATATTTTACAAAATCTTTGTATTGTAGTCGTAGTGGTTTAAGAGTTCTTCCGTTATATAAATCGATAAATTCTTTAAGAAAAATCTCCATTGAGGTACCGTCTGAGATGATATGATGGATGTCAAAGAACCATAGGTATGTTCCTTGATCTTCAATTAACATAGTTCTAAACAATGGTGGTTTGAACAAATTAAAAGGCTTTATGTTTTCATTTATTAACTTATTTACATTCTTTCCTTTTTCCAGCTTCACATATTTGATATCAAGATCTACGTGGTGATGAACTTTCTGAATCAATTGTTCTTCCTTACCTATTTCAAAAGAAGTTCTTAGTGATTCATGTCTATCAACTAGTTCTCTCATTACTTTTTGAAATAAATTCTTATCAATTTCCCCGTCCAAAGACATGGCAAAGCTCATGTTATAACTTGTATTATTCTCTATCATATCTTGTAATATAAATAGCCTTTGTTGGGAAGAGGAGGCAACGTAATTCTGGTTATCATTTTTACCCATAATTGTGATCTCTTCTTGAGTGGATGTATTAAGAATAATACCTACTATACTCTTTATTAGCTCATTAACTGTTTTCTCTTCAAAAAATAGCTCAATAGGAATATTAACCCCATATTCATCTTTTACTTTTCCTATAAAATGGATTATCATAATAGAATTAATTCCAGCATCAAGCAAGTTACTATTTAAATTTAATTCTTTGTCTAAGCTTATATTACTAATTAAGTTTGTGATTCTTTCTTTAATTTCTTTTTCATTATTAATTACCCTTTCTTCTTCCAGTGTGTCTACAAACCAAGTATTATTGTTCGTATTATTTATCGTTTTACTTAAGTAATACGGTTTTCTGTCAAAATGATAAGTTGGTAAACTTAGTCGAAGTCTATTTTGTCCTTTATATACTTTGCCCCAATTTATCACTAACCCCTGTTTTACCAAGCTTTTTAAGCCATCATAAAAGTGCCCGTCGTTTTCTTCTACAGACCACATGGATATATTATCCATACTCGATAAAAGCCTTGAACTCTCTAGTTCTAACTTCCGAGATGGATTTATAAAAACAAACAAATTCACACCATAATCAATGATAGATTGATAGAGTTCTTTCAACCGATTGGTTTCCAATTGTTTATTTATAGGAATATAATCTACTATTTTATGAATACATTCTTGTAATGAAATTTCTCCATTAAATAGTTCCGCTAGATGGTATCCACTTCCGAAACCCAAATAAGTCTTTGGTTTTACACCATAGCGCTGTAATATATCATTAAAATAGGAGAAATAAGCCAGACAAGCAAAAATATGAGCAGGTATATTGTCTGTATCTCCCCATTCTTGATAAAGCTCTTGAAGATATTTTCCGACACGCTCATCTTCCATTGGGATTGGGATAGTAAATTCATCCGTTAAAAAGTCAGGAATAACAAATATCGGCGAAAGCTCTATCTTATTATTGACATTTATGATTTTGTATTCGTTTCTATTAAGCTTATCAAGTAAATCTTTAGTTGAACAAGCTGATAATATGACCTTATAGTCAAAAGTTCTCCTTCCAGCGTTTAAGGTATAAGCAATATCGCTTATGTTGATATCAGAGTTTCTCTGTATGTAATGTTTTAACTTCAACATATTCTCTGTTAATGACTTTTTCGTTCTGGCCGAGAATACAAGGAGTTCCAGTTTCTCTTTAGACGGTTTATCATCTACCTGACTCCTTCTTTTCGGGACATTTTCAAGAATAATATGAGCATTCGTACCAATAAAACTTAATGATGAAACACCAGCTCTCTTAGGTTCAACCAAATTCCAATCTCTAAGTTGAGTATTAACATAAACAGGTGATTTTTCAAAATCGATAAGCGGGTTTGCTTTTTTATAATTTATAGATGCAGGTATTTTACCTTCTTTTAAGATTAAGATTGTTTTGATCATGCTAGCTATACCTGAAGCTACATCCAAATGGCCTATATTTGATTTTAAGGAACCGATTGGAATAGATTGATTAGCATATCCCAATTTTTTTAAACTTTGTGAGATACCTGCAATCTCAATAGGGTCACCAATTTTAGTTCCAGTGCCATGTGTTTCTATGTAGGAGATAGATAAAGGTTCTATTCTTGATTTCTCAAAAGCCTTAGAGATAACCTCAGCCTGACCATCCTCACTTGGGGCATTCATACCATTAGAACGAAAACCATCATTATTAACAGCGCTTCCTTTAATAATGGCATGGATAACATCACCGTCCTTCAGTGCCTCTTTTGCTTGTTTCAGAAGGAGTACTCCTCCCCCCTCACCGCCTATAGTTCCATCAGCATTTGCATCAAATGCACGTACTAATCTACTTTCGGAGACTAGGGGGTTATCCTTTACCTGGCCTTCTCTAGGTGGTAAGAACATCATTCGAACCCCACCTACAATGGCATATTCAATTTCACGCAAGAGTATATTTTGACATGCAATATGAACTGCTACCAATGAGGATGAGCATGCTGTTCCAATTGATAAGACAGGTCCATGAAAATCAAATGTATAAGCAACCCTTCCAGCATTAGAAGCATTCACATTATTAACATTGCTAAAAGCAGTCGAGTCCTGAAATATGCTTGAATATTGATTTTCATTTTCAGCAATGAATACCCCAACACTTTTAGTAGGTAACTGACCGGGATTATATCCTGCATCCAAGATTGTTTCTTCCACTAATTCAAGTAATAGCCGTTGTTGTGGATCAATATACTTTGCTTCTTCACGACTAATATTAAAAATTTCGGGTTCAAATTGAAGAATATTATCTAAGTATCCTTCATTTATAAAATCATTAACTGTTTTATTCCCAAACATCAGTTTTAATTCATGAATTCGATCTTCTGGTAATTTTTTTATGGAATGTTTACCGTTTATTAGATTAGTCCAAAATTCTTCTAAATTGTTTGCGTCCGGAAATCTCCCTGACATTCCTATTACAGCTATATCCTCTTCTTCAATCATTTGATTATGAAATTGCATATTACTCCCCCCAGTTATCAACTGTTTACAAATAATTTAGTATTTAAAAGCAAGGGTTTTCTTCTCTTTCATATCTTTTTCTTCCTTTAAAATTATCTTTGAAAGACTGCTAATACTAGGATATTTAAATAAGTCCTTAACATTGAACGTTGTTTCAAACTCCCTATTTATTAAACTTGTCAAACTGATTAGTTTTAATGAATCACCACCAACATCAAAAAATTTATCGTGCACACCAATATCCTGTCTATCTAATAACTGCTGCCATATTCTTACTAATTTTTCTTGTGTTTCATTAATGGGGGATTCCATTTCTCGGTTATTCAAATTCCCTTTAGGGTTCGGCAATGCTTTTCGATCGATTTTTCCATTAAGTGTTAATGGAATCTCTTTTAGGAAAATAACATATTCTGGAACCATATAATTAGGACATTTTTCTGAGATAAATTGTTTAATCGACTCAAGCGTAATATGTTCTTTTTTCACAATATAGGCAACAAGTTTTTTAGTTCCATTATTTTCATCGTCTTTTGTTGTAACAATCGCTTCTTTTATCTGGTCGTGTTCCATTAATTTTCTCTCAATTTCCCCTAATTCAATGCGATTTCCTCTAATCTTTACTTGATTATCTACTCTACCGATATATACTAATTCTCCATCTGGTAGTAGTTTTACTAAATCGCCCGTTTTATATAATTTTTCTCCCATCTCTTGGTTGTAATAAAACTTTTCATTCGTTAATCCTTTATTACCAAGATATCCACGTGCTAGTCCTCTTCCACTCACTTGTAACTCACCAGTAATTCCAAAAGGTTGTATTTTATTTTTCTTGTCCATCACATAGCAATTTGTATTGTGAATAGGGGTACCAATTCTAACTTGGATATTATTTTTATCAAACTTATATACAGTTGAAGCAACACTATTTTCCGTTGGGCCATACTCATTATACAAATCTACATGGTCAAATCGTTTAAAATGATCTTCTACTAGCCCTTCGGTTAAATCTTCTCCTGCTAATGTTACAAAGCGGAGACTCGGTAAATCATAGGTTAGATTCTCGATAAATTTTTTGTATAAGCTAGGGACAATTAAAAAGTTCGTAACATTCTCCTCATGTACTAGCCTTGCTAGTTTATTCATTTCAAGTCTGTCTTCGGATCGAAATAATACAACCTTAGCCCCCGAAATAAGGGATGTAAAAATGTCTCCGACCGAACTGTCAAAAACAAAAGGAGGAATCTGTAATACTGCATCCACTTCTGTATAATGATAATATTCAGCTCGCCAAGTTAATGTATTTACGATTGATTGGTGTTCAATCAAAACCCCTTTTGGATTACCTGTTGACCCAGAAGTGTATATCACATAGGCCAAATCATTCTTCTGAGAGGAAATATTCAGATTAGATGTACCTTCCCCCTCAAATAAGGATGAATCATCCATCCATAACATATTTGTCGTTGAAAAAGATTGAAACTTTTCCTTTAATTTACTTTGTACCAAGAGACATTCCATTTTTGAATCTTCCACAATATATTTAATCCTATCGTCAGGATAACTCGGATCGATTGGTAGATACGCACCACCCGCTTTCATGACTGCAAGCATACTAATAATCATCTCAATGGATCTATCTGTAGCAATCCCAACGATACTCTCTGCTTTTATTCCGTTATTCCGAAGTACTCTAGCCATTTGGTTTGCTCTTCTGTTTAACTCTTCATAAGTTAGTTTATTATGATCCATCGTAACAGCAATATAATTAGGGGTCTTCTCTACCTGTTCTTCAAACAGTTCATGTACACATTTATTTGGATAGTCAGAATTACTTTTATTCATTGTAAGTATTTGTCGTTTTTCTTCATCCGTTATAATTTGTAGATCAGAAGTTTTTGCAAATGGGTTTTCAAGAATTTCTAGTATAACTTGATACAAATGTTCTTTTATTCTATTTATTGTTTCCTCGTCAAATACTTGACTGTCATATCTTAGGTTGATGTTATATTCATCATTTTCGCTAACCTCAACTACTACGCTATAATTTGTTTTTTCAGAGGTTGAGTATGATATTACTTTTAAGGATTCAATTCCATTACGATACCAATCTTCTACAGGATAATTCTCATACACTACGATACAATCAAATAATTGACTTTCAGTTGGGATATTAGAATAAGATTTAATATCCACCAATGAAGTACTTTCAAATTGATATCGTTCACTTAGTTCTTCTCCAACTTTTTTTAATAACTCGTTAATTCTTGTAACATTATTAGTTTTGACTCTTAGTGGAACTGTATTAATAAATAAGCCCACAGAATTTTTGATTTTACCAATATGATTCGGCCTTCCAGAAACAGTTGTACCAAACACAGCGTCATCGGTGTTATTATACTTCTGCAAAAGTAATCCCCATGCTGAATAAAGTATTGTAGCCATTGTAACTTCTTGTTTTTTTGATAATTCCTTTAGTTTATCTACAATTTTATTTGACAAGGTAATTTGTGATCCTTGAATCTTACCTGGGTTAGAACTAGATATCATTGTTGAAGATAGGGAAGTCTTTGTGTCAAATCCTTTTAGATAACCTTTCCAATACTCCGACTCTTCTAGCGAATTTTTGGATTGAATCCATTTAATATAATCCTTAAATTGCGCCTTCTCATTTGTTATTATAGGTTCAATGCCCTTTGTGAGATGATCATAATACTGAAAGAATTCCTTTAGGATAATATTGGTACTCCAACCGTCCCATAGAATATGATGAAAGCTAATCATGACATATGAAATGCTAGAGCTAAGTTTGATTAGATTTATTCTGAAAAGAGGTCCTTTGTTTAGGACAAATCGTTCATTTCGATCTTTTATTTTCCTATCTTCTAAAAACCAATCCTTATATTCCAATGATTTAGTTGATAAATCATCCACTCTAATTGATGGCGTAATTTTCTTTAATATTACTTGCACCGGTTCTGATAAATTCTCCCATGCGAATATACTTCTTAAACTATTATTATGTTCCATAACGAACTCCCAGGCTTTCCTGAAATAGTCTTCAATTATTATTCCATCTAATTTCAGACTAATTTGTACAAAATACATATCATTTTCGGGATCCTTTAGGGATTCATAAAGTATGCCCTGCTGCATAGGGGTTAAGCCGACTATATCTTCTACATTATTTTTATCTATTTTTCCCATTTATATCACCTCAACAGTGATTCTCGTTATTTATGCTTCATGATATAAAAAAGCCTTTCCGAAGACTCTACTAATGGGTCGAGGTTAAAACTAGAAAAGGACCCTACAATATCTAATCCATTATTTTTTGCACTTTTTAATACATCTGTGTGCTCAATTGGTATTTGATGATGTTCCTCGGTTCCATTACGAAAAGAAAATACACTTGTCATTTTCCTCAAATCCGAATTATAGGTAATTTTATTTTGAAAGCCTGAATTTTCAGTACTGATAGAAGTCCCGTTAATTTTCATATAGTAATTTTCGCTTACAACATCAAATATAAAATGGCCATCCTTATCTAAATGACTGGCTACACACGAAAAAATGGAGTCTAGTTCATCAATGTGATCGATATAGTTAAACGAATCAAAGCTACTAATGATTAAACTAAATTTATCAGGTAATGAAAATTTACGGAAGTCTCCCTGTATAAATTCTACATTAGGAAAATGTGAATAACTTTCAATCGCTAATTTCAACATTTCCGGACTATAATCTAAACCGACTACTTTTTCTGCTTTTGATCTTATTTTTGAAATTAGCAACCCCGTACCACATGCTAAATCTAGGGTCCTTTCAAAATTTATCTCATGTTTTACTTGTACTTTTCTTAAAAAACTATTATATAAACGTGTGAAGATAGTTTGATAGTTATTGTATTCCCTAGAGAATTCTTCATAAGGTTCCAAGTCTATTAACCTCCCAAATTCTAAACCTTCATTAATAACGAGCTCCAGCACGCAACTGGACTATTATTCATTATTAGGACCTTATCACCTTTATTAATTTCACCATTTTGTAAGCTGGTCTTATAATTCAACATAATATCAATGGATCCTAGATGGCCATACATTCTACAATTTTGAAAACAACTCTCTAAAAGATTGACTTGAAGCGCCTCTTCATTAAATGTAAATGCTGATTCTGATAAGTTTTGCATAATAACACCATTTACTTCATCAAAATTATTGCCTAACAATTCTGAATTAAGTATTTTAAAATTATTTCGGCTAGCTATCGATAATTCAAATTTATACCTAGAATTAGTACAAATTTCCTTATATTCGTCTACTAATTTGTCTTTGTATTCCACCTTATAAAGATCCCAAAATCTGCCATCTGTCTTAATTTTAATATCTAACAGTTGATTAGATTCACACCTAGATACCACTACCCCCATACCACCATCACCAATTACTGTGACCGCTTCACGATACCGGTCTTTTCCAGTGGGTTTACTTCCACAACTAATTAGTATGTTGTCAACGTTCTCATCGGAGGTTAATATGTTTCTAGCTAGTGATAAGGCTATATTAATATTCGTACAACCCATATCTGCTACTGTGAAACTGTATGCGTTGGTTGCACCTATAAGTTCCTGTAGACGTGTTGCTTCTGAGCTCATTAAATATTTGGGAGATCTGCTTTGAAGATATATCACAACATCCACATTTTCTGGAGTAATTCCTGCTGCAGTTAATGCTTTTTTAGAGGCTTCATATGCAAGTTCTGTATTATCATATTCTTCTGCAATAGATACAGTTTCCAATTTCATTAGTGAAAGAATGTTTTGTTGCTCAGGTGTCAGCTCTTGAACTTCCTTTAATTCTCTAACAGGATATAAATTGTCAGGTATATAGAATTCTATCGATTTTATTCCTATCATTTTCTATTACTCCTCATTTAAATCAACGTTTTTCTTGGACTATACTTTTTTAAACCATACTGTGCAATAAGCTGTTGTTGAATTTGTGATGTTCCTTCAATAATTTCTAATATTTTCGCCTCTCTAAAGAATCTTTCTACCGGAAATGTGTTATAGCATCCATTACCTCCATGTACTTGCACCGCATCTGTTGCTATTTCCATAGCAATCTTAGATGAATAATATTTAGCCATAGAAGTATGAATGATGGAATCTGTATCTTGATTTCTTCTTTTTAGACCAGCCTCTATACAAAGTGCTCGAGCTGCGTGAATATGGGTCATAGCATCCCCTATCATTCCTTGAATTAACTGATTTTCCACAATTCTTTTTCCAAATTGCTCTCTCTTACTCGCATACTTTATCATTTCTTCTAGACTTGCCTGAGCAATACCTAATGCTCCCCAAGCAATACTATATCTCCCATGATCTAAAGCAGTATTAACAATATAGGTGAATCCAGATCCTCTTAGTCCAAGAACTCTATCAGCAGGAACAACAACATTATTGAAGTATATTTTTGAAACATGTGATCCACGCGATCCTAACAGTCCTTTGATCGGCTCTGTAGATATTCCTTCTAAATCCCGCTCTATGATAAAAGCTGTTATTTCCTGATTATTCCTAGCGATAACAATAAAGAAATCAGCAATATCTCCGAAAGAGATAAACTTCTTCTCTCCATTAATAATAAATTTGTTATGTTTTTCGATGTATGTTGTTGCAATACCTTTTGCGTTGCTGCCGGTATTTTCTTCCGATAACGCAAAAGCACCTATCTTATCTCCTCTTGCCATCTGGGGAATCCATTCATTTTTCTGTTCTTGGCTTCCCCATCTAAGAATTGTCTCGCCAACTAATGAAACATGTACTGTCATTAATGCCCTAGTATTACTACAACTTTTTCCGATTTCTTCTGTACAGTAACCATAGGTTAGAGGATCCAGTTCTAATCCACCATACTCTTTAGGAAAGGTTGCACCTAGGAGACCTATTTCACTAAGTCTACGAATCAAATTTTCATCAAAATATCCCTGTTCATCCATATCTTTGCTACGTGTCTTTACTTCTTGTTCAGAAAACATGCTTATCTTTGAAATAAAAGTTTCTTGCTCTTGCGATAAAATATTGTTCATTCTATTACTCTACTCTGTCTTTTATTTTGAATAAAATTAGTTATATTATTTATGGAACTAAAGTTACTAATTTGTAGGTCTTCACTCTCTACTTTTATTTCAAAGTTATTTTCTATAAATGTTACTAAACTCAATGCAAACATAGAATCTACAAATCCTAGTTCAAAAATATTATCATCATTATCAAGACTATTTTCTCTTTCATAGAAAATCATATTTTCTTCTAAGAATGACCTAACCGTCTTTTCTATCTCCTGAATACTTTCCATATTTACACCGCCTTTTTTAAATTATATAAATAGGTGTTTGGATTCCTTATTTATTACTTCTTGTACATCTATATAACTTGGATATGAGTTTATGACAGATAAGTCATTTGATAACACAACTGTTCCATCACTATTAACTTTTGTTTCCTTAAAATTTGAAAAACCATATGTTATATACATGATTCGATTTCTATCTGTAGGGCGAAATTTTGCTCTAAGTAATACATTTGACTTTTTAGCTTGTTGGATTATATAGGTTAATAGGACTGTTCCTACACCTCTGGACATTACCCGACACGACATTAATAGCTGCATAATTTCCCAATATTCCGACGTTTTTTTCAATAAAGCTAGACCAATTTTTCCATAACTACCGTATTTATCACTCAACTCACATACAATAAGCTGATGACTATCAGATTCCATATACTCTTTTAAATCTTCGTAACTATATATGTTACCTGTTGAATTGAGCTGGTTAGTCCGATAAGTAAGTTCTTCTAGTCTTCTTAAGTCTTGCTCTTTAGCCTCTGATATAGTGAACTTCATTTTTAATGCCGCTAAAAATTCCTCTTTTGGCCCCTCATATGTAGCTTCTTCTTTTTTTCTTTTCATATCTTCTAAATACCGTATTCGTCTTTTATAAGAATCCTCGGTAATAAATTTAGGATTTAATCTAGGATGCGTTAATAACGTCTGATAATATTTGCTGTCTAAACAGCTAATTGTTGGGTGAACGCTTTTAACTTCTTCTCGCTCAAATTCTTGATCATCAATGAAAAGAATGGTATCAACGTTGATATTTAGATTTTCTATTATTTTCTGTATAGCTAACGATTTAGCATTCCAATGAACTTCTGGATATAAAAAGTATTTTCCAATATCGAATTCATTTAATTTTTTCATTGCGAGGTCATAATTGTTTTTACTTGAGATGGAGTGTAATATACCTCTCCGATCTAATTCTTCTATAACCTTTATTATTCCAGGCTTTAACTTAACATCATCTGCCTCAGCTAAAGTACCTTCCCAAATGGTATTATCAAGGTCCCATACAATACATTTTATCTCCTTCATTCCCTCTTCCATTATCGATTCACCTACTTTATTAATATTTGAAAAAACCTTGTCCAGTTTTTCTCCCAAGCATCCCGGCATCGACTAATTTTTTTAAATATGGACTAGGTCGAAACTTTGGATCTAAGTAATTATTAAATAATTCTTCTAAAGAATATAAAACCGTATCTAATCCAATTAGGTCAGCTGTAGCAAGCGGACCCATTTTATGAGAAAAGCCTAACTTAAATATTTTGTCCACATCCTCAGGAGTAGCCACTCCATCCTGTAAAAGAAATACACATTCATTTATGGTCAGCATTAAAACACGATTAGAAACAAATCCTGGGTAATCATTTACGACAACCGTTTCTTTTTTTAGAACATGCATTAGCTCTGTTGCAATACTAATAGTCTCCTCTGACGTATGAAATCCTTTAATTACTTCAACTAAATTACTCAATGGGACCGGATTCATAAAGTGCAATCCTATCACATTAGAAGGCTTCTTAATATTTGAACTTATTTTCGTAATAGGGATACAAGAAGTATTTGCTGCGTAAATTACATCCGAATTACATATTTCATTTAGTTCGAAATATAATTGTTTTTTAGCATCATAGTTTTCAATTATATTTTCAACTAAGAAATCCACTCGTTCTAGATCCTGTAAATTAGCGGAGAACTGAATATTACGTAACATATCTTCAGGTGTAGAAATCCCCTTTTTCTTTCCCATTAATTGATAAAGTTTATGATTTTGGATCATTCCTTTTTCAGCGTTTTTTAGTGCTTCGTTAGAATTATCTACTAAGATAACCTTATAACCATAATAGGAAAATTCCTGAGCCACCCCCTGCCCTATCGTTCCAGCTCCTACTACTCCAATCGTTTTCATATTAGCCTACCTCTTTTCTAATTTAATACTATGTAACGGGACAAAGTATTATTTATTATTTCGGTAACCTTTTTATAGTGATGATGTATAAAAAAGTGTCCACCTGTTAGCCAATAGAAATCAGTCGAATTCGTGGTATGAATACTCCATTCACTTAGTTTTGAATTCGTTAGTTCATCTTCCTCTCCATTTATAATGCTAATACCAAAATTAAATAAAGATGTTTTTTCCTTATACTCATGCGTTTCCACCACTTTACAATCTGCACGAAGTATCGGCAAGTAAATATCGATTAAGCCAGGATCTTGAAAAAAACCTTTTGGTGTTCCACCAAGATTCCAAATTGTATCTAATAATTTATCGTCTTCCATTTTATGTAAAACACTATTATGCCTTAAATGAGGTGGGAGCCTCCCTGAAAAAAAAGCATGTAGAGGTGGTACGTGACCATTATTTAATACCTTATGACATAATTCATAAACTAGTAAAGTACCCATGCTGTGCCCATAAAAAGCATATGTTGCATCCTCTAGATCTTCAGCGATGATGTTATAAATGTCATTCACTACATCCTCGATATTTTCCATTAACGGTTCACGAAATCTTTTCCCCCGCCCTGCTAATTCTATCGGTATTAACTCAATATTTTCATTCAAATATTTTCTCCAATTTTGATATACGAAAGATGACCCTCCTGCATAAGGGAGGCAAAAAAATTTTATTTTTTCCAATCTATACATCCTTTGTAAAAATGTAAGTTTTTATAAACAAAAGTTAAAAACCCAATAATTTATGGATTATCTTAGATTCAACTTCCCCTAAATTTAGCGCCTTTCTATTAAAATCAGAAAGTTTCCCAACCTTACTTTCCAGCCACACTCTAATAATTTCACGTATTAAATATTCACCACTGTTACTATTCGTAAGGACAACTAATCCAGTATTCATCTTAGGCAGTAAAATAAATCGAGATCGCCATCCCCTATTAATTCCACCGTGTAGGAGAACTTTATTTGCCTTTGGTATTGTTACGATTTGGTACCCTAGACCATAAGGTATTACTCTATCAATTCTTTTTTGCATTAGTAGTAAACTATCACTTGTTATCACATTAGGCCCTATTCTCTGCTTTGCAGTATCATGATGTGCCTTTAAAAATAGGGCTAAATCAAAGATTGTAGTTCGAAGACCCGCCGCAGCCTGTTCAATAAAACGGTAATTAGATAACGGTTTACTATTACCTCTACCATATCCCACTGCTGCCCTTCCAATTAATGATTGATCCCATATAAATGTACTGCTTCTCATTCCTAAAGGATGAAATATCTCATCTTCCATAAATGAATGGAAAGTTTTACCTGTTACTTCTTCAATGAGCAATTGAAGGATTGTATAACCACCTCCTGAATAGTTAGCATTCTTACCAGGTTCATGCTTAATTTTTAATCTATTAATTCCGAGGAAACCAGATAAAGATTCTTTTAGAGTTTTTAACTTTTTGTTAGGGTGGACCCCTAGATAACCGGAAACGGAAAGGCCGGCAGTATGAGATAAAATACGTCTAATCGTTACTTCATTGAGACTATATTTTGACCGCGGGAATTGCCACCTTGAAATATAATTCATTACAGGTTGATCTAATTGGATTTTCCCTTGTTCAACGAGTTTCAATATCCCCCAAGCTGTCACGATCTTGGAAAGAGAGCCTACCTGAAAGACTGTATTTCCTTCTACTTTTTTTCCTGTATTTTTATTGGCGAATCCTAGTGTTTTCACCCAATTTTCTCCATCTTCCATTATGGCTATAGCCATACCTGGGACATTATACTTTTCCATTAGTACTGGTAATAATTCTGAGATTTTTTCCTGCATTAGATTATGTTGTACCATCTTCATACTAGAATCCTTTGTCATTTAAATAGCCTATCTAATTCTATTTGTGACAGACTAATTGTATCGAAGTCAGTAGGGGTAAACTCTATTTCTTTATTGTTAGCACAATAATCCATGACAGTTTTAATCGCGTTTATATACGTTGACAAAAACCCCTGAATGAATTTACTACTAAACAATCCTTTGCTATATTGTATTTTAATCTCCATGACTTCGTTGATGATCATTACTGTTATATCCATCAAACACGTCATATGATTAGCTTTGGAAATGTCTTCTCCTATAACATCCGTTGCTATTGTGAAAAAATTATTCCGAGCCTGAGAAAAGTCTCCTAAATAGTTGAATCGAACCAATTTATTCTTTGTTTTATCGTCAATAACATTACTTAGTTGGGTCAGAACTCCATAATCTAAACCGTTATTAGGTACATTTCTAATTTGATCTTTGACTGATTTTATTTGCGAATTTAGTTCTAATTGGTTGAATTCTAGCAAAATAGGATACATAGCCGTAAACCATCCAACTGTCCGCGATACATCTACTTCATCAAACAAATCTTCTCTTCCATGGCCTTCCAATTCGATTAAAATTTTATTGTCACCAGTATATTCATTTAATGTTCTTGCCAGAGCACATATTAGCAATTCGTTTGTCTTGGTACCAAACGCTTTATTAGCAACACCCATCAGTAGTGCGGTATCATCCTTATTCAAGTATTCTTTTTCATTACTAATTTTTACTTCCTCATTTGTATGAAGTTTAACCATATCTATAAGTGGCAGTTTTTTTATAGATGTTAACATGTCGTCCCAATAATTTTGTGAAGCATAGAATTCTTTTTGTTTATTCTCTAAAACCCTGGACCATTCTTTAATGGAATCTGTTTTTGGTGGTAATTCGATTTCAGCATTGTTTATTAAGGATTGGTATACAGTCACCAAATCTTCTAAGAGAATTCTCCAAGATACACCATCTATAACTAAATGATGAGCAGTTATTAATAAGTAATCCTCATGTCGATCTCCCATACTAAAATAAACTGCCCTTATTAGTAAATCCTTTTCGAGATCAAAGCTAGATTTCACTTTTTCCCCAATATAGTTCATATGATGTAATGCCTCTTCCTTCGTGAAAGAATCTAGCTGATAAAATAGAATTTCGTGCTCCATCTTTAGATGTTCCTGATTATAAAACATTTGTTTTCTTGATAAATCGACATTTATTCTAAGACCATCATGATGCCGAATTAAATGATTAAAGGTTAGCTGTAACTTTTCTATATTTACTTTGCTATTAAACTTTAATACTAGTGATTGATTCCAATGGTGGATTACACTAAAGTTTTGTCTAAAGAACCATGCTGCTATCGGAGTATTTCCTATTTCTCCTTCTACCGGCTTCATCAACGTATGTTTTCTTTTTATTAAAGTAGTTTTTTCTATTAAATCACGTATTCTTGGAGTAGACATAATATTCTTAACATTTAACCTTATTCCCACATTATTTAGCTTGGTGGAAATCTGTATGGCTTTTATTGAGTCCCCACCCAAATGAAAGAAATTATCCTCCAGTGTAATGGAATTCTGATTTAATATTTCCTGCAGAACTTCTATTACTTCCAAAGTCGTTCCATTCATTATGGAGTTATTATGTTCTCTGTCTACATTTTTACTAGTTAGAGGAAGAGCGTCTTTATTAATCTTCCCATTTCTTGTTAAAGGTATTGTATCCACTCGTATTATTTGGTGCGGCATCATATATAAAGGGAGATATTCTAATAAATAACTTCGAACGCGATTTTCTTCTAAGTTTATTGGTGACTTATAATAGGCATACAATATTTTGTTTCCTTTAGTATTGGTTCTAGTAACAATGTAAGCATCCTCAATTCCCTCATGTCTCATCATGAGAGATTCAATTTCTTTAATTTCTATTCGATAACCATTTATTTTTACCTGGCTATCTATCCTTCCCATATATATAATATTTCCATCTAATAAAACTTTACCTAAATCCCCCGTTCTGTATAATCTTTCCCCTTTTATCAAAGGATGAGGAATAAAACTACTGTTTGTCAGACGTTCATTAGAAATATAGCCGCTTGAAAGGCCTTTACCTGATATATATATTTCGCCTATTGCACCGTGAGGAACAAGTTCCCGATCATTATTAAGCACATAAATAGTTACATTAGAAATTGGTTTGCCAATAGGCACAGAACCTTGATTTTCCTCTTGGTTATATTTATATATCATACATCCAACGGTCGCTTCCGTAGGTCCATACTCATTGTAAATAGTTATTTGGTTATCAAAGTTGTTAGAAATCGTTCTGGCTAGTCTTTCCTTTATGTCATCTCCGCCTACTATTAACCTTTTAAGCTTAGATTTAGATTTCTTAATATGTTGTATTGCGGATAAGTGAGCTGGAGTTAACTTTAATATATCTACTTTATTTTCCTTTAGAATTATATCTAAGATAAACTCATCGTAATTATATTCGTTATAAATGATAATCTTATTTCCATTTATTAATGGAACGAAGATTGATGTAACAGTTAGATCAAAGGCAAGTGAGGTAAAACATCCAAAGGATTCATCTTGATGATTAATATAAGTGTTCTTAGCCCAACATATATAGTTAAGAAGATTTACGTTATTAATCATGGCTCCTTTTGGATTCCCGGTTGACCCTGAAGTGTAAATTGTATAAACCATATCATTTGGCTCATTTATCAATGGTAGGTTTGTTTCAAACTCCAAGCTAACCTCTTCATTTAATATATTAGGTAAATATAAAATCTCTATATTTTCGTGAATAAAATTGTATTCATCCGTTAGAAGCAAGGTTGTATTAGAATTATGAATCATATAATGAACCCGTTCATTCGGTGTATCAGGATCAATAGGTAAATAGGCACTTCCAGACTTTAAAATTCCCCATATTCCAATAATCATATCAATGGAATGCTGTACCTTAATTCCAATAAGATTATTCCTACCTATTCCTTTTCCCCTTAGCAATTTTGCTAAGTAATTGGCTTTCTGATTTAATTCTTTATACGTTAGATATTTCCCATTATATTCCAACGAGATATTATTAGGCGTTTTTTTAACCTGATTTTCAAAAAGTTCCACAACAGTCAAATCCTCGGGAACAGATAATTTACTCGTATTATTAGAAATTAATGATTGCTTCTCATGTGGGGGCAGTATCTCTAACTCAGAAATCTTATGTAATGGTCTAGATGTTAGTTGTTTCATTAAAAAATTAATACGATTGAAGATGTAGTCAATCTCTTCTGAAGAATAGTCGTCCGTCTTATAATCGAAATCTAAAGATAATCTTCCATCTTCTTGCCAATCTTTAATAACAATTTGCAAAGAATCTTGTTGACATCCACTGTAATATTCAAATAACTCTACCAAGTCTCCATCAATCTTTTTTAAGATTTCCTTATTATAATAATTGACAGATATGTTGAAGAGACCATCTAAACCTACCTTATCAAAACCTAAATCATTTAATAAGATATTATATGGATACCTTTGGTGTAGGTAACATTTAAATAATTCTTTATGTACCCTATCGATAAAATTAATCCTGGATTCTTTTGGATCAATATCCGAACGGAACGGAATCGTACTTGTGAACATGCCAAATATGTTTTTTTGTTTTTTTCCAGAGCGATTGAAAACAGGAGTTCCTATTGTAATGTCTTCCTTTTGATAAAACTTATGGAGATAAATGATGATAATTGCTATAAACAAAGAACTAATGGAGCATTTTCTTTCCTTAACTAATTTTATTATTTGTTCTGTTAAATCTCTTTCTAAAATAAACGTTTTTCTGTCCCCTTCTAGGTTTGTGGAGAAACTGTGTTTTGGTAAAATATCTACATCCTTCAGTTTTTCTAACCAAAAATCCCTGTCTTTATTAAATCTTGTAGATGATAGATATTCTTCCTCTTTTTTAATATATTCTAAGTAAGAATTTGTACTTTTAACTTCATAATCTTCGCCATTTTTTATCTTAAGATAGACTTCCCAAATTCTATCTACCATAGAGCTAGTTGACCAACCATCTGTTATTATATGATGGAATTTAAAAAAGAAACCTTGCTTACTAGTTGTTTTGACTAGTGTGAAGGTATATAATTTGTTTTCATAAATATCTATTGGTATTTTAGCTTCACTGTTGGCCCATTGATTGTATTCGAAATCATTTTCACTAAAATCCTGGAAAGTTATTTTTTCGTCTTCGTAAGGTTTCACAAATTGAAAGCAAGTACCGCTTTTTTCAATTAGCCTAATTCTAATTCCATCATTATTCTGGATAAAGAGTTGTATCGATTTTTCTAAAACACTGAAATCAACTTCCCCTGTTAATAAAGATGCTCCCACAATATTATGTAGCGAGGTTGCCGGATACACCTTTTCTACCGTCCAAATTCTTCGTTGAGGATGAGTTAAAGAATAATAATTTTCTTTCAAATTAAACACCTTCTTAGAGTAACGTAATGTTTTTTTGATATAAATCTTCACTGTTCTCTATGACATCTTCTTCTTTTTGCCTAATAAGTGTCAGTTTCTTAATTAATCTATCTAGCAGGCTCTCCTGAAAATTAATGGAGGCCTTTAAAGCTAAATTTGAAGCCATGTTCCAATTTTTCGCTAAATTATAATACCTCTTTTGTATTTTTTCAAAATCTGGAACGTCTTTTGCCAGATACTCTAAAAAATAGGAATAGGAATAATGTAAGTTTGCTATATTTGAAAGATCTCGATGGATTTTATACCATTCTTTTTCTTTAGACTCTCTTATTCCCATATTTTTCTTTAATGATTCCATTAAAAGGTTTATAGAATTCAATCCAACTTCGATTTCATTTATTTTATTATCAAGTTTTATCCTCTCATATTCTTCTTTATTTATATTTCCTCTTAGAAATCGATTATTCTTATTGACCACTTCAAACATTTCTTCTTTTTTGGGAATTTTTGCATTTAATAAAGAAAAATAAGTATATTCCAAAGATGTAGTTGAATTCTCTGTTAAAGAAATATTTAAAGCATTTAATAAATGTTCGAAGGAAAGTTGACCAGTATACCTAAATACATTGTCGATTATGGTGAAACTTTTGTCTTGCTGGTCAATTATTGTAACGCAGTGACTTCCATGCATCTTTTTATAATACTTATTGTAAGGTAATTCAAACACGTCAACGTATACAATTATAGGCTCATCTTTTTTTAGAAAGTCGCAAATTTCTTTTGATAGCAAATTAGGATTCTCTTGTCTGCAAGTTTTTACTGTCACCCCATTAACTAGCCAAAATTCTTCTTCCATCTTCATGTAATTACCCTTAATTTGGCCGAAGCTATCTCCTTTTGTTTTTATGTACATAAGTCCACACTGCTTCCATAGGGTGCTATAGTATTTATATCCTTTATAATCAAGCAGACTATTAATTGCTAAATTTGCACAATCAAGACCAGTTGTTTTCTGATTAATCATGACGGAGTTCATTGTATTAAATCTCCCTCCCCTCCCAAAAAACTATCATAAAAATAGTATTTTAAGTTAGACACTCGAACATATAATTTAGTTATAATTAGTATAAATGATTTAGAATTTTCACTCATCTAAATGTGAGATATGCTAAGCGTATCCCAACGATTAAGAATTTGGGTAAACGTCTTCATGATGAGATTGCTTTTAAGTTGAACTGCGGATATCTAGTTTCAGATAACATTCCTTCCGAAGCTTCTTATTCCCGGCTTGTAAAATGACGTTCCATTAGCCGAACTAGGTGCCGAGGTTCCTCAAGACCCAAAATGGGCGTGAAAAAGAACTCAGAAGGGAAGAATGTCTATTGATTTGGCTACAAAGGACACTTAGCCGTTGGCACATCTAGTCAATACATTTTACAATCTCTCTTCTCACCCGGAAGTTTAAATGATGGAAAGGCAGCTATCCATTACTTAAGGGTCTTCCTCTTCCATTTTTGCGCTATCAAACCATGGATGCTGGTTATGATTATGAGCCAATATACGAACAGGTGCATCAAATGGAACAACAATCCGTGATTGCATATAACAAGCGAAACGAAGGAGAGCCAATAGGGTTTGATAAACACTTTGCCCTAACCTGTTTTCTCGATAAATCCTACCGTTATGACAGTTTTGATCCTAAATATGAAACATTGAAATACACAAGACCAAAAGAATGTAGTGACTGTCCTTTGGCCAACTAAGGTATTTGTCAATAGGTTTATAAAGTCAACATAACGCAAGATCTTCGAAAGTATACCGCACCAGCTCGTGGATCTCAAGCACGGAAAAACACTTTCAAACGCCGTATCTCTGAGCTGTTTTGAAAGTTCCTTCCAAGAATTTGTAGGCTGTCAGTTTCTTTATGTACTGATCGATATCCGAAACGTTGATCACGTTTAAAAATTTCTGTTCATCAAGAATGTTTAATAGTTCATTTATTGTGGATTTTGTGGTATTCTTGTCCATATGCTGCTCCTTATAATGGGATTTGGACAGAACTACCTATTCCTCTTAATAAGGGGTTTTTTAATGGATTTAAAGCATTTTATTCCTATAACTCCCAATATTCCGCAAACAATTTTATAGAGCGAGAGTGCTTGACAAACTATAATTTTATTTATGCAATACTAGTAATTAACTACAAAACAATAATACACTAAATTGAATGACTTTTCAACACTTTATGAATTAATTAAATTTTATTTATATTTTTTCTCCTTGTTATTCTATTTTTCGACATTTTTTGACAAGGAAATTTAAAATAAATATTACGATATAATTAAGTCTCAATAATACTCCCCTACTTTTGCAGCACCTATAATAATCACATAACTCGAAACCGTTGATAGTATTAATGGTTTCGGGTATTTTTATTATATTTTTTTGTCAAATATAAGTAAATTAATATGGAGTAATATAGTATAATATAGGTATTACAAGGCTTTTGATATCGTGAGGGAAGTCATATGTATCTTCGAAAAATGAAAAATAAAAAAACTGGGAAGAATATATTTATTAATAGTACATAGCTACCGTGATAAGGTCACTAAAACAACCCGATCAAAAACATTAAATCTCTTGGTTACCTAGACGATTTGGAAAAGCAATATGAGGACCCCATTACCTTTTTTACAGAAGAAATCCAACGAATGAATAAGCAACAGGACATGGATTGTTCACCCATTACTTTCAGTATTGACAAAGGAGAACGCATTCAAACCGATGGGATAAACCGTAAAAATTTGGGCTATGCGAAACTGAGCAAGATCTATCATGAACTTGGTATTCATACCTTTCTGATTAATAGGCAGCGCCACCCAAAAATGATTACGATGCCAACAGCATTATGAAGCTGCTTGTGTTTGCGCGACTGCTTTACCCTGCATCCAAAAGGAAAACATATGAGAACAAAGAAATATTTTTTAAGAAAATGGTCTTTTCATTAGATGACCTCTATCGTTGTCTTTCCTTTTTCCATAAACATAAGGACACTCTTCAACTATGGATTCATGAATGAATCAAGAAACAGCAGGGTCGCGACACAAGCCTAGTCTACTATGATTTGACGAATTATTATTTTGAAATCGATGAACAAGATAAATTAAGAAGAAAAGGGGTTTTCAAAGAACACCCTCCCGATCCCATCGTACAAATGGGGTTGTTCATGGATACAGATGGCATTCCCATTTCATATGGACTCTATACAGGAAACACGCTAGATAAACAAACATTGATTCCAATGCTTGGAAAAAACAACCGTTGTCGCAGATAAAGGAGCCTACCACTGGAGATAATTTCTGGTATACCCTCTCGGCCAAAAATGGATATATCCTAAGTTATTCCATCTGTGGCGCAAACAAGAAATTCAAAGATTATGTACTTGATCAAACTGGTTATCGTTCTATCGGGGAAGATTTCAAAATAAAATCTAGGCTCTATCCAAAAGAGATTACAGTGACCGCAAAAAGTTAGATGAAAAACAAGTCATTTTTTACAGTAGAAAATATGATTTGAAAGCAAAATCTGATCGTGCAGCCGCACTAGAAAAAGCTTAGGATCTTATTACCAATCCTTCGAAATATAAAAGAGCAACAGCGTTCGGAGCTTCCAAATATGTGAAAAAGTTAATGTTTGATTCCAAAACTGGCGAGATACTTGACAGTGCAAAACATTCGTTGCATTTTGATGAGGAAAGTTGAGAAGGAAGAAGAATTGGATGGCTACTACGCCATTATAACCAGTGAATATCAGGAATCCGATGAACGGATTGTCGAACTGTACAGGGGACTGTAGAAAATTGAAGTATCTTTTAAGTAACAAAAAGTGATTTAGAAAGCAGACCGGTCTATCTTTCAAGGCAAGAACACATCGAAGCTCATTTCTTAACTTGTTTTGTATCGCTTGTCATCGCAAGATTATTAGAGCACCAATTGAAGGGGAAGTACTCCATTACTGCCATACTTGATAGTCTAAGGAAGGTGTCCTATAGCCATATACAGGAAAATTATTATCTGTTTGATTATTATGATAAGGTGTTGGCTGAAATCGAAAAGGAATTGGAAATTGGTTTAGGAAAAAAATGCTTGTCATTAGGAGAAATTAAAAAAAATTAGGGATCTTCAAAAAAGGGTGAATCACACTACAACTTTTCGACAAATAAAAACAGCCAAAAACCCTACATTCATGGGAGTTCAAGGCTGTTTTTTAATCACTTTAACTGCAAAAATCAGAGTATAATTTACTCATTATTATTGGACAATCCTGCCCAGTTAGTTTAAGTGTTTTTCTTCACAAACTACATATTTCATTTCAATTATTTCTATAAATTCAGTACACTGAACTACTTAATTAAGTAAGTCCTTTACACAAGAAACACGCCTTTAGATAAAAAATCCAAAAAGGTAAAGCTTCGCAACTTTTTTACAAACGTCGCGACTTTATTTTAAATCCACAGCTGATGGTATATAACATCATCTACGCACCGGATAACTCACTGATAAATACGGAAATAGATACTTATTGTGATATCCTATCGGCATCTGGTGCGTATGCGATGCGTTATGACGTACTATTGCATGGAATGTTACACGGTATGCGAATCTTATATGAAATGATATAAGCATAAATGCCGGCACGGAATGTTAAACCGTGTAAATGTACGTATTATGTACGTATCTCATGCTGTATGTTGTGTGAATTGCGGGGCGCGAGTTATTGGTGCCCATCTGATGTCTATATAAATATCACACGATATACGTATGCTATACGACATATTGTAAACACATAGGTTATGTGCATCAGATGAATGATGGCGTGCGTATATCCTATGCGTAATTTACGTTACGGTATGCATAAAATAAGGAGTGTTGTACCACATGCATAAATAATTAGATATTTCGTGCGTATAGTATTCGGTACATTGTGCAGTATATGATAGATATGGATTGTTATTCGCAACCTCGTTCTCTTTTTTTATTCAGCAGACAAACCCGTCTCACCTTTCAAAACCAGACAGTTATCGCCTGACGCACCGAAATACCGGACCATACTCTCATGCCGAGTTTTAGTATATTCGCTTTGCTTTATTAAGCAAGGGGAAAAGATCAATTTGTAAATAATGGGTTATCTTCAACCATATTTTTCTTATTAGTTAGCTACGTCCCCCCAACGATAAGAGAACGCCTATAAATAATATAATAGGAACCCTGCGTCGAGGCCCCTTGGTTGATCTTTATAATGCCCTAGATTCGTCGCCTAGGACTTCGTTGTATCTATTTATATATTAGCAAATCCTCTAATTTATTGTCACGGAAAACGTAACATTTTTTTCATTTTGCTGGTCGATGTACGGTTTTAATTTCTTACTCTAATCAGTTTACTTTTTGAAATTCCTGTCATAGCTTCTACTTCTTTATAAGAATAACTTTATAGCAAATTCATAGCGTGTTCTCTTTGTTGCCTGGAAAATTTTTTTGGTATGACTTCTCTAATGATAAGAGTGAAATTTAATTGTTCCAAATCTTATTTCGACGTAATACCATCATGTGACATAAATCAGAAATAGTATTACATAGTATGATTACATGATAGTAATAAATAATTTCTATTTTATTTCATATGACATATTTTTATCTCATGATACGGAATATGGAGAGGTTTTTTATTATCACTTTATATTAAGAAGTAATATTACATAATATGTAATAGATAATTGTATACGTATTCTATATACAACAATCGCAAAACCATTTCCTGCTGCATCATACGTAATACTTTATCATTCTTCACCTTTTGTGTGCCGGAGTAGTAATTATATGACATATCTTCCTGACACTTTATGATGATTTCTTCACCTGTTTATAGGCACCTATTATTCACCCCAATTCCATAATAGGTAATATTTTATGCAAACCCCATCCTGTTCAAACTTCCTGTTACTTCGCCCTATTACATAATACGTAATACACTTTCATTCAATTAATGATAGAATCGACACGCTGCACGTTATTTTAAAATTTTACGTTTCTTCAAAACCTTTTATAGAAACCTACGCGCTCTACCCGTGTGATATTAATAAATTAATAGATAGCGTTAATCGCAGTCGTGTCGCTATTTTTTCTTTTCAGATTAGATAACGCCAATCCCCTATCAGAAGGATGGGTATCTATCGCCACAGCTGGAACTGTGGTCGATTTTTTTATTATATGATTTCACTAGCGTCGCATTAAAATACTTAAACCCATTATGCCAGAATTTTTTAAAAGTGGAATGGGGCGAAAGCTCTTCGACCACGATGTACCGGGGCTCACACCAACACTAAACGACGTACGCATCGAGATGCACCGAGCGAATAGCTTGAAAGGCCGATGAGCTAAATCTAAAAGAGAAGGAACTAAAACTGAAAGAAAAAGAGCCTAGCCTCATCAGCAAAGGCTTGATAAAAGATAATCGTAAAGACCGATAAACCTCACAGCCTGTCGGTCTTTTTCGTGATTACCTGGTACTATTACATCTTACGTAATACATGTTATGTTACAGACTTCAGTATATTTAAATCAAAGACTTTGTTAATTAGTCACAGGGATAAAAATAGATACCCGCGTCTTTCTTTGTATTTAACATAAAGTCTTTATCATTAAGGGCTGATCTAATTACTCCCACCAGTAAAGATCTACTAAACATAACCTTTCAGAAATCGTTGCGCATTTCGAGTGAGCAACGAATCGGCAATGCACGATTAATCGAAAAGACCGATAGGGTACCTAGCTCTCACCGGCTGTTGGTCTTTTTTTGTTACGGAAGCCTCTTTCATAAATGTATTACATATTACGTAATATCTTATTGTAACTGGCAGAACAAAGACGCCCCTAGTCAGAGTCGTCTATCATTCCGCACCGTTATTTTTCCATTTCATCCAGCAGCACTACAATCGCGATATTTAGGAAAAACGTCTTGAACCCCATTCTTATTTACTGCTTCGTTCGTTAATTAGGGACTGCTGAATAATTATAAATCCTTTAATCTCATGTGACCGATGAAGCGAAGGCGGAAACAGCCGAGATGTTCCAGAAGTACATGAAATTTTGACTTGGGATATTCAAAGGGTATTCAATTCCAGATTTGGACATGAAAAAGCCCTCTCTGCTTTATAAGAGCAAAGAGGGAAAACCCTTGGTATATAAGGTTTATTCTTCACTACGCTCTTTTTTTAAATCAAAATACGTATCCATAATTTTTGTGCCAATCTTATGGTTAATAGCATTTCCCCTACTAGGTGATGTATTAGGAACCATTATCGCAAACGCTACTTCAGGATCATCATATGGTGCGTAGCCGATTAAGGACAAGTTCTCCGTTTCAGCAAGTTGTTTACCATCCTGATAAATTGCATTTTGCGCCGTACCTGTTTTTCCTGCTGGTTTATAATCCTTACCAGACCAATGTAAGTACCCCGTACCTCCTTGAGCTTGAAAAACTTGCTTAAATCCTTCTTGTACACGTTTAATATACGACTGTTTCATTTCAATTCGGTTTAATACGTCTGTATCTTCACTTCGATATACTTTTCCTAGTTGTTTATCAGAACGACCAGGTTCACGAATTTCTTTTAAAAAGCGCGGGCGCACGCGATAACCATCATTCGCAATGGTGGAAACATATTGTGCTAATTGCATCGTCGTATACGTGTCATATTGGCCGATAGCTTGGTCCATTAAAAGCCCCGCTCTAGGAAGTGAAGGACCTTGATAACCAACACTTTCATAAGGGAAATCGATACCGGTTTTTACTCCTAAACCAAATTGTTGAAAATAATTTCGCATTTCCTGCCAAGCAGCTGGATTAAAACTTGCTTTTCCACTATTTGGAAATGGATAACGATTTTCTCCCCCCATTTTCAGTGCAATATAAAACATATACACGTTAGAGGACCGTTTTAATGCAGTAACATCATTAACTGCACCAATACTGCTACTGTATGATCCTTTTATTGGTGTACCTTTAATCTTTATTGGCCGGTCAACGAAAACTTGTCCTGGTGAAATCGTTCCCGACTCAAAGCCAGCTAACACAGTTGCTCCCTTTACTACCGACCCGGGACGATTCCCGTCGGAAATGGTCTTAATCGCAGCATCTTTATACTTATTACCGTCTCTCGTTTGACCGCTGACAGCTAAAAGTTCCCCAGTTTTAGGATTCATGACAACTGCAAGTGCGTCTTTTAGATATGGATTCATTGGTACCGCCGCTTTTAACTCTTCCCGAACAATTTTATCTACTTCCTTCTGAAATTCCATATCGATGGTTAATACAAGATCTTTTCCTCGGCTGCCTTCAACTACTGTTTTGGTGCCGACAACTTCTCCGGACTTTGATGTCGTATATTGTATTTGCTCTTTACGACCACGAAGGATATCTTCATAATATTCCTCCAGTCCACTTTTTCCTACTCGATCATTACGGCTATAGCCTCTTGTTAGAAAATATTCCTCTTTATCAGCTGGAATACCTTGTTCTTGAGAAGTAATCGATCCAAGCAAACTTTTAATTGAATTTTTAAAAGGATAATCTCTATTCCAGTCGGTTGTAGCGTTTATTCCCGGAAGCTCAGCTAAATGCTCAGAAACTTGAGCATATTCTTCCGCAGTTACATCTTCATTTTTGACAATCTGCGGTGTTAAGGAGTATGCCTTGTCCAACTCTTTTTTTATCGCAATAACTTCTAACTGTTGTTTGGAAAAATGAGCTACTTCATCTTTCGTAATCCGATTTAAAATTGTTTTATATTGTTTCGCATTATCTAGCTCAGCTGCTTCTTTCTTTGATAACCGGCTATCTGCTTCTTTATTATTTTTCAAATACCAGTATTCTTTTTTATCACGTTCAGTAATAGTGTCTAAATATTCTTCACTATCCATCGAGATAAATTTAGCAAGCTTCTCTGCCAATTCTAAACGATCTTCCGCTTGTGTTCCTTTTGGTGGTGTATACGTAATGGAATATAATGGCTTATTATCGACAACAACTTGATGATTGCTGTCATAAATTTTCCCCCTAGGCACAGGAACCTTTGTCGTATCTTTCACTGTTCGATTAATTTCTTCTTGATATTCTTCACCATTTAATATTTGCACGATACCTAGTTGCAAAATCAGTACAGCAAACATTAGAAAAATGATAAAAAATAATATGTTAACACGGAAGGGAAGTTGTTCCTTTTTCTTTTTTTTCCTCATATTCTCTCCCCCAAATAATGTTACAGTTTACCATGCTTTATTTACCCCACACCTAAGAACCGTATGATTCTCTTTTCATACAGTCAATCTTTATGGAGGTAACGGTGACCTAAATATCCGATTCGTTTAAAGGCCTTTAGGTCATACCCTTGTAGTACTAACATTCCATGAAAAAAAGAGTACGGAATGAAGTTTCACTTTATTATATCATTTCTAGCAACGCAATTCATCTATTTTTTTATATCGCTCAATTCATCGTTCAAACTGATCTATTATCTTTTTTATACTATAGAAAAGGATAAAACTTAGGGTTTATAGTATAAGAAAAACTACAGCTTTCGCTAAAGACTTGGCGACAAGCCAAGCTTTTCTAATACAATTACTTCTATCTGTTTTTATCATCTGTTAACTGTTCCTTAATTAAAACCTGTTTACCTGTTTCGCTTTCCAAGTATATATTTTTCACAAAGAAATAAATAATGACGTGCCCTGCACCAAAAATTGCTAACAGATAAGGAATGATTACTTCTGCTGAAGTAAACGAAAGTGTAATTAAGAATATTGAAATGGAGATGATCCTGCCGATATTTACAAATAGCTCTCTTACTACAATATATTCTACTCGATATTCTTTGGCTCTCCATGCTTTTCCAATTACGTCATATGTTAATGAAACATATGGGATTGTCAAAATAGGATAAGCAATACCAATGCAAATGGCATAAATAAGTAACTGTATATAGCTAATGTTAAAAATAATTATTGCAATTGAAAAATAGAGAATTAAACCGCCAAGTAAAATTGCCTTTTTTCTTAAAGAAGGCTTAATCATTCTCGTGCCAACAAAATAAGAAATAAGCGACAGTCCAGAAAATACTAAATTGAACATTCCTAGTGCAAATTCACTTTGGGTAATTAAAAACACCCAAATCGCAATTATAAACGCAAATATTCCCTCTCGTAATCCTTGAAAAATATGGGCATTTTGAATCCGTTTCCAGTTCTTATTATGGAACCGTTCTGCAAACACTCTGCGAAAGTGAAAGCTTCCCTCTGCCTTACGCTGATTTAAAAAGAAGCTAATAATGACTGCACAAATAAACATCAGGAATGAAACAGTAAAAATAACAGAATAACCAATATTAGCCTTCATTTTTGAAATAATCATTCCAGCGAGTAAAGGACCGACCATACCACTAAATGATTGTAATATTCCTAAAAAACCATTAAAAAAATCACGTGTGTCTGGTTCTGTAATTTCAAAGGTCAACACATTAAATGCAAGCCAATAAAATCCATAACCAATTCCTAAAAGACCTCCAAGCATGAAATTGAAATAAGCAGCTTTTTCACCTATTACAAGCACACTTAAAAAAAAGAGCGATAAAAAAAATACCCCCAATCGTAACACAATGATTCGATCAACTTTTTTCGCTAATATTCCAGCTATAATGAAAGTAATTGGTAAAAAGGTGTAGATTGCTAAGTTATAGACTGCAATTGTAACAAAATCTCCTGATTGCTTCCAAAGATAAATATTGACAAACGTGTTGGATAGAAATAGTCCTAGTGAGTATAAACCTCCAATAAGAAGTAATAAAATAAGATCTTTATTTATATTCATATGGCGATTAATTGCATGGATTTTCTGCATATCTGATACCCCTTTTTCAAGTCAATATTAGTTTGAACAAATACGAATCAGATATACAAACATACGATAGAATTGATTAATTTCTATATATGAAGCAAGTTAAATTAATGACAACATAAATAACTTCAATTATTTTCTATTTAGATTATGCTTTCATTAGTTAGCAATATATTTCCATTCCATAAGCCATATGTAATTACGTATGTAAGCTACAATATAAAAATTGTCCATTTCAGACCACAAAACTAATAATTAGAGGAAAGAAAAATCACAGTTTACTACCTCGTAATTCTACTGTCAAGTTTTCATTCGTATAATCCTTTCTTCTGCTAAAATTAACCATATATTACACCTTTACGTGTCATTTATCTCTTTTAATCAGTTACGATTAGAGCGTTTACCTTTTTTAGATAAAAACTCTACCGCTTCTCTAGTTGCATTCAAATGCTCAACTGTATCATCATATTGTAATGATGCTACTGACATAAACAGAATATCGATTACGTGAAGTTGGGCGATACGAGATGAAGTTGCGCCACTTCGAAAGGTAGGCTCTTTAGTTGCAGAAGTGTATAATTTTAAATCTGCTTCTTCTGTCACTAAAGATTTCCCATATTTAGTCAGACTAATCGTGGTAGCATTATTTTTTTTCGCTAATTGAAGAATCTTAGCGACTTCTACAGTTTCTCCGGAAAAAGAAATTCCTAAAACTACATCTTCCTTTGTTGTATTGGCAACCTGGGTTGCTGCCATATGTATATCCGTAAATGCATATGCATTTTTATTAATTCGCAAAAATTTTTGCTGTGCATCCTGTGCAATTATACTGGAAGCGCCGACCCCAATAAAGTGAAGACTTTTTGCATTTTTCACTTTTTCTACTACTTTTTGCAACTGTTCAACATTTAATAATTCAGCAGTTTCCCGAATTGTTTGAATGCTATTATTCGTCATCTTCTTAATAACAGAAAGTAAAGGTTCATTAGGCTCTATATCTCTGAATCCAACCTCTTCTGTTTTATGGAGATCTCCTGCTATTCTTAACTTTAAATCTTGAAATCCCTTTAAGTTTAATGATTTACAAAGTCTAATAACAGCAGCTCCGCTGGTTGAACTTCTCTTCCCCAACTCAACAGCTGTCAAGGTCAACGCTTCCTCTGGATTATTTATAATATAGGACGCAATTTTTCTTTCAGAAGGTGGAAGTGAAGAAAGCATCTCTGTAAGAATTACTATACCGCCACTTGTCGCCATCATATCAACTCATTTCTATTTAATTACTGTCATTATTCTATTATATGAATAATAAAAAATTACATCAATCTATCTTGCTTAAAAGTATCCAGTTATAAATTAAAATTTTATCCAGTTCGCTTTTTCTTCCTGCTGATAAGAAGTAGAACAAAAAACAGGCGATCAGTTAGTAACGACAAACTGGAGAACTTTGATGAGATAAAGAAAACATGCCTCTAAAACAGAGGGATGCCGACGCCTGAGCGACAAGCCCACTTTTAGTCGACCTTCCTTTAAATTCGGGCCAATGTTGACTTATCATAGAAAGAAGAGTGAAGCTTGCTAGGAGCACCAGCACCTAAACTGGACGAAGCTAGTGACCACTCAAATAGAAGCAGATATCGTTTTCCAGACAAGAACAGAGGCTAAAATCGCAGGTCTTAAAAAAGCGCGATATATCGCTTTCGAAGCGTACCTTGTTCTTTCGACCTGAACGAATCGGGAATTTAAGCGGCGCTATTTCTGGCTTAGACTTCTTCGTAAATTTCTATCACACCGTGTGGGAGTCTTACGGCTCTTAGATACGTGATAAAAGTTTTATTAATCCTATTGAATCCACTTGATTCTTAACGAAACATAAAAAGCCACCTTATCGGTGACTTTTTATTTCTTTTATAACGTCCTTTATTTTGCTTCGTTATAGTTTTTTGCAACTTCATCCCAGTTAACGATGTTCCAAAATGCAGAAACATATTCTGGACGTCTATTTTGATATTTTAGGTAGTAAGCATGCTCCCAAACATCTAAGCCCAAAATAGGTGTTTTTCCTTCCATTAATGGTGAATCTTGGTTTGGTGTACTAGTTATTTCTAATTTGCCATTATTTACAACAAGCCATGCCCATCCTGAACCGAAACGTCCAGTTGCAGCACTTTCGAACTGTTCTTTAAACTTTTCGAAACTGCCAAAAGTCTCGTTAATTTTATCAGCAAGCTCGCCAGTTGGTTCTCCGCCACCATTTGGTGAAAGAATCTTCCAGAAAAGACTATGGTTAGCGTGTCCACCGCCATTATTTCTTACAGCAGTACGAGTGCTTTCTGGTACAGCATCTAGGTTGCTAATTAAATCCATTAATGATTTATTCTGAAGGTTTGCATGTCCCTCCAAAGCGTCATTTAATTTTGTAACATACGTATTATGATGCTTTGTATGGTGTATGTTCATGGTCTCCTTATCGATTGTAGGTTCAAGTGCATCGTATGCATATGGTAGTTCGGGTAATTCAAATTTTGACATTATTCCTTCCTCCTCTAATAAATCCATTTTAATTAAAAAGGATCTAATATCACCCTTTTAATCAAGCCTACCAAAGGTTTTTTAGTGTTGCAAATTATATGCATTGACAAATGCTATACGACTAAGATGTATAAAGAACACTTGTTTAGACATGTACAAACTGGAAAATTTCCGACGGGATAAAGTGAGACCTCTTTCAAAGAGTGCTTTTCTCCTTGAAAAAGAAAAACACTTTTTCTGCGTGCGATGTATCGCTGTCGTAGTTTTCCTTGTCCTTGAAAAAGAAAAACACTTTTTCTGCGTGCGATGTATCGCTGTCGTAGTTTTCCTTGTCCTTGAAAAAGAAAAACACTTTTTCTGCGTGCGATGTATCGCTGTCGTAGCTTTCCTTGTCCTTGAAAAAGAAAAACACTTTTTCTGCGTGCGATGTATCGCTGTCGAAGCTTTTCTTGTCCTTGAAAACCGCGATGCTTATTCAAGAAGTCTTACTTGTCCTGTCAACCCAAACGAATCGGGAATTTAGGACCGTTTTCTCAATATGATGAGAAAGATACAGAGCCTTACATTTGGGATAAAGAAAACATGTCTCTAAAACAGAGAGATGCCGACGTTCTGAGCGACACGCCCGCTTTTATTCGGTCTTCCTTTAGATAAGGAACCAATGTTGACTTATCTAAAGGAGAAGACTGAAGTTTGCTAGTCGCTTTGAGCGTTTGACCTAGACAGACGATGTTTTTTACAAAATACCGCCATGTAGAAACAGGTATAATTGGCCAGACAATAAAAAAACAAGCAGATGCTTGTTTAAAAAATGGTGGCTCGGGACGGAATCGAACCGCCGACACAGGGATTTTCAGTCCCTTGCTCTACCGACTGAGCTACCGAGCCATCAGAATATAAAATTGATTTGATTTTCTACTTCTTAACCGCACTATATGTATGGAGGAGGTAGAGGGATTCGAACCCCCGCGGGCTGTTACACCCCTGTCGGTTTTCAAGACCGATCCCTTCAGCCAGACTTGGGTATACCTCCAAATAGACTAGTGGACCCTGCAGGACTCGAACCTGCGACCGATCGGTTATGAGCCGATAGCTCTAACCAACTGAGCTAAGGGTCCGTTTGATATAATTTTAATATAATGGGGCGACCGGTGGGGATCGAACCCACGGATGCCGGAGCCACAATCCGGTGCGTTAACCACTTCGCCACGACCGCCATACAAGTTGATATTTAAGTGGCGGTGGAGGGGATCGAACCCACGACCTCACGGGTATGAACCGTACGCTCTCGCCAGCTGAGCTACACCGCCATTTTTGGCTCCACAGGTAGGATTCGAACCTACGACCGATCGGTTAACAGCCGATTGCTCTACCACTGAGCTACTGTGGAACGGGCATGCTATAATTTGTTTAAATTATAGCGACAAGATATAATTTACCATGTTCAACAACTTCTGTCAATATCTTTTTTTACAAAATCTTAACAAACTATTATATATGTATTTCATTTATATATTGCTTTAAAACGACAATATTTACTATAGCATCTTTCTATATGGATTTCAAGACTTAATTTAAAATTAGAAAATTAGAATTAATCACCCACCAAAATGAATTATTTACATCGTTCTAATTAATTAGAACGATGTAAATTTATAATAAAGTGAAACTTCATTCAGTGGGATTTTTTTATTAGAAGTGGAACAAAGACTAAAATCACAATATGCTTAAAAAACGCCTTTTCTTCAATACGTTGTGATGTATTGCTGCCAAAGCTTTTCTTGTCCTTAAAAAACCGCGATGTACCGCTGTCGTGGTTATTTCTTGTCCTTGAAAAAGAAGTACACTTTTTCTGCGTGCGATGTACCGCTGTCGTGGTTATTTCTTGTCCTGTCAATGAATCAGGTAAAAATGTCTTTATCTCCCGCTTGGACTCTTCGGATTTTCTATCACACTTGAAGTAGGAGTCGTATGTCACCTTAGATAGATAAAAAAGTGAAATAGTACCGTAATTTAATTTTATCCACTACTCGCCAAGAACTTCTTCAGCAAGATTTACTGCGTGATCACCGATTCGCTCTAAATTACTAATAATATCTACAAATACCATTCCAGCGGATCCACTACAAATCCCTTCATTCATACGAATAATATGTTTTTTTCGAAATTTCCGCTCCATTTTATCGATTTGATCCTCTTTTTGAATAACTGAAAGTGCTTCTTCACGGTTCATTTCTTGAATGGCGTAAACTGCCTGCTTAACAGTAGAAATCGTTAACTCAAACATTTCATTAAGATCTTCTTTCGCATAATCTGTTAAGTATAATTTATTAGAGATTTTATATTCAATGAGTTCAACAATATTTTCAAAATGGTCTCCAATTCGCTCAACGTCACGAACTGCATCAAGGATAGAAGAATGTTTTTCACTTTCTAATTCAGACAGTGATTCTGTAGATAATTCAATTAAATAATTAGTAATTTTTCGATCAAGATTATTTAACGCACTTTCGATTTGCATTGCCAACTCCGAGTGCTTAATCAAATGAGTATTTAAATATTTATTGGTCTCTTCTAAACCCTTATATGCATACTCACCCATTCTCACTAACTCAGACTTAGCTTGATCTAATGCTACAGAAGGTGATTGTTGAATGAATATGGGATCCAAATGCTTTGGCTTATATTCTATAATGGAATCTTTACCTGGTATAATTTTGGTTACCAGCCAAGCTAAAGCACCAATAAATGGAAATTGCATAATCGTATTGGTTATGTTAAATGTCCCGTGAGCAAACGCAATGGTCATTTCAGGGTTCAAATGAAACTGACCTTGTAAAAAGGTAATAAAACTTGTAAATATCCCCAAAAAAATAAGAAAGATTGTTGCTCCTACCAAGTTGAATATAACATGGGTAAGTGCAGCTCGCTTAGCACCTATTGTTGCACCTATGGAGGCGAGAACTGCAGTAATGGTCGTACCAATATTATCTCCAAATAGAACAGGAAGTGCTGCCTTTAATTCTATTGCTCCTTCAGAAAATAAGCCCTGCAAAATACCAATAGTTGCACTTGAGCTTTGTACAATTAAAGTAAATACAGTACCAATCACTACACCTAAGATGGGATTATCACTCATACTAACTGTTAGCTCTTGAAACGCTTCTAAGCTCCGCAACGGCTTCATACCATTACTCATTAATTCTAAACCAAAGAATAGCGCTCCAAAACCAAAAACTGCTTGTCCTATAGCATTAACTTTCTGACTTTTAAAGAAAAACAGTAAGAAACAACCTACAGCAAGAATTGGCAAAGAATAGGCACTAATATCAATTCCTATAATAAATGCAGTAATAGTTGTACCAATATTTGCCCCCATTATAACCCCAATAGCTTGCTTTAATGACATAAAGCCTGCATTAACAAGACCTACAGTTAATACGGTTGTTCCAGAACTACTTTGAATTAAAGTAGTAACAATAATACCTGCGAGCACACCCAAAAATGGATTACTTGTAAAACGATCCAATATATCTCGTAAGCGGTCACCTGCTGACTTTTGTAATCCGTCACCCATGTATTTAATACCTAGAAGAAAAATACCGAGACCACCAATAAATTCAAAAATCAGTTTTTGAACATCAATTTCCAAAATGTATACCTACCCTTCTTTATGTTGAATCTTGTCGCACCATAACAATATTAAGTATATATAAAGTTTTTGTAAAGGAGTTATAATTATATTTAACATTAAATTTACAATCGAAAAAAAGCGTTGTTTTTTATACGAACAAACGCTTTTTTTCAAACTCAATGTGGCTAAAGAGAACCTTCATTCAATGGGATTTCTTCTTCACTGATTAGAAGTAGAACAACGATAACATTTCAGGCGTCCCTGAAAGAGGAAGGCGTTTTCTCTGTGTGCGATGATCGCTATCGTGGTTATTTCTTGTCCTTGAAAAAGAAGTACACTTTTTCTGCGTCGAAGTATCGCTGTCGTGGTTATTTCTTATCCTGTCAATGAATCGGGTATTTAGACGCCGTTATCTCTCTAAAATTTCTTACGTATTCACTATTTTTGAAGTGTTACCTTACAGCATTTTAAATGCGGAATAGGTAACTAACCACCACAGGTTAATTGTTAACAACATTCCTAATAGATTACCCATAAATCGACAATTATAATCTTCTTCATAAAACCATGGATAGATTATGTGAAGAGATAATAGCCATAAAAGTGTACGATTAAATCTAATTGTAATAACTTTGCTGAACTTTCCTTAAACTACATATGTATAGATTAAAACAGACAAGGAAAAAGTTTGCTATGTTAATTTTGTCGATTTGAGCAACCTTTTTAAATATAACAACATAGTTGGCATTAAATTTAACTTACTTAAACATATAAAAGATAACCTTTTTTTGGTTATCTTCTTATTTTCATTCAACAGTTTCAACTAATATTTTGGTTCCATCTACTTTTATAATCCTCACCTTTGTGTTTTTAGAAATCCATTGTCCATTAGAAATTGCACTATAATTCTTACGATCGACGCGAATCGTTCCAACCGGTCGTAAATCGGTTAAAGTCAGTCCTTCTTTATCTACTAATTGTTCATAGCTTATATTCAATGAATTGTAACCAGCTTCTTTTGTTAACTGATCTTTTAATGTTATTTTATTCCACATCTCTCTTCGCTTAAATACTTTTAAGAAAAAAAACGAGGCACCACCTCCTAATAACACCCCTAAAACCGCATACAATCCAGAGGTAAAGCTAGGAGCTGGAAGTGCTACTGCTGTCAACATACTTGCTAATCCAATGGTAGCTAACGTACCGTCATTAAGGAGTTTTCCATCAATAATAATAAGTAATAATCCAATAAAGTAAATAATAAGCATAATAATAATGGAGTCCGCCTCAACATATGCTCCAAAATATACTGTAATGAATCCAATTCCTAATAATGCAAAAACTCCACGCATATTTACTAATACTTCGCCAATTAAAAATAATGTAGCAAAGCCAGTTATAATAAGCCCAATCCATTCCATCTCAAAAATAGCCAATATGCTCCTCCTCTCATCGTTCATTTATTTATACGTATATAAGGTATATTTTGTTTCATTATAAGGAGTAAATTCTATGTATTTTATTAAAAAACTTACTGTTTTATTGTTTAGTATAATTGCTATTTTCGTTATTTATCAAGACCTTACACAGGTAGCGACACATTCTGAAAAAGATAAATATAAGTTTGAACAAAAAGCTAACCCAGAACCTTTAGCTTATCATGTCATTCCAATTAAAGTCCAAGCAGGAGATACTGTTCTTTCCATTGTAGAACGGCTAAACCCTCATTTAAATGACATTCATAACATAAACATATTTGCTGATTTTCAACTGGTTAATCCAGAAAGTGATCCGTCTTCACTCACTCCAGGAGATATTTATTATTTTCCAAAGTATGAAAAATAATACATCTCCAAATGAGTATTAAATTCGGGTAGTACTTTCAAGTGGAATACAAATCATTATTGTTTGAGGCATACTTAAAAGTAATAAACCATAACTGTTTTTACTGTGATATTCATGTTTTTAAAAAATTTAAGCAACCGATTCATTTTTTCCTAACCATAGTTAATAGAGTCTATGGAGAATATGTCTAAAAGTTTTTCAACATTGATAAATCTAATACTAAGATCTTTAAAAACAAAAGCTAGCAGTGCTCATTTAGCGACGGACAAACAGCAGATCTTCTGAGGAGATAAAGGGCAACTGAAACAGTGGATCAAAAGGCTAAGTTCTCAGGCCTCCTTGAAAAACCGTAATGTCGCTGTCGTTGTTTCTTCCTTAAAAAGAAAAACGTTTTTTCTGCGTGCGATGTATCGCTGTCGTAGTCTTTCTTGTCCTGTCGCCCCAAACGAATCGAGAATTTAGGAGCCGTTTTTCTCATCGTATTGGCATAAGCGGATTTTAAAAATGAGAAAATTTCGTATCCTTACATTCGGGATAAAGAAAACACAGCCAAAAACAGGGTATGCCGACGCCTTAGCGGCAAGCCCACTTTTAATCGGCCTTTCTTTAGATTCGAGCCGATATTGACTTATCGTAGGAAGAAGAGCCAAGTTGAGTAACAGCTTGAGCAATTAAGTTAGACGATGCTACTTCTCAAAAAAGTTATCCCGATAGAGACAAAAAAAAGGAAGGCAAATGTACCTTCCCTAAACAAATGGCAATATAAATAAAGCAATGAGAATTGATATTACTCCTGCAGCAATAGCAATATTTCCCAGTGCGTCTGCTCCTCTACCTCTAGACATGAAGCCGAGTACGATTCCTGCTACACCAAAGATCACTGGCCAAACAAAAAAGGAAATAATGGATAAGGCGATGCCAATCCAGCCAAATGTTGTATTTGCATCTACTTCATCATCTGTGACTTCAGGCTCATAATCATCTGTGGTCATTTCTGTAGCGAATTCTTCGTCTCTTGAGCTATCAGGTTTGACGCCAATAAAGTCTTGATTTTTTCTTTGTTCTTCGTAATTTGGTGCTTCTTCAACATCCTTCATACCTTTGTTCGGATTTTGACCCATTAGCTAAGACCTCCTTTTGTTTTGAGGTACAAGCTTAGGTTATGGATTTTTGATTTTTTTACAGATGTTATTTAATGGAAGCCTTTCCTATAAAAATAATAAACAGGACAAGATGATTTTTATTTTTATTTACATATAGTAACGTAGAGCTTTATTAAGGGAGCAATGTCGAATGTCAAAAATCATAAAAGAAATAATTAGAAAAAAGTTAACTCAATTATCAGCAGGAGAGCTTATGAATTATGCTAACCAATATGGCTTTTCATTAACACAGCAAGAAACAAAACAAATAATTATGTACTTAAGACAGTATGAAGTTGATCCATTTAGCGTTGAAGGAAGAAAAAAAATGATTCAACAATTAGCGAGGATTACAGACCAAACAACTGCGCAAAAAGCGCAACAATTATTTAATGATATGGTTACATCTTATGGTTTAGATCATTTATTCCGTTAAAGTGGGATTTTTCCTCCTTAAAGTGGAATAAAGGCTAAAATCTCCGGTATCCTTGAAAAAGAAAACCACTTTTTCTGCGTGCGATGTTTTGCTACCGTAGCAACTCTGTCCTTGAAAAAGAAAAACGCTTTTTCTGCGTGCGATGTATTGCTGTCGTAGCTTTCCTTGTCCTTGAAAAAGAAAACCACTTTTTCTGCGCGCGATGTGTCGCTGTCGTAGCTTTTCTTGTCCTTGAAAAAGAAAACCGCTTTTTTACGTGGATGTTTGTTCCTACCGAATCTCCTCCGTTCTGTCGATTGAACGAATCAGGCGTCTAGTGCCGTTAACTTCCACTTCGATTTCTCGGTATTGAAGTTGGAGATAACAGCACTTAGATGCAGGATAAAGTAGAGCATTAAGCTCCACAGTTTTCTGTTTAAAACTATATTTAAAGCGCCCCTTGACGCTAATAATAACAGAAATTTATTGATTCATAATTTTTTCTTTTAAAGCAGGATCAAATTCACCAGATCTGATCATATCAATTTCATACTTATATGGTGCTTTTTTATTTTTTTTATCTTTCCCAACATAAGGAGTTTCTAATATTTTCGGCAATTCCTTTAATTGCGGGTGATTGATAACATACAGTAAAGCTTCAAAGCCGATATGACCAAATCCAATATTTTCGTGACGATCTTTTTGAGCTCCTATTTCATTTTTACTATCGTTAACATGGACAACTTTTATTCGATCCACCCCAATAATTTTATCAAATTCATTAAGCACCCCATCAAAATCATCGATCACATTATAACCAGCATCGTGAATATGGCAAGTATCCAAGCAAACAGACAGCTTTTCATTGTGTGTTACCCCATCAATAATTTTGGCTAACTCATCAAAGCTTCTCCCTATTTCTGAACCCTTGCCAGCCATTGTTTCCAGTGCTATCTGAACCTCATTATCCTTTTCCAAAACTTCATTTAAGCCCTTAATAATCTGTTTAATTCCTGCTTCTGCACCTGCTCCAACATGAGCTCCTGGATGTAAAACAATTTGCTTTGCTCCAATGGCAAAGGTTCGATCCATTTCACTCCTTAAAAAATTTACACCTAAGTTAAAGGTTTCAAGCTTATTTGTGTTACCAATATTAATAATGTATGGAGCATGTACTACGATATCTTCTATGCCGTTTTCCTCCATATGTTCCCTTCCAGCCTCAATATTCAATTCCTCAATTGGCTTTCTCCGTGTGTTTTGCGGTGCGCCTGTATAAATCATAAATGTATTTGCACTATAGGATACAGCTTCTTCTGATGAACCTTTTAGCATTTTTTTACCACTCATTGAAACGTGGGAACCAATTTTTAACATACCTTCATCTCCCCTAATTAAAAACCTATTTCTTTCTATATTTATTTTTCTTTAACCGTTTCTTAATTGCTTCTTTTTCTTGCTTCATTTTTTTCTTATAGCCGGGTTTTACTTTTTTAACTTTTTTTACTCGTTTCCAAGCTTCTCGATCTACCTCTGATTTTTGACTCGTACGTAATGAACGATGATTCCATGGCTTAGCCTCACGCCATTCCCCATTTTGAATATCCATATACGTAAAAGTTAAACCTTTTTCCTCCAACTTTTTAATAAGCGGTACATCTTCCGTTTGATAAATACTAATGGCGGTACCCTCCATACCAGCCCTTGCTGTCCTGCCAACACGATGAATATAAAAATGGTCTTCTTTTGGCAGTTGGGCATTTATGACATGGCTAACACCTTTAATATCAATACCTCTAGCTGCCAAGTCAGTCGCAACAATATACTGATAACGTAAATTTTGAATTTCTTTTAACATACGCTTTCGTTCACGAGGTGGTAAGCCACCATGGATAAGGCCAACATTTACACCTTTTTGTTGTAAAGAGGCAGCTAATTCATTCGCTTTTTCTTTCCCGTTTGTAAAAATAATCGCTAAATATGGATGAATTGTTTTTGCAATATCTGCTATAATCGATGCTTCATCTCTATGTTTTAAGTAGATAAGGCGATGCTCCATCGTTTCCGGTGATAAATCATCTGCTACTTTAACATACAATGGATTTTCTAAATATTTTTTTAAAAAATGCTGTAAGCGTTGCGGAATGGTCGCTGAAAACACCAACAATTGAATAGAAGGATGACAACGTACTAGTAATTGATCGATTTGATCAATAAATCCTAAGTCAAGCATAAGATCTGCTTCATCCATGACAAAACTATTAGCAGTATAAATGGATAAGGCGTTCTCTTTAACAATATCAAGAATTCGTCCAGGAGTACCTACAATAATATGCGGGGGCTCTTTTAGCTTCTCCATCATTTTCTGTTTATCTGTTCCACCTACTAATAACTTGGCAATCCATTTTTGTTGTTTATCAGCAAACTCAATTATTTTTCTTACTTCATCATAAAGCTGTGTAGCCAATTCTCTAGTTGGTGCAGTAATTACTATCTGCACTTCTCGTTTATCTTCTTGAATCCGATGAAAGAGTGGCAATAAAAAGGCATGGGTTTTCCCAGAACCAGTTCTAGATTGGCCTATAACACTTTTGCCCTCTAAAATAGCCGGGATTACTTGTTGTTGTATTTCCGTAGGTGTGTTAAAACCCAAACGGTCGATGACTTGATTTATAGTAGGCGTAAATGAAAAGACCTGAAATTTTTTGTTCATACATGTCCTCCTTTTCTATTTCATACAAACTAAATAAATTGAAATGGATCTGTATTCGTAGTTGAAGTGATAATTTTTATGTCTGTATTTTTAAGTTCTACGTCCAAATAATTTTTAACCAATGTTTTCGTGACCTTTTCAGCATAATGTCCAACATCGATTACTGCTAAACCAGCCTCCTGTGCATCTTGAGCATAATGAAAGGACATATCACCTGTTATATAAACATCAGCACCGTTTCGCTTTACTTGATGGATATATTTTTCCCCACTTCCGCCAATAACTGCTACTGTACGGACTTGTTTGTCCAGATTACCTGTAACCCTTAGGTCGGGTATTTGTAAAGCTGATTTTATATGTTCACAAAAATCCTCTAAACTTAAGCTTTGATCCAACTTACCAATTCTCCCCAGTCCGAAAGCTTTCCCTTTGTTTTTTAGCGGAAAGATATCATATGCCGGCTCTTCATAAGGATGTGCTTGTAGCAATGCATATAAAACTGCTCTCAACTTGCTCTCCTCCATAATGGATTCCAGCTTTACCTCATCTACTTTTTCGAGCTGGTTAATACTTCCGATAAATGGATTTGTGCCTTCTAAAGGCTTAAAAGTCCCTTGACCTTGTGTTTGAAACGTACAATAACTGTAATTTCCAATATGTCCAGCACCCGCTTCACTGATTGCATTTCTAACCTGCTCTACATGAGTGAGCGGTACATAAGCGACTAGCTTTAACAGCTGTTCCGTTCGAATATCAACAAGCGGCTTTACTTGACGAACTCCAATATGATTACATATTGCATCATTGACCCCATTTTCGGCTATATCTAAGTTCGTATGTGAAGCATAAACGGTAATATCATGATGTAATAATTTTTGAATTATTCTCCCCTTCGATGTATCTGTGTTAATTTGACGCAATGATTTAAATAATAATGGATGGTGAGCTATAATCAAATCAACTTGTTTTTCAATTGCCTCGTCAACAACAGCTTCCAATACATCCAATGTAACCATTATGGTACGTACTGGCTTGTTATAACTTCCAACTTGTAAACCGACTGGATCCCAATCATAGGCAAGCTCTTTTGGTGCTAATTGTTCCATAAGACCAAAAATATGTCCGGTTGTTCGTTCACGATTCATAATTTAATAACCTCCTTCATCCATTCCCATTCCTGAGTTAATTGGTTTAGTTTTTTCGTATCTATTTCTTTTGCACGCTTGATTTGCTGAAGCACATGCTCCAGCTTTACAGCCTCTTGCCTCCACTTTTTATAAAAAGCAGTTGGTTTTGTTTGTAACAATATTGGACCAAATAGCATTGCTCGTTCATCTAATTGCTGTTCTATTTGTTTGGTTAAACGCTCTGCATTGATGATTTCATAAAAATGACCATTCTCTTCCATTATATCCTCATCTGCAATCATAAATCCATGCTGATACAACCAGAAACGCACAGCTTTTGCTTCTACATTAGGTTGTGCAATAATTTGCTTCGTTGTCTGTAATTTTTCCTTCCCGTCATTCAAAATCTTTCGTACCAATGATCCTCCCATTCCAGCAATAACAATTTGTTTTACTTCGTTTGCCTGAACGACTTCAAGACCATCACCCAACCGTACATCAATTCGATCAGTTAGCGAGAAAGCTTGTACCGTCTCTAGCGCTTTTTGATACGGTCCTTCGTTTACTTCTCCGGCAATTGCCAAGGCTGTTAAATCATTCTGGCAAACATAACAAGGTAAATAAGCATGATCAGAGCCAATGTCAACAAATTTGGCTCCTTTCGGCAGGAATGAAGCAACCCGTTGCAATCGTTTCGATATGTTCATTTTCACCATAAAACACCCACTTCTTTCTAGTTACCATAATAAAACTTCATTTAAGGAAGGCTTTTCTCCTTGAAATGAAACACTGAGACATACTTGTAAAAACGCGATGTATTACTGTTATAGCTCCTCTGTCCTTGAAAAAGAAAAACACTTTTTCTGCGTGCGATGTATCGCTGCCGTAGCTTTCCTTGTCCTTGAAAAATCAAAAACACTTTTTTCTGCGTGCGATGTATCACTGCCGTAGCTTTCCTTGTCCTTAACTCGAATGAATCGGTATTTAGGTGCCACTATCTCTTACTTACAACTTTTTCGTATTCTCTATAACTCCTGAAGTGGAGTATCACAGCATTTTAATTAAAGGATAAACGAAACTCTAACTGTACATTAGTCCCACCCAAGACCTAAGAAATTACCTCGGCTACTATGATCAGGGATGTGTAGTCAAACATAAAATCCTTAACTTCTATTACGGTAACTATACTGAAAAAGAAAAGCTTTCTGTTATAAAGCAGAAAGCTTTTACTTTGTCTTATTTTTAATCTTACTTTTTCTCCGCCAACCACTTTGCTAAAACTTCAGCTTCGGCTTCTGTGGCTAATCCAGGAGGCATTTGCCCCTTACCATTAATAATTGTATTTTTAACTTCATCTTTTGATAATTTGCTGCCTACCTGGGTTAAGTCTGGCCCCGCTCCCCCTGATAAGTCAGCACCATGACAACTGGAACAGTTTGATTCATAAATGGCTTCAGGATCGTCAGTAGTTTCCCCTTCTTGACTCTTCTCTGTTTGTTCCCCGCCGCCTTCCTCGGCTTTTTTAATATCCTCTCGTTGATTTAAGCCTACGAATGATATTACAATTACAGCAAGTATCCCTAAAATAGCAATTAATGCATAAGGTACAACAGGGTTCCTTTTCATTGCCTTTCCTCCTTATGTATCTCCCCATTTGATATTAGATGTTGTTCAAAAAGTTTATTCATATAAACGAGGTGATGCTTATAAGAAAATGCTCAAAAGGTCCGATAAAAGTGATGCCTCGAATTTCAAAGCTGGTTTGTTTCTAGAAGCTCATGCTCCTAACCGTGTACAATCCGTTACTCGAAACCGTACCCCCGCATCAAACTTAGCAGAACCATTTACCCTCTTTTTTGAACACGTACTTAATAAACGTTTCATTATAAGAGTTCACATTCTTAAACAGCAAACCCTCTTCATGATATCAATTAACCATTTTTTTGAACAAACATACTCTAAAAGACTATATTCATTTTACTTGAAAAATACTTTTCTTTAAAGTGTTTCGCTATGAATTTTTTATAAAACGGCATATATAAGCAAGAATAATAGAGATGTTATCCCGATTATGACTAAATAGTGCACGTGCTTATAAAGACCGTATAGAATCCAAAATACAAAATGAATAGAAATGATCCAAAAGCTAAAACTTTCATGCAAATAGTGTTTAGATAGGTGTACCGAAATGAATAATGCTAACAAGAAGCTTGTTACTAGTGGCCAATGGTAATAATTTTTGTACTTTCTTCGATGTTTTAGCGAATAATACATCCATACGGAGTACCCAAGAAAAAGAATTAAAATAGTTAGTTGCAAAATTATCTGAAATTGCGTACAATAAATAATAAGAAATGAAAACGGTATCAATACTGATAAAAGAAATAGTTGGATAAACATAACGATTTTTTGTTTATATGTTAATTTTTGCTGAAAACCATCACCTTTTGAATATAAGGCAAGTAAAAAATCGCAATATTCAGGTGGTAAAAGTTTATGTTCTTTCCAAAATAAGATTTCTTCTATGACTAATTGCTTACGTTGGTCAATTATCGTTACCTCCATTTCAAATATAAAATGGGAAAGGTCATTGGACAAACATAAAGTTGTCCAATGACAGGTTAATTACTGATCTAAGAAGTCTTTTAGTCGTTTACTTCTGCTTGGATGTCTTAGTTTACGCAATGCCTTTGCTTCAATTTGACGAATTCTTTCTCTCGTAACACCAAACACTTTACCAACTTCTTCTAGCGTTCTTGTGCGCCCGTCGTCTAGACCGAAGCGAAGTCTCAACACATTTTCTTCTCTATCTGTAAGTGTATCTAATACATCTTCAAGTTGTTCCTTTAGTAGTTCATATGCAGCGTGATCAGATGGAGAAACTGCTTCCTGATCTTCAATAAAGTCACCTAAATGTGAATCATCTTCTTCACCAATTGGTGTTTCAAGCGAGACAGGCTCTTGAGCAATTTTTAAGATGTCTCGTACTTTTTCTGGAGAAAGATCCATTTCCTCTCCAATTTCTTCAGGTGTCGGCTCTCTTCCAAGATCCTGCAATAACTGTCTTTGTACACGAATTAATTTATTAATGGTTTCTACCATATGCACAGGTATCCGAATGGTTCTTGCTTGGTCGGCAATTGCCCTTGTAATTGCTTGTCTGATCCACCAAGTTGCATAGGTACTAAATTTAAATCCCTTACGGTGATCAAATTTTTCAACTGCTTTGATCAACCCCATGTTACCTTCTTGGATTAAATCCAAAAACAGCATTCCTCGACCAACATAACGTTTTGCAATACTGACTACTAAGCGCAAGTTTGCTTCTGCAAGACGACGCTTTGCTTCTTCATCACCTTGCTCTATTCTTGTAGCTAATTCTATTTCCTCTTCAGCGGACAATAAGTCGACACGACCAATTTCCTTCAAATACATACGAACAGGATCATTTATCTTAATACCTAGTGGTACACTGAGATCATTTAAATTAAACTCTTCTTCTTTTTCAATTTCTTTCATGCTGGGATCTTCTTCCGATTCACCTATAACTTCAATTCCTTGATCTCCTAGGTACTCATAAAATTCATCCATATGATCTGATTCAATGGTAAAATTAGATAAGCGATCAGCAATTTCTTCATACGCTAAAGTGCCACGCTTTTTTCCCATTTCCACCAAGCGATCTTTCGCTTGATCTAGGGTTAATTCATGTTCGTTTTCTTTTGTTTGTGAAGGCTTGTTATCGGCCATGAGTCCCCCTCCTTCCAGACTACACCAAATATTAATTCATATTTTTTAATTGCTTTTTTATCTCAATAATTTGCATGGCAATTTGTGCTGCTTTTATTGGATCATTTTGTTGTTCTGCTATTTTCTGCTGTTCCTTTAATGATTTTATTGTTACCTTATCTGTTCGATTTGTTATGATTATATGGATATAATCATCTAATTGTTTATCACTTATATCCTCCTGTAATGGCAACATTGCAATTTCTGTAATTATCTTTTGCAAACCAGGTTCAGTGATTCGTCCTAGGAATAAACTAACATCTGGATCATTTCCTTCTTCATAAAATGCATATAGATGAGTAACAATAATTTTATGAGCATCTAACTGAAAGCCTGCTCCAATTTTATCTTGCACCTTATCAGCTATTCGTACATCTTGTAGCATATAAGCAAGTAGATAACGTTCTGCATTATGAGAAGCTGGTAATAATTGGGATTTTCTAGCATTCCATAGTTTACTACTAGTATATCTGTTCTTTTGTTGATTATCCTTATTTAATCCAAACTTTTCCCGATAATCGAAAATTTCGTCTTGTAATGCAGCTATAGAAATATTGAATTCATTACTCAATTCCTTTATATAGTATTCCCGTTCTAACGGGCTGTCAATCTTCGCCAGCTGCTTTAATACTGCTTCCATATAGTCTATGCGATCTCCTTCATAATTTAAATTATAATCTTTCTTCAAAAATCGCATATAAAAACTCATAAACGTATCACTAGCTTTAATTACATCTTTTTCAAAAGCTTCTCCTCCATACGCATGTATATAACTATCTGGATCCATATCAGGATCAAGGTGGGCAATTTTTACTTCACACCCTGATTGCCGTAATAACACAGCAGCTTTATAAGCAGCATCAAGACCAGCTCGATCACCATCATAACAAATAACCACCATATTAACATACCGCTTTAGTAATTTTGCTTGAAAATCAGTCAATGCAGTTCCTAAAGTAGCAACTACATTACGAATCCCGGCCTGATATGCTGCGATAACATCCATTTGCCCCTCAAGTAAAATAGCTTCATTTTGTTTGCGAATATGTCTTTTGGCCAAATCAAAATTGTATAGCAGCTTGCCTTTGTGGAAAAGTTCACTTTCGGGACTGTTGATATATTTCGGCTTATGATCATCAATAGCTCGTCCACCAAAAGCGACTATCTTACCTAAATGATTACGAATAGGGAAAATAACTCTGCCTAGGAAACGATCTGTTGCTTCTCCAGAGTCAGTAACACGAAGTAACCCAGCTTTTACTAATAATTGTTGATGGTATCCTTTTTTTTCGAGGAATTCAGCAGTAAATTGTGCCACATTTGGACTAAATCCAAGTTGGAAAGCATCAATAGTTGGATCATTAATCCCTCTTTCTTTTAAATAGGTATACCCTTCTTTACCATCTTTTGTATAACGTAATAAGTGATGGTAAAGTTTTGTTAACCACTCATGTGCAGATAACATATCTTGACTTTCCTGAGAAAGAGAGCTTTCCTTTTTTAGCTGAAGATTATCCGGTAATGGAACCCCACTACGATCTGCCAGAAATTGTAATGCTTCATAAAACGAAAAATTCTCTATCTCCATTAAAAACGTAATTACATTGCCACCTTTACCACAACCAAAGCAATGAAAAATTTGCTTGTCTTTGGTTACGGAAAATGATGGTGTTTTTTCACCATGAAACGGGCATAATCCAAAATAGTTTCTTCCCTGCTTTTTTAATTGAACATAATCTCCTACAACATCTACAATATCATTTGCTTTACGAATTGCTTCGATTACTTCCTCAGGAATTTGATTAGACATAAAACATCACCATGGTATTTAATATTCGCCTCTCATAAAAAAAACCCTTTATTTTTCGACAATATTTTTTCTTATCTCGAAAAAAATACCTTCTCTATATATTAAATAACTTAGCTGAAGGATCGGCTTTTTCACATGCATATTTTAGAGGTTGTTCAAAAAGTTCGCTAAAAAATCGGTAAAAATGACGTATTGGATTTCAGTGTACGTTTGAATGAATAAAATTTTAACCGCTAAAGTTAAGACGACACGAATGAGAATTTTAATCTGGAATGTGAGATAAACTCTATCACTGTAATGGTTTTTAAACAAAAAGACAAAGTATTGAGTTAACAGCATTTAAATGCCCAATTGAGATCGGCACACACGACAATAAAAACGTTGATAGCGACAATCGCGATTTTTTCAAGGACGTTGTGATCTTAGCCGCTCCCGTTTATTTGCTCTCTTTTTGAACACACATTATTATTTATTGCATGTAATAAATATTTAGTTACATAAATCAGTTCCTGAAGCAGCGAACTTTTTAGAGTCACGCTATATTACATACTTCTACATCTTTTCTAAAAAGTCCTGCTTTTAAAGATAAGTTTATTTCATAAGTCCCGTTTCTAAAGTCCTGAAAATAAAAGGAAATACCTATTGCCATGCGAGTTAGTTTAATGAGCAGGTAAAATCTGTGCTCAAATTGATGTTATCTGATTGGTTAAAAGCAGTTGAATGTTCTTGCAATAATTGAAAAATGTTTAAGAACTATTTAAAATTCCTGCTTTATCTCATCACTCCATATTAGAAAAACTTGGCTTATCGCCAAGTCTTTAGCGAAAGCTATAGTTTTTCTTATACTATAAACCCTAAAATTTTATACTTTCCTATAGTATAAAAAAGAATGATTTTTAAAATATATGGAGTAAGGTTAAATACTTAATTTGACTGACTTCTTAAAAAACTCTACAACTGTACAGTCCAAAAAAATATTATAGTATACTTCGAAAAAAAAAGCTATTAAAATGCTCCTAAGATTTCATTATTACCAATCGTTTAGTTTCCTAATCATAGTTTTGTTGATCTTCTCTTTTAGCTATTAAAGTTAAAACATACATCTTAAAGCAACGATAATCTATAAGGGCAAAAAACATTCTATGAAGATAGAATGTTTTTGAGTAAAATGTATGTTTATTTATGAACGATTTGTCTAATACTATTGGCTGTTTCTTCAACAGCTTTATTCGAAACATCAATTACCTTACAGCCAATTTTTTTAACGATTTTATCAAAATAATCGAGTTCTTTTTGAATCCGGTCAAGATTTGCATAAGTTGCTTGTTCTCCTAAACCTAAAGCTCGTAATCGTTCTTTACGAATTTCATATAGTTTATCTGCATTTATTCGAAGTCCAATGCATTTTGCCGGATCAACCTCAAATAGCTCTTCAGGAGGATCGACTTCTGGCACAATTGGAACGTTTGCAACCTTTAATCTTTTATGGGCCAAGTATTGAGAAAGAGGAGTTTTCGAGGTGCGAGAAACACCTATAAGCACAATATCTGCTCTTGCAATGCCTCTTGAATCACGTCCGTCATCATATTTTACTGCAAATTCAATCGCTTCTATTCGTTTAAAGTAATCTTCATCCAATTTATGGACTAAGCCTGGTTCTAATCTCGGCGAATGATCGAATATGCGCTCCATCGATTTTAACACAGGCCCCATGATGTCTATCGCTTCTATATTCATTTGCTTCGCACGTTCATTTAAATAATTTCTAAGCATTGGATCAACAAGTGTGAAACCAATAAGTTCTTTACCTTCCTTAGCAAGCTGTAATGCTTCATCAATGGTTGCTTTATCTTCTACGTATGGAATTCGCTGAATCTTGTAAGAACCATGATTAAACTGGCTTAAGCCTGCCTTAATTACCAATTCTGCTGTTTCCCCGACCGAATCGGATAATATATAGACGGTATGTGTATACATGAATCTACTCCTCTCAACTTAGATATGATCGCCCAGCACCAGTTCAACAAATGCTTTTGTAATGGTTGTTTTTGTTATTCGACCAACAACTTCTAAGCCTGAATCTGTATCCTTAACAACCGGTATACCATCAATTTGTTTATTAATTAAATTCTGAGCTACGTCTACTAATGGATCTTCTTTTCGACATACCGTTATATTCGGCATTCTAGTCATAATAATATGAACAGGGATTGCATTTAAATCCTGTTTTCCTATACTGGCTCGTAATAAATCTTTTCGCGATAACACCCCTGCTAAGCAAGCTTTGTCATCTATGACAAACAATGTTCCAACATCCTCCAAAAACATCGTTGAAATTGCATCATAAACAGAAGCACTCTCTTTTACAACAATTGGTACATGTTGGTATTCATGAGCCTTTAGTTTTTTCACCTGTTCGGTGAGCAATTCATTTCCGGTTTTACCTGTGTAAAAATAGCCAACCCGAGGACGGGCATCAAGAAAGCCCGCCATCGTTAGGATTGCTAGATCTGGTCGTAAAGTTGCTCTTGTTAAATGAAGACGCTCTGCAATGTTTTCCCCAGTTATTGGCCCATTTGCTTTAACAATTTCAATGATTTCTTCTTGCCTTTTTGATAATTCCATTCCCTCACCACCTACAAACGATGTAACCCATATACTATTATAGACGAAATGAGAGGGAATGAGAATCATACCGGCTATTTAAGTAAGATTTAATTAAAAACTTTGCTTCCATTCAATCTTAGTTAAGTCTGCATAACGCTTGATTAACGTAGCAATTTGGTAAAGCAATGCTAAACGATTATTGCGAATTTCGATGTTGTCCACCATTACCATATTATGATCAAAAAACGCATGAATTGGAGTTGCCAGTTGTCCAAGTAATTGCAAATCTTTTTCAGCGTTTCTTGATGTTGTTTGATACGCTTCTTCAACCGTACAAAATTTTTGGTATAATACTTTTTCCGATTCCGTTTCAAATAAATTTGGATTAACCTCACTAGCTTCTGACTTTTGTACCAAGTTTAAAACTCGAACAAACGCTTCCTGAATTGGTTTAAAATTATCATCATTTCTCTTTAATGACAACAGATTAGCTTTTGCTAAACTATATTCATAATCACCAATCTGTTCATGTAGTACAGCTTGAGTAATATCTTGTTCGACCCCTGCTTCCTTAAACAAGTAAGCGGCCCGTTGCAGGAAAAAGTCCTGGATATTTACAGCAACTGATTCCTTTTCAGAGATTTGTACGGTTGATTCAGTAAGTACAGTCAATGCTAATTGAATTAGCTCTTCTATCGAAACATGCCACTTATTTTGATGAACCATTTTTAAAATGCCAATAGCTTGACGACGTAAACCATAAGGATCATGTGAGCCAGTTGGTAGTAAACCAACAGCTATACATCCTGTAATTGTGTCTAACTTATCCACAATGCTTATAATCGTCCCTATTACTGTCTCTGGAAAATCACCATTTGCTTGTTTTGGTAAATAATGCTCACGAACAGCTTGTGCTACGATATGATCTTCACCGTAGAAGCGTGCATATTTTTCACCAATAACTCCTTGTAATTCAGTAAATTCATTGACCATACTTGTCGTTAAATCAAATTTACAAATTTCTGCAGCACGTAATGCCTTTTCCATATCATCCGCAGATAGTGCTAAACATTGACTAATATGCTTTGTCAAGGAAATTAATCGGTTTACCTTATCGTGTATTGTTCCAAGTTGTTCTTGAAAGACTACGCGCTCCAATTTAGACAAGTAAAAATCAATCGATTGCTTCCGATCTTCATCATAGAAAAAGGCAGCATCCGATAAGCGGGCACGTAATACCTTTTCATTCCCTTTAATAACTGTCTCCAAATTGTCTCCATTACCATTGCGTACACCAACAAAGTAAGGCAGTAATTCTCCTGTTTGCGATCGTACAGGAAAATATCGTTGATGCTCCTTCATGGATGTAATTAATACTTCCTCAGGAATCGCTAAAAATTCATTTTCAAATTCACCAAGAAATACGTGAGGATATTCTACTAAGTTTCGAACTTCATTTAGTAGATCCTCATCTACCGGGATTTGAATGGATTTTTCTTGCTCTAATTCTTGAATACCTTGTAAAATAAAGGCTTCCCGTTTTTGAGCATCTACCATAACATACTGTTGATTCATTATTTCTTCATAGTTTGCCGGAGCATCAATGATTACTTTTTCTCCTAAAAAACGATGACCATAAGTAACATTACTGCTTAATACTTTTACTATTTCAAACGGAATAATTTCGAATCCAAATAAACCGACTAACCAGCGGATCGGACGTGCGTAACGCAAAGAATGCGTTCCCCAGCGCATATTTTTACCAAAAGTTATTGAGGTGATAATATCTCGAAAATCAGGTAATAATTCCTTGGTTGGTTTCCCTTCAATACGCTTTTTCACATATATATAAGCTGTACCCTTGTAATCCTTGATATAAATGTCTTCTACTGACTTCCCCTGTCCTTTCGTAAATCCAATCGCTGCCTTTGTCCAATTACCGGATTCATCTTTAGCTATTTTTTCAGCTGGTCCCTTTACTTCTTCCTCTATCGTTGTTTGCTCTTCAGATAGACCTGTTATAAGTACCGCTAATCGTCTAGGTGTAGAATACGTTGTTAAGCTTTCAAAAGGTATACGTAATCCCTTCAGCCAAGCTGCGGTTTTTTCCTTTAATTGGTGTTCAGCATCATCAATAAATCGAGCTGGTAACTCTTCCAATCCGATTTCAAATAAAGCGTCCTTTGTCATGTTTATTGCTCCTCCTTTTTCAGCATAGGGAACCCTAATCGTTCTCTTTCAGCAACATAAGCTTTGGCAATACCTCTTGCTAAATTACGGATTCTTGTAATGTATCCTGTTCGTTCAGTAACAGATATGACGCCCTTAGCATCCAAAAGATTAAATGTATGCGAGCATTTGAGCACATAATCATATGCAGGGAATACGAGCCCCTTTTCCATCGTCGTCTTTGCTTCTCGTTCATAATTGGTAAACAGCTCAAAAAGCATTTCCGTATTAGATGTTTCAAATGTATACGTAGAATGTTCATATTCTGGTTGGAAAAAGATATCTCTTACAGTCACTCCTTTTGTCCATTCTAAATCAAATACATTCTCTTGGTCTTGAATATACGAGGCTAATCGCTCAATTCCATACGTTAATTCTACTGAAACTGGATTTGCTTCTAAGCCACCGATTTGTTGAAAATAGGTAAATTGTGTGATTTCCATCCCATCTAACCAGACTTCCCAACCTAATCCAGCTGCACCCAAGGTCGGATTCTCCCAATTATCCTCTACAAACCTTATATCATGAGCAAGCGGATCAATGCCTAATTTCTCTAAAGATGCTAAATAGAGTTCTTGAATATTATCCGGAGAAGGCTTCATAATAACTTGAAACTGGTGGTGCTGATATAGCCGATTTGGATTTTCGCCATATCTCCCATCTGCCGGTCTTCTTGAAGGCTCAACATAAGCTACATTCCAAGGCTCCGGACCTAGGCTTCGTAATAATGTCATAGGTGACATTGTACCTGCTCCCTTTTCGACATCATATGCTTGCATTAAAATACAATTGTGTTCAGACCAATATTTTTGTAGTGTTAAGATCATTTCTTGAATATTCATCAGTTCGCATCCTCCAATACAGTTAATACAATATAAAATCCCCGGCCCTTATGTCTAGCGAATAGACATAGGGACGGGGTTAATCCGCGGTTCCACCCTACTTGCTTATAACTTATAAGCCGCTTTATTCAACATGCTCCGAAGCGCCCTTCCTAATTGTCTTCTCGCTCAGCTCCCACCATTCTGAACTCGCTATAGAGATTTCAACAGTACTTCTCTTCATCTTCGCATAAACATATATTATTCTATGTCAAATAATAAGGGAAACTATAAGACCTGTCAACTTATTTCAATGAATTCAGTTGACGTAAAAATTTTCTTGATTTTAGGAAGTATCCTCCATAATAATCATAATAGTTATCTAACAATTGCCTGAGCAGCTGTTTGTTTTCCTCTTTTACTGATATACTGGTTACTTGCTTAAGCTCAACAGTAGAAAAAATATGTAATAATTTTGCAACAGCATCAGGTAATAAAACAGCTTGGAGATCCATGCTTCGACATGATGAACATAGTAGCCCCGCTTCTTTAATAGAGAAAGCAAAAGGAAGATGTCGTTGTTTGCAATTTGAGCAGTAAGCCAATGTTGGAGCAAAGCCGCCTTTCTTATATAGCTTTATTTCAAACATCATAAGGGGAATACGAGCATCCTCCTCTTTTTCAATCCATGACATAGTTTGATAAAGTTGATCGAAAATAAAAGGATCTGGCTGTTTATCATCTAATAATTTATCCGTAAGTTCGACTGCATAAGCTGCGTATGCAGTCTTAATAATATCTTCACGAATTGATCGAAAGGAATAAAGAATCTCACCTTGTTGTATCGTGCTTAACCCTTTATTTATATACATTAAAAATTCAGCATATATGAATGGCTGCGTTACAGCAGCCATTCTGCTCTTTGGCTTTTTTGCTCCTTTTGCTATTGCTGAGAGCTTCCCAATTTTTTTACTATAAATCGTTACAATCTTATGCGTTTCCCCATAATCTCGTGTTTTTAATACAATACCTTGTATCTTTTCAAGCAATTAACTTCACCTTTCTTACTAAGGAAACTACTTTCATTTATAGTTATTTACAAATTCGTATCGATTGGAGTTCTGTTTTGATCTTCACGTTGTCTAGGTTTATAAGGGTTTTGTTCATTTTCTAACTCTTTCATTAGCAAATAGGTTTCAATATTTCCTGTTTGACTAAATAGTTTCCAGGTTAAATCGATCACAATAAACCCCACCTTTCTTCAATATTTGAAATGGAACCTATTACTTAGAATGACCACAACAGGTAAAAGAATTAGTATAAAAATTTTCCATGTATTTTGTTAAAAAGGATGTTTAAAAATTTCGAGATAAACGCTGTATTTTATTTTTTGTCAAGTAATTTCTGACGAGTCATGCTAACTTTTCGTTCACCGGATACGGTATACTTTAAACTTCTCCATTCTTTTAATCGCTTCTTATATTAGCATGTAAAAGGAAAAATGCCGTTCTATTGATATGTCATGTCATTAATATTCGTCACTACGGAAACCAAATTCATGGAGCTGACTTTGTTTATTTCGCCAATCTTTCTTTACTTTAACCCAAAGTTCTAAATAAACCTTTGTGCCCAGTAAAGCTTCAATGTCTTTGCGTGCCGCTTTACCGATTTTTTTTAACATACTTCCTTGTTTACCTATCAATATACCCTTTTGTGTTTTTCTTTCAGTAACAATTGTAGCCTGAATAAGCAACTTATTATTTCCGTTTTGGTCCACGTTTTCAATGACAACAGCTATAGAATGCGGAACCTCTTCTCTGGTAAAATGTAACACCTTTTCTCTTATTAGTTCACTAATAATAAAACGTTCCGGATGATCTGTGATTTGATCATCAGGGTAGTATTTTGGACCTTCTTCCAGCTGTTGCTTGATAACTTCAAGCATGTGAATTACATTATTTCCATGTAAGGCAGAAATCGGAATAATTTCAGCGAAATCATATTTATCCTTGTACTGTTCAATCAAGGGTAATAATTCATCAGGATGAATAAGGTCTATTTTATTTATAATTAAATACACAGGTCGATTTACTTTTTGTAATAAATCGATAATGTATTGATCTCCTTTTCCATACCCTTCACTAGCATTTATCATAAATAAAATAACATCTACTTCATTCAGCGTATTTTCAGCCGTTCTTACCATAAATTCTCCAAGTCGATGCTTCGGTTTATGAATACCAGGTGTATCAATAAAAATCATTTGCGCATCTGGCTGTGTTAACACGCCTTGAATCTTATTTCTTGTAGTTTGCGGTTTATCACTCATAATAGCAATTTTTTGCCCGATTGCTTGATTCATAAACGTTGATTTTCCAACATTTGGTCTACCAATGATTGATATAAACCCAGATTTAAATGGTTTGTTCATGTTGTTGCCTCCGCGAATTTTAGATATGCTTAATCATATAATACTACAAAAAAGCACTCATTTCATATAATCGACAAAAGCTTTAAAAACTTTTGGTTCTTCTCTCAACAATAGCATTTTTACTGACAAATTTCACGCTTAACTGTGAACTAAAACCGCTTTTGTCAACATTTTATTCCCTTTTTAATATTGTTAAAAAAGCCTTTAATACAAACTCACTGTCTAGCTACACTTATATGTAACAACCTAAATGTTACCCGGCGGATTAAGCTTCTATGATGTTAATTAACACACCAAAAGCCGGCTACGAACTGCCCCTCTATCGTTAGGTTGGGTTCGTAACCGGCTTTTATACGATTGATATAATCTTTGGAATAAAGATAATACAGCCGATGACAGCGGCAGCAATAGCCGCAATAAGTACCGCCCCTGCTGCCATATCTTTAATTTGTTTAATAGCTGGATGAAATTCCAAACTCAAATAATCCATTATCGCTTCGAGGGCACTATTGATCATTTCAGTAATTAATACATTAGCAATAGCAACAATGATAACAACCCATTCCAGCATACTAAGATGTAACAATGTCCCAATGAATATAACAATAACAGCAGCTAATAAATGAAGCCGAAAATTTCGTTCATTTCGAATGACAAATAAAATCCCCTGCCAAGCATAAGCGAAACCAACAGACTTCTGTTTACCTTTCAATGCCAAATTCACCTAAAATGACTTTTTGTCTTGAGAACATCTGTTGTTCATCCTCTTTTGTCATATGGTCGTAACCAATTAAATGAAGGAAACCATGCAATGCTAAAAAACATAACTCCCTTTCTAAAGAATGGTCGTAGCTTTTCGCTTGCTCTTTTGCTTTATCAACAGATATGACAATATCTCCGAGTAAGAGAGGAAGGCCTTCATCTAGAATATCAATTTCTCCTTCCCCGATTTCCTGCATAGCAAATGATAGTACATCAGTCGGTTTATTTATTTGCCTATAATTACGATTCAACGCTTGAATTTTTTTATTATCGACAAAATTTATGGAAAGCTCTGCCTCCTGCGAAACTCGCTCTTTATCAGCAGCGAATGTAATAAGCCGTTGAATAATATCAATATAATCACTCTCAACAGAGTTAGTATCGTCATGGAAATCAATGTACACTTACTTTACCTCCTTCTCAGGATATTGAATGCGGGAATGAAAAATCCCTTTCAATGTTCCACAAATTGTTTCTTGAATTGTATGCAATTCTTTTAATGTTAACGGACACTCATCAAATTGTCCATCTGTTAATCGATCTTGAATAATAGAAGCAACAATTTGCTCAATTTTTTCTTCTGTAGGTTCTTTTAACGACCGTACTGCTGCCTCGACAGAATCGCAAATATTAATAATCGCCGTTTCTTTGGTTTGTGGCTTTGGACCTGGATAACGATAAGCTAGTTCTTGGACCTCTTCATTTTCTTTTTTAGCCTTCATATAAAAATACTTTAATAACGATGTGCCATGATGCTGTTTTGCAATATCAATAATCTCTTTCGGAAGTCGATGTTTTTTCAACATCTCTGCTCCATCATATGGATGACTAATAATAATTTTAGCACTTTCCTCTGGTTCGATAAAATCATGTGGATTTCGAATCGCTAATTGATTTTCAATAAAATAATGAGGTGCAACTGTTTTTCCTAAATCATGATAATAAGAGCCCACACGTGCTAATAAACCATTTGCTCCAACTGCTTCACAAGTAGTTTCACTTAAATTGGCAACCATAATAGAATGATGATAGGTTCCCGGTGCTTCTGTTAATAGCTTTTTTAATAACGGATGGTTCGGATTTGACAATTGAAGCAATTTTATATCTGATAAAATTCCTAAAGCTGTTTCAAAATACGGTAGCAAACCGATCGTTAAAACTGCAGATAAAAATGCTGATGCGGTAGCAAGCGACGATTGTATAATAATATCACCGAGGGCATATTTATCAAACGACAGAAATATAAATAATAGTACGATAACAATATTAACGACCCCAATACCTAATCCAGCTTTTACAACAGCAAGTCGATCCTTGACGTTACGTAAAAAGAAAATAGCTGCCAGCTGTGAAAGTAAAAAGTAGATACCCGCCTCAACATTTAAGGAACCTGGTATTTGATTATTAAAAATCATACTGCCTAAAATTGCAAATACACAACTAAAAATGATGGCTGTTCGTTCATTAATAAGCTGTTTGATTAACAAGGCTCCGGTAGCAATTGGCATCACGTAAAACAGCTGATTTACCTGCGTTGTATAAATGCTTGCGATTTTCATTAAGGCAACAATGATCACACTAATAATAGTGAGTGTGACAACGGTTCGATTATTTAATTGACCCTGTTTCGATAACCAATTCATTTCATGAGCGATTACACTACAAATAACTAAAATTAATAGAGCTAATCCAATTACTGGAAATAAATTTCGTTCTTTATCCAGTACACCAACAAGCTTCAACTTTTCATATACTTCGTTTGTGATAACCTGTCCTTCCCGAACAATAATTTCTCCAGCCCGAATTATTACTGGTTCTACATTACTAGCTGCTTCCTTCCTTGCATTTGCAGTTTCATCGACATCAAAAAAAGAATTCTCAACAACTGCAAATTCACTTATGCGAGTTAGCGCTTCTTTTAAATTTGCATCTAACTCAGTATACTTAATATCTTGTTTCAAATTAGAAATAGCACTTTGAGTATTTTCTGTACGAACACCATTATTTAACGAATCAGATAAAGAATGAAGAAACAGTTTTTCTCCTTTATCTCGTTCATCCTTTGGCACTTGCATAAGCTGTAATAGTAAATCATCACTTAAACCCTCTTTGATTTCCGGTGATAAGATTTGTTTTAGTTGTTGAATCTTTTCTTGATTTGTAAGCGGTTCTAATTTACCTTTATCTTCTTTACCTTGTGCAGATGTTTTCAGCTCTTCTTCAAGTTTAGTAATGGCCGCAAAAATTTCCTTTGTATACGCAATTCGTTCATCAGTAACCTCTTGATCAATATTATATCTATCTTTAACAGACTGAACGGTCTCTCTCGTCTTTCGTTCCGTTTCCTGTTCATTTTCTATCGTTACAGGAGAGCGAATCGTTTCTTTTGCTCTACTGAAACGTTCAATTTCATAAATTTCTGTATGTACATTATTAATAGTCAAAAAAAAGAAAAACAAGCCTAGCAGGAGAGTTGCAACTGTTATAATGCTCCACTTACTGTATCGCTGTTTAAATACAAACCACCTACGTGGATTAAATTTCTTTTTATCCACTGCGATCCTCCTCTCATAAGCAAATGATGCAAATAAGACCCAGTGTTCGGGCCTTACCTGACATCAGTTACTTATGCTTATCATAAGCTTCAATTATTCGCTGCACAAGTGGATGCCTTACTACATCTGTTTGCTCTAAATATACAAAGTCGATTCCTTTTACTTCGGACAATAATGAACTTGCAACTATTAACCCTGATTGTACACCTTTAGGCAAATCAATTTGTGTAATATCTCCAGTAATGACCATTTTCGAACCAAAACCCAGTCGAGTTAAAAACATTTTCATTTGTTCCGGTGTTGTATTTTGTGCCTCATCCAAAATGACAAACGCATCATCTAGTGTTCTACCTCGCATATATGCAAGTGGTGCTATTTCAATCGTATCCCGTTCGATAAGCCGCATCGTATGCTCAGCACCTAATACATCATGTAAAGCGTCATAAAGTGGTCGTAGGTACGGGTCTACCTTTTCTTTCAAATCACCGGGTAAAAATCCTAAGCTTTCGCCAGCCTCAACTGCAGGTCTTGTTAAAATGATCCGCTTGACAAAACCATTTTTTAAAGCGTGAACAGCCATAACAACGGCTAAATACGTTTTTCCTGTACCAGCAGGACCTATTCCGAATACAAGGTCATTTGCTTTTATAGCAGAAACATATTTCTTTTGTCCCAACGTTTTTACACGAATTGATTTTCCTTTTACATTTTTTGTTATCTCATCTTCAAACAATGTTTCAAATTGGTTGATTTTACCTTTTTTTGCTAAATCTACTGCATACACTACATCTCTCTCTGTAATCGTTAATCCTTTACGAATAACAGATAGCAGTGCTAATAATATATCTTGAACTAAAGTAACTGCTTGTTCCTCTCCAGAAACATGCAAAAGTTCTCCTCTTGTAGTGATGGAAATATCAAGCAGTTGTTCAAGTTGATGAAGATTCTTGTCATTATTTCCAAACAGTGCCAATGCTTCATTTGGACTTGTTAATTGTAAATCAATTACTGTAAGATTTTCTGGCATACTCAATCTCCTTGACCTAAAGGTTGTGCTTCAACAATATTTTCCTCTACACTTATATATAAGTGTAGTTTAACTTTACCATTCTGTATAGATTCATGCAAAACTTTTTCTGACAAGATTTTAGCTTCAGGACCTAATTGTAGTTTTAATTGTTCTTTTGCTTGTTTAATCCCGACTTCTATTGCTTCTTTTTCTGTTCGCTTATAGTTAATATACGTTTTTTCATAAAGTTTTGTTTCAATAAATTTTATAGGCAAGTCCCATTTAAAAAAACGAAGCGGTTTTTCCATCTCTTCTCGATGAATTTCAGTAAATTCAGGAGAGCCAAACCCCCATATCGGTAATTTAACATCGCCAAACGCAATATGATATTTTTCTTCCTGATTACCAGTTAGTCGTTCCGTACTTGTTTCTAGTGGTGCTGTCACTTTAACTTCATACCATGTAGTAGCAGTTATTTCACCATCGGCAGCAACATACCTGATTTTCTTTTTCTTGTCTTTACCTTTTTTTCCCTCATTATTATCTGCTTCCGTACCCATCTTTCCTGAAACAAGTAAGTCACCCTTTTCAACAAAATCGTGCACTTCTACTTGTGCTACTCCTTGGGAAACATACATCTTTTTAATAGTTCCCTTTTTTGCTGCAATCAAGTTTCTAGGTTTCTTTTTCTCTTCTTCCTTCACAACAACCTTCTCTACACCTTCTAAATAAAAAGTAGTGCCTTTTTGGTCAATCCCCACCCACAATAATTCAGGAACATCATCTAATAACTGCTGCTGAATTTCCTTTGGTGAATCAAGTGAAAAAATCCATGATCCAGGATGGATACCGTATTGATTTAGCTGTTTGTTTATTTTTTCTTCAATATCTTTTGGGACGCCTGTAATTTTTACTTCCCACACGATATTAGATAACCCAAATATAAGTAACATACTTAAAATAAAAGCAATAATTAATTCTTTTTTTCGTAAATAACGACGGATAACAAATGGGTAACCCTTTCTATCGATAAACTTGATTTTATAATTTGTTCCTCGCCTTAAGCGTTTAATATGTTTTACATCTGTTAATCTGATTGTACCGTTACATGTATCACCTTTTGGTTTTGTGACATTCCAGATGCGGATTCCATAACTTGTACAATGCTGGAAAAAAAGCTCTGGCTTGTTTCCTCTAACGGAAATTGTCACAGAACCTGTTATAATGGATTCTTCTTTTTGCTTCATGTCCTCCTCCTTAATCGTCAGGTATAAAAGTAATATTTTTTATAGTACCTTCTAGTAATATCTCTTCTGGAAGCATTAATTTTAATACAAATGATGAGCCGGTAATCCTAATAAAACCTTTGTTCGCTCTTAGTTTTAATTCGTTATCAGAATACGTAGCTACACCTTTATGATTTTCAATATAAACATGTATATGACCAATTACGGTAATTCTAGGAAGTTCAAGTACTACATCTGAAGGAAGTGCAAAATATTTCGTTAACCATGGTCGGATTCCTTGATGCCATTTTTTCACAAATGCAGCCCCCTCTCACATTTATATTTATGAAATAACAGAAGAGATAAGAACAGTTAAGGAGAAAAACTAGCAGTGAAGCAAAAAAATATATGGTTAAAGTAAAATACTACTTTCATGGACTTCAAGAATGAATTTCTGCTCGATAAATTTTGTGATGGAAGTAAGTACTCTATTTGCGACCTTCTCGCTTTTGACAAAAATAAGGCTGTAAGGGGACTCCTCAACTGTCCGTGAGACCTCCCAGGGTAAGACTACTATCTTTCCTCTTTTACTCGCCTGATTTACTTTGTAGGATTACGCACATCTTTTAGGACTTCGACTTGTTATGGAGCCTTATCCACCTACAGAGCCTTTGTATCAGATTTCTGTTCGTCGAGCCAAGATTTTGATACACGCTTCCTTCAGCCCTTACCTCACGATAAGTGCCTTGCGCTTCTCTAGTGGTTGGTTGATGTATACCCCCACAGTGGACTTTCACCACCTAGATAGTCACCATGCCTGGCGCACATAAAAAAGCCATTTGGCGCATACACCAAATGGCTTTCATTAACTATATTATTTTCTTCGTTCAGACAAAACACTACGATAAGGCTTTTTCGCTCTTGGCGGACCTAACACTTCTGCCATAATAATTCCATTAACCAGCCCTTTTTCCGTCAAATTACTTGAAACTTGACGTTCCATCTTCGTTCTTGATTGAACGCTCTTAGGCTGGCTTTTTAGAGACCGGTTTAAAGGAGTAGAATACGCACTACTGGAAAACTTGTCGACGTTTTCCATAAAGCTTGTTTCAACTTGTTGCACTAACTGATCCGTTTGTGATTTTAGTTCTTGCGTAGAAGTAGTGTTTGTCATAGTTGGAGTTTCTTTATTTGGAAGCTGCCGCCTTTTTGTTGGATCATGCCATTGCCTTTTCATTTCCCCGCCAAAAGGAGGGGTTGGTCGATTTGGACGATTTGGTCTTATATCTTTCTTTTCCGTTTCTTGTTTTTTTGAAACACTGTTTTTAAAAAAACCAATAGCCCCTGCAACGACAGCTAAAACTACAAAGATATTACTAAAAATCAGGTCAACAATCTCTTTCATCAAACCCGCTCCTTTTCGATTGCTGAACTTTTAATTTTGTTCATGGTCATCATGGTTATTTTTGGTAAGCTTTCCTATAGAGCCTCGCATATCCGTATCTGCATCAATATTTTTGTAATTCATATAATCCATTACGCCAAGATGTCCAGATCTTAATGCTTCGGCAAGTGCAAGTGGTACATCTGCTTCTGCTTCCACTACTTTTGCACGCATTTCCTGAACTCGTGCAAGCATCTCCTGTTCTTGAGCAACCGCCATCGCACGACGCTCTTCCGCTTTTGCCTGTGCAATATTTTTATCAGCTTCAGCCTGATCCGTTTGCAGTATTGCTCCAATATTCTTGCCAATATCTACATCAGCAATATCAATGGATAATATTTCAAAAGCAGTACCTGCATCTAAACCACGATTTAGTACATTATGAGAAATAGAATCGGGATTCTCTAATACCTCTGTATGAGAATGAGCGCTACCGATTGTACTTACAACACCTTCTCCGACACGGGCAATTACTGTTTCTTCTCCAGCACCCCCGACGAGTCGATCAATATTAGCACGGACAGTAATCCTTGCTTTTGCTTTTACCTCAATTCCATCCATAGCAATTCCGGATATAAAAGGAGTTTCGATTACTTTTGGATTAACACTCATTTGCACTGCTTCTAAAACATCTCGTCCAGCTAGGTCAATTGCTGCACCGCGTTGAAACGGAAGTTCAATATTAGCACGATGCGCAGCAATTAAGGCATTTACAACTCGATCAACATTTCCGCCTGCCAAGTAGTGACTTTCCAGTTGATTTGTTTTTACATTTAAACCAGCTTTATGAGCTTTAATTAATGGGTTGATTACTCGACTAGGTACAACTCGGCGCAGACGCATTCCAACTAGTTGAAAAATCCCTACCTTGACTCCGGCAGCTAAGGCGCTGATCCATAGCATAATAGGGATAAATGTAAATAAAATAGCTACAGCAATTAAAATAACCGCAATAATAATTATCGGCATTAAACTTTGTAAATCCATTTCATAACCTCCTAATTTATATTTGTAAAAACTTCACTCTATCGGCCTGGTCTGCCAATATAAATGAAGTTAAACAACTAATTCAATTGTCTTACTACAATGCGTACACCTTCGACTTTAACAATCTTCACCTTTTCATTTTGATCAATAAATCGACCTTCTGATACTACATCAAGACGTTCATCATCAAAAACAGCAGTTCCGGCCGGCCGTAATGGTGTGACTGTAACACCTTCTAAACCAATTAATTCCAAGCGATTCACAGAGGAAACATAACCCAGCTCGGTACTCGTTTGATCCTTAAGAATAATATGACGAAAAATCCCTTTATCCATGCCGATTCGGCGAAATAAAATCACAGAAACAATAATGGACAATAAAAAAGCAATCCCAATACTCATAGCAATATGCCCAATATCATAGCCAGACATAAACAATGAACCAATAACCGAAGCCGTTCCAAGGAGTCCCATTATTCCTCCAGGAACAAAAAATTCTGCAATAATTAGCACAATACCTAACATAAGTAAAATAACTGCTTCCATTCCGGCTAACCCAGCTACAATATGACCATAAAAGAACAACACGAGAGAGACAAGTCCCATTATACCCGCTACCCCAAATCCTGGTGAATATAATTCTACTACTAATCCTAAACTTGCTAGAGAAAGCAATATTGGGATAACGACAGGATGAGTTAAAAACCTGGCAATCCCCTCAGCTAAAGTTGGTTCTTTCTCCACGACTGTTGCATTTTCTAAACCTAAATCCTGAAGAAGCTCTTGTCGATCTGCAACTGTTCCTTCTGAATAACCAACTTTTATCGCTTGGGAGGGACCAAGCGTTAAATATTTTCCTTTGCCTGCATCTAATTCGGGTAAATCAATGCTTTTATCTGCCATTGCCATTGCATATAATGGATCTCTCCCTTTTGATTCAGCTGCACTCTTCATAGCAGCTATCCAAGCTGATTGGGCCTTTTCATCAGCAGCGTTTCCATCTGAAGTAATCACACCACTTGCCCCCATTGTAGCTTGCGGCTTCATATAAATATAGTCCGTATTTAAGGCAATATAAGAACCTGCAGACAAAGCCTTATTAACAATAAATGATGTTGTAGGAAGTTTAATATCTTGTAAAAGACGGGCAATTTCTCCTGCTGAATCAACTCTACCACCAGGTGTATTTATTTCAAAAATGATGTGATCGGTTCCTTCTTCCACAGCCTCTTTTATTGCTCTGGATAGAAATGCCTGTAATCCTCTTTCTACTTCTTTTTCAATTGGAATAACATGAACAGATTTCCCACTTCCTTTATTTGCATAAATTAGGGTTTCACTGTTAAAAATGATATAGAAAAATGCGCAAAACAATATAAAATATGTAATAAATCTGTTAGCAGGCAAATATATTCACCCCTTTAATGATGTATTAACTTATACGAATAATTTTACAAATGGTTTCAATTTAAATGGGACTATTTAAAAATATACCATAAAAAATTTTCAATCACACTCTATTTTATTCTTACTGATTAGTCTGCCTAAACAAATCAATTTTACTACGTCGAATTTCCTTCCACGCTAAATTTCATTAGGCTTAAGGTATAATAAAAGACCCTAATCAATTAACTGACTAGGGCCTTTTGTTAGTTACTCAACTGTTTTTGTACAAGTTTATTAATTTGTGAACCATCTGCTCTACCTTTTACCTTAGGCATAATCGCACTCATTACTTTTCCAATATCTTTTTTTGAAGTTGCATTTACTTCTTCGATGGTTGACTGAACAATTGCCTTGAGCTCTTCATTTGTAAGCTGCTTTGGCATATATTTTTCCAAAATATGCAATTCTGTTTCAGTTTTTTGAACAAGATCTTCGCGTTCAGCTGATTTGAATTCTTGGAGGGAATCTTTTCTTTGTTTTACTTCTCTAGACAAGATAGTTAATTCTTCGTCTTCTGATAATACATCTTTTCCAAGTTTAATTGATTCATTCTGTAAAGAAGCCTTCACCATGCGAATAACACTAAGGGTCTCTTTGTCTTTATTCTTCATCGCTTGCTTCATATCTTGATTTAATTTTTCAAGTAATGTCATCTATTGCACCCTCTTTAGAATTTACGCTTTCTAGCAGCTTCAGATTTCTTTTTGCGGCGTACACTTGGTTTTACGTAGTGTTCACGCTTACGATATTCCTGCAATGTACCGCTTTTGGACACACTACGCTTAAAGCGACGAAGAGCATCTTCAAGAGACTCGTTTTTACGAACGCGAGTTGTATTTGACATGCTAATTTCCCTCCCTCCGAAGCACAAAACAGATTGTACTAGCATATGACTTTCAATTCATATGCTTTTTAAAGTATAATATAATCCTTTATTTTGGTCAACTGCTTCTTATCCAACTATAGGTATTTTATGCTTGTTTTTAATAAGAAGTTTCTCCTTTTTCTCCTTTTATAATCGAAACACCAGCACTTGCTCCAATTCGAGTTGCACCTGCTTCAATCATAGCTTTCGTTGCTTGTAAATCACGGACGCCACCAGAAGCTTTTACTCCCATATCAGTACCTACAACTTCACGCATTAAACGAATATCTTCAACGGTGGCTCCTCCGCCAGAAAACCCTGTCGAGGTTTTTACATAATCTGCTCCCGCTTGTTTTGCCAACTTGCAAGCACGAATTTTTTCGTCTTTCGTTAATAAAGAAGTCTCAATAATTACTTTAGTTAGTGCTTTTTCCTCAGCAGCCTTAACTACCGCTTCAATGTCTTTTTTTACGGTTTCGTCGTCACCAGATTTTAAAGCGCCAACATTAATAACCATATCTACTTCTGTTGCCCCATCTTTAATTGCTTGCTTTGTCTCATTCACTTTCATAGCAGTAGTTGTTGCTCCAAGTGGAAAACCAATGACTGTACAAACTTTAACTGATGTAGTTTTTAATTTATCATAGCAATAAGAAACCCAATATGGATTAACACAAACAGAAGCAAATTCGTATTCTTTTGCCTCATCTACAATCTGATCAATTTTCTCCTTTGTTGTATCTGGTTTCAGTTGCGTGTGGTCGATGTACTTCGCTAAATTTTTAATCATTTTTTCCTTCCTTCCTAGATTATGTTGTACGTACCTCTTAAGTATCATAGCATTAATTAGTATAGAAATCTATTCACGTGAGTATTATGATTGGCGAATTTTCTTAAAAGAAATTGAAACTAGCTCTAAATTAGAATGCCACAAACGAATAACGCGAAAACCTTGACGTCACGAACCGCTAACCTTACATGTATTTAGTAAGCAAGAAAAGCGCAAGCAACTGGTTAGCGACATACAAACTGGAAAGCTCCACCGAGATAAAGTAAAACTTCATTCCGTGAAACGCTTTTTACACAGAATGTTAGTACCGCAAGGGTATGACCTAAAGGCCCTTGAACTAATCGGGCATTTAGGTGACGTTTTCTCTATAATCTTGAATCAGTAATCATACGGCACCTTACATGCGGGATAAAGTGAACCTTCATTCAAGGAACTCTTTTCTCCTCGTATATTATTATTAACTAGTATTTTTACTAGTTTTAAATCGTTGTACCACTCAAGGTATAATGTATTTAATCAGATAGAGGTTGTCGTAATTCTCCTCGAAAAAGAAAAACACTTTTCTGCGTGCGATGTATCACTGACGTAGTTTTCCTTGTCCTTGAAAAGGAAAGCACTTTTCTACGTGCGATGTATCGCTTTCGAAGCTTTTCTTGTCCTTGAAAAAGAAGTACAATTTTTCTGCGTGATGTATCGCTGACGTAGTTTCTCCTTGTCCCTGAAAATGAAGTACACTTTTTCTGCGTGCGATGATCACTTTCGAAGCTTTTCTTGTCCTTGAAAAAGAAGTACACTTTTTCTGCGTGCGATGTATCGCTGACGTAGTTTCTCCTTGTCCTGTCGCCCCGAACGAATCGGGTATTTAGGTACTGTTCTCTACTTATTTTCTATAACTCTTGAATGGGGAGTCTTACGGCACCTTACATGAAGGATAAAGAAAACATGCCTCTAAAACAGGGTATGCCGACAATTGGGCGGCAAGCCCGCTTTTAGTCGGCCTTTCTTTAGATTCGAACCGATGTTAACTTATCGTAAATAGAAAATTAAAGTTTGCTAATGCTTGAAGTGCTTAAGCTACTTTCAAAAAAAGCAACCCGATCACTTTTGACCAGGTTGCTTCTATTAATTTACCTTGACATTTTCATATGCAAAATCATCCAATACACGTACAAGCCTTCCTTGATTCAATGGATAATCTGCTTTAGCGATTTTAACACGAACAAGCTTTCCAATCATATCTAAAGTACCATCAAAGGCTACCTTTAAATAATTATCCGTATATCCAATTAGCTGATTTGGATTATCTTTATCCGTAGAGTGCTCTTCAGGAATCACTTCTAGAACTTCATCTTCATAATTGGCAGCATATTCCTTCGCTAATTGGTTAGAAAGTTCAATGAGTTTGTGGACACGGTTATTTTTCACTTCATCATCAACTTGTCCATCCATTCGAGCAGCAGGAGTACCTGTCCTACGTGAGTATGGAAATACATGTAACTCTGAAAATCCGATTTCTTTAATAAAATCATATGTTTCTTGGAATTCCTCATCTGTTTCACCAGGAAATCCTACAATGACGTCCGAAGTAATTGCTAAGCCAGGTAAGGCTTGTTTAAGCTTCATCACTTTTTCCTTGTAATAAGCTTTAGCGTACTTCCGGCGCATTCTAGCTAGTACAGAGTCAGAACCTGATTGTAAAGGAATATGAAGATGTCTTACAATTTTTTCCGATTGATCTAAAACGTCAATCACTTCATCTGTAATTTGACTTGCTTCGATCGAAGAAATACGAATCCGCTTCAGTCCATTTACTTTTGTTTCTAAATCTTTTAGAAGCATAGCAAAGTTATAATCTTTCATATCTTCACCATAGCCTGCTGTATGAATACCTGTTAATACAATTTCTTTGTAGCCTGCATCAACAAGTTTTTGTGCTTGTTCAATTACGTTCTTTGGATCTCTGGAACGAAGCAGACCGCGAGACCACGGGATGATACAAAACGTACAAAAATTATTACATCCTTCTTGAATTTTTAAGGAAGCTCTTGTACGATCTGAAAACTCAGGAACTTCCATTTCCTCAAACACTCGGTTTTTCATTATATTGGATACACCATTAACTGGTTCTTTCGTTTTCTTATGCTGCTCAATATAATCAATCATATGTTTACGATCCTGTGTTCCAACAACGACATCCACTCCTGGTATTTCTAAAATTTCTCCAGGGGACGTTTGAGCATAGCATCCAGTTACACATACAACAGCATCAGGATTTTTTCTGATTGCCCTACGAATTACCTGTCTGCTCTTTTTATCGCCAGTATTCGTTACCGTGCATGTATTAATAACATAAACATCCGAATTTTTCTCGAAATCAACACGCTCATATCCACGTTCCATAAACATGCGCCAAATACCTTCTGTTTCATAATGATTTACTTTACACCCTAGTGTATGAAAGGCTACTGTTGGCATGCCTAACACCCCATTTCTTCAAAATGATACGATATGCTTGCTAAAGCATATAATACAGCAGTTTCTGTTCGTAAAATCCTCGGACCAAGACGAACAGCTTGAAAACCAGCTGCTCTTAGTGATACAGCCTCATTTTCCGTAAAACCGCCTTCAGGACCGATACAAATAACTAAGCGCTGATTGTGCTTTAATGATGATAGAGCAGCAGCTAATGATCGGTAATCACTTGTTTTTGCTTCCTCTTCATAAGCAAACAACTTCAAATCATAGCTATTAGCTGCTTCCACCACTGATTTTAACGATTTACAAACATTAACATTCGGTAGTTTATTTCGGTGGCTTTGCTCACTAGCTTCTTTGACAATTTTATTCCAGCGCTTCAGCTTTTTCTCACGGCGATTATCATCCCATTTTACAACTGATCGAGCCGCTTGAAAAACAAAGAAGCTGGAAGCCCCGAGCTCAGTTCCTTTTTGTAATATCCACTCCAGCTTATCACTTTTTGGCAGGGCTTGTGCAACAGCAACTTCAATGGGCATTTCAACATTTCGGTCAAGCCATTCCATAATATCTGCATAAACAACATCATTATCTAAAAAAGTTATTTTGCATACAGCAGCTTTACCATTTGGGTGATTACAAATAATTTCATCACCAATTTGGAAACGCATGACCCGTTTTATATGATGAACATCGTCGCCAATTATTTTTATTGTTTTGTCCGACCATGTTTGTTCAGGAATAAAATATCGTTGCAATGGCTATCACCTTCTTCAGAAAAATAATTATTGGATCTTTTGTGCTACAATAGAAATCCAATCTTCCATTTCATTGACTTGGATAATGTTAAAGCCTTGTTGTTCGATACGATCTTTAACCAATTGCTTCTTTGTTTGGGTAATTCCTGAAGTAATAAAATAGCCACCGGGTTTCAAACGATTCCATGCACTGTCTACAAAGCGTACAATTACTTCAGCTAAAATATTAGAAACAATTAAGTCTGCTTCTACTGTGACATGATCTAATAAATTATTTTGCTTGGCAGTAATGCGACTATTTAAACGATTTAATTTTGCATTTAAAATTGTACTTTTCACTGCCACATCATCCAAATCATACGCATAAACATGGCTTGCTCCTAATAAAGCAGCCGCAATGCTCAAGACACCAGAGCCAGAACCAACATCAATTACTATATCTCCACTTTTAACGAATTGTTCTAATGCTTGAATACTAAGTACTGTCGTCGGATGCGTCCCAGTACCAAATGCCATACCGGGATCTAGCTCAATAATCAATTCATCTGTATCTACAGGTCTATAATCTTCCCAAGTTGGCGTAATGGTAATACGCTTAGATATTTTAACAGGTTTATAGTACTTTTTCCAAGCAGTAGCCCATTCTTCTTCATGTACTTCACTTAACGTAATTTGATTTCTTCCCAAATCAATATCGTATAGCATTAAGTTGTTAATAGCTTGCTTTATCTCTTCAACTGTTTCTCCTAAAAAGCTATTTACGGGAAGATATGCTTTAATATAAACCCCTTCCTCCGGATAGTCTTCAGGATTTAACTCATATACCTCTCCATATTTAGACGAGTGTTCTTTCACTAGATCTAGTGCTTCTTCGATCACTAGTCCACTTGCGCTGTTTTCATGTAAAATATTTGAGATTGGCTCGATAGCTTCATTTGTCGTATGAATACAGAGCTCTGACCACTTCATTGGAACCACCCTTTTCTATTTTCAAAAAAATCATTTACTCCGCTTACTGAAGAAAGTGAGTTAGCCAAAGTATCAGGAGGATGTTCAAAAAGTCGGGTGAAAATAAAAGCTAACAATTCATCGCTGGCTTGTTTTTTATAGCTTTGTACTTTAACTCATGCATTCTTGACAAAACTACACCACCACCTTGAAATTCGACTCGACAGGACAAACCAGTGTAGGTATTGCAACAAGAACGTTGCGACCCTTAGCCGACCCAACCTTAGTCCCTTTTGTCCTCTTTTTGAAACACGCTCTATATATTGTCATTTTACACTCAAAAGTAATTAAATTTTAAAGTTACTCACTTTTAAAAGCTTTCCTAAATCGCCCAAATAACGAATTATCTTGTTCGTCAGTTGCTTGGTTTCCACTAATTTCATTAAATTCACGTAATAATTCTTTTTGTCTTTCTGTAAGTTTAGTCGGTGTTACGACCCTCACTTTAACGTGCTGGTCGCCGTGACCATAGCCACGTACATTTGGTGCTCCTTTTCCTTTTAAACGGAAAGTTTTACCAGACTGTGTTCCTGCTGGTATTTTCAGTTTTACTTTTCCGTGAACGGTTGGCACCTCTACTTCATCACCAAGTGCTGCTTGCGTAAAGGTTAGTGGCAATTCGCAGAATATATGATCTCCTTCTCTACGAAAGAATTCATGTGGTCGAATTTTGACAACGACAAATAAGTCTCCAGGAGGTCCTCCATTTATACCTGCTTCACCTTTTCCTGAAACCCGTATTTGTTGTCCCTCATCAATTCCTGCTGGTATAGAAATATGAATGGTTCGACGTTTTTTTACTCTTCCAGTACCACCACATGTTCTACATTTTTCAGGTATAACTTTTCCTGTTCCGTTACAGTAATTACATACTCGGCGATTGATCACTTTACCAAATGGAGTGTTTTGTTCCATATTTAATTGACCGGTTCCATTACAATGAGAACAAGTTTTTATTTTCGTACCAGGTTTTGCACCTGATCCTGAGCAAGTATCACAAGTTTCCTCTTTCGGAATTTTAATATCTGCTTCTTTACCAAAAATCGCTTCTTCAAAGGTTAATTCCATCGTATATTGAAGATCTGCACCTTGCTGCGGAGCATTAGGATCACTTCTGCGTCCGCCACCGCCAAAAAACATGTCAAAGATATCACCAAAACCGCCGAAATCTTGCGCTCCACCAAAACCACCAAAACCTTGACTTTGTGGACCTGCATGACCAAATTGATCATACTGTGCTCGCTTTTGATCATTACTTAAAACTTCATAAGCTTCTTTTACTTCCTTGAATTTCTCCGCTGCATCTGACTCTTGGTTTACATCTGGATGGTATTTTCTTGCTAATTTACGATATGCTTTTTTTATTTCATCCTTTGTCGCATCTTTTCCAACGCCCAGAACTTCATAATAGTCTCGCTTACTCACTTGATCACTCTCCCCGATACACACTTTTGCATAACTTTTATCTTACCACCATCTGTGCTTACGTGGCAAATATCTACATAAACGAATAACGTGTAAAAAGTCAAAGCCAAGAGGATCCCTGACTTTGACTTTTAAACTACAGGATAATGGAGGGGGCGTTTATTTCAAAACTTCCCGGATTTAACTGATCCTGTTTATACCATTTATTTTTTATCTTCTTCGTCGTCCACTTCTTTATATTCTGCATCAACAACATTATCGTCATTGTTATTGTTATCGTGATTGTTATTATTTCCTTGCTGTTGTTGCTCTTTTGCCATTTGTTCATATAATTTCACAGAAAGCTGTTGCACTTGTTCTTGTAAAGCATCTTTCTTTTCTTTAATTTTTTCTATATCATTTGATTCTAATGCGGATTTCAATTCTTCTTTAGCAGCCTCAGCTTTTTGCTTTTCGTCTTCAGAAACTTTATCACCAAGGTCTTTAATTGTTTTATCTGTAGTAAAGACTAACTGATCTGCTTCATTTCGCAATTCAACTTCTTCACGGCGTTTTTTATCAGCATCTGCATTTTCTTCGGCTTCTTTCACCATGCGTTCAATTTCTTCATCAGAAAGACCAGAAGAAGATTTAATGGTAATGGACTGTTCTTTATTCGTACCTAAATCTTTAGCGCGCACATTCACAATGCCATTAGCATCAATATCGAACGTAACTTCAATTTGTGGAACACCGCGTGGTGCTGGCGGTATATCGGTTAATTGGAAACGACCTAATGTTTTGTTATCAGCTGCCATTTCACGCTCGCCTTGTAACACATGAATGTCGACTGCTGTTTGGTTATCGGCAGCAGTTGAGAAAATTTGTGAATGGCTTGTAGGAATTGTTGTATTACGTTCAATTAATTTTGTCATTACACCACCCATTGTTTCAATACCTAAAGAAAGCGGAGTAACGTCTAATAATACAACATCTTTTACATCACCTTGCAACACACCACCTTGGATTGCTGCTCCCAGTGCAACTACCTCATCCGGGTTCACACCTTTAGAAGGTTCTTTACCAATAATACGTTTAATCGCTTCTTGAACTGCCGGAATTCGTGTAGAACCACCTACAAGAATTACTTTGTCAATATCACTTGCTGATAAATTAGCATCGGATAGAGCTTTACGAGTTGGAATCATTGTACGCTCTACTAAATCTGAAGAAAGCTCTTCAAATTTTGCTCGTGTTAGTGTCATTTCTAAATGAAGTGGTCCAGCTTCTCCTGCCGTAATAAATGGTAAGGAAATTTGTGTTTGTGTAACTCCAGATAATTCTTTTTTCGCTTTTTCAGCTGCATCTTTTAGACGCTGTGTAGCCATTTTATCCTTAGACAGGTCAATACCATTTTCCTTCTTAAATTCTTCCACCATGTAATCGATGATCACATCGTCAAAATCGTCTCCACCTAAACGGTTATCCCCTGCGGTTGCAATAACTTCAAACGTACCGTCACCAATATCTAAGATAGATACGTCAAATGTTCCTCCACCAAGGTCATACACTAAAATAGTTTGATCTTCATTTTCTTTATCAATCCCGTAGGCTAAAGCAGCAGCGGTTGGCTCGTTAATAATCCGTTCAACTTCTAATCCTGCTATTTTTCCAGCGTCTTTCGTTGCTTGCCGTTCTGCATCATTAAAGTATGCTGGCACAGTAATCACTGCTTTTTCAACTTTTTCGCCAATATAATCTTCTGCATACGATTTGATATGCTGTAAGACGATTGCTGAAATTTCTTGTGGTGTATATTCTTTATCTTCAATTTTAACTTTATAATCTGTGCCCATATGACGTTTAATGGATTGAATTGTATTTGGGTTTGTTATAGCCTGACGTTTAGCAATTTCACCAACTTGTCTTTCACCATTTTTAAATGCAACAACAGAAGGTGTCGTGCGGTTTCCTTCAGGGTTAGGAATAACTACTGCTTCGCCGCCTTCCATTACTGCAACACAAGAGTTTGTAGTACCTAAATCAATGCCGATTATTTTACTCATCATTATTTCCTCCTTAACTAGCAAAAACGATTATTTATTTACTTTAACCATTGCTGGTCGAATAACGCGATCTTTTAGTTTGTACCCTTTTTGTAATTCTTCTATGACTATATTCGATGGTTGACTTTCATCTTCAATTTGCATAACCGCATGATGTATATTAGGGTCAAATTCTTCTCCGACAGAAGCGATCTCTTCGGCACCTTGTGACGCAAGTGCTTCTTTAATCTGGTTATAGACCATTGTAATGCCTTCTATAATACTAGCGGTTGCTTCTGTTTTTTCTACTTGCAATGCACGTTCAAAGTTATCTAAAACTGGTAATAATTCTTCAATCAGATCTTGTGACTTATATTTACGATCGGCTTCCCGTTCTTTCAACGTTCGTTTTTTGTAATTATCATACTCTGCTTGAATCCGTAATAAGCGATCATAAAGTTTATCTTTTTCCACTTCCAGCTCTTCCAGTTTACGTTCTAACTCTGATGTCTCATCGTTAACGTCATTTGCTTCATCTGTTTCTTCGGTATCAATGACTTCAGCAGATTCAACTGCATCTTCTGTCACCTGTTCTTTTATATCCATTCCTTCATCTGTAGCTGTATTTTCCTGTTTCTTCTGTTCCTCCACGTCAGACACCTCCAATTTAAATTAACCACCTTACACTATAACATGTTAAGCTCCGGAACGAAACAATGGGCTTTTACTGAAACTTGCCCATTGTTTGCTAATTCATTCATAACAAATGGACCGCTAAAACCAAGTTACTCATTGTGTTTATACCACATATCTAATGCCTCTGTCATTTCATGAGAAAGGATGTTTAATAATGAGATGACTCTACGGTATTCCATCCTCGTAGGACCTAACAATGCGATCGTTCCCATCTGTCCTTCAGCCAAATGATAGGATGCAGTAATTAAACTAAAATCCTTGATTGCTTCGATATCGTTCTCTTTTCCTATCGATACTTCTATGCCGTCTTTTGCCTGCTTCAATAAGTTGGCAATCTCTTCTTCATTCTCAATCATTGCATAAAAATCACGTATCTTATCAACATCATTAAACTCTGGCTGCATTAACATATTCGACTTACCACCAATATATACTTTTACCGGATGATCCTGAAAGAAAATATTTTTCAAGTATTGATACGATTTATCCAAATTGGATACGTACTTTTCCATCATGGCATCAATTTCCGAATTGAATTTTTCCGCCAATTGTAGGATCGGCACACTATGAAGCTGTTCATTTAAAATATTGACCATTTTTTCCAAATCAGAAGGGTTAATTTTCTCTGGAATGGAAAAAGTCCGATGTTCTACATGACCAGTGTTTGTTACAAGAATAGCAACAGCTGTATTAGGTGATATCGTAATAATTTGTATTTGTTTTAATTTCGTATCGAAAATTTCTGGCCCCAGTATAATAGAGGTATAATTCGTCAACTCCGATAAAACTTCCGCTGATATTTGTACAAGTTGTTCAAACTCAAAAAAGCCATCTTTAATAATGTGTTTAATTACATTACCTTCTTGTTTTAAAATAGTTGGCGAAATTAGATGGTCAACATAGTAGCGATATCCTTTCTCAGAAGGAATACGACCAGATGATGAATGAGTTTTCTCAAGAAACCCCAGATCCTCTAAGTCTGCCATTTCATTTCGAATAGTTGCAGCACTATATGGAATAACTTCCTTTTTTGCAATAGCACGTGAGCCAACAGGGTGTGCTGACTTGATGAAATCATCAATAATGACTTGTAGTATCATTAACTGCCTTTTTGATAACATGATGATCACCTCTGTTAGCACTCATACCTTTCGAGTGCTAATTCTAATAATAAAGTATCAAATCAGCTTTTTTTTGTCAATGAAATGGCATAGCAACGATTGATTTTTTTTAGAACAAAAGCGAGAAGTGCTCAGTTAGCGACGTACAAACTGGAGATATCTGACGTGGTAAAGTGAAACTTCATTCCGTGGAACGCTTTTTACACGGAATGTTAGATGAACCAATCGGGCATTTAGGTGCCGTTTCTCCAATTTAGACTCTTCTCCGTATTCTCTATAATTTTGAACTGGTAGTCTTACGGCACCCTACATGCGGGATAAAGTAAAACCTCATTCAAGGATTGTTTTTCTCCTTGTAGTGGATCAAAGGCTAAGATCGCAAGCGTCCATGAAAAAAGAACTTTTTGCGGTGTATTACTGTCGAAGATACTCTGTCCTTGAAAAAACACTTTTTCTTTGAGCGATGTATTGCTGTCGTAGTTCTTCTTACCCTTAAAAAAGAAAAACGCTTTTTCTGCATGTTGTTGCTAGTCGCTTGAAGCACATCAGCTAGATGAAGCTACTTTTAAACAGCCATATTATAGAAAACGGTTATCATTTCTAAACAGAAAGAAAAAACACCTGTATCATAGCATACAGGCTATTGTTAAAACATTGACTATTTTAGCATTTCCTCTTCAAGTAAGAACCTCTCAAATACTTCATTAGCCAATAACTTACCTTCTTCCGTTAATACAATTGTATTGACATCCTCTATTAACCAACCTTTTTGTATGAGTTCTTCAATAGACGAACGGTATACTTGATCCACCGAAATTCCAAATTTAGCTGCAAAATGACGTTTATTTACTCCTTGCATCCTTCGTAATCCAAGAAACATTTCTTCTTCCATTTGTTCTTTTTTACCAATTGAATCGATGTGTAAGATTGGTTTTCCATCTAGTTTTGCTTGTTTGATATAGGCAGGCAGTGGACGAATATTACCATAACGTTTACCGGGTAAATAACCATAAGCTCCTGCGCCAAAACCGTAATAATATTCATTATTCCAATAAGTTAAGTTGTGCTTGCTTTCAAATCCTGGCCGAGCAAAATTACTAATCTCATATTGTAATAATCCATTTGCTTTAGCTGTTGCTTTTAAAATTTCATACATCTGCACTTCGTCCTCTTGTGCAGGACGATGTAGCTTGCCCTTTTTATAGCGTTGATAGAAAACGGTTTTGGGCTCAATTTGCAAGGCATATGTCGAAAGATGTGGTAGATTTAAACTCATTGCTGCCTGTAAAGATGCTTTAAAATGAGCAATCGACTGATTTGGAAGTGCATAGATTAAATCCGTACTAATATTATCTATGCCATGTTTCTGTAAAAGTTCAATCGTATGATATACATCTTGCACGGTATGAATTCTGCCTAATTCCTTTAGCATGGCATTATCAAATACTTGAACACCTAAAGACACTCGATTAACTCCATACGACGTCAATAATTTTATTTTTTCCTCACTAAAATCTCCCGGATTAGCTTCAATCGTAAACTCTTCGCATACTGTTAAATCAAATTTCAAACTTAGTTGTTCTAACACTCCTTCTAATTGATCAACAGTTAAAGCAGTCGGGGTTCCTCCACCAATAAAAATGGTACGGATCTTTGTATTATTTTCCTTTACATAAGTGGAAATTTCCTGTTTTAACGCATCTATATAGTCATTTGCCAATTGTTCGTTATAAAAAAACTTGGTGAAATCACAGTAATGACAAATTTGCTGGCAAAATGGTATGTGCACATAAACAGATTGAATTAAATTCATAACATACCCCTTCTTTATAATAATAAGCAGAATAATATTGTAACTTATACAGATTATTAAAAGCGAATGAAACAATTAAAGTTGTTAAGCGGCTAAAAAACTAACATATCTCATAACTGTTATAAACAACGCTTAATTATTTTTCATTTTTAAAAACCGTCCTAGCCGACCATTAAAACGGTGGCAGGACGGGTGATCATATGAGCTAATGACAATTTTTCCAGCTTGTACCCTTGATTTAATCATCATCCATCTTCAAAACTGCCATAAAGGCTTCTTGGGGAACTTCCACGGATCCAATCATTTTCATTCGTTTTTTACCTTCTTTTTGCTTTTCCAGTAATTTACGTTTTCGTGAAATGTCTCCCCCGTAACATTTAGAGAGTACGTTTTTTCGCATTGCTTTGATCGTTGAACGAGCGATAATCTTATTGCCAATCGCAGCTTGTACGGGAACCTCAAACTGCTGTCTTGGGATAAGATCTTTTAGTTTTTCTACAATCTGCTTTCCACGCTCGTAAGCAAAATCACGGTGAACTATGAACGATAATGCATCGATTGTTTCCCCATTTAGTAATATATCCATCTTCACTAATTTTGACGGACGGTAACCAATTAAATCATAATCAAACGAAGCATAACCTTTCGTTTGTGATTTGAGCTGATCAAAGAAATCATAAACAATCTCAGATAATGGAATATGATAAATTACATTAACCCGAATATCATCTAAGTACTCCATATCAATAAATTGACCGCGTTTTTTTTGTGATATTTCCATTACCGCACCAACAAATTCGTTTGGCACCATGATCGTTGCTTTTACATATGGCTCTCGTATTTCATTAATTTGTTGAGGGTCGGGTATAAATGATGGGTTATCAATAGAAATGGTTTCTCCATCCGTTTGCTCCACTTCATAAATAACACTTGGGGCGGTTGTAATTAAATCAATATTAAACTCTCTTTCAATGCGTTCTTGAATAATCTCCATATGCAATAATCCTAAAAAGCCACAGCGAAAGCCAAAGCCCAATGCTTGAGATGTTTCCGCTTCATACTGAAGGGATGAATCGTTTAATTCTAACCGCTCTAATGCTTCTCGTAAGTCATTGTAATTTTTAGAGTCTACCGGATATAGACCGCAAAATACCATTGGGTTTAATTTCTTATATCCCGGTAAAGGTTCTGTTGCCGGGCGGCTTACCAGTGTGATCGTGTCACCAACCCGAGTATCGCCTACATTTTTAATCGATGCTGTCAAATAACCGACATCACCAACAATTAATTCATCTTTACTTTCTGGTTTAGGATGAAATACACCAACCTCGTTAACTTCATATTCTTTGCCAGTTGCCATCATTTTTATTTTGTCGCCAACTTTAACAGACCCTTCTTTTATACAAACGTTTGCGATAACACCACGATACGAATCATAGAGAGAATCAAAAATCAGAGCTTTCAGAGGTGCTTCTGGATCACCAGATGGGGCCGGGATTGTTTCAATAATTCGTTCTAAAATCTCATCTATTCCAATATTTGCTTTTGCTGAAGCAAGAATCACATCATCTTTATCAATCCCAATTACATCTTCCAATTCTTGTTTGACACGCTCTGGATCTGCACTTGGTAAATCTATTTTATTGATGACAGGAATGATCTCTAAGTCGTTATCCAAAGCTAAATAAACGTTTGCTAACGTTTGCGCCTCTATTCCTTGAGCAGCATCAACCACCAAGATAGCACCTTCACAAGCTGCAAGACTTCTCGATACTTCATATGTAAAATCAACATGTCCAGGTGTATCGATCAAATGGAAAAGATATTCATCTCCAGCATTACTTGTATAATTAAGCTGAACTGCGTTTAATTTTATTGTAATACCACGCTCTCTCTCCAAATCCATAGCATCAAGCAGCTGATCTTTCATTTCTCGTTGTGAAATTGCTTGTGTTCGCTCTAAAATCCGATCAGCTAATGTTGACTTTCCATGGTCAATATGAGCGATAATCGAAAAGTTCCGTACATTTCTTTGATTTTCTGCCATTAATGATGTTCACTCCTACTTCCTTCCACCTGTATTCCAACAGATAGAAATCCCAAAATTAACTACGCCAATGACTAGGTTAGATTATAGCAGTAGAACCATTGATATTCAAGAACAAAAGCTAGAAGCACCCGGTTAGTAACGTACCAAACTGGAGGTCTTCTGACGAGATAAAGTGAAACTTCATTCAAGGAGTACTTTTTCCCTTAAAAAACCGCGATGTATCCTGTCGTAGCTTTCCTTGTCCTTGAAAAGGAAATCACTTTCTGCGTGCGATGGTATTGCTATCGAAGCTTTTCTTGTCCTGTCTACCGAAACGAATCGGGCATTTAAGAGCGTTTGTTTCTAAAGTTCGAAAAATAATAAGCAGATATTTTTCAAAGGTAGAAATACGGCTCCTTACATTCGGGATAAAAAAACATGCCTCTAAACAGGGATTTACTGATGCCTGAGCGGCAGCCCACTTTTAGTCGGCCTCCTTTAGATTCGAGCTAATGTTGACTTATCGTAGGAAGAAGACTGAAGTTTGCTAGTCGCTTGAGCGCTGGAGCTAGATACAAAAGCGCAGGCGCTCGCTTAGCGACGTACAAACTGGAGGTCTTCTGACGAGATAAAGAATACACGGTGACGCAGGAGCCGATGTTGACTTATCGTAGGAAGAAGACTGAAGTTTGCTAGTCGCTTGAGCGCTGAAGCTAGACACAAAAGCGCAGGCGCTCGCTTAGCGACGACAAACTGGAGGTCTTCTGACGAGATAAAGAAAACACGGTGACGCAGGAGCCGATGTTGACTTATCGTAGGAAGAAGACTGAAGTTTGCTAGTCGCTTGAGCGCTGGAGCTAGACGAAGCAACTTTTTCAAAAAGTTATCCTCCATGCAAAACGGATATCATTTCCTAGACAAGAATAAAAACGTGATACTATACTACATATTGAATAATTCAATCTGTTCAAGCATCACATATAGAAAAATAATAAGTTAAATTCGTCAAAACCAATAGTATATCATGTTCAAGAATTTTCCAATTAGGGATCAGTCAAACTAAGCTAAGCTCGATTACTAGCAGAAATTGGCAAGGTGGTTAATGGACGTACCAGGGTTCTTACAATCGATCAACTTGTTGATAAATTGTAAGAACCTAACATTTTTAACAGCGACCTTTAATAGTATCAGAACGGATAGTTTCTTAACAACTTAAAAAAACAGCTGTGATATTTGATATAAAATTTCGACCACAATCTCATAAAATCCTGTAATACTTGCTTCCAGTATAGAAGCTGTCTTCTCCGTTACCGGGGCCGGAGCTTCTACTTCTGCAAGAGGAGCACTGTTTTCCTCACTAGTTGCTTTATTTATCTTTTCGATAGATGGTAAAGTTATTTCCTCCGTCTTGTCTGAGGCAATGGATTCTTGTTCCTTATTCACTGTACCTTGATTACCGTAAACTACCCCTGTTAAAAAACAAATTGCCAGTAACAAAAGAATAATCACAGATCTTGCCATATTAACCCTCCTAAGAATCGGCGTTTACTTTCTCGGCATCCCAGTATAATTCACTAAATACATCTGCGAATGCATCAGCTGAACGATACAGCTCGTCTATATTATTTTCTACTCCACCAAACTCCAACAGTAACGCATTTTCTGATAAATCCTGATTAAATATACCATTTGTCCCTGCACCTTTCTTAGTAAACACTCCCCTACTTAAGCCAGGGTACTTTTCTTCCAATAAATAATGTAATTTTGCTGCTAGTTTTTGATTTTTTTCATACGCATCATGCTCTGCACCAATAACAATCATAACTCGAGCATATGATTGTTCGTTAATTTTCGTTGTTGTTTTATTCCTATCGATTGAATCACGATGCAGATCAAAAACATAGGTAATGTCTTTATTCGCTGCAACAGTCTCACGAACAATTTCTCTTGAGGCTTTATAAGATTTTCCATAGTCCCAGCCCTTATTGTTCAGTTCACTCATAATATCAGTATTATCCACCTTTGTTCCTATGCCATTCGCTTTTAACGATGTTGCTAACCGTTCACTTACCTTGGTAATATTTACTTCTTTATGATGAGCTTCATTTGGATCAGATACATCAGGTAAATGTGGTAAAAATGATTCTCGGTTATGCGTGTTATACAAAAACACAACATTTTTATCTCCGGTTGTAGGATGTGATTTTTTTGTGCGGTTATCATTTTTAGATTCTTCGTTTTGCTCCGTTTCTTTATCTTGCTGATCAATAAAAGCTTGTCGTTCTTTTAAAACGTTCTTTAAGGGGGGTGAGGATTCAATAGGAAAATTAGTAAAGTTGGTTCCCTTACCAGCAATTAAAATTTGATTATCAAAACTGGAGAACCCAGGTATTTCATTTCTTATTAAGCTACGGGGATCTTTGGGTGTAAGGTTGGTTGCTACTTTAAATAAGGTTGTTAAGACATTTGGCTTGTTTTTATCAGTTGGATAACTTTGTTGAAAGGCACGATTTTCCAAGCTCAGTAAATAATAGAAAAATGAACTATCAATATCACTTGTCCATCCGGTAATAATTTCAGATGATAGTCGATAAGCAGGCTTTACCGTAGTCATTATTCCAATAAATAAAAATAATAGAACAAAACCAATGAAATAAACACTGCCTTTTTGATAAAATAAGCGCAGCCAGTTACTTTTCCATTGCATGGTTCCACCCTTTCTGAAATGCAACTTCATAACACTATCATTTTCTATAGTTCACTCTATGAAGTGAATTCCAAAACTAGAACCTCAAAATAGATTCAATCCAGAGTAAAAAAGTCCCTCGCGTAAGCATATCTTTAGTATTTCTATGATTTCGAAAAAATAAAAGAGCATTCCTATTCAGCTCTTTCATTTGAATACGTCTGTCTTTAAGCTGAATACTAGAATGCTCACTACATTTTTTGTATACTCTTTTTTATCTTGAATAAAAAGCAAAATTATCAACATCCACGGTTTCATGCAATGCAGCATTAACACCATTAGCTAGTAAATTTGCCATATCTTTCATAAACCCATCGACTTCTTTTGGTGTAACCATTAAATTATGTCCAAGCGGTGTTAAGACTTCGGTAATCAGTTTTCTTTTTTCTTTATCATCAAGACTGCCGACAATACCTAAAAACGTTTGTCGTTTTTCCTTGTCTGGCATATCTTCATCCGTTAAACTTCTATTTCCAAATGAGAGACCAGCAGGAGTTAAAGATTTAGATGGCTTATCTTTTTCTTTCCATTCCCTTCCAAAATGCTTCAACAAAAAATCGATCGTATCACTAGCAATCGTCACCGCATCTACGACAGTAGGAACACCGATAGCAAAAACTGGAATACCTAGTGTTTCTTTACTGATTTCTTTACGTTTATTACCAACACCAGAGCCTGGATGAATACCAGTATTGGACAATTGAATGGTTTCGTTAACTCTTTCAATTGATCTTGAAGCTAAGGCATCAACACAAATAACAAAATCCGGCTTAAATTTTTCTACAATCCCAAAAATAATATTACTCGTTTCAATGCCGGTTATCCCCATCACACCGGGAGTTATAGCAGCAGTAGGCCGGTAGCCTTCTGCAACCGTTTCATGCTCCAGTTCAAATAAATGACTTGTCACTAGCACTTTTTCTATCGTCATCGGCCCTAGCGCATCTGGTGTAACATTCCAATTTCCCAATCCGACGATTAAGCATTTACCATCTTTAAAGATATTGTTGGCAGCAATTAATGCTTCTAACTCCTTTGCTAATACTTTCGCTGCTTGCTCCTGTCTTTTCGTGTCCTGACGTTTCACCCCATCAGCATAGATGGTAATATATGTTCCCGCCTTCTTTTGCAGTAGCTCAGCTCCTGTTTCATCAATTTCTACACAGGATATTTTTATTCCTTTTTCTTCACGTTCTTTGATGGTTACCCCTTTTATTTCCTGTTCTGTTTTTTGTTGATTTTCAACATACATATCCTTTGCTTCCACGGCAAGATCGGTTCTAACTTGATACGGGACAATATTCTCATTTGCTTGATCCATCCATCGCTCATCCTTTACATATGTTTTATCCGCATTTAAGATGCCGGGCTCCCACTTCAAGAGGGATAGAAAATAGGAGGAAATCGACATCTAAATACTCGATTCGGTTCAAAGGCCTTTAGGTCATACCCTAAGGTACTAACATTCCATAGAGGGTGAAGGAAAAACTTATTGAATGAAGTTTCCTTTATTTCTAGCTTGAACCAATTTTGCAAACTCATTCATCTAGAACGAATTGGGATTTAGAAGATGATTCTCTGACATAGTTCTCAAGCTAATAAATATTGTTTAAAGTGGAAAAATAAGTATCCTTACATGTGGGAGAAAAATATCCTTCTACATAAAATTTTTATATACGCTAATGTAAAATGGAAATTCGCTGCATCATTTTCACTTGGCTGTTTGAATATCTATTTACAGATTGTCATAAGTTTAATTTTTTAAATTTCTTGTTAATCTTATCTTTGTATTTAGAAAAACTTTTCTATTCTTCGACAAAGCTACTTGAAAACAACCGTTTCCTTTGGTAAAATGACCTTTGTCCAAAGACAAAGCATAATTGTATCAACGGAATAATTTGCCTGAGGATAATAACCCATATACATCTCTACAAAGATGATTTAGGAGGTGAAAGACATTGGCTAATATTAAATCTGCAATTAAACGTGTAGAAACGAATAACAAAAAACGTTTGAATAACAATACACAAAAATCTGCAATGCGTTCACAAATTAGACAAGTAGAAAAACTTATTGAAGCAAAAGATAAAGAAAATGCAAGCATTGCTTATCAAGCTGCAAAGAAAGCAATTGATAAAGCAATAGGAAAAGGAATTGTACACCAAAATTTTGGCAACCGTCAAAAATCCCGTTTAGAGCAACGAATTAATCAGCTTGGAGCATAAAAAAACGATCCCACAGGATCGTTTTTTTATTATTTATTGTGCTTTCGTTGCTTGGCCTGTGACCAAATGATAAAGTAGCATTTCGAATGCCAACTCTTTTTCCATTTTACCTTGCTTTATTACCCTGTCTGTTTCGGCAAACTCATTCATAATATATGTAAGCAAATCAATTGTAAAATGCTTTTCTCGTTTTAATGCAATTTTGATTACATATGGGTGAATTGCGAGTATTTTCTCCATTTGCGCTTGTGTATACCCTTTTTGCCTTAATAGTTTAACCCGTAAAAGAGTCCGAAACTGAAAAGCAAGCAGTCCAATCATGGCAATTGGATCTTCCTTTTGTTTTTCTAAATTTTTATAAATTGCTATTGCCCTATATAAGTCACGGTTCATAACGGCATCGACTAAGCGGAGAGAAGTACTCGTTGGTGTATGCGCCATTAAATCCTCAGCGATCTCTTTTGTCACTTGACCATTTTCACCTACATAGAGCGAAAATTTATGTAACTCATTTTCCAACAACAATAGGTTTGTAGACACTTCTGCTTCCAGCATATCGTAAACTTCATTTGCCAGCTCAATCTTAAATTGACTTGCAAGTTCGTCAATCCATTTTTTTAGTTCATATTCCTTTATCGGATTACAATTCGCAACAACAGCGTGTTTTTTTATTAATTTCGTTATTTTTTTCCGTTCATCTATTTTTTCATAGGGTGCTGTTAATACTAAGATAGAATAATCTACAGGTGCTGTTAGATACGTTTCTAACATCGACAACTGATGTTCAACGGAATTTTTATCTTGCTTTGCTTTTAAGAACGATGCGTTATTAGCAATTAGGAGCTTCCGTTCACCAAAAAAAGGATATGTTTCAACATCAGCAATAACATCTTCAATCGGCATTTCTTCCAAATCGTAAACGGCAAGATTGTCTTCATCATTGTGAATTACAACCCGCTTTAATTGTATAATTAAATTTTGTATAAAAAAGGATTCATTTCCATAAAATAAATATACAGGTGATAGTTGTTTTTTCTTAATCTTTTTTAAAGTGTCTAAATAAGCCATCCCATTCACTCCAACTTTTTCAACATATCTTTATGGTAAATCGTTGTAAAGATAATCGCAAGAGCGAAATTGTTGTATACATTTTTCGATTTATTGTTTAATGTCTAAAAGGATTTAACATAAAGGGTAACAGAGAGGGATACTTTACTTGGAAATGATCCCTCTCCAATCTATATCAACGCTTGGATAACTGCCCTAGGAACAGCTAGCCAAACGATATTTGTTTTACTTATAGACTTTCCCTTTTACGTAAAAGTATTGATGTTAAGTCTTTCTAATTTTGGAATGAAGACGTTTATGTGTTAGAATATGATATACAGTGGATTTTTTATCGTATCTAACTTATATATGGGGAGGGGTTAACATGAACGAGTTTGAAAAAGATACGCAATCAAAAACAAATGATGTAGTTGATAATATCAAGGGCTTCACCCTTTCATTTGTTTTCTTTTTATTAATATTCACTATCGGTGTTACAATCAGTGTGTTGGGATCGTAAAGAGACTGTTTAAAGTCTCTTTTTTATACTATAGGAAAGTATAAAATTTTAGGGTTTATAGTATAAGAAAAACTACAGCTTTCGCTAAAGACTTGGCGATAAGCCAAGTTTTTCTAATATTATAGGAACGATATCCGTTTCTATATGGTGGATATCGTTTCGTCTAGCTTATACGCTTAAGCGAAGTAACTTCGATCTGTCTTACGGTAGTCAACATCGGTTCGAATCTAAAGGAAGGCCGACTAAAAGCGGGCTTGCCGCTAGAGGTGTCGGCATACCCCTGTTCTAGGGGCATGTTTTCTTTATATTGTTAAAAGTTCTGCCGTTTGTATGTCACTAAACGAGCGACTTCCTGTCTTTGTTCTTTTATTTTTTTCTAAATATGGAATAACGGATTAAGATTTTCTACAAATAAATGGATCAAATGGATGACTGTTTCATAATTAAAGTTGATAAAAAAGAGGATCTTCTCATTTCCCAACCTTTTGTACTCTCGAATGCTAGTATATTTATTAAGCATATTGTTTAAAGAATATGGATGCCTTTCTTTATTTTTTAAAATATTTTTATCATTGTGTGCTTTATTATGTCTTTTATAAGTTTTTCCTTATCTTAATGATAAGAAGTAGAATGAGGCTATTGTTTTAAAAAACGTGATGTATTCCTGTCAAGTTTTTCCTTGTAAATCGCGATGTATTGTTGCCGTGGCCTCTCTGTCCTTGAAAAATCGTGATATATCGCTGACGCAGTCTTTCCTTGTCCTTGAAAAAGAAAAACGCTTTTTCTGCGTGCGATGCCTATTCAAGCAGTCTCTCTAGTCCTGTCAGCCCAAACGAACGAAATTTAGATGCCGTTATCTAATGCTTAGACTTCTTCGTATTCCCTTAACTCTTGAAATGAGAGTCTTATGGCAGGGATAAAGTGAAACTTCATTCAGTAGGAGTTTTCTTCCATCTCCTACTGAATGTTAATTGAACGAATCGGGCATTTAGGTGCCGTTTTCTCCCACTTAGACCCTTTTGTATCAACTCAGGTCTTGAAGTGGGAGTCTTACGGCACCTTACATACGGGATAAAAATTTAAATTCGATAAAGTAAATCTTCAATCAGCAGGGGTTTTCTTTTATCCCTCACTGATTGTTAGTACCTCAAAAGGTATGACCTAAAGGTCTCTGAACAGAATCGGACATTTGATTTACAGTTGGCCCTCCACTTATCCTTCTAGATTTCACCTCATAGTATGGAAGGGAGGTCTTACTGCCAGTTACATACGGGATAAAATATAAAGAAATTCATGATAGCTTATGGCCAAAACGTTTTAAATGTTCCAGTATGTTGATTAAACCGGTATTGAATAGCTCCATTTTCATCTGTACGAAGTAACAGAATGGAATCCAAGGTCTCAATTACTTCAGAAGCAGGATGCCCATAACGATTTTCTCTCCCAACTGATAATAACGCTACCTGAGGTTTAAGCTGTTGCAATACGTTTTTATCGGTGGAAGTATTGCTGCCATGATGAGCGATTTTAAGTACATCTACTTGAAGATTTGGATAAGCATTAACTATTTCTCTCTCTTCATCCTTTGTTATATCCCCAGTAAACAGCCAATATGTTTCTCCAAATTTCGTATACAATACAAGCGAATTTTCATTAGCAGCTCGCTTATCCCGTATCGGACCAAGAACATGGAAGAGCTGACCATGCAAATTAATTGTAGAAGCGGCTTCTACAAATATTTGCTTCGTTTCTTCGGGTAAGGGAACAATACTTTTTTGTTTTGTATCATAGTAGTTACTTATTATAATTGAATCCACCGTAAAATCATCAACCAAAAACGGAATACTGCCATTATGATCGAGATCTTCATGTGTGATAAACACCGCATCAATCTTAACAATTCCTCTTGAGAATAAATAAGGCTTTAAAATTTGTTCATAAATACGTCTGGAAGGTTGCTTTTCCTGAAACGAAAATGTTGCACCTGCATCAATTAATATGACACCTTTTCGGTAAGGCAGTTCAATGACAAATGCATCTCCTTGACCAATATCTAATACCGTCACCAAGCCCCAGGGAGATAAATAAGGTCGTAAAGTATATCCCATAATTACGATTGTCATCAAGCAAGCACACAAGAATGCTTTATACTGCTTATTATTTTCCCAAAACTGCATAAATAAAATAAATAGCATATAAAAACCAAGGACTACTACCCAAGGTAACGGGCCGACTATCCATGGGTAATTTACATAGTTATCGAGAAACTTTACAATATTCATTGCTTGTTCGTGAATAGCCAGAAAAATCCCATCTAGAAATGAAACGATTGCAAGCGGTGAAAATATCAGTAAACCAAACATCATTGGAATAACAAAAAAAGAATAGTATGGTACCATTACCATGTTAACCAAAATAGAAAATGGCTGAAATAAAGAAAAATAATAAATTTGAATTGGCAATATAGAAATTTGTGCAATAAAGCTAATATAGATTATCTGCACTATTCTTGATGTTGTACTCAAAATCAGCTGTTTCGAAATTAATAAAGCGAAAGTAACCGCAAATGAAAGTTGAAACCCTACATGATAAATAATTAACTTATTTAAAATAACTAGCAATATAAATATAATACTTAATACATCCGTACCACTCCATTTTATCCCTGTTTTATAAAGAAGAATAAACAGGCAGGCCATTAGACTGGCACGCCAGACGGAGGGTTCACCGCCGGCTATAACTGCATACAATGGAAGAAAACCGAATATCACCCACTGTGCATTTTCTTTTGTCATTAGATTCAGCTTTACCAGTAACATATATAACAAAGCAATAACAATTCCCACATGTAATCCCGAAATTGCTAATAAATGACTCATACCCCAGCGTTGAAACATCTCTATCGTATCTTCATCTAAATAGGAATCATCGCCAAAGACTAACGCTCTTACCCAAGCCGCCGCTTCATCACTTAAAGTTTGACCTACATAGATTAAGACGGTATCTCTAAATTGATAAATAATTGGTAATAAACCTCTACCAGCTTCACATTGCAGTTGGGTCACATCCGCTAACACAGCTTGATAGGAAATTCCTTTTGTTTGTAAATGAGAGCGATAGTCAAATTGTCCGGGATTACTATTGGTCTCTGGAAGTTTTATTTCAGCATTTAACTTACATGTAGAACCATACTGAATATTTTTTTCGAATGATTTTGGAGGCTTCTTATAAAAGTGGATAACTTGAATGTTAGTTGATGTTTGATCATTTTGTAGGGTAAAGGAAAAGTGAGTATCGGTTTGCTTAACAAGGCTAATAATTTTTCCGCTAAGCTCTCTAGATTGATTAAAACGAAGTGTCTGTTCCTTTATTGCAAGTGGCTCGAGATATGAGAAGAAAAATAGAAGAGATAGAAGGGATAGCACGGAAGGAAGAAGGGCTATCCGCTTTTTTAAAAATAAATAGCTTAACCAAATAAGAAATACACCGATGATTAAAGGTGAAGTCCAAATGGAAAACATACTTATGACAGCTGCTAATGCAGGAAAATGCCAATATCCAGTCATCTACTCACCTTTATCATTTAAGTGAAATAAGCGTATTGCTTCATCTTTTAATCGTTCTATTTCATTCGTTTCCAGTTTGTTTTGTTCCAACTTTTCGAACAGTTCTTGAATTAGCTGCTGTTTCTCTCGATAATTCGTATCTACCATTAAATAATCCAACTTCACTTTTTTTGTCGCTACGTTTGCTTCAGCAAATAACGAAATAGCATATGGATGATTATGATAATCTTCTGCATAATAAACGGTGCGAATTCCAGCCTGGATTAACTGCTTACAGCATTGTAAACAAGGAAAATGTGTCACATAAATATCCGCTCCTTCTGTAACAACGCCAAACTTAGCACATTGCAATAATGCATTTGCCTCTGCATGAATCGTTCGCACACAATGACCATCAATCACATAACAGCCTTCATCTATGCAATGTACACTGCCAGAAACACTACCATTGTATCCTCCGGCTATAATTCGTTTATCACGTACAATCGTTGCACCAACCATTAATCTTGTGCATGTACTGCGAAGTGCTAATAAATGACTCTGTGCCATAAAATATTGATTCCACGAAATCCGTTCCATATCCGTTTCCCCTTCTGTTTAAAATGTTATCATAATTTAATATCTCTAGAGGTCGTCCAAAAAAGAATGACGATTTTAGCTGCCTTACGCTTTTTTCATCCCCTTTTTGAACATATACTTCTACGGTATTTGAATATCATCTTGAATTGCTTCTAACGTTTTTTCGCCAATTCCAGATACATTCAATAAGTCCTCCATTTGTTTAAATATTCCATTTTCCTCTCGGTATTGGATAATTGCTGCTGCTTTACTTGGCCCAATTCCGTTTAATTCTTCAATTTCCTCAGCAGTTGCTTGATTGATGTTTATTTTTTCCGTTGTTGCAGCTCCCGAAGTGGTCGAGATAGCTGAATCCTCATTATTGGCAATTACTTCAATTACCATTTCATCTTGCAATTTTTGTGCTAAATTAACTTGTGATTGATCTGCGTTTGCTGTAAATCCACCTGCAGTTTCAATAGCATCAATCACCCGATCTTGTGCTTTCATTTCATATACTCCTGGTTGTTTTACTTCTCCTTTTATATCAATAAAAACAGGGGTACTTGCTGATGCTTCTTCTGAGGATTGATTGGCTAATGGGTCTGTTGAGTCCTCCTTTGGCTTTTCATTAATTATAATAGACGACTCTTTTTGGTTTTCATTTCTTTCATTCGCTAATAATAACACGATAATAATGGCTATAGGAACTGCAATAAAGAAAAAAAACTTTTTTAATTTACTGGTGGGATACATTGGGGTTCACCTCCTTTTAGCTAACTTATAACAGTTAGCTCAGGCTTTATCTGAAGAGGTATGAGACAGTATAAAACATAATCTCCTTTCATACTGTCTATTCCACATGTACCATGTAAACTCCTTTTTCATAAAAAAAGAGATAACTACTTGCTTTTTTCTGCTGAAAAGAAAATTCTTGATGTATTTTCGGTTACACTATTTTCTTTTATCGAAAAATCACCGTATATTTTTATATTTTCAAAGCCTATCCTATCTAAAATTTTTTTATAAAAATCAACTGAAAATGTTCGTTGTTGATGAACTTCATGAAATCTCTTGTAGTTGCCTTCTTTATTTTTTACAAAAAATGTTAAGTCATGATACATTTCACCTGAGTGTTCTCCTTCTGAGCAAAACCATATGTATGCAGCATCTTCTGTAACATCAGCAAATGTTTTGTCCAAATAGTAATTCCTTATAAAGTCAATGGAGTGTATATCAAATAAAAAAATCCCTCCAGGACTTAAAGCATTGTTGATCTGTTGAAAGGCCTGGATTAACTCACTCTCTGACGTTATATAATTGATGACATCACAAAAACTAACCGCTGCACCAAGATTACGGAAACCGTCAAGTTTTCTTATATCTTGACAGACCCATTGAACCGATACATCCGCTAATCGACTTTTTTGTTCCGCATAAGCTAACATCTCAGGAGCACTATCTATACCAATAACTTGATCAAACTTTTGCGCTAATCTTAATGTAAGCTCTCCTGTACCGCAACCTAAATCAGCTATAGTGATTGCTTTATTACCGAGTAATGACTCGGTAAATTTAACCCACTTATCATAAGGTGCGTCATTCATAAATATATCATAGAGGTCCGCCATTCGTTCATATGCCATAGCTATTGATCCTGTCTTGTTAAAACTGGAATTTCTGTAGCATCTCCCCAAAGCCGCTCTAAGTTATAATAACCTCGTTCATCTTTATGGAAGACGTGACAAACGACGTCACCTATATCTACTAAAATCCATCTAGCTTGATCAAAGCCTTCTAATCGATATAAAGTAACTTCATTTTCTTCCATTTTTTCTTTGATTCCTCGGGCAATTGCTTGTACTTGACGCTCATTATTACCATGACAAATTAAAAAATAATCAGCTATTAAAGAGACCTCTTTCATATCAAGTACCAAGATATTTTCTGCACGTTTATCATCACAAGCTTCTGCCACTAATTGCACAATGTTCTTTTTTTCCACTAATTAATTCCTCCTTATTTTTCGATTAAAATAATTATATGCGTGAAATGTATCAGGGTAGATGGTAGTCTGTTTTCCGAGTAAATACTGAATAGTTTTTGCTAATGCCATAAAACAAGCTTGTTCTAAATTCTTTTTTGCTACTTCTCTTACTTTATCCACTCCGGGGAATTTTCGACCCGGTTCAATATAGTCCGCTAAAAAAATAATCATTTCCAGCTTACTCATATACGCCTTACCAGTTGTGTGGTAGCGAACTGCCTCTTGGATCACTTTGTCTTGGATACCGAGTTCTTTTTCTAATAACAGAGCACCAACCGGACCATGCCATAGCTCATGATGATATTGAAGCAAATCCTTTGGTAAAGAAGTAGTCAAAATCCACCGAGCCATTTCCTCCTTTGAACGATATTTGGCGTAATCATGTAACACACCGGCTAATTCCGCCTTATATTCATTTTCTCCAAACTGATTAGCCAATCTTTTAGACAAATCAGCCACTCGTAATGAATGAGCAAATCGCTCTTTCGTAAGCTGTGGTTTTACTTTCTCTATCGCGGTATCAATATCCATATAAATGATGCTCCTTCAAATAATGATAAACGGATTGAGGTAACCAATAGTTTACAGATTCCCCTTTAGCACATCGTTTTCGCAGCAATGTTGATGAAATTTCAATTAGCGGTATATCAACTTCTTTAACAGGAAAACTGCTTTTTAATTGATAATTTGGCCGTTTCACCCCAACGAAAGTAACTAATTCGGAAAGTTCCTCAATCCGATACCATTTCGGTAAATATTCAACCATATCTGCACCAATAATAAAATAAAATTCCTTATCTGAATACCTTTTTTGCAATTCCTTTATCGTATCAATCGTGTATGACTTTCCGCTTCTCTCTAATTCCACTGTATTCACCTTAAAATAAGGATTATCCTTAATAGCAAGCCGAACCATCTCTAACCGATGATCCGGACTTGTTTTCGCCTCTTCTTTGTGAGGAGGTGTATAAGATGGGATGAACCAAATTTCAGCTAAATGTAATGCGAGCCGAACTTCTTCTGCAATAATTAAATGTCCAATATGTGGTGGATCAAAAGTTCCCCCTAATATACCAATTCGTTGCATGATACCACCCTTTACGGAAGCTGAATATGCTTATTTTTGTTGGATTCTTTATAAAGAACGATGTTATTCCCTATAATTTGCACAATTTCAGCACCTGTTCTTTCAGCTAATTGTTCGGCAACGATCGTTTTATCTTCTAGGCAATTTTGTAAAATGCTTACTTTTAATAGTTCTCTTTTCTCCAAGGCATCTTCAATTTGAGCAACCATATTTTGATTTACACCTATTTTACCAACTTGAAAAATCGGTTTCAGTTGATTTGCCTCAGCACGTAAAAAACGTTTTTGTTTCCCTGTTAACATACTATCTTCCTTTCAAAATTTGCTCTAACTCATCATCCATCATTCCAATATCCGGCTTTTTCCCGGTCCAGATCTCAAAGGCATATTGTGCCTGATAAAGTAACATCGTATGACCATAATGGACAGGTGCTCCGCTCTTTTCTGCCTGCTGCAAAAATTTCGTCTTTATCGGCTGATAGATAATATCGCTATAAATCACAGCCGACGGAAAATCCTCTTTTGTAATTATTGTTTGCTCTATATTAGGCTTCATACCTACAGAAGTTGTCTGAATCACAATATCATAATCCGCTAATCTTGCTTCTGCTTCTTCAAAGGACAATACTTGGGAGTCATTATTTGCATGACGACAAATAGCAACAGCCTTTTCTTTTGTTCGATTAGCAATGTCAATCTGATCAAAATGAACCTGAACCAGTGCAGTAAAGATCCCTCGAGCAGCACCACCCGCACCAAGAATCAGCGCACGACGAGGTGTCATTTTAAACAAGTTTGGAAACCTATCCTGTAAAGAACGTACATAGCCGACTCCATCTGTGTTATAACCTATCCATTTTCCATTTTTATTTATTACCGTATTAACAGCTCCAGTTCTATTAGCAACCGGATCTATCTCATCCAGAAAAGTCATGATCTGCTGTTTAAAAGGAACAGTTACATTAAAACCATGTACGTTTATGGACTTTAAATGCTTGACAATCTCTTCTACAGGTGTTTGTTGCGCAAACTCAAATAGCGAATACGTTCCTTTGGTTGACGTTTTCTCCATAAACCGTTCGTGTATCCACGGTGATAACGAATGAGAAATTGGATATCCGATTAAGCCGAAACGATATACCACTAGTACTCTCCTCCTAATTAAATGAATCTCTTATCGAAACAGCAACACCTTTTGGCCGATGGGCTGTTACGGTAGCCCCTTTTCCTAAAATACTTACCCAACCTAAACCAGGAAAAACAATATCATACTTACCTGTCTCTATTCGAAATGTACTCTTAATAAACGGTGGAACTTTATCGACAGAGGCTTTTGTTGGTGGGGATAATAATTCTCCTAAATGGTTTTCGTATAGTTCGTCTGCCTTTTCCAGCTTCGTTCGATGGATGGGTAGTTGATTTGAAAAATAACAAACAAACGATTGCTTATCCCCTTTTATAAAATCTAATCTTGCTAAACCACCAAAAAATAAAGTCTGTCCATAATTTAACTGATATACTCGTGGTTTTATTTCCTTGTTCGGCGTGATTAATTTTAAATCTTCCTTAGAAATATAATGCGCCATCTGCTGTTTATTTACAATACCGGGAGTATCAATTAGAGATGAATTATCATCTAATGGGATTTCAATAAACCCAAGCGTTGTCCCGGGAAAATAAGAAGTGGTAATTACTTCGCTATAACCGGTGGATTGCTTGATTAATCGATTAATAAACGTTGATTTACCTACATTCGTAGTACCGACGATATAAACATTGTTCTCTTTTCGCTGTCTTTCAATTTGTTCTGTTAATGCTTCCAACCCATGACCTTTCATAGAAGAAATCAAAAAACAATCTACTACCTTTATTCCGGCTTTTTTCGCTTGAGCACGAAGCCATTGCAATAATTTTCTTTTGTTTACAGATTTAGGAATAAGATCCATTTTATTACCGACTAACAGTATCGGTTTATCACCAACAATACGTGATAAGCCGCTAATTAAAGTTCCATCTACATCGAAAATATCAACAATATGAACGACAAGACCTCGCGTATTTCTGATCGTTCCAACCATTTTTAAAAAGTTGCCATCCGTTAAAGAGACATCCTGTATTTCATTATAATGCTTTAATCGAAAGCATCGTTGACATAATACATCTTCTTTAGTTAGTGAAGATGGTGGTGTATACCCAGGCTCACTTTTATCAGTTGTCTGAATAACCGCCCCACAGCCTTGACAATAGATTGTTTTCAAATTTATTCCTCCCAGCTAATCTTTCCTTTTTTACGCATATATGCAAGGATTCGACGTTCAATTTTCCGATTAATTCTCGTTAATCGCCCATCTGTTTGAATGATGGGAACAACTAATATAGTATAAAATCCCGCGATGTTTCCACCAAATATATCCGTTAAAATTTGATCGCCAATGACAACAATTTCCTCTTTTTTTAATCCCATTTTTTTAGCGGTCGTTTTAAACGCCTTCGTTAAAGGTTTGCGAGCACTAAATACAAATGGCGTATCTAACGGTTCCGAAAAGACCCTAACTCTTTCTCTGTTATTATTCGATATAATTGTAACTTTAATGTCGTGTTCCTCCATTAATTGAAACCATTGAATTACTTCTGAAGTTGCATCCTTAACATCCCAAGCGACTAATGTATTATCCAAATCGGTAATAATACCTTTAATTCCCTTCTCTTTTAAAGCACTCGGATGGATTTCAAATATACTTTTTACATGCTCATTTGGCAAAAACTTCTTCAGCACAGTTACACCTCATTATCATCTTTCTACTTACTACAAGAATACAATTATAACCTTATCCTTTTCAACTTTCTAGAAAAATAAAGGGAAGCCCTTTTTAATTTTTAATAAGCTGTTTGCCTTGAATTTTATTCATAACACGTTATATCGTTGCTTTTAGTTTTAATGAACGTCGTATAATATGCAAGTTATTTGAATAAATCGTTCGACAAATCCCCCCTTTTTTTGCACTGTGGATAACTTTATTAACATTTTTCGAGTTGATTTATGTGCGTTTCTAGCATTTTTACCAAATTTGTACACAGGTTATCTACAGCCGACTGTAGATAACTTCAACCTTGTCCTAGATTTAGGTTCATGGTAAATTATTAATAACTTATTACAGAAGATTTTTACTTTTAGGAGGGCTGTATTTATGGAACATTTGTCGGACGAACTATTGCTCGAATCATACATTACAGCAAATGAATTAAATCTAAGCCCTGATTTTCTCTCTTTAATTGAAGAAGAAATTCATAGAAGACAGCTATCGGATAAAATAAAAAACATAAAATCAGGTTAAAATTTCTATCACTATATTAAATATGAAGAGACTAAAAAACCCTTTACGAATTTATGATTTCTAAGGGTTTTTTATTTTTATTGATAATTTAATGTGTTAAAATGTTTTTGTATAAGGCTTCATACACACAAAGGTAGTAGTCCATCCATTTCTTATATTTCTACTCCAAGACAAAAGTTTGATCCGACCAATCCTTTTATGGATTTAACACTACATTTTACCATTCTCTAATTAATGCATGGAATAAGTAATTACGTATAAAAATAACAAAATATGATTATTTATCCTGTGTTATGGGTCAAGCCCACGCATGTAAGCCGAGAACCAATTGAAAGCCGGTTACTTGTGTTCCTAGAAATTATTTTAAAAGCCGTTTCAGTCTATAAAGGAGGAATTCCAATCCATGTTATATGCAATACTCATTCCACTTCTTATTGCATGTTTTATACCTGCATTAAGTAAATTAAAAACAAAAATACATACAGGAATCTTTATTTTCTTTGTGCCATTCTTTATTTTTATTTACTTTGCTTCCTTTATCGGCACTGATTTTTCACCGGTTATGGAGCAATATAGTTGGATTCCATCGCTAGGAATTAATTTTGATTTGTACTTAGACGGTTTAAGTCTGTTGTTTGTCTTGTTAATTAGTGGGATAGGTGCATTAGTTGTATTTTATTCCATCTACTACCTAGACAAGTCCGAACAGCTAGGTAATTTTTATGTTTATTTACTCATGTTTATGAGTGCAATGCTCGGTGTCGTACTATCTGACAACATTTTTGTGCTTTATACATTCTGGGAATTAACATCGATATCATCATTTTTACTTATTGGTTACTGGCACTTCAAGGAACGCTCACGTTATGGTGCATTAAAATCAATGCTAATTACTGTCTTTGGCGGGCTAAACATGTTGGGCGGATTCATTTTGTTGTATGTAGTTACTGGGACAACGAGCATACAGGAGATGATTCAGCAAGCAGATATGATTTTAAGCAGTAATTACTTGCCATTGATTTTAGGCTTTATTTTATTAGGGGCATTTACAAAATCTGCTCAATTTCCTTTCCATATTTGGCTACCTGATGCTATGGAAGCACCCACTCCAGTCAGTGCCTATTTACACTCAGCCACAATGGTAAAAGCTGGTTTATTTTTAGTTGCTCGTTTTTCTCCGATATTTGCAACATATGAATGGTTCTTTATTGTTGTAAGTGTTATTGGAATTATTACATTATGTTGGGGCTCTTATATGTCCGTGAGACAAACCGATCTAAAAGCAATTCTAGCGTTTTCTACCATTAGTCAGCTTGGGATGATTATGGCAATGCTTGGATTTGGAACTCCGATCGCTATATTTGCAGCTGTTTTTCATATTTTAAACCATGCAACATTTAAAGGTAGTCTGTTTATGGTGGCAGGTATTGTCGATCATGAAACGGGTACAAGAGATATTCGCAAGCTTGGCGGTTTAGCAACACTCATGCCAATCACAGCTACTTTGGCAATCTTTGGTACATTCTCGATGGCTGGAGTACCGTTGCCGTTTTTAAATGGTTTTTATAGCAAGGAAATGTTCTTTGACGCCACACTTGGTTTAGGATCAGGTGGTTGGAGTCAAGTTATTCCTTATTTAGCAGTTATCGGTAGTATTTTTACATTTGTGTATTCCATGTATTTCTTTTTTGGAACATTTACTGGCAAAAAACAATTGGATCAATTACCGAAAAAACCGCATGAAGCACCGATTGGCATGCTTATCGCGCCGATTCTTTTAGTAGCAGGTGTTATTCTGATTGGTCTGTTCCCAAATATGGTAAATGCTCCATTTTTACAACACGCTGCAACTGCAGTCAACAACGCCGTCGAATACAAAAAAATTTCTTTTTGGCATGGTTTTATATCACCATTTTTCATGTCACTAGCCGTTGTAGGCATTGGTACGGTATTGTTTATAACCAGAAAGAAATGGCAAGCTGTGTACAACTTTCTACCTGGTAAAGCTAGTTTTAATCATATATATAATGGGATTATTAGCAAGCTGGACACGCTTTCTAATCGTATTACTAACTTTTATATGACAGGTTCATTAAAGACATACATGTCCTTAATACTAAGCACTGTCCTTATCGTTTCCGTTGTATACATGTTTTTAACGGATGGATTTGCTTTTAGTACAGACCAATTAGCTGAACCATCTTTTATTGAAATTGCAGTGGTAGCCGTTATGATTATTGCTGCTATTGCTACCATTTATATGAATCATAATGTTGCTGCTATTTTAGTACTTGGGGTAGTCGGTTTTGGTGTAGCTATACTGTTTGTTATTTACCGAGCACCAGATATTGCATTAACCCAGTTAGTTATTGAAACAGTTACGGTTGCCTTGTTCTTGCTTTGTTTTTATCATTTACCAAAAATGCGTAAGTCAACCGACTCCATTAAAACAAAAACAATAAATGCAATTATCTCCATTGCCTTTGGTGCATTAATTACCATTGTAGCTATTTCGGCAAACAGCAGCAGATGGTTTGATTCCATTGCCGATTACTTTGTAGAGAATTCCTACAAGCTAGGTGGCGGAGATAATATCGTGAATGTTATTTTAGTTGATTTTCGTGGCTTAGATACATTATTCGAAATTTCTGTACTGGGTATCGCCGCTTTAGCAGTAGTTGGCCTCATTAAAATGAAAAAGAATAAGGAGGCTGAATAATTATGGAAATTATCACATCCATATTAGCAGGAGTTTTGTTTGCAACTGCGATCTATAACTTATTACAAAAGCAATTAATACGGATTATCATTGGTACAGCTCTTATCTCTCATGGTGCGCATATTCTTATTTTAACGATGGGACGGTTAAAAGCTGGACAACCTCCAATACTAAGAGAAGGTATTTCCAATTATACGGACCCGTTGCCACAGGCACTGATTTTAACATCCATTGTAATCAGCTTTGGTGTTACAAGTCTCCTTTTGGTGTTAGCCTATCGGGCTTCTCAAGAAAATAATACAGACATTATGGAAGAGTTAAGGGGTAACGAAAATGAGTAATTTAGCAGTATTACCAATCATTATTCCATTAATATCAGCTATCATTCTAATTTTCTTTCATCGCAAGGTGAAGTTATCTAGGGTATTAACGAAGCTGTTTTCATTAATAAGTTTAGGAACTGCCGGTTATATCACTTGGTATGTGCTGGAAAACGGTACGATCATTTTGAATACCGGGGACTGGATCGCACCTTACGGAATTATTTTAGTAATGGATGGATTAGCAGCGATATTAGTGTTGACAACAAATGTTATTGCAACAGCATGTGCTTTCTATGCACCGTATGCAGGATTAGAAAAAAGGGAAATTTATTATTTCTACCCCTTTTTCTTCTTCCTTATCACAGGTGTATCCGGAGCATTTATTACTGGAGACTTATTCAACTTATTTGTATTTTTTGAAGTGCTGTTAATGGCTTCTTATGGCTTAATCGTACTTGGTGGTGGAAAGGTACAATTAAGAGAATCTCTAAAATATTTGTTAATTAATTTATTCTCTTCTATGCTTTTTGTTACCGCTGTTGCATTTCTATATGCAGTTGTTGGTACCGTAAATATGGCACAAATTGCAGAGAGAGTTCAAGAAGTTGAACAGCAGGGAATCATTACTACTATCGGGATTCTATTGTTTTTCGTTTTCGCTACGAAAGCAGCTTTGTTTCCATTATATTACTGGTTGCCAAAATCATATATTGTCCCAAATCCGGTCATATCCGCCCTATTTGGCGCATTACTGACAAAAGTAGGAATTTACTCGATTTTACGCACATTTTCACTTATCTTTATCCATAAAACAGATTTAACACATGACATGTTTATTTGGATCGCTGGCTTATCGATGATCTTTGGCGTAATTGGTGCATTATCTACTTCGAATATAAAACTAATTATTGCTTATAATATTATTCCGGCAATCGGGTTTATCATTTTAGGTATTGGTGTTTTAAATCCAGATGGAATAAGCGGATCTATCTATTACTTAATTCATGATATGATTATTAAAACTGCGCTCTTTTTATTAGTCGGAGTAATCGCTTCTGTCGCCGGAACCTCCGATCTACGAAAAATGGGTGGGCTTATTCATTATTATCCATCATTGGGCTGGTTATTATTCCTATCCGGGGCTGTATTAGCAGGCTTACCTCCATTCAGTGGTTTTATTGGAAAGCTGTTATTACTAAAAGGTGCATTTGAAGAAGGCGAAATTGCCATTGTTATTATTGGTTTACTTACAAGTCTTCTTATCCTATATTCCATTGTAAAAATCTTTATTAACGGCTTTTGGGGCGATAAAGAAGCGATGACACATATAGAAAAGAAACCTATTAACGGCTTATTAACACCTATTGTTTCCCTACTAGCATTATCTGTACTATTAGGTGTTGGAGCAGAATTATTCTATCCGCACATCGAGTCGATTGCTACGTATCTACTTGATCCGGAAATATACATTGATTCTGTTTTAAAGGAGTAGTGACCAATGGCTTTTCAGATCGTTATCAACTTAATTATTGCATTCATGTGGATGTTTTTAAAAGAATCCTATTCTGTTCCAAGCTTTATTTCAGGGTATATATTAGGAATTGTGCTTCTCCTTATATTGCGACGATTTATTCCTGACACCTTCTATTTAAAACGAGTGATAAAGATTATTAATTTAATTTTGTTATTTATTAAAGAGCTGGTCTCATCAAATATTGAAATCGTGAAGCTTGTTTATACACCAAAACCAGATATCGAGCCAGGTATCTTTGCACTGCCGACAGAGCTTAAAAGCAATTGGGAAATAACGTTACTTGCTAACTTAATTACTCTGACACCAGGTACCCTATCAGTTGCCGTTTCCCGTGATAATACGAAACTTTTTGTTCACGCCATGAATATTAATGACAGCAATGAATCCATTCGCTCCATAAAAAATACATTTGAAAAAGCGATTATGGAGGTGACACAATGACAAACATATTAACTGCTTCAGAAAACTTAATAAATATTGCTGTAATTATTTCGTTTATCGGAATATCTATTTCACTAGCATGTTTGTTATATCGAGTTATTACAGGTCCTACTCAGCCTGATCGGGCTGTTGCGTTAGATTCAATGGGCATAAACTTAATGGCTGTTGCAGGTATCATGTCAATTTATCTGGTTACACCAAATTTAAATGATGTCATTCTGCTCATCGGTATCCTTTCATTCCTTTCAACGCTTGCAATCGCAAAATATTTAGAAAAGGGTGTTATCATTGATAGAGACTTGGATTAACATCATTTTAAATGTGCTGATCGCCCTATGTATTCTTGCAGGTACTTTTTTCATACTATCTGCTTCCATTGGAGTTGTCCGTTTTCCTGATGTATATACAAAGCTGCATGCTGCTACTAAAGCCTCTACATTAGGCATCTCCTTTATACTAATCGGTGCCTTTATCTTCCTTTATGTAGAACACGCTATTGTTAGTGGTAAGCTGCTTTTGGCGATCCTGTTTATTATGCTGACAGCACCAGTTGGGGGGCACATGCTTGGTCGTGCTGCCCATACAGCCGGAGTGAAGCCATACCTTAAAAAACGTAAAGACGAATATCAGGAAGCTGTCGATCAGCTTAGAGAAGAAGAAAATCAAGGATAAAAGGATACAATTTAACAAAACATACGTAAGCTTTTTATCGAGAAATTAAAGATGGTTCTGCTCATTCCAGTAGAAGTCATCTTTTAATTTTTAGAAAATAATCGATTAATTTGTTAATCTCTGCATAACAATCGTCCACCTATCTAAGTGAATTATTATTGGACTTTTTTAGCTACATCAGCCTTCAAGAGCAATACGTATAGTTTTTGGTTAAAATGGTACGTCAAAGCTATGTAAATCGAGTGAGCAGAATAGTTATCGTTTAGCTAAAAGACAACGATAACTGTAAAGATTCCTTTTATTCGAATTCAAATATTTGCGACATCCAATCAAAGTCGTAAAAAGAAACCATCTATCGAGTGGATTGAAATTTTTACGATAGATGGTTTTTATTTTCTATGATAAGTAAATTATATCCATTTAATTCGAAATGTTTGATTGCCTTTGATCCAGCGTAATAATAATACATCCTCTGGTACTACTCTTCCCAACACATTCACTCGATTATCACTTGGTAAATCTCGTAACGTTATTTGCACTTCTCCTTGGTAACGTTTATAACGTTCATTATCAACAGTAATCGATCCAACTAAACGTTCTATACAATGCGAAGGGGAAATTTTATCCTTTCCTATCGAAGCATAATGCCTAGATTCAACCGATCGTATACAGTCACGTGCTCGATCAACTCGATTTGTATGCCGTCCTGAAGCTACTTTAATTTCCTGTTCTGTAACAGATGGAGCTGGTACTGCCCGAAGGATTATTTCTTCTTTCTTTTGATAAGCAGTGAACTGTTCGAGTGTAGACTCACTAATTCCGTTATCGCCAATTAATATTTTTTCAATCTTTCCTTTATTTTTTAAATCAAGATAGGCAGCAAACGGTGACACGAAACGATGCACTTCCAAAGTAGGAAGCTTTTCATAAAGTGGTCCTCTCAAATTTTGATCACCCGGGATAAAAGCCATGATGGAAATTCCTTCATTTTTTAGCCAGTTATTTTTCTCTAAAAAATCCTCCCAATCTAGTCCGGTTTCCGGTCGTGGATAAAAATTATGCCAAGCCTCCGTTGATGTTGTTACTAGTCCGTTTTGTTTTAATTGTTTTAAAGTGGAAGATGTTAGTGTGCTAGCATTAAGTGCCACTTTCATCTGTTTGGATAAATGAGCAATGGTTTTTTCATCTACCCCATAATCCACTCGTAAACCGGTGACGCCCCACTTTACTAATTCCGATGCATTTTCCCAATTAAACCCTAATGTCTGAAGAGAAGTTGGAGAAATATCAGCCATCAATTCCATATTTAACTCGTTAGCTAGAGAACCTAATGCTTTCAGTTGATCCTTATACATGGCCGGATCATCTTCTGGTATATGCAGAGAAGTAAAAATCGAATCAAACGCGTATTGTTTCATTTTTCTTATATAAGCTTCTTGTTCCTTCATTTGTTGATTACCCAAATAAACAGAAATTCCTAGCATTGATACCATTCTCCTTGTCTGTTAAATAATCGAGAGAGGAGTTCCTCCCTCGATATACCTGCAATTATCTATATATCTCTCGCCATTTCTTCCTTAAACCCAAATAAATAAGTGAAGATGAAACCGCCAGCATAAGCGATAACAAGTCCTAAAAAGTATTGAATAAATTTGCCGTCATCAATTAATGGGATAAGTGATAAACCGGAAACACCAATCCCTGTAGCAGCAGTTTGAATCACCGCTTGAAATCCTCCGCCAATTGCTGCACCTAAACACGCTGTAACAAACGGACGACCTAAAGGCAAGGTAACCCCATATAATAGAGGTTCTCCTATTCCAAGAAATCCAACCGGCAGACCACCTTTGATAATATTCCGTAATCGATTATTTTTTGTTTTCATATAAATGGCAATCGCTGCACCGACCTGACCCGCTCCTGCCATTGCTAGAATTGGAAGCAAAGCTGTATTATTATACGTATTTATAAGTTCTAAATGAATCGGTGTTAATCCGTGATGCAGTCCTACCATTACCAGGGGAAGAAAGAAACCAGCTAATACTGCACCAGCAATAAATCCACCCATATTAATTAATGTAGTTAACCCATCTGTAATTCCATCCGATAGAAGTCCAGCTACTGGCATTATTGCATATAAAGACGCAAAACCTACAATTAAAACGGTAATCAATGGAGTGAAAATAATATCCACTGCTGCTGGAATAATTTTTCTAACTCGTTTTTCCAAAAAGCTCATTAACCAAGCTGCAAAAATGACTCCAAATAGTCCACCACGTCCTGGAACTAGTGCTTCACCGTAGATCGTAATATCGGCAAGCAATGGATTAAATAAGAACATGCCCGCAATCGCACCTAATACAGGAGTTCCACCAAATTCTTTTGCAGTATTCCACCCGACAAGTACTGCCAAATACGTAAAGATACCGCTTCCAAGAAGAAGTAAAATTTGCATCAAGGTTGTTTCTGGGTCAGCACCTGCGTTTTTTGCGAAGTTAGCGCCTCCATTAATAATACCAGAGGCAACCAAACCTGGAATTAACGGAATGAAAATATTGCCAAGTCGGCGCAAAAAGTTTTTAAATGGTGTTCTGTTTTTTTGCTTTATTTGCTGTTTTTGCAGTGCTGCTTTTTCCTCAAATGTCAAATTATCTACATCTGGACCTCTTTCTTCGCCAATGCCCAGTCCGGTAATCTGACTTAATTGTTCTGCAACTCGATTTACCATTCCCGGACCTATGACAATTTGTAACGTCTCATCAATAACTACACCCATTACTCCATCTACCTGCTTTAATGCATCATGATCCACTTTCGTCTCATCTTTCAAAGAAAGTCTTAATCTTGTCATACAGTAGGCAATGCGCTGTACATTATCCCCACCTATTTGGCTTAAAATTTCTTGTGCCATTCTCTCCTCTTTCCTCATAACGAACTCCTCCCCTTTAATTTAATAATGCTTTTCGCACAAAACCATTTGTTTGGAGAACCTTTTCTCTTGCCTCCTCATAGGAACATTGGAGTAAGATCATCACAATGGCTACTTTTACGTTATGCTTTGCCTTTTCAAGATAATCACTGGCTGTCTCATAATCTACTTCTGTAGCGTCCATGATAATTCGTTTTGACCTTTCCACCAATTTGTGATTCGTAGGCTTAAGGTCAACCATTAAATTTTGATATACTTTACCAATGCGTATCATGGAAGCTGTTGAAATCATATTCAATACCATCTTTTGTGCAGATCCAGCTTTTAAACGTGTAGAACCGGTTAGGACTTCTGGGCCTGTCTCTAATTCAATCGCAATGTCTGTATATTCGCTCATCTTCGCCTCCTTATTACAGGCTATGCTCACAGTATTAGCTTTCAGTTCTCTTGCATATGATAAAGCCCCTATAACGTAAGGCGTTCTCCCACTAGCTGCTATCCCAACAACAGTATCCTTCTTGGTAAGCCCGATGGTCTGTAAATCCTTTTTTCCCAGATGCGAGTCGTCCTCTGCACCTTCAGCAGCTTTTGTAAAAGTTGCCTCACCACCAGCTATAAGCCCTTGTACCATCTCGGGTTCTGCCCCAAAGGTTGGCACACATTCTACAGCATCTAATACACCAAGTCTACCGCTTGTTCCAGCCCCTATATATATAAGCCTTCCTTCCTGATTGAATGATTGAATTACTAAATGAATGGCTTTTTCAATCGAGGAAAGTTGTGTTTCAATTATTTTTGGTACGCTCTTATCCTCTTCATTCATCATGGTAATAATATCCATTACAGACTTTTCATCTAGGTTTTTAGTATATTGGTTCCTTGTTTCAGTGCTTAACTTATTAAACATCGTACCCACTCCCTCATCTAACTATCTCTAGTGTACATGTTTTCAAAACGTTATGTCAATTTATTTTAAAATTAAATGAAATAACATTTCATTACCTTATCAAATATTTTTAACAATAGAGCTGTAATATTGAGGGATCATAATGGTTATTGTTTGCAGTCATATATTCTAAGGCCAACAAGGAATCTGCTAAACCCGTTTATTTCTGAAAATAAAGCTTATTTTTTAGAATGTTTTACAAATAATTACAAATCAATTATAAATTCTAAAAAATATATAACCACTTGTAAAATATGCTTTTTATCTCACTATATTTTTAAAGCCAAATTTTATCGACTGAAGGACTAATTATTTCTGATTCAGAAACAATTTTCCAAATATTGCTTAGTCTATGGAGATAAAAACAATGTCTCCTGATAATGTTTGAACTGATTTATATGGATAAGAAATCAAGTAAATGCTAATAATTCCCCTCTAAACTATATGCATTAAAAATTTATTTTATCCTAACAATCATTTGCTTATCTAACGACACAGAAAAAACTAATATGAAGTAGATTATCAGCCGGACAGACACGTTCTATTCAGATCATACATAAGTATAAATGTAGGCATTTGCCCAGACTGATACATGAGGAGGAGGATATATTTGTCCGGCATTCTAAGTGCCCTCGCACTCTTTATTAAAGAAGCGATGTTTTTCGTATCCTATGTCAAAAACCATGCTTTTCCCCAACCTTTACCACCTGAAGAAGAAAAAAAGTATATTAAGCAAATGCAAGATGGAGACGAAACAGCGCGAAACAAATTAATTGAACATAATCTCCGACTTGTAGCACATATTGTGAAGAAATTTGAAAACACAGGAGAGGATGCCGAAGATCTTATTTCAATTGGTACAATTGGACTGATCAAGGGTGTCGAAAGCTATTCCTCTGATAAAGGTACGAAGCTTGCTACTTATGCAGCTCGATGTATAGAGAATGAAATATTAATTACAATAGGGCAAGTCAAAGCATAACAAGCCCTTAAAATGTATGAATATGGATATTTTCCGAATCAATGACTTCCACTTCTTGAACAATCATCCGCAATACCCTCTGTTTTTCTTTCGTATCTAAATTTGATCCTTTCACTTGCATGTAATACTTCACTGCTTCTTCCAAAGCAAAAGTGGCCTTCTTGGATTCATCATCTGCTACTTCTTTCTGCAGTTCATCCAATTTTAATTGCAATGTGTTTTCCTGTTCTCGCAACTCTTTCATTTTATCCTTTATTTCTTCTATATCCATCTCATCATCTTCACTAATACTGACTAAATTTAATAATCGTTTCCTTCCATTTTTCTTTTTCTGAATCTGCTCCTTGATATGGCCAATCTCCTCAAAAATGTAGCTCTTTTTTTGTATGTGGGTATGTTGTTTGATTTTAGTGGGATTATTAAGGATGTCTACCACTTGAGACCAAACAAAATTATTTAACTTGTTCTCACTCATCATTCGCCCGCAGCCTTTATTCTTTGCACCAGCATAGTTTTTTCTACATTCATAAACATAGAAGTCCTTTCCATGTGATTTTCTTTTTTTACCGGTCATTGTCTGCCCACAACGTCCACACCGAACCAATCCAGAAAGTAAATAATGGTGTCTATTATATCCTGCATACCTTCTCCTAGCCTGTTTCAACAAAACTTGAGCGTATTCATACTTCTCTTTACTTATAATTTGCGGTATCTCTGTCTTCACCCACTCCTCTTTTGGTCGGGTTCTTCCAGATTTAAATTTCTCCCCTGCCTGCCTTTTTACATAATCTCCTACCGTATCATATCTATTTTGATAATAAACACCCGTATACGATTCGTTCATTAGGATCTGTCTTACAACTTGTCGATGCCATACTTTACCGCCTTTTTTTGTAGGTATACCAAGCTCCGTTAAATGTAAAGCAATGCCATTTATGCCTTTGAACACTGTATTTGGATCCGTAAAGTAATCAAATATCATTTGCACTACTTTCGCTTCTTGTTGATTAATGCAGTAGGTTTCTTTTTCTTTATCATAATCATAACCATACATACCAGCATCTTTTACAACGAGGCCTTTTTTAGCTTTTCGGTATCTTCCTGTCATCGTATTATGCTTGATTTTCGCTTTATCAAACTCGGAAAAAGCACCGCGTACCTGAAAATACAGCTGTCCTTCTGCATCATTTTTATAATCGCTTTTTACAAACTCCAAACCAACTTGGTGCTTCTCCAGCTTTTCTGTAATCAAAAGTTGATTCAATAATTTACGAGAAAGACGATCTGGATCATAACAAATAACTTTCTCTATTACTCCCTTTTCCACATCATCCAGTAATTTTGTTAATTCCGGCCGATTAAGTATCTCGCCAGTGTAACCATCATCTACATATTTTAGAACATTTTTTGTTCCTGCAAGTTCCATGCAGTCATTCATCTGTCCTTCGACGCTGTATCCCTTTAACTGTTCTTCCGTTGACACCCTTACATACACTGCTATCATCGTTTCGCATTTTCTCCCTTCTGTATGCCTCAAATAAATATCGGTAACATTCCTGGATGACTTTATCATAATGAGGTCCTTTGATGACTTTAATCTTCAAGCTGCACCACCCCTTCAACAGAAGATATGTGGCAACGGCCTGTACAAATGCTTATATGGATTTAATTATAAATGCAGGGGCGTACAAAGTTCAGGGTTACAGAAACGTTTGTTCTTTTTTATGAAAAAGAAACACCTTGAAAGGCTTGGCCAATCAAGGTGTTTATGTTAACTACGTTATTATTTTTAGCTATCTCTTTTCCACACACATCGTCCGTCAGCTAAATAAACTGCATTTGGCGGATCATCGTAGAGAGAGATTTCAACCAATGAACTTTTCTCTTGTCTTAACCAATTATATACACTACCTTCATTAGTAGAAGGATGTGATAAAATACGATTAACTTGAAATGCAACCGCATGATACTCTGTATAATTCTCATCATCATCTTCTAGACCATTATCTGTCTCGAAAAGTGTATCTGGTTCACCAAGAATTTTCAATCCACTCTCCCATTCTAGTATCATGTCACTATCTTCATAATTTATTAATGTTCCTATTAAAAAGTCATACCCCATATGCATCCTCTTTTCTTATGTTTTTATGGTCTGGATGGTACTTATATGAGCTACCGTCTTTTCCATAATGTATCATTGCTTTAGTAGTCTCACGGTATTCACCAGTATTGCGATCATAGTATTTCCCTATTGGTTCACCAAAGTCTACTCTTTCTTTATTTTTGTTAATCGAAGTTCCCTTCCCCGCAAACTTACCGAACAGTTCCTGTGATGTTTTATTATCCCCATAGAAGATTTAGAAGAATCAAAACAGTTGATACAGGAAGGTGAGGAATCATTAAAGGAGTGAAACAAATTGAAGTTCGGTATGCGTAAGCCTAGCATTAAAAAGCGTGTAGCTGCTGGGACAAGCATAAAAAGGCAGGTTGTCCATCGTACAGGTTTAAAAATGCCTAAAGGATATGGATGGTTACGCAATCCTAAAAAAGCAGCATATAATAAGGTATATAATAAAACCACATTTAATATCTTTAAACTGATTAAAAAACTGTTTAAATAGCTTAGCTCTCTAGTATTATAGAGAGCTTTTTTTCTTTTTAAAAAAGTAACTGCGTCCCACAGGAAAAGCCTACCCGGATGAGTAGACCTAATTAATTTTAAATTATTTTCTTGTAAGTATATTTATTAACCTTTCGTTACCTACTTGCTTTGCAAAATCCAAAGGAGACCTTCCAGCTTTATTTTTGTTTAAAATATCTGGATTGTAATTCATAACTAACTCCACCATTTTATAATTCTTTCCTTTACAATTAAACACAGCAACCCACAATGCGTTATTTCCATATTTGTCTTTTATGTTCACGTCTATACCTCTTTGTAATAGCTTTTCTGCAACTTCTAAATCTTGATTCACACATATAAGATGTAACGCAGTCTGCCCATCAGTATTTTTCATATTTATATCAATACCTTTTTTAATAAGAAAGGAAGAAATATCAAAATTATTTCCTGATATAGCATAATGTAATAAGCCTGAACCATCATCGCTTTTTCTATTTATTAACTCAATATCAAATTTTTCTTTAAATGATTTCAAGTCTCCAAACTTTGCTAAAGTAAAAAGATCTGCCTTTTCAGTTGGCATTCTACCATCTCCTAATCTTTTTATTCGTATTTATGACTTCTATTTGCAGAAGGACTTTCAGGTCTATAATTTTTAGGGTCCCTGTACCACTTCAAAAACTCTTCTTTTGTTAATTCACCTTCAATATATTTTTTATGCCACTTACTATATTTATTTTCAGGCGTATGCCCCATATCCCATTGACCAGCTCTAGTTTTACTTTTATTCCAAAACAATTCTTCACCAGTGTTTGGATCATACACTTTTCCATCTATGTCCTGTGCATCTCCCCAAACCTTTTCAACTTGTCCTTTTCCGTACTTTGGTCTATTTTGGGGGTTTGAATACGGCTTATTAACTCTTTTCGCTGTATGTTTACCTTTGTTCGCAAATTTAAATGCACCTTCGCCAGCTTTAATCAGCTTTAAAGCCTTTCCTGCTGGAATAATCGAAGCTCCAGAAATTACTCTATCAACTGTAGAAGCCTCTGGATCCATTACCGTTTTAACATCATCTAAAATGAGAAAGTCAGCAGTTTCCTTTACTGCCGTTGCACCAAATTCTCCTGCTTTTACAAATGTATCTTTTACACCATCGGCAGCCTTTTCTAACCAGCTTTTTTCCGGCTCCTTTGGCTTATGTCGATTAGCTGGAATCGTACGAACCAGTTCATAATTTATACCTGTTTCTGATTCAAACTCCCGCACTTTCCTGCCATCAGCTAAGGTGTAATAAATTCCTTGTCTTACTCCCTTGTAATCCGAAACCTTTACTTTTGAAACAACAAGATGCTCGATTGTTGAAAACTCACTTGCAGTTAAACTATCTCCCGTTGCTGCTAAGACGGCATGCATAGCACGATAACTGTAATCCATCGTTTTCAGTCCAAAATGCTTCTGCAAATAGTTAATCGGAATCGTTGCTAGTGGGATAAACTTCGAAAATAGACGTTTGCCAAGCTCCCCCATGATTACTTCTAAGTCTATGGCATTCTTTCCAGCCTTTTTCATGAGACCTTGCATAAGCTGCTTATGAATTTTTTGATCAGCTATCTTTCTTGCCTTGTACGTTGCAATATTTATCTGACCGCTGTTTCCTAACTCTCTAATTCGACTTACATAGTTTTTCATTGTATGAAGATCTTGCTCCACAGGCTCTAGCTTAGCTGTATTGTGCTGATCAAATAAATACAGCTTTTCAATGGTCTTGTGTGTCATTTTCTTTGCATGTTGTACTTTATCCAGGAACTCTCCATCATTTATATCCCGAATATGAATAATATCTCTAACCGATTGAAGAATAGCATTTGCTTCATCGGTTAGCATCATTGCCACATGTTCTGCCCGTTTAAGTCCTCGTTGAACACCGTCGGCAAGAAAATCTTCTCGAATAACTCCATTCCTGTCCGGTTCCAGTTCATCAATGGACTGTTTTATTTCACGTAACGTATTCGAATAATTATCAATGAACCCTTCTAAGAACAACAGAAACGGCATGTGTACCTCTTTGTAAAATGTTCGAATAGAATTGGCTGTTTTCCCTTTAAAAGCTTCTTCTAAAGCTATAATTCCTTCTATGCTTTTCTGGATGTTTTTGATTTGTGTATGTATCTGTTCTAGTTGCGCTAATGTTTTGTCGATGAAGCTATGACATTCCCCTACATAAAGCGCCTTAATGGATATCTCCCCCCATCTTAGTTGAAATTCAATTGTCCCTGTTAGTTCATTATACTAAAAGCGCCAAATTTATTGAATTGTTTATGGAGGAAATAAAAAATGCCACCTCCCCGTAACTCATTTCGATTATGGTCATGAGGAGGTGGTTTGTTGCGACAAAAAAGCCTTCATAGGTTATAGTAGTACAAGATTATCCTCTCTTTTTCTTTAAAATATAGAAATATTATCCATAAATAAAACATTTTTCATTTAGTTGTTTACAACGTAAACAACTTATGCTATAATATAAATATAGAAAGGAGGGAAAGAAATGGAGGATGTAAGAAATATAGTCCTCATCATTGCTGGAATAATCGGTAGTATCAAGGCGCTACTTGATATTTATGACAGATTAACCAAAAGCAATGACAAGGACTAACAGCAAGAGAGGTGAAAGCCCCTCCCTATAAATATTATACCACATTCTCCATATGCTTATGAATAGAATAAATAGTACTGACTTATTGGCGTTTGTTTTAATGGCGATACTGCTTTTAGAGATTGACTTTAACAACATGACTACATTAAGCTGGATTGGATTAGTAGTAAGTGTATTATGGTTTATACTCTTTATTATTAAAATGATATTACCAGCAAAAGAAAAGAAGTGAATGTGATGACAGATTTACCAAAACTATACTCTAAAGCTGACCTTGCACGTCGTTGGAACGTCACTAGACAAGTAGTTAAAAATTGGGAGTTAAGACATAATGATTTTCCAAAGCCCGTTATGTGGGTACATGATAACTCTCTCCCTCTTTACTTAGAGGAAGATATAAAAAAATATGAAGCAAAAAGAGGGTTGTCAAAGGAGTGAATCCAATTGAAGTTCGGTATACGTAAGCCTAGCCTTAAAAAGCGTATAGCTGCTAGGACAAGCATAAAAAGGCAGGTTGTCCATCGTGCGGGTTTAAAAATGCCTAAAGGATATGGATGGGTACGTAATCCTAAAAAAGCAGCATATAATAAGGTATATAATAAAACAACATTTGATGTGTTTAAACTGATTAAGAAGTTGTTTAAGTGATACAGAGGCTGGGACAAAACTAAAACAGCTGATTAAAAAACGAACAATAAATCGTCCTTGTGTATACGCAAGTTTTTAGCGTAGTCAAAATATGTAGACTCCTGCGGGAATAGCTCGAGCTGAAGATCCCGCAGGAAAGCGATCTTTGCTTTCCGAGGAAGCTGAGGCCGTGCCCGCGGAAAGCGAAATATTTTGACGTAGCGATGATAGGAATTTTTTTAACACAAACAAACCAAACAATTATAAATGAATTGTTCGTTTTTTGCTATTTAGTATTTGTTTATGTCCCAGCCCCCTTTTCTTTTTTAAAAAAAGAAGCTTCCTCAAAAGTTTGATCAACTTATGAGAAGCCTCCATTAATTATCCTCAATGCTAACAAAATGTTAATATCACACTCTCATCTTACTTAAAACCCACTTTTTGAGGTGGCATAAATTTACATCATGCCACCCATTAATAAAAAGATGTAACATGTTGTATGGATTAGTTAAAAGAAAAGACTGGCTCAAAAATGAATTATTTTTCAACTTATGTGCCAAACTTTTTAACATTCTTTAAGTTAGTTACTGCCATATTTTATATACTAATTATTATCACTTTCATAGTCTATATAAATTAAGGTTTCATTATCTGGACCAAATTTAACGTGAGGGACTTTATTTAATTCAAATAAATCATAAAACTTGTCGTGATTCCATGAAAGGCTACTTTTAAAAGAAAAATCAACTTTTTGATCAGTTACAACAAATGGTAATTCCATCCCCCTCTCGTAAAATTCATATAAGTATTTTATTGACATTTTTTCTATACAACCTACTACATATTTCTTTTTATTATTAATAAGGTAGTTAATATCAGTTTTATAAAATTCATCCAGCTCTTTCTTAAAATCGCTGTGAACTTCTGACATCATAAAGTAAATAATTTGATTATTAGGAAAAATGGTAGTTATAATCTCATTCAACTTTTCATTTGAAACATCATCTTCCAATTCATAAATATATTTATTCATAACAACCCAACTCCCTATTTCATTTTTGGCTTTCTCGGATAAATGTTATAATGTGTTTTTAAATTAGGAGCCTTATGATAATGCAAAACTGGTTTTGTAGTTCTTTTTCCCTTCACACTATACTTATGATAATCTAAAGCGAAGATGGTCTTTTGTTTTTTCTTAGACTTTTTATCTATTATACCAATATACCTACCACTTTTTGGTTTAGAGTAGAACTTATACCGTTTTAAATTTTTCATCGCTTTAGTGACATGAGGCTTAGCCACTTTCCACGCTTTTCCCATGACTTTTTTCCCAACCTTGGAAGCTAAAACTCTAACAGGTCCAGCAATTAATGGCACCCACTGACCAGCAACCTCGCCCTCATGAATATATACTTCTTGAGAGTCAAGAACTAACCTTTCTTCAAGTTGTCGAAACACTGGATCATTTACTAAAAATGAAAATTCTTCTTCGAAATTTTCCATATTAACTGTGGAAAAATCCACACCTGTTTCCTTACTCAGTTCTTCTATATAATTTTGGTCAATTTCCACAAGATTGTCTGAATACAAATTATTAGGTGAAGCATGTGTAATTGAAGTACTAAATACTAAGTAACTAAGCATAAAAATAGATATTAAAGTTATAAAACCTTTTTTCATAATTATATATCTCCCACTTACTTTTTTATAAAAATTTCTGTTTCCATTTTTCTAACCTTGTTTATTAAGGGTAGCCTATTCATTTGACGAAAAAACTGCTCCTTTATCTCATGTCTATCAAAATAGTTATAATGTTCTAAATATAGCGCTAAGAAACCAGCCATATAGGCTGAAGCCATAGATGTTCCGCTAGCAAGTAAAGTTTCTCCTTCTAGCGACAAACTCTTCACCCTTTGTCCAGGTAACAGTATATCTAAACCTTGTCCTAGAGTGGTTCCACTCCAAATTTCTCCATTAGCAGATAACGCTCCAACTCCAATTACATCCTTATATTTGGCTGGATATAAAACTTCTACTTCAATATTTAACCCATAATTACCTATAGAAGAAACAACCAAAATATTACTCTCATTTGCCTTAGAAATTACATTTCTCAGCTCTTTAGAGTTTTCAGATGTTCCCAATGGCAATAATATAATATCTGTATTCTTGTCTATCAACCATTCAACTCCATTAGCTATATCCTTAATCTTTCCGTTTAAGTTTTTATCTAATGCCTTTACAACATATAGATCCGCACTAGGAGCGACTCCATATTTTTCATCTTTTAAAATCCCGGAAATATGAGTTCCGTGACAGTGATGATCAGTAAAGTCTTTGTTATTATCAATTAAGTTAATTCCATCAGTTGCAAAGCCTTTATTAGAAATCCCTGTATCTATTAAACCAATTTTAATTCCTTGTCCGTTTATATTATAGTTTTTTCTAATATCCATAATATTCAAATACTCAAATGCCCAATTTTCCCTGTCGGTTTCTCCATTTACTTCTTTTTTGTTCTTACTATTAGAAGTAATAAAATAGATGAATATAAGTATTAATACTATTATTATAATTAAAGAAAATACATATTTTTTTATACAACCCCTCCTCTCTATTCTTCAATATCAACTTAAAGAATTATGCATCTCCTATCTATAATAAAAACAATATCAAACCAAATTATAGTATTACCAATATTTTCAACAATAAATTGTACTTAAAGATTTATAGAGGTTCTAGCTTAACTCAACTTATAGGAGTTTTTGAAATCGCTATTAAATTATCTAATTTGCATTTAACCTTACTTTTTTACCTATTAAGTTTGCGATTAAAACCCTAAGAAAAAATCCATATGCAGCAACAAGAAAATACTACAAACATTATTCAAAAGTAATTACGCTTAGCGATGAAGATTGGAAAACAATACAAAATTCGAGACAACAAATGAAAGAACGGTAACTACAAGAACGATGAAAGCAAACATTTTCTCACCCTTTCTTTTTTAGAAAAAATTTAAAAAGGACACCGAACGACAGCTGCAATAGCTGTCATTCAGTGTCCTCCAGTTATCTGGTAGAACTAAGTTTCAAAAACTTCTCTGTTTCTCTCATTTTTTGTTGAAGGTCTTTATTTGTTTTTTTTAAGAGAAGGTAATACACCTTAAAGACCATTACATCTCCATTCTCATTTTCGTTAAAATTTAAATCATGTAGAAGTTCTTCGCTTAATGTTTCAATTAGATTGCTCATAGTTTGGAAAAAAGTACTAAAGAACAGAGAGAAAGTTAAAAACTACGGTATTTATAATTTATTGTTACAGTAATTTAATTGGAAAACCTTCCCTGTATTTAAATTTCTGTTAGGAAAAACAATCATCTATAAAAATTTAAAAAGACTTTCTTTACTGCCTTCTTTCCTTTCGGTAATATTCATGAAAGACCTTCATTAATGCTCGTTTTTCAATACGAGATACATAGCTTCTTGAGATGTTTAACTTCTTAGCTATCTCACGCTGAGTTAATTCTTTTTGATCGTTTAATCCGTAACGATAAATAATTACTTCACGCTCGCGATTATCTAAAATTCCAAAGTAATCCTCTAATTTTTCTATTTCCATATTTAATTGAATAAATTCAATAATATTTTGGTTTTCTGCTTCTAAAATATCGATTAGGCTGATTTCATTACCCTCTTTATCTTGACCAATTGGATCATGTAAAGATACATCTTTTTTCACTTTTTTTAATGCTCGTAAATGCATTAATATTTCATTCCCTATAACAAGAAGGCAAGGCGGGAAGAGCTCTCTGGTTATGCCCCGTAACTTTATTGTATAGATGGTTAACATGTTCGGTTCATTATGTTCATTTTATCATGAATTAGTAACAAAGGCAGAGGAAATAAAAAAGTTATATAAGGTTAGCAGGAGATGTGGTCTTTGTCTTGATTACAAAATTAAATAGGAAATATTCAATTTATTTTTTGTGCAAACAGTCGATCAGCAGTTATGTATATTTTTCTTTCATCTCTTCTAAAGAAAATTTATTCAGAAAAGGTGTACAAGTTTTTAATGTGATCTAATTATAAAGTGAAACTTCTATCAGTAGGTGTTTTCCTCATATCTCCTACTGATAGAGGTAGAACACACTTAGACTTCTTCGTATCGCCTACAACTCTTGAAATGGGAGTCTTACGGACCTTATATCCAGGATAAATTTTATAGTTCCCATTTCAATTTTCTCCTTAAACGACCGACCTGCTAAAGCGGTGGATTTGGACATGAATGTCGACGACTAAAGTCGTTGTTAAGACTCAAGTCATCTGAAATCCCATGCTAAAGCACGTTAAACGTTGACTGAACTCAATCTTCTATTTGGAATATATCGTTCTTTTCTTCATTAAACTGATTCGTTATATAGTTTCTTATCGTTCTCTTCATCCACTTTGCCTACCGTTGCGTAGAAATATCCTCTTGCCCACAAATGCTGTCCCCAGTATTGATGTAAATAAGATTCCTGTTGGGTAAAAAATGCGTGTGAAATAAAAAACAGTCCCGTCCTTAGTTGGATGGGGTACAGAATGTCAATAATTTCGGGAAACTCAATAAATTAAAAAGACATTATAGTTAGCCTGCTATATTAATATCTCGCATAATTCTCTATCTTTAAGAACTAAATCATAAGGAGATTTTATATCAGACCAATGTAAGGTTTTTTTAGTCCAATCACCTCGTTCTTCGGTACCGTTTAGACAAGTGCAGAATTCTAGTATTCCACTTCCATGTAATGCAGTATGGAGATATTCATATAATAAGTGTAAGCATTTTTCCTCGAAAGAGTTTCCTATTTCATGATTTTTAATAGGTAAAAAATTATTATAAACAGCTACTTGATATTTAAATGGTAGTATTGGTACATATTTAAATCTTTTTTTTGTTTTAGAGTCGTAATTATCTTCAAATATTAGTTCTATTGCATCTAGCTCATTACTAAAGAAATTAGGCTGTTTTTCGGATACAGGTTGAGAACCAAAATTACCTTTAGGAAGCTTATGCGGTGATGATATGTAATAGTATTGAGTCAAAGTTGCATCTCCTTTCTACTCTTCTTCCTTTTCTAACTCTAAACCATTTATATTCTGTTTTACCGATTCTTTTTATGTCTAAAAGGTAGTTTGCTGTACATTTTTTTGCTTAGTTGTGATAAGGTCTTTTTTTGAAAGTCTAATTGCTTCATCAGTTAAATCCAAATATATGTTAGACTCCTGAAGATTAACTAAAATGGTTTTGATCATTCCTAAAGACAGCTATTACTAATGGAATAACAATAAAATTAATAGTAATTTTTCTTAGGTCGTTATTCATGTTGTTCACCTACATGAAGGAACTTTTGTTCTCATTGTATGCAAGTAGATTATGTTTATCAACAGTTACTTTTTACAAAAAAAGCTCTTTTATCAAACTAGAAAGCTAAGCTATTCAAACAGTTTAAAGATATAAATGTGGTTTTGTTATAAACCTTATTATATGTCCATCCATATCCTTAGGAAATTTTAAAACCCACACGATGGATCACCTGTCTTTTTATGCTTGTCCCTAGCAGCTACACGCTTTTTAAGGCTAGGCTTTCGCATGCTGAACTTCAATTTTTGTTTCACTACTTTAATGATCCTCACGTTCCTTTAATAATTGTCTAAATTCTTGTATATCTTCGAGTGTAGCCAAGTTGCGAATGAAGTTCCTTGCTTTTGATCTATCGCTAAGATATTTAGCCCGATCCTTGTTATTCTTCTGCCAACGCTTATTTGCTTCTGTTTGATTGTTCATCTCCTAACCTCTCCTTTTCCGTCTGTAATTTCTTTTTTAGTATTGAGCAAGAACAGGTTCCATACACCTAATACCGCTAAAATAGATAGCATAATAATGAGTAAAACTATTTTTTGCCTCAGCTTTTCATTTTCTAACCATGACTTTTGAACTGACAACCAAGGTTTGTAAGTAGTAAGAATTGAAATGGCTGAGGCTCTACTTTTTTTAAGTATTCCACTTGTTCATCTCTTTTTTATACTTCTATTATACTTCGCATAGTATTAAGAGCCGAACTATTTCGATGATTTTTATAACTTATTTTATAGAATTTTTACATGAACCTGTATATTTATTTGATGAATGAACAATTTGCCTAACTTTAATCGACATGAAGTTTAAAAGTATTGTGTATTTCTATGAATAACTCAGGATAATGAAGTCTTGTTTGCTATAATTATTATGGCCTTGAGCTGCTTCAAGAGCTGTAATCAAGGAGGGGTGATACTATAGATAAAGACATAACACAATTGAAACACTAGTATATCTAACGAAATGGTTGAGTGTAAATGCAAAGATTCCATATTCACTCTATTTGGATGGAAGGGGATTTATTGAAACGATACAATAATAAAAAATGAAATTGCAAGCAAATACGTCGCAGCTACAACGAACGCAACTCTATAAGATGATACTATCGTATGAATCGTTTAAACGAATACACTTTTTGTCATGGAAAACTGAATTGAAAACTAAAAATTCAATAAGGGGACAGATTTTGATGTCAAAGAGAACTTTAAGTAAAATATTATTACTCACCATAACGTTTATTATTATTGTAAACGGTCATTTTATAAATTCGTCAAATGCACAAGCTCAATCGGAATATACCGTTAATTTTAGCGGTGTATCCGCCCCGATCCCGGTAAATGTCCGGACTGCGCCGTCAGATACTGCGCGTATCGTTGACCAGATATATCCAGATACGCGTGTACAATTTTCTGGCTGGACAACGGGCAGCTCGTTTCATGACTACTGGACAAATACACTTGATAATAGATGGTTTTTTTATGAGAGAAATGGTGTGAAGTATTATGTTTCATCAGCTTTTATTAATGGAAACCCACCTGAGACAGGAGTAAATAAGCCATCTGACTCGTATATTGTTAATTTTAGTGGTGTATCCGCCCCGATCCTGGTAAATGTCCGGACTGCGCCGTCAGATACTGCGCGTATCGTTGACCAGATATATCCAAATACGCGTGTACAATTTTCTGGCTGGACGACAGGCAGCTCGTTTCATGACTACTGGACAAACGCACCTGATAACAGATGGTTTTTTTATGAGAGAAATGGTGTAAAGTATTATGTTTCATCAGCTTTTATTAATGGAAACCCACCTGATGCCAATCAACCAACTCAACCAAATCGAGCGTTAGTTTCGTATAATGTAAGAATTACCACGGATATTCCAGCTTTTATACAGGCTTATGAAAATGCTATACGAAACTGGAATAATACCGGTGTTGTTTGGTTGTCACAATCACAAAATGCCCCTATAACTTTAGGTGAAGGTTATGCCAGAGGTTATGATGGATATGGATGGTGGCAATCCTATGGTTCAAATGTTACAGGCGGTACAGTCATTCAATGGAATAGAGTAAACCAGAGAAGCGCTTCTTATTTAGAAGCTCTAGCTACTCATGAAATTGGACATGTATTAAAACTGAACCACAGGTCGGATTATTCTATAATGAATAACTATTGGTTAACCAGAATTACAAAGCCAACCGAAAACGACATTAATGACCTTAGAAGAATTTATAGTCGATAACTATTGTTTAGCAATTATTTGGATCTGTTTCTTATTTTAATATAACACTGCCGCATTCAATGGTGTTCAGGTAATATACATAACAAGAAGGCAGGGCATGAAGAGCCTTCTTGTTATGCCCACAACTTTAATGTATAGATGGTTAACAAATTCTGTTCCTTGTGTTCATTTTTATCATAAATGAGTAACTAAAGCAGACCAAATAAAAAAGTCATTTAAGATCAGCGGGAGATAGTCCTATCTTCTAATTATTTTATAAATTTACTAGGAAAATGTATATTATATTTTTTCGAAATCAGTTTTATTTAGGACTTTAAAATTCTGTTCACTCAATCCTCTTATGTGCCACAGAAACGGGAAATAAGTCCTTAGTGAACCCGTCGGTATAATCTAAAGCCTGAACATGGTAAGCCGTTGGTGTACTGAGTAAAAATCCGCAAATATGGGGATGTGCTGTCGTTATTCTTCTTGATGCAAAAGTGTTGTCAAAAGAGAACGAAAAACTTAAGACGTTACTCAGTGAAAAGGATCTTGAAATAGCCATTTTACGAAACCTTCTTAAAAATTAATGAGAAAAAAGTTATCGATTATGCAAGGAGTTGAGTATTTTACGCCCACAACGCCAAAAGAAAATCTCACATCCCGAAAACTAGCACAAAACCGTATCATTAACGGTTCTAATCAATTGTGGGAGGCAAATATTAAGTACGGGTTCCTGCATCATAATCAGCATCTGTAGAATAATTGATATCTCTTAGTCTTCAATAATTTCCTTACTAACCTTATCTACAACCGTACTTTCAAGCTGAGATGATTAACCTTTTAACTTTTCAAGAAGCTTATGCTTTTTAGCAATATTAATATTTTTACCACCAACACTCTATCCAGAACTCCCTTTAATTCTTCCTTTAGTAAACAAGTATGCTTCTTTTGAGGTTGTTGTTTTTCTTAAAATTGCTCCTTCTGAAAAAATTATATATATATCCATTGAAGTTTAAGTATCCAAATCAACTATTTACTGTTTTAGTTTGAATTCGTTTTTTGAAAAATTGTGTGGAAAAAATTAAAATAACTAAAAGCACAAATTTAATAATAGGAGAAAAGTCTATATAAAACAAAACAAGCATTCCAATAACAAAATATATAAAAAATAAAATGCTTAAATACATTACTTTTTGTTTTTTATTTTTACATCCCGCTGTAATTTCATCTACTCCCCGCTCCTTTGATTTTTTGTATAAACTTATATTCCTTTATCCTTCAATACCTTTTTAGTGTACAGCTTTATTGTGTAATATTTTTGGTAATAGCGTGCGTACCTAAAACAAAAAAGCTCGATATAATATGTTCAGAATTCCCCAAATACTTTATATTAATCCTATCATAGTTAATTAAATAAAAATATAGAAGGATTATTTTGAAAACCACAATGAAAAAGATGTTCTTAATTCTGATTTGATAGTTTTAAATGCATGAACTACTTATCTCAGTTTACTGTTTAAACAGCGTGTTATCTTGTCACCTTAAAGATATCTGCTAAATGAAAAAGCGGCCACCGAAATAGTCTCTTATCACATGATTCAGCCTTAATATAAAAATATGTATATTAGATAAACAGAGTTGATGGGGGTTATTCATCGCATTCCTTATTTATCATTTTTGCGTCATAAAACTTCATTTTTTCCTTAGCTGACACTAATTCTACGCTATCTTCCAAATAACTTGGTATCTTCACCTTAATAAAACGATACTTATGACGGTTATATTCCGGATTATCTTAATACAATAATACTGCTCTTTTACACTCAACTTCATGACTAGCAGGTAATCCTATCACTCAAAACCAAACTCCTACATAATTTATTTATAATTACTAAAAGGGGAGAAATCAATTGAAGAAATTATTTTTCGTTCTTGTAGCAGTATTTCTATTATTAATCATAATGACAGAAGTTAAGATTAAAACGGAAGCGGAACTAGGAGCTGATTAATAAATTGGCATCCATGTGAATTTATTTACATAGATCATCCACTTTATGAACATATGTTTTATTTATATGAACATCTTAAAAGCGCCAACTCTTATCTAAAGCGTTAGCGCTTCTCATTAATTGTTTTTTTAATTCGCCGTTGTTTATAAGTAAACCAAAAACCTACCGCTAACGCAAGTAGTGTTAACCCTAACAACCACTTCCCATCATCAGAAGGTCGAATATACGTATAAATCATCGCACCTAAAAATAAATAGCTCGCTAAAATTAGTAATGCCCCTACAAATCGTTGATAGTCTATATATTTTTCTTCCAATTGCTTCTGTTTTTCATCTATCACGTAAAATTACCTCCTTCACTTTAATAATGTATCATAGATTAGAAGAAAGTTTAGGAGGTAATTATTGGATAATTCTACAAACACGCATCTGAATATTTGTTTATTTCGTTAATATCTATTATTATGAGCGAGTAAGTTATAACTATGTGTAGGAGATCTCTAGTTAGTTCGGATAAACTTTATAATCATATTTGCTGCATTCGTTGCTGCTGTTTGCAAAAATCGATCAAATGAAATGGCCGATTCTTTACCCGCAATGTCAGACAGTGCTCGAATGATAACAAATGGTGTACCATATTGATAGCATACTTGGGCAATAGCTGCTGCTTCCATTTCTGCAGCAATCATGGTCGGAAATTTTTTCCGTACAAATGTAACACGGTCTGAATCAGCCATAAATGAGTCACCAGTAGCTATAATCCCCTCTTTATAAGCGATATTCATCTCTTTAATTATGTTAGCAGCCTTTGCCACTAATCTTATGTCAGCATCATACATAGCTGGCATTTTTGGTACTTGACCATAGGCGTAATCAAATGCTGTCGCATCCACATCATGATGTACTACTTGAGTGGAAATAACTACATCTCCTACTTCTAAATCCTCAGCAAATCCACCTGCAGATCCGGTATTAATCACATATTCAGGTGAAAAACGTTCATGTAAAATAGTAGTTGCCATTGCAGCATTTACTTTACCAATACCAGATTTTAGCAAAACTACTTGTTTATCAAATAAGTTACCTTGAACGAATAAGCAATTTGCTACTTTAAGTTCCTCTTTATCACGCAACTTCTCCTTTAATAAAGCTACTTCCTCATCCATTGCTCCAATAATTCCTATCGTCATATAAAATGCCTCCATAAAGAAATAGGTTAGTGTATCATCACTTGCTTTAGTTTTTCTACTTTTGTTGGTTTCCAACCCCGTTCATCTATCCAGGTTAAATAAACTCGGTAAATTTGTGAGTTATTTGCATCCGATACGGTCGCTTCTACCTTCTGTTCTCCTCCATTACCTACCCAATGAGTAACCATTGACTCTTCCTGTAAACCTGTTACTTCAGAAACCGCTTTTGCTATTTCCTTTCTATCTTGAGAACCATCATTGTAATCAGTTGTATGTGATCCTGTCTGCTCCGTACCAATGGGTTGCCAATCTCCAATATAGGCTTCGATTACATTGTCATCAGAAGGCTGTACCTGCTCAGTTTCCACCACTGCATTAGTTTCAGATGTTTCTCCTTCTTTATCCTGTTGTTCTTGATTTGCGTCTTGATCAGATGCTTGCTCTTCCTTCTCCTCAATTCTAGTAAATTGATCTGCTTCTTCATCACCATCTTGTTCTGAATTGTTTTCTTCAGATTGAGGAGCAGCATTATTGTTCTCATCCTTAGCAGCTTCATCATCCTTGCCGCCAAACATCCAAAAACCTAGCAGGAAAACAAGTAAGATCACACCTATCACAACTAAAATTAAAATCGATTTTGTGTTTTTTCTACGTTTTTCAAATTTATCGACCCGAGAAACTCTATCAAAATCTTCCATGTCTTGGAGCCCTCCTATCATTACTCTATTATAATATCATATTTATAACATAGAATTACATGCCAGGAGTATAACATTTTTTTTGCTATGTTGAAACAACCTTCAACATTGTTACCAAAAGCGAATCCAACGCTTTCGATACGTAGACGAAGATTAACTTATCGAAAGCATGCAAATCAAATATGATTCAATTTCATGAATTAGAGAGCTACACTTTCTAAAGCATCAAGTAAAGAAAGTTTAGTAAAGAGGAGCTAGTTGCACTTATATTGGATACATAGGCTATCCTTACTTCCCAAAATTAACTTCTACGTTAAAGAGTTTTATACCTTCGAAGAAAAAAAGACAGCGGAATTCGCTGTCTTTTTAAACTACAATAATGTGAAACTTCATACGAGGAGTTTCTCCTTGAAGGGGAATCTTACGGCAGGTGTAGGATAAATTTATTCCACACTAACAATCTTAACTTGAATATCTCCACCTGGTGTCGTAACAGAAACCTCAGCTCCAACTTCTTGCCCAATTAGACTCTGTGCCATTGGTGAATCATTTGATATTTTGCCTTCAAACGGATCCGCTTCTGCACTTCCAACAATCGTATACGTTTCTTTTTCTCCATCAGGAAGTTCTTGAAATGTTACCGATTTACCTAAAGTGACGACATTTGGATTTTCATTATCATTTTCAATAATGACTGAATTTCGAATCATTTTCTCAAGCTGAGCGATTCGCGACTCTACAAACGCCTGCTCATCTTTTGCCGCATCATACTCGGAGTTCTCTGAAAGATCTCCAAAATCACGAGCTATTTTAATGCGCTCAACGACTTCTTGCCGACGCTCAGTTTTTAAATAATGCAATTCTTGCTCTAATTTTTCTTTCCCCTCTTGTGTCATGTAATAACTTTTCTCTATAGCCATTTCCAAACACTCCTTTTTATTACTTCAACCGTTCTGTTTAAACTAGTTCAATCATCGATATGAAGCAATCTGATACTTTTAACATGGAGCCTGTAAATTTTTTCAAATGTAAGCGCTCCATAATCTAAAAATGTACTAACCATTACTATGGCAGAATTTCAGCTAATTTTCAATACCTTTTATCAAATTATTGTTGCTGATGTTTTAAAAGTATTTTCTCGATTTTAGTAGCCATGATGTCGATAGCTACATGATTTTGACCGCCTTCCGGAATAATAATATCCGCATAGCGCTTGGTCGGTTCAATAAATTGCAAATGTGATGGTCTCACCTTTTGAATATATTGTTCGATTACAGATTCCAAAGATCTACCACGTTCTTTAATATCACGCATTAATCTGCGAATAATTCGTAAATCAGCATCTGTATCTACATACACTTTTATATCCATTAAATTCACAAGACGTGGATCTTCCAAAATTAATATACCTTCTAAAATAATAACATCCTTTGGGTCTACACGGACGACATCTTTTGAACGAGTATGCAGTTTATAATCATAAATAGGTTGATCTATAGACTGACCATTTAATAAACAATGCAAGTGTTCAATTAACAGATCATTATCAAAAGCTAGCGGATGGTCATAATTTGTATTTAAACGCTGTTCAAACGGCAAATGACTTTGATCTTTATAATAATAATCTTGTTCAATGACAAGGATTGTTTGGTCAGAAAATCGCTGGCAAATAGACCGTGTAACCGAGGTTTTGCCACTACCGCTTCCTCCTGCAACGCCAATAACAACAGGTTGATCTTTCATTGGATATAGGCTCCCTTCTATGTTTGCTTTATGCTGATCGCTATACCATCGCCGACCGGAACAATACTTGTCGTAAAACCGGGATTGTGCATGAGCCATTCATTATAAGAAATTAGTTTCTCGACCATTTTTTTATATCTTGGTGGTGTTAACTCTGGTTGAGCAACATATCCTCGGAATAACACATTATCTGTAATGATAATGCCATTTTCTGTTAATAAAGGGGAGGAAAGTTCAAAAAAACGACGATACTGCCCTTTAGCAGCATCGATCAATATTACATCAAATAATTCATCATTTTGCAAGTCTTTTAGCTCTTCTAATGCATCACCAAAGATTATTTGAATTTGTTCTTGTAAGCCATATGTTCGAACATTGTTCACTGCTTCGTTGTACCGTACTTCATCTCGTTCAATAGTAACAAGCTTTGCCTTAGGGCTAGCCTCTATCATGCGTATCGCTGAATAACCAATTGCCGTACCAATTTCTAAAATTCGTCTTGGCTTGTTTAGATAGAGCAGTTGTTGTACGAAATGGATACTGACCGGATCCATTATTGGAATACGATTTGCTTGTGCATACTCTTCCATTTGTTGAACTTTAAAATTTCGCTCTGGTATATTGCTTGCTAAATAAGCTTTTATGTTGTCATTCATGAAATTCCCTCTTTTTTCGATTTAAAACCGACTTCATCCCCCTATACCAGAAAAGATAGGGGGATGATAGGTGGCAGTTATTTTATATACTTCTGTTTGTTTTTATTATGCTGTTTTAATGTTTCAGCATAATAAATTTTTCCTTTTTTACTATGAAGAAAGTATAAATAATTAGATTTTTCCGGTTTTAGCACTGCTTGTAAAGAACTTTCTGCAAAGTTTCCAATTGGTCCAACCGGTAATCCTTCTATATAGTACGTATTAAATGGTGATTTTACTTCTAAATCCTTATATAATACCCGGTCTTTATGCTTACCAAGTGCGTATAATACAGTGGGATCTGTCTGAAGCTTCATTCCTTTTTCCAAACGATTTAAAAATACACCAGCAATCTTCTTACGTTGGTCTTCACTGCTTGCTTCTTTTTCTACTACCGAAGCAAATGTTACAGCTTCATGTACCGTATAGCCTTGATTTTTTATTTCATCTAAATATTTGGTTAAAATTGCTTCTGTTTTTTCCATCATTTCATTAACAACAACATCTACACTTGGATCTTCCTCATAGAATTCATACGTCGAAGCAAATAAATAGCCTTCCAACGGTGTCCTAATTTCCTTGTTTAAGATTTCTTTCGATAAAATGGAAGGATAACGATCCATTAATTCTTTAATATAGTCCTGATCGTTTACTTTTTTCAAAAACTCTTTCTTCGTGAAGTTTAATTCTTTCGCATAGATCTCGGCTATTTCATCAATTGTTTTGCCCTCAGGAATCGTTACCTTATATAATGCTTCCGCCATTAATTTCCCATTATTTAATGATTCAATAATCTCATTTAAACTCATGGACGGGGTGAATGTATATTCTCCAGCTTGAAAGTTCGTTTCATTATTGAATTTAGTATAAAAGCGAAATACAAGTGCATTTTTAATAACGCCTTTTTCTTCCAGCATTGCTGCAATTTCAGAAGACGAAGAACCAATTGGAATGGTTATTTCAATTTCTTTCTTACTGTCTGGATCAACGGGTCCTAAAGCAGACTTTATATAAAAATAACCAAAAACAACAGTAATAATAAAAATTGTCAACAACGCTAAAATAATGAAAGCTGCAATCTTACGAACTGTTTTAGCTTCTTCGCTACGAGCTATGAGGTTGTCCTTAAAATCATTTGTATTTTTCTGTTTGGACATATCGGTTTCCTCCTCGTTCCGCTATATTATACTAAAACTTGGCAACAGATGCCATCATTTTATGTAAAAATAAAAGCTGATGCCCATATTCAGACATCAGCTTTTATTGCCAGATCCTTTATTATGAATCGTTTTCCTGATCTGCAAGTGTGTTGAGCATTTCTTCTACCATTTCCCATTCTTCGTCCGATTCGATTGGAAACAGTGATAAATCATCTTCATCTTTTTCTTCATAGCGGAAAGCATATACTTCTACTTCCTCTTCTTCCGATTGTTCAACAGGTGTCACTGCGATGTAAGATTGATGATTTTCATCCACATCAAAAGTGAATAAGACTTCGAACAAATGTTCTTCACCGTTTTCATCCGGAATTATAATTCGTTCTTTTTCTTCAAGTGCCATTTTTCCACTCCTTTATTTCTGGTCTAAGTAGCCTTGTAAAATCATTACTGCCGCCATTTTATCGACTACTTTCTTACGTTTTTTTCTACTGACGTCTGCTTCAAGTAAAACTCTTTCAGCTGCCATTGTCGTCAAACGTTCATCCCAAAGTTCCGTTGGAATTCCAAATGTTTTTTCGATATGCTTGGCAAAAGCAATTGATGCTTCACCACGCTCGCCAATTGTGCCATTCATATTTTTAGGAAGTCCAACAATAGCTTTCCCAACTTGATGCTCGTTTATAATTTTTTTTAACGCTTCGTCTGCAGATGTTATGTCTGCTTCATTCCATTTTATTGTCGTAATGCCTTGTGCGGTCCAGCCAAAGGGATCACTGACCGCGATCCCTATCGTTTTAGACCCGACATCTAATCCCATTAGTTTCATTTGTCTATCTTCTGGTGTTCTAAATAAAATTTAACCAGCTCTTCTATCAATTCATCTCGTTCAATTTTCCGAATTAAATTACGTGCATCTTTGTATCTTGGAATATATGCAGGATCACCGGATAATAAGTAGCCGACAATCTGATTAATCGGATTATACCCTTTTTCCTTTAATGCTTCATATACTTTGTTAAGTATTTCTCTAATATCTTGGTCAAATGGCTCTTCCGAAAAATTAAATTTCATTGTTTTATCAATTGAACTCATCATGACACCTCAATCTTGGGATCATTCATCTATTAGCTTCATCATATCGTAACATCTTTTATCTTATCTTAACATGTTTGTAGAATTAATTATATCTTTTTTACGAAAAGATATACAATTTATGGATTAACCTTTTCTTTTACATAATCGACAGCGGTCTGTAATGCTTGGTTTATTTTTGAAGGATCCTTTCCTCCGGCTTGGGCCATATCTGGACGGCCGCCACCGCCACCACCACAAGCTTCAGCAGCTTGTTTAATTAAGTGACCAGCATGAAAACCTTTATCGACTAAATCCTTTGATAGACCAGCCGCTAATTGTACCTTATCATTATTCTCCATTGCTAGTAGAATGATACCAGAATCCAGTTTCTGTTTTAAATCATCCACCATACTACGCAATTGCTTCATATCACGAACATCTACTTTTTGTGCCAGAACGGAAATACCAGCAACTTTTTCAACATTATCTAGCATGGAAGCAGCTTCCTTATTTGTTATTTTCGCGCGGAGTGATTCCGTCTCTTTTGTCAATTGCTTAATTTCATGGAATAGACCTTCGATTTTCTCAGGAACAGCTGCTTCGTTCGCCTTTACTAATTGCGCTGCTTGCTGTAATATCTCTAATCTTCCTGACAATAGTTCATAAGCTTGTTTACTTGTTACAGCTTCAATTCTCCTTACTCCCGCTCCTATTCCACTTTCAGAAATAATTTTAAACAAACCGATTTCTGAAGTATTGATAACATGGCAACCACCGCATAATTCTATACTGTAATCACCGACTTTAACTACTCGAACAATATCACCATATTTTTCCCCAAATAGGGCCATCGCCCCCATGTTTTTTGCATCCTCTAATGTCTCATTCGTAATTTGCAATGGAATAGATTCCCAAATCTTCTCATTAACAATTTGCTCGATTTTTGCTAGTTCTTGTTTCGTAACTGCGTGATAATGCGAGAAGTCAAAACGGAGTCGCTCTGATGTTACTAAAGATCCCGCTTGATTGACATGATCTCCTAACACATCTTTTAAAGCTTGATGTAATAAATGTGTAGCGGTATGGTTTTTTACAATAAACGAGCGTTTGGATGCATCCACTTCTGCCGTAACCGTTTCACCTACAGACAAGTCTCCTTTAATGACGCGAACACGGTGAACATGCTGTCCTTTGGGAGATTTTTGTACATCTTCAACCTGGGCAGTTGCATATTTCGTATAAATCATCCCTCTGTCAGCGATTTGTCCGCCACTTTCAGCGTAAAAAGGAGTCTGATGCAATAGTAGATATACTTCTTCATCTGCTTTTGTTTGCTTAACATGCTCATCTCCTTTAATGATCGCTGCAATCGTCGTATTTTGTTTTGTGCTTGTGTATCCGACGAATTCACTCTCAACGTCTATTTCTGACAGCGCACCTCCTTGCACCTGCATGGAATCTACCTTTTGTCGAGCCTTGCGAGCTCGTTCTCTTTGTTTTTCCATTTCCGCTTGAAAACCTGCTTCGTCAATAGAAAAACCTTCTGCTTTCACATATTCTTCGGTTAGTTCTTTCGGGAAACCATACGTATCGTATAAACGAAATACTTCGACACCCGGAAATACGGAATTTCCCTTCGCTTTCTCATGGTTGATAATCGTTGTTAATATTTCTAAACCATCATGAAGTGTTTCATGGAATCTCTCTTCTTCGACTTTGATCATTTCTTTAATAAATTCCTGCTTCTTTACAACTTGATCATAGAAATCTTTCATAACATCAGCAACAACAGAAACAAGCTCATACATAAATGGTTTTTCGATGCCAATTTCTTTAGCAAACCGAACAGCGCGGCGAATTAACCTTCGTAGCACGTAACCTCTTCCTTCATTTGAAGGTACAGCGCCATCTCCTATCGCAAAGCTAACCGTACGAACATGGTCGGCAATTACTTTGTAGGCAGTATCTCCCATCTTACTTTCTCCATATTTCGTTGTAGCTAATTCCTCTGTCTTTTTTATTATCGGCATAAACAGATCCGTTTCAAAGTTAGTTGGAACATTTTGAATTACGGATACAATTCGTTCTAGCCCAAGTCCTGTATCTATATTCTTTTTAGGTAGTGGCGTATATGTATCATCTGGGTTGTGATTAAATTGTGAGAAAACCAGATTCCATATTTCTAAATAACGATCATTTTCTCCACCCGGATAAAGCTCAGGATCATTGGGGTCATTGCCATATTTTTCCCCACGATCGTAAAAGATTTCCGTATTTGGTCCACTAGGTCCCTCACCAATATCCCAAAAATTTTCTTCTAAACGAATAATTCGTTCTTCTGGTAAACCAATTGTGTTTAGCCAAATATCGTATGCCTCATCATCTTCCGGATGTACCGTAACGGACAACCGATTTTTATCAAAACCAATCCATTTATCACTCGTTAGAAACTCCCATGCCCATTCAACCGCTTCTTGTTTAAAATAGTCACCTATTGAAAAGTTTCCCAGCATCTCAAAAAACGTGTGATGCCTTGCTGTAAACCCTACATTTTCAATATCATTTGTACGAATCGACTTTTGGGCATTAACAATCCGTGGATTATCAGGAATGACTCGTCCATCAAAATATTTCTTTAAGGTAGCCACACCACTATTAATCCATAGTAAAGTCGGATCGTCCTTTGGAATTAACGGTGCACTAGGCTCTACACGATGCCCTTTTTCCTTAAAAAAATCAAGAAACATTTGTCTTACTTGTGCTGAAGTTAATCGTTTCATTATTCCTTCCTCCTGCAACTTTATTTAAAGATTCTTGTTCAAAAGTCTTACCTTTTTTCTCCTTTTGAACGAGTAATTAAAAGTAACTATATTTAAGTGTAAAACGCTAAGGTTCAATTTTTACCCTATTTGTACCGAAAGTTCTAATTATAATAAAGTAAACTTCATTCAGTAGGAGGTTTCCTTTACCCCCTATGAATGTTAGTACCGCAAGGGCTATGACCTAAAGTCCTCCCGAACGAATCGGGCATTTAGGTGCCGTTTTCTCCCACTTAGAGCCTTTTGTACCAACTCAGGCTCTTGAAGTGGGAGTCTTACGGCACCTTATATGCGGGATAAAATTAAAAAAATCCCCTCTCTGCATTTGCAGGGACGAGATTAATCGCGGTACCACCCTTATTATGAATACATTCGTATTCATCACTTATACATGATAACGGTATGTAACCGGCGGGGATGAGACGCACTCCAGAACAGCTTCCATGATGTGAACTTTGGGGGTTCTTACAGCCATGGAATCCCCTCTCTAGAAAAAGCACGTATCATGTACTCAGAACCTTCAACGCATTATGGACTATATGCTTGTTATACGTTATTATAAAAAACATCTATTAAAATGTCAATTATGTTGGAGCCGATGGATTAGAAGCTTTATGGTTTTGGCTGTATTTTCTCCCAATCAGAACATCTTTGACTACTACTTTTAGCACTGTCATCAGTGGTACAGCAATAATCATACCAATTACTCCAAACAATTGACCTCCTAGTAATAAAGCGAAGATAATCGCTGCTGGATGGATATTAATGCTTTTTCCTACAATGTAAGGTGACAACAAATTGCTTTCAATTAATTGAATAACAAACACAGACAAAATCACAAAAAAAACAAGCTTAGTGGAGATAGTGAAAGCAATTAATACAGCGGGAGCCGCTCCAATAATAGGACCAAAATATGGGATTAGATTCGTTATTCCCATTAAGATCGCTAATAACAGGGCAAAATCCAGCCCCAAGACGAATTTGAAAACCACAAATGATGTAAGGCTAACAAATAAACAAACAATAAGCTGACCACGAATGTAATTGCCTAAGCTTTCATCAATGCCATGCAATATTTTACTAGAGGTAGATCGATATTTGAATGGGATAAATTGTTTTGTATAGTCTTTAATTTGGTCATAATCCTTTAAAAAATAAAAAACAAGCACTGGTATAACAGTGATAAAAACAACGAAGTCGAATACCTTCGTAAAGCCATTTACCAATCGTTCCAACAAACGATCCAGGCCATTTTCAATACGTATAAGCAATTGATCAAATTTATCATGCACCGTTTCAGGTAAGAACGAGGTATATTCATACATTTGATAAATAGTTTTTTCATACATCGTTACAAATTGCGGAAATTGTTCGTTTAATTCTCTTACTTGCATAACAATCATTGGATAAACTCGATAAATTAAATAAGCGGTGCCACCAAAAAAGAGCACATAGATAATTAATACTGCAACCCCTTTTGGAACATTGTATTGATGAATCATACGGACAATCGGATATAATAAATATGCGATCAAGCAGGAGATAACAAATGGAGCTAATACACGCCAAATAACTAAAAAAACTGCTTTATAAAAAGGGAACAGTTTAATCATTAAATAAAAGAATAGGAAAAGAGATATACCAATTAGCAGCCAATAAAGGAAGTTTAAACTCCGATTGTTTTTAAACATAGGTTTAGCCTCCCACTAGCTGTAAATATAAAAGTTTAGAAGTTGCCATAGATCGTTCTTTCATCCTCATTGAATAAGTCATTTAACGAGCTTAATGAACCATCTGCTTCTACCTGATGAATCGTTAATTTATTATTTTGCACGGTCATTTCAATGAAGCAATTCCAACAATAGTATTGACTCGTACCAATTTTTCCGATATCTTTTCCATGACAATTTGGGCATCGCATGATCAAGTACTCCTTTTAAATTTAATGTTCTTGTATTATTCATTCCGCATCTAAGGTACCGTAAGATTCCTACTTCCGAGGTTATGGAAAACACGCAGAAGTCTAAGTGGGAGGTAACGACTCCTAATGCCCGATTCGTTCGGGAGGCCTTTAAGGTTATACCCCTTGCGGTACTAACATTCCGTGGAAAAGCGTTCCACGGAATGAAGTTTCACTTTATCATCATGCTAACCCAAATTTGGAAAAAATATACTTCCTCCTTACATAAAATCATATGGAGAAAGATCGGCATCTTCTTTAGTAACTGTTTCACTATCCTCCTCTGCCTTTTCCATGCTAACTGTTTTGTCATCATCGCCAAGTTTAGCATGTAAATTTTCTACAAGGCTTGTATAGCGCTGGTTTGTATCAACTGTAGAAATGCCGTATAAAAAAGACTGCTTTTCCCCACAAATAATTAATGATTGTTTACTTCTTGTAATCGCGGTATATAATAAATTTTTTCGTAACATCCGATAATACGCTCGTACTACAGGTAAGATAACAATTGGAAATTCACTACCTTGCGACTTATGAATCGATATACAGTAAGCAAGCATAATATTTTGATAATCTTTCCGCTCATACACTATTTCTCGATCATCATAAGCTACCACGAGCTGTTCTACTTGTTCTGTGTTCTCTTCTTCGCGAAAAATAGCGACAACCTCTCCAATATCCCCATTATAAACTCCATCCTCTGGTTGATTGACAAGCTGAATGACTTTATCGCCCACTCGAAACACCGCATCCGTTGTTTTGACTTCTCTTTTTTTCCTGGTTTTTGGATTAATAACTCCTTGCAACTCTTGATTAAGCTTTGTAATGCCAGCTTCCGAACGATACATCGGAGCAAGTACTTGAATATCTTTTGTGTCAAAACCTTTCTCCAAAGCTTTCGTGAAGATGGTCGTTATCACATCGACCATTTGTGACTCATTACATGGGATAAAATTAAAGTCCTTATCTTTTTCTAAGTTAATAACTTGATCATTTTTTATTTCGTGGGCAAGTTGGATAATTTTGGAACCTTCTTGCTGACGGTATACTTCAGTTAACCGAACGTATGGGATTTGCCCTGTACGTAAAAGATCGGATAGCACTTGACCTGGACCAACAGAAGGCAACTGATCTTCGTCACCGACAATCAGCACTTGCATTTCATCAGAGATGGCTTTAAATAATTGATTAGCTAACCAAATATCAACCATCGAAAATTCATCAATGATTAAAAACCTGCCGGACAATGGATTGCTGTCATTTTTTTCAAAGTTATGATTGCCGTCCCAACCTAATAGTCGATGAGCTGTCATCGCCGGAAGACCAGTCGATTCATTTAACCGTTTAGCGGCTCGTCCGGTTGGAGCAGTTAAAACAAACGGAAAGTCATCATTATTTTTATAATCCTGTTTATCTAATGAAAGCTCATGAATCGCTGCATATGCCTTTAAAATCCCTTTAATCACCGTTGTTTTCCCCGTTCCTGGGCCTCCTGTAAGAATCATTACTTTAGAGTGAATCGCCTGATTAATTGCGGCAAATTGTTCTTTTCCATAAGATAAGATTTCTTCTTCCTCAATAGCACCAATAATTTTCATTAGCTCAGCTAATGGCGTGTGATGCTCTACCTTTTTCTTAAGCACTCGTTGTAAATGTGAGCTAAAACCATCTTCAGCGTAATAAAGGACAGGTAAGTATACATTTCCGTCTTGAATAATGATCTTTTTATCCTTATTTAAGGCAATCAGTTGTTCTGTAATGACTGCTTCAGAAATCTCACCTGGAGCTAATAGGTCAAAAACAGAAGCTAGGCATACATCCATTGGTAAATAAACATGACCATCTAGGACAGAACGTTGTAAAACATAGATGCAACCTGCCCCAATACGATTAGGATGACTGGCAGGTAGGCCCATTTGTCTAGCAATTTCATCAGCTGTCCGAAAACCAAATCCTTCAATATCAAACACGAATTGATAAGGATCGGCTTCAATTAAATCAACAGCTTCATCTTTATAATGCTCATAAATTTTCTGTGCCATCTTTAAGCCAATATTATAATTAGCTAAATAAACGGCGACACGTTCAAAGCCTTGATTCTCCAGTAACGTTTCCCGGAGAGATTTGGCGGTTTCTTTTTTAATACCTGGAACGGTAGATAATGCTTCTGGATCATCCAAAATTTTTGAGATGGCAGTATCTCCCAACGTATCAATGATCCTTTGAGCTGTTTTTTTACCAACACCATAAAATAAATCACTTGATAAATAAGCAATTAACCCGTCCTTTGTAGCAGGAACAAACGTTCGATAAGAAACTACTTTATATTGCGTGCCAAACCGAGGATGGCGTTCAAACATGCCATAGAAATAATAGCTCGTTTCCGGTTGCAAATTGGAAAAATAGCCTTTGATAACAATTGTTTTGTCTTCAAAGGCTTCATTCGTCTCGATAACTTTTATTTTTGCAATCGAAAAGTGCTCCAGTTCGTTGTGAAAGATCATATGAAGCAATTCACCACGAATATACCGCTGATTCTCAACCGCTTGGTTATCTTGATCCATTCCAAACACTCCATTATTTTACTTCGCATCATTAAGTAATGCAGTCGTTTCTTTTTTACCGTTTAGAGCTAAAACATGCTCAGGTTGAATACGTAATGCTTCGTCAAAATAATGCAATGCTTTCTCTAGTTGCTCTCTGTACAAAGCGATAACCCCTAAATTATAATATGCGTCGCTATGATCTTTTTGTATAGCCAGTACCTGCTGAAAAATTTGCTCCGCATCGTTAATAAGTTGAATTTGCGCCAAACTTAGCCCATATTGAAATAATATTTCTGTATCTTCCGGGGCTAATTCGGTAGCTCGTAGCAAATAAGGGAGTGCTAATTTATAATGCTCCTGCTGTTGTAGCGTCATCCCTAGTAAATAGTAAACATCTGCTTCGGCTAAACCAAATTCAATTGCTTTTTGAAAGTTCCCCTGAGCTTCTTTATATAAAGACTGTTCATAATAGAGATTACCTAACCCATAATAAGCAGTTGCTGCATGTGCATCAAGTTGAATCGCTTTTTCAAAAAATCGCTGTGCTCGTTCCATATCATTCATATGGAATAATAAATTACCAAAGTTAATATAGCCAACCGGATCATTTGGTTGTTCCTCAATTATTTCCATGAATAATACAGCAGCTTTTTCAAAATTACTTTCCTCTATACAAGTGATTGCTTGTTGTAGCTTAGTATCCATTGTATAACTCCTTACTTAACCTACATAATCCAGTCGCTGATCTCTTTTTAAAATTTCGTCTATCGTTCCGCCGCCAAGGCAAACATCACCATTATAAAATACAACTGCTTGTCCCGGCGTAATAGCACGCTGCCTTTCTCCAAACGTAACTTTTACCCGTTCATCATCGATTTTTGTGACAGTTACCGGGCTGTCCTGTTGACGATAGCGAAATTTTGCCGTACATGTAAAACTGTCCTCTACCCGGTCCGGATGAATCCAATTGATATCTGTTGCGATCAGTGCATCCGAATACAAATACTCGTTTTTATCCCCTTGCTCTACATAGAGGATATTTTCTTTAATATTTTTTCCCACGACAAACCATGGTTCACCTGCTCCACCAATACCAAGACCTTGACGTTGACCAATCGTATAATACATTAATCCATCATGCTGTCCTTTAATGACACCATTCAATGTTTGCATTTCGCCCGGTTGTGCAGGTAAATATTCACTTAGAAATTCTTTGAAGTTCCGCTCACCAATAAAGCATATCCCTGTACTGTCTTTTTTGGTTGCTGTAGCCAGACCATGCTCTTTAGCAATTTTTCGAACCTCTGATTTATGCATGTTGCCAAGTGGAAACATCACTTTACTTAAAACATCCTCGGTTAATTGGTTCAAAAAATATGTCTGATCTTTGTTATCATCTACACCGCGCAAGAGTTCATATCGGCCATTTCGCTCACGCACCCGTGCATAATGCCCGGTTGCAACATAATCTGCTCCTAGTGACAAGGCATGATCAAGGAAAGCTTTAAATTTAATTTCTTTATTACACATTACATCAGGGTTTGGTGTTCTACCTGCTTTGTATTCATCTAAAAAGTACGTAAACACTTTATCCCAGTATTGCTTTTCAAAATTGACGGCATAATACGGAATATCTAATTGATTACAAACACGAACAACGTCATCAAAATCCTCTGTTGCCGTACAAACTCCAAATTCATCTGTATCGTCCCAATTTTTCATAAAGATGCCAACCACATCATAGCCTTCTTGTTTTAGAAGAAGGGCAGCAACAGAAGAATCAACACCTCCACTCATTCCAACTACAACTCTTATATCTTGCTTATTATTCATCCTAATCATCCTTTATTGCTTGTTAACCGATTTACAATTTTCGCTATTCGTAAGGCAGCTGTTTCTATATTTTCAGAGGTATTGCTTAAGCCAAAGCTAAATCGAATCGAATTGGTTGTACATTCATGTTCTTTCCCGTACATGGCTGTTAATACGTGAGAAGGCTCAACCGATCCAGCAGTACAAGCACTTCCACTAGAAGCTGCTACACCTTCTAAATCAAAATTTGTTAGCAGCGCTTCTACATTCGTTTTTGGAAAGCTAATATTTACAATGGAAGCAACCGAATCATCTAAATCGCCATTTACACGAAACTCCACGTTTTGTTCCTGCAGAATTTGTAAAAACTGCTGTTTATAACCTTGATATTTTTCAATTCGTTCATTTCTTTCCTTTTTCACTAGTTCTACTGCCTTTTGAAAGCCAACAATCCCGGACAAATTTTCCGTGCCTGCACGTCGTCTTCGCTCTTGCTCACCACCAAACTGGAGGGAAGAAAGCTTTACATTTTCTTTCGCATATAAAAAGCCAACACCTTTTGGACCGTTCATTTTATGAGATGAAACGGTCAGCATATCGACTCCTAATGCAGCCACATCTATATCAGTAAGACCAAATGCTTGAACTCCATCTGTGTGAAAATAGGCTTGATGAGATTTTAGGTTTTTACTAATTTCCCTAATTGGTTGGATAACACCTGTTTCATTATTGACGTACATGATCGAAACAAGAATGGTCCGATCTGTAAGTGCTTTACTTACAGCTTCTACAGACACCTTACCATTTTCAGCAATTGGTAAGTATGTCACATCAAAACCTTCTTTTTCCAATTGCTCTACGGTGTGAAGCACAGCATGATGCTCTTGAAGGGTTGTAATGATATGATTTCCTTTATGACGATTTGCTCTAGCAGTTCCTAGTATTGCTAAATTATCAGCTTCTGTTCCACCACTGGTGAAAATAATCTCTTTTTCCTGGGCGTTAATACTTTTAGCCAGATCATACCTAGCTTCGTCCAATAACTGTCTTGCCTTTCTTCCAAAATAGTGGACACTTGATGGATTACCAAAAACCTCTTTCTCTACAGAATAAATCGTATCCAAGACAAGAGGATGAATTGGTGTTGTGGCGGCATGATCTAAGTATATTTGTTCCACGTCTATCTATCCTTCCCTGGCTTAAATATAAAACATATATGCTTCTTGCGGTTCATCATTATTATGATCAGCTAAATCTTTTAATGTTGTTGTGTCTAATACATCTTTTACAGCATCACGAATACGTAACCATAAGGCTTGCTTTGCAGGCTCTTCATCTTCAATTCCTTCAACAGGAGTAATAGGGCCTTCCAAAACACGAATAATGTCTCCTGCTTTAATATCAATCGGATCTTTAGCTAACACATAACCACCATACGCACCGCGAATACTCCGAATTAAACCTGAGTTTCGTAATGGTGATGCTAATTGTTCTAAATAATGTTCAGATAAATTATTCTCTTTTGCTATTTGTTTAAGAGAAGTAGGTCCTTTGCCATGACATTTCGCTAAATGTATCATAAGAGTAAGACCATATCTCCCTTTAGTTGAAATTTTCATATACTGACACCTCAATTTTAATTACGTTCCAATTATCTTCATACATGATATTATAGCATGGAACCCATTCTACTTGCATGATTGGAAAACCTATATCAAGTAATAACAAAGTAATCGAATTTGTAAACAGTGTATTATTATAATATAAAGGACGGTATAAATGAAACAAAAACCACTCGCAGTTCGAATGAGACCGGAGCATATTGATGAAATTATTGGTCAAGAGCACTTAGTTGGTGAAGGAAAAATTATTCGTCGGATGGTAACTGCTGAGCAGTTAGCTTCCATGATTCTTTTTGGACCTCCCGGAACTGGAAAAACATCTATGGCAATGGCACTTGCAAAAAGTCTTGGAAAACCAATAAAATTATTAAATGCAGTGACCGATAAGAAAAAAGATATGGAAATTGTTGTAGAAGAAGCAAAAATTACCGGACAGGTCGTAGTTATTTTAGATGAGGTTCATCGTCTTGATAAGGCAAAACAAGACTTTTTACTGCCTCATTTAGAAAGTAATTTAATAATCTTGATTGGCTGTACAACGAGTAATCCTTACCATTCTATTAACCCGGCTATTCGCAGTAGATGTCATTTATTTGAATTACATCGTTTAACAGCGGATCATGTCAAACAAGCAATTACCCGTGCAATGACAGATTCAAAAAAAGGGGTTGGGGATAAAAACATCCAGTTATCAGAGGAAGCATTAGAGCACTTTGCGCAAAGTGCCAATGGAGATATGCGTGCTGCCTTAAATGGAGTTGAACTCGCCGTATCTTCCACACCAGAGGATAAGAACGATATAATTCATATTTCTATATCGATTGCAGAAGAATGTATGCAAAAGAAAAGTTTTTCTCATGATAAAGATGGGGATGCCCATTATGATGTTCTATCTGCTTTCCAAAAGTCAATCCGTGGTAGTGATGTAGATGCAGCACTTCACTATTTAGCAAGATTAATTGAAGCTGGTGATCTAGATAGCATTGCTCGAAGAATGATTGTTACGGCCTATGAAGATATTGGACTTGCAAATCCGCAAGCTGGTCCACGGGCACTGGCAGCAGTTCAGGCTGCAGAGCGGTTAGGTTTTCCTGAGGCTAGAATTCCGCTTAGTGTGGCGATTACCGAATTATGTCTCTCACCAAAATCAAACACTGCTTATAAAGCATTGGATGCAGCGTTAGAAGATGTAAGACGCGGTAAAGGCGGGGAAATTCCTGCCCACTTAAAGGATTCTCACTACAGTGGTGCCAAGAAATTAGGCCGAGGCTTAGAATATTTGTATCCGCATGAGTATGAACATGGTTGGGTGAAGCAGCAATACTTGCCAGATTCTATAAAAAATAAACAATACTATATACCTAAAGCTACCGGAAAATTTGAACAAGCTATGAAACAAGTTTATGATAAAATCCAGAAAGATAAAAAGATTTGACGTATAAGTTCGATCTCCTGTGGTAACAATGAAAGTAGAATACAAACAAATCTATTTAAAAATCATTGTAAAATTGTTACTTTAAAAGGAGTTGAACCAAATGGCAAAAGTTAGACAAGATGCCTGGTCACATGAGGATGACCTATTATTAGCAGAAACCGTACTACGTCATATTCGCGAAGGAAGTACACAATTGAACGCTTTTGAAGAGGTTGGAGATAAATTGAATCGTACCTCCGCAGCATGTGGATTTCGCTGGAATGCTGAGATTCGTAATAAATACGTAAATGCTATTGATCTTGCAAAACGACAACGAAAAGAAAAGAAACGTGCGATGGCAAAGGCTAATAAAGCGAATAAATCCGCTGTATCCTTCTCTCAAGGAGAAACGAAGGGCAATTCCAGCCACCGTATATCTAATAATGATCCACAGCTTACAATGGATATGGTTATTAGTTTCTTAAAAGGTGTAAAAAAACAAACAATGGCTTCTCATCAGTCCCTGGCTTCTCTTGAACAGGCTAAGCGGGAAAAAGAAACACTGCAAAAGCAAGTAGATACATTGAATAAAGAATTAGAGGAAACGAAACAAAGATTAACAACGATTCAAGAAGATTACCAAGCATTTATCCAAATTATGGAAAGAGCGCGCAAAATGACGGTGTTAGAAGACCAGGGAATGATGCCCGCACCAGCTTTCCGAATGGACAAAAATGGCAACCTGCAACAATTAGCTCAAGGGTCAAACTAAAAGCATAAGAAAGAAAAAAAAAGCTAGAAGTGCTCGGTTAGGACCTTACAAACTGGAGAATATTCTAACGAGATAAAGTGAAACTTCATTCCGTGGAACGCTTTTTACACGGAATGTTAGTACCGCAAGGGTATGACCTAAGGCCTCTGAACCAATCGGGGATTTAGGAGCCGTTTCTTTGATAAAGTTCGCAAAATAATAATGAGAGATATACGGCTTCTATTCGATCCGATGTTGACTTATTGTAGAAAGAAGATTGAAGTTTACTAGCAGCACGAGCGCTTTAGCTAAACGAAGCTACTTTCATAAAATACCCATCAAGTAAATACAGATATCGTTTCCAAGACAACGAAAAAAGCCCTGAATTGCTAGAAGGAAGATTCCAATCTCGCAATTTAGGGCTTTCTATTGGCTCCCGATCGTGCCGTCCACTTAGAAGTTTTGATCCCGCTCTCAGCAGGTGGGTGCTCTGTTCTATATTTATTGTGCTTCCTCAGGTTAAGAGGCGTGCACGCAATATAGAAACATGCGAACTCCCATTTTTAAAGTTGTTCGGTCAAAACACTTTTCATGGACGAACACATCAGGATTTTGCTCTTATTTGTAAATATATTTTAACATGTCATTTCTCAAAAAATCAATCCTTAAGGTTCGTATCTCAAAGTGTTATAAAGTCAAATCATTCAGTGGGCTTTTCTCTACGAAAGATTAGATTAAAGGCTAAGGTTCCAACGTCCTTGAAAAAGAAGAACGCTTTTTCTTCGTGCGATGTATTGCTGTCGTCGCTTTCCTTGTCCTGTCACCCAGAACGAGTCCGGTATTTAGGGCGTATCTCCCACTTAAACTTCTTCATATTCTCTTTAACACTTTAAGTAGGAGTGTTTTGCGTCATCCCTACATTTTTTTCTACAGCTAATCTTTAATTCTCATCATTCATCAGTTTAATTCCCAACTCATCCAGCTGTACTGAACCTACTTCACTTGGTGCATCTGTCAGCAAATCGGAAGCAGAAGCTGTTTTTGGAAATAGGATCGTGTCACGCAAATTCGTTCTGCCTGCTAACAGCATAACAATGCGATCCAGCCCTAATGCAACTCCTCCATGTGGAGGTGCACCATACTCTAACGCCTTTAACAAGAAACCAAATTGCTCGTCTGCTTCTTCTTTAGAGAACCCTAACACTTGAAACATTTTCTGTTGCACCTCTGTTTTATGAATACGAATCGATCCCCCACCAAGCTCATAGCCATTTAACACCAAATCATAGGCATTAGCTTTCACTTTTTCCGGATCTGTATCTAATTTATCAATATCTGCTTCAACAGGTGAAGTAAACGGGTGGTGGGCAGCAGAATACCTACTCTCTTCTTCGTCATACTCTAACAGTGGCCAATCGGTCACCCATAAGAAGTTATAAGCAGACTCATCAATTAATTTTAATTCTTTTCCTAGCTTCAAACGAAGTGCGCCAAGACTATCATACACAACATTTGTCTTGTCAGCGACAAACAACAGTAAATCTCCATCCTCTGCTTGAGCAGCAGTCATTAAACCTGATTTTTCTACTTCGGAAAGAAATTTAACAATTGGTCCTTTCAACTCAGCACCTTCTACTTTCAACCAGGCTAAACCTTTGGCACCATATACTCTAACAAAGTCCGTCAGCTTATCGATATCCTTGCGAGAGTAATGATTCGCCTGCTGTTTGACATTTAATAAAGCTACTAGGCCACCAGCCTCAATTGCGCTTTGAAACACTTTAAAATTAGACCGCTTGACTACTTCCGATACATGTATAAGTTCCATGCCAAAGCGTGTATCCGGCTTGTCTGAGCCAAAACGTGCCATCGCTTCCTCATAAGGCATTCTCTTTAGAGGCAGTGGAATATCAATTCCTTTTACTTGTTTCATCACATATTGCATCATTTCTTCAGTGAGTTTCATAATATCATCACTAGTTAAAAACGATGCTTCAATATCAATTTGTGTGAATTCAGGTTGACGATCTGCTCGTAAATCTTCATCACGGAAACAACGAGCAATTTGATAGTATTTTTCAAAGCCGCCCATCATAATTAGTTGCTTAAACAGTTGCGGCGACTGTGGTAAGGCATAAAATTCTCCACGATGTACACGACTTGGTACAAGATAATCTCTTGCCCCCTCTGGCGTGCTTTTCGTTAAGATTGGTGTTTCCATTTCTAAAAATCCACGATCATTCAAGTATTGACGAACAGCTTGTGTAATCTGATGGCGTAATTTAAATGTTTCTTGTAATGGCTTACGACGTAGATCAAGATATCGATAAGTTAATCTTAGATCTTCGGACACGTCTGTTTCATCTTGAATCGAAAATGGCGGTGTTTTAGCTTTATTTAAAACGGTTATCGATTGTGCTACCACTTCAATGGTACCTGTTTGCATATTCGGATTAACAGTTCCAGCATCTCGTTTCACGACTTTCCCTTTAACCTCTACCACATACTCACTTCGAATTGTCTCAGCAATTTCTAAAGCAGAAAGTGAACGATCCGGATTAAACACAACTTGTATCATGCCAGATACATCACGAAGATCGATGAAAATTAAGCCTCCTAAATCTCTGCGTTTTTGTACCCACCCCTTTAATACCACTGATTTTTCAACATCCGTCTCTGTTAACGATCCCGCCATCGTACGCACATTCTCACTCATGATCCTTTCCTCCTAAAAGCTTTTCCTTTAACACAGCTATTACACTATCTAATGCAATGGTTTCCTGATTACTTGTTGCCATTTCTTTTATAACTATTGTTCTATCTTTTAGTTCATTTTCTCCTAGAATCAATACGTATTTTGCTTGATACCGATCAGCAGCTTTTAATTGTCCCTTCATTTTTCTGTCTTGGTAATCCTTGTCAGCTTGAATTCCTTGCTTTCTTAATTGATGTACTAAACAAACTGCTTCTTTTTCCGCTTCATTCCCAACAGCAACAACATACGTATCCAGCGAGCAATCTATTGATATATCTTGGTTCTCTGCTTTAAGCGCCATTAACAACCTTTCCAATCCCATACCAAAACCAATTCCTGGCGTACTCGGTCCTCCAAGTTCTTCAACAAGCCCATTATACCTTCCACCACCGGCAAGAGTAGTAATCGCACCAAAGCCCTCTGCCTCACTCATAATTTCAAAAGCCGTATGATTATAATAATCAAGGCCGCGAACAAGATTTTTATCTACTTCATATTCAATTCCCATCAAGGTTAAATATGCTTTAACTTGTTCAAAATAATCTTGCGAAGCATCATTTAAATAATCCAGTATCGATGGAGCAGACTGCATGGCTAGATGCTCACGATCCTTTTTACAGTCAAGCACACGTAATGGATTAGTTTCCAAACGTTGTTGGCAATCAGAGCAAAGCTCACCCTTATATGGAGTAAAATGTTCAATCAAAGCCTTCCTGTGTTTGGCTCGACTTTCTTTGTCCCCAAGGGAATTAATCACTAACTTAATCGACTTTAATCCTAAAGCTTGATAACAGCTCATCGCTAAATCAATAACCTCTGCATCAACGGCTGGGTCTGCACTGCCTAATACTTCTACACCGAATTGATTCAATTGTCGCATCCGCCCTTTTTGTGGACGTTCATATCTGAACATTTCAGCAAAATAATATAATTTCGTAGGCTGGTTGGCTAATCCATATAATTTATTTTCCACAAATGCTCGGACGACGGGAGCCGTTCCTTCAGGACGTAAAGTAATGCTTCGCCCACCGCGATCTTCAAATGTATACATTTCCTTTTGCACAATATCCGTAGAGTCTCCTACTCCTCGTTGAAATACTTCGGTATGCTCGAATAAAGGTGTCCGTATCTCTTCATAATGGAATTGGTGGCAAATCTGTTTTATTGTACTTTCAATAAATTGCCATTTCTTAGCATCTTCTGGTAAGACATCTGCAGTACCTCTCGGTGCCTTATAATTCATCGGAAAAACCTCCTAATATTAATAATGTATATGATTATTCATGTAGTAAGTGCAATTGTAGTGAATGTTTTTTTATTGTATAGAAAACGATATCCATTTTTACATATCGTCTAGCTTTTACTCAATCCGTAGTAGCTTCGATTGTTTTCCCTACGATAGATTAACATCGTCTCCCGTCACGAACCGATTACCATAAAGAAAGGTATAGCCCGTCTAACCTCTGACAAAGTTAATTATATTGTTAAACGTATACTTCTAAGTGGAAGAATTTTTACGATGTTGAATTTAATTTCTACACTAAAATTAGATATTAAAAAACTCCCGTCCCTTATTATGAATAATAAGGGACGGGAGTTTAGCCCGCGTTGCCACCCTAATTGATGTTATGTATACATCCGCCTTTATACAGTTAACGCCTGTGATACGTTTATACCTACTGTCCCTTTCGATATAAAACCTCTGGAATGTCTTTCATTGGACCATCATGTGAAATGCTTCCAGCCTATGGCATTTCTTCTCTGGGCATTTGGTTGCCAATTACTTTTTCCTTCATTGGTAATCTAACTATATATACAATTTGTTGCCACATCGCACTTACATGTGGGACAATAAAATAAAGTGAAACTTCATTTAGTAGGAGTTTTCTTCCATCTCCTACTGAATGTTAGTTAAACGAATCGGGCATTTAGGTGCCGTTTTCTCCCACTTAGACCCTTTTGTACCAACTCAGGCTCTTAAAGTGGGAGTCTTACGGCACCTTACATGCGGGATAAAAATTTTTTCCAATGTAAAATACAATTCCTTGCGGCAACTACTGATTTTCATAACCATGAATGTATATTATATTAATCGTTCTACATAGTTATGTCAAGCGCGATTTAATTTTTTCTTTAACATCTTAACTTCTCCTAATGAAATCCCTAACTCTTCTGCTATTTCCATATGACTAGCCTCTCCTTCAGTTAATTCCAGAAAGCGATGTAAATTAACACCAAACACTTGGCTTTCTTGATAAACATGCGACTGTTTTTCGGATGATTGCACGGAAAACTACCTCCTTTTTATAGGACTAGTTTGCCTAGCATTTTATTTTTTATTATGCTAAAAGAGGTTGTTCAAAAAGTGCACTAAAAATGATACATCGAATTTCTTCGCACGTTGGAACGGATAAAATTTTTAGCGTTGAAGTTTCATTCAACGTAGTTAAAAATTTTTAAGTTCTAAGTATAAGTGCAACTAGGCTATCGTCTGTGCTTCGCTTGCTGCTAGCCAAGTTTTCTTTATTGGCTTGCTTCTCCGTTCCTTGGAAAAGGATATCCCCTTTTCCTGCGTGAGAATGTGTTTCGAGGAAGCTTCACTAGTGCTCATGTATCTGTACTGCATACAACTGCGCTACTCGACACTTCGCCGCCTCGAACTTCTCGATCTTTTTACCTTCTTTTTGAACACGCACTAAAAGAAAAATTAGCAAGAGGCGCAAAATTTTAAACTTTAAACGGCGATTCTCTGGTTGTATTTATACGTAACTTGGTAAATACCGGACTACCATGATTAAACCGTACTGAGTATCTGATCTTTCTTTCTAATTAATATTACTCCATAAGCAAAACGCCTCCCCTTTTTTAAAATTCAACCTAACTTAATCATTTAGATATATCTCATTTGCCTATATAAGCGATTCTGGAAAGGTATAACATGAACTTAAATGGAAATAATTGATAAAGAAAACTTGGAGAGCGGCACGATAGCGTTGGTAATTGCTTAACTGCACTTATACTTAAGACTTAAACTTTTTACTACGTCGAACCAACACTGCGTTAATGACGAACCTCTGTCGAAAACACCTAACTGCTTCTATGGGTGCGTAGTGCTTCAGAGTTTCTAGACAATTTATACAATTATTACTCAAAATGAATCTTCATTCAAGGACATGTTTTTATCTCAAGAGAATAAATCAAAGGCTAAGGTTACAACACTATAATTGCAATGTATTACTGTTTAAGCTTTTCTTTCCCTTGAAAAAGAAGAACACTTTTTTCTTATGACACCTAGAATGCAGGATAAAATCTTAGCTCATAATAAGGAGGCAATAAATGAAAAGGACAAAAATAATCGTCGTCTTACCAATTATAATCGTATTTATGCTATCATTTACACCAATTTCCCATGCATTGGAAGGGATCGTTACCGAAAGCAGAGTGAATATTCACAGTGGTCCAGGAACGCAATTTTCCAACATAGAACAGGCTAATAAAGGAGATATATACAAAGTTTTGCTACAAGCTGATGATTGGATCAAAGTTAAATTAAAACATAGGGAAGGTTGGATTGCTGCGGATTATATACAAATTCATTCAGAACAACCTCCAGAAACGATTACCATTTCAAATAAGAAGACACATATACGCAATGGACCATCAACCGATTATTCGATTAATCACTTTGCTGATGAAGGCAGCATATACAATGTTCGAAGCGCTGATGGTGATTGGTATGAAATCGAAAATAAACATGGACGTGGCTATATATATAAACAACTTACCAAGCCAGTAAACACACCTTCTCAGAGTAGTTTTGCAAATAAAACGATTGTGATAGATGCTGGACATGGCGGAAGAGATGTTGGGGCGATTGGAGCAACGGAAGTATTTGAAAAAGATGTAGCGTATTTAACTGCACAGGAATTAAAAAAAGAATTAGATATGTTAGGGGCTAACGTTAAAATGACTAGGCTAGGAGACGACTTTATTTCACTAAACAGCAGGATCAGCTTTAGTAATACATTAAACACAGACGTATTTATTAGCCTACATTATAATAGTGTTCCTCAACTGCCAAACGTTACCGGAATCGAAGCTTATTATTACCAACGCCGTAATCGTTCATTAGCTACCTATGTACAAGCTGAATTGATAAAATCAACTGGTGCCGATAATCGCGGAACAAGCTTTGGGGACTTTCTCGTACTTAGACAAAATTATAAACCTGCTATTTTAGTTGAACTCGGCTTTATATCCAATAAAAATAAAGCTTCCTTATTACAAACAACAATGTATCAGCAACAATTGGTTTCCGGTATCATTAACGGTTTGGGTAAATATTTCGCAAATGAGTAATAAGAACAAACCTGATGAGGATTGTTCTTATTACTTTTCCTTACTGTCAATGATCAATGTAACCGGTCCATCATTAGTTAGTTGAACTTCCATCATTTCACCAAATGCACCCTTCTCCACAAAAACACCTTCTTTTTCTAATAATTGGTTAAATTTCACATACAAATCATTAGCATATTCTGGACGCGCAGCATTCATAAAATTAGGCCTTCTTCCTTTTCTTGTATCTCCATACAATGTAAATTGAGAAATAGAAAGAATACTGCCACCAACATCTTTTAAAGATAAATTAAGTTTGTTCTGTTTATCTTCAAATACTCGTAAATGGACAATTTTATTGGCTAAATAGGCTGCATCTTCTTCTGTATCATCATGCGTGATCCCTACTAAAACAACAAAGCCTTGTGCAATTTCTCCAATTACCTTACCGTTTACAGAAACGCTGGCTTCTTTCGATCGTTGTACTACTACTTTCATTATTATGCTCCTTTTTTCTAATCCTATTGTTTGGAATGAGAAAGTATGTTCTTCTTCGTTACTGGATGGTTCGTTTCACTGTATACACATCTGTAATCTGTTTAATTCTTTCTACAATTTTTCGTAAATGTCTCGTATTATGGATTAAAATCGTAATTTGAATGAACGCCATTTTGTTACGGTCAGAACGACCGTTCACATAGGTGATGTTCGTCTTTGTCTCATTAATTGCTTGCAAGACTTCATTTACTAGACCACGTCGGTCATAGCCTGATATTTCCAGGTCAACATGGTATTGCTTTTGTTCGGTTCGATTATTTTCCCATTCCACATGGAGAAAGCGTTCCCTCGCTTCTTCTGTCTGCACATTAGGACAATCCTTTCTATGGACAGAAATACCTCTTCCTTTTGTAATATATCCTATTATGTCATCACCAGGAACAGGGTTACAACATTTCGATAGACGAACAAGCAGATTATCAACACCTTCTACTTTCACACCGATATCGCGCTTATTTAGCTTTTTATCCTTTTTATCTTTAACATCCGTTTTTACTTCTTCTATCGTTTGTTCAAGTTCTTGTTGTTTTTCCTTCGTTTGTCTTATTTTTTCAGTTAATCGTGTAGCAATAGAAGCTGCAGTAATTCCTTGATAGCCAACAGCCGCATACATATCATCCGCATTGGAGAAGTTATATTTTTCGTATACACGTTGTAAGTTTTCCTGCGTTAGAACTTCCTTCGGTTCTAAATTTAAGTTCCTAATTTCTTTATCAACAGCTTCTTTTCCTTTAAGGATGTTTTCTTCACGCCGCTGCTTTTTAAAAAACTGTTTAATCTTGTTTTTTGCTTGGGATGTTTGTGTTATTTTTAACCAATCCTGTGATGGTCCATAGGAATGCTTAGAAGTCATTACTTCAACAATGTCTCCGTTTTTCAGCTTATAATCAAGTGGCTCCATTTTTCCATTTACTTTTGCACCAATTGTCTTATTACCGATTTCGGTATGAATCTTATAAGCAAAATCCAAAGGTACGGAACCAGATGGAAGCTCAATAACATCCCCCTTAGGAGTAAATACATACACCATATCAGAAAATAAATCTACTTTTAAAGACTCCATAAATTCTTCTGCATCGTGTGTATCATTTTGCCATTCCAAGATTTCACGGAACCAAGTTAACTTTTCTTCAAACGATTGCTTATCCAGATTAACTCGCTTTCCTTCTTTGTAAGCCCAATGTGCAGCAATGCCATATTCTGCGATTTCATGCATTTCCTTTGTGCGGATTTGTACTTCTAACGGATCACCTTTTGGCCCGATTACAGTAGTATGCAATGACTGATACAAATTCGGCTTTGGCATCGCAATATAGTCCTTAAATCTGCCAGGCATTGGTTTCCAGCAAGTGTGAATAATTCCTAATACGGCATAACAATCTTTAATACTATTAACAATAATTCGAACAGCAAGCAGATCATATATTTCATTGAATTGTTTATGTTGTTTTACCATTTTTCGGTAAATACTATACAAATGTTTTGGTCTTCCAGAAAGTTCTGCCTTAATATTCATTTCTTTCAATTGTTTGGAAACTTCCTCTATAACCTCTTTTATATAAGATTCTCGTTCCTCTCTTTTCTGCTTCATTAATTGCACAATTCGATAATATTGTTGTGGATTTAAATACCGTAGTGCTATATCCTCCAGTTCCCATTTAATCGTCGAAATCCCTAACCGATGGGCTAATGGAGCAAATATTTCTAATGTTTCATTAGCAATTCTACGCTGTTTATTAGGTGGCAAATGCTTTAATGTGCGCATATTATGAAGCCTGTCTGCCAATTTAATTAAGATTACACGAATATCTTTCGCCATTGCAACGAACATTTTTCGATGATTTTCTGCCTGTTGGGCTTCTTTTGATTTATACTTAATCTTACCTAGTTTAGTAACACCATCTACAAGCATGGCAACTTCATGATTAAATACCTCTTCAATCGCTTCTAACGTGACGTCAGTATCCTCTACTACGTCATGAAGAAAGCCGCCTGTAATGGTTTCTGCATCCATTCCCAGCTCCGTTAAAATACCGGCCACCTGAACAGGATGAATAATATATGGCTCTCCAGATTTTCTAAATTGATCCGCATGAGCTTTTTCAGCAAATTCATATGCTTTGCGAATAAAAGCAGCATCCTCTTCGGTCAGATACTGACTAGCCTTATTCAAAATGTTATCTATTGTCATAATATCGCTTTTCGCCATTAAAAATCACCTTTATTCGCTATATCAAGTCTAATTTCTTAAATAGTTTAATTATATGCTTTTCTCTTGTATGTGTCCATTATAAGAATCAGCCAAAATTAGGATGACTTCATAAAAATTTACGTTATTAGGTTGCTAAACAGTAGACGTTCCCATCTACCGCCGCCATTATTTTCCCTGCTTTTCGAACTCATTACTATGTAATTATATTACAATAATAGGCCTAACGACTTCACATCGCCAGACCTATCTTACCATGTCAATAGCTCATTAAGGATAATACATCATACCCTTGTAACTTTTCCATACCGCCCAGATAGCTCAATTCGATAATAAATGCACAACCAACAACAATTCCACCAAGCTCCTCCACCAGCTTAATAGTTGCTTGAATAGTACCACCTGTCGCTAATAAGTCATCTGTAATTAAGACGCGTTGCCCAGGTTTAATCGCATCTTTATGAATCGTTAATATGTTTTTACCATATTCTAATCCATAATCAATCTTTACTACTTCTCGCGGAAGCTTACCTTCCTTTCTTACCGGCACAAAACCCACTCCCAGGGCATAAGAAACTGGGCAACCAATAATAAACCCTCTTGCTTCAGGGCCCACAATCACATCAATTTCTTTTTCCTTTGCATATGTTACAATTTCATCTACAACTGAGCGAAAGGCATCACCATTAGCCATCAATGGTGTAATGTCCTTAAATTGAATTCCCTTCTTTGGCCAGTCTTCAACAATTTTAATGTATCTTTTATAATCCATAACTAGGTTCCTCCTTGGGACTTCCCAAATGATCCATATATTTTGCAAAATAGTTTTTTAGTTCTTCGTAGGTAGAATAATACATTATCCTTTCGATCTCAGCTTGTTGCAATCGCTTTTGATATGTCTCAGAGTCCTGTAAATTTCGCTTTGCTGGATTCGGATTCAGTTTAATAATTCTATCCTCTATGTGTATAAATTGTAGTTCATAAAATACGTGAATAATAAACAGCAATTTATCTTTATTCCACCCTCGTGATTGGGCTAATACGGGTAATTTCCTGTCAATATGAATTGATTTATGAAAAAGTAATTTACTATACATCCATTTGAAATCATCTCTTGAAGGAAAAGCACGTAAATATGTACTATCCTCTATATAATAACATAGATGAATATTCTTAGGTTTGGTATCAATAAGGATTTCCTCCAAGTCACTCCATTTTTCCGGCATTGAAAATATAAATAATGTATCGACCTGCTTTAAATTTGACCAATCGTCCTCATAAGTTCGATGTGGAATACCTAACAATTGCGCTTGTAATTTATCCCCCACTGCAGCACAAGTTGAATTGGCATTAACAAACATTGCTAAATCAACAGCTTTTTTGCCACGATGATCAAACAATTGCCAATCTGCTATACAGATGTCTTCAATCATTATTTGGGGCTTACGGTGTCCGTTCCATTCATTAATTGATAACTCTCCGACTACATTGACGGTTGTTTGAGGAGTTAAATAATGGAAAAGTTCACCTATACCAAAACCAATCCCATCTAACATCGTCTTTTCGTTTTTAAATTGAAGCTTTAAATGATTTTTCATACTACCAATTTGCTTTGGCTGTCTCGGAGTTTCCTGGATATGGAATAAAGGCTTTGGATTGTGCATACCAAAAGGCGCCAACCGTTGAATATCCTCGATTAGCTCTGTCGTTATTTCCGAAAGTGATAACGTCTGACTGATTTGAATCTCTTGTTTAAAATCATCAGGTTGAAGTTGCTCAGAAATTTGTTTATTTAATGCTTGCTGCAGTGACCCTATTTGCTCGATCGGAAGTGTCATTCCTGCTGCTTGTGAATGACCTCCAAAAGTATTAAATAAATGACGAATCTGTATACAATTTTGAAATAAATCGAAAGCTGAAATACTTCTTGCAGATCCTTTAGCAATTCCTTCTTCCGCTTTCAATGTAAGTACAATAGCAGGTCTGTCCATTTTACGAACCAATTTGGAAGCGACAATTCCTAGTACTCCTTCATTCCAGCCCTCTTTTGCAACAATAATAACATCTTGGTCTTCTTGTTCAGCAAGCATTTGTTCAGCTTCTGTTACGATTTGTTGAACGAGCAATTGTCTCTCTTCATTCAATGCTTCGATTGTATGGGCGATCTCCCTTGCATCATCAGGTTCTTCTGTAAGCAATAAGTCAACAGCCATATCAGCAGACTGCAGTCTCCCTACCGCATTTAGCCTTGGACCAATAAGAAATCCGACATCTTCTTCCGTCACTGTTCCTTCCACTTTAGAAACTTGTTTTAACGCTTTTAACCCTATGTGCTTTGTATGCGTTAAAGCACGTAACCCATGATATGCTAATATTCTATTTTCATCAATGAGGGGAACGAGATCAGCAATCGTACCAATAGCAACATAATCTAGGAATTGATGCGGAAAATAACCCAACAAGGATTGGGCAAACTTAAAAGCGACGCCTACTCCAGCCAGTTCATGAAAAGGATAATTAGGTGAGCATTTTGGGTGAATGATAGCATAACAGTCCGGTAATCGGTCTTGGATTTCATGATGATCCGTAATAATCAAATCCATTCCTAATTCTTTTGCTACTTCAGCCTCTTCAATTGCTGCTATTCCATTATCTACTGTAATAATTAATTGATATCCTTGTTCATAGGCATGACGAAATGCTGCTTCATTCGGACCGTACCCTTCCGTAAATCGATTCGGAATATAGTAATCACAATATGCCCCTAATTCCAGTAACGCTTTTACCAATACCGCTGTGGCAGTTACTCCATCTGCATCATAATCACCAAAGACGAGAATCTTTTCATCTTGTTTAATTGCTTGATGAACACGCTTTGTCGCTTTATCAATGGATTGAAGATGATGGGGATTGTGTAAATCAGCAAAATCAGGTTGAAGAAATTTCGCTGCTGCTTGCTCCGTTGTAATTCCTCTTTGAAGTAAAAGTTTTTGTATAACTGGTGATAGTTGAAGTGAATCAGCCACCAAGTTTACCTCTGTTTCTTCTATTCCTACAAAATTCCATTTTGCTTTACTTTGTAGCATAATTTCACCCCTGACCAATCTATTATACATAAATATTATCAGAGGTAGCAACTAGAGATTTACTTATTTCAATTTTTCTAACGTTCTCGCTAAAAAAGAGAATGAATAAACCCGAGGTCGTTAAAATCGCTACAGCTTGGGCTCTCAAACTAGACGAAGCTACTTTCCAAAAAAGATATTCGCAATGCAGAAACCGATATAGACAAAAAACAAAGCGCACAAATCAACCAAGTTATATACGCTTCTAAACTCATGAAAACAGATTTTTGAGGTTCTCTATCAAATGTGGTGGTGGAAAATCGACTCCACCATCTCTTTTGACCCTTAGATATTTTTTTTAATCTCTTGTTGCCACAGTATTTTCTTTTTCATTTACTCAAAACTCTTCATTCTAAATGAATTACGCTTTAACACTTTTATGGTGTTATTTACTCCTTCTATATAGCCATTGTTAAATGGGTACATAAAAGAGTTGATGTCGGTCAAATAGACGGATTAACCGATTGGTACTGATTCCTGTTAATCGCGCCACCAAGGTAAAGAAGCCCACGGCAGAATACGTTAAAGCAGAAGTCTGTACAGAATTCGTACACCTTTGGTAGATATCCACCATTTGTAATCGTTCATAAAAGGTATGAGGACAATACGTACACAAGTATCGCCTTTTCTTTACTATTATTTTTACAGGTGTATTGGATAAGATTGGCCCCTGTATAGACTGCTTTCGATAGCTATAAATCCGCTTGGTTCGTTCCTTACAGAATGGGCATTTTTGTTTTTTTACTTTGGTATGAAGTTCGATCAACCATTTATTAGAATACTTTTCTATATTCCATACGTCCACATGTTTGTCTTTAATCCCTAATAACTTATGATAAAAGGATGTTGCACGCTTTCCCTCTCCTTTACCTTTTGTGCAACTTAGGGCTAACAAAGGAGAGGGGAAGGCGTGTATTTTTTGTTTGCTTATAAACCTTGTCGGGATAAAAGACACCACCACATTCAGTATAGAGCCTTTTTTGATTCGTAAAAACCTCTGTCCCAATTGGAACAGAGGTCACTATTATACTTGTGGTCCTTGTACTCTTTTTTTCTTTCTAAAATCAACCGGTTTTTTCTTCAGCATTTTTCCTCGCCAAATCAACCATAGTTGTGAAGCTAAGAAGAGTGAAGAATAGGTACCAGCAATAAGTCCAAACGTAAGAGCAACAGCAAACCCACTAATGGATTCAGCACCAAGGAACAAAAACGCCAACACAGCAATTAGTGTCGTAAGGGTTGTATTGATACTTCGAGTAAATGTCTGTACCAGACTCCGATTAACGACATCAGCAAGTTCCTTAAAGGTTTTGATTTTTTTCCGCTTGCGTATATTTTCTCGAATTCGATCAAATGTAACGATAGTGTCATTAATCGAATAACCAACAATGGTAAGAATTGCTGCAACGATTGTGATATCAAATTCAATTTGTGTAATACTAAAAATAGCAACCATAAAGAAAGCATCATGCAATAAAGCAATAATTGCCGTAATGGCAAAGAAAAATTCAAAGCGAATCGTCACATAAATGATCATAAAAACAGAAGCAATTGCAACGGCAAAAGCGGCATTTTTAACAAGTTCTTCACCAACAATAGGTGAAACAACACTTACACTTGGCTCATGATCATATTTATCAACGAAATAAGCTTTTATTTCAGCAATCTTATCTTTTCCAAGCACTTTGTCAAATCGAGCAACAGCCATTTCTCCATTTTCTCCTGAAGATACAATCGACTTTGCTTCAATGCCTAGTTCAATAAAATCTTGTTCAATTTCTTCTGTGGAAATACTGTTTTCAGCTAAAATTTCAATCCTGGAACCACTTGTAAAATCAACACCCGGATTTAACTTAAACATGAATAAAGAAGCTAATCCAAGTACAACCATGATAGCAGAAATCCAGAAAAATTTCTTTCGATGACCTACTATGTTAGGAGTTCGATTAAACACAGTTGGTTCCACTTCACTTTTATCTTTTATATCTTGTATCTCTGCTTTTTTAACACCAAACCAACCTGGACGTTTTTTTAAGAATTTGGTTTTAATCCAAAGGCTTAGCAATAGGCGTGTACCAAACACTGCTGTTAAAAAGCTCACTAGGATACTGACAATTAACATTGTCGCAAATCCTTTAACCGAGCTTGTACCAAAAATAAACAATACAGAAGCCGCTATTAACGTCGTAATATTTGCATCTAAAATCGATGATAAAGAGTTTTTGGTACCTGCTTTAAAGGAAGCAATAAGTGATTTACCGGATCGCAGTTCTTCCTTAATTCGTTCAAAGGTAATGACGTTGGCATCTACTGCCATCCCAACTCCAAGAATAAGTGCAGCAATACCTGGCAAGGTCAGGACACCGTTCATTAATTCGAACACAAGTAGAATTAAATAAATATAAATCGTTAAATTAATGGAAGCAATTAATCCCGGGAACCGATAAACGAAAATCATAAACAAGAAGATCAGGCCTACACCAATAAAGCCAGAAAAAATCGTTTTATTTAAGGCCTGCTCACCAAACTGTGCTCCTACCGAAGTAGAATACTTTTCTTCCATGTGCACTGGTAGAGAACCGGAATTAATAACATTTGCCAGCTGTTGTGCAGATTCTACAGTGAAATTACCACTAATCATTACATCTTTTGTATTTAATGTTTCTGTAACACGTGGTGCAGAAACATATTTCGGGTCTTCTTTTGTATATTCCTCTCTAAATGAATCACCTTTTTTATAATCCATCCAGATCACTAATAAATTATCTTCATACGGTGTTTCAGGGTCATTCATATCTTTTATTTTACTCGTTACCTCACCAAATTTGTCAGCATCCTTCAATTTCAATGTAACAATTGGCTGATTACTGTTTGGATCAAAGTCCTGCTTTGCACTATTTTCCTTTACATCATTTCCGTTTAACAGTTCATGATCATTTACATCACGGAAAGACAATTGTGCAGTAGTGGACAATAGTTCCCTTGCTTCTGTTTGATCTTCTACTCCAGCTAGCTGTACTCTAATACGGTCTTCTCCTTCAATATCGATGCTAGCTTCACTAATACCAAGACGGTTTACTCGATCATTCAATATTTCCACTGTAGATTCCAGTGACGTTCGACTGATTTTTTGTCCCTCATCTACTGGACTTACTTCGTATAAAACTTCAAATCCGCCTTGGAGATCAAGACCCAGGTTGATATCTTTCGTTATTCCTGTAACCGTTGTTCCAATTGTACCAGCAAAAATTAGTACGATTAGAAAAAAGGCAACAATTCTGCCTCTACTTTTCATTCCATTGTGGCCTCCCTTGTTTATTTAGGGTAAAATTTTTATGTAAATAAAGTGAAACTTCATTCAAGGAGTACTTTTCTCCTTGAATTTAGTTGAACGAATCGGGGATTTAGGAACCGTTTTTCTCATCATGTTCGCAATATCATTAGCACATTTTGGAAAGAAGAAAAATACGGATCCTTACATCCGGGATAAAGTGAAACTTCATTCAAGGAGTACTTTTCTCCTTGAATGTTAGTTGAACGAATCGGGCATTTAGGTACCGTTTTCTCCCACTTAGCCCCTTTTGGTACCAACTCAGGCTCTTAAAGTGGGAGTCTTACGGCAACTTACATGCGGGATAAATTACTTTTAATCGTTATTCATATTCGTTACAGCTTGAATGGATGCTAGTAAATCATCATTTTTATATGCGTTCATGGTTAAATAACTTATATAGGTAGTCGTATTTAATTGAAATATATCCCCCACTACCTCATAAATTCGCTTTTCTGGATAACCTTTCCATACCTTTTCCATCAGGCATTTCCAAACATCTTCTGTAGTTGCTTCTTTATATCCCATTAAATGAAATTCTTCCGCCTTACTTTTTAACACAGGCAGAACCATTTCTTTCCACTCTGACACAGTTTGTACAATTTCCAAAACTGAACCCTCCTTTATGGAGTATGAAAAATTTCCGATCTTGTCATGCTTGGCCCACTCCTTAGCATATATATCATTGTATATGATATTCCATTTTTTGAGAAGGCAGGTCGTAAAAAAAATGACCAGACAAACATTTTTACAAGGGACTCTTATTTTAATAGCAGCAGGTATGATTACTCGATTTCTCGGTTTTATTAACCGGATTGTTATTGCTCGTCTGATTGGCGAAGAAGGTGTTGGTCTCTATATGATGGCACTTCCAACCTTCTTTCTTGTTATCACCTTAACCCAACTCGGTTTACCAGTGGCTATCTCTAAACGAATTGCAGAAGCACAAGCAAGAACGGATTATGCAAAAATTAAACAAATATTAATTGTATCACTCGTTATTACCGGATTATCAAGTATCGTATTTACGGTATTAATGGTTATAGCTACACCCTTTGTCGCCACGAGATTACTAACAGATGAACGCACATTATATCCTCTTTTAGCCATTAGCCCAATCATCCCAATTATTGCGATTTCATCCGTACTACGTGGTTACTTTCAAGGAAAACAAAATATGAAACCACAAAGCTATGCCCAAGTCATTGAACAAATTGTCCGCATCACCTGTGTAGCTTTTTTCGTAAAACTGCTTTTACCTTATGGTCTCGAATTTGCAGCTGCCGGCGCAATGTTCAGTATTATCATAGGCGAGTTAATGTCTTTATTATACATGCTGCAAATGTTTAAACGAAAGAAACGAATTAAATTGCGCACACGTTTTTTCTCCTATTTATCAGCCAGCAAAGATACAGTCCGGGAACTTTTTTCCATTGCTCTACCTAGTACAGGCAGTCGATTTATAGCTTCAATTTCTCATTTTCTTGAACCGATTTTGGTGGCTCAAAGTTTGGCAATAGCAGGTATATCTAGTACATTAGCAACGAAACAGTATGGAGAATTAACCGGTTATGTGCTGCCTTTATTATTTCTTCCAACTTTCATTACAAATTCGTTGTCCATTGCGTTAGTCCCTTCGATTTCTGAGGCAGAAGCAACGAAAAACACACAATTGATTCATTATCGAATCCATCAATCGATTCGTATATCTTTTGCTTCCGGGGCAATAGCTACCATTGTTCTATCTTTATTTTCCGTACCTATTTTAACATATATGTATGGAACAGCTGAAGCGAGTAAATTTGTTTTGTTAATGGCTCCATTTTTTATTTTACTTTATATTCAATCTCCTTTACAAGCAGCTTTACAAGCGCTCGACTTGGCCAAAGCCGCTATGTGGAACAGTCTAATCGGGGCGTTTTGTAAACTTGGAGCCTTAGTTTTTCTTGCGTCTAACCCAAAATTTGGAATTATGGGTGTTGCGATTGCGATTTCCTTAAGTGTCGTCTTGATCACTCTTCTTCACCTAGCTTCACTGTATAAAGCTATTGGCTTCGGTATCCCATTTAAGGACATCCTAAAAATGATTGCACTCATTCTCTTGACCTGGGGAACTGGCCAGTTAATTAAGGGAATCTATGATCAAACAAATGCAGGACTTATTCTGTTTATCATTTTATTAGGTCTCCTCGTGTTTATTTATATTCTATTTCTGTTCTTACTTCGTTTTATCACGAAAGAAGAACTTAAACAAATCCCTTTTTTACAAAAATGGGTGGATCTATAGTAGGTATATAACTTGTCTAGTCCTAGAACCTATCGAAAAGGCGAAACGTCCCGAGCAGTTAGAACTTAATCGACCAGTTGCCGCCAACTAACACACTAAATGAACTGCCTCGCCAATCAAGTAGACAGGGGTTATAATAACGGCTTTAGCTCTATATTCCACAGGGCTAAAGCCGTTTAATTTTTCTTGGGATCTATCATGATTATAAAAAGTTATGTCATCATCGATCGTTTTATAGAGTTCATAAAATGTCTCCCATTTGTTTAAAAGGATTCTATCGTTCCATTATCAATGCATTCCTGCCTCAAGACATACTGTGTGTCATTATTAATTTATCTATCCTACGTTTAAGGCTATAAGAGGTGTAGTGGAACCTGGATAAGCGGGTACTCATCTTCGTTTAATTTGTCTGTAGCCAGTTCTATTGTCTTAAAGACAGGCCGGTGATTATTCCTATGCCCTAACCGAAATACAATATTTTGTACATAATTCTCTTATTCAATAGCCTATATTCAATAACACTTTGTACTTAAACTGACTTGAGTAAAACTTATTGGACATAAAAAGCTCCTTCTAAGGAAAAACAAATTTTATTTTTTAATCTGTTTACCTCAAGGGGAACATATCAAAAGGACGGAGAAATTTTTTACCAAATACCTTGGATAGTTTTAAAGCGTAGATATGATTAAAGAAATAATAACAAGCGGCAGGCCATAAAGCAAAAAACGAATAAAAGGAATTTTTTGTTTTGCACCTCTGCCAAGTCTGCTACTACCACATTTACAGAACTCTAATCAACGTTACATTTCCTCCTAAGCAAGCATCTAACGCCAACGCCCAACATATTAGATCCAAATAAATCATCTAATCAGGAAAAGCAGGCAACTTTAACAGCTTTGTTATTTTAAGCATTACTGGAGCGAATATTAAAGACGGTAGTTACATTATCCAATAAAGCTGAACCTACCCCTGATAATACACCTGCTCCTATTAATAGGGGTATCGGGTTTCCTTTTACCCGTTGAGCAAAACGAATAGCAATAAAAAAGAATAGGTCTGTTTTTCTGTAATAGCTACCAATACCAGCATGGAGAACAATAAAGCAATCGTTTTCCAATCGATATAGCGAAAGTAACATTGCTCAATAGAATAGATACCTGTTAAAAATAGAACTTCACCTGTCAATGTTATAACTGCTCGATTTATCCGTTCGGTCATAATAGAAAATAACAGCAAATAAAAATTAGTGAAGCAATTACAATTTCCATTTCCCACCTAATTTAATGCGAGTCAATTTTATATGGCTTACTTCACTATATATAAAAAAAGAAAATATTTTCTTCTATTATTTTCCCTAATGAATAGAATGGAGTAAGCGGACAATCTTAAAAGGAGGGTTCAGTGAATTGCAAAAAAGACAATGGATTGCGTTATTATATGGATGGATTGTTGTATTAGGTTTAATAATGGTAGCGAGCTTTGTTTTAACTCTATTGCTTCGGTTTACTACGTTTAGTGATCCCGCTTTATCATGGATCACCTTTGTTATTGGTCTTATCTCTCTATTTCTTGGGGGATTAGTAGCAGGAGCTAAGGGAAAAGCGAAAGGGTGGATCGTTGGCATACTTACTGGAGCAGGTTTCACATTATTTATTTTCTCCGTGCAGTACTTAGGGTATCAGCAAGGTTTTTCACTGGAACAAGGTTTACACCACCTTGGTTACATTGCAGTGGCTTTATTTGGCGGTACAATAGGCGTTAATCTTAGTGGTGGGCCAATGAATGAAAACTAAATCCAAAAAGAACGAAGCGAAAAACGTTCATCTAGCGACGCACAAACTGGAGGTCTTCTGACGACATAAAGGGAAACTTCATTCCATGGAACGCTTTTTTACACGGAATGTTAGTACCGTAAGAGTATGACCCAAAGGCTCTTAAACCAATCGGGCATTTAGGTGCCGTTTTCTCCCTTTTTTCCTTCTCCGTATTCTCCTCTTTAACTCTTGAAGGGAGGATTTATGGCACTTAATACGGGATAAAGAAAATATGCCCCTGCAACAGGGGTATGCCGACGCCTGAGCGGCAAGCCCGCTTTTAGTCAGTATTCCTTTAGATTCGAGCCGATGTTGACTTATCGCAGGAAGGAGATCGAAGTTTGCTAGTCGCTCGAGCGCTTAAGCTAGACATCAAAAGAAGAAGCGCTCGGGTTAGCGACGTACAAACTGGAGAACTCCTGACGAGATAAAGAAAACACGGCGACTTTGGAGGAGCCGATGTTGACTTATCGCAGGAAGGAGATCGAAGTTTGCTAGTCGCTCGAGCGCTTAAGCTAGACGACGAAGTATTTTAAAAAGATATCCCCATCGGAAACAGATAAAGGTTCCTAGAATAAAATCCATATCTAGGTTTTCTATGATTTGTTCCTTTCTTTCAATTTTTTACCAAGACAAAAAACAACACAGGAGAAAATCTCTCTGTGTTGTTTTTTTATGTAGCGTCTTTCCATTCGCGTGGTAGAAGCAACAGACTTTAGTCTATTGCTTACTCCGATAGCGCGAAAAACTTTTTATTGTTGTTTAACTTCACGAATCGCAGAGCGATCATATGTCAGCTTCGATCCATCACCTGCTTGAATAACGACTGTATCTTCATCCATAGCATGAATCACACCATGGAAACCGCCAATCGTAATAACTGCATCTCCTTTTTGCAAGTCTGCTTGCATTTGTCTTACTTGCTTTTGTCGCTTTTGCTGTGGGCGAATAAGGATGAAATACAAAAGCACAAACATCAAAATTAATGGCAGTAATGATGCTAACATTTCCATAATTCTATTCCTCCCTTCCATAAGCTAGAAATTCTTTGCATTCGGTTTATTAAATCCGTACTGCTCAAAGAATTCTTCCCTAAATGAGCCAAGACGATCTTCGCTAATAGCTATTCGTACTTGCTCCATTAATTTTAACAGAAAATATAGGTTATGATAAGTAGTAAGTCTAAATCCAAACGTTTCATTACATTTAATTAAATGGCGGATATAAGCTCTTGTATATTTTTTACACACATGACAATCACAATTTTGATCAATTGGAGAAAAATCACGTGCGTACTTTGCATTTCTAACCACTAATCGGCCATTTGAAGTCATGCAAGTCCCGTTTCTGGCAATTCTCGTAGGAAGAACACAGTCAAACATATCTACACCTCGAATTGCCCCATCTATTAATGAATCCGGTGAGCCAACTCCCATTAAATATCTAGGTTTATTGGTTGGCATTAATGGTGTGGTAAATTCAAGAACACGATTCATCACTTCCTTTGGTTCACCAACGGAGAGCCCTCCTATTGCGTATCCAGGAAAGTCTAAGGATACAAGATCTCTAGCGCTTTGCTTCCGTAAATCCTCATATTCCCCACCTTGAATAATGCCAAATAAGCCTTGTTCTTCCTTTCTTTGATGAGCATTTAAACACCTCTCAGCCCATCTCGATGTTCGTTCTACGGAATCTTTCATATATTGATGATCTGCTGGATATGGTGGACATTCATCAAATGCCATCATAATATCTGACCCTAGAGCATTTTGGATATTCGTCGCTTTTTCTGGTGATAAAAATAGTTTTTCTCCATTTAAATGATTGCGAAAATGTACCCCTTCTTCTGTAATTTCTCGCATTTCACTTAGACTAAAAACTTGAAAACCACCAGAATCGGTAAGTATTGCACCATCCCAGTTCATAAACTGATGTAGACCGCCAGCCTCTTTAATAATATCTTCTCCGGGTCGAAGCCAAAGATGGTACGTATTTGACAAAATGATGTTTGCTCCGATTTCCTTTAATTCCTCTGGACTCATTGTTTTCACTGTCGCCAGCGTGCCCACTGGCATAAATGCTGGTGTATCAAATGATCCATGTGGTGTGTGTACTCGTCCAAGCCTGGCACCAGTTTGTTTACATGTTTTTATTAACTCATAAGTAATTGGTATCATAGACTACGCTTCCTTTTATCTATAAATTATCCATCTATTTCTGCTACTTCTATTTAAGAGGGTAAAATCATCATGGCATCCCCAAAACTAAAGAAGCGATATCGCTGTTCTACTGCTTCTTTATACGCTTTCATGACCATATCTTTTCCAGCAAATGCACTAATTAGCATAATTAATGTTGATTTCGGCAGATGGAAGTTTGTAATTATGCCATCAATTGCTTTAAATTGATATGGAGGGTAGATAAAAATATCTGTCCATCCACTTGCTTCGACAAATTTTCCATCTTGATCACGAGCAATTGTTTCCAATGTTCGTGTCGAGGTCGTTCCAACCGAAATAATCCTGCCCTCATCTTGCTTTACGCGGTTTAGAGTTAAAGCAGTTTCACTACTCATATGATAAAATTCCGCATGCATCTCATGTTCTTCAATCGTATCTGCACTTACCGGACGAAACGTACCTAAACCTACATGTAATGTAATAAAGGTAATGATGACCCCCATTTCTTTTAGTTCATTCAATAGCTTATTTGTAAAATGAAGTCCTGCAGTTGGTGCAGCTGCTGACCCTTCCTCTTTAGCATAAACCGTTTGATATCGTTCTTTTTCAGGTAACTGCTCTTTAATATAAGGAGGTAATGGCATTTCACCTAGTTGATCAAGTACCTCATAAAAAATCCCATCATAAGCAAATTGAACGATACGACCGCCATGATCCTTTATTTTAATACACGTTGCTTGCAGTCGACCATCTCCGAACTTAATAACGGTTCCTTCTTTTACCTTTTTAGCAGGTTTAGCGAGGACTTCCCAATTATCCCCTGCTATTTGATGTAATAGCAAAATTTCTATCCGTGCACCGGTTTCTTCTTTCACTCCGTGTAATCTTGCAGGGAGGACACGAGTATCATTCAATACAAGACAATCACCTTTTTTTAAGTATTTTTTAATATCGGTAAAATGTCGATGTTCGATGGAACCTTCTTGTTTATTTAATACGAGTAGCCTTGAGGCTGATCGTTCCTTTAATGGAGTTTGTGCAATTAATTCCTCAGGTAAATCAAAATCAAATTCTTCAATATTCATCATGAATCTCCTTACTTGTTTAGCGAAACTTTCCAAGAATGTAAAATAGGATTGTTAGAATCAGACTGACTACAATAGATGTAACAATGGGAAAGTGAAATACAACATTTCCTTTTTTCCATGTTATATCTCCAGGTAATTTTCCAATAAAACTCCATAAAATGCCGATGATAAGGAAAATTAATCCTAGTAAAAAAAATAATCTACCTAGATTCATCGTCACCCAAATCCTTCCATCCAAAATGTTCATAAGCTTGTGTAGTTACTATTCTCCCTCGGGGAGTTCGCTGAATAAAACCTATTTGCAATAGGTACGGTTCATAGACATCTTCAATCGTTTGTGCTTCTTCACCGATTGTAGCAGCGATTGTATCTAAACCAACCGGCCCTCCTTGGAAGTTCGTAATAATTGTTTTTAGTAGCTTATGATCAAGATGATCTAAACCATGTTTATCGACTTGTAGCATTTCTAATGCTTCATTTGTCGTAGTCAGACTAATTTCATCTTCTCCTTTTACTTGTGATATATCTCGAATCCGTTTTAATAAACGGTTGGCAATTCTTGGGGTACCTCTGGATCGACGAGCAACTTCTATAGCGGCTTTTTTTGTAATGGCTGTGTTAAAAATATCTGCTGTACGTTCAATGATCATACATAGATCCTCCGCATGATAAAAATCAAGCCTGCTTAAAACACCAAAACGATCGCGTAACGGTGCTGATAATAATCCTGCTCTTGTTGTAGCGCCAACTAATGTAAAAGGCGGTAAATCAATTCGAACGGATCTAGCACTAGGGCCTGTCCCAATTACAATATCAAGATAGAAATCCTCCATAGCCGGGTATAGTACTTCTTCCACTGCCCTTGGAAGGCGATGTATCTCATCAATAAACAGCACATCCCCTGGTTCAAGCGAAGAAAGAATAGCCGCTAAATCGCCTGCCCTTTCAATTGCAGGACCTGAAGTTGAGCGAAACTGCACTCCCATCTCATTGGCAATGATAGCTGCCAAAGTTGTTTTTCCTAATCCCGGAGGTCCGTATAGGAGAACATGATCTAATGGTTCTTCACGCATTTTAGCTGCTTGGATAAAGATGCTTAAATTCTCTTTCACCTTATGTTGACCAATATATTGATTCAATGTTGTTGGTCGTAAGCTGAGCTCAGCGGAAGCATCCTCTGCTTGAAGCTCACCAGTTACCATCCGCTCCTCCATTTATCGTTCCCCCTTTCCTAATTTTTCATGAGTAAACTAAGTGCTTTACGGATCAATTCATCGGTATTTAATGATGCATCTGATTGTAGTTTCGGTACAACACTTTTAATCTCTCTGTCTGTATAGCCTAACGCTTTTAATGCTTCTTGCGCTTCTTTTAACGTTACCTCGTTCGTTAAGCCTGTTTCTTTCGCCTGTTCATCTTGAACTGGTGGAACAGCTAAAGCTAATTTTCCTTTTAGATCAAGAATAATTTGTCTCGCTGTTTTCTTACCGATGCCAGGAAAACTTTTTAAAAACGCTTCATCTTCTCGTTCTATTGCTGCTACAAATTCTGCAACATCAATACTAGCCATAATCGCAAGGGCACCTTTTGGGCCGATTCCCGATACGGAGATTAATTTAGTAAATAAATATTTTTCTTCTTCCGTTTTAAAGCCATAAAGTAACTGGGCGTCTTCACGCACATGCAAGTATGTGTAAACAAATACTTTCTCATTTTCCAAAGCTTGAAATGCATATGGATTGGGACAAATAATTTCATAGCCAACCCCTTCTACATCAACTATAATCGTATCACTTTGTATATATGTAAGCATTCCTCTAATATAAGCAATCATTTTATCTGCTCCTTTGTCTCATCCATTTATTTTATCATAAGTGGTCATAAATGAATAAACTTCTATTTCTTCGTAAAGAAATAGAAGTTAAGAGCATTAATCCGTCAACTCAAGATTATGATGTATGTCTTGTACATCTTCATTTTCTTCTAACGTTTCAATTAATTTTAACATTTTTTCTACGTCGTTCTCTGATACAGTAGTAGTTGTTTGTGGTATTAGTGTGACCTCTGAGTCAGCAATTTCGTATCCTGCTGATCTTAAGTGGTCAACAACTGCGGCTAATTCTTCAGGAGCAGTGAATATTTCATAAGCACCATCTTGAGGCTGAATATCTTCAGCACCCGCTTCTAGTGCTTCCAATGTTAATTCATCTTCATTCATGGTATTATTTTCATCGGTTATTACAATATAACCGCGTCGATCAAACATAAAGGAAACACTGCCATTTTCTCCTAAGTTCCCATTGTTTTTCTTAAATGCATGCCGAATATCCGCTGCGGTTCTATTTTTATTATCCGTTAATACGTGAACGATAACAGCTACACCACCAGGACCGTATCCTTCATAGGTAAGCTCTTCATAGCTAACGCCGTCTAATGTCCCTGTTGCCTTCTTAATTGCTCTATCTATGTTATCATTTGGCATATTATCTGCCTTTGCTTTTTCAACAGCTAAACGAAGGCTCGGATTTGTTGTCATATCACCGCCTCCCTGCTTAGCAGCAGTGTAAATGTCTTTTGCATGACGCATAAAGATTTTTCCCTTTTTTGCGTCTTGTGCATTTTTCCTTCTCTGAATATTTTTCCATTTAGAATGACCAGCCATGAGGACATTCTCCTCTCTAGAAATTTCCTTTATTACTATATCAAAAAAAGTCTAATTCTTAAAGAGATAGTGCATAGAAGTACTTTGTTGAAGTAAAACTTCAGACAAAAATTTAGGTAATATTTATGTGTTGTTGGCATTTCATAAAGTGTTTTTGAAATGTCACGTTTTAATTATCATAAAATTACAGTTGTTTCCAGTTTGTGATAACTTGTTTGAAGAGTTGCTTCGTTCTAGCTTAAGTGCTAAAGCTAACAAGTAAACTTCGCTATTCTTATTAGATAAGTCCACATCGGCTCAGGCCGACTAAAAGCGGGCTTGTCGACGTCGGCATATCCCTGTTTTAGAGGCATGTTTTTTTATTCCGAATGTAAGGAGCCGTATTTCTACCTTTTAAAAAAATCTGCTTATTATTTTTCGAACTTTATGATAGAAACGTCTCCTAAATTCCCGATTCGTTTGGCGACAGGACAAGAAAAGCTACGGGAGCATTACACCGCACGCAGAAAAGTGCTTTCCTTTTCAAGGACAAGAAAAGCTTCTTGAATAGGCATCGCACGCAGAAAAAGTGACCTTCTTTTTCAAGGAGAAGTAAGACTTCTCGAAGAATCATCGCACGAATAAAAAGCGTTCTTCTTTTTCAAGGAGAAAAACGCTCCTTGAATGAAGCTTTACTTTACAACCAACCGCTTCTAGCTTTTGTTCTACTATAGGAAAGTATAAAATTTTATGGTTTATAGTATAAGAAAAACTACAGCTTTCGCTAAAGACTTGGCGACAAGCCAAGTTTTTCTAATTAGTTCTTTGAAGTCCGTTGCTTTTATTCATCTAAGTTTAATACATATGGTCTTACGGAGTGAGAAATTCCTCCAATTTTTCGCCGTTATATTTTGGCTTCAATCTGTTGTCTAAGTTTTTCATTTTATTCCAATGTTCTTCATCGGTATAGACAATTATTTCTTTATTCGAATTTGGAACAAGTTTCTTTACCTCTTGCTTAATTTCATTCCCAATATCCTGTCTTACATCATCTTTTAACATGACACCTACGATAATTCGGTCTTCCGTTGCTGCAACTTGTGCTTGTACAATTTGAGTTTTATTTTTTAATGCACGGGTTATCATTTCAGTTTCTTCATTTGTAAAAGAGTCAGAGTAACCATTTTTAAAGTTGGCTTCAGTTCCTTTTTTCTGTTCACTTTGTGGATATTCCTTTTTATCGTTTTCCTCAAGAATACCTAGACGCTCTCTTTTCTCTTGTTCTGTTTCATAATGAATCGGTTGCGCAGACTGCTGATTGCCATTTTCAGCTTTATCTGTTGGCTCATTTGTACAAGCAGTTACTGCGCCAAACATAAGAATGATTAATCCTAATTTTATCCGCATAAATAATACCTCCATTTATGAATAGTTTGGATAAGAGAGGTATTTTTACACAGTAAATTTAAGGCAATTTTTACTTTTTCCGTGAAAAATGCGGTAATGCTTCTCGCTTATGAGCAGAACGTTTGTGCATCCCTTCAATTTTTTCTTGATCTTCTTTTGGTATAGCTTTCCCTTTCAAGTAAGCATCTATTGTTGTATAGCTTATACCCATTTCCTGTTCATCACTTTGCCCTTCCCAAAGATCTGCACTAGGCTGTTTAATTCTAACAGATGATGGTATATCTAAATACTCTGCCATTTTTCTTACTTCTCCCTTTGTGAATTCCACAATTGGTAAGATATCAACACCGCCATCACCATATTTTGTAAAATAGCCTGTATACCATTCAGCAGCATTATCTGTACCGACAACAAGATAATTATAATTTGTTGCTATCGTATATAATGTGCTCATTCGTAGCCTTGCACGTAAGTTGGCTTGCGCTAATTGAGTATTTTGTTCCTCGTACACATGTTTATTTTCTAATTGGGTTTTAATCATTTGATACATATTAGCATGTACTTCTGTTAAGTCAACCGTCATATAATCAATACCCGTTGCCTCAGCAACAGCTTTCGCATCTTGCATCGTTGCATCACTCGTATTAATCGGCATAATCACACCTAATGAATGATCAGGACATGCTCGTTTGATTAAAGCAGCAACAACTGCAGAATCAATCCCCCCACTAATACCTACCATTAATCCATTTACACCTGTTTTTTCAACTTGGGTTTGTAACCAACTAACAATTTCATCTACTTCTTGTTTCATGCTATCGCTCCTCATCTCAGTTAGTAGTTTGGTCCACAGTAATTACATGATTAAAATTTCGTCAAATGCCGATTTTTTATTAATATTTATTTTAACATTAAATACTAGAAATTGAAAAAATGGTTGTCCAGATCAATTCTAAAATAGGATAGAGGGAAGCTCCATTTCGTGGGACGCTTTTTCCACGGAATATTAGTACCCAAGGGTATGACCTAAAGGCCTTTAAACGAACGGGCATTTAGATGAAATTTTTTTCTATAATCTTAAAGCGAGAGTCTTACGGTATCTTATATGCTAGATAAAGATTAAAAGACTAGTTTTGTGCCACCTTTTTCATTGTTTAGGAAACGATCTTGTTTTTCGTAGTGAATATCATTTTTAAAAGTTCTTCGTCGCAAACTTCAACCTTTTTCCTACGATAAGCCAACATTGACTCGAATCTAAAGGAAGGCCGATTAAAAGCGGGCTTACCGCTCAGGCGTCGACATACCCCTGTTTTAGAGACATGTTTCCTTTATCCGAATGTAAAGACGTATTTTTCTCAATTCAAAAAGTGCTAATGATTTTGCGTTGATGAGATAACGACTCCTAAATGCTGATTGGTCATCTACATTCTTTGGAAAAAGCGTTCCACAGAATAAAGTTTCGGTTTTATCGCTTCAGAAGATTTCCAGTATATGTCGCTAAATGAGCGCTTGCGCTTTTGTTCTTGTGAGTGATGGAAAAAAAGAGACGATAATCATTTCGTCTCTTTTCAACAACTTATTCACTTTGTTGTTCATTATCTGATTGTTGCTCACTATTTGAATGAGACGAGGATGTAAAGCCAGGTGGCATTGGATAGGTTGCCCCATAAGCAAATGGTGGATACATATGGGTTGGTGTTTGCCACTCATATTCAACCGGTTGTGCTGAAGCTTCTTCTTCTTGGCTACGATACATTGACGGTGAACCCCAATGCATCGTGTCATCACACCCGCAATCATCATCCCAATCCATCATACTGTCATGATGGTCATGGTGGTGCTCATAATGGTGGTCATGCGACCCGTGATGCATATGGTGATGGTGATGTCCATGATGATCGTAGTGCGGCATTGGATACATACCTACACTATGATATGGTAAAGGTGCCATCATTTGAAAAGGAATCTGCGGGTAACAAGGGTCCATTACATAGCAGCATAGGGGCACCATTGGTACGTGTGGCATTGGCATTGGTTTCGGCATTGGTTTCTCCTTAATCTTTTCTTTTTTTGGCTTTTCCTTTTTGACAGGCTTCACTTTATGCTCGGGTTTTGCTGGCATTTGCGGAAAATTAATTGTCGTGTAGTTTTGAAATTCCTGCCCCATCACTGGCGTTTGCATAATGGGTTGAACAGGCATTGCCGGCATAGATGGCATTGGCATTTTGGGTTTTGGCATTTTTGGTTTTTTCTTGTCATCTTCCTTAATCACTGGCATTGGCTTTGTTTTCATTTCTTTATACGGGTGCATCGGCTTTTCTTTTGGCTTCATTTGGTGTTGTTTTTGCTTTACAGCTTTTGATGAACCTGGTATTTTAATTTTCATTCCCGGCATAATCATATCTGGACTGGAAATTTGGCTATTCAACTGCTTTAGCTCTTCAAAATCCACACCATATTGTTGAGCTATTTCCCACATAGTGTCCCCTTTTTGTACAATGTGTATCTTCAAAATTAATCAAACTCCTCTCTTGTCATATCTGGGCTAATTTCTCTATACCAACATATGCAAGGAAAGATTAAATGTTGATTAATTTAAGTCCACAGCCAAGCTATATAAATGGAATAGCTATTATATTTCTTTTCGACGTTTATTTACACTACTTAAAGTGCATATAAAAAACCTAAGGTCAACTAACGCCGCTTGTGGAGAAAGAAGGACAGTTTCTCTGCATGTGATGTGTGCCTGCTAAAGCTTTTCCTGTCCTTTTGACTTGGATCCGTTTCTCTCAAAATATTGTCAAGTTAGTACAAGATGTTTAAAAAGAGAGGGACCACTTACATAGGTTGACTTCGTTGGATAACTTCAAGCTAAAATTTTTCATCAGATTCTCACTGAAATTGCTATGTTTTTTATACCTAACTGTTTGAACATTCTCTTAAAGCTTATCTAATTGATAGACGGGATACGTACCAAGAATCGTAAGCTGACATCCTAATGCTTCTAATTCCCCTTTCACCCCGGGAAATAGAACATTATCATAAGGTTGATCTACATCTACAATAAAAAAATAATTGCCTAAACCTGTTTTCATTGGTCGTGATTCAATTTTTGATAGGTTCATTTTTCTCCAAGCAAAGGCAGATAATACTTGGTGAAGTGCTCCAGCAAAGTCACTTGGAAGAGTAATCAGTAAAGTTGTTTTTTCAGATTGTACAGGATGATGAATGTTTACACACTCTTTATTCTTACTCAACACGACAAATCGTGTATGGTTATTTGGAAAATCGTGAATATTTTTTCGGATCATCTTCAGTTCATATAAATGTGCAGCCAATTGATTACCAATCGCTGCAATCGGTCCTTTTCGTTCACTAATCATTTCTGCTGCTTTTCCAGTTGATGATGAATAATGAATGGATGCGTTCGGTAAATGCTGATGTATGAATTGATGACATTGGGCGATAGCATGGCTATGAGAATGGACCTCCTTAATATCAACCAATTCACCTGAGAATTCTGGATGAACTAAAAGATGTTGCTGGATTGGTACAACAATTTCTGCCATGATAGGCAACCGCACTTGATGGACTAAATAATCGACAGTTAATTGTACAGTCCCTTCAATCGCATTTTCCAGCGGCACAACACCAATATCTATTTTTTCTGCTTCTACAGCATCAATACACTCTGGTATGGTAGCAAAACTGTGCTTTGCCTCTCCATTAAATGCTTTATCTACTGCTAACTTTGTAAATGTTCCTTTTGGCCCTAAATAGCCAATCGTTGTTGCCACTGCTATATCCCCCTTATTTTTTCAATCATTATCTGGAACATGAATTTTCTGACAACATATAGTTCGAGTAGCTAAACCGCTTGGAAACGAGCCAAGACGATTTGCTACTCCATTTTAACTGACGCTTTTTCATCTATTTAAATAATTCTTAACCGCTAATCAATAAATTCAAACTCAAAATCTAAAATCCGTACCGTGTCTCCATCTTTCGCACCGCGCTTCCGTAGCGCTTCATCTACTCCCATTCTTCTGAGCTGACGAGCAAAACGCTGCACGGCTTGATCATGATTAAAGTCAGTCATCTTAAACAACTTTTCTAATTTTTGACCTGTTAACACATAAGTTCCATCATCATCTCTAGCAATCGTAAATGGTGTTTCTTCTTTACGATATCGGTAAATTACTTTTTCTTTTTCCTCTATATCTTCGTCGATCGCCTCTTTTGGAATTTCTTCAAGCTTATCCGCAATAGCAAATAATATATCGCGAAGCCCTTCCTTTGTTAGCGCGGATATTTCATATACCGGATACTTATCTTGCAGTTTTTCTTTAAACTTCGTAATATTTTCTTTTGCGCTCGGCATATCCATCTTGTTGGCTGCGATGATTTGCGGACGTTTCTTTAGCTTTTCATCATACTTCTCTAACTCCTGATTTATTTTCACAAAATCTTCATAAGGGTCTCTGCCTTCCATAGCTGCCATATCAATCACATGAACAAGTACTCTCGTTCTTTCCACATGGCGTAAAAACTGATAGCCTAATCCAACCCCTTCATGAGCGCCTTCAATTAATCCAGGTAAATCTGCCATTACAAAGCTGCGCTGATCATTTGTGTCCACAACTCCAAGATTTGGCGTAAGCGTTGTGAAATGATAATCCGCAATTTTTGGTTTAGCGGCACTCACAACCGATAGAAAGGTTGACTTTCCAACACTAGGGAAACCGATTAATCCGACATCAGCAATTAATTTTAGTTCTACCTTAACCATTCGCTCCTGCCCCGGCTCACCATTTTCTGCAATATCTGGAGCAGGATTTGTCGGTGTTGCAAAACGAGTATTACCTCTACCGCCACGTCCGCCTTTTGCAATAACCGCTTGCTGACCATGCGTTGTCAAATCAGCAATTATTTCATTCGTGTCTTCATCTATGACAGTAGTTCCCGGTGGTACAAAAACGATTAATGGACTAGCATTTTTTCCATGTTGATTTTTACTCATGCCATTTTCGCCGCGTTTTCCTTTAAAATGACGATTATATCGAAAGTCCATTAGGGTATTCAATCCTTCATCTACTTTAAAGATAACGTCTGCGCCGTTACCGCCATCCCCACCAGCTGGTCCTCCTTTAGGAACATATTTCTCACGGCGGTAAGCAACTAACCCATTACCGCCATCTCCTCCTTTAACATAGACACTAACCTGATCTACAAACATACATTCACCTCTTTTCATCACAAGGAACTAGAAAGGAACATGCTATACTGTCTGTCTCATTTATTAAGGATATGGAAAAAGGAAAACTTGTTCTTTCAAGCTGTATTTTTAGCTGTTGCTTATTTTCCAGACCATAAACAGCTAAATAAAACTTCAGCATGTGGTGTATTTCATTACTTACTTTCAGTTGAATATTTACCAGATCATCTTCATGTTTTATCTTTTGAATAAGTCGCATCAATTGTTTACATTGATTTGTTATGTGTATATCTGATCGGGAAATGGAGCTTTTTTCTGTATGTATATCGTATTCTAATCGTAAATCTTCATACATGTATGGAAATTCAAGCACCCATATAAAAAATTCAACTGCTTGTAAATACATTAATTTACGTTCTTCGTCATACGAAGAAATGACCTTTGTTATCTTTTCTTCTACTTTTTTGATGTTTCCCATAGAAGCATAACCATGAATAATTTGTAAATGATTCAATAAATCATGCCGGTAATGTTGAATAAGCTGAACAACATCTTCCGCTTTCATATAACGTCCTCCCACCATGTCAAAAAGTATAACAGAAAAACTCAAAAAGTTCATTCATCATCTGCTGGAAGAAAACGTTCCATCAAGGAATTAATTATATTTATCCTAAAAAATTGAAAGATCTTATTAAAAAACTGTGTTCGTGATAAGTTTTAGCACAGCGAAAATTACCTTACTACACTAAGCCCATCACCTAATTTTCACAATATTGGATGGGTTTCCGTTAAAATCTTACGATGTCTTCATGTGTAAAAAACTCCAGCCAACATGTGGCTGGAGTTTTTTTATTCCTTATGCTTCTTTTGCAACAGGATAAACACTTACTTTTTTACGATCACGACCGTAACGTTCGAATTTTACAACACCGTCAACTTTTGCATATAGTGTATCATCCCCACCGCGACCAACATTTACACCAGGGTAAATTTTTGTACCACGTTGGCGATAAAGAATAGATCCACCAGTAACAAACTGACCATCAGCTCGCTTCGAACCTAGTCGTTTAGCTTCAGAATCACGACCGTTTTTTGTGCTACCCGCCCCTTTTTTCGTTGCGAAAAATTGAAGATCAAGACGTAGCATAACAATGCACCTCCTTAGTTCGTTTGAATATGAATAAACTCATTATATTCTTGTTCAATGGAAGTTAGTGATACTAGCATCCCTTCAAATAACAGCTGTACCTGCTCCATCTTTTGCTTAGAGATATAATCTGGTATCGTTACATGAAGATAACCACCATCACCGCCTTGTTCAATAACAAGATCTACTTCACATAAAGTCATAACTGCATTTACACAACCAATTGAAACGGCAGATACTCCAGCACATACTAAATCATATCCATACGGACCGCTTCCAGCATGTCCTGAAAGTTCAAATGCTTTAATTTGTCCACCCTCACGAAATACAGTTACTTGAATCATAGGCTAATCCTTTATGCATTAATTTTCTCGATAACTAACTTTGTATACGGTTGACGATGACCTTGTTTACGATGATAGTTCTTTTTTGGTTTATATTTGAAAACAGTCACTTTCTTTTGACGTCCATGTTTAGCAATTTTTGCAGTTACAGATGCCCCATCAACATAAGGAGCTCCAACTTTCACATCATCTCCGCCTACGAAAAGAACTTTCTCAAATGTAACCGTTTCATCTTGGTCTGCAGCAATTTTTTCAACGTAGATTTCTTGTCCTTCTTCTACTTTGATTTGCTTGCCACCTGTTTCAATAATAGCATACATACGTTTTGCACCTCCTATTTTACTCAGACTCGCCATACAGGTACCCACAAACCGGGATTTTAAACCTATTCTGTGCGGTTGTAGCACTGGTGCTACTTTTGAATAACGTATTTATGCTACCATGTATGTTTATAATTTGTCAAGGTTGTTCTGTAATATTATTACAATAAAATTGGGGCTAATAAATAGGAAACAAAGAAAACAGCTTCATTCCCTAATTTTTAGTTTTTAGGAATAAGTAAAACTTATCCGTTACCGAATTGGCGCTCTTATTTGTAAATAAAGTGAAACTTCATTCAGTAGGAGAAAACTTCTTGAATATACTCACATGTAGAAAAAGCGCTTTACTTTTTCAGGGACATGGAAGACTACGACAGCGACACATCGCGTTTTTTCAAAGACGCTCGAGATGATAACCATTTGATCAAGTTCTTAGCCGTAGGGAATGAAGGAAATGCCCCACGGAATAAAGTTTCACTTCATTTTATCTGCTACCTCCCCGATTGTTTGAATATAACTCTTTTTAGAAAAAAAATGGTGCAAACATACAGATTCATGCAAAACTTGAGTTGTATGATTAGGATATTTAATATAGATCGTATGGTTTCTTTCTCGGTAAAAATTTGAAAATACATCCATTAAAGAATCACTAGCCATAACTTGAATTTGACTCGTTCGTTTTCTAAACTTATTACGCTTTTCATAACGTTTAAGTAAAAATCGGATAAATGCATACGTTCGCCGTTTCCATTCCATTCTATTTTCCATAAACAAAAAAATAAACAGAAAAAAGGTACTTAATGTAAATGAAAATACTGTGAGCTGTAATATAATCAATAAAAGACATACAACCATGGAAAAGAAAACTGTAAAATAATAGGATTTTTTGTACGGAATATATTTTGACATGAATAACTGCAATAATTTCCCCCCATCTAAAGGGAAAATAGGTAATAAATTAAATAAAAAGATAACGGTATTATAATAAAAAAGCAAATCCAAAATGGACTGCGAAAATAAATGGGCTTCGGAGACGATGACGATGATAAACTGAAGAATCAGATGCTGAAATGGCCCTGCACAAATAACTAACATTTCTTCATAAATTGGTCTTGTTCCGTGTTCTTCTGTATCCATTACTCCACCAAATATCCAGAGCATTATTTTCCGTATTCGCCAGTTAAACTTAACAGCCATTAAATAATGACCAAGTTCATGAAACAGAACGATAGAGAATAAAATAAACAGCTCTACAAATGTACCAGTAAGAAAAGAAATCATAATAAACAATAGTAGTATTGGATGAAAGTGAATTTTTGGGAATAGATTATTCCACGTCGTCAACTTGAATCACCTGTACTGGATCAATATATTGGTTGTCCATTTCGATAGAAAAGTAAACGGATTTATTTTCTTTGCTAGGATTAAATTGACCAATTACTTGATTGGCAGATACATGCTGGTACAAATGAACATCAATATTACTTAAAAAACCATACGTCGTTTGACTATCATCAGGATGTTGCACAATGATTGTCTGCTTCGTTTTTTGATCATTTCCTGCAAAAATTACCACACCTTGTTTTAATGCTGTAACAGCTGTTTTTCCCTCTGGTGTTATTTTTATTCCTGTCCCATTCATTTGGAATGATTCAGACACGCTTCCATTAACAGGCATTGCTTGTTTATCTTTTGATTCGACCGCTGAATCACTTCCAGGTAAAAGTGCAAGGGGGCTTCCAAATGTTTCTTGATACCACGCATTAACTTTGGCAAATGGAAATTCCTCTGTCAAGGCATTCGTTAACCAAGCTTTAGGTTCTTCTAACTGAGGTAAATTAATTTGCCAAAGAATAGCAATAGATAAAAATAGCAGAACAGAAAGAATTGCTTTTAATAAAAAATTACTTACCACTTTACTTTTCATCGTACTAGATGATCCTGAATCATCGTAGATAGGCGAATAACCGTGCTTTTCTTCTTCTTGTACAAAAGGAGAAAACATCTGCTGCTGCGCAATTCCGTTTGTTTGAATTCCACGAACTTTTTTTCTTTGTTCAATCGATCGGCGTACCTGCTTAATTCTTTTGCTCATCATCTTCACATTCCTTCTGATGCTTTTGTACAAGTCTATGAAGTAGCATGAGAATATATGTTAGAAATGAGAGAATCATTTTTTATAAAAACCAGAAGATATCGAAGTTTGCTCGTTAGCTTTAGCGCTTAGGCTAGGACAACAACACTCCTCTTTCAAAAAATTATTCGCCATGTAGGCAGGAGATATAATTTCCTAGATTAGAAAAACTTGGCCTATCGCCAAGTCTTTATGGTGAAAGCTATATTTTTTCTTATACTATAAACCATAAAGTTTTATACTTTCCTATAGTAAAATAAAAAATGCAGGGATTCCCCTACATTTCTATACAGTCGGAAGAATTAGTAGTATTAATTGTGAACCATCTAACAGATACGTGCATGCAAATTAAGCACGTATACCAAAAAACTCTTTTACCTTTTGCATCATTCCTTTATTTGTATCTAAACTTTGTAAAGGCACCGTTTCCCCTAGTATTCTTCTTGCAATATTACGATAAGCAATCGATGCTTTCGAGCTTGGTTTAAAAGCTACAGGCTCTCCTTTATTAGATGCTTTAATTACCTCATCATCATCAATGACAATGCCAATTAAGTCAATGGATAAAATTTGCAGTACATCGTCAATATCAAGCATATCTCCATTTTTCATCATATGATTCCGTATACGATTGATAATTAAACGCGGCGGTTCTACCACTTCCTCTTTTTCTAATAACCCAATAATTCGGTCTGCATCCCGAACACTAGATTTCTCTGGTGTTGTAATAACAATTGCTTTATCTGCGCCGGCAATCGCATTTTGAAATCCTTGTTCAATACCTGCAGGACAGTCAATAAGAATATAATCGTATTCTTGTTTGAGTTCCGATATAATCCGTTTCATTCCATCTGTTGTAACAGAAGATTTATCGCTTGTTTGAGCAGCTGGTAATAATGTTAAATAATCAAATCGTTTATCTTTAATTAGTGCCTGCTTTAGCTTACATCTTTCTTCAATCACATCGACAATGTCATAAATAATCCTATTCTCAAGCCCCATAACGACATCTAGGTTTCTTAAACCAATATCTGTATCAATCAAACATACTTTTTTCTCCATTAAAGCCAAAGCTGTACCTATATTCGCTGTAGTCGTTGTTTTTCCAACTCCACCTTTTCCAGATGTAATAACGATCGCTTCACCCATTTTGCATTCTCCTTTCGAATCTGTTAATTTCTTTACGCTTTTGTGGAAGAACCTGGAGTCGATCAATAATTATCTTATCTTGCTCTTCATCAACCAGCCCACATTCCATATACACACCATCAGATTCATAATCTGGAGCACGACTTATATAATGTGCAATCCTTAACTGACTAGGGTTCATATAAGATGCTGCTATAAATGCTCGCGTATCCCCGTCGACCCCTGCATGCGCAATACCACGCAAATTTCCCATTATGTAGATATTACCAGTAGCCATTACCTTTCCACCTGGATTCACATCACCAATAAGCAATAAATCACCTGTGACATGAAGGACTTGGCCAGAACGGACAATTCGGTTGACCGCCTTAATTTCACTATTTGCTTGCCATTGGCGAGCTTCCTCTCGCAATACAACATCAGATTCAATGGAATGAATGGTGAAGCGATTTTCATTTGTTATGATCTGTCTTAACTCTGATATTTGCTCTTCTCGCAGATAACGCGAGCCCAATTTCACTCGTACAGCCACAACGGGTTCTGTAGTTGTAGGTTTACTTTCATTCATTTTATATTTTAGCTCCTGCAACGCTTGATTAAACGAACAGGAATCATCGATAAATAAAGTTAATCCATCTTTTGTGCCTTTCATAGTGATTAATTGTCTCTTCTCCTGTGCCACACGTTCACCTCATTTTATCCATTAGAAAACTTGGCTTAGCATTGAGAACTGTTTTCTATCCATTTAGAAAAGCCGTCTAATTATAGCATACTGTCTTTGTTTATATGCTCTTTTCTCCAATTCATAAGCCTCTTAGCAAGAATTGGATATAAAACGAGCAGAAAGAGTAAGTTGGACAATACGGTTGGTAGGAGACGACTAGATAAATAATCCACCCAAACAGTATCTGTTAATCCAACAATCATATAAATAAGATAAATCATAATATCACTAAGTACTAATCCACCCGCACCTAATAAAACTGTTACAAAAATATTACCGTGTAAAAGTTTTTTCATACTATGAATTGCGTAAATGGTTAGAGCATATGAAAACATATATACACCCAATACATCCGTATAAACAATATCAACTAACAAGCCAAATATTAATGCATACATTACTGAATAGTACGTACTATCATAATCATAAAAAATCGTCAGAAACACCAGAATAACAAGTACCCAATGCGGAACGATCAATAGGTCTGTTCTTAATAAATTGCTAGGCAGCAACTCTAATGCTACGCCTTCAAGAGCAAGAACTAGAGAAAGGATGAGAGGCAAGTATACGCGTTTCATTACTCGCCCTCCTTTTCACTTTCTATATTATCCGTTTGCAGAGAACGATCCACAACTATAACATGATTGATCTCATAAATATCTGCGGATGGATCTACTAAAGCAGTTTTTGTCAATCCATATTTGTCTGGAACGACTTCTTTCACCTTTCCAATAGGTAACCCAGCAGGAAAGACACCGCCCATTCCTGATGAAACTACCAATTCGCCTTTTTTAACATCTTTTTTAGACTCTTCAATAATCCGAAAGATTAAATGCTTGCTTTCTTTATCAAAGCCTTCAATCATTCCGAAAATATTATTTTCCTTTTCTTTCCGGGAAATCATTCCAGAAATACGATTAAATTGGTCAAACCCAGTAAGTAATTGTACGGTAGCCGTATTTTTAGACGGCGTCAGAACCTTGCCAACCATTCCTTCTGGTGTAATGACAGCCATGTTTTCTTTTACACCATCGTCTTTCCCTTTATTAATCGTTATCTGCTCTAACCAACGTTCTGGTGACCTCGAGATAACCGCTGCTTGAATCGGCTTATAATGCCGTATCGAATCCGACTCTGTAAGCTCCAGTGTATTCCGCAAATCTTCATTTTCCTTTTTAAGCTCTTGAACCTCATAAATAAGGCCTTTATATTCAGCTAATTTTTCTTTTAATATACGATTTTCATTATACGTATCTTTAAAGTCATCTATATTAGTAATGATATTTGTTACAAAATTAATTGGAGCATGAATAATCGTTTGCCCCCAACCAACTGTGTCATTGACAATTTCCTCTACTATTGTCAGGTCCTCCCGATCCCTTAAAGAAAAACCAATTAACGCTACAATTAAGATGAAGGCGATTAAAAAGATAAATAATTTCTTTTTTCGTAAAAAAGACATAAGAACACCAACTTATTCCATAGTAGAGCGAGAGGACACATTCGCTTGGGATCGGAAATGCTGAATGTATTCTAATGATTTCCCAGTACCTATCGCTACACTTTCTAATGGATTCTCCGTCACAAATACGGGCATTTTTGTCTCTTCACTAATGACGTTATCTATATTTTTTAGTAAAGAACCTCCGCCAGACAACACGATGCCCCGATCCATGATATCTGCAGCAAGCTCTGGTGGTGTTTTTTCCAAAGTATTCTTCACAGCATCAACAATGGAATCCACCGTATCCTTTAACGCCTTAGAAATTTCTTCCGCAGTAATAGTAATCGTTTTTGGTAAGCCAGTTAAAAGGTCACGACCTCGTATATCAATTTCTTCATTCGTTGTTACTTCTCCAGCTACACCGATCTGTAATTTTATGGACTCAGCGGTTCTTTCACCTATCATCAAATTATAATACTTACGAATATAGTTCGTAATTGCTTCATCCATATTATCTCCAGCAGTTCGTATCGACCTGCTAGTGACTACGCCTCCTAAAGAAATCACGGCTACTTCTGTCGTTCCTCCACCAATATCTACAATCATACTTCCCGTCGGCTCCCAAACTGGAAGCCCAGCTCCAATAGCCGCTGCAAAAGGTTCAGAAATTGGAAAAGCCTCTTTAGCTCCAGCTTGTTTCGTTGCATCAATAACCGCTCTTTCTTCAACCATGGTAATTCCAGAGGGTACACAAACCATGACATTTGGTTTTTTAGCAAAATACGAACGGTTTTTCATTGCCTTATTAATATAATATTTCATCATAATTGATGTCGTATCATAATCAGCAATTACCCCGTCTTTCATTGGCCGAATAACGGTAATATTTCCCGGCGTACGTCCAATCATATTGCGTGCAGAGCTACCAACAGCTTCAATTTCTCCTGTTCGGTTATTTTTTGCCACTACAGAAGGTTCACTTACAACTACACCTTTGCTCTTTACAAATACAAGCGTATTTGCTGTACCTAAATCTATACCTAAATCCTGAGAAAAACTAAATAATCCCAAAAAAATCTCCCTTTCCAGTAACATACATGTGAGTGAATATTATGTAGTTATTTCCATAGTTAACTTTTATTATCTCGTTTTCTTAACAAAAAGTAAAACAATTCTTATATGCTTATATATCCCTACTCCAATCTTAGGATAGGCTTACTCTCTAAATATAAGCTCAACAAGCGCCACTTTCCATAACTAATTGAAAAATGGCGCTTAACCAATGACTCGTCTATAATATTATACGAAAAAAAAAGTAAAATAGATAGTGTTTATAGTAGTTTTTTATTTATCTTAAATCTGGATACTTCTTTCTTTATAAAGGATGGACAAAAAGTCCAGTAAAAATAACGCAAGCGAATTTCTTCAAAGCTGTGCTTAACGACATACACTTTCTTTACTCGAAACTGCACCACTTCTATCTGAACTTCTTGTAGAGGACGTGCTAGTACCTGATTTTAAAAGAAAGGAATACATCGAGCGAAGAAAAAATTCTTTTTTAATACTATAGGAAAGTATAAAATTTTAGGGTTTATAGTATAAGAAAAACTACAGCTTTCGCTAAAGACTTGGCGATAAGCTAAGTTATTCTAATGATGTTGTAATCTTCACCAACTTTGAGCTTTTTCATCCTCTTTTGAGCATAGACTTTATATATTTGGTTTCCAAGAAACTTAATAGATTATTGAATATATCCTTTTTCTCTTAAAGAAGTAAATGTATGATCGCCAATAATAATATGGTCCAAAAGTTCAATACCGATCATTTTACCAGATTCGGTCAATCTTCTCGTAACATGGATGTCTTCTTGGGAAGGAGTTGGATCACCAGAAGGATGATTATGGATTACAATAATCGAGGCTGCTGAGCGCTTTATGGCTTCACGGTAAACTTCTCTGGGGTGCACAATAGAAGAATTAAGGCTACCAATAAAAATCGTTTGCCGATGGATAATTTGGTTTTTTGTGTTTAAAAAAAGAGCAACAAAATGCTCTTGCTTTAATGAACGCATTTCTTTCATTACGTAGTCCGCTCCGTCTTTAGGAGAACGAATGACATACCGCTCCTTAGAGACTATGTTCTGCATTCGCTTACCCAATTCAATAGCCGCTAAGATACAGACTCCTTTTGCTGTACCTATCCCTTTAATGGTCATTAATTCTTCAATGGTTGCATCACGTAATAGTTTTAGTCCCTCAAAATGTATCAAAACCCGATTTGCAAGTGAAATAACAGATTCTTCCTTTGTACCACTAACTAAAATAATAGCAAGCAATTCAGCATTGGACACATGTTTTGGACCAATGTTCAATAATCTTTCTCTTGGTCGGTCAAGCTTTGGTACGTCTTTCATCATAATTGGCGACATCACCATTACATCTCCTCCTTTGTCAGATATAACTAATATCTTACAAAGGAAAAACATCATAGACAAACAGCCATTTTAATAAAATAAGTGGGCAATTTAACTTTAAAATTCCTTTATCCTTTAGTGAAAAAGTAGAATTGACGATGATTCGTTAAACAAGATCAGTTATTTTGCTTCCAGTGAAACAAATAGTGTATGCCACAACGTTAACAATTGCGTGCCTGTTTCTAAAGGATCAACTTGATTTTTAATGTTGATATACTGCTTCATTAAAGTTGATAAATCTTGGAATTTTTTTGAACCTTCAGGAACCGTTTTTTGTAAAGAAGCCCATGTATCATTATCAAATGTCTGTTGCTCCATACTTTTTTCCCACGTGTTTATGAAACTCTCAAGCCATTTGCTTTCTTCCTTTGTTAAAGCAAGCTCTTTTTTATCCGTTTCCCATTCTTTTACATACACATCCATTTTTGACAAAGCTGCTTGATTCTTGAGCTCTGTCGCTTTATTTTTTGTAGGGGCAGCAGCTAACAATAAGTAATACTGACGATCCTTTTCCCAGACAACCGTAGGAAAACCAATGTCTTGATATGTTGCTTGCCACCTTTTAGCATTTTCTTCGGTAGAAAATACTCCTGCTTGTATGACAAAAGCTTGGAGCGGTTCAATGATAGTAGTTGAAGTTGCATTAGTTTGTTTTTCATCATTGTTAATAGCCGTTACCTGGTTAATTTCTTCACTTGCATTTCCGTTATTATCAATAGTTACAAACATTTTTAATAGCATTACACCAAGAAATGAACCAATAAGTAAGGCAGAAACAACTGCAACGATAACAGGCTTAAACTTTATTAACATCTTTAAAAAGGGATGGGGCTCGGGTTCCTCATCTATTGTTATTCTCGTATACGTTGGGATTGGTTCTTCGTCCACATCAGATAATGTAGCAGCTTGTTCTTTCTTTCCGGAAGCATAGTCATTACTGCTCGGTTGGTGCATCGACAGTTTTACTTGTTTTCCGTTCTTCCATACAGTTATTTTACGCTTGTCCTCATTCACTGTCTTTCCTCCCTACTCGTAGAGTTCCTCTCAACTCTAGCATAGCAGGACTAAAAAGTAAGACGAAGCTTGTCAGCAATTTAAGAAAATCTTCTACATAATCTTATTTGTTTCGCTGTTTTAGATAAGCGCGAACTAAAGATATAAAATGGATGGATCCAGTAATAAAATAAACAGCTTCTTGACTATTCATTCGCTTTACTGCTTTTATCCATGAAGGATGGACTTGAATCTTATTTTTAACTTCAAACTTCTGTAATTCACGTACACTTGCTGCCCGCGGATGATCAAATGTTGTAAGATTAATGGATGTAAATGTATGTTGCAATTGCCCGATCATCCTATCCATATCCTTGTCTTTAAATACTGCAAATAATAGATGACGTTCTCGATTTGGAAAATAGCTTTCTACCGTTTCTTTAAAAGCTTTTATACCTTCAGGATTATGTGCCCCATCAACAATGACCAGTGGTTGTTGAGAAACTAACTCAAACCTTCCTTCTAATTGCACCTTTTTAAACGCTGATTGGACGCAAACTAAATCCAGAGCTAACCCTTTCTGTCTTAGAAGATGTAAAGCCATCAATGCAAGTGAGGCATTCGCTAATTGATGCTTTCCACACATGGATAATGTAAGCTGTATTGGTTTTTCACCAGCTAGTTTCCACTCCATGTTTAGTTGGTTATCTGAATAAGGAAGTTGACGAAAATAGAATTGCTTGCCTAACTGATAGATGGATGACTGTTTACTTACTGCTTCGTCTTTCACAACATCCTTCGCTTCTTGTGGCAATTCTCCGATAATAACAGGTGTTTTTCGTTTAATAATACCAGCTTTATGGGAAGCGATATCAGTGATTGTATCCCCAAGGTATGCCGTATGATCTTTCGCAATCGTTGTTATGATCGATATTATGGGATGAAGACAATTCGTTGTATCCTCTCTTCCTCCCATTCCTGCTTCGATGACTGCAATTTCTGCATGTCTTGAAAAAAAGAGAAACGCAATTGCAGTCAAAATTTCAAACTCCGTTGGGTGCATTCCTTTTTCATCTAGTGACTCGATAGCTGGATAAACTTCTTCCCAACTAGCTAAAAAGGATTTCTCAGAAATAGGCTTATTTCCAAAAACAATATGACCGCGTAGCCCTGTTAAACTAGGTGACGTAAAAACACCCACCGTATAGCCGTTTGCTTGGAGTCCCTGCTTGATATATTCAGAGGTAGACCCTTTTCCATTCGTTCCAGCAATATGAATAGCAGTTAGTTGACGCTCCGGATGTTGAAGCAACTTGAGCAATAGCTCCATTCGCTCTAATCCGGGCTTTATTCCTAACTTTTTTCGTTTCGTTAAAAATGATTCTATTTGCTTCATTGCTTGCAATTATGTACAATCCTCTCATAAATGTTTTTTAGATTTATCCAGTAAAAACCGATTACATATACTATTCAAACATTACTAAGTATTGGTTCCATCCATGCTAATTCTGTCGATGTTTATCAGTATATCAGAAAGGAACGAAAACATGCACAAAAATGGTTGGATTATATATAATGATAGTTTACCAGGTAATAAATTTATTGACTTTGCTGAATGGATTCAATCAGCGGCAGAACAGAATGGAAGCAAGGCTACTATTTTTTCCAATAGGGATGTGCTCGCTTATTTAGCAAAAAGCAATTTGCAAATTTTAGTAGACCATTTACAGATGCTACCGGATTATGTTGTCTTTACGGATAAAGATATTTACTTAGCAAAGCAGCTGGAGTTGCTTGGCATTCCTGTATTTAATCAATCAGAGGCAATTCGAATCAGTGATGATAAAATTGCTACTTATCAAAAACTGGCGGCAGTCAACTTGCCTATTCCAAGAACGATTATTTATCCAAAGACATTTTTCGCAACCGAGGTTAAAGAAACGATTATTCAATCAACAGTCGAGGCGTTTGGTTTCCCTATGATTGTTAAAGAAGCATTTGGTTCTTTTGGTGAACAGGTATATCTTGTACATACAGAGCAGGAATTGTCTACAAAAATGGAAACGTTAGGGACAAATCCTTTTATGTTGCAAGAATTTATTACTTCCAGCTATGGTGTAGATTTACGGCTGCATGTTGTAGGCGATCAAGTTGTAGCAGCAATGAAACGTCAATCGGCAAATGATTTTCGGGCCAATGTTACAGCAGGTGGAACGATGGAAGCATATCAGCCAAATGACATCGAGCAAGAATTGGCAATTAAAGCAACGAAAGCAATTGGTGCTGATTTTGCTGGTGTGGATTTATTATTTGGTCCTGATCAGAACCCCATTGTCTGTGAAGTTAACTCCAATGCGCATATTCATAATTTATACGACTGTACCGGAATAAATGTAGCAGATTTTATGATAGACTATATTTTACATGCAATCAGTGAAAGTGACTGAATGGAAGGAGTGTACAATGCTTAAAGGGTGGTTAATCTACAGTAAAAAAGATATTGGTATCAATCAGGCCTACATCGATTGGTTCATTAAAGAAGCTGCTTTACAATCGATCGAGCTTGAACTAATCCATCGGGAAAATCTAACCATCGGTGTTCTGAATAATAAACATACTGTGTTATTAAATAAAACCCTTCCTGTCTTACCAGATTTTGCTGTTGTCCGTACGGTAGATCCAATGCTTAGCCTGCATCTGGAAACATGTGGAGTGGTGGTATGTAACAATGCACGAATAGCAACGATTTGTAATCATAAAGCATTGACACATCACTACGTTAATCCATTAGGTATCCCCATGGTTGATACGGTCTATTGTAAAAAATTAGACTTACCAGCAAATCCGCCATTTCCGTACCCCTTTGTTATGAAAGAGGTAGGCGGACGAGGTGGACAACAAGTTTATTTCATCAAAAATGAACAGGAATATACAGCTTATAAGAAATCACTACCGGCAACCGATTTCGTCCTTCAGTCCAGCCAGGTAAGGCACGGACAAGATGTCCGGGTATTTGTAATCGGAAAACATATTATCGCTGCTGTTTTACGAAAAAGTCACACAGATTTTCGAGCAAACTATAAGCTTGGAGGGAGTGCAAGCTTATATCACCTAACGAAAAAGGAATACCGTATGGTGCAAAAAATCGTGGACCATTTCCCATTTGACATGGTAGGAATTGATTTTTTAGTTGGCTTAAATGGAGAATTACTTTTTAATGAAATTGAAGATGTGGTTGGTTCTCGTACATTAAGTGCTGTCAGTGATATCAATCTTCTGCGCTTATATGTAAAACATATAAGCGAACAATTAATGAACAGGCAGGGATTATAGGCCCCCAGCCTGTTCATTTTCCTTTGCCTTTGTGTAACCTAATTTATCCTTTCAGTTCATTCAGTCTTGCTTGCACTTTCGCTTGTTTATCAAGATAATCTTTTTCTTTTTGTTTTTCTTCTTCAACAATAGCTTCTGGTGCTTTATTAATAAACCCTTGATTGGCAAGTTTTTTTTGCACCCGTTCTACTTCTTTTGTCCATTTTGCAAGTTCTTTCTCGAGCCTAGCAATTTCCTTATCGAAATCAATTAAACCTTCTAACGGTAAGAATAATTCTACACCCGTTACGACACTGGTCATCGCTTTTTCTGGAGCTTTAACATTTACCGAAATTATTAGTTCACTCGTATTACAAAAACGCTCTAAATAATGACGGTTACTTTCTAATTCTTGAACAATTTGGTCACTTTCTGCCTGAATTATAAGTTGAATCGGCTTCGATATTGGTGTATCGACTTCTGCACGAATATTACGGACGGACTTAATAATGGCAACTAGTCGTTTCATTTCTTTCGCAGCTTTTTCATCGTGAAGTTCTTCTCGTTTCTCTGGCCATTTAGCTACCGTTATCGACTCGCCTCGGTGTGGTAATTGTTGCCAAATTTCTTCCGTAATAAATGGCATAAATGGATGAAGCATGCGCATCGTTTGATCTAAAACATAGACAAGGATAGAGCGAGTTGTCTGTTTTTCTTCCTCACCATCACCATATAATGGTAATTTTGCCATTTCGATATACCAGTCACATAATTCATCCCAAATGAAATTATAAAGATGACGTCCGGCTTCACCGAACTCATATTTGTCCGTGTTTTTTGTAACATGTTCAATGGTTTCGTTTAAGCGAGTCAAAATCCATTTATCAGCAAGTGATTTTTCTCCTGATAGGTCAATATCTTCATAAGTGAAACCTTCCAAATTCATTAGTGAAAAACGGGATGCATTCCAAACTTTATTGACAAAATTCCAAGTTGATTCTACCTTTTCCCAATGAAATCGCAAATCCTGACCGGGAGTTGACCCTGTTAATAAGAAATACCGCAATGAGTCGGCACCATATTTATCAATGACATCCATTGGATCAACGCCATTTCCTAATGACTTACTCATTTTTCTTCCTTCTGCATCACGAATTAATCCATGGATTAGCACATCATGAAACGGCTTCTGCTTCGTAAAATGCTTCGATTGAAAAATCATTCTAGCAACCCAGAAAAAGATAATATCATAGCCTGTAACAAGAACACCAGTCGGAAAATAACGTTTGAAGTCCTCTGCATCCGTATTTGGCCACCCCATTGTAGAAAACGGCCATAATGCTGATGAAAACCATGTATCTAAAACATCTTCATCTTGCTCCCAATTTTCAATATCAGCTGGAGGTTCTTTACCGACATAAATTTCATTTGTTTCTTTATGATACCAAGCAGGAATTCTGTGTCCCCACCATAATTGACGGGAAATACACCAGTCGCGTATATTTTCCATCCAATTTAAATACGTTCGTTCAAAACGTTTGGGAACAAAGTTAACCTTTTCTTCTCCCTGTTGCAATTTAATCGCCGCATCTGCCAACGGCTGCATTTTAACAAACCATTGTGTAGAAAGATACGGTTCTACAACAGCTCCGCTCCGCTCTGAATGACCGACTTGGTGAACATGGTCTTCAATTTTAAACAATATCCCTTGTTCTTGAAGATCTTTGACAATTTGTTTTCTACAAGCAAACCGATCTAAACCTTCATATTTTCCAGCGTTTTCGTTCATGGATCCATCTTCATTCATAACTAATATACGTTCCAAATTATGACGGTTACCAATTTCAAAGTCATTTGGATCATGGGCAGGGGTTATTTTTACTGCTCCGGAACCAAATTCCATATCAACATATTCATCAGCGATAATTTCAATTTCACGGCCAACAATCGGTAAAATTACCTTTTTACCAATTAAATGCTTGTATCTTTCATCATTTGGATGTACAGCTACAGCCGTATCTCCCAGCATCGTTTCAGGACGAGTTGTCGCAATTTCAATCGTTTCTTCACCATCCTTCAACGGGTAGCGCATATGATAAAATTTCCCCTGAACTTCCTCATAAATTACTTCGATATCAGATAAAGCCGTTTTCGTTTCCGGATCCCAGTTGATAATATATTCGCCCCGGTAAATCAACCCTTCTTCGTACAGTTTAACGAATACTTCTTTTACTGCATCCGACAAACCTTCATCTAAAGTAAATCGCTCTCTGGAGTAATCTAAGCTAAGACCTAACTTTCCCCACTGTTTGCGGATAAACTTAGCATACTCTTCCTTCCATTCCCAAGCTTTTTCAAGGAATTTTTTTCTTCCTAATTCATAACGATTCGTCCCCTCTTCCTTTAATTTAGCTTCTACTTTTGCCTGTGTAGCAATACCGGCATGATCCATTCCTGGCAGCCACAGTACATCATAGCCTTGCATTCGCTTCATCCGTGAAATCGTATCTTGCATCGTTGTATCCCAAGCGTGACCTAGATGTAAGCGACCAGTAACGTTTGGTGGTGGTATAACAATAGAAAACGGCTCCTTTTCTTTATCATTTGTTGCTTCAAAATACTTTCCTTCTAACCAAAACTGATAACGCCCTTTTTCTACTTCACGTGGATTATATTTAGCAGAAAGTGATGGTTTTTGTTCTTCACTCATCATAATTCCTCCTTAATTGATAAAGTAATTTTTTCCTTTGTTCCAGATGGAAACTTAGAACATTATAGACGAATATTTGCATTTTTCTCAATTTAACTAACCGCTGGTAGAGATGACATGCGAATTGTACCTTACTTGAAAGAATCAACTTCTATACAATTTTATCCCACATCTAACTGGCGGTAAGACCCCCACCTCAAGAGTAAGAGGGATCGAAGAAGTCTAGGTGGGGGATAACGGAAAGTCAAATGTCCGATTGGTTCAAGGGCCTTTAGGTCATACCATTAAGGTACTAACCATGAGTGGGGGGTGAAAGAAAACCCCACTCATGGAAGTTTCACTTTATAACGTCTAATTAACGAGAACTCAGTTGACGATAAGCTTTGGTACAAGCAACAGCCTAGCCTTCGCTTAAGCTTAGAATATTCACGATACCGTATTACTCTTCAGCACTAAAGTTTCTCCTTTCTAACATTAGAAAAACTTGGCTTGTCGCAAAGTCTTTATGGCGAAAGCTATCGTTTTTCTTATACTATAAAGCCTAAAGTTTTATACTTTCCTATAGTATAAAAAAACCTTTTCATCCTTAAAGAAAGGACGAAAAGGGTATGCTTTCCGTGGTACCACCTTTATTTGTATACTTTTTGGCTTCTCACCAATCATCTTTGACAATAGGAAAAAATGCAGTATACACACTTCATTGGTTGATAACGGTATACAAACCGGCTCCTTCTACTAAAACCTTAGGCAAACCCGCAAAGCTTTGTTCAAAGAAGCTGTTCATGGGCGACCTTCCAGATCATCCGTCAAGGAAACTTTCAGCCTTTGATTTCCCTTTCTTTGTGACAATTTTTCTGTACTCTTCCCACTCTACACATTTAATGAAATTATATTAGGAATAGATTTATTTTATATGTAATCTATAGTTCCGTCAACTTCTTTCTATTAGTAGGTATGAACAAAAGCTAGAAGCGCTCGGTTAGCGACGTACAAACGGCAGATCTTCTGACGAAAAAAGGGAAACTTCATTCAAGGAGTGCTTTTTCTCCTTGAAAAAGAAGAACGCTTTTTCTGCGTGCGATGTATTGCTGCCGAAGCTTTCCTTGTCCTTGAAGCAATAGATCAAAGGTTAAGTTCGTAGGCGTCCTTGAAAAATCGCGATGTGTGGCTGAGACGATGAAGCTACTTTTTAAAAAAGTTATTCACTATTTAGGAACGAATATCGTTTCCTAAACAACAAAAGATGGCACGCCAGCGCTGATTCGTACAATAGTATTTTTGTAGTTTTTTCACCTGATTTTTTGAACATCCTTATAAGGTTTGCACAACTAACCTGTTTCTATACATATAGTATATTACATATTCAAAATCATGTGAAAGCGAGGCGAATAAAATGGCACGCTATTATCGGTACCGACTTCCGCCTTGGGCGAGAAACTGTATTATCATAATTGAAAGGGTAACCTTACCGATATTAATTTTTCAATTAATTCGTACACTGTTTTTTCCGACTACGCTTGATGTGTTTTTATTGGGCATCCTTGTTGGTCTATTTATTGCGTTTTACTTGGAATGGATTTAATCTTCCTCATCATCTAAATCATCCAAATTCAATGTCTCGTATTTATTCTCAACATAAGCAGAAAAATGCAACCCAAATAATATCCGGCGAAATTCGTATTGTAATTCAACGATTTGCTCAATCGTTGTTTTTCTAGATCTGGCATGCATTTCTAATTGTTTTAAGTATGGTTGTGCATCTAACAATTGGATAATAAGTAAATAAAGCTCTTTTTTAGATAATTTATTTTCATTCATATAATATTCAAATGCTTGTAGAAATGTATCCATAGGCGTATCATAATGGTTTGTTTCGTGTTTGAAAAAGTCAGCTAAATCATAAACAGGATAATTAAACCTTGCTTTTTCCCAATTAATAAAGTAGAGCTGCTCCTTATTTTTAAGGATATGTGATGCGTATATGTTCCCATGACAGAGGCTGTAATTCCAATTTTTTTCCGTCTCCTGTTCATAAATGAGTTGATCGATTCGCCGGATGCCCTCCTGTAAGCAAAAATCAATATCTCTGTATTGGGTACAAATAAGTAATTCCAATGGGGACATATAACGGTTCTTTTCGTATTGTTCAACAAAACCGAGCAGTTGTTGTTTTAGCTGTTCACAATGGTCTCTATATTGTTGAAAGGTTGTTGAAAAATCCTCTGTCACAACCGAATGTGGCTGTTTTGTTTTAGCATGCACCCTGCCAATGTTATGAAAGAATCTTTCCGCTGTTAGCTTATCAAATGTAGTTACCGCTTCGCCTCTCCAAGGTGTTAAATAATAGATACTACCTTTATAATACTGGAAAATATTTCCCTGCCTCGTTAAATATACAGGTAAAACAGCGTATAGATTTTGTTCATATGCTTTTCTGTATACCTTTTCCCACATCGGTATCAGTTCAAGAGTTAAGTGGCTCTGTTTTAATGCATATTGCTGCTGATGATCCTGTACCCAATAGAGGTGGTCAGTTTTCTTTTCAATGTAAAATGGCTGAACCGAATATGCTTGCAAAACTGCTTTTATGTCCTCCACATTTGTCACCACCTAATTCCAATGCTTATGTTAGATATGAGAATTCCCTTTTCATTGTTTGTTTACTTGACCCAATTTGTTTTTTTTGAAAAATATGTACGATGTAAAAACACCTTAAAACTACGGCTATACTTTGCTGTATCCACAAACTATTATTTGTGTTCTTACCTGTCACGAAAATAGGAGAGCGCAACGAGTTTCTCACGTAGGTGACTACCTACATCACTTATAGAAATAATCTACCTACATCACTTATAGAAATAATCAAATTTTATCATGCTTCTTTCTACTAACTTAATACCCTTTCTATCTCGGAAAACAGAAAGGGCAAGAGATAAAGTGAAACTTCGATTCAGTAGGAGTTTTCTTCCATCTCCTACTGAATGTTAGTACCACAAGGGTATGACCTAAAGGCCCTTGAACGAATCGGGCATTTAGGTGCCGTTTTCTCCCACTTAGGCCTTTTTGTATCAACTCGAGGCTCTTGAAGTGAAAGTCTTACGGCACCTGTGCGGGATAAAGTGAAACTTCAATAAACCATTCGTGGGAATTTCCATTACTCCGACGGATGGAAGATTTTATTTTTTCTTATGGGGTATAAATAATAATTGTCCTTCCTTCACATCATAATCTTCATCTAATCGATTTAGTTTAATTAGCTGCAGTGCAGAAATCTGATACCGTTCAGCAATGGAATCAATCGTGTCCTGTTCTTGCACAATGCAAAGCCGCATCTTTGTATAGCTTTCCTCTTCTGAATTACTAAACATATCCGACAAATAACTAACAGCTCGTACTCGTTCGTTATCTTCCTGGTTATCACTGTTTTCCCTTATTTCCGGTGAAAAATCTTCTGCTTTTTTTCTTTCCATGTCATGATCTTCATCGTGTATGTCTTGATCATCGTACTCTTCATCTTCGTCATGTAAATCTTCCTCATCATATTCATCCTCTTCGTCATCTACCTCTTCCGCTTTATCCTTAGAAGTGTTGGCAAAAAATTCTTTTAATGATTTGGTCTCTTTATATTTCCATCTTCCAGTCTCATCGGTTTCTTTATCGTCTTTGCTTGCAGACTCTTTTTCTTCATTTTCTTTCCTTTTCGTATCTTCTTGTACGATGTCTTTTGCTTCTTCCTCCTTAGTTGTTTCTTCAACAATTGCATCATTAAAAGTATTATTTCTTTCGGTCTCCTGATTCTGTTCTTCATCAGTAGAAAACATTGGCAAATCCACCGCTTCTTTTGGCTGCTCCTCCATCGTTTCTTCATCTGGGCGTTTTAATTCAAATTCGAATTGCTCCTCCTCTACATCTGTGTTACTCTCCGTTTCTCTGTCCATATCCGAAAGTACAGAATCTAATTCGCTATTATTCTCGGATTGACTAAATTGGCCATATTTATTGAGGCCATGGATTTCAATCGTGGAATATAAGCGGAACCTAGACGGTTCTGGGACTTCGTAATCAAAGCTTTGAATATAAACGCTGACGTCATTTAGATCGGCTACTCGATTTACTGGTACAGAAATTTCTACCGGAAAGCGATGAGAAAAAATAGCAAGATCGTTATCCATTTCTTCCACTGCTTCTACATATCGCTTAGCATGAAAATCATCCGTTTCTATATCTTCTTTCACTTGAAAACGATCGCTTTTTTCATATTCTCCTTTCAACTCAATGATCCCTTTGATGGTAATATAATCGTGAAAGGAATGAATAGAAATGTCCGGTTCTAAAGAAACACCTCGCATTTCGTTTACTTCCTGTCCTTTTTCAAAGTAGAGCGTTTCATTTAATTCAAAACGAAATACCGAACTATCGTTTGTCACGTGCTTTCTCCTCCTTCCATCATATGGTGGCATATATGATGTAAATACCTAATTCCATTTATATGAATTAGATCATTCGGATATGCCTTTCAATCCAATCTGTAAAGTACAAAAAAGAAATGCTAACATTCGAAGTAGAACATCTTATGGAAGATGTTTAAACAGTCGATCAAAAAGACACCTCACATTATTTCTTGGTACATACATACTGAAGATCAGACAAGCAGTAGAGATTTTAATGTTCAACGTATAAGTTACAACCAGGCTATCACTTGGACCACTGTTGTTTTGTTAATACAAATTAAAGAAGGATGGAATTTTAGCTTAAAAACATATCTCAATGTTCTGAAAATATTCAGGTTTTAAGTGTAAGTCTAACTGGGGCTATCATCTGCTTTACACTTACTATTAGCCATGGTTTCTTTATTGTTACTTCTTAATACATACTCTAAACCAGAAGGTCTACACCGCGTGGATCCTTTTTAAATGTGATTAAAATTAGAAAAACTTGGCTTATCGCCAAGTCCTTAGCGAAAGCCGTAGTTTTTCTTATACTATAAACCATAAAATTTTATACTTTCCTATAGTACAAAAAATCCTCCTTAAGCAATCAGATTTTTTAATTGAATCTGTCTACCTAAGGAGGAAAAAGAAATTATGAATGAAAATCCCTTTAATTTGTTTCATTTAATTTTGAAAAAGCAATATCAATCGCTTGAACAGTATGTTCGATATCCTCATCTGTATGTGTAGTAGATAGGAATAAACCTTCAAATTGTGATGGCGGTAAGAAGACACCTTGGTCAATCATAAGACGGTAATATTTTGCAAAATGATCGAGATTAGCAGTTTGAGCAGTTGCAAAATTAATTACTTCTTCATTAGTAAAAAAGACACCCATCATTGAACCAGCACGATTTATATGAAGTGGAATATCATACTTTTCACTAGCTTCCTTATAACCTGCTGCTAATCGGTCTACCTTTTGATTAATTTTTTCATAAGAGGATTTATCTAATGCCTTTAATGTTTCAAGACCTGCCGTCATAGCCAATGGATTTCCAGATAACGTACCTGCTTGGTAGATAGAACCGGTTGGTGCTACCTTTTCCATTATTTCTCGTTTACCACCAAATGCACCCACTGGCAAACCACCACCGATTACTTTACCAAGACAAGTCATATCCGGTGTAACCCCAAAATGCTCTTGAGCACAGTTGTAGTCAACACGAAAACCTGTCATTACTTCATCAAAGATTAACAATGTACCGTGTTGTTCCGTTATCTCTCTTAAGCCTTGTAAAAAACCGTCTTTTGGTGGTACGACCCCCATATTACCGCAAACAGGCTCAAGGATGACAGCAGCAATATCATCTCCATAATTTTTAAAAGCATCGCGTACACCATCTAAATCATTGTATGGTACAGTAATCGTATTTTGTGCGATGGATTTTGGTACACCAGGACTATCAGGAAGCCCAAGTGTTGCTACACCTGAACCTGCTTTAATCAAAAGCGAATCTCCATGCCCATGATAACTTCCTTCAAACTTTACAATTTTATCTCTTCCTGTGTAGCCCCTAGCAACTCGTAGGGCACTCATCGTGGCCTCTGTTCCCGAGTTAACCATCCGCACAACTTCGATTGATGGCACACGTTCGATTACTAATTGAGCAAGTTCATTTTCCAGTAAAGTTGGCGAACCGAAGCTCGTCCCTTTTTCTGCTATTTCTTTTAGCTTTGTTACGACACGCTCATCCGCATGACCTAAAATCAATGGACCCCAGCTTAACACATAATCAATGTATTCATTACCATCGATATCAGTGATTTTAGAGCCTTTTCCTGAATCCATAAAAATAGGTGACATCCCAACAGACTTAAATGCACGTACAGGTGAGTTCACACCACCAGGCATCAAATTTACTGCTTCTTTATAAGCATCTACTGATTTCGTAAAATTAGCCATCCATAAATCCCCCTATTCCTTATTTTTCAACCATCTTGCTGCAGCTTTTGCAAAATAGGTAATGATGAGATCTGCTCCAGCACGCTTCATCGACACAAGCTTTTCCATGACGAGCGCTTGTTCATCAATCCAGCCATTCTGTGCTGCAGCTTTAACCATAGCATATTCACCACTAACATTATAAGCTACTATAGGTACATCAAAATTATTTCTTACTTCTCTAACGATGTCTAAATAGGCTAAAGCTGGCTTCACGATTAAAAAGTCAGCACCTTCAGCTACATCTGATTTTGCTTCTCGAATTGCTTCTAATCGATTAGCTGGATCCATTTGATATGTTTTCCTGTCACCAAACTGTGGTGTGCTATCTGCTGCATCACGAAATGGTCCATAAAATGAAGAAGCATATTTAACAGCATACGACATAATCGGAATTTCTGTATAACCAGCCTCGTCTAATGCTTTTCTAATAACTGCTACAAATCCATCCATCATGTTAGATGGTGCGATAATATCCGCTCCGGCCTTTGCTTGTGAAACTGCTGTTTTTGCCAATAATTTTAATGATGCATCATTATCGACATCATGATTATGAATTACACCACAATGACCGTGTGATGTATACTCACATAAACATGTATCTGCGAGTACGAGCATCGTCGGGAATTCCTTCTTAATTAATCTCGTTGCTTCTTGTACAATACCATCTTCAACAAAGGCACCCGTACCTTGCTCATCTTTTTCCTTAGGTACACCAAATAGAATTAAAGCCTTTATATCTAGCTGTTCAAGTTCTTTTACTTCTTCAGCTAATAAATCTAATGAAACCTGATATACGCCAGGCATAGACGGGACCTCTCGTTTGATGTTTTCTCCGTCTACAACAAACATTGGATAAATAAAGTCATCAACATGTAAATGTGTTTCTCTTACTAAATCTCGCATCGCTTGAGAATTTCTTAATCTCCGATGACGAGCAAATTCCGGTGTTTTAATCACGGTTATCTTCCTTTCTGTTTAAGATCTTTCAGCATGCACTGAATCATGCCATCAATCGTAAATTCGCTTGATGTGAGCACGGGCCGAAAGCCAAGCTCCCTTGCCCGCTGTTCCGTTGTCGTACCGATACAAACACATGGTGCTTTGTTTCGAATTGGCGTCATCTCTGCGAAGGCTTCTACGGTAGATGGACTGGTAAACGTAATATAATCAATTATTGAATTTCCAATAGCAGTTTTTAATGAAGGTTCCATTTGCCTATTTATATGTGTTTCATACACTTCAAGTGAAGCAAATGTTTTGTTAGCTCTTGTAAAGCATTTCGGTAATACATCTCGTGAACGATTTCCGCGAATAAGCAAAAGATTATCAGCTAAGGGATATTCTTGTAAAAATTCAGCTGCCATCGTATCAGCATTAAAACAGGTTGGAATAAAATCAACCTCATAATTGATCCATTTTGCTAGAGCATTAGCAGTTTTTTTACCAACGACTGCTATCTTAACATTTCCAATCCAGTTTAAACCAATATGATAATGTTCAGCAAGCCGAAAAAAACAATCGACCCCATTAGCACTGGTGAAAAAAATCCAGCTGTAATCCTTTACTCCTTTAAGATAATAAAAAGTGTCTTTTGTATCTTTACATACAATGGTTAAGAGGGGGATTTGTAATGGTTCCCCTCCTAAACTGCGAATTTTTTCTGCAAACACAGCAGCTTTATTTTTTTCCCGGGTTATTAGAATCCGCTGTCCCTTAAAAGGCAATTCCATTACTGGTCAAGCTCCTCTTTTACCTGTTTAATTATTTGATCAGCACCTCGTTGCTTTAATAAATCAGCAGCTTCTTTTCCGACAGTCTCTGGATCCTTTCCTCGTACCACTTCTTTTAAAATCGTCTTACCATCTGGAGTCCCTACTAATGCCGTAAGAATGATCGTATCTTCTTCTAAGTAAGCATAGCCACCAATTGGAACTTGGCACCCTCCTTCTAGTAAATGAAGAAAAGTCCGCTCAGCTCGGACAGTACGAGCAGTCGGTTCATCATTTATTTTTGCCAAGATCTCTCGTAATTCCTGATCGTCCTCCCGGCATTCAATTGCAAGCGCACCTTGACCCACTGCTGGCACACAGATGTCCGGAGCCAAATATTCTGTTATCAAGGATTCGCTTAATCCAACTCGCTTTAAACCCGATACTGCTAAAATAATTGCGTCATAATCTTCTTCTTTTAGCTTCCTGATTCGTGTTTCGATATTTCCACGTATCCATTTTATCTTGATATCAGGTCGAGCAGCTAACAATTGAGCTGCTCGGCGCAAACTGCTTGTGCCGATAATTGCCCCTTTTGGCAAATCCTGAAATCGAACATTTTGTTTAGAAATAAGTGCATCACGATGATCCTCTCGGACAGGAATAGAACTAATAACAAGACCTTCTGGCATCAAAGCCGGCATATCTTTCATGCTATGTACTGCTAGATCAATTTGTTTATCGTACATTGCTTGTTCAATTTCTTTAACGAATAGTCCCTTACCACCTACCTTAGATAACGTAACATCAAGTATTTGATCCCCTTTTGTAACAATTTTTTTAACTTCAAAGTCGTTTGGTATCCCCGCTAGCTTTAATTGCTCTATTACCCAATTTGTTTGTGTTACTGCCAGATTACTTTTTCGTGAACCAACAACAATTTTTCGCAAATGAATCCTCCTCCATAACTAAAAATGAAAATTTGATAATGTACTAAACAAAAAGAAATTAATTAATAATAGAAGAAAGGCTGCTGTGTTATATATCGCAATAGACCTCCCTTTATACTTTTTAATGATCCGTATGGCCAAATATACAATATAAACAGCTAATACAAAGAACGAACCAATTGTTTTTAAGTCAACCCAATAAAATACGGAATTGGACACATAAGCCCAAACTATCCCTAAAATGATAGCAATTAACAATAAAGGCACACCAATTGTAACGGTTTTAAAAGCATAACCATCTAACTGCTTCAGATCACCGAAACGCCACATCCATTTAAAGCCTTGTTTCCTTTTTAACAGCCGGTATTGAATTAAATACATAAAGGAAAGTAAAAAGGACAGCGTGAAAAATCCATATGAAATAATTGCAATGACAATATGTGCCATTAGTATTTCATGGACGAGTTGCACCCCATGTGTTTCTAAGTTTTTTTGTGCATCGGATAATAAATAGAATAGTAGAATAAAAAAACTGAATGTATTCGTAAAGAACACGATAAAATTAACAGGAAATACCTTGTTGGCAGCTAAAGAGATGGTTACTAATACCCAAGAATAAAAAAATAAACTATCATTTAACGTAACGATTGGAAAATTCTTTTCAAAAAACATTTCATAGAATAAAAAAATGGTTTGAATAATCCAAACCAATCCAAGCAACCAGAAGGCTGTTTGGTTAACCCTCCGGTTGTGCTGAATAAAATCAATAAAGTATCCCATCAAGCTTAACCCGTGAATAATTAATATAAACTCATAAAGCCATTTTAATTCTACCATATGGTGAAATCCTCTCATTATATGGTTGTTATCTTATCCATTAAAGGAAAGGATACTTGTTTATCATTCATTGACGTGATTATCTGATTTTTTTTTGTTTGTTTTTCCATTTCTTCCTGTACTTCTCTTTCAATGCCAAAGATATCAATAAACAGCTTTAAGGCTTCTCCTGAACGATCCTTTGCTGCCAATTCCTTTGCTTGGTTGATCGGCTCTTTAAGCAATTGATTGATAATGCTTTTCGTATGCTTATTGATCACTTTTTTCTCACGTTCCGTTAAATCTGGCATTTTTCTGCCAATACTTTTTACCGTCTCTGCTTGAATTGATAACGCCTTTTGCCTTAATGCAGAAATAATTGGTACTACTCCTAGCGTTTTCACCCACTCTTTAAAAGTGACAATTTCATCTTCTAGCATTAATTCCACTTGTTGTGCAGCTTTTTTTCTTGCTTCTAAATTTTCATCAACAATATGCTGTAAATCATCGATATCATATAAGAAAACATTGTCTAATTTACTAATCGATGGATCTATATCTCTTGGAACAGCAATATCTACAAGAAATAATGGACTTCCTTTTCGGTGTTTCTGTACCGATTCCATCATTATTTTTGTTAAGACAACGGAGGATGAGCCTGTTGAGGTAAGTAAAATATCTACCTTCTGTAATATATTTGGTAAATTTTCAATTGGTTCTACATCAGCTGTGAATTTCATTGCTAAAGATTCTGCTCTTTCTTTCGTGCGATTAATTACGGTAATCTGTCTTACACCTGAACCTTGAAAGTTTTTTACTGCGAGTTCACCCATTTTCCCCGCACCTAATATAGCAACTTTCTTGTCCGTTAAGTTGCCAAATATTTTTTTTGCTAATTCAACTGCAGCATAACTGACAGATACCGCATGTTCGCCTATTGCTGTATTCTTCTGTACACGCTTTCCAAAAGTGATTGCTTGCTTAAACAATTCATTGAAAATTGTTCCAGTTGTTTCCATTTTTTGAGCGGTTAAAAATGCCTGTCTAACTTGTCCTAAAATTTGTGTCTCTCCCAGTACCATGGATTCGAGTCCAGTAACAACACGAAATAAATGTTCCATAGCTTCATCATTTTCAGAAATCTGTAAAAAAGAGGTAAATGTAGCCATTTCTTCATGAAACCAATCACCGAGGAATTGTTTAATATAGTAGCGCCCTGTGTGCAACTGATCGACGACTGCATAAATTTCCGTACGATTACATGTGGAGACAATAACATTTTCCAAAATGCTTTTTCTCTCATTTAATGCTCTCATTGCTTGGTCGACATCTTCTTCTAAAAATGCAAGTTTTTCCCTTATTTCAACAGGGGCTGTCTTATAATTGAATCCAACCTTTAAAATATGCATTGTACCTACCCCCAAATAATCCTGCTCTCATTCCCCTATTATCACTATTATAAATATAAATTTTTACTTAATAATAAGTATAAAGTAAATCGCTTGTTATTTTTCATTATAACATGTATATTTCGTTACAAATTAATAAAATGTGAACATAATTTGAAACAATATGATAGCATTAAACGTATAAGTCGTTACCATCTAACACGACTGTACTTTAACATAATAGCAGTAAAGAAGCAAGAATTCGATTTGTATGACATGAGGTGAAAGAATGAAAAAGCAGCATACCTTGACAGCCTATTTATTAATTGGAATTGGCGTGTTTTTTTTACTTCGTCAATTAAACATCCCCATTATTAATAATTTCTATTCTTGGCAGACAATCATCATTTTAATTGGACTTGTTCTAGTCATACATAGTTATGCAACAAAAAACTATCAGAATTTATTCAATGGTACAATTGTTTTAGGGCTAGGCATTCATTTTTATGGACTGGCATACTATCCATTTTGGATTGATCATTGGGGAATGTATCTCCTTATTGTCGGCATTGCGTTTGTGATTCGCTTTTTTCAAACGAAAAAAGGTCTCGTGCCTGGATTAATATTGATTGCCATTAGTGTTATCATGATCTTTTCTGTAAGGCTTCCTAGCTGGTTTAATTGGATTTATATCATCATTGATTACATGGAAAAGTTCTGGCCGATTTTATTAATCATTGCCGGTATCTATTTATTAAAAAAACGGAAATAAGAAATATATTTTAGATTAGAAAAACTTGGCTTGTCGCCAAGTCTTTATGGCTGAAAGCTATAGTTTTTCTTATACTATAAACCCTAAAATTTTATACTTTCCTATAGTAGAACAAAAGCCAGAAGACCTTGGTCAGCTCTGATAAGGGAAGAAACTCTAACAAGGAGACTGTTTGCAGAAGGAGTGAAGTACACCTTGAGGGGCTAAGCATTGGAACTGGGTGTGGATAAAGTGAAACTTCATTCCGTGGAACACGGAATGTTAGTTGAACCAATCGGGCATTTAGGTGCCGTTTTCTACCTCTTAGACCTTTTTGTACCAACTCAGGATCTTGAAGTGGGAGGCTTACGGCACCTTACATGCGGGATAAAGTGAAACTTCATTCCGTGGAACGCTTTTTACACGGAATGTTAGTTGAACCAATCGGGCATTTAGGTGCCGTTTTCTACCTCTTAGACCTTTTTGTACCAACTCAGGATCTTAATATGGGAGTCTTACGGCACCTTACATGCGGGATAAATTTAATACAAAAATAATTTCCTAGATTAGAAAAACTTGGCTTGTCGCCAAGTCTTTAGCGAAAGCTGTAGTTTTTCTTATACTATAAACCCTAAAATTTTATACTTTACTATAGTGTAATAATAAACGAGGCAATCGTCTTTTCGTAGGCGATTGTCTCGTTTTGCTATACTTATATTTCTTAACTATACTTTAATTAGAGCCCTAAATAATGACGAATACTAGACCATGCCTCATCTTTATTCTCCCCAGTTTCAGCGGAAAATGGTATGAGCATGTCCCCCGTTTCTATTTGAAAAGTGACTTCTGTTCGCTTTACATGATAGGCGCGTTTATTTTTTGGTATCTTATCTAATTTTGTACCAATGATAATTACTGGAAGCTCATAATACTTCAAAAAATCATACATCTGTAAATCATCGTCCGTTGGTTCATGGCGAATATCCGTTATCAGCAGAACCGCTTTTAAAGAGGATCGTTTTGTAAAATAGTCCTCCATCATCTTCCTCCATTTTTGCCGTTCTTTTTTAGACACCTTCGCATAACCGTAACCCGGTACATCGACAAAGTAAAACGCATCGTTAATTTTGTAAAAGTTCAATGTTTGTGTTTTTCCAGGCTTTGAGGAAGTCCTGGCTAAGTTTTTTCGGTTAATTAATGTATTAATAAAAGAAGATTTGCCAACGTTCGAGCGACCAGCTAAAGCAATTTCTGGAAGCTGATCATTTGGATACTGCTGTTCACTCACAGCACTTATAACAATTTCAGCTTTGGTTACCTTCATTTTTACCTCCTGCCAATGCATGTTCTAATACCTGATCCAAGTGACGAACAGGAATAAAGGTTAAGTCCTTTCGTACACTCTCTGGGATGGATTCTATATCTTTTTCGTTTAGCTCCGGAATAATGATCTTTGTAATTCCAGCTCGATGTGCACTTAACGCTTTTTCCTTTAATCCGCCTATTGGCAAAACACGCCCTCTCAGTGTAATTTCTCCAGTCATCGCAACTTCCTTCTTAATGGCACGACCTGTTAATGAAGAAACTAATGCAGTGGCCATTGTTATTCCAGCGGAAGGACCATCTTTTGGCGTAGCACCTTCAGGGACATGAATATGAATATCATATTTTTCATGGAATAGTGGGTCAATTTTTAATTCATTTGCACGTGAACGAATATAGCTAAATGCTGCTTGAGCAGATTCTTGCATCACGTCTCCGAGCTTTCCGGTAAGAGTTAATTTTCCTTTTCCTGGATAATGGGAAGCTTCGATTGTTAATGTGTCTCCGCCTACAGCTGTATAGGCTAACCCAGTTGCAGCTCCAACCTGATCTTCCTGCTCCATCAGTCCATAACGATATAACGGCTTTCCTAAAAGTTCCTCAAGGCTTTTTTCCGTAATAACTACTCGTTTTTGTGTTCCTGAAATAATTATCTTTGCTGCTTTACGACACAAAGTTGCTAACTTTCTTTCTAAATTACGAACTCCAGCTTCCCGTGTATACATTCGGATCAATTTTTTCAGTGCCTGATCACGAATTTGCAGTTGGCCTTTTCTCAATCCATTCTCATTTAATTGTTTTGGCAATAGATGCCGTTTACCAATGTGCAGCTTCTCCACTTCAGTATATCCAGAAATAGAGATAACTTCCATGCGATCTTGTAAAGGTCGAGGTATATTATTTATATAGTTAGCAGTTGCTATAAATAACACATTTGATAGGTCATATGTTTCTTCGATAAAATGGTCACTAAACTGATTATTTTGCTCCGGATCAAGCACTTCTAAAAGTGCAGAGGCAGGATCTCCCCTAAAATCATGTGCCATCTTATCAATTTCATCCAATAAGAATACAGGGTTAATCGTTCTTACCTTTTTCATTCCTTGAATGATTCGTCCCGGCATCGCTCCAATGTATGTCCGCCTGTGCCCACGAATTTCTGCTTCATCACGCACACCACCTAACGACATACGAATAAATTTTCGATTAATCGCATTTGCAATTGATTTGGCCAACGATGTCTTCCCCACACCTGGCGGTCCAACTAGACAAAGAATTGGTCCTTTAATCGAATTGGTTAATTTTTGGACAGCTAAATACTCTAAAACGCGCTCTTTCACTTTATCAAGCCCGTAATGGTCCTTATTCAAAATTTCCTCTGCACGTTTTATTTCAATGGTATCATTCGTTTTTTCTGTCCACGGCAATACAAGTAACCATTCAATATAATTACGAATAACAGAGCTTTCCGCTGAGCTTTGTGGTACTTTTTCATACCGATCTAATTCCTTAAGCGCTACAGCTCGAATACGATCCGGCATCGTAGACTGGTCGATCTTTTCCTTTAATTCGCCAACCTCTCCGGTTTTTCCGTCACTTTCTCCTAATTCCTTTTGAATTGCCTTCAACTGTTCACGTAGATAATATTCCTTTTGTGTTTTCTCCATTGACGTCTTTACACGCTGACCTATTTTCTTCTCTAAATCTAACACTTTTTGTTCATTGGAAATATATCGAATCAACTTTTGCAGACGTTTCTTAATATTTTGTATTTCTAGTAATGTTTGCTTGTCTGTTATTTTTAATGATAAATGAGAAGTGATAATATCCGCTACTCTGCCAGGCTCGTCTATATCTGCTACCGTTTCGAAAGTCTCATTCGTAATTTTTTGTGAAACCTGGCTATAATGTTTGAATTGATTTAATAAAGATCGCTTCAGTGCTTCTTGCTCATGATGATCCGCTTCAATATCCGGTAGTTTATCAACGTCAACGATAAATTCCTGATCCTGTTCCACATAACGAACAACTTCTCCACGATAGATGCCCTCTACTAGTACCCTCATCGTGCCATTTGGCAGCTTGATCATTTGCTTAATCACAGATACGGTACCAACTCGATAAATATCCTTTGGTTCCGGCTCTTTCAAACGCACTTTCTTTTGCGCAGCTAAAAATATGTAATGGTCATTCATCATTGCTTTTTCTAATGCAGCAATTGATTTTTCTCGTCCTACATCAAGATGCAATACCATTGATGGAAATACGATTAATCCACGTAAAGGAAGGAGGGGAAGCTGCCTGTTATCATTTGTCATGGTATGTACCTCCAAAAAATATGTAATGTGTATTATTATACGTTCTTAAATTTTATATAAAAGTACTACATTTGTAAACGTAAAAATTTTTTCTCCCAATTAAAAAAGCATAATTGCGATTTTAGGAAAAATCAATGGAAAACTAACTTTTGTACTTATTATATCCAAAAAACAGAAGTAGCTATGCAATGAACTGTGAAACTTCGCTACGTAGGGCTTTTTCTACAGATAAGAAGTGGAACAAAGGCTATCATCTCGGGCGTCCCTGAAAAATATGATGTATTCCTGCGCCTTCCCTTGTCCTTGAAAAAGAAAAGCGCTTTTTCTTCGTGCGATGTATTCCTGCCGAAACCTTCCCTTGTCCTGTCATCCGAACAAATCGGGGATTTAGGTACTGTTATCTCCCACTTAGAATAGCTCTTGAAGAGAAGTCTTGCTGCACCTCAGATGCGTGATAAAAAGAGACTGACTTGTTACAAATGGTGTGTAATAAAGTCAGTCTCCCATGTATCCATATTTAGGCGTTCAATAATTATGCACTTTCTTTTGGGTGCTTCTCAATACCCTCGGTTACTGTTCCATCACGATAGACAAGTGTTGGTGTACCATTGTTTTCCACCGTTTTTTTCGTAATAATACATTTTTCTATATCTTCTCTAGAAGGCAGTTCAAACATAACATCAAGCATGATCCCTTCAATAATTGAACGGAGTCCCCGTGCACCTGTCTTACGTTCAATAGCTTTTGCAGCAATTTCTTTAAGTGCTTCTTCTTCAAACTCTAATTCAACATTATCCATCTGGAACAATTTTTGATATTGCTTTACAAGCGCATTCTTTGGTCTTGTCAAAATTTGTACAAGCGCTTCTTCATCTAATGGAGTCAGACTTCCAATTATTGGAATCCTACCTATAAATTCCGGGATAAGACCGTAGCGCAAAAGGTCTTCAGGTAACACCTTCTCTAATATCTCTCCCATGTCTAGATCTTGTTGTTTTTCATGAGAACCAAAGCCGATTACCTTTTTACCAAGACGGCGTTTAATTACCTGGTCAATACCGTCAAATGCTCCCCCGACAATAAATAAAATATTTGTGGTATCGATTTGAATAAATTCTTGATGTGGATGCTTTCTTCCCCCTTGTGGAGGAACGCTTGCTACTGTACCTTCCAAAATTTTCAATAATGCTTGTTGTACCCCCTCACCTGAAACATCTCTAGTGATCGACGGATTTTCGGATTTACGGGCAACTTTATCAATTTCATCGATGTAAATAATCCCTTTCTCGGCTTTTTCCACATCATAGTCCGCTGCTTGAATAAGTTTAAGCAGAATATTTTCCACATCCTCACCAACGTACCCTGCTTCCGTTAGGGAAGTCGCATCTGCCATCGCAAAAGGCACATTGATAATTCGAGCTAGTGTTTGTGCGAGCAACGTTTTTCCGCTACCTGTAGGTCCAATCATGGCAATGTTACTTTTGGATAGTTCCACATCATCCGTACTGTTCTTGGGTGAGTTAATCCGCTTATAATGATTATAAACAGCTACGGATAAATTTTTCTTTGCTTTTTCTTGACCAATTACATAATCGTCTAAGATAGCACAGATTTCTCGTGGTTTTGGTATCTCTTTTAGCTCTGTTTCTTCTTCTGTTCCAAGTTCTTCTTCTACTATTTCGGTACATAATTCAATACATTCATCGCATATATAAACGCCCGGTCCAGCCACCAGCTTACGGACTTGATCCTGGCCTTTACCACAGAACGAACATTTTAATTGTCCTTTTTCTTCGTTAAACTTAAACATCCATTTTCACCCCTAAAAGTTTAAATCTCTTATCATTCATTTGCTTATCAGGTTTCAACTTATAGTCATCATATCAGATCGAATTTAAAATACAAAATAATAAACCTTTTTTGCATTTATTCTAAGTAAAATGACTAAACAATTTTCTTGTAATCACCACAATCTAATTTGCCAATAAGATCAACCTAGAAAATAAGTATACAACGTCAGGCTTTATTTATCCATTTTTAAGTGTACTCGTAATACTATATGTTAAAAACTTAATTTAAGTCTATGGAAAAATACGGTTGAATTACAAATTAGCGAGAGAACCCAATATATGTAATTGTTAACGAGGCTCGTCTAGCTTTCAACTGGTTAAACTTGCTAACGGTTTTCTAGGTTAAAATTTATCTCCGTGCAAAAATGAACTTACCAATCGCTCATTTTTCAAAATTCGACAAAAACAACATACTTCAATCTCCAGATACGGAAAAACAAGGTGTGTGTCCACACCTTGTTTTCATGGTTACCTAATTATCTATGCTCTATACCTCATTTGAAAACATTAAACAGCTTTACTTTGTTCAACTAAGAAATCAATTGCTTTTCTTTTCTTCAAATCTTTTTTTATGGCGTCAGTATTTGCACCAAGCATTTTACGGATCTGCTCCTTATCTGTGCCGTACATTTCCGCCATTTTATCAAGTTCTTTTTCCACATCTTCATCAGATGCTTCCAGACCCTCTGCTTCCACAATTGCATCTAGAGTAAGGCTTGTTTTAACACGTTTCTCAGCATCTTCTCTCATCTGTTCTTTTAGCTCATCTTTATCTTGACCGGAGAATTGAGAATACATTTCTAATGTCATACCTTGCATTTGCAGACGCTGTTCAAATTCTTGTACCATTTGATCAAGTTCATTTTCTATCATTACTTCAGGAATATCTACTTCAGCATTTTCACTTGCTTTTTCGATTAATGTTTCTTGTTTTTTATTTTCAGCATTTTGTTTTCTTTGCTCTAGCAATTGCTCTTTTGTTTTATTTTTTAGTTCTTCAAGTGTTTCCACTTCATCATCTACATCTTTTGCAAACTCATCATCAAGTTCTGGTAATTCTTTAGATTTAACTTCATGAATTTTGACCTTAAATGTAGCATCTTTACTTGCAAATTCCTTTGCATGGTAATCTTCTGGGAAGGTAACATTTATTTCTAGTTCTTCTCCAGATTTCTTGCCAATTAGTTGGTCTTCAAAACCAGGAATAAACTGCCCAGATCCAATTTCTAAAGAATGGTTCTCTGCTTTTCCACCTTCAAAAGGCTCTCCATCAATAAAGCCCTCGAAATCAATTACAGCCGTGTCGCCTTCTTCAATTTCCCCTTCTTCTTTAATTACTAATTCTGCATGACGTTCACGTTGATGTTCAAGATCATGCATTACATCTTCATCTGTTACTTCTACTTCTTCGTCTTCTACTTCTAATCCTTTATATTCACCAAGCTTTACTTCAGGCTTTACCATTACTTTAGCAGTAAATATTAACGGCTTTCCTTTTTCAATTTGATCGATATCAATTTCCGGCTGATCTATCGGCTCAATGTCAGCTTCTTCTACTGCTTGCATATAGGCAGTAGGTAATGCAAAATCAACTGCATCTTGATAGAGTGCTTCTACCCCAAAACGCTTTTCAAACAATCCGCGTGGTATCTTTCCTTTACGGAATCCAGGGATTTGTACATCCTTAACAACTTTTTTAAATGCTTTGTCTAATGCCTTATTAAATTCTTCGGCACTTACTTCAAATGTAAGTACACCCTCATTTCCTTCTTGTTTTTCCCAATTGACTGACATATAATTCCCTCCAAAATCTATTGTGTCCTTCATTTTTCACACGTTCAATTGCATTAATGATCAAGATTTACAACCATTTTATTATAACATAATTGCTATGCCTTTCAAGCATTTTCGATTCATTCTAGCTTTCTTCAATCACACTGGAATACAGCGTTTCACACTGTTCAATTTCCTCTATGTAATCATTTATATTCCGCTGTTCTTCACCAAGCTTATCATGACTATTTAAATACTTGGTGCCAATGGTTTTTAAAGCTGTAGCAATACTTTCTGCTTCCTTATTGGCTGGCAATATTGGAAACCTAACATAAATATAATGATATAACAACTGCTTTAACAGTTCATACAAGGTAGGATTTTTTTGCTCTAAATCACTAATAAGTAACAATATTTTCCTTGCAAGTGTATGATTATGTATATCACCAATAGCTTGTGGTTGCAGTTGAATATTTTTTCCCCATTTATGTATTTCTACAGTTTCTTTATATTCAATATCCTGAAGCCAAACTATAATAGCTGTTTTAATTACCGGGTGTATATCATCTGCTGCCAAGAGAGCCAGTACATTTCTAGTAGGCTCACTTTTTGTTCTTCTTAATTCTTCTATCAAATGCCACTGCTTTTGATAATCGTTAGCGGCAATCGCTTGTTCCAGATCATCTAAGTATACTGTAGTATGTTCGACAACGACATCAGCTTTCATTTTGTTACTCATTTCGTATAGCTGATCAAATTGTTCCTTTAACAATGCTGGCAATTCTTGTTTTTCAAATTCCTCTTCGACCTGTTCCATCAGCAAATCATATTGGTTTGTTTGAAATAGAACTGTCAAATAAATATGTAAATAATGATAATAATATTTATCTTTTTGCTGCAGTACATCTTCACATATTTCTTGAGCTTCTTTATACCGACCCAATTCAATTAAACAAATAAGCTTGCCACTAATAATCTCATAGCTATTTACCTGATAGCTTAATAATTGATTTAATTTTTCTAGCGCTTCCTCGAACCTTCTTGCTTTAAGTGCTGCTAAGCTTTCTTCCTCTAAAACATTGCGCCATTTCGGAAAAAGAATTACATTTTCCGGTTGCTGCATACTGCTCCTCCTTTCTATGTTTATCATAACAGAATTAACTATAACGTACTAAATATTTTTTCCCTAAGCAAAGAAATTCGAAACCTTACTCCGATAATTTGTTAAACAAATTTGGCTTAAAGTACGTATGCGTATTTAAATGGAGTTAAAAGATATGAGAAATCCAAGACAACATTTCAATGAGTGGAAGGTATACATTTAAAACATAACCATAGATAATTAAGTAAATAACAAAAACGCAATCGCTCCGGATATCTTCCGACGAGATTTAGTTGAAACACCATTCAAAGAATGTTTTTTAAGATCAAAGTCTAAGATCGGTGACGTTTTGAAAAATCATCGCTCTCGAAGCTTTCCTTGTCCTTGAAAAATCGCGATGACTATTCAAGAAGCTTGTCCTCGAAAAACCGCTAAGTATTGCTGTCGTAGCAACTCTGTCCTGTAGCCCTAAACCAATCGGGTATTGAGGAACCATTTCTCTCATAATATCGTCCATCTAATATAAGATGTTTAAAGAAAGAGCAATACCAATCCTTTACGGAGTTTAATTTACCACTGATGTCGTCTTATTTTCAGCTTAAAAATTTTATGATCTTTTGTACAAAGAAATTATTTTTAACCCTTCATTTATTAATACGTTTGCACTTGCTAGATAGATTCAAAAAAATCATAAATAATAAATATATATGGATATTAATATATTTTATCATTTTCAGTATAAACGGAAAACAATTGCTCTTCATTAATAAAATGCTTATAAGTGCGGGTTTAAAAAAGGTAGAGGTCAGCTAAGATCACAGATATCATTGAAAGATCGAGACGTGTCGATGCGATGTTTCCCTACGTGAGGTATCGCTGTCGAAGCTTTTCTAGGTTTTGTGAGCATGAAGATGTGCTTTTAGCATGGGGTGCTAAGAACAAAAAAAGATAATGTGTTATAGACAGGCTTTTTCAACATCCACCTATACATTTAACCTACTGTAATTTTTATACCTTACGTGTAATTAAGCATTTAAATTTTTATTTAGAGGATGGAAAGAAAATGGAAAATAATCATCAAAAGCAACTATATTAATGAAGCTTTTTATGTTAATACTAACTCTGGTGAAATAGAAAGACATCTGCAAACACGTTGGTACAAGGGAAAATTTACTTTAACTTGTTACAAAGTCATTCTAACCCAATTTTCCAGAAATGGTTATCCTGGAAAATTGGGTTCTTTTTCTATTGATTGGATACTATACGTAGCACTTTTTATCCTACTAATTGCCTCTCCTAATTAATATCTTGTGTTTTCATTTTATTTAATTCTTTTCTACTGCGTTCTTGTGTCTCTTTTTTCGCTTTTTGTGTTTGTTCTGTCAAAAAAAGTAATCCGACAATCGTAAGAATCAGCACAGCAACAAAAGGCTCCATTTTCCCATAAACATTACTAGCATCGCTGGATGTACCGGTCCCCAAAATACTTATTACGGCTTAAGGAAAGGAAATATTGCAGTTACCAGCGTAAATAAACACAGGTTCAATTTTATTCATTATATTTCTTCCTTTCTTCTTTATATTTTTCTATAACTGTTTTGCGTCTTCGATTCGAATACGATCATCAATTGATAACTGCTTAATAAAGGCTTTCTGTTCCGTTGTTTCTGTCACTTTGATTTTTCCTATTAACCGCTCCAATCTAATTCTTACCGTTGGGTAGGATACATCATAAATTTTAACAATTTGCTTTAAGGATCCAGAATTTAAAACAAACTGCTTAATAAATTCAAGATCTTCACTTTCTAGAGTTTCTATCCAATCCGGTAACTCTTTTATCATCTGTCCACACCTCTTTTTGCCACACTCGAATCACATCATATTTTATTAAAAATCTATAATTGAACTAAAATTTATCTTTTTAAATAAAAAATAATATACATTCAATCTAACCGAAATATGTTTAAATTTTAGTAAACTATTTAATTGCTAGAACCGATAATAATAAAGTGAGACTTTGAAGAACCCGGAATATTCTTTCAATAACGAAACATAACGGCTCAGTTTTTGACTATGTTTAATCACACCATTTGGATAAGAAAATATTATAAAATCCTTAAACCGTAATTATAGGGGGCTTATTCATGATAGAAACGATGTCAATATCCGATCTTATCAACGGCTACAGAAATAAAGAATTTTCGCCAATCGAGATTACAATGGAACAGCTAAAGAGAATAGATGAGGTCAACAAAACGGTAAATGCATTTATTACCATTTCTCATGAGCAAGCTTTAGCTCAAGCTCGCATTGCTGAAAAAAACTGGCTGAATGGAGTGCAATTAAATGTGCTTCAAGGGGTACCGATATCGTATAAAGATTTAATTTTTACAAAAGGAATAAAAACGACAAGCGGTTCGTACATCTTTAAAGATTTCATCCCAAACGAGGATGCTACCATTGTAAAACAATTCACAAGAGCGAATACAATTAATTTAGGGAAAACAAATTTACATGAATTTGCTTTTGGCATCACTTCAAACAATCCATTTTATGGTGCAGTTAAAAATCCATGGAAACTCGATCACATCCCGGGAGGGTCTAGTGGTGGGTCAGCAGCTGCTGTCGCTGCTGGCTTAGGATTTGCTTCCATTGGTACTGATACAGGAGGTTCGATCCGCATTCCTGCTTCTGCTTGTGGAATAGTCGGGCTCAAGCCCACTAGACAAAAGATAAAAACAAATGGATTGCAGGGAATATCATGGACATTAGACCACGTTGGTCCTATGACACAAAACATCACAGATTTAGCCATTGTTATGTACGGATTAACAGATAGATTTTATCTTGAACATTGTCAAACAGATATTAAAGGGATGCGCATCGGTGTTGCTACTAAATATTTTACCGAATATTTAGAGCCAGAAATCCGCACTTCATATCAAAAATCCCTCCAAAAATTGGAAAAACTCGGTGCGATTCTTATGGAAATAGAGCTGCCATCTGTACAAGAAGCTAGCGGCCAAGTATTTCCGATTGCACTAGTTGAAGGAGCATCTACACACGAAAAAAATCTTCTTGGTAAGTTGAATCAATTCGGCGAAGATGTAAAAACACATCTACAACAAGGTAAAACCATCCCTGCAATAAATTATCTAAAAGCCCTACATTGGCAAAAGATAGCAACCAGTGAAGTTGACGAAGTTCTAATGGAGGTCGATATTATCGCAACACCTACTTTGCCTGCTAGCCCTAAACCAATTCATACAGAAGTAATTGAAATCGACGATTTAGAAGAAGATATCTTTAGTTCTCTGACTAGATTTACTCGCTTATTTAGCTTAACTGGTCATCCCGCATTATCGCTTCCTATGGGGTTAACTAATGATGGATTACCAATTGGACTTCAACTTGTAAGTATATATAACTATGAATCTCTGTTAATTCGTGCAGGATTTGCTTTTGAGCAAGCATATTTAGCAGATTTTTACGACAAGCGATCTGCAGTCGCTAAAAGTCTTTAGTATAGAGTGAACAATATGAAGAATGCGGAACAAATTAATTCTGCTGTACTGCGTAATGTAGTTGAGACTGCACCAATCATAACAGAGTTGTTACAAAACGAGAATATATTTGTTGGTGTTTTGATTTAGAAAAATTCTTATATTATGCACCAGGCAAAACGCTTGATGCGAAAGTAAATACTGGAGATCCATTTTATTATCATGATTTATTTGGACAAGTAATTTACAACCGAGGACGCATGATTATTAAAACTCTACCAGAATATGGGGAACCATTTAAAGGTGTTGGCATTCCATTATTCGATAACAGTGAACTGGCAGGCTGTCTAGGCATTGGAGTCAGTTTAGATCAAGAGTACCAATTCCTTGAAATTACTCAGTCTTTGGAAGGCCTGTCCGATCATATCCAAGGAAGAGTACATCATATGCTCTCACAAACGGAAGAACTATCAGCAACTGTTCAGGAAATCGCTGCACATTCCGAATGCTTCAAACAGAATTCCGAGGAAATTAATGAAGTGACTCAATTTATCAATAACGTTTCCGAACAATCGAATTTGCTTGGTCTTAATGCAGCGATTGAAGCAGCTAAAGCTTGGGAACAGGGACGCACTTTTTCAGTCGTTGCTAAAGATGTCCGGAAGATGGCAAAAGACTCTTCTCATGCAACAGATAAAATTAAAACTGTTATTGATGATATTATGCAAAATATTGAACAGACATCTGAACAATTAACAGACATAACCCAAGCCGTCCAAAGCTAAGAAGCCGAAGCTGAGACCTTTACAAATGACTGAAGAATGAAATGAGATAACAAATAAATTAAAAACGCATATTGAAGTATTAACCAATGAAATTAATTAACATATATTTTTCTAAAGAGCTCTAAAACTTAAATTAGCTATAGAGCTCTTTTCGATTGCGCTATATATTTTCACATTTTTACTAAAATAACAAATATAATTATTCTACCGGTAAGTGTTGACAAATCTGACGTAAGTTTATATAATGATTCTTGTCGGTAAAAACGACGATCGTTCAAACCTATTTCAATGCGGGTGTAGTTTAATGGTAAAACCTCAGCCTTCCAAGCTGATGACGAGGGTTCGATTCCCTTCACCCGCTCCATATATTATTTGTCCCAGTAGCTCAGCTGGATAGAGCAACAGCCTTCTAAGCTGTGGGTCGGGAGTTCGAATCTCTCCTGGGACGTATTGAACGTTATAAACCCACGCATGACACTACGTAGAGAATATTCGATGAGTGTTGATATTAAAGTTTGTCGATAAGTGTAACGATGTATTTTCGCTACAGTTTGTCGGACTCAGAAGCTTCCTTTTACGGGACATAATCCGTAGAAAAGGAGGCTTTTTATTTTGGGTAAAAAAATCATAGGAACGAGAAAACCTAATAAAAGGGACACAGATCGTCAAAACGTCCAACAGCTTTACGATGTCCAACAAACTGATATTACAGTAAGTGAAGCATTAGAAATGTTCATTCAGGCAAAAGAAGCGGAAGGAGTTCGCAGTAGAACTGTGGAAGAATATCGTCGCCATATTCGTTATCTCCTCGATTATACTGGAAATCCTGATTTTCTTCTCAAGGAGTTGACACCGAATATAATCCGCAAATATATTATGTATCTATTAAAAGAAAGAAAAACTTACGAGGAAGATGAGAATAGAAAAAGTAAAAAAGAGGGTTTGTCCCCTAATACAGTAAATATAAGGCTACGGACGTTACGGACGATGTGCCGTTTTTGGTATACAGAAGGAATAACAACCACCAACGCAATGGCAACGATCAAACCCGTAAGGACAGATCAAGTAGAAGAAGTTCAAGGTTTATCGGAAGAAGAAATAAGTCGTATATTAGGTTCCTTGGACGAGAGACAGTACGCTCAATGGAGAGACAAAACGTTAATTTATCTATTATTGGATAGTGGACTACGTATTAATGAGGCTGTTACGTTAACCATCGATCAAGTAAACACAAAATTTAACGAAGTAACTGTAACATCAGAGGTAGCAAAAAACAGAAAATATCGAGATGTTCCAATAAGCCGAGAGGTTACTAAAAGGTTATTAGAATTACACCAAGAATCAAAAGAATATTTTGGAGAGAGTAATTTAATATTTTTAAATGCTTACGGTGAACCTTTTAATTCAGAAGCTTTCAGAAAACGTTTAAATAGGCTTAAAAAGAAAATTGGAATGGAAACATTACACCCTCATCAATTTAGGCACACTTTTGCTAGGGATTACTTATTAAATGGAGGAGATTTATTTACATTACAAAAAATACTAGATCATTCGGACATTAAAACTACTCGGAAATATATTCAAATGAACTCTGATCACATAAGGCAACAACATTCAAAACACTCGCCATTACGTAAGTATACAGGAACACCATATAAGAAAAATAACTAAACATTAACCAATGACTTACAAATTAGTAATTTGAAAACACATTATATTTTTTATGAGGTAATGCTTCGACTCGGTGCTTAGACTGCACCTATTTAGCTGAGCAAAGTGTAAAACGGGCAAAGGGCAATGTAAACGGATTGTGACTACGTACTGAAACGTAACATATTAATGAAGGAATCGGAAACATCACGATTTACTATTGTTATGATTCGTTTACATATGCCGATATTTTCTTAGAGTCATTGTGACTTATTTACCTTTTCCGTAGCATATAATGAGGGAATCGAAAATTAAGCGGAATTGTATACGACATTATAAGGCATTTCTCCGCGATTCAAAGCGATCCCAAGTCGGCTAAACTTGCGGATAGTATATGCAGGGCATCGGACGGTTGCGCGTGCCTTCCAAAACGTTTTGGCTTCTTTTTGCCGGGCAACGCGTTCACGAGACGAACCCTCCGAAATTTTCACGTAACAAAATAAGGCGAGCTACGATATTAGCCCGCCCTTTACAGCCGAAAATCCCGAAGTGATTTCGCAATTTCCTGCTCACGTATTCCGATGTATCGTTTAGTAGTCGCTTGATCTGCATGATTAAATATTTCCATTAACGTTGCTACGTCTTTTGTACGCTGGTAATAGTGATAGCCGAATGTTTTTCGGAGTGTATGCGTTCCTATGTCGTTCCTTCCGATCAAGTCTGCCGCCTTGTTAAGTATCCGATAAGCCTGCGTCGTTGTGATATGTCCGTTTCCTTTACGACTAGGAAACAGCCAATAGTCGTCTGGTTTGTCTGGTAAATATTCTGTTATGTACTCGGCTATGTCCGCCATTATTGCGTTTAAGTGAACAGTCCGCTTTTTCTGCGTTTTGCCTTCTCGAATTGTGAAGTTTGTTCGTCCTTTTACGTCTGCTATTTTTAGCCTTACTATATCGCCGATTCTTAGCCCAGTATTAATTCCAATAGTAAAGAGCAGCAAATTACGTGCTGATTGATTCATTTGCCCAACGCCTTTTCCTGCTATTTTTAAGGCTTCTCGGAACTCCTCTATTTCTTCGGTAGATCTTAACGGTTGTACGTCTACCGTATTCGTCATTTCCCCACCCCTTTTATAGCAAATCGTATGTATGATTATATGTGGTAATTCCATATTAACGTACATTCAAATGATAGTCAACTATATAACGCTTATAATACAAGATATCGTATGTAAGGAAATAGGTATAAGATTACATTCAACACACAGACATAACCCAATGAAAGAACAACAGAGTAAGTAAGCACAGCACAAGACAAGCCAAGACGAGCACAGCAAAGGCAAGCAAGGGAAGGCGTAACGTCCTCAAACCCGCTTAAGGCTCCACTGAAAACAAACAGAATAAATGATCGGAAAAGTAAACGAGGAAAGGGGGCGGGGGTGTTCGTTTTTGGATCGGGTTTGCCTGACCTGCGCAATTTGCGTACAACATTTTTTCATTTTGACCTCCTAAATTATGGGATACAACAAGGAAACGAGAGGAAAAGCCGAAACAACTCCGTCATTAAAAAAAATTTCCTACAAAATTTAAAACTTCGACCTTTCCGTCCGCTTACTTAATTACTTAGACACATACAGATACTTACGTAGATAAATAAATAAGTACTTATGACCGATTTTGTACAATTTTTATGTATATTACCGAAACCAAACTAAATCGAGACGACTTGAAAAACGGACAAAAAGCTGCGATTGTAATTCGACTGTTTTACGAGGAAGAACGGAGGAAGGCTAGGGAAAGACAGGCGGAGAACGCAGAGAGATTGAATAGAGAATTAGGAAGATTAACAAATGTTCCAAATTTGGAACAATCGATTGAAGGAGGAAAAACAAACGAAATCCTCGCAAAGAAAGCCGGAATAGGTAAATCGTCAATGGCTTATTTACTCGCAGTCTATAAAAGTCGTCCAGACTTGTTCGAATTAGTCTTTAGCGGGAACTACTCGATCAACAAAGCATATACGCAAATGAAAAAAGACGAAGAGCCGGAGGAGTTAACATAGCTATCCATGCAACCTGTAGTCACGTGGTCTGTAGCCACCATGGATGTAGGTTGCACTAACTAGAACCATGTTTTAACAAGAACTATTCTTTTAACAAGAAAAGATACCAGCGCTAAAAAATAGACGTAATTAAGTACCTTTTCGGAGTAAGTAAAAAAAAAAGAAAAACCTACGTCCTTGAAAGAAAATCACTTTCAAGTCCGGGTCATGTAATACATTCCGAAAAATAACTACTATAAAGATACTTCGGAAAATGCTAACTGAATAAAGGAGTGAGAAAGTTGAACGAAGTAAGAGAACAACCAAATCAGGAGCTATCTTCTGACATAAACATAATAACAGCCGAAATAAATGCCTACAAACAAGTAGCAGGCGAAGCAATTTTCGAGATTGGGAGGCGATTGAAACACGTAAAAGAGAATGATCTTGTCCACGGGGAATGGTCGAAATGGTGTAAAGAAGAAATCGAAATAGATAGAGCGCAGGCAGATAAGTTCATTAAAGTTGCTGATGAATTAGGAAATGAGTGTACGTACACTCAAAAAGGACTCCGAGCTCTTTATGAAATAGCAACGCTTCCACAAGAAGAACGAAACAAAGAACACACTCTTTCTAACGGTAAAACCAAAACGGTTGATGAAATGACCGTTAGAGAGTTACGGGAAGTTAAGCGTAAATTGAAACAAACGGAGCGTCAGTTAGAGCAGGCACGTAACAGTGCAGAGATAGCGGCGAGAAAGTACGAGCAGTTGGCGGAAAGAGAACTAGAAATAAAAACGGAGTATATACAGCCGGAGGACTACGAGGACTTGCGGAGGGAGAACGATACTTATCGTAGGCTATATGGAGATTCCACTATATACGAAGAAAATACGAGGAGGGTCGGAAATGACGATGCCATAACATACAACGTATTTGAGTTTTAGGAGGAAAGCGAACCGGCCTCTTGCAAATTTTACAAAAGCATTCCGCAGAATCAACCTAATCTACCGAAATACCAATCGTAATTTTGACAAACAAGAATATACGCCCGATTCTCCCAAAATGGGAGGAGCTATTCGCAAAATGCGAAGAACCTATTCAGCATTAGATATGGTCGTGAGAAATTGTCACAAGCAAGATTTGATTCAAAATATTCCACGTGGCACAATTAGGACGACATCGTCCGTTTTAGGTTGTGGTAGACGTCGACCACAAATACTCCGCTCAAAAATGTGTGTAACTGACAGCTTTTTATAAAAATAAGCGAGAAAAAGGCGTCTGTATTTAATTGCGAATGTATTAATACCCGCGACACACAAAACGCCTCATACGCTTTAGTTTTAGTGAAAATCTACGTAATCGAAAAAACGGACACCTCCGAATGTATTTCGAAAATGTCCGTTTGGAAATTCGCTCTTTAATTCGTTCCGCTATTTAATCAGCGCGCCCGTACTCGGATGTATGTAAATATTACGCTTACCTGGTCCAGTTTTAACCGTAACTACGTGCGGATATGGTTCGCCGAGGATTTCGTAAGTTAACCCTCCGTACCTTGCCGGAGTTAACGACCAGTCCGAATTAGCCTTGACGGGTTTTACGTTTAGTTTGTATGTTCTTTAAATTCATCTCGCATAAAAAAGGAATCTGCTACATGCTCAAAGTCTTGGTAAAGGAATTTGTCAAAGTTTATCTTTTCAAAGGTATCGCGTTTCAATATTATCCTAGCGATAACATCCTCCGAAGTGTTTCCATATTTATCCACCGTTCCTAGCTGCCAAAACAATCCGACTTCTGCGACTCTTTTATCTTTAAAAAGCCTTTGGAATACATCAGATGAATTAGATAGTATTCCTGTACCAATCATTTTTGAAGTAAAACTATCGTCGGCATTAATATGTACATTCACAATTCGGTCTTTGTCATTATCTTCGGTGAATACGTAATCTATCAAATCAACTTTTGCTATACGTTTTTTATCTGTATTGGATTCTTTTCCTAGTTCATCATTTATTGTTTTAACGACCCAACTTTCAAGGTCTTTTTTCTTTTTTGGTTTAGGATTCTTTTTGTCTTTTTCTTTAACAGCTACTTTATTTTCTTTTTTGGTTTTCTTATTCTCTTGTTTCTTCTTCTCCTCCTTATCTACTTTTTTCTTTTCTTCCTTCGCTTTCTTCTCTGATCTCTCACGCTTTTCTTTAGCTTCTTTCTCTTTTTTCTCCTCTAGCTCTTTTTTCTCGTGCTCCAATTCTTCCATTTCTTTTTCTGCCTTTTCCCGTTCCTTCTCCGCTCTCCGCTGTTCCTCTTTAGTTTTTCTCTCAGCTTCTTTTAATTTACCTTCCCGTTCTTCTAACTCTTTTTCCCTCTCTTCAATTTCTACCGCTTCTTTGGATTTCTCCTGTGAATAAGCTGAGTCCTCCCCGATGTACTGTCTAACCGCACTTGCAATAAATAACCAACAAATGATACCCCATAACACAATTTTCTTTGGCTTAGATAGGTTTTTGTGCCACTCTCTTATTTTCTTCATCCAACCTCCCCCTCCTTACTACCTAATTCAATTTACTTAATTTATAAGTATTTTCGCATAATAACCTAATTTTGGCAAAAAAAAAGAGGACGCCCCTCCAAAAAGGAACGCCTCAACTGGTTAAAGGAAGCTCTTCCGCACTCGTTCGTTAAATTTCTGCTCCTCGGTTACATAGCGTTCGACCGCTCTACCTACCTCTCTAGCATCCATTTCGACGATCATCTGCTTTTGTTTTCTCAACTCCATTCGCATTTCGTGAATCTCGTCCCGCATCTCGTAAAATACTTCGCTCCCACTGCCCGAACCGCTCGCACTCAACTCTGCTTGTAGCCTTGCCGTAGCTGTACGAGTATGTGCGCGCATTTGTCCGGTGTCGAAGCCGGCTAGTTTAGGTTGTTCTGGAGTAGCCGCTTGGGCAATTCTTTCCGCCATTTTTTGTATCGACCGTAACTCTGCGTCCATACCTTCGATTAGACCCTTACCGATCATTTTACCCACTTCATCGCGCATAACACGAGACGGTGAGTTGATGTCGAAGAAGTCTATTAGCGTATTTTTAATGTTATTTCCGACTTCTTTAGCTGTTTCGATTGCGCCGTCTGCCATGCTAGAGATACCATTGATAAAACCGCCGATTACGTCCTTACCGATTTCCATTAAATCGATGTTTTTAAAGAATTCTTCGATGTTGTGCCAAATATCTTCACCGATACCTTTTATCGCATCCCAAGCGCCTTCCCAATCGCCTTTCATTATCGACATTCCAGCATCGATCAGACCTACAACAATGTCAATAGCCGAACCTACGATTGTTTTTATCAAGCCCCAAGCTATTTTTACGATGGTTGAGATTTGCGGCCAGACGATTTGAAAAATCCCTTTAATAAACGACATTCCTCCCGACACTACGGCTTTGATTATCCCAAATCCGCCCTTTACTCCGGCAACTATCGCCGCTCCGTGTTCGTTCCAAAGCGCTTGAAACTTCGCTAGTTGTTCCCCTGCAAACGAAACTACCGCGTTAACCACCGTCGTAATTATCTCGCGGATAAACTCAAACGCGACCTGTACTCCTGTTTTAATCGCATCCCAAACGGCGTTTACTGTATTTTTAAACCAATCAAATTCGCTATACGCCCACACGACTATACCGACAATAGCTGTTATTGCAGCAATAACTCCGCCTACTATTGCGATTACCTTAGCTAACGCTACTGACGTAAGACCAACGGCAGTAGCTACAGCCGTAAACCCGATCATCATTTGACCGACTACAGCGATTACTATTCCAATTCCCGCGGCAAGTGCAGCGAGAACAGTTCCGATGATAACGCCAAACGAAATAAACATTTGAAACGTCTGATTTGTGTTTGCAAACCATTCGGCTAATCGCCCCATTGCGTCAATTACCGGAGTTATACCCTCAATCATAAGAGATAGTGCTTCCATTAACGGCGTTCCGATTAAAATAGCGATATCTTGTATCTTGTTCCACAAAACCTCAGCTTTTGAGGCAAATGTTTCGTATCTCTTAGCCGCTTCTTCTGTTAACGCACTGTTTTCCTGCCAAGCTGATGTTCCCGTTTTTAATGCGTCACTAAAGACGTTAGTAGCCTCTGACGCCCTTAATAGCGAGTCTCTAACGATAATTTCGTTTAGACCGAGGTCTTTTAACATGCCGACTGTGTTACCGCCTTCTTGGTTCATTGAGTCTAATCCCTTTAAAAACGATAATACTGCCCCCGCTGCGTCCTTTTCGAATGATTTTGTAAATTCGTCTGTAGACATTCCCGCAACTTTAGCGAAGTTTTCTAATGACTCGCCGCCTTCCATAGTCGCCGTTTTCATGTTTAGGAAAACTCGAGAAAATGCGCTACCTCCGGCTTCTGCCGTAAGTCCCAAACTCGATAGAGATGCGGCAAACGAAAGTACCTCCGACTCTGATAATCCGATTTGCTTACCTGCTCCAGCTAATCGCATACCCATAGCGGTAATCTCACTTTCAGTTACGGCAAAATTATTACCGAGGTCCACAATAACCGAACCTAAACGGTCAGCATCGCTTAACGACGTTCCCATAATGTTCGAAAACCTAGCGATTGACGTCGCCGCTTCTTCCGCACTTAAATTGGTCGTGTTACCTAAATCGACCATTGTTCGTGTAAAGTCGAGCAAGTCTTTCTTGCTTACGCCTAATTGCCCAGAAACCTCCGCAACTTTTGCGATTTCTTCCGTGCTTGCTGGTATCTCCTTCGCCATGTCGCGGATGCCTTTAGCTAACTTTGCGAAGTCTTGCTCCGAACCTGATAGCACTTTCTCGACTCCGGCGAACGCCGATTCAAAGTCACTCGCGGCTTTAACCGTAGCCCCTATCGCTACTACACCTCCCGTTGCAATCGCGCCGAATGCGGTAGCTGCCGTTGTGCCTATCGTACTCATCCTATCGCCGAACGAACTCATATCTCGAGCGGCTCGGTTTAGCCCGGAAGTAAAGTCCGATATATCTGCTCCTATTTTTACCAGTACATCTCCGACCATTAGCTATCAACGCGCCTTGCGTACTCATTGGCTAGGTCTTGCGACTTTTGCATATGTACGTCGTGTTTTTTGCGATCACCCTTAGCGCCCGCTTGTAGGGCTTTGCGGAGTTCCTGCATGGCAAGACGTAACATTGCGAAGTGCTGTCGATCCTCTGCGCTTAGTTTTAAGTTTTTAAGCTTTAACTCAGCTTGCACAACTAAAAAAGCCGCTCTCTCATATGTGAGGCGACTTGGCTTAGTAGTTATCATATGTTCAACCTTATTATTGCAACTAACCACTATATCTTGTATGTCTTTTTTGTTGTTCAAATTGACCCCTCCCCCAATCGCTTATAAAAAGCTGTAAATAAAGTTTAATCCAATTGCCATTAATCCTACTGCTGCTAACAACATGCCTACTAAAATGACGGTTGCAAATGTGTAGCTAAATACCTTAGCAAACTTATTTTTCAACTTTTACCACCTCCTTAAATAAAAAAGAGAGGCATCAGCCCCTCCGTTAGTTAATTTCTCTTTCCGGTCGCACACTCCCGCGCGTAATTATACCGCGTTTATATGCTCTGCTAACCTCTACATCAACCACTCCATAAAAATTATCACCATCCGACGGGAACCTAAAGGGATATAAAATCGGCACGCTTGGTCGTTGCACGTTTGTATTTTCCTGTCCCACTGCCTGCACCGTATCAAAAAATATCCCCTGCTCTACATCTAATTCAAATTGTCGATAACCAACAAGCGCCTTTAAATACTCGTACTTAGCGTCCTCAATTCGCTTTTTAACGGTGTCGAAGTGCTGTGCTATCGCGTCTTGTGCTTCTTGTTTTGCGAGGTGAACCGCTTGCCTTGCAGTTGCGTTGGCGTCGGATGAACCCGATCTAAACGCCCTATCTTTACGCCCCTGTGCGCCTTGTAAATCGAATTGTAGATCGGCAATTTTACGACGCAACTGCCGTTCCTTTTCTTCGTTTTCTTTGCTTGGATCAGCGAGGGTATCGTCCATTGCGCGCTCTAATTGCTGATGGGCTTGCGATAACTCCGCTTGCACTTTCTCCGCCTGTTCTTGCACCTGCTTGCGACGTTCCTCTGTTTGCCGTTGCAGTTGTTGATATTTTGCGATTAAGTCCTTTAGTTCCTGCGATTTTTCAACTTTTACCGTTCTTACGTCTTTACTCATGTGTTAATTCCTCTCCTTTTAACTTTTTGATTAACCGCTGAAAACGATATAATACGCTTTTGTGTCGCTCTAATTCTTGCATTCCATTATCGATTACCGCTATGGCTTGGTGTTCTTCACCGTCTGACCACTCTAATTTATAGTCAACAAACCGCTGAAGTAACCAATTTGCGGAATCACGTAAATATGTATGCTCGGTTTCTTCAGCACCGACCAGTTGATATAAAAACTCGTTAAGTGTATTAACAAAAATGAAATTAGCTTTATGCACATCGGTTTGCTTGAAGGTATGTCTAATAATCGCTCGAAACGCCTTAAAATCATTTTCCCTGTCGCTCGCCTCCGCCTGCTTACGTTTAATCTTTTTGACGATAACATGCTCGGAGTAGCTTCCCGTTGATGCGTTTTGTATAAAATAGGCGTACACCGATCTCTTGCCATCGCTTGCTTTGTGAATATAAACGTTATATAGCACTAATTGACCTCCCTTACTCTATTTTGTCGCTGCTTGTTGCCCAACTCCGCAAGCATTCTCTGCGTCCAGTTCCTGCCCTCCGTCATCTTTTTGCGCATATTGAGGTCTTTCAAGTCTCGTAAACTTTGGTTCGATTTTTTCGCCATTTAACTGCCCCACCTTTACAATTATTGGTCGTATTTCTTCTTCAAAGAGGCTGTATTTCCGCCTTACTCTACGTTTTTCTCCTGTTTCCTCGTCCTCGTGTGTATATATGGCTACATCAGGATAAGGCAATCCAAACCTCCGCAAACTATCGACAGTTTGAAATATATTGTCGTATATCCCTTGTGCGATTAGCTTATTGCCGCAAGTAATCTCGTACTTGTTTTCGTCCTCTTGTACGATTAAAACGACCTCGTTATCGATTAAATGGCTACTATTACCGTCCTTGTCCATTTTGATTAACGTTGTTTGAGGCGGTAAGTTACCAACATGCGTGTGTTGCTTAGTTATGCAGTACACTAGTTTATCCCCTCCACGACTTAATCTGACTTAACCTTACATTCAAACATACGTTCAGCCGGGCGTCTCTGCTCGCTTGGTATTTTGAAATGGACGCCGATCAGCTTTCCGTTTTTGAAGTAGTCGGCAGTGATACGCCAATCATGTTTGTATCGCTTAATCCGCCTTATCAACTCGCGATCTTCCGTGTAGCCTGCTAGCCACCCCGGTTCTTGCTTCCACAGTTCGTTGTTATGCTTACTCACCTGCCTCGCCTGCTTCTAAAGCTTGAATACGCGTGTTAATCGTCAATAACTCCGCTGCTTGTCGTCCGCTACCTGCTCCGCCTTTGTATTCGGCTTTTTTGTCGTCGTAAAGTTGCTGTAATTGAGCGACGGACATGCCTTCGTACGGATCGGCGGGCTTGGTTGCTTCCCGGTCGCCATTACTAATTTCGGTAGCTAACCGGGTTACGTCCTTTTTAGCTTGCTTGTAGTCGCTATCGGTTACAGTACGATAAGGGCGCAAGGTTCTGTTGTAGTGCCGTACCTTTTGCATAGCCTCGAGTAATTCTCGTTCTAGTTCTTTTCGCTTTTCAAGCCAGTCGTTTTTCTTTTCCATAGTTTAAAATTCCTCTCTTTTTTTTAAATTGAATATAAAAAACGCCGTTACTTTTTATTTTTGTAACTAGCGTTTATTATCGAAATAGTATTTTTATTGCTTCTAAATGCTTGCCGTTCCCCGCATAAACTACCGCTGGATTAACAACTACTTTCTTTTTCCGGGAGTCTCTTTCAACAGAGAAAAAACCGAATACAGAAATATCGTCTATTTTTATATCTCTTAACGCTCGCATTAATTTACGATAATCCGCATAGCCTAACTTTTGAGCTAATTCTTTTATTGTCATAGGTGTGATTTTATCCTGTTGTACTTCACTTGGATTATGGCAGATTATATTATAGTTAAAATTTACATATGGTAAAATTTCATAGATTACACTTAGTTTTTTAATACTTCGCCCATTGAACATGTTATACAAGTCCCGGATTGTTTTTCGGAACATTCGTGTGTACTGTAAATTCTTAGTTTGCTCTGGTGCGTTACTAAGGTCGCCACGGAAAAACAATGAAGAGTCGACAATCAACCCTGTTTCAGCTTCGGACAGTATTCCGTTTTTTGTTAAAGACCTATAAAAAGTTGCATAAGCATTACGGCTCATCCCTAACAACTCCCCTAGGTTTTTCTTGTTTATCGGTCTACCATTATCGTATACCAAGTGATTAGTTTCCCAACTTATATACGTCCCAACAAACATTAATCTAGCTAAGTCCGATTTACTTAAAAATGGGAATCTCTCGTGCATTGATCTGTATGCCTCAAAAAACGCAAATACAAAGCCGCCGTGTACCGTTTGATGTTTGGCTAAATTGTCAACCGTCTGCTTACCTTTAAATACTTCGCCGTTAATCTTAGGCTCGATATATAACTTATCCGTAATTACTTCGCCTGTTTCCAAGTCAATTGCTACTCCGTCCTGCATAATAAAGTTTTGCGTCATTTCTACGACTTGTTTCCGTGTTTTTGGATTTAATTCCTTGTACGCCTGCTGTTCTGCCTTAAAATCACGATAATTATTGGTTGTCATTTTAGTTGATCACTCCTAAAAATATAAAATATAAAAACGCCGGTTACCTTAAGTACCTAGCGCTTTATCAATTAGTTAAAGTATTTAGTTGATATGTGTACCTATCGTGAATAGCGTTTATTTCAGCTAATCTTGCAGGATTTAATTTGAATTGCTTAATTAATTTTAAACGTATATTGTCCGTCAAAGGTTCTCGTTCTTTTTCAATGGCGTTTATATAAGTTGGACTCACCTCGAGTATTTTCGCCATCTCTGCCATAGTTAGTCGATATACTTTCCTAATAACATATAAACTATTATGTTCAATCGGGAAATCACTCAATTAAACTACCTCCTTTCTTTATTTTTATCTAGTAATTAGGCTAAAAAAATAGCCTTTGTTTATAGCCCCTCTATATATGTAAAAGTGTCGCTATTTTAAATTAATCGTAATCCATTTCATCATAGTCTATATTTTCCGTAACTCTTTTCCTGTTTCCTTCTCCGTATATTCGATTTTTAGTGTAAATATAATCGATGTGATCAATACTGTAAGACACTTCGTAATTTGCAGTTACATTTTCCATAGAACTTTCGCCAATCCAAAAAGGATAGTCTAACCAACTTATGTAGTCGTCTTTTTGTGTCCTCTTATTAGGATTTGTTAAGGCTTTATCTGCCCTCTGCTTACGTCTTTGTAATGTCTTTTTACCCCGATGGCATTCCTCGCAGCACGTCTTTTTAGTATTACGTAAACTATCGTCTCTCCAATAATAACCGCAGTAAACACATTTCTTCATTCGGTTATCGACGCTTATACTGTGTAGACCTTCGTAATTCAATTTTTGCAGAACGGTAATAATGTCTATTTCGTTTGTTACACCATAATATTCCTTTGCGAATTGTTTCGCCCCTGTTCCCGGTTCCATCTCTACATTTCCCCTTTTTGTGGTTTTATTAGTTGTTTAAGAGGTTGTAAACTTACTATTTTTTGTTTTCACTATAATGTAAGAGGGTTTGTTTTAATTCCGGTGTTAACTCAAAGACAAATGCTACTCTCCCTCTAATTTTTACTGATGGCTTAACATCTTTAATAATAAACCCTTTCTTGAGTAGGTATCTAGCAACTGCTATATTCAATATAACTTTATATTTTTTATCAGCCATTTTAAACCCTCCCTACTATTGTAAAAGTGTCGCCATTTAAAATAATTACTGCATGTAATTACAGTAAAGTTTGAAAATATAAAGAAAGAACGAACAACCTCCAAACTCGCCCTCCCGCATCTATATAAGACAACTAAACGGCAAAAATACAGGGTAAAAACTAAAATTGTCACAGAAAATTTACATTGTAGTTCTTGGTTTTTCCATATTAAAAAATAGGTACCATTTTGTGTGCATTATCGAAAAAATAGGTACCATTTTGTGTGCATTTTAAAATCTCGTTTATCGTCAAAATACACCTATATATCAATATTTTACTCCTTTTTTCTTTGATTTTCGGATTTGCTTACTCATCTTCTATATCAGTCCCACTTACGTTAAAAGATACTCCGAAAAATACATAGTACATATACCGCCGAAAAAGGTTGGAAACAACATGCGTTTTATATGTCCGCCATGTATTTGCGTCATGTATCTACGACATCTAAAAACCTACGTCTTGTAAGAAAATCACTTACAAGCCGGGCTATGTATTATTTGATCTGTTTCCAAAAATAAGTAACTCCGATAAAGTAATATAAGTACTGGACGATACAAGGCTTTTGCAAAAAAGGCTTGGGGGCAAATGAAACGTAGTGGAAATGCCCCATAACTACACGTAATTTCCGAAATCATTGCTTACGCACTCGCCCGCCCTATAGTACAAAGAGAAACTTGCGGATCAGTTAACGACCCACAAGCAAAAACCATCGTCTGTTTTATAATCTGGTTCTCTTCTTCCAGATAATCCGAAAAAATGGTTTATCCCGTAATAATAAAGTGCTAGTTTTGCCGTCTCTATTACGCCTTTTGTGTTTGCGATAATAGAAGCTACTGCTTGACTGTACGTATTTTCGAAACACTCCTTTTTTAAGGACTCGAAAACATTTTTACTTACCCCGGTAGCTCTTTCTAGGAAATTTATATCAAAGTCATAAATATTTAAGGTGCTTTCTATTCTCTCGCAAATATACTTAACAAACTCTGATTCGTGTATAACTTCTATAACTGCGTCATCTACTAAAAAACCCGCCCAATCGTCCTGTACTACTTCCTCATCTTGACCAGTAGACATAAACTCTCTTATTAATTCGATTTTTTTACTGCTCATTACGTTTTCCATTAAAAATCTCTCCTTTAAATTGTTTTTTATATTAACGAAGCAAAGCCCCGTAATGCCCTCTACTATGCACACGACGCAAATTGATAAATTTGGTACAAATAAATTTAATTTTTTCATCCCCTACTTTACATTCCCTAGTAACTACCACTGTTTGGGACATTCGATTTTCTATCATTCATCTATATAAACGAAAATCCATAGCAAAGTTGCGTACTTTTACGATTATTTTTCTCCCCTACTACTTATTGCCACATTGATTGCCAAAAGTGGGGCAACTATCTTTACTTTTTCTGCCCTCTTACTTTATATAGATCGTAAAAATGAAAATTTGGGTCAATTAAATTAAAGTTTATATTTTCCAACAACTTCCTAATTTCGTCCCTCGCTTTTTCCTTTCACGCCACTAAAACACCCGCCCCGAAAATCCTATCGACTTGTCCTTGCGTAACCTCCTCCGCCATTAACCTAAAGTCGAGCGACTTGCCCGGAAACAACTCTACGAACCGCTGCGGAGATACGTTCCCCCAGCCGACTTGTTTTTCCCCGTCGAATAAATACACGTTGAACCAGCCTACAACCGTCTTTTTAACTACTACTTGTGCCGTTTCTTTTTTCATTTTTAATTCTCCCCTTTCGAATTTTTTGAATAACTTAATGCTCTTTGAAAGCGTTCTTCTGCTTCGTCCCAACCGTGCCTAAACAAATCCCATATCGGCATTAATTGTAGTGAAGCGTCTTTTACTTTCTGACGTTGCTTTAACAGTTCTTGCATTTCGTCGGCTGTCCTTCGGATATCCCCTCGCTTGCCTAGTTCATTAAGCCTCCGATCAATCAAGCTGTTTTTCTTGCGGTAAAACTCAAAATCTTCGTTTATCTTTTGGCGTAGCTTGTTTATTTCGTTATAGTAATTTAACATGTATATCCAACCTCTCGTAGTTCTTTTTTGATTTCGTCTAGTTGTTCCGGCGAGTAATTATAATCTAAAAGTATTTCCTCGACCCATTCCGGTAACTGCGCCGGGTGTACGTATTGGTATAGGTAGTCTCGGATAGCTTGTCGCCTTTTAGTATGTTTCGCTAGGCAGGCGAGTGAACAAACGACGTACTTTTCCGATTCAGCTTCGCCAATCCCGTGCCATGCGTTGTTAACGTCTAGAATTCCGTTGTTGCAGTGCGCACACTTGCCCTCCGAGTTATTTACTTCCGGATTACTAACTTCGTGAAGCAGTCGAGTCGCTAGCGTTTCCACTTCTTTTTCATCTGAGTACGCAATTAACTTGCTAAGCGCAAGTTGCAAAACGGCTACTTCTCCGTAGTTTGCAGTGATTGTTACAGTTCCGTTGTTGTCATTAATTGTTTTCATTTTGATTCGCTCCTCTGATTACGTTTTTCGTAATTTATACATCTATTATAATTACGATTTTCGTAATTGTCAATAATGAATTTACTATTTTCGTAATTAAATTTATACTTGTACTAAGAAAAACAAATAAGGAGAGAACTTATATGAAGAAGATAAAAATAAGATTAGATGAGGTATTAAAAGAAAAAGGTTATACTCAAGCACAACTTGCGGATGCCATTGGAGTTAGGAGAGCAACAATACATGATCTCTACCATAATAAAAGTAAACAAATTCCAATTGAAGTTTTAACAAAAATAGTTAATGAATTAAATTTAAAGTCAGTAGATGAAATCTTAGTATTGGTTGACGAAGAATAATAATGACAAAATTTAGATAAACTGTTATAATTGCGCTGTAAGACTAAATATTCGGAGTATGTAAGCCGTATTAGTTAGCTGTGAGACTTTATATATCGTTACTACACCCGTCAGAATAACGTTTGAGTGTGCGTATAAGTGTGCGTATTTATAACAGAACGCCTTCTAAGCTGTGGGTCGGGAGTTCGAATCTCTCCTGGGACGTATTGAGGAACCCTTGTAAACACTGTGTTTACAAGGGTTTTTATTTTGTTAAGTGGGGTACGTAAATTCTAAAAAGATATCAATAGGATACCGATTTGCTCATGATTTAAAAAAGCAAAGCAATTCCTTATTATATAGTTAGACAAACAAATACATCTAGCTTGATGATTACTCACGTAATAAATTCCTTGTCTTACTCCCTTTAATCCGAAAACTTTACTTTTGAAACAATCTGATGCTTAAGCGTGGCAAATTCATCTACAGTTAAACTATCTCCTGTTGCTGCTAAAACGGCATGCATAGCACGATAGCTGTAATTCATTGTTTTCAGCCCAAAATGTTTCTGCAAATAATTAATGGGAATCGCTGCTAGTGGAATAAACTTTGAAAATCACCGTTTTCAAGCTCCCCCATGATTACTTCTAAATCTATGGCATTCTTTCCAGCCTTTTTCACGAGACCTTGCATCAGTTTCTGATGAATCTTTTGATCAGCTATCTTTCTTGCCTGGCACGTTGCAATATTTATCTGACCACTGTTTCCTAGTTCTCTAATTTGACTTACATAGCCTTTCATTGTATGAAGATCTTGCTCCACAGGCTCTAGCTTAGCTGTATTGTGCCGAAGCTTTTCAATCGTTTGATGAGTCATTTTCTTTGCATGTTGTACTTTATCCAGGAACTCTCCGTCATCTATATTCCGAATGTTAATAATATCTCTGACTGATCGGAGGACGGCATTTGCTTCATCGGTTAGCATCATTGCATGTTCTGCCCGTTTAAGTCCTCGCTGAACACCACCCGCAAGAAAGTCCTCTCGAAATAACTCCATTCCTGTCCGGTTCCAGTTCATCAACGGACTGTTTTATTTCACGTAACGTATCCGAGTAATTGGCGATGAACCCCTCTAGAAACAACAGAAATGGCTTGTGTGCCTCTTTGTAAAATGTTCGAATAGAATTTAGCTGTTTTCCCTTTAAAAGCTTCCTCTAAGGCTATAATGCCTTCTATGCTTTTCTGGACGTTTTTGATTTGTGTATGTATCTGTTTAGCCTGCGCTAATGTTTTGTCGATAAGGCTATGACATTCCCCTACATAAAGCGCCTTGACTGACATCTCCCATCTTAGTTGAAACTTAATTCCCCTGTTAGTTGCATTATACTAAAAGTGCAAAATTTATTGAATTGTTTATGGAAATTAACTCTTTTTTAATTTGTATTATGTAATTAAAAGAGACTATTTACTCAAGATAAAAGCCAACTCCAAAAAGTAAATAACGAATAAGATAAATTAGAACGAAAATAATGAAGGAGGTAAATCTATATGTGGAGGAAAGCAAATAAGAAAAAAAGAAACAAGCGTAGAGAAGAAGAGTTCAGTTTTTCAGACGCTAATGCTGACGCTGATGCAAGAGCGGACGTAGATTTTGATAGCGACATCCGAGTAGATAATGATAATGACAATGATAATGATAATAATCTAAAAAATAAAAACCGTAATTTGAATATTGCTAAAGTCATTAGAAGTGGTAATTCTTCCGTTGATGTTGATATTGATGAAAGAGAACGTGTTGATATTGATATTGATGAAGAAAAACGTAAAAAACGTAAAAAACGCCATGATTAGTTAATGTTTGTGGAGCAGTGTAACATCCCACTATTTTCCTTCAAAGACGAGTTAATTTGAAGAAGGCAATGGACACCTTACGCTTACTCGCTTCACACTCGGAAATAGCGATAATTCAAAATGTATAGTTACCGTCTATAAATACTACTTCTATTGTATACGCCTTGTTATGTTAAATTTAACAACTAAATAAATCCCTTTAACCATGATCATGATAAGGACTATATTTTCTTCTATATTTTTACGACAGAATAACCAAAAGGTAATTAGTTTCTGTATAAAACTTAATAACGTTCTCCATAGACGTGAGAAAAAGGGGAATGATAAATAGCCCTAGATTAACGATTAAACTGAACTAAAGCTAGACAGCGCAAGGAGAGTTACCCTTTACAAGTAAATTTAAACAAAGTATATAAATTTTACTAAGACATATTATTTTTGAACCTTCACCTTAATCATTCCTCTTTTTTACGTATGAGGTTGGGACAAAACCCAGTAAGTAAAAAAATAAGTATGGTAACCACCATAAAATGGAGAAGGTACCACGCTTATTTTTGTTTTTAATATTTTTAGTCACTAGCATTACATAAAAAAACAAGAATATTCAGTTAACGACCTTCTATGATTTTGAGCCAAAAAGTCAAAACCTGAAGAAAGTTGGCACTGTCCATTTGATAAAAATATACAATTAACCCAAGGCGACAACGGCAACAGCTGATTTACGGACTGGATCTTCCTTCAAACTTTCTAGTTCAGACGTAGGATGGTTTCCAGAACGCTCTCTTTAACCGGCGAGCAATTCGCAGTAGAGATTTTTTACTTCTTATCTCAAGTTGGACGAGAATATGCAAGCAGTAGGTAATGAGCGCTAAAAACACTTGATTCTGTACAGCAGTTTCGCTCATTCCATAAAAGTGCTTTATTTCTACATGTTGCTTCAGCCATTTGAAAAATAGTTCAATTGCCCGGCGAGATCGGTAAATGCCACTGATTTCTTCGGCACTTGAATCAGCGATTCGTGATTAAACGTACAGATTTCCCTTTGTATCCATGACTTCAAGGAGACGAAAGACGTTTTCTGTGCGTTTTTTTGTCGTTCCGATGTAGACCGTTTTGTCGGATAGAACCGTATTATCATCAGGAAGTGAAAAAGAATAAACTTCACGAATGACGGGATTCTTCTTTAGTCTTGAAACGAAGAAATAGCCATCATCTGTCATTCGATCAAAACGTTCATCGTCTACATAGCCGCGATCAAACACATACACGGCTTCTTTATCATCCACAAGAACCTCCAGTTGGTTCCTGTCATGTTCTTTCGTGGGCGTAATCACTGCCTTTTCTGGATAAACGGTACCCTTATCCATGAATACTAGTCGTAAATGGGATCCACTGTATTTTTAATACCAAGTTTGTAATCACAATAAATACCAATATTGGAGTATCATTTTATTTTATTAGCAGTTAGATCATAGCCACGAAAATAAAAGTGCATTCCGTGGTTGTTTCTAAGACTGAGCATTGAATATCTTTGTCTTCGACTATGTCGAGAAGTATTTCAGTCTCTTCTATATCATCAACATCCACCATGATATATTCATCTTTAAGCACTCCTACATATGAATGTTCTTTTCTCGCTGTATGATAGGATAATAGTTTTGCTCCATCCTTAAATTTGGATGCGGCATGTTTTCCATTACCTTTTAGATAACCTTTATAAATGTTAACTTTTGATGAGGAGTTAATAATGATATTGCTATTTATTTTACTTTTACTAAAGGTCTTTCCTTTCAGCAGGATGTATAGGTCTTACTATTAATCTATCCCATAATCAGCTTTTTAAGACTAACGAAAAGTCCAAATTTATTTACTCATAATTGGTGTCATTAAATTGAAATTTCGTGTTTTAATCCTATTCCCAAAAGTCTTTTTAAACTTTTGGGAATAGGATTCTTATCTATTATTTTCATCGTTATTATTCTCCTGCTGCTGTTCAGACGGTTCTTCTGTTGGATCTGGTTCATCTTCATCGACTCCGTCACATCCAAATAAGAAAGCTAACGACATAACGATCGATAAAAAACCAAGAAAAAATTTTCTATCCTTCAAGCTAATTCTCCTTTCAAATTGATCATAATTAGCTTAACCAATTTTTCTAAGAATACTCACAATCTAAATGCGTGGAAAATCATTCCAGCATATTATTAGCGAATATATTAATAATACTGTTACAACTACAACATATTCTAGGAAAAATTTTAAAAACAAGGTGGTGATTTCAATAAATAATCGTAGAAATATGATGACTTTATTGCTTGCTATGAGTGCAGCTGGTGCGATTATTTATGGTGTTCGAAACGAAACATTTCAACGCTGGCAGCAAACCATTTCTAATGCGATGAACGATCCGCAAATTCAAATTGACGTTACGTAAAGGATGGCTGATTAATTTTAATGACCATCCTTTATTTTCTTTCTTCCTACCATTCGGCGAAAATAAGCCCTTGTAATTACTCCCTCCTAATTAAATATCACAATATTTCCTCTTTTCCCTCTTTGGAAAACCGTTTATTTACACAAAAAACTCCCCTTCAAGTCAACAGATTTTATTTTTTAATCTGTCCAGCTAAGGGGAGCATATCACTAAAGATAAGTGAGCTTTTTGTATATACTTAAATAATTACAATGAGGCTGTATAATTCATTTCTTTTAAGCGGTCGCCGTCAGTCGTGTAAAAATGAACGTGTATATTTTCTTTTACATCCCATTCTAAAATAACATATGTTTTTTCTTTTCTTCCACGTGGTAGTCGGATACTGCCGGGGTTAATAAACAATTGTTTACCATGTTGCTCTCTAAAAGCGACATGTGTATGACCAAAGCAAATGATTTGTGCCCCTAACTCCTCCGCTCGATAAGCAACCTGCAATAAATTACTTTTAATGGAGTGCAAATGGCCGTGGACTATTAAGAAACCAAGTCCATCAACTGTCAAAGTTTGCTCCTCAGGATAGCGCGTATCTACATCGCAATTACCCTTAACGGAATAAAAGCCAGACATTTCCTTATCATCAAGTCCCAATTCTGAATCGCCGCAATGAATCATATAATCCACTTGATGTCGATCCTTAATAATCTCAAGTTCTTTTTTTAATCCATGACTATCACTCAATATAAGTACTTTTGGCATTGACCTTCATCCTATCTTTCAAAAATTATATCCTGTTCTTTAAGACTTGCTTCTAGTTGTTTAAGTGCATGATGACGGTGGCTAATGGCATTCTTCTGCTCTTGGGTCAACTGAGCCATCGTTAACTGTCTGGCATCTGGTATAAAAATTGGATCATAACCGAAACCGTTTGTTCCTATTGGCGAGTTGGCAATTCTACCGTGACAATATCCTTTGTACAACATTGTTTCCATACCAGGCTTTGCAAAAGCTAGCACACAAACAAACTTTGCTGTTCTCTTATTTTCAGGAATATTTTTTAGTTCTGACAAAACCTTGTTTATATTGGCCTGATCATTTTTTTCTTCACCGGCATACCTTGCTGAATAAACACCAGGTCTACCATCTAAAGCATCAATTACTAAACCTGAATCATCTGCAATAACAGGTAAAGATAAAAGGGAAGCAATTGTTTCTGCTTTTAAGGTGGCATTTTCTTCAAATGTAGAGCCTGTTTCTTCCACATCAGGCAACTCTTTTAAGTCGTTTAATGAAACAGCCTGAATCTGATAAGCTCTAAAAAGCTCCTTAAACTCCGTTGCTTTTCCTTCATTTTTCGTAGCAATAATCACACGTTTCATTCTGTTTCTCCTTTTTGGGAAATGCGTTGATCAATTAGTTCGGCAACACTTCCTAATGCTTCACGTTGTTTGTCAAACAGTGTGAGTAATCCTTCTTCAGCTAATTGCAACATAACATTCAACTGTTTACCTGTAAAAGTTGCTTCTTCTCCTGTACCCTGAATTTCTACAAATTCACCGGAGCCAGTCATTACAATATTCATATCAACATATGCTTGGGAATCTTCCACATAATTTAAGTCCAAAATTTCCTGACCATCCGGCATGACACCTACGGAAGTGGCAGCAAGGAAATCCGTGATTGGCATGTTAGGTATCACTTTATCATTTACCAGCTTTGCCAAAGCCAAGGCAACTGCAACAAACGCTCCAGTTATGGAAGCAGTCCTTGTTCCTCCATCTGCCTGAATAACATCACAATCGACCCAAACCGTCCGTTCACCAATACTATCCAAATCAACGACAGAGCGAAGTGCTCTGCCAATTAACCGTTGGATTTCCATTGTTCTCCCACTTACTTTTCCCTTGGACGATTCCCTAATATTTCTTTGTTCCGTTGCTCGAGGTAGCATCGCATATTCCGCAGTAATCCAGCCCTTCCCTTGGCCACGCATAAACGGAGGAACCCGATCTTCAATACTGGCATTACATATCACCTTTGTATTACCTATCTGAATCAGCACAGAACCTTCCGGATGCTGAAGAAAATCAGTTATAATTGTTATTGGTCGTAAACTATTTACATTACGTTGATCACTTCTCATTATTATAACCATTCCTTTCGCTCTCGCTCAAGGCACAAAACTGCATGAAATGTACTTGTGCCGAGCGATTTTTTTATTATTCTAGATGTATAGGGATGCTCAGTTAACTACAAATCACGTGAGGTGCTGTACCGAGTGACCGCATTATTATATGTGTAGGTTGCCTTTTCAAGCACAAATAAGTGTGATTTTAAGCACGCAGACTTATCTTTGTATAAACATGCTCGTTTATAGCCGGGCAATCAATCAATACTGTTCTATCCCTGTTTATTCTAGAAAGGAAATACATTTATGGGTTTAAAAATTTTACCCAATATGCTGTGGAATTGATGTCCACAAAAACCTTTGTTGTTGCTTGTATCGCTTCAACAAACAAAAAAGGAGTTACTTCCTACAAACGCCATCGCTTTTCAACCTTCACCAAAGGGCTGGATGAGCTGTCACAATGGCTTTGTGAAAACAATTTTAAGGATGTCTGTATGGGATCTACTGGGGAATACTGGATTCCCGTGTTTAATATATTAGAGGATTCCTGCAACATCACTTTGGACATCCGAAATACGTTAATGCTATCCGTGGCAAAAAGACGGATAAAAATATGCCAAATGGATTACTGATTTATTCAAGCATGACCTTGTATCCGGAAGCTTTATGCTCCATTAGCGATTCGACAACTTCGTGACCTCATGCGTTATCGTTTTAAGTTGACGAATTTTAGAACAAGTGAAAAGAATCGGTTTCAAAACAGCTTGACGGTTTCAAACATCCAACTTGGCAGTGTAGTTTCAGATATGTTTGGCGAAAGTTCTATGAACATCATCCGTAAACTACTGGAAGATCCAACGAACACAGAATTTGAAATAAAGTCTCTTATTCACGGTTCCATGGATAAAAAAATCCCAGAACTGAAACTTGCCATCGAAGGTTTTATCACACCCGAACAAGCTGGTAAGCTAACGGTTATTAATCAGCATGTTGAAAACCTTCAAGCACGAAAAGCTGACCTTGAAGAACTGATACTTTCTCTTGCCGAGCCCTATATGGAAGAAATTAACTTGATCTTAACTGTTCCGTCTTTTAAAAACATCTTCTCTGCCATTGCCGTGGTTTCTGAGATCGGAGTTTCTATGGACGTGTTCCCGACAGCTAAGCATTTGTGTTCCTGGGCAGGGCTTACACCAACGAATAACGAAAGTGCCGGCAGAGAAAAAGTCAGTTAGGGTGTCGAGAGCTGGAGTATATATCAAACCTCTTTTGGTACAGTGCGCTACCGCTGTAGTCAAAAGCGAAAAGCATCCCGAAATCCGAAACCGCTACTTACGCATTAAAAAGCGTCGCGGTCACAAGCGTGCCATTATCGCCATAGCACGAATGCTGTTAACTGCAATTTACCACATTTTGAAGAAAAAAGAATCTTATAACCCAGATTATATAGAAAATCAGATGTTCTTCCTGTAAATCGTGAGATAACGGTAGAACAAGCTATTGCCCTTACAAAATCTCAAAGTTTTCGTATTGCTATGCCGGAAACTACAGTAACTTAGATAAATGCTATCCCGTTTATAATTTTTTTAAAAGTCATCTGTGATGGCTTATTTGGTATGTCGTTTTAATTTAAAAAGTAATTATAGGTTATTTCAGACTTATTCCTCCTTGTACAATCCTTAGCTTAACATATTTTTTATCAAAAGCACTATAGAAATACATGATATTTAGCAGGGTGACCTATATGAATTTTAAAGACAAGAAAAAAGAGGCCTAATCGATAAGCCTCCCTTGAGTTATAATTTTTCTGTCGGTGTGAATTGTTCTTTTGTTACTGGTTTTGTATAAGCTTCTCCATTTTCATTTACTAGCTTTTCTACATTTTCTACGCCAACTTGTACAGCATCTACTCCATTTATTTCCGTCATTGTTCGTACAATCGTTTCCATCACTTCATCAGAAATAACTGATTTTTTACCATCCATCAATATTTCATCATTAAACTCTAAATGTAAAATACCATCTTTTAAGGAAGGATTATTTGTCAATGTTGTTTTAGGGTCAAATACTTGTGTCACATTCTTTTCCAGCCCCGGCCCCTCAATAAGCTTTTCAACAACTGCGCGTAATTCATCAATATCTTCCTTTTGCTCCACATATTGAGTTACAGGTACATAATAGCGATTTTCGTTATGTTCAGCTGGGTAGAACATCGTAACTGTTTGACTTTCAATTAAATTTGCTGCTCCTTCGTCACTTACATTAATACCATTAGCTCGTGAATATCCTTTACCAATTGGGGTACCATCCACTGGCATTTCCTTTAGCGCCTTTCCTTGCATCTGCAACTGAACACTTTTTACATTTTCAAATTGTGTTAACGAGTATGTGATAGCTTCAAGAATTTTTTTCTCATCTTCTGCTTCATAATTAGCAAATTCTTTTGATAAATCAACTACAATCGTACCATCCTCTTGCAAATTTACTCCCAGTACCTCTGTTCCTGCTGGCAATACAGCTTGAAAGCCATTAGGCAGCAGTTCAGAAACAGGACCATCCTTCACTAAATATTGCAATACTTGTGAAGCTACCGTATATGAATCTGGAGTCGGTAATTCCAAAGTTTGCGAAGCTACCATTCCATTGGCATCTAATAAATATAATTCACGTGCAACCGTTTCACTTGCTGTTTTTTTATCTTCTTCTCCCTGCTGCTTGTCATTTTTAGATTCATCCAATTTATCAACGGGCTTTGCATTTTGTGGTGGATCCATTTCTTCCTCCAAAGACTGTTCCCCTTGAAAGCACCCGGTTAAAATCATGGAAAAAGTGACCATACCAGCTATTAGTATTCCGCGCTTATGCATGTATTCCCCTCCTACGATAGTTTGTACTATATATATACAAGCACACAGTAAAATAGACCAAGCTTATTAGAAAACTTGTCTGAAACCAAGTCTTTGACGCAGAACCCCCTAGTAAAGGAAAACTTTATTCAAGAAGTATTTTTATCTTGAACAGAATAAAGGCAAAATCTCGGACGTCCTTAATAACCACGATGTATTACTGCCTAAGCTTTTAATAAAAAAGCGATGTACCGATAATGAAGCTTTACTTGTCCTTGAAAAATCGCGATGTATCGCTGTCGTAGCGTTCCATGTCCTTGAAAAAGAAAAGCGCTTTTTCTGCGTGCGATGTATCGCTGTCGTAGCTTTACTTGTCCTTGAAAAAGAAAAGCGCTTTTTCTGCGTGCGATGTATCGCTGTCGTAGCTTTCCTTGTCCTTGAAAAAGAAAAGCGCTTTTTCTGCGTGCGATGTATCGCTGTCGTAGCTTTCCTTGTCCTTGAAAAAGAAGAACGCTTTTTCTGCGTGCGATGTAGTGCTATCGTAGCAACTCTGTCCTAGTAAATGAAACGAATCGGACATTTAGGAGCCGTTTTTCTTACATAATCATCTAAAATAATAAGATATTTGAAGTAAGGCAGGTTTAAAAATCTCAATATGATAAGCACTGAAATTTTAAAACGAAAAAATGCAAGATTCTGGTTAAGAATCTTGCATTTGTGGTAGGGTTGCTTTTTTTATAGTAATCATTTGCAAATTTGGCTCTTTAAAAATCCGTTCCGAAATTTGAATAAACATATCCAGCTCTCCTGTCGTATAAAATTGGTGAACTGGAAATACTTCATCATGGTTTAGAAGGTTATGCACTTCTAAAATAGTACTTGTCTCTCTTGCAGTTTCCTCACTGGAAGAAATAATTGTCACCTGTTCACCAACAACGGATTGAATTGTATCTTTCAACAGCGGGTAATGGGTGCACCCTAAAATAAGCGTATCCATCTGATTATGCTCCATTAATGGTTCTAGAGCATCTGCTACTACTTGTTTTGCTTTAGGACCTTCTAAAATGCCCTGTTCTACCATCGGTACAAACATCGGACAAGCTTGTGCACGGATTTCCAGCTCTTTTTTAATATTTTTTAAAGCTAGCGTGTAAGCATTACTGCGAATCGTTCCTTCTGTACCAATAATCCCAATTCGGTTATTTTTAGTAAATTTAATCGCCGCTCTGGCACCTGGCTGAATCACACCAATAACTGGGATACTTAAATGTTTTTTCAAAGAAGCTAGCGTAAATGCCGTTGCTGTATTACAAGCAACGACTAACATCTTAATATCTTTTTCTAATAAAAAATCAACCATTTCCCATGTGAATTGTTTTACTTCTTCTGCTGATCTTGGACCGTACGGGCATCTCGCTTGATCCCCTACGTAAATCAATTTTTCTTTAGGGAGCTGACGCATTAGTTCATATGCTACTGTTAAGCCTCCTACCCCCGAGTCAATGACTCCTATTGCTTGCTTCACAATATCGCCTCTTCTTGAAGTTTATTTTTTCTCTACTTCCTTCATTTGTTCATGTAAATAGGAAAGTAAATCATAAAGTTGCTCTATTTGTTCCTCCGAAAAGTTTTCCAATACTTCCCCAAGATATTGTTGTCGCTTTCCGATAACTTCGTGAATAATTGTCTTTCCTTTGTTGAGTACATGAATACGAACGACTCGCCGATCATTAGTGTCTCTTACTCTTTCCACAAGCCCATTTTTCTCCATTCGATCGACTAAATCTGTTGTCGTACTAAAAGCTAAACTAATCCGGTTAGAAAGCTCGCCGATCGTTAAATCTCCTTCTTCCAATAGCCACTGTAACGCAACGAATTGCGGAGATGTAATTGGGTAGTTATTTAGAATTTTTCTTCCCTTTTGTTTAATAATTCCAGAGATATAGCGCATGCGCTTTTCTATCCTGTCGATTGAAGCTTTTGTCTCATTCGTTTTCAACAAAGTTACCTCCTACACTCCCGTATATACTTGTTATTTTACATAACGAAACGGTGCTACGTAAAGTATTATTATATTAAAACCATGATTATATTTTTATGTTAGCCTAATCAACGATCTTTGTTTTTGCTCTTTTAGAGGTGTTCCAAAAGCACGCTAAAAATGATGAAACAGCAAATTTCAACGAATGGACGAGCTAATCTCGCCGTTCAACAGGATAAGAATAACCTCGGGTAGTGACACTTCCCCCAATTTACAAGGCCAAAAAACGTAGATAGCGATACATCGCAATTTTGCTCTTAGATATTAGTTTTTTAATCCTCTATTTTGAATACACCCTTTGTTTATTATGCCTTCGTCGCTGCTTCATTTAACTGCTCAGCAGCGGCGACAACACTCGAAGTAGCTCGTTCCATTTCTTGAACTACTTGTTTTAAATCTTCTATTTCCTTTAAAACTGTTTTAATTGCCTTTTCATTAACCTGTATTGTATTTATAAGATGCTGAAAAGATTGTTGGGTAGCTTCCGTAGAAGACACACTTGTTTCAACCGCGTGTTCTATTTCATTGATGGCTGCTTTTGTATGTTTCCTAATTTCCTTAGAGGTTGTGATTAATGAGGTTATCTGCGTTATCGACTGCTTTGTCTGTTCTGCTAGCTTACCTATTTCTTGTGAAACTACTGCGAAACCGCTGCCATGTATTCCTGCCCTTGCTGCTTCTATTGATGAATTCAAGGCAAGTAAATTCGTTTGATCGGCAATTTTTTGTACAATTGAAATGATATTGGCGATTTCACTAGAAGATTTATCGAATTCCGACAAAAATTGTGTGATTTGCTTTATCATTGTTTCCATGTAGCTCACGCTGTTAATCAGTTGGTCTAATTGACTTTGACCTTCTAAAGCCTTAGCTCTGGCTTTTTCTGCTTGATACGTGCTTTTTTCTGTGACTTTATTCACTTCATTAATATTTGTACTTAATGTTTCTGCAGAGGTGTGATTTTCTTCAGCAAATGCTACAAGTCCCTCACTTACGGAAGTCATTTTATCTTTAAGCCAGTCTTTTCCTTCTTCATATTTTGCTTGCATTTTTTTTATGTTTTCCTGTTCATAGGCTTCTAATACAATTTGCTGCTCAAAGCTCATTATTTTATTAACAGCAACAAGTATAGCATGAAGATCTTCCGTATTCTTCATCTCTTCATAAATGGTTGCAATAATCGTGTTGTGTAAATTTTGATATGCTCCCATATACCAAGCAGGCTGTAAACCAATACGATAGTGAGTCCTGGCAATATTGAACCGTTTTTCCAAAAATTTATGATTTATCTCTGCTGCAAATAATTCACTTACATATTGCTTTAATGTTAATCGTAACTGGTCAATCGTACTATACTTCTCAATGATTCGCCTTAAATGGTTAAATCGTAAAATAGTCGAGTAAAATGAATCAACAAACAAATCAATATTTTCCATTACAAGTGGTTGCAAGCTTTTTATTCGTTTCATATCTGTTTTCGTAAGATTTATCATCTCCATCTTCTGTAAAACGGCAGCATCATGTATGTTGATGACTACTTCTACATCAGAAAAGGTCTTTAACCATTTCTTTTCTTGTCTATTTTGTTTAAAAAACATTTAGCTCTCCCCCTTATCTGTTAGTTATGCTACTAACTCTTTTCCTTTCCAGTGCCAATCTTAAAAGAACACCCCTTCTGCCCCTTGTTATTCTTATTATAAAAGAACCTAGGTCAAGAATACTAGGAAAATTTGTACTTTTATCTACAATTTATAGACAAAAGAATAAAAAATAGAAGCGCTCGTTAGCGTCGTACTTAAGAGAGCTTCTGTCAGAGATAAAGTGAAATTTCATTCAAGGAGTGCTTTTCTCTTTGAATGTTAGTACGGCAAGAGTATAACCTAAAGTCCTTTAAACGATTGGGACTTTAGAAGTTGTTTTTCTCATTATGTTCGTAAAACATAAATGAGAAAAGCACGTTCTTACATTCGGGATAAAGGAACATGCCCCTACAACAGGGGGATGCCGACGCCTGAGCGGCAAGCCCGCTTTTAGTCGGCCTTCCTTTAAATTCGAGCTGATATTAACTTATCTTAGGAAAGAGAGCGAAGTTTGCTTGTCATTGACTAGAAAACACATTACTTTAAAACAGTTATCCACCATGGAATAGGTACAATAAATCACCTCCAACATTAGTAAATTGGAGGTGATTTGTTGTCCGTATATGTTATAAAAAACTAGTTGATTTCTAGTTGTAATTTTGCTTTCATACTAGCTAGTACTGGAGATTTTTGCAATGCAGTCTCTGCAATTTCCTTCACTTGCTCTTTTTGTGCCGAAGTTTTTGCTTTTAAGCGGATGGTTGGTTGTAATATTCCACCGTCTCCTTCTTCTAATCCTAAAAATACGGCAGCATTTAGATCTGCTTCTACATCCACTTCTACTACTTCCAATGTAATTCCTTGTTGACTGGCAAGTACTTCAAACGTAATGGCAAAGCAGCTGCCTGCGGTTCCTATTAACATCTCTACTGGATTAGCACCTTCATCCGTGCCACCTAATGGTACTGGCTCATCCATCGTAATTGGCTTAAAATCACGAATTTGTACGTTGTTCTTCACTCCTGATTCCCAAGTTACCTTTGCATGCCAATGACGCATTTTTTGTGATGGATTCTCTTTAATCACCTTTGTTGTTTGCTCTACTGCTTCAAAATTAATTCCATTCATGATTTATTCCTCCAATGTAGTGGTTTCATCTACATACATCTTACAAGGTTGGCTTAAAAATGAATGTAAGCTTCCTTACATTATCCAACTTTTTTATCTAGCATCTCAGGTGCTGAAAGACTCCCACTTCAAGAGGTACAGAGAAATATGCCGAAGTCTAAGCCCGATTCGTTCGATAGGGGAAAGCTTCGATAGCAATACATCGTGGTTTTTCAAGGGTAGAGAAACTTTGGTAGCGAACCATCACGTTTTTTCAAAACGTTTAAGATGTTAGTTCTACTTCTATTAGTAGGGGATGAAAGAAAAGCCCCACGGAATGAAGCTTCACTTTATCCAGAGCTGGTGTTTATCGTTTTTTATCATCCCTTGTTGTACCCATTTATTGATTAAGAACGTGACCGTTTCTCTAGTTGACGCAATCATTCCAGCCATATCTTTATGGGTGAGATATTTGGGGAGAGGATACCAGCCGCCTTTCTCTTCCTTTTTATTTTTCCATTTATGTAAGGAGTTCCATAAACGCTCTTCTACCTTATCATAAGCGACTTGTTCTAAAATACGAACAACTTCATGTAATTGATTAGAAAAATGCTTTAATAACGCTAAAGACAACTCTGGAGTATGCGCAACGGCATCCAGTATTTCTTGCTTTTCTACTTTTACAACGGAAACAGTCGTTAACGCGATAGCATATGCATCACTTTCTTCGGTAGTGAAAATGCTAGCTAAATCGATAAAATCACCGGCAGTTAAAATGCCTAACACGCATTCCTTTCCATCTTGATGTAGGTGAAAAATTCGTATGTCACCTTCCATAATTAAATAAATATGCTCTGTTAATTTATATGGATAAGTAACTTGCTCCCCTTTTTTAAATGTATATTTCTTACGCATTTTCCATTCCCCTTTTAACTGTTGATCAAATAAGTGAATAACTCTAGTCGGTTGCAGTGGGCTTTGCTCTATCATTGGAAATTACTCCTTTACAGTACAGTAAGTTTTATCGTTTCAAATCTTAATAAGATTATTATAGGTAAAATGCTAAGAGTATAACAATCGTTTTAATTCTTATATATAAAACGACGAACAACCTTATTTATTATACGTTTACCTTTTACTAAAAGTAATTATCAAGTTACTTTTAACACTTATACATGTCACTAAGAAAAATAAGGGAAACCCCCTATAGTATTTTATAGCAGCCCTGTCATACAATAGATGTGTATATGTACGAATTATACCTAGCTAAAATCAAGGGGGATTTATATGGCAACACATTATCGAGTTGTTATAGTTGGGGGTGGTACTGCAGGAATTACAGTTGCTGCTCAACTCCTTCGATATTCAAAAGGGTTTGAACAAGCAATCGCGATTATAGATCCTGCAGAAGTTCATTATTATCAACCATTATGGACTCTAGTAGGGGCAGGAGTCGCTAAGAAAGAAGTAACAAAGCGTTCCATGCGTAGCGTTATACCAGATGGTGCTGATTGGATTCAACAAGCGGTAACTAATTTTGATCCAGAAAATAATTGTGTATACACAAACGAAGGAACTGAAATCCATTATGATTATCTTATCGTTGGGGCAGGAATTGAAGTCAATTGGGATGCAATTAAAGGATTAAAAGACACACTGGGAAAAAATCAAGTTTGCAGCAATTACTCCTATGAACATGTCGAATATACATGGGAAGTCATTCGTAATTTTTCTGGTGGTAATGCTATCTTCACTCACCCAAACTCACCTGTAAAATGTGGCGGAGCGCCTCAAAAAATTATGTATCTTGCAGACAACGCTTTCAGAAAAGCAAGAATTCGTGACAAAGCGGAAATGCTATTTATTTCTGCAAACTCAGCCATATTTGATGTATTGAAATACCGTAAAGCTTTAGAAAAGATAGTATCCAGGAAGCAAATAAAAACATATTTTCTCAATCATTTAATTGAAGTGCGAGGAGATACAAAAGAAGCGGTCTTAGAAAATTTAGACACGAGGGAACAGCAGACAATACCTTTCTCCATGTTACACGTTACCCCGCCAATGCAAGCGCCAACATTTATTAAAGACAGCCCGCTTGCCGATGATAACGGCTGGGTGAATGTGCACCCACATACGTTACAACATGTACATTATGAAAATGTCTTTGGCATTGGAGATTGCAGTAATTTACCTACTTCTAAAACGGGAGCTGCGATACGTAAACAAGCACCGGTAGTAGTTAATAATCTTATAGCGATAATGAAGGAAAAACCATTTGAAGCGACTTATGATGGATACAGTTCTTGCCCACTGGTAACAGGCTATAACCGTTTAATTTTAGCTGAATTTGATTATGACAAAAATCCACAAGAGTCTATGCCATTTAACCAAGCAGTTGAACGGAAAAGTATGTATTTAATGAAAAAGGATTTTCTTCCAATTATGTATTGGGACGGCATGCTTAAAGGGATCATGTAACAATCAAAGAGGGGTGAGGTAATGACGAAGACTGCTGCAAATTTGCAAGCAAATCATGACTGGATGGAAGAACTGGCACGTCCAGAAATACAGAGTGCATTAACAAACTTGATTCGACTGTTACCTGAATTAGAGCGCACTTTTCATTCAATTGAACAAATAACCCAATTTTCTAAATATATTTCTAAGGATACAGCCACCATTAAAGCTTTTGAACAACGCTTTCAGCTATCAAAAATAAATGAGGAATCTTTTGAAGCATTAATTACCATCTTAGGAAAGCTTCCTATCCTTCTACAAATAATTGAACTTATGGAACAAATTACATTATTTATAAAAAACGTATTAGCAGATGAACAATCCTTGGAACAACTTAAAGCATCACTCTTCGAACTATCACTACTTAATCAAAGAAAAGAAGTAAAAGAGCTGATAGCAGCTATTCAAGAAAGAAAAAATTCCATGGATCATTCTATTTCCATTTTTACAATCATGAAATGGATAAAAGAGCCAAAAATACAAAACTACCTTAAATATATACAAGCTACATTAGATGTTTTGCAACAAAAGCATGACGAGTAAACGAAAATCAAACCTAGCTTATTTACCAAGCTTCTAAAATAATAAATAAAATTGCAAATGATGCGAAAATTGTTTTTTCGTGTATTTGTAGCACAATGAAAACTTTTTGTCGTAATAACGGATTATCAGTCTGAAAGAAGAAAACTGCTTTTCTTTAGGTATACTGATTTAAGTTATAAGTTATAATCAGCTACTCTTTTAGACCGCTGTCTCTCGCTTCTCCCATTTATTAGATAGGCTTAAATGGGATTATCGTTAGACTTCGATGCCCTACGTTTCTTATGTATATAAATAGATCATTTTTAATTAAAAAGGAGTTGTGAAACGATGCTTTTAAAATATTTTTATGATGAACAGTTAGCACAGGCCTCTTACTTAGTAGGTTGTCAAGTAAAAGGGGAAGCTTTAGTTATTGACCCGGCTCGAAATATTGAGCCTTATCTTTCCGCTGCTGAAAAAGAGGGAATGAAAATTGTTGGTGCATTAGAAACACATATTCACGCCGACTATGTTTCTGGAGGTAGAGAAATCGCCAATCGATTAGAAGCCGAGTTATATGTATCAGATGAAGGAAATGACGATTGGAAATACAAAAATGTAGAGCATTTATCACATACGCTGCTAAAAGATGGAGACACCATTACATTAGGCAACTTAACCTTTGAAGTAATGCATACTCCTGGACATACACCTGAGAGCATCTCCTTTTTGCTCACAGACGGCGGTGCAAATGCAGATGAACCAATTGGCATTTTTACAGGAGATTTTGTCTTTGTCGGAGACGTTGGTCGACCAGATTTACTAGAAAAAGCAGCAGGTGAAGCAGGAACAAGCGTGTCTGGAGCGAAGAGTATGTTTCATTCTTTACAACGCTTTAAACAATTACCTGACTTTTTACAGGTTTGGCCTGCACATGGAGCCGGAAGTGCATGCGGGAAATCACTTGGAGCTGTTCCATCCTCAACGGTAGGATATGAAAAACGATTTAATTGGGCGATGCAATATGATAATGAATCTGCATTTATTGATGCTTTGCTAGCTGGTCAACCGGAAGCGCCTACCTATTTTGCAATCATGAAGCATATCAATAAAGTTGGACCAAATATGATTCATAAGCTCGAAGACCCACCAAAAATAACAGATGTGAAACAAATAAAAGAACTGTTAAACAGCGGCACTCAAATTCTTGATACTCGCGATGCCCAAGCATTCAGCAAACAACATATCCAAGGAACGATAAACATTCCATACAATCAATCGTTTACGAATTGGGCGGGGTGGATGATTAACTATGATCAACCACTCTATCTATTAGCCGACCCAAAGCAAGTAAATGAGATTGTAACCTCCCTTCGTTCCATTGGGATTGACCAAATTGCCGGATTCATAGATGTAAACAAGACTATTAAACATATGGACAACTTGGAATCCTACAACAACATCACACCAGATGAAGCAAAACAATTGATAACTGCCAATGACCCGGTTGTAATTGACGTCCGCAATCAATCAGAATGGGAGCAAGGTCATATTGAAGGTGCTGATCATATGATGCTCGGTACACTAAAAGACCGTCTTCAGGAAATCCCGAAAGATCGAACCATTATCGTAGCGTGTCAATCAGGTGGTCGTTCAGCCATTGGAGTAAGCCTCCTACAAGCTAATGGATTTAAGAAAGTCCTGAATTTAGCTGGAGGATATTCGCGCTGGCTAACAGAGGTATTCATTCCACAATAAAGTGGAACTTCTATCAGTAGGGATTTTGCTTCATCCCCTACTGATAGAAATAGACCAAGAGCTATAATCTCTAGCGTCCCTTGATAAGAACGCGATGTAGTACTACCCGAATCTTCTGTCCTTGAAAAAGAAGAACGCTTTTTCTGCGTGCGATGTGTCGCTGTCGTAGTTTTCCTTGTCCTTGAAAAAGAAGAACGCTTTTTCTGCGTGCGATGTGTCGCTGTCGTAGTTTTCCTTGTCTTGTCGCTAAATGTATCGGGCATTTAGGAACCGTTTTCTCCACTTAGACTTCTTCGTATTCTCTATAACTTTTGTAGTGGGCGTCTTCCGGCACCTTACATGCAGAATAACTTTGATCTGTGAAACCACCATAGAGGGGCTTCCCTCTATGGTAATTGTCTTTACCTAGCAAATTTTATCTAAAAGAAAGTTTATGTAAAACACCAAAAAGCAAGCTACCTTAAATCTAGCTAAAAGGAATAGCTTCCAAAAATTTTAGAATATATACAAGCAGAAGTAAATTTTTATTGCTGATATTTAATAAGGATTCTAAACTAATTCATTTTATTGACGATCTCTTCAGCTGAATGGCAGTATATGATATTAGAAAGACTATCTTTTTTAGAAACACGCTTTATTATTCAGTAAAGCTTCATTTCGAGAAATTTATTGTTAAATCAAACGATCTTCACTTTCATTTTTCGATACAGCTTGATAGCTTACAGTATCTTAATACAAGATTACCAACCTACAAAAGTTTTTTCAGAATATCACTGAAAAAGCAAATATTTATCCAGACGTAATACCTCAACACTTTAAAGAAGGGATTTGCGGTATCTATAATTCGGGAAAAAACAAAGGGGGAAAATTCAACCGATGTCATCGATCCAATATGAAAATAAATATTTACGCCAAATTTTTGAGAATATTCAAGATGGTATTATCATCATGGATCAAAGCCGCAAGATTTTAGCCATGAATCCGAGTGCAAAAAAACTAACGGGATGGATGGTACATGACCGTGTCCCATATTGTTCTTTTTGTGAGCAACGACGCTTACGAAGTGGCGAAAATACATGTTATCTCATCGCACATGACGAAGTCCCATATTTTCTTTCGGATATGCCGACCTATCATGGCAAGAAAATAAACGTAGAAATGAGTACTGCTTTAATGTATCACGACAAACAGACAGATCAAAAAGAATATTTGCTTGTTTTGCGTGATCAATCTCTCATGCAAAAGGAAAAAGAAGCTCAGCTGTCAAAACAAATGATCCAAAAGCTGATTGAAGCAAAGGAAAATGAACATAAACGTCTGGCCCAAGAGCTTCACGATGGAGTAGGGCAGGCTTTATACAGCATTTCCGTCGCTTTGCAGGCAATTGAGTCGTTTGTGAATGATAAACGTATCCAAACTTACGTAGACGATGTGCGAGAAGAGCTAAACGCAGTGATGAGTGATATTAAGGCCTACTCTTATCAGTTACGACCGCAAAGCATTGATAGATTAGGTTTAATCGCAACGATAAATGGTTTAATTACGACGTTAGAAAAAAGCAATCCATCCATTACGTTTACCTTTTCATCTAATTTAACAGACCGCCTTCCACCTTTAATCGAAATTAATTTATATCGTGTTATTCAAGAAGCATTACACAATATGATTAAATATGCTGATGCAAATCAGGCAGATATTGAACTTATGGAATTATCGCATAAGCTCGAGTTAACGATATGGGACAACGGTATCGGCTTTGATATAACGAAAGAACGCTCAAAAGGTCTTGGATTAAAACATATGGAAGAAAGAATCCATTTGCTGGGAGGTGCTTTTCACATCGTATCAGAGTTACAACGGGGGACAATTATTCGTGCATCCATTCCAAAGGGGGAGAAGTTTCATTGATAAAAGTATTAATTGTTGATGACCATCGTTTAATTCGACGTGGTCTTAGACTGTTGCTCGAAGCTTATCCTGATATTGAGATTATCGGAGAAGCAGAGGATGGGGAGCAAGCCATATTACTAACCAACAGTAATGAAGTCGATGTCATTTTAATGGATATATCGATGCCAAATGGTTTAGACGGTTTTACTGCTTCAGAAGTTATTTTAAAACAAAACGAACGGGTTCGGATTATACTTTTATCTATGCATGATGAGGAGGTTTATATTCAAAAAGCAATCCAAATTAATGTTTGTGGCTACATTTTAAAAAACAGCAAAGGTAGTGAGCTACATGAAGCGATTCATGCTGTTTATCAAGGTAAGCGATACTACAAGGTGGGTATTCCCAAAGAACAACTTGATAAATTGTTTAAGCATAGCAAAAAAGATTATTCCATTCTTTCTGTTAGGGAAAAAGAAATTCTTCGCCTCACCATTCTTGGCTATACAAATAAGCAAATTTCTCAGCGCTTAATCATCAGTCCAAAAACAGTGGAAAATCATAAAGCAAATATGATGCAAAAACTTCATTTGAAATGTAAATCAGAGTTAGTTCAATATGGCTTAACGAATCACTATCACACCATTTAGCCATATCATCCAGTTCATATTACCGAATAACAACAAAGGTGGGATACAACAAATGAGCTTTGGATTTATCATCCTCATTTTTTTAATTGGTTTTATCGGTTCATTTATCTCAGGAATGGTGGGAATTGGTGGTTCTATCATTAAATACCCTATGTTATTATACATTCCCGCTTTACTTGGATTTGCAGCTTTTAGTGCACATGAAGTATCAGGTATCAGTGCCGTTCAAGTGTTTTTTGCTACCATCGGCGGCGTATGGGCATATCGTAAAGGTGGGTATTTAAATAAAAAGCTCATTTTATATATGGGTGTTAGTATTTTAATCGGTGGACTCATTGGCGGATACGGATCCAATCTACTTCCAGAAGCTGCCATTAATATCGTTTATGCTATATTAGCGACGATTGCCGTTATTATGATGTTTATGCCAAAAAGTAATGATGATCCAACAAATCTAAACGAAGTGACTTTTAATAAACCACTTGCTGCCGGCTTATCATTTATCGTAGGGATTGCTGCAGGTATTGTTGGTGCGGCAGGGGCATTTATTCTTGTCCCGATTATGATTACCGTCTTAAAGATTCCAACACGTATGACAATTGCCAGTTCCCTTGCTATTACATTTATTTCTTCCATTGGTTCTACCATTGGCAAGATAGCTACAAATCAGGTATTGCTCGTTCCTGCGATCATCATGATTATTGCAAGCTTAATTGCTTCGCCACTCGGAGCAGCATTGGGAAAACGCGCAAATACAAAGCTTCTCCAAGCATTACTTGCTCTTTTAATATTAGCTACTGCAATAAAAATCTGGTGGGACATTCTCATTTAATGATTGAAATGCATTTTACGTGCAAGCTGGAATAGCTTGCACGTAAAGTATTTGTTTTCTCAAACCATTTAGTTTCGTTCTTTTACTAGCGGTGGATCAATATCATAAATAACCGGTTCCTCTTGCTTTAAATCCGAGTACGTATGAATAATATCCGGATTGTAAATGACTTGCAATCGAGATGGTCTAGTTCCTTGCCCTTCTCTTCCTTCAAAATATCTATAATTAGCTTCTTGTGCTCCTTCAAAGCGTTGGTAACTCGCTCGACCGCGAATCGCGTTTAACACAATACGCCGTGCAGAGATGCCACCACTAATGTGAATATTAGAGCCCACTCCAAACATCTCAAAATCACTTTCTGAATAAAAAAACCCTCGGATATTACTCGGTTCATCCTGATTAACACTATTGTTGCTTATATGGACTTTTCCATTGGCAAAAATAATTAGGGATCCTTCCTTTCCATCATTTACTAAGCCGTTAATACGGGTGTTTTGAATCGTCACATCCCCATTAACATATATAAGTGTATTTAATTTTGCATCTACGCCCTTTATCGTTAAGTCACCATCTATATAAATGGATCCTTCCATTTGAATCTTGTCATAAGCCTCAGGATTATAATTATTGTCACCAATCGAATGATTTCCAATATAAAGATTTCCTCCAACATACATCCCTTCAGAAATCGTCGTTTTACCGAACTCGTTTTTATTACCTCGAATCAATAGATTTTTTTCAGTAGCGAATTTACGAAAAGTATTAGTTCCTTGTAATCTATATTCGCTAATTTCATCACACCACCAAAAGAAACAATCTTCCGCATAAGGATATACTTTCTCTTCTGCATACTGATTACCTGTTTCTATCCGATAATTATGGAGGATATTTCGATCTTCTACATCATCTTTCGTATAATAAAAGCGATCACGCTGCTCACGAATCTTCACTTTATCTTGAACCGGTGCCCGATTTACTATATCTGGCGCCTGCAGGAAAGCTTCCTCTGGTCGATTATGCTTTTTATATGTGGGAGTAGAAAAATGCGTAGAATTAATATGATCGGCATACCTTCCTTGGAGAGGATGTTCGATCGTATACATATTTCCGTCTAATACGAGCTTCGCCTTCTGATCATTTCCACTTGGAAGAATACTTGGGAAAAGGGAGTCTAACCAATAATCTCTGCTCAACAAAGCATATCCTCTATTTGAAGTGATGATATGATTATCAACCTTTAAATCACCTTTAATAACAACTCCACCGTGTAAAAATAAATTCCCTTCACCAGGAATCCGACCACAATCTTTCTGTTGTTCACAATTATTATGAGAGCCAATCGCATACTTTAAGGCATCTGGAACGGTCTTTGCACCAATCTCAATGTTTGCATAAATCGTTCGTTCCTTCCCTTTTTTTGTACCGACACTTTTAAACGGAACGAGTTTACGAAGTTCATTTTTGGAACCATCCTGATCAAATATATCCTCCCATTCCCCATCAATACATGCTGAATATTTCCCGATTGTTCCCCCTGTTACTAAATTTGCTTCACAAGTATAATCAGCTAAGACATCTTCTAAGATTTGAGCGAATTGGTGACGTGGCATCCCGTTTTCACTCAACTTTTCCTCTAATTGTGTATTTATTTCTTGCGTAATATGTTGCATTCCTTTATCCGCTAGTTCTGTCGCTTGGACATATTCTTCACGAGCTGTATTTTTTTTCATACCTGACATCGTAAAAGCCACAGTCGACAGAGCTAATATCATAAATAAAACGGTAATAAGCAATGCTAAAAATAAGGTATAGCCCGCTTCATTTTGCCAAAAACGCTTCATGCTTCTCACTCCTTAGGCACGATATCGATATCATTTATAATTCCAATTTCACTTTCCAGATGCAAGGAGTTTCCATTTTTTTCTAAAACTAATGTAATATGAAATAATCCATCCTTTTCCCTTGTTATTTTCGACCGATGACGTATGCGTACGCCACTGGATGCTATCGGATAACTTGTTTGTTTAATAATGACTTTTCCATCTGCTATGCCGATTTTTTCCTCTGTGTCTTTTAAAACAATGTAAAATCCATCATCGGTATGAAATTCTTTAATTTCACTCACCTTTAATGTATATAATTCTTCAACCAGATGTGCCATTATTAAATCGGCCGAATCCCGAAGTTCAACATTTGTCTTTGTTCGTTCGTAGGAGCGATAACCATTCAGCAAAATTTGCACAGCAATCACAGAAATAATCGCCCCAATAACGAATACGGCAAGCACTTCGACTAATGTCATACCCTGTTCATTTCTTCTAACCATCCCTAACATAGCCTTCCACTTGATTTTTAATTTTCTTTGTTTCATCTTCCACCGTCACGATAACATTGATCAAGCCAAGTTTTTCCTCATTTACAACATAGCTATCTTTGCTTTGGCTTGCTGTTATTTCAACCAAATACCTTTTGTTATTAATCGTCGGTTGATATCGTTGTTCACACTGCGCTAAATGTTGTTGTTTACAAGTTTCGTATGTATACGTCATCGGTTCGTTAAACTGTTCCGATTTTTTTATATAAGCAAATGGCTCCATCTTCATTCGCTCCATAGTCGCTTTACTGAGATTCATGACAAGTAGCTTCTCATTATTAGTTACAGCTGTTTTATTGGTGAAAATAAATAAATTACTAACCCCAATAAGTACGATAGACAGAATGACAAGTGAAGCCAGTACTTCAACCAAGGTAAATCCACGTTGCTGAAACATGTACTCACTCCTTCCAGAGGGAAGCTAATTTTCATCATAAAATGTCATTAATTCGACGTAATATTCTACCGTTTTATCAGGTTTTTCTGCTTGATTGCGCTCTATTTCACCTGGTTGCTTCATTTCAATTGTATGGACAATCGTAAGCCGCTCCAGTTTTTCAACTTCTTTTAAAAACTGCTTAAATTGCTTGTAGTCGGGTGAAAAAATCTGTACTCGCAGCTGAACAGTATGAACCGAATTGGCAACTGTCTCCATTACGTGCTGTGCAGCATCTGATCCTTCTTCTTCCCCTTCGTCTTCAGTAGCAGTTGTTTCCTCTTCTTCGGATGGAGCTTCTTTTGCTTCATCTGTGGCGTCTTGATCCTCGCCCTCTTCTTCCTGTTCCAAATCAGCTAGAGGTTGATCATAGGAAAACTCCATGTTTTCAATACGACTAGAGCTAATTTGAGCGTTTTTTTCCAGCATGAGTAGTAATTCATCTAACTCTCTTGATGATGGTAATTGCCTTTTCACGGATATCGTATCGATTTCCGGATCTTGTTTCTCAGCTTCTGCTAGTTTTTGTTCATTTTGTGAGATTTCTTGTTGAAGAGTTCGTTTATCCGTTTCCTTTGCTGTGACTTCATTTGCTAATGGTCGAAATACAGCGATATACAACACAAGAAGTAAGACAAATAATAAACCAACAATTACAATGAACAAGGACTTTTTTTCTTGAAATAGATCATTCATTATTTGCGCCCTCCAGTAACACTTCTTTGTTTGGTTTAAACGTTAATTGAACATCATAACGGGGAATAACATCATAATTTACTTTTTGATTATTCTGATTCTCTTCCGACTCATAAGCAGAAAATGCCTCTACCTTCGTTATTGCAGTATCGTAGACGTACTTCGAATCATCTAGATGTTTAACATAACTAGAAGCAGCAGATAACGTTTCGAACTGTGTTTGAATCGTCACATTTGTCAACGTATATTCATATTCACTAAGATAAGCGTTCTCTGGTAAGAGCGCTGTTAATTCCTCAATCAGCTTAGAAGTATGTAATTGATACGATTGAATAAATTCTACCGCCGTTTGCTTATCCTTTCCTTTTGCTTTAGTTAAATCGCTTAATTGCTTTTCTAACGCCATGTTTTGTTCGTAATCTTGGTTATACTGCGTTGTCAGCTTGTCCAAATCCTTCGTTACTTGAAAATAAAAGTAAGCCAATATACCAAAAGCGATAACTATTAAAGCAACGCTTGTAAGGAAGCTATAATATAGCCATTGCCTCTCTTTATGCTTTTCAGGGAGTAAATTAATGTCTGGAAGCATTAGCTGTATCTCCTTTCAACGCTAACCCAAGTACAGGAACAAAAGCTGTATTCTCATTTTCTACATTCCCACGCAAAATGGTAACAGATATGGAAACGGATGCTTTTATTTTTTCTGCTATCGATGATAAATGAGGCATATCTCCATATAAAATAATGGCTTCAACTGTCTTCTCGCCTTTATACAAGGAATATCGATAAAAATCCATAATCCGCTGCAGCTCCGTCAACTCATCCCCCATAACCTGATTCCATATCTCTACTTCTGGTACAAATGACCAATTTAAATCTTTGCTATATTTAGTATCAGCCTGCCAATCTGCCCTTTGCAAATTAAGTTGCTGAAAACGGATAAACTCAGGTAAATGGCGATAAAAAATACTAATGTTCGTAGATAGTAAATTACATTCAAACAATAAATAGACTTTTTCATGCTGTGCTATATACTGATGATGAAAATAACGAAAAACCCCAAGCGGTTGAATTTCGAACGCAATTGGCGTCCAGCCTACATCTTCAAACACACCTACATATTTCAGAATTTCCTCTTCTGGTGCAGCAAATAAGATGCCCTTCTTTGTTGCTTGTTCCGTTTGTTCTTGATTCATATTTGGGACAAACACATCCAGTAGTGGCGGTGAAAAAGGAAAGTGAATAGATTTCCCGACCTCCTCCATAAAATAGGTGTTTATCGCTTCCGTTTCTAATTCGCTAGGGACATCAACATGACGCATAATAACAAGTGAATTCGGCACATAAAATCGAACTTCTCGATGTTTTAGCTTCCAGTAGTGGACAAGTTCCTTCATAAACTGGTAAAATCTTAGTTCATCGATAATCTTCCCGTGCTGAATTAAATCACGAGGTAACTCTCTTTCTTCTAATAGACGAATCGTCGTTAAATCATGCCCTTTATTTTCTGCAATTCGAATAACGTAATCATCAATCATTATATTTACAACACGTTTTGGCTTAGATAGTAAAAACATGTGGTCACCTTCCTACATAGCAATCAAAAACAGCTGAATAAAATCGTTTAACTCATCTGTAAAAAAATAAAAAATCATGGCAGCAATACTAATAAACGGTGCAAATGGCAAAGGCTCTTTTCGTCTCCTCACTTTTCTAGCAATTTGGATCACACCATAAATCAGCCCAAACAAAGAAGCTAAAAAGAGTGTCCAAATCACTCCTGCTGTCCCAACAAACATCCCTAAAACGGTGAATAGCTTGATATCTCCACCCCCCATTGCTCCTTTACTTAACAAACTGATAAGAAACAAAAGAAAAAAAGCAACTATAGCGCCAAGATAACTATCCCACCACGGAGAAGTATGCAAAAACAGCCGTAAAACCAACATAAGACAGCCAAAAAAAAGCAGCACTTTGTTTGGAATTATCATGTTTTCTAAATCAGCAACCGTTACTGTAATCAGTAATGAAATAAGCAAGAAAGCTATGACTAGTTCACTCGACCATCCCACTCCAAGTGGAACTGTAACAAATAAAAGCGCTGTAATACACTCGACCAGTGGATATTGAAACGAAATAGGTTCTTGACAACCTTTGCATCGGCCTTTTTGCATAAGAAACGATAAGACGGGTATCAGTTCCATTGCAGTCAGCTGGCGCTTACAGTTCGGGCAGTATGATCTCGGATAGATGATCGATTGATTCGCAGCAAGGCGAATGCCAACCACATTGAAAAATGAACCGAATACTAAGCCGACGATAAACAGATAGATATATAGGAGAGCTTCGATCATTGTCCGCATACCTTTCTCTTTCTATATGTGTTAATATGTCCAGCCTCCTATAATATCAGGGGCTTGGACATATTTAGTTATTAAATAATGTGTAATTAATTCACAAAACGATGTTATAAATCATTAATTACAAGCTTTGCGACCACCATTAAGATCCGCTTCGCTTTTATTAGTTAATTTACAGTTTTTTCCGTCGAAATTATTAATATAATATTTTTCACCGCTACTTCTTGTTACAATTACACCTTTTCCGTAATCTGTGTTTTTATCATTCCATGGATCCAAAATCTCTTTTTCAATGAAACCTTCTTTCTTTAGATCATCTAATGTTACACCATTTTCACCAATATTCCCGCCAGTAGATTCATGCATTTTCGCAGCGGAAATAATTTGCTGGGCATTTGCCACATGGCTATCCTTTTTCGAGTTTTCAATCACATTACTAATAACAATAAAAGCAATCGCTGCAACAATCGCTAAAATAACGACAACTGCAAGTAATTCCACAAGTGTTAACCCACGTTGATCCAATTTTAATTTTTGTTTCCATTTTTTTAACATCCTGTTTCCACTCCTTAAAATGAATGATATGATGATAGTGTTTCATCACTTGCTCTGCCCTCACTACCACCCCCTTAAAATTAAAATGAATCTTCAATTATCTGAAGTTTCCTTCATCCCTAAATTGATTGTTAGATAAACGGATTGGGAAGTCGGTGTTGAATCCTCCGTCTACGGAGTATATAAAAAAAGAGGTATCAGCCAGTTACACGCATGGACAGACTGCTCTCTCTATTGGATTTCTGTAAAAACAGTAAACATCGGAATAAGAATAGCTAAAACGATAAATCCGACAATCGTGGCAAGAAAAATAATCATAACCGGCTCGATAAGTGATTTCAATGCATCGACGGTGCGATCAACATCCTGTTCATAAAAATCGGCAATTTTCATAAGCATATAATCGAGTGACCCGGTTTGTTCCCCAATAGCAACCATTTGGGAAACAAGCGGGGGAAATACCCAACTATCAGCTAGTGGCTCCGACAAAGGGCTGCCCCTCTCTAAATTGTCATGCGACTCACGTACCACTTTCCTGATAATTGGATTTCCGACCACTTTTTCAACGATTTCAAGAGCGTCCAAGATGGGAACTGAGCTTGCGAATAACGAAGCGAGCGTCCTAGTCATCCGGGCAATTGCTGACTTTTGTAATACTTTTCCAAAAACAGGTAGCTTTAAGATAACTAGATGCACACCATAATGAAAAGTTTTATTCCGTTTAAATAGCGCAATAAAGGTACTAATACATACCATTAGAATCAATAGCACGAGCCACCATAATTCCTTCACGATCTCACTCAGCTTCATCACTATTTTAGTTATTGCCGGTATTTCTCCATCAAATTGATCGAAAATCGTGACAAAATTCGGAACGACAAAAATTAACATAAAACTTACAACAACTAAGATTAATACGAATAAAATAATTGGATACGTCATCGTTGACTGCACTTTTCGTTTCAATGTATATTGCTTTTCATAGTATGTAGCGAGGCGATCAAGGGTCTCATCGAGATTTCCTATCATTTCGCCGGCACGAATCATGTTAACAAATAACACGGGAAATATTTTCGGCTGTTTTTTAATTGCAGTCGAATACGCTTGTCCCTCTCTCACATCATCCTCCACTTGCAATAATGCCTTTTTTAATGCCTTGCTATCGGTTTGCTGAGCGAGAATATTTGTCGCTTCAACAATACTAATACCTGCACGGATTAATGTCGCAAACTGTCGGCAATAAATAACGAAATCACGGTTTTTTACAGAATGCATGGTTAAGGATAAATTCTTATTAAAAATCGTTTCTTTCGTCTCTTTTATTTCTCTTAAGTTAACTCCGCTTTGTTGTAGTTGTTTTATCGCTGCATGTTTAGAAACACTTTCGATCGTTCCACGTTTTACCTTTCCTTTTTTTGCTCGTACTACATATTTATATAGAGGCATTACATAACCCCCGAACGCGACAGATAAGACTTGGCTTCTTCATTGGTAATTTTATTTGCTTGGAGTAATTGGTTTATTGACATTTGCAACGTATGCATCCCCATGCAACGACTCGTTTGAATGACATTTTCAATTTGTTCGACCTTGTCGCTGCGAATTAAGTTAGCGATTGATGGATGATTAATAAGTATTTCCGTTGCCGCAATTCTTCCGCGATGATCCATACTCTTAAATAGTCGTTGCGATAAAATACCTTCTAATACATCCGCTAGTTGTACCCGAATTTGCCCTTGTTGATGTGGTGGAAACACATCAATAATTCGGTTAATCGTTTGGACCGCGCTATTCGTATGCAAAGTTGCCAGTACGAGATGTCCCGTTTCTGCAGCAGTAATCGCAGTTGAGATCGTCTCTAAATCTCGCATTTCTCCAACTAGAAGAATATCTGGATCTTGACGTAAAGATGCCCGCAATCCCTTTGCAAAGCTTTTTGTATCCACGCCAACTTCCCGCTGATGAATGATAGACTGGCTGTGTTGATGAATATATTCAATGGGATCTTCTAATGTAACAATATGCTTTGCATTATGATGATTGATATAGTCAACCATTGCCGCGAGTGTTGTTGTCTTTCCTGACCCAGTTGGACCGGTCACAAGAATAAGCCCATGCGGCCTTAACGCCAATCCTTTTAAAATAGCCGGCATATTTAATTCTTCAAGACTAGGAATGTCATTCGGAATAATCCTGGCTACAAAACTAACTTGTTGTTTTTGATAATATACATTTAAACGAAACCTTCCGACATCCGTAATTTCATAGGAAGCATCCAATTCACCTTCCTTTAAAAATGTTTCCCATTGTTTAGGTGATAACATTTGCTTGGCCATTTCTACAATATTTGTATTGGTTAACCGCCTCTCACCAAATGATGTTAGTACCCCATTGATACGAAAAACTGGAGGACAACCAACAGAAATATGTACATCAGAAGCATAATTGTTAACTGCCGCCTTTAGTAGTTCATTAATATCTAATTGCACTTTGATTCACTCCTATTCTATAGCTGCAACGCGCAATACTTCTTCTGTTGTCGTTAATCCTTGAGCTACCTTCATTAATCCGTCATCAATTAATAACCTTGTTCCGGCACTTTCAATATGCTCGCGAATTGTATTAGCATTTCCTGATTGCATGATTAATGTACGAATTTGTTCATCTACCACCAGTACTTCATGAATGGCTAACCTGCCCCGGTATCCGGTCATGCCACAGCTAACACATCCCTTTCCTTTGACTACCTTAGAAACTTTTATATTTCGCTGTTTAAAAATAGCTTGTTCTCGCTCTGTTGGAGCGATTTCGATTTGACAATCACGACATACTCTTCTAACGAGTCTTTGACCCACCACTCCCGTTAAAGATGACGCAATAAGAAACGGTTCTATTCCCATATCAATTAACCGTGTTAACGCTGCCGGTGCACTATTGGTATGCAACGTACTAAGCACTAAATGTCCTGTTAAAGATGCCCGAATGGCAATTTGTGCTGTTTCTATATCACGTATTTCCCCAACCATGACGATATCCGGATCTTGGCGTAAAATCGACCGCAACCCATGCGCAAATGTCATGCCAATTTGCTCCTTCACTTGAACTTGATTTATCCCATCCAAATGGTATTCCACCGGATCCTCGATCGTGATTATATTTACGTCTTCTTTATTCAAGCGATTTAATGCTGCGTATAAAGTGGAGGACTTTCCGGCACCAGTTGGACCTGTAATTAACACAATTCCATTTGGTTTTTCAATCATACTCGTAAATGCATGTAAATTTGCTTCATTAAAACCCAGCTTATCCAAATCATCAAACGCATTACTTCGATCTAAAATTCGCATAACAATTTTTTCTCCATACATGGAGGGCAGAGTAGAAATACGAATATCGATTGGTTTAAAATCAATATTTACTTGAATTCTTCCATCTTGTGGTAAACGCTTTTCGGTTATATTTAAATTTGCCATTATTTTAATTCTTGCTGTGATAACATTTTGCATATGTTTTGGCAAAGAACGCTCTGTCCGTAATACACCATCGATTCGATAGCGAATTCTCAGCTCCGTTTCTTGCGGATCAAAGTGAATATCACTAACCCGCTGACCGACTCCATTGGCAATGATCTGATTGACAAGCCGAACAATTGGTGAATCTTGATCTGCTATTCCAGTCTCGGCTACTTGCTCTTCCTCCGCCATATCATCAAATACATCAGCCAATGATTCTTGTAAATCATAGTACTTTGTAATCGATTGGAAAATATCATCTTTCGTTGCAATGGCCGGAGTAATTTGATAACCGGTTGCCATTCTCAATTCTTCAATCGCAAAATAATCCATTGGATCTGCCATAGCCACATACAATTTATAATCTTCTGTTCGTATTGGCATTACATCATGGCGTCTAGCTAACTCTCTTGGTACAAGTTGAATTGCCTCTTGCTCAATCGAGAATTGCGACAAGTTAATATGAGGTATACCTAACTGAAATTCTAAAACTTCAATTAATTGTTGCTCTGTAATGTATCCTTCGCGTAAAAGTGCATCCCCCAGCTTCTCTTCATTGTCTTTATTGGCTAGTGTCGTATTCAATTGATCTTCCGTTATTAAGTTAGATGCTACTAATAGATCACCTAGTCGTTTTCTTGCCATTACTGCTGCTCCTCTATCTTTCGGTTATCTGTTTTTTTCTCTTTAATGATTAACTGTTCATTTAACTGCTTATCTAATGTTTCCATTAGTTTCAACCATTCGATAAACAATCCTATTAAATCATCCTGGTCATTTTCACAAAGCATTTGTTTTAACTCAGGCGCTTCATTTAAAAACTCTCCCATTTTATTTTTCACTGTTTCTCCTTCACAGTAATGTTTCTTTACCTTTTCAAATTCTTCTTCTTGTTTAACAGAATCACTTGTATTCAAGGAAAATTCAGGAAGTTCTGCTGTTTCATTAAGATCTTTTGCGATTTCGAGATCTTCAGGTGTGGTCTCATTTGTTTTAGCTAGGTTATCTTGTTGATCTTCATCATTTTTCCTCTCTTGCAAAGAGTAAAGAATAATCTCATGCTTTGGTGGATAATAGTGACTGCGAATGAACTCCCGATCTAATTCGGCATCTCCTTGATAACTCACCCGATAAACATCTAGGCTTGCCCCTGCAACTCCTGCTTGAATTACTTCCTTTTTGCCCGGAGCTAATTTATGACTATATCGTTTTATTGTTTTTGGCTTTATTTCTTTTCGATTGGTAATTTCATAAGCATATCTTTTATCACTTGGAAATGTATGTAATGTAAAATGCAATTGTCTTTTTTTAAACTCAGCTTGAAGTAAATAAGCAGATTGGTTTGGGTTATAAAAGATAAGATTTTTATTTTTCTTATTAACCGTTGCTTCAAGCCCTGCTTCCGTGTAGTCAGGCATTATATTTTTTACGTGATGCTCTATAATCTTTACGTTTGTCTGCAAAGCTAAGCTATAAATGGCTGATGCCAACAGATTTATATCCGTTTGTGAATAAGCTAGAGTATCGTTCATATGAAGCATATCGATAAAGGAAAACCGACTATATGGTTCAATAATTGTTCCATTTATATTATTTGCAGCGTACTCCATGAAAGTTTTTGAATGATTCGTAACATTTAATTTAATATCAGCTACTTTTTCAAAAATTTGTTTGGGATCTTGTTTATACTCCAGTGCTATATTTTCTTTCCCCAGATGACTGGCAACTTGTTCTGCATGTTTAAGAACTGCTTTTACATCAATATATGCCGGTAACATAAGTTCTTCATCAGCTGATAAATTTACTTTTACATTTAGTGGTATATTTACATGATCCGGCTTTCTTAAAAAATTACTCCAACGTCGTTTCGTTTCTGCTTCTAAATCTTTCAATGTATCCTCAATAGAAAAATCAAACATAGCCTTTGGAATTTTCCACTGTTCATATTCACTTTTAGCAATAAGAAAATCACTATCTTGCTGCCATTGTTCCACTTCGGACTCTATTAAAGTGCGAATCTCTTCTTTGGAAAGATCCTGTACTGAAATTCCAGCTATATATTCTCCATCAGCCTTTTTAGGTTCCGCCTGACTAATGGAAAAATAAGCAGCTGCCATACTAATTGAAAAGAAAGTTATTAATGCAAGAATAAATTGTTTTAATTTCATGAATTCATCCCATCACTTTCTAATTTTTATCCCGTTTCTGAGACTCCCTATCAGCTCTACACTAAATAGATAAGTAACTTAACTCTACCTGTTCTCCGTTTGAAGCTCCGTTAGTATAACGTTTTCATTGTATTGTTATTTATCGACAGGGGCTTTAGACTCCTATTTAAAAATGTAGGTTTTCTATAAATTGATAAATATGTATATCTAACCATGTAAACGATCCAAACGATTTGTTTTTTTTAGAAAAACTTGGCTTATCGTCAAGTCTTTAACGAAAGCTGTAGTTTTTCTTATACTATAAAGTGAAACTTCATTCCGCGGAATGCTTTTTCACGGAATGTTAGTTTGAACGAATCGGGCATTTAGGTGCCGTATTCTCCCACTTTGACCCTTTGTATCAACTAAAGGCTCTTGAAGTGGGAATCTTACGGCACCTTACATGCGGGATAAACCCTAAAATTTTATACTTTCCTATAGTACAAAAAAATGCCCCTACATAAATACAATGATTTACGTAGAGGCCGGTTGCACCACTAGCTCCATGCGATCTCAGGCGCCCAATTACAATCGCATATCGTTGCTTCCTCAATATTTATTCACTTTTTTAGTACTTTAGAATCATTTAGTGTATAGGTATATATTACCAACATTCAGCTTTGCTTGTCAATTGTTTATATAAAACATAAAGAAGTATTTTATTAATCGACAATAAAACATATAAATAACACACTTAAAGATTTTTCAAATATTAATTCTACTTCTGCGTTTAAATTTTTTATATGGAACAAAAGCGTAGGCGATCGGTTAGCAATGTGCAAACCGGAGACTTCTAATAAGATAAAGAAAACATGCCTCTAAAACAGGGGTATGCCGACGCCTGAGCAATCAGCCCGCTTTAGTCGACCTTCCTTTAGATTCGAACCGATGGTGATTTACCGTAGAAAGGAAGATCGAAGTTTGTTAGAAGCACGAACACATAAGCTAGACGAAGTAGCCTTTCAAGAAAATAGCCACGTAGAAACGGATATGTTCATGTTAGAAAAACTTGGCTTATCGCCAAGTCTTAGCGAAAGCTGTAGTTTTTCTTATACTATAAAGTGAAACTTCATTCCGTGGAATGCTTTTTACACGGAATGTTAGTTTGAACGAATCGGGCATTTAGGTGCCGTTTTCTTCCACTTTGACCCTTTTGTACCAACTCAGGATCTTATAGTGGAAGTCCTACGGCACCTTACATGCGGGATAAACCCTAAAATTTTATACTTTCCTATAGTATAAAAAAGCTGCCCACTACATTTTTTAAATCGGGCAGCTATATCAATGGATTTATATTTTGTCACTACATCCATTGCATAATCAGAATGACAATCGCCGTTAGTAACAAGCCATAATGACCAGGACAAAAAGAAACGAGGTGTTTCGTCTGTTTATCTTGGGGTAATTCCGATAAAGAGCAACTCTTACAAGATATGATGTTTTTCTTCTTCAATTGCTTATCCTTTTAAAGCTTGCTGCACCCTGTTTGGGTCAAAGCCAATGATCCATTTTCCATTAATTTTTGTTTGTGGGACTCCCAGTTGCCCTGTTGTTTCAACTAAACGTTTGGCAGCTTGTTGATCTGTTTCAATATTAATCGTCTTATAAGGGATATTATTTTCTTTTAAATAATTTGTCATCATCGTACAAAATGGACATGTTGATGTTACATATACTTCAGCCGTAGCCATCATATTATTTCTCTCCTTTTCATATTCATTTAACCTCATTTTATACCCCTATAGGTATAAAATCAAGTAGCCTGCTCTAACTATCTCAAACAGACAATCACCCCCTTTAATAACACATCCATTTGCTTTTTCAAAACATCATTAAAATTGCGAATTCAGATAAAAAAAGCCCAGTCATTTTATTATTAGATGAATAACCACATCATATACGCGGATAGGAGGGTAAAATGATGGATTATTTACAATATCAAGATGTAAATCATAACGAATTAGCGAACAATGAATCATACCATGATGATTTAGCTACGAATGAAATGTCAAATGATGAAAGGTAATTCGACCTTGGGGATGGGGGTTTGGCAGACCTTTTTTTGGCTTCGATAGACCATTTTTTGGATTTGGCAGACCATTTTTCTGGAGGAGGCCTTTTTTGGTGGTCTATTTTTAGGAGGCTTAGCTGGCGGTTTACTAGGTGCTTCTCTCGTTAGTCCATATTATGGATATGGTCCCGGATATTACGGCTACGGGCCAGGTTATTATGGCTAATGTTGTTTTGAAGAGGCACTACATTCTTCCTTTCAACTAAAATACTGCTTCCATCTATCAAACTTTTTTACGTTAATAAATGATAGTGAATGATTCATGCAGCTATTCCCTGCTTTCTTTATGTTTCTCTAAATTAAAGTGAATAAAAGCGCAAGCTGGAAGTGTAACTAAAAAACTAAAGGTTGTGGAGATCATATAAGAAAAGACATTGGCTTGCACTATTACACTTTTATTTTATGCATTTTTTCTTATTACAATCATCTTACCAAATTTGACATCTCCTCAAGGCACATAGGCTGCTGCAACACCTCATAAAATAATTAATCTAAAAAATAATAAAAAGCACAAATAATAGGTGAATATCATATCATAAAGTAATAAACCGAATTTAATAGAAGGTGGTAAAACATGTCTTCCGTTGTAGGGCCAGTAAAAGTAGTACGTGTAGGACCTGGTTCACTAGTAAATGTCGGTGATATCTATAGCTTGTCACCATCCGATACTAGTAAATCAAACACTGGAGCTGGAGCATTGAATACAGGTGATTCCATTAGTGTAAGTAGTCGCTCCAGTTCTTTTAACCATTATGATCCTGACTTAAGCGATCAATCCAAATTCTAAGCTTAAATTATAAATATTTTTATGTACCTATGCATCATCATTTCCTGCTCAGACGTTAAAAACAAAACATTCGGTGTAAACACAATGAAATTACTTGTTATAATAAAAATCAATTTATACAAGGAAGTTCATAAGTAATTTACACCGAATATTTTTAAAAATATTTTTAACGACAATTTTAAAACATAAATAAAGTAAAACTTCATTCCGTAAGGCTTTTCCTTTATTCCCTACGGCAAAGAATTAGATCAAAGGCTATAATCTCGAGCCTTTGAAAAACCGCGATGTGTCGCTGTCACAGCTTTCCATGTCCTTGTAAAGAAAAGCACTTTGAATTGGACTGACTCTAATTTTAAGACCAGCTAAGTCCATATAGATCTTACATTTTGGTAAATTAAACCCGCTTAATTCCAGTTCCTTCTCCACTTGTCGAATTACTTTGATCAATTCCCCCCAATCATACCAATCTCCGTAAGGCATAATTAATCCTGGCGATTGTCATTCCATTTAATAAAAAATCCTCGATTGCTGATGGATTGGCAAGTAAAGAAATATCTAGTGTTACCATGATCTCCGGTATTAAAGCTCCTATTTGTATATAAAACAAATTGCTTTCTTTGGGACTGCCTGTTTATATTGGTCGACGGAGGTTACGGATAGTATCAATAATCCGTTATTTAAATTTTGACAAGTGTTATATAAGCCTTTAATTATATGATCGATATAGGTCAATTGTAGACCTTTCGCTTGTAAATAATTCATCATTGAATGATTCATGCTGTTTGTTAGCTCGATAAAAGCGAATAAGTTTTCAGCACTAAACTGTTGATGCAGAGTTGGATAAATTTTAGTAAAGAAGTTCTGCTTTTCAATAATTTTTTGATATATATTTACTATTTGTCTAGAATAAAGCGATCTTTTCCCCCTCTTTATTTGTACTTTATAAGTAAATCTTATTGAGAACGGAATTATAAAGACAATCAGCCGGCCTTTATTTTTATACATAATATGCTTTTTTCTGTATATTATGCAACTGGAACTGGCTATTTATCAAAATCTTCTCGTTGAGAGTTGCTTATTTCATCTGACAAACCCAATAGAAGCTAATTCTGATAGATTATCAGTTGCATTTATTATAATTATTATTATTTGATAATATTATAATTTAAGTGTATAATATAGATTGAAATAAAATAAATTACAAGGAGTGGGGATAGATGAATCAACAATTAATCGATGCACTTAACAAACAACTTGCCAACTGGAATATACTTAATACAAAGCTTCATAATTATCATTGGTATGTAAAGGGACCGGAATTTTTTACACTACATGAGAAGTTTGAAGAATATTATAATGAAGCAGCAGATTACATTGATGAAATCGCTGAACGAATTTTAACCATTCAAGGAAAACCGCTTGCCACTTTAAAAGAATATATGGAAGTAGCTACTATTGAAGAAGCGATCGGAAAAGAGTCAGCCAATGAGATGGTGGATCAAATAGCTAAAGATTTCCAAAAAATTGTTGATGACTCCAAGGAGATTATTGAAGCAGCAGAGGATTTACTAGATCAGCCTACAAGTGATCTATTTATCGGCATAAAAACTTCATTAGAACAACATATATGGATGCTAAATGCATTCAATGCAAAATAAGGATACTTCCATCCATGAGGACGACTATCCCCATGGATGGTGCCTAGCATTTGTTGCGTTTCTATGATTAACTATTTTAGCAGTTTTATAGATTATCCTTTTTAAATATAATTCCTTATTTTTATAATAAGGAAAATTAACGGATGTTGATTTTTACTTTGTTACCGCGTTGTCAATACGATATAATTAAAACTATTTCTATTTATCCAATAAACTCAAACTTTTACTTAGTAATGATAAAAAAATTACTTCACTATAATTTTCTGCTAATGGTTGACCTTCATACTTCTACAATTTTGGTAGAAGATTTATGCTTTTGTTTCACTAACTTCAGCAATGATTTTCAACCGGGATGTACAGGAGTGGGAGTATTTTATACTATATTCTAATGAATGCAGCAGCTTACATTGATGAACGAATATTGAAAAACACTTTGCCACTTTAAAACAATATATGGAGTAGCTACTATTTAAGAAGCGATCGGAAAAGAATCAGCCAATGTAATAGTGAATATTTGGGTACCGTTATCTCCCCTAGACTCCTCGTATATACAGAAGTGGTAGGCTTACGGCAAGTTAGATATAGGATAAATCCGTTCTAGCTATAAAATAGGCTTGTTTTTGTTAATGTTATTAGTTGTTCAGTTATCTTTTGAATGACGATTACCTATTTGAAATTGATTAGCATGTTCAAACATATATTCCACTGTAAGAGAGTCTTGACCTGTAAGTTTCTTAAAGTCATCCGTAAATACATCCATTTTTCCCAAACGAATAGCTTGAGCAAAAGTGACCATACCATCTGATGAAAATGGAGCCTCGGAGCCTTCTTTAAATTCACCATCAGTTGTTCTAGGAACTCCCATTGCATCAAAGATAGCATAATTTTCTTCATCCGTAATTTCTTCATAAGTTACATGGTTGCCCGTAACTCTATTTCCAATTGCTATAAACTCAGAAATGGTCATTAGTTCCGGTCCATTAATATTTAAAATAGCTTCTTGATACTCATTAGATGCTATCGAAAATGCAACAGCTTTTGCACAATCTTTACGTGAAATATATGCCATTTTTCCATCACCTTGGCTATTTTTTAGTACTCCATCACCCTTAACATATGTGAAGTAATTTGAAATCATTGCTTCGGCATATTGAGAATTACGAAGAAAAATATAATCTAAACCGATACTTTTAATGTATTCTTCCGTATAAATATGATCAATTTTTTCAACACTTGGATTTGATTTATCCGCTGCATTTACTAATGATGTATAGATGATTTGTTTTACGCCAGCTTTCTTAGCAGCGTCTATAACGTTTTTATGTGCAAGTTGACGTTTTAATCCAACAAAAGGCATAGATATTAAAGCAAGTTTATCCGCACCAGTAAAAGCGTCTGCTAGCCCATCCAATTTATTAAAATTGGTCACATGTGTTTCAATACCTTGTTTTTCGTACTTTTTTAAAGCTGTAGGATTATAGCCGCAAAAAATAACTTTATCTTTATCAACCAATTCTAATAAATATTCAGCTGCTTGCCTACCTAAATTTCCATCAATACCAGTCAATAATAATTTCCCCATAATTTCTAGCACTCCTTTTGAAAGTATCTATAACTAAACATTAAGTGAAGCACTGAACAAAATCAAATACAAAAAACTTATAACCTATTGGGGAAACGAATCTTGTATTTGAAGAAGAAATCGTTGTAATGATGGATTCGTATTATTTTTTAAATAGCCTATTTCTATTTTAAAAGTGTGATGTGAATCTTTTAATGGGATTAATCGAACCTCATCTTTTGGGTATGCAAGGCTATAATTATCTGGTAAAAACCCAATTAAATTCTCTGTTACGATATAAAATAACTCTGTTTCGACATCATCGACCATTTGCAGTATATTTGGCTCATATCCATCCTTTATCGCATTTTGAATCATTAAATAATAGGAGGTTCCAATCGCAGTTGAATTCAGCATGACAAGTGGATATTTATATAGTTCTTCTTTTGAAATAGTCCTATTATGGAAAAGGGAATGCTGCTTACCCACAACCGCACAATATCTTCCTCTGTATAATGTATGTGTTAAAATATCCTCTTTTCCTTTAAATTCTGAATCAACAGCAATTGCAGCATCATATATCCCTTTTCTTAGGAATTCTGAAATATCCTTTAACAATACCTTATTTAATTTTAGGTTAATCGTTGGATTCAGTTCTTTGAACGAGGTAATAAAACTTAATAAAACTTGAATATCCGTCAAAGCCGAATATTCTATAGACAATAGTTGAGTATGACATTGCTGATAATTCCTCATCTGAGCTTGCATATGATTGTATTGCTTCCAGAGCACAATCGCCTCTTCATAAAAAATCGATCCAGCTTGTGTTGGTTCAATAGGAATTTGTTTTCTGTCAATTAATTGCATGTCAAACTCTTTTTCAAGTGAAGCAATTTGTTGACTAATGGTAGTTTGAGATACATAATTCTTCTTTGCTGTTTCAGTAAAACTTCTACATTCTACTAAATCAATAAAATATTTAACTTTTTCAATATTCATCTTACAAACCCCGTTTAATATGTTTTGTAATATTATAACCTTCTATGTGATACTGTATTTTTGTATATTTTTTTACGAATATATACTTTTTCCAGTTCATTTACTGTCACTGTATGATAGGAAAAATGTTTACTAATAATACTGTTAATTCTTCGTTTATAAAGTGAAACTTCATACAGTAGGAGTTTTCTTCCATCTCCTACTGTATGTTAGTACCTAGAAGGGTATGACCTAAAAGCCCTTGAACGAATCGAACATTTAGGTGTCGTTTTCTCCCACTTAGACCCTTTTGTACCAACTCAGGATCTTGAAGCGGGAGTCTTCGGCACCTTACATGCAGAATAAAACCAACTGATAGCTTCACATATTAACTAATGAATTACGTCACCTCTGGTTTTAACTTTACCAATTTTCCAAAACCTTTTTTATGAAGATTTACTTAGTTATCCTATTCTGATTTTACACTTTTCATCTTTTTATTGCCACTGTGATTCAATGGTCTATTTTTTATTACATTTTTATATCCTTGCTTTTTCGGTTCTTTATATTCAATATAGTGTAAAATTGTCACTATTTCTAAATCCTTCAACTTATACTTGTTCTATATGTGGTTTCTAGATAGTGACCTTATAGGATTATATATCTCTCAAAATCAAATATTACATAAACGAAGAAAGATGGAGGTAGAATGTGTAGACTGGGCTAAGCAATCGAGGAAAAGTTGCTGTGGCTATTCTATTAGTCACAACAGCTGTTCTGTTATACGTATTGGTAAGTGTTAAAGAAAATCGTACATATACACCTCTAACAAAGTTGAACCTTTGTCCTTCATTGTTTAAAAAGAACTATCCTGTACAAACTAAAAAAGATACCCATCCCATCTTATGTATAGCCCCCTCAACAAAGAGGGGCTGATGTTATTTAAGACGCAATTTCTAACCAACGTAAATTTTATTGGTTTAGACAGGTTACTTCATTTTTAAATTTATTTCTGCGGCCACCATATTTAACAGCTAGTTCACTAACCAAATCAATAGATTTAACAGTGTAGTATTTTAAACTTGATTTTTTAACAGGAGCATCTGTTAACCTATCTACATATATTTTATTTGTATCTGTGTCAACTTAGATACCGTTATTCCGTAACGTTTTGAATCCCGCTAACATCATAACAAAGGTGATTATATTTTTCTCTTCACACTTTTAAGAATTACTTTACTATGAGGGATACTAGGAATTCTTACCATACTAAAGCTTAAGTCCTGATCAGGCACATCATAATTCATTCGTTTAGCCAGATAATCCAGACTCACTTTCATCACTTCGATAGTCACCCATTCACCAGCACAGCGATGTCCCATAAAATATTCGCCACCACCCTGTGGAATAAAATCAAATGGGTTGGTCTCCTTTTTGGCAAAACGATTGGGCTGAAATATTTCCGGATTTTCCCATATTTTAGAATCGTGATTAGTACCATAAAGGTCAAGCAAAGTTAATGTATCTTTTTCAAATTTATAGCCATTCCATGTAAAATCATTTTTTACCAGTGCCGCAACAAATGGAAAAAACGGATAAAATCTTCGTACTTCTTGTACAAACATGTCAGCATATCTTTCCTCATTCTCGGAGATCAGTTTCTTTCTTTCCTCTGGATAATGATGTATTGCCAATGCCAGAAAGTTAATGTATATTGCGATTGCAACAATTGGTCGTAAAATATTAAGCACTTCAACAGCAGCAATATTAGCATCAAGAAGATTTCCAGCTATATCACGATGCCAAGAAAATGTATGTAATGCAGTATATTCTGGAACCTTTACTTTTCCATTACGAACCTTATTTATAAGTTCAGCTGCCCACTTTTCTACGCGATTCCGTGAATTCCTTCCTCGCCAATGGTTTGGTCCAATGGTAGCTGGCGACTCAAACATTGCCCCTAAATCTTGTGCTAATTCTTTTACTTCATTTTCCTGAACAGGTACACCAGCCCACTCACAAGCAATCTTACACAACATTTCCTTTACTTCGTTATAAAGAATCACCTCATCCATCTGCTCCCATTTACTCATAGCTATTTCCCATTGTCTTTTAGTAACATCACTGAGATTATCAAGTCTTGAAGAAGACATGATGGACATAAACATTTCCTTACGATGTTTGTGATTTTTTCCATCTAACATTTGTACACCATTTTTGCCAAACAATGTTTGTACTGCTCGATTTGGAGCCGCGCCTTTTCTCTTAAACTTCTTCGCATCATAGAAAATTTTTGCAGCTTCTTTTCCTCCCATGCAGATTGCTTTCTTTCCAAATAACCTGGTTGTAAAGATATCAGAATTAAAACTTTTACGTCTGTTTAAAATATACATATATCCTTCTCTAATCAAGCTTAAAGTATTATCTACCCCTTCTTCCATGGGGATTTCTCTAATATTTGTCATCTGATCATCTCCATTTTCCATTAATAACAGTCTTTATTGTTTGTGACTAATTTAATTTTATGCTGAAAATCGATATGATTTAGCATAAAAACCCTTCTTTTTTTAAAAGCATTCGTTCGAATTAAAAATAAAAAAACACCATAAATTCTTCTTAGTAAAATTTATGGATGGGCATTGCACTATGAAATAAATGGTTTTTTCGTAAAATCTATCAGCACGATTTGCTCTAAAAAAGAAAATAAAACTAACTGATGTACGGAACATTGTCATAAAAGCTTTATAACTTTTCATCAGTTACCACACTTGCCATATGTCGCGATCATTTAAAATCAGATTATAGGGGATTGAATGCCTGACCATTTAACAATATCACAAATTAAGTTTGGGTCTATTTCTCCCGCAAAGAAAGCGGTGCCAAAATCTGATTCCTGACTCTCTTACATATTTATACTAAAGATAAAACAATGGACCGAAAAAAATACATCATATTCTTATGATTCTCGTTTCATGGATAAATGCAGCTAATTTTAATTATCATTGAAAAGGTTGGCGTATTCGGCATAAATGTCATTTCAATTTGATCTACACCAATTGTACGCAAAACACTACCGCCTAACCAAAAATTACACTTCCTATTAAGCTAATATATAACACAACGGATACAAGTAAACCAAGTACAGCAAAAAAGCGATAGCCCCAAATTTATAACGTCTCCTTTACGATCTGCATTACGGTTGCAGTACGTGCAATTGTGTATTGATGTTGATAAAATAAAGTCTCAATTTCACAATGTTTCTCCAATAAATACATCATTTCCCCGTACTATATTTGCTTTCGTATGTGTTAAGACTACAGTTTTTCCTGTGATCTCTTCACATATCAGGCGTTTCTATAACGTAAAGCCTTTACTTACTTCAATTTTTACAGCATTGATACGACTGATGCGGCAAATACCTTTTATAGTTATTTGACCGTATCTTATTTTCAGACATTGTGCTTGTATGATGAATGAAGCTTGAAAACAATTGAATAAATAACTCCTTTAGAAACTCAACCAATCGCATTCGGTTTGATACGGAGCTTCTGCGGGCATGATCCATTAAACCAAGACGCCAGTACCAAGGGATATTGGCTCAAACATGCAATGCTATCATGCCGCCACTCCGTATAAAATTTCCTAGACTACGGCCGCATCCATACCAAATAGCGGAGAGGTCGAATTTCTAATTTTTTTGCGGTTCCTATCCCGCACAAAAACAATGCGGACTTGTATATTGTTACCTTTATTTTCAGGCCTAAACCAACCACGACAGAAGTAAGAATTATAGCGCGTCCACGCTTTTTTCGAACTTTCTTATACAGCTGGCTTAGTGTGTACTCTTCATCCTCATACATATAATAAACACAGTGCATATTTTTGAGCATACTTGAAGAGGGGGAGTCAGAAACGACTCGTTTAATCACTTTGAGATAAGCAAACCAACTATTAAAAAAGCAGTGTTTTTGATAAATAGCTGCAGTGAGTTCACCTTACCCAGGAGGTTGAACATCGCTTCTGTTGACTTTTTTACAGCCTTCTTACGAGCTTATAACCGACTATATGCTTGTCGATGGCACTTCTTCCTTTTCTCGGAACCAATGGAATAAAAGTATTTCCGTCTGTCCAGCCAAGCATGAGCATACGAAAACCTCTGACATACCTGCAATGATAACTCCCTTCTTTACGAGATTAGTTTTAAACCGATAGCGGATCCTAATACCATTGCTATAAAAACAATTCTTTTCCAGTTTTTTGATTCACCATATAAAACCATTCCTAATATTGCTCCGCCAGATGCACCAATACCTGTCCAAATTGCATATGCGGTTCCCATGGGCAATGTTTTCATTGCAAGTGCAAGAAATAGAAAACTTGTTCCAAATCCAAAAATTAAAAGTACCAACGATTGCCAATTACGATTTTTATGCAACGTATTTATCATTAAAACACCAAACATTTCAAAGAAACCTGCAACAACCAAAGAAACCCATGCCATTATGTTTTATCTCCTTCCTTGACGTTATCATCGGTAACTAATTTCAAACCAATTACCCCTGCCAATAAAATTAAAATCAATATAATTTTTGCTACTTTAAATGGTTCACCAAAAATTACAATATCTGAAAAAACAGTTCCCGCAGTACCTAATCCTACAAAAACAGCATACACGGTTCCAACAGGAAGTTTCCTTCCAGCCATAATCATTAAATAGAAGCTAATGATTATAGCAATAACAGTCCCAGTCCACTCCCAAATGCTATTAGCATGTTTTAAGCCAATAACCCAAAAAACTTCAAAAAAAGCAGCAATAAATACTTTCACCCAGTCTTTATTCATTTAAGTGACACCTCCATTTTTTACTCAAAAAAACAAAAAACCTAAGAAAAACTGTTTAACAGTTTCTCCCAGGCTTTTATCCTTCCGTGTCACAGCAAGGCTGTGAGTTTTCTCTTGGACCAGACCAACAACTTGTTGCGGAACCCTAGAAAACATTTGGTTATAGAATTAATTTCGATTATACACACATACAAACTTTTATTCAAGATTGAAGTATTGAAAAAGGAACAAGTGATATTGTTTAATTAATCGATACCGGGTTATAAAAATATGGCTGTAAACAAAACATTCCTTACCATTAAATTGCGATTAAAATTATGGATATTAATAACTACTGGTATTTTCAATCCTGCTGCTTTTTAGGAATTAAATCACAAGGATTACAAAGAAATATACTACCATAGCAATTAAGCCAACTGGAACAGCAAAACGTGCGTATTGTAGACTTGTAATTTTAAGCTTTCCAGCAGCAATAATATTTGGAATATTCCCTGGTATGAGCATTCCTCCACTGACCAGTAGTCCAAGTAAAATATCCCTAATTGTCGTCTCGTTCATTACCGGGCTAATTTCTGCTGCCGCTAATGTAGCGTTATCCAAAACGGCAGAGACAATGTTTATCCAATATAATATTAATGGATTTAAGTCGATTAAGTACTTCTCAATAAAAGGTTGAAAACCTGCACCAAGAAAAGTTAAAGCCATAACAAATAAATAAATTTTTAAACTGCGAATAATTATTTCCGCATATGATTCAACCTGAGATTCTTGATTAGTGGATCTCGGTGCAGATTGTACTAATATTGTATTTGATTCTTCTCTTGATTTAACCATAAATGCAGCTAATATCCCAAAAACTATAATACCTGGGATTACGTATACACCAATTAATTGAAATAAATACATAAAATCTTCGTCTAATTTACTCACTACAATTGTTGAAAGTGGCTCACCAATTGGAGTAAGTGCAGCACCCATTCCAATTGCAAAACATGCTAAAACAACCAAGCGAATTTCTGATTTTTTATCCATTTCCAAAACACTGACGACAGAAACAAGAATGATTGCAGCAATAATAGCGGTAATCAGACTAGAGATCAATCCAAGAATAATTACTAATAATGCAATAAACAAGCGATATGGTATCGCTTTGCTTATACCTAATACTCCTTTTTTAATTGTACCCTGGAACCACCTGAACAAAAGACCAGCAACTAGAACTGCCAATGTAATGTTTATTGGGTGTATTAAGGCCTCATTTATCAAGTCCCTATTTAAGACTTGACTAACCAATGCGGATAAGACCCCCATAATAAATAAAAATACTTCCAAATTACGTTCGACAATTTTTGTAAAAGGCAAAAACAGTACAAGTACTAATATTATTGTTAATCCAATAATCATAATGCAATATCCTCCTATGTAGTTGTTTCATCATCTAAAATTCCTCATTATCGTTTAAAATTATTTAACTACTTTATAAAAATTTAACTAGACTCTTTTTTATAAATAATAGTATCTGATTCTAACGTATTAGCCTCACCTCCCTTTAAAAAACACAAAAAAGAGCCCGTTACCAAAAGACATAATTCCCCCTTGGTGGCAGACTCCTCCTAAGTATAGCTTTAATTTATTATAGTATAACACAGCATCTTTAATTTTTCATTATATATTTTTTAAGTTTAGCGATTTTCCCAACAAAAATTAAACACAGAAGCCTTTTTTACAGGTTTGGCATCTCATAGCCTTGCTTTCTAAGTAACATAAATCTTTGGTGCAACATAGCGTTCTCTACTATTCTGCTAAATATATTTGATTTTTAGTATATTCACGGTTTTCTTGACTACGATTCATTTTTGTTGAAAGACTGGTAATACGTACTTTTAGAAATGCCAAGGATAAAACACTTAGTTCGAACCGGACAGTCATCCTTGTGTTTATCAATGAACGCATTAAATCGTTATCAGTTACTTAATAATGGTGGTATAGTATTATGGACACAACTTCTTAGGTTTTTAAAAAATTGGACTAGAACATTGAAAAGATTATGTTCATATATGGGGAGAAAAGGTATAATTATGAAGGATAATCAAAGTTATCTTAACCTCTTTCCCCACATTATTAAGTTTTATACTTGCAATCTCATCACTTGAGTAGTAAACTGATATTGACTCATGTAAAAAGAAAGGGTTGGACAAAATGAAAAAAAATACTCTTGGTTCACTTATTTGGTTACGAATTACACGCTTTACACATCAAAGTAACAAGCTATCAAATGAATTTTTAAAGCAATATGATTTAACAGCTGCACAGTTTGATGTGTTAATTCAAATATCAACATATGAACCATTAACCCAAAGTGAACTTGCAGAAAAAGTTACGGTAACCCAAGGCGGTATTTCACGAATGCTTGCACGTCTTGAAAAAGATAAACTAATCCAACGCAAACAAGAATGGAAAACAAAAACTATTTCTTTAACAACTAAAGGACGAAAAAAATTAGATCAAGCATTTAAAGCTCAGCTTGCATTTCAGTCGTCATTTTTTGAAGATTGCTTAACAAAAGAAGAACAAAAAACGTTGTTATCACTTATGTCTCGTGTACAAAAAAACAGTGAAAAAAAGCTGTCAAAGAACAGATAATTTTTTTATTCTTTCACTTGATTAGTCAAATGAATGGAGGAGGAAAAATATATATCATCCCAGGACATCATCATATTTCGATGATTACAAAAAATGCGAAGCAAAATCATTTCTTTTATCACAAGATTTTAGGATTACGCAGGGTTAAATTAACTGTCAATCAAGATGATCCATCCATGTACCATTTGTTTTATGGAGATCGTACTGGTAGTTATCTTTTTTTGAAATGCCCTTTGTCGGAAGTACGTATAGCGGAACGAATGCAATTACACAAATCGGGTTACTAGTGCCATCTGAAATAAGTTTAATGTATTGGAAAAAACGTTTTGAACAATATGAAATCAAACACAGTGAAATAACAACATACGCTAATCATTCAGCCTTACACTTTGAGGATAAAGAAGGTTTACGAATGGTACTTCTCGTTTCAAATGGTAAAAAAATAGCACATTGGGAAGCATGGGAAAACTCAACCGTTCCAATTAAACATCAGATTCTAGGGATGGGTTCTGTTGAAATAACAGTGCGTCGTTTAGATAAACTGGCACGTACTTTAACAGAAGTATTTGGTTACACAGAAATCTTGCGATCAGACAAAGAAGCAATCTTTCAATCAATAAAAGGTGAACTTTTTGGTGAAATTGTGGTCAAATCATTAGAAGGTCCTCCTGAAAAACCAGGTCGAGGCAGTATTCACCATTTAGCTATTCGGGTGAAAGATGAGAGAGAGCTAGCTTATTGGGACGAAAAAGTTCGTAAGCGGGGGTTTCATTCATCTGGAATTATTGACCGTTACTATTTCAAAAGTTTGTATTTTAGAGAATCCAACGGAATCTTATTTGAAATTGCAACAGACGGCCCAGGATTTACAATTGATAGAGATATAGAAACTCTTGGTCAACACCTGGATTTACCACCACTTTTAGAAAGCCGCCGTGTCGAAATTGAAGCAAAATTACACCCATTGGAGGAAGCATAAAAATGGAAAAATATCGTATGGATCAATCAAAAGGAGTGGAATTCGGTCTATATTCATTAGGTGATCATATTATCAATCCACTAACAGGTAACCGTATTTCAGCACAGCAGCGCATTCATGAACTAATAGAAGCGAGTAAATTAGCAGAACAGGCAGGTATTGATGTATTTGGTGTTGGTGAAAGCCATCAAACTTACTTTACATCTCAAGGACACACTGTAATTTTAGGAGCGATCGCACAAGCAACCGAAAAAATAAAGCTTACAAGTTCAGCAACTGTCCTAAGCGTTTTAGATCCTGTACGTGTGTTTGAAGACTTTGCAACGATTGACTTAATCTCAAATGGACGCGCTGAAATTGTCGCTGGCCGCGGCTCACGTGTTGGAGCTTATCATTTACTTGGTGTTGATTTACAGGACTATGAAGAAATTTTTGAGGAGAAGCTAGATCTTCTAAAACAAATTAATGAGCAAGAACGTGTAACGTGGCAAGGTGAATTTCGTGCTCCGCTCCAAAATGCGGAAATTATACCACAACCAAAAAATGGCTCACTTCCCATTTGGCGGGCTGTTGGAGGACCGCCGGCAAGTGCAATTAAAGCAGGAGATATGGGAATTCCTATGATGCTTACCACTTTAGGAGGACCGGCAATGAATTTTAAACTCTCTGTTGATGCTTACCGTGAGTCAGCACAGAATAAAGGATTTGATCCGGACACATTGCCAATTGCAACAACAAGTTTATTTTATGTAGCCAATACAACAAAGAAAGCATTACAGGAAATGTACCCCCATATTAATGTTGGTTTTCAGGCAGTTCGTGGAGCAGGATATCCAAAACAACAATTTGCACAGGCAACGGATTACCGAGATGCACTTATGGTTGGTAGCAAAGAACTAATTATTGAGAAGCTTTTATACCAATATGAATTATATGGTATGCAACGTTTTATGGCACAAATCGATTTTGGCGGTGTACCATTTGGTAAAATCATGAAGAACATTGAGATGATTGGGAACGATATTATTCCTGCAATTAAAAAATATACAAAAAATGAGGGGATGCAATGAAAGTTGTAGCAATATCTGGATCAACAATAGGTTCTAAAACAAAAACAGCGATGTTGAAAGTGATAGCGATATTTAAACAAAAATATCCACAACATGAAGTAATCTTACTAGATTTAGCTGAATATAAAATAGAGTTCAGCGATGGGCGGAATTATTTTGATTACGAGGGGGACACCAAGTATGTAACTGAAACCATTATGGCGGCTGATGCCCTTATTATCGGTACACCTGTATTTCAAGCATCCATACCAGCTACACTTAAAAACATTTTTGATTTGCTGCCAATTCATGCATTCCGGGATAAGGTTGCAAGTATAGTTGTCACTGCTGGAACATCTAAGCATTATTTAATGGCTGAGCAACAATTAAAACCCATTTTAGCTTATATGAAAGCACATACTGTTCCCACTTACGTTTTTATAGAAGAAAAAGATTTTTTGCGTAAAGAAATTATTAATGATGATATTATCTTCCGTATAGAACGTCTTGTAGAGGATATCGTGTTAACAGTTGAAGCTTTTGAAGCAATTCATGCCATAAAAGACGCCAAATATGATTTTTAATAAAGGAGTAAGAAAATGGATTTTCAAAAATTAATTGAATTTCGTCATTCTGCAAATAACTTTTTATCGAATATACCAATTACTGAGGAAGATTTAATACCCATTTTTAATGATGTTAAACTGGCACCTTCTGCTTACAATTTACAACATACGGAATATGTTGTTATTACAAATCCTGAACTAAAAGAACAAATAATGGAAGCTGCCTACGGGCAATATAAAGTTCATACTGCATCAGGAGTTATTATTGTAACAGGTGATCGTTATGCTTATAAACAAACGGAAAGATTACATCAAGGAATGGTTGCTCTTGGCATGTTGACTGAATTTGAGTTGAATAAGATGATTAAAGAAAACTATTCTTTTTATGAAAGAAGAGGCGAACAATTTATGAAAGAAGAGGCAATTCGCAATGCTTCACTTTCATCTATGTTTTTCATGCTCGCAGCTAAAAATCGTGGTTGGGATACATGCCCTATGATTGGCTTTGATGCTAAGAAAGTTCGTCAGCTTTTGGAAATTCCGCAAACACATGAAATTGTATTAATGATGACAATTGGAAAGGAAAAGGAAAACTCCAGAAGATTGCGCGGATACCGTAAACCAGTCAATGAATTTGTGAAATTTTTAAATTGATTTTTGCTTAGAGTACGAAGATCTAGCCTGTACCATATTAAAGTACACCGAAAAAATATGGATAAATGTACAATTTCTTAAACTGTCACCCTATAAAAATATTAATTAAACTAAAAATATTAGAAAGAACTAATATTGATGATTATTTTATCAATAGTTTTACAAATAACACTGGAATTAGGATGTTTAATGTTTGGTATTCAAAAATTAGTATCAGAAAACATGAAGAAAGGCTTTAATTATTTTGGGTATAGTAATAGTTTCCGTATATTTACTGGAATTTTTGAAATAGCGTCAGCCATTACTATTATTATTGGGATCTGGATCAAGTCATTAGCGGTAATAGGGAGTTTAATGATCATGGTTACGATGATAGGCGCAATATTTACACATCTTAAAATGAAGGACTCTTTTAACAAAATGTTAATACCACTCGTTTTATTAGTACTTGGTTCAATTGTAACCATAATAAACTTACTATAAAACCAAATGGATGGAGTGAGTTTTATACAACTGTTTATGATGCTTTAAATCGATAAGGTCTTACAATAATCAAAAATTATAAATTAGACTAAACACCGCTATTCCTTACTGTACGGAAAGCGGTGTTTTGTTTATAGAATTTTGTCCCAGTACTAAATGTGGTGGTTTCCTTTATGCCGCTAAGATTTTATAACCAAAAAATACGCCCCTCTCCTTTTATACTTTTCAATAAATTCTATCATGCATCTAAAACTACAAAAAAAGGAGTCAAAGTTTTATTCACTCTTTGCATCATCCTAAATACCCTCTCCAAGATAAGATAGACTTTTGAAATAAATTCTGTTCAAGAATACTCAGCATGATTGATGGTTATTGAGCTTTAAGAACCAAAGCTAGAGCGCTCGGATAGCGGCGTACAGCCAGAGATCTTCTACAAAATAAAGAGAAACCTATTCAAGGGTTGTTTTTCTCCTTGAAGCAGTAAGCAGTAAATCAAAAACTAAGTTCGCACCCTCCTTGAATAACCGCGATGTTTCGCTGTCGTAGTTCTTCTTGTCCTTGAAAAAGAAAAGCGCTTTTTCTGCGTTGATGCTTATTCAAGCAGTCTTCTTACTCCTTGAAAGGAAAGCACTTTTCTACGTTTTTAAACATATTTCTTTAGCATTTGACTAAGTGGTTCTCTATTGTTTTTTGAACGGTATTTCGATACCATCCTCAATAAACAATCCATTTAACATATCGATATAACTCATTGTATTTCGTATCCAGTAGAGATCAGGCTCCACTTTAAACAAGTGGGTATCGTGTTGATCATCAAAGGATATAATATGGAAGTTCATACCTCGTTTAATCGTAAAGCGAGTTTGATTTTCATCAAAAAGTTGATAAGTCCCCTCTATATGATCACTATTGTTTGCTAACATAATACGGGGATGTTTTGGAGCATTAGGTTCTTTACTGTCTTGAGATTGCTTTAAGAACGCTAATATTTGTTGCTCATAAAAAGGGCTTATTTCTTCATTAGTTAAGAGAATAGTCATTGTTTCATTTGTCAGAGAACATGAACAATGTGAAGAATAACCGGGCCATCCGCCCGAATGACCAAATGAATTCTCTTGAATTATAAAGCCATAGCCATATTTGTCATTTAAAGGAGTAGGAGTTAATGCGCGTTTTACAAGTTCCAGTGATACCAATCTACCTTGTATAAACCCTTTTAAAAATTTGGAAATCTCCTTCGCTGTAGAATAAATCCCACCATCACCATAAAAGTTGTATTTTTTATCAATATCTTTATAAATAGGATCTTCTGATAAAGGAATATATTTGTTATGAATATAATCAAATAGTTTACCGATAGCAAGTTGTTCAGGTCTTGGCTTTGTTGTAGTATATTCAAGTTGCAAAGGATTGGCAATCATTTTTTGCAAATAATCCTCATAAGAGTGTTTACTTGTTTGTTCAATAATTTTAGCTAGCAAGACATAGTTTGTATTAGTATAAAGCCAACCACACCCAGGCAGAAAATAAGGTTCTTTATTATTTAAGATCCCTTCAATCCCTTCTTGAGACGAAAAGTACTCTGGAATACCAGATGTATGGTTTAGTAAATGTTCAATAGTTACATTTTTAAAATTTTTAGTACAAAACCATTTTGTCAGCTTATCCTCAAAACGAATCAAATCTCTTTCTATTAACTGTAGTATCATCACAGACGTGTACATCTTACCCACAGAAGCAATGTTAAATAATGTATTTTCTGTAATAGGTACTGAATTATTCATATCTGCAAAGCCTAATGTTAAATGTAAGCTCTCGTTTTTATCCGTCTCTACATACACAGTACCATTAAATTGTATTCTTTCAAGCGTAGAATAAATCGTATGATGCATATTTAAGCCTCCTAATTAAATTAGATATCTAATATATTTGATATGAAGAATTCACACGAATTCTTCTAAAGCAATCTTTTTTAATTTCTTTGTAATTCGTTCCAGTTCATTTAGTTCTGAGAAAGTCAATTTAGAAAATAGACGGTTAGCCACAGCCCGTTCAACATGCTCTTGTTTCTTAAAATACTCCCACCCTTTAGTACCTAATGTGATAAAAATTTCACGGCGATTTTCAGGGTTAATCGTACGATGAATGAACTGTTTTTTCTCCATCTTAGCAATAAGCTGACTTACTGCACTAGAACTAATGTTCATTTCTAAAGCAATCTCACCTACATTGATTTTTTTAGCAAAATAGACAATATCTAACAGAACAGCTTGTTGCGTAGTAATATTACTAGCTAGATATTTTTTATAGTGTTTGTAAATAAGACGATTAATGGCATAATCAGCTTCATTAATTTGTCTTACTTGTTGATAAAGTTCCAATCAGATCACCCTCAAATATATTAGATACCTAACATGTTAGAGGATAATCTAAAAAAAGTCAATATTATTTAATAATAAATGATAATCACCTTGGGTTGTTTCACCATGACTATAAGCTACACGGCTTTTAATACGGTTGATGTAAATAAAGGTAACCAAAATGCAACGTTATTCTATATAAATAACACAGTTTTTTAATTATAAAGGATATGGGATAAAGCGAGTAAAAGAAAATGACCGCTAACAGGTGGACATTCTCGTTGCTCCAAAGAATTTGATGTATATCTTTTTATCATGGGAACAGATTGGATGTAGGTGGTAGACCATTACTCCATTACTTTAATTCTGCTACTTGGTTTCTGAATGAAATTCCATGATTGATAAGTTCTTTGCCGCGAAAGCCTTTGGAGATACTATATATAACAAGCCTTGGAGATACTCCTTCTGGCCTCTAAGAATATTCATTGTATACTACAATCTTAAGATAACGATTTCGATCTGAGTGATATCTGCTTCCATAGGAATGTAAAGAATCTTTCATTGATTTGTTTACATGCTGGGAAGGTAGTGGTGAGGTCACCATGAAGGAGATAGTTTGTAGATAGCATCATTTATTTATATGTGTTTCACTATCTATAGGAATGCTTAACGTATAAAATTGTTATTTGGACTCCAATGAAAAATATTTTTTACCATCCATCCTTAAAACTCGAACTCAAGTGTCTTACATTTCGACTCAAACTCAAACCCCAGTTTTTTTCCTAATTGTTTCGACTCGACATTCGTTTCAAGCGTTGACCAGTGCGGTGTTATCCCATTTTCAATACAATGCTCCAAATACACAGTACATACCAACGTTGCCAGACCTTTATTCATTTCTTCTTCATCATATGTTTCTACACTTATCTCATGATCTTTTTCGTTCACGCAGCAGGACAAGCAAGCACTGATTATTCTATTTCCTTTCATAACACAGTATCCGAAGCTCTGATGAAGAAAGTCATCCACTGAATACCAAAATTCACTTAAAACATCAAAAATTATTTCATCCGGGTCGTTACTAATGACTTCAGAATCAATTTTTTTTATGGTATATCCATCTGGTAAGGATTTATAACTTTTTTTCAAAGAATTGAAACGACTTTTGTTAAATTGATAATATATTTCATAATCTATTTCAAAATCTCTATGAGAAATAACATCTCGTAGTACTTTTTCCCACGTTTCATCCGTTATAACCACTAGAAAATAAGTTCCCCCACAGGATTCATAAGTATCTATTTTCAATTGGTTTTCAATAAACTCACGTAGATGAGAGATAAATTGTTCATTGGAAACATCCCCAATAAAGATACTACATACCCCTGTTACATCTATCAATGCTGTTCGAGGTTGTTCCACATCATCTACGTAAATCGTTCCCCTATTGGTAAGGTTAATAATCGCATTAAGAGTTAGATCATTTTTTTGCTCGGGTGTTAATAGTGCCCGTATCTTTTGATAGTTTTTCTTCTCAAGTTTATGAATCATAGTATAAACTCTAATCTCTTTTAAAAATCGATATAGAATTGCTAAGCGTTGATGTTATCTTTCTGAAAGAGAATTTACCAACTGCTCCCCCCCTTCCCGACTAAGCAAATAAATGCAAACGCAGACAAACCGTATGCTTATAAAGAGATTTCCAATGTTCACACGCGTCATGTACCATTATTTTATCTTGAAAATTTGATTCTTGAAATTGGGCACCACCTATTGAAAGATGTTGAATTGGGTGATTTTCCAAGTATTGAAAGTTCTTCGTAATCGCTTTTCAATACCCAGTATAGCAGTAATTGTAGAGAAACCCCCTGTGCCATTAGGCCCCATGCCAACCCTACAACCTTCCCTGGTCTCTACAATAAAGGTAATACAATCAACAGGCTTTCCTTGTACCATATCTAGCAGATAAGTTGTTGTATGCACAACATCGATCCTGCTTTCTAAGCTTCATGTAAGGTTGCTATATCAAAGAGTGTCAGGGGTGGTGTAACCTTGGAGCCTTTTTATAAATAGTGGAGTGATCACGTTGGAAAAACAGCACTTCGATCTGTCCTTAAAAAATCTCATAGTTCACATGTTTACTCTAGTATAACAAGAACGGTACGAAGGACAATTCGATTATGTATCAATCTAATCGTTACTCTATTACATTAGGAACGTCTTAAATAATAAGATAAATTTACATTAAAATCCTTGCAAAATCATTGCATATTTTCCCAATGTATGTATACTTTAAAATGGATTTACCAATATTATGTAAGTAATTCATCTTTTACTAGAGTCTATTTTGGTAAATCTATATAATTTTCTAGAAGGGAGAAGCATAATTTGGTATTCAGAGTTTCGCTTTCAAGATCACTGTTCCTTTTAACCAGCCTTTTAATCGCAATAATATTTATGATGGCTTTTTCAACTAAAGTATCAGCTCATGGTTATGTTGATTCTCCTAAAAGTAGAGCTCTACTCTGTAAAGAAGAAGTTAATAAAGATTGTGGAGCTATTATTTATGAGCCTCAAAGTTTGGAAGGTCCAGGTAATTTCCCTATTCAAGGGGTACCTGATGGGAAAATTGTTAGTGCAGGTGGGATATTTCCTAACCTCGATGAGCAGTCATCTACCAGATGGGCAAAAACCCCAATAAAAAGTGGTATGAATACATTTTCTTGGACTTTAACTGCTGCTCATGCTACTAATAAATGGGAATATTATATTACAAAAGAGGGGTGGGATCCTAATCAGCCATTAAAGCGTTCCGATTTGGAACTATTCTGTACGATTAATGACGGTGGAAAGCGCCCAGGCTCTAGAGTAAGCCATAACTGTTTTGTACCGGAACGAAGTGGATACCATGTTATCCTTGCTTATTGGGAAATTTATGATACTGCCAATGCATTTTATAATATAATTGATGTTGACTTTGGTGGTAATTCTAATGAGCCTGATGATCCCCCAGTTAATTCTGACGAGATGCCTGCTTGGGATTCAGCTAAAGTGTATGTAAGTGGAGATAAAGTTTCTTATAATGGTGCCATTTATCAAGCAAAATGGTGGACCAAAAATGAAAAGCCTGATCAATCTCAAGTTTGGGAATTAATAAGCAAAAATGATAATGACCATGACAATCCCGTTGATAATAGCGACACCCCTCCTTGGGATCCATCTAAAGTATATCTTGCCGGGGATAAGGTAATCCACAATGGCGTTATTTATCAAGCAAAATGGTGGACATTAGGTGATACTCCTGACTCTAACAATGTTTGGAGAATTTTGGATTAATTAGGTTTAATCCATGCTGAAAGAACTAAAAAAATACAGTACATTATTTCATGAATACGACTATAAGTTAGCGAAAAATAATGTGCTGGTTTGCACATGGTTTTATACTTAAAATGTTTTAACTAAATTATTGGAAGCTGTATCTTTTTATGATTGTTACAAACTTAAAGCCACCAGTGTGAACTGGTGGTTTTGAGTTATGAGTATAAACCGGATAATACATTTCCAGTAATAATATCAAACTTCAATAACATTTCATATGATCCATATCAGCTGTTAATATAAAAACTCTTATCTCAAGTAAAAAATTAACTGTAAGTGTCCAAAGTATTACTTCAAGAACCAGATTGTTTAATAATCTAGTTGCCGCAAATATAAAATTATTTCATCTTTATTAGTTTTTTTCAGTTTATATTTTCGCAATTTACTTTCTATGGTCTTTATTTCGTCGGGCTTATTACTAAATTTATTGGCTAATTGATAAAACAGCTCTGCTAAAATATTGCTAGTACCGGCTGAACCTAAGTCAAAGCCTAATGTTTCTTTTTCAGAAAGTGAGTGATCTGCTAATTTTATTACTTCTTTTTTATAATCACCTTTAATCAATATATAGGGTTCCTTATTTTTTAAAGCCATTAACAGGTCATCCTTATTAGCAGCTACAAACACAGTATCACTTCCCCTTATATCCTTTAACAGTTATACGGCTTTCTCTAAAATTGTTAACGTATATTCTTTGTAATCTATGATTAACTCTAAAGTTTTATTTAGTAATATTGCTAATTACATTTTAGTATCATATTGCAAAACAGTCAAATATGTCAGATAATTATGACCTCATAATTCATACTGCCCAACTAGCGCACTAAAAGAGAAGGAAAGAAGTTTTACAGAAAAGCCAACAACCCCCGCAGCATCTTCATGGATTACTATTGTATAAAGTGCACGTTTTGTAATAAAAAAATAAAAAAACAATCCCATTACTAAAATAAATAATTTGGTTAGAGGTTACAGTAACAATAGACCCAAATAAATATTGGTTCATGGATTTAGCTAACTGTCATTAAACAAAGTGCTAAAAAGATAAGCCAGCAGCCATCATGATAGCAATTGAAACATCTGAATAACTTTTAAAACGATATCTCAGCACTTCAATCAAAATGAAGTAAGTTCATAGTTTCAATGAAGCTATTATTAAGTATTTTAAAGCCGTGGAGAGGTCAGAGAGTGATGACTAAAAATGCACGTTTAGCCTATATACTTCAAGAAATTTCTTCCATTTTTTCGCAAACTTTTTTAACTCTTTTAATTGTTTAGCACTTGGCTCATATCTTGAGATAAACCTGCAATAGGAATTTGTTTAAAACCATATGAATCAGCTAAGTATCCAAAAGCTGCATGTTGTGTAATAGTTTCTTTATTTTTCACACTCTTTAGGACGACTCATATTGTTCATCTAATTTAAAAATATATCTAGGTTCATAGTATGAAGTTTTAGTAGAAAAGCACATTGGGAACGATATTTATTACTTTAAGATGCTAATTACTTCCTCGGTCGCTTTTGCGATAAGTTCATCGTTTGCTTCGGCATCTTCTTCAGCTTGGCTGGAAAGAACAGCGAGAATAATAGGGTCTTCGTTTGGTGGCCAAATGATACCTATGTCATTACGAGTCCCATAAGACGCTGACCCTGATTTATCGCCAACTCCCCATCCTTTAGGGACTCCTGCCCGGATTAAATTATCCCCTGTTGTATTTCGCTTAAGCCAATCCACCAACAAATCCTGTTTCTCTTTTGTCAGAGCATCGCCAATAGTGAAAGAATACAGGCTGGTCGCAAGTGCTTTAGGAGTACTCGTATCCCTTGTTTCTCCTGGCTTTACCTGATTTAAATATGGTTCAATTCTTTCCGGGTTAGTCACATCGTCCCCGATGTCACGCAGTGCTTTCTTAAAGCCTTCTGGCCCACCTATCTGTTCTAATATGTGGTTAGCTGCAGCGTTATCGCTATACCGGATCGAAGCATCGCTAATTTCCCTCCATGTCATCTGTTCACCGACATGTTTTTCAGTAATTGGGTTATAATTCACAAGATCATCTTCTTTGATCAGAATACCTTCCTCCAGTTTATTTATATCGTTCTGCTGCAACAAAACACCTACTGAAAGCACTTTATGCGTGGAAGCATAAGCAAACCGATCCTCTGCTCGATAAGATACAATTTGATTAGTACCAGTGTCCAGTGCGTAAATACCGAGTTTCGTATCATATTCTTCCTCCAGCTTACGGAATACATCTTTTTCAGTTATCGCTTTCCTTTCTTCCTTGGATTCATCACTACTTACTTTCATCTCTTTGTCTACACAGCCAACAAGAGCAACAAAGATAAAGAGTAAAGTAATAACTTTCCATTTACGTAGCATATTTATCAAAACCTTTCCCTTTTCAATTTTTTGCTAAGCTATACATATAACGCAAAAAACAATTAGTCTTTTTACTAAAAATCACCTCTTTGTAGTACATTATTATCATGTAATAACAGATATAGAGTGAAACTTTATTCAGTAAGACTTTTTCTTCATCCCCTACTGATCAAAGGCTGTAATCGAACGTCCTTAAAAAAGAAAACGCTTTTTCTGCGTGCGATACCTAATCAGAGGTCTTGCTTATCTTTGACATAAGAAAATCCATTTTTCCGTGTGCAATGTGCCGCTGTCGAACCTTTCCTGGTCCTATCAATTCAAACGAATCTGTTTTAGGTACCCTTATTACTTAGACTTCTTCGTATTAACTTGTGAGACGGGAGTATTACGCTCAGTTAGGTGCGGGATCATTTTAGATTACATTTGTAATCTAATATTACATATGTAGTCGTGATTGTCAATTAAAATAAAGTGAAACTTCATTCAGTAGAAGTTTTCTTCCATCTCCTACTGAATGTTAGTACCTAGAAGGGTATGACCTAAAGGCCCTTGAACGAATTGGGCATTTAGGTGCCGTTTTCTCCCACTTAGAACCTTTTTTACCAACTCAGGCTCTTGAAGTGGGAGTCTTACGGCACCTTACATACGGGATAAAAAACACATAATGCAAAATGCTTACTGATTTCCGAATCGAGGAAGTATGCTCCTTCAGGGTGGGATGAGAGTGAGGTCGGACTACTAAAAGACATAACGTTTTTGTTTTACTCTGTATCCGTATCCGAAAATCTTGTATATAAATGAGTACGGACGAACAACACAACCAAATGATTAATCAACTATCAGTCTTTTTGTCCTAAATACATGAGAACGTATCGAATGAAACAATTAAACGAAATGTTGAACAATAACAACAAAGGGGGTGAATCCTATGTCTCGAACGATAAGTGTATAATCAAATTGCTTTCAACAAAAGAACAGGCTTCTATTTTATACCGAGGATGAATCGATCGTATTTTTCTATCATCAACACCTTACATCTGAAAGGCTCGCTGAAAAGAAAAGCATAAAGAAATCAAGTAAGGCTATACTTCCTATATTGCTGTTAAAAATTAGGCTTTCAAAGGATGCTAAAAAGTGTTTAAAATAAGTGAAGAAAAGTAAATATACTTTGTTACTGTCTTGAAAAAACTGGTTTGTATATGGGATAACCAAAACTATTCTTTTGCCTTTACATACACTCAATGCCAATTATGGTTGATAAAAAGTGAAGAAAACAACTATTCGTGTTTGATAACGATAATCATAACTTTGATTTGCTGAAACACAAATTAGGCAAGCTCCGGGTATTTAACATAAAGTATTCATCCTAATGATTCATCATCTTACCAGAACTTACATTGCCAACGTCTGTATCATCTTCCTGATCAACCTTCAACGTCTTTATAAAATTAATAAATGTCTTGTTTTGCAAATAGAATTTTTTTAATATTCTACCTTTCCGGGCTCGTGACTTACACCCTAGAAATTATGCCTATACTGGGTAAACCCAAAAATTCCAAAGTGAATTGAATTCACTTTGGACGACTAAAATAACATTACCTAATTACCTTTTTCTTCTCTATGCCTAATTAAGCTCTCACACCAAGTGCGTTCATTCGATAAAACTCGGTAAGTGACAGATACTGGCTACATTCCGTGCTACTCCTTCGAGAAATTCTGCACCATTCGTAATAGCTTCTTCGAGTTGGCATGGTCCAGGAGTGATGCTGAATGCTGCATCGATACCATGCTCAAATACAGCTTCATAACCCTTTCCTAGTGTACCGCAAAGGGCAATCACTTTTGCTACACCGTTTTGTTTTGCAGCTTTTGCTACTCCAATTGGTGTTTTTCCATAGATCGTTTGTCCATCCATCCTGCCCTCTCCAGTTATTACTAGATCAGCATTTGTCACACGAGCAAAAAAGTTTGTTTCTCGTAGCACAATATCAATTCCCCGTGTTAATTTAGCATCAAGTACCGCTAATACTCCCGCACCAAGCCCCCCTGCAGCACCTGCACCAGGAATATCCTTCACATCCTTTCCGGTAGCTTTAGAAATTACCTCATGAAAATTTCGTAATGCATCATCTAATTGAACAATTATTTCCTCAGTTGCACCTTTTTGCGGTCCATAAATGGCACTTGCCCCATTAGGCCCAAGGAGTGGATTATCGACATCGCACGCAACCTCCACCTCTACAGACTTTAAGCGAGGATCCAAATTTGAAAGATCGATGTCAATTAAATCGATTAATGCCCCACCTCCTCGGGCTAGTGTCTTATTTCCGGTACCGTAAATGATGCCACCAAGAGCCTCAATCATTCCTGCACCGCCATCATTTGTTGCACTACCACCAATTCCTAGTATAATTTTAGATACGTCTTTATCTAAGGCTGCTTTCATTAATTCCCCTGTACCAAATGTCGTTGTTTTTAATGGATTACGCTTTTCTTTCGGGACAAGATGAAGACCAGACGCTTCAGCCATTTCGATTACAGCTGTTGATCCATCACCAGAAATCGCATACGTTGCCGTCACCCTGTTGCCTAACGGTCCAGTTACCTCTTTTTCATAGAGCGTCCCCTCTAATCCATCTGCTAAAGATTGGGTTGTTCCCTCACCACCGTCTGCCATCGGTATTAAATCAATCTCAATAGAATCTTGGTAAACAGAGCGAAACCCACGTTCAATAGCCTTCGCTGCCTGTTTTGCTGTCATGCTTTCTTTAAATGAATCCGGTGCTATTACAATTTTTGTTTTTGCGTTCATAATCTCTCTTCCTCTCTGTCCTTGCTGAAACAAGTTTACTTACAACAAACAATCCAACTTTCTATAAAAACCACTGGAAGACACCGTAAATCAACGTTGAAACCACCGCCATTGTTATACCGACTAATGATTCATATGGGATTAGTTTCAAACGTTCTTCAATCTGCATTCCAACACTTCCTGCAGTTGCGTGAAAGAAACTACCATGTGGCATGTGATCAAGCACTGTTGCACCTGCATGGATCATTGCTGCTCCGGCCAAACCTGCTACTCCTGATTCTAGAATCGTATTTCCGAAAACACTACTTGCTACAGCAGAACCTGCTGTTGTTGATGCTGTTGCTGCTGACATGAACACACCTGAGATTGGTGCTAAGGCAAATGCCGGCAAACCTAAGTTTTCCAAAATCCCGACTAAAGCCGTGTCCAGTCTTGAATTTGTAATTATACCTGCTACTGCTCCTGTTCCAATTAACAAGATTGCAACCGGTGCCATTTTAGCTAATCCGCTTTTTATATACTCATTCGTGCTGCGCCATTTCCCCATTGCTACAACACCTACTAAACCGCCCACAGGTAATGCGATCATTGGATCAACATTTATATTAAATAACGGTCGTAACACAAGTAATAAAATGGCTACAATTGGAGCTAGTGCAGCTGTATATATAGAAGGTAAAGATTCAGCTGTAGATTGCTCAATTTCACTCAACTGAATAGCAGTACCTTTAGAAGAGACTCTTTTTGCTAATATATAGGTTACAATAAGTCCAATAATTGCTGGAATAATCCCTGCTGCCATTACGGATGTTAAAGATACATCAAATGCGTCAGAAACTGCAATCGTATTCGGGTTTGGGGACATGATATTACCAGCTTTACCTCCACCGATCATGGCAATTAGAATTGCAAACCTTGAAAGTTTTGCTTCTAATGCTATAACAAGTGCAATCGGTGCCACGGTAATAACTGCCACATCCACAAACACACCCACTGCTGTCAAGAGCATGGTTGCAATTGCCAAAGCAAGCAATGCTTTCGTCTGACCAAATTTATAAACAATTGTCTGGGCTAACTTAGATGCTGCACCTGACTCAATCAGCACACCCGCTAATACACCAGCAGCTAAAATTCTCAGTACGGCTGGCATAATACCTTGAGCCCCGTCAATCATTAGACTAACCGTTTCTACTAAGTTCGCACCACCAATAAGACCACCTACAATTCCACCAGCAACTAGTCCATAGACAGGTGGTACTTTTTTTAAAATCATGACAATTGCTACTAATAATCCAATAATTGCTCCCAATGCACTTACTTCAATATCCATTACATTTCCTCCTCATTGATAAAATGTAGTAGTTTAGTACACCTATATATCTATTGTAAGTGCAAAACATATAGCAGGTCATTGTGCGAATGAACACAAAGAGGGCGTTTTCATTTTTGTGTTTTATGCAAATGCACTATCATATCGATAACTGATAAAGTATTTGTCCTATTTTTAGTTCAATAAGGTCTTGTAAATTCTTTGGGTTCTTTCCAGTGATCTCATAAATCTTATCCAACCTGTATGCTAATGTATTCCGATGAATAAATAACTTATCTGCAGTTTTAGCCATTTCCCCATTTTCTTTAACGTAAGTAGTAAATGTTACGTCCAATGATCTACCATCACTTGCAGCCAATAACTTTTTATAAATAGCACTAATTTTACCCGCTTCCTCTCTTGCTTCATTTAAAAAGCGATAACACAGAATGGATATTCCTAATGTGTGTTGATCCCAAACACCGCCTTCTGGATATAAAGTTTCTGCAGTGTCTTTAATGATCTGTGCTGTTTGGAAGGACTGTCTCCAGCCTAGGAATCCACTTGCAAACGATCCTAATGCTATTGTTAAATTTGAAATCGGGGCATGAGATAATTTTTTCTCTATGAATTCTTTTAATTTATCATCTGTATCTAGATATGGGATCTGTTGCTTTTTTAAGATAACAAATTGATTCGTGTACAAATGAACCATTTCGTCTCCTTTTGTTACCAAAGTCGTCGCCCATTTTTCTATTTGTTTCACCAGTTGGACACTTGTTATATGAAATGGAACGGAAAGGAGGATAATTGCAAACGTCTCATTTGTATTTATTTTTAGTGATCGCGCCCTGTCTAATATGTACGCTTTTTCTTTTTCAGACCCTAGTAGCAAATGGGATATAACATCATCACGCATTCTGGCATTTCGATCTATTTCTCTTGTCAAAAAAGCCTGTTCCAACGTTAATTCGGCTCCCATTTGCACCAATTTGGAAAAGCCCCTGATCTTTTCTGGTTCACCAGTGATACCAATGACACCAACAATATCGTCGTGAAATCGAATTGGTAAGTTAATCCCAGGTTTTGCCCCTTCCCACCGGTTCGCTTCACTTGAGTTAATCTCTATTGTTAATTTCTGTTCAATTGCTTTTCGCGCTCCGTTGTGAAGTTGCCCAATACGCCCCGAATCCCCTGAAGCAAGAATCGTCCCTGTTCTATCCATCACATTGACATTCAAATCTAGTATAGACATGGTTCGCTTTACAATCTCTGAAGCAAGCTGATCTGTTAACATAGGAAAGTCCTCCCTCTATATCTTTAAAATTCTCTTGTTTCTCTAATTACTTAAAGATATGATAATCGAATAATCGATTTACTGATTCATTCAGATAAAATTTTTAACCATAATTTTTACACTAACGACTTAACTAGTTATATTTGGAATCGATTCACCATCCCCCTATATCTTGCCAAATTTGAAGTCCATAAATTCATTAGATCATTCTTACTGGAAATAGAGTTCATATTCTTGGAGACCATTTTAAATTTTTTGCTGAAGCTTCTCTTATAAAGTTTTATAATTTACAATTAGGAATCTAAACGGTTTTACAACGTAGCATCCGCCATTAGTAAAAAATACAATCGATAGGGGCACCCGTATTTTACTTTATTATATATTGATATTGTAATAAAGAGGAAAGGAGCACATATTTATAACAACTCACCGAGTAAAAAATTTAGAAAGGTAGAGAAAACATAGAAAGTAAAACGAGCAATATTGTAATACAGTTATGTACATAAGGCTTTCGTGGCTGATCAGCTTACACTAACGTCATAATAAAAAACTTTCAACAAAGAAATCACTCTGCTCAAAGCTTTTTAGCGGATAAAGTATATAACCTTATGTTATTTATATCATGACCATTTATCAATTTTCGTATTGATTTCGTAGACAAATAGTATATAAATTATTCATCCATAAGAAATTCTAAATTATCTAGATCTAAGTCCAAACGTTGTAACTGCTTCAGTAAGATTTCTTTTTTCACCTACCGTTTTCTTGAAACTTTTTTGAACAATATTCTGGATGAGCAACGATTGCTCCTTTTTCAATCCATTTTTTTCGATATAATTGAAAAGCAGCACCTAACATTTCTTTAGGTGTTACAATATAGCCTAAACCCACTTCATGATCTTCACTATAACCATATTCAAACCCACAGCAATCGCAAGAATCATATGAGCCAACACCATTTTCATCAAATGCTTCTTCTTTTAACCCATCGTAACCACACACGGTGCAAAGGTATTTTTGATTCATTTTGTCATCTCCTTGAGCATTATTGATTATCAAAATATTTCCTTCCAGCTTTTGAAAAATGTAATAATTTTAAGTTTAAATTAAAAGTTCATTTTTTTGAACTCTCGTTAAATAGTGTTGAAAAAAATGATTTTACTAGTCCTATGATAATCTATCATTCCTTGTTTGCTTCAAGCGTTATCTTAGATTCTTTAGAGGTTGACAAGTCAAACGAAAGGAACAACTATAAGTCATGACTGTTCAGTCAAGTCTAACTTGTTGTTAATTGTTGCATAAGCCATAGCAATGAAATTATCACTTGTTCAATATCCGCGTACCTTTCTTTTTGTTGCTTGAACTAAGCTATTTACCCCTTCCAACAAACCGTTTGTTATTTTCGTAACAACCCCCATCTCAAACTACCTGCTTTATATTTCTTTAACGTTTTGGCAGCATCCATTATGGGGTTGTAATTGAGAGCGAATAGCCCAGGTTAGTTAAGTGTTGACAACCAATCGCCTATTGATAGAGATTTCCAGTACATCATCATGGTTTTAAATGTAGGATAGATAAATTAGTAATGACACACAATATATCTCGAGTGTTGGGAAATGCATGAAGCACTAAAGACCCTTAAATCCTTTTTATTATTTCCCCTGTCTACTTAAACAAGGGGCTATTTAATGCTTACGGACGATTGACTTACAGCAGGGAAATAAATAATAAACTTAGACCGAAGCAAGAGTGTGTTTACCCCCAAAAGTTAAAGTTTTTATTATGCAGCTGATTGGCTGGATTGAGTTCGGTATTGGACCGGACTTAGTCCAGTCAATTTTTCTTTGGATCGTTCATTGTTATACCAGTAGATATATTCTTCTATTCTTCTTTTTAATTCCTCATAGCTTACTAGTTTTTCCCCATAATACATTTCTTGCTTTAAAATGCCAAAGAAATTCTCCATCGAGGCGTTGTCTGCGCAGGCTGCTTTACGTGACATACTTTGGAATACTTTATTTTTCTTTAATGTTTTCACCCATTGTTTGTGTTGGTAATGCCACCCTTGATCCGAGTGGACGGTAGTACGGTAGGTTGCGTGATTTTTTATGATCTCAATTGTTTCGTCTAAAGGTTCCATGACAAGATCCAATGTTGGACGCTTCTTAATTCCAAACGAAATAATTTCTCCATATAAAGGTCAAGAATAGGGTTTAAATACAACTTCTCTTCGCCTAGACATTTGAATTCTGTAATGTCAGTTACTAATTTTTGAAGAGGAATAGGTGTGTTAAAACGGCGGGATAGAAGGTTTTTCGCTACCTTTCCAACTTTTCCCTTATAGGAGTTGTATTTCCGAGATTTCCGCATAAATTTTACACATTTCAAACTTAATTCCCGCATAAGCCGATACACTTTTTTATGATTAACGCAATGTCCTAATTTCTTTAATTCCTTTGTGATTCGTTTATAACCATAGCGTTCTTGGAATTGCTTAAATAGGTGTCTAATGAGTTCTTTTATTTCTGCATCCGAATCTTCTTTCCCAAAGTTTTTTACATGATAGTGGTAGGTTGCTTCAGGAATACCCACAACAAGGAGAATATCTTTTAATCGGAATCCTTCTTTTTTGAGTTCGAATGCTAACTTTGTTTGTGCTTTTCGTGGAAGGCATTCGGATTCTCCCGAAAAGCTCTCAACTTTTTTAGGTACGCATTTTCTAGCCTTAGTAGTTCATTCTCACGTTCCAGTTCTTCTTCACGTGTTAACCTTATTTCTTTCTTTTTCTTTGGTTTATTGGATTTCTTGGACATAGAAGGTCGCCCCTTTAATTTTGGTTCCAGGCCCTCTACACCTTGTTCCTTAAATTCTTTCATCCAGCGTCTAATTAAGGAAGGGTTGTTCAAATTAAATTGAACAGCAGTTTCTAAAAAAGAAGCACCTGTCTTTAACACAAATTGTATCGTATCTAATTTAAATTGGACAGGATACATCTCCCTAGTTTGCCTTCTTTTTAACCCATCCATTCCCTGAGAATTATAGACTTTCACCCATTCAATTATTGATGTTTCGCTACCCATATTATATTTTTTTGCTAATGATTTATATCCTAGGTTGCCATATAAATACTCGGTGACAAGCTTTATTTTAAATTCTTCACTATATTTAGCCATAAAAACACCCCCGAAAATTAGATTTTCTACTCTAACTTTCGGGGGTAGGTACCGAGCCGTGCGCTCTCTCACTTATACAGTTCAGTTTACACTCCCAGGATTTATAAATGAGTTATATTTAAGTTTGCTAGATTACTTGATTGATCTGGGGAAAGTAAACCCAAAGCTTTTGAATGTTATATGTAGCCGTTACGCCCCCCGTGATACTGCCGTTTGTTTTTCATTAAATCCAGCATCCATACACATATTAGTAAATACTCCTCTCCCAATATGAGAGTTCATAAAACTATATTACCTTTACGTTTATTTAACCCTCGTAATAAAGATCTCATTGTTGTAGAAAACACCCAATAATTGAAAAATCCTAAGCTTTCTTCATTTCCTTCCATTCATATTCTAAAATACTCATTTCCCACAAACTCCAGTATTCTTTATTAATCTTTCTTGAATCTCGCAGTAATCCCTCTTTTTTAAACCCTACCTTTTCATAGCAAGCAATTGCTGAAGTGTTAAAATCAAATACACCCAAACTAACTCTATGTAATTCTAGTTTATCAAATGCAATTTTGAGAATTTCTGTCATCATTTGTACACCGATACCTTTACCTCTTGCATTTTTGTCTCCAACTAACACTTTTCCTACTCTCGCCGACTTGTTGTTTCTGTCTATATTTCCTAATGATATATGTCCTATTACATTTCCAGTTTCCTTATCTATAACACTGTAAATCAATACACTAGAATTATTATTGTTAGCGTCCTTAATATAATTTTCCAACTGTTGTTCAGTTAATGGAAAACTAAAATTAGGACCTCCCCATTGAAGTAAAAACTGTGGGCTTTTAATCCAATTAATAAGTTGTTGAAAATCTGAACGCTCGAAAAACCTTAATTCAATCATAATAATTCTTCCCTCATTCCATTTTATTCTTTTCCACAATATATCATATAAAAGTATTTCTTGTTAAACAATCCTGCCCCGTTAATTCAGTACCTAACACTTTAATTGTAAATTTCTGAAATAAGTCACAAAAGAAAAAGGTCATCGCCCTTTGATAACTTATCGTATTATGTTGGGGCTAGGATCCAGAATACTTACCACTCACTGTTATAAAGTCCATTCTATAATAGCTCATATGCTTCCCATACATTTCAAGCTATCAAACCTGAAATAAACCTTCCAAGATATCGAATGATTCAATATGACATTCATGTTGAACGCTTTGGATAGAATATATTTTAATTTAACCTTCTCGCAACACTTTTTATATTTTTTACACCCATTTATTTTTCCGTTTGTGTTCTCTATGTACTCATAGTTAATAAATATATTTATTGAGAGCTTGTTCAGTAAACGATTAATTACTTTTAAAGCATATATACATTCCAATTAAATATTATTTTTACGTTGATTCTCAGCAACATTATAAAAAATGACACTTTTAGAACATAAGTAGCAATCAGGAAAACTTATTTAAACATTTCCAGGGAGATTCCTGCTACTCTTGACAAATGTACGCACCGTTTATTTGCTTCATCATAAGCTATTATTGACTAAATAATTTCCCTTCAATATGCAGCTCTATTGACAGCAAGGAGGGGTTACCATTTGAAGGATAACGAGTATAAACCGAAGCAATTACTAACTAAACGGGAAAAAGAAGTATTCGAGCTATTAGTACAAGATAAGACAACTAAAGAAATTGCCCAGGAATTATTCATATCAGAAAAAACAGTTCGAAATCATATTTCAAATGCTATGCAGAAGTTGGGAGTTAAGGGGCGTTCGCAGGCTGTTGTAGAGCTCCTTCGCATGGGGGAATTAAAGCTCTAATCAACGCGGCTTTCCACTATGGAAAGCCGTGTTTGCTATAGTCTTAAATACACCACTAATATATTATTTAAAGAAGTTATTCGTTAAATCCTTACATACTTCAGACTACACTAAAATGCAGTTTGGCGTTCTGCATAATTTTTCAAAATAATTTAGTGGGCATTTCATCTTATTTGTGCTTTGCACTTGCAATCGAAGAAGCAACTTTCCCCCAACTCAATAAAACTCCTATTTTCTGCAATCACTTCATTCGTTGAGCCCATACTTGATTGAGGGACCTCTCTTCAATTATTGGTTATTACAAAAGACATACACGAATCGATACAATTCTAGTTTTTACAGTTCCAACAATGCTGCTCTCATTGCTTCTTCCAATGATACTGGCTTGCCTGTTTTTGCATGAATAGAGACAAGTCTCCCTCGTCCTGTTAAAGCTATTTCTTGTTTGTCGTCCAAAACCATATAATGAATGTCAACAGATGATCTGCCGACATGGTGCGCTTTTACATATACATGGATGGTTTGATCAAAGTACAATTCCTTTAAGAAATCACATTGTAGATAGATAATACCGGAATCCCCTCGGTATTCATATTGCCGTCAAGATGCCAACTGGTTTTAAAAATTCGATTCTGACCTGTTCTAAATAAATAAAGGCTGCTATATTGTTCATGTGTCCGAATAGATTTGTCTCAGAAAAACGAACTGTAACAGGGATGGAAAATAAAAATGTCGAGCGCCACTGATTTAAATCTTCTATATAAGAAATTCTCATGATTACGCTCACCTCTTCAACATATATTTTGTAATTTTGCCTTAAAATGCGCTCGTATCTAACTAATTTTCATGCTATTTAGTATGAACTCAGCAGGTGGTTTAAGATTTTTATACAAAGTGGCGGGTATGATAACGCTTATTGCATGAACCAATATCGTTTGTCCTGCCGTCTTGTCTCGTCATCATACCTGCCCAAGCTCCAAATCAAAAATATTTCCCAACATTAAATAGCGAGGAGCCAAATCATTTGAATACGTTGCTTCTCCATCAGAAATTGTTTTAATGGCGTGTACAGGTTCAGCGAAAAACAAAAAAACTTGCACTAGAAAATGCAACCGCTAATATGAATACCTTATACAGTTGTCTGGTTTTTAACAATAAACTACCCCTACTTATGTTGTGGAATATGAAAACAAGCGAGCTTCTCTTAACCAAAAAGGTATGAAAACACACGCCCGAGACGTTGCGCCAAGTGTTAAAAAAGCTTGGAAAAAGCAATCCATCATAAGAGAACGGAAATATCCAGCCAAATTTGTCCAGAATACGTACGGAAAAAGTTCAGAAAAAGTACAAGATAAATTCCTAAAGAATCACTCTTAAATTACAACTTTCGTAAAAGTTTGTTTAAATGACATAAGAATCTAACAAAACCCTTGAAAGTACTTGTAAAGGTAAGCGCGAGCGTACTTCATATTCAGGAAAGAATGGCATTTCACAATTTTTTCCTAGAAGCTGTAATTTAATCGTTAATTCAGTACCAATTAACTCTGAAAAATCTCTCGCAAAAACATATATTTTATCGGCATCTTCAATTTTACCAATGTTTAACATATGAATTGTATCTAGCACTTCACGCTCGTTTTTGCGAATTGCTTCTTTAATTTGACTGTCTATATCATCCTTCTTTAAAATTTCGATGCTCCTTTATTGTATATTTAAATGAAGTATAGCCATTATAACCAAGCTTCTTCATTAAACGGACGATCGTAGCGGTTGAAACATTTGCTTCCTTACTCAATTTCACAATCGATAAAGTGGCTATTCTTTGCATATTTTGTTAAATATAAACCAGCAAATGCCGTTCCGAACCACTTAACGATTGGTATATATCCGGTGAGATATCAAGCAATTTTTCACTCATTTATAGCCCCTCTTTTTCTAAAATCTTATAACTTCATTATATTGGAATGAACGAAAGATTAGAAAAACATGGCTTGTCGCCAAGTCTTTAGCGAAAGCTGTAGTTTTTCTTATACTATAAACCCTAAAATTTTATACTTTCTTATAGTACGAAAAAAGAATTTTATTGCATTTTTGTTCACTGTTTAATAGAAGTATTGGAGATAGGACTTCTCGACTTTACTCACTTGTATGACCAAAAAATACGAATTTATTCTACATTTATAGAAAGAACGGGAAAGTAGCCATTTGAGGTAAAAAAGGGGGCATAAACGAAGAGAAACGCATGATAGACATTACCCTGTGTCTTGTGTCAGTCTCTTCGTTCAAATAGCGCATTGAAGTTCATTTTGGATAACTCTTTACTACTGTTGCAATTCCTTGACCAACACCAATACACATCGTGGCAAGTCCATAGGCAGCTCCCCCTTTTTTCATTTCATGAATCAATGTTGGAAGATTCTGACTCCACTTGTCCCTAAAGGATGACCATATGCAATCGAACCGCCATTCACATTTACTTTTTTGCTCTCTAAACCGGATTCATTTTGGCTAAAGAAGGAAAAGAAAATAAAAAGAATAGAGAAAGTAAAGAAGATAAAGAAATGAGAAAAAGAATGAAGAAAAGAAGGAGGAAACTAAAAGAATTATATGATGATGGTTATTTATACGACATCATTTCAGATTTAAACCAAGATGTTCAAGCAAAAGAATACGGTGAGAACCAAGATGAGGCTCAGGTTAATTCCAAAGCTGACGCTAACGCTGATGCTAACGCTGATGCTAACGCGGACGCCGATGCCGACGCGGATGCTGACGTTGATGTTGACACTGACGCTGACGCTGATGCGGACGCCGATGCCGATGCGGATGTTGATGCCGATGTTGATGCTGATGCCGACGTTGATGTTGATGCCGACACTGATTCAAATGCTGAGGCAAGTTCAGGTGGAAATACCTTTACAAACGGGAACAATACAGTCATCAATATAAACGATAATGTTAGTTCAGCAATCGCTATATCTCTATCCACACTTACGATGTTGCAGGCTTTACAAGGAGACAATAAGGACAATATAGAAAAAATGATTTCAGGTCTATCTAACACACTTGATGCATTATTACAAGGAGAAAATGGAAACCGTAAAGCGATTATTGATGCTATTAATTCCCTCAAAAAGGAATAAACAAAATTCGGGAGGAGATTGTATGTCAAAAACAAATGTCTCACGCTGTACCATCCCTAAGAAGAAAAATAATAACAACCTATATGTGAAAGTTAAAAACATGAACGAAAACAATAGTCGTAAATTCGATATAAATGTATACGACAGTGATTCACCAACAAAAGAATTATTACCCGTTTATGTAGATAAACAACTTACGCATACAGATACCTTGGAGCCTGGAGCAGAAAAAACTTATAGAATAGATGTGTCGAGTGTAGGGAAAAGAGTTGTTTTTGAGATTGCTCAAAAAATGGGCGGTTCAGGAATTAAGGTTTCCAGAAACAACAAAAGTAAATCGGTAAATATTCACATTAAATAAAAATCGGGGCTGACCGCAAAAAGGATACTTTTCGTATTCATTTGGGTTAGCTTCCTTTATCTTTATAATGCTTTAAGCTAAACTTACCTGTCTCTGTTTCGCTTTCTCTTTCATATAGCGGGCAAGCTCGACTGTTAATTCATAGCATAAAAAGGCGTAATTAAATAAATGCCGTTGAAATGTTCCATTGCTGTGTCAATAAGCTCTTTGGCGATTTTGATTCCTTCTTGAGCAGATTTCTCTCGGTCCTTTGCTGCTTTTGCCATTCTTTTTCGCACTTCATCTGTGAGGCGAATGCCAGGGACTTCATGGTGTAAAAATGCTGCATTTTCTGTCGGAGTAAGCGGCATGACGCCGATAAAAATCGGTGTTTTAAGATGTGCTGTCGATTTCTTAATAGCAACTATTTTTTCCGGCTCATAGACGAGTTGAGTAATAAAATAATCTGTACCATAATGAATCTTCTTTTTTAATCTTTTCACTGCTTTTTCCAGATTATGAACATTTGGATTAAAAGCACCAGCAACGTGAAAGGTAGTTCGCCGTTTTAATGATTTTGCGGAAAAAGATATTCCTTCGTTGAATTGTTTAATAAGTTCAAATGATGTAACATCTAAAAGTCATCTTTCAATTGGATATCAACCCTTATAAGGACTTAAAAAAGTTTACTTTACAAGAGTATTACCATGAAAAAACGAAAAAACTATCTGGTGGTACGAAGCGTAGAGTTTTAATTGCTATGTTATTACTACCAAAGTATAAAATTATTGTTTTAGATGAACCAGTTTCAGGATTGGACACATCGTGATGAAATTTGGAATATGATTCGTGATTATGCGGTTAATCATATTGTTATTGTTTCCGACCATTATTAAATCAAGCTTCACAATATAGTGATTACATTTATTTACTGAATCAGGGAAAGATGGTTTTACAGGAAAAAACGAATGAACTAATTCAAAACTTTAAATATTGTTATGTTATTAAAACGAGAAAGCAACATATGGAAGATGTAAAGGTTACAATCAAATCAAAGTGTGAAGAAATGGCGATAAACAACACTTTTATTTTTAAGTTTAGCTATTTTTGTTTACGGAGCATCTTTTTATATGAATGCGATGAATTAATGCTGTTCTTGATTATTTATATTCTGATTATATATATTTTTACCTATTGAACAAAGAGCCATGAATTAAGCTGTGAACAACCTTATAAACCAACTTATCGGAAATAAAGCTAATGTATAAACCGGTTTTTGCTTCGATGAAAGCGAAAAACCGGTTTATTATTACCTACTGTTGTAGAAGAGCTTCCTTCATTGATTCTTCTAGCGACACTGGCTTACCTGTCTGAACATGAATGTATACTAGTCTACCACGTCCAGTTAGTGCGATCTCCTGTTTGTCATCTAAAACCATGTAGTGAATATCTGCTGATGTATTTCCTACATGTTGAGCTTTTACATAAACATGAAGCGTTTGATCAAAATATAATTGTTTTAAATAGTTACATTGCAAATCAGAAACTACCGGGATAGCTTCCATTTCTCCTGAACTATTAAATAAGCCTAGTGACTTTAAATATTCGATTCGTGCTTGTTCAAAGTAGATAAATGAAGCAGTATTATTCATATGACCAAATAAATCTGTTTCTGAAAAACGCACCTTTATTGGAATGAAAAACGTAAATGTTGAACGCCATTTATCTAAATCCTCTATGTATGGAATTCTCATGAGTACCCACCCCTCTAATATTAGACTACTTTTGTTAACCTGAACATCTAATCATATTACTTACCCTTAAATAAACTGAACATTCAATCTTCATTATTCATATATTACTTATTGATAAACAACAAGTCTAAAGAACGCTAATTTCCCATCATATAATAAACTTGAAACATCAACTTACTTATTAAACTTTCATTATGTGTAAAACGGCCCCAGCCGCTTTTGGCAGGGGCCTTTTGTATAATGAGATTAAAGCGCGCTATCACTTCCGAAAAAGTTTTTAAACGCTTGGATATTTGTTGCCCGGTTCATGGCTGCAATGGAAGTAGTTAAAGGAATACCTTTAGGACATACTTGCACACAGTTTTGTGAATTACCGCAACCGTCTATACCGCCATCTTCCATTAGACCATTTAGCCGTTCGCTGGCATTCATGGCACCGGTTGGATGTGCGTTAAATAGACGAGCTTGCGATATAGCAGCCGGACCAATAAAATTAGACTTATCATTAACGTTTGGACAAGCTTCTAAACAAACCCCACACGTCATACATTTAGATAATTCATAAGCCCATTGACGTTTCTTTTCCGGCATACGTGGACCAGGCCCTAAATCATGTGTACCATCAATCGGAATCCAAGCTTTAACTTGTTTTAGCGCATCAAACATACGTTCACGGTCAACAATTAAATCCCGAACTACCGGAAATGTTGACATTGGCTCTAAGCGAATTGGTTGGTCCAGCTTATCTACAAGTGCCGCACATGACTGTCGAGCTACGCCATTGATGACCATGGAACAAGCACCACAAACTTCTTCTAAACAGTTCATATCCCATTGAACTGGTGTTGTTTTCTCCCCATTTGCATTAACTGGATTTTTACGAATTTCCATTAATGCAGAAATGACATTCATATTTGGTCGATATGGAATTTTAAATGTTTCTTGATAGGGGGCAGAATCTGAGCCGTCTTGTCGAGTAATGATAAACGTAACTGTTTTATTCTCAGCCATTCTTACTTACTCCCCCTTCACTTTTCTTCGTATAGTCACGCTTACGTGGCTTAATCAGAGAAACATCAACGTCCTCATAGGAAAATTTAGGTGAATTTGCTTCTAGATCAAATTCAGCGATAGTTGTTTTCAACCAGTCTTCGTCATTACGATCTGGAAACTCTGGTTTGTAATGAGCTCCACGACTTTCATCCCGATGATAAGCACCTAGTGTTATAACACGTGCTAACTGAAGCATATTCTTCAGTTGACGGGTAAACATTACTCCCTGGTTGCTCCAACGTGAAGTGTCATTAATATTAATATTTTCAAAACGCTCCAGTAATTCTTGGATTTTCTCATCGGTTTCTAATAGTTTTTTGTTTTCACGAACAACGGTTACATTATCTGTCATCCATTGACCAAGCTCGTTATGAATTTGATAAGCGTTTTCGTCGCCATCCTTCTTCATTAATTTTTCAAAGTTATCCTGTTCAACCTTCACATTTTCTTCGAATAAGCTGGATGACAGATCATCTACATGCTTATCTAAGCCTTCAATATACTTAATTGCACTTGGCCCGGCAACCGCCCCTCCATATATTGCAGATAATAAAGAATTAGCACCTAATCGGTTAGCGCCATGCATGGAATAGTCACATTCACCTGCTGCAAATATTCCTGGAACATTTGTCATCTGATTGATGTCTACCCATAGTCCACCCATGGAATAATGTACTGCAGGGAATATCTTCATCGGTACTTTTCGTGGATCTTCACCAACAAATTTTTCATAAATCTCAATAATTCCGCCAAGCTTAATATCAAGCTCTTCCGGATCCTTATGTGATAAATCAAGATAAACCATATTCTCTCCATTAATACCTAGCTTTTGGTTTACACAAACATCAAATATTTCACGTGTAGCAATATCACGTGGTACCAGGTTACCGTAAGCTGGGTATTTTTCTTCTAGAAAATACCATGGTTCTCCATCTTTATATGTCCATATTCTGCCGCCTTCTCCACGGGCAGACTCACTCATTAATCGTAACTTATCATCACCGGGTATCGCGGTAGGATGAATTTGAATAAACTCACCATTCGCATATTTTACACCTTGTTGATACAGTTTACTTGCTGCTGAACCAGTATTAATCATGGAGTTCGTAGATTTACCAAAAATTATCCCCGGTCCACCAGTAGCAAAAATAGTAGCGTCAGAAGGAAATGCCTTTATTTCATGTGTTTTTACATTTTGCGCAACAATTCCTCTTCCAACACCCTCTTCATCAATAATCGCCCGTACGAATTCCCAGTTTTCATATTTTGTAACAAGCCCTTCTACTTCATAACGACGAACTTGTTCATCAACTGCATAAAGTAATTGTTGCCCTGTAGTCGCTCCTGCATATGCTGTTCGGTGCATTTGGGTTCCACCAAAACGGCGGAAATCAAGTAACCCCTCCGGTGTACGGTTAAACATAACACCCATGCGATCAAACATGTGAATAATCCCAGGTGCTGCATCACACATCGCTTTTACCGGTTGCTGATTCGCTAAGAAGTCACCGCCATAAACAGTATCGTCAAAATGAAGCCAAGGAGAATCCCCTTCTCCTTTCGTATTGACTGCACCGTTAATTCCACCTTGAGCACATACTGAGTGAGAGCGCTTTACGGGAACAATAGAAAAAAGATCGACACTAACGCCTGCTTCTGCTGCTTTTATCGTTGCCATTAAGCCAGCTAAACCTCCGCCGACTACAGCAACTTTTCGATTACTCATCACTGTCACTCACTCCCTGTTCCTTTAAATTAAACACCGTATGCAAATGTGATTAATGTCCTCACACCGACATAGCTTAACGCTAAAAAGACGATCAATGTTGCGTATGTAACAACTTTTTGCGACTTTGGCGTTTGCGTAATCCCCCAAGTAACGCAGAAGCTCCATAGCCCATTTGCAAAATGAAAAATAGTAGATAAAACACCAACAATATAAAACCAAAACATGAACGGATTGGAAAGAATTCCTTCCATGAGACTATAGTCTGCACCCTCAGACCACAATTGTATTCTAGTCTCCCATACATGCCATACAATAAAGACAAACGTAATAATACCCGTTACGCGTTGTAATAAGAACATCCAATTACGGAAAAAACCATAATTTCTCGTATTGTTTCGTGCTACAAAAACAATATAAACTCCTAAAATAGCATGAAACAAGATAGGCAAGAAAATAACTACTATTTCTAAGAGTGTGCGAAATGGTAGATTATGCATAAAATCCGCTGCTTTGTTGAAGTTTTCTTCGCCATAAACAGCAAAATGATTCACCACTAAGTGTTGAATCAAAAATACCCCAATTGGAAGTACGCCTAACAACGAGTGAAGTCTTCTAGTTAGAAACTCACGATGTTCTGTCAATCTGTTCCCCCCCCTTTAGTTTGATCTGTAATAAGCATCAAAATGTTGTACATATTTAGTAGTCAACCCTACTCTTCTCAAAAAAGGAAAGTACAGCGAGTTGACATTTGTACAATTGCGACATGTTTATTGTACTTCTTACAGATGGAAGCGTCAAGAAAACGGTACCTATCGCGTTTATTTCTAAATTTAGGATAAAATTCCCATTAAGGAGTAGTTTTCAAATCATTTATACTGTATAAAAATCTTCGCTAATTGCATGATAAATAGGTGTAAAATAAAACATAACTTTTTTTCTATTAAATGCTCTATTTCAGCTATCTAGTTTTCATTTGGTTTATGAAAGTATGACAACGAATAAAGAAAAACGTAACGGATTCTTTTATGTTGGATGATTATATTAAGCGACAGTTGTTTTTAGGAGTGACTAAAAGTGTGGCAAAATCATACTCTTCAGATACGAGAGGCATCCTAGTACTCAATTTAAAAACATAGTTTAGCAGCTTTATTTATATATGGTAAACTAATATGTAGTAAATTAATTGTTTACTTGCACGTAAAGAAAGGATAAAATTTTGCGTAGAAGTTGCTTTGGCATTATAAAAAATATTAATGCTTGACATAGAAGTACAACTAGCAGGTCGTCACCTGCGTGGAGCTTGATGCTCGCCCATTTTTCTTTGCAAGAGTATGCTCAATGATAGATAATGTAAGATGAGTTTTTGCCTATCTGAATTGATTTTGAGAGAAACTAGAGAGGATGACATTCATGACTTATAAACAGGATACATCGATATCCGTTAAAGAATTAGAGAATTTACATACAGCAGGTGCTGGCTATGATATTTTACGTTATGTAAGCCTACCAGAGTTACTGGGAAAGGAATCTCATACTCTCTTATATTTTATGGGGAGAAAACTGGCAAGGAAGTTTCACAAAGAAACCACGGAGGATATTGTACATATCTTTGCACATTTAGGGTGGGGAAATCTTGAATTAGTGAAACTAAAAAAGAAAGAGATGACGTTTCAATTAATGGCTGATTCTGTTGTACAACGGTTGAAAGCGCCTTTCCCTGCGGATTTTCGTCTGGAGGCTGGATTCTTAGCTGAATCTTTACAGCAAATTCAAAAGAGGGAATGTGAATGCATAGAATCCATTCACTCACGAATTCATCAAGTGGAATTTAAAGTAATATTTTCCCAATAGATGCAGCTATATTTCCTACTAACTTATTTTCTTAATGAAATAGAAGAAGCAGTAGTTTACTAAATTGGATTAGAGAACTACTGCTTTTCTGATGGAGTTTGATTTAAATAAGTTTTGATACCCGTTGCTATGTTTTTTGGAATACCAAGTCGAGTAAAATCTTCCAAATCGGCTTGTTTGATCTCGTTGATCGTTTTAAAGTGGGTTAATAATAGCCTTCTTCGCTTCGGGCCGACACCCGGTATGTTATCCAATTCAGACTGAACAATATTTTTCCCACGTAATTGTCGGTGAAAAGATATAGCAAACCGGTGCACTTCATCCTGAATTCTCTGAACTAAATAGAATTCATTCGATTTACGATCTAAATCAACCACTTTAGGTGGAAAGCCATATAATAATTCACTTGTCCTATGCTTATCGTCTTTAGCTAGGCCACATAATGGAATATCAAGTCCTAATTCATTTTCCAAAACATCCAAGGCAGCACTCATCTGACCTTTACCTCCATCGACAATAATTAAGTCAGGTAAAGGAAGCTTATCTTGCAGTACTCTTGTATACCTTCGCCGAATTACTTCACGCATTGTTTCATAGTCATCGGGACCATCAACATTGCGAATCTTATATTTTCGGTATTCTTTTTTATCCGGCTTACCATCAATGAACACCACCATGGCAGAAACCGGGTCAGTCCCTTGAATATTCGAATTATCAAAAGCCTCGATTCGATGGGGTGTTTCAATATTTAATATTTCACCTAACTTCTCGACGGCAACAATTGTTCTTTCTTCATCCCTCTCGATGATAGAAAACTTTTCATGTAATGAAATCCGAGCATTTTCTTTTGCCAGTTCAACCAACTCTTTCTTCCTGCCTCGAAATGGAGTATGAACATCCACTTCTAATAAATCTTTTAATAAATCAACATTTATCCCAACCGGAACGAGAATTTGTTTTGGTTTTAGATGATTTTGATGCAAGTAAAATCTCCCAATGTAACTAATAAATGTTTCTTCAGCTTCATCGAAAAAAGGAAAGATAGAAACATCTCTTTCAATCAGCTTTCCTTGTCTAATGAAAAATACTTGAATGCACATCCAGCCCTTATCATAACTATACGCAAAAATATCGCGATCAGTGCGATCATTTAACGACACTTTTTGTTGTTCCATCACAGATTCTATATGCTGTATTTGATCTCGCAGTTCCTTTGCTCGTTCAAAATTTAATTCTTCACTTGCTTGATGCATTTTCTTTATTAATGCTTTTTTTATAGTTTTGTAGCCCCCCTGCAAGAAAGAAGTGACATTTTGTACAATCGCTGCATACTCTTCCTTCGTTGGCGGATGCTCACTGCAAGCATAACATTGTTTCATATGATAATAAAGACACGGTCTCCCCGGGGGATTATTACATTTTCTCAATGGATAAAGGCGATCTAGAAGTTTTTTCGTTTCTCTGGCAGCAATAACATTGGGATAAGGTCCAAAATATTTTCCTTTATCCTTTTTCACCCTTCTAGTAATTAATAATCTCGGATGCCGTTCAGATGTAATTTTTAAATATGGATATGATTTGTCATCTTTCAGCATGACATTATATTTAGGGTCATATTTTTTAATTAAATTCATTTCTAAAATAAGAGCCTCAATTTCAGAAGACGTTACAATATACTCAAAACTGGCAATTTCTTGTACTAAACGTTGTGTTTTACGATCATGGGCACCGGTAAAATAAGAGCGGACACGATTTTTTAGAATCTTCGACTTCCCTACATAGATTACTGTTTCATGTTTGTCTTTCATAATATAGCATCCAGGCTTAGCAGGAAGTACTGCTAGCTTATCTTTTATTTTCTGATTCATTACTTCCCCATTCCTTTAGCATGTACTTCGATTTTACACCTTTAGAAAATCCCTTGTTACAGAAGCAACAAGGGATTTTAAATCATACTTCTAGTATAGCATTTTTTTAAGCATGTTTGTTAATTAGATCAACTAGTGCTTCTTTTGGTTGAAAACCAATAACTTGATCAACTACTTGACCATCTTTAAATAATAACAGTGTTGGAATACTCATAACTCCAAACTTTCCAGCTGTTTCTTGATTTTCATCAACATCCAACTTCACAATTTGTACTTTATCTGACATTTCACCATCAATTTCTTCTAAAACAGGTGCAATCATTTTACAAGGTCCACACCAAGGTGCCCAAAAATCTACTAATACCAAACCTTCCGCTGTTTCTTTAGCAAAAGTTTGATCCGTTGCATTTATAATTGCCATTGATTAATTCCTCCTCTTAAAAGCTATCATGCTTATTGATGAGTATATCATCGTTTTCATATGCTTCCTAATATTTTGCTCTACTCTGTTTATAACATCCCACAAATAAAAAAATCAATTCATTAGCCTTTGTTCTTAGAAAAACTTGGCTTGTCGCCAAGTCTTTATGGTGAAAGCTATAGTTTTTCTTATACTATAAACCATAAAGTTTTATACTTTCGGTTTGTTTGTGTTAAAAAAAACTATCATCGCTACGTCAAAATATTTCGCTTTCCGCGGGCACGGCTTCAGCTTCCTCGGAAAAGCAAAGATCGCTTTCCTGCGGGATCTTCAGCTCGAGCTATTCCCGCAGGAGTCTACATATTTTGACTACGCTAAAAACTTGCGTATACATTAGAAAAGCTTGGCTTATCCCCAGGTCTTTAGCGAAAGCTGTAGTTTTTCTTATACTATAAAGCCTAAAGTTTTATACTTTCCTATAGTGTAAAAACAGACGGTATAAGCTTCGCAATGACGATTACAATCATATTTACACATAACATATAGAAAATGTTAGTATATCGAATTCTTTTCCCTACAATTTTGGATTTTCTTACAGAAAGTAATACGTTATCTAAACAGCCTTTTCTCGTTTAAATTAACTAAACTGCTACGGTAAGTTAAGTACCTCTATATTTCTGTTAGATATTGCCGGTTCTCTATACCAGTCTTACTTCCAGTTCGTGTTAAGACAATAAAGTGAAACTTCATTCAGTAGGAGTTTTCTTCCATCTCCTACTGAATGTTAGTTGAACGAATCGGGCATTTAGGTGCCGTTTTCTCCCACTTTCAGGTCTTGAAGTGGGAGTCTTACGGCACCTTACATGCGGGATAAAGGTATATGTAAATAAGGCTATCACTTCCATAATAATACCCTTATATGTTAGAAACTGAGAGGGAATGTCAACCCTCTCAATCATTTAAAACATGATGCTTTTTTTTACACCGTTACCTTTTTAAACTCTTCGATTAATAATGGAATTACTTCAAATAAATCTCCTACAATACCATAGTCGGCAATATTAAAAATCGTTGCCTCCGGATCTTTATTGATCGCTACAATAACTTTTGAGTTTGACATACCGGCAAGATGCTGAATAGCTCCAGATATACCTACTGCTATATATAAGTCAGGTGTGACCACTTTTCCAGTCTGACCAATTTGCAAAGAATAATCACAATATTCAGCGTCACATGCCCCACGAGATGCGCCGACAGCTCCGCCTAACACTTCTGCCAACTCATACAATGGTCTAAAACCATCCGCGCTTTTTACCCCTCTTCCACCAGCAACAATCACATTTGCTTCTGAAAGATCAACACCCTCGGAAGCTTTCCGCACTACATCCTTAATAATGGTACGGATATCGGTAATATCTACGCTTTTAGCTGTTACATCACCAGATCTTGATTCATCTTTTTCTAAAGCCGGTATATTATTTGGACGAATCGTAAAAAAGGTTAAACCTTCTGTAATAACCTTGCGTTCAAACGCTTTTCCTGAATAAATCGGCCGAATAAACTGAGGACTATCCTCATTAACTTCTATGTCAACTGCATCTGAGATTAAACCTGTTTCGAGCTTAGTAGCTAGTTTTGGTGTAAGGTCTTTACCAATTGCAGTGTGACCCATGACAATACCAGTCGGCGATTCTTCCTTAATAACTGCCATAACTGCTTGCCCATAGCCTTCGGAGGTATAATTTTTTAAATTTTCATGTGCTACCGTAATCACACGATCTGCACCGTAATGAACCATTTCCTCTCCTAAAGAACTAAGTTCACCGTCTCCACAAATAACTCCTACTATCTCAGCATCCGGACTAATCTTTTTGGCAGCTGCAACCGCTTCAAAAGATACATTCCGTAATGCTCCGTCTTTCATTTCCCCAATTACTAAATATTTATCGTTCACGTCGATTACTCCTCCCTGTCAAAAATATTACAGTACCTTTGCTTCATTTTTTAATAAAGAAACAAGTTCTTGCACCTGTTGTTGTGGATCCCCCTCAAGCATTTTACCCGCTTCTTTTTCAGGCGGTAAAAAGACGTCAACCGTTTTTGTCTTTGCTTCCACATCATCTTCATCTAAATCAAGGTCATCTATTTCCAATTCCTCTAATGGTTTCTTTTTTGCTTTCATAATTCCAGGTAATGAAGGATAGCGTGGCTCATTTAAGCCTTGTTGACACGTTACTAAAAGTGGAAGTGAGGTTTCTACAATCTCCACATCCCCTTCTACATCCTTTTCAATCGTCACTGTTGTTTCTCCTGCAATCTTTAAATTTGTAATCGTTGTCACATAAGGGATACTTAAAGCCTCTGCAAGCCGAGGTCCTACCTGTCCACTTGCTTCATCAATTGCTACATTTCCAGCAAGAATTAAATCCACTTCCTTATCAGCAAAGAAAGCTTCCAAAATCTTAGCAGTTGTATATTGATCCCCTTCCGCTACATCGTCTTCCGTGTTGATAAGTACTGCTTTATCTGCCCCCATTGCTAAAGCAGTGCGCAATTGCTTTTCGGAATCTTCATCACCAACTGTGACAACGGTAACCTCCCCTCCATGTTCATCACGCTGCTTAATAGCTTCTTCAACAGCATATTCATCATACGGATTAATAATGAATTCTGCACCGTCATCTTCAATATGACCCTGGGATATATTTATTTTTTCTTCTGTATCAAACGTCTTTTTTAGTAATACATAAATATCCATCATTGTTCCTCCTTAAGTTTACTTATCCTGGAAGTTTGGTTTACGTTTTTCTATAAATGCTTGGACGCCTTCCTTCGCATCATCTGAACCAAATATTTGCCCAAAGGCCTCTCTTTCCTTCGCTACTCCCTTTATAAACTGACTCGTCTTTGCATAAGGAATCAGTTGCATTACCTGATTAATCGTCAATTTACTTTTTTCTACAATTTTCTGTGCTAAGCGTTTAGCTTCCTCCTCTAACTCCCCCTCTTCAACTACTTTATTAGCTAAACCATAAGTATATGCTTTCTCTCCACTAATTGGCTCACCTGTCAAGATCATTTCATACGCTTTTGCTGAGCCAACATAATGTGGCAGCCGCTGTGTTCCCGCAAAACCAGGGATAATTCCTAACGTAATTTCAGGTAATCCTAATTTTGCTGTTGCTGTTACAATTCGCATGTGACAAGCCATTGCCAGCTCCAATCCCCCGCCTAACGCAGCCCCGTGAATTGCAGCAATAATAGGAATAGAAAATTGCTCAATGCGATCGAACAACTCTTGTCCTCGCTTCGCTAACGTTTCATAGTCAGAAGCCTGCTGAAGGGAGGTAAACTCTTTAATATCTGCTCCTGCAGAAAAAAACCTTCCTTCCCCTTTTAAAACAATCGCCTTTATACTAGAATCTGCCTCCATCTCGTCTAGTTTTTTTGCCAAGTCATTTAATAGAGTACTAGATAGAGCATTGGCCGGTGGGCTTTGAATCGTTAAATAAGCTATCGACTCTTCTCGTTTCAAGGCTAAGGTTGACATGATTTCATCCTCCTCTTGTTAATTTTTCTCTGAAGTAATTCCCTCGGTTAATAAGGTGTGAACTTCTAGAGCCTGCTGTACTAAATTATACTTGCGCTCCTTCATCACCCAATTTGTAACCGTTTCATCTAGTGTACCAAAAATCATCTGTCGTACAAGGGGAATATTCAATTTATTGCGAAAAATTTTTTCTTCTATCCCTTCTTGAATGATGGAATCAATTACAGTTAAATACGGTTTTAACACTTTATTGATCTGAATGCGTAAGGCAGGGTTAGATTGTCTTAGCTCCAATTGGGTAACAACTGCCAAATGCGGATCTTCACTAAGCTGCTGAAAATGCATTTGAATTAGCACATAAAGCTTGTCATTTGCATTATCCTTCTTCTTAATTTCATCACTGATGTGATTGATAAATTGCCCCATTTTTTCTTCAAAAACAGAAATTAAGATATCTTCCTTATTTTTAAAATAAAGATAGATCGTACCATCCGCTACACCAGCTTTTTTTGCTATTTTTGATACTTGTGATGCATGATAGCCATTTTCTGCGATAACTTGTACAGCTGCTTCGATAATTTGATTGTATTTAGGCTTATTTTTTTTCATCGTTCTCTCCTATATCCTCAATAATGAATGATCGTTCATTCATTATTTTATCTTCTTTTAATTATTCTGTCAATATATACCTTGTATCATTATAGCAAAAAAGAGAGCTTAATTGGTATTCACTTTATCGTTCAACTTCTCTTTTTCTTCTTCGACTAATTTTCTGCGTAAAATTTTTCCGACAGCCGTTTTTGGTAATTCATCACGGAATTCATAAATACGTGGTACTTTATACGCAGCTAAATGTTTACGACAATATGTGTTCAAATCGGACTCTGTTACGGAATGACCATCTTTTAGCACAATATAAGCTTTTACCGTCTCCCCACGATATGGATCAGGAACACCGGCAACTACTGCCTCTTGAACAGCCTTATGCTCATATAACACTTCTTCTACTTCACGTGGGTAGATATTATATCCACCAGCAATAATCATATCCTTTTTACGATCAACCACATAAAAGTAGCCGTCTTCTGTCTGATAACCAAGATCGCCTGTCAATAACCAGCCATCTCGTAATACTTGCTCGGTTTCTTCAGGATTATTCCAATAACCTTTCATGACTTGCGGTCCTTTGACAGCAATTTCTCCAACTTCACCAATCGGCACTTCTTCCATTGTCTCCGCCTGAACAATTTTAGCATCCGTATCCGGCCACGGTACTCCAATACTTCCATTTCTTCGTTCGTGCCATACAAAATTAGCATGGGTTACTGGCGAAGTTTCTGTTAAACCGTAGCCTTCTACTAATTTCCCCCCTGTGACCTTTTCAAATTGTTCTTGAACCTCAACTGGAAGCGGAGCAGAACCGCTAATACAAGCCTCGATCGAGGATAGGTCATAATTAGCTAATTTAGGATGGTTTAATAATGCGACATAAATAGTCGGAGCGCCCGGAAACAATGTGGGTTTCAGCTTATCTATCGTCTTTAAAACCTCTGTTGCATCAAATTTTGGGAGTAAGATCATCATGGCGCCAATCATAATTGAGTTATTCATAACAGCTGTCATGCCGTAAACATGGAAAAATGGTAAAACTCCGAGTATAGTTTCCTCTCCACGTTTTGTTTTATAAATCCAAGCATCGCACATTTGTACATTGGAAACTAAATTATAATGTGTGAGCATCACACCTTTTGGATTCCCTGTCGTTCCACCAGTATATTGAAGTAAAGCTAGATCTTCTTTCGGATCAATCGCTACTTTTTCATAAGCTGCTTGAGCGGTATCCATGATATAGTCCCATACATGGGTGGTTTCTTCTTGTTCTACTTTTACAACCATATTGTACTGTTTCTTTTGAATATATGGGTAAATAAGGTTTTTTGGAAATGGTAAATAGTCCTTTATACTTGCTACAATGATGTGCTGGAGATCGGTATTATTTTTTATATTTGTAACTCTCGGTAATAAAATATCTAAACATACGATGAACGCAGTACCGGAATCATTCAGCTGATATTCTAGCTCTCTTTCTTTATAAAGCGGATTCGTTTGGATAACGATACCACCCGCCATTAGTGCACCATAATAAGCGATAACAGCCTGCGGGCAATTAGGAAGCATAATCGCAATGCGGTCTCCTTTTTCCATGCCTATCTGCTGTAAATAATTTGCCATCTTCGTCGCTTGTATATAGATTTCACCGTAGGTTAACTCTTTGCCCATAAAATGAAGCGCTTTCTTTTTTGGGAACTTTTCAGCGCTTTCTAATAAAAATGCGTGAAGTGGCTTTTCGTCATAAGCGATTGACGTCTTTATCTCTGGTGGATAATGCTTGTGCCAACTTCTTTTACCTTCCATATTTTTTCCTCCCTTTTTGGTATAGTTATTACCATTATACCGATTAATCACTATTTTTGAAATATTATATAACTTTTTTTAGAAAAACTTGGCTTGTCGCCAAGTCTTTATGGCGAAAGCTATCGTTTTTCTTATACTATCAACCATAAAGTTTTATACTTTCCTACAGTGTTAAAAAAACTTGGCAAAACATATAAGTTTAAAAGGACGATAAGATGAATTAATAATTTCCAGAAACCAATCGGGCATTTAGGTGCCGTTTTCTCTCACTTAGACCCTTTTGTAGCAACTCTGGTCTTGAAGTGAGAGTCTTACGGCACCTTACATGCGGGATAAAAGAAACTTCACCACAACTCTTATCTGACTTTTAAACATCATCTGCCAAGTTTTTAAGATAAATTTATCATCTACCAAATAAGCCAAGCTACACCTACTACAAAGAAGATAATAGCAACAACCGTTAAGATCTTTGCCAGTCGTTCTAAAACCACTAAATCTCCTCCCCTATAAAATGCTCGCACCAATGACGAAAGCTAAACCAATAGAAATAATCATGGAAATAAAACCAACCGCCTTATTTCCATTTCCAATTTCTTCATCGACTTTAATAACCGGAGTTAAAAACTCAAAAATGAAATACCCAATAAGCAATAATATAAAACCAAAGACCCCCCAGCCAATACTTTGCAATAAGGTATCATTATGTTCAATGGAAAAACGAAAAATAATCGCGATACCGAAAATTTTTCCTCCTGTTGCCATTGCGACAGCAAAATTACCTTTTTTAATTTCCTCCCAATTCCGATATGATGTAACAATTTCTAAAATAGCAAGAAACACCAACGTACATAGAATGACTACACTATATCTAGCTGTTGTTTCAACAACTATATTTTCCCAAAAACTCGCTCCTATTACCATTACATTCACCTCTTAGCTATATCTATTTCAAGCGAATGACAGTTACACCACTGCCGCCTTCTCCAGATTCTCCCGGTCGTGAATCTGCAATTCTTGGGTGCTGCTTTACATATTCCTGCACTCCTTTTCGTAAGGCGCCTGTACCTTTACCATGGATAATAGAAACACGAGAGTAACCAGCTAGTAGTACATCATCAATATATTTTTCTAACTTTAATAATGCATCTTCTACTCGCTCTCCACGTAAATCAATCTCTGTTTTCACGTGATAGTTTGCACCTTTAATCGTTGTAATTGGCTGGTGATACGCTTCTTGTTGTTTTCCTATATACTGTAAATCTTTACGGTTTACTTTTACTTTCATAATTCCAACTTGTACCAAATACTCTTTATCATTAATCTTCTCAAGCACAGACCCTTGCTGATTGGCTGTTAATAACTTAACTTCATCCCCAGGGTGAAGCTCTTGTTGTCGCTGTTTTTTATCACGTTGATTTCCTGTTTGTTGGGTAGTCAGCTTAGGTTCGGCAGCATCAAGCATTTTTTTCGCTTCAATCCATTCATGTTCCTTCCATTTTGCGTCGGTTTTCATGTTACGAAGCTCTTCTACGATTATCTCTGCTTCTTCTCGAGCTTTTTCAATCGCTTTAGCCGCTTTTTCTTCTGCTCTTTTATATAGTAACTCTCGTTTATTTTCCCATTGATCCCATGCCGCTTGTAAATCGCGATGGATGTTTTCTGTCGCTACTAAAAGCTCATGTGCTTTTTTATACTCTTTTTCTGCATCGATTTGCGATTTTTCCAAAGAAGCGATCATATTTTCTACACTTTTTGAATCAATTCCTATATACGATTTAGCTTGCTCGATTAATCGGTCGGGTAAACCTAATCGTTTCGAAATTTCAAAGGCATTACTTCGTCCGGGAACACCTAACAATAGCCGATAAGTTGGCCTTAAGGTTTGTACATCAAATTCTACGGAAGCATTCACCACTTGCTTTCGGTTATACCCATATGCTTTTAATTCAGGATAATGCGTTGTCGCAATGACACGGGCTTGACGATGAATGACCTCATCTAGAATTGCCATCGCAAGCGCGGCTCCTTCTTGCGGATCAGTCCCAGCACCTAACTCATCAAACAATACGAGCGTCTCTTCATCTATATGCTTTAAAATTTCTACAATGGTGGTCATATGTGAGGAAAACGTACTTAAATTTTGTTCAATGGATTGCTCATCTCCGATATCTGCATAGACATGTTTAAAGACAGCTAATTCACATCCGTCTTGTGCGGGTACTTGCAAGCCGGCTTGTGCCATCAGCGTACAAAGTCCCACCATCTTTAGTGTAACGGTTTTCCCACCTGTATTTGGACCAGTAATCACAATTGCTGTAAAATCTTTACCAATCTCAATATCATTTGCCACAACCTGATTTTGATCAATCAATGGATGACGCGCCTGTTTCATATTGATTATTCCGTTATTATTTATCTTTGGCATGGATGCTTTCATCGACTGACCCAGTTTTGCACGTGCAAACATAACATCTAGCTTGGCCAGAACTAGTACATTCTGTTCTAAATGCATTTCTTCATTGGCGATTTGTGCACTCAGGTCTCTTAATATCCGGTTCATTTCCTGTTTTTCTTTTGCTGTTGCTTCTTGGAGTTGGTTATTTAAATCTACAACTGCTTTTGGCTCCATAAATAATGTTTGCCCAGAAGCTGATTGGTCATGAACAATCCCGCCAATGGTACCTCGATATTCTTGTTTTACAGGAAGAACATAACGATCATTACGGATCGTAATAATTGCATCGGATAGTTTATTTGCTTGTGTCTTAATAAAACTGTCTAACCTGTCTCTTACTCTGCTTTCAAGCGTCCGAATGGAGGAGCGAATTCCACGTAATTTCTCGGAAGCACTATCCATAATATGACCATGATCATCAATACAACTATTAATTTGCTGTTCTAATTCCCGTAATGGAGCGATCTGCTCCACTAAAGAACGGATTATTGGTAAATCCTCCTCTAAATTCTCAATAAATGCTTTTGCTCTTCTCCCACCGTAAATCGTACTGGAAACATCCATACATTCTGTCGTTGAAAGTACACCGCCAATGGCAGCTCGTTTTATACCAGCACGAATATCAACAATTCCGCCTAAGGGTAGTGTTTTATTCAAACGTTGAACGTGTACCGCTTCATCTGTTTCCTTTTGTAGCTGTCTAACTTTCTCTATATTTATCGATGGCTTAACCTGTTTGGTTAACTCTTTACCGATTGTTGTTTCCGCATAGCTTGTCAAACGCTCAATAATTTTATCAAACTCAAGCACGCGAAGAATACGTTCGTTCATGTAAATGACTCCTTTAAATACTTTCCTTCATTCTGTTATTTATTACGATTAAAATAATCTTTTAATGCTTGCACAGACCACGTATTCATAACCGTTTCTTTTTTTATCCAGCCTTTTCTAGCAATGCCAATACCATACTTCATATGTTCTAACATCTGATAATTATGAGCATCTGTATTAATAGCTAATGTAACACCTGCAGCTTGTGCTTTCTTCGCCCATTCATACGATAAGTCCAACCGATTTGGATTTGCATTGATTTCCAAAGCTGTATTCGTTGCTTTTGCTTTTTCAATAAGTTTATCTACGTTAATTTGATAACCAGGGCGTCTGCCAATTAACCTTCCTGTTGGATGAGCAATCAACGAAACATAAGGATTTTCTAATGCTGTTTCTAACCGATACATAATTTGCTCTTCGGTTTGATTAAAACTGGAATGAATCGAAGCAATGACAAAGTCAAGCTCCTTAAGAAATGCATCCGAAAAGTCGAGCTTTCCATCAGGAAGTATATCCATCTCTACTCCTGTAAAAATATGAATATCTGGATATTTTTTATTTAAATTAGCAATTTCTTCACATTGTTTCCGCAGTCTGGTTTCATTAAGTCCATTCGCTACTCTTAAAAACTTAGAATGATCCGTAATGGCGATAAAATCATATGACTTGTTTCTTGCCTGCACAACCATTTCCTCTAATGATTGCGCGCCATCACTCCATGTGGTATGCATATGTAAATCGCCTTTTATATCTTGGAACTCAACTAGTCGATAAGGTTCTTTAAATATTTCTGTTTCTCCTGTGTTTTCTCTTACTTCAGGTGGAATGTAATGTAAGTCAAAATGGTTAAAGAATTCCTCTTCCGTCATAAAGGTGATTACCTCACCCGTCTCTTCGTTTTCAACACCATACTCATTAATCTTTTCTCCTTGTGCTTTTGCTAATTGACGCATCGCTACATTATGTTCTTTAGAGCCAGTAAAGTGATGTAAGGTTGTCGCAAACTCTTCCTTCCTCACAATACGAAAGTCTACATTGATATCGTAAACATCTTCAATAACGATGGATACCTTTGTTTCGCCTTTAGCAATAACCTCTTTACTATTTTCTATTGATAATAGCGCATCGCATACAGCTTCTGGTTCATCTGTAGTAATAATAAAGTCAAGATCTTTTATCGTTTCTTGCATTCTTCGCAAGCTTCCTGCTCGAGAAAAACGATCAATCTCTTTTATTTTTTTTAAATAGCTCTCAAGTCTTTCAGCGATTGGTAGCATCATAGCAATAGGTAAACGTGCGGGACGCTTTCCTGCTTCCTTCAAAGCAGCTAAGATGTTTTCCACTGTTTTTTTCCCAAACCCCGGAAGTTCCTCAACCTTTCCTTGCTGACAAGCATGCTTTAAGGTTTCAGCATCTGTTACTCCAAGCTCTTGGTAAAGTTTTGCTAATTTCTTCCCACCTAATCCAGGGAGCTCTAATAATGGAATTAGGCTATTTGGTACTTGTTTTTCAAGTTCTGATAACGTTTGTGATTCCCCTGTTTGTATATATTCTTGAATAACAGCATTGGTTCCTTTTCCTATTCCTTTTATTTTCGTAAAATCATATATATCATCAAGAGAACGATCATCCCTTTCTAATGCTTGTGCAGCTTTACGGTAAGCGCTGATCTTAAATGGATTTTCTCCTTGTAATTCAAGATATATTGCTATTTTCTCCATTAACCGAATGACATCCTTTTTATTAATCCCCATATACTCTCACCCTATTTATATATCATTGATAAAGTTTTACTCAACTACATCATACCTATAGTATATCAATAAATCTTATCATCACCTGTTAACAAACCTCCTGCGTTATTTTACAAGTCTTTAAGTTTTTATCCCGCATATAAGGTACCGTAAAACTCCTACTAAATGAAGTTTCACTTTATACGGTTGAGCCGCTTACTTACTTTGTCCTTAGAAAAACTTGGCTTATCGCCAAGTCCTTAGCGAAAGCGGTAGTTTTTCTTATACTATAAACCATAAAATTTTATACTTTCCTATAGTGTAAAAAAGACTGATCCGATTCAGTTAATAATTGTATGCTACATACAATACACCTGATAATACGAATCAGCCTTTTGTTCAAATTTGTAAATTTTGGAATACATCTGCCATATTTGTTAGCCAAAGCTCTTTCATTTTTTCCGATAAAAAAGGTGTATGTTCAATGATGAATAAAGCAACGGTTGAATCATTAACCCATGATTGGACTTGCGCAACCGGAATTAATACGGCAATGTAAAGCACGATAAAAAGCAGCAAATATATTTCAAGAAAGCCCAATACAGCTCCAAGCAGCTTATTAATGGAGTTTAAAACAGGCAAAGACGCTACAAAGTCAAGCATGGATGCAATAATTTGCAATACAATTTTAACAGCTAAAAAAATGAGGAAAAACGCAATCGCATTATAGAAACCCTTCTCCAGCGGCAAGTTTTGTAAAAAATCAGCCCACTTCCCACTTCCTCCCAAATCTGGATAAGGAATCCACAATGACAGCTTTGGCCCCAGCTCATCGTAGTAGAGTGCTGCAACTATAAATGCAGCAATAAAACCGATAAGATGGAATAATTGCAAGATAAATCCTCTTTTTAGTCCTCTTAAAAAACCAAACAACAATATAAGTAATAATAATATACTAATCATAGACGGTGTTCCTCTTTCTAGTTAGTCTTTCTCTTTCCTCTTCATGGAACCCAATAAAGAGGCATAGTCTTCTTTTAACTTCAAATAATCATTCATTGTATTTATAGCAGTTAAAACAGCTAACCTCGTTGTATCTAATTGCCGATTTGCTTCCTGAATTTCAGTCATTTTCTGATCGACTAAACTGGCTACTAATTTAATATGACTTTTTGGTTCTGTGCCGATAATCGTATAGGCTCGATTGTGTATTTCTACAGTTGTACGTGTTTTTTCATCCTGGGTCACGTGTTAATCCTCCCCAAATAAGAAAAATTGTTCACCTTATCTTAACATGAAGTGGGCCATTTAGGAAACTATCCATTACCGTTATTAATGATTACCCATTTTTTGTTAGGTATTTGCTCTACTGACTGATTTACTATAGTATAAAGGAATGTGACGGTTTGTAAACAACGAATTTATTCAATAGGGCAAAAGTTAATTGTGATCGTGAAATTGAACGGTAAAGATTGGAGAGAAATAGGATGTCTCAGCTTGTTTATGAATTTTCTGCAAATAAGATACAGCAGATGAAAGAATATTATACTTCTTTATCTTTGACTCCACCACCAGGAGCAATATTCCGGGCAAAGACGAAAGATGCAGTCATTACTGCCTACAAATCGGGAAAAGTGTTATTCCAGGGCAGTTCACCTGAGAAGGAAGCAGCAAATTGGCTTGATGAAGCGCTAGCAGTGGAATCAAAAGCTAAAACAATAAAGCAAAAACCAAATCATTCCTACGTTCCAAGCCCTGACCTATTCAACAAAAACCATATTGGAACCGATGAAGCCGGTACAGGTGATTATTTCGGCCCTATTACGGTAGCTGGTGTGTACATTACAGAAACAAATATTGTTCAATTGAAATCGGAGGGTGTGACAGATTCAAAAGCATTAACTGATAAAAAAATTCGTGAATTGGCAAATACCATTATAACAAGGAAAATTCCTTATGCTTCAGCCATTCTGCATAATGAAAAATACAATGTATTGCAAAAGCAAGGGTGGTCACAAGGAAAAATGAAAGCAATGCTTCATCACCACGTGATACATCAGTTATTAAATAAAATTGGCGACGCACCTAATCAAGGTATCATTATTGATCAATTTTGTGAACCGGCTGTTTATCAAAAATATTTAATGTCTGAAAAACAAACGTTGGCTCCCTCAACCTTTTTTTTAACAAAAGCTGAAAGTTATTCAACAGCCGTTGCAGCAGCATCTATTTTAGCTCGTGCAAGTTTTTTAAACCAAATGGATAAACTTTCTAAACAATTAGGATTAGAACTGCCAAAAGGTGCTGCTCCAAAAGTAGACCGTATCATTGCAAAAATTATAAAAGCACATGGTGCAGACATATTGGATTCTTATGCCAAGGTTCATTTTAATAATACGAAAAAAGCTTACGCATATTTGTAAATACAGTAATAACTTAGTTAAGCGGCTTGCTAATAGACCATACTTTATATTTCCTTTAAAAGACAGCAAATCATTATGTTGAATTGCTGTCTTTGTTATTGGGATGATCACAAACTAAAGCTGCTAGGTGCAGGTTGCTTGTTAGTCGAAAGCTTAGTCTTTAAGAACGGATATACGCTTGATACTTTTCTTTTACAGCGTCGATGATGTGATCATAGGAAGCTTGGATTTCATTATCCGTTAATGTTTTTTCAGGATGTTGATAAACAATATGATAGGCAACCGACTTCTTCCCTGCTTCTAAATTCTCACCTTCATATACATCAAAGACAGAAACATCTTTTACAAGTGGTTTGCCAACTTCTTTAATTACTTTCTTAATATCATCTGCTAAGATGCTTTCATCAATTACAAAAGCAATATCCCGACCAATCGAGGGATATTTTGGAACTTCTTGATAAGATGTTACAGGTTTATAGGCGACCAACAGTTCTTCTAAGTTGATATCAAATACATACGTTTCTTTTAAATCCCATTGGTTTTGGATACGAGGATGTACTTGTCCTAAAAACCCAATCGTTTTACCTTGTAAATGAAGGGATGCCGTTCTGCCTGGATGCATATCTTTATGCTTGAATGGCTTATATTCCACAGAAAAGCCAAGATAGTCAAATAATCTCTCTAAAATTCCTTTTACCACATAAAAATCCACCTGTTTTTTCTCTTGCTGCCACGGATGATGAAGCCAATTTCCAGTTAGTGCTCCAGCCAGACGTAAGCGCTCATCCGGCTGCTTCGTTAAGACGGTCTCTTGCGTAAGAAAAGTTTTACCAATTTCATAATATCCTAAGTCTAGTTGGTTTCTTGCTTTATTATAGGCAAGCACTCGTAAGATTTCTGGTAAAAGACTTAATCGTAAATATTTGTGATCTTCGCTCATCGGCAAGGCTAATTGAATCGGCATATAATTTGCTTCACTAACCTCAGGACTGATTAATTGATCCTTTGTTTCTTGACTGATTAGAGAATACGTATGACTTTCCATCAGTCCCGCGCCCTCTAATAATTTTTTAATATTACGAATCAATTGCTGTCTTTCTGTTAATCCACCTGCTTGACCAACACCATCTGGAAGGGTATAAGGAAGATTGTCATAACCATATATTCTTGCCACTTCTTCCAGCATATCCTCGAATATAGTAATGTCACCTCTACGTGTTGGTACATGTACAATAAACGTAGAAGCCTTTTGTTCATAGTTAAACTTTAAGCGTTTTAACGCATTTTTTACATCGTCAGCTTGTAAATTTGTTCCTAGGCGTCTATTCATCTCATGCATATCCATTTCAACTTGTTTCTCAGAGCGATCAAGCTGATCGTATTCAACAACACCTGATAAAATAGTTGCGTCTGCGTATTTTTCTAATAATTCACAAGCACGAATTCCTGCTTCCTTTACTCGATTCGGATCAACTCCTTTTGTGAATCGGGTACTGGATTCACTGCGTAACCCTGTTTCCTTTACAGCATTGGTCACCACATCACCTGTAAAATATGCAGCTTCTAACAAAACATTTTTCGTAGAATCTGTTACTTCTGTAGCCAATCCGCCCATAACTCCAGCTAATGCAATGGGCTCAGCTCCATTCGTGATAACTAAATGGTCATGAGACAAAATACGTTCATGTCCATCTAAGGTTACTAACACTTCTTTATCCTTTGCACGACGAACAGCGATTTGATCCGAATTCAATTTATCATAATCAAACGCATGTAATGGTTGACCATATTCTAATAATACATAATTCGTTATATCTACAACATTATTAATCGGACGGATTCCTGCAGCTATCAAATAATTACTCATCCATAATGGGGAAGGTTTAATCGTCACATCACGAATAATAAACGCTCCGTAATATGGATTATCTTCGGGTGCTTCCACTCGGACGGAAATAAAATCCTGTGCAGCTTCTTTCGCCATTGTTGGAGCAGGGTTTGGCAACTGTACTGGCTGATCTAAAATAGCGGCAACTTCATAAGCAACGCCAAGCATGGATAAACAGTCGGCTCGGTTTGGTGTTAAATCAAACTCTAAAACAGCATCATTCAAGTTTAATAACGATTCTACCACATCACCGACCATCACATCTTCCGAAAACACATAAATTCCGTCTGCTGCATCCTTTGGTACATATTTTTCTTCTATTCCTAACTCCTGCAACGAGCAAATCATTCCATTCGATTCAACGCCACGCAATTTGACTTTTTTTATTTTAAAATTTCCTGGAAGTACTGCTCCCGGCTTCGCTACGGCTACTTTTTGTCCTTGAGCTACATTAGGTGCACCACATATAATTTGTAACGTTTCATCTCCAACGTCTACTTGACATAAATGAAGCTTATCAGCATTTGGATGTTCTTCACAAGATTCCACATAGCCAACAACTACATTTTCACTCTTTTCAGCAACATACTCAATGCCATCTACTTCAATTCCTGTTTTGGTTATTTTTTCTGCCAATACTTCTGGATCCATATCTTTAATATCTACATAATTTTTTAACCAATTTAATGATACCAACATATTGATTTTCCTCCCTACGCATTATGATACTGTTTTAAAAAGCGAATATCATTTGTATAAAATTGACGAATGTCTTTTACGCCATATTTAAGCATTGCAATTCGTTCTGGGCCCATTCCGAATGCAAAACCACTATAAACATTCGGATCATAACCGGCCATAGAAAGTACATTTGGATGCACCATTCCAGCTCCTAGAATTTCAATCCAGCCAGACCCTTTACAAACAGAGCAGCCTTTTCCTTGACAAATCTTACAAGAAATATCCATTTCTACTGACGGCTCTGTAAATGGGAAAAAGCTTGGACGTAAGCGAATGTCCCGGTCGTTTCCAAAGATTTTCTTAGCAAAGATATCTAATACTCCTTTTAAATCACTCATTCGAACATGTTTATCAACATATAAACCTTCAATTTGCGTAAATTGATGGGAGTGAGTTGCATCATCTGTATCCCGACGATACACTTTACCTGGTGAGATCATTTTTACTGGTTTATTTCCTCCATACGCTTCCATTGTTCTAGCTTGTACAGGAGATGTTTGTGTCCGCATTAGCAAATCTTTCGTAATAAAAAATGTGTCCTGCATCTCTCTAGCGGGATGATTTTTCGGTAAATTTAAGGCTTCAAAATTATAGTAATCCGTCTCTACTTCTGGGCCTTCCCGTACTTCAAAGCCCATACCAATAAATAAATCTTCAATCTCTTCCATAATTTTCGTTAATAAATGCGGTCCACCTAATTTTATTGGTCGACCAGGAAGCGTTACATCTATTGCTTCTTGTTCTAATTGTTTTTCTAATGCTATTTGCTCCAATTTTTCCATTTTTTCTTCTAAACTTGCGGTAATTTGTTGACGAACTGCATTAGCTAGCTCACCTACAACAGGTCTTTCTTCTTTGGACAATTTGCCCATTCCACGAAGCACACTAGTTAAGGAACCCTTTTTCCCTAAATATGCTACTTTAATATCTTGCAGTTTTTTAATATCTTCTGTTTTGGCAATTTTTTCTAATGCTTCTGTTTCAATTGCTTTCAATTGATCTTTCATTTTAGACTCCTCCTTCTTATTTTGAAATGATCATAGAATCCATCACGTAAAAAGAAATTTGGCTAACGTCTAGTCTCTGGCACAGCAGTTATTTATTAAGTGTGTGTTTCAAAAAGAGGATAATCGACTTATAAACATCCTCTTTCACTTAAATTTTTACAACTTTAAAGCAACCTCTATCTACTTTTAATCCCAGAATAGGCTAGAAGCGCTCGGTTAGCGGCAGATTTTTCTGATGTCATTAAGGACAACTTCATTCAAGAAGCGCTTTTCTCCTCGAAAAAGGAAAACACTTTTTCTGCGTGCGGTGTATCGCTGACGTAGGTTTCCTTGTCCTTGAAAAAGAAGAACACTTTTTCTGCGTGCGATGTTTCGCTGACGTAGGTTTCCTTGTCCTTGAAAAATCGCGATGCTTATTCAAGAAGTCTTACTTCTCCTTGAAAAGAAAAACACTTTTCTTCGTGCGGTGTATCGCTTCCGAAGCTTTTCTTGTCCTGTCGCCCAAACGAAAATGGGGATTTAGGAACCGATGTTAACTCATAGAAGAAGATCGAAGTTTGCTCGTCATTCGAGCGTTTAACCGCTAGACAAAAGATACTTTTAAAAAAAATTATCCACCATGTACAAACGGATATTGTTTCCGAAACAATAAAAAACCTCCTCCCAACAAGGGACGAGGTCTATCATCGCGGTACCACCCTAGTTAACACAAGTATTTACATGTGTTCACTTTTGTAACTGATAACGGAACTATCCGGAATACCTTTACTCATGACTAGAGGTCCAAGTATCTGCTCCAGAGTGAAAGGATAACACCGCTACGATATAATGCTCTCAGTCTAAGGCATTCTTCCCTGTTAACGTAGAATTTGGCAAGTTATCCGGCTCTTTCAACGCTTTACATATAAAGTTACATATATTATAAAGAATTACCCAACAGTTTGCAACATTATGCTTGAAGATAATACATTAAAACCCCTGCTGCTACACTAACATTTAATGATTCTGCCTTGCCATAAATGGGAATAGTAACGCATTTATCCGCTAAAGACATTAATTCCTTTTGCACCCCATTTGCTTCATTGCCTAGAATAAGAGCTGTTTTCCGCTCCGGCTTTAGACTTGTATAAACTTCCGCCTTCTCTAATGCAGAAGCCCAAACCGTAAATCCAGCCTCCTGCAATTGCTTTATTTCATCCGGTAAACTAGCTTGTCGAATTGGAATATGAAATAAAGAGCCTTGTGTGGCTCGAATTGCTTTATCATTGAAAACATCGACTGTTCCTTCCCCTAAAATCACTTCAGAAAACCCTGCCGCATCTGCTGTACGGATAATCGTTCCCAAATTTCCCGGATCCTGAATAGCATCAATTAATAAAACAGCACTAGACCTAGTACTAACTAATTGCTTCATTGCAACAACAGCAGCAACTCCTTGTGGTGTATCCGTTTGTGATAATGCTTGAAATACATTGCTTTTTACTGTAATGATTGGTATATCTTTACCCAATAAAGGCGGCTCGACCCCTTCTTGGATTATCATTTCTATTATTGTCCAATTGCTTTTAAGTGCCTCTTCCACTAAATGGAAGCCTTCAATTAAAAAAGTTTTTGTTTTCATTCGTTCTTTACGTTTATATAATTTCTTCCACATTTTTACTTTATCATTTTTTATTGAAGTAATCATCTTTATCATCCTTCACTTCCTTGAAGCTTATCCTAAATAGTATACATATTTCCGCTTAACAAGGTCAAACTAAATTTAAATTAACTCGAAAGTGTTATAAAGAGGAGGAGTTCCCTTGGATTTAAATTTACGAAAAGCTATCTTGAGTAACATTGCATCTAATGATCAAGAGCAATTAGAAGCAACGATTGTCGACGCAGTTGAAAATGGTGAGGAAAAAATGCTTCCCGGTCTTGGTGTTTTATTTGAATTAATATGGAAACATACCAATGAAGAAGAAAAACAGCGTATGGTTGAAGCACTGGAGCAAGGTGTAAAAGAAGCTACTAATCAATAAAGTAAATCTTTAATCACTAGAGGTTTTCCTTTATCCCTCACTGTTGGTTAGAGTGAACAGAATCGGACATTTGACTTACAGTTGATTCTTCACTTATTCTCCGGTTTTACCCCGTACCTTGAAGGCAAGTCTTACTGCCAGTTACATGCAGGATAAGAAAAGGAATAGCCGCCGTTCCATCGGCGGTTTTTTACATGAAACAAGCTCTGCAGCAAAAATCTAGTTATTTCTAAAATCACTCTTTCTATCCAATCCGCTATTTAACAATAAGTTACATTTAACAAAACGTAACTATTGCTTTTTTATGATTAACAATGAAAAAATAGCTTGATTTGTGTTCGTTCAAACCAAAAAATTTACGACAGCTTAATAAACTATAACTAATTTGTAAATTTTTTTAAAAGAAAAACAACATACTTAAAAACAGTATTATTGACCCAACTTCAATAGTACAAGAGTCTATAGGTGCAAAAACAATGAATTTTCTTATCCTTCTCTATTGATTTAATAGTCCTTCCTTCCCTTATTTATTTTAACTTCAAGATAATTAATATATCTTTTATCTTCCTCCTGTTTGGACAAGATCTGGCACAATTTGACTATATTTTTTCGAAGTGTTATAAACTAAAGAGATACTTCATTGTAATCCTTTTACTTATTAAATAATACAAATAAGTATAAAGTAACAAAGAGAGAGGGGAAAATGTTTATGGAAGAAACGCAATCTCAGAAAAAAAAGCTGTCGCCAAAAGCACTAATTAGTATTATTATTGCAGCAATACTACTAATCGGTGGTGGTGTGGCAGCATACATTTTTGCAAATGTATCAGATAAACAGAAATATTTCTTAGCAGAAAAAAATACGATGGAATTTATGACTGAACAAATAGAAAAACGATATGAGCCTGAACTTGATTGGCTAGAGCAATCAAAGGAAAAACCTGTTGAAACAAATTACGAACTGTCAGCAGAATCGAATATGGCGACAGAAGATCTTGGTATGGGAGAAATGGGTCTATCCCAATATATTAACAACTCGACTATTTCATTAAAACATGCAGTAGATATGAAAAATAAACAAATGGCTGGGAGATTGCAAGCAGATATTGGCGGCATTAAAGTCGATGGCGTTGAATATTATTTAACTGCAGAACAATTCATGCTTGGCTTACCATTTCTTGATGAATTGCTTTCCGTTAAAGGAAAAAATGTAGGTAATCTGCTGTATCAATTAGATCCGATGACATTTACAGGTGAAGAAAACATTGATTTTGCTACTTTTTTTGAAGGCTCACTCTCTGAAGAAGATGTCGAATATATAAAAAAAGAATATGGCGAAATGATTTATGACCAACTTTCTGATGAGGCATTTAAATCAGAAGACGAAACAATTAAGGTTCATGATCAATCTTTAGATACAGAAAAAATCACGATGAAATTAAGTGAAAAAAAGCTGAAAGAAATACTTAAGGAAACTGTCGAAAAATTACAATCAGATGATAAGCTAAAAGACCTTATCCGCAAACAATTAGAACTACAAGCAATGGGCAGTTCAGCACTTGATAGTGACATCGATCAAGTGATGAAGGAATTTGATACATCCTTAAAAGAAGGAAAAGATGGAATAGATGATCTACACATTCCAAATGGTTTAACATCAACTATTTGGGTTCATGATGACGTTATTGCCCAGCGTGATTTTAGTGTAAAACTAGGGCCTGATAAAGATCAGCTTGTTACGTTTAGTATAAAGGGAACACATCTCCTAAAAGAGGAAAAGCAACAATTTAACCTTGACTTCAGTTTTGAAGATTCTATTAGCCAAGGTAAAATGAATGCAGCAGGAGATTTATCTTGGAAAGATGAGAAAGCTAAAGACTCTATTAAACTAACAATTGAAGATCTTGTCCTCTCCTATGATGGTAAAGAATCATTAAAGGATGGGAAACGAGATTTTGAAAGGACGTTCAGTTTAGAAGACCCTGCTGGTGAAAGTGGCAGTATTATATGGAGTGGTTCTTCTACTTATAAAGATGATAAAATGAATGCTGATCACAGCTTTGCATTTGCACCCGCTGCGGATAGCCAGCATCTATTTTCGCTACATGCTGCTGTTGATGGAAAAACCATGGATAGCGTAAAAATTCCGAAAGATGATGAAACAAAAGATCTAGGAGCAATGCAGGCAGAAGAAATAATGCAATACTTTGAAACAGAGGTTGGACCTAAGTTTGAAGGTTGGTTAGTTGAGTTGCTGTCAGCTAGTGGCAATCTAGAATTTTAACTTAGGCAAACAGCTAAATAATTCGATGGAATGGAAGTGCCCTCTTTATGCATTTCGCAAGGATAACTTTACTGTTAATTAAAAATAATGTATTGCAGCTCAAGAGGAAGTGGCTAACACTTCCTCTTGTTTTGCTATTTCCCTTTATCATTATTGGCTTATTAGCCACGATTATCGTAACATTCGTTACTCCGAACGAACGATCTCCGATTCAAGTAGGCCTCGTTGACTTGGATCAATCAAAGGAAACAAAGCTTCTGGTTGGTATGATGGATGAGACTTCTCAACTTGGAACTTACATTCAATTAAGTTCCATGGATGAAACAGTAGCAACTGAGAAGTTAGAAACAGATGAACTCAGTACATATATCGTATTTCCAGAAAGCTTTACAGCGAATCTTTATCAGGGAGTTCCCGTAACCTTACCGATTATTGGTAACTCCACTCAGCCGATTCAAAGTCAAATGGTAAAAACACTAATCGAAAGTGTAACGAGACATATTCGAGCTTCTCAAGCAAATGTATTGACCATTAACACCTATGCGAAACAACTTCCTATTAATGACCAAGAGCGAAATGATCTGGTATTTGAACAATTTAAGGAGTTTGTTTTTTATACGATCGGCAGGAAGCAGCTTATCCAGGAAGAGGAAATTATAAATCAAGCTACAGCTAATCCAATTACATACTATAGCTTAGCAAGTTGGTTTATCATTTTTACGATCTGGCTGTTAATCATTTATAATTTCCTATATCAAGATTTGTCACCTCGACTAAAACAACGTCTAACTTTATATGGCGTTCATCCTTTACAGCAAATCTTTGCCAAGTTATTGGTTACCCTTGGCTTTGTTACGATAATAAGCTACATTTTCTTATTCTTCGTCATTGAATTATTACATTGGGATATTCATCTGATGGATTCGATAAGGATAATTATCGTTACAATCTTATATAGTACTTGCTTTCTATTTAGCATTGCAATGATTGAAGTGCTTATTGCTTCTTATCGATTACGTTTGCTAACACAAATTGGCATTACGATGATGGTTCTATTGTTAAGTGGTGCGTTTTTCCCGACAATTTATCTACCTTTGAATGTACAGAATCTATTAAGCTACATCTTTTCAACTGAAGCGCTGTACTGGCTTCAAGAAGTAGTATTAAACGACCGCTTATTTGTTGACTACATTCCTTTACTTACAATGACCGGGGTTGGATTTTTTCTTCTTTTAAGCATGGCACTGGGAAAGGAGCGCATCCGTCAATGAAAGCTATTATCCAAACTCGCTTCTTACATTGGAAACAGCAATTTCCTGCTTTATTATTTTGGCTGATCTTACCTGTAGGTGCTATACTTGGTTTTAACCATGCTGTAACAGCTTTTCAAGCAGACAGTAAAGTTCCTGTGGGAATTGTAATAGAGGACCAATCAACTACAGCTAGAGAACTGGTAGATAAAATTAACGAAGCTCCATTTATCCGTGTTAAGCAATTGGAGGAAGAGCAGGCATTACAGCAATTGAAAAAACATGAATTAGATAGTGTATTTATTATTAAAGAAGGCTATGAGAATCAAGTTAACAGAGGTAGTCGTAATCGTTTACTAACAAGCTATCAATCGGATTTATCTTTTGCCTATACACCTGTATCGGAAATGATTGCTTCCTTTGTACAAGAAGATACTGGTCGTGCTAAAACCGCTTATACCATTCTACAATTAGAAGAGCAATTGATGACGAATACAAATTGGAAAATAGAAGAAATCATTACAACAAGCAAAAAAATAGAGGCTGAGCAAGATTTATTAAAAGCTAGTTTTCAATTTAAAGGCCAAGCAAAAACAAATGAAACGAATTTAAAGTTATGGGATCATTGGGGATTGTGGGCATTGTTTTCCATCTTGGCAACCTTTTTCTTATTTGACTGGTTAGTAAAGGAAACTCGTTCTTCCGTTCAGACCCGTTTTGTATTTATTCGCTTTGCTTTTAAAACATATGCTTTATTAAATCTTCTAGTATATACAATCTTGTTGTTCGTTATCGATTTAGCAGCTGTTTTTATCTTTTCTTATGTCTTTGGAGAAGCCATTAATCTTTCACGAATTGCTGCAATCATTTCATTCCGACTCATGATTAACGGATTCGCTTTTTTGCTCGCAATAAGCATGAAAAAAATTGTTGCGTACTATAGTTTATCACTAATAATTACATTGTTACTTGCATTAACGAGCGGAGCTATTATTCCGACAGATGATCTAATGAGCCAATTGCCATTTTTAAGTGTACTTCATCCTCTTGTACCATTTCTAGATGGATTATTTCACAATATTTGGCTATACATGGTCGTACTAATTATTTGCTTATGGTATGGAAGAAAGGAGAATCAGTATGCTTAAAGTGGACAATATTACAAAGGCTTATCATAAAAAGCCAATAATTACAAATCTTTCTTTTACCGTTCAACCAGGTGAAATCATTGGCTTAGTGGGAGAAAATGGTGCGGGAAAATCCACTTTATTACAAATACTCGCTACGTTACAGCCACCGACTGAAGGAAATATTTATTTATACGATTGGTCTTATAAAAAAAATCGAAAGCAAATACGACGTCATATCGGTTTTGTCCCTCAGGATATCGCTATTTGGGAAAACTTCACTGTAAGAGAAAATATGTTGTTTTTTGAGAAATTATCTTGGAAAAAGAAGTCAGAAAAACAATTGGAACAGCTATGTCTTGATATGAATTTAGACAGGTGGAACGAGAAGGCACATACATTGTCAGGAGGAATGAAACGAAAGTTGAATTTAGCAATCAGTCTTATTCATGATCCGAACCTTCTTCTATTAGATGAGCCTACTGTAGGAATTGATTTAAAATCTAAAAAAGAGATTAGCTTCTACTTGCAAAAATTAGCTGTAGATAATCAAAAAATGATCGTCTATACTTCCCATGATATGGATGAAATAAAGGGATTATGTACACGTGTGCTCTGTATTGGTAAAGATCCATTTTATAAAGATCTATTACAACAGGCCGGGAAAGAGATTGCAAGTTTTTAAAAACAGATTGCGAAAAAACGAGAATATAGTAAAATAGTAGGAGATAAGATAGGAAGGAGGATGTTGATATGGAGATTAGAGATTTACAGCAAATGATGCAATACGAAGCAATGTCTGTGCTTTCATCTGGTTCGAGCGGATTTTCCAGTCACTCTCCAATGATTGATCTCGCATTCAGGGAGTTGCTCCAAGAGCAAATAAACAAAGCAAATGAACTGCAGGCATATTCACCATTAACTCCACAAAAGCATACATATACACCTGTTCGTTCAATAACTGCAACTGAATCAGACAGTAACATTGATTCCTTAATACGTGATGCTGCAGCAAAATATCAAATCGATGAAAAATTAATACGTTCTGTCATCCAAGCAGAATCTAACTTCAATCCATATGCAAAGAGCAACGCTGGTGCTCAAGGATTGATGCAATTGATGCCTGCAACTGCCAGAGCCTTAGGTGTCTCTAATCCATTTGACCCTGCGCAAAATATCAATGGTGGTGTTAGTTACCTAAGCCAAATGATTCGTCGTTACAATGGAAATACGGAACTTGCTTTAGCAGCCTATAATGCAGGTCCAGGAAATGTCGATAAATATCAAGGCGTTCCACCGTTTAGAGAAACGCAAAATTATGTTAAAAAAGTAATGGCCAATTATTTAGCATAAATGAGTGAAAATTATATTCACTCATTTTCTTTTTTATTTTATGGGAATTATATCCGCTTCTACATGGCGGATAATTCTTTTGAAAAGTAGCTTCGTCTAGCTTATATACTGAAAGCTTATGTAAACTTCGATTTGCTTTCTACAACAAGTCAGAGTCGGCTCGAATCTAAAGGAAGACCGTAAAAGCGGGCTTGTCGCTCAGGCGTCGGCATACCCCTGTTTTAGAGGTATGTTTCCTTTATCCCGAATATAAGGAGCCGTGTTTTTCTCATTTTCAAAAATCTGCTTATTATTTTGTGAACTTTACAAGTAAAACGACTCTAAAATTCCCGTTTCGTTTAGGTCGACAGGACAAGGAAAGCTACGACAGCATTACCTTCGCACGAAGAAAAAGTGTTTTTCTTTTTTCGAGGAGAAAAACATTCCTTGAATAAAGTTGCCCTATATCCGTATGTAAGGTGCCGTAAAATTACAACTTAGAGAATTCGGAGAAGTTTAAATTGGAGATAACGGCACCTAAATGCCCGATTGGTTCAGAGGCCTTTAGGTCATACCCTTGCAGTACTAACATTTATTGGAAAAAGATCCAAGAAATGAAGTTTCACTTTATCTCTTCAGAAGTTTTCCGGTTTGTACATCGCTAAACGAGCGCTTGTCGCTCTAATTTTTCTGACTACTTTTCAGTAGGTAAAACTTAGTTAAGCCATGTTTTACGGCGTACATATTTGGTGAGTGCATCAAAAAAATTTACCGATTTTAAAAAGAGGCTTATGTCTAATTATAAGCCCCTAATTATTTTATCACTAATTAAATATAAGTGAATCTACAGTATCCTGATCCAATTTTTTAATTGTCTCGACAATTAATTTCACAGCATTATCAAAATCATCACGATGCAATATTCCAGCATGTGTGTGAATGTAGCGTGTTGCGATCGTAATAGATAAAGAAGGAACACCATTTGCGGTAAGATGGATGGAGCCTGAATCTGTTCCGCCACCCGCCATTGATGTATATTGGAATGGAATCTCATTTTCTTCTGCTGTTTTAACAACTAGATCACGCAGACCTTTATGAGAAATCATAGAAGCATCATAAAGTACAATTTGCGGACCTTTTCCTATTTTGCTGTCAGCTTCATGTTCAGAAATTCCAGGAGTATCACCAGCGATACCAACATCAACAGCAAAACCAATATCCGGTTTGATCGTATTAGCTGCCGTTTTAGCACCTCGAAGTCCTACTTCTTCCTGAACAGTGCCAACCCCATAGACGATATTTGGATGCTCACTGTCTTGTAACTGTTTTAATACTTCAATAGCGATCGCACAACCAATTCGGTTGTCCCATGCTTTTGCCAATAACATTTTTTGATTTTTTAATGGTGTAAATTCAAAATAAGGAACGACAGAATCTCCAGGTTTTACACCAAATGACTCAGCCTCTTCTTTGCTTGAAGCACCAATATCAATAAACATATCTTTAATCTGGACTGGTTTTTTCCGAGCTTCTGGAGAAAGAATATGTGGCGGCTTTGAACCAATAACTCCTGTTATATCTCCTTTACTTCCCATGATTGTTACACGTTGTGCAAGCATCACCTGACTCCACCAGCCGCCAGTGGTTTGAAAATAGATAAAGCCATTTTTATCAATTTTTGTTACCATAAAGCCGATTTCATCTAAATGACCGGCTACCATAATCTTCGGTCCATCGTGAATACCGGTCTTTTTTGCAATTAAGCTGCCTAAATTATCGTAAACCACTTCGTCTGCATAAGGTGTGATGTATTTCTTCATGACATTTCGTGGTTCTCTTTCATTACCTGGAATACCTTTTGCATCTGTTAACTCTTTAAACATTTTTAATGTATCATCTATCTTTTCCATATGGAGTCACCTCTTATCTTTTATCTATTCCATATTATACCGCTAATTTTTACGGTTTCAAAATAGTAAGTTGAGTCGCCCGATTTTATAAGATATGTTTTCCTACTTTAAGACAATTATTAATAAATAGAGCGTTTCTGCTTGTTCAGAAACGCTAGTTATTTGTTTGAATACTATGTAGTACTTCTCCATTCTCCTTTACAAAGAATGTAACGGTAAGTGGTTGATTTTCCAATTCTATTTTTCCATTAAAGCGAAAACCACAGTTTTGAATTACTTTATATTGAGCTTCTATTATGGGAGAGCAATAGCATGAAATAGTTCAACTTTTTTTGAAACAGATATGTTACCAATCCTTTACTGCTTATATTGTGTATCCCCTATTTTTGAAATATGTTGAGATAAGCAAATGCGATTTCTGTTTGGTTCTCAACATTATTTCTTATCCGTATTGTAGAAGCCAATAAAGTGAAACTTCATTCCGTGGAACACGGAATGTTTAGTTGAACGAATCGGGCATTTAGGTGCCGTTTTCAGCAACTCTGGTCTTGAAGTGAGAGTCTTACGGCACCTTACATACGGGATAAATTCATCATTTGCTTTCATATAATTCCCAACTTCAAATAATTTTGGTCACCAATATTCGGTACAGCTGACAAAACACTTTTTTGGATGGTATCTCATAATTTCTCAGCCAGTATAATCGTTGTTCTTTTATTGTACGTCAATCTGGCAAAAATTCATAAGCTTCCGGTTGTGAAATAATTCAAAAATAGTATTAACATCTTTAATTCTAAACTCTATTAGTAATATTTCACCACAGTCTATGGTAAATAGTTGGTTTATATCCATCTTCCAACTTATCCCTGCAAATTCACTTTTATCTTTCACAATATGCTGCTCTATTAGTTTAAATCCACCTCTTCATAATCTATACGGAATTTATACATAATGCAACTGTTTTTACTGTGCTTGAATCTCTTTAATTAAAACAAAATAGTTAGTCGATCTCTATCCTAAGAGGATATGAAATCGACGACCCTTTAATTTTTCTACTACAAGTTTCTACAGGATGTTGACTGTTTCCATAACGCTTTCTTATTATTTTCCAGATGAACCAAACCCGCCTTTATCTCTTTTAGTATTGGACAAAACTTCTGTTTGTTCAAGATTAACTGATAATACTGGAGCTATGATCATCTGAGCAATTCTCATATGTTTTTCTACCTTGAAATCCTTCTTTCCATGGTTAATTAAAATGATCTTAATTTCGCCTCTGTAACCCTCATCAATGGTACCCGGGCTATTTAACACCGTAATTGAATGCTTTAAAGCTAAACCACTTCTCGGTCTTATTTGTGCCTCTGTTCCCTTGGGTAATTCGATTTGTATTCCTGTTCTTACTAATTCGGCTTCCCCTGTATGGATAATCTTCTCTTCAATAGAAAATAAATCCATCCCAGCATCACCCTCATTGGCACGATACGGTAATTTTGCCTCATCATCTATCAATTTAATTTTCAATTTGTATTCCATTCAATATCCCCCATTTTAGTAAATTTTATGCCACTTCATTATGTATGAAGAACTATTTAATCCTCTCATAACTGCTTATCGCTTTTTGCAATTATGACAAATCATCACTTCTTTTTTATGATTGTAACATGAAGATTTAAAAAAAGTGAAACCTTCGAATACGCTAATACGTATTATATACGTATTATAGGAGAATAACTAGCAGGGAGACGGTAGTATGATAGTTATTTTGTTTCGCATACTAATTGTTTTTGCTTTAGCACTACTTGTATATACTTGGGTTCAATATTATCGTAATCCTCTACGAAAGCTAAGGATCGCTAAAGCAGAAGGTGATTTTTACTTTTTAGACGATCCAAATAACAGCAAAAAAAATGTTCTGTTTGTTTATAAGGGATGCTTATTTGAAGGGGAAAAGTATGTCGGAACAACAGAGGATTCATTTGAAGTTGTTGATATACATGTAACAGTAAAGGATCCTTTGGAATTAAGCGGTCTTAGAAGAGATGACTTATATTTTCTTGAAGAGGAAATCTTAATTCGCTATCCCTTTGCAAAAATTGAATGGAAACATCCTATAAGTAAGTTATTGATTTAGCCGTTTAAAAAATCCTCTCTCGATAGTAGCGTAAGATATCGATATTTTTGTTTTAAAATTACAGTAGTATTCATGTTCAACGGTTACAAGTGTTATTATCGTATAATTTGTTTTTAATAAAGCGTAGCAAGAACGATGAAACCTGCTTCCCCTTCTCGCATTTTTGAAAGTAAGAAATGGTGAAATAAAAAACCGTTCTGTATTAATTTTTAATTTGGCTTGTTTGTGCTTATTTATTTAAATGCATACAATCTGTTGCTCGATGCTATGCCGCCTCGAACTTCAATACACAGAACGTACTAGTATTGGTAATGCGACAGGACAAGGAAAGCTACGTAGCGACGCATCGTACGCAGAAAAAGCGTTCTTCTTTTTCAAGAACAAGGAAAACTTTGGAAGCGATACACCGCATGCAGAAAAAGTGCTTTTTCTTTTTCAAGGATATGCTTCGGCAGCAACACATCGTAATTTTTTAAGACGTTACGATTTTAACCAAACTCGATTCTTTTTAACTCCTTTTTGAACACGCACTATAAGAATTAACATAACAAAGGTAAGCTATATATAACTTCATTAACATGATATTCGTTTTTCATTTAAAGAAACGTTACTTAACAGTGAATATTTCTAAATAATAAAGAAGCTATTTAATACATTTAAGAGAGCGGAATCAGAGATATGTTTTATGTTAAAAATTAAAACGAATGCCAAATTCGACATCCGTTGTTTATCTAAGAATGATAATATCTTGTCACATGTCATGGTATTATAAAAATATAGTGTATCCTTAGACCCTTTCTTCTGACCTTACATGGAAAAATTCCTGCCATTTAATATGTACTTCTTTTCTGCGTAACATATACACACAGGGAAAAAGCAACAAGAAGAACAGACTAAGGTATAAAGGAGTTAGATTCGCGATCCATTGACCAATAGAAGTATAAATAAAAGCTAATGGAATATTAGAGAAGAAAGAAGATTTTGTATAATCTTTAAACCCTGTGGATATTTCTAATAAGCACAGTGATAATAAATGGAAATGAATAAATGGAATTAAGCGAAGCAGTGCTATTTGTGATGTTGTAAATGACTTTTGTTTGCCAATAATCCTTTCTTTCAATTTTTGAAACCGATTCATTGACTTTGGCATTTTATGAACAAAAAAATAAAAAAAAATGCTAGATAATGTAATGCCAATAAGCGAATAAACAGTTCCAGCAATAGCCCCAAATATGATACCACCTGATATACAGATAAACATAACAGGGAGAAAAAATAACGGTCGTATTAAATGAAAACTAATAAATAATAATGGAGCAAACAATCCCCCGGCTTCAATAAAAGTGATGATGTGATTTCCTAAAACTTCCATAACCCGCCTCCTCATGCTAATTCTCTGCAGCGAATATATTGGATGCGCATTATTACATGTATATGACAGGAGACGAGCCTTTATGACAAGAATATAGGTTAATTTGTATAGTCGACTTCATTCTTTGAAGTCTTTTTAATCCATGGTAGAAGTAGATCAAAGGCTAAATTCGCTATCTCCTTGAAAAAGAAGTACGCTTTTTCTGTGTGCGATGCCTATTCAAGAAGCTTTCCTTGTCCTTGAAAAATCGCGATGTATTGCTGCCGTAGCAACTCTGTCCTTGAAAAAGAAGTACGCTTTTTCTGCGTGCGATGCTTAACCAAGAAGCTTTCCTTGTCCTGTCAATCCGATTCATCAGGCATTTAGGGAAGCCATTGCCAATCGCATTTACTTTACTTTGTTAACTACTTGGCTACGAGAAGCTTACGTTCTTCCTTATATATGTGGGACTTTATAAACTTATACTTAATGGTTACTATACAATAAATACCAACCAATAATACCAATTTGAACAACTAGTAATGCAGGTGCTCCTATGTTAAAAGTGATGTGCTTTGTTTTATGATGAAAAATCTTCATTCCGAGCCAAACACCAAGAGCCCCACCAACTACTGCCAGAAGCCAAAATGTACGTTCAGGTATTCGATACTGCTGTTTTTTAGCTCTTTGTTTATCGATTCCCATCAATAAAAAGGTAATACTATTAACACCAATTAAATATGGTAAAAGACTACTCCAAATCCCCATCTATTATTATTCCTTTCCATTGATATAAAATTAGAATTTTTTTATACTTCGATTCATGAAGTCCTCCTTAATAGAAGACTTCATGATTTTCACATTATTTCAAGCATAGAATTATGATAAAGTGAAACTTCATTCAGTAGGAGTTTTCTTCCTTCTCCTACTGAATGTTATTACCACAAGGGTATGACCTAAAAGCCCTTGAACGAATCGGGCATTTAGGTGCCGTTTTCTCCCACTTAGACCCTATTGTACCAAATCAGGCTCTTAAAGTGGGAGTCTTACGGCACCTTACATACGGGATAATAAAGAAAAAAGGCTATGTCCTGCTTTAGCGCAAGCATTAGCCTTTTTTAATTATTTTCTATTTTAATGCTTCTTTTGCTTTCGTTACAAGCTGTGTAAAAGCTTTTTCATCATGAACAGCTAGATCAGATAACATTTTGCGGTTAATATCAATTCCCGCTACTTTTAAACCGTGCATTAACTTACTATATGACATATCGTTTAAACGAGCTGCTGCATTAATACGAGAAATCCACAGTTTACGAAAATCACGTTTTTTCTGTTTACGGTCACGATATGCATATTGACCTGATTTCATAACTTGTTGCTTTGCTGTTTTAAATAACGTTCTCTTTGAACCATAATAACCTTTTGCTAATTTCAGCACGCGTTTACGACGTTTACGCGTTACTGTTCCACCTTTTACTCGTGGCATATTAATTCCCTCCTAATACAAATCAAAAAGTAGTCTGTGCTTCCAAATGCTTTTATTAAAACTTATTTATAAGGAAGCATTGTTTTAATTCTTCTGTAATCTCCAGCTGATACTGTAGTAGTTTTACGCAGTTTACGTTTTTGCTTTTGTGATTTATGTGCAAACATGTGGCTCGTATAAGCGTGCCCGCGTTTTAATTTCCCGGTACCTGTTTTTTTAAAGCGTTTTTGTGAGCCTTTATGAGTCTTCATTTTTGGCATAATTGATTTCCTCCTTATTACAAATGCGCTGATTCATTGTGTTGATGCTGCTGTCGTTAATCATTGTTTTTCATTTAAAGGTGCAAGCATCATAAACATATTACGGCCTTCCATTTTAGGTTTTGTTTCAACGGTCGCAATATCTTTTACTTCTTCAGCAAATCGATCCAGAACTTCTCTTCCTAATTCTTTATGAGTAATCGCACGTCCACGAAAGCGGACAGCCGCTTTTACTTTATCACCTTTTTGTAAAAACTTCCGTGCATTTTTTAATTTTGTTTCAAAATCATGATCGCCAATTCCAGGGGTAAACCGCACTTCTTTCACATTAATAACCTTTTGTTTTTTCCGTGCTTCTTTTTCTTTCTTCTGTTGTTCAAACCGGTATTTTCCATAATCCATTATCCGGCACACTGGGGGCTTGGCATTTGGTGCAACAAGGACCAGATCAAGATTTCTTTTTTGGGCAATTTCTAAAGCCTCATGACGAGACTTCACGCCAAGTTGATCTCCATTGGCGTCAATTAATCGTACTTCCCGGGCACGAATTTTCTCATTAACATTCATGTCTTTGCTAATTATCATCCACCTCCAAAGTTTATCAATGCGTGATCATTTTCGACAAGTTATTATTTCATTCACATCATTAAAAAAGCGTGGGCATCACGACGCACCCACACTCCAATTGTCTATTTCAATCGTTAGAACCAGTCAACTGCCAGATGGCGTCGAGCAGGTGAGAAGCGGGTGCTTCTACTTGTCTCAGATCATTCAATTATTCAGCCCTATCATAATAACACGAAAATCAAACTCTGTCAAAACGTAGGAATAATCGAGAAACGAAAAAATCAAAACATGGACGAATACTGATAAAAACTAAATGGTTTTATCCTCTACCCGTAACGAGAAAAATCAAGTAAAGGGGCCTGCACAACCTCCAAAAGCCGCTGTTCATTTTCTTAAACACCCGTAATAATGGGAGCCCAACTAAAAAATATCTGTCTGGGCATACCGCTAATCTTACATAATAAAAGAGATACTTTTCCACAAACTCTAATGAATGCTGTCTGTACAGCGAAAACGATTGATATACATCAGCACAACCGTTCCCTTCACTTACGTCTACCCAATCGATTATCGTCACATGGTCATTTGCTAAAATTAAATTAAACAGATGATAATTTCCATGACATAACTTTACTTCATTAAGCAATACAATTCGTTTTGCTCTTTGTTTAATATCCAACTGGAGCAGCAGTAATTTGTCGCTCTAAATTCTTTTTATCGATTCGAGTTTATCTGGATGAATGGTAATATGATGTATCCGTTGTTTTACGGAAAGCAAAATAAGTTATCTATGAGAAAACGATAATCTGTTATTAATAGATCTTCTAACGGTTTCCCTTTCGTATATTTATAATCGTCTGCCTATTTCTCTTAATTACGTCGAATCCCTTTGGCACATGAAGTCCATGAATAGACGTAGACTGTTTATCAGCTTCCTTAATAGCTTCATTAGTAAGAGCACCTTCATGAAACAGCTTTGCAATCCAATAATATTTTTCTGCTGTATTTCCCCTTAGCTATCGGTTTACCTAAATCCACATCTTTGTATCCTTTTAGTAAAAGCCCTGTTTTACGTTTTATACTAGTGGCAAATTTGGCGTAGAGGTAATTGCTTTGTTTTAAATTACATCGACCTGATTAAGAATAAATCGAAACCTCATTCAAGGATCGTTTTTCTCCATGAAAGAATAGATTAAAGGTTAAGATCGCAACATTTTTGAAAAATCGCGATGGATCACACCGAATTTTTTTCTAACCCTTAAAAAAGAAAAACACTTTTTCTGCGTGCGATACATCGCTGCCAAAGCTCTTCTGTTCGGTCATTCCAAATGAAGCAAGCATTTGGGTACCCGTTAATCTAACATCTCGTCTTCTCTGTTCAAATGAAAGTCTTACAGCACCTTTGATGTGGAATAAAAAATCCCCCTAAAAAAACAGATTTTTATCAATCTTATCTCAGAGGGATGAATATCAAAAAATAAAGTGAAACTTCATTCCGTAGGAGTTTTCTTCCATCTCCTACTGAATGTTAGTTGAACGAATCGGGCATTTAGGTGCCGTTTATCCCACTTAGACCCTTTTGTACCAACTCAGGTCTTGAAGTGGGAGTCTTACGGCACCTTACATGCGGGATAAAGTGAAACTTCATTCCGTAGAACGCTTTTTACTCGGAATGTTAGTTGAACGAATCGGGCATTTAGGTGCCGTTTATCCCACTTAGACCCTTTTGTACCAACTCAGGTCTTGAAGTGGGAGTCTTACGGCACCTTACATGCGGGATAAAAAGATGATTTATTCGTTTTATGGTTAGTTAGTTTTATGGATTACTTTATTTTCAATTTCCTTTTTAATTTTGGAAATAAATGCATCAAGGTGAATCGTTTCTGTTTCCTTCTCTCCATAACGGCGAATATTCACTCTTTGATCGTTCATTTCATGATCACCAAGGACTAATGCAAAAGGTATTTTTTGCGTTTGTGCTTCGCGGATTTTATATCCGATCTTTTCATCACGTTCATCTACCGAAACCCTGATGCCTTCCAGCCTTAACTTTTCTGCAACCTGTTTCGCATAATCAAGATGAGCTTTTGGCGAAACAGGGATTACTCTGACTTGTTCTGGTGCAAGCCAAGTTGGAAATGCCCCTTTATATTCTTCAATTAAGAATGCTACAAAACGCTCCATTGTAGAAACCACACCACGGTGAATAACGACTGGACGATGAGGTTGTCCATCTTCGCCAATGTAGGTTAAGTCAAAACGTTCTGGAAGATGGAAATCAAGTTGAACTGTAGACAATGTTTCATCTTTTCCAAGTGCTGTTTTCACTTGTACATCAAGCTTCGGTCCATAGAACGCTGCTTCACCTTCAGCTTCTACATAATCCACCTTTAAATCTTCCATTGTCTCTTTTAGCATTGATTGTGCTTTTTCCCACATGGCATCATTATTCACATACTTTTCTTTATCCTCAGGATCACGATACGAAAGTCGGAAATAATAGTCCTTAATATCGAAATCTTCATACACCTTTTGTATCAGTTTTACAACTCGGATAAACTCATCCTTTAATTGATCAGGACGTGCAAAAATATGCGCATCATTTAAAGTCATTGCCCGTACGCGCTGTAGGCCAGCAAGTGCACCAGACATTTCATAACGATGCATCATTCCCAGTTCAGCGATACGGACAGGCAGATTACGATAACTATACAACTGATTTTTATAGACCATCATATGATGTGGGCAATTCATCGGACGAAGAACAAGTTCTTCATTATCCATTTTCATTTCAGGGAACATATCTTCTTTATAATGATCCCAATGGCCACTTGTTTTATACAACTCGACACTTCCTAATACCGGCGTATATACATGATTGTAACCGAGTCGTTCTTCTAAATCAACAATGTAGCGCTCAATAATTCGACGAATGGTTGCACCTTTAGGCAGCCATAACGGCAATCCTTGCCCCACTTTTTGCGACACTGTAAAAATACCTAACTCTTTTCCAAGTTTACGATGATCTCGTTCTTTTCGATCTTCGAGGATCTTTAAATACGCTTCAACTTCGCTTTGCTTTTGAAATGCTGTCCCATAAATTCGTTGTAACTGTTTATTATTGCTGTCCCCTCGCCAGTAAGCACCAGAAATGCTTAACAGCTTAAAGGCTTTAATCTTATTCGTTGAAGGAACATGAACACCCCGGCACAAGTCAAAAAACTCACCCTGCTTGTAAATAGTGACTTGTTCACCCTCAGGAATAGCGTCAATCAACTCCAGCTTTAGTTCATCATCTTGGAACATTTTTTTCGTTTCTTCTCGTGATACTTCGATCCGCTCAATTTCTAGAGCTTCATCTACAATCCGCTTCATTTCCTTTTCAATTTTAGCAAGATCCTGCGGTGTGACAGAATGCTCCATATCAAAATCATAATAGAATCCTTCCTCAATAACTGGACCTACACCAAAGTTGACATCTTTATAAAGCCTTTTTATTGCCTGTGCCATTAGGTGGGCGGTCGAATGACGCATTATTTCAATACCTTCATCATCTTTATAAGTAATAATCTCGATCTGCCCACCATGATCTAATTCTCTTCTTAGATCATATAGCTGATCATCCAATTTAATAGCTAATGCCTGCTTTTTCAATCCCGAAGAAATAGAAGCTGCAATTTCTTCTCCGGTAGTTCCTGTAGGAAATGCTTTTTCAGCACCATCTGGAAAAATAAAAGTTAATTGCTCAGTCACTGCTCTCACTCCTTCTTCAATTTAAAAACGCTCATCCCTCTGCCTAAAAAGCAAAGGGACGAGCGTTAGTAACGTCGTGGTTCCACCCTAATTCCCGTAAAACATACGGCTTCATGCACCTTTAACGCAGATGATACGCTGCTATATACTTGCCTTCCATAGCAGGGCTCCAAGGTGGTAAATCATTATTAGTATGTGGAAGCTTCCAGCCACAGACTCCCTTCTCTAGCCATACATCTTATAATGATTCAAGTCCTTTTCCTAACCTGTAGTTAACATATAATAGTATAACCTGTATTATAGCGCTCGTTTCATGAAAAAGCAAGGCTTAGAATTACCCTTTCTTTGTAAAATAAACAAATGGAAACTGATGGAGCGGTTCAAAGATAACTCTTTCTTGAAAGACATTAATAACAGTTAATGTTTTTGGATCAGACGGATCATCGCCATATATATAAATCTTTTTGGGCGCCATTGCTATTAATGGTGATAAATTTAATTCACTCTCATCTAATCCCACGAGATACAGCGGCTCTTTTTGCATTAAAGCGCGCAGTTCCGTATTCGAAAATGGTTTACCATTCTCTTTGAAAAAGGAAAATGTATCTCCCTGCAAAAGATAAATCGCGGATACAGAAGGTTCCCGCCGTGCAATATACCCCCTAAGCATATTGATAAATTCCTGATGTTCTTCTTCTCGTTTATATTCATCAATAGCAAGGCCAACATAATGAATGATGTAGTCTCTAAACACTTTCAAACGAAATTTAACTAGCGAATCATAGTGAATGGTGACTGTATCCTTTATATTAGCGATAAACAAGGATTCGAGCAGTTGATAAGGATCTTCTTTTTTATGAATGAGCAGATCATTTTTATCCCTCCCTGCCATCATCCAATTTGTTAATTCAAGAATTTTCTCCTTTTCATCTGCATCCGTATAGTAATAAAAATCTTCAATTACGGATGTAATTAGCTTACTTAAACGATGTGACATATAAACATCTGTCAACGATTTAGCAATTGCTCCGGTAAGTACTTGACCAGGTATATGTTCTTCAAATTGTAAAAGATTCCCCCATTCTTTATGAGTTTTCCAGTGCAAATTAATATGTTTGTTATGCTGTCGCATCCTTTCACAAAACCGAATAACTTCTTTATCTGACTCAATAAATAATTCCACCAATAAACATCACCCTCATCCAACCAAACTGTTACATTATATGGACAAAGAGTTAAAATAATGAGTAATCCATAAAAACTAGTAAATTATAATGAAAGTAGAATTTTTTATAAGAAACATGATTCAAATTGCTAGAGTGATTTTTCTAGTTTCCAGCAAAAAAGTAGTCAATTGATGCTACCTGGACACCAAAAAACTGGGAGCAGCTGTTACGGAATAAACATGAATTTAGACCACAACGTCTGTTTTCCTTGACTAAAACTCCTCTTAGAAAAACTTGGCTTGCCGTCAAGTCTTTAACGAAAGCCGTAGTTTTACACCGCACGCAGAAAAAGCGTTCTTCTTTTTCAAGGACGCCTGAGTTTAACCTTTGTTCTACTTCAAGGAGAGAAACACTCCTTGAATGAAGTTTTCCTTATTTGGTCAGAGATTCTCCAGTTGTGTATGCTGCTAACCGAGAACTTCTAGCTTTTGTTCTACTATAGGAAAGTATAAAATTTTAGGGCTTATAGTATAAGACTGTCCTGTTGACCCAAACGAATCGCGAATTTAGGAGCCGTTTTTCTCATAAAGTTCACAAAATATTAAGCAGATTTTCAAATGATAGAAGTACGACACTTCATATTAGGAATAAAGAAAACATACCCCTGTAACAGGGGTATGCCTACGCCTGAGCGACAAGCCCGCTTTTAGTCGGCCTTCCTTTAGATTCGATCCGATTCTGACTTGTCGTAGGAAGCAGATCGAAGTTTGGACAAGCTTCCAGTACATAAGCTAGACGAAGCTACTTTTCAAAAGAATTATCCGCCATGTAGAAGCGGATATAATTTCCTAGATGATAAAAACTAGCAGATAGAGCCAGGGGGCTTAACATCTGCTAGTTGCATCTAAAAATTATTATTTTGGTAATCTACTTTTACACTGTAATGCTATCTAACCAACTAAGAGGATATTAAAACCGTACGAGAAACGTTTGTTTTTAGAATATGTGTCATCTATTCAGAAAATCAATTGTCTTGGATAATTCATTTACCAGATACTCGGATGTAATCCTACACAAGTCTGCCATTAAACCATCCCTTTTACTAGAGCTGGTTGTATACAAGTAAAAAATTACGTACGCCGATTCTCGGAAAATACGGGAATTGGCTGACTAACTTGTTTGATACGCTCAATTACCCGTCCGGCTTTTACTTTTTCAACACCGGTTTTCGTAAGCGCTAAATGTGATTCTAATTCCTCCATACTGTAATTGGAGGTAAAAAAGACTGGTAAACCTTCCATCATACGAAATTGCAACAGAGATCCTAAAATTTCATCCCGGAACCATGATGACTGCATTTCTGCACCAATATCATCGAGCATTAATACATCTGCTTTTTTAAAATAGTCCAGCTTTGTATTTAACGAATCGTCCTTCATGGAAGCTTTCATCTCTCGTACAAATTCCGGCATATAAATAAGTGCTGAGGATATATATATTTCCTTTAACTTATTTGCTAAAGCGCCTAGAAAATATGTTTTTCCAACGCCAAACGGACCGTACAAATATAGTCCCTTTTGTGGTATATTTTGCTTACACTTTTCAATGAAATTCAAAATCTCCCGTACTGCTTTACTTCGCTTTGGATCAGCATCAATATAATCAATCTTAGCTTCTAATATTTGTTTTGGCATATATAAACTTTGAACTAACCGCTGCTGTTCTTGCTGTTTTTCATAATCAATGCGTTGAAAGCACTTTTCATAGGATAAATGGAGCTCTCCCCCTTCGACATGCAGAATTGGTGAATAGCCCGGAAGCATATTAATGCATTTATCTAAGCAAGTACATTTATCGCATTGCTTCGATTGCGATTTAAATTCATATAATTTAATTAAATTTTTATCAATTTCCTTTTTTGCCAGTTGTGGATGTTTAGCCAAAAAAGTTTTAATTTCCGGATCATTCAGGATTTCCTGTTTAATTTTTGCATAATGTTCCTGAAAGTTTTTATTTTCTCTCATCCACTTTTGCAATGTCGATTGTACTGGTTTCATATCCATCATCCTTGAAATTGCTATTATTTATTATTACTAGAATACTGCTTTAAGAGCGCTGCTATTTCTTTTTGCTCTTGTACTTCATCTACCTGTTCTTCATATGTAGCTACTGCTTCTTGTTTTTGCTGTTGCTTCTGTTTTTTAAACCAGTCTGGTATTACCTCTTTTGATTGTCTGCTACTATAGTTATTTTCAGTTTTCTTTGCTTTTTGATAATTTTTTACTTCTTGCTTAGCAAAATCCATTGCTTCTTTTGCTGTTTTCAAATTCGCTCTTGACCAATGACTAGCAATTTTTGCGAGATAGTTTTTAGTTAGCTTCATATTTGTTTGCAATAAAACATAGTGAATTAATACATTCATAACTGGTGTTGGTAGTCCTTGAGATGTCATAATCTCCCCCACTAAGCGTAAATCTTGTTCCGAGGCTTGATGACCGCCTGACAAATCTTCTAGTAGCTGTTTTGGAGAAATCGTTTCAAAATGTTGAATAAGCTTTTCTTCTTGCGTTTTTGGTGTTTTCTGTTCCGATGTTGGGCTAACTTTTTTTGTCTTATCAATTAGCCGAACATGACTTCCTTTATATTTCGATTGAAATAAGTCATAGCAAGCTGCTTTAAACTCTTCTACATTTAAGCTATTATCTTCTGTTAATGCCCAAATAACCGCTTTTTCCACTTCGTATGTAGCTAAATCATATAAAAACATCATTTGGGAAATCAGTTTACGGTTATAACCCGTTAGTACTTTTTTCTCTGGGATCATGCGCTGTTTTAAGCTTTGCTCAATTGGTGCAAAATCTATACCTCTTGTATCAGGCGTTTGATCCAATGATTGCTCATTTACATTCGGTTGAAAATCAGAAGTGATTGTTTCAAACACATCCTGAAAGGAAGCAGTTATATTTATACCGTACTTCTTATCAGCCACTGGTAAAAAATGTTGCTTTAATCGATCGTATTTATCAGGACTAATATGATGATATAGAAGCTGAGATAACATTGGATCTTGAAAAAATCGTTCCGGTGAATAGACAGGTAGTAATACGTATGTAAAGACCCGGTTTGCTTCGTTATCCATTTGATAAGTTTTAAGGAGACCTATCCCTTCGAGTTTTAGCCTTGCAGTATATATCTCGTCTAAAGGAAGATTCAAATAATTCATAAGCGTATGATGAGTTTGCGGAGTTGGTTTATCACCCTGGATATCCCGTTCATGCAATAATGTTTGATATAGGATGGTCGCATTTAAACCAATTAATGGTTGATACAGATGCGTTAGCGACTTTGCATAATCTATTGGTAACGATTCCTGGACTACTACAAAATAGCCTTCGACAGGTAATATCTTACCGATCCTATTCATGTTGAATCTATTCCTTTCCATCTGAGCCATTCTTTTTGTCACTATCAATGATTTCTTTTAACTCATCGAGAAAAACATTGATATCTTTAAATTGACGATAAACAGAAGCAAACCTTACATAGGCAACTTCATCAACTTCTGACAGGCGATCCATCACCCGTTCGCCTACCTCTTTACTATTCACTTCAGAAATTCCTTCATTTCGCAGATCCTTCTCAACATTTAAAGCTATTTCTTCAATGGTTTCTAATGGAACCGGCCGCTTTTCACAAGCCTTTATTAATCCGCGTACTAACTTGTCACGACTAAATTCCTGTCTCACCCCATCTTTTTTTACAACGATTAAAGGAACAGCTTCAATTCGTTCAAAGGTCGTAAATCGGAAGCCGCAATGCTCACATTCTCTGCGTCTGCGAATTGCTTGTCCTTCTTCAATTGGTCTCGAATCCAATACTTTTGTACTTTTGTTATGGCAATTTGAACATCTCATCGTTCTGCCCACTCCTCATTTTTACCGTTACCTAGCTTGTTTCGTAATTAATGGTAATACATGATTAATTTCTTTGTAAAGCCGTTGAATAATTTTTGTGCTATAACCAAAATCAAACGGAAGTGCAGTCTCTGTTGTAACTGAAAAGTCCACTGCAGTTTGAAAAGGTCTCACCATAATGATCGTTACTATGATAAACGCTTGTCTTCTTTTTTTAACTTTTGCACTTATTTCTCCATGCTCTTCTGAAATGGAATGTAATTCGTATGTTTCTGATTGACCAAGAATCTCCTCAATTGCACGCATTGCTTTTTCTTTTGTTGTTTTATAATAATGGGTTCGTAACGTTGGATCCCAATGATTATCCTGAGTTTCTGCATGATTATTAAGATATTTAGAAATCATATTGCGAAATGCCATTTTTTGCCACCCCGGTGCAAGTTTATTCCTATGTATAGTATTCCTATTTTAACATGTTTTATAGAAAACCTCTATGATTCTACCTTTATTGAAATCATAGCTGACAACAAGACTTTGATACATACGGCTTATTAGTTGTGCTTGTTTTTAATGCTTTAAAAATTCGCTGGCATTTAGCAACCTCCGTCCGAAAAAAATTTATATTTGCTTAAGCTTATTAAACATCCGAATAAATAGCACCAGCCAAAAGGACAGTAACCTAGTTATGGTTTATATGATAATACCTAACAAATTAGTACAAGGTTTAAATCAAATAAGGACAAACCAAAAATAGATATACTAGACAATAAAGTGAAACTTCATTTCTTGGAATGCTTTTCCCAAGAAATGTTAGATGAACCAATCGGGCATTTAGGTGCCGTTTGCTTCCACTTGACCCTTTTGTACCAACTCAGGCTCTTAAAGGGGGAGGCTTACGGCACCTTACATGCGGGATAAAAAGACAACATGGGCTGACAGACATATTCGCCTACCAACCCATGTTTATTTTATGTGCTAATAATTATAGCTTTTGAAATTTTTTCACCCTAAGAACTCCTACTCCCCGCGGTATTTCAAGCTTTTCAACATGGTTCGCCTCCAGCGCGGTGATAATATATTGTACAGCTATGTGGGGATCGATCATACTTCCGCATGTATAAACATCTATGCTGGCATAACCATGCTCAGGAAAACTATGCACAGTTAGATGAGATTCAGAAATAATCACAACACCACTTATACCAATAGGCGCGAATTTATGAAAGGTAACTTCACGAATTTCTGCACCTGATTTTAGGGCAGCTTCTACAAAAACCTGCTCTAGTATATCGATATTATTTAATTTATTTACATTACATTGCCAAAGTTCAGCAATGACATGTCTTCCCATTGTATCCATTTTTTTCACCCTTATGGCATAGTAATTACTGCCTTTATCCTGTTAATGGAGGGAAGTTAATTAATCAGCTTACCTCTTAAAACAGAAAAATAATTTAAACAATGATACAACGAAAAGTATAAACTGTCTGACGGTCATTTGCAATTCATTTCGTCTGGCAATGTTCTAAAATATTCTCTTTTCATTCTAGCTAATTTGTACATGCTTTTGGTGCATATAATGTCCGACATATTTTGCTAGATCCATAACTCGTGCGGAATAGCCCCATTCATTATCATACCAGGCGAGCACTTTCAATTTATGATCTTCCATGACGATCGTTGACAATCCGTCAATAATTGCTGAATAATCTGTCGTTGTGTAATCGATGGATACTAAAGGCGCCTCGGTATAATCAACAATTCCCTTGTATTCAGCTTCAGCAGCCTTCATAAAGATGTCATTTACTTGTTTTGCAGTAACTATTTCTTCCACATCTACTACAAGATCAACAAGGGAGACATTGGGTGTTGGAACCCGTAAAGCCATACCATGGAGCTTTCCATTTAGGTGTGGTAACACTTCACCTAACGCCTTTGCTGCTCCTGTTGAAGTAGGAATAATAGATTGAGTACAGCTTCTAGCTCGTCTTAGATCTTTATGTGGATTATCGATATTTTTTTGATCGTTTGTAAAAGCATGCACGGTCGTCATAAGACCATTTTTAACCGTAAAATGTTCATCAATAATTTTTACTACTGGAGCAAGGCAATTGGTTGTGCACGAAGCGTTAGAAATAACTTGGTGCTTATCAGGATCATAAGATTGTTCATTGACCCCCATCACAATGGTACAGTCTACTTCTTTACCTGGTGCTGTAATAATTACCTTTTTTGCTCCAGCACGAATATGTGCTCCTGCACTCTCCTTTGTTTTGAACTTGCCAGTTGCTTCAATAACAACATCAATTTCTAGTTCTTCCCAAGGTAACTGGTCCGGAACTCGAGAATTAACGAGCTTTATTTTTTTATTATCAACCATAATTTCATTATGAAGCGGTTTCACTTCTTTATTAAAAATACCATGTACACTATCATATTTAATTAAGTGGGCTAATGTTTCAGCAGGATAACTAGCATTAATAGCTACTATATCCAATTGCTCATCGCCAATTGCCTGCCGAAACACCATTCGGCCAATTCGCCCAAAACCATTTATTGCAACCCGAGTTTTTCTCATTTGTCTTCCTCCCACTATGAGTTATACTTTTTCTGCTTATTTACTAATTAGTATAACATATTAACGATTGTGTGTGACGCTTATTTTACGTTTTACTTTATGTTTCAGTTTTCTAACTATTAAAACTTTCCTATTGTTATTTGTAAATGACAATAGGTCTTGGGTTTCCTCTTCTCTCTATCCCGTTCCTTTTTAGACTACTAAATTCCAGCAAGAAAACTGGTAAGACTTAAAACCAATGTTGACTTATCATAGGAAGAAGAACAAAGTTTGCTACAACTTGTGTACTTGAGCAAGACGATGCTACTTTTCAAAAAGTTATCTGAGGCAATAAAACAGCGGTCCCACTTATTTAAGGACCGCTACGCTTGTTAAATTATGCTATATTTCTTATCTATCCACAGAAGTTAAGACATTGGTTATACAAAACTTTCCTAAGTGATTAATCTCATTAGGTTCATAGAACTTTTTTTTAATATGGAACTACGTAATAACACCCCAAGCCATTAATATTTTTTCCAATTGCTTATAGGTTTTATATTTAGAGCCATTATTATCGATCACAGCATCTGCCTTTTTCGCTTTTTCTTTTACCGGCATTTGTGCTTGCATACGTTGATTGGCTTCTTGCTCGGTATACCCATTTCGCTCCATTAATCTTCTAAGCTGCACATCCTCATCTGCATAAACTACAATCGTCTTATCGACGAGATATGTTAGATTATTTTCATACAAAAGCGGAATATCTAAAACAACGCATGGTGCTTTAGCCTGGAGATATGCATCTCTTTTTTCGATGATTTTTTCTCTCACTGCAGGATGAATAATTTTATTTAATTGATCTCGTTTCGCTTCATCCGCGAATACTATTTGACCAAGCATTTCTCGATTTAATGTTTTATCCGCCCGCAAAATTTGGTGGCCGAATTGGTTAACGATTTGTTTGTAAGCTAACTCCCCTGGTTTAACTACTTCCCTTGCGACCTTATCGGCATCAATTACAGGAATATTAAAATCGTCAAACATAAGTGAGACGGTACTTTTTCCCGTTGCGATACTTCCAGTTAAACCGATAATAATTGACATCATCTCACCTCTTTAGCGGTTGGCAATTGGTACAAACATGTGTACCGCGCCCTCCGACTTTCATTTTAGCGATTGGACTTCCACACGTCTTACAGTTTTTCCCTTCTTGACCGTATACATACAATTCCTGTTGAAACATTCCCATCTCGCCTTGACCGTTCACATAAGAGCGAATGGTTGTTCCTCCTTGTAATACAGCTTGTTCCATTGTTGCAATGGCTTGTTTACGAATTCCTTTTATTTCCTTATGCGTTAATTTATTTGCTTGTCTTAACGGATGAATCCCTGATCGAAATAGTGTTTCATCTACATAAATATTACCTAAACCAGCAACAACTGTTTGATCTAACAAAGCCGATTTAATAACACGCTGTGTCTTTTTTAATTTTTTTATAAAATAATCGTCTGTAAACTCCGAATCGAATGGGTCAGGGCCTAATAAGCATAATGGATTATGCTCCATTTCCTCTCCTTTATAAAACAAATGCATCGTACCAAATTTTCGCACATCATTATAGCGTAATTCTTCACCATTGGTTAGCCTAAATATAACATGTGTATGCTTTTTAACCGGTTCTTCTTTTGGAGTTACACTGTATTTTCCTTCCATACGTAAATGCGATACAAGTACATAGTCATTTAGCTGAAATAATAAAAATTTACCTTTACGTTCAATATCTAAAATGGTTTGACCACTTATTTCTGATTTAAATTGCTCCACGTCATCTGGTCTTTTAATAATTTTTGGCCAGTAAACCTCTACTTGCTCAATCGTCTTATTCATTACAAACTGCTTTAACGTATTTCGAATTGTTTCTACTTCTGGTAATTCCGGCATCTCCCTAGCTCCTTACTTTGCATGAAACCAGCTGTCGCCATAGGCATAATCTACCTTTAAAGGTACATTGAGATTCACCGCATTCTCCATAACAGCTGGTACTATTTCAATTAATTTGTCGATTTCTGACTTCGGTGCTTCCATGATTAATTCATCATGTACTTGCAAAAGCATTCTAGCTTTTAGCTTTGCTTCTTTTAACTTATGATCTAAATCAATCATCGCTTTTTTAATAATGTCTGCAGCACTTCCCTGTATTGGCGTATTCATTGCAGTCCGCTCTGCAAAACTTCTTTTATTAAAATTCCTGCTTGTAATGTCTGGTAAATATCTTCTTCGCTTCATCAACGTGCTGACATATCCTTTATGTTTTGCTTCTTGAACAATCTCTTCCATGTATGCTTTTACACCTGGATAACTTACAAAATAGCGATCAATAAACTGCTTCGCTTCTTTTCTAGTAATTCCTAAATTTTGTGATAAGCCGTAATCGCTAATCCCGTATACAATCCCAAAGTTTACTGCTTTGGCTTGTCTTCGCATATTTGAAGTAACTGCTTCTTTATCGACATGAAAAACATCCATCGCTGTCTGGGTATGAATATCCAAATCATGTTGAAATGCGCTGATTAATTTTTCATCATTGGCAATATGTGCTAACACCCGAAGCTCAATTTGCGAATAATCAGCAGCAAACATGAGCCAACCCTCTTGTTCAGGGATAAAAGCTTGACGGATTTTCCTGCCTTCTTCTAAGCGAATAGGAATATTTTGCAAATTAGGATCAATCGAGCTTAAACGGCCGGTTTGTGTTAAAGCTTGATTAAAGCGGGTATGGATTTTGCCAGTGCCCCTATTGACAACCTTTAATAACCCTTCAATATATGTCGATTGCAATTTTCCTAGCTGGCGATATAGCAAAAGCTTTGGAATAATTTTATGCTCATCCTGTAACTGCTCTAATACATCCGCAGCCGTTGAATAGCCTGTTTTCGTTTTCTTTATAACAGGAAGACCTAGTTTTTCAAAGAGAATCGTGCCTAATTGCTTAGGTGAGTTTAAGTTAAATTCTTCACCAGCTAATTCGTGTACTTCCTGTTCCAGTTCAGCTAACCGTTCTTTTAAATCCATTCCCATTTCTTCTAAGCAATTTTTATCAACACGGACACCTATATGCTCCATTTCTCCAAGAATTAAAGCTAGCGGCATCTCCAGCTCCGTAAAGAGTTCATATTGTTCATTTTCCTGCAACTGATTTTCCATTTTCTCTTTTAAATTATATAAAGTCATTGCTTTTCTAACGACATGATCAGCAAGAACTGACTGTTCTGGGACATGCTGCTTCGCCCCTTTTCCATACACTTCTTCATCAAATAGACAGTCTGTACGCCCCATCCGATGCCCTATTGCAGGTATATCATGGTTGTTTTCAGAAGGATTCAATAAGTAAGAAGCAAGCAACATATCAAAGGTAATGCCTTTAATATGAATATCATTTCGTAATAGCGAAACAAGTGTTTTCTTGGCATCAAAAACGATTTTTTGTTGACCTTCATCCTCAAGCCAATTTTTAAATATATTTGATTCTATGGCTACTTCTGTTGGTATAAAGTAAGCATTATTAGAATTAACAATGGAGAAGCCCTCAATCGATGCTTGGTGATAATTTTCTTCTATCATTTCTACAATTAAAGCTTCTTCACCAGTAAATAAATCATCGTTTACTTCTTTAAGTACCGTAAAATCAATTGCAGATTGCTCATTAACTGTAGTAGTATCCTCATCTTCTTTCCCTTCGATTCGATGTAACAAAGACTTAAAGCCAAGCTCTCTAAAAATCGAACTTACCTCACTTTGCTGATAACCATCATATTTAACATCATCAGGTTGAATCATAATAGGAGTATCACGCTTAATCGTTACAAGCTGTTTACTCATAAACGCCTCATCTTTGTGGTTTGCTAACTTTTCTTTTAATTTTTTTCCACTAATTTGATCCAGATTTTCATAGACATTTTCTAATGAGTGAAATTGCTTTAAGAGCTTGATAGCTGTTTTTTCACCAACCCCAGGTACGCCAGGAATATTATCCGAATTATCACCCATCAATGCCTTTAAATCAATGATTTGTTTTTGACTAATTTCCATTTTCCCTTTTAAATAATCTGGAGTATATCGTTCCACCTCACTTATACCTTTTTTCGTTAAGGTTACAGTTACTTTATCTGATACTAATTGGAGCAAATCTTTATCTCCAGAAATAACCGTCACATTCCAGCCATCTTCTTCTACTTGTTTGGATAATGTTCCAATAATATCATCCGCTTCATAGTTATCCAGTTCATAGTGGGCAATCTGAAATGCATCTAATACTTCTTTTAGCAATGGAAACTGTTCTGATAGTTCAGGTGGCGTTTTTTGCCTTCCACCTTTATATTCTTTATACGTTTCATGCCTGAATGTTGTTTTACCAGCATCAAAAGCAACAAGCATATGTGTTGGTTTTTCTTCTTCAATCATTCTTAATAACATCGTCGTAAATCCATATACAGCATTTGTATAAATGCCTTTATCGTTATTTAAAAGCGGCAGTGCAAAAAATGCCCGATAAATAATACTATTTCCATCAATTAAAACCAGTTTATTGCCCATGATTTCGCCTCCGATAATTTCATCATTAAGCATATTTTATCATTCTAGCTACATAAAGTGAAACAACAGTGTTGTTAAGAAAGCTGAAAATCCATTCGAATATTGCTGTAACCACATACAACTTCTTCATAGCGAGTAATTATTAGAAAGTTGTGTAAATAAAAAATAGCATAGTACCTGTTAGTAGCACTTCGTTCATCTGATTCTCATAAGCTTCTTGTTTAGCGACGTAAACTGGAGAACTTCTGGCGAGATAAAGGAAAACTTCATTTCGTGGAACGCTTTTACCCAGGAATGTTAGTACCGCAAGGGGATAACCTAAAGGTCCTTGAACATACGATGCTTATTCAAAAAGCTTCTCTGCCCTTGAGTAATCGCGGTGTATCGCTGACGTAGTTTTCCTTGTCCTTGAAAAAGAAAAGCACTTTTTCTGCGTGCGAGGTATCGCTGACGCAGTTTTTCTTGTCCTTGAAAGGGAAAACACTTTTCTGTGTGCGTAGAAAGATGATCGAAATTTGCTAATCGCTGACTAGATAAACTTGGCGAAACCACTTTCAAAAAGATATCCATCATGTAAAAACGTATCGTTCAAAAAAAATAAAAAACATTCCTGATCAGGAATGTTTTTTATTTTTTTTATTTATCGGTAAATATACCGTTATTGCAGTTCCCTTATTTACTTCACTTTCAATATTAATCTCACCATCATGAACTTCAACAATATGTTTAACGATAGCCAAACCCAGCCCCGTTCCTCCTGTATTCCGGCTTCTTGCTTTATCTACTCGATAAAACCGTTCAAATATTCGTGGGATAGCATCCTTTTCAATTCCTATTCCAGTATCCTCTACTTTTATATATACATAATCATTAACTTCATTAATTTTTAAATAAATTCTTCCATTTTCTGGAGTGTAATTTACAGCATTATCAATTAAATTAATAATAATTTGTTTTACTTTTTCCTTATCAGCTGTTAATTGCAGATCAGTTTCAATTTGTTTATTAAATGTTAGCTGTTTATTCTGCACCCTCTGTTCTATAATCGGCATCACTTCTTGAACAATCTCATTTACTGAAAAGGTAGTAAGAACAAGCTGAAGGTTTTCCTTTTCTAACCGGGATAAAATCAATAAATCTTCAATTAATAGTTGCAATCGATGACTTTCCTTATAGATAATTTCCAAAAACTCTTTATTTTTTTCCAGATCCTTCATTGGGTCGTCTAATAACGTCTCAGCAAATCCTTTAATCGAAGTAATCGGGGTTTTTAGTTCATGGGAAACATTAGCTACAAAGTCTTTCCGCATTAATTCCAGTTTTTTCAACTCTGTAATATCATAAAGTACGAGTACCGCACCTTTTAGTAAGTTTCGATCATCAAATATAGGCGCTCCCACTATCTCAATATAATATTTATCGAGACCCTTATAATGAGTAAATTCTTCTTTTATATTACGTTCATAAAGGAAGGTTAGCTGTACTGTTTCATGAATGACCTCATTATAGAGAACATCATAATAAAGATGTCCTTGAACCTCATTCGGTGTTTGATCAAACATAGTTAAAAATTTGCGATTGGCAAAGTGAATATATCCTTTAGCATCGATTAGAACAAGGCCACTTTCCGTATTTTCAACAATGGTTGATAGTTGCTCTGATTTCATTTGTTCTTGCATGGTCAGTTTATTTAAATTACGAGCAAGCGCATTAATTTTTGTACTTAATTGTCCAATACTATTGTTTGCTGGATGATGAAATCTTGCACGATAATTACCTTTTACGATTTCATCAATTGTTTTTGTTGCTTTTTTTACCGGCTTAATGAGTGTTTCGTATAAGTGCAACAAAAATAATACTAAAATAATAAATTGAATAATTAATACTGCAACAATTGCTAAATATTCGCCTACTAATATACTTAATAAAATACCGGTTAAAGACACTACAAGTAAAATTCCTATAGTGTAACCGAATATTGGTTTTTCAAACAAAAATCGCATTAACTAGGGTCCTCCAATTTATACCCCAGACCTCGAACTGTTTTAATATAAACAGGTTTTTTGGAATCTGGTTCAATTTTATCGCGTAAATGAGAAATGTGAACATCTACAATACGTGTATCCCCAACAAAATCATAGTCCCAAACTCCACTAAGCAGTTGATCTCTAGAAATGACCTTCCCTTTATTTTTTGCTAAATAATAAAGTAGCTCAAACTCTTTCCTTGTAAATGTAATCACTTTTCCTTTCATTTCCGCTTCATATCTTTCAGGAAATACGGTTATGTCGCCAACCTGAATATACGAAAAATTAGATTTTTCTACTCGCTTGGACCGTCGTAAAATAGCCTTTATTCTAGCAATAACTTCTTTCGGACTAAATGGCTTCGTTAAGTAATCATCTGCTCCAAGTTCCAACCCAAGCACTTTATCAAATTCCTCATCCTTAGCTGTAAGCATGAGAATCGGTGTATTTATTTGATTATTACGTAAATACCTACAAACATCCATGCCGTCCATCTCAGGGAGCATCAGATCTAAAACAATCAAATCATAACTGTTGCTCTCCGCTTTTTGCACAGCTTGAGAACCATCATAAGCTACATCGGTAACAAAGCCTGCCTTTTCAATATTGAACTTCAATAAAGTTACAATTGACTTCTCGTCATCTACAATTAAAATTTTCTCGTTCATATCCAGTCCCCGTTTCTAATCACTAGTAGTTAATAGGTTCCACCTCCATCTTACAATGAATTACATAGAAAGTGAATACGATAAGAGGTTGTAAATTTATTTTTACACAAGATCAATGTTTTGGGATGGTAGATTATAGTATATTCCATATATATGAACAAATAATCAACCACATACGTAAAACGTATTAAAAAAAATTTTCTAAAGATTGTGCAGTTAATGTATTTGGTCGATACGCAGGGATAACATAAAGCTTTCCAGTAATCACCTTATCTCCTTTTTCATCTGTACCGGTAACATTCATCGCAATACGCTGATTGGCTTCATCCTTTGCAATGACCTCTAATGTAAAATAAACTTCTGTATTGTGGTAAACTGATTTTAAGAAAATGATCTCATGGTGTGTAATATGACTGCCAGGACCAGGCAAATGCATCGATACGAGGGAGGAAACCATTCCAAACAGCATAACAGCTGGTACGATTGGCTTTTTATATGGGGTTAATGAAGCATAATCATGCTGAAGGTATAAAGGATTAGCATCATTAGTTAAACCTAAATATAATAATAGATCTCGATCCATCATTTTTTTCGCCCCACTATAGTTATCACCAATCTGAATATCTTTTAATTCTTTACCTAAAGGTCTTCTCTTTCCTATCATTTTAACCCCTCCCTATTAATGTAAGCGCTTTCCATTATATCAAAAATTCACTTTATTGCCAATAATAAAACAAAACTGAGTCTGTCAAGTATTTACGAGAGCAACTCTCACCTTTTAAATTTTCTTTTATACAGCGCCTAATTTGAAAAAAGCTTTTTAAAAAACATCGCTTCTGAACCCGCAGTGGATATACACTTCGCTTTCCGCAGGCAACACTTCAATCCTCAGAAGTTGCTTTTCCTGCAGGACAAGGAAGGCTACGTCAGAGAAACATCGCACGAAGAAAATGAGTATTTCATTTTCGAGGAGTCTTCGTGTATATCCACTGCTTTTTAGCGATTCTAATCCTTACCCAAAATCCTATTAGATTTTACGTAGTATGATAGCAAATGCTTAAAACCCTGCAAAACCTCGTAAAGCTCTTACATATGGCTTACCTTGATCATCGCCTGCTAATGCTGGTATATGCCCCTTCATCACCAATTGATTGCCTTGTCTTTTCATGGCTCATCACCTGATATCCTAGTAAATCACAAAATCGATCCCTCCCATCACGATAGGAAGGCCCTTTCACCGCCCATGTAATAGCATTCCCTTAAAAAAAAGGCTAAGCGTATCTCCTCCACGAAACTGCAAATAACAATCTAGGAAAGCAACACACTTCTTCGTTTTACGATCAAGGTAAATTCGTCTTTTCACCTTCAGCGAGTCAAACATAGTGGCAATGGTACATTCCTGCATTTCTCGGTTTTCAAAGCGTTCAAAATCTCGATATCTCTCAAGTACAAATCGATCTCCGCCAACAAAGAGGAAAGCATAGTTGGATACACCATCTGTAATTCATGAAATAATTTTTCTTCCATTTTTTTTATGTTGGTAGATAATTGATATCATTTTACATGAGGACTCCTCCTTGTTAGTTTTCTGATTCAAAACTATTATATCAAAGGTGAGAGTCCTCTTCTTATGCACTCATATTTTATGTGAATATTATAACAATATCCCCGTATATATTTTACACAAAATTTCCATTAACAATTGAATTTCCATCCATAGCAAATAAAGTGAAAATTCATTCCGTGGAATGCTTTTTACACGGAATGTTAGTTGAACGAATCGGGCATTTAGGTGCCGTTTTCTCCTACTTAGACCCTTTTGTATCAACTAAAGGCTCTTGTATTGGGAGTCTTACGGCACCTTACATGCCGGATAAATAGTTGAGCCCTAATCATACTAATTCAATCTTTTGATGAAGTACTTCGACGAGTTAGTCTTTTTCCAAAATAAAAAGCCTTTACCTACAAAAAGTAGATAAAAGCCTTTTGTTAATTAGTTATTTTAGCACCTCTGATACTTTTTTTACAGAATCAACAGATTTATTCAAAGCAGCCTTTTCTTCCTCCGTTAGATCTAATTCGATAACTTTTTCTATACCGTTACCACCTAAAATCGTCGGTACACCAAGATAAATGTCCCAATAACCATATTCACCTTCTAAGTACGCAATTGCTGGAAGTATGCGGCGCTGATCTTTTAAAATCGCCTCTGCCATTACTGTAAGTGATGCAGCCGGAGCATAGTATGCACTACCATTTCCTAATAAGCCAACAATTTCTCCGCCACCTTTTCTCGTACGTTCAACAATTGCATCTAAACGTTCTTTTGAAATCAATTTTTCTAGTGGAACGCCTCCAGCATACGAATAACGAATGAGAGGAACCATATCATCTCCATGGCCCCCTAATACGAAACCAGTTACATCTTTAACTGATACATTTAATTCCTGTGCAACGAAGGCACGAAATCTTGCTGTATCTAATACACCAGATTGACCAATGACACGTTGTTTTGGGAGGCCTGTTTCTTTAAAAACAGTATAAGTCATAGCATCAACTGGATTGGTTAGTACAACAATATATGTGTCAGGTGAATATTTAACAACTTCTGTAGCTACAGTTTTCATAATTTTAGCATTGGTATTAACTAGGTCATCTCGGCTCATTCCGGGCTTTCGTGCAATACCTGCAGTAATAATCACCAGATCAGAACCTTTCGTATGTTCATAGTTGGACGTTCCAATAATAGAAGCGTCAAATCCTTGTACAGGACTAGCTTCAAGCATATCTAATGCCTTTCCTTTCGTCGGATCCTCCATATCAGGGATATCGACAAGTACGACATCACCTAATTCCTTTTGCGCTACCATTAAGGCCGTTGTAGCTCCAGTAAAGCCTGAACCGATTACTGATATTTTTCTTCTTTTTATCCCCATCTTTAAAATCCCCTTTGTTCTTTTAAACTAGTAAGTATAATTCCTTCTATAAAGATTACGCTACGTCGTACGGAATCAGCTAGTACAGGCGTCGCAATAATAAACATTTTCGCACAAAGCAACACAAGCACAGTATAGGTAACATAAAGTACCTATACTGTTTATAAACTACTATATATTAGCTCATATTTTTAATTAGTTCATTACCAAATTCAGAGCACTTCACTTCCGTTGCACCTTCCATTAACCGCGCGAAGTCATAGGTAACCACTTTGGAAGCAATGGTCTTATCCATAGCTGTTGTTATCAAATCAGCTGCTTCTCTCCAATCTATATGCTCAAGCATTAAAACGGCCGACAGAATCACTGAGGATGGATTTACTTTGTCTAATCCTGCATACTTAGGAGCAGTTCCGTGGGTAGCTTCAAAAATGGCATGACCAGTATCATAATTAATGTTTGCTCCAGGAGCAATTCCAATTCCGCCTACTTGAGCAGCAAGTGCATCAGAAATATAATCCCCATTTAAATTCATAGTAGCAACAACATCAAACTCTTTCGGTCGTGTTAAAATCTGTTGTAAGAAAATATCAGCGATAGCATCCTTTATCAAAATTTTTCCAGCTGCAAGTGCCTCATCTTGTGCTTTATTTGCCGCATCCTTTCCTTCTTTTTCAACAATGCGGTCATACTCCGCCCAAGTAAAGACTTTGTCACCAAATTCTTCCTCGGCAACCTCATAGCCCCAAATTTTAAATGCGCCTTCTGTAAATTTCATGATGTTACCTTTATGTACTAAAGTAACACTCTTGCGCCCTTCATTAATCGCATATTGAATACTTGCACGGACAAGGCGTTTCGTTCCTTCTTCAGAAACCGGCTTTACCCCAATTCCAGAAGATTCTGGAAAGCGAATGTTCGTTACATTCATTTCCTCTTTTAAGAACTTGATCACTTTTTTCACTTCATCTGTTCCTTTTTGCCACTCAATTCCGGCATAAATATCTTCTGTGTTTTCACGGAAGATAACCATGTCAACATCTTCAGGTCGTTTAACCGGAGATGGTACTCCGTCAAAATAGCGAACTGGGCGAAGACATGTAAAGAGATCCAATTCTTGGCGTAGTGCAACGTTTAAGGAACGAAATCCACCACCAATTGGTGTTGTAAGCGGTCCTTTAATAGCGATTTTATACTCATCTATTTTGTCCAACGTATCTTGTGGTAACCATTCTCCAGTCTTGTCATACGCTTTTTGCCCTGCATAAACCTCTAGCCAATCAATTTCCTTGGTACCGTTATACGCTTTCTCCACTGCAGCTTCAATAACTTTTTTTGCAGCTGACCAAATATCCGGTCCAGTTCCATCACCTTCAATAAAAGGTATAATTGGTTTGTTTGGAACTTTCAACTGTCCATTCTCTACGATAATTTTTTCTCCCTTTGTCATAACAATCATTACCTCCTAATGTCATTTCTGTATATAGTTTAGCAAAAATAAGTCCTGCTGAACATCTTTGCTTATTGCCTGATTGTTGGCAAGATTCCATCTATTGATGTTGAGGTAGTAAATAATAATCCTTTATCGTTGATCAATAATAATGTATTTTGGTGATTTTGGTCCAGTATATTCTGCTCTTGGACGAATTAATCTGTTATCAGTATATTGCTCCAAAATATGAGCGAGCCAGCCTGATGTACGACTAACTGCAAAAATCGGTGTAAATAAGTCATGATCAATGCCCAAGCTATGATAAACCGATGCAGAATAAAAATCAACATTTGCTGGTAAACCTTTATGTTCTTTAATGTAATCTTCAATTTTTACAGACATATTATACCATTTCGGCTGTCCAGTTAATTCTGTCAATTGCTTTGACATTTCTTTTAAAAACTTTGCCCGCGGATCTCCGTTACGGTACACACGGTGCCCCATCCCCATAATCTTTTCTTTATTATCTAATTTTTCTCTAATATAAGGGATTGCATTTTCTTCTTCTCCAATTTCCATCAACATTTGCATAACACGTTCATTTGCACCACCATGTAGCGGCCCTTTTAATGCTCCAATTGCAGCAGTAATTCCAGAATAAATATCCGAAAGAGTAGCTACACAGACTCTGGCAGTAAAAGTAGAAGCATTTAGTTCATGATCAGCGTGAAGTACAAGCGCCTTATTGATGGCTTCAACTTCAATATCCTTTGGGTCTTTTCCATTTAACATGTAAAGAAAATTTTCTGCATAACTATAATCTTGCTTTGGCTTAACCGGATCTTTTCCCTTCCGAATGCGCGCGAAAGCCGTTACAATTGATGCTATTTTTGCTTGTATACGGATTGCTTTCCGCTGATTTGCTTCTGGACTCATTACTTCTGCTTCATCATCATACAAGCCTAATAATGATACAGCTGTCCGTAATGCTGCCATTGGGTGAACTGTTGAAAGATCGTAGGAATGCAAATGTTTCACAATTCCGTCTGGAAGTTCCATATTTGCAGCAAGTTCTTGCTTTAAAGCATCTAATTCAGCTTGGTTAGGAAGCTTTTGATTCCAAAGTAAATAGATAACTTCTTCAAAACTGGAATATTCCGCCAAATCATCAATCTTGTAACCAACATACGTAAGTTGATCATCTATTATGGAACTAATTGACGATTGAGTTGCTACAACTCCTTCAAGCCCTTTCGTTGTTGCTGTCATAACAAACCCTCTCCTTTATAAATTATTTAGCACACTATCTTTCGACAATGTTTTAAAACTTATAAAAATTTATCCCCCTATGATAATTATAAAGTATTACGAATCTAATGTGAATTGAAACCGATTCAATTCACTATTTAGATTTTACTAGATACACAAATATTTTGCAAAAAAGAGTTTCTTTAGCTTCAACTTCGGTGAATCATTCTCAAGTATAGAAATGGGGAAAGTTTAAGACAGATACAGCACATTTCGACATTCATTACTAGAATATCTTTATTAAAAACAATAGTTTCTAAGACTATTTTATTTATAAGTTGCATATGTAATTAGAGAATGGTTTTTGATTTTAAATAAAATGGGGTCCAACTATGTACAAGCCACTTCTATTTCAATGTGTCCGATTGGCACTTATCATTATTAGCATCATATTGTCATGTTACTTCATGACAATAAGCTTTAGCTATTTATATCCACTGGCAATTGCCAGTTTAATTGCGATTATTCTTCATCCAGTTGTTACATTTTTAGAAGAAAGGTTAAAATTATCAAGATTATTAGCAACAACAGGAACCATGCTGGTACTTTTTTTTCTTCTAAGCGGCCTTTTATTTATTCTTGTTTCTGAGTTTATCCAAGGAACCTTATTTTTAGCAGAACAATTACCTACGTATTTCCAAACATTCAGTCTTTATTTGACAAATTTCATTGAGCAAAACATCATTCCCATATATCAAAAGTTAACTGCCTATTTTCAAACATTAAATGCTAGTCAACAAGCAGCCATTAGCGAAAACTTAAAGCACTTTATTAACAATCTTACTGCTTCTGCAACAACATTTTTACAAGGGACACTTCTTAAGTTACCAACGATTATTGTATCTTTACCCAGCTCTATTACAATCGTTATCTTTATTCTTTTGGCAGCATTTATGATCACGGTTGACTATAAAAAAATCGTACTATTTTTTCACAGGCATATTCCGAATACGTTTAAAACACCAGTCCAAAAAGTGATCGTTCAGCTAAAAAAAACAATTATCGGATATGCAAAAGCCCAAATCATCCTTGTGCTGATTTCGGCTATTCTTGTATACATCGGATTAGTTATTTTACAGGTAAAGCATTCTTTTACGATTACATTATACATTGCTCTTGTCGACTTATTTCCTTATATTGGTTCGGGTATCATTTTTATGCCATGGATCATTTATCTTTTTATAGTTGGAAATTACTCCATGTCGATTAATTTATCGATTTTGTACGGGATTGTTATAATTATTAGGCAATTAATTGAACCAAAAGTATTATCTTCTAGCATCGGTATCCATCCCCTTGTGGCATTAATAACATTATTTATTGGCATTCAAATTTGGGGAGTAATTGGATTTCTAATCGCACCTATCATGCTTATCTTCATAAATACGCTATATCGAGCAGGCACATTTAACGAGATTTGGAAATTTATTAAAGGATAAAACTCACCACCTTCGATATATGATGGTACGTTTTTTTATAAAGTGCTTTATTATAGCCTCTATTTTTTTACTAAAAATTCTCCGAGTTAGAGGTATGACTAATAGAAAACCAACCGCATCGGTAATAAAACCCGGAGTGATTAACAAAACAGCTCCAATTAATACACATATCCCATTAATAATATACCTTGTAGGTGCTTCTCCACGCTGAATGGAAAGCTGTGCCTGATTCCATATCTCAATTCCCTGTTGTTTTGCTAAATAAAAGCCAATTGCACCAGTCAATATAATCAATAACACAACCCACCAAGTTCCGATTATTCCACCAATCCAAATAAAAAGACCGATTTCGAGTGCAGAAAGAATAAATGCAGTAAGTAAGAACCATTTCATTGAATTTTTTCACCTCCATATGATTCAGTCGTGAGTAGTTTAAATCTGTCTTCTCTCCCAAATACTGTACTACTCTGCTTTAAAAGAAGATATAGAAAAAGAGGGGAGAGAACACCCTCTTTTTCTATATGAACATTAAAGTACTCTTGTATGCCCTTGATAGATGTCGCCTGTCGCACCATCAACAGTGATAATTTCATCATCTTTAATCACATCAAAGACATCCTCAACACCAACAATTACAGGAATTCCTAAACTTAATCCTACAACCGCGGCATGAGAAGTAAGCCCAGCTTCTTCTGTAATAATACCAGCAGCCTTTTCAATTGCCGGCATCATTTCTTTTTCCGTACCGTAAGTAACTAATATATCGCCTTCTTGTACTTTTTCTATTGCTTCATTCGCTGATTTTACAACAGCTGCTCTGCCAAAAGCGCTTTTTCTACCAATTCCTTGACCTTTTGCGATGATATCACCAATGACATGAACCTTCATTAAATTCGTTGTACCACTCTCTCCAACCGGTACACCGGCGGTAATAATAACACGGTTTCCATGCTCAACCATACCGGATTGTAAGCCTCTTTCTACCGCGATATCCAACATTTCGTCAGTAGAGCTCGCACGTTTACATGTAACTGCATGTACGCCCCAGATTAGGGAAAGACGGCGATTTACTCTCTCAGAAAATGTAACTGCAAGAATTGAAGCATGCGGACGATATTTGGAAATCATTCTTGCCGTATGGCCACTTTCTGTTGGAGTAATAATTGCACTTACCGATAAATTCATTGCTGTATGTGTAACAGATTGACTGATTGCATCTGTAATCGTCATATCTACATTGCGCGAACGATCCCGTAAAATGGATTGATGATCTAAAGCTGTTTCTGCCTTCAATGCGATATTGCTCATCGTTTGCACAGATTCGACCGGGTAATCTCCTGCAGCCGTTTCACCAGATAGCATAACCGCATCGGTTCCGTCAAAAATGGCATTTGCTACATCTGATGCTTCTGCTCTTGTTGGTCGTGGATTACGTTGCATTGAATCAAGCATTTGTGTAGCTGTAATAACAGGTTTACCTGCTAAATTGCATTTTTTAATCAATTTTTTTTGCACAAGCGGCACATCTTCAGCAGGAGTTTCCACACCAAGATCGCCACGAGCAACCATTAATCCATCACTTACTTCTAAAATGCTGTCAATATTGTCGACACCCTCTTGATTTTCAATCTTAGGGATAATTTGAATATGCGTTGCATTATGTTTTTCCAGGAGTTCTTTTATTTCTAACACATCCGATGCACGTCTGACAAAAGAAGCTGCGATGAAATCTACATCTTGCTCGATACCAAAAATAATATCTTTAGCGTCTTTCTCCGTAATTCCAGGCAGGTTTACCGCAACATTTGGGATGTTAACGCCTTTTTTATTCTTGATCATACCTGTATTAAGCGCAATTGTTTTTACTTCCTGTTTTACTTGATCAATTTCAACAACCTTTAATTCGATTAATCCATCATCTAAAAGAATTTTAGAGCCGACATGGACATCATTAATTAAGCCAGGATACGTAACCGAAAAACGTTCAGCTGTTCCTTCAACTTCTTTCATCGATACATAAACTGTATTTCCTTGTACTAGTTCAGCTTGTCCATTGACAAAGTTGTGTGTGCGAATTTCTGGACCTTTCGTATCTAAAATAATCGCAATAGTTTTCCCTGTTTTTTCTGCAGCTTTACGTATATTTTCAATTCGTGCTGCATGTTCTTCATAATTACCATGTGAAAAATTGAGGCGAGCAACGTTCATCCCACATTCCATTAACTTCTCCAAGGTTTCAATAGATTCTGATGCAGGTCCGATTGTACATACAATTTTTGTGTTTCTCATTATTGTTTCCTCCTTAAGTTACCGTTCCAACGTTAAATAGATAGTTCTTGAGATAATGTATACATGTCATCGTTAATGGTATGCTGCTCGTGCAGAATTTTATTAATTTCATGATCAACTATTTCGTTCTGTTGAATTCCTACCATTCTTCCTGCTTTACCAGCCATTAACAAATCGACTGCTTTAGCAGCGAGTCTGCTTGCCAGTACACGATCTGCTGCTGACGGTGATCCACCGCGTTGAATATGTCCTAACACCGTAACACGTGTTTCTAAATCCGTCGCTTCTTCAATTCTTTTTCCATATTCAATCCCGCTACCTACACCTTCTGCAAGTATAATAATACTATGTTTCTTTCCACGCTTGTGTCCTCGTTTCAACTTTTGAACAACTGTTTCAAATTTTTCCTTCTTTTCAGGGATTAAAATACTCTCTGCACCATCAGCCAAGCCCGCCCAAAGTGCGATATCTCCTGCATTTCTTCCCATCACTTCAATAATATATGTGCGTTTATGGGAAGTTGCTGTATCACGAACTTTATCAATTGCTTCAATCACGGTATTTAATGCTGTGTCAAAGCCAATTGTAAAATCGGTTCCCGCAATATCGTTATCAATCGTTCCAGGCACACCAATACATGGATAACCTTTTTCCGTTAATTTTTGTGCTCCACGAAAGCTACCGTCACCACCAATAACGATTAAACCTTCAATACCAAATTTATTTAATTGTTCGATTGCTTTTTGCTGTCCTTCTTCTGTTTTAAATGCTTCACTTCTTGCAGAGTAAAGCATTGTTCCACCACGATGGATAATATCACCTACAGAACCAATTTCCATCTTTTCAATAGTACCTTCCATTAATCCTTGAAAGCCATATTTAATTCCATATACTTCTATATTATGACAAATGGCTTTCCTTACTACTGCACGAATTGCAGCATTCATTCCTGGTGCATCGCCACCGCTAGTTAAAACGCCAATTTTTTTCATAGTTTTCATTCCACCTCTGGTCTTACAATTTTCTGTTCAAAAAATGTCCTCTCTTAAAAGATAATTGGTAATAAGTAAAATAGCAATTAAAATCATGTAAAATATTGCACATTTTCTCATGAAAGCCCTTTATGTATGTGAATTCCAGCTCGATTAACATATTATGGAAGAACACGAACTAGGGTTGACATACAACTGCCAACCCCCTTTATCATGAAAATCTCATCTCCTCATCTTAGTATACACTTAAAATTTGTTGCTAACCATTCATGATATAAATTTGCCCTTCATTTAATCAAATTGTCTGGTATTGCCCAATTTTCTTATATTTTTCCCATCTTTTTTCAAGTAATTCATCAACTGAATATTTCTCTAACATTTGTAAAGATTGTGCTATCACCTCGTCTAAATATGCCGCTTGTTTTTTCACATTGCGGTGGGCACCACCTCTGGGCTCTGGAATAATATGATCGATGATACCTAACTTTTTCAAATCATATGCAGTTATTTTCATAGACTCTGCCGCCGTCTGTGCATAACTGGCATCCTTCCATAAAATAGAAGCTGCCCCTTCCGGTGAAATTACAGAATAGGTGCTATTTTCCAGCATATGTATTTCATCTCCTACTCCTAATGCCAAAGCACCGCCACTTCCACCTTCACCAATAACAACACAAATTATCGGCACAGCCAGTCCAGCCATTTCCATTAGATTCCTAGCTATCGCTTCACTTTGGCCTCTTTCTTCAGCTGCCTTACCCGGATACGCTCCTTTAGTGTCAATAAAACAAATGATTGGTCGGGAGAATTTTTCAGCCTGTTTCATATGCCGCAAAGCCTTTCGATATCCTTCTGGGTGGGGCATTCCAAAATTACGCCGGATATTTTCTTTTGTATCCTTTCCACGTTGATGTCCAATAACTGTAACTGGCTTTTCTTTATAAAAGGCAATACCTGTCACAATTGCTGCATCATCTGCGAATAAACGATCCCCATGAAATTCAATAAAATCGGTAAATAGTTCTTCAATATAATCTAACGTTGTTGGTCTTTCCGGATGTCTGGCAAGTTGAACACGATCCCATGGTTTTAAATTACTATAAATATCATTTTCTAATATCGCCAGACGCTTTTCTAATGTGTTGATTTCTTCTGTTAAATCGATATCACTATCTGCAGTGAAACGTTTCAGTTCTGCAATTTTTTCCTTCAAATTTACAATTGGTTTTTCAAATTCCAAAATCTGCTTCATGATTTCTTTCCACCTTTCTGATGAAACGTTAGCAATAATGCTAATAAATCTTTCATTTCTGAGCGGTGTACAACTTTATCCAATTGCCCGTGCTCCAATTGAAATTCAGCTGTTTGAAAATCATTAGGCAGTTTTTCACGAATTGTTTGCTCAATAATACGACGACCTGCAAAACCAATTAAAGCTCCCGGCTCAGCAAGATTATAATCACCAATCGAAGCAAAGCTTGCCGATACTCCCCCTGTGGTCGGGTGTGTCATGACGGAAATCATTAACCCTCCCGTATCGCTAAAACGTTTAATAGCTGCTGCTGTCTTTGCCATTTGCATCAAGCTAAGAACACCCTCTTGCATTCTTGCTCCACCGGATGCTGTAAAAATAATAAACGGAATGCCTTCATCTTTTGCATTTTCAACTGCGCGCGCAATTTTTTCACCGATTACCGATCCCATACTCCCCATCCGAAAGGTAGAATCCATAACCGCAAATGCCGTAACATTACCATTTATCTTTCCCTTTCCGGTGACTACACCTTCTCTAAGACCTGTTTTCTGCATATCTTTTTCAATCTTTTCTTGGTAGCCAGGAAAATGAAGCGGATTTCCAGTTGTCAACTGCTTGTCCCATTCGTTGAAGCTTCCTTCGTCAAATAATGTATTAATTCGCTGCCATGCTTGTAATGGATGATGATAGTCACAGTTCGGACACACTTGTAAATTTTTATTCATTTCTTTACGATAGTATATTTTATGGCACCCACTACATTTCTGCATTAAGCCCTCAGGAACATCAGCTTTTGCCTGTTCACTCGGGATGGATGCATATTTTTTTCGCTTGCCAAAAAAATCCTTAAGCAAGACAATTCCTCCTTTTTTCAACAACCCCTAACACGTGCGTAAAAGCTATTTCTCTATTTTACCGAAAGAGCTTAATGGTTTTTTATCTATTATACATAAGTTGTACGAAAAAAAATGTCAAAAACAGTCGGCAATTTAAGATTACTTCTCCAACATCTTGTCGAATAATGTTTCAATAGCTGCATACTGTTTATTATAATATAACTGCACTAATTGCTCATAAAATTCCTTGTCTAAGCTAATGCTCTTAATGGTAATAGCAAATTCATACATTAACTGCCAAACCTTACCAAGCAGCAAATTATGGGACATATTAAAAATTAATTGAAAAAACTTAGCATGTACAAATTCCATCTCATCCTTTTCTAAGATAGCAGATAGTTCATCTACATCTTGCTTACTCATGTGACAAAATGCGAGTTTAGCTGCTTCCTTCTCTAGCAATCGGATGGTTTTTACTAAATCCCTTTTTATCTGTTCTTCCTGTAAAACAAAAGAAGCAAGCAGCTCTACCATTTGAAACGGACGATATTTGCTTAAAAAAGTACCTTCACCACGTTTGGTTTCAATTAATCCTAACAATTCCATTGCACGTAACGCTTCACGTATAGACGATCTGCCAGCATGTAAGGTTTCAGCAAGCTCCCTCTCAGAAGGGAGCTTGTCTCCCGGCTGTAAATGATGTGTAACAATATATTGGCGAATCTCTTTTAAGACGCCCTGATAAACCTTTTGTTTTTGTGACATGGACACAGCCATGACTCACTCCTTTAACACATTAATTACTATCTATTTGTGTTAATCTTCTCGTATTCTCGGCTACTTCTTCTGGATTTACTTCTATTCTTGCTACTCCGGATTCCATAGCAGCTTGAGCTACACTCTTAGCTACAATTGGCGCTACCCTAGCATCAAATGGAGCTGGGATTACATAGTCTTCATGTAATTCACTATCGGTTATAAGGGAAGCTATTGCATGTGCAGCAGCAACTTTCATCTTTTCATTGATTCTTGTTGCACGTACATCAAGTGCTCCACGGAAAATCCCCGGAAAAGCAAGCACATTATTTACTTGGTTAGGAAAATCTGAGCGCCCCGTTCCAATAACTCTTGCACCGGCTTCTTTAGCAATATCAGGCATGATTTCCGGTTCAGGATTAGCCATAGCAAAAATAATCGGATTTTCATTCATTTTTTGTACCATTTCCTTCGTCAACGCTCCACCGACTGAAACCCCAATAAATACATCTGCACCTTCCAGCATTTCTTCCAGATTACCTTCCTGTTTTGCTTGATTCGTAAAGTTGGCTACTCGTTCCTTTACATCATTCATTCCATAAGGACGATCTGCATAAATAGCTCCACGAGAATCACACATAATCAAATCACGAACACCAAAATGATATAATAATTTTATAATTGCAATTCCTGCTGCTCCGGCTCCGTTTGCAACTACTTTGATATCAGAAAATGATTTTCCTACTAATTTTAGAGCATTAATTAAACCTGCAACCGTAACAATAGCTGTTCCGTGCTGATCATCATGGAAAATTGGAATATTCGTCTCTTTTTTCAGCCTTTCTTCAATTACAAAGCATTTTGGTGCTGCAATATCTTCCAAGTTCACTCCACCAAACGTTGGCTCCATCAATTTAACGGTTTGGACAATTTCTTCTACATCTTGGGTGGCTAAACAAATAGGAAAGGAGTCCACACCTGCAAAGCTTTTAAATAAAACAGATTTCCCTTCCATTACCGGGAGCGAAGCTTCTGCCCCTATATTTCCTAGACCTAAAACCGCCGATCCATCACTAATGACAGCAACCATATTTCCTTTCATTGTATAATCATATACCATATCTACCCGGTCATGAATCTCCTTACATGGTTCTGCTACTCCAGGAGAATAAGCCAAACTTAACTCCTCTGCATTGGTAACAGGTATTTTTGATTGCGTTGTTAATTTACCCTTATTCACTTTATGCAAGTGTAATGCTTTATCTCTTAAGCTTGCCATCTTTACTAATCGCTCCCTTTCGTAGAAAAAATAAACTTTCTCCATCCAAAGGTGGTCTGACCACCATTAACTCCTTTATTATAACAGATGAGGCTTGTCTGTAAAGTAATGATCATCATTCTATTGGACATTACATTAGAAAAACTTGGCTTGTCGCCAAGTCTTTAGCGAAAGCTGTAGTTTTTCTTATACTAAAAAACCAAAATTTTATACTTTCCTATAGTAGAACAAAAAGCGCCTTTGGGAAAACAGGAACCAGACTCCGCCGAGGAGGCTACCTAAACTACAGGAGGAGTAAAGTGACCTCAAGGTGCTGAGCACTGGTGTGTTCTCTGTGGGTAAATGTCATAAAAAAATTATCCACATGAACAAAACTTATAAAGTGAAACTTCATTCAGTAGGAATTTTCCTCCATCTCCTACTAAACGTTAGTACCACAAGGGTATGACCTCAAGGCACTTGAACGAATCGGGCATTTAGGTGCCGTTTTAGTTGTATCAACTCGAGGCTCTCAAAGTGGGAGTCTTACGGCACCTTACATGCGGGATAAATTTTCTAGACGAAACTAAAATAATATCGGATAACCACCTTATTGATATTACGTTATATTAAATTTAGCCAGCTTTATCAAAAAGAAATATTTCACTGTAAAAAAGTTAACTAGCCAGGAATCTTTTCATTCTGTGTGCTTCTATACTAAATCAAGTACCACTTCGTTTGTTCCAAAATAATCTTTTAGTTCCTGTATACAAGCAGTTGTTGGTTTTAAGTTATAATCTTCCGTTAATTGGTACGTTTTTCGCAGCTGTTCTTGAAAAATAATAACCGGAGTATTGCCCGGGAAATGGGAGGAAATCTGTTTTAATTTGATTAAATCCTTTGTATTATCTTCGCCTGTAAGTTTAATAAATAATCGTGTCGTTTGCATTTCTTTTAAAGCAGTCATATCTAAAGGTTGAATAGCTGAAAGCAGCATTTGAACCTGCTGTTTCCTCCATTCAAGTTTTCCTTCCACTAAGACCATCATTTCCTCTTTTAGCCAACGGAGAACTTCACGATAAAGCTGTGGAAAAACAACTGCTTCCAAATCATCTGTTTCATCTCCTAGTGAGAGAAATGCCATTGAATCTCCACGCTTCGTACGAATCGTCTTTATCGTTTGGATGATTCCGGCACTTTTTAACCTATAGCCCTCTCCCCTCTGTTTCATATTTCGTAAAGACAGATAACCAGATCGTTGTAAAATTTTTCGGTATTCATGCATCGGATGACTGGAAATATATATCCCGATTAGCTCTTTTTCCTGAGCTAACTTCTTCACTTGAGTAAAATCATCTATTGAAACATACTCTCCTTCTAATTCAATTTGATCTTGAAACAAGCTAGGCTGCTCTTGAAATTCTTTAAATAATTCACCCTGTTCAATTGCCTGATCAATTGTTGCTAATAAACTAGCTCGATTATGATAGAGTTCATCAAAAGCCCCTGCCATAATTAATAATTCAATTGTTTGTCGATTTACAGCTTTTAAAGAAACACGTAAACAAAAATCAAACAAACTTTTGAATGGACCTTCTTTACGCACACGAATAATTTCACTAACTGCCTGATTACCAATCCCTTTAATTTGCAATAGTCCCATTCGTATATCGTTTCCTTCCACAGCATACTTTCCAAAGCTATGATTAATAGAAGGTGGCAATAGTTTAAGTTGTAATTCCTTCATTTCTCTTAAATACATCTGTAATTTATGATGCTGATGGACAGATGTGCTTAATAATTCAGCGAAAAAAGCGGCTGGAAAATGCGCTTTTAAATATGCAAGCTGATATGAAATACAACTATATGCTACAGCATGGCTACGGTTAAACCCGTAATTAGAAAAGCGTACAATCCATGTAAATAACTGCATTGCCACAGATTCACTATAGCCATTGTTTATACAACCTGATATAAAAGCGGCCTTTTGCTGTTCCATCATATTTTCCTGTTTTTTACTGACCGCTCTTCGAAGAATATCTGCTTGTCCCAGTGTAAAGCCAGCAATCTGATGGGCTATTTGCATAATTTGTTCTTGATAAACTAGTACTCCATATGTTTTGGATAAAATAGGAGCAAGATCCAAATGTGGATAAGTCACCGTTTCAAGCCCATGTTTACGACGAATATATGTTGAAATGAAGTCCATTGGCCCCGGACGATATAGTGCATTAACAGCTACGATGTCTTCAAAATGACTTGGCTTAAGTTCTTGTAACACTTGCCTCATCCCTTGCGACTCTAATTGAAATACACCATTCGTTTTTCCCTTCTGCAATAAGGAAAAGGTTAAAGTGTCGTCATCAGGGATCTGTTCTAAAGATAAATCCTTACCAGTTGTGTATCGGATTCTTTGTAAAACTCTTTCCAGTAAAGTTAAGTTTCGTAGACCCAACAAATCAATTTTCAACAGCCCGATAGCTTCTATATCATTCATTGCATACTGAGTTAATTGTGCAGAAGAACTGCCAGGGATCAATGGGACATGTTCTTCTAAAGGTTTCTCCGTAATAACAATACCAGCAGCATGAGTCGATAGATGCTTAGGAATTCCTTCTAATTTAGTAGCAACTGTAAATAGTCGTCGTAATGTTTTTGAGTCTTTAATATAGCTTTTCAATTCCTCAGACTCACTAATAATCTGAACAAGACTTTTCTTCGTTTGCAATGGAATATGACGTAGAATAAACGACGCATCTTGTTGATTTATATCCATCGTTTTAATCAGTTCTCTCATTAATGAGCGAGCCGCAAATGTGCCAAATGTAATAATTTGCGCTACATGTTCCTCTCCATAGGTTTTTTGCACATATTCAATGATCTCTTCCCGACGAATATCAGAAAAATCAATGTCAATATCTGGCATTGTCATTCGTTCCGGATTAAGAAATCTTTCAAATAGCAATTCATACCTAATTGGATCAACATCTGTAATGCCTAAAACATAAGCTACAAGAGAACCAGCAGCTGACCCCCTTCCAGGTCCTACCACAATCCCATTATTCTTCGCATAAGCGATAAAATCAGCCACTATTAAAAAGTAGTCACTAAACTGCATCGTTTTAATTACTTCAAGCTCATAGTTCAATCGTTCCTGTATTTCATTAGTAACTTTAGCGTATTTATTTGACAACAAATCATGACATTTATGCACAAGGTAATCATGGCTATCCTTCCCCCCTGTTAGTGGGAAAGAAGGAAGAAATTGCTGTTGAAAGTCAAACTTCACTTCACATTTCTGTACGATTTCTTCGGTGGTCTGTAATGGCTCTGACCATGCGGAAAAAGATAACTTCATCTCTACTTCCGATCGTAAATGGTGGTTTTTTAACAACGGAGAGATTTCATCACCATCCCATTGTTGATTATGTTTCATTGCTTGTAAACAATCATAAGCAATTACGTCATTTTCTTGTATATAGCGGACATCATGAATCGCTACAACTGAAATAAGGAATTTTTTTTGAAATAGCTTTACAGCTTCATGTAAAGGCAGTTCAGTTCTCATTCCATAAGCTTCCACACCTAAATAAAAATCAGCTTCAGCAAAAGCTTCCTGATATGGCAAAAAGTATTCCGTTAAGCGAGTAAATGCTTCTGTCATAAACCAATCAGCTATTGGTGACTGATGAACAGAAAGAATACCTATACAATGCGCTGTGTAGTTTTTTAAGTTAGCTAGTGGTATAAATTGCTCGTCTTGCTTCTGTATCCATGTACTTAATTTAATAAGATTATGATAACCCTCATTTGTTTTAGCTAATATTGTTAGTTCCTCAATCTCTGTCTGATTTCGCTTTACTAATACGGTCATCCCAATAATTGGCTTGATACCATACTTAAGACACTCTCGATAAAACGAAATAGCTCCATGTAATACTTGCTCGTCAGTAAGGGCTAACGCTCTATATTCAAGCTCCATTGCCTGCTTTACTAACTTTTCTATTGTAATAGTACTATTTAGCAGACTATAGCTACTTCTTACTTGTAAATGTGTATACGCCATCGTACCCCGCCTTTACATACTCTATCCATTATTATACCAATCTAACGAGAACATGCATACGGAAATGCCATGGAGTTAGCATAACCTGTCCTTTTCATTCATAAGTTTAAATAAAAGTGAACTTACATGATTAAGAATTTTTGGCCTTCTTATCATGAATAATATCTAATAAGTTAACTTTTTTGCATCTTTTTTTCAATTATAGACTTTTAACCACATATCATGGGTTTGAAAGAGGAGTGCTTCAATGGAAGAACGTTTTTTTGAAACATTTATTCATTGTTACTTTATTGCTTTTGGTGTAGTTATTGGCGGTTCCATCATCGGCAGTATTGGTGCTTTTATTACTGGGAATCCGCCATTAACAGAGATTGGACGAATTGCAATTCAACTGCGAATTTGGGCCATTGTCGCAGCAATTGGCGGTACATTTGATGCAATTGCAAATTTTGAAAGGGGAATTTATGATGGATCAACGCTGGATTTATTTAAACAGGCGTTATTCATTTTATCCGCAATGGGCGGGGTGAAAACGGCTATTTTATTATTAAGTTGGCTGACACAGGAGGAAATATCCTAATGCATATCCCTCCATATCACAAAAAAGTTACGTGGCAGCGTTTTTTTGTTGGAGCAATGGCGGGGGCAGTCATGGCATATTGCATACTTATTTATATGTATGGAACGATGTATGAAGCTTTACTCATCGAAAATCATGAACTAAATAATAAGGTCAGTCAATTACGAAGTCAAAATGAGTCTTTACTTGAGGACAATGATGAATTAAATGAAAGATCGGCAAAACAGGTTAGTATTGAGTCTATTTCACTATCGATTGAAAATGCAGAAACATTGCGAATGGATCGATTAATTGCTGGTAAATTAGAGGAGCTTGTACAAGAGGAATTAAAACATGTCATTGGTAAGGACCTTACCATCATTGCAGAAAGCGACAGATTGCTTATATCCACGGTTGAAAATAAGACGTTTACAGTCGAAGATTTTTCTTATACACTTTCCATTCGCAAGCTTATTATCTCGAATAATATTAAAATCACTGCAAAAGCGCAGAGGTCTTCGTAAAAACAGGAATTGTAATTAATATATGAAACGCTAAAAATACACAAGATGAAAGACGTGGGTAGCATTTTCCACAGCTATGCATTGAAAAAGATTTAGCTTGTTTTTAAAATATTCATTAAAATAGTAGCATTTCAATTGACATTAGCTTAGACAACTGTCATGATTGTATCACCTTAAAGAAAACAGGAGGCATTGATCATATTACTTGTTCAAATCTGTTAACAAACTAGCCGTAAATAAGACGTAAGCAACAACACCGAACAGAATTATTATTTTCCAATTTATTAAATTAGCGTATAAAGTGAAACTTCATTCCGTGGAACACGGAATGTTTAGTTGAACCAATCGGGCATTTAGGTGCCGTTTTCTCTCACTTTGACCCTTTTGTAGCAACTCAGGCCTTGAAGTGGGTGGCTTACGGCACCTTACATGCGGGATAAAGCTGATGTCAAACAAAGTATGAAAATAAAGGCTGCCGAAAAAAGAAATCTACCTAAACGTCTGTTTTGTTTGAAAAACAAAGTCCACTTCCATTGTATCTAAATACAACGTAATCAGCATTTTACCATTATCACTGTTATTCTATCCTTACTAAAACTTCACCGAAAAAGTGAACATTTTGTGAAATATCGGAATATTTATCGTAATCTATCTATTTTTACCTTATACTAAGATTAATTAAAAAAGCATCATGATAAACACTTTCATATACTAAGGCAAATGAAAGGAGTGGGTAACGATGTGGGTAATAAACCACAGACAACAAAGAGATGAAAAAATTGCTCGATTAAAACAGGGCACATCTGCCTATGCTGAATCCAAGGAACTGATTCGCTTAATTAAACGTGATATAGAAAAAGAGCATTTAGATGTAATTTCTGAAGAGACCGCTTCTGGATGCTGGTTCATACCTAAAGATAAAAGCAGCTAATTTTAAAAAGCATTCTCACAAACAAAGACATACAGCATACCACTTTCCAATACCTGAAAGGGTCCTTAGCCTGGCAATTGTTATTGCATTGATCGGTTAAAGACCCTTTTCTCATTAAAGAAATGTTCGAAGCATCCATTAAAAATGACACATTGTTCTTTTTTATTGTGTATAAAATTTTAGCTTTCTAAACAAACGGTTATCGTATAATTTCTTTAAATATGTTTTAATATCCATAGGAAGTCATCCTTTCCATAACTATTTTTTAAATAAATATAAGTATAGTTTTTATTTTTTCTAATTACACTTCTAAGCCCTTTCCGAATTTCAGGTGTATATAATCCATCTTTCATATTATCCTCCTAGCATCAAATATATCATGCGCAAGTGCATTCCGATAACTTAAATTTAAACATTCATTTAATTTATTACCTTTAGACCATAAGTATAAGTTTCTCTATCTCATCCTCCAAAACCTGGGTAAGGATGGTCCATATTCATACTCACACGATCTTTTCTCTTAATCCATAGTGTCCTAGTCATGCTATTAGGACAAAAGAAAAAGACACCCATTAATTGAGTGCCTTTGCTTGTATTGTATTTTATTTTATTTCATAATCTTGTCTACCGATCTCGTCGCCCGCAACCCCTTGATTAGCTACTAAGGTTACAGGTGTTTCTAAATCATCTAATTCATAAGCGACGGAGTTTTCTACTGTACCATCTTTTTTTATAGTTTCCGTTTGTGTATCTAGATGATTTTCGTCTGGTAATCCACCCATATCCAACTCATTTACTGCATTCGGATCATTGTCTTGTATCGCTGTAAATACCGCCATCCAAGCTGTTGATGGATCTATGTCTTTGTCAGTAAAGTTCGTCGCTTCATACCAAATGGCGAATACCGGCTTTTCTCCATGTTCGTTTCCCGGTTCTCCGACAGGTATAACTTTAGTCTCTGTTATTTTGATTTTTAAATCTTCAATCTTAGCTTCGTTATCTTTGAAATATATATCTTTGTTACTGTTTGATTCCGTGCTTTCGTTGCTTTCATTGCTTTCTTCGTTTGCTGCATCGTTACTTTCGGTTGATCCACCGCATGCAGATAAAACTAATAACATTACAGTAAATAAAACAAATAGGTATTTCTTCATATCTTTAGCCCCCATATATGTAGTTACTCTAATTATGGAGTAGTTGACAACATTTTTCAATATATAAAATAGGCTTCTTAACTCTTCTGCACTCTTTTTTGAACACACACACTTAAAATAAAGTTATAAAGTCATATTTCATTTAGTAGAGCTTTTCTCCTTGAGGTGGGACTAAGGCTAAAATCTAGGGCGTTGAACAAATTATAAAGTATCGCTGGCGAAGCTTTTCTTGTTCCTTCGCTCCAACAAATTAGGCATTTAGCGGATTTACCGCTTAAAGTTTTCGTATTCTCTATAACTCTTGAAACGGAATTTTACAGCACCTTAGATCCGAGGAAATTATTTTTTAAAGGCTTGACATATATCTTGTAAGTCGTTAATAACTTCATCCGCTTCTTCCCACGTTGTAACTGTTGCTCCGGAAGCTAATGGATGTCCCCCACCATTATATTTTGCAGCTAGTTCATTAATAGTTGGGCCTTTTGAACGTAAACGGACACGAATTTGTTCTTCCTCTTCAATGAAAACAACCCAAGCAACAATTCCTTCTATGTCTCCTAAAATACTAACTAGTTGTCCAATTTCTGTTGGCTTGATTCTAAATTCTTCCAAAACACTTTTAGTAAGCTTGACAAATGCCAAACCACCGTCCCATAGATTAAAATTTTGGTAGATATAACCTTTTAACTTTGCTAACTTGTCGGAAATATTATACATGCCATCATATAATTTAGAGCGATCAAAGCGATATGTAACAAGCTCTGCTGCGAGTAAAAAGGTTTTTTTCGTTGTACTAGGATATAAAAATCTTCCTGTATCTCCAACAATTCCAGCATACAATAAACGTGCAGCAGCATCGCTACAAATTAATCCATATTCTTTTGTTTGTAAATAAAAATCATAAATCATTTCGCTTGTCGAGCTGGCACTTGTATCCACCCATTGGATATCGCCATAGGCATCTACATTTGGATGGTGGTCAATTTTAATTAATTGCTTGCCTAAATTATATCGCTGATCACAAATACGACTTGTGTTTGCTGTATCGCAGATGATTACAAGTGCATTTTGATACTGTTCATCACTAATATGATCCATTTGTGCTAAAAAAGTTAAAGATGGTTCGTCAGCTCCTACAGCAAAAACTTTTTTTTCGGGAAACGATTGCTGAATTATTTCCTTTAATCCTACTTGAGAGCCGATGGCATCTGGATCAGGTCGTACATGGCGATGAATAATAATCGTATCGTAGCTTTTTATGGATTCTAATATTTTTTTCATCTTATCACCTATTTCTTTTTCAAATTCAATCTATAGCTATATCGTACAAAAAAAGGTAAAATAGATAAAGTAACCTTCCTTCTGTAAGGCTTTTCCTCCCCCTACTGTTAAAAAATATTAGAAAAACTTTGCTTGTCGCCAAGTCTTTATGGCAAAAGCTATAGTTTTTCTTATATTATAAAACATAAAGTTTTATACTTTCCTATAGTGGAACAACGGGCGTCCTGAAAATAATCACGATTTGTCGCTGTCAAAGGTTTCGAGCCCTTGAAAAAGAAAAGCGTGCGAAGTTTTTCTTCCTGTCGACCCGAAGCGAAGGTACCGTTTTACTTCTGTTTGCTTTGACTGCTTCCATACAGAAGTTCTTAATATGGAATAAAAAATATATTTTTTAAATTAGGAGAGATATCATGTTTATTTTTGCTGTCATTATTCTTTTATCTCTGGTACTTTATGTATATTATAAAGTGGCGATTGTTAAAACGAACGATGGGCTAAAACAGGCCTACTTTCATGCAAAATCACGAATCTGCTTAGGCAGCTTCCTAACCGCCTTTACTATTAATCAATATATTTTTTATCAGACACAAATTTCTTTGTTTATTGGTATTGTCTTCCTAATATTTGGGCTCCCACTCGTTCTTCGAGGCATTAAAGAGGTTAAACATTATCGCAATGAATGGAAACGATTAAATCTTTCATAAGTAGACAGGCAATGCCAAGCCAACATCAGCAGATCGCTAATTGCACGTATTCGTAAAAACCTAAATACCTTTTTCGTTTTAATATATAAGTTGGCTGACTATCCCATAAGTGGTAGTCAGCTCTTTTCTCTTTATTAAAACAGTTTTTTGCTGCTCATATGCTTCAATTAGGTTAGCGATTGATTAATTGTGCCATTAATAATCCTTTACCAGCAAGCCTTTGCTCATCATACACTTCAATATCAATTTTCGCATACAATCTACCGACTTCGAGTAGCTTTGGCTTAATTTGTAATGTGCTTTCTATTTGTACTGGTTGAATGAAATAGAGGGTAAGATTTTCTGCAACGAGATCCCCTTTTTTATATTGTAACAGCATTCTTCTGCTGGCTTCGGTAATTAAAGCAGTAAAAACACTACTTGAAAGTGTACCTAATTGGTTAGTCATTTGTGGGGAAACCTTTGTTTCGTAAACATATTGTTCAGCATCTAATTCCATCAAATTACGAGATACAATATCATCAATTGTCTCCCCAATTTGCGGTTGACGTTGATTTTGTTGTAACGCTTTTAATACATCTTGTCTAGATATAATCCCCTCTAAACGATTATGTTCATCAGTAACTGGAATAACTTCAATTCCCTCCCACACCATCATATGTGCTACTGAAGCTAAGGATACGTTTGTTTGAACAGTTTTTGGCTGCTTGCTCATCACTTTCTCAATCGCTGTCTCGGATGATTTCCCAACCACATCTTTAGAAGTTACTATTCCAACAACTCGTTTACGATTGTCCACTACTGGAAAGCGAGTATGCTTCGATTTTTTATTGAGTAAATACCAATCCGCAATCTTTTCCTTTTCATGTAAATAATAGGACTTTTCATAAGGTGTATAAATATCTTCTACGAGAATAATTTCTTTTTTAATGAGTTGATCGTAAATTGCTCGATTTATCATTGCAGCAACTGTAAATGTATCATAGCTAGTTGATATAATCGGCAGCTGCCGTTCATCTGCAAGCCGTTTGATATAATCTTCTGTATCAAAGCCCCCTGTAATTAATACAGCCGCTCCTTCTTTAATAGCTAATTCATGAGCTTTGAATCGATTCCCTACGATTAAGAGTGACCCTGCCTCTGTATAACGCATCATGGCATCTAATTGCATCGCACCAATAACAAACTTGTTTAGCGTTTTATGCAATCCTTCTCTTCCGCCTAAGACTTGCCCCTCTACAATATTAATAAGCTCTGCAAACGTTAATCGCTCAAAATTATCTTTTTTCTTTTGTTCAATCCGAATCGTACCTACACGTTCGATAGTACTGACGAGCCCTTTATTTTCTGCATCTTTTATTGCACGATAAGCCGTCCCGTCACTAACATGTAACTTTTTTGCTATTTGTCGTACGGAGATTTTATGGCCAATTTCTAATGAGCTAATATGCTCAATGATTTGTTCATGCTTACTTTTCATCGACTCGTACACCATCTTTCAACTGTACTAATGAATTATTTATCATTTATTATACAGTTGAACAGGAATAAACTCAATGATTATAGGTTCTTCGTTGCTTTGTATATTCCTGTTCCATAATTGGTGGTTGAATCAATTGCAATAACGATGCTATATTAGCACCTACAACTAAGAGAAAAAATCCTAACCATGCTCCCCAAAATACCAATTCTAATGGTTTTACTGCTTGTGGTATTCTTGGCCAAGCTAAGTATAAGAAAAATCCTGCTAATAAAAGCCGCAGTAAAGCATATTGTCCTCGCATCCATATCCCTCCCTTTACTCTAACCTATGAAGGAAAATAAAAATACAGAACTACTGCCCTCCGTTATCGTAATCTTATTCTCTGTCATTCTTAAAGTAGGAGTCTTAGGGTACCTCAGATACGGGAAAAAGACATGGTGATGTGAGGATCCTGTTGAACTTATCGTGGGAAGAATTTGAAGTTTGCTACAGTTTAAGTGCATAAGCCAGACAACTGCTACTTTTTTAGAAAAGATATCCATCATATAAAAATAGATGGAGTTTCTTAAATAAACATAAAGCTTGATAAATACCAATCTAGCATGTAATCGCCAAAATAATAGGTAATCCATGTGGCTAACAAAATGGCTGGAACAAATGGTACCGGCTGCTTGCGTTTAATTTGTTTCAACATTATCAGTATTAAACCGAGGAAAGCACCTAGGATACACGCTAGAAAAAAACATAACAATAGTTTTTTTATACCGATTACAAATCCAATCAAGGCAAACAGTTTCGCATCGCCAACTCCCATCCCACCTCGACTTATAATAATGATAACTAATGGGATGACTAAACCAGCTAGTCCACCGATAAGAGGACTCCACCACGGTGTGAGTGGTTCTACACTACGTAGAATGATGAATAAAGGAAGAAAGAATAACAACAACGTATTAGGGATAATCATATAGGTGAGGTCTGATACTAAAGCAATAACAAGCATTGAATGAAGCAGAAGAACAATCATTAATTCTAAATTAAACCCAATGAACCAATAACTAATGGCAAAGAGTAACCCTGTTATTATTTCTACCAAAGGATACTGACATGAAATAGAAGCATTGCAATTATTGCATTTTCCTTTTAAAAAAATAAACGAAAGTACCGGAATTAACTCGTACCATTGTAAATGTTTGTTACAGCATAAGCAATAAGAACGGTCCATTCCAAAAGACTCCTGCTTTGGTAATCGCAAACCAACTACAACAAAAAATGAACCGAAGATCAACCCTATAATAAAGAAAAGTATGAATATATGATTTTCCAATCTAATTACTCCTTATCATCTTGCATATTTAAAGAAAACTTAGCAAGTGTCAAGCATAGCGCAGGCGACCGCTTAGTTGCACTTATACTTAGAATATTAAAATCTTACCGTGCCATCTTAACCCAGCTGATTTTTTGAATTTAAATATATAAAGCAAATAGTATGAACTTTGAAAAAATAAGTGAATCTTCAAATAAGCGGGGTTTTCTAATTGTTAGAATGAACAGAATCGAAAATTTGACTTGCAGTTGGATTCTCGACTTATTCTCCCAGGTTTCACCTTAAAAGAGCAGGTCTTACTGCCAGTACATAGGGGATAAAGTGAAACTTCATCAGTAGGAGTTTTCTTCCATCTCCTACTGAATGTTAGTACCGCAAGGGTATGATCTAAAGGCCCTTGAACAAATCGGGCATTTAGATGCCGTTTTCTCCCACTTAGACCCTTTTGTATCAACTCCGGTCTTGATGTGGGAGGCTTACGGCACCTTACATGCGGGATAAAGTGAAACTTCATTCCGTGGAACACGGAATGTTTAGTTGAACCAATCGGGCTTTTAGGTGCCGTTTTCTCCTACTTAGACCCTGGTGTATCAACTCGAGGCTCTTGATGTGGGAGGCTTACGGCACCTTACATGCGGGATAAAGTGAAACTTCATTCCGTGGAACACGGAATGTTTAGTTGAACCAATCGGGCTTTTAGGTGCCGTTTTCTCCTACTTAGACCCTGGTGTATCAACTTGAGGCTCTTGATGTGGGAGGCTTACGGCACCTTACATGCGGGATAAACGGAGGAATGTATAAAGGAAGCTATGCAAAGACATTAAATTTGGGGGCTTAGAGATGCCCTTTATTAAAAAGGTGAGCTTGTTTTTGTTGTAAACAGTTCAAGCTCACCAAAATAAAACACAACTCAAAACATCCTTCTAGCAACTCTTCAGATGATCTGACCTAAATTATCCGCTTTTAACTAAATCGTTATCGTTTCACCTATTTCCATAACTTGCCCCATTCCTGGACTCACCTGCTTAGCAAACGCCTCTGCATCCTGTTCAATCACTGGAAAGGTATTGTAATGGATTGGCACTACTGTTTTTGCTTTCACCCATTTGGCAGCAATCAAAGCATCTTCTGGCCCCATTGTGAAGTTATCACCAATTGGGAGAAAAGCCAAATCAATCTCATTCATTTCTCCAATCAACTTCAAATCTGAAAATAATCCTGTATCACCGGCATGGTAAATAGTTTTGCCTTCAATAGTTAATAAAATCCCTGCGGGCATCCCTGTATAAACCGTTGAACCATCTTCTTCAGTAAATGCTGAACCGTGAAATGCTTGAGTAAATTTCACCGTTCCAAAGTCAAAAGTATGCTTCCCGCCAATATGCATTGGATGTATTTGTAAGCCTTTTGTACCTAAGTATACTGCTAATTCATTCGGTGCTACAATTGTTGCTTTTGTTCGTTCAGCAATGGTAATGGTATCACCTACATGATCATTGTGTCCGTGCGTTAGTAAAATATAATCTGGTTGAACTTTATCCGTGTCTAAGTCACAAGCTTCATTCCCTGAAATAAATGGATCAATTAGAATTTGATGTGTATCTGTTTGCACCTGTACAACGGAATGTCCATGATAGGATACTTTCATAATCATCTTCCCCTTTCATTCACTATGCATTTAATTATACCAAGATAACTATTACGGTTGTACCCGATTTCATTCTTTTTTACACATCATCATAAAGTGAAACTTCATTTAGCGTTGTTTTCCACTATTGGTAAGAATTAAAACAAATATTAAAATCTCAGGCGTCTTGAAAAAGAAGTACACTTTTTCTGCATGCAATGTAATGCTATCGTAGCATGCTCTGTCCTTGAAAAAGAAAAGCGCTTTTTCTGCGTGCGATGCTTATTCAAGAAGCTTTCCTTGTCCTGTTACAAACCTTGTGATCCAAATTCTTGAAAAAACCGTGATGTACCACTTCCCAGCCTTTCCAAAACACTTTTTCTGTGTGCGAAGTATCGCTGTCGAGGTTTTTTCTTCCTGTCCGACCCGAACAATAGGGGATTTAAATACAGCCATCTCCCTTTAGACTTCTTCGTATTCTCGAATATTGACGTGGGAGTCTAAGGGGTACCTCCGATACGGGATAAATATTTCAAGTGCTTTTTTTATTAACTCTTTATTTGCTATAATAAACCTAATATTGTTTAAAGAAGGTGTAAAGGATGAAGGAAAGAATTGAAAAGCTGCTAGCTAAAATGAAGGAAATGAATTTAGACAGTATGTTCATCACTTCAACAGCTAATGTTTACTACATAAGCAATTACTATACGGATCCACATGAACGATTGGTAGGTGTTTATCTTAGCAACAATATGGATCCCTTACTCATTCTTCCGGAAATGGAAAAAGAAGATGCAAAAGCTGCAGGATGGAAATACGACATCATTGCTTATCAAGATCATGAACAACCATGGAAAATGTTTTGTGAAAAGTTAAAAGCTGCGGAAAAACTTCCCAAAACTATGGGTGTTGAACATAATCATTTTACTTTAGATCGTTATTATATGCTACAGCATTATTTTCCCAAAACAGAAGTTATAAATGCAGAAGAGCTGTTGGCTAATTTACGAGTAATTAAAAGTAAACATGAATACGAGCAATTGAAAACTGCTGCTGAGCTTGCTGACTTCGGGGTGAAAGCTGGAATTGCAGCTATTAAAGAAGGGATTAGCGAATTAGAAATCATCGCAACTATTGAATTTGAGCTTAAAAAGCAAGGTGTCCAAGCAATGTCCTTTTCAACCATGGCTTTAACGGGCGCAAAAACTGCTTCTCCTCATGGTACACCTTCCATGAAAAAAGTGGAAAAAGGCGATTTAGTACTTTTTGATCTTGGAGTGATCTATGAAGGATATTGTTCTGACATTACGCGAACAGTCGCATTTAAATCAATTGCAAAAGAACAAGAAACAATTTATCATACAGTATTAGCTGCCGAGGAAAAAGCAATTAAAGCTGCACAATTAGGTGTTCCAGTTGGAAAATTGGATCAAATAGCTCGTGATCATATTACAGCGAGCGGATATGGTGAATATTTTACACATCGGATTGGACATGGTTTAGGAATTGAGACACATGAATATCCGTCGATGCATCAGGATAATAAACTGCCTTTAGCAGAAAATATGTGTTTTACTATTGAGCCGGGTATTTATGTTCCAAATGTTGCAGGTGTACGTATTGAGGATATGATTTATATGACGGCGAAAGGACCCGAAGTATTAACTGCCGCCACAAAAGAGTTAATTATTGTAGATTAAGAAATTACCTTCGTATAATTTATTTAAAACAAGCAGTAAAGATCGCTCTTTACTGCTTATTACTTATATTATAAAAGCAATGCATGTGGGTCAACGTACTTGAAACCATGCGCAGCTGCTACAGCTTCATGAGTAACATGACCCTTCCATGTATTAACCCCTTTTAGCAAGGATACATTGTTTTTAATTGCTTCAACAAGCCCTTTATTTGCTAGCTGTAAGGCATATGGAACGGTAACATTGGTTAATCCAATCGTAGAGGTTCTGGGTACGGCTCCGGGCATATTAGCAACAGAATAATGTAAAACTCCATGCCTTGTATATGTTGGATTATCATGGGTTGTTACATGATCACTTGTTTCAAAAATCCCTCCTTGGTCAATCGCGACATCTACAATTACAGAACCGTCAGACATCGCCTTAACCATATCTTCCGTCACTAATTTAGGAGCTTTTGCTCCCGGTATTAAAACAGCACCAATGACCAAGTCCGATTCTTCTAATGCTAAGCCGATGTTCATTGGATTGGACATCATTGTATTAATCGAAAAGCCAAAAATATCATCCAATTGACGAAGACGCTCTGGATTCAAATCAATCACAGTCACATCAGCACCTAATCCTACAGCAATTTTAGCGGCATTTGTTCCTACCACTCCGCCACCAATGATGGTTATTTTAGCTCTTCTAACTCCAGGTATTCCACTTAAAAGAATCCCCTTTCCGCCCTTTGTTTTCTCAAGAAATTGCGCCCCAATTTGCGATGCCATTTTACCGGCAACCTCACTCATTGGTGTTAGTAATGGTAACGTATTATTTGGTAATTGTACTGTTTCGTAAGCTATACTTGTTACTTTATGATCCATTAACACTTTCGTTAAGTCTGGTTCTGCAGCTAAGTGCAAGTATGTAAACAGAATCAGCCCATCATAAAAATAAATGTATTCCTCCGGTAAAGGCTCCTTTACCTTCATAACCATTTCCTGCGCCCAAGCTTCTTTTGCTGTCCCAACAATTGCAGCTCCTGCATCTTTATATTGTTCGTCTGTAAAACCTGATCCCAGACCTGCACCTGTTTCAATATAAACTTCATGACCCGCTTTTCTTAAAGAAAGCACTCCAGACGGAGCCATTGCTACTCTATTTTCATGATTCTTTATTTCCTTAGGCACACCTATTTTCATTTTATGACCTCCCCTTCTACCTTATTAATTAGATGTATATAATCTAACAGTATCAAATATTTAAAAAAATGGAAAGGGGAAAGTAACCCACCTTGTCATGTGGGCTACTTTTTCTCTATTTCTTTTGATTATTAAAGGTATGGATCCCCTTATTGTTGTGACGTTGTTCTATTACTCCAGCCTGATAGCTTTCATTTAACTGATTTTGGACAGCCTCTATTCCCTTTTCATTCTCTAAAATTTCCTGTGGTTGAATATCTCGCTTGTTTTTCGTCATATTTTCACCCCTTGTTTATAGTTTGTCCATATCATTCATTTATTTGCTGTAATTATTTTAGTAAAATTGACATTTTTTGATTGTTGCTTTAGCAAATAGGGTATATAGTTAAAGAAAGGGGTGATTAAAGTGAAGTATAAAAATATTCTTGTAGCAGTTGATGGGTCCGAAGCATCAGAAAAAGCTTTTTTGAAGTCGCTGGATTTCGCCAAGCAAAACAGTGCAAGGCTAATTCTTGCACATGTGGTTGATTCACGAACTTTTGCTACTGCAGAGGCCTATGACAGAACTTTAGCAGAGCGGGCAGATGAATATGCTAAAGAATTATTAGACAGTTATGTAGATAAAGCAAAAGCTGCCGGATTAGAAGATTTAGTTCGTTGTGTGGAATATGGTTCACCAAAAATAAAAATCCCTAAGGATATTGCAAAAGAGTTTAAAGCAGATTTAATTGTTTGTGGTGCCACTGGTTTGAATGCTGTTGAGCGATTTTTAATTGGGAGTGTTTCTGAAAACATTACACGCCACGCTTCTTGTGATGTACTTGTTGTACGCTAAGAGAAAGCTGGCAGCGTTTTCTATGTGGAAGCGCTGCTTGCTCTTTGATCTCGATCGCTAGACTTATAACGCATTGTCCATCATAACAAAAATAGCAGTACGGGTATGAATAGAGTTATTTAATAAAGGTTTTGTGATGGATAATACCATACAAAACCTTTAAACTTAATTGCCTTCCGTAAGACGGATAGTATCCCTCGCAATCATAACTTCTTCATTTGTCGGAATAATTATTACTTTAACCGGAGAGTGTGGATAGTTAATAAACTTCTCTTTTCCTCGTGATTTGTTTAACGCAGGATCCCAGTAAACACCCATAAATTCTAATCCACGTAATACTTTTTCACGAATCAGAATACTATTTTCCCCGACACCAGCCGTAAAGATTATCGCATCCACACCAGACATTTTCGCTGCATAAGACCCAATGTATTTATGGATTCTTTCAGCAAATACATCTAATGCTAATTTAGCACGTGAATTCTCATCAGCTTGTTCTTCAATGTCTCTAAGATCACTAGAAAAACCAGATAAAGCTAACATTCCACTTTCTTTATTTAATACATGAACCACTTCAGCAGCCGACTTACCGGTTTTTTCCATAATATACGGGATAAGTGCTGGATCAATATCTCCGGAACGAGTACCCATTGTTAGACCAGCTAGAGGTGTAAAGCCCATCGATGTATCAATCGACTTTCCGCCTTGAATAGCTGCGATACTTGATCCGTTTCCTAAATGACAGGAAATAAGTCGCAAGTTTTCAATTGGTATACCTAACATTTCAGCAGCTCGTTGCGAAACATATTTATGGGATGTGCCATGAAATCCATATTTACGAATGCCATAATCTTTATAATAATTATAAGGTAAGCTATATAAATACGATGATGGAGGCATTGTTTGATGGAAGGCTGTATCAAACACTGCAACCATCGGTACATTAGGTAAAATCTCCTGAAATGCATAGATACCTGTTAAATGTGCAGGGTTGTGTAAAGGTGCTAATTCAGAAATTTCTTCTATTTCTTTAGTTACTTGCTCATTGATTAACACAGAATCAGTGAATTTTTCCCCACCATGAACAATCCGGTGCCCAACTGCATTAATCTCTTCGAGGGAAGCAATAACACCAGATTGTTTTAAACCATTTAACAGCTTTTTAACAGCTTCTTCATGATTTGGAATATCCCCTACAAATTTATCCTTTTCACCTTGAGCTTCCATTTCAAAGATAGCTTCATTAAGACCTATTCTCTCTACTATCCCTTTTGCAAGAACTTGTTCCTCTGGCATTTGTATTAATTGGAATTTCAAAGATGAACTACCGGCATTAATTGCCAATACATTACTCATTGCTGTTCAACTCCTCTTATTATACATCTGGAACCAATTATTTATCTGACCTAGAATATTTTCCATAGCACTGGAATTCGAAAAAGATGGCATCTTTACTAATAATGGTTGATTTGGAGCAGTCGTATGCTGACCTTTTTTCTGTAAGATTAAAATACTTCGTCTATGCTTTTCTGATTGAAAAACGGTATCTGATAAGCTTAATACACCGACAATATGTGCATATTTATGAATAAATTGCCTCAACTGCTCTGCCTGATCACTCGTAAATAAAAATTCTGGAATAATGAAAATAAGATAACCACCAGGTTTTGTATAATTGAGACTTTGCTCTAAAAATAAATGGTGAGCATAGGAAAGACCTTCCTCTGCCTTTAATTCAAAGATCCTCGCATGTACATCATCTGGATAATAACCAACCGGTAAATCTGACACAATTAAATCAACAGGATCGAGCAAGAATGGTTGTAAGCTATCTTGATGGAAAAATTCAATTTGCATTTTTTGTAAGTTAGCATTCCAAGCAGCAAGCTGTATTAATGTCGGGTCTACTTCACTTGCATATGCTTCCTTTGCTTGCGGTAATTGATGAAGCACTGTTGTAAGCAAATTTCCTGTCCCTCCTGCAGGGTCGAATATGCGCAGCTTCTTTTTATCCGTAAATAATTTTGAACTAAGATAAGCGACAATTAAAGCCACTGTTTCAGGAGTCATCATATGCTGCTGTTGCGTAGAACCCTTCATACCTTTTAATATAACTAATTGATTAGCTTTTCTTATTTCAACGGTTGTATAGGTATCCATATTCAATTTATCTAATATCTGCTGTAATTTATGAGTTAATTGTTTATCAAAACCGTCAGGAACCTTTTGATGAAACAAGATTTCCATCGTATATGCTAAGCTATCTAAGTAAGTTTCATTCACATATTGCTGAATAAGATGTGTTATATGGTCCATCCATTCATATAGTTCTTCTATATTCGATTTTTCCATCTAGTGAACCCTCCATTCGGTCGATTCAAAGCGCAATCTATTGTACCAAAAGCGTGCAGTTTATACAACGGATTGCTGTATTCCGACTGGACAGCAAAAATCCCCCTCACCGAATGAGAGAGATTTCATTCTCGTTAATTTGCTTGTCTGGCAGCTTCCAGAGCAGCATCGTAATCCGGATGGTTACTAACTTCACTTACATATTCTACATATGTGACCTTGTCATTACTATCCACAACAAAAATTGCTCTCGCCAATAATCGCAATTCTTGAATGAGCACTCCATAATTTTGTCCGAACTGCGCATCTCGGTGATCCGATAATATTTCCAGTTTATTAATATGATGCTGTGTTACCCAACGCTTTTGTGCAAATGGTAAATCCATGCTTATTGTTAAAACTTGTACATTACCAATTGCCTCTGCCGCTTCATTAAAGCGTTTTGTCTGGTCAGCACATACTCCTGTATCAATGGAAGGAACAACACTCATCAACTTAACCTTCCCCTTATAATCATCCAGTGACACTTCTTGTAGATCGTTTGATAACACTCGAAACTCAGGTGCTTTATCACCTACTTTTACTTCATTACCTACTAGGGTGACAGGTTCTTGTTGGAATGTTACATTTACCATATAGATCATTCCTTCCTAAATAATTGTATTCCCCTATTATTATGAATTGAATATGGATACATGTCCACTATTTTACGCGCAATAATTTGTGAACAAAATTACAAACGTTTTCATTTTCAAACAATTTTGCTATAAAGTATTTAAACATCATATTGAGTTGGAGCTTGCTTTTGTTTTGCTTCTTGTTTGCTTGAGTGAACCTTTTCGCCGTCTTTCATTATTTCCTGTACCTTTTCTACAACTTGTGGCGCAAAATCAAGCATTTTTTCATAAATATGGGTTTGTTGGTCGAGGTGCACCATTTTTATTCCTTGATCACTGACAATTAAAAATGCTACTGGCGTAATAGACACCCCTCCCCCACTACCCCCACCAAAAGGTAAAGTTGCCTCATTATCGGATGAGGAAGAGTCATTCGTTGCATTAAATTCACTTCCACCTGCAGCAAATCCAAACCCAACTTTGGATACCGGAATAATGATACTTCCTTCAGGAGACTGTACAGGATCACCAATAATTGTATTTACTTCCACCATTTCTTTTAAATTTTCCATTGCTGTTGTCATTAATCCTTGAATTGGATGCTCTTCCACGAGTGTTCACTCCTCATATTATGGTTTGTTTTTTCCAACTCTCTTTGTTAGTTGCAAAATGATATGTATAGCTTGTGCAAATCGTGTGGAAACCATGCAAGAAAAAAACATTTCCACACCCTTGTGTTGAAATAACGGAATTACTTGTAAATCTGGCAAACAGCTTCGTTTACTTTTTTGTATCATCCAACCAGTAATCATTCCCTTTAAACTCCAAACTCCCCCAGCAATCATACCTGTTAAAGCTGCATCACCTGTTCCGCCTTTTGTATGCCAATCCAAGCGGCGAATTACAAATTGGCGAAGGACAATGGATAATAACTGTTCTCCTTGTTTCATCATTTTGAAAACTTGTTTAAGCTGTTCGGAAATATTTTGAAAATAGTTGTAGTCAGCAGTTAAAGAAGCATCATTTAATCTGTAAATACGTTTAACAATTTGTAAGCCAAACCAATAGATTTGAATAGATAGTTCAGTATCATGCATTTGATGATTTATATGAATACAAATAGTTAATTTACTTATTAGAAGAATAAATAAAACACATATCAACCCAATTAAAATTAAAAGTAGCAACATATGATGATCACCTCAACTTTACGTTATTTTTCCACAAATATCCTATTCTAATCCATCGTTTAAAATTTTAATTAGCTAAACGGTGTCAGCCCTTATGTATTCAGGACGTACCAGAGTCTTCATTGCAACAAAGGACGTTGCCAACTTAACCAGTTGCACCACATTTTTAAGTTTGGTTCATTTTTTTAACAAATCACGGAAACATGGTAGAATAAGGTGAAACTCTGTTTTCTACTTTTTTGATATGCATCTTAACATAGAAAAAACTCATAGGAGGAATGAAAACGATGACAGCACGAAACAATATTTACTTTTATTACTTAAATAATCAAGGAATTGAAGACAAATTAGCCGCACTTGAAGATTTAGCCATTTCTAATGGTTTTAATGTTGTAGAAGATAGTAAATCAGCCAATATTATTGTTAGTATTGGTGGAGATGGTGCATTTCTGCAAGCGGTAAGAAAAACAGACTTTCGTCAAGATTGTCTCTATATGGGAATTAATCGCTTTGGAGAAGCTGGTTTATATTGTGATTTTAACATGGATAACTTTGGGGAAATGCTTCATACGATGCAACATGAGAAGTTAGAAGTTCGGCGTTTTCCTGTTATTCATACAAATCTTGATGGAGGAACAGATTTTTACTGTCTTAATGAAATTAGCCTTCGTTCAGCAATTATTAAATCTATCGTTATAGACGTATTTATTGACGATAACCATTTTGAAACATTTCGTGGTGATGGGTTAATTGTTGCGACACCTACTGGAAGTACGGGTTATAATAAATCAACGAATGGCGCTGTCGTTGATCCGCTCATCCCTTGTTTTCAAGTATCAGAATTAGCTTCTATTAATAATAACAGGTATCGTACATTGGGATCCTCCTTTATTCTTCATAAGGACCGCAATTTGCGCTTATCTGTCAGACAGGATGGAAACGATTACCCAATTATTGGTCTAGATAATGAAGCATACTCTATCCGAAACATTCAAGACGTTACGGTTACATTGAGTGATAAAGTGATTAAAACCGTAAAATTAAAAAATAATTCATTTTGGGATCGAGTAAAGCGCACCTTTTTATAAAGTAAACTTTATTCTAAGTTTCTCCACGAAAGGATAGAACAAGACTTACGGTCGCAATCCTTGAAAATGCGAGCAATGTCTAAAGCTTTTTCTTGTCCTTGAAAAAGAAAAGCGCTTTTTCTGCGTGCGGTGTACCGCTTACGAAGCTTTCCTTGTCCTTGAAAAAGAAGTACACTTTTTCTGCGTGCGAAGCTTATTCAAGAAGGCTTACTTCTCCTGTTGATCTGTACAATTCGGACATTTAAGTGGCGTTATTTCCTACCTCTTCTTACTTTTATAACTCTTAAAATTGCAGTCTTATGCCAGCTTAGATCCGGAAAAAATAAACGCATGTAAAATTATACGAAAAGGACTACCCGGCTGGATAGTCCTTCATACCATCTTCTTATTTTATTATTGAAAACTTTGACCGCCAAATTGTTGCTCAGCCATTTGCACAAGACGCTTTGTAATTTCACCACCAACAGAACCGTTAGCACGAGAAGTTGTCTCTGCACCTAATTGAACCCCGAATTCTTGTGCGATTTCATATTTCATTTGATCTAAAGCTTGTTGAACACCAGGAACTAATAATTGATTTGAATTGTTATTTGCCATAATAAATCACCTCCTTGGTACTTATAGATTGTGTACGAAGGAAGCAATCCATTCATGTTTTCTATTGGTAGTTACTGTTAAATCTGGCTTCTCTCCTCCTTAAATTCTAATCAAAAAAGCAGGTTAAAAAAATAGGAAGAAGGTCAAAACACAACCATTGCTTCAACCACTAAAAATATAACTATTATATATATAAATTGAGATTACCATATTACAATTACAATCATTAAACCTTTTAAATGCGTTAATTGTCAATTAGAAAAGGCCGTCGTATGGCGTTTGCTTTTCTTTTGCTGTCACCTTGATCGTTTCAATACCGGAAAGTGCTTCTTCCATCAGCTTCGAAAAATTATTTTTTGCTTCATAAAAATTGGCTTTTTCTCTTTTGGGTTTGGTTTTTGGAGATTTTGGTACAAATATAGTGCAACAATCTTCATAAGGAAGAATAGAAGTTTCATATGTACCAATCTCCTGTGCCAAATCGATAATTTCTGTCTTATCCATCGTAATTAATGGACGAATAATTGGATAATTCGTTACCTCGTTAATGGTATTCATGCTTTCCATCGTTTGACTCGCAACTTGCCCAAGGTTTTCTCCAGTTGTTAATGATAAAATCGATTGCTGTTCACATACTTTTTCGCTTATTCGCATCATCATACGGCGCATGATTGTCATCGCATATCCATCTGGAATTGTTCGAAATATTTCTTGTTGCAGCTTCGTAAATGGAACGATATGCACATAAATAGATTTTCCATACCTTGTTAATTGCTTTGCTAAATCAAGAACCTTTTGCTTGGCACGCTCACTGGTAAATGGCGGAGAATGAAAATGAATTGCCTCTAATTGAACTCCACGCTTCATTGCAAGATATCCTGCTACCGGACTATCAATTCCTCCAGATAACAATAATAATGTTTTTCCGGACGTACCAACTGGTAATCCTCCAAGTCCCTGAATCACACTAGAAGTTATATACGTCGCTTCCTGCCGTATTTCAATCCTAATTTCAACATCAGGCTGATGCACATCCACAGTAATGCCGGTCGTATTTGTTAATAAATGGCTGCCTACTACATGATTAAATTGCTGTGAACGGATGGGAAATTCTTTATTAATTCGTTTCACGGTAACTTTAAACGTTTTTGCTTGCGTATTTTGCTGTAACGCATAAAGTGCTGCTTGCTTAATCTTCTCGACATCATTTTTCTCTTTTATCGCTAAACTTAAACTTTGGATACCGAAAACATGCTTACATTTCTCAATAATTGGTTCCGGATCATGACCATTCAATAGAATGAACATTCTTCCTTGTGTACGCTTTACTTTTACATTTGGAAAATCATGAAGCTTACTCTGTAGATTTTCCTGTAAACGAATGATAAACGATTTAATATTTTTTCCTTTTAAAGCCATCTCACCATAACGTATTAATATATGATCATATTGCATGTACATCTACCCCATTACTTCTTTTAATTGACAAATGCTTTTTTTCAACGTCTTTATAAATTGCTCTAATTCTTGCATTGTATTCGTGTATGTCATACTTACTCGTAATGCCGAAGTAGTTCTAGTTTTCGGAAAACCGCAGGCTGCAAGGACCTTACTTTCATCCGTACGTTTGGACGAGCAAGCTGACTTTGTAGAAATGTATATTCCAGCTTCACCAAGCATATGGATCAATACTTCCGGTTTGATCCCAGGAACTGAAAAATTAATAATATGTGGAGCAGCATCTAAAGGTGTATTAATTGTAACATCTGTAATTTTTCCTAACTCTCTACGAAGATATTGCTGCAATTGATTTAAATGATCTCCACTTCGTTGTTTCTTTTCTTGTATTAGTCGTAATGCTTTTACCATTGATACAGCACCAGCCAAGTTTTCGGTACCGGACCGGATCATTTGCTCTTGCATTCCACCGTGAAAAAGCGGAAATAACGTAGTCCGGTTTTTGACGTATAATATACCTGTTCCTTTTAGCCCATGAATCTTATGACCAGACATCGTACAGAGATCAATGCCACTATCAGCTAATGGTAATGAAACTTTACCTAATCCTTGCACATTATCCACGTGTAAGAATAGCTTCGGATAGTTCTTGGCAATTTCTCCAATTTCACCAATTGGCTGAATAGAACCTAGCTCATTATTTACATGCATAAGCGTAATCAAAATAGTATCTTCTCTAATCACCGCTTTTAAATCTTCAAGTGCTATAATACCATCCTGATTGACTGGTAAATACGTAATTTCAAACCCTAATTTTTCAAGGCTTTGGCAAGCTTCATATACAGATGGATGTTCAACCATTGTTGTAATAATATGCTTTCCTCGGGTTTGGTGTTCTAGCGCAATTCCTTTAATTGCTAAATTATTTCCTTCGGTTCCTCCAGAAGTAAATACAATTTCACTTGCGTCTACATGTAAAAGTTCCGCAGCCTGTTTCTTCGCTTGATGCAATAATTTCTCTGATTCTCCCCCTAAGGAATGAATCGAGGAAGGATTTGCAAAATACGCTGTTGAAACTTGTTCAAAACTCTTTAATACTTCTGGATCCGGTTTTGTTGTTGCACTATTATCTAAATAAATCATCATTTTACTCCTTATTTATAATATCTTACACGCTGTACAGCATCGCATCCGGAATTGGTGTTTCTCTCAGGTGCGATCTTAAAACGATTATATTTTCAGATACTGGATTAACTTTAGCTTTAGCTCACTAATTTTATTTATTAGAAAAACTTGGCTTGTCGCCAAGTCTTTATGGCGAAAGCTATAGTTTTTCTTATACTATAAACCTTAAAGTTTTATACTTCCCTATAGTATTAAAATAACCTAAGGCAAGAGGCCTTGATTGTCCTTAACATTAGAACCTATAAATTTTCAGGATGTTACTCCTCGACTTCTACATTACATTTTTACGTTCATAACGTTGAAAAAAGGATATTAGCGAATGAATATCCTTTTTCCTCTCTCGGTATTTAATTATCAATCGGCTCTTGATACGCCTCAATCCGCTTTAATGCACCAGGCTCTACTTCTTCAACCGCTTTAGCCGCTGTCTCCAAGGCTAACTCATATTCATAATTTCGAAACAGCCGCTCAGCTTCGGTCAGTTTTTCAGCTAAAAGGGGATATTGACTGCGATACCGATTAGCATATTGAATGACTTGTTCGGTTAAATAAGCTTGCTCAAGCATAAGATCTGTCTGCTCCATACAATACGAAACTGCATTCTTTGCATCATTTAATGCTTGCTGAACTTCAGCCATCTCTAACGGTTGATTTTCTAACGCTTTTACTACACGATGATTTTTTTCACTCGCCGTTTCAAGCAAATTCCAAATAAATGTTGGTACTCCTGGTACATTGCTTTTTTTCAGCTTCCGTTGGATATAATATAATTGATTGCGCATTTCCGTTAACTTTTCTTTTGCTTCTAATTCATCTTTACGAAGATTATGAATGCGTTTTTTAAACTCTTCATGCTTTTCCTTAAGTTTTTCAATTTCAACAAAACCCTCTTCAATTTCAAGGCGCAATTTGGTATGTGGTACTTTTTTCTGCTCCACCTCTGATACAAAAGCTTCCATTTGTGAGTTTAATTTTGCTATTGATTTCTCTAGTGTTAAATACTTCTCCATGTCACTATCTTCAAAGTAATACGATTTTTGCAGTTGCTCTACTTCCTCTTTCGTATTACTGAAACTAGCTGTCATTTCTTCCAGTGTTTGTTGATATGTAGGCATCTTTGTATCTACATAATTTTTAGCAATTGCTTCTTTTTCTAAGAGCTGATACATTTCTTTCATGCGCCCTTCTATCTCTTCAATTATCACTTCTGCATTTGTCATATCGCCATTTTCCATTTTTTCAACCATATGTAAAAGTTTTTGTTGATAATTGCGAATTTCTTTTTCAAAAGCAAGATGCTCTACTCGATAACCTTCATTTTTCATTTCTTTGACGCCTGTAAGAAGATCGTCTAATTGTGAAGGTAACTCCTGCTTACACATCCGAAATAAATGTGGAAATTCATTCAGCCTTACTTCCACTGTATCCAAAGATACACGAATTTGCTCAACAAGCTCTCTCGCTGCTAAATAATTACCATCATCTACTAACTCATAGTAAGAAGCTATCTGCTTCGTAAGCTCGTCAAGTTTCTTTTCAAAGTAGCTCTCCGCTTTTCCATACTGATAGCGAGTTTGCGATAATTTTTTTCGCAATTCTTTTACAGTAGGCTCTACATGCTCAATCTCTTTTCTGCTCTTTTCTTCGGATTCAAGCAGCTCATCCACTTCTTTTAAAATCTCTTCAATTGCTACTTCTACCGACTGTAGTATTTTCTCTACTTCCGCTAAAGTCTTTTTAGCCTTGGAAAAACGATAGCGATCCGCCATCTCTTCTGCATCGAATAAATATTCTTCTATATCCGTCAATTCTTTCGTTACAATATGTTCCCAACGTTCTTTCCAGGCTTCAAACTTATCCTGTGTTTCCCCTGATAAGTTAAGTATTTTAATGCGGGAGAGCTCAGCATTAATGTTTCGACCGATAATATCCATTTTCCATGCTTCATATCGATCGACAACATCATATATTCTTTTTCTTAAAATAAGTCCTGTAATAATAAGTGCAATAACTACAAGTATACTGCCAATGATGTATGCCATAAAATGCCTCCCAACTAAATTCCTATAAGAGGATGTTCAAAAGTTCGGTAAAAATGACGCATCCAATTTCTTCACACGTTAGAACGAATAAAATTTTCACGTTACGTTTAGGTCAAGGCAGTTTAAATTTTTAAGTTCTACGTATAAATTTCAACCAGGCATCGTCTGCGCACTTTACTTGATACGAATAAGTTTCCATTATTGGTTGTTTCTTCTTTGCTCATGTATACAGATGCCTACACTTGCTACTCGAAACTGCACCGCCTCGAATTTCGACTGGACAGGACGTGCTAGTGACATCCCTTGCAAAAAGAGCGTTCATGACCTTAGCCAACCTCAACCTTTTTTTATCCCCTTTTTGAACACGCACTATAAATAGGATAACGTTCCTAGGATAATTTCTTATCACAAATAAATCTACATATAATAATACCATGTTCATTGCTTGTTTTGCTAAAAAAATACAAATAAATTAGCGAATTACGGGTAAAAATCTTAATTTACCAGATTTATCTCTTGTGCGACGACAAAATCCAACCATTGATGGATCGTTTTTACATAATTTTGGACAAATAATTCATGGGAATATTGTCCTACGATTTGGTTTTTCCATTCATTTGGCATCATATATGGGGTAACCAACATACCTTTTAGTTGCATGTATAAATAAGTACGGTCATTAATAGAAGTTATTTGCTCATTCAACACAGCATAAAAAGCATTGCTAATAAAGTGGTTCTCCTTCGCCAGATAAGTGACAGTCATCTCCCTTACAAAGATAGAGTCCAAGGACAGTTCTCGATGTATAAAACAGGAGAATTGATGTTTGCTCTGTTTATACTGTATAATAATAAAAATTAATTCCTTAAGCTTATTTAATGGATTTAAATTATGATTCGCTTCCAGCGCTGCTTCGATTGTCTCTAAGTATTTTTCATAATATTCCGTTACTGCAAATTCTAACAACCCTTGCTTTCCATTAAAATAGTAGCTAATTAGCGATACATTCACATTTGCTTTATCGGCTATATCACGAACGGACGTACCATGAAATCCTTTTTGAAAAAATAAACTAGAAGCAGCTTCCAGCACCTTTCGTTTTGAGGGATTGATTTTCATATAACTCAACTCCTTACATCTCTTTTACGACAAAAGAGATGATATATCCTGCATTTTTCGCTCGACAAAAAAATATCCTTTGTCGAAATAACTAATCAGAAAGGAAATGTTTCATGTTTCAAACAAGTACGTACTCCGGTAATAAAGAAAAAGATTATCATCTATTAATTCGTCAATTGCATGCCCTAAGTGAGGATGAACATGAGCATATTGCCATTTTAGCAAATGCGTCTGCATTATTAAATCAATTTCTTGATCAAATCAATTGGGTGGGATTCTACCTTTGGAAAGAACAAGACAATGAACTAGTACTTGGGCCCTTTCAAGGTTTACCTGCATGCATCAGGATTGGATACGGAAAAGGAGTTTGCGGTACAGCTGTAAAAGAAAGAGCAACCCAATGTGTAGCAAATGTCCATGATTTTCCAGGTCATATCGCCTGTGACAGTGCTAGTAAGTCTGAAATTGTCATACCGATAATGAAAGATGGTAATATTTATGGAGTGCTCGATATTGATAGTCCGATTAAAAATCGATTCGACCATGACGACCAAATCTACTTAGAAAAATTCGTTGATGCATTACAAACGCATTTATCCAGTCATTAAAACATATATTTTACTTTTTAGCTAGCGGTAACCACCAACAGGTTCAACCGCTAGCATAATTTTAGTTATAAACCCCTACGATTTAACAACACTATTTTTCCCCTTGCTTTTTGCTTTGTAAAGAGCACTGTCGGCGCGAATAAATAATTCACTTACTGTATCTTTACCGACATCGTCCCAAGAGGAAACCCCACAGGAAACTGTAACCGATGGATCAGTCGAACGCTCTACGTATTGGCAAATCTTTTTTGCTAAAGCTACTGCATCATCTATTTCTTGATTTGGCGTATAAATTGCCAGCTCCTCCCCACCCCACCTGGAAGGGATCGCCTCTTCTGCCGTGTATTCATGAATTACATTGGCAACTTGCTTTAATACTTTATCACCAACATGGTGTCCATACGTATCATTTACTCGTTTAAAATCATCAATATCAAACAATATTAGTGCTCCCTTAGCAGTTGATTTTCTTAGTTTAATGATCATCTCTTCTAAATAGCTTCTTGAATAAAGCTTTGTTAAATAATCGGTAATTACTGCCTTTTGCAGTTCTTCTTTTAAAATTGCATTAAGAAGAGCTAACGAGCAATGTTGAATTAATGATTGTAATAATTTAAACCGTTCAAAGGAAAAGAAATAAGATAATGGATGCATAATAACAACTAATCCGTAAACTTCGAATTCTTGTTGCATTGGAATAACTAACAGTGACCGATATGGTAGCCCGGGATATTCTTTGTAATTTCCGTAAAATTTTGGACCGTCAATGTTCTCTAATAAGTATGATGCAAATGCATCTCCTTGTGTCTTAAAATAACTTGTACTCGCGGCTTCAATAGTCGTATATTCATGGTCACGTTTGAAAATAAATCCAACTTCCATCGCCTGACAAATATCAATGATTTTATCACGTACGTATTCCATAATTCCTTTTAAATTTAAATTAGAATTTAGTTTATGAGTCACATCATTAATTAACTTTAAATCCGAAATTTGATGACTGCTATTTTCCATAAGACTTGCATTCTCTATCGATTTTCCAGCAGTTTGAGCAATTTCCATAATAAACTGAACATCATTTTCCTGTAAATATACTCCTTCTTCTTTTACAAGCTGAATAACCCCATATACTCCTTGATTTCCTGTTAGAGGCGCAAACAATTTATAAATTTGGTCTGAATGTTTCTCCATTTGCATCTCTCCGGAAATAAACGCCATGGAACTGTAGCTCATAGGCTCTTCGTCATTATACATAATTGGTTGAATCGGACAGTCAATTTCAATATCTGTATCCTGAGATAATAGTAATTGAGTAGTGTAGCTTGGATAAAATTGCGTAATGGCGGTAATAACTTCTTGAACAATCTCCGCTTTATTTTCCATTGTAAATAATCGTACAGATAAGTGATAAAGAAATTTGAATTGACCTTGTTGATTCATTCTCCATGTTACAGCCCGAAGCATCCGTACCACTTCGGATTGCAACATATTTAATAGCAAATGATCCATTTGTTTTTTACTTTCAATATATAGAACGTATTCTGCATTTAATTTCATAAAATAGCCATTGACGTTTTCTACCTCGATCCACTGATGAATTCCCATATGTTCTGGTACAACTCTATTCTGAAGGGATGGTTCGGAATTGTTCATTTCTACTCCATAAAGCAAGTGATAACCATCCTCACAATAGCAATATATCCCTGTAGTTCGAATCCCTTCTAGCTGAGCTATCCGTTCGCTCATTAATGATAAGCTTTTTTCTAAACATTGACTCGAGGCAATCGTTAGTAATTCAAAATAAATCTTATGTAATTGTTGCTTCACATGTTTTAAATTCATCATTTTCACCAGCTATCATTTAGTTTTTAAATGCTATGCATCCGTCCGTACAACCAAGTTCCATTATAGGAGATCATGCATAAAATACTATTTTTATAATAAAAAGTGAAACTTCATTCATAAGGCTTTTCACCATGGAAGCAGTGGACCAAAAGGCTACCACCTTGAAAAAAAACTCTACCACAATGTATTACTGTAGACATTTTTCTTTGTAAGATCCTGATAAGTCGCTGGGAAGTTGCTTGTCCTTAACTTTTTCTTCATGCGGTGTTGTTGCTGTCCAAGTTTTACTTTCCTCCGGAACCTAAACCACGTTGTTTTTAATACCTCTTGTGGCTTGAATTTTATATATATATTAGCTATTAATATGGAATAAATAGCTTATTAAACTTATTATAACTTATGTAGGCCTTTTTTCCTATGTTTTAATTTGTCGGAATCTATTTTTAATAAGTAGTTGACTTCTCCTTGCAAAAATTATATACTATTCGTTGTGTAAAATAATAAAGTAGCCTTAGTGATCTGACGCTTGTAATCATGTTGTTCCTCTACTTAATAGAGGTGTATCGTGTAACTCTTAGCTGCTGGAGCGATGGTACATGAAAACAATATGAGCAAGTGTATAGAACACGCTCTTTTATTTTATACAAATAAAAGAAAAAGGAGGAAATGTCTTATGGCTCGTTATACTGGACCAATATGGAAAAAGTCACGTCGTCTTGGCATTTCATTAACCGGAACTGGTAAAGAATTAGATAAACGACCTTATGCACCAGGTCAACATGGACCAAATCAACGTAAGAAAATATCTGAATATGGTTTACAACAACAAGAAAAGCAAAAATTACGTTTCATGTATGGTTTAAATGAGCGTCAATTCCGTACGCTGTTTAACAGAGCAGGTAAAATGAAAGGTGTTCACGGTGAAAACTTCATGCTATTGCTTGAATCCCGTCTTGATAACCTTGTTTACCGCCTTGGCTTTGCTCGTACACGTAGACAAGCTCGTCAGCTAGTTAACCATGGTCACATCACTGTTGATGGTGCTCGTGTTGATATTCCATCTTACTTGGTAAAACCCGGCCAAGTTATTGGCTTACGTGAAAAATCCAAGAACTTGGATATCGTTAAAGAGGCGCTCGAAGTGAATAATTTTGTTCCTGACTATTTAACACTAGATGAAAATAAACTAGAAGGAACATTCACTCGTTACGCAGAACGTGAAGAACTTCCTGCAGAAATTAACGAATCCTTAATCGTTGAATTCTACTCACGTTAATATTAGCTTTATGCATTTTAACGCAATCGAAACCCTTGAAATGTTGTTAAATCAACGTTTCAGGGGTTTTTTCGTTTTTATTTATTTTGCAAAATAAAGCAAGGTAATGCACTAATTTGGGGCCAAAAAATACTAGCATGGGTAAAAGAATGGAAAGAAATAAAAAACACTACTTACATGGAATGTTAATTGAATAAAGTAAATAAGATGTAGAGTGTAAATTATAAAATTTGAATACAGGATTACTAATTCATAATTAGTCTATATTAAAAACACTTTCCATTATGTTTTCTATTCTCAACCTCTTCAATAGCATCTTCTACATCCAACAAAGGCTACTTAAAACCAATCATAACTAAACGGAGCAAAAATATGTCCAATAGAAGACCCACACGTATTAACTAGTAAAACATCATCAGTCATAAGGATTTACTACGAATTTTTTCATCATTTTCACCTCATTATAGTTTCTTAAGAACTAAAATGTTTATTCCATCATAACCAACTTTTTTAATGATAAAGAAATTATTACTTTACTTATTCTCTTTTATAAGTTCTGAAAGCCGTTTAAACCCTTTTTCAAGTTCTTCTAATGATGCATAGGAATACGACAAACGCAAATGCTCTTGATCATTTTTATCGTAGACACTTCCCGGATTTAATAAAATACCTTCTTGGAGAGCTGCTTCAAATAATTTTCGTGTGGAAATACCTGTTTGTAATTGAAGCCATATATAAAATCCCCCACTTGGAATATTCCATGTTGCTATATCAGAGAAATATGTATTTAAAATGTTAATTGTCAAGTCTCTTCTATATTTCAGTTTTACTCTTATTTGATTTATATAATCTTCGTACCATCCGCTTTTTATCCATTTATTTACAACATATTGCGATATAGAACTTGACCCGTAATCCGTTTGCATTTTTATATCGGCAAGTCGGTCAATAACTGGTTCAGGTCCGACAATCCATCCAATTCGCAGTCCTGGACTTAATGACTTAGAGACACTTCCAATGTAAAGCACATTCCCTTGATTATCATTTGCTTTTATTGGATTTGGTGGTGGGTTATCAAACCATAATTCATCATATACACCATCCTCAATAATGGGAAGAGCTTCATTTTTCGCAACCTCTAATACTGATTTTCTCCTTCTGTCAGACATTAACGTACCTGTTGGATTATGGTATGATGGAATCGTATAAAGTAACGTTGCATGGTGCTGTCGTTTTAAATTACCAATGGATTCGTGTTTGATCCCCTCTTTATCTAATGGGATTCCAAATAAATTCATGCCAGCAGATTGAAAGACATGAACTGAATTTAGGTATGAAGGTGATTCGTGAAAGATAACCGAACCACGTTTTAATAAACTAATCGAAATCAATTGCAGTGCTTGAAGACCCCCAGAAACAATTAATATGGAAGGAGGCGAAGCTTCAATACCTTTCCTTTTTAAGGAAAGGCTAATTGTTTTCCTCAAATCTAGGTTTCCTTTTGGCTCTTCATATCCTAGAGATAGAGTATCCTCTATATCAATTTGCAATAAATTTGCCATCTGTTTATTGGGTAGCAGTTCGGGTGAAAGTTCCCCAGTACCCAGTCGAATGATAGCTGAATCGGCTTCTGCCTCATTAATTTTTTGAATGATGTTCATATTAGGCTCATGAATACCAGAACGGACATAAGTAATCCAATCAGGTGGCGGTGTTGAAGCAAGCAAACCCCAAGTATTATTTATCACTCTTGTGCCACTTCCTACTTTTGATTCAATCAACCCAGCTGCGGCCAATTCCTCAAAAGCAGTTACAATCGTACTTCGATTGACTGCAAATTGTTTGGCTAAAGTTCTCTGTGAAGGTATTTTAGTGCCGATTGTCCATTCCCCATTTAATATTTTCTTTTTCATATAATCATAGATTTGTAGATGCAAAGGTAATGATGAACATTTTTGTGGTTTCCATTCTATTTCAGACATTTTCCTACCTCACTCTTTTCTTTTATTGTAACAAAATGGTTGGTTTTATTTCCATCCAATTGGTTGGAGACAAATAGAATTTCCTCCTTTATTCTATATACGAATAGGAGGGAAAAATAGTGGAAGCATTAGTTCATGGAATCATGCTTGGTTTTGGGTTAATTCTACCTTTAGGCATACAAAATGTTTTTGTGTTTAATCAAGGGGCAACTCATAAAAAGTTCACTAATGCCTTACCAGCAGTTATAACGGCAGGGGTCTGTGATACGATACTCATTTCATTAGCTGTGGCTGGTGTATCGATTATCATTTTAAGTGTTGAATGGCTTCGAACTTTTATATTTTTAGTAGGATTTATTTTTCTAGTTTACATGGGATGGCTAATGTGGAGTGATACACCGGAAATAAAGAATCACCAAGAAGCTAATCCTTTTTCCACGAAACGACAGATTTTATTTACTGCTTCTGTTTCCTTGTTAAATCCACATGCTATTTTGGACACAATAGGAGTTATCGGAACAAACTCGTTGGTTTATACAGGACATGAGAAGTGGATATTTACATTAGCCTGTATTGGGGTTTCTTGGATCTGGTTCTTTGCTCTTGCCATTACCGGAAAAAAGATTGGTCAAATCGACAGAAACGGAATACTGTTAAAACGGTTAAATCAAATTTCTGCTCTTATTATTTGGGGAATAGCTGTCTATATGGGGTTACAGTTATTTTTAAATGTAATATAAAAGATAGGTTCAAAGATGAAGGCATAGTTCATAATACGAAAGGAGCAGTTTAGCGGACGATTAGGGTTTTAATGAGCAGATCGTCCCAACTCTCAAAATCAAATTTTTCTATACTTTAACCAAGTAAGTATGAATATTAAAGAAGGCGAAATTTATGGTTTTCTCGGTCCAAACGGTGCTGGAAAAACGACAGTAATGAAAATGTTATTAAATTTAGTGAAACCGACATCTGGGGAAATTTTCATTCAAAATCAACCCATTAAACCAACTTCTTATAAATATTTAAAAAACATCGGCAGCCTCATTGAATATCCGATTTTTTATGAGGAACTAACCGCACAAGAAAATTTACAAATGCACTGTGCTTATATGGGTTATAAAGGCCGAAACCATATAAAGAAAGTGTTAGACATTGTAGCTTTACAACAAATCGACAGGAAAAAGGTAAAAGAATTTTCTCTCGGTATGCGTCAACGTCTGGCAATTGGGCGCGCCATTGTTGCCAAACCGAAAATTTTAATTTTAGATGAGCCTATTAACGGGCTGAATCCCATCGGCATTAAGGAAGTGAGAGAGTTGCTTGTCATGCTAAAACAGCGATATGGAATGACCATTTTAATTTCAAGCCATATCGTCTCAGAAATCGAATCCATTGCAGATACGATTGGCGTGTTAAAACACGGTGAATTAATTGAGGAGATTTCGATGCATTCCATGCGTGGAAAATACCAATCAACACTTGATATAGTCGTGAGTAATGCAAGAAAAGCTAAACGACTAATAGAGGTAAATTTCAACGCTAAGGTGCAAATCTTGAATGCTACAACACTAAGTATCCAACAGGTACATGAGAAGTCATCAACATTAACAAAGTATTTAATACAGCATGGGGTTGATGTAGATGCAGTCGAAACTAAACATCAATCGTTAGAAGAATACTTTGTCAAACTTATTAATGGAGGAAATCGATATGCTTAATTTAATAAAATTAGAATGGCGCAAGCATCATATGTCACGTTACTTTAACAGCTTTTTCTTCTGTGTTATAGGTATTTATGGCTTTGTGGCATTCATTTCATTAGCTTCAAAAAATGATGTTGACGGGGCTATGGGTTCATTTCAAGAATTTATGACACTTTTAAATATTTTATCGAATATTACATTTATGGTTTTGGGCAGTGTTATTTTATCTCGCTTGATCATTTCCGAATTTCGTTCGAAAACGATGCAAGTATTGTTTACCTTACCCTATAAAGCGTAAAAAACTTTTATTTGCCAAATTAACGCTCGCTTACTTGTTTACGACAGGAAGTTTACTTGTTGGCATTTTGCTCATGCAAATCATCACATACTTTTTACAGCCTTCACTCGAGTTATTTGAAGGCACAGTAACACCACAAGATATATGGGCGATATTACCAAATACAGTGACGAACGCGTTCATGATGGGCGCAATCGCTTTAATTCCGTTATTTTTCGGCATGCGAAAAAAATCCACCGCTGCCACGATCACATCTGCTGTCATAATCGCCTTTTTGATTAACTCAACGGTTTCAGATGGCGTTGACACGTTCAGCTTAGCGAATGTCGTCATCATTCCAATTGTATTAGCACTGCTTGGAATTGGCATTGCCTATTTATCATTCTGCAACATTGATGTAAAGGATGTGGCATAAATGATCCGAAAAATGTTGTTTGTACTATTGCTTGGAATCATCACTGTGACCATCATTCTTTTTATGAAACAACCGGAACCGGCTAAGACAATCACAATTGGTGAATATGACGCGCTTGCACATATCGATGTGACACTTGAAGAGTTAAATATCGGTATTTCCAACTCACCTGATGATAAAATACATGTTCAAATGCAAGGACATAAATTAAAAAAGCATATGCTGACACTCAATGAAGAAAACAATAGATTCGTCATGAAGGAGCAACAACGCAAGAAAAATTGGAAAGAAAATATCCGTTTTCATTCATTACCAACCATCATCGTGCAACTCCCCAAATCCCAAAGTAAATCACTAACACTTAAAGGTGCATATGGAGATGTCACCATTGAAGATTTAGCACTGGATACAGTACAAGTAGAAACATCTGCGGGCATGGCTTATTTAAAAAATCTGTCTATTTCAAATGCTGAACTTCATACGAATGATGGCAATGTGACAATCGCTAAAAGCGCTATAGAAGACTTAAATATTACATCAAGTGCAGGTGATGTTGCCATGAAAGAAAGCACAGGCTCAGCGCATACGATACAAACGGTTGAAGGGCAAATCAAAATGACAGAGGCAATAGAACAGTCGAATCTACATGTAAAAAGCGTTTCAGGTGATATTGACATTCACTATCAAAAAGCCCCAATTTCACTTCAATTCATAACAGAAGGTGAAGATATTGAGGTGACATTGCCAAAATATGATAAAAAAACACATATGATTGGTGATGGCACGAATATGCTTTCAGCCAAAACGAAATATGGTGGGATTATGATTAAGTAGAACCTTAAGTAATACTATCACAAACGTTGATATGACAATTGTTTAAACCATATAGCCAAGCTTAGTGGAGATTTTACCTCCACTAAGCTTATAGAGAAAATGGATGGTAATTCCCAGAAGCTGTGAATAAATCAAAAAAGGGGATGGTAAATGGAAAAAGTCGCTAGTAAACCCCAAAAAAGACAAGCAAATCCCAAAAGGTGAATGGATTTGCCGTGATTAAGCTTTCGAGGGTTTCTCAACAGCCTAAGACTAATTACCTGAGTCCTTTTCACTGATTAAAACGGTAGATTATCATTAGAAAAATCTGTCATTTCTGTATCTGTTGATTCTCCCTATTGTACAACCAATCCAATCGGTTTTGTATCCAATTCGCTACCACTTCTGTGACATAAACGGATTGGCCGTCCTTTTCATACCGCCTTGTTTGAAGCCCTCCAACAACGGATATTAAACTCCCTTTTCCACAATATGAAGCTACATTTTCGGCAACTTGTCGCCCCATGTAACGACACGAATAAAAACTTGATCAGAAAAAACATACGGACTCCATATGAATCATAAATGTGTACAACGTTTAATGGGTAATTGGAGATTCAGGCAGTCATAAGAAAAAAGAAACCCTATTATGGGAAGAAGGAATCATACATTGTTTCAGACAACCATCTTAACAAAGATTTTGTAGCTTCCAAGCCAAATGAAAAATGGGTAACGGATATTACTTATTTAATTTTTAATGGTCAAAGACTGTATTTATCCGCCACAAAAGACTTATACAATAACGAAATTGTGGCTTACCAAGTAAGTCGAAGGAATGACCTAAAACTGGTCATGGATACCCTAAAAAAGACAAAGAAAAAACGGAATGTAAAAGGAATCCTCCTGCATAGCGATCAGGGTATCCAGTATACATCCCGCTAATATAACAAGTTACTTAGAAAAACTTGGCTTATCGCCAAGTCCTTAGCGAAAGCCGTAGTTTTTCTTATACTATAAACCATAAAAATTTTATACTTTCCTATAGTGTAAAAAAATATCAGATGAAAATAAGTATATCAAGAAAGGATACCTGTTGGGATAATGCTTGAAGCTGCTTTCCTTTTATTTCATATAAACATATTTACAACAATATATTCCACAACTATTTTTATAGATACTAACAGTTTAGTTTCTTCATAAATCCCAATATTTTCTCTGGATATTTACTACTTTATCGACAGCTTCCATTTGATTTGGATATAGTGACCCTTCATGATAACCCAAATCAAATGGATCGTCTATTCCACTAGCTTTTCCAGAGAAGGCTTCTAAAATCCTAAGTGTACAAAATGGAACATATGCAGTGCTGTACCCGCCTTCATGACAAGCAACTAACCTTCCGTTACAATGCTTTTCTGCCAGTCGTTTTATGCTTAGTGCCATATCGTAAAAGCCTGATGCAGTTACAAGCATACGTCCCAAAGGATCGAAACGGCTCGGATCCTGACCTGCTGATATGAAAATAAATTCCGGCTGAAACTGATCTATTATTGGCTCAACAACATGTTCAAATGTGTATTGATATCCTTCATTACCTGTTCCCGCTGGTAATTCAATATTAACGTTAAAACCCTCTCCTTCTCCTTCACCTGTATACGTAATTCCTCCACGGTTTTTCGGAAAAGTATTCTCCTGATGAATAGAAATAAAAAGCACGTTAGGATCCGTACGGAAAGCACTTTCTGTTCCGTTCCCATGATGTACGTCCCAATCTAAAATTAAAATTCGGTTTGTACCATACTTTTTGCGCAAATATTTTGCACCAATTGCAACATTGTTAAACAAGCAAAAACCCATTCCTTTTTCGAATTCAGCATGATGACCCGGAGGACGAGTGAGAGCATATACATTTTTCACTTCTTCTGTCATTACTGCGTCAACGGCAGTTAGTGCGCCCCCTGCTGACAATAAGGCAATTTCGTATGAATTTGGACCAACAAGTGCACGTACTCCTGCATCTCCACCACCTGTTTCACTTAGTTGCTTGATCTGTTCAATATATGCTTGTTCATGATTCATTTCGATTTCCCGTAGTGTAGCTGATCTAGGTTCGATCTGCTGAAGCTGTTTGATAAATTTCGAGCGCTCAAGTAAATTTTTAACACGTCGTTTCGTTTCTGGATTTTCAGCATGTGTATCCTCTTGAATCCAACCACCGGCACTCAGATTTAATGCTCCGTTTCCAGTTTGATGCCAAAAATAACTTTCATCACAAATAAACCCTGTATGTTTCATCGCAACCCCTCCGTTTTTCACGAAATTCCGTAGAAATGTATCATTCACCACAGCTGCTTTGATATTAGATTAGTAGTTCATTATAGGTTAAATTACAATAAATAGATAAAATTGTAATACAATTTAAAAAATAACAAATATTATCTATATAGTCAACTCTATTATTTAGTTAAAGCTCAAAAAAATCATAGTAGCTACATGTCTTTGCCACAAGCCATAACTTAGTATTCCAAGATAAACAAAATTAATATTTTTTATTTATTTTTTTAAAATAAAAATATTGATCTAACCACTAACTTTTTTAGTACCTAGGTGTTACCAAGAATTAAAAGTTTTATTTTTCATTTAACACGTAAACACATTAAGGAGATACCATCCCTATTCATTAGCTCAGTATGACGATAGAATAGTCCCATTGATACTACACGACGAAAAGAAGTTTTACAAAATAAAGTGAAACTTCATTCAGTAGGAGTTTTCTTCCATGTCCTACTGAATGTTAGTACCTTAATGGTATGACCTAAAGGCCCTTGAACGAATCGGGCATTTAGGTGCCGTTTTCTCCCACTTAGACCCTTTTGTACCAACTCAGGCTCTTGAAGTGGAAGTCTTCCGGCGCCTTACATACGGGATAAACTTAAATGCTCGTACCTTGTCAAATAAATGGGTAACAAGCGAACGCTTCATTATCCATAATTAAATATTAAGTTTGAAAGCACCAGACATGTTGAAATGACAATTGTATGGGCCTTTAATAGACCAGCCGGTTTGATTATTAATTAAAACCTAAAATTTTTCCCATCTTGCAATCTATTTCTTGAAACCAGGTAATTTTTTATTCGTAAATAAGGTATATGTGAGAAAATATTATTAACTTGGAGGTGGAGACTTTATTTCTATAGTGAACTATATATTTAATTAGAAATAGAAAAATTTACTAAATTTTTCTAGCCTTACATACAAGAATATGATAAATTAATAACATATTTGCCTATACTCTACATAAGTTTTAAAGGGAATCAGTTATTTTGTAATTATTTTAAATGTTCTTTATTCAAGTAGGCGAATGTACAATTTTTTAATTGGAGGTATTAAAATGAAACGTACTGGTGAAATAATCTTTACGGTTATTGGGATGGTAATCTTTGGTTTAATGGTCTTGGGAGCGGCCAGCTTTCTATTCGCTGATAATGCTACAGTAGAACAGCTAATAGAAGAAGTCATGCAAAAAACGCCAGAAACTGACTTAAGTGCTGAAGAGGTCACTGCCGCTCTTGAAAGTGGAGCTACGACTTTATTAATTGTATCAATTGTTGGCATTGTTTTAGGAGGAATTTCTATCTTTTTACTGATAGGAAATAAAAATCCCAAAATTGCTGGGATCATACTGCTTATTACCGCAGTATTAGGTACTGTTCTAACGGCGTTTTATGGACTTTTTGCCGGTGCTGCCTATTTAATTGCAGGTATCATAGCCCTCGTGCGTAAAGAGAAGCAAATGGTAGCGTAATTTTTGCTTATGAGCATGAATAGTCTTGCTATATATTAAGCAAGTACTACATTTATAAGCTACGGGAAGTAAGCATCTTAATTTGGTTACTTCCCTTTATTACGTAGTTGGGAATCCGTATGATAATTAATTCTACTTCAAAGCATAGTATTTAAAAACCTTTCTTTAAGAGGATGTTCAAAAAGCCCCAGAAGAAATAACATATCGGATTTCCACTGGCATGGGATGGAGTTTCATGAAAGAATCAAACTAATCATGTTCAAATGTATCACTCTGCTGCTCGAAGTTACGCCACCTTGGACTTCCCGATTCTTTTTAGTTCCTTTTTGAACACGCTCTTTAACCTTATTTAGCAATTCATCATATTGTACTTCTTCCCAAAACCTTTAAATACGCATCCTTCTTCAAGCTGCTTACTGGCTGTAAATGTAATTTCATGCTTTTTTCTCGCTTTATCATAGCCAATTAAACTGTATTCATAATCTCCTGTATCAAGTTGGCTTTCCTTGTTCATTAATTTAAACAAAAATATTTGTTTTAGACAAAAAAGGGGCAGCTTATCAGCAAGTTCGTTCTTTACTAAACCTGTAAAAGTTATGATGGATATAGCAATAATTGCTAAACAAATTACTAACATAAACAAAAACATTCGAGATCATATTTCTTCATGTACATTTCCTCTTTTTGCTTTAGTAAAAAAAAACTCATAAATAGTACCTATTTATATATCTTGTCAATATTGTAAGATTAGAACAAAATCACGAACAAACTGAAGAACTTCTAACAAGATAAAGTGAAACTTCATTCAGTAGGAGCTTTCTTCCATCTCCTACTGAATGTTAGTACCTTAATGGTATGACCTAAAGGCCCTTGAACGAATCGGGCATTTAGGTGCCGTTTTCTCCCACTTAGACCCTTTTATATCAACTCAGGTCTTGAAGTGGGAGTCTTACGGCACCTTACATGCGGGATATAAGTGAAGGCTTCATTTAAGGAGTGCTTTTCTCTTTGAATCAGTAGATCAAAGGCTGAGTTCGCAACCTCCTTGTCTCGATGTGTCGTTGCCAGAGTTTTTTCTATGTACATCAAGAAGTCTTTCTCGTTCTTAAAAAAGAAGAACACTTTTTCTGCGTGCGATGTCTATTAAGTAGCTTTCCTTGTTCTGTCTCCCAAACAAATTAAGCGTTTAGATCCCTTTTAGCTCCCATTTACTTCTATCCTCCATAACTTTAACTTTTGAAGTACCCCTTCATGCTGGATAAAGAAAACATGCCCCTGCCGACACCTAAGCGACAAGCCCGCTTTTAGTCGGCCTTCCTTTAGGTTCGAACCGTAAGTATATGATCGAAGTTTGTACGGATGTAGGATTGGGAGCGCTGAATCTAGAAGATGCTAAAAATATCCCCTATGTAAAACAGAATACAGAATATAATTTCCTAAACTATAAAAAGCACAGGGAAGCATTCCAGCTCCCCTACACTTTTTCACTGTTTTAAAACGTGATTAGAAAATACTTTTTCTTTCCTCTTCGTATTACTGTAAAGGTTTCCTCAATTCTATCCTCTGCTTGCAGTGTATATTGTGTATCCTGTTGACGCTCACCATTAATGTAGATCGCACCATTTGTAATATCTTCCCGCGCTTGTCTTTTCGATGGAGAAATGTTTGCCTGAACCAGTAAATCAACTAAACCGATATCTTTTGTTTCAGCCTTAAAGGTAGGAACATCTTTAAAGCCTTGCTTAATATCACTGGCAGATAGCTCTTTAATATCCCCGCTGAATAAAGAAGCTGATATTTTTTGTGCTTGTTTTAAAGCTTCTTCGTTATGAACTATTCGTGTCATCTCTTCTGCTAATCGACGATGGGCAACACGTTTTTCTGGACGTGTTTTTATTTCATCTTCTAATTTAGCTATTTCTTTTTCTGAAATAAACGTAAAGTAACGGAGAAACTTTATAACATCTCGGTCATCTGTATTTAACCAAAATTGATAGAATTCATACGGTGATGTTTTTTCCGGATCAAGCCAAATTGCTCCTCCCGCAGTTTTTCCGAACTTGGTTCCATCTGCTTTCGTAATTAAAGGAACAGTTAAACCAAATACATTTATTTCCTCGCCTTCTTTTCGAGTACGACGAATTAATTCCATGCCAGCAGTAATATTACCCCATTGGTCACTTCCACCAATTTGTAATGTGCAGCCCTCTTCTTCATATAACTTCATGTAATCAAGTGATTGTAAAATCATGTAACTAAATTCTGTGTAGGTAATACCTTGTTCAATCCGTGCTGATACTGACTCCTTTGCCAGCATATAATTAATACTGAAATGTTTACCAGCTTCTCTTAGAAAATCAATAACCGTCATACTAGCCAACCAATCATGGTTATTTCTTGCAACAACTGGATTTTCTCCCTTGTCAAACTCAAGGATACGGGCAATCTGTTGTTTAATCTTTTCACTATAACCTTTTACAACTTCGCTTTCATTTAAAGAGCGTTCTGTATTTCTTCCACTTGGATCACCTATCATACCTGTTCCTCCACCAATAAGAGCAATCGGTTTATGACCAGCCTTTTGGAAGCGTTTCAGCATAATAATTGGTACTAAATGCCCAATATGCAAGCTATCTGCTGTCGGATCGAATCCACAATATAATGTTACTTCATTTTCAGCAAGATGCTTTTCTAAGCCCTCACGATCAGTGACTTGATTAATTAAACCTCTCGTTTCTAAGTCCTGTAAAATATCCATTTTTACTGCCTCCGTTATATACAATTTTTTAACTCAATTATCATTTTAAGAACTCTATCAAAAAACTACGTCTGTAAATTAGAAAACTTTGCGGCACAACCCTCTGGCGAAGTCAAGCTGCTAGTTACACTTAAAAAACAATTATGCTTCAAATAAACCTCTGCGCAAAAAATTGTACTCTTGATACATAATTAGAAAAACTTGGCTTGTCGCCAAGTCTTTATGGCGAAAGCTATAGTTTTTCTTATACTATAAACCATAAAGTTTTATAATTTCCTATAGTACAAAAAAACTCCTCCCCTCAAAAAGGGACGAGCTTACTTTTACACGCGGTACCACCCTTGTTGCAATATGAATTGCCACTCGGTATTGATAACGGTGTTTCCACCGTTTCTTTATCCAAGAAGTGTTGGGGTTAATACAAAAGACAGCGCCATAGCCATCTTCCATTTAATATAACTTCTTTGATAACAGAAAATGCTCCAGAATGTAATTCGTTTTACAAATATGACATAGCTTGCACCACCCGCTAGTTCTCTGAAACAGGGATTTGTAAAACTACTTCGTTCCTTCTTAGCAGTAAATGTCCTATTAGTATATATCTATACCATATCTTTTTGGTAAAAGCAATAATGAAACAATAATTTATTTCGAACCGATTATGGATTATGCTATAATAAGAAAGAATTTAGGAGGGTAGATATGAATTGGAAAGAAAGACTCCGTACGTATATAAATAAATGGAAACCCCGTATGCAAGTGGAAGATATGTCCTTTCAATCTTTCCTTGTAAAATGGCAAGAGTTATGGAAAGCAGGTAAAATCCAACGTGTTTCACGAATATCCTATAGCGTTATTTGGAATATTATTTTATTTTTTCTAATTGTAGGTTTAATTGCCTGTTTTTTTGTAGTTGGTATCGGAACTGGTTACTTTGCTTCTCTTGTAAAGGACGAACCAGTACGATCTTTTGCCGCTATGAAGCAAGATATTTACAACTACGAGGAAACATCCAAACTGTATTTTGCTGGAGGCACATATATCGGAAATTTACAATCAGATCTTTACCGTGAAGAAACAAAGCTGGATAAAATCTCACCATCTTTAATTGACGCGGTAATTGCAACGGAAGATGAATATTTCAAAGAGCATAATGGAGTAGTGCCTAAAGCAATTTTACGGGCCATTTTACAGGAAGTGCTTAATACAGAGACAAAAACAGGGGGGAGCACATTAACCCAACAGCTTATTAAAAACCAAATTTTAACCGATGAAGTATCTTTTGAACGAAAAGCAAAGGAAATTCTACTTGCGTTGCGTTTAGAACGCTTTTTTGAAAAAGATGAAATATTAGAAGCTTATTTAAATATTGTTCCCTATGGCAGAGACGCCTCTGGAAATAATATTGCTGGTGTAGAGACAGCGTCCCAAGGAATATTTGGTATTTCGGCAAACGAACTTAGTCTTCCTCAAGCTGCTTACTTAGCAGGGTTGCCGCAGAGCCCATCCGTCTATACACCGTTTAAAAATGATGGTAGTTTAAAGAGTAAAGAGTATTTGCAATTAGGAATCAAGCGGATGAAATTCGTTTTAAAACGAATGTATGAATCAAACGATATAACTAAAAAGGAATATGATGAAGCAATTAACTACGATATTACAAAAGATTTTACTAAAGGTTCAGCATCTCCTATCGAAAAATACCCTTATTTAACCTTTGAAGTTGAAGCAAGGGCGTCTGAAATACTTATGAAACAGCTTGCAAAAAAAGACGGCTATACGATGAAGGATTTACAGAAAAATGACGACTTAGAAAAAGAATACCGTGAAAAAGCTGACCGTGATTTGCGAATAAATGGGTATCATATTCACACTACAATTAATAAAGATATATATGACGCGATGCAGAAAGTAGCAAAAGAATTTCCATACTATGGTCCAGATCGAACATTTTTAAAAAAGGACCCGGAAACCGGAGAAACAAAAGAAGTAACAGAAAAAGTACAATCAGGAAGTGTGCTAATTGAAAATAGCACTGGAAGAATTATCAGTTTTGTTGGCGGGCGTGGCTATTCCGAAGAAAATTCGATTAACTATGCTTCAAATCAAGTAGCACGTTCGAATGGAAGTACCATTAAACCTTTATTGGATTATGCTCCAGCAATGGAAGAAGGAATTATTCAGCCTGGAAGTGTGCTTGCAGACTATCCAAAATCGTTACCTGGTTGGCAACCCGGTAAACCAAGCAACTATGGTGGAGGAAACTATGGATTAGTTTCGGCAAGAACAGCGCTAGCGTATTCCTATAATATTCCAGCTGCTGAAATCTATTCAAAAATCATCCATTTAAATCCAGCGAAAAAATATTTAGAAAAAATGGGATTTACGACATTAACGGAAAATGATTATATAAATCCTTCCTTATCTATTGGGACAATGAACGCTACCATTGAAGAGAATGTCAATGCTTTTGCTACATTTGGTAACAATGGAAAATTTGCTGACGCCTATTTGATTGAAAAAATCACCACGAAAGATGGTAAAGTTATTTACGAGCATAAAACAAAGCCGGTAACCGTGTTTTCACCACAAACGACTTATTTAACTGTTGATATGATGCGTGATGTTCTTACAAATGGAACGGCTGTTTATGCTAATTCCCAATTAAAGTACCGTGGTGTCGATTGGGCTGGTAAAACCGGTACATCGGAAGATTATCATGACGCTTGGTTCATAGCAACCAACCCAAATGTGACGTTTGGAACGTGGATAGGTTATAACACTCCTTACCCATTAAACAAGGCAAATATGCCCTTAACATATAGCCAAAGAAATATCAAATTATGGGCTGAGTTAATCAATCGGGCAACAGATGTTGACCCTAAATTATTAGCGCCATCTGCTCCATTTAAACGCCCAGAAGGAATTGTACAACGCAGCTATTGTGCAATATCAGGCTTACTTCCATCTAAACTTTGTGAAAAAGCAGGGTTAGTTAAAACAGATCTATTTAACAGCAAGTATGTGCCGACCAAAGTTGATGATAGCTTGATCTCAACAAGTTATGGGTTTGCCTTTAATCCAGAATTTTTAAAGCGCAAAGGCTATGATAAATTAAGTGATCTAAGCATTTTGTTTCCGCGCACAGAAAGAGAGAAATGGGAAAGAATTGGTCGAAAAACAAATGCTTCTTATGATAACAAGAATAAGGTTGAACATAGCAAAAGAAAAAAGCAAATAACGAATCCGCCGAATAAACAGCATCAACCTGTTAAAAAAGATGTTCAAAAAAAGAAACAGCAAACGAATGAACAAGAAAAACCAAAACAACAGGAGTCAAAACAAGAAGAACAAAAACAACAAGAGGAGCAAAACCAGACAGACCAATCTAAAGAAAAATCTAATAAAGAGACCGAGAAAAACTCCAATACAAATGAAGAAGCAAATAAAGAAAATAATGTAACCAATAATAATAATTAATTTTCTATAAGCTTGCGATTGGATTCGCAAGCTTATATATTTTTAATTAGAAAAACTTAGCTTGTCGCCAAGTCTTTAGCGAAAGCTGTAGTTTTTCTTATACTATAAACCCTAAAATTTTATGCTTTCCTATAGTATAAAACAAACCACATCTAAACTGTTTAAATGATATTAAGATAATTAGAAATATTTGTTGGAAATACTTCACAGATCTTACTAAAAATTCTGACCTTGTTGTTGTATAATTAAATGTAAGCGTATTACATGACAGGTGGTGGGCCGATGAAACATGAAAAGAAGTATCATTCAATTAAAAAAGAAACAAAGAAAGGAACTATTATTATTGAAGGTCCTTTAGCGGCTGAGGAATTAAAAAAGTATAACTTTCACAAAGATTTAACAGCATTTCGTCCAGCTCCAAAACAATTCGAAGCTATTATTAATATCTCTACATTCCCTGAAGGACGTATTATTGCAGCTAGGACTAGTGACACCATCATAGGGTATGTTACATATTTACATCCTGATTTGTTGGAACGCTGGTCGGAATTCGAAATGGAAGAATTAATTGAACTTGGAGCCATTGAAGTTGTACCGGAATATCGCGGGGAACATATTGCTTCTAGCTTATTAGAAGTATCCATGATGGATGAATTTATGGAAAACTACATTATTATTTCAACGGAATATTATTGGCATTGGGATTTAAATGGAACAAAGTTAAGCATTTGGGAGTATCGAAAAGTAATGGAAAAGATGATGGCTGTTGGTGGCTTAGTTCCAGCACCTACGGATGATCCGGAAATTATTTCACATCCGGCTAATTGCCTAATGGTACGAATTGGTAAAAATGTTTCAAAAGAGTCGATAAAACGTTTTGATACATTGCGTTTCTTAGGTCGACATAAATATAGCAATTTGCAGGAGGGGTTTTAATATGCTTGTCGAAGAAATTATGAAAACAGAGGTAATTACTCTACCTCCTACTGCAACGATTAAACAGGCATTGTTCTTGTTAAATAAGCATAAGATCCGTCATATTCCTATTATAAATGAGCATCATCAAGTAATAGGAATTGTCTCGGATCGAGATGTTCGTGATGCTAGTCCATCTATATTTGAAACAGATGATTCTAATCCGGCTGAGTTAGAACACGAAATTCAGACAATTATGAGCCACCCTGTAGTAACGATTCATCCTTTAGATTTTGTCGAGGAAATAGCCAGGATCTTTTACGATAAAGAGATTGCCTGCTTACCTGTGGTAAGAGAAAAAAACAGGTTAGTGGGTATCGTTACAGAAAAGGATATGCTGTATACGATGATTCAATTAACAGGAACTCATGTCCAAAGCTCACATATTGAAATTAAAGTACCAGATCGTCCAGGAATTCTACCAGCAGTAACAGCAATATTTGGTAAAAGGAGAACAAATATTGTTTCTGTACTCGTCTATCCGTATAAAGGCGACGCCGATTATAAGGTATTGGTCATCCGTATTCAAACAATGAATCCACTTCCAGTTATTCAAGATCTTCGAGAGGCCGGTTATGCACTCCTTTACCCTAATAATACGGTGGGGTTGAATCAATGACATGTACAGCTAAATATATATTTTCTGAAGATTTGCTTCATTATCACTTTCATAAAGACCACCCTTTTGATCAAAAACGAGTGTTATTAACAACAGAGCTATTACAATATGCCGGCCTGCTCAATGATAGCGATATTGTACCTCCGCGAAAAGCGACCGATGAAGAAATTAAACTTTTCCATGATCACGCCTATGTTGAAGCTGTAAAGCGGGCTAGTAAGCAGTCTTTACCAGAGCAAGAAGCTGTTGAATTTGGCTTGGGAACAGAGGATACTCCCATATTTCCAGATATGCATCATGCATCAGCCTTCCTTGTCGGAGGAACGTTAACTGCTGTGGATGAAGTCTTAAGTGGACGTGCTAAGCATGTATCCAATCTTGGCGGTGGTCTTCATCATGGATTTAAACGCAAAGCCTCGGGTTTTTGTATTTATAATGATGGGGCAATAGCGATACGGTACATACGGGAAAAATATAACCTGCGTGTCTTATATGTAGATACTGATGCCCATCATGGTGATGGCGTTCAATGGGCTTTTTATGATGATCCTAACGTTTGTACTTTCTCGATCCATGAAACAGGGAGATATTTATTTCCGGGAACAGGCAATGTTAATGAACGGGGAATTAAAAAGGGGCACGGATATTCATTTAACCTCCCAGTTGACGCATTTACAGAAGATGAATCTTTTCTTTGTGTTTTCACCACTGCATTAAAAGAAATTGCAGCATTTTTTAAACCAGATATTATTGTTTCCCAAAATGGTGCAGATGCTCATTGCTATGATCCATTATCACATTTATGCTGTACAATGACTATCTATGAAACAATTCCCCAGTTAACTCATCAATTGGCACATCAATATTGTAATGGAAAATGGATTGCACTTGGCGGAGGCGGCTATGATATGTGGAGAGTTGCCCCGAGAGCTTGGGCACAAGTATGGAATGTAATGCATCTGGGACTACCTGCAAGTGGACCATTACCCGAAAAATGGATAAGCAAGTGGAAGGAGAAAAGCCCTGTTGCTTTACCGACTCATTGGGAAGATGATCCAAGCATTGTACCTTATATACCAAGAAAAGAAGAAATATCCGAAAAAAACGATATCTCCTTACGTCAGTTGCTTAAATATACGACATTGAATACTCCAGCTGATAAATAATAGCAAACTTATACTACAGTTGCACCTAGATCTTTGAAAAACACTCAAAGATCTAAAGGTGCATTTTTTGCTATCTAGGAAACGGTATCCACTTCTACATAATGAATTCTATCGTTACAAACAAAAACAGATTACTGTCACATATCAAAGTTTTAAAAGACGCGAAAAAGGATACCATCGTTATCAATTAGTATCCTTTTATTATTACTCCCTGTCTTTCTTATTATTTGCTTTACTATCTTCCAAAATTATAATTTCCACTCTGCGATTTTTACTCCAATTGGCTGGAGTAGTATTAGGAGCTACCGGCTGTGTATCGGCGTAACCGACTGAAGAAAACCGTGATTTATCAAAGTCATTCTTTTCTAATAAGTAACGGATTACACTACCAGCTCTTGCTCCTGATAACTCCCAATTAGAAGGATATCTATAGTTGGAAATTGGTCTACTGTCTGTATGACCTTCGACGTGAACAGGATTAGGAATATTATGTAACAAAGAGCTTATTTTATTTAAGAACGGTTTAGCTGATTCTAAAATAGTTGCATCTCCAGAATTAAATAAAATACTATCCTGTAAAACAAGCTCTACCCCTTGGTCGGTACGAGTTGCTGTGATCACATTATTCAACTCATTTTCATCCAAATATGCTTCGACTTCATGCAGCAATTGATCGAGTGAAGAAACTTCACCATCAGCTTTCTCGTCTCGAGCTGTGTTATCATCAAGCTGTGTTGGCGTTTCAAATTCATTGGATAGTTTCCCGCTTTCTTCATCGCTTGAATGCTCAGTAGGATTATCCATTTGTATGGCTGATGGATAGAAGTCAAAAATCATCCGATTACGAAATGATTCAGAAATAGCTTCAAACTTTACCAAATCGATTTGAGACATAGAGAATAACAACACGAAGAAAACCAAAATAAGTGTAACCATATCTGAGTAGGTGACCATCCATTTAGGAGCACCTTTTTTCTCAGATCTTCTAATTTCTCTACGCCTCATGGAAGCTCTCCTCCACAAACTCAGCATGTTGTTCAACGGTTTGCTTTGCTTTTACCTCATTAGAAAGGAAAGCACTCAATTTTTCTTCTAATATTCTTGGGTTTTGTCCTGATTGTACTCCAATGACACCTTCAATAATAACTTGTTTAATAAACACCTCTTCTTCGGTTTTACTTTCTAATTTACTCGCCATTGGAATAAACACTAGATTAGAAAGAACCGTACCATAAAGTGTCGTAAGTAAGGCTACTGCCATACTTGGGCCTAGGTTGGCTGGATCTTGTAAGTTATTGAGCATAAGTACAAGCCCTACCAGTGTCCCTATCATTCCCCAAGAAGGTGCATATTCGCCTGCTTTTTCAATCAACTGTCGACCTCGATAATGTCTATCCTCTACCGCAATTATTTCTGCTTCCAGAATATCCTTGATAACCTCAGGTTCTATACCATCTACTGCAAGCAGAATACCTTTTTTGATGAATGGATCTTCCACTTCTTCCAATTCATTTTCTAAAGCGAGTATCCCCTCACGTCTAGCACGTTCTGACAAATGGACAAACAACTCAATTAATTGCGGTAGCTGCTGATCGTTTTTATGAAAAGCTTCACTTAGTACTTTTCTTGTAAGCTTAATCTGTTCAAATTTAAAGTTTATTAGCATCGAAGCGATTAAGCCACCAATAACAATAAAAATCGATGACAAATCCAAGAATAAATTTGCTGCGTCCGAAGCGCTGCTATTTGTTAGAATAGCAAGCATAATCATTATAAAACCCATGGTAATGCCGAAAGGAGTTAATATATCGCGTTTTCTCATGGCTCTCTCTCCTCAAGAATAGAAATAATTTATCTCTATCTTTTATATCGGCAAACTAATTTATTTTGTTGAGTTTCTTTTTTCAATTCGATGTGGTAATACAACCTTTTTATCTTGAACTTCTTCTTTATTCATATACTTTGTTAACAATCGCATAGCAACTGCACCAATATCATACATTGGTTGTACAATTGTCGTTAATGTTGGACGTACCATTGTTGCTAAGCGTGTATTATCAAAACCAAATACTTCTATATCATCAGGAATGCGATAGCCTTTGTCCTGTAAACCATGAATAACGCCTAATGCCATTTCATCAGAAGCAACAAAAATAGCAGATGGTTTTTTGTTCTCGTCTATTAATTGGTTTACTGCTTCAATTCCGGAATTATACGAATAATCTCCTTTTACAATCAGTGACTCATCAACGGTAAGTGATGCTTCGCTTAATGCGCGAGCATAACCTTTATATTTCAATTGATTAATATGTGTTTCTTCTAACCCAGAAACAAATGCGATAACTTTATTTCCTTGTTCAATTAAATAATTTGTAGCCTCATATGCTGCTTGTTCATAATCGATGTTTACTGAGGGCATTTCATGATTATCATCATACGTTGCTGCCAATACAACCGGTACAGAAGAGCTTTTAAATTGCTTAATATGCTGTTCCGTAATATTTCCGCCCATGAAAATAATACCATCAACTTGCTTTTCCAGCATTGTGTTAATCAATTGAATCTCTTTATCCTCATTTTGATCAGAATTACTTAAGATCATATTGTATTTATACATCGTCGCAATATCCTCTATACCTCTTGCTAACTCAGCAAAAAAGATACTTGAGATATCTGGAATGACTGCTCCGACAGTCGTTGTCTTCTTACTGGCTAGCCCTCTAGCCACAGCATTAGGTCGATAGCCTAATCTTTCAATGGTTGCTAACACCTTTTTTCTTGTTGTTGGTTTCACATTTGGATTCCCATTCACTACCCGGGAAACCGTAGCCATTGACACGTTTGCCTCTCTTGCTACATCATATATTGTAACATTCATACATTTTCCTCCTAAAAATTGTAGTTATAGATATCGTTCTCCATTTTCTATATAATACTCTACAATGAAAAAATTTTCAAAGCAAAAAAGGCCAAGACTTATAATTGAGCCTTAGCTTTTCTATTCTGAATGTTTCGGTAATTACGGTTGTGTAGTAAAAATTCTCTCTCTGTAGATTTATAATACCTGCTTATTTCATGCGCTCGGTCATATCCTTCATCTGTTCCATGAACTGATGGAAGGTTGGGATATCCATTTGCTGAGCTGAATCAGATAATGCAACTGCAGGATCCGGATGCACTTCTGCCATGACTCCATCAGCTCCAATTGCAATTGCCGCCTTTGCAGTTGGTAAAAGTAAATCTCTTCTTCCTGTAGAATGAGTTACATCAACCATTACAGGTAAATGGGTTTCTTGTTTTAAAATCGGAACTGCGGAAATATCAAGCGTATTTCTGGTTGCCCGTTCATATGTTCTGATACCTCGTTCACACAATATAATATTTGGATTACCTCTAGAAATAATATATTCTGCTGCATTGATAAATTCAGAAATCGTTGCCGACAATCCACGTTTCAAAAGTACAGGTTTATCAACCTCACCAGCGGCTTTTAATAATTCAAAGTTTTGCATGTTTCGTGCACCGATTTGAATAACATCTACATAGTCGAGTGCTAACTCAATATGAGCTGGATTTACTATTTCACTGACCACTGCTAAATCATGTTCTTTTGCAGCTTTTTTTAATATTTCTAATCCCTCAACACCTAATCCTTGGAAATCATACGGTGATGTTCTTGGTTTAAAAGCACCTCCACGTAGTAATTTCACTCCATTTTCCTTGACCGCTTTTGCAACTGCAGCTACTTGCTCGTAACTTTCAACCGCACAAGGCCCCATTACAAACTGAACATTCCCATCCCCAACTACGGCATCATTTATATGAATCACCGTATTTTCTGGTTTTTTCTTTCTGGATACGAGTAGTGCTTTACGATGATCATCCTCTTGTAATTCTAAGCTAGCTTTAAAAATTTCTTTAAAGATATGTTCAATAGTCGCATTTTCAAATGGACCATCATTACTTGAAGTTATTTTATCGAGCATATCTCTCTCACGCACAGGGTCAAATCGCTTCATACTTTGCTTCGTTTTGATGTCCCCGATTTGCTGCACTAACTTAGCTCGTTCATTAATTAATTCCAGGATCTGTATGTTAACTTCATCCAAACGATCCCTGACTTGGTCAAGCTTATTCATCTTCTATTCCCCCTACGCCTAGGATTTTTAATAATTAGTGAATATTATAGCTAATTATTTTTTCTTTGTCGATAAAAATGTCAATTTCATGTATAATAATGCGTATTCATAACCTAAAGCTATAATACTGTTAAACTAATTGCCCAAAAGTGAAACTATATACACAAGGAAGTGCTTTTCTCCATGCCAATGCTAGCTGAACCACTAGGGCAGTTTGGTATACTCGTATTTACATTACACAAAGCATTGTTACGGAAAAATTTACGGCAGCATAGAGACGGGATAAAGCGAAACTACACTCGCGAGGTGTCTCTTTTTTAGTAGAAGAAGGTCAAAGGCTATTTTTTGGGTTGACGAATAATAAACTTAATAGAGTTAATATTTCATAGACAATTGTTTTATAATATAATGTGTAATCGATTGTTCCATGTTTCGTTTCTATAACATATATTTATCTATCATTTTCTATGAAAGGATATTTTGCATATGAAAGACGTCATATTTGCCTTAGATATTGGAACGCGTTCTGTGACAGGTATTATTTTAAAACAGCTTGATAATTACTATGAGGTCATTGATTATTGTATGCTGGAACATCAAGACCGTTCTATGCGTGATGGACAAATTCATAATGTAGTTGCTGTAGCTGAAACAATCGCGCAAGTAAAATCACAGCTTGAAGCTTCTTATGGTCCGTTAGAAAAGGTTTGTGTCGCTGCTGCGGGAAGAGCATTAATTACGATGGAAGCATCAGCATCGATTGAATTAAAAGATGCCCCTATTTCTAATGAAGAAGCGATGAAACATTTAGAGCTAAGTGCTGTTCAAGCTGCACTGGAAAAGGTCAGTGGAATTCACAATAAAGCGAATTACTATTGTGTTGGCTACTCTATCCTGCATTATTATATCGACCAGCAAAAAATCGGATCATTGATTGATCAGCAAGGAGATGTAGCAAGTGTCGATATTATTGCTACATTTTTACCTCGAGTCGTTATTGAATCATTATTAGCCGCCTTAGCCAGAGCAAATCTAGAAATGGAAGCCTTAACGTTAGAACCAATTGCTGCTATTCATGTCCTTATTCCCGAATCTATGCGGAGATTAAATGTTGCCTTAGTTGATATTGGTGCAGGTACTAGTGATATTGCTATAACCAATTATGGAACAGTAGTAGCCTATGGAATGGTTCCTATTGCTGGAGATGAAATTACGGAAGCAATTAGCGATACTTACTTGTTGGACTTTCCTATGGCAGAAGCAGCTAAACGTGCAATTGTTGATGCAAGAGAAGCCAACGTAACTGATATTCTAGGATTTGAAACAACGATAAGTTATGAAACATTAGCAAAGGACATTGCGTCAGCTGTTGATAATCTCGCTTCCCAAATAGCTGAAGAAATCTTAACATTAAATGCGAATCCACCTAAAGCAGTTATGCTTGTAGGCGGTGGAAGCCTAACCCCAACCATCACAACGGCAATAGCAAGAAAGCTACAGCTTCCGGAAAATCGTGTTGCTATTCGTGGCATCGAGGCTATTAAGCAACTAAATCCTAGTGAAAAGTTACTTAGTCGCCCTGATTTTGTAACACCAATCGGAATCGCTATCGCAGCTAAACAAAAGCCCGTTCACTATGTTAGTGTAAAAGTGAATGAACAAACAGTACGACTATTTGAAATGCGTACCCTAACTGTAGGTGACTGTCTCATTCAAGCTGGAATAAATATTCAAAAGTGGTATGGAAAGCCTGGATTGGCATCCATTGTAACTATAAACGGAAAACAAATTACCATTCCCGGGGAATTTGGTGAACCACCAAAAATTACTTTAAATGGAAGCACCGCTTCTGTAAATGACCATATAAAAAATGGAGATCAATTAGAGGTCACAAAGGGAGAAGATGGACAAGCCGCAAATGTAAGTATTCACGAATTGCTTGGTGAAATATCTCCATTAAAGATCTATCTAAATGACAATATACATAAAGTACATCCAGTATATATGGTTAATCAACAACCAATGTCAAACGATTATATCGTTAAAGATAAAGATGTTATTCAATGGTATCAACCAAGTCGTCTAGAAGAAATAGTAAAGCTGCTCTCAACGGAGAAACTAAGCGAACTCAAGCCGTTTACTATTTATATTAACGGAAAAAGCGTACAACTAAAAAGCAGCGAAACTCAAGTATATGTAAATGGTCAAACAGCAGAATTAAGTCAACAGTTATTTACTGGTGACCATATCCAAATTAAGCATGCAAATCAGCCTAAAGTAATAGATTATTTCAAGCAAGAAAACAAGGAATACTTTCAAACAATCACCGTGTTTTTCAATGGAAAGCAAGTTGAGTTAAGAAATCCATTATACATTATCAAACGAAATGAGACTATAGTGGATGAAAATACCCGATTATATTCAAATGACAGAATTGAATTACACCCTATTCAAAAGAAGGATTTTATATTTCAAGATGTGTTTAAATATGTTGATTTAGAGCTTTCTAAAAAAAGCGGGAAATTTGATGTCCTTAAGAATAAACAGCCGGCAAACTTTCATGATCCGATTCAAACCGGCGATGAGTTGGAAATCGTCTGGTAACCATCACTCGTAACAAGCTGGTAATGTCTAGATAGCATGTCTGGGTAAATTCTTATACTCTTCTACTGCCAGTAATGTGTTTTCAAATAAAGAGGGAAAAGAACCGAGGTCTGTTAAGATGTCCTTGAAAAATCGCATGTATTGTGATCAAACCACACTAAGTCCTTCCAAAAAGAAACACATTTTTAGAATCCTTGATATATCGTTGCTGATCCTTGTCCTGTTAAGCGCCGCCAGTTGTATGTCCTGTGAAGGGGAAGTGGTCTCGGATAGAGAAATGCATGTGAAAAACTGAGGTACAGAAAGTCATAACAAGGAGTTGGTTGGAAAAAGTTAATGAAAAGAAAAGCAATGATCTCGTACCCATTTTCATGGTTAAGGATCATTGCTTCTATAGATATTTTGAACAAGTAGAAATATGTGGCTAAAAATAAATCATTTGACAGTCCAGATATCATTTCAGAAAAATTATTTACCCTTTTTTTCCATTTCTTCGGCTGCTTCTTCCATTGCTTCAGCAACTTCCTCTGCAGCTTTTAAAGCTTCATCTTCTTTTTTGCGCTTATCTTGCAACTTTGATTGAACATTCTTCGTCAGTTCCTTTGTTTTTTCTGATGCTGCCTTCGTGATCTGGGAAGTAGAGTCCATAGCCTTTTTCTTAAGTTCAGAGCCAGTTGTATATGCTTTATCTTTCCAACTATAACCCTTCTCCTGTACGGCATCTTTCCATTCATACGCTCGAAGTTTAGCTTGCTGGGCTCCACTATTAATGTCCTCACGCAGTTCTTTACCTGTCTTTGGAGCAAATAATAATGCAGCTAAAGCACCAACGGTAGCCCCGATAAATGTTCCGATAATAAAGTCTTTCGTATTGAATTGATTATCTGACATATGGTTTCCTCCTAATCATTATTCATTTGCTTATTTTCTTCCACAACTCCATTAATGCAGTTCCCCATTTAATCGTCTGAGATGTTTTTTCGGGATCTTTATCTGCAGCTCGTGCCACACTATTTGTTAATTGCTTTAAGGATTGATTAAAGCTATGAAGTGTCTCACCAATACCTTTAGCACCATCAAATAAACCATTTAATTTACTTGATTTTTGATTCATATCATCTGCAAGCTGATTTGTTTTATTTAACAATTGGTTTGTTTCTTCCGTTATCCCCTGCATTTGTTGATCTAAACTGGATAATGTTTCCGCTACGTTATGTAACGTCTCCCTAGCAGCTTTTAATGTAATAACGATATACACCACCAGAACAACAAAAGCGATTGCTGCTATAATTGCTGAGATATATCCAAGTATTTCCATTTGTTTACAACTCCTTCGTAAAACTGCTGTTTAGCTTATCCTGTGCAATTTATAAAAAAATAGACTTTATTAGATACTTTTTCTGAGTTTTCGTCATATAGCAGTTTTTAATACATACCCATAAATCAGGCTTTTAAAACTACTCATCTCTAACAAAATAAATGAACAAATAGTTGGAGTAGTCTTTACATAACAGTTCGACAAAATTTACAAAATTCCTTTATTATCTATTAGAAAAACTTGGCTTATCGCCAAGTCTTTATGGCGAAAGCTATAGTTTTTCTTATACTATAAACCATAAAGTTTTATACTTTTCTATAGTACAAGAAAAAATAACTTCTAAAAGAGAACTCATTTATCGTTAAACCTATTGAACAGATGGTTGTCGCAGTTTAAGTTTATCCTAGCATTAAATCTTATGAAGACCAAATCAACTCCAGCGCTAACCTGAATAGTATCTTAACACATATACAACACTGCCTGTCCGCTCAAAATTAATTAGAGTCAACACCTGGTACTTAAATGTTATTTTGCAGTATGATATTTATTCACTTACTTATACTAAAAACTAAAACTTTAAGCCATATTGAAATAAGAAAATCACAGTTTCCACTACTAACCAAAATGTGGTGCAAATACAATATATGTATTTTGTCAATAAAATGAAAGAGCCTGCTTTCCTATCGTCAGACTCTCTATTAATTATAGGCTACTATTTGATTGCAACTGTTTCTTCGTAAGCCTGTTGAAATTTCTGAATATCTCCAGCACCCATAAAAATAAGTACACTATCCGTAAATTCCTTCAGTTCTTCCGTATGAGACAGCTTTAAAATAGAGCTCTGATTAATTAACTGTTGTAAATCATCAATGGTAAGCTGACCTGTTTCTTCTCTTGCAGAACCGAAAATATCACAAAGAAAAACACGATCAGCTTGAGATAAGCTATCTGCAAACTCCTGCAGGAAAGCTTTTGTTCTTGTAAATGTATGCGGCTGAAAAATTGCTACAATTGGTTTATTTGGGTATTTCTTTCTTGCTGATTCAATCGTAGCATTTATTTCACGTGGATGATGTGCATAATCATCGATAAGTATTTGGTTGTTCATTTGTTTTTCTGAAAATCTCCGCTTAACTCCAGTAAAAGTAGCTAGATGCTTCATATGTTCAGCACCAATTCCTTCATAATGACAAATAGCGATGACCGCTAAAGCATTTAATACATTGTGGTTTCCATACATGGGAATCGTAAAAGTTTCATAATACGTATTACGGACAAACACATCAAAAGTAGTTCCATTCTTCGTTTCTTTAATGTTTTGCGCTTGAAAGTCATTTGTATTCGCAAACCCATAGTATACGACTGGAACCTTAGCTTGAATCTGTTGTAATTGTTCATCATCTCCACAAGCTATAATTCCTTTTTTAACTTGTTCTGCCATCGACTGGAACGCTGCAAACACATCATCAATACTTGTAAAATAATCCGGATGATCAAAATCAATATTTGTCATAATTGCGTAATCTGGCTCATATTGTAAAAAATGCCGACGATATTCACATGCTTCAAACACAAAATATTCGCTGTCTACATGCCCTTGTCCTGTACCGTCGCCTATTAAATACGAAATTGGAAATGAACTGCTTAAAACATGGCTGAGTAAACCTGTAGTAGATGTTTTCCCATGAGCTCCGGTAACTGCAATACTCGTGTACTGCTTTAACCATTCTCCCAGAAATTCATGATATCTGTAAAATGTTACACCAAGTCTTTTTGCTTCCTTGATTTCAATATGGTCATCGGAAAAAGCATTTCCAGCTATAACAGTATAATCTTTCTTAATGTTGTTTTCTGAAAAAGGGTAGATCGGAATATTTTTCTCTTCTAGTGCAGCCTGTGTAAAAAAACGTTTTACTATATCAGAACCTTGCACTTTTTCTCCTGAATCATAAAGAATTTGTGCAAGTGCACTCATCCCCGTTCCCTTTATACCAATAAAATGGTAAGTTGTCATAAAAGAACCTCCAAATTGACGTAAAAAAGATTCACATATCTTTTTAGCTATACTCATTGATAGCTGTTTCTTATTATAGCAAATACAAATACGGATTAAAATAAAATCTACAAAGGAAAAAAAGATTCCTTCTTAATCTCTGTTTTGATCAATATACGGAACTCGTTCTAAGCGAGGATTTGGACGATGTCGTCTTCCCTCTTTTGCTTCTGGTGTGCCATTTAACAAAACATTATCCCCAGTAAAACCAATATTAAGCTTAAGCAAGCTTCTACCTACACCATACATATCAACTGGTACGCCTAGCTTTTCAAATTGAATGATACGTTCTTCTGTAAAACCGCCACTAGCCATAATTTTTACATGTGTATATCCTTCCTCATCTAATGCATTTCTTAATGCAAAAATAAGTTCAGGATTTACCCCTCTTGGATCAAACGTTCCCATTAAATGGTGATTTCTTAAAAAATATTTATCGACAAGCGTGCGAGATGTATCCAATCGCACTGATTTCAACTCACTACCAAAGGCTTTTGCGACCTTCAAAGAATCAGTAATAACATCATTATTATAGTCAACAAGTGCTGTTAGCTCATCTTCAGGAAACAATTCGTGATATGCTTTACAAGCAGCAACAACATCTCCACGAAACATTTGAATTAAAGCGTGAGGCATCGTTCCCATTCCTTCTTTTCCCCACCACTCATTCATTGCATGCGTTGCTTGGGCAGTCGACCCGCCAATAAATGCCGCATAGCCATCACCAGCTTGTTGCGTATAATGGTCGTCACGATCTCCCATAAAAATAACAGGCTTTTGTTTCCCTGAAGTTCGCGCAGCTTTTACCACATTGTATACATTCGTAGCTACAGATGTTCTTCTCGAAAGGATTCCATCAATAATCCCCTCTAAATAGCCAAACTGATGATATGCTCCAGATACTGTTAGAACTGATTCATATGGTCTAATTTTGTCTCCATCCTTCAGCGAGTAAATCTCCAATGTTTCAGGGTTATCTGCAAATGTATGTAGTAAAGCAATTGCTTCATCTGTTCCACATAAAACAGCATCATTCTTTTGAAAAAATTGCATGGTGATCTGGTTATCAGGTAACTTTTTCTCTGCTATTTCTTTCGTTTTTAAAAAATAGACAGCAGAAAACCAGCCTTCTTTGATCCGTTCATCGAATTTGAATGTTCTATTCGTTAAACGATCAATCTTACCCTTTAGTTTTTGCTCAATTTCTTTCATAATGTTTGTTTTCTCCCTTAGTATGTGATCATTAAACATATCATATAAAAAATTTTGATAGGAAACAAGAATTACTATTCTACCTTCATACAAATATTTAATTAAAATAGAGAAATTCCATCCTTCCTGTTCCCCTGCTACTAATACAATAGACAGGAACATCTAACCCTTTAATTATCAACATAATAGTTATAGCATATCTTCTACTTGGGATAAAGTAACTAAAACTTCCCGAGGTTTACTGCCATTTTGTCCGGAAATAATGCCACGAGCTTCCAGTGTATCAATTAATCTAGCAGCTCGATTGTACCCTATTTTGAAATGACGTTGCAACAAAGAAGTGCTTGCACTATTTTGTTCTAAGACAAATAAAATAGCATCTTGTAAAAGTTCATCCTCTTCTTCTTCACTAGCAACTTGCTTTAAGAGTTGCTCTTGCTCAAATAAATAGTTTGGCTCTGCCAGCCCCCTTACATAATTTGCAACTCGATCAATTTCTTCATCTGATACAAATGGTCCTTGAAGGCGAACACTTTTTCCAGTGCCATTTTCAATAAACAACATATCCCCTTTACCTAAAAGCTTTTCTGCTCCACTGGTATCAAGAATGGTACGAGAATCTACTTGAGAAGATACACTAAAGGCTATTCGTGTCGGGATATTCGCTTTGATCAAACCTGTAATTACATCTACAGAAGGACGCTGTGTAGCTAATATTAAGTGAATTCCGCAAGCTCTTGCTTTCTGAGCAATTCTACTTATGGCATCTTCTACATCTTGAGGAGAGATCATCATAAGATCAGCTAATTCATCGATAACAATAACGATAAATGGAAGTTTATCTTGTGGCTGATTTTGTCCTTCCATTTTTTCATTATAGCGCTCAATATCTCGAACTCCTTCATGAACAAATTTTTCATAGCGTTCTTCCATCTCTGCAACAGCCCACTTCAATGCTGCTGTTGCAGCTTTCACATCCGTAATAACAGGGCTCACAAGATGTGGAATACCATTATAAGGAGCAAGTTCAACCATTTTCGGATCAATCAGCAAAAATTTCACTTCGTCGTAACGAGCTTTATATAATAAACTGATTAATATTGTATTAATGCAAACACTTTTTCCTGAACCGGTTGCTCCAGCTATTAATCCATGTGGCATCTTCTGAATATTAGTAATTAACGGCTTTCCTTCTATAGTTAACCCCAAAGCAATTGTCAATGGAGAGGAACTTTGTATAAATTCCGCTGTTTCAAAAACTTCCTGTAATCCGACCATTTGCGCTTTTCGATTAGGAATTTCAATACCGATTGTGTTTTTCCCAGGAATTGGTGCTTCGATACGAATGTCTTTTGCAGCCATATTCAATTTTAAGTCATCACTTAAATTCTTTACTTTGCTTACTTTAACCCCTAGTTCCGGATGAACCTCAAATCTCGTAACAGAAGGTCCTTGCGTAACATTTACAACTTTTGCCCTTACATTAAAATACTTTAACGTTTGTTCAAGTAGTCGTTGCTGTTCTTGCATCCACTGAGTGTCATCCGTTCGACCTTTATTCATATCATTTAACAAATGAATGGGAATAGCTTTTCTCTGTTGATAAACAGCTTCTTTTGCGGTGTTATTTTCCGGATTTGCTTGTTTTTCTTTCTTTTTATGATCTATATTCTTTCTTGTTCTCTCAAATAAATTTTTCTTATCTCTTGGTGTCATCATTACGTTGTAAGGAATAGACCCTCCACTGCTTTTACGAAACTCTCTTTGGTTTGAAGCTTTTCTTTTTGACGATTGATTGATTGTTGGATTGTCAAGTCTTTTCTGTTGTTCTGTATCTGCCACAAAAGAATTGTCGTTATCCTCATCTGTTAGTCTTTCCATATTTTCAGACGGTTTAGGCGTTTCGTTTTTTAAACTCTCGTCTTGTACAACATCATCTACTACTGTGCCCGTAACTGCTAGCTGCTCTATAGCTTTCTTTTCTTCCCTGACTGTCTTTTTAGAATCGTAAACAGTAGTTTCTTTTTTTCTCTTATAAGCAGGAATCCTTTCTATTGTGTCCCTTTTATCATCCCGAGGACCAAATCCATATATGGGTGATGGAACTTCCGTTGGTCGAAACGGCGTGTCTGGATCCTTTTTATACACTTTTGTTTCTTTGTTTTCACGGTGACTGAATCTCTGTCGTTGATCATATGTTGAATCTGTTAATCTTCTTCTTTGAAAAGCTGATGCATCATAAGACAAGCTTTCTTGATAAGCTGACGCCGCCGGCTTATCTCTGTTACCTAGTTCCCTTTTCTGTGTATCTCTCTTATCTACGTAACTATCACGATTCACACTGGATCGATCCAATAGTTCCGACGACTGGTTTTTATCTTCTTTCACATCCGGAATAACAGGAAAACGAAACGGTTTTTTTGCAGGATATTGATACATCATTTTTGCCTCAAGATGAGATTTCTCTGTATGTTGTTCGTACTTTTCATGCTGTTCTTCCTCGTTGTCTGCAAAAAGACGTTTAATTATTTCCTTCCAATGATCCCACATATTTACTCACTCTTTCCATTATCTTACTCTTTTATTTTAGCAGGCATATTTAATATTAAAACCATGTAAACCTAACTTACCATTCCAGCTAATTTTTTTCAAAAAGAAAAGTAATCTAATATATCACAGTTGTGTAACTTTGGAAAAAACATGCAAGCCTCAAGCATGAGGCTGGGACAAAACTAAAACAGCTGATTAAAAAACGAACAATAAATCGTCCTTGTGTATACGCAAGTTTTTAGCGTAGTCAAAATATGTAGACTCCTGCGGGAATAGCTCGAGCTGAAGATCCCGCAGGAAAGCGATCTTTGCTTTCCGAGGAAGCTGAGGCCGTGCCCGCGGAAAGCGAAATAGTTTGACGTAGCGATGATAGGAATTTTTTTAACACAAACAAACCGAACAATTATAAATGAATTGTTCGGTTTTTGCTATTTAGTATTTGCTTATGTCCCAGCCTCTATATTATATAACAAATTCAGTCCCAACCCGGTATGAATCATCCAGTACGTAAATTCCTTTTTCTTTTGGAGCATTTGGTAAGCCTAATTCCTTTTGAGAGCAAATCATTCCATTAGAAGGGACTCCTCTTAATTCCGTTGGTTTTATTTGCATACCGCTTGGCATAGTGGCACCAATTTTTGCTACAACGACACGTTGACCAGCTTCAACATTCGGCGCACCACAAACAATTTGCAACATTTCCTCACCAACATCTACTTGGCAAACACTTAATTTATCTGCATTTGGATGTTTTTGCTTATCCTTGACATAGCCGATAACAAATTTAGGACGAAGATCAAAGTTCAAATCATCATGTAATTGATGCTCCTTAAATAACTCCTGTATTTCCAATAACATTGGTTTCATTAACGTTATTTTCCCATTCGTTAAAAAAGAAAAATGTGTTGAAACCTGAAATATATTATAGCCTATTATCTGATTTGATTCATCCGTAATTCGTACAATATCGCCTATTCTTTCATGCTTAATACTGTAACGATCCCCTTCCGTTATCGGTATAATTAGTACATCTCCAATTCCATTTAAATTATAAAATACATCCATGTCATTCACCCTCTTAATTAATCATTTTTTTCTGGTCGATTTTTTGCTAGAATAAAGATTGGCTCTAGTGTTTTATTTTCATATATCATTGGTAAAGAAGTGATTGGAATTCTACCTTCCGCAAAAAACTTCATTGTCATTTGGGCTAAAACATCATAGCCGGTATTATTTTGTACATCTGCAACGATTAAAACATCTTGATGCGGGACAGCTACGGCCAGTTCGCCTTTGCTATTTGCTTTCATTGCTTCTAAAAAAGCTTCGTTTAAAATCCTACTTGCATCATAACCATCTTGGGTTGCGATAAAATAAAAGTCATTATCTGCAACTCGATCATGATTATAATCAACCGATAACGAACGTAAATTAAATGTAGCAATCTCATCAATATGTTCTTTTGTCCAATTTTCCTCTGCTAATAACGATTCATCAACTAACCGATACGATTTTCCTAAGTCAATTGCATAAAAAACCCGGGTTTCCGCTGTGTGATCTTTGTATACTAAATTTATATTAGAATTCGTTTTAGTTGGGAAAGAAGTTGATCGAATCACCGGATAAATATGCTTCTCCATTCCAGCTAAATGCTGCTCTTCATTCATAATTCGTAGCGCTTCTTTAACATGTTCCTCTAGCTCATCAATGATTTCTTGCCCTTTTTGGTTATACTTAGCAACTACATTTGGTAATGTAATGGTTATTCCTTTCTTTGTCGACCTCCATTCAACACGAAAAGAATCTTTATCCCGATTATAAGAAGTTCGTAACTCCGGGTGATTAAAGCGCTCACCTAATATTTTTTTCAGCTTCAAGCTTGTCATTTGCATTTTGCTCTCTCCTTACATTATGCAGGATACTATTAACTCGGAAGGTTATTCATAAATTCAACAATTTCCTCTTTTGTTTTACGATCTTTACTTACGAATCTGCTAACCTCTTCTCCATTGTTAAAAGCAACGAAGCTAGGTATACCGAATATGGAAAAATCCTGACAAATATCAATAAATTCATCCCTGTCCACTTGGACAAAAGTATAAGATGGAAATTCTGTTTCAATTTCTGGTAATACCGGTTCTATAACCGTGCAATCTGGACACCAACCGGCAGTAAAGTAGAAAACTACTTGATCTTCCTTCATCATTTTCGTAAATTCATCATGTGAAGTTAATTTTTTCATTTCCATTCACTCCTAACCATATTTTTCTCTTTTAACTATTTTACTTTTACATACTTAGCTAATCACCTTTTTTTGGCATATGTTGTTACTTTAAAACTTCCGATAAAATCTGCATTCCATAAGACTAATCCTTCTTTTGTAACATTACCCAACATAACGTTTAGTGCTTTTTTTCTGCTCTGCAGCTTGATACGTTAAATTGCTGATGAACCTTTATTTTGTTAGAGATTCATCTTTTTTGAGAAAGAGGTTGATTTTCATCTTATTTTCAGGCACCATTTGCAGGAAGATAAAACGATTTTTCGCTACACCTATATGATCTTTACAGTTAAAAACACTTCTACAGTATTCGCTCCAAAAACGACTAATTCAAGTTCTTATGGCGAAAGCTATAGTTTTTCTTATACTATCAACCATAAAGTTTTATACTTTCCTATAGTACAAAAAAACGCTGAGCAGTTCTTTTAGGTAGGCTGATTTATCACCATGAAGAGCTAAGCTATTTCATGATCTATCATACTATGAATGACGATGAATTAAAACGACTTTACTCATACTGTGTTAGTTTAAACGAGAAAGTCTCGACAGACCTTTTACGTTTATTTACTCTAATTATTTACCGTATAAGATTGTTATAAACAGATATGACAGAAATGAAAGGCCGAAGTATCCAGACCGTTTCCACTATTTGAGAAATGTACAAAAATAAGAAATTCCAAAAAAACTATTATTCTCCATATATGAGAAACAAAAGAACAAGTTTATTTGAACAGGATATTGAATGAAGGGAAATGGCTCTATCGGATGAGAAAAGAAAAAGTGGAACGTAGCTTCGCAGATTCAAAAGAACTGAAGGGGCGGTTATTGTCGTATGTGCGGAAAAGAAAACGTATGTGAGCAGGCATTATTGACAGCTCCCTGTAAGAACATGAAGACTCTCCCCCATCTATCCAGAGTTGGATAACGGGGGAGTCTTTTTCAGATAAAGAAAAGGCGAATACTGCGAGACTGCTGCGGAAAAACGAGCTACCCGTGACTCCGTAGTTGTGGCTTTCCACGAGGAAGATCAGTCGTTCGTCCGCGAAAAAGCCATTAGTAGTCACCTAAACGTGGACAACAAAAAAACTTGTTGAAAACCAAGGGGTTTCACTACAAGCTGACTGTTTAGTTTCAGTGTTCTTTCTTTACGAACAAAGCTCAAGCGCTTGATCTCTTAAGTTAGACGATAAAACTACTTTCAAAAAAGATATCTAACATACAGAAACGGATATAATTTCGGATTAATTTCGTAAACAGAAAACAGATAATACTTTGCAAACCTCCTTTTTTTGTTTTACGATAGATGTAAGTAAAAAGTTAACTGGAGGGGCTGAAATGGAATTAACTGTTTATCTGGCTGGTCAAATTCATGACAACTGGCGCGATGAATTAAAGCGATTAGCAGAGGAAAGGAAGCTGCCTTTACATTTTGTTTCTCCTCAAACTGATCATGAACGTTCTGATAATATTGGGGAAGCCATTTTAGGAAAACAGCCAAATTCGTTGTATAAAGATGAAACTGCTTCTAAAATCAATAATTTTAGAACACAAGTGTTAATGGAAAAAGCAGATATTGTAATCACCTTATTTGGAGAAAGTTATAAACAGTGGAATACTGCTATGGATGCAAGCCAAGCTATTGCATTAAATAAACCAACTATTATTATCCGCCCTGAATCACTCATTCATCCCTTAAAAGAATTATCCGAAAAAGCAAATGTTACGGTGGAGACGATAGAGCAAGCATTAGATGTTATTCAGTATATTTATGAGTAATACATGTAAAAGCCTGTAGTATCCAAACACTACAGGCCATTTTTTTAGTAACACAGATTAGCGAAATTGCTTCTCTCGCTTTCAACCTCACTATAAACAAAATACGTCTCAGCGATTTTCATACTCCCATTGCCCTCGTAACAATTCAACTACGTGAGCAAACATCTTTTGCCTTGTAATACGTTCATTCGTAAAAATGCCGACTGCTCCTTCTTTTTTACGAACTAGATACCGTTTGACATAATTATCCATTATATCACCAAGTTCTTTACCTTGAAGCAATTGTTCCGTAATTTCTAAAGGAAGAAGAATCCGTGCTCCACTAGCTGCATAAACCTTTTGTTCAGCAGTTACTAAGGCACCCCAATTACATAAAAATAACTGGTTACCAACGAACATTACCCCTCCTTCTAATCCGATTGCAATGGGTGATGGCGTGATATTCATACAGGAAAATGCACGATTAATCGCTCCCCTTTTCGTCTCCTCATCTGAAAATGGTTGTCGCGAGACGCCCGAATCTACATCTACTTGTGAAATGGAAGCTTCAGGAAATACTTCCCGTACTGCTTTTACTTTTGCTGGATTTAATGAACCAATAATTATATTCATATACTAACTTCCTTTTTTATACTATAGAAAAATATAACTTTATGGTTTATAGTATAAGAAAAACTATAGCTTACGCCATAAGGACTGGCGATAGCCAAGTTTTTCTAATAATGAAACTTCATTCCATGGGAAAAGCTTTTATCTATATGGAATATTAATGACAGACTCTCAGCATATTCGGATCTCTATTGAAAAAAGTATTTTACTACAATTGGATGTAACATCTAATTAAACAGAGTGCTGAATTTGTTTTAATGTTGTTTCATTGAGCATTTTTACAAGTTGAATAAGTAATTCCTTTGCGGCCGCATAATCATCTACATGAATAATGGAAGCAGAGGTATGAATATAGCGGGAACAAATACCTACAACAGCAGAAGGAACGCCACTATTTGTTAAATGAACACGCCCCGCGTCCGTACCGCCTTGTGAAACAAAATATTGGTATGGAATATGATTACTTTCTGCAGTGTCTAAAATGAAATTCCTCATTCCTTGATGTGTAATCATGGAACGATCAAAGATACGTAACAAAGCACCTTTACCTAGTTGACCAAATTCGTCCTTTTTACCCGCAGCATCATTTGCAGGAGAAGCGTCCAATGCAAAGAAGATATCTGGTTTAATCATATTTGCAGCTACTTGTGCTCCTCTTAAGCCAACTTCCTCTTGAACCGTTGCTCCAGAAAATAATTGGTTTGGTAAAGTTACATCTTGTAATTCTTTTAAAAGCTCAATAGCTAAACCGCAACCATAGCGGTTATCCCAAGCCTTAGCCATAATTTTCTTTTTATTTGCCATCGGTGTAAAAGGTGTTAAAGGAACAATGGATTGACCTGGTCTAATACCAATCCGTTCAGCATCTTCTTTATCGTCTGCACCAATATCAATAAGCATATTTTTTATTTCCATTGGTTTCTTTCTTTGTTCTTCTGTTAAGTTATGAGGTGGAATAGAACCTACAACTCCTATAACCGATCCATTATCAGTCATAATTTGCACTCGTTGTGCAAGCAATACTTGATTCCACCAACCGCCCAATGGTTGAAAGCAAATCATCCCATTTTTAGTAATTTTGGTAACCATAAATCCTACTTCATCCATATGACCTGCTACCATTACTCTTGGACCTGTTCCCTGCTTCATCCCAAATACGCCACCTAAATTGTCCTGAATGATCTCATCTGCATACTTTGCAAGTTCTTGCTTCATAAAAGTACGAACTCGCTTTTCATCCCCTGGAGCACCTTGTAGCTCCGTTAATTGTTGAAAAAGCGATAACGTTTCTTGATTCATATTGTAATCCCCACCTTCGCCTTATATGTAATAAATTAATTATAACGGAATCAATCAAATAATTTCCAGTTATCTCTTTTCTATAATCATTTAACATGAGTTGGATATACCTTATGGAAACTTTTTTATTTTCTATTTTTTTACGAATACGATATACTATCATGTAAGAACTTAGAAATAATCGATTATTTAAATTGAAAGCAAGAGGTGAATGAAAATGGGTATGAAAAAGACAGTTCTTGCATTAGGAGTCGGAATAGCAGTTGGCTACTTTGCTAAGCAGCAACTAGATCAAGTGAAAAAAATCACCCCTGAGAAAGCGTTAAAACAAGCGAAAGAAACCTTTAAAAAACAGGGGCCGATTAGCGGTTCATGGATCTATATGCAGCCTCAAGCAGTAGAAAAGAATGGTTTGCTTTATAATGCCTATCGTGGAGGAGTAACACGTAATCTTGATGGTGAAAATAAGCAATATGAATTCTATGTCGATGTGGATACTGGAGCTGTGATTGATTCTATTCAAACAGCATAGTGCTCCATAAGTTAAGCTGCTTGGAATAAGCAGCTTAACTTAGGCTTTATGCATGTTGTCATCCTTGTTTTATCCTATAATGCCACAACTTGTCTGAGTCTTTCCCTAGCGAATTCATCACACCAAGTCACTTTGAATAATGAAGCTTCCCAAACCAATTAGTATTCCCGCTTTACTGTATTCATAACCTCACCATGTTGATTCCATTTAATTGCTCGATAATAAGCGTCATGATAAAACGTATACCATGCCTGTTTCTTAAAACCATACTGCATCCACTTTTCCTTTTGATGTACAGAAGTTACGGGATAATCATCGTATGCTAACACCCACAATTTGTTTTGATGTGCATGCGTGGGCATAATATCTGCCATATGAATGAAGTGGTCGTCACCATCTTCAAATAAAATTAGGCTATGCCCATCACTATGACCACCTGTATGGATCATTTTTAAACCGTTTGTAATTTCTATTTTATCTGTAAATGTTTTAACTCGATCAACAATTGGTTGCCAGTTGCTATGCCAATAAGTGTTTACTGATCGAATATTCGGATTTCTCATCTCATACCATTCAATCGACGACGTATAAATAATTGCCCGCTCAAATACTGGCTCAAAATGGTTGCCCACCTGTTTTGTTAAACCGCAAGCATGATCGAAATGAAGATGAGTCATTAAAATTATATCAATATCGTTTGTCGATAATCCAAGCAGAGCAAGAGATTCTTCTATTTGTGTCTCTTCTAAAACACCAAAATTTCGTAACTGCTTTTGCGTTAGCTTCCCTTTTCCTATACCACTATCAATTAAATAATTCTTCCCATCTAGTTGCATTAAAATTGGATCTGTTCTTAATTCTATTTGGTTTTTTTCATTTACTGGATATTTCTTCTCCCATAATACCTTTGGTACTACTCCAAACATAGCACCACCATCTAAAAAAGTAACGCCACCCCTTAACCAAGTTAACTTTGCTCTCCCTACGTTAAGATGTTCCATCATTTTCCCCCATCTGTTTTAAAAACGTTTTCATTTTTGATTAACTTTAATATTTTTAGTTTATCAAAACTGTTCTAAGGTCTCAAATAAACATAGATATGGGTATAATCCAAATCGACCATTTTAAAGGCAGGCACAGCAACAAAATATTTGTATAAATTGAAACTTCACTCAGTAGGAGTTTTCTTCCATCTCCTACTAAATGTTAGTACCGCAAGGATATAACCTAAAGGCCCTTGAACGAATCGGGCATTTAGGTGCCGTTTTCTTACACTTCTCCATGTTCCTTCAACTCTTATTGGGAGAAACTTACGGCACCTTACATGCGGGATAAATTTAACCGATTAAAGGGAAAAGAATCAAAACCTACTACAGCTTGAACGTATAGCAAATTTAGACATAAACATGCGCGGCTCCTTGGTTAGCCGCGACAAGCAGTGAAACTTGCTAACACTGAGGTGAGTAAAGCTGCTTTCGAAGTGCTACACGTCGGAAACAGATATGGATAAATGTAATATAAAAAATTATCGACCATGAACAAGTTTTATAATTGGCTGAATGAAAATAGCCGAGCGATGTTCTCCCATTTCGCTCGGCTATTTTCATTCACTGCCTTTTTTTAATTTTACACGACAGCGATATATAGGCTGACCCTTGGCAGCGAACTTCTCCTCATATTCTGTCATACAATTAGTCGGGTCATCCAGACTGTGAAGGTCTAAGTTAACTTCCTCCAACTCCCATCCATTTTTAGAAAAACTTACTAATGAATACTCAAATAATCCCATATTATCTGTTTTAACAATGATTTCACCGTTTGGATGTAACACATTTTTATATTTTTCTAAAAATGTAAAATATGTTAATCTTCGCTTTTCATGACGGTTTTTTGGCCAGGGATCTGAAAAATTCAAATAAATAACAGATAATTCATTTCTCGAAAAAAATTCTGGTAAGCAAGCAGCATCTTCATTCAACAATCGAATATTAGGTAATCCTGAATCAATGACTTTTTGTGCTGCAGTCACAATAATGCTTTTAGCTACTTCGAGTCCAATAAAATTGATATGTGGGTATTGCTTAGCCATTTCTACAATAAATTGACCTTTTCCCGTACCAATTTCCAAGTGGATTGGTGCATCATTGCCAAAAAGCGTATGCCAGCAATTACGATTTTTTTCAGGATTAGGAATAACTATATCTGTATGGTGACGTAAAAATTCATCCGCCCACGGTTTATTACGTTGACGCAATTTAGAATCCTCTCTTTCTGTTACGAAGGTATAGAATTTAAATGATGAACGATACTAAGATTAGAGGTGATTCTAATGACATTAAACATAAACCATCAACTAACCTTACTTATGGATTTATTAGATGAACAGCGGAACGATTGTTGCGGCAATGTAGCCGAGTACGAGCAAATTACAAGACTAGTTAAGTCATTAATGCAAAATAATGACTTAACCGACCAGCAATTACAACAATTGCTCCCTGAAATATATGCATATGGTAAAGATGGTGAGTCTTCATCAAACATTGAAGCGCATATTACAGCTAATAACCAACAATTGGCAACATGGGTGGAAGCAATTCATCAGACTAATCTAAATTAAGACCTTGATTTGGTTATTTAAATCATGAAGATTAGTTAAACGTTCGACAAATTTACTATTTTCATCACGTTCTTTATGCCAGCACAAATAATATAGTGTATCGATCAATAAATACCAATACATCCGGCCTATTAAATGATCATCTTCAGCAATACCATAACTATTTAGCCATTCCTTCCAGTTTTCTTTTGGAATGTACCAATTTAAGATCATTCCATAATCAATAACCGGATCAGCTATTAACGCATTATCCCAATCAATAAGATATAAATGGCCTTCATCCGTTAAAAGTAAATTATTATGATTTAAATCACCGTGACACACAACTAATTTTTGTTTTCTTGTAATAGGGAGCAGCTTTTCCAAATAGTCTAACGAAATTTTGACCTGTTCATGTGATTGAAGTAAGTCCGTTTGCGTTAAGCGCTCCTTAATCATCCTAAAACTATCATCCGAGGTAATTGGTTTTTTTCCTAACCTCATTAGCATGTATAGTAATTCAGACGACTGATGAATTTTACGTAACAAGTCTGCAACACGTAAATGCCGCATTTCTGCCGGTTTTAATTCCCTACCTTCAAGCCATTCCTGTGCTGTAATTACATCGCCGTTTTCCATTCGCTTTGTCCAAATTAATTTTGGCACGATCCTTTCAGCCGACAGAACGGCTAAAAATGGTGAAGAATTTCTTTTTAAAAATAGCCGCTGATTATCCTTTGTTGCTAAGTAAGCATCTCCAGTTAATCCACCTGCTGGAACTACTTCCCAATCACTGCCTAGAACTCGCTTCAGCCAGTTCAACATATATTCCTCACATCTTTCAAAATTTAGCGTTCAATAATATATTTTATCGATATCCAGTCAAAAATACAAATATCAATGTTAGAACCATTAAAATTCATCAGAAACAAATTCAAATTCGTCCCGTTCTTCTTCCCACTCTGGCCTTTTAACGGAAGTTGTTTGACAATGTTTTAATAGTATTTCAGCCGTCTTAAGTTGATGACTTTTAAGTGGTGACGAAATATTTCTTCTTTGCCTAAACCAAGATTCATATTGATGCATTCCAATGAGTTTGATTTGGTAGGGTTCTTCTAGAAAATGAATTGGATTTTCTTTTGCAAGCACTGTTTTTTGAATCGGAAGCTGTACTTCATGGTGTTTTAATATGCTCTTAATAATTTGTTCTGTTCGCTTCAATGCAATTTGCGGGCTTAGCATCTTGCGTTCTTCATCATTTTCTTTCACTATCCATGTTCGCTGATCCTGAGCTATAATAGTTGCATCCTTTTCAGCTCTAATTTGGCTAATTATTTCAATACCTACTGGAGTAATTAAAACTATTTCACCATCTACGGGAGCTTTTTTAATATTAAAAACAGGATAATACATAAAAAGATACGTATCAGGGAAACGTTGTAAAAAATACCTGATTTCAGGGTCTTCCACCCATTGTTTATCTACAAATGATATATCTGTAACAGTGGAAGTTGCCCATTTAAGTTGAATTTGCAATAGCTTATCAAGAAAATATTGTTTTAATTCTTCTTTCGTATCCGGAAGATCATAAAAATCAGCTTCTATGTCTTCTTCATCATGTACTGATTTCGATTTTCGTTTCCAAATCTTCCAGCGTGGATGATGCTCTTCTGTTGTTTCCACGTTTATTTTGACTTCAGATAAATCTTCACGTTCTTCCCAAAGAGCTATCAATTTGTTCCAATTCTCATTTTTTAAGCGGATGAATTGACTTGGATACCGATATACATTCCATTCATATCTCGAAACATAATCCTGCAATTTAATTAATTGCGCCAGTGCCTCCACCTCCCTTTGCTGTAAAAATAGCTTCCATTCGATATGTTGGAGACTCCTTTGGAAAAATCCGATATATTAAAAATTGATCTACATATAAACGTATTTGCTCGGTAAAGTTTCTTTTAATATGTTCTATTTTATCAGGCAGCGAATTCAATCCGTTCCATTTTTTTGCCAATGTAATGTGAGGAGTATATGGACGTTCTTCAGGCACAAATCCTTCATGACTTGTAACGGATTCAACTTGTTGCTTCAAATCAGCTAACGCTTCTGATAATTCAACGGCAACATAAAGGACTCTAGGTTTTGCTGAAGCGCCAAACATGCCAATACTGCCCACTTGTATGTGAAATGGGGTAAAGGAAATAGCATGCAACCTTTTTATTAAATCCTTTAATTTAATATCGGATACCGGACCTAAATACTTTAAAGTTATATGCAAATCTTGAAAGTTCGTCCACTGTTTATAGGGTAAAATAGTTTTCAACTCAGATTGCCAGTCGGCAAAAAATTGTTGTAATCGTTTTGGTAAAGAAATAGCAATAAAATAATGTGGAAAATTTGACATCGTTTAACCTCCAGTCTTCGTTCTCTTTACGACTTGGTTAATAATTCAAGCTCATCCTTTGAAAGTTCGCGGTATTCTCCAAGATTCAGCTGGCTATCAAGGCTTAATTTTCCCATTTTCGTACGTTTCAAATAAATTACTTTTTTATCTACTGCTAGAAACATACGTTTCACTTGATGAAACTTCCCTTCTGAAATAACAATCTCAACCTCGGACACATCTCCTTGCTGTATGATTCTTAATAAAGCTGGCTTTGTAATATACCCGTCATTCAAACGGACCCCTCTTGCAAAATAATTACAATCTTCTTCTGTTACTAGTCCCTTTACCTTTGCATAATAGGTTTTATCCACTTGCTTTTTTGGCGATAATAATTGATGAGCTAACTCGCCATTATTTGTGATAAGTAATAGTCCTTCTGTATCTTTATCAAGCCGTCCAACCGGAAATGGTCGAAATCTCTTTATATCAGATGGCAGAAGATCAATAACTGTTTTTTCCCGCTTATCCTCCGTTGCTGAAATAACTCCAGGAGGTTTATGCATCATAATATACACATATTTTTGATAGTGAATAGCTGTTTCATTAACTTTTATAATATCTGCATTCTCATCAACATGCATTGTTCCATTCTTTATTATTTCGCCATTCACCGTGACACAGCCTTTCTTGAGTAATGCTTTTACATCTTTGCGACTACCTAATCCAGCATTGGCTAATAATTTATCAAGCCGCATTTACTTCGCTCCTATCGTCGGAATAATTTATCTAAAAAGCCAATTCGCCTTCCTAATACTCTTTCCATTAATGTGGAATAGTAGGCTAATCCTAAATAAACCATTCCACCCACAACGATACATACGGTTAAAACTATACTCATGCCGAATCTGCCTTCTGGTACGACCATATTCAACAAAAATCGAAGTAAAATGATAAACAAAGACATAATCGCAATAAATATACCGATTAAGATCGTTCGTTTCATTAATTGCTTATACGAAAATTGGATTGTTGTGCTTATTCGCCAAAGGTTTAATATCATAGCTATTCCAGCTGCTAAAGCTGTGCCAATAATCGCTCCTTTAGCACCAAACACATAAATAAGTTGAATATTGAACAATAATTTTACTAAGACTCCAGCAGACAAACTAATAACAGCAAAGCGCTGTTGATTAATGCTTTGCAAAATAGATGACGACACCGTAAACAAGCCAAAGACTAGCGCTACCGGTGCATACCATGCAAGTAACTGACCAGATATCTGGATATTGTCTATCCCAAATAATGTACCATATGCTTCTTTCGACAAAATAGATAGTCCTACAGCAGCAGGTAAGATAAGAAACATAATTATTTGAAGCGCTTGGTTAATCTGTTTTTCTAAAAATACTCTATTTTTCTGCGTAAATGATTTTGTCATCTCCGGTAAAATCGCAAGCGACAAACCTGTAGCAAGTGTAACAGGAATAATTACAAGCTTATGACCATAAAAATTCATAGCTGAATAAGCAAATGCCCAAATATCTCCTTGATTACTCGCTACCATTGCTCTTTCAAAAGTAAATTGATCAATCAATTGATAGACGGGTGTAGCTAGACCTACTAAAATAAATGGACCGGCATAACGAAACAACTCAGCAAGCATGTCGCGCGTGCGAATATCATGTGTATAAATTTGCTGTTGCATTTGTTTATGTATGTACGGCTGGCGTTTATGCCAGTATACCCATAAAACAAAACAGGAAGCAACCGCCCCTAAAAACGCAGAAAAGGTAGAAAATCCAACTGCAGCTATAACAGAACCATTTAATACCGAAACAATAACAAATGATCCACCTAATATAAATGCAATACGGACAATTTGTTCCATAATTTGCGATATTGCTGTAGGGCCCATGGAATGATGTCCTTGAAAAAATCCCCTTACAATGCTCATCGCCGGTATTAAAATAAGGGCAAAACTAACCATTTTAATTACAAATGCCACATCAGCAGAAGTAATGCTTCTCGCATCTTGACTTGTAATCATTTGTGCTGCCAACCAATCCGCACTTAAAAACATCGCAAAGAACGCTAATACTCCTGTTACGATCATTAGCGTCATGCCAGTACGGAACATTCGCATCCCTGTTTTATAATCTCCGACAGCATTATACTTTGCCACAAATTTAGATACAGCTAGCGGTACACCTACAGTAGACAAACTAATAAAAATATTATAGGGTGTATAAGCATATGCAAACAGGGTACCACCAGTTGCACCAACTAACGAATTAAATGGAATGACATAAATCATTCCGAGAAATTTGGAGAGAAAAGATGCTCCAGTTAATAACATAGTTCCACGTACAATATTTGACATTATTTCACCTGCATTTACCAACATTTAATTAAAAAGCTTCTATATATTTTTAGTAGACATTAAATTAGCTTATGACCTATTTTATCACACTTTTCGTTCAAGCTAATCAATTTATGGGGACATCTTTTACAAAAAACGTAAAAGAGAATTTCTCTTGCTATGTTTTTTCATACAAGAAGGGCTTAAAATATCTGTACAATTTCATAATCTAAGTCTATAAAGCTAAATTCCAGTGGATTGTCACATCATCAAGACCATAAACGATACCATACGGAAAGGAATTGAAGGAAATTGTAATGTTGTTATTATCGGCGGCGGTCCCTCTGGGATAATGGCTGCGATCACTGCAGCTGAATCCGGAGCTAATACATTATTAATCGAAAAAGGAAAGAACCAGAGAAAAACTAGCCATTTCAGGAGGAGGTAGATGCAATGTAACGAATCGCCTACCTCAAGATGAGGTGATGAAACACATTCCTGGAAATAGCAAGTTCCTGTACAGTACTTTTTTATATTTAATAATTTATGATATTATCGAGTTCACTACAAAGCTAAATGTCCCTCTTAAGGAGGAAGATCACGGTAGAATGTTTCCTGTATCAAATTAGTCTAAAACAGAAATACAAGCCCTATTAAACCACTTGGAAGAACTTCATATAAGTATTTTGTTTAAATGGTCCCGTAAAGACAATTCATTTCAAAGCCTAACCATTTAATTATCTTCCAAAATGGTGATAAAATTCAAGCGAAATCTGTTATTGTTGCAGTTGATGGTAAGGCTCTTCCTTATACAGGTTCTCCCGTTAACATAGCAGGCTAGTATGTTCAAGTCTCTACTAATTTAATATATAGTTTCTTACCCATTTATAAAGCCCATCATTTAAATGATGGGCCAATCTTCATTCTACATCTACGATAATACTTACGTCTATCATCTCCAGTAAATATCCCCTTCAGGATAAACTACTGGTATAAATATTCCTTTTCTCTGCTTACGCCATCTACAATGAGATGTATAATTATAATCGTCTAACCACTCTTATTAAAATTCTCTCCTACTAACTCATTTTCTTCGTTAACAATCGAAGCAAAAAATCCCTGAATTTTCCCATATTCTTATTAGGTATTATCTTTCTATTTACCCACATACCCTTAACATTTATATTTTTAACTTCTCCTCAACATTCGTTTGAAAATATAGTTTCAGAATTTTCAATTTTCGAAAAAAACTTAAAGTATTGATCAGGAATTTCCCCTTTAATTAAATATTCTTTATTCCTTTTCGTCCAATTTATGGGTCTTTTCTTCCAAAAATTATCTCCTTCTATTAACTTTTCTATTTGTTTCGGAGAAAGTACAGAACATCCTTTACCTTTCCTAATCTTATATTTTTTCTTAAAGCAGATCTAATTCAACAACGTGTTCTCCATAATTACCAATTATATTTTTGTATTGGTAAAACTAGTATAAGGATTGTCAGACTTGGCCTTTTTCTATAACCTCCGAGTATATGCTCTGTAACAGTGAATTATCTAACTTTATATAGACCATTCTTACTAGCTGGTACTAAATTCCCTGCATTTGAAATATGAGGTTTACCAATTCCATTTTGTCTTGTTAGAGAATGAACTAAGCTGCACCTCTATTATAAATTATAGTTTCTGTTTACAAAAAGCATTATCCAGGTCCTTAACCTTCTTAGCTTACTTTTATTTGCAAATTTAATTGTACCATTACAACCTATAAAAGACCAACCTAAAATATTTTTAAAAAGTATTGTCTTGGATAAGAAGAAAGAATGAGAAGAGCTTAGAAAAAATACCGACCATCTGATGAATAGTCCTTCTATAGAACCATTAGTTTTTTTAAAAAAATTATGCCACCTCCTCGTAACTAATTTCAATTATGGTTATAGGATGGTGGTTTTTATCGTGGAAAAAAATAATGCGAAGGCTATTTTTTGGATTTAGAATGGAAAACTTGATGCAAAAGACTCTGAAATAGTAGTACTCCCAAATGAAAAACCGGGTATAAAACCCGGCTTTATTAATTTTCTTCTTGCGCTTTTAAATGTAATGGAGGAGGTACTAACCAACCTTTCTCCTTGTTGAGATGTAATACTTTCACTCCAAATTGAGCCTTTTTTAAGTGGAATTGTCCAAACATCATTCCTATATCTTCACGAATTGATTGTCCCATAATGGTACTGCAAGCGACAAGCCCTTTGCCTACATCTGTTGATAAAACCGCTGCAATTTCTAAATCATTAAAACGTGCACCAACTGGTATTTCTTCTAAATTAGCTCCTGGTCGTTCTGGTGGTGTAGGAGGAAGAGCTATTCCGTTAGCTTTTAATAAATTTTCAATCTCTTGATTTTCACCTTTAATACCTTGAATTGCCTCTTCGATAAGTTCCTTTAAATCTTCATCCCCAGCATGATTGTAGAAGCCTTGATAAAGATCAAGCACCCCGTTATTAGCTAAAAGATACGACCATGTTAAATAAACTTCTCCATAATGCATTGGTTCTTCTGTAGGATTCCCACTTAAAATTCCCATAACTTCACTCCTTAAATAATTGATTTTAAATTGAATCAATATTTAGTGTGCTTTTATTTAGCAAAACTATTCAAGGTTAGAGAATATTTATGAATAAGAGGGGACTTTTTAATCTATCCAAACATCAATAAATAGTTTAATTCAATCATTTAGTCGTTTTTTAGAGTGAGCCACAATTTTATGGTTGATTTCTTCTTACTGTTGTTCGTCAAGTAGCAAGAACATTTATTTTATTATATAAAAAATTTTAAAAGGAGGTTTAGTTTATAAAATCCTGGACAAACTAAAAAGACAGGAAGCTTATAACTTCCGATTTCCACCTTGGAAGCCCCTCAGCTAAGAGGGGCTTATTCTTGTGAATTTTATAAACGCTAACAATGGAACATGTAAAATAATGAATCGCCATTTCAAAAGTACCCTAATAGATTATCTTCATCATTTTTCCTCTCTTGTTGTTGTTCAGATGACTTTTCTGTTGGATCTGGCTCATTTTCGTCTAGACCATCACCTCCAAATAAAAAAGCTATAGACACAATAGCTGAAAAAAGTCCAAGTCCATATTTTTTATTCCTCACATAAATTTTGCTATCAAATTTATCATAAATTAGGCTAACCAATTTTTTAACTTTACTCAACAAGTTAAAAAGTGGAAGACTGTTTCAGTATATTTTTTGATGAATTTATTAAAACTATTACTGTTTGTAAATATTTTTGGGACTAAAAAAACAAAATAATAAAAAAAAGGTGGTGAGTTCTGATGAATAACAATAGAGGTATGATGACTTCTTTATTTACTGTAGGTGCAATTGGTGCGGTTATATATGGTGTTACAAGAGGTATACAAAACGGAACTTTTCAACGGTGGCAACAAACCATTTCTAATGCAATAAACAATCCACAAGTCCAACAATTAATACAACCTTTAAATAACATGACAAATAACCAAGGTATGCAACAATTGACATCTAACATACAGGGTGGAACAAATAACGGACAACAATCAGACAGTAACTCAATGTGATAAAAGTAAGGATGGTTAAAAATTTATAAACCATCCTTTGCATAAAAAATTTTTCAAAGGTGACCATTTCCTTTGTTATTCCAGAGTGTTTTTAACCACCATACCCATTCATTTATTGTACATCTTTTTTATACACCCGACTATATAGTTATTGAATCCTCTGCTGGTAGTTGATACCTTGAATGTTTTTTGAAAAGATGCTTAACCTAAATAATGTCTATTTATCACTATAAGGGTAGAGAAAGGGTTGGTTATTGTGCAAAGAAACGGAATTTGGTTACCGCTTATTGCTTCTGTAGGTGTTGGTGCAGCAACGTTTTACACGATGACAAAGAACAATCAAAAATTTGGACAAACCATGCAAAAAATGATTCCATTTGTATCGCAAATGGTAAATTCTAATACTGCTAATACTGGTGGGTCCCAGCAATTAGGCCCTTATGGTATGAGCTAAATAGATAAAGCGCACCGATTATGGTGCGCTTTTTAAATTTGTAATTCTTTTATCATTTCTTTGTTACAAAAAATCTTTAATTAGATTAGACGAATTTATTAAATTTGTGTAAAATAGATGTTATTATATCTGAAGGGAGGATACCATATGAAAAGCTTTGGTTTACTATTTCGAATACTTTTAGCAATTATACTAGGTATTGCTATTGGTTCTTTCGTTAATAATTGGTTCATTCGCTTTTTTGCTACTTTTAATGACATTTTTGGCAGCTTTTTAGGGTTTATTATTCCTTTAATTATTATTGGTTTCATTGTTCCGGGTATTGGATCATTAGGTAAAGGTGCAGGTAAACTATTGGGCTTAACTGCAATAATCGCTTATACATCGACTATTATTGCTGGTATCATAGCATTTATATCGGCGAAATTGCTTTACCCAAGCTTGTTAACTCAGCAATCTCTACAATCATTTTCCGATCCTTCCAAAGCATTAAGGAGTGGGTTTATTGAAATAGAAATGCCACCCCCTATGGAAGTGATGACTGCATTATTACTCTCGTTTGTAATTGGATTGGGAATCGCAGCGATTAAAGGAGATGTACTTTATAAATTATCACTTGATTTTCGTGATATCATTCATTTAGTTATTGAAAAAGTAATTATCCCATTACTACCTTTTCATATTTTCGGGATTTTTGCTAATATGACTGCTGCTGGTCAAGTTAGCACGATTTTATCGGTTTTTGCTAAAGTGTTTGTCATGATCATTGTTCTGCATTTACTCTACTTATTTTTACAATATAGTTTTGCTGGTATGATAAGCAAACAAAACCCTGTCAAAATGATTCAAACAATGGCACCAGCATATTTCACAGCGCTTGGGACACAGTCTTCAGCTGCAACTATCCCTGTAACCTTGAAACATGCAAAAAAACTAAAAGTGCGAAACAGCATTGCTGACTTTACAATACCACTATTAGCGAATATCCATCTTTCTGGAAGTACTATCACAATTGTTAGTTGTGCACTAGCTGTAATCTTCTTACAAGGGGGTGCTGTATCATTTAGTACCATACTCCCTTTTATTATAATATTAGGATTCACTATGGTTGCCGCACCTGGTGTACCGGGAGGAGCAGTGATGGCTGCTGTGGGTCTATTGGAAAGCATGCTTGGCTTTGATGCTACCATGGTATCGCTTATGATTGCATTATATCTGGCACAAGATAGTCTTGGTACAGCTTGTAATGTAACTGGAGACGGTGCTATTACTTCAATTACTGATACGTTAAGGAAAAGAACTGCAAAAGAAGAAGTAAGTATTTTGTAATGAATTCAAGGGGCTGACCCTAGAGACTGCTAACAAGTGGTTTTAGGGTCGGTCCCACTATTTATTCAACCTGAGTCTGGTGATATCGGTACACAGATAATGTCGAGATAAAAGGGTTCTCTGTCAAATGTGGTGGTGGAAAATCGACTCTACCATCTCTTTTGACCTTTAGATGATTTTTTTATATTTTTATTCGCTCAAAACTCTTCATTCCAAATGAATACGCTTTAACACTTTTATGGTGTTATTTACTCCTTCTATAAAGCCATTATTAAATTAAAGGAGTGTAATATTCTGTTTTCCAGCGCCTAAATGTAATTTCTTACACATGAAAAGCTTCCAACATGGCTTCCACACAACCTTCTAAACCTGCTTTTACGGTATGTTTGTTACTTTCTTTAAACCATGTATCTAGCTTATTCTTTAATTGGTAGGCTTCTTCTAGCGAGGATCTATAGGGAGCGGCTTGCCCACCTTTTCTTTCTCGTCTTCATCTAACTTATAGATGGATTTCCATCATAACTTTTTACTTCTTTTCATCTTTATACGAGCTGACTTATATAAGTCCCTTTGTACTTCACGTCGCACTTCGTCTAGCACCCCATATACTTGTCTGATATGGTGAAATCGATCGGCTATGATCAATGGATTTCCCAACGCTTGTTGTACGGTATGTTTAAAGAATTTGGATAAATCCATCACAACCATCCCTACACGTCCAGTATCGCAGGACTATTAATAGTTCTTAATCGTATCCACTTTTCGATGTGGCAATATGTCGATAATTTTTTTATTTTCAACATCTGCGATAATTGTTTGAAACTTTTCTCCACCTACATCCCCCTTAAACTCATCAATAGCTATGGCGCGTGGTAGAATCCTATTTGTTGCTAATGCATGTCGGTCAAATAGACGGGTTAATCGGTTCGTGCTGATTCCTGATAGTCGTGCTGCTAGCGTAAACGAACCCACTGCAGAATAACTTAAAGCGGATGTCTTTACGGAATTCGTACATCTTTGGTAGGGATCCACCATTTGTAATCGTTGGTATGACGACAATGTGTACACAAGTATCGCCTTTTCTTTACTATTATTTTTACAGGTGTATTGGCTAAGATTGGCCCCTGTATAGACTGCTTTCGATAGCTATGAATCCGCTTGGTTCGTTCCTTACAGAGTGGGCATTTTTGTTTTTTAACTTTGGTATGAAGTTCAATCAACCATTTATTAGAATCCTTTTCTATATTCCATAAGTCCACATGTTTGTCTTTAATCCCTAATAACTCTATGATAAAATGATGTTGCACGCTTTCCCTCTCCTTACCTTTTGTCGGCAACTTAAGGTTAACAAAAGAAAGGGGAAGGCGTGTATTTTTTTGTTTGCTTATAAACCTTGTCGGAATAAAAGACACCACCACATTCAGTATAGAGCCTGATTTACTCCATTTAAGAGAGATCGGCGATCAAGACAGACGAAAGAGGTTAGTGAGTGTTGTAAAGCAAGCTGTGGCAGAATTTGAGACAGGGTTGTAGCCGAAAGAATTTAACACTGTTGAGAGTTAGCCTTTCACATTTCCGATCTTCTTAAACTGTTATTACCTATAACCGGGATAGTAGTAGTTTTTTCATCCCTTTTGTCTTGCACCTACGCATAACAATTGTTGTATTAAAAGGACTGCCTTAGTGGCAGCCCTAAAATATCAAACTAAACCTCTTATCCCACAACGGTTACTAATTATTATTAATTCCAAAATTAAACCTGTATCAATGACCAAAGTTATCGTTATCGCCACTAAGTGGTTCTATTACCTTCCCATTTTTGTCAATTACGATAGTTTTCTCAATCGGTTCTTTCGAATTTGAATAATAAGCAAAAGTTCCAATTATACTAGCTATCATAATTAGCATAATAAAAATACGTTTTTTCATAAGGACCCCCTTTCTAACACTTCTTGGGAATTATTTGATTGCCGTTACCTTATATGTTTGTCCCGCCTTTGGATTATCTACAAGAAAATAGAAATACTTTTTTGTAATAAGTGTATATGATGAGCCACTCAATGGAAGATTATAAAATTCAGATACGTCTACAGGACTCGAGACCCAAGTGTATTTCTGCTGAAGAAACTAATTCAAATATGGAGGAAATTCAACCAGCTGTAACTATATATGACAATGAGGGCAATTTAGTTGAACCATTAGTTGAACCATTAGTTGAACCAAATGATAATCTAATATCACTTCTAGCTGCAACTGCACCAACAAAAGTTAAATATCTTAATAACTCAGTGACTTACCAATCTTTTCTTTCTCATCACAAGTCACCTCCTAAATTAAAAATTTGGTATTTTAATAGTAATTAATTATAACATAGGATTCTGAAAACGGTTTAACTTTTTTATAAACGGTACGACTTTATTCTAAAGCCACACTTTTACAGCTTTTATTCCTTTTACTAGTTTTAGCCAATATTTAACCTGAATTATTCGTACCTCCAAGTTAAGGCTTAAACTGATATCAAACCGAAGCATTTGAAACATTTTTTTGGTTTCAATACAAAAATAAGGCGCTTATGATAACAATTTGGACGAGTCTCGCTTGAATGAACTCAAGAAACGCTGTTACTTTTGCTGCAGCTGATGTATTTGATCTTTTGTCCAAAGAAGATCAAGAACGTGCTTTAAATGGCGAATTTAAAGATAATATTATTTCTTACACTTATCCTGACGAAAATCGTTGGAACTTTTTATAACCAATCCGTTGGCTCCGTATACTATGTCGGCGACCCAGCAGATAACATCGGCAAAACTCTTAAGACGCATCGTATCAAGAACTACTTGAGCGAGGATATGTTGATTGATTTTGCTTAAAATGTTCTGATGTTTTTTGGAGTGACCAAACGGCGTAACTATGCTCTAAGTGCAACTTTGTAAAATCCACATTTTCTTCTAAATCCAGTTTGATTTGGACATACTTCTCCCTTAGTTTAAAAGAGACTTGAAAAATTTAGATTAGTGAATTGTACATGCCTCATTCCAGTTTTAACGCTTGTATTCTTTGAAGCGCTTTCCAGAAAAAAGCTTGATTGACAAAACTGGATGACAACTTAAAATAAAGTGAATGTATTTTGCAATGTAGAATTTTAGAATATTGCAATCAGGAATCGAGAATGTTAACAACTTTAATCACTCTAGTCCGTATGGTTTGAATTTGCATGGTTTCTCCCACGGAAAACAAAGCGTACACATCCAGTTTTTCTGATTATAGGCGAGCAGACTCAACATCATTCTTGCTTCATTTGCCTGAAAGTAATGGCTGCTTATGCGGTCAGGTGAAATCCACCCTTCGCTTCTTTGATATACGTTTCCATCGTTCCTCTCTTTTGGTAAGTGCAAACGATATTGCCGGGTTTAAAGGGAAACTATGAAAATGTTAAATTCAAACATGGGTTTTGGTAAAAAGTATGAGACAACTCCACTAACGGTCATCACTGCAATACCGAACACTTCAAAAAATATTCTCTTAACTGAGTAAATTTCATAATTCCTAGCCCTTGTCTCCCAACGTGTTTCAGAGACAAAAAAGAAAGAAGACATTACGGAATTATTCTTAGTGATTCCGATTATACCAAAAAAGAATATGGAAAAACACCTTATTTAGGAACTCCATCTCAAGACGCAGCTTTAACAACGGGGAAGGTGAAGCTCAACTCCAAAGATAAAACCCTCACGTATACCAACAAAAACCAATTCACAGAAGCTGAACCCTTTGTAAAAAAATATGGAGCGAACAACATCGTTTTTACAGGACATTCTCTAGGTGAGGCCTTACCATAGAACGTGAGTTCTGTTTTAGAGGATGTATAATTTTTTATATAAAATTTATTTTTTCATTTCATGTGAAAAATATTATGTTAAAATTATAAATATGAAGGTTTATCTACAATTTCAAAGAAAAAAGGGAGGGGGTGCGTATTTGATTGCAAAATTCAGTATAACCGATAAAGTTTTAATTGCTCAGCAAAAAAATGCTATAAAGACCACTAAATCCCATAGGAAATCTAGAATAATGCTAATAGTGATATACCTTTTATATTAATTGCTGATTTATCAATAATGTTCGGATTTATTCTCTCTTTGATCCTCTCCCCCATACTGAGGTAGGATCATAAACTCCTTAAACAAATTTACAGCCGTTTCTACTTGATAATCAAAATCGCCATCATAAGGGTACGGATCGTATAAAGGACTGTTACATGCAAGCGACCACTGTAAAATCCTTGTAAAATTGGCTGGTGCATCCCCATTTCTTAGTGTAGGACAATTTTCGATAGTTGAAGGTCCAAAATTACCATTTGCTATATGACCAATGCCTTCTTCATGCTGCAAAGCGTATATTAAAGCTTTGTTTGTCTTTCTTTCATATACCCCATTCGTTCGAATATAATCAAAATAATTACTATATTCTCTATTGAGTGATTGTTGTATTTCTCTAATATGTGTCTTCCGGATCTACGACTTAATACAAATCCATCTGTATTTAGTATTGCTTTCATAAGTTTTGCATCAACAAACCCAGTTGTTTCAATCCCAACATCACTTTCAAAATCCATAACCTTATTCTCCGTGTCTCCAAAGAAATTACCTGAAAAACCACCTGGATTGAAATGCAACCCAATTGTTAGACACAAATCTAATAATTGGAGGTGCAGTTTTTTATGGCTAAATTCACCAGTGTTGAAAAAATACAAGCAGTCATTCGTTTTCAAAGTGGTGTAGAAAGCGTAAAGTCTATAGCTAAATCCATAGGGGTTGACCATTCAGTTCTCTTAAATTGGATTAGACAATATGAATATCACGGGGAAAAAGCTTTTGTAAAAAGCTATACATCTTACACATTGCAGTATAAACTAGATGTACTTAATTATATGGACGAACAAGGGATATCTATCCGAGAAACAGCTGCGATCTTTAATATTTCTACACATTCCACGCTTTCAAAATGGAAAAAGCAACTGGAGGATGAAGGGATAGATGCCCTTAAACCAAAGAAAAAGGGGCATCCATCGATGAAAGAAAGTTCCGATCATACACTCAAAACGCAAAAACAGGCTGAAGGAACTCCGGAAGCGTTACAAGCAGAAATAGATCGTTTACGCATGGAGAATGCCTATTTAAAAAAGTTGAATGCCTTAGTTCAAAACAAGGAAAAATCACCAAACAGGACAAAGCACAAGTAGTCTATGAACTAAGGCATGAATTCCCTGTAAAGACACTTCTACAGCTGGCAGAGATTCCGCGCAGCACGTACTACTATATAGTAAGTAATTTCGACCGCCCAGATAAAGATGCGGAGTTAAAAAAACTAATTCAAGCTATCTATGATAAGCATCAAGGACGTTATGGATACCGCCGTATTCGGGACGAGCTATGGAATCGAGGGCATAAGGTAACCATAAAAAAGTCCAACGCATCATGAAAGAATTAGGTTTAAAAAGCCTAGTTCGAATGAAGAAATATCGCTCTTACAAAGGAAAGGTTGGCAATATTCCACCAAATATTTTAGATCGGAACTTTAATGCTGAAAAGCCAAATCAAAAATGGGTAACGGATATTACTTATTTAATTTTTAATGGTCAAAGACTTTATTTATCCGCCATAAAAGCCTTATACAATAACGAAATGTAGCTTACCAAGTAAGTCGAAGGAATGACGTATAACTGGTCATGGATACCCTAAAAAAGACAAAGAAAAAACGGAATGTAAAAGGAATCCTCCTGCATAGCGATCAGGGTATCCAGTATACATCCCGCCAATATAATAAGTTACTAAAAAAATATCAGATGAAAATAAGTATGTCAAGAAAGGGTAACTGTTGGGAAAACTTTTTTAGTTACTTCAAATCAGAATGTTTTCATCTTTATTCATTTCGAACAGCTGAAGAAGTAAAAGACGCTGTAAGTAAATATATACGATTCTATAATCACCAACGTTTCTAAAAGAAATTAAACAACCTGAAGTCCTATCAGTTCAGGACACAGGCTGGATAATTTTGTTTAATTACTTGACAGGGGGCATAACATTCAGCATAAGTCACTTCTATCACAAAAAAAACTGACCATTTAAAAAGGTCAGTTTTCCTTAGTATGCCTGGCGGCGTCTTACTCTTGCAGGGGCAAAGCCCCAACTACCATCAGCGCTGGAGAGCTTAACTTCTGTGTTCGGTATGGAAACAGGTGTGACCTCTCCGCTATTACTACCAGACATTGTGATTTTATTATTCGTAATAAAAAAGATTTTATACCTTAAAAACTAAATAAGAGATCATTCAACGACTATCTTCCCATTTTGATTTAGTTAAGTCCTCGATCGATTAGTATTCGTCAGCTTCACGTGTCACCACGCTTCTACCTCGAACC
>NZ_JAHLNO010000019.1 GCF_018916875.1 Virgibacillus proomii | reverse complement strand
CAACATGAGGAATCGCCTTTAACGGCAATAATCCGTTTGTACCAAAATCCAATAAATACACATGTAAATGTTCTGGATGATGTTGTTGAACTAAATTCATTACTACCGTTTGTAGAAATGTTGATTTCCCATATCCAGGACTTGCAAAAACTGCTAGATGTCCGCTTCTCGTTAAATCTAATGTTAATCGTGTTTGGGATTGCAGTTCTGGTTGATCCAAGAGACCTAACGTAACTACTAGCGGTTTCTTTGCTTCTTCTTTCCATGCTGTTTTATAATCTATATCTTGTATTTCTTTTGGCGGGATACGCTCAGGTAATGGCGGCAACCATGGTCTTGCCAGTGGCTCGATCTGACATTTTTCTGTGTAATCAGCAATATAGTCGATAACCGCTTCCAGTTCTGTTGGCTTTTTCTCAACATCTTTTTTGTGGGCTAAGCCGCTTAAATCCTCTGTGAGAATATCATATTGACCAAGATCATTAATTGCGTAAATCGTTGTATCTACAAATTCATGATCATCTTTATCAGGTACGTAATCTGCACCGCTCCATGCACTTTGAAACAATTCGTAAATTTCATTGTTTCCTACTTGCAAGTAAGCACGCCCCGGTAACGTAATCTCAGCAGCATCGGGTGTTTTTAAAATTTCGTTAGAATCACTTGCATTTTGCACCTTTAATGCCAATTTAAATTTGGAGTTCGACCAGATTTGATCATCTACGACACCACTTGGCTTTTGGGTTGCAAGAATAAGATGGATACCAAGTGAACGACCGATTCTTGCTGTTGAAACTAGTTCTTTCATAAAATCCGGCTGCTCTGACTTCAATTCAGCAAATTCATCAGAAATTAAAAATAAATGCGGCATTGGCTCACTCGCTTTTCCTTGCTTATACAACTTTTGATATTGGTTAATATGATTTACATTATGCTCACTGAACAGTCGCTGTCTTTTTTGCAATTCTGCTTTAATAGAAGCAAGAGCACGCATGGATTGCGCCTTATCTAAGTTCGTAATTGTACCGAGCAAATGCGGCATATGCTTAAATAAATTCGCCATTCCTCCGCCCTTATAGTCAATGAGTAGAAAGGCGACTTCGTGTGGGTGAAAGTTGACCCCGAGTGAGAGAATATAAGATTGAATAATTTCTGATTTACCGGAACCTGTCGTACCCGCAACGAGTCCATGTGGTCCGTGGGCTTTTTCGTGTAAATTTAATTGCACGATATCATCTTTTCCGCGTAATCCGAGCGGAACGGCAAGGGTCTTATACGTTTCATTTGTCCTCCAGCGTTGTTCAATAGCTAACCCGCTTACTTTTTCTACCCCATACATTTCCAAAAAAGTAACTTTTTCCGGTATCGAGTTTTTTAAGTTCTGTAAATGGTTGATAGGTGCTAAAGCACGAGTAATGTCTTCTTTATGAAAGCCATCTGGATAGTGATCGAGATGAAACTTTTTATTCACTAATTCGCCTTCTTCCAGTAAAATATTCCCGTGTTTTGCATCTCGGATATCAATAACTGTTTTTACATGCTCTGGAAGGGCCTGCATGACGTCTTGAACAAACATTAAAGATACACCTAATTCACTTGGATCTTCATTGAAAAACTCCATTACGATATGATCAATGATCATCTTTTCATCCGTTATCAAAATGACAAAATGTGGTGAAAAGTAAAGTTTCTCATTTTTATTACTTTTTTCCTCTATTGCTTGCCGGCGTTCTTTTAGTAATTGATACAAGGAAGAAAGGACTTGGTCACGTGAACGCTCATGATAAACAAAACCACGGACATTCACATCTCGTAAACTAGCATGCGGCAGCCAGCGCATCCAATCCCATTCTTGTTTTTCTTCTTCCGGAAAAATCGTAATAAATTGTACATCATGATAGCTGTGAAATAATGCGATTTGGGTAACCAATAGCTGCAATTGTTCCAATACAAGCGGACGGTGACCGATGTATCCGACCGGTCCTTTTGTTAAAGAAGTAACGACCGGAACATTGTCAATCTCTTGATATTGGGATAAAAGTTCTCTTGCTTGATCAATAAGTTCATCTTTCTCCTGGGAGAATTCTTCATCATTAAAATCGATTTCAAAGCTGGATTTTACGGTACCTAATCCAGCGCGAAAATGAAGAAAATCATGTTGATACATTGTTTTTTCATAAATTCTTGCCTCTACTTCTACAGCCATATTACGGATTGTCTCTACATCCGGATAGTGGTAAAACAGAGCATGTCGTTGCTCCTCACTTGTCTGATGCAGTTCTTTTGTTTTTCGTTGCAGGTATGCTTTATACGTCTCTTTCCGATGCTTCATGTCTTCTTTATATTTTTTGACGTTTTTTATATAAGAAGTAATGGAAAATATAATTGTCACAATCGTCATGGACAACATTACTATTATATAAATTCCCCTAGGCTGAATAAGTGATATCGCCACAAGTGCAGCAACCATGACAAGTGGTGGAACAATCGTACGCGCCAATTGCTCGCTAGGTTTAGAAGGTTTATTAGCTGGCTTTGCAATTGTGCGACCCTCCTCAGGCTCCCGGTAAATAATCCGTGGTGAACGATGATAATCAGGGTATTCACCACTGTAAGGAGTACTCACTTCAACCAGCTCTACTAATCTACTATCCAACTTTTGATTTGCCGTCATTACCTGTAGTTCATTTTCACCAATAAAAATTACCGTTCCATCTACAAACAACTGATCTCCCGGAGAAAGAACAGCATGGCAATCAACACGCTGAAAATTATGAAAAACATTCCCCAGCTGATCCTCTAACATAAAGGTAATCCCATTTTTTTCCCTGTTTACAACAAAATCTGCGGATGAATCTTCCAACATGATATCGTCATATTCGTTGCTTCCTACCGTAATCGTATCTCTTCCCGCAATATCAAAAACAAACAACATATCCTGATAAATAAAATAAAAGTCCATTGGTCTATCATTTATATCAATAGTCGTATATTTATCAAGTCTTTTCCCATCAAGAAATCCATCTGTCCCATCCCAATTTATAGTAAGTAATTGATTCAAGTCAGGAAATGTAATGCTATGAGACCACTCGCTTCCAATGGTTATATCACTAGCCTCTTCTGGTAAATGGCATTTATGCAATTGATTATTATAGGTGACCATAAGTGATTTCTGTGCCATCTTTTTCTCCCTCTCTAAACCGTTGCAATTAGTTCGCATTTTTACTATTTTTCTTCCTTTTTATCATCCTGATGACTATCTTTTTCCGCGTCCTTTTCTTTATCTTTCATATTATTTGTGCTTTCTTCATTTTCCGTATCTGAATCAGCAGGTGTTTCCGCTTCTGCTTCTACATTTGTATGTACTTCTTCATCTGTATTTGGTAAACTTCCTGCTTCTTCATCTTGCAAATTATAATCTTCTCGATACTGATTTAATTCATCCTGTAATTTCTTAACTTCTTCTTCTCGTTCAGACCCGGTCAAATCAGGATTATTTTTAACTTGCTCTATTTTTTTAATTAGTCCATACATAATCAATTGAGGATCATCAAGATATTTAGCCTTATCAATGGAAGTTTCAAATTCTCCTCTGCCATTGTAAATCCAATAAAGTAAATAATCCGGATCACTTTTTAAGCTGACATTTTTTAAAATCACTTCTTTTTCATTATCCGATAAATTCTCGACCTTAATATAAGAATCCGCCAAAATATATTTTGTCTGGTTTGGCAGCTCTTCTGGCTCCTCTTCCTCCAACGTAGAAATAACCTCTCCATAAGCTGATGCCAGATATTCTCCATGTGCCTTCAAAAGATTATTCTGATATGGTGTTTTGATCAATCCATAATAAATAACAGGGATAGCTAAGAGCACGGAAACGATAATCATAATGATAGCAAGCTGTTTAAAGAGGCGAAAGCGTTTCTTTGGAACGATTTCCATTGTTCTTTCTGTTTTGCGTTGCTCTTCTTGATAGCTTTTGTGTAAATAATCAATGAGTTGTGCTAAATCTTCCATCTCACTAACTTGGCGTTGAAAATCTGTATCCTTAGCATTTTGTAATGAGCCATGATAAAGCTGATCAAAATTATATTTCTTAGAAAATAACGCAATGATAAAACACTGGAACTGTTTAAAGAACGTTTCTTCCGTCATCTCATAAGGTGGTACCAACTTACGAATCCCTCTATAAATAAGACATGGCATTAAGTTGTCGTCAAACACAAGGTTATCAGGGTGAAGGAAGAACGTTATCCTTGTATGTAAATAACGCTGTAGCTTTGTCATATTACACAATAATCGTAGTTTTTCATTTCTATGTAACGCTACCAGTTGGTTCCATTTTTTCAATCTCGGTTCTAACGTAAACGAAAAATGATAGGAATCCTCCTCCTCTGTAATTGATAGTGGGGCAAAAAAATCAGATGGATGAAGCATTAAATCCATTTGTCGAATATTTTTGACTGCAGTTTGAGATTTAGGTAATCTCATTCGCCAGTCCTCTTTTTCGATTTCAAATTGCAGTGTCAGCTTTTCAAATTGTATCGTTTTTTCCTTCATATCTTATGACTCCTTTACCTGCTTTCACAACCATCTTTTCGTTTAAAATCAATATTAGAGGTTGTTCAAAAAGTATGACATCGAATTTCTTCGCACGTTAGAACGGATAAAATTAGTTCTTCAACGTAGTTTTAAAAAAATTTTAAGTTCTAATTATAAGTACAACTTGGCTTGTTTCTCCTCTTTGGAAAAGAAAACCGCTTTTCCCGCGCTGGAATTGGTTTTCGAGGAAGTCGTCCTAGTACTCATATAATTGCTAAAAGACCTTCTACTAAAAACGCCCATGTCCTGTGGGCAACGTAGAAGTCAGTACGTCCTGTACAAGCGCACTACTTAAAACTTCGCCGTTTCCAACTTTTCGGTCCTATTTACCCCCTTTTTGAACAGACACTAACAGTAAAATATGTATAGAAGGGCGAATTGCCCTAATTCGAAGCGATAATATTAGATAAAGTAAAACTTCATTCAGTAGGAGTTTTCCTCTATCCTCTACGGAATGTTAGTACCACAAGGGCCTTTGAACGAATCGGGAATTTAGCTACCGCTATCTCCCACTTAGACTACTTCGTATCGCCTATAACTCTTGAAGTGAGCGATTACGGCACCTTACATTCGGGATAAATATCGGTACTTAGTTATAAAACGAGTAAGATATCTCCATCGGTAACAGGATAGTCTGCGATAAAATCATCATCGGCAATTAATAGATTTTTCGTTATCACTTTAATTGCAAAACGTTCACTTTTTTTCTCGGAAAGATTTAATGTATCCATCACATAGTAGAGCAATTGTTTTACCGATAATTGAATAGGGATACGGAGATCATATTTTCCGTCCCCATCTACTACTTTACTAAAATCCATCGTTACATTGATATGTGTCTCTTTTGCCATCAACCAATTCTCCTAATTCAGCATTTTTTGCATCATGAAGTATAATCCTGTACTTAAAAGAAGAACTACCCCTGTCAATGTAATTAACCATGTACTTCCAGATTCTGAAGCTGACTCTTCTTCCGCCTCATTTACATCCGCTGCTTGTTTGCTAGTTGCAACATAGTCATTGGTAAACAATGAGTCCTTTGTCACTTGTAATGTTTTATTTGGCTCAGCATCCATCTTGAACAGCATATTCCCTAATTCTTCCATCGATTGCTTTTTTTCAGCTGCTTGTCTATTAATTTCCTTCGTCGTTTCTTCAGCAAATAAAGTTGGAAATACTTTGTCCAGTTCTGTTTCCTGATTAGAAGTTCTTTCTGATTCATCTTTCATAATGCGATCGATTTTCATTTCCAAATTTCCTTTATTTGAAGCAGTTGCTGCTGGTGTTCCAAAGAAGAAAAACACCAGCAGACTTGTGGAGATAATAAGAATGACTCTAACTGGCTTCCGCTTCATTTTCATCATCTGTATCTCCCTTTCCTTCTAAGCGATGTACTACTAATAGATTCGCCAAAATACCTAAAATAATTAATCCGATAATCAGTAGAATAGACACTTGATAATTGGCTTGTCCATGTACCACATTCCATAATAGTGTTTCTAAATATTGAAGTGGGGAGAAGTCTTTTAAATAGTCCATTCCTTTAATTCCAGCACCGAACGCATTGGTAAAGAACAGGTACATGCTAAGTACCATCAGCAGAAGAAACATACCGAACATTTTTAGCTGTCTTAATAAATAAGTAGCAATGAGTAACATTCCGGTAATCAATAAGACGATCAGACCTGTAAGCATTAACATACCGTTATCAGTTATCTTCATCGTATAGCTTGATACAACTCCAATTACAATTCCCTCTAACACACCAATTCCTGTAGTTATCAACGTGATCGGTGTATTTTTATTAATGAGTGATTTTTCGCTAGAGAATGGGTCCTCTTCTGCTTTTTTCTGATTGATCGTTGAGATAACATAAGCAGTAAATAAGACAACGATAAAGCAGATTAAGACTAAGAAATAAGGTGTAAATGTATCATCGGAAGAAGTTATTGTTCCTTCACTGCTTGTTTGGACTGGATTGGATAAAAAGTCATACAGATCTTCATTTGGTCGATCTCCAGTCCGGCTATTTGCCAATACACCAGTAAAGTTCTTCGCAAACTCCTGATCTTCCAATAATTTCTTCGTCATATCAACCGCTAATTCTTCTACCTGGCTAACAATATCTTTTCCACTTTCCTGTATTGCTTCAGCCTGTTTATCAATGCTGTCAAATGTGTCATATACGATGTCTGATTCCGTCACATTTCCTTGTGCTTGTTCAGCTAATGATTGACTAGCTGTTAATAATGGTTTGAATTCACTATCCAATGAAACAAGAGCAGTTTGTTCTTCTTCTGCACTTGCCTGAATTTGCTCTTGTGCCTTTACTAAATTCAAACTGTTCTTCCGCCAATTGTCTACATCTTCTAGTGTTGCAGCAAGAGTTTCATTAAGCTCTACAGCTTCACTGGCAGTTTTTTCAACTCGATTAACCAATTGATCTGCATTTTCCCTAGCAAACTGAACTTGTTGTTGATACGTTTCTATTTGTTTTTGCAGGTTTGCCCAGGGAGTACGAATTTGTTTGGCTACTTCATCACTAATTTGTAAAACGATATAGTCTTTTATTAAGCCGGGAACATCTTTTTTATTAAAGAGATAATACAACGAATCTTCAGTAGCTAATTCTTTTAATAATTTACCTTTTATTTGTTCCGGTAAATTGGAGCTACTCATATTTAAGCCAAAATAATTTTCATAAGATGAAAATAATTTTTGGTAAGGTGTTACTGTGTTCGTTACAGCTCTAATTAATTTATTCGTTGCGTTATCCATTCCTTCCATTGGCGTCATAATTTCATGGTTAATACGATTATTAATGATCTTAATTCTTTTGATTGGCGGCTCACTATCTTCTTCGTCCGTTGGCTCCTCTTCATTTGGCTCATCTGTTCCTGTTTCATCAGGGTTGCCATCTTCACCAGGATTTTCTCCGTCTTTGCTTTCACCGGTTTCAGATCCGCTTCCTCCCCCATTATCTGGTTGTGTTGGTTCTTTCTCTGGTGTTGGCTTTTGCTTTGTTGTTACCTTATCTCCATCTTGAGTTTTTGTTTTATCTTGCTTTTGCTCTTTAGTTGCTTCAACCTTTACATTTGCAACAAGAGGCGTTTCCGCTGTTTCAATTTGCGCTGTCTCCGGAACATCTACATTATCAATATCTTTTTGATGCAATTTCCAGCCCCAAGGAATTGGCTTGAAAATGTCTACTTTTGACTTTTTATCAAGCAAACGAAGTGTAACCTGAACGGTAAATATACCTTCTTCATTTGCTGGAAGAATAATTTCACCATCATGGTATTGTTTTGTATAATCCACATCACCAATACCAGGAATCGTCAGTTTTAAGTTTTCTACCTTATATTTTTCAAGAATGTGCTTTGGTATTTTTAATTTAAATGTTTGCGCTGATTTTTTATTTTTCGGTAACTTTACGGAGTCAGACATAGTCATCCCTGAAGTATGCAATTTTTCCTTTAGTTGATTGATCTGGTATGATAATAACTTCGTTGGGTCGCCACTCGGCTTAAGATTTTCATCTGCACCAAGTCCCTTTTCCCCCATATATTTTTTGGTTACCGCAATAACATTCCTAATCTCTTGAACTGTATGCTTTGGCAGACCTACTTCTTCAAAGTCATCCATATTCAGTGAGGGCAATCGTCTTATTTGCTTATGAATATAATTTTTTGCATTTGCTGCCGGTTTTTTCAAAAACATATTTACCAATTTGTCATCTTTGTGTAACACATTGGCAAGAAGACCATCTAATCGATCTGAAATTACGCCGGTAAAACCACCCGAATAATCAGGACTTATTCTTCTTTCAATATCGCTGTACGTTTTTTGTACTTGAGCTAATGAGTCGTCCAAATATTTCTTTAGCATGTCCGCTCCTGTTGCAATATTTGCTCCACTACTTCTCCTGTACACTACTGACTTTACTGGTGGCTCAATTTCTACCATACCACTATTTTTTAGCTGATCATTAATTCGGGTGTTAGCAAGCTGCAATCTTTCCAATTGCTGTTCTACATCCTGCTGCTTTAACGATCCATCAAACTCATTTAATGTTTGATAGAATTCGAGTAATTGTACTCCGTTTTGTTCTTTTAATTTTGAAACATCGCCCAACGTAGATAAATAGTTTTCATCAAGTTTAGCATCATCCATTAATTGCTTTTGGAAGGTATTCATCAATTCTTGAAAATTACTAAAACTTTCTTTTGATAAATTGGTACTATCCTTAATGGTGCTAAACTGATTGGTATAATTCCCCAATGGATCAGACACTTCATTGTTAAGTTTATGCGTATAAACCGCTTGCTTTTTAATAATTTCACCAATATTGTCTTGGGCACCTTGCAGGTTACCAACGATACTGGCAAAGTAAACATCAATGATTCGGCGATTAAAATTATTTAACACGTTGCTTGCCGTTTTTTCTGCTTCTGCTGTTACATGCTCATTGTCAGAAGCGTTAATTTTATAATTTAGTACAACTGGTTCCGGTGATGGCTCATCAATAGCAAGAGCCTTCTCTGTAAAGTCATTAGGAATAACGATCATCATGTCATATGTACTACGTTTCAAGCCGCTCTCCGCTACCCCACGACTTACAATAAACCAATCATGCTCATTATCATTGTTTACGCTTTGAACAAATGCATCACCAAAAGCTAAATCGTCGCCATGTAACGTTGCCCCCTTATCTTCATTAACAAGAGCAATCGACATTTTTTTCGTATCTTTTGCTTCTTTCGTGCTTTCTGTTTGCTCTTGTTGATTTAAGGCGAGATAAGATAAACTCGAGGCAAGTATAATGATTAACAACAAAAACAGGAACCACCGTTTATCTAACTTTTTCATAAAAACAGCTCCTAGAATTGCATTAATAATTTGTTTTAAAACTATTAGCGGATATTCACAAAGTCGGGTTAAAATGACGCGTCGAAATTTAACGCACGTTAGAACGGATAAAATTCTAGCATTGAAGTTCATTCAACGTAGTTAAAAATTTTTAAGTTCTAAGTATAAGTGCAACTAGGCTATCGTCTGAGCTTCGCTTGTGACTTGTTTTTCCGTTCCTTGGAAAGGAAGAACGCTTTTCCTTGGATAGAGTAGTTTTTCGAGGAAGCCACCCTCATGCTCATGTATTTACTAAAGGATCTTCTACTAAAAGCGTCCACATTCTGTGAGTAACGTAGAAGTCAGTACATCCTGTACACGTGTGCTACACGAAACTACGTCATCTCGAACTTTGACTCGACAGGACTAGCTATGTTCGCGTTATAATAGAACTAGAAAAACGTTGACCGCGATAACCCGCGATTTTTTAAAAGGTTAAGGAAAACTCCAAAAGCAATATTCACGAATTTTCAAGGTCACTGCGGTCTTAGCCAATCTCAGTCCTGATTAACCTTTATGAACAGTCACTATGAAGTTATAACTTTATCGTATTACTTTCATAGAATAAACGAAGTTGAGAGAAACAGCTTTCCAAAAGCTTCTTTGCATTTTAAACATTAGTTTGATTTTAAAATATTGCTAAGAACACATGAGCTGCACAACTTAAGCCGTGCAGCTCTGAACCATGAGGACACGAAACGTTGTTTAACACATTATTTCGCTAAGTATTATCTTAGACCAAAATTCTGAGATAGTGCTTCGTCTTGTTGTGCAACAGCTTCAGCAGTCTTCGTTAATTGCATTTCAATTTCTTGCATTAACTGAGCAAAATCCTGTACCTTAGGTTTGAGTTGCCGGAATTGGTCATCAAAACGTTCAAATGCACGACCTTCCCATTCTCCGCGCAACTCCTCTTGTAAGTTAGATAAATCTCTTAATATTTGCTCAATTTGCTCAGCACTATGTCCATACCTTTTTGCTTTCGCCTGCAGCTGATCAGGCGTCATACGAATTTGTCCTGCCATTACACCTTCATCTCCCTTTTTAAATAATTTCTGTTGAGGCGAAAAGTAAAATTTTAGCACCTCTCCTTCTTCAAGACTAATGAAGCATTTTTTCTATGTCAATTGACTTTATGCACTTTTTAGATAATTGATAATAAAGGCCTATTTTTTCCATGTTGTACTTTTTTCACATGTTAAAAATGGGAAATATAACCTATCCTTTTGATCAGGACTTATTTCTTAGATAAGCAAAAAATATAGTTAACATTATTCTGAATATTCTTAATTAGAATTCCTGTATTTAAAACTCTACAGCAACTTCTATTTGATCTATAAAAGCATCAATAAATAACGGGCAATAAACTACTGGAAAACATAATTTTAAAGATATTCAACGTGTATAGTATTTAAACGTCGTAGTAAAAAATTTTAATGTTTAACGTATAAGTGTGAACTAAGCAGTCTTCTGCATGTTTTCTTTATCGCTTCAGAAGATCTCCAGTTTGTACGTTGCTAAACAAGCACTTCTGGCTTTTATTCTCACTTAGCACTATACCTAACTGCATACGCTCTATTTATTCAAAACTTCACCACTTCGAACTTCTTTTTCTCGAATGTTAGCAAGTAGCTTGCTGCCCGTTATTAAAAATTACATAATAAGAATATACTTCTGTGTTAGGAATAGTAATGTTACCAAAAGAAAAACGGCAATACAGCCAATGATGCTATCGCTCCTAAAGCAACGCCAAAACCAAAGCCAAATCCGAAGAAGCCAATCCCAAAGCCACCTAGACCTCTTGTTCTTTCTAAAGGTCGTAAATATACTCTATCTGAGCTTACTCTTTCAATAATTCCCCGATGAACTCTACCACCATGTGTTCGAATTTCAACTGCTTTTCCTAAGTGTTTCCTACATAGAGTATAATAATGTGCTCCTGACATATGTTCACCCCCATTATGGTCAGCTACAACATCATATGTAATTATGTCCATCCTGTAAAAGACAAATGAATCAGGTATTCTGCGGAAAATCATTCGCCCAAAAAAAATAAACTGGGTTATTACCTATATCTTTTACTAGTTATAGGCATACATTGTTAATGTAAAGGAACTGGGGTGTTAATAACAATTGAAGCAGCAATTGATGGTTATTACTATGGCACTGGGTTTAATTTAATTGTAGTATTGTTTATTCTGCTAAACGTTGTACGTGCTTTTTATGTGTAGTAACCTTTTATTAAAATGAGGAGGAATTTATATGGGTCATGGTTTTTGTGGTAGCTCTGGATATGGGTATGGTTCAAGATGCGGTTATGGTATTGGAGGCTTTGCCTTAATTGTAGTTCTATTCATTTTACTCATCATTGTTGGAGCTGCTTGGTGCTAAATGTTCTAAATCATAACAGAGCAGGTCGTTTTACTACGACCTGCTTGAAACATTATCTATTCCACATTTTTTAATTTTGCTTCTATCTCTGTCATTATTTTTGCAGCTTTTTCCCAATTTCCAGCAGAAAGCTCTTTTTGATATGCCTCAAACATAGCTGCAATTTCTTGTAGAAGCTTTTCTGAATCACTTTTTGGTAACTTTCCTTCTTCTACTTCTTGTTTTTTGGGATCTTTTTCATTGTTTTTCTTTTCTGCTCCCCGTTTTAGATCAATGTATTCAAGTATCTGATCTAATGCTTCTTCAAAGGTAGCTTCCATTACAATGTAATCTCCATAAGCCATGACGATTTGTTTAACCTCAGGTAAAGACGTTTCGTTGGCGGATTCGATATAAATTGGCTCAACATATAACATCGTATCTTCAATTGGAATAGCTAACAGATTACCGCGAATTACTTCTGATCCACCTTGCGACCACAAGTTCAGCTGCTGGGATATTCTACTATCTTGATTGATCCGATTTTCGATTTGCTGCGGGCCATAAATATTCTTTTGTTTTGGAAATCGGTATACAACCTTTTCCCCGTAATTATCTCCGTCATTACGAACCCCCATCCAAGCAATCATATTTTGCCTTTTTTTGGGTGTATATGGCATAATCAGCATAAATTCTTCGTTATCATATTCTGGTAGCTTCATCGTTACATAGTAAGGTTCCATTTCAATATCTTCATTATAATATTTCTCTGTAGGGAACTCCCAATAATCTTCCCGATTATAAAATACTTCAAGGTTTTCCATATGGTATGTTCCATACATTTTAGCCTGAACCGTAAATAGTTTTTCCGGGTAGCGAAAATGAGAGCGAATATCAGCAGGAATATCATTGGTAAATAATTCAGGAAAAATATTGGCATATGTTTTAAGTAAAGGATCATCTGCTTCAGCTATATAAAAGTTAACCTTTCCTGTATAAGCATCGACTACTACTTTTACCGAATTCCGTATATAGTTATTTTTGCCAGCATATGGCTCTGCAAATGGGTAACCATCTGTTGTTACATAGGCATCAATCAGCCATGCAAGGCTCCCATCTTCCCGTACAAAAATATATGGATCATCATCATATTGGAAAAAAGGTGCAATTCGTCTTACTCGCTCCATAATATTCCGAGTATCTAATAATTGACTATCCTTGTTAATTTGGTCAGAAATTAGCATACGAAAAGATCCTTCGTTAAGTGCAAATAATAACCGCTTTAATCCTGTTAGCGGTATTCCACTATTCGCCTCAAAACGAGTAGACATATTTTCATCACCTGAAGGATAGTCAAATTCATCTACTTTACTATTTACAATAACATTATTGTAATTTTCTTCCCCAAAATATATTTGCGGCTTGTTTATGTCAAGCGCTCCTTCTGGTGGGATGTTTTTCACTAAATATTTCGGTTGTCCTTGCTTCGTTATTTCATTTACTTGACTCATTGCAATCCCATAACCATGTGTATAACGAAGCTTTTCATTTACCCACGTTTTTGCTTGTGATGGAAGCTTAACCGTGTTTAATTCTCTTGCACCGATAAATACTTGCTGGTATGCTCCATCAATCATGTAACGATCAATATCTATATTCTGGAACTGATAATATGTCCTAAATGTTTGTAATTGATTATAAATTTCCAGTAACGGCCTCGAATCATTAATTCTTACATTATCTAGCGTCAGCTTATTTCTTGTCAACATCTCTTGATTAAGTGTTTCGCTTGCAGGATGCTCCTTCTCTTTCACCTCATCCAATTGATACGCCACTCTTGTATAATTCAAGTTATGCTTTAAATACGGGGCTTCCTTGGAAAATTCATTTGGCGAAACGATAAATTGCTGCACACCTGCAGAAACAAATTGAGCAGTAATGACAAAGATCACATACATAACAATTGGAGTGATCATGCGATAATAGCTTTTCCGATAAAGCTCGATAATCATCCAAATAGACCCCAATAATGCCATCCCAGCTAAGATGTAAGCAGCGGGAATATTTACGAATCTATCGGTGTAACTTAAACCATGAACGACGCTTTCCTGAAACATGTTTACTTTATTTGTTAATAAGGTATGGAATGGCTTGATAGCATGTAAAGCTGCTAAAAGCAGACCAATGATTGCTAAAGTAACCCCTAAGTGAAGCTGAGCGAGTCGACTCTTTTGATAAAGCTGGAAAAACGAATAAAAGCTTATTTCAATTACAAGATAGAAAAGACTTAGTCCTAGCAATACATAAATACCAATCTCGAGCATCGGTAAAATGAACATATAGAATGATAGATCCAGCTTAAAATACGGATCGGAAATACCAAAAGAAGAATGGTGGGTTGCCTTTAACAGCGGCTCCCATCCTATGCCTTGAACAATCATACTGCCAACCGTACCGATTAAAAAGGAAATTCCAAATAATACCAGTCTGCTCTGTTTATGATTTTTTATCAAAGCTGGTAAACGCCCATCATGAAAATAAGCAAGGTATGTTTTTCTAATCCATGCCAGCGTGAAATAAGCACTTATAAAAAAGAGAAAAAAACCAATTAAACCAAGTAATATTTTACTTTTTATAATCGTGATAAAAATACTGCCAAACTGCAATGAATCCAACCAAATATAATTAATGACCCATCGGAAGCTCAACAAACCGATCATCAATAAGATAATAATACAGCCTAGTGTAATAGCGAATCCATTACCAATTCGTCGCCATTTATACGGCCATACTTTTTTATGATTAACCTCCAAGATGTTACCTCCTGTGTAACATTTTCTTCTATTGTAACAAACTTACTCCAAAATAGTAGTTAATACGAAATTGAGTTTTTAATCTGATTTATCAAATATTAAGTAACATTTTACGAGACAGCCGTTTGTTTCTTTCCAAGGATAAAAGAGAGGTTTCATCTTATAATAGCAACATAAAGAAAGCCAAGCTGCTCTAGACGCATGGCGCTTTTTCCAACTACTGCTGATAGTTACAATTATAAAAAATAATCTCTACTAGAAATATATCCGTTTCTTTAGAAAAACTTGGCTTGTCGCCAAGTCTTTAGCGAAAGCTGTAGTTTTTCTTATACTATAAAGCCTAAAGTTTTATACTTTCCTATAGTACAAAAAAGGAAAGCGCTCGGTTAACAGCGTACAAACTGGAGAATTAATCACAACACGCGAGGGTGTTGGCGTATCGTTGGTAAAATCAAAGTTTGCTAGGTGCTTGAGCACATACACTATACGAAGCTACTTTTAAAAAAGATATCCACCATGGAAAAACAGACATCATTTTCTAGTGTATGAATAACTTATAACACATTTTCTTGCCTATCATCGGATTTCGATATCCTGCTCTCAACCTTGATCATTCAATATTACAAATAACTTGATTGGATTAATCTTTTTTCACATTTTTTTAACTGTAAATTAACTAACTTCATAATTAATTTATAATTATCCGTTCTATTAAAAATAACATGTTGCATAGAATATAGAAAGACTAGGAAAGGTTGACTAACTATGAAACGAATACTACTAACTATGTTTTTTAGTATGAGCATCCTCTTTTTTATCATCACTTTTTTAACTATGCCTCGAATTCATGCTAATTTCTTCGAGATCCCTATTATTAATAAAATAACAAATTCTGCTATATTTACCGATGCTCTATTTATGATGATGAGCACTGAGGTTCCACAGTTGCAAACAGCCTTAGCAACAAATGAAGTGGAAGTTCCACAATGGTCCAAATTACTGCTAGAAGGAGCTGCAGGTGTAACTCCTCGGAATTTCTCTAGTTTGTTAAACTTAGAGCTTCCTGGAAAAAACCCTATCTTTCCAATTCAATTAGCTACAACCGGCTCCGAAAGCGAACATATGCCAATCGAGTCCCCGCCCCCTGATTTTGAAGAACTGTTAAAAGAGGATGCTGAAGAAACGAAAGAAGAAAAACCAAAAGAACAAACTACCAAAAAAGAAGAGGCAACTATTTTTATCTACCATAGTCACAGTTGGGAAGCATTTTTACCACTGTTAGGGGATAAGCAAAAAAAGCCTTCTAATGCTTCTAGTACAAATAATAGTAAAAACATTGTAATGGTAGGATCTTTACTGAGCCAACAATTGGAAAAACAAGGTATACCCACGTTCCATGATACAACCAATGTTACTGCAGGTTTACATGCTATGGGCGGCGACTATTATGATTCCTATGACTTCTCGAGAAAAACCGTTCAAAAGGCTATATCAATAAATAAAAACATCGAATACTTTATTGATATTCATCGCGATGCCCAACGAAAAGATATTACAACCGCGACTATCGATAACAAGCCGTATGCAAAATTATACTTCATAGTCGGTATCGAACATAAAAACTATAAGCAAAATCTAGCATTTGTTGAGCAATTAAATCAAGCTTTAGAAGCAAAATATCCAGGAATTAGTCGAGGCATCTTTTTAAAGGATAAATCAGAGGGAAACGGAGTATACAATCAGGATTTATCTCAAAAATCAATTCTGATTGAAATTGGCGGTGTCGATAATAATAAAGAAGAACTGCAAAATACATCTAAGGCACTAGCTGAAGTAATTAGCGAATATCACTCGAATGCTAAAAAAGTAAATTAGAAAAACTTGGCTTGTCGCCAAGTCTTTAGAGAAAGCTGTAGTTTTACTTATACTATAAATCCTAAAATTCTATACTTTCCTATAGTACAAAGAAAATTAGCCAGTAACACTTTTTCAAGCTACTCTAAGCTATAAAAATACCATGATAGTAACGGCTTGATATAAAACAATATCAAGTCTTTTCTTTGTCAGGAAATTATATCCGTTTCTACCTTGTGGATAACCTTTTTGAGGATAAGGGAGAGCCCAAAAATCAAGCCAATAAAGAAGCCGAAACCTTTACGCTTTAGGCCAGTTTAGTCCACTTATAGGTTGGACATAAAGTAAAAAAATTCATATAGAAGTGATTTTCTCTCCTTGAAGTGAAATAATCGCGAAAATTGCATTCGATGCCTAGCCAAGAAGTCTTACTTGTTCTTGAAAAAGAAAACCACTTTTTCTTTGTACGGTGTATTACTGTCGAAGCTTCTCTGTCCCGTCAATCCGAACGAATGAGCATTTAAAGTCGTTTTTTTTCACATAGTTTAAGTTACATATGGTATTAAGAGCTTCTCGTATCGTTTTAACTTCATAGCTCTAAATTTTATCCATTTTTGAATCAGATGAGATTCGCTTTTGCCGTTTTTACCGGACTTTTTGGACATCTTCCTTAAACAAAAAGATAGAGAAATTTTCAGCAAATATTCTCCGTATCTTTTATGATGAAACCTAGTTCTTTTTCATTATGTAAAAATAAATCAAGATTAATCTTTTTTTGAAACTTTTATAACGATTTACTCGTATGATTAAATAAAGTGAAACTTCATTCAGTAGGAGTTTTCTTCCATCTCCTACTGAATGTTAGTACCTAGAAGGGTATGACCTAAAGACCCTTGAACGAATCGGGCATTTAGGTGCCGCTTTCTCCCACTTAGAACCTTTTGTACCAACTAAGGCTCTTGAAGTGGGAGTCTTACGGCACCTTACATACGGGATAAACAACTCCTATCGTTCAGAAGGATATAAAAACTAGTTTCAAATTACTTCCCTGTTTTACTGCAATGCTCAAATGCTTCCAGAAGAATAATTAATGAAGGAGGTGATACATATGACTATATTTGGAATTCCCGTTGAAACCATCTACTTATATATGTTAACCATTGCTGGTGCGCTGATTCTTCTTTACATTTTCTTTGGAGATATGTTTGAAGGTATTGGTGAAATATTTCCAATAGCTAACCCTATTCTTATTTTAGCTTTTATTACTTTTTTCTCTGCTTCAGGTTATTTATTGGAAACAATGACTAGCTTGTCTAGTTTACTAATTATAATTATTTCAGCACTAATTTCACTTATTCTGGATATATTGTTACATGTATTTGTCCTTGTACCGTTAGCATCAGCTGAACAATCCCTAGGGTATACCGAGTCTTCATTAGCGGGGCGGATAGGAAAAATCATTATTGCAGTCCCTGCTGATGGATATGGGGAAGTTGTTATTGAGAGTAAAAGTGGAAGAATCTCTAAACCAGCAACTACCTTTAATAAACAGCCTATTGCTGAAGGTACAGAAGTCTTGGTTTTAGAGGTTAGAGAAGGGGTTCTTTACATTGAACCATATAATAACGATTTAGATCAATAAAGTGAAATTTGATTCAAGAAGTATTTTCTCTGGGTGAAACAAAAGTCGCGATGTATCGTTTTCGTCCATCGTTTTCCTTGTCCGTGAAAAAACGCGATGTATTGCTGTCGTAGCAACTCTGTCCTTGAAAAAGAAAAGCACTTTTTCTGCATGCGATGACTATTCAAGTAGCTTTCCTTGTCCTTGAAAAAGAAAAGCACTTTTTCTGCATGCGATGACTATTCAAGTAGCTTTCCTTGTCCTTGAAAAAGAAGGGCGCTTTTTCTGCGTGCGGTGTCTATTCAAGTAGCTTTCCTTGTCCTTGAAAAAGAAGGGCGCTTTTTCTGCGTGCGGTGTCTATTCAAGTAGCTTTCCTTGTCCTGTCTACTCGAACGGCTAGGGTATTTAGGTGCCGTTATTTCCACTTAACCGTCTTCGCATTCTCTATAACTATCGAAGTGAGAGTAATAAAGATAATTCAGTTAACAGCAGCGTTCTCTTTTCAGGGATTGCTTGTTAATAAATAATAACACGTATAGGAGGAATCATATGTTTGAAGGATTTTGGATTATTATTGGAATTGTTGTATTTTTATTACTAGCTTTAATTGGTGTTTTTGTTTCTAAATACCGAACTGCTGGACCTGACGAGGCGTTAATTGTTACAGGAAGCTATCTAGGCGGAAAAAATGTACATGTCGATGAATCAGGAAATAAAATTAAAATTATTCGTGGTGGAGGCACATTTGTTTTACCAGTATTTCAACAAGCAGAACCTATCAGCTTATTATCAAGTAAATTAGAAGTAACTACTCCTGAAGTATATACCGAACAAGGTGTACCGGTAATGGCAGATGGAACCGCAATCATAAAAATTGGCAGCTCGATTAGCGAAATCGCTACTGCAGCAGAACAGTTTTTAGGAAAATCAAAGGAAGACCTAGAAGTTGAAGCAAAAGAAGTACTGGAAGGTCACCTGCGTTCCATTTTAGGCTCTATGACGGTTGAAGAAATATACAAAAATCGGGATAAATTTTCTCAAGAGGTACAACGGGTCGCCTCTCAAGATTTGGCTAAAATGGGGTTAGTTATCGTTTCATTTACCATTAAAGATGTTAAAGATAAAAATGGCTACTTAGACTCTTTAGGTAAACCTAGAATTGCTCAAGTAAAAAGAGATGCCGATATTGCAACCGCAGAAGCAGATAAGGAAACAAGAATTAAACAAGCTGAGGCTGCTAAGGAAGCAAAGAAAGCTGAACTAGAACGAGCTACAGAAATTGCGGAGGCAGAAAAAGTAAACCAATTAAAAACTGCCGAGTATCGTCGTGAACAGGATATTGCCAAAGCGCGTGCTGACCAAGCCTATGATTTGGAAACTGCACGAGCAAAGCAAGATGTTACCGAGCAAGAAATGCAAATTAAAATTATTGAGCGGCAAAAGCAAATTGAATTAGAGGAAAAAGAAATTTTAAGACGAGAAAGACAGTATGATTCAGAAGTTAAAAAGAAGGCAGATGCAGATCGTTATGCTGTGGAACAAGCAGCTGCAGCAGATAAAATGAAGCAAATGGCAGAAGCAGAGGCAAATCAATACCGAATTGAAGCTGAAGCTAAAGCCGAAGCGGAACGAGTTCGCGTAGACGGTCTTGCAAAAGCAGAAGCACAAAGAGCACAAGGAGAATCAGAAGCGGATATTATCCGACTAACTGGATTAGCTGAAGCCGAAGCAAAACGCAAGATTGCTGAAGCCTTTGAACAATACGGTCAAGCTGCAATTTTGGATATGGTTATAAAAATGTTACCTGAATATGCAAGAGAGATCGCAAATCCACTGGCAAATATTGATAAGATTACAGTCGTTGATACAGGCGGAAGCGACAGTGGCGGCGGTGCGAATAAAGTTTCAGGATATGCAACCAATTTAATGGCAAATTTGCAGGAGTCACTTAAAGCATCCTCTGGTATTGATATAAAAGAGCTATTAGAAAATATCAGTGGCAAAACACATTCGACAGATGATTATGACTTGAGTCAACCACTATATAATAAGGAAGAAAAAGAATCTCAACTTGCTGAGATAGATAAATAATAAAGCAAAAGCAACATAAAGCATAGCTGAGGGGCATTTTATAATGCTCCTCTTTGTATTTGTAAATACGCCTTTACACGTGAACAATTGCTATAATATTTTTTCTGCTTTTTTACATAAGTGGTGCAAAATACCATACTATTTAAAAGAAGCAGTAATACCAAATGTTTAATTTGCAGAGAACAACTAGCTAAAAATTGTTGCTAGCTTGAAATCAAACCATTATATACAATTCTACACGGTAAACTTTAACGTGAAAACAGATGGTAAGTAGCTTTAAAAACCTTTCTCTTTTCTTTACCAATACGGTGAAATAGATTATAAGTATAGGAAATTAACGTTGTTATCGAAATTATTACATTTCTAAAGCCGTCTTTGAAACCAACGTTCTCTATATGATTACGTTCCTTATGATGTACCTCATTGAATTTGTCAACGATGCAAAATGGAAATTTATGTTTTAAAAATCCATCTCCTTGAATTATTATATCTCAATCCACAAAACTCAGGTAGTCAAAATGAGGCTAATACATAATTACTAGAAGTTTATTCAATCTTAATGTTAGTCGTCAGAATTTCTTAATAATGCTTATGTTTCATCATAAACATACTCACTACCTTCCAGCAAAGTTTTACCAATCTATTAATTTCTCCCTAACGAAAAACAGGATTGCCTATTTTGAAGCAATCCTGTTTTTACAAAGTTACTATTTTACTACGATTTCATATTCCTTTTGCTCTTTTATACCATCATCCGCTTTAACTTGTACCTTTAATTGATAAGTTCCAGACTCAGAAAACACGTATGTTCCTGTATATTCCCCTGCTGTACCCTCAGTTGCCTTGATCGTTTCTTTATCAACTTGTCCTTCTTTGTTTACTTCATATTGAACAGAAGCTTTTTCCAATGGTTTCTCATCCATTTGCAAGTGAACCATCAATTCTGTTTCTTCGCCTACCACAACATTTTCCGGTTCCATAAAATGGAGAGCAAAACCTTCTGGATTATCATGACCTTCATGACCTTCAACAGCTTCCTCTTCACCTACCGTTATTGCCTTTTTAGGCATGGTGTGAAGATCCCTAGCCGTTGTATGAGCATACATTTCGTACACACCAGCTTCTTCAAACGTCATTTCCGCTGTATAGGTTCCATCTTTATGATTCTTACCATCTATTTTCGTACTGTCATCTTTTTTATCTTTTTTCCAAACTTCAAACACAACCTCATCTGCATCGGTTACTTTTTCATCGCCATATGTAACGGTTGCTTTTAACTCAACAGTCTCCCCCGGTTCTGCAGTTTCTGGAATTTCGAAATCCACTTTTAGTTCCTTTAGTTCTTCTGCTAACTCCTCTTCACCTGCTTTTGTGTCTTCCCCTTTTTTAGCACCACCTTCTGGATTGCCACAAGCTGCCAAAAACATAATAATTAAAATAGATACTAGTAATGATATTTTTTTCATGATACAACCATTCCCCTTTTATTAATGATTTTTACATTGAAACGTTCCACTCATTTTCTTGAGCAGAACTTCTGTAATATCTTCGTAAGAATATATCTTTCCCCCAAAGCCTTTGACAAATTTTTCTGCATGTTCACGCCATTCAAAGGTTAATATTTGTGGATGACAACATCCCATATGCAAAGTAGTATCTGTCACATACCATGCTAATGGAGCACTTATAGTTGTTTGTCTTAGAAAATCAGAACAAATTGCTTGTATGACCTGATTTCCTAATTGCTGTTGCCGAAGTAAACCACAATGAGCACAGCATGTAACTTCAATGTTATTATTTGTTAAAATTAATCGATAGGCTAATTTTTCATTAATTGCTCGACTACAATAAGTACAGTGGTTCTTTTGCTGTTCATTTACATCAGTTTCCACTAATGAAATGCCACCAAAAGTCTTGGTTAAAACCCCTTCCTCCTCTAACGCTTTAACGTCGCGATGAATTGTCATTTCCGAGACACCAAACTCTTTACTTAAGTCGGATATACGCAAATTCTTTCTTTCAAGTATAAGCTTTTTTATCCGCTTCCTTCTTTCAAGTGGTAACATGATTTCTCCCTCCCCCAATACGTAACATCTTTTAACACTTTAAAACATAATATATCATTTGCAATCGAATACATCAACAAAATTTATATGAAAACTTCGTGAATTACTCTGAAAGTTGTAGTTATCTGACGGCTTATCCAACATTTATAAATAATTTTCATTTAGCTTTCTTACATAACAACTAGCGCATGTTCAAAAGTGGAGAAGCACGAAACGTCCTGTTGCAACGCTGATACTAGCACAATTATCGAGTCGAAGTTCGAGGATGGGTAGTTTCAAGTAACACACTTGTACAGGACGTACTGACTTCGACGTTGCCTACAGGACGTGGACGTTTTTAGTAGAAGGTCTTTTTGTAGATTATGAGCACAAACGGCTTTCTCAAAATTTATTCCAAAATAGGAAAATTGTTTTTCTTTTCCAAGGAACGGAGAAGCAAGTAAATAAAGAAAACATGGTTAGTAGCAAGAAAAGCGCAGACGATAGCCTAGTTGCACTTATACTTAGAACTTAAAAATTTTTAACTACGTTAAATGAACTTCAACGCTAAAATTTTATCCGTTCTAACGTGTGATGAAATTGGATAAGACATTTCGACCCGATTTTTTGGGGAGGAGGATCACCAGATAAATGGAGAAGATAACTGTTTCACAACTATTTGCCTGTTGAGTACCGGATTAAATACTCATGTAATCGTTATCCCAACTGCCGAAAGGGGGATGCTGGATAAGCATTTTATTAGTTATGCATTCATTTACCCTGCTTTTACCTTTGTTTTGAAGAATTGGCTGGTCTTTGATGGGCACCAAATCATACTAAAAACGTGATGGTGAATCTCGTGAAGGATGACCAAACAGTTGGTGTAGTAAGATTCAGTAAAAATCGATATCGTGTTAGGAAAAAATGGTTTTCATGTGGATCTCATTATTACAGCTGACGGTTCATTAACTGACGTAAAAGAATCATTATCAGGAAAAGAGATGGAACAGCCAGTAGCAGCACAAATCGTTAAGGAAGTTAAACAAACCTATATAATCGGGATTGAAAAAGAAGCAAATGTAAATTATATAAAGTGAAACTTCCATGAGCGGGGGTTTTCTTTCATCCCCCACTCATGGTTAGTACCTTAATGGTATGACCTAAAGGCCCTTGAACCAATCGGACATTTGACTTTCCGTTATCCCCCACCTAGACTTCTTCGCTGCCTCTTACTCCCCGAGGTGGGGGTCTTACTGCCAGTTAGATGTGGGATAAAAAATAAACTATTTCAAGAAAGAATACATCTAGATAAATTGAAAAAATATGACTTAACTCCAGACTTTAATAAACATCACCGTAAATTTCTACTTAGAAACGCAAGGTGTTTCAGAGTGACTTTCTATTATTTAACCACACCATTTTCCAATACTGCTTTTGATTTGTGTTATTAAGCATAAATGTGCAAAGTGTTGATCATTTATAAATCCAGTTGTAAAATTTCCAGCGTATTGCTTTAACAAATGATCAAGCGAACTTTAATAACGTTTTGGCAGAATTGATTTCGCCCACTGTCCTCCTTCTTTTTTAAGGTACAACCCAACTTTACCGCACAAAATAAAGTGCTCTGGAAAGGTTCAAGCAATAATAAATTGGATATTCCGTAATAGCTGTTGGGGTTTCATGAACATCCTGATAGACGGAGGATATAAAATATCGTTTGAACCGATAGCAAGTTTCACCATTTCCTTTCTTACACCATCATACTTATCGTAGGAAGAATAGCGAAGTTTTCTGCAACATGAATGATAAGCTAGCCGAACTACTTTCAAAAAGATATAGATATACATTAGGTGAAAACGAATATTATACCCTAGACAACTAAAAAACCGCTGAACCAGATTTACTTCTATTCGGCGACGTTTCATCAGCAAAAAGAATCATTTGATTTTGGAACCGACAAACCAAACATCGGTCGAAGATATAGTGCAATAAATGTGCCTGCTAAAGCCAAAATTCCCCAAATATATCCATGTAAGCTAAATGAAGCAATTCCTCCAAAATAAGCACCAATATTACAACCAAAGGCGAGCCTTGCCCCATATCCCATTAGCAGCCCGCCAATAACTGATGCAGCTGCATTTTTAGCATTTAATCTCGTAAACTGAAATAGTCCACCTAGAGCTGAAGCGATAAATGCACCAAGGACAACTCCAAAATTTAATACAGTGGTAGAATCAGCAAATATCGAAGTTTGTAAAATTTCAGCATTTTCCCCTTGCCAATATCCCCAACTTGCTACATCGACTCCAAATAATTGTGCTAATTTCGACCCCCACAATGCAAATGCAGAAGTGATCCCCCATGGCGTACCACGGGTCATTAGCGTAAGTGCATTTAAAACTGCTAATACAATAGCAGCTGCAAATAATGGCCATGAACCTCGACAAATTCGTCTCCACCCTTGTGCAGAAGGTAACGAAGCCATTTTAGGAGCTTTCTTTTTTCGTTCAACAATGATGGTAAACCACGCAATAAGCCCAAAAATAGCAAGGGATAATACCCATGCCCCACCATATCCTAATCCGGTCGAAGTTGCTAGAGAAATCTTACCCAAACTTGGAAGTTCGTTTGTCCAAAACGGAAGATGTTTCGCTCCAATGGTTGAACCAATAATAAAGAAGAAAAGCGTTATAAACATAACCGATCGACCCCCGCCAACCGCATACAAGGTTCCCGAAGCACACCCTCCCCCAAGCTGCATACCGATACCAAAGATAAACGCTCCTACGATAAGGCTAACTCCTACAGGAGAAACATAACCGCTAACTTCTGTTCCAAAAAAAGAATAACCGTATGCTAAAATGGGAGCAAATAAAGTAACGGCAACAGCCAACATAAGCATATGAGAACGCAGCGCTTGACCATTTCCAACTGACATAAATCGTCTAAAGGCAGAGGTAAAACCAAACCGAGCATGAAACAGTGTAAATCCTAGTAATGTGCCAATAATAAGCAACAATGGTTGAATGATAGATTGTGTTATCAATAAATACACGAATAAAATTGCCGTTACCGTTAGACCACTTAACACTAATGTCTGCTGTGGTTTATTTAATTCTACCTTTTCTTTAGAAACCGTATTTGTTTCTTCTTTAATTAAAGCCACCAAAAACACTCCTTTCTTATAAAAATAGTCGGATTTATTTCATTATAATACACTTTTGTTAATTTGGTGTCAATAAAATACACGCTCTCTTTATATATTTGGAGTTGCGGGAAACTGCGGCTAGATCGATTATGTTAGAAAAATAAAACAATCGAAATAAAGTGAAACTTCATTCAGTAGGAGTTTTCTTCCATCTCCTACTGAATGTTAGTACCTAGAAGGGTATGACCTAAAGGCCCTTGAACGAATCGGGCATTAAGGTGCCGTTTTCTCCCACTTAGACCCTTTTGTACCAACCCAGGCTCTTCAAGTGGGAGTCTTACGGCACCTTACATGCGGGATAAACATAACAAACAACGTTCCGATTCAGAGTTGGAAAGAAATAGAACAGCTCAAATAGTCAAAAGCGCATACACTCGGCAAGCGGCGTACAAACAGTAGAATTTTTGACGAGATAATGGAAATTTTATTCAGGGAGTGCTTTTCTCCTTAAAAAAGGAAAGCACTTTTTCTGCGTGCGATGTATCGCTATCGTAGTCTTTCTTGTCCTTAAAAAAGGAAAGCACTTTTTCTGCGTGCGATGTATTGCTGTCGTAGCTTTCCTTGTCCTTGAAAAAGAAGAACGCTTTTTCTGCGTGCGATGTATTGCTGTCGTAGCTTTCCTTGTCCTGTCGCCCAAGTGAATCGGGAACTAGGAGCCATTTCTTTCAAACACTGGCAAAATCATAAGCAGATTTTTCAAATAAGAGAAATACGGCTCTTTAAGGATAAAGAAAACATGCCTCTAAAACATGGGTATGTCGATGCCTGAGTGACAAGCCCGCTTTTAGTCGGCCTTCCTTTAGATTCGAGCCGAAGTGTAGGAAAATCAATTTGTTGACTTATTGTAGGAAGAAAATCGAAGTTTGCTACAGAGCGCTTAAACTAGACGAAGTTATTTTTTAAAAAAGAGAGCCACATTGTAAAACAGATATATTATCCTAGACAATACGCAAACAAACTTATAAGCCCCCAAATCAACTTGGACACTAAGAGTGGGATATCATATAATACTTAAGTGTCAAGGAGACTAATACCATGAAACGTACAAGACATTCCAAAGAATTTAAAATACAAGTTATAAAAGAAGTGATGGAAACAGGAAAAACATCTGTTGTTGCACGTCGTTATGAACTCAACGCCAATATGGTGACAAGATGGGTTCGAGAGTACAAAGACGGCAAGTATGGTAATGTGGATGTAACAACTGTTAGGACCTTGATTCCAAGCAACTTGCGAATGAAAATGACCACTTAAAAAAACGATTGGGTGAAAAGGATCTTGAAATAGCTATTTTGCGAGACCTTATTAGAAAGACTTGGCTTGTCGCCAAGTCTTTATGGCGAAAGCTGTAGTTTTTCTTATACTATAAACCCTAAAATTTTATACTTTCCTATAGTATAAAAAAGCAGAACCCTTACTTACTGAAAAAATGAAAGTAGCCGATACATGGATTCAAAAAGGATACACCATAAAATTAGTGTTAAAAATATGGAACATTTCCCGTTCCACATACTATTATCGGAAGAATTACAGTGTCGAAGAGAAGCAAGTGAGTGAGGGTCGTCCAGCACCAGACTACTCCATCAATAAGGACGGAAAGAAAATAGCTGATGAACAGATTAAAGAATTTTTGTTAGAGCTTATATCTGGCGAGTGTAACAGTTACGGCTATCGCAAATTAACTGTTATCCTTCGCCGTCAATACAAGCTAATCATCAATAAAAAGAAGGTGTATCGTCTCTATAAAGAACTAGATACTCTTACATCCTCAAAGAAGGAAAAGAGTTTCACCTCCTAGAAAATTGGCGTGAAATCATACAATTACTGAATCCAACCAACTATGGGAGGCGGATATAAAATACGGATATATTCACGGTGAAGATCGATTCCTATTTGTTTTTTCCATTATCGATATTTGTGATAAGTCCATTGTTGCTTATCATATAGGGCTACATTGTGGTGCGAAAGATACCGTACAGACATTGTATAGAGCTTTGTTGAAACGCCAGCTATTTGAAGTAGAAGATAAACCTATTATACGTACAGATAACGGTCCACAGTTTATTTCTAACACGTTTGAAGACTATTGCAAAGATCGTGCTATGGAACATGAACGAATACCGTCAAAAACGCCAAATATGAATGCGCATATTGAATCATTCCATCGGATTATGGAAGATGATTGGATGTCCAGGTTCGAGTTTGCAACCTATGAAGAAGCATATGAAGCGATTACAGATTTCATGGACTTTTACAACCATCGACGCATTCATTCAAGCATTGATGACTTGGCACCAAAAGAATTTTATGAATTACATAAGGAGAAGAAGATAGATATAAAGGAAATCCAGGTTTAATCTCCCTTATCATTTTTCTCCTTTTTGTCCTCGCCTAGAAACATGCCAGTACTGGAATGGAATCAAGGGCGAAGCGTAGCGAAGGGTGAAGCCTTTACCCTTGATGAGATAAATAAGGGGTAGTTCCTATAATTTTTAATCGGTATATTTTCTATCTTTGATCTTTTTATTTTTCTATCCCTTTACATATTTAAAAAGCATTTGAAACATAACGTCTCAAATGCTTACACACTAGTAAGTCCCCTCACAATTAGACCTGCGCTCTAGTAACTTATCTTTCCAAGCCAATATAAGTTTACAAAACTCCTTCGTTTCCATATATTCCTTTGGTGGTGGGTCATCCAATATATCCGCCAGTGAAACAGAAGTTATTTCCGATTTAATGACAACTGTTGGAGCATTAATCATTATTTCCTCTTCCACCTTTTCTTCTTTCTGTACTGAATCTATACTCCCGATTATTTCATTTGCTAGTTCTTCTGTAGCAATTTGTTCAATAAAATCAGAAAACATATCTACTTCTTCTGGAAGTTTGATTCTTAATGTTCCCAAAGGGTCTTTATAAAAACTGAACTTATATTTCATTTCTTCTATCACTTCCTTTTCCTCATTATATTTAGGATTAGCAATAGCAATTGTTCCATCTTTATTCAAAAACATCTTAATTTTCATACCAGATGAAGTTATTCCGTAGTATTGTCTTTTCTTTTCACTAATCACAACTTTATTTTTATATGCTTCTTGAATCGGTTACACTTAGTTAGACAAATATTTTAAGGTCATATAAGCTGGACTAAATAATAAGTCGGAGAAGAGTCAGTTATGACCAAAAGAAAAAGAAGAACTTTTTCAAAAAAATTTAAAGAACAAATCGTTAGCTGCATGTTTCAGGTAAACCAAGAGCCGAGATTATCAAAGAATACGAGTTGACACCGTCTTCTTTTGATAGATGGGTTAGCCAGTATAACTCATCTGGTTCTTTTGAAGAAAAAGACAATCGAACCCCCGAACAGGAAGAGCTAATCAAATTACGCAAAGAAAACCAAAGGCTTGCCATGGAAAATGATATTCTAAAGCAAGCCGCGCTGATCATGGGACGAAGGTAGATGTGATTCGTAATAATCGACACAAATATTCAGTATCAGCAATGTGCGAAGTCCTGCAAATTCCTAGAAGCACGTACTATTATGAGGCGAAAGAACGTGATGCAAAAGAAGAAGAGGAACTAACCAAGTTAATTAAGGAGATATTCAAGGAAAATAGACGAGTCTATGGCCAACGGAAAATCAAAATAGAACTTCAAAGGCTGGCAGGTCTCTCGTCGCCGCATTGGCAGAATTATGAAAGACCAAGGACTTGTCTCTAAATACACAGTTGCCCAGTTTAAGCCTAAAAAGACAACTGTAAACGAATCTGACGTCGGCAATGTGTTAAATCGTTCATTTACCCAGGACCAGCCATTGAAAGTAGTTGTAAGTGATTTGACCTACGTTCGAGTGCGACAAAAACGGCATTATATTTGTGTGCTAGTTGATCGACACAACCGTGAAATCATTGGTCACAGTGCTGGTCCCAACAAGGATGCAAAGTTAGTTCAACGTGCCTTTGCGACAGTACCATACAACTTAAATCACCTTGAATTATTCCATACAGACCGTGGAAGTGAGTTTAAAAATCAATTAATTGATGAAGCACTAATTACGTTTGGCATTGACAGATCATTAAGCCATAAAGACACGCCATACGACAATGCAGTCGCAGAAGCAACCTTTAAAACAATTAAAACAGAGTTCGTTAATGGGACAGTTTTCTCTAGTCAAGAAGAGTTAGATCTTGAATTATTTGACTACGTCAATTGGTTTAATAACATTCGCATCCATCAGTCATTAGACTATTTAACGCCAAGAGAATACAAGCTCCAGCATCAGTTAGAACTGACCGCTATCTAACTTCCATGCGTCCACTTTACTTGGAGAGATGGGAGTGATAGCCTCTTTTGGTAAGCCAGCGTAGGTTTTAAAAAAGCTGGCTTCTTGGCAATCAAATCACGCCCGTAGAGGCTCAAAGTCAAGTGATAAACTATACCTTCTATTTTCGAAAGGGACGTTTCAATTGACACCATAAAACGTTTATATTCCTTAAAAAAATTGTTTAGTTTAGTGTTGACATACCAAAAGTCAGATGAGTATGATTCAGAATAATAAAAAACTGTTAGATTCAGATTTTGCTAGAGGATTTTTAATCGATATATTAAACCTATTAGAACCATCACTCATTATTGTACTTGGTAAGGAGCATTGTAATCGAATACAGTTTCTAGAAGAAGGAATATACTTGGATAATCCAAAATCACTTCAAAATTTTCCAAGTGCTAAATACCAAATAGGGTACCATTACCGTCTTAACTCTCCAATTTTAGGTTTACACTTTAAACCGTCAGAGCAGTTTATCGGATTAGGTGGAGGAAGGGACATGAATGGTCTTAGTTTTGGAAAATATGCAACAAAAGAATCATTAAACATTATGGGTAAAGAAATAATGACAGAACTAAAGAAAGTCTTTCAAAACCATCCATTCTAGGTGAGCATAGGGACGATACTTGCGCTTATTTATGTAGTAGAACCGTCCCTGTGCTTAATTGCTGTGCTTACTTATGCCGCCATGTCTTCTTTTCTTGGGGTAGAGAATAAATAAATAGCCCCAAACATTATACCAATTCCACAGATAACAAAGACCAAGATGGTTCCAGTATAATCCATTATATAACTAAAGATTAGCATCGAAAGTAAGGCGAAACTATTTACAACCATATTATAGGTTGAAAAGACTCTTCCTATCTGATTTTGTGGAGTAACACTTTGTAAATGCGTTTCTACAATAATAAAGTAAAAAGAAGAAGTAATGCCCAGCAGTAATAATACCATTAATATAATAGGTAATATATTCGGTAAGTTACCTAAGATTATCATTAGCGAGCCATCTATTAACATAACGACACTTAAGAAAACAATAATATTATTCTTGAGTGCTTTTATGAGTCTAGGTACTAAGATACTTCCTATTAATGATCCTATCCCCAAACAACTTACGATAAGACCATAGGTAGACTCTTTTATGTTCAAATGATTTAAAAAATGAATGGGTAACAGAATACTAATGGCACTGCTAAAAAACATGATAACTATCGAAAACAGAATAAACTTCCTTATTTCTACCTTATGAAAGATATACATATATCCTTCTTTTATATTATGAAGAACCATACGCTTTTTATTATCATTTTCGAAACGGACTTTCATAAAAACTAGGGTTAACAAAGCGATAAAATATATAACGCCACATAGGCTAAAGGTAATATGAAATCCGAGGTACATGGCAATTGAAGCACCAACCAATGGAAAAACTACTTCAACAATACTTCTTACACTCATTGCCTTACTATTTATCTCTAAAATAATATCCCGATTTTCTGCAACATTTTTCAAGATTTTTTTTAATATAGGGAAACTTATTACAGAGGTTAGAGACAAAAGAAATGACAATAAGTATAAATAAAAATAATTACTGATATATGGGATTATGAAGAAAATTAGCACCTTTAACGAGAAAGAAACAAATATTATTAGTCGGGTTTTACACCTATCGGCAAAGGCACCAGCAAATGGTCCGAATAAAACAGTAGGCAATAAATTTGTTATAATGATGAATGCAACAGAAGAAGCACTGCCTCCCAAGTGAATCATGAAAAGGATTAAAACAATATTGCTCATTACACCTGCCATTCTAGTAAGGGAAACAGTTGAAACATATAATAAGTAATTTTTATTAGAAAATAATAAAGACATTTACGTCACCTCCAAAAAATACTCGCGTTTCCTCATGATGAACTCCTCTTTTCAAGAATCTGATAAGCTCATAGAATGACACTATTAACCCTGAACCTTTTGAATCAAAAATAAAGCTCCCACAAAGGGGAGAGTCCAAGGTTATTCTTTGAATATTTTCTTTATACAGAAGCTTTATTTTGAATTGATTTATCATATGTAATACCTTAACCTAGAATTTTTTGTTCATCTACAGATGACAAAGATTCCGGCAAAGATACTTTTACATCTTCAGGTAAGTGTTCGCTAAGTGTAATATCTGCTCTACTATAAGGACTTGTTTCCATTTTATTACCCGCACCTGATACATACAAAGGAATTTCATGTATTCCATCAATTTTCAACTTTGATTCTATTAAGCTCTCATTAATTGCACCAGTCGTAAAAACACCTAAATTAAGAGCCGTTCCAGTTAATAAAAAGTTTTGAGCATAATGAGTTGTTTCATAGTGCATAATTCTATAAATTCTGCTTCCTTTGTACTTCCACTTAAGACGATCAATTACACTTGTATAAAATACAGTAACACTAGCATCTAAGAAATAATCCTGGCCATAAAGGGTATCATTTAAAAATGGTTTTACATCTTTTTCTTTGGAAATTAAATTTAGTGCGTGATGTTTTTGACAATAGTGATATATTCCACTTTCTAGTCCGTCACAATAATTTACCACAGGATATAGCTCGATAGAATGTCTACCACCAGGTGATGGTGCGGCTTTTTTACTAACTCTACCAAAGAATCTTGTTGAATTTGTAAAAAGTATTCCACCTGTATAGAATAAAAGATTCGAAAGATCAGATAATGTTATTGGGCTATCCGAAAAATTGCGGCAAGTTCTTCGAAGGGTCAATATATCGGATAGACAATTATTGTCAAGACTACTTGGCGTAGGTAAAGGTATCTCTGACTCTTTACAGTTGCACTTATATGCAAGTGGAGCTGGTTCAGCAGACTTTGCAAACTCTTCTCCTACATCATCAGCAGACTTATATTGGGAATTTTTACTTTCAAGATGCATAAACCATGTCGGCTCTTCCCATTCTGACCATTCTTTTATCATTTTAGTTATTTCCGATTTATTATGTTCACTGACTGGTATTAAAACTTTAGATTCAATCAATTTGTTGATTATTGAATATAATAACCCCTCTGAAAGCACGGACTTAAGTGAAGATAATGTCTCTTTGCTTCCTCCACCAAATGCAGACACCACCGACAAAACCTTCCAATCGACTTGAATGCGACTGTGTAAAGAAGGTAAACGTAACTGCGGTTTTCCATTTATATAAGTGATAACCAAATCAGGCGTAAGCCTATATTCATTGCCAATTATATTCAAATCCATAGAGACTTCTCTCCTCATTTAAATTTAGATTTAATTCCGGAAAATAATTAAAATAGGATCGAGCATTTAACTGTGTTCTCCTATCGGTAATCCAATCTTTTTATCCTCTGGAATAAATTCACTAAATTCAATATCTCCCCTTAATTCCCTATCAGGTAATTTTGAACCTATTCCTGTTACATACATAGCAGTTTCATAGATTCCATCTATTCCAAGTACTGATTCTACTAAACTATCTTTAAACGCAGCTGTTATGAATACTCCTAAATTAAGGGCTGATCCAGTTAGCACAAAGTTTTGGGCGTAGTGACCAGTTTCAAAATGCATCAATCTATAAACTCTACTTGCTTTATATTTCCATTTAAGTCTATCAACAACACTTGTATAAAGGATAGTAACAGCAGCATCTAAAAAATAATCTTGATCGTAAAGGGCATCACTAAGAAACTCCTTAACATCTATATCTTTAGTAATCAAATGAAGTGCATGGTGCTTTTGACAATAGTGATAAATACCACTTTCTAAGCCTTCACAATTATTTACCGCTGGATATAGCTCAGTGGAATGTCTTGCCCCAGGGGATGGTGATGCTTTTTTTGCAACTGTCCCATACGAATGAGTTGCGTTTGTGAATAGTATCCCTCCAGTATAGAACAATACATCAGCTAAGTCTTGGAGCGTTATTGCCTCGCCAGAAAATCTGCGACATGTTCTGCGTTCTAGAAAGGCTTCGGAAAGTGAACGTTCATAAAGTTTGCTTGGTGCCGGTAACTTGATTTGTCGTTCTTCACTACATTCACATTTATAGTAAGACGGAGGAGAGGTAGCAATCTTTCTAAACATCTTCACACTTTCCAACCGACCTTCCTCTGTTGGATCAAACTCAGCATCCTTCGTTTGGAGATGCATGAACCAAGATGATTCATCCCAATCCTCCCATTTTTTCACGATACTGTCCGCTTCAGTTTCTTTATCTTTTTCGATTAAAATGTTACACTCTATTAATTTATTGACAATAGAGTGGATTAGTGAATCAGAAAGGGGAGGGGAAAATTTATATGTATAGGTATCTGGATCTTCACTAGAAAACATCGATATTACTTCGCAAACTTTCCAATCAACTTTATAAGTAGTATGAGTAGAAGGAAGATGTAATTTAGGCTGTCCTTCTGGAAATGTAATTACTAAATCTGGTGCTAAACGATATCTTCGTAATTGCATTGTGAATCAGTCCCCCTTTGCAAATATTTACCTGAAATAGAATCACCTGAATCTAAGGTCAGGTGATTCTACTTCTGTTTGAATTTATCAGTCAGATGGATGCATGATAACAATTGGTTCTTCTTGCTCTTCGAACACAAAAGAATCTTCTTCTCTAGCAAATTTAAGCATCTTCTTCCCTCCTTTCGAAATTATAATATCATTAATTAATTTATATTTCAAACTATTAATTAGAAATAGAATACTTTAACTATTTAGTAGTAATAGATATTTCATACTATTGTCTGATAGCAGATATTTCGAACTATTAAATTTATATTGGGGAATAAGTATTTTTCACCTATTAAGTTTCATTAATTGTGTAAGAGTGAAATAAATTCACTTTTGTCAAACAGTCGATACGTACTTCCCAGGTGCAATCCTTGGCAGACTATTACCTGGAAACTACCCATTTCAGTAGTGATGATAGTTATTGTTTGAAAAGGATCATCCATTGTTCAGTAAAATAAAGGATTTAATAAAGTAGGGTGACTGTCAGCAGAAAATTATGATGAGACAATTAATATCGTTCACGATCGAAAATAAAGGCATATGAGGGTCTACAATACAGATACCCCCATCCGTTGGGATGGGGGTAAAAGAAAGTTATTAAATGAGGATTCTTAAGTTATAAATTCTTTTGAATATCTATATATGTCCTCGAAAAGATATATTAAGAGTAAAAAAAACAGTACATTTCAATAAGTGTTCAAATTGCATGATAATCTATCGATGCAACTCAAGTGGCTACATGGAAAAGCTTATTAAACTTTCTCAATTCTGTATAAAAGCATGTCTAAAGCTAAATTTTCTTCTTCATATAATAAGCTTTTCCATCTATCTTCATCGTTCTTCGATATACGGTTCATCGTAAGACTTTAATTACAGGCTTTCGTATTTTTGTTGCTGGTCATTAAATCCTCGAACTTCCTGCGTGCCCAGCGGCACAGACGCAATCCTTACACTACCCGAGTCAGTACGACATACGAGTTCAATGCGGTCATACCGCTCCCAGTCTGGCAACACATTCTTAACAATCAATGCGACCTCGTGCAGCAGGCGAGTCGCTGGGTAGTCCGGGCCAGATGTGTTTATTTCAACCTGGTCTGCATACTTCGCCACTAAATCAGCGATCGCAGTAGCGCGCACCACCTTGGTGTATTGGGGCCAGCGAACAAAATTCGCCACTCTGTTTTCAAGTATCAGGTAGAACAGCCGGTGTCTCTTACCATTGTCGATTGATCGAACTAAGATGTCCTCCATGACCTCGACAGGCAACCAGGCCCGTTGCCACGCCCGATGCTTGTTTCGGTGAGCTTGTAAGGCGCGCTCGTATAATTCCGATTCGGAAGGTGCTCGCACAGCACCATTCTTCAGGCTATTAGAGTACATTGGCACCGAGGTGAACGGCCACTCCTCAGACTGTCGGATTAGCACTGTAATCAGTACCACACTTGCGAGTATTCCCACGGCGGTGAACAAGCCTCCCAAGGAGACTGTGGTGGTGATGTTCGAATGGTTGGTAAGGCTCGGTACAATTAGAAGCAGGTAGCACCACATTTGTACCCAGTACGCAGGACGCATCACGAATAGGATGCCGATATGCAGACAAATCCAGCTTACAACTAATGGAACTCTCGACGAAGAAATGAAGATTGCGAGCGGGGCCGCCAGTTCGATTAGCACGGTCAGAGTTGCTAACACCTGGCATAGCACCGGGCTTCCTACAAGTAGTCTGGTCATAAAGGGCCAGCGGGACGGCGAATACTTAATATAGAACCGCAATGCTTCACCATTTAACCACCCGAGGCCACCATATAGGAGCTTGGAGACTCCACCTGCGAACATCGTGTAGGATAGGAATAATAGTAGAAATAGCGGAGCAAACCCTGAAGTGAAAGCCGATTGTTCAGACACCAGTAGTGGCCAGTTCACGTACTGGGCGAGCAGACCGTCCAGCGAGAAGTCATAGGACACCGAGAAGCACATGGCCAGTAACGCATAAAGCGCCGAGTGCTTCGAGTGGTGGGAGCCTAGCGCACCAGCATTGACTATATGTAAGAATGCAAAACCAAGAAACGTCAGTATACCAGAGACCGGCTGGATGAACCCAGCCGCGGCCGCTACCCACACTACGATTGTCAGATTGGTCACAACGGACAGCACGCGGTGACTAACCCAGCTGAGGTCCATTAGCCGCATCGCTAAAACCGGCGTGTAGAAGACACGTTCGGTGCTGCCCATAATCTTTGAAGCCTGTAGTGGCGATGGAAAGTCGACTAGACACAGCAAAAGTAAGCCAGTGTAGAAGACTGCCCGCAGTACCCCGGACACCGGTGCCATTTCAAATAGCCACCAGTCCGTGATAATATTCATAGCTAACCCCCCTCCCAAGAGTTAATCCTTTCCATTGACACATTTTTAAGAATTCCTTTACCCATAAAAGAAAGGATTTTTCAAGTGCTAATTATATGGATTATAGTTAGTTTAAAGTTCGAAAGACTACTTACATAGCCCAGTGATTATTTTTGATTTTATATCGTTCTAATCGTTCTAGTAAATTCAAGATACGAGTTAGTTTTATTTGTTCTTTAGATCTTTTTTCAGTTTAATGCTTGTTGGAATATACCCCATCTTGGTATACAACTGATATGCACGTTTGTTGTGCCCGAAAACATGTAATCCAATTGAACTTACATCCATCGAGACAAGTTCTGTTTCAAATGCAATAAGTGACTGTTTTCCATAACCTTTGCCTTGAAATTCTTCGTCTATCATAATGCTGTATATAAAAGCTTGCTTCTCACCATTTTTTTCTCTGATTTCATACCAAATCGTTCCTATTGGGCCTACCTCTTCATGCTGCAATGTACACAAGTAATGCCTATCCGTATGAATACCTTTAGGTAATAGTTCATTTGTTTCTTTGGTTGCTCGTTCAATCGATTCTGATTGTTTCCATCTGCCTTCTTTCACATTTTCTTCAGCATACTCTTTGACTGTCTCTTCGAAGAATCTTTTATATTGTTCTTCGTTCATTCGAACCAAATTTATCATAGATATACCTCCAATGACTCTACTAATTCTTGCTGGCTCAAAAAAATATGGTGCCTGCTTCAATTACAGTTTTACGTAGCAATTCGTGAAAATTATTACTGAATTTTAATTAATAATACCATATTTTTAATAGTTTTCAAATTTGACTAAATACTCGCGCTAATGTTAATGTATAATTAAAATAAGTGAAATAATTGCATTGCTATTGAAAAAAAGTGGGTGATATGTGATGGTTCATAAAGTTGAAGTTTACTATGATGGATATTGTTCATTTTGTCGCAGTGTGAAAGCCAACCTCCAAAAACTAGACTGGTTAAAAAAGTTGTCGTTCGTTGATTTTAGGAATAATGAAGTGAATGGCATTGATATTGATGAGTTAAATAAAAAGATGCATGTTAAAGATTTATCAACTGGAAAAGTAACTATTGGAATATATGGTATCAAAACAATATTACAACGTGTACCGTTATTAATGCTACTGCTTCCGTTCTTGTATTTACTGATTGCTTTAGGGTTAGGGCAAATCTGTTATGATTTTGTGGCCGAACGTCGCTTGATTGTCCCTGTAGGTCATTGCACAGAGAATGGTTGTAAACTTCCGGTAAAATCGGCTAACAAATAGTAGACTTCATAGATATTTAAGATCACCTCATACCGCACATATTACTTAAAATTAAAAGAATCCATTTTGAAATTATTTTGATCAAAGTGAATTCTTTTTCTATGGGGTTATAATTACTCTTATAGTTAGGCTAACCCGTCAGCTAAACTGTTCGCCCCCTACTTGTAGAAACATGATTGATGCTGGTTGGGACAATGATTCCGTATAACAACCGAAGCTGTGATACTGCAAGAAGGATTAGGGGTACCGGTAAAGGTTGGTTATATATATTACTTTTGTATATTTATCTTTAGGAGTAAATTCATTTTTTAAAAACTCTTGCCGCTCGAACTACGGTAAATCTTCAAAATTGATAATCTCCGATTTTGGCTGTTCTGTAGAAATCTCTGATGCTTGCTATAAAACTAAATCCCAAAAGTGTTAATATAACTAATTAAAAAGTAAATCTCATAACCTTCTTCATAGATAGTAACCGAGGAAATTTCCTTTATGTTAAAGATCTTAGAGATTTCATCAGTCATTCCTTTCTCAATAAATCTAAGTCTTCTTTATCGATAATGTATGACTCATAATAATTATCTGAATAGAATATGCCTACATCGATTCCTTCTTCCATTACTCTTTATACATCTCCCTGCATTTGATAGCGATTACAAAACTATTATAATATTATATATTTTTTCTGCAATTAGGTCTCCTGTTTTCATAAATTTATACTTAAGCGAACCCAACTGACGAAAAACGCCTGGGCTTTTTATTTTTTTACAAACAAGTAGGAAATATCGTTTTTTTGTCGAATACAATATATATAGATATAAAAAATGAGGTGAAAAATTGTCTCTTTTACATATTGTTGATAAATATATCAGTCATTTAAGCTCTCTAGAGAGAATGTTAAAGTATGATAAAATTATTTTTGAGAAGTATTTAGAGAACAGAGATAAGACAGAGCTTAAGTAAAACTACCCCCCTCTTTGAATTCTATTATTACAAGCATATCAAAATATTCCGTTTAAGCAATATTTTTAGAAATATTAACGTTTAAAGGGCATTTTAGGTCTAGGAGGAACTTCAACCAAAGCGCCTAACTCCCGAATAACAACTTGTTGCTTATCCCACCAGAAATCTAAATACTTTTCAGATACAATATTTTTAAACATGCGAATAACATCTTTATAATAATCATTTTCTAAACGAATATCATAAACAAGGTGACTAAACAAATGTAAAAGCGACCAATCATTTATATCATCATAATTATATTTTCCGTTCAAATTACTGAACATACGCTTAATTCTATTGATAGTTTTATTATCTGCTAATTTACCAATTGGAACATACTGATCTTCATCTTTAAATGTCGATGTAAACACAATATCCTCTAAAATAATATCATGAAATTTATTTGAATTAATTGGCAAAGTTAATACAGATGTGGATGTATCAAAATCATCATCTAAGTACTGATATCTAAATTTATGATATGTTTTTGATTCAAGTGAATTAAAGATTGGTTTCGGGATAATTTTGTGTCGCTTCATATCTTGACGTTTATTAACACGAATAACAACTGATTCACCTTCACGTAATTGCAATAACTCATCTGCAAACAATAAAGGTCTCTCTTTTGTAGATTCGCTATGTGATTTATCAGTAGAGAGTAAATTTCCTGTTCTTGAAATATCAGTAATTGTTTTGTCCCCCAACAAACTAGAGTAATGTTCAGCTGTATCTAGATCTTGTGTTAAAATATAAATTTGATTGGAACAATTACCGATAATCGTATCCGATTCATCTTCTCCATATTGCGATTTTACTTGCGAATAGGACTGTACGATTAAATGATATCTAAACCCTCGACCAGCACCAACAGTAACCATTCCCGCCATTCCTTCGATTGCTGGCATATTTCCAAACTCATCTAACATAAAATGTACATGTCTTTTCATTTTACCTGATTGCATAGTAGCCTTTTCAGCATTTGCACGGTATAACTGACTAACAAAAATACTAGCCAACGCATGATTAGATGTATCGTAATCTGGCGTAACCATAAAAATTGCAACAGGCTTTTCACCAAAACCAACATCAGTAAATTCCAAACTATTATAACTTGTTAAACGAGCATTAGGTTCTAGCGTGAATATTTGTAATTTCTCCATGGCAATGGAAAAGATACTTGATCGTGTTTTTCCTTCTGCAAATTCACTCGTTGCATACATAATTTTTGCAGGATTCTGATCAGGTCTTTGTTTAAAGTAGTTATCTAGTTCATTATTACCTTGTGCATCTTCTTGACTCCCCAATGTACTTAATAAGTTCGCAACAGAATACATGTTAATTTTTTCCTCTTGTCCTCAACTAAATTACAACAAGATCGTTTTAGTTTATCAGCACAAAAAACAGAATTAAGAGCATATGCAAAAAACAGAAATGGAATCTAGTTGATGAATTTGTTGATGTAGAAACAGGTGGAAAATTGGATAAAAAAGGATTAAATGCTCTTCTTGATTCAGTAGAATCCGGCAAAATAGATGTTGTATTATGTATGGATCAAGACAGGCTTTCTAGGTTAGATACTACTTCCTGGGAATATTTGAAATCTATTTTAAGAGAAAATAGAGTAAAAATTGCAGAACCAAATGGAACAATAACTGATTTGGACAATGAAGATGACGAATTCATGTCAGATTTACGTAATTTAATTGCCCGTAGAGAGAAAAAATCCATCGTTAAAAGGATGATGTATGGAAAAAGGCAAAGACTTCGTGAAGGTAAAGGCTGGGGAATGTACCCTTTTGAGTATGAATATAAAAATAATTTTTATTATATAAAACATGGCTGGGATTGGATGTTCCACTTATAGACGACTTATATATAAACAAAAAACTAGGAATGGTATCTATTGCAAATGAATTGAACAAAATCTCAAAGACACCAACCGGGAATAATTGGAATGAACATCTCATTCATACAAGACTTACCTCTAAAATCTTCCATGGCTATCAAGAAATGACACTTTTTCTAATGGAGAAACAATTTCTGCTAAGGTCTTTGAACCGATGAGAACAGAAGAAACATATAACAGAATTCAAGAAATTAAAAAACTAAGACGAAAAAAATATGGTGTTATATCTAGAACTTCTACTAAAAATATTAATTTACTCAAATATGTTCCAATGCAATGTGGATATTGCGGAAGAGTGCTAAGTGTTCAACAAACAGGTAAATCTGATAAACCGTTGTTTTATGCCCGTCACGGAAGAGCAAAAGAAATGCAAACTGGGAAAGTATACAGAATCCATGTTAACGCTAAATGTTATGAGTATAATCTTATAAAAGCATTAAAAGACATATTAGTTAGCGAAGAATTATCAAAAAAATACATAGACTTTGAAACAAACGATGATGATTTAAGTCGATTAAATAAATCTGTTAAATCTAAATCTAAGTCATTAAAAAACATCAGCCAGTCCATGGATCGCTTATTAGATTTATATTTAATTAACGAAATTCAAAAAGAACCGTATATAAAAAAGAAAAATGAGCTCGAAAGTAAGATAAAAATTATAAATTCCCAGATTAGAAAAATAAAAAGGAAAATTGCAGCAATACAAAAACACGAATGGAATTATGAATCACTTTATCAATATATAGAAATCGCTAAATTAAATTGGAACAGACTTAACAAGACATGAACAAGCGAGAATTATTGGTGATATATTTATTAAAGCTGTACTTACTTATGACCACCTGATACTAACTACAGAAATTTATAAAGGAATTCCAGTTGAAATAAAAATACCTGTAGTAGAAAATGTAAGGACGGTGAACAAGTGGATGCGTCGTGACGAACGTGAAGGAAATGTGATTTATCGTTTTTAACCCCTGTAACCTTTCAAGGAACTACCCCCCCTATCATCGAAATGGAAGTAATGGCTATAATCTCAGGCAGACAAAAAGAGTAGTTAATTTTAGAAAAACCGCGTAATTTTAAGTGGAAATTAGTTTAAGAGTGTTATTGTCCAAAATTAGGGGGTTAATCCGCAAAATAAACCGCAATGCTTCGCTCAATAGCTGTCACTTACCAAATGACTGCTACATTTTTTAAAGAGGTATACTCCAACCCCACGTTTGAAACCATATGAAAGCAGTTCAACCCTCCTTACCCATTGCTTCCCAATTTCCTTTTTAAAAGCTGTTTCCCCTAAATGGCAGTATAATGCATTTTAATATGCTTTTTAGTTTAAATAGCCTAAACTTTATATGTCCGCCGTACTTCTTTTTTTAGAAAAACTTGGCTTGTCGCCAAGTCTTTATGGCGAAAGCTGTAGTTTTTCTTATACTATAAACCCTAAAATTTTATACTTTCCTATAGTATAAAAAAGATCCTCTATTTACGTTCATAAAAGGAGTTTTATCATGAACCATGTATACAGTGATATTATTCAGTATCGAGGAAATCACTATAATTACGGTGTATATCAAGGAAATCTATTAAAGTATTCACCAATCTTGGCTAATCGGAAAAAACAATGGGCTTCGTTAAAAGAACGTCACTTCATTATTGATCATCAAACTATTAAGAATTTATTACACCAATTTGCACCAGGGATTTGGGATGAACTTAAAGGATTGGCAGATACCTTAAACATGACTCTGAATGAAGCGATTCATGAATTTGGTGGTTATATGTAGAATACGGGAAGTCCGGTTGCTCCATTTATGTAAACATAAATTATTTAGACGGGGCTTGGGCCGACCGCACTTTATGTACCCAAAATGTAAAGAGCTTGGCTCGCTTTGGGAGGAAATCGAAAACCATTCATTTTTAATTTTTCCCAGTGGTTAAAAGGCACAAATACACAAGTTAAACAAATCAAAGGTGAATTAAATGCCAATCAGGGATTTGTTAATATGGAATATATAACGTAGATGAAAGATTATCGTAGAAACAAAAGCATGTTTAAGAATTTTTCATTTCTGTATAAAATATAGTTTATCTGCAAGTTTAAAGAGAAGGGATATTTATGATATTAGTCATTGATAACTATGATTCTTTTACTTTTAATCTAGTTCAATATCTTAACCAACTTAATTTTGCAACACAGGTTGTTCGTAATGATGCAATTACGCTAGAACGAATTAATCAATTACAACCGTCAGCTATTTTGCTTTCTCCTGGGCCAAGTACTCCAGATTCAGCCGGGATTTCTTTAGGGATTGTCACTAAGTTATATAAAAACTACCCTATTATCGGAATTTGTTTAGGTCATCAAATAATTGCCCAAGCATTTGGCGCAGTGATTAAAAAAGCTAAACGGCCAATGCATGGTAAAGTATCGTATATACATCATGATAATAAAGGCATATTTTCTAACTTGCCAAATCCGCTTAGCGTTACAAGATACCATTCATTAATTGTTGCTGCAGATTCACTTCCCAACTGCTTGGAGATCAGTGCCATGACAGAGGATGGTGAAGTAATGGCTATTCGGCATAAGCACTACCCCCTTGAAGGTATTCAAGCTCATCCGGAAGCCATTTTATCCGAAAAAGGATTAGACCTGTTAAGGAATTTTTTTGAGAAAAAGGATGGTTTTACATATGCAACACGACATTCCTTATCTTCATTTTGATTTTGCTAATCAAGTTGGAGAAAAGCAAACATTAGACTTTACCAATCCATATACTGTTATTCAAACTACTAAGCTAGAAGAGATCGTTTCTTGCCTGGAAACAGTTGGAGCGTATGTTGAAGCTGGATATTATGCTGCAGGTTTTGTCTCCTATGAAGCTGCCCCAGCCTTTGATTCTGCTTTTAAAGCCCATTCAGGGGGATCATTCCCACTGTTATGGTTTGGTATTTTTAAAGAAACGGTTACAGTTAATATGGTACAAGCAAGCCCTTTTCATATAGATGAATGGAAGCCTAATGTATCGACTACAGAATATCAGAAATATATCAAGCAAATTAAACAACATATTGAAAATGGAGAAACATATCAGGTGAACTATACCATTCGGTTACATAGTCGCTTTCGTGGTGATTGTTATGGATATTATCAACAGTTAGCAAAGTCGCAAGCTGCCAACTATTCCGCCTACTTACATATTGGGAGTTACTCCGTTTTATCTGCTTCCCCCGAACTTTTCTTTCATTTAAAGGACGGACAGATTACAACGAAACCGATGAAAGGTACTGTAAAAAGAGGATCTTCAGCTAGAGAAGATGACGAGCTTGCAAGTTGGTTATATCATTCGGAAAAAAATCGGGCGGAAAATGTAATGATTGTAGACTTGCTGCGAAATGACTTGGGAACTATTGCCAAACCCGGAACAGTGGAGGTTCCTCATCTATTTACGATTGAACGCTATCCAACGGTTTTTCAGATGACTTCAACTGTCACTGCTGAGGTAAAAGCAGATATTCCGGCAATTTTTAAAGCATTATTCCCTTGTGGCTCGATTACTGGTGCCCCTAAAGTAAGTACCATGAAAATTATCCATGATTTAGAAAACACTCCGCGACAAATATATTGTGGTGCAATTGGATATATTACTCCGGATAAAGAGGCGATTTTCAACGTACCAATCCGTACGGTACTTATTGAGAATTTTAGCGGTAAAGCATATTATGGGGTAGGCGGAGGTATTACGTGGGATTCTACAAGTGAAGGAGAGTATGAAGAAATTTTAACGAAAGCTCGTTTTTTGCAACAACTGCCGAAGGATTTCGACCTGTTGGAGACCATAAAGCTAGAAAATGGCAGCTATTATTTACTTGACTATCATTTACAACGCTTAGCAAAATCAGGAGACCATTTTGCTTATCCAATAGATTTAATTCCCATTCAACAACAACTGCAGCAAATAGCTAATCGCTATCCCTTAGGAATATATAGGCTGCGACTATTAGTAACTAAAGTAGGAGAAGTTTCAATCGAAGTTCAAAAAATACAGCCTAAAACACAACCGATACAAGTTGCTATAGCGAAGCATCCGATTGATAAAGCCAATCCATTTTACTACTATAAAACAACGTGTCGAGGTATGTATAAGGCATTTCTAAATGAGCACCCTCTGGCAGATGATGTATTGTTATGGAATACCGATCAGGAGCTCACAGAATTTACGATTGGTAATGTAGTGGTCGAGCTTAACGGAAAATTTTATACTCCGCCAGTAGAATGTGGATTATTAGCCGGTACTTTTCGACAGTATTTAATAGATAAAGGACGAATTAATGAAAAAGTGATCACGTTAAATGAATTGGATAAATGTACAAGTATCTGGTTGATTAATAGTGTAAAAAAATGGGTTCCAGTTATCATAAACAGTTGATTACAATGGCTGTAATCAACTTGGGTACTGAGTCGAAAAATCGGCTGGATCGGTTCACTTGAACCTGCGGCTCGAGAATGCTCGCTTAGCGGGTGCAAACTGGAGATAATAAATTTAAAAAACGATTTTCTTCTCAATGACAGAAGAAAATCGTTATTAACATATTTAACCAAGTGCAACATCGAGTACCATCATCACAGTGAAACCAACCATTAAGCTCATAGAAGCCAAGTCTCGATTTCCAGCTTCTTGAGAACCAGGAATGACCTCCTCAGCAACTACAAAGATCATAGCACCTGCAGCAAAGCTGAGCGCATATGGTAATAATGGTTGAATAAACGTAACAGCAAGTGCTCCAATAATCCCTGCAATTGGCTCTACCATGCCCGAAAATTGACCGTACATAAAGCTTTTCTTCCGAGACATTCCTTCTCTGCGTAATGGCATGGAAACTGCTAATCCTTCCGGAAAGTTTTGAATCCCAATTCCAATAGCTAAAGCGATTGCACCAGCAGTTGTAGCTGTAGGCAGATCTGCCGCAATAGCGCCAAACGCTACTCCTACTGCTAATCCTTCTGGAATATTGTGAAGGGTGATTGCTAAAACGAGTAATGTGCTTCGTTTTTTGCGATCGGGATGAATTCCTTCTGCTGCTTGGATTGGAGATGTTGGATGTAGATGCGGAAGTAATTTGTCAATCCCCCAAAGGAATATACCACCTGCCATAAAACCAATGGCCGCTGGAATCCAGGGAATCTTACCACTTGCTTTAGCCATATCTAAGGCAGGAGAGAGTAATGACCAGAAGCTTGCTGCAATCATGACACCACCCGCAAACCCTAACATACTGTCCAAAAAACGCTGGTTAAAATTTTTCGTCGTAAATACTAAAGCTGCGCCAAGTGCGGTCATCCCCCACGTAAATAATGTTGCAATCATCGCTTGAATAACTGGATGTAAGGAATAGAAATAATCCATATTATGCATACACCTTCTTCGTATTGCTGTATTTTCATAAAAATTTCAATTCATTTCCAATCTGTACATAATTATTTTAACATATAAGTATCACATGCCTAAATCAATGAACTTTACAGTAATAATAATAACTTAGATACGAAATAAAATATAAAAAAAGGAGCATCATTTCCAACCTCTACCTCATGGATATGCAGGACGAAGGAAAGTATGGATACGATCCGGAGAGATATGGGGGGTTAGCGACCGTGATTTGTGTGGAGATTTCCTAGCACGGTTATACACTTATTTTCCAAACTAATCCAGTTCGGACGATAGGATGGCTCCCACCCTGTAAATCATTTATAGATATTCAAATGATATCCAGTAATCTTGGTGAGTCAACTATATGGTGCTTATGAAATATTGAGAATACGTGAGTTTTTGGAAGAAAAATTAACTTTATTGAAGGAGGTAAACAAGTGAGACTTTGATCAACAACTTATCACCAACCTGCCAAGGCAGTAATTGTTAGGTAACATCGAGAGTGTTGTGCGTTAAGAGGAAACGCTTAGGGGAAAAGCATGCTACTTGTAAATTATGTTTTTACCTATTCTCCATATCGCCTATTTTTGTACCATCCATTTATTATGAAAGAAATGCAGCAGAGAGGTTATCAAGTTGACCCGCTTTGGAAAGATCCGTTTTATCGTGGAAAAGCCTGTCCTCCTCATACGGAAAAAAGCTTGTATAAAGAGGACCAACGTTTTATTCATGATTCCCCTATTTATCCAGAGCATGACGAATTGTATTTACAAGATTGTTTAGACAACTTAAAAGCAAAGGGCATTGACAGCATAGCGAAATAAGTGGCTTCCTAATCAAGCAACCTTTTATCTACGTGAAATACTCAATTTTTCCATCGGGAAAGTAGGTATTAATATATCCTCCTAAAGTAGATTTAATCTCTGCTTGTTCTTCATCTTGATACACGTATTTGCCAATACCATACCGTCCCCACTTCCATTTTCGCTTCGATTCATCTAATTCCAGTTTTGTCATGGGATAATTTTGTTGTATTACCCGTTTAGCGGGTTTCGTAAAGCGATGTTGAATCATTTCAAAGGTGAGATTCTTTTTCGCTCTTTCTGGTAATGCTGCTTCCAGTTTTTCAAACATCTCCTTGTAGCCATTTTTCCAGCCGTCATGTAAATAAATCGGTGCTACAATAAACCCTAGAGGATAACCAGCTTCAGCGACTTTAACAGCTGCTTCAATTCGCTCGTGTAATCTGGATGTACCAGGTTCAAAATATTTAATAATATAATCATCATTGATACTAAAGCGAAATCGAGTTCGACCGTTATGCTCTGCTTCTAGTAAATGATCAACATGGCTAAATTTGGTAACAAATCTTAATTGTCCATAATCTGTTCTGCCAAAATACTCAATTGCTCGCTTCAATGTGTGAGTCAAATGATCAAGGCCGACAATATCTGATGTGCATGATGCTTCAAATCGAGTAATCTCCGGCACTCGCTCTTGCATATATTCTTCTGCGGCATCAAATATTTCATCAACATTAACATACGTGCGGATATATGGTTTACTTCCCATTGTTGTTTGTAAATAGCAATAGTGACAATGTCCCATACAGCCAGTTGCAAAAGGGATAGCATATTCTGCGGATGGCTTTGATGTATCAAATTTTAACGTTTTCCGCACCCCTAGAACCAATGTCGATTTGGCAACTCGATATTTTTGAAAGTGATTGTCCCCTGGTAAATTGCGAATTTGATTATGTGAAGTCGTTTGTCTAATTTCAATTCCCATCTTTTCAAACTTGGATATCAGCTTCTTCCCTAACGGATAGTCTAATGCTCTTGGTTCAGCGTATACTAATTGCGGTATAAACGGCTTAACCATGATACCCTTCCTGATCAGCTGTACCGAAAGCGTCTTCATATGCTGCTTCAGCTTCATCGGCTGATTTATAGACTGCTATTTCATCTGTTAATGGATAGTACGTTTCATAAATAAACAATGCTAATTCTTTTGGCTGTTCAGGATTCTCTACAACAGCAGCCTGTTGAACTTGTGCTACATCTTGAGCGTGAGGGTTGCGGATAATGACATAAACAACTTCACCTGGTTGAAAGTTTTCTTGTATTTCCATATGATCACCTAGCTTCCTTATCGTTTACCCTCATTATGCACCATTGTAGATGATTTATGTTTATGAAAAAAATTAACTTCAATAACCTTGAATAAAAGTCAACATGCCAGACAGGGTTGTCGTTCCAATTTTTTTATAAACGGATTTGTTTAAAAGCTTCAGATTGCTCTTTTATTCCTTTTTCTGCTGCAAATCGTTCAATACTTGACGCACCAAAAAAGCCGACAATCCCATCTACTTTTTCAATGACGTATGCAGCGTCTTGTGGTTCAGCGATTGGTCCACCATGACAAATAGCTAAAATATCTGGATTGACCTCTCGACCAGCATTAACTATTTTCTGAATACGTTCTACAGAGTCATCAAGAGTTAGTGCTGTTTTAGCACCAATTGATCCTTTAGTGGTTAACCCCATATGTGCTACCAGTATATCTGCACCTGCTTCCGCCATTTTCTTTGCTTGTTCTTCATTAAAAACATATGGAGTAGTTAACATATCTAGTTCATGTGCTTTTTTAATCATATCAACTTCTAAATCATAGCCCATTCCAGTTTCTTCTAAATTTTGTCTAAACACGCCATCAATTAATCCAACCGTCGGGAAATTTTGCACCCCGCAAAATCCTTGAGATTTTAACTCCTTTAAAAATACATCCATAACCCGAAATGGATCGGTTCCGTTTACCCCTGCTAATACTGGAGTGTCCTTGACAACTGGCAATACTTCACTTCCCATTTCAACTACAATTTGATTAGCATCTCCATAGGAAAGAAGCCCAGCTAATGAACCACGACCTGCCATACGATAGCGACCCGAATTATAAACAATTAACATGTCTGCTCCGCCGGCTTCACTGCTTTTTGCGGTAATACCAGTTCCTGCTCCTACACCTAATAAGATATTCCCTTCTTTAATTTGTTCTTTAAAACGTTGTAAAATCTCTGATCTTAACATATTAATTTTCTCCTTTTTTTTCTTCTATTAATTGGATAAGCTTCTCTGCTGCTGCTTCTGCAAACGCACGATCATTGATCGCCTTTTCTAATTCAATAACCTGAACTTTATCTTGATCAATGTTCTTTTTTAACGTATCAAATAGCATTTGATCCTCTTCCGGTCCGTAAAACGGCTGTCCATGCACATCAAGACCAGATAGCCCTTTTAATGGTAAGATTAAAGCTGTATCTCCTGAGGCCATATTAAGTTTCTCCGCAAGAACTTCTCCTATGTGTTTATTTTCTTCCATATTGGTTCGCATTAACGTTACAGTTGGATTGTGCTTATAAAACTTTCGACCGGTAAATCGTTCTGGCACAGTTTCATAAGGTCCAAAGTTCACCATATCCATGGCGCCTACTGAAACAACCTGTGGGACATTATGTTTTGCTGCAGCTTCTAAGCGATGAGGTCCAGCACCAAGTACCCCCCCCACTATTTCATCTGCCCATTCTGTTGTTGTTATATCCAGTACACCTTCAATAAATCCTGCTTCAATTAAGCTTTCCATTGTACGTCCACCAATTCCCGTAGCATGAAAAACAAGCATTTCATAACCTTGCTTTTCGACGTATGCTTTCGCGTAGTTGATACATGGAGTTGTCAATCCAAACATCGTCGCAGCTAATAAAGGCTTGTTATCAAAGCGCTGTTTGTTTTCAAAGCTCAACATTCCAACAATAGCGAAAACAGCATTGGTAAATATTTTGGTGGAAATTCTATTTAATCCAGCTACATCAACAATCGATGGGTACATTATAATATCGCTCGTCCCAACATAAGGAGCTACATTACCTGAAGCAACTGTAGAGACCATTATTTTTGGAACCCCAATTGGTAATGCTCTCATTCCAGGTGTAACTATTGAAGTTCCACCAGAGCCACCAAACGAAAGAACTCCATCAAGCTTCCCTTGTTCATATAACTGTGGTAAGACAATTTCCATCCCTTTTGATAAAACAAGCGTCGCTTTACCCCGATCTTCAGCTTCCACAATTTCATTTATATTTTCTCCAGCCGCTTGAAAAATAACTTCATTGGAAATATCCGGATCAAATGCCGGTTTAAATACTCCTGTGTGAATCGTCAATGTTCTAAAGCCTAACGACTCAATCAGTTCTTTTACAAACAAAAATTCCTTTCCTTTCGTATCGAACGTACCTGCTAAAGCAATAGTTTTACTCAATATACTTCTCCCCTTTCATATGAACTGAACCTTCATTCCAGGAAACCTTACCACCCGGAATGTTTGTACCACAAGGGTATGACCTAAAGGCCTTTGAACGAAGCAGGCATACAGGGATCGTTACTCTCACTTGCTTTTCTTGGCTCACAACTATTCCTGTTATGTGCGTTTACAGCCCTTATATAAATAAATGAGAAAACGATACCAATTGTTGAAAGCCCTAAACACCGACTTATGACCTATAAGGCATTTGTGTTTTTCTTTCTATATACAAATGATACCGTTTCCTATCGTAAATAGTAATGTGCTTATGTTTGTATATTTTGTCATTACGTAAGATTTATACCTGTATTAACAAAAAAGTTACCAATTGTAATGGTAAAAACTTACTATGAAACCATACTAAAAAATTAGACAGCGGTAGCTTTTGACACAAACAATCTGTTAGTTATGTTTATGATAAAAATTGAACCTTTTTACAATATTGAATCACCCCTATGTTTATACTTCTTCATGTGAAAGTGAACATGGTTAAAGAAAGCTTCACTTTAAGAAAACAGTTGGAGAGACACCTTTTCTTTTTTTAAATATCTTACTAAACTGAGCATAATCAGGATAACCAACCATTTCGGCAACTGTGGAAAGAGGGAGTCTTTTTTCCTGCATAATTTCTATAGCTCGATTTAATCTAAAATCAATTAAATATTGTGTAAATGGAATTCCTACCTCTATCTTAAATAAAGAACTTAAATAAGGTCTGGAAAGATTTAATATGCTTGCTAAATCATTTAACGTAATCTCGTCCATATAGTGTGTACTTATATAATCTTTAATAAACTCCACATAATCTTCCTTGTTAGAAAAACCAGCCATTATTTTTTGTATATATGTTTCGTATTTAACATCATACGTTTCTTTAAATGATTTGGTTATATTAAAAATAATCTGCTCTGCCGGGATACGTTCAAATACAGAGCCGCCGATATACCCATCTATTTCTGTTCCATCATACATGAACTGCACATCGATCGGCCGATTTACAGGTCCTCCATAAACCATTTTGATCACATTCGGGTTTACCTTATCACATGCATGAAAGATATCCACAGCTAACTTCTTAGCAGATTGTAATGATTGAATTTGCTTGGCACCTAAAATTCCACCTACAGTTAAACCAAGATGTACACAAATTATATCTGCACCGGCATTAAGCATATCTATCGCTTGTGTTTCATTAAAGACAAAAGCTACAGTAATCAGATCCAACTCATTCGCAAATTGAATCGCCTCTACTTCTTTGGCAAAAGAAATACCTTGGTTCTCTAGAGCTTCGCGAAATTGGCCATCAATCAAGCCTACTGTCGGGTAGTTATTTATTCCAGCAAAACCACTGGCTTTAATTTGTCTAATATATGCATTCATATTAATCGTAGGGTCTGTAGCAAATAAGCCAAAAATCGTTGGAATCTTTTTTAAGGTTGGCAATACTTCCTTAAAAGCAAATTCCATTACCATTTGATTACTATTCGTACATGCAGTAAAACCAGCTAACGAGCTTACTCCCATCTGACGAAACCTTCCGGAGCTTAACGTCAATATAAAATCAGCGCCTCCTTGTTCGGCATATTTAGCTGTAAGGCCAGATCCGGCAGCAACTCCAATGATATGTTTATTCGCTTTAATTTGTTGATTTAACGTTTGCAGTAACTGGAATTTATTATTCATCATTTATTACTCTCCATAACGTATAGTTTTGGATGTTTCGTACCAAAATTGCTATTTTTCCAATTATATATTTTCCATTAAATCTATCTTTCTTAGTTTGGAAACAATTGTTCCAAAAACGGCTTGACACTAGCCAAATCTCTTTCTGTTGTATAGCTGTTAGATGATAAATTTCGTAAACCATGCAACATATTTTGCTCCTGGAATAAATAATAATTGTGCCAACAATGTGCCAAAAAGCCGTGAGCTTACCATCATTAATGAAACTATTTTTAAAGTTTGATAGCTTCCACGTTTGTTTACTACATCATCCGCAAGCACAGAAACTTTAGGATCTACAAAAATAACGAGCAAAATGGTTGCAACACCATTAATAAGTCCAGAAGCCATTACTGCTGTAGCAGCTCGTTCCGGTACAATTAAAGAAGCATATAAGGCTGCTAATACACCAATTGTATAAATAGCAGTAATAACCATATTAATTAGAAAAACTTTGCTTGTCGCCAAGTCCTTATGGCGAAAGCTGTAGTTTTTCTTATACTATAAACCCTAAAATTTTTATACTTTATAGTGTAAAAAATAACTTCATAGGTATATCCCTAAACTTGATTCCAGTTAAATCGGATCGTCTAGGGAAGCGAACATGCTTCCACCCTCGCAGAAAAAAATCAACGGATAGACCTTTTCGAATTAAAGCTAGTATCGAGCCATTTTCATTTGATAAATGGATAATTGCCCTGGAAAATAAAGCGATAAACGTTGGAAACACAATAATACCAGCTACCGTTCCTGCAGTAGACGCACCAATAAGTATTCGATACTGATGTTCTACAAATTGAAGTGCATTTTCAGCAGGTGCTGTATCGATTAAACTACCTGTAAAAGGTTGTTGCATCATGTTTGCCAAACGTGAGACGATAACCATAATATTAAAAAGAGCAAGAGCTGAAGCAATCATCTTCACCCTTGCTCCCGATAAGCGAACCGCATAAGCTAGCGTTTCAACACTATGAATAATAAAGATAAATAAAAAAATGAGTAATAACTTCCCAGTTAAAAAGTCCATGATGGTTACTTCCTTAAGTTTTTTATCTATCATAGCATAAAAAAGGCGACTCTATATAGTTCCACCTAGACTTATAGTGGCAGTTCAATAGCCCTATTTTCAGTTAGCTTGCTTTGAGTGTTCTGTTTTATCTTACTTATAACACTTCTTTAAATCAGTATTTTTTCTAGATAAGCTTATAGGATTTTCTTAAGATCCATAGAACAGCAATATTACTCCCTCCAATATCCCTTGTCCCTTCATTTAAATCTTTAGAGTACGGATCATAAAAAGCTGTTATCCATATATTCATGTGTAAAACATCCGGTTACTAAGACAGATGGCAGCACCAGCATCATTTATTCGACTGGCAAGTGATGAATAGTAACTTCCGGTCGACTACCGACACGGATATTAAGACCTGTTTGCCCAAGACCCTCACTAATATAAAATGGTCTGCCATTTAAGAGATGTAAGCCTTTTACCATATTCATCTTGACTAACTTCCCCATTTTGCGAAGATGATACGGCTTTGGCCAATGAATTTGTCCACCATGAAAGTGACCTGAAAGTAAATAATCAAAATGATACTCATTCATTTTTAATACAACATTAGGGTCATGTGTCAATACTAAATTACTTCCTTCTTCTACACCGTCAAATGCTCTTAATAAATCACTATGATTCGTACTAAAATTATCAATTCCAATAATATTTACACACTTACCCTGTACTTGTATTTGCTTATTTTCATTTTGTAACGTTTTAAATCCGTGTTCATTTAGCACCTTTTTTAACCACGCAAAGCTTTTGCGACTTAAAATATAATCATGATTACCAAACACGGCATAAGCACCATAAACCGGTTGCAGCTCACTTAATACCTCTAGGTAAGGAATTAATTTGGGAATGCTTCGCTTACGGTCCAAAAAATCACCAGTTAACGCAATTAAGTCAATTCGCTTTGAATCAATACTCTCAATTAAACGCTCGGGTGTTACCGAGATATTCTCAATATGCATATCTGAAATATGCAATATATTAAGCGATGTGTTTTTACTGGTTTCACTATCTGTTTCAACCTTTATCTCATTTAATACTAAAGAATGTGTGTTTTGATAGCCTTTATATACAAAATAGCTTAATAGAATCAGTATAATTAAACCGATATACAAACCGTTCACCTCCATACTCTATTATAAAGCCTATCTATTCAATGTTAACTTGTAATATATGGATATTCGTGACAAAGGTTATAATCTCTTCAATAAGCACAACGTTTTTTATTGTATAGAAAATTGTATCTGTTTCTGCATTGTAGATATCTTTCTTGAAATTAGCTTCGTTAATACAGACAATCGAGCGCTTCTAGCTTTTGTTCTCTTTACATTTATTTTTCTCCTATTCTTACTTCCAATTAAAAAATAAATGGATTGACAATGTTTTTTGAAATTAGTAAAATATTATAAAACCGTCCAGACGGTCTTTTAAGTTTTGGAATCATCAACTATCTGTCTAATCAATTGATCGATGAGATTTTTGCTTAGAAGTGCATTAAAGTGGTAAAATGTTTGGGCTTAAGTACAAGTACAACTGGGCAAACACCTACATCCGAGCTTAGGCACTAGTCAAAATTTCTTATTTGGAGGGATAATATTGGCATCGAAAGCTGAAAGGAAGCGCCAACATATTTTAAAATCTGGCACGAAATTTATATTAGAACATGATTTTAATGCTTTAACCCTAGACGCTGTAGCAAATTATGCTGGAATTAGCAAGGGCGGTCTTTTATATCACTTTCCCAATAAAGATGAATTGTTAAAAGGCTTAGCAGATTATGTTTTTGAACAATATACAAACCTGTTTTATGAATATGCAGCCAATGATCCGGCGGATAAAGGTAAATGGACACGTTCCCTTATTCAAGTATCCAAATGGGATCTTGAAAATAATGCAAAGCTAAATATAGGAATAATGGCTACCTCTATGCTCGATCCCAACATGACAAAAGAGATGTCTAAAGGGTATCAGCACATGCAATCTAAAATAGAACAAGATAAGCTGGATCCTGTTGATGCAAGTATCATTCGTCTTGCGATCGATGGTCTATATTATTCACAGCTTTTAAATATGGCACCGTTACAGAAAGATTTGCGGGAAAAAGTGATCGCTCGTTTAATTGACATGACGAAATAGACATGTTTAAATAGCCAAGTAAAAATGAACAAATAAACGTCACTACGTACAAGTAATTTAATAAATCAACAGGAAAGTTTGTAGGAAAATCATACATTAAAAAAGACGATACAGGATAAAACAAGGAGGAATACGGTGAATCCTTTTGCCCTATTATTTTTTGCAATTATTAGTGAAGTTATCGGCAGTACGATGTTGAAACTATCTAATGGTTTTAAGCGTCTCTTTCCATCCTTAGGTGTTGTTTTAGGCATGGGGACGGCTTTTTACTTTTTATCGTTAACATTGGCTAAAATACCATTAAGTACAGCTTATGCTATCTGGTCGGGAGCAGGAACTGCGCTTACAGCAGTGGTAGGTATACTATTGTTTAAAGAACATGTCTATATGCGGAAAATAGTTGGCTTACTTCTTATTATTGGTGGTGTTGTTACATTGAAATTAGCCTCTGGATATTAATTATAAGCGAGGGGTAACGAATGAAAGGTTATCTTTTTTTAATTATTGCTATTATCTTTGAAGTGTTTGGTACAACCATGCTAAAATTATCAAACGGCTTTGCAAATCTTATTCCAACTCTAAGCTTTATCCTCGGATTTAGCCTAGCATTTTATTGTTTATCTTTAAGTTTGAAAACAATTGCTTTAAGCTTTGCCTATGCTATTTGGTCAGGTCTTGGAACAGCTTTAACTGCCTTGATTGGTATATTCATTTGGAATGAACCTTTTGGCTCATTAACAGCCATTGGCTTAATTGCGATCATTGGAGGAGTTATATTACTAAATATGGCACCTACCAAAGAAACCACTTCTCATCGATCCAGTGGCTAATATTCTGGTTTTTTTTTGTTTTTAAATCCTTTCACTTTCTTGTGCGTATTACTATAAGGGGAATGAAATAACAATCATCGGAATTATAACTATCGTAATGTAATGGGGACTACCTATGCAGTTAATTATATTTATGGTTATGGATGGAATCGAATTATCATGGAATGAGATATGAAGCTATTTTGCAAGAATTGGAATACAGAGGAAAGAAAGCCAAATATGAGGGCAATAGGAAATTAATCATAGATAGAAAACCTTAAGGGTTGCGGAATGGAATAATAGTGTACAGGGAAAGCTTTTATAACAAACCAAACCATTCTAAAGTTTAATAAGTCATCCTAACGATCGCTGTTGAGCGATAACAGGAGCATATGTTTAAAACTTGTAATCTGTTTAAAATGTGTAAATTTGAATTTGCAATCATTAGTTGCAATATCATAGAACATCATATAACCAATTATTTTGTAGTATTTTAATTGATTCTGCTTATGCAAATAGTTTCCCTGTAAATCTTCCGCTATACAAAATAGCTGTAAATTTCCCTAAAATGTGCACTATCTTGAAACTCCCATTTTTGTATCTTTTTTCTTTTCACTTGATTTCTGCTAAAGTTTCTCTACTGTTCATCTCAATTGTTTCCGAAGTTTAAATCCGAAACTATTTATACTTCCTTTATTCTTTACCAGAAGTTAGTATGCCTTTAGCATAAATACAATCCGAATATATAATTAAACATTGACACAAATAAAGACAGTACGATCGGATAATAGGGAACTAATACTCCTGATGCTATATCTTTTTTCTGGAACGAACGGTATTGCTCCTATAGCTGTAAAACGGATCGTAACAATTAAAACCGTACTTGATCTTTTCTTCATATGCTCCTACCTTGCCCTGACCGTTCTCCTAGTTGCTAATCACCTGTTGAGTAGTATTTCATTTTTCAGCTAGCACCGCTTGAGAAAGGTCGTTTTTTTTACTTAGCTTAAATAACTTTTCTGAATGTCATGTCCATAACTTCTTTATAATTGATAGATTTATAGTAATAAAATTCAGCATTTTTCCTACATGATTGCAAATGCAATTTGTCAATTTAGGTTGCAATGATGTTATTCCATAGATCTAACACTTGAGCTATCCAGTTCCATGCAGATTTTGCTAGTCTACAGTCACCATTACTTATCCTAAAATTCGCAAATATGAACCTTTCTTTGCTTTTTCATACGCTTGCTGATTCATTTCTTTAATTCGATTAGACAGCTTTGATGAACGAATAAGCTGATTTTTACTTAAAATTGATGGATCAATCAAACGGGGCTTCGTTTTACGATGAATATGATAATTATTTTCATCCTCAATAACAGAAACCGGTTGTTGTAACTGTACAATTAATTGATTAATTTCCTGTTCTTGAGTTGAACGTAATATCTCGATTACTTCTTCATCCTCTAAGAAAAAATCAGATAAAGAGATGATTCCTTTTTCCAATGCTTGCTGTAAAATAACAGTTAACCGATCACTTCCATATATATTTAAAGGACCCATAAAGAAACCAATAACTTCCTTATAATATAATTCTACAAACCACTCAGCAATTTCTAACTTATTAAGATACATTTTACCGTCGATCACAATTAGATTTTGTAAAAATGCTTCTACATCAGCAAGTGAAATATTACGATATGTATACATGTCTCGGAGTGTATAATCAACCCGATCCGCACATAATTCTGGGGCAGACTGCTCTAATAGCGTCCATTTTGAATCATCCATTATGATTTCTTCATAATTATAGCCATATGTCTTTAATATTAGTGGCAATTCTGAGTTAATAACAACTTCATGAAAAATACGTTCATGATAATCCTCCTTTTCATTATCCATCACAAAATCAATGATATGAGAAAAAGCTGTATGCGAAATATCATGCAGTAACCCGGCTATTTGCTCTTCCAGTGATCCCCCTAATCGTTTAATAAGAAGCATAACTCCAATAGAATGATCAAAACGAGTTACATTCCATGCTGGATTGACCAAATAGCTTGCACCACCTTGATGTATGCCTTTTAACCGCTGTACAGGCCGACTATTAATTAATGCAGCAAGTACACCATCCACCTGATAAGTTCCATATAACGGATCATTAATTATCATTTTTTCCCTTCTTTCATACGCTATCAATATGAGATTCTTCGTCTTCAATTACATATTATAATATATCTATTGAACTTATAGAAAAGGAGCCAAGAATTAGATCGGCTCCTTTCAATTATCCTCTTATTCTGTTAACAGTGGATAGTAACCTTCTTTTGTATGGGTTTCGGTTCCAACTAATGGTGGATTAAAGACACACACCATACGCATTTGTGTTCTGGCACGAAGCTCATGTTTATCATTTTCATTTAGCAGATACATGGTGCCAGGCTTTATCTGATATACCTCACCTGTTTCAAGCTTTTCTATCTCCCCTTCTCCTTCAATGCAATAAACTGCTTCAATATGATTTTTATACCAAAAGAAATTAGCAGTGCCTGCTTTAATAATGGTATCGTTTAAACTAAAGCCAACATTATCCTTTTTCATGATAAAGCGTCTACTTGTCCAGTTTTCACTGGTAGTTTCATCGTTTGTTCCAATAATATCTTCAAGTGATTTGACAATCATTATGATTCCTCCTTTGTTTGATAAATTCATTTCTTCAGTATTTGCTTTATACTTGCTTCTAAAATATCAAAACCTTCATCAATTCCTTGTTTATCGATGATCAAAGGAGGCAGAAATTTCACTACTTCATCATCTGGACCAGAAGTCTCAACTATTAACCCATGCTGAAATGCTGCTTGACAGATCTGATTAGCCAGTTCGTTCTGTGGTAGAGCAATCCCTTGCATTAATCCTCTGCCACGGGCTTCTCCGTTTAGTGATGGGAATTTTTCAATAATTACCTCACTACGATTTTTCACCTGCTCACTTCTACGTGAAATATCTTCTGTAAAGCGCTCATCTTTCCAATAATGACGTAATGCTTCCGTTGCTGCAATGAAAGCTAAATTATTTCCCCGGAATGTCCCGTTATGTTCACCTGGTCCCCATTGATCAAATTCCGGTTTTATTAATGTAATCGCCATCGGTAGGCCAATTCCACCAATCGATTTTGATAAACAAACGACATCCGGATAAATCCCTGCTGGTTCAAAACTGAAAAATGTTCCAGTTCTTCCACAGCCCGCCTGGACATCATCGACAATCAACAAAATGTCCCATTGTTTACAAATTGCTTCAATCTTTTGCAGCCATTCCATACTTGCTGCATTAATACCGCCTTCTCCTTGAACTGTCTCCAAAATAATTGCTGCGGGTAAAGAAACACCACTGCCACTATCCTCTAAAAACCGTTCTAAATAAGCAATGGAATCCTGATTATCAATATAATTATCAAACGGCATGGAAACACTATGATGAAGTGGAATTCCTGCACCGTGCCGCTTAAATGAATTACCGGTAACCGATAACGAGCCAATAGTCATACCATGAAACGCATTGGTAAAACTAATGACGGTATCTCGTCCGGTAACTTTTCTGGCAATTTTTAAAGCACTTTCTACCGTATTTGTTCCTGTTGGTCCAGGAAACATAATTTTATAGTCAAAATTTCGGGGCTTGAGAATAATAGTATGGAATACTTCTAAAAAATCCTTGCGAGGCGTTGTTCCCATATCTAAACTATGAACAATTCCATCATTCTGTAGATACTCAATTAATCTTTCTTGCATGATGTCATGATTATGTCCATAGTTTAAGGCGCCTGCCCCTGCAAAAAAATCAATATACTCTTTCCCTTCTACATCCCACAGCTTATAGCCTTTGGCCTTTTCAAACACAGTTGGCCAACCTCTACTGTAACTTCTAACAGCTGATTCTAACTCTTCAAAAGTTTGCATGCGATTATTTTTTACTACTGTTGTAGTCACAAAATCATCCTTTTATTTGTTATTTCCCTTTTGAATAGGGCCAATTTTATACAACTGTTCATCCTCATGTCCTGTTCTTGGAAAATCAATAGAAGAATAATAGTTTCCAACAACGCATTCTGTGTTTAGCTTTTTCGCCAAGCCTAAAAACAAATATTGCGAAGGTAAATTGGAAGGCGTTACCGTAGCTTCAAGATAATTAACTTCCGCTAGATGCTCACGATTTAACAAATTCATCAACATCTTTGTCCCTAATCCTTTTCCACGTTGTGTAGCTTTTACAGCAACTTGCCAAATAAATAATGTATCCCGTTTACCCGGATGGACAAACCCGGATATAAAGCCAACTATTTCTTCTTCACTCTCGACAACGATGGATGTTTTTGAAAACATATCACACCAAAGGATATAGCTATAAGAAGAATTAAGGTCGAGCTTACCAATTTGCTTGATTAACTCCCAAACTGCAGCCCCGTCATCTTTTGTAGGCATGCGAAAAGTTAGTTCTTGTTCCTCTTTATTTTCAGTTGACGTCGTCCAAATTGTTGTTTGGATGCTTTCACCTCCCAACTAATGTAAAATAAGCTTCTATATAAGCTTATAAATAATCGGTACAAATCTCAAAACGTTTTAAGCTTGATATCACCCTATTAAACGTGCTCAGCTATGGTTATGGTTACATAAAGATCAATCCTTTAACAATAGCTAGCAAAAATTCTAAATAATAGGGCAGTTGTTTAAATTCGATGTTTGATTCTACAAAATTCTACATTTTTTTCGAGTTTTCCCTCATTTGTTTTACAAGTAATCCATTTTCTCTAATTTGTATACTCCTTCTGATGAAACAGTATTTCAACTACAGAACAAAAGCCAAAAGCGCTAGGTTAGCCGCGTACAAACTGGAGAACTTCTGACGAGATAAAGGAAACATGCCCCTGCAACAGGGTATGCCGACGGTGGGCGGTAAGCCCGCTTTTAGTCGGCCTTCCTTTTGATTCGAGCCGATGTTGACTTATCGTAGGAAGGAGTTCGAAGTTTGCTAGGCGTTGAGCACATAAGCTAGACAAACTATTTTTCAAAAAGTAATCTACCATGTAATAGTTTCCTAAACAACCACAGAAAACCTCCCTTTAAAAGCAAGATAATCTAACTTAAAGGGAGGTTTTCAATTGAAAGTTATAGCACATTTATGCTGTATTTTTATTCGAGTGTATTTTTTTCAACTTTCCCATTCTTGATGACTACTTGAATAGTTTCATTGTCTGCCAGTGAATATATATCATCTAGTGGATTTCCTTTTACAATTATAATATCTGCCAGCTTTCCTTGCTCTAACGTTCCCAGTTTATCTTGCCAGCCCAAGCACTCTGCAGCTGTTTTCGTAGAAGCAATAATTGTTTCCATCGGTGTCATACCAATATCTTTCATTAATCCAAGCTCTCGTAAATTCGTTCCATGTTTCATCACACCTGCATCTGTTCCCATCGCTATTTTAACACCGGCTTGATAAGCTTTTGCAATACTTGCATGGTGTTGTTCAATTACTTCTTTCGACTTTTCTACAGCCGTAGCTGGCATTCCTGCTTCCTCAGCTGTTTCTAAAACGGCAACCGGAGCTAATAAGGTCGGAACTAAAAACGTTCCATGCTCAAGCATTAATTCAATTGCTTCTTCATCAATAAAAATTCCATGTTCAATGGATTGGATGCCTGCTTTTACAGCATTCTTAATCCCTTCTGTACCTTGTGCATGCGCCATTACCCTTACACCTTTACGAAAACGCGCTTCCTCTACAATCACTTTTAATTCTTCCAGTGAAAATTGAGTAAATTCCGGGTGATCTGTAGCACTTAGTACCCCACCAGTAGCATGAACTTTAATTACTTCAGCACCAGCACGCAACATTTCTCTTGTTTTTTTCCGAACTTCTTCTACCCCATCACATTTTCCATTTGGCATCCCAGGATAATCAGTTGGCAATAAATCAATAATATTTCCAGACACCGTATAACCATCTCCGTGTCCTCCTGTAATCGTTAAAGCATTAATACTTAATTGCATTCTAGGACCAGGAATAAGTCCATCTTCAATTGCTTTCTTTATCCCAAGATCTGCTCCTAAAGCGTCTCTAACAGAAGTTACCCCAGCGTGTAAAGTTGTTTTTAAATACTGTGCTGCTTGATAATACATAAATGAAAATGGAGTAGCTAGTCGCTCGGCAATCGGTGAGAATTCCAACATCATATGTACATGTGTATCGATAAGGCCTGGAAGGATCGTTCCTCCATTGGCATCGATAACTGTCTCATCTCCAGATAATGAATAGCTTGCTTCTTCCCCAAAATAAACTATTTTTTCCCCTTCGATAACTACGATCCAATTCTTTTTAGGTTCACTACTTTTTCCATCAATACACAGACCATTTTGAATTAGTAGCTTTGTCATCATCATTTCCTCCCTATATAATCAAAAGATGTAAGAAAAACACTTTATTCTCTAAGTTACAATGTTTGTACTAATAAACCGGCAATAATAACAGATGCAACAGTAACTGTAGTAAAACCGCCAATTAACATTGGTGCAAGCAGTTCGTTAAAAATTAATTTTTCTTCTTCCTTATTCCTAGCTACACTTCTGCTTACTTCTTCACATAAAATGTAGTCTCCAGGAAAACCAAAAAGTGCCGTTAATGCAACAGGCATACCTTTTAATGGATCCCATTTCACTACCTTTGACATTAAATAACCGCCTAACATAATTCCAATTGTTCCTATCAGTAAGATTGTTAGAATACTAGGTAAATTCTGTAACACTTCTTCTGGTGTCACATCAGCCATTGTGCCAATAACTACAAATATAATTGCCACCATTGTAATTGAGAAAGAATTTGCTTTTTCCAGTGATCTGCTTTCAAATATGCCTGATTTCAAGCCAATTACCCCAATGGCTAAACACCATAAGCTATAATGAATAGGCGTTATTTCTCCTAAAAAAACACCTAACCCAGCACCTAAAAATACGTAAAATAATTTCAATGTTAGACTTATTTTAAGGGAGCTAATTGGTTGATTAGATGTAGCCTCTTCCCCTTGTTTCATACTTGAACTCATCGGAATAAATGTACCCGTATCTAATTGCTTCTGCATTTTCAAGGCATATTTACGCATAAAATTTAACGCAATTGGCATGCCTAAAACCCCCTGAAATGCAACAATTAATGCTGGAATAACCACGAGACTGGATCGTCCAATAGCAGCGAGCTCCTCCGTTGTAATGATTAGAGCAATAACTCCCCCACTTAGCGGCCCTACCCCTGCAACTGCTGTTGCATAGTCAAAAACAATAGAAATAATAATCAGAATAATTACACCAGATACGATGATACCACCTAAAGCAATTAGAACTGCTTTTAGTTGAGAGCGCAATAAAGAAAAAGGAATCAATGTCCCCATATGAACAATTGCAGGACCTATTAAGATAGCTCCTAATGCCGCGAATTGTGATTTTTCTAAAATATCATCCGGAAAAGCACCTGTCCATACCAGTACAAGAAAACCCGTCATTGCAGTAAGTAACATTGGTATTCTCGCTCTAGAAATAATGGAGAGCCATTCACCAAAAGCAATTAGTGAAAAAATGAGTACTGTAGAAATAAGCGGATTGGATAGCAAGAGAATTCCCTCCTTTTAAAAAATAATACTAATTACTATACCACTCGGATTATTGTTTGTCTATACAGTTTTTTTTGATAATTACCGTTTTTTTATTTTATATTCTCTTTCGCCTATTCTATAAAAACTAAAAAAACGGATAACACAATAAAGGTATCGCTTTCTTTTTTGGCAAAGGTTAAATCAAATATCGTTAAACTTTTTTGTTTATCTGATTTTGAAAATCTTTGCGCCCACTACTATAAACAAGAAAAAGCATACATTAGTAATAAAAAATGATAAAAAGAGGTGTTGATTGTGGAAAGTAACAATAGACGGAAACGGGGAGACCGTGGACCTTTTCAAGGACTTATGGAGCAAATGGATGCTTTTTTTAATGAATCAGCTAAAAATTTTAATGCTTTAATTAAACGACCATTGGCAGTCCGGACTTATGAAACGGCTTCCGACGTAATCGTGGAAGCAGAGCTACCTGGTTATAAGCGTGAGCAAATCAAATTAGAAATAGTTGGTAACCAATTGCGGATTACTGCTGAGGACCATTCTTCACAGGATTATGATGAAAGCTATTATAACAGAAAAGCAGAACGTGTCGTCAACCTTCCATTTGCTATATCTGAAAAAGAAACAAAGGCTGATCTAAAAAACGGTATTTTAAAAGTAACGATTCCAAAGAGGAATTCAAGCAGAAAATTTATTGATATTGAAGATAATACAGATGAATAAAAAATATTTGGAAGTTACTTATATTTATTTTGAACAATTCAGGCCATTAAACTACTCCTAGTATTTAGTAGGAGTTTAATGGCCCCATTTTTATGCCAATATTTTTTAATAACAATTAACTATAATTGTTAAATTGTTAAATATTTTTATAAAAATAATTAAGAAATATAAATTACGATAATCAAAAACTACCAATCCAAAATTAATACTATTGGTGGAACGTATAAAGACAGTAGTAATAATGGATGCAATGATGATAATACTTCTCAGCATGGTAACAAATTTGCTCCCAACCTATTTGATTGTTTCCATACTTTTTCATTTTCATCGCCTAAGTTGTTCTTACTCCTGATAAATTATTGATTTTTACCTATTTCCAACCTGTTGGCAACTACAAAATAAACTTATTTATACCTCTTTTTTCGTTGGTAAATGAAGAAAAACAGGATGATCAAACAGCTTGAATACCCTATATTCCAACCGTACATGATCAGAATATCATTGACGTTTAAAGAATCGTTCATTTGTACAATAACTTCAGATATCGGAGGAATCAAAAGCAATAAATATTCCCAGGATGGCGGGAGCAACTGTTGAATTCCAAGCGATGAAATAGACACGACAAGAACTAATATAATTCCCAACCATTGATTGCTCTTCGTCTCAACAATATTTCTAGTAAATAAAGCACCGATGGATATGGCTAATACTCCCAGTAACAGATGTGTTAGAAAACCAATTGTTAATGATGCTATTGTTACCTGCTCGGAAAACATGCCAAATACGACTGGATATACGACAGAAATAACTGCACATACAATCGTGATAAACAATAAACTCAGATACTTACTAACAAAGTATTTATTTTCGCTGCCTGCATGGATAATAGTTATTCCTTGCTGTATAGAATCCTCGGTATGAAAAAAGGTAACTGTTATCCATGCAGTTATGATGTACAAATAAATAGCAGTCACTCCATAACTAGACAAAACTGGGTTCGGATAAAATGCATAATTGACGATTAACATGATGATAAAAACACTAAAAGGCGCAACATAATTATACGATTTTAAATAATCCCGAAGTTGATAAGTAATCAAAGCTTTCATGTTAGCTTCCACTCCTTGGAATTTGCAATATTTGCTTGTAAAGTCTGCTGAACAAAGTAAATCGACGAACCGGATTGAATGAGTTCTACCAAAACATCATTACTTTTCTCCCCATATACTGCCAATACAAACATTCTTTCATCCACTTTAATAATTCGTACTTCACTTCGACTACTCAAGCGCGTGATTAACGAGCGATCTCGAGGGATAGAAGCCCGGATAGTGACATATTGATGTTGCCTTTTGTATGACGGATGGTAATCTTGAGAAAATACACCTTGATGTAACACGATGATTCGATTGGCAATGCGTTGCAATAGTACTTCATCATGACAAGAAAAAATAATTGTTAATCCTTTTTCCTTTAAATCATATAAAATCGACTCTAGTTCATGTTGAATGATAAAATCTAGTCCTGACAGCGGCTCATCCAGAATTAACACGGAAGGACCCATTAATAAAGCCTGCATAATACTAACTTTCTGCTTCATCCCTTTTGAGAAATATTTTATAGCTTGCATTTCATCTTGCATTCCGAATTGTTGAAGAAGATCGTTCACTCGTTTCGTTGTTTTTTTACTTGATAATCCCTGTATTTTTCCTAAGTTATAGAGATAATCAAAAGCTCTGAACCTTATTCCATTTGGAAATTGTTCCGGTGCATAGCCAACTTTGCAAGAGTCATGTGTATGTATTGTTCCACTAGTAGGTTTGGTCAGTCCTGCTAACAGTTTTAATAACGTACTCTTACCAGAACCGTTTGGCCCTAGAATGGCAACTCCCTCTCCTTTTACAAAGGAAAAGGACAAGTCTTTCAAAATATCGTTATTATTAATCGTTTTTCTAATATGATTTCCTTCAATTAGTTTTGCCATTAAATCTCTCCTCTTTAGGCTGATTTCGTTAAGTCGAAAAGCTATGGTTACTGCTGTTACAAACTAAAATTAACAATACATTTTGAGAGGAAATTATTCTTTCTACATTGTACTTGCTTTTCTCTTAGTCATTACGTATCATTATACCTGCAACAGTTATAAACGTAAAATTCTGTATTTTCCAACCCATTACCGCTATTATTCAGGGTACGACCTGCGTTTATTCGTCGTTATTAAAATTTCATTTGCATACAATTATGTACATCTTTTTCTAAACATTCTTAGCTTTTCAACAAAGACGTTTATTTAGCTTTCTGTGTGGTAAAAATATATGAAATCCCCCTCTTTAAAAATCTTTCAAATGATAAGTTCATTTTTATTAATAAAACCTGTATTGAGAATACAATTAGTAACGCCAAATATACGTGGTGTTCTTCATCCATATATGATTAATTCAAGGAAGGTGAGATCTTTATGCCTAGTGGAAAGCATGAAATCGAGATGAATGTTCCTGTTAATGACGTATGGAAGTTCGTCAGCGATATGAATCAATGGGCACCATTAGTTCCCGGATATATTGATCATGAAATTTTAAATGACAGAGAATCAACCTGGACGTTTAAGGGAGACCTTGGAATCGTTCACAAAAAAGTTCAGTTAAAAGTTATTATTACCGAATGGCAAGAGCCTAATAAAGTAACCTTTGATCTCATTGGTTTGAGTGAAAAATTCACTGGAGGCGGATCCTTCTATGCAAAAACGATTAGCGATAAAAAAATCAATATGACTGGTCATTTAAATATAAAGGCTAGTGGTATGCTCGGGTCGGTTATAAATCCCGTTTTGAAATCTTTTGTCCCTAAAATGACTAAGGAATTGACAGAAGCCGTTGCAGATAAATTAACAGAAATTTACTCCTCTTCATAACTTGATTGATGCATTTCCGAATAATTTGTCTCTTTAAGTTTATCATTTCTTATCGTAAATGTAGAACAAAAACTAGAAGCGCCCTCGTTTAGTAACGTACAAACTGCAGAACTTCTGACAGATACAGTGAAACTTCATTTAAGGAGAGCTTTTCTCCTTGAAAAAGAAGAACGCTTTTTCTGTGTGCGATGCATCGCTGACGTAGCTTTCCTTGTCCTTGAAAAAGGAAAGCACTTTTTCTGCGTGCGATGTGTCGCTGACGTAGCTTTCCTTGTCCTTGAAAAAGGAAAGCACTTTTTCTGCGTGCGATGTGTCGCTGACGTAGCTTTCCTTGTCCTTGAAAAAGGAAAGCACTTTTTCTGCGTGCGATGCATCGCTGACGTAGCTTTCCTTGTCCTTAAAAAAGGAAAGCACTTTTTCTGCGTGCGATGTGTCGCTGACGTAGCTTTCCTTGTCCTGTCGAACCAACCGAAATCGGGAATTGCGGGATAAAGAAAACATGTCTCTAAAACAGGGGGATGCCGACGCCTGAGCGACAAGCCCGCATTTAGTCGGCCTTCCTTTAGATTCCCGTGTTGACTAGAAAATCAGAGTTTGGCTATAGCTTGAGCGCCCAAGCTAGACGATGCTGCTTTTCAAAAAGATATCCACCACAAAAATATCGTTTCCCTAACAGTAAAAAACGGATTTCTCTAGTTTAGAGAAATCCGTTTTTGATCATTCCTTATGCCTATTGTTATTAATATATTGGCGAATATGCTCACTTACCCCAGCTAATTTTATTTTTGCCGGATCCGCCTCTGTATCTAACTGTACTGTTGATCCATCTTTAGGTAAAATCATCTCAAAGATTTTTTCATATTCCGCTACGGTTACTTCTATTCTTGAAGCTAGCATTTCTTCATGTTGTTTTTGATTTAAATGAGCTTGATAGTTTGGTTGTAATATACCAGTGAAGAACTCTCCTACAGCTCCAGATCCATAGCTGAATAAACCAATTCTTGCTCCTTCTTCTAAATCCTTCTGATGCTCAAGTAAAGATATCAAGCTTAAATATAAGGAGCCTGTATAAATATTACCTACGTTTTTATTATACATTTTACTATATTCCAAGTTTTCTAACAAACGCTCTTTATCCGCTTCTGTTCCCTCATCATAAATTGTCCGCAGTGCCTTTAACCCCATCTTTGTATATGGAAGATGGTAACAAATAGCGGTAAAATCTTTTATTGATAAGCCTGTAGAAGTTTTAAATGTCTGCCAAATTTCTTCAAAGAAAGAAAGATATTTTTCATTCGACAGCTTGCCATTAACTAAAGCATATTCCGAATATACAGGTCGCCAAAAGTCCATCACCTCGCCGGTCATAAAGGCACTTTTATCCTCGAGCTCCATGATACGGGGATCTCTACTAATTACTAGTGCAACTGCGCCTGCCCCTTGTGTTGCTTCACCGCCAGTTCTTAAACCATATCTAGCAATATCGGAGGCTAGAACTAGTACTTTACTGTCTGGATTTAATGCAACATGACCTTTTGCCATTTGAATACCTGCTGTTGCTCCATAACAAGCCTGCTTCACTTCAATTGTTCTTACATTCGGCTTAAGTCCTAATAAGTGGTGAACATATATTCCAGCAGCTTTAGAGTTATCCACTCCTGTCTCCGTTCCAAATATAACAAAATCAATGTTCTCCTTATCGGCATCATCTAAAATATCTAATGCCGCATTAGCAGCCAATGTCACAGAGTCCTGTGTAATTGGTGCAATTGCCATTTTTTCTTGACCAATACCTATCGTATATTTTTCTGGGTCTACATTTCTTGCTTTTGCAAGTTTATTCATATCTACATATAAATGTGGAACATAAAAACCAATTTTATCAATTCCTATTTTCATAATATACTCCTTTGCTTACTCTAATAGTTTTTGCTTCATATTTAAGTGACTAAATTCACAATTAAATTCTTGCATCGTTCAACATATAAATAATAATACAATCCGAAGCCAAACACAATTATGGCGCTTCCAAAAGATAAATTCTATCTTTCTTTATCAAGCTTTTAATAGGTGAGAAGTAGATTTTGTAGAAACAATTTAATGCCTACGTGATGCTTACCACTATTTCATTTCTATATGAAGAGAAAACGAAGGCAATCGAGCAGTTGTATAAAGTTTGCATACCTTTCTTCTACAGCTGCTTACGTTTTTGTTCTTCATACTTTTTAAGACCTTGTCTTCTTAATTTACAGGCAGGACATTTTCCACATCCGTTCCCTTTAATTCCATTATAACAAGTCAATGTTTTTTTGTTTTCATGAAAGAAAAAGCGCCTAATTGATCACTTAATTTCCATACGCCTGCTTTATTCAGCCACATTAATGGGGTATGGATAATAAATTGGTCATCCATGGCCAAATTAATGGTAACATTAAGAGACTTGATAAAACTCTCGCGACAATCCGGATAACCACTAAAATCCGTTTCTGATACACCAGTAACAATATGTTTTGCTTTGATCCGCATTGCTAACACTGCAGCAAAGGATAAAAACAATAAATTCCTACCCGGAACAAATGTATTTGGCAGTCCGTTTTCGGATTCCGTTATTTCTATATCACTGCGAGTTAAAGCATTCGGTGTAATTGACTTAACAGACTAATATCCAATTTATGATGTTTAACATTCAGCTCGCTGCAAAATTCTTTAAACTTCTAACTCAGCGACATGTCTTTGACCATACTTAAAAGTGACTGCTTCAACTGCTTGAAACTTTTCACGTGCCCAAAACAAGCAAGTAGTGCTATCTTGACCTCCACTAAAAACTACAATGGCTTTATGATTCATCACTGACCACCTTTCCCGTAAACTACTGTCTATTGTTTTACATGATTGTATAAGTGATCTTCTTTTTTCTTTATAATTCGGTCTATATCATTTAAAGCCATTTTAACATCCTTAAATGTGTATATATTTTTAAACGTATCTTGTATTTTAACTGCCTTTATAGCTATATCGTGACGAAAATTCGGCAAATATTAATTCCTTTTCCTTTTAAAGAAATAAATTGATGAATCTTTAATAGCCTTGATATGATATATGTATCTACCTCGTATAAGCCAGATAAATCAATAATAAAATATGTTCATTTGAGTTTTCGATATAATCGGATATTGTTGTCATCAACGACCTAACACGAACTTTATTCATGTTACCAATCATGGTAACTCTAATTGGTACAATCGGTGTTGAAATAGCTTCTATTTCCATTAAACTACGCTGTAAAAGCAACTCGCTTTCCTTTTCTTTCGCAACATCTTTTTGCACCCCTACAAAGTAATACTTTTGCTCTTCTTTGGACCAAATTAGATCAATCGTTAACTTATTCCGAAACCTGTTCCACCCTTTTTATAATTATATAGTTGAATGAGATCGCTTGTTTTTTATTGCCTCGTTCATTTTTTTATAAGCTGACTTTATCCGTATCTTGTCCTTAAAGAAATCGACAATTCTTGCCGATTATTTCATCTTCTTCATAACCGGAAGTTCAGTAAAGCCTTTGTTTCCATAAATGATTGGATTATCTGTTAGAGAGGGATCTGTTATTAGTAGGCCTATACTCTAGTATATTTTTATGCTTTTCAAATAGATTTAATTTTTGATTCTCTTTGTTAATCATAACACACTTCCTCTTCTACATCGTAATAACAGCTAAGGCTATATAATATCGGTATTTCTCCCTTCTTTCCCAATTGTACAAAAAAAAGATGAATGCTTACTGCATAAGACTAGGTAAAATCGTTACTAATTGTGGGAAAATAATTAACAAGAATATACAGATTATCATACCCACAATCATTGGAACTGCTCCTTTAAAAATAGTTTGTATCGGTATATGATTGGCAACCCCCTTAATAACAAAAATACTGATTCCTAAAGGGGGTGTCAATGAACCGATATTAATTGCCATGACCATAATAATCCCAAACCATACTCCATTAAACCCCAACTCTATTATAACCGGATAAATAATTGGAATAGTAAGTACAATTAGCGATAAACCTTCAATAAAGCAGCCTAATAAAAATAATGCAAATAAAATAACAATCAGAACAACAGACGAATTTAGTTCCAAGTTTCCTACCATTTGTGTCAACACTACCGGGAGTCTACTAATTGTTAGGAACTGACTAAATATAGTAGCTCCAATGAGAATTAAAAAAATATAGGCAGTTAGTTTTACCGATTCGTTAAATGATAGCTTTAATCGGTTCCAGTTTAGCCTTTTGGAAATGAATGAAAAAAACATCGCTCCAATTGCCCCTACACCAGCAGCTTCTGTCGGAGTGAAAATACCTAAATAAATTCCTCCTATACTAATGACAAACAAAGCTAAAAACGGCCAAACACTTTTTAATGTATGGAACTTCTCCCTTACAGTTGACTGCTCGACTTTTGCAGGGGCTAAAGAAGGATCTTTGCGTACAAGAATAGCAACAATAATCATAAAAATAACAACTTGAATGATCCCCGGAATAATCCCTGCGATTAATAATTCACCAATTGGCTCTCTCGTTTGTATGCCATATAAAATTAGGATTACGCTTGGAGGAATTAAAATTCCCAATGTTCCACCTGCTGCTACACAAGCAGTAGACAAGCTTGGTTTATAATTATATTTTTCCATTTCAGGTAGTGTTATTTTGGACACCGTTGCCGTAGTAGCATTCAAAGAACCAGAAATAGCTGAAAAAATAGCTGCAGTACCGATGGTTGCCATCGCTAATCCGCCTCGCAAATGGCCAATCCAACTATCTACGGCACGATATAAATCTTTTCCCATACCGGTATAAGATAAAAGCATACCCATTAAAATAAATAACGGAATGACACTTAGAGAGTATGAGCTAGCTGTATCAAAAGGAGTCCTCCCTAGTTGAAAAAATGCCACATCCCAACCACGAATCAAGGATGTTCCGGCTAGACCTACCAATATAAGAGAAACACCTACTGGAATTTTCATTAAAAATAAGATGATTAAGGCAAGAATACCTAGTGCACCTACAATTTCAGGACTCATCGTTACGAACCACCTTTTTCCAGTAGTAAAAAACATGTAAACATGCGGTTAAAGCAAATAACCCTAATCCAATCAAAGCTAAGAATACAATTGGATATAAAGGAATATTTAAATCCCCTGTTACTGTATTTGCTCTATAAAGACGTAATGCATATGTAACAGTACTCCAAGTAATAATGACCATTAACATCGCTATAATCAAATTAATTGAAAAAGAAAATAATAATTGTACGCGTTTTGAAAATCGTTCTACTACAAAATCTATCGTAATATGTTCTTCCTTGATATGTGTGTAAGCAAGAGTCAAAAAGACTACCAATGCTAGTCCAATCTCTGTGAAATCAACCGTCCCTGTAATTGGTTGTTTAAATATCCATCTTCCTAAAACATCTAAAGTAATAAGACCCGCCATGGCTAACAAGATAGCTTGTGCTATAATATGTGAGAGTCTGCTTAATTTGTTAATTAGTCTCTCCATTCACATCACTTCTTTCTCTCCTTTAAGTCATCTCTTAACTCCAATGCCCGGTTGTAAATTTTCTGTCCGGGAAACCCTTTTTTCTCCATATCTTTGATCCAAGTTTGAAAGATGGGGTCTAATGCCCGTTCCCATTCAACTAACATTTGTTCATTTATCTCAATTATTTCCGCATCATTATCTTTTGCTAATTTTCTTCCTTTTTCTCCGTCAACATCAAAAACACTCCCACTCCTTATAGACGCTTCCAGACCCGTAACCCCATTGATAATTTCTTTTTCTTCATTAGACAAACGTTCATATGTATCCTTATTCATAACCGTGAAAAATGGTGTAGTCGAAAAATTTCCTACTGTAATATAAGCAGCTACTTCATATAAGTTATAATTATAAAGCGCCTCTAAAGGAACCATTGCTCCATCAATGACACCACGTTCCATTGACTCATAAACATCTCCCATTGGCATCGAAACTGGCACAGCTCCCAATACCTCTAAAATATCGTTTGCCAATGGTGAAGGAGAACGAATACGTAAGCCTTTTAAATCCTCTGGTGATTGAATGGGATGATCTTTCGTGATCAGTTGTGCTGGGTCAGCAGTGAATAAATAAAGTGGTATCGTATCGCTATGTTCTGCTTGAATACTTGGAAATTCCTGATATAAATGTTCCATGATTTCTGAACCATGAGCCGCTGTCTCAGCCAAAAATGGCAGCTCCAAAATCGATACTAAGGGGAATCTGCCAGGGGAATATCCGTGTACACTTAATGCAATATCCACCTCCCCTGTAACAGCCATATCATACTGAGAACCTGCTCCTCCCAGTGCATTGGCCGGATATATATCATATGTAATAACTCCATTTGATTTTTCTTCTATTTCGCTACCTATTTCTTGAAACACTTCTGTTTGAATCGGATGATTACCTGGCAAAAAATGCGAAATGATTAAATGATGTTCTGATCCAGTTGAAGCTATTCCTTTTGAGCATGACGTAAGTAACAACATGAAACATAAAGCTATAAAATAATTTAATCGACGTGACATCCTTCCCCCTCCATTAATTTATCTTTATAAAGCGAATCTTCAATCAGTGAGGATTTCTTTTCTCCCCCACTGATCGTTAGTACCTTAAAGGTATGACCTAAAGGCCCCTGAACAGAATTGACATTTGTCTTACAGTTGGATTCTCCACTTATCCTCCTGGGTTTCACATCTAGCATGGAAGGGCAGGACTTACTGCCAGTTACATGCTAGATAAATTAAAACACAGAGCACTTAACGAGAAAACGTTTACATTATATATAATATTATATATAATTACGTATACATTATCAATAAATGATTAGAATAATTCGATAAAGTGAAAATTTATTCAGTAGGAGTTTCTTCCATCTCCTCTGAATGTTAGTACCACAAGGGTATGACCTAAGGCCTTTGAACGAATCGGGCATTTAGGTGCCGTTTTCTCCCACTTAGACCCTTTTGTACCAAATCAGGCTTTTAAAGTGGGGGTCTTACGGCACCTTACATGCGGGATAAATGGATGATAGTACATCTTGTCGTAATAATTCCCAACTTTTTAGTTGTTCATGATAACTTTATACTTTCGTATGGTTTATAAGGTTTGAGAAAACTCCTAAGTGATTCATGAAAATTACATCATTTAGGAGTTTTCAATACCTGTGCTTTCTATAATTATTTTTACTGCTAGCTCCGGTCATGGGCTTATTGGACACATCTGTTACTTAAACGCAAGCCACCTTGCCGCTATTCGAGCTCATGGCTTCTTTTAGCATACAAAATCCTAAAAAAATACCCGATCTTGTACAAAATTACTCTGGTCTTTAAATGCATCTCTAGTATTTAATTTATGCATTCGAGCAGCTTTTTCAATTGTTTCAAAGTCAGCTTTTTTCCTCAATAACTCAATTAATTGCTCATGTTCCTGAATGGAAGCTAAAGCGCGCTTTGGATGAAAAGCAGAACCTACTCTGCGAATCGAATCAAGCTTTAACCATAACCGACGAATTTCATCAACTAAAAATGTATTCTTACAATGTACATAAATCAACTCGTGAAAGGTACGGTTTAACTTTCCAAAATTTTGGAAATTGAATTCATCGATAGCCTCCTTCATTTGATTATTTTTTTCCGTCAGTTCTGCCAGTCTTTCTTTGGTAATGCCGTGTTGACTGCTTAAAGCTGTTGCATATCCTTCCATGACTGCTAACACAGATATTGTATTAAAATACTCATCTTTATTAATTGGAGTAACTACTGGTCCAATATTATTTTGATAATCAATTAAGCCTTCTGCCTCAAGTTGGCGAACTGCTTCACGAATTGGAATTGCGCTAGTAGATAACTCTTTCACCAATTGGTTAATTACAATTCGTTGTCCAGGTGCATAATAGCCCTCAATAATGCGCGACTTCATATAATCATAAGCTTTTTGTTTTTTTGTAATCGGTTGAATTTCCATAGTGGATATATCATATACTATATAATATATGATTGTCAAAATTGTATAAGCTTCTTCACTTGTATTCTAGTAAAATAACAATGTTCATTACACGTAAGACATCATTTGAAAAGATTTCTTAGGATTGAAACGTTTTTTCCATGTAAAACTTAGTATGACAGATACCGCTTTTCTTAATTGCTTGATTCGATTGACTGAATCTCGATTTTAGCTTTAGTTTTTATAACGCTCATGAATATTATTTAGTTTATACGTGGGTGAGGTGAATTCATAAAGTTCTAGTGATAACGCAAAATAACGTCTCTTATAGATAGAAGAAAAATGGCGCTTCAACGCAGAAAATAATTCATCACATAATTGTTTCTTTGTTTCGACTGATCTACCCTTCCCTAATTTTAATGTTACATGAACAAAAGCGTCATCTGCTGTTCCATCTGCTACGAGATAATTATTTAATTCAATTGCCCTTGACCTAAGTCCGCCGATTGGAATCATGTCTTGATGAATAAGCAATGTAGCATTTACTGTTTTTAGCAACTCAGGAATATTTGCTTCTTCTTTAATATTATCGGTATATTCAATAATTAAATGGGGCATCAGCGCTCCTCCCTTTTAGATTTGTTACTTTTGAAATACTTCCTCACTGACAACCGTATTAACTAATCGGCCAATTCCTTCTATTTCTGTCACCACTTCATCACCAACAACCGTGTTTACAGATCCTTTCGGTGTTCCTGTTAAAATAATATCATTCGGATATAATGTCATAAACTCACTTAAATATTCAATTAATTCCGGAATACTTAAAAGCATATCAGACGTTGTTCCTTCTTGTGTTATCTTGCCATTGACGTATGTACGCAATGTTAAATTCATAGGATCTTTCATATCTTCTTTATCAATAAGCCATGGACCGATTGGGGTGCAGCTGTCCCGATTCTTTACGCGAAGGTTTGGTCGATAATAGTTTTCTAAGTAATCACGAATCGCATAGTCATTTGCGATCGTATATCCTTTAACATAATGATAGGCGTCTTCTCTTTTCACTTGCTTTGCCTGCTTGCCAATCACGACAACTAACTCACACTCATAGTGCATAAAAGTAACATCATCAGGACGCACCGTTTTCCCTTTATGTCCAATCAATGTATTCGGACCTTTAAAAAAGATAAGCGGCTCTTTTTGAACAGCTGAAAAAGATAATTCCTTGGCGTGATCTGCGTAATTTAATCCTAATGTAAAGATGGTATTTGGCACAACTGGAGGTAACCAAATAACCTCTTCTTCTCCAACTACCCTCCCATCCTGAAGCTTGACTCCATTATCGGTTACAATCGCTTCATGCAAAAGCCCTTGATAAGCAACACGTGCATACTTCATGTTGTTCCTCCTTCCCAAGCTGCTTTAGATGTTAGCTTATTTTCTAGCTTTCCTATATGTTCAATTTCTATTTGCACCAGATCATTTACTTTAGCTAGTGGTGGATCTTCGGGAATACCAACTAGTAAAACATCTCCTTTTGCCAAAGTCATAAATTCCGTAACGTCTGCAAGCAATTTTTCTATTGGACGAAGCAGATTACACGTATTATTTTCCTGCTTCACTTCTCCATTAATTTTCACGCATATGCGTAATGCATTCGGATTAGCAACTGCTTCCTTCCTAATTACCCATGGGCCGATCGGACAAAATCCATCGCGTGATTTTTCTTTAATTGCCGGTCGATACACGTTAGTATGTGGTATACTTACATCATTTACAATCGTATATCCCTCTATATAAGAAAACGCTTCTGTTTCTTTTACGTTTGTTGCCGTTTTTCCAATAACAACACCTAAAGCTGACCCTATTTCCAGTTCTGTTATGCCTTCAGGTAATAAAATGGCTGCTCCATATGAGGAAAAGGTATTCCTTGGTTTTATATATAAGATGGGCGCATTTGGTGGTGCATGGTATGGTGCTTGCGACATAGCCGGTTCTAACTGTTTATACGCCTTTCGGTAGTTTAATAATGTGCCGTAAACCGTACCGGAAATAGGAATATCAAAGCTGACTTCTTCCATCCTGTATAATTTTCCATCTATTGAAATTTTTTCATCACGTAGGCTTAGCTTTACTTCTTGATAAGGCTTAACTCCACATAGTTTAGCCCGAGCAGTTTGCACCGTATATCATCCCTTCTTTTTGTTTTCAAATGATTAAAAAATATTCGTGTGCAGGGTCTATTTAACCATTTGACAACTACACAATGCCATATGAGCTTCTAAGCTCGAAATGTCACACCGCTTTAACATATTAGAAAAACTTGGCTTGTCGCCAAGTCTTTAGCGAAAGCTGTAGTTTTTCTTATACTATAAACCCTAAAATTTTATGCTTTTGTATAGTACAAAATAGACTTAAGCAATATCCTGACAAATAATGCTACCTAAGATATTGCTTAAGAGTCAAAAAATTCTATTGCCAAACAGCTAATTATGCGCGTTGTAATAGTTTCTCGTATTCTACCAATGTTTCTCGTATTTCCTGTTGTAGCTTCTCTGAAGGTAAATCCATTGGCAGACGGAGTACGGGTTCAATTTTCCCCATCATTCCTAGTGCTGCTTTCACTGGTGCCGGGTTGGTATCTTTAAAAAGTACATCATTTAATTTCATTAATTCAAAATGAAGATCTTGTGCCAGTTTTACATTGCCTTCCTCCCAGGCATTATGCAGTTCAGCAACCTTTTTCGGCTCCACATTAGAAGTTGCACTGATAGACCCCGCACCTCCAATGGCAAGCATTGGATAACAGAGCAGTTCAATTCCAGAAAACAACAAAAAGTCTCGACCGCAGTTAAGCAAGACACGATTTACATGTTCAAAGTCTTTATTGGACTCTTTTACACCAACGATATTTGGACAATCTTCATTTAGCCTAGCTAATGTTTCTACTTCCATATTGACTGCAGTACGCCCCGGTATATTATAAACAATAATTGGAATATCAACGGAGTCTGCAACTGTCTTAAAATGCTTATATAACGCCTGCTGATTTGGTTTATTATAGTATGGAACGATGACCATGGCTGCATCTGCGTCCATTTCCTGCGCCTTCTTCGTTAAATACATCGTCTCCTCATGATTGGTTGAACCTGTCCCTGGCACAAAAGGTACTCGTCCATTAATTACTTTTTTAGCATTTTCCATAACATTTACCCGCTCTTCTATGCTTAGCGAGCTTGGTTCTCCGGATGTTCCTGTTACAGAAATTGCGTGAGTACCATTTTCCAGCTGATACTCAATTAACTCCGCCTGTTTTTCATAATCAACTTCATAATTTGCTTTAAAAGGGGTAATCAACGGGGTCATTGACCCTCGTAATCGCTGTTTAATTTCAGTAAAATTTCTACTCAAGTTAACCATCCTTTCTATCTGCCTATCTTTTAATTAAAATAAAGTGAAACTTCATTCAAGGAGTGCTCTTCTCCTTGAATGTTAGTTAAACGAATCGGGCATTTAGGTGCCGTTATCTACAATTTTAACTTCTCCGAATTCTCGTAAGTTGTAATTCTACGGCACCTTACATGCGGGATAAACACTTCTTGCTTCACGCTTAAAATAGCTGTTGAATCTCTCAATGAATAAGGTATTGCGCACAACATTCACTTCCTATAACAATCAGCAATTGCACCTGAATCCCTCTCCCAAAACAATGTTTTTATTATGTTAGATAACAAATTGCGGCTTTCTTTTCTTTAATACAGGTTCATCTAACGATATTTTTTGACCTGAATGAATATCTAATACTGTTGATGCCTCATCAAACCAGCTATCTGGCGCTTCATGCCCCCAAAATGTCTGGCGCATTGGATCATCTAAATCCCATTTAATTGGTTTAAAGTCCGGATCACTAGTTAAATAGTCTCCATTGTATAATTCAATTCGATGTCCATCTGGATCTCTTACATACAAGAAGAACGCATTTGATAACCCATGCCGTCCTGGTCCTCTTTCAATATTTTGCCCATAACCAAGTGCAGCTAGAACATCACAACCCTCTATTAAACTCATTGGATCTCTTAACCAGAAACCAATATGATGTAACTGTGGACCAGCGCCATTCATAAAAGCTATGTCATGTACCGAAGGCTTCCGATGCAACCATGCGGCCCATATTTTCTCATTTTCATCAACGGTATACTCAGAACAAGCGAAGCCTAATTCATCTATATAGTAGTTATAAGCTTCTTCTACATTTGCTACCATACAATTAAAATGATCAATACGCTGTACTTTAGCTCCCTTATATAATTCATAGCGCTGAAGTAAGCGGTCGACTGTCTCCATTTCCGCATAAAATTCGAGTGGTAAACCTGCCTTATCCTGAACGCGAAGAGTGCGTCCAACTGCTTTTTGTGTACCTTTTTTAAGCCATTTCACATTTTTCCCTTGTTGAAGAAAGAGTTTTTCCAATTCATCAAGATTCTCGTCGGTAGAGACCTTATAGCTAATTGCTTCAACTGCTGGCTCTGTACGCTTTTTTAACCACAAACTATGATGATTATGCTCCTCTAGCCCGCGCAGGAAAATATTTTCATCATCTGCTTCCGTCACAATAAAGCCCAACGCTTCATAAAATGCCCTTGATCTATCTAAGTCAGTAACATGCAAAACAGCACGTCCTGAACGGATGATATTAAATTTCATGAAAACTTCCCCCTCTATTTCCCGAACTGCGGAATATAATGGTCCTTTAATGCAACGTGAACAATTTGGGTTTCCGTGTAAAAGTCAAAGGCATAATGCCCGCCTTCACGACCTATTCCACTATGTTTCGCTCCGCCAAACGGGGTTCTTAAATCCCTTACATTTTGTGAATTGACCCATAACATTCCAGATTCTATTGCTTGGGCAACACGATGTCCTCGCTGAATGTCCTTTGTCCATACATAGCCTGCTAAACCGTAACGGACATCATTTGCTAATTCAATTACTTCTTCTTCATCCGTAAACGTCATAGCTGCAATTACCGGACCAAAAATTTCTTCTTGAACGACTCGCATATCATTTCTTGCATGTAAAAGTAATGTTGGTGCAACGTAGTTCCCATTACCAGGTGGAATATTGCCGCTAATAACCTCACATCCTTCCTCTTCTGCAAGCTTAAGGTAGTTTTTTACATTTATATAATGTTCCTTATGAATTAACGGGCCGACTTGTGTATCGCTTTCTAACGGATCACCAACTTTAATATTGACAATTCGTTGTTTTAGCTTTTCGATAAAAGGTTCCGCAACTGTTTCATGAATATATAAACGGGAATTAGCTGTACAGCGCTCCCCATTAAATGAGAAAATCCCCCATGTACAAGCATCCAATGCCCGTTCTATGTCCGCATCCTCAAATACAATAATTGGTGATTTACCACCAAGTTCCATAGAAAATCTTTTTAACCAATCAGCACCATTTTTCATAATTTCCGAACCGGTTTTCGTTTCGCCCGTGAATGAAATAAGCGCTACATCTGGATGAGCAACGAGCGATGCACCCGCTGTTTCCCCATAACCATGTACAACATTAAAAACCCCGTTTGGTAAACCGGCTTTATCAATAATTTCAGCTAGTCGATTGGCGGTAAGCGGTGACCATTCCGCTGGCTTAAGTACGACGGTGTTTCCGGTTGTAAGTGCTGGTGCAAGCTTCCACGTCTCTAGCATAAATGGAGCATTCCATGGGGTGATTAACCCTGCTACTCCTACAGGTTTATGAATGGTATAGTTTAAAAATTCATCATCAACCTGATAAGCCTCGCCAATCATACGAGTAGCTACCATTTCTGCATAAAAGCGAAAATTATAAGCAGCTCTACTGACCATTTTCTTCGTTTGACTAATTGGTAATCCGGTATCAAACGACTCTAAGGGAGCGATTTCATCAATATGTTCATCAATGAGGTCGGCAATTTTATAAATATAAGCTAACCGATCTTTCACTTTTAGCTTGCCCCATTCCCCTTTAAATGCATTTTTTGCAGCATGAACTGCTTTATCTATATCTGCTTGCTCTCCCATCGCTACCTTGTTGATCGTTTCATTGGTAAACGGACTACTATTTTCAAATACTTTGTTATGCTCAGCATCAACAAATTGTCCATCTATATAAAGCTGTATATCTTTTACTTGTTGCTGCATTTTCGCATGTTGATCTGCAAGTTGCTTTGCCATGCTATCCGCTCCTTTGTTTTATATATAAAATCATATATCATTCAGGTGACAGAAAGATCCGTTATACATATTCTGCTGGTTGATACTTCCTATACTTTCCATCATAAAATGTTAACGGGTTGCCCTCTGTTAACAAAGCATCAACTACGCTTCCGATAAAGAGCGTATGGTCACCTACCACATACGTTCGATCTACTTCACAAACAACGGATGCAAGCGATCCCTGAATAATAGGAACATTGTGAAACATTGCAAAAGGAATTTCATCGTATTTTTTTGCCTGACCAGCAAAGTGCATAGAAATATCTTGTTGTAAATCCGATAGTACATTAACCGCAAATTTGCCCGAGCAGTTGATTTTTTTTAGCATATTTGCCCGATTATCAATGGAAACCGTGATTAATTTCGGGTCTAATGAAACGGACATAAACGCATTCGCTGTCATTCCATGAACTTCTTTATTTGCTTTTGTCGTAATCACTGTCACTCCAGTAGCAAACCGTCCCATAGCATCGCGAAAAGCTCTACTTTCCATGTCTATACCCTCCCTTTTTATATACTTCTTCAGAAGCTTCATGATCATTTTGTTATCTTTACTTTCTAAACTTTCAATAAGAAGGTATGCGAAAATCAGTAAAAATGACGCAGCAAAGTCTCGAAATTCTGCTTTTCATCCTTCCGTATAAGACAATGATGACGTATGATTAAGCTCCATTTCCTCTATCAGTAATCTTCTTTTGAAACTAAAGTGTTAACGTATCGATTTTTTGGCTGCTTAAAAACTCTCGCACTTGGGCTTTATATGTTTCTTTATCATATTTATCAAAATAAGCCATTCCCATTTTGATAGGATCACCAAAGAAGTAATATTCATAATGTGTCTGTCTTGTACCAAATGCACTCATCGTTAAATCCCATGCCAACCGAAAAATTTGTACACGTTCATATCCTTCCACATTCTTCCCTTGCATGGCACGATGCAGAATGGGACCAATCTCTTCATTTTCAAAGTCTTTATAGGTTGGAATTCCCATTAATCCTGAAGCTCCGAGAATCCTAACAATTTCAGCCATTCTTGGATATACACGTGGAAACCAATTTCGAGCAGCATCTAACGCAGCAAAGTCAGGAGTCATCATCCCCCACCTATCTATTTTGGCATTATGCTCTGCGCGAAACAGATGAGACTTCATCGTCTCCAATGTCAGCATAATTTCTGTTCCTTTATCCTTTACATGCTGAAAGCCATCAATTCCAATGGAATCCATCAGTGTGAGTACGACACCGAGTAAAAATTCTGTTTTGGCAATATCTTTCACTACCACTTGATGTGTCATATGAACGACGGCATTGGTTTCTGCAAAAGCTCGATTACAAATGGACGAATTTTCCAATACAAAGATTCGATCCCATGGAACTAATACATGATCAAATGCTACAATCGCATCCCCTTCTTCAAAAGAGGAGCTTAATGGATGATCATATTTATTACTGCCAAATTTAAAAGCTTCCCGACTTAAAAGCCTTAATCCCGGTGTATTATTCGGCAAGGCAAATGCTAATGAATAGGGATCGTCAAGCTCTCCGGATTTTTTGACGGTTGAAGGAAATACTAAAATCTCATCCGTGATGGCTCCCTGTGTTGCCAGCAGCCGAATCCCATCAACAATAACACCATTATCGTTCTTTTCCACAACGTGCAAGGCGACATTCGCATCTTTTTGTTCCGCCTGAATTTTTGCCCGGTTTACTTGTGGATGAATCAGTGTATGAGTTAAACTAATATCATTTTCTCTAGCAAATTCCGCATAGTTTCTTGCATTTTCCGCAAACATCGGATCTCCTTCAGCAAAAAATTCACTTGCCTGCCCCATTGCCATCACATCTGCATTCAAGTAATCAGGAGATCTGCCCATTAATCCTTTCGTAAAACTTTGCCATTCCATAATCGCTTCCCGGCGTTCTATCAAATCTTCAACCGTTGACGGAACCATAAATGTTTTCCCGATTGGATCACCGGTTGTTGGTGATGTATATAACATTTTCTCTGGTTTTTCATACTGCATATCATATAATCTTGCCATGGATTGAATCACATTTTTAAAAGCTGGATGTTCTGTTACATCATCAACACGTTCTCCATGAATATAAACATTATTTTTTGCTTTCTTTAAACGATCAATATATTGTTGCCCTGTTTTAGCCGGCATATATTTCCCTCCCTCATTTATTGCGCAAGTGCTAACAACAACATTTTTGCATACGTTATATTCGGTACCTTATTATCTGAATAATACTTTTAATTTGAATAATACCATAATTATTACTATATTAATAATATCTATTTCATTAATTATCTATATGAAAACTATATACTTTTAAATTGGATATTTTTTCCATCATATATAAACCTGCAAAAAAACGCTTTCAAAACAGGAGGTATGAAATGAAGTTAAGGCAATTACGTTACTTTCAGACGATCGCTAAGGAAGGACAAATTACTCGTGCTGCACAAAAGCTCCATATGGCTCAACCACCCTTAAGTCAAAGCCTTAAAGAATTAGAAGAGGAATTAGGGGTAAAGCTGATGGAGCGTAATGGAAGAAAAATGGAACTAACAGAAGCTGGAAACATTCTTTACGGAAAAACGGACACCCTTTTTCAATATCTTGAAGAAGCAATCACAGAAGTAAAAGACACTGGTTCCGGGATAAAGGGTACATTATCCATTGGTTGTGTAAAGACATGCTTCAATCATATACCGAAGCAACTGAAAGCTTTTCAAAAAAAATATCCTAACGTTCATTTTCATTTAAAAGAGGGTGACTCTTCGCTTCTTACAGAACAATTAATTCACAGAGAAATTGATGTAGCTATCATTCGCCTACCTATTAACATGGATAAGTTTTCGATTCATCCCCTTCCAGATGAAAACTATGTAGCTGTGATTCCGGAAAGCTGGTTAGGGTCTTTTGAAAGTATAACCATGAAGCAGCTGAGTCAACTCCCATTATTATTGCTGCATAGAATAAGTGGTATCGGACAATATGAATTGATTTTGGAGCAATTTGATAAACACAAGTTAACTCCAAAAATTGTTTGCGAATGTCCGGATGTTGATATGATACTTCAGCTTGTTAGTGAAGAAGTTGGAGCAACGATTATTCCCGGGTCCACACTTTATCGACATCACCTGCGTGGATTAAAACAACTTCCGATTAAAGGCCATACGTTTATTTCGAAATCGGCGCTAGTTTGGCTAAAGGATCGTTACTTACCTAAAAGTGCGAAACGATTTATAAAACTGTTTCAGGAAGAAAAGCATGGCGAACATGTTGAAGCTTGTAATCAAAAAATCCGGTAAAATCAGTGCAACTAAGTCTTCCCTAGTTTTCTTTGTTATCTAGGGAAACGATATACGTTTCTACATGGTAGATATCTTTTTTAAAAGTAGTCCTTTAAGCTGTGGCAAACTTCGATCTTCTTTAAAGTTAACATTGGTCTCTTACGTCACCGTATCTTCTTTATCTAATATCTACGGTGTCCTAGGGCTTGCATCAACTAAGAAGTCTGTCTAAATAGGAGAGATAACAGCACCTTAGATTTGGGAAAAATCTCTAATCTAAGCTGCTGTTATTTTAATCGTGGGAGTTGGCTTGACCTATAACTCTTACAAGATACAATTAAAGAACTGTACCACATTTATCCTAGACATATATGTAGAGGATCCAACTGCAAGTCAAATGCCCGATTCTGTTCACTCTAACAATCAGCGAGAGATAAAAGAAAATCTCTACTGATTGAAGATTCACTTTATCCGTGATTACCTTTAAGCTTGCCAGGAAGTTTCAGTGCCATCCCAAACACCAAAACGGAAAAAGCCAAGCAAATCATCGCTACAAGATGTAAATTATCATGATTTATCTGGTGGTTAAATGTTAGACCAAGCAAACTGGATGACAGGATAGCTCCCATATATCTACTCGTTTGAAATAAACCGGATGCTTGTCCCGTAGCTTCTGCTCTAACATTTTCGTATAATGCTGTCTGCATAGAAATATTGTTAAACCCATTACTAGCACCCAGGACACTCATAATCACAAGCAACCAGCTTAGTGTAGAAGTTTCATGGTACGTTAATAATAAGCCTGTCCCGATTAAAAGTAATCCTATGCCAATAACTGCAGGTAATTTTGAACCAAACATATCTATCATTCGACCTGCTAATGGAGCGATGATAACTCCAAACCCAGCTAAAGCCAGCATAATAATTCCTGACTGTGCTTCGCTATATGTTAATGCTTGCTGAAGAAAAATAGGGAACCCAAAAAAATAGCAATAATATATCAAATTGATACTCATAAATTGAACATAGATCATCGTTACGTTCGGGTTTTTCTTTAAACTATTAATATCCATAAACGGAGCAGACCGCTTTTCTTCAAATTTATAAAAGCTAATCGCAGTCAGGAGAAAAGCAACGAACGCCCACCAGCGGATATTCCCTTCTTCAAACGAAAGCAAAAATAAAATTAAACTCGTCATGGACACCGTAAATAATAAAATCCCAGTAAAATCAATCTGCTTCACGTCGGCATTTTTTTCTTTTGTCGCTGGTAAAATAAAAATAGCTAATACAAAAGATAAAATAATAAATGGAAAATTAACGAAAAAGATAGCTTGCCAATCCCATGAATCAATTAAAAGACCACCAACCGACGGGCCAAAAGCTGCTGATGTGGAAGCAAATATAGACAACGCAGCAAGTGCTTGCCCTTGACCTTTTGTAATATGTGTCCTAATCATGCTCATCCCGCTAGGGAACAACGTAGAGCTGCCAATTGCCTGCAATGCTCGGCATGCTAATAGAAATGGAAAGTTTGGTGAAAAAGGTGCTAACAGCGACGCAAAAGCAACAAGCACTAATCCGGTCATAAATAATCGCTTTGAACCAAACATGTCACTCAGTTTCCCCATAACAGGCTGACCAGCTGCACTTGCTAAATAGAAGATAGAAATAAGCCATGATGCATTCACAAAAGACAATGCAAAATCGTCCTGAAGACGTGTTACTGCAACTGCAATCATGGATGAATTCAATGGATTTAATAAAGTTCCCAATCCAATAGTAATAATAAATAACCAACGTTTCTGCTTTAAAACTGACATGTAATCACCAATAAAAATTTTTTTAGAAAAACTTGGCTTGTCGCCAAGTTTTTATGGCGAAAGCTATAGTTTTTCTTATACTATAAACCATAAAGTTTTATACTTTCCTATAGTATAAAGAAAACTGGGGCATCGCCAAGCCTAGGCGCAGGCGAACTGTTTTGGTGCACTTTTACATAGTATTTCTATGATTCTTAATGTATGGAAAACCTATCTCTATCATAGGCGAAAGCTTTCCATGGGGAAAGTATTTTGAATCCATTAGAAACATCTACTTCCTATCTTGCAGTTGTTTCTGCAGGCTTATTAATGATTTTTCAAGTTGCTTCATCATCGTCTCCATTCCTTGTTTTGGTGGTAATTGCTCAGATAAATAAATTGGTTCGCCAAAAATAATCTGTGGTTTCATCCGTTTAAAAAGATCTTTAAAATTATTGGGACCTTGATAAGCAACTGGTACAATCGGAACCTTTGCGTAGCTAGCAATCGTAATAGCGCCTCTTTTTAATGGTACCTCTTCACTTGTTCTTGTCCCACTCGGAAAAATACCTACAACCTTTCCTTCTTTCAACAAACGCCTTGGTATTTTGATCGCACTTGGCCCTGGATTTTCTCTATCAACAGGAAATGCATTTAATTTCTCCATCAACCATCTTAAAAATCGTGACTGAAAAAGCTCCTTTTTTGCCATATAATGTATTTTGGTTGGAAGCATACAAACCCCAAGCCACAATATATCTACCCATCCTGTATGTGTACAAGCAAGTACAAACCCCCCTGATAAATTAGCATTTTCTTTTTGATAAACTTTAACTTTCCCAAATACACTTAAAATTATTTTTAATGCATACGCACAAAAATGATATACCATAGTTAATCTCCTTCTGCGTTGATGTTTTTGTTTTACGACTACATTTTAACATATAGTTATAGTATCTGGTACTAATTTATTTGAATTAATAAACTAGACACTCTATTTTATCATATTTAATCAGTGGAGAGACCTTTATCCTCCACTGATTAAATTAGCATTCTAATTATGTCATAGATTACAGCATGATTAAAAAATAGTGTATAATATCACGGCTAACAGCATAGCAATGGTAGGTAAAATAACACTTAAATATAGAATTGGTTTATAAGCCCGTTTATGTGTTTCCCTACAAATAGTTCGCACTGTTGTCACAACATAACCATTATGCGGCATGGAGTCCAATCCACCAGAACCTAATGCTGCCACACGGTGCATTGCACCTGGATCCAATCCTTGGTTTAAGTAAATCGGTGCAAGAACAGGCAAAGCAATCCCTAAACCTCCTGATGCTGAACCGGTAAGTGCACAAATAATGGTAACACCTAAGGCTAACCCTAATAAAGGAGGACCGGGTAAGTCAACTAGTCCATTTACTAACTGATCAAATGTTGATACTTGAGCAGCAACACTACCAAAACCTACTACTCCACACGTATTCGCAATAGCAACAAGCGCATTTTGTGTGCCAATAGCTAAAGAATCCCAAAAGCTTCGTAAAAAGCGCTGCATCGTAATACATGCAACAAAAATTCCAACTAGCATAGCAATTAATAATGCTGTTATAGTATTCATAAACTGACTTAAAATATTTAAAATAGCAATTACCAGAAAAAGTGGAATAATAGAAATAATAATATGAGGCAATTCGTCTGCTTTTACTTTTCCCAATGGTTTTGGATCCTCAGCTAGACCTGCAGAAGTTTCGGTTTCGGCTCTATTTGGTAAAACATAAGGTGGCGAAAAAGATTCTCCCTGTTGTACAGCTCTTTTTACTAATAGATGCAGCCAAAAGCTTCCGGTAATCATAATAAGCAGCCCAATAACGACGCCAATCCACCCACCAGCTGTTGGTGTTGTATTAAAAAACTTAGTAGGAATGATATTTTGAATTTCAGGTGAACCTGGAGAGGTCATCGTAAAGGATATCGATCCAAACACAAGTGCAGATGGTATAAAACGATGTGGCAAGTTCGCTGCTCGAAATAAAGAAACAGCAATTGGATAAATTGCAAAGCCAACGACAAACATACTAATCCCGCCATAGGTCATAATAGCTGCAGCGGCGACAATAGCAAGTACTGCCTGCTTTTCACCAATTGTCCGTTTGATCCACTGAGCAATGCTTTCAGCAGATTTCGTTTCTTGCATGATTTTTCCAAAAATAGCTCCTAGTAAAAACACTAAAAACCAAGAAGCAAAGTAATTCGTAAATCCTGTCATATAATTATCCATTAATGCCTCTTCCAAGCTCAAACCACCAGTAATTGCAACAAAAACAGAACAAATAATAGCTGCAATAATGATATTAATGCCTCTCATTGTTAAATAAATAAGCAAAATAACTGCACTTATTAGACCAATTAAACTAATCATGTCCATATATGGCTCTTCACCCCTTATTTATTCAGAAAAATCATAGTCAAAGCAAATACGGTACAGGCTCTCTATCTCCGCTTCCGTAACTATTTTCGGATGATTGCTTGGACTTCCACTTGCAATCGCATCTTTTGCCATTTTATTGATAGCGCTCTCTAATTGATGACGTGTAATTCCCCAATCACGTAAGTTTGGTATGCTTAACTGAAAGCACAATTGTTTCACAGCTTGAACCACCTTATCCGCCGAAGCTTTCTCGCCTTCTTCACCTAAGAAAATAGCAGCTACATCTGCTAAGCGATTCGTACAAGATTCTTTACTGAAATCCAATACAGCCGGCAAAAGCATCGCATTAGAATATCCATGTGGCACATGAAATAGAGCACCTAGAGGTCGTGACATACCATGTACTAGGCAAACAGAAGAATTCGAAAAAGCGATTCCTGCCTGTAATGCACCTAACGCCATTGCTTCACGTGCCTGCAGATCATCTCCATTTTGGTAAGCTTTTTCTAGATGGTGTACGATTAATTGAATAGCCGCCAAAGCTAAAGTATCTGTCATTGGATGAGCTCGTCTCGAAATATAACTTTCAATGGCATGGCTTAGTGCATCAATTCCGGTTGCGGCTGTAATATGCTTTGGAGAAGAAGCTGTTAAGATTGGATCAACTATGGCTACTATCGGCATAAACACAGGATGCTTGATCATCATTTTTATGTTAGTAGTTGTATTCGTTATGACAGTTGCATCCGTTACCTCTGAACCGGTACCTGCTGTCGTGGGAATGGCGAGATGTGGTAAAGATGGTGTTTTTACAATTGCCTCTTTTTTGATGTAATCACTAATAATTCCACCATTAGTAACTATAACAGCAACTGCTTTTGCTGTATCTATACAGCTTCCGCCACCAAGGGAAATAACGACGTCACAGCCTTCTTTTATTAGAACATGTAAGGCTTTTTCTACATACATGTCTGTGGGTTCAGAGGCCACACCTGCATACACCGCACTGCTTATCTGGTCTTTCATTAAGAGTGCTCTGGCTTCATGGATATAACCTAACTCATCCATTACTCGATCACTGATAATTAATGCTTTCTTTCCAAACTTTGTTGCTTCTTCACCTAATTTTTTAAATGCCCCTTGCCCATAATGAATAGTTTGCGGCATCCGTAACGTAGCAAACGATTGCATCAACTTCACATCCTTCTTATTATTTTTTAAGTGGTTTATCTAGCAATCTCTTAAAAATGAATGGCACAGTATATCCAGGTCAAATAGACCCCTTTACGTTACAACTGAAATGGAAGCAAAGAGTGTGCCATTATTTCCGCTGTTTAAACTGCGATAAATCGTTCCCCTTTTATGTCCTCTGTACTGTAGTTACTACAATACACTGGAATATAAAGTGAAACTTCATTCAGTAGGAGTTTCTTCCATCTCCTACTGAATGTTAGTACCTAGAAGGGTATGACCTAAAGGCCTTTACAAATCGGGCATTTAGGTGCCGTTTTCTACCACTTAGAACCTTTTGTACCAATTCAGGCTCTTAAAGTGGAGTCTTACGGCACCTTACATGCGGGATAAAGTGAAACTTCATTCCGTGGAACACGGAATGTTTAGTTGAACGAATCGGGCATTTAGGTGCCGTTTTCTACCATTTAGAATCTTTTGTACCAACTCAGGTCTTGAAGTGGGAGTCTTACGGCACCTTACATGCGGGATAAAGTGAAACTTCATTCCGTGGAACACGGAATGTTTAGTTGAACCAATCGGGCATTTAGGTGCCGTTTTCTACCATTTAGAATCTTTTGTACCAACTCAGGTCTTGAAGTGGGAGTCTTACGGCACCTTACATGCGGGATAAAAAATAATATTAGACCTTAAATACAGATGAATTGAAAATGCTATGATTAACTAACCATAAATATATAGGAAATCCGGATAGGGGTAATATTTCTCTCGCATGGATAGTTAGTTGCACTAATCAGCTTACTGGCATCTGGAGAAAGAAACTGTACTGTAATTTCTCCTTTTGTGATTACCAAAGTGTCAAATGACTCCTAGTTAGCTCAAACAGAAATCTTTGGACCAATTGCGCAAATGATTCGTGCAGAATCAGATGAATAAGCCATTGATTATGGGAATGATACTATCTATGGTTTATCGTCCGCTATCTTACTAATGATTTAAAACGAGGAAAACAAGCCGCATTACAAATGAATTCAGAAATGACATGTAAATATAACAGTGAATAATAAAGCCTATGTAGCATTTGGCGGGAATAAAGCAAGCGGTCTTGGTAGATTTAGTCATCCATGGGTAGTAGATGAATTTATTGTAAAAAAGTAGGTATCGATTCAAGAAAAGGATCGTCAGTTTCTATATCGTGCTAAGTTTAATAGAGCTTAGTACGTTTTTGTTAAACAGAACTCTATTTTGCTGTAAAATAGGGGTACTAGCTAATTTTTAATAGCTAAGACATATTCTCTTTAGATCAAGGGGTGTCCGTAATGAATGGAACAGTGCACGCAGCAATTGGTACAGTAACCGGATTTATTGTCGCAAACAATTTACAAAGCTCTCCATCAGAAACTGTTTTACTGATTAGTTTAGGTGCGACATCAGCTTTAATTCCTGATTTAGATATTGATGGCAAATTACGGGGGAAAATAACCCTATCCCATAAAATTTTACGAACGGTCACTCAAATAGTCGGTATCTTGCTTATCATCTATAGTTTATATAAAGAAGTCGATTATCGGGGGTGGATAGGAATCGGTATTGGATTCGCTTTACTCTCCTTATCTCTATCCATTAAACGAAAGCATATGTTAACCATTACCGGAATGGGTGTATTAGCAGCGGGAGTTTCATTCGATGAGGTTTGGCTTAGCCTTGTGGGAATTTATATCATTATCGCTTCTTTTGTCCCTCACCGCACTTATACACACTCCATCATCGGTCTTATTTTCTTTGGTTATATTGCCTTCCAATTCCAACAATCTGTAGGGATTGAAGGTGCCTATTATACTTGTGTAATCGGCTATATTAGCCATCTAATCGCAGACAGCAAATTTATTCCTTTTAATAGACGAGGCATAAAACTATTTTTACCTTTTTGGAATAAAGAGGTATAGTCATATCTGTTTTACCAGCTTCATTTATCGTTTTGTTAAAAGGCTAAAAAGTCAAATGCACATCATTTTACAAAACTTTTTGCACATATTCATAGTAGAGAACATCCAAAATAACAGTCCCACAGGATAACAAAAATCCTGTGGGACTGTTATTTTGTTTAGGAACTTATATCCGTTCGTACATGGTGGATAACTTTTTTGAAAAATATCTTCGTCTAGCTTATGTGCTCAACGCCTAGCAAACTTCGAACTCCTTCCTACGATAAGTCAACATCGGCTCGAATCAAAAGGAAGGCCGACTAAAAGCGGGCTTACCACCCACCGTCGGCATACCCCTGTTGCAGGGGCATGTTTCCTTTATCTCGTCAGAAGTTCTCCAGTTTGTACGGCGCTTAACGAGCACATGACGCTTTTGAGTCTAGCTTATGTGCTCAACGCCTAGCAAACTTCGAGCTTCTTCCTACGATAAGTCAACATCGGCTCGAATCAAAAGGAAGGCCGACTAAAAGCGGGCTTACCGCCCACCGTCGGCATACCCCTGTTGCAGGGGCATGTTTCCTTTATCTCGTCAGAAGTTCTCCAGTTTGTACGGCGCTTAACGAGCACATGACGCTTTTGAGTCTAGCTTCCAGCACTTGTCTAGCGATGTATAACATTAGAAAAACTTGGCTTATCGCTAAGTCTTTATGGCGAAAGCTATAGTTTTTCTTATATAAACCATAAAGTTTTATACTTTTGTATAGTACAAAAAAGGGTGACCAAAGAATTTTAAACTTTGGAACACCCATTTTTTTATTTACTACTTTCTATAGTAGATCCTTGAAATTCTTTACAACATTTTCTACTGTAAAGCCAAACTTTTTAATCACTTTATCCCCCGGGCCTGAAACGCCAAATGAATCAATGCTCATAACTGCACCATTAGTGCCGACATACTCTCGCCAACCAACTTTAGATCCCATTTCAATGGATAAACGCTTATCTAATTCTTTCGGAAGAACCTGCTCTTTATAATCGAGCGGCTGCTTATCAAATAAATCCCAAGATGGCATGCTTACAACGTGGACATAAGTTCCTTCCTCCGCTAATTTTTTCTGTGCTTGAAGTGCTAAAGAAACTTCAGATCCCGCAGCAATTAAAATGCCTACAGGAGTTGTTTCTGCTTCTGAAACAATATATGCTCCTCTTATTACGCCTTCTTGCGCTTTTTCTGCTGTTTCAGCTAGCGTAGGCAAATTTTGTCTTCCTAACACAAGCATCGTTGGCTGATTTTTTTGTGACACAGCAATTTTCCAAGCTTCTTTTGTCTCATTCGCATCTGCCGGACGTAATACGGTAAGATTAGGCATAGCACGAAAGGCTGCCAAATGCTCGACAGGCTGATGAGTAGGACCATCTTGACCGACTGCCACACTATCATGAGTAAAGACATACGTAACAGGCAGCTCCATTAAAGCAGATAATCGAATGGCCGGACGTAGATAATCTGAAAACACAAAGAATGTACTTACAAATGGTCTTAGATGATGTAAAGCCATCCCATTTGCAATGCCACCCATTGCAAATTCGCGTACCCCAAAGGAAATATTTCTGCCAGCATAATCTTCCTTTGTTAAATTAGCAAATGCTGTTAGCCTCGTTTTAGTAGATGCATCCAGGTCAGCAGAGCCGCCTACAAGCTCAGGTATATTATTTGCTAATGCTTGTAAGACTTTACTAGCTGAAGCCCGAGTTGCTATGGACTCTCCCACTTCAAATGTTGGTAATTTCTGATCCCAACCTTCTGGAAGCTCTCCAGCAATAACTCGTTTTAATTCATTTGCAAGCTCTGGATATTCATTTGCATAGCGCTCCAAAAGCTGATTCCATTCTTGTTCTTTTTTAGCGCCATTTTCTTTAATAATACTAAAGTCGTCATATACTTCTTCTGGCACATAAAAGTCTTCTTCGTAATTCCATTTATAAAAGGCTTTTGCACGTTTAATTTCTTCTGTGCCAATTGGATCACTATGTGCATCACTTTTTCCTTGAATCGTAGGTGCACCATAACCGATGACCGTTTTAATTTCAATTATCGTTGGATGAGTTTCATCTTCTTTCGCTTCATTGATTGCTTTTTCGATTGCTTCTATATCATTACCATCTTTCACAAATAAGTATTGCCATCCACAAGACTCAAAACGCTGTTTAATGTCTTCTGAAAAAGAAAGGGCCAATTCTCCGTCTAAACTGATGTCATTTGAATCATATAATATGATTAAACGACCAAGTTTTAAATGTCCAGCCAGTGATGCTGCTTCATAGGAGACACCTTCCATCAAATCACCATCACCGCAAATTGCATACGTATAGTGATCAATAACTGGAAATCCTTCTCGATTATAAGTTTCAGCAAGATGTCTTTCTGCAAGTGCTAACCCGACACTTCCCGGTATTCCTTGTCCAAGAGGACCTGTTGTTAATTCAACTCCTGGTGTAAACCCGTACTCCGGATGTCCCGGAGTCTTACTTCCTAACTGTCTAAAGTTTTTTAGTTCATCTAAAGATAAATCAAACCCGGCAAGATGCAGTAAACAATATTGAAGCATGGAACCATGTCCAGCAGCTAATACAAATCTATCTCTGTTAAACCATTCCGGATTTTTCGGATTGATATTCATTATATTTTTCCAGAGGCTATATGCCATCGGAGCTGCACCCATTGGCATACCAGGATGCCCGTGCTGAGCTTTTTCAACACTATCTATCGTTAGCGTACGAATGGTGTTAATCGATAAGTCTGCAATGTTTTTTGTTTCTTTATTCATCATAATTCCTCCATATTGTTTTTAATAGAAAGGCGTGTAATTAGTTAGCATTTTCTGTAGAGCTTTTTTTGTTGCCAAATGGGATTAACATTAAGCCAAGAATAACAATTAAGCTAATAACAATGGCAACTGGTCCTACATAGTTTGCCAGCGAGCCGAAAAAGATACCCGAAACGCCAAAGTCAGCATCAGAAAATGTTGTATTAGCAAATCCTAACTCTCCTAATACCGGTAATAAAAATACTGGTAAAAACGAAATGATAATTCCATTGACAAACGATCCGGCAACGGCTCCTTTTATCCCGCCTGTTGTATTGCCTAGAACTCCAGCGGCTGCTCCAGTAAAGAAATGAGGCACTACTCCAGGAAGAATAATCGTCGTTCCCGTGACGAACATAATTACCATACTAAAAACTCCGCCAATAAAACTGCTGAAAAATCCAATTAAAACAGCATTTGGTGCATACGGATAAATAATTGGAACATCAAGTGCCGGTTTAGCATTAGGCACAAGCTTTGTTGAAATCCCTTTAAACGCTGGTACAATTTCTGCTAATACTAAACGGACACCAGATAAGATAATAAATACACCAGCTGCAAAGCTACCGCCTTGAATCAGAGAGAAAACCAAATAGTTCGTTCCTTCACTTAGTTCTGCTTCAATAAATGAAGCACCTGCAAATAAAGCGACAATTACATACATCACGATCATTGTTAAAGCAATACTCACCGTACTATCACGTAAAAAGCCAAGTCCTTTTGGAAAATTGATATTTTCCGTTGAATTTTCTCTGCTGTTCTTGAATATTTTTCCAGTTAATCCACTTATCGCATAGCCTACTGCACTAAAATGTCCAAGAGCCACATTATCATTTCCAGTAAGCTGTCTCATAAACGGCTGAACGATTGCTGGTGATAGCGTCATTACTATTCCTAAAGCGACAGCACCTGCTATAATTAATGGCACTGTATCGAATCCTGCTACCGCCATAATAACAGCAAACATACAAGCCAGATAAAGTGTATGATGACCTGTTAAAAATATATACTTATATCTTGTAAACCGAGCGATTAATATGTTGACAATCATACCCAAAAACATAATTAACGCAGTATTTGTTCCGTATTCTGTAAGAGCTAAGGCAACAATGGCTTCGTTGTTTGGCACTACCCCTGATACATGAAACGCTTCTTGGAACATTGCACCAAATGGAGTTAAAGCTTTCTCCAAAATTCCTGCACCTGCTGCAATGACAATAAAACCTACAAACGTTTTAATTGTTCCCTTCATGATATCGGATGCATTTTTCTTTTGTGCTAATAGACCGATTAACGCAATTGCAGCAACCAAAATAGCAGGCTGACTTAAAATATCAACTAATACACTTAAGAAATTATTCATAGAAACCATCCTTTCGTTATTTATCGAAAAACATTCAAAAAGTATGTTAAAAATGATCCATTGAATTTCTTTGTACGTTAGAACACATAAAATTTTATTACTGAAGTTAAACGACAAAGTAGAAATTGTAATGTCCAAAGTATAAGTGCAACTAAGCGATGTCCGCACTCCGGTTAGCCAAGTTTCCTTTATTGCCTAATTTCCGGTAACTCATGTTTCAAAATACATATATTCAGCTCGCCAAACTAAGCAATCTCCAACTTCGACACACAGGATGTTAGTGTCGACACTAAAAAAATCTTAACCGCGGCACATCGCGATTTTTCAAGGGTGGTTGCGCCTACATCAGGTCTTTTAACTCCTTTTTAAACACATTCTTATATAATTAAATTAAATTTTTGTCTTTTACTAACTTTGTAACTTTTTCCCTTAACTCGTCCATATCAATAATGTTATCTAATACAATTACCTCACCTAGATGTGATCCACCTTCAGCAATATCTTTCGCTAAAAAATAGACATCTGCATCTCCTGGGGTAGCTGAACTTAAATCAGAATGAGATACCTCCACCCCAGTCACACCTAATTCCTGTAAAATCTGTTTAATATTCATCTCAACCATAAAGCTTGTACCTAAACCTGATCCACAAACTGCTAAAAATTTCATTATTCTTCATCTCCTTTAATTAATTTGATAATCTCTTTTGATGTTTCTGCTTCTTTCAATGCTTTAAGCGTTGGTTTATCAGCAAGAAGTTTTGTCAAATGAGATAAAGCCTTAAGATGTGCTTCATTATCAATCGCTGCTAAGCAAATAAAAATATCTATTTGATGTTCTTCTTTACCCAATAACTTTACAGGAGTCTTTGTTCTTAAAAATGACATTCCTAAGTTAATAACACCTTCCTCAGGTCTCGCATGGGGAATAGCAATTCCATTTCCTACATGAATATAAGTTCCTACTTCTTCCACTTTTTTATTCATCGCCTCAATATATTCCTGTTTTATTTTATTTGTTTTAAGCAACGGCTGTGCAGCGAGTGTGATAGCATCCCGCCATTGTAGCTTTTCTTCTGTAAATTGAATCATATCCTCTGTTAGTAAATCTGAAAGCATTGGCTTATACCCTCCTACATCGGTGTTATTCAAATAAATGACATTGACAAGTTCAGAAAATAGTTTTTTTTCGTCTTTAATATCCGCATATTTATCAATAATTTCCATTAATTGGTCGATTGAAAAATCATTATTATTCAAAGAAGGAAATTGAGAAATGACGGATTCAATTAGGTAATTTTTTTCAATTTTAGTAAGTAATGGCTTTACATGGTAAACAGGCTTTGCTAATTCCAAAGCAACCGTAGAAAAAATCAAATCATAATTTGTCGATGGAATCGTTTTTATTTGTTCTACTGTGTGTACCCTTGAAAACTTGATAGTCGGAAACATTTCTTTTAATTGTGCTCTTAGCATGATCGAAGAACTAACACCATTTGAACAAACAATTAAAGCACGAATTTCAGGTGAATTCGTTCTTCTTTCTCCCTCCAGATAACCGCCGAAATGAAGTGTAAAATAACCAATTTCCTCATCACTAATCGGCTTTCCCGTCCACTTTGATAAAGGTGCCAATGAATGTTTCACAAACTGAAATAAGTCTACATACTTCGATTTAATTTGTATTGTTAAGGGATTAACAAGTGGAATTTCAAATGCAATTCTGAAAAACGCTGGAACAAGATGGTTATATAAGCTTTGTTGTAAATATTCTTTATTCTCTATTGGTAATAATGTGTTTTTCTCAAATGCTTCAATGATTTCTATTGTCAAATTTCGTAAATAAGGATTTTCCACAAAGCTTACTTCCTCAAGAGCTATTATCAATTGCAATAAGACATAATAGCATTCATTGTTGTCTGTATCCTGGAATAATTGCTGACAGAGCCTTTTAGCTGGTACAAATAACTGTTGACTTTTTAACAATTGTTTTTCATAATCACTAAACGCAAGCAGAACTTGTTTTTTTCTTACCCTCATAAACGTAAGATGTAGTATCATTTCCGTTTTACGCGTCTTTACTAAATGTATGGAATGTTTCGTTAGAAAGTTGTTAATTATTTGCTTTGTTTCTTGATAATAGTGTTCCTGTTTCCAAGATTTTAATGTAAGAATGATTATTTCTTTCCCTAATGGTTTTGTAAGTAAATAATCGATCGCATAAACAGCCAGTTTTCTTTTTGCCAGTTCATCTCCTTTTAAATGATACCCATCCATTCGGGTGTAGACAAAAGCAACATCCTTTTCATTACACATTTCTTTAACTTTTTTTACATCAGCTAAAGCTGTATTCTTACTTACATTCATCATTAATTGATAATGGTAATTAGACAGTACTTCCTTGCGAATAAATGTATATAAATAAATGAAATAAACGCGGTCCTCCTCTGATAAAACGATTTGATTCATACTAATATCTAAGGGTGCTCCTGTATGATGTAGTTTTTTAACTTTAGCATCAACAAGAAAATTTTGATTTGAAATTATAATTTCCGGCATATTCATACTTTTTAAAGTGTTATTTACTTTGTCTAAAGCATAATAAAATTGTCGTTCTGATAAATCTGTTTTGCGAATAACTTCTGAGACTGTGATTTGATCATGTGTTATTATTTCTTTAAAAAGCCTAAAAGATCTTTGATCAAACAACTAAGAGCACCTCCTTAACTAAATTGTAGAACGCTTACACCCTTGTATCAACAGTATTTGAGCCCAATCAATGTAGATAATCTACTGGTTCTATTGTGCTCTTAAAAATGAAACAATATTACGAATCCTTCATATTCCTCAACTACTATTCTGAGCCGATATTAACGGAGCCATCTCATTACTTCATTTGCCTCCTTTACTTTAGTAATTTTACAATAATCACATAAAAAACTATGTAGAGTTTATTAACTACAGTGACACAAGCATCACTTAATCTATGATACCTAAAAGCTTGAACAATCTCGAAACAGCTCTACACTATTTATGTAGTCAATCTACCATATAAACGATTTATTTTTGAACAAAACAACAGCGGTTAGCGGTATACAAACGGCAGATCTTCTAACGGGATAAAGTGAAACTTCATTCAAGGAGTGCTCTTTCCTTGTAACAGTAGATTAAGGTCTAAGTTCGGAGGCGTCCTTAAAACCGCGGTGTATTGCTGTCACATACTCTGTCCTCTGTAACGCCTTTGTGTTTGTGATCGACACCCTTGAAAAATCGCGATGTATCGCTACCTAGGCTTCCCCTGTCCTTGAAAAGGAAAGCACTTTTCTGCGTGCGGTGTATTGGTGCCGTAGCAACTCTGTCCTTGAAAAAGAAAATCGCTTTTTCTCCATCGATGCAATGCTACCGTAGCTTTCCTTGTCCTATCGCTCGAACAAATCGGGAATTTAGGAGCCGCTGTTGACTTATCGTAGGAAGAAGTTTGAAGTTTACTAGCAACAAAAGCGCTGAAGTTACTTTTCAAAAAAGTTATCCACCATGTACTAATGAATATAATTTCCTAAATGAAAAAAACGTTTCTTATTAGAAACGATTTTAAATAGACTAATTTTATTAAGTTTTATAACATTAAAATTTCAGCTTGCTAAATCAACTTATTCATATAACTTAAACCATTGATATATAAGGGTTACGGGGAATTTTAATATTTATCACCTTTGTAAAATAACCCATTCTAAATTAAACATTTGGGGGAGGTTTTCAACAAAGCACGGACAGGCATCCGTTTTTGATCTCTGCTATCCCAAGGAAGGGAGGTCCGAGTACAAGCCCTCTGTTCGCAAATTCATCGAAAGCAATTTTACCTTTTAGTCCAGGATCGTGTTCTAAAACGGTCAGTACATTATCAATAGTTTTTGCAAATCTACCAGTGAATGGGCTTATTTCCATCTTTTGCATCCAGCTTAAATCGTCTTTTTCTACAGGCACATCTTTTACTGGTTTATCCTCTGGAAGTGTTCCAAAGTCTTCAATCGCTTGCTCATATCGTTCTTGATTAAGTACGGATGCTATTCCCGCATCGTTTAACGTAAAAGAAGCCATTTCCGTAAATGAAGGCAACCGGTTAACAGACGTTTCTGGCTTTGCTTCGTCGTCTAAATCGCCGAACTTATGAAGTCTTACATCATACTTTTTAATGGCTCATAAATAAATACTTTGTGTTCGCCTTCTAGTCGAAACAATAGAAACTATCTAATCATTCGTAATGTCAGCCCTTGAAAAGAAGTTCAAACCTAACATCTAAAACGCCTCCTAGTAAGCCTTGCTACCGTGTTTGTAACTTCTTCCCTTATTCCGTTCCATCTTCGTATAGATGGCGTCTTCTAAATCAATATCTTTGGAACCGCACAAATCAAAAATACGAATACAAACATCTGCCAACTCTTCTTCAAAATTCTCCTGGTCACCTTTTCGATCAGCTTCTAATACCTCCGATACCTCGCTATGAATAAGAGCCAGTAAAGTACCTGTTTCCCTAGGCTCATCATGCCATCCTTTGGATTTAGCTATTTGAAATACTTCTTCACATAATTGGTTAATAGGTTTATACATGTCTACCATTTCTTCCCTCTCCTTTTTTTATTGGATAAATTTAAAAATAATCTACATAATAGGCGAATGCCGTTATGTCGGGATAAATGTCTCATATACTACTTTTGACTTTAATTTTAGGAGTGATTAAATGTATCACAATTTTTATTACCAAAATCCGTATCGTACAAATCAAAATCCACATCATTATTCCCAACATTTAAAACAAAACGTATTAACGAACATAGAACCCATTGTTCAATATGGATTAAAAGAAGCTCAATATACTTCTTATAGCCATGCTTTACGAGAATCTTCGGCAATCTCATATCTTATGGGCGCTGGATATGATCCTATGATTGCAAGACAAATTGTAGAGTCTTGGGAAGTAAATGAAACCTTTTAAGTAAGTCCAATTTACTTTATACTCATTTTTCCATCCATTACTTTTAGCACTTCTTGATGTCTTTTATGTGTTGCAAAGGGCTATCTTGTAGTGCTGTTACATATTCCACTCTCAAGGTTTCCCTTATTTGATACTAATTTTTATTTAGCTATTATCGTTAGCCAAAAGTTGTTCACACCGGATTCGTATAAATTGCTTCCCTAGACCTCCTAATCCTTCATGTAATAATCCGATATAAATCCATCCGTATTTAACGGTAATCCCGGAGCTCATGGAATAGGCTGTTTCATAATGTTTTCAACTCTCTCTAAGTCAACCTGTTCCTTGGGTACATCGAGAACAACTTCATCATGAATATGCATAATAGATTCATAGCCTGCTCGATCTTAACCTTCATATAACTTTTTATTGATATACTACCTTATTTCTGATTGGTCTACATCAATATTAATTTCAGCAATTGGCAACTTATGGGACCTCCTTTAAATCAAGAATTTTTATGCTTTTCTCTCTGACTTTCTTACCATTTCTTTTACCAAGTAAGATATCAGATAGGTAAGCACTTGAAATACCTAGCATTTTCGCTAAATCTTTTTGCTGCATATCGTTAAGAATTAACTATGTTTTTACCTGTTTACTCCATTTTTCTCATTCTTTCCGTTCGATTTAATTTATAAGCTAAAAAATCAGCTTATAGTATTGACTTTTTTATGCGAAAAGTTTAATTTATTTTGACTAGCTCAAAAGGATGGTTGAGATGACAACGTTTGAGATAGTTAAAAAACTATGCAATCAAAGAAAAATTTCCATTAATGATTTAGAAAAAGCATTGGGTTATTCAAAAAACATTTTATATCGTTTAAAAACACAAACTCCTGGTGCTGATAAACTCAAAGCAATAACTGATTACTTCGACGTATCAACTGACTACCTGCTCGGTCGTACAGATAAGAAAAGATACTATGACTTAACCGAGAAAGATAAACGTGAGATCCAAAGAGAACTTAAAAAAATAATTGATGGTGAAGATGTTGATAGTGCTTTCGCAGCTTTTGACGGCAAAGTGTTAGACGATTTAAGTAAAGAAGATAGACAACTATTAATTTCGTCGCGGGAAAATACATTACGATTAACAAAAAGGTTAGCGAAGCAGAAATTCACGCCTAAGAAATATCGTAACTAGAAGAGTTATGCTAGATGGATATAAAAGAAACAGTGAGGCAGCTCGTAAAAAAACATCAAACTAATAATCCTTTTAAAATCGCAGAAACATTGAACATAATAATCGTATATGAAAATTTGGGTGATATTTCTTGGCTATGACAGCAAGTCTCACCGTTTTCAAGTTATCCACATCAATAAAAATTCATTAGAAGAGCAGCAAATTTTCACATGCGTTCATGAACTCGGACATGCTATTTAGCATCCGAATAGCAATACGTCTTTTTTAAAGTCCAGTACATTTTTTCTACCGATAAGATAGAAATCGAAGCAAATACGTTTACAGCCTGAGCTAATACTTTCTAGGGAAATTGTTAGTCCGATTACTATAAATGAAGCTGTAGAAAACTACGGCATACCCGAGCAACTACTCATTAAAAAATTTTACGCTTAAAACCAAACAAACGTTCCCGATTGGAGGAGGTGGTACCTAAACAATTCCGAAACGAGATATTCCTCCCTTTTTAATACATCTGTCCACGCATAAGAAGGGATGAATCATGAATGAAATTATATAAAACGAAAAAAGATAAAGAGTTGTACTATTACTATAATGCAAAAAAAGAAAAGCTATGGTGCTATAGACACAGATATGATGACGCTTTAGGGAAAAGAAGAGAAAAGTATAAACAAGGTTTTAAATCAGAAAATGAAGCCTATAGAGCTTTACTCGAAGTAAAAACCGCTATTCTGAACGGCGATATTAAACAGGTAGAAAAATCAAATTTAACAGTTTCTGAATGGCTAGATATTTGGTATGAAACGCATAAAAACGAATGGAAAAGATCAACTAGAGAACATCGTAAATTTGTCATTGACAAATATTTTAAACCATTACTAGGAAAGTACAAGTTAGCAGAACTAGACAAGACAACTTATAAACGTGTTTTTATAAATAGACTTTTAAAACAAATGAATCCAAATATTGTTCAACTCCTGCATTGTATTTTTAAAGCCGCCATAAATGCTGCGGTCGTCGATGAAATCTTAGATAGAAATCGTTTCACTAAAATTAAGATTCAAAAAGGGAAAAAAGCAGAAAAAACTTCTTAGCTCCAGAAGAATTAAATATCTTTCTTCCAGTTGCTAAGAAGCACCTCTCAATAACTAACTACACATTAACATTATTGCTTGCTTTCATTGGGTTTCGCAAGGGAGAGCGTTTGGATTACAGTGGAGGGACATTTGTTTTGAAGCCAAAACTATAACTGTAAACCGTACCAGAGATGAATATGGTATACGATCACCTAAAAGTGAAAGAAGTTATCGAACGATAAAGTGAAACTTCTCCTACTGAATGTTAATACCTTAATGGTATGACCTAAGGCCCTTGAACGAATCGGGCATTTAGGTCCGTTTTCTCCCACTTAGACCCTTTTGTATCAACTCAGGTCTTGAAGTGGGAGTCTTACGGCAGCTTACATGCGGGATTTAAAATTCCTTGCGAGTCGTCTTATCCTCAGCACTAAAATGTTATACATTTTAACTTACAAAAAATTTCATATGTTATTTTTGATCAAAACTTTTTTTACCTTTTTAACTAATTTAATTTATCCCTGTTCCGTTCCTTGATCATTATCATTTCTTCAGCAAGCTTAATAATTCTTTTATTTATATCTTGATCAATTATTTCATTATCATCATTAAATGAATCATTATGAATGAAGACACTACATGTAGGGACCGACCCCTTTAAATAAGTAAGGATTGGCTTTAAATGATATTCAGAAACAAGAAAATGCTTATGTGATCCTGCAGTCGTTACAATTCCTGTTACTTTTCCTTTAAACGCATCAACAGGAAAATGATCGAGTAAGTTTTTTAGCGCTCCTGTAATCGATGCCTGGTATACAGGTGTACCAAATACAATAATATCAGCACCTAACATTGTATTTACGACATGCCACGTATCTTTATTATAATATGCTAATGGGGCTCCCCGAACAAATTCAACATCATATTCCTTTAGATCGATTAATTCTGTCTCTATATTTTGATTAATACGCTTAGTGGCGAGTAACACTTCATGAACTGCTTGTGAAGTTTTCTCACCTACCAGTGATCCAGCTACTCCAACAAGTTTCAAAGCTGCTCCCTCCTGATTTAACAATCTCTTCTCTTGAATATTATATTACGTTGTCACTTGTTTGCATTTCCATCAATAGCTTCCTATAGTTAAAATTATGACTTTATCAAACAAATAAAATCCAAAGAAAAAAGCTTGCTCTAATAATTTTTTATTTTTTTAAACATATTATATAGAAAAATGGATACAAATTCGGTATATTGCAAGAGCAAAAACTTAACCGATTTACAAATTGGAGAACTTCTAGTATTAGCATTAAAGTGAGAAAAAGTATGGCACCTACAATCATTTTCTGATTTTCTAAAAATTTGTCGCACATTTATTATACCAATTGGTATAATAAGCATGTAAAAATCATAGCTTACCATTCATAGAATAGCAATTAATTTGCTCCTACAAGGCAAATAATTCATAAAGTTTTTTATTTTTATAGTTTTCACTTTTATAATTTCTTTATTTTTTATACAATATATACAGCATAAATACAATTTAGGTGATTATATGGAAAAAATGTCCACAAAGGATAAAATCTTATATTTATTAAAAAGGCAAAGCAGGCTCTCTGTAGGAGAGCTTACAAAATGCTTACATATCACAGACATGGCTGTACGAAAACATTTGTCAATATTAGAAAAAGAAAAACTTATCTATTCCGTAGAAGTAAAGCAACCCATAGGTAGACCCATCCAAAAATACATATTAACCAAAAACGCTGAATTGCTTTTCCCTAAAAGCTATGAAAGTCTTGCTGTTGAGTTTCTTAAAGACATAGAAGCGATGTATGGTGAAGAATCGATCGAGCAATTATTTCAAAATCGAGAAAAACGCTTAACAAATGAATATAACGTACGACTAGAAAACAAATCACCTATTGAAAAAATAAAAGAGTTAAAAACCATTCAAAATGAAAAAGGATATATGGCAGATGTTGCAAAAATAGGAACGAATAAATATGAATTGATTGAATATAACTGTCCTATTTTAGCTGTGGCCAGTAAATATAAAGTAGCCTGTCACTGTGAAACGTCTTTGTTTCAAAAAGTTCTACAAACAGAAGATGTAAAGCGGACAAGTTGTAAAACCGAAGGGAATGACCATTGCCGATTTTTAATCGGATTTTAACATATTGAGTACTTCATAGATTCTGTTCATTGATTAAAGGGCCAAGAAATTTAAACTGTTCAACCTGATCAAAAAAACGGTCAACTTAGCGATAAAAGTTTTGTGATTTATAAAAAGATTGGTTTACTTGATAAACAACGAATATCCGTGAAAAGCTTTCCTTCCCACGGATATTTGTTGAAGTGAATCGTGCTGTTACTATCTCTTACTCTACTTGTCCGGCTGCTTATTTGCTGAACGATCTACAGCCGGTTAATCCGGGATAAAGCGAAAAAGATCGCCTAAAATAAGCTGGTCAGAAGTTTGTAACTCCTTTCGCGCTGTCTTTACAGGATTTGGCTTTTTGCCTATTTCATTGTACGCTTAAAGTGTAACGTTATAAAAGGAGGTTATGATATGGTTGAGACCATACCAGAATTTACATTATATGACGGTTTAACAGTTCCAACTATCGGTTTTGGTACATACAAATTAAATGGAAATGAAGGGGCTAATGCGATAGTAAATGCCATAAATATCGGTTATCGACTAATTGACACTGCCTACAACTATGAGAATGAAGGGGCAGTCGGTCAAGCAATCAAGCGCAGTTCTGTTCGTCGAGAAGATTTACTGGTTACTTCAAAACTTCCAGGTCGTTATCAAGCGTATGACAAGGCCATAACCGCTATTCAAGAATCATTATATCGAGCCAGCTTGAATTATTTCGATTTATATTTAATTCATTGGCCAAACCCAAAGCAAGATATGTATGTGGAAGCATGGCAAGCCTTAATTGATGCAAAAAAATGGGGAATTATTCGCTCAATTGGGGTATGTAATTTTCTGCCGGAGCACTTAGAACGTTTAGAAAAAGAAACAGGAGTAAAACCAAGTATTAATCAAATTGAATTACACCCATTTTTCAACCAAGCAGAGCAGCGAAAATGGCATGCAGCTAATCATATTCAGACTCAATCCTGGAGTCCATTAGCTCGTGCAAATGAAATATTGAACAATGAAACTATTGTAAATATTGCTCGTCAGCATAACAAGACAGTTTCGCAAATTATATTACGCTGGCATTATCAGCTTGGCTCTATTGCGATTCCTAAATCATCTTCCTACGAGCGCCAATTGGAGAATATTTCAATTTTCGACTTTTCTTTAACCGAAGCAGAAATGAACGCCATTTCTAAATTAACGAAGCCGGATGGCAGAAGAAAAAACCAAGATCCTGCAGTATATGAGGAATTTTAAAATGTTTTGATAAACCAAACAAAACTTCATACATGAAATGTACAGAGGAAAGAGGATCGAAGTTTACTGTAGCTCGAACGCATCGACTAGACGAAGCTACTTTTAAAAAAGCTATCCACAATGGAGAAACGGATATAAACATAAAGGTGCTGCTTAAGGCTAGCACCTTTATGTTCTTTTATGATCCTAGAATTTCTCTTGTTTTATCAAGTATTTCTTCATCCTTTAAGCGAAATTTAAATTCAACCCTTCTGGAATCTTTGGCGCTGTATTTGCCATCTTCATCTGTTCTCACATCTGAAAATGATTTACTGTTAACGGTTAGTTTATTTTCTAAATGCTGTTGAATATGTTTATATGGAAACTGTTCACTTAAAATATAATCCGCAACACTATATGCCCTATCCTGCGCCAATTTTAAATTGTACAAATAAGATCCATCCCGATCTGTATGTCCTTCAATAATAATCTCTGCCACATACTCTTCATACCCTTCCTGCAGGAGAATGTCTAAATATTTGGGTACAAATTCATTTAAAAAAGTAAAAGAATCCGTCTTCAATTCTGCTTTGTCATACTCGAACAAAATCTCCGTATTAAAAATGATCGCCCCAGTTTTTTCATCCACCTCAACCCCTAAGTTAGACCCGCTAAACTCTTTTTTTAAATCATTTACCAGCTTTGCTCTTACCCCCATAATTTGATCCAAGGTCCGCTTCATTTCTTCAATTTGCAACGATTTAATAATCATCATTGCGACAAAAATAAGAATAAAGCATAGCAGTATAGTCGTTAATAAATCTGTAAAAGAGGGCCAAAAATGTCCTTCATCCCGATCCTGCCTGAATAGTCGCTGATATTTAGAATTCATTTTGATTCAACCTTATTTGATTATTTTGCGAGTAAGTTCGCTGTGATAAAGCAGCTAAATGTTGATTTAAAATTTGAATTTCACGACCGAGTTCTTGTAATGTTTGCTGGATAAACCTTTCTTGACTTTGTTGGCTGTTTTCTGCGTTCCGGCGTTGATAAAATTCCGTGCGTAACCCATCATTAACCTCTCTCAGATAAGATTGGATAGATTGAGCAACGTGCTCCAGCTTTTGACCAAGAGATCCTTCTAAATTGTTTACATAATTCATTAATGCATCTTTTAAAACATGAAGTTGATTCTCCCAATGAGTATCTTGTTGTTTATAAATTTGATTCATTTCTGTCATTGTTGTGTTGATTTCTTGAATAAACTGACTGTTTTTCATAGCCATTTGTTCATATGTGCCAGTTGCATCCTTCATTTGCTTTTCAAACGATAACATGTTCGTTGCATGTGATTTTAAATGATGATGAAAGGTACGATTAAATTCCTTTAAATCTTGAAAGCGATCCGTTAACAGATGTTTATATTCAGCTTGTGTTTGATTAACCACATCAAGAGCTTCCGGAAGCTTTATCAATGAATCTCCCATATGATCGAATACTCCGGAAAGTTCGTGTAACTGGGAAATAACCCCTGTTAACTTCGTGGAAATATCTGTACCAAATACAGTTTTAAATTCTTTATTTTGTTTCTCCATTTGCTTAACGAGATCTTTGCTTTGTGCCTGAATACTTGTAAATGCAGCTTTTAGAGTTACTTGTTCATTCAATAAAGAAGTAGTGAACTGTTTGATTTCATCCATCGATGATTCAAATTGCCGCAATATATCAAGCTGCGTTCTCGCTTGTTCTCTTGTCTTTTCAAACGTATTTTCTAATGCTTGCATCATTCGCTCATTTCTTTTATCCATTCGTTTAAAGTAAGTAAACAGTGTAGCGAAATTATCGTTTAATTGATTCGTACCAGTTGTAATATCTTCCGTTACACTTTTCATATTATGAAACAATTGCTGGAAGTCTTTAAGGTTGGTTGCGAGTCCATCGTTAAAGGATGCCAAATCTTTGGCTGATTGTTGAAGACCAGTTGTATAGTCCTGAAAATCTTTAAAAGCAAATTCAATCGTCTGAAAGGATTGCTGATTTGTTTCTGTTAAATGTAAGATGGAATCATTAATGGCTTCCGATACAGTAATCAAGCGGTTTAAGCCATTTTCTTGTGTACCTTCCAACTTTGTTTCCGTCATTAGCATAATATCTGTTAGCATAAATTCCGTATTTAACACTTTTATCAATACTGTCATAATTAAAGAAAATCCCATTCCTGCGATACTTGTGTAAAAAGCAACATCAATGCCTGCTAATACATTTGCCACCCCCTCAACTATCTCATTTCCTGCTAAATTAATACTACCTAGTGAGGAGGTTAACCCGATAAATGTTCCTAGTACGCCGAGAAGGATAAATACGGAAACGGTCATTTGAATCATCTTGATTAAACTGATAATTGGTATATGAAACATACGGAAACTTGCAAACTTTTCTTGCACAAACGTTTCCACCCTTACCGTTTCTTGTTGCTGTTGAATTTCATATTGTTCTTTAAATGATAAGACTGGTTCAATATCCATACGCCCAGTATTCTTTAAATAGTTTCTAATATGTTTGAGCTTACGAAATATAGTTAAGTGGACAATTAGCGCTAAAACAAAAGCAGAAAATAAAATAATAAAAATAAGCTCCACAATTGGATTAGCTAAAATCGCTTCTGCTTTTTGTTCGGTTGTAAATAATTCGAGAATAGATTCAACCATTTGTTTTCCCCCTATAGATAGCTTGAAGAGGATGTTCAAAAAGTCCGGTAGAAATACTTAGTGGAATTAATTATACGTTAGAAAGGATAAGATGTTAGCACTGAAATAAAAAACGAGTGGGGAACTTTAATATTCAATGTATAAGTACTGGATCCAGTATACTAAGTTTTCTTTCTACATGAAGGAGAGCAAATTTTAGTTTCCTAGTTATTTCCATGTTGTAAAATTTTCTGGACTTACGTATAAGTCTAACTAGACGATCGTTTATACCGGTGTCTTAGCACTAGCTACGTTTTTCTTTAAATGCCATCTCCTATTTTTAACTGCATAGCCTGCGCTACTCAAAACTACGTCGCTCGAACTTTGACACACAGGATATGCTCGTGTCAGCTTTTGCAAAAGAACAAGGAAAACTTCAACAGTGTCACATCGTGATTTTTTAAAGGCGTTACGATTTTTATACCCGACCGACCTCAGTCTATTATCCACTTTTTGAACACACACTTTAAGTTAATATTTCGAAAGGCTTGACTCATTATTTTATAGCTATTCAGGGCATGGCTAAATCATGAATAAATATTACCAAAAAGAGAGAGATGCGTTTTTCAATTTATAAAAATCTATTTTCCAAAGTACCTATGTTTTTAAAAAAGCGGGTTTACGTGCTAAATAAGGCATTTCCCTGGTAGTACCTGATCGTAGTCAGATTTATCATTGATCAATTGGCGAGATAATCGTATTTAATAATCCGCCGATAATGATAATCATCGCGGAAAGATAAAACCAAAGCATTAAAACAACAATACCACCTAACTGACCATAAAAGACAGAGTAGTTATTAAAACTAACAAAGGATGCAAATTGTAAAGAAACAAACTGCCAAGCGATTGTTGCGAAAATAGCACCCGGGAGAACATTTTTAACCTTTAATTTAACGTTAGGCGAAAAATAATACAATCCAATTAAAAAAATAACGATAAACATACTGCCGATCCCCCATTGAAAAAAAGTCCAAAAGCTTTGAAAACTTTGCACAGTAAAGACTTCATCTAAATAGTCTCTGATCATTCTTTCGATCACAGGTATAATAACAGAAAACAAGATTACAATCATAAATCCAATTGTAAGCAATACTCCTTCTATCGCTTGTTTGAACAAGCTTTTTTTGGTTTCAATATTATAAGCAATGTTAAGTATTCGCTTCATCGATTGAAATCCCATTGAAGCAAGCCAAACAGAAGTAATAAAACTGTATGACAATAAATTTTGCTTTTGCTGTACTAAAAAGTAAGAAATCGTATTTTCAATTAGGCGATATGTTGCTTCCGGTGCAAATGGTTGAACTAGTTCTAAAATATAATCTTCATTTAATGGCAAATACGGCAGTAAAGAATAGATCGCTACCAGAAATGGAAAAACAGATAGCAAAAAATAATAAGCCATCTGTGCAGAAAGATCATATACCTTAAACGTTAGATATCGATTAAACAACTGACGTAGGATCGTAAAAGCAGACATATAAATACTCCTTTTCATTTAGCACCTGTATCTATTCATCTTTCCCTCTTTTTCTATGCTTTATTAATGATCATTTAACCGTTGTAAAATGGGTCCCGTCTTGATAGGATCGGCATTCCTTCCAGAAAAAAAGCTAGAAGCGTATTTGGTCAACCCAGACAATAACGAAAAGGCTGCTGCCCCGCCAAAAAAGGAGTAAAGTAGCCATTAGAAACTAGGATTTGAATCTGATATGGATAAAAATGTATACAAAAATTATTCATAAGCAACAAATTATATCATCATTTAGCCCCATTAGTATTGCGTAAATGAAATAAGAATATTCAGTTAACAGATTTCTGTGATTTTGAGCCAAAAAATCAAAACCTGAAGAAAGGTAGTACTGTTCATTTGATAAAAATATACAATTAATCCAAGGCAACAACGGCAAAAGCTATTTACGGACTAGATCTTTCTTCAAACTTCCTAATCCAGACATAGGATAATTTCCTTTACATAGTGTATTTTGTATTAGGAAAATACATAATGTTGCAACTTGACATGGATCCTCTGCGAGCATGAGCTTAAAGGCAGAAAGCCAGATGTATCATGAAGTAATTTCGCCTGAAAAGGTTATCATGATTGTCGTTCCATGAAAAGTCACAACGCGAAATACCGTTGAAAACTAATGTTTTTATTTTGCACATTACATACGGAAGCAGCAAAGCAAACTTAAGAATATTTACTTAAAGGAAAGGGTTTAAAAACTATGCAAAACTCCATTCAAATAATCACAAATATAACAGATAGAATTTAACCAGTTGCTTTAGTTCTAGCTGAATTTGAGGGTGGGACATAATTAAAAAGATTAACCTAAATGCGAATGTTTACTGGAATAAGGAAGCTTATAAAAAGAGAAATCCAAACTAATTCGAATTCTAATTGAAGAATTTTGAATCATCGTTCGGACTTTTCTTTGACTAAACCACTTTTGTCCAGTCTCATTAGAAAAATTAAAGGAAGTGCACTTAAGTTTAATTTGGCGTCTCTGATGCAAAGCTCAATGAAATTACAAATTAAGTATAGTTTTAAGGAATTAAAGAAAAAATAGTAGATAAGTTGTTGAAAACAAGAGGTTAGTCCATAGAATTTAATTTTAAAAAATCAAATGTAAACCTTTACATTACTAATAAATTCGTGTATTCTTGATATGAGGATATGACGTTATAACCTCTCGGGATAACAATGATGTTTCTAGTCTAAAAAAATAGAAAGGAGACGTTTTTATGAAAAAAAACAGAGTCTTAGCAAGTCAATTGTTATCATTGATGGGAGGGTCGGACAACATAGTGTCGGTAACGTATTGTGCCACACGATTACGCCCTACATTAAAAGACCGTTCACTAGTTCAAAAAGAAAAAATTGAAGCGTTAGATGGTGTAGCAGGAACTGTTGATAAGGACTTAGGATTTCAAATAGTGATTGGTATCCATGTCGATGAGGTTTATGATGAATTTGTGAAGGTGTGGAAGGCAAATAAATCAACTGATATGGATAACGATACTGTAGATGTTTCACATACAGAGAACAAGAAGCGTCATTGGTTTAATGAGTTTATTGCTCTAGTTGTCAGTATTTTTTCACCGTTATTGCCATTATTAGCTGGCTCAGGGTTGCTTCGGGGGTTCACGATTTTAGCTAATGAGCTAGGTTGGTTATCGACTGATAGTACAACAAATTTAGTTTTAACTCTTGCAGCGACTTCAGTATTTTACTTCTTGCCATTATTAGTCGCTATTACATCAGCAAAACGATTTGATACAAGTCCATATATTGCGGTTGCTGTAATGGGCGCCTTGATTATGCCTGATTTCATCGACCTAGTACAAGGTGATGGCGGGAATACGATTACATTTTTAGGGCTTTCGATTCCTGTATTTAATTATACTAGTCAAATCATTCCGGCGATTTTAACTACTTGGGTACAATCAAAAATGGAACATTTTATGAAAATAAAACTACCTAATAGTTTGCATATGATTGTGATCCCTACTATATTATTAGTAATATTAGTTCCAATTGCTGCTGGAATAATTGGACCAATCGGAAATTATTTAAGTATAGGTATTGCCAACCTTGTGAACTGGTTAGCAAATATTAACCAAATCGTTACTGGAGCTATTATAGGCGGAATATGGAATGTTTTAATCATGTTTGGTGTGCATTGGGCACCGAATACGATGGTTATTATCCCTGAAATAGCTTCAACAGGTAGTTCTGCTTTTATTGCTTACGGTGCGAATGCGAATTTTGGTATGGCAGGAGCTGCTTTTGCTATCTTCTTACTTAGCCGAAATCGAGAATTGAAGAATTTTTCATTAACTGCAATAACTTCTGTCTTTTTATCTGGGATTGTGGAACCGGCAATTTATGGCTTGGGTGTGAGATTTAAGAGTCCATTAGTAGCTGGTTGTTTAGGTGCTGCTCTTGGTGGTGCGTTCATGGGTGCATTTCATGTAGTAGGTAACGCTTTTGTATTTGGTGGGTTGACAACAATTCCTGCATTTGCAGGACCTACATTATGGGCATATGTCATTGGTTTAGCAATTTCCTTTTTTGGTGGTATGTTATTAACAATTATTTTTGGTATTAAAGATCCAAAAGCAGAAATGTCTGCTTCAAAAAAATAGAATACTAATTATAGAAAGGATAATCGAAATGGATTTGAATTCAAAAATACAAGGAATTTTAGGATTGGCAGCAATTGGGGATGCGATGGGAGCAGCAACTGAAAATTTATCGTTTGATCAAATTCGTGCACAATTTGGTACTGTAACTAAGTTTGAAAAACCTGGTGAAACAGCATTTGCACTTGGAAATGAAGCAGGACAAGTAACAGATGATTTTTCCCAAGTATATTTTCTATGCCAAGCTATTTTGAAAAATAATGGTGTTATTGATAAAGATATTGTAATAAAAGCTATTTTAGATTGGTCAGATGTTCCTTGGTATTTTGATCGTTTTGCAGGTCCTACAACTCGTAGTGCAGTGGCAATGTATAAAGACCCCTCATTAAAAATGAAACCGTTACCAGGAGCAGCAGCGGTAGACTATGCATCAAAAGCTACGAATGGGGCAGCAATGAAAATTGCACCAGCTGGTATTTTACATCCAAACGATTTGGAAGGAGCTATTGATGCGGCGATTACTATCACACAAGTAACACATGATAATTCTTTAGCAATTTCTGGTGCTTGCGCGGTAGCTGCTACCACAAGTGCTTCTTTAGCACCTCATGCAACAGTCGATGATGCTTTAAGTGCAGGTTTATATGGAGCTTTACGTGGTGAAACAAAAGCAAAAATCATTTCTCGTGAAGTAGCAGGTCCAAATGTTGTAGAACGTATAAAATTAGCGTATGATATAGTAAATGGTGTTGGTACAAAAGAAGAAAAATTGCGTCAGTTATCACAAGTAGTTGGAAGCGGCTTGCATATTTCAGAAGCCGTACCCTGTGCATTTGGAATTGTTGCTTTAAATAAGGACAATGCCTTACAAGCAGTGATTGATGCTGTAAATATTGGATACGATACAGATACTGTTGCAACAATTGTTGGTTCTATGGTTGGTTCATTTGTGGACTTAACTGATTCAAGTTTCCAGTCTTTGTTTAAGACTGTACAACGTGCTAATGATTTTAATTTGGTAGAGTTAGCAAATTTATTAGCAAATGTGGTGATTACTTATGAGAAGAAACAAAATTAAATATTTACAAATTTATGAGGAATTAAAACAACAGATCACCAATGGGGATTATCCCATTGGTGATCTATTACCAGCAGAGCCTGACCTACAAAAACAATACAATGTGAGTCGAATCACTGTGAGACATGCCGTGCAATTGTTGGTAGATGAAGGATATGTTCAACGAATTCATGGTGTAGGTACGATTGTTCTTAGTCAAAAAAAATCATTGCAATTACAAAAATTATTAAGTTTTTCAGAAGAAAATAATGAAAATTCTTTACAATCATCCTTAATTTCATTTGAAGAGGCTATTCCGGCAAATCCGGTGGTATGTTCACAACTTGATTTGCCAAAAGGAACAATGGTTAGTTGTCATGAACGATTACGTCAATATGACGATATACCTATAGGCTTTCAACGTGTATACTGCCCTCCATTTCTCTCTTTATCTGCTGAAGAGCTTAGGGCACCGAATGTTTCTTTGTATGAATTATTCCGCAAAAAAGGATATGAAGTGAAAAAAGCAAAAGAGACAATTGAGTCAGTAGTTGCAAATGAGAAAAAGGCTAAACTTTTGAAAGTACCAAAAAACAGCCCATTATTATATGTTCAACGAATAACTAGAGACCAACAAGATCGATTAATTGAATATGCGGAGTTCTTTTATAGAGGGGATCGATATCGGTACCACGTCGAATTGCAGGTTCCATAAATCAGAGTTGACTGTAACTAGTGATAAGCTTCAGTCTTTTCCATTAAAATATTGAAAGCACTTATTAATTAAGGTTATTTAACAAAAAATACTGCTCGGTACTTTTTTCCTATTGGCTACCTGTATACTTATTAGATCGTTTATAAAAAAATATAAATAGAGACTCCGAATAAGATAATAGTAAACAGAGCTAAGAATATACCTATTACCCATTGACTTAAATTCATTTAATTTTGATACATATATAACTATCACTAGCATTACATAAATAAAATAAGACTATTCCGTTTACAACTTTCTGTAATTATGTGCCAACAAGTCAACACCTGAAGAAAGGTGGCACTATCCATTTGGTAAAATTATACATTAACTCATGGCAACGGCAAAAGCTGATTTACGGACTGGATCTTTCTTCAACTTCCTAATCCAAACATAGGATGGTTTCCAGAGCCTCTCTTTAATCAGCGAGTGATTCGCAGTAAGATTTTTTACTTTTCATCTCCAGTTGGTTTCTGTCAATGTTCTTTCGAGGTCGTCATTTCACTGCCTTTTCTGGATAAACGGTGCACTTATCCATGAATACTAGTCGAAAATGCAGCTTTACACCGGCTTTTGTTTTACGAAACGTTCCTATTTATGGTTGTTTATACTATAGGAAAGTATAAAATTTTATGGTTTATAGTATAAGAAAAACTACAGCTTTCGCTAAAGACTTGGTGATAAGCCAAGTTTTTCTAAAATTTAGTGGAAGTGTACTGAATCCATGATTTTTAATGCCCTATGCTTTCTGTTTTTATAGGGATACTGCCGAAATTTCCACACGAGATCCAAACATGGGATTGGAAAGAATAGATGGATGGATTTCCCTGTCTTTCGTGATATTTAAGAAGCACTGATCGATTCAAACCCAAGTGTTTTTTGATTAGCTTCGTCTAAAAGTGCATCACTCATTTCTTCTTTAACTCTCGAATTCGTGCATTTCGGTAAACAGTAAACGCTTAATATAAACCTCGGTTGTAAACTTTTTTGTATCGTAGTCCTGTTTAGATTCGTTTACTTGTTCAGTAAGTTTTTGAATATTAATAGCCAAGAAATGAGTATATACTCTTGTCCATGTAGATGTCCTTTACTTTTGGATTTGGACAAAAACTATTTGTACTTTCATTGTAAAGGTTTTTTTGTTGTATGAACAAGTTACTTTTGAATATTGTAAGCATTTCAAATCGACAGATATAATTAACGCAATGTTAGTGATTTAGCCAAAAAAACATATTGCTTCACCATTTAAAATGGAGGAGCAATATGTTAGTATGATTTGTCTAAGACATGGATATGTGTTTTCAATTAAAGTACTTTTCAAAATTTTTATAGCGAAAAATAAAGATAATTAACGAGTAGAAGAATAAATATGGAGGTAATATATAGTGGCAAAGCAATCTGTTTATTTTCTGACATTAATTCTCCATCTTTCTTTACTCGAAGAACTTGGTGGGTTGAATATAAAAATATAATAGCTGTTACAACAAGCATTTCCATCATTGACCCGCTCCCATATTCGCATTGATGTTAATAAATGTCTAATCATTAAATAAAACGTTGATTAGTGCAAGCTATCAGCACAAACGTGACACTTTCTACAGTAAAATTTTTTATGCCGTTGACTCAACTTCTGCACTAATTTTTCACTTACTCATCTTTAAAAGCATCCTTCAGAGTACCGCTTTTACTTAACAATTGCTCAGCAGAATAAAGTCGTAAAAGCGATGTTTTGATGTTAATTGTCACTCTGTCTTCTTTATACTTTAAAACCAATCGTATTGTTCTTATATTTGATTTGATAAAGTCGCCCAAGGCTAAATTATTCACTATCATGTATCGATTTTCGTTGACAAAAATCAGGCAAACACGCTTTAAAACGTGCAATAAGCCAGGTTTGTTTTATCTTTCTCCAGCTTCTGTTCTCAAGTAATGTATGAATTCTCCAATATAACGGTGGGTGAGGCAAAAAAGTAAATTCAATACATCGGAAAAGCCAAGAGCCTCTTTCGGTATAAGAATTTTCCTTAGCACTTTTTAAATCAACAGTACTGTACTGCAAAGCTTTATTGATTGAGCCATCTTGAGCAAGTGCTAATTCGCGTAATCCTTCTGCCATTTGTGTTGAACCTTCCGCTAATAGCTTTGCCCCGGAATAATCTGCTCTTATCTCTGTCCATTGAGCAATTAGTGACAAGCAAATAATAAAAGCTATCATCATAATGTTTATAAATATCATTAACAAGACAAAATGATCGGCCAGTAGCTTTATCTGGTCAAAGAACAAGTATACATTTAGTGCGATCACAGCAGTTATAATTATACGAGCTAGTTGATTGATTAAAACATCTCGCTTTTTTATATGGATCGCTTCATGTGCCAAAATTGCTTCAACAGCCGACTTAGACAATTTCGCTGTAGCTGTTGTCAACATAATTGTTCCTTTTCCGATATTCATGCCTGTTGCCAACCCGTTATAAACTGGTGAATCAATAAGATACAGCTTTGTCTTCGTAATCCCTGCCCGCGAGAAAATTTCCTGGGCAATAACGTATAGTTCCCCTTCTGTTACCTTTGTTGCATCTGTTGCGGTAATAAGCAATTGATCCGCTATATACAGATTAAAAAGCCACCATGTAAGGATAAATAATACAATTCCATACCATGGAGTTTTTAACGATATAAGGATAAATAAGAGTCCTGTATATGCTGAAATTCCTTTCACTGTGATGACAAAATAGCCTTTCCATAGTAAGCGTTTGATCGTTTTCGGATGCCAAAGAGGATAAACTTGCTTTACTTTCTCAATCCTTTGTTCGTTTTCATCTTTTCTCCATTGTTCATACCACCATTCTGGATTGCTTGGAGTAAGATAAATGGTTACACCGGGAAAAGACAAGCGCAGCACAGTTGTAAAAGCTTTTGTATAATCTCTATGTTCAGATAAAAATGTAAAAATTGGATGAATTCGTAAAACATCAGGAGCTGACTCTTTTTTTACATCGATTAAATCACGCATTGGCAGTTCCCTTGATTCGAATAGAGAAATAATAATGATTTTATTCTCTTCCGGTAAAGCATAAATGGTCGCAAACAAATAATCAGCCACTCTGTTAAGAAATGGAGCAAACATCATTATTAGATGTACACCAATAAGATATTTGAATACAATGTACGTCTCTGGTGCAAATAAAAGACATAAGATTGAAATGCTGCTTATCAAAATTGTTAAACAACTATCAACGAAAATACGTCTTCCATCTTTATTCTGGTCAACCATTTGAACATTCGATATCGCAACTTTCTTCTTCAATTGTTCCTTTTTTATCCACTTATCTCTATCAAAGATCTCGCTAAAACTGATATAGGTGATTAACATTACACTGACTGGCAGTAACACATCAAAAAATGAATGGCGGACAACTATATACATGGTTAAGCCAATGGCCCCAACGACTACAAGCGGAACACTTAATTTTTTAGGTATAAGATATGAAAGGAAAGCTAGAAGGATGGCTACTAAGATCACGATTACCATAATTAACTGCATGTCTCACTCACTCTTTTCGACTTAAAAGTTTTTTCAAAAATCAAGCTAAAAACGGTATCGAATTTCTCCACAAGTTAAAATTACATGCGAAATTAAGCATTCAAGTTCATTCAACGTAGTTTAAGTTCTACATGTATAAGTGCAACTCAGCTAGCGACTGCGCTCTGCTTACCGCTAGCTAAGTTTCTTTAATATGTTTCAAAAAAAGCTCTTTTTCTGCATGAGAATGAGTTTTGTAGAAGTTATATGTATTTATTTTTCATACACTCACACCATTCAAAACTCGCCTAACCTCAAAACTTATTGGCCGTTTTTATCCCCTTTTTGCATGTCCTCTTTAAACAGCACCATTTTTTCAATTAATTCCTTTATCTGTTTCAGCTCAATATTCTGATTATCTATAAGCAATGAATAACGCAATCCATTTTCATCCCACAACAAACTATGAAAGCTTTCATCATTTGTGTACGTTCCCCGTTTACCACGAATGGTTATCGTTTGCTCATTAGGTAATAAATTTTCATCTATCGCTTTATCCGGCGTTTTAAAAACCGATAAGTTTAAAAATGGGACATCATTTTTTATGTAATCCATACTTACCTCTTTACGTTTAAACTCACCTGAAAACTCGATTAGTTCAACCTTATCTATTTGCCATTCGTTTGTTTCAGGTATATAGAGGATAGACTTTCCCAATTCCTTTGGCACATCTTCTAGAGTAATTTCACGAACAGGAGATTCCTCATTTAGATTTTTGATTTCCACATCTTTTGGTAAATCAAGAGAAAACTTTTCTTCAGGAATATTTGTATCAAAATCAATCTCGTTATATATCGTTTCTTGGGTTTGGTCACCGATAACTGATATCATTTTTAAAACAATCCAATTCTCCTTATCGATCCACAATTCCTGTTTACCATATAAATTGTTGTCTTTTTTTGGTTCAGCTATGATATGCTGCGTTTTACGTCCAGCAATTTCTTCCTCTTTTCCATCGGAAATTTCATGTGTTTTTACAATTTTTTCTAAAATAAAATCAACTTGCTTCTTTGGCGAGGGTTGATTTAATTCGAGTATCTCCGGGTCATCAATTATTACTGCTTGGTTTTGTGTTTGATCATAACTAATAACTGATGTCCCGTCATTTACAGAGACCCACTTTTCTCCCCTATCGCCTCCTTGTAATTCAGTTCGAATCTTTCCTTCATCATTGCGCCATTCCTTCATAGTAAACCGTTTTACTTCCTTGCCATTTTCACTTATAACAGATGTTGACTCCCCATAGAAGGCTAAAGGTTTTACTTCAGCAGCTAACGCTTGATTGACCATTTCCTGTGGAGAATAATGATTCGATTCAGGTGTACAACCAAAACTCACGAATATTCCTCCTATACAATATACGATTAATCCGATTTTTGTTTTCCACATATTTTTCACCTTTCTGTTGCTATTGGCAGCTTGCAAATCACGCAAGTACCAACTTCTTTTTCAGCAAAAATTCTTACACTTCCACCGTGCTTTTCAATAATCTGCTTGGTTATACTTAATCCTAAGCCGGTTCCTTGTAAATGCTTTTTGCTCCTTGCTTTGCTACCTTGATAAAACGGTTCAAATACATAAGGCAATAGATCTTCTGTAATTCCCTCTCCATCATTTTGAACGATAAGTAAAACACCTACCTCTTTATTCTGTAAATAACTACCTTCATCTACAAAAGGAAATATCCATTCTGGCAAGCCATCTGATACAGCAGCCAGCCAAACTCTCTTTCCCGAAGGTGTATGAGAGATGGCGTTACTTACTAAATTATTCACTACTCGTATTAATTGATTGGGATTTACATCATATGCGCCCGTAACTTGCTGATATGTATGCAAATAAATACCTTTTTGCTTACATAGGGCATCGTAATCCGAAATAAGCATTTCAAAGAACTCTTTTCCTTCCACACGTACAAATTCCATGTCTTGCGCTGTTGAATGCAAGGTTGTATAAGTTAATAAATCATCTAGCATCGTTTTAAGAAAATCCGCTTTTTCCATAATGACATGTAAATACTCTTGTCTCTCTTCATCATCAAGCTGCTCTTCATATATTAAAGACTCTGTATATGCTTTTATCGAAGTTAGAGGCGTTTTTAAATCATGGGATACACTTGCAATTAAAAACTCTCTTGCTTGCTGTTCCTGTTTAATCGCATTACGAGCAATTTTTATTTGATTTCTCATCGCATAAAAATGCCTCATTAAATCGCCAATCTCATCATTGTTTGGTGAACTTTCTTTAATTTCTTCACCTGCTGCAAATTTTGTCATATCATTCATGATTTTCCGAAGTGGTCGATGTAGTTTCCTATTAACAAGCAAAACTACCATTGAATAAATGAGAATAAATACAATAATTAGTCCACCGCCAATTAAATAGGTACGATTAGCTACCCCTTCCAACCATTGTTCACGTGGAATTTGTACATGGAAAAAGCCGATTAATTCATCATGATCAAAGACTGGCTGGCGGTACGTATATGAACGATAACCTTGTTTTAAGTTATACAAATCCTCATACAGTTGTTCTTTTGTATACTTATAAAAGCTTGAGGTCGCAGAAGGAGAGGAAGCATAAATAACTACACCATCTTTACTTAGCAACTCGACTGTTTCCTCGGTATCTAAAGCCTTTTGGATGATATCTTTATTGACATTTAGCTTGTATAATTCCGGATCCGTTAATATGTTTTTTAACACGTCTATTTCTTTAACAATTTCGATATGTTCTTTCACTTTAAGCTCATTATTATATGCATTGATAAACATAAATAAAAAGAATGCTGCTATGACAGGAAGAATCATCACCATAAAATAAGATAGTAGAAGCCACGCTTTTATTTTCATTTCAATTCACCGATGAATCGATATCCTTTCCCCCAAACCGTTTGGATGTATTTTGGATTTTTGACCGAATCGCGAAGTTTTTCTCTTAATGATTTAATATGAACTGCAACCGTATGCACTCCATCTGATTCCAATTGGTTCCAAATGTGTTCAAACAACTCATGCTTGGAAAATGTTTGTTCAGGATGCTGTGCTAAAACAGCAAGCAATTCAAATTCTTTCCCCGTTAACATTAGTCTCTTATTAAGAAGAAAAGCCTCACGCTGGTCCCAATCGATTGTTAACCCATGAAGATACGCAGTTTTATGCTGTTGTTCGAGAATGCCTTGATATCTTCTCCAGCGTCGCAAATGAGATTCAACCCTTGCTTTTAATTCCAACATACTAAACGGTTTTGCTATGTAATCATCTGCTCCTAAACCCAGTCCTTCCACTTTATCTTGATCAGCTCTTCGTGCACTAATAATAATTACAGGGATATCGCTTTTTAAACGAATATTTTTACATAAGGAAAATCCGTCCATTTCTGGAAGCATTAAATCCACGAGAACGAGATCGTACGTCGCAGCTTGGAAATCTTCCCATCCCTCTAATCCCGTTGTAGCCCATGTTACTCTGTAATTATTACGGACAAACATATCTCTTATAACACGAGCGATTTCTGCATCATCTTCTACCAGTAAAATAGTTGCTTGCATCCATGTTTCCTCCTGTATAAGTACTATATCACGATAAATTAATCATACCGTAAACTTTATAATTTCTTTATCTTTTAAATAACTAACTACTTTATTTGAATTTCTTTTTAGAAGTCACATGAATTACCTTCTGTGCTAAACTTCATAGACAAACCTATTTTTACCATTTAAAAACTGCAGCTCCTGTTTGCTGCAGTTAGTAGTGCTTATTGCCGAATAAAAAATAAATCTTATTTTAAATTTACATTAATTAAAAATTACCAATTTTGATTGACGGTTAATCCGCTGATCGCTTATTACGCCGCTTTTTTCTTATAAAAACAAATAAAAGAAAACTAATCAAGCCCAATAAAAGTAAAATAGGAATATTACCGGCAATAAAAACAAAGCTGTTAGAAAGCGCCATCAAAATTATATTAATGCTTTTAAGAAATTGCTGTTTTGTTTTATCCCATGTATTTAAATCATCTTCACTTTTAATCACCGTATGATTTTCTCGTATCTCGATCGTTATGGTTGCCAAGTCAGCTTTATTTTTTAAATAGTTCATTCGCCCAGTAATTTGTTCAATTTCTTCTTGAACATCGGCTAGGTTATCTGAGATATCCAATAAATCTTCTGTTTTATCAGCCTGTTCCATAAAAGAAAGCAATCGCTTTTCCACTACTTTTTTTGACTTTAACCGTGCTTCTAAATCAACGAATTCCTCTGTCACATCTTCTCCTGAAACAGAGCTCTCCATCAATTTTCCTTCTCCTGTCTCCACTTTTTTCATAAACGACTGAAAATTTTTTTGAGGTATTCTTGCTGTTATACTTCCAGTTACATTACCTTTTTTGGAATCTTTATGGGTGGTAGAGTCGACAATATAACCACCCTGCGCGTCAATTAACTGCTCTAATTGAGTTACTTTTTGCTTAACAGATTTTACTTCTAATTGAATTATTGCTGTATAAATGATTTTCCGACCAGAAGCAGTATAGTTATCAGCAGCTGTTATGTTTTCCCCCGTTTCATTTTGTTCTGAAGCGTCTTCATTCTTACTTAAATCTTCATTTGGTTTAATTGGTATAGTATTTTCCACATGAATATTTTCTGCCATCTGTTTACTAGTATTATCAGATTCCGTTTGGTCATTACAGCCTCCAAGCACTAGCAAAAAAAATAAAAAACATAGAAAGAACTTTTTCATCATATCATCCGCCCCTTGTATTTTAATGGTTTACTATACTGACGGACGACTACATAAAACGTTACAACAAATTAAATTTCGTTCATCATTTTAAATTTTACGGTATGTAGCAACAACACACCTACTTTATAAAAATTACGCTAAGAAGCTAAAAATGCTCAGCTAGCGATGTACAAACGGCAGAGCTTCTCAAGATAAAGTGAAACATTCCGTGAAGCGCCTTTTACACGGAATGTTAGTACCACAAGGGTATGACCTAAGAACCTTGAACGAATCGGGGATTTAGGAGCCGTTATCTCTAATTTAGACTTCTCCGTATTCTCTATCATCTTGAAGTGGTAGTTTTACGGCACCTGACAAAAAGGATAAAGTGAAACTTCATTCAAGGAGCAATTTTCTCCTTAAAACAGTAGATCAAAAGCGTTCTTGAAAAATCGCGATGTATTGTTACCGAAGCTTTTCTTGTCCTTAAAAAATCACGATATGTCGCTGACGTAGTTTTTCCTTGTCCTTGAAAACTGCGATGTATCATCTACGTAGCTTCCTTGTCCTGTTGCCCAAACAAATCGGGGATTTAGGAGCTGTTTTTCTCATAAATTTCGTATTGATTACATATTTCATCTGTATTATCAAATATATCTAACTTTTTACTAATCGATGGGGATCGATGACAAACTTCTTGGAAGCTCCGCCATCAAACTCTTGGTATCCTGCCGGTGCTTCATCCAGCGATATTACAGTAGCATTTACTGCCTTAGCAATTTGTGCTTTCTCACTTAAAATGGCCATCATTAAATCTCGATGATACTTCATAACCGGAGTTTGCCCGGTTACAAAGGTATGAGCTTTGGCCCAACCGAGTCCAAAACGAATTTTTAACGTTCCTTCTTTTGCCTCCTCATCAATACCTCCAGGGTCTCCAGTCACATACAATCCTGGAATACCTAGTCTACCACCAGCACGAGTTATATTCATTACAGTGTTCAAAACCGTTGCTGGTGCTTCTACAGCTCCTTCACCATGACCACTTGCTTCAAACCCAACCGCATCAATCGCGCAGTCAACCTCTGGTACTCCAAGAATTTGTTCAATCTGTTCTCCTATGTTTATATGTTCACGAAGATTGATTGTCTCACAACCGAAGCTTCTTGCTTGAGCTAACCGTTCCTCAATTAAATCGCCAACAATTACAACAGATGCACCAAGTAATTGTGCAGAATGGGCTGCTGCTAATCCAACAGGCCCAGCTCCAGCAACATAAACTGTAACTCCTGGCCGAACACCAGCATTCACCGCACCGTGATATCCGGTAGGGAAAATATCAGAAAGCATCGTTAAGTCAAGAATTTTTTCCATTGCTTGTTCCTTATCTGGAAATTTTAATAGTTGAAAGTCAGCATATGGAACCATGACATATTCGGATTGACCACCAACCCATCCACCCATATCCACATAACCATAGGCAGAGCCAGGTCTGTCTGGATTAACATTTTCACAGATATGTGTATCCTGACGTTTACAATTTCTACAACGTCCACAAGCAATATTAAATGGTACCGATACAATATCTCCCTTTTGGATAAACTCTACATCCCTGCCTGTTTCAATAACTTCTCCAGTAATTTCATGACCGAGCACTAAACCACTGGGAGCTGTTGTTCTTCCTCGAACCATATGCTGATCACTACCACAAATATTCGTCGTAATTACTTTTAAAATGACACCATGCTCGCATTTTCTTCCTACATTCAAGGGGTTTACTCCAGGTCCGTCACGTAAAACAAGTTCTGGATAACCAATATCCCTTACTTTTACTTTCCCTGCACTTACATAGACTACCCCTCTGTTTGTCGTCACTTAACCACTCCTTATTTAAATTTTGATAACGGTGTCTTTGTAATCTTTGTCAATCTGATTCTATTATACTATTTATAATAGAATATTTCTATAATTCTATTAATTAGCATAACAGTTTACACCTACTAATTAAGTAATATACATTTATTTATTGGTAATATTCGCCCAATAAAATAAACATATTTTGTTAATATAACCTTTTTTTGTTAGTAAATAACCCTATTTTTCCTATTAAACTATAGTTCAATATATATAAAAAACTTGTAAAAATAAGTCGAATAGTTCATTGCATATCATTTAAATCTGCGATACTATTATTCCAAATTTAATACCAATAATTCCCAAAGAAAAGGAGAGAAGCAAATGCAAAAAAAGTGGATTCAAACAATTGGAGCAATTTCAATGACGACCGCCTTAGTAATGGGTAATGGACAAGTAATCAGTGCTGCCAATAATGATGCATGGAAGCTTAAGCCTGATGCAGAAACATTGTGGGAAGAAGATAGTATGGAAGACGTGCCTTCATTTATCAATGGAAAAGTATCCGATCAAAAAGTGACCAAAGAAAGTGATGTCAGAGCGTTCTTTCAAGCAAATCAAGATTTATTTAAAACAAATCCAAAAACAGAGTTAGCATTTATCGAAGCTAATGTAGATGAAGTAGGAATGACTCATTATATTTATCAACCCAAAATTCAGAATATTCCCATAGACAATTCAAAAGTCGTTGTACACGTGACCAAAGATAGAAAAATAACTGCGGTAAACGGTGATTTTCATCCAGATGCTCCGTCCCAATTGCTCCAAGAACATAAATTAACGAAGAAGAAGGCGATTAATGCCGCATGGAAGCATATTAATGTAAAACGAAGTAAAGCTGATAAAAAAATAAAGTCGTTAACAGGTGAAGATTTTAATTCCCTTCAAGAAAACGCTAATTTAGTAGTTTTCCAAGATGGTAAAAATTATACATTGGCCTATCACGTTGAACTGCAATTTACTCAACCTTATCCAGCCAACTGGCAAATTTGGGTAAATGCAGAAAATGGAACAATCCTAAAAGCTATAAACCAGGTTCAAGAAGCGGCAACTACCGGTACCGGAATAGGTACGTTAGGTGATACGAAACAATTAAATATGTTTTTACATCAAAATGAATATTATTTATATGACACTACCAAACAAATGAACGGTGTAATAGAAACGTTTGATAATCAAGGCGCATTCGTTAATAATCTCCCTGGTATTTATGTGACAAATAGTGATAATAACTTTAATAGTGAATCACAGCGAGCAGCTGTAGATGCTCACTACTATGCAGGTGAAGTATTCGATTACTATTTAAATAGGTTTGGTCGAGTGAGTTATGATGATAATGGTGCTTCGATCCGGTCATCCGTTCACTACGGAAATAATTACAATAATGCAGCATGGGTCGGCAACCAAATGATCTATGGAGATGGCGATGGCGTGGAATTCACTTACCTATCAGGAGCAAAAGATGTCGTCGCTCATGAATTGACTCATGCTGTGATTCAGGAAACAGCTGATCTGGTATACGAAAATCAACCGGGTGCACTAAACGAATCGTTTGCAGATGTCTTTGGCTATTTTGTTGATCCTGAAAACTGGTTAATCGGTGAAGATGTGTACACACCTGGCATAGAAGGAGATGGACTTCGCAGCTTAGAAGATCCAACTAAGTACAATCAGCCGGATCATATGGATAAATATCAAAAATTACCGAATACACGTGAAGGAGATTGGGGTGGAGTCCATATCAATAGTGGGATTCCTAATAAAGCTGCTTATCTTACGATCAATACAATAGGTGTAGATAAAGCAGAACAAATCTACTATCGAGCAATAACTGTTTACCTAACACCGAACAGCAATTTTGCAGATGCACGTCAAGCTTTAATACAATCAGCACAAGATTTATATGATGAACAAACAGCGAATGCGGTTACCGATGCATGGGATAGAGTTGGTGTACAATAATATCATAGCAAAACTAACCACCAGTGGAGACTCGCCTATCCGCTGGTGGTTAGTTTTTAATCATTTTTACGATATAACTACACTTTTATGATATTTCGAGTTGCTGTTACTCTCAAGCGCAAACGTACATAAAACTGCTAAAGCATTATCCTCAACAATAAAGTGAAACTTCATTCCGTAGAACGCTTTTTACACGGAATGTTAGTACCACAAGGGTATGACCTAAAGGCCCTTGAACGAATCGGGCATTTAGGTGCCGTTTTCTAACACTTAGACCCTTTTGTATCAACTCAGGCTCTTAAAGTGGGAGTCTTACGGCACCTTACATGCGGGATAAAGTGAAACTTCATTCCGTAGAACGCTTTTTACACGGGAATGTTAGTACCACAAGGGTATGACCTAAAGGCCCTTGAACGAATCGGGCATTTAGGTGCCGTTTTCTAACACTTAGACCCTTTTGTATCAACTCAGTCTTGAAGTGGGAATCTTACGGCACCTTACATGCGGGATAAATTTACTTCCACCTTTTAAAACTTTTATTTTCTTCATTAGTTCGGTCCATTCAAATACCGTTTGATTTTAGGATAAAAATTAATCCTACAATTTAAATCTGCCAGCTATGTTTTGCGATAACTGACAGATATTATTTTTAACAGCTGATTAAAGCAATAATAAATACGGATTTTCTAAATAATAAACAATTTTTCTTAAAAAGACAGCTGCCGGAGCTCCATCTAGTACGCGGTGATCAAATGTCAAACTTAGTGGCAACTTGATCATGGTTTGCAGCTTTTCATGCTCGTCCAGTCCCATTTCCTTCATAAATGTTCCTACACCAAGTATCCCACTTTCAGGGGGATTGAGGATAGGCGTAAAATATTCAATCCCTTGAGCACCCAAATTGGTAATCGTAAATGTAGAACCACTCATCTCTAAATTTTCTCCGGCTCTAGCAGCTTCTGTTATCTCTTGAATTTGCTTCGCCAAGCTACCAATCGGCAGTCTTTCTGCGTGTTTTACTACTGGAACTACTAATCCGTCATCTAAAGATGTGGCAATTCCTAAATGTACTGCCTCATATTGCTGCAACATATCATCTATCAAATGTGTATTTACTTCCGGATGATCTAGTAAGCTTAGGGTAACTGCCCTTGCTAGAAAAACGGTTAATGTCAGCTTTATCTCTATATTATTCTGGTCTGCTTCCTCACGAAGTTTCTTTTGAAAAACAAGCAGTTTTGTAATATCTGCTTTCCGATGTAACGTTAACTGAGCAGTATTTGCAAGACTTTCCTGCATATTTATTGCTATGGATTTACGCATAGCAGATAACCCTTTCATGTTATTAGCCTTTATTGGTCGTTCAACAACTCTTTCCTCTGTTTGCACTTTCGTTACCGCTACCTCTTTTTGTTCAGCAGCTCTCTCCACATCCCGGCGAGTAATTCTTCCTTTAGGACCTGTCCCTTCAATAGTTGCAATATTTATGTCTAATTCTTTTGCTTTTTTCCGTGCAGCTGGTGAAATTCGTCTTTTTCTATTTGGTCCATCCTGTTTTTGATCTATAAGCGGATCAACTGTTTTTTCAGGAGCTGCTTGTTGAGATAATGCTTCAGGCTTTTCTCCTTTTTTTTCCAGCAAGGTAGAAATTGTTTCGCTCACTTCTTCTCCTTCTTGGCCAACGAAACCAATCACTTCACCAACTGGAACTTCTTCCCCTACTTCTTTGGTTATATTCAATAATATCCCTGCTTTAGGGGCCTCCACTTCACTAGTTAATTTATCAGAACTTATTGTGGCAATTCCTTCTCCTTCTTTAACTGCATCTCCCGGTTTTTTCAACCACTCTTCAATCGTCCCTTCTGTCATTGTCATACCTAACTTCGGCATTACAATTGTTATAGCCATAAAATCCCCTCCTGTTTATCTTGATAAGGTAAGCTTTCCTATCATTTCTTTAGCTGTTTGTACTACTGTACTCGTATTTGGTATATATAAGTTTTCCAAATTTCTTGCAAATGGTACTGGTGCGTGCGGAGCGGTAACCATTTTAATTGGCGCATCTAAGGAATCAAACCCTTTATCCACAACCATTGCCGAAATATCTGTTGCAGCATTACAGCGTGGATTCGCTTCATCAATGATTAATAAACAACCAGTTTTATCTACAGACTGTAAAATCGTATCCTCATCAAGTGGAGATAATGACCTTGGATCAATAATTTCTGTTTCCACTCCCTGCTTTGCCAGCTCATTTGCAGCTTCTTCTGCTACATGCACCATTTTACCGATAGCAACGATTGTCAAATCATCACCGCTGCGTTTTATTTCCGCTTGTCCTAAAGGAATCGTATAATAACCTTCTGGTACTTCTCCTTTCATACTGTATAATGTCTTATCCTCAAAAAAGGCAACGATATCACTGTCTTCGATTGCTGATAACAATAAACCTTTTGCATCATAAGGATTTGACGGGACAACTACTTTTAAACCGGGGATCGCAGTAAACATTCCATATAAAGATTGTGAATGCTGAGCAGCTGCTCCAGCTCCTGCCCCATGGCTCGTCCGAATCGTTAATGGTACTTCTGCTTTCCCGCCAAACATATAGCGAATTTTTGCACCTTGATTCATCACTTCATCCAGACAGCTGCCAATAAAATCATTAAACATCAGTTCAGATATTGGCCTTAACCCTGTAACGGCTGCTGCTACCGCCGCTCCCATGTACCCTGCTTCAGCAATTGGCATATCGATGACTCGCTTACGCCCATACTTATTCCCTAATCCTTGCGTTACCCCGAAAACGCCACCCCAAGCTTCTTCATCCTGTAAATGATCAACAGTCGCTCCTCCGGCTACGTCCTCCCCAATTAAAATGACTTTATTATCTCGTTCCATTGCTATATCCATTGCCTCATTAATCGCTTTTGAAAATGTTAATTTTCTAGCCATTTTTCCTCACCTCATTTTTATTGTCTATAAGCAACATATACATTTTCAGTTAATGTCTCAGCACTTGGCTCTTTACTGTTATGAGCAAATTCCACTGCTTCTTGCACTGCTTGTTCTGAAGCACGTTCTATTTCTGTTAACTCTTCCTCCGACAATAAATCGTTTTGTAATGCATATTCCTTAAATTTTTTAATACAATCGATATCGACCGGCCATTTTTCTTTATCTGCCTCAGACTTATATGCTTGATTATCGCCTTCAAAATGTCCGTGAGTCCGATAAGTTAATGCTTCAATTAAAGTAGGACCTTCTCCATTTTTAGCTCTTTTCACCGCTTTTTCTGTTGCAGCGTAAACTTCCATGACATCATTTCCATTAACTCTAACTCCCGGAATATTATAAGCCTTTGCTCGTTCAGCGATTGTTTTTGCCGAGGTAGCATATTCAAATGGGGTCGCTTCACCAAAGCCGTTATTTTCTGCTACAAAAATAACCGGTAATTTTAAAGCTGCTGCGATATTAATTCCTTCATGAAACGTGCCATGATTATTTGCTCCATCACCAAAAAAGCAAACCGAAACACTATCCGTGCCTTGTACATAGGAAGATAAACCAGCACCAACTGCCAATGGAAACCCTCCACCGACAATACCGTTTGCCCCAAGCATTCCCACTTCGAGATCAGCAATATGCATGGAGCCGCCTTTTCCATTACATAATCCTGTCTCTTTCCCAAATATTTCTGCCATCATTCCATTTAAATCACAACCCTTAGCAATACAATGCCCATGACCGCGATGTGTACTTGTAATATAATCATCTTTATTTAAATGTGCGCATACTCCTACAGCAATAGCTTCTTCTCCTGCATATAAGTGAACAAACCCCGGTATTACACCTGTTGAGAAAATTTTTTGTACCTGATTTTCAAAATTGCGGATATCATTCATTTTGGCATAAATCCAATGCGCTTTATTTTTATCCATGGAAACATCCTCCTTTTAAGATATTTGTTGTCTTTCACAAATATAGATAGCAAATATCATGCCAACTTTTAACTCCTTTAAAATAAAGCGCTTTCAATAAACGTAATTAAAAATGAGACAACTTTTGCAAATTGTCTCATTTTGTCGCATTTTTTACTATCGTTGTTTAAGGAAATGGGTGGAATGGTTTAAAAAATGTTCAGCTCAAAATATTCGAAGTATCATTTTTGTCAACTTAAGAATTAAACGAATTAGCTACTTTTTATAGTCAATAACAGTTAAGTAAGGTTATACTTTTTTAATTTTCGGTATAAGGTACTGCGAGATATGTTTAATTCTTTTGCTGCACGTTCAACATGATTATGATGAGTGATTAATGCATCCTGAATTTTTTCATATTCTAATTGTTCACGAAAACTTAACTTTAATTTTTGATTGGCTGTTTTTTCTTCGTTTTTCGAACTCCAAAGAGAAATAATAGTATAAAGTTCTTCCTCAGAAGGTTCCCGATCTGCAAATGAAATTCGACAACGATCTAGTGCATTATATAATTCACGAATATTTCCCAACCACATACCTTCCTTAAAAATAGCAATTAGTCTAGAAACCCAGCTTGGTTGCCAATTGTTCTTACGACAAAAATCATGAATAAAAAAAGGTATATCTTCTTTTCGTTGACGAAGTGCTGGTACATCAATTGGATAACCGTAGATTCGATAAAACAAATCAGCCCGCATTTTCCCAGTGTGTACAAGGTCACGAATATCAACATTGGCAGCTGATATAATTCGTACATCGACGTCAATCGGCTGATGACCTCCTATTCGTGTCACCTGGTTCTGCTGTAATACTCGAAGTAAAGATACCTGCATGGAACTTGGCATATCACCAATTTCATCTAAAAATAAAGTCCCGCCATCTGCTGCCTCCAGCTTCCCCATTTTCCCTAATTTATGTGCGCCAGTAAATGCTCCTGGCTCATAACCAAATAATTCACTTTCTAAAAGCTGTTCAGGAACCGCTCCACAGTTTATTGAAATAAATGGGTGATCGTTTCGATCGCTATTTCTATGAATAGCTTCAGCGATTAACTCTTTTCCTGTTCCTGTCTCACCATAAATATGAACCGCTACATCAGTTGAAGCGACTTTGCTTATATTATCCAAGACCTTTTGAAATGCTTGACTTTTACCGGTAACACCACGGAAATAAATAGTCGCTTGCTTTTCCTGTTTTGGCTCCTCTACATAGATTTGATACCCAATAATCCGTCCATTTACTTTGATTGGGATTTTTTTCTCTTTTAATACAACCTCCTGTTGCAACATATCTAATGACTCACCTAATAAATACCCATATGGTTCTTTCAAAAATTTAGGTAATTTACAAATAATATTATCTCTTGAGCAAATAATTGTATTGATTGAAGTTGCACTTTTTACTAAGTATTCCATATCTTCATAAATTGTTTTTCTCCAAGCAAGCGAAATCGAATCTGCTATCATTTTCACCGTTGCCAGCACATAGCTGTAATTAATTGGATGATATGGACTCGAAATATTTAATACTCCTAAGATCTGATTATCCTGATCAACGATTGGAGCAGCAGCACAGTTCCATATTTGTGAAGCTACTGCAAAATGGGCATATCCCTTTACCGTAAACGGCTTTTTGAAACGATGTGCTAGTCCAATTGCATTGGTACCTACTTCAATTTCCCCCCAATTCGCTCCTTGAATAAAGTGAATTTCACGAGCCTTTGCTTCTACGCAATGATCCCCTATATTTTGCAGGATAAAACCATCTTTATCTGTCAATGTTGTAACAAATTTCCATCCCTTTAAAAAATAATTCAACTGATCCAATTGTTCTTCTGTCAATTTAATTAATAGTTCATTATGTTGTAATCGTCGCTGTATGTCACTTACTTTTAAAATTGATTGTGATACACCATCAAAAGGGTCTACCCCATGACTTTTGCATCGTTTCCACGAATCAATCAGTTCATAGGACATATTTTCATCTAGAAAACTCCCCTCACTAATAAAACGCTTCCAATTTTCCTTTGAAACTACTTCCGGTACCATACTTATCATCCCCCATTACTGTTGGATATAAAGTAATTACGATTTTTATAAAACGTTAATAGCGATACCCCTATATCATTATTCTAACCTACTTATTTCTAATATACATGTTATTCACAGAAAAGACATCAGATAATTGTCTGGTAAATTAGTACAGAACACTATTTTTATGTTTGTTCACTGCTGAATATAACAGATTGGAAATGTCTTGCTCTGCAATAAGCTCCTCGCTTTTCACTGTGTATCACCATAAAGCAATGCTCCCATAGATGTTTTTTGGAAGGTACCAAAACATAAAATTAATGATTACAGCAAAACGCATGATTTCTCTCCTCTTCTTATAAAAAATAGAAACATATTCATAACCTGCTTAACAAATGAAAAAACTCATTATTATGGAGTAAGCTTTATATGTAATGAACTTCATGTTTAGATACTCCTATTGTAGAAAAAATGGAAAAGACAATTTATGCGTTTATCAATGGCTGGATTTATTATCGTAAATTACAAGTATTTAGCTTTAATAAACCAGCTATTCGCTCTTATGAAAAATGTGGTTTTGTAAAAGAAGGTGTTCTAAGGAAAGAATTCTTCAGATTTGGACAGTTTTATCACATCTACATTTTTGGCCTATTAATTAAAGGAATGGATGAATTAAAATTAAACGAAGCCTTGGTAAATATGATATTTACTGGGATTTCGGTTTTTCTACTTGATTCTTAAAACAGCGCTAATACATGACTAGCATAACCGCTCTCGATTTACTATTTTGTTCCGTTTTTTATCTGATAATATTCTTTTTGCAACATCCCCATAATGATTTCATCAAAATAGACATCGTTTAACAAAATAGACTCTCTAATAACTCCTTCTCTTTTAAATCCTGCTTTCTCATAGGACTTCATACCACGTATATTATGAGAATAAACTTCCAGCTGTAGCCTATTTAGATTAATTTTTTCAAAAGCAAAGGCAAGGGCTAATTGAACAGCTTCCGTACCATAACCTTTATTGAGGTAGTTTTGATTATGTAAGGAAATCCTGAACCCTGCTTTGCGATCCGTTTGTTCAATATCTAAGATAGATAAATCACCAATTATTTGATCATCACTCACCAAACAAATTGCAAAATCATAGCGTGTTTTATCACTGCTTATTTGATCATAATGTTCATAAAGTTGTTCTAACGAAAATATATTTTTCGTACCTGTCATATACCTTATTTCTTCATCTTGAACAGCTTGGTAAAAGCTCAACATATCCTGTTTAATAATTGATCACAAATAGACCGATTTCCCTCTCATTTGTATCTCCCCCAACCTATTTTAATATATTCTCTTTTAAGCTGAAAATTTTAATTTTATTTGATTATACGCTAAGTTAACATGTTTAACCATATAGTACGATAGATTAAAAGTTTGAACTTTAGCTGTTAAAAATAATTCATGATGGACAAATCGTATAGTTAGAACTTAAAAAGCTGAGAAATGAATATTTGATATGATACAAGATGTTAAACTCTGATAATCATTTATTTTTTTAGAAAAACTTGGCTTGTCGCCAAGTCCTTATGGCAAAGCTGTAGTTTTTCTTATACTATAAAGTGAAACTTCATTCAGTAGGAGTTTTCTTCCCTCTCCTACTGAATGTTAGTGGAACCAATCGGGCATTTAGGTGCCGTTTTCTCCCACTTTGACACTTTGTATCAACTCAGGTCTTGAAGTGGGAATCTTACGGCACCTTACATGCGGGATAAACCCTAAAATTTTTATACTTTCCTATAGTGTAAAAAATAAACAGCTCATATGTATCTTTTTACAATGAGCTGTTTCCTAGCGTTTGTTAATTCAATTTTTATTTTTTCGTTAAATAGTATAAAGTAATCTCTACATGGATAATGCTTTATTAGCAAGCTTCATATCATTTTGTAATATTTTATTTAGATTATAAGCTGGATATAAACTTTTGCGATACATATAAGTGAAGATACGCTCATGGCAATCAATTGCTTTATTTAATTGTTTCTTAAAAATTTCTCTTACTGCTGGTGTAGCAGTTTCTGTAATTGCAATAGCATAATTTCGAACAGCTGCTTTGGAAAAGCTTAGTAAATCTCCAGCTAAGAAACTATCATCTGTACGGTAATCACTTGACTCTCCCGGGTGTGGTGCATATGGATAAAATTTCAATAGTTCCCTCAAATTTATTTCTAATTCGTCAATGGTTTGCAAGTAAATATTATATAACTTTTTATCTCGAATTCCCTGATTCACTGCTTTTTTCAACTTCATTAAACCGATGGACTGAAATGCAACTAATTCATGAATTTCAAGTGTTTCATGCCATGCAAGAGCTTTTGGATGATCAGACATAACCATTCTCCTTTTCTTATATTCACTTCTAGTATATGAATTAAAAAAAAATGGGTTCTTGACTATCCTCATGTACCTTAAGATTAATAATAAGAAACATTTAAAAATCTAACCTTATATAAATGTAAGAAGTAAACCAGCTGAAACTTGGAATAGCAATATAGAGCTAATCGAAATTATAATAAGAGAGTGTAAAAAGTTTTGTGTGAATGGATATACTTCCTAATAAGGGGATGATCATTTATGCAAGACTTATTTCATGAAAAAATCATTAAAGTGAATGCAATTATTCTTATCTAACATATGGTTTTATTCACTTTAATAATAATGCTAGTATTACATAAATAAAATAAAAAATTCAGATAACAACGGCAAAAGCTGTATGAACAGGTTATTTTTGAATTGTTAGTATTTCAAATAATTAGCACAATGCTAGTGATACTGGATATAGGTTTTTCTTATTTTACATATTAAGGTTAAAGTTTATTAAAGAAATACATAAAAGGCGAGCTTGATTTTTTGGTGAAGTATAATATGATAAAAAGCGAGTGCTTCATTAATCACTAACATCTATTAAGATGTAAATATTTTTCACAAAACGAATTGATATGTGAATACTTTTCTCAACGCAGATTAAAAAAGTCAGACTATAACTCTCCTTTAAAACAGAATTTCACCAAATTAAATACCTCTTTTTTTATTGTTTCAAAGTGTACAAACAAGTTCTTATCAAATTTAAAAGGAAAAATGGGGACGTGATTCGATTGGTAAATATCGACATACAAATAGATTATTCAAGTTGGGGAAATAGGAATGTTCCAACAGAATTCTCATCACTACCAGCTTCATTAATTTCGATTTAATTGACCTTACATGTTGCTGATGCTACTAAAAACCCAAATCATTTGGGACGATCTTTAAATGATTATTGGGCATTTTTAAGATATGCAATTGTTTTTCTAATGTAGGAAATTTAAGGTTAGTTCCTGAGTTTGAGGATATAGATGCGCATCAAAAGACTATATTAAGCGATGATATAGGAATGGGAATGGCTTCCTGGTCATGGATACAAGCTTTGGCATTAAATCATTAACAGATACAAGTTTCTTTCTTAAACATTTACAATCTCTTTCAGCGATGTCTACAGGCAAAAGAGGTCCTAATAAATCTCCAGACTTTTTAATATTGGATAATAACTATAATATACATCTATTAGAATGTAAGGAGACTCAGAATAAATTAACTACAAGTGAAGACCAAATTGATAAAGGTAGAATTCAAAAACATAGTATCATAGATCCTAATACAATTATTAGTGAGAAGTTGGTTATTGGGACATATATCGCAAAACCAAGAAGCACTAGAAATTCTCGAGTTAAAATTGTTGATCCAGAATTTAAATATAACTTTTCTGATTTAACAAAAGAAATCATGATAAATCTACTTTTATTAAGTCAACTGATTAAAGAATTAAGTTTTATTATGAGTAAAAACTTTTTAAAAGTTTCACCACGAAAAACTCTACTAAAAGACATATTAGAAAGTAGGAATTTTTTCAAAAAAATTAAATCACTGTTTTTAAAAAGTAATTTAACAAGGAAAAATATCGAAGTAAATGAACAGTTTGGAGAGTTTTCACTGGAAAAATCTTATAATTTAGACGTGATAAATAGCCATTAATAGACTCGTATAATATAAACAGTTTTTAGAAAAATTCCAAAATAAAAAAAGTATTGATGATGAGACTTATAGGGGAATATTTGGGTTAGAAATGAAATTATCTAAAGTATAAAATAGGTTCTAAGTCAAAGTGGAGTGGGCAATTAAAAAGCCACTCCTATTTATGCTGATGATTTCTATTTATCATATACACTCATTAACGCTCATAATGCATGTGAGATATAGGATTTACCTAATTTATTCATCACAGAAAATCACAGAAAGTCATTTTATTTAGGCGCAAAATTAGGCACAGACAAAATTACCCTTGTCACAAACGTTGATGTGACAAGGGTTAGAGCTGTTATCCGATACTTCCTTCCATTTCGAAACTGATCAAACGGTTCATTTCTACGGCGTATTCCATTGGCAGTTCTCTTGTAAATGGTTCGATGAAGCCCATTACAATCATATCTGTAGCTTCTTGTTCAGATAAGCCACGGCTCATCAAATAGAATAGTTGTTCTTCAGATACTTTGGAAACTTTTGCTTCGTGCTCCAATGAAATATTGTCATTATTGATTTCGTTGTATGGAATTGTATCAGAAGTTGATTCATTATCCATAATTAACGTATCACACTCAATATTGGAACGAGCGCCTGTTGCTTTACGTCCAAAATGTACCAGACCGCGATACGTTACTTTACCGCCATGTTTGGAGATGGATTTAGAAACAATGGATGATGATGTGTTTGGTGCTAAATGATGCATTTTTGCACCTGCATCCTGCAGTTGTCCTTTACCAGCAAGCGCAATGGATAGAGTTAACCCTCGAGCACCCTCCCCTTTTAGAAGAACAGCAGGATATTTCATTGTTATTTTCGAACCAATGTTACCATCGATCCATTCCATTGTGGCATTCTCATCACAGGTTGCACGTTTTGTAACTAGGTTATATACATTATTTGCCCAGTTTTGAATGGTTGTATAACGGCAGTATCCATCTTTTTTAACAAAAATCTCAACAACGGCACTGTGCAACGAGTTTGTTGTATAAATAGGTGCTGTACATCCTTCTACATAATGAACAGAAGCACCTTCATCCACAATGATTAATGTTCTTTCAAATTGCCCCATGTTTTCTGAATTAATTCGGAAATATGCTTGGAGAGGTGTTGTGGTCTTTACACCTTTTGGCACATAAATAAATGAGCCGCCAGACCAAACAGCAGAATTTAATGCTGCGAATTTATTATCCGTTGCTGGAATAACTTTACCAAAATATTCTTTAAACAGTTCTTCGTTTTCTTTTAAAGCTGTATCTGTATCTTTAAATACGATTCCGAGTTCTTCCAGATCTTCTTTTAGACTGTGATAAACAACTTCTGATTCATACTGAGCAGATACACCTGCCAAATACTTTTGTTCGGCTTCAGGAATTCCCAGTTTATCGAAGGTCCGTTTAATTTCTTCCGGAACTTCATCCCAAGTTCTACCTTGTTTTTCTGACGGTTTTACATAATAAACAATTTCATCAAAGTCTAACTCGGACAGATCCCCGCCCCATTGTGGCATTGGACGCTCATAAAAATGCTCAAGCGCCTTAAGACGATAATCAAGCATCCATTGCGGCTCTTCCTTCATTCTAGAAATTTCTTCAACCACTTCGCGGGTTAGCCCTTTGCCTGAACGAAAGACCGAAACGTCACGATCGCGAAATCCGTATTTATACTCTTCGATTTCTGGCATATTTTTAGCCATTCATAAACCCTCCTTAGGTCAAAATGAAATCTTTTCGGAATTTTTACTTCCTGTTTTCTTTAACGCCTTTTTCCATGGCTTTCCACGAAAGAGTTGCACATTTGATACGTGCTGGAAATTTTGCTACCCCTTGTAAGGCTTCAATATCTCCTAAATCTAGTCCTTCCGTATCAACCTTCTCACCCATCATCATTTTAGAAAAAATGTTGGACATTTTTAGTGCCTTCTCCAACTCTAACCCTTTAATAGCCTGTGTCATCATCGAGGCTGAGGCAATGCTGATGGAGCAACCTTCTCCTTCAAACTTTGCATCTTTTACAATGCCATCAGCCACTTGTAAATGTAGCTGGATCCGATCTCCACAAGTAGGGTTATTCATATCGACACTTAAAACGTCCCCATCTAAGCTTCCTTTATTTCGCGGGCTTTTATAATGATCCATAATTACTTGTCTGTATAGCGTATCTAGGTTATTTAAAGCCATTACCAAAATACTCCTTTGTCTTCCGAAGTCCATCTACTAGTCGATCTACATCTTCTTTTGTATTATACAGATAAAAGCTTGCGCGTGCAGTTGCTGTAACTTCAAGCCAACGCATTAATGGCTGTGCACAGTGATGTCCTGCCCGTACAGCTATTCCTTCTGCATCCAGTACTGTAGCCGTATCATGTGGGTGAATATCATCCAGATTAAACGTCACTAGAGCAGCCCGATGTTCCGGACCGTAGATTCTTATTCCTTCAATCGTTCTTAACTGCTCCATGGCATAATCAGCAAGCTTTTGCTCATGCTCTGTAATTTTATCCATACCGATTTCCTGAAGAAAATCGATTGCTGCCCCTAAACCAATCGCTTCAGCAATAATCGGTGTACCAGCTTCAAACTTCCACGGCAACTCTTTCCATGTGGATTCATATAGATGTACGAAATCGATCATTTCCCCGCCAAACTCCACCGGCTCCATCTGTTCAAGTATTTCTTTCTTTCCGTAAAGCACACCGATTCCAGTTGGAGCTGCCATCTTATGGCCGGAAAAAGCATAAAAATCGCAATCTAAATCTTTTACATCAATCTTCATGTGAGGAGCACCCTGTGCACCATCAACTATAATTACTGCACCATGCTCATGGGCAATAGCAGCTATTTCTTTGATCGGGTTGATCGTGCCTAAAACATTAGAAACATGTGCGATTGCAACTATTTTTGTTTGCTTCGTAACAGTTTTCCTTACATCTTCTAAACGGATCGTTCCATCCTCTTGTAACGGAATATATTTTAATGAAGCACCAGTGGCTTTGGCAGCTTGCTGCCAAGGGATGATATTACTATGATGCTCCATTGGTGTAATTATAATCTCATCCCCAGCTTTTAAGTTAGCTCGTGCATAACTGGAAGCAACCGTATTAATGGCAGTAGTGGTTCCCCTCGTGAAGATAATTTCTTTTGTGCTATCCGCATTTATAAACCGGCGAACCTTATCTCTAGCGCCCTCATATGCAGCAGTTGCTTTTGTGCCAAGTGTATGCACACCACGATGAACATTCGAATTATATGTTCGATAATAGTTATCTACAACTTCCATCACTTGAATTGGTTTCTGCGATGTAGCTGAAGAATCTAAATAGACAAAAGGATGGCCATTCACTTCCTGATTTAGAATAGGAAATTGCTCACGAATGGCTTTTACATCCATTAATATACCTTCCTTTCAATGACTTGAGTCAATTGATTTTTTACTGCTTCAATTGGTAATTGATTAACGACTGGTGCTAAGAAGCCGTGAATAATTAGGCGCTCTGCCTCATCTTTTGTAATGCCTCGACTCATCAAGTAATAAAGTTGCAACGGATCAACTCTGCCAACAGAAGCAGCGTGACCGGCTGTTACATCATCTTCATCAATTAACAGAATTGGGTTAGCATCTCCTCGAGCCTTATCACTTAGCATAAGAACACGTGATTCCTGCTCTGCATTTGCTTTCGAAGCGCCATGTTCGATTTTTCCAATGCCGTTAAAAATCGAAGTGGCTTTATCCTTCATCACCCCATGTTGAAGAATGTAGCCTTCTGAATTTTTGCCAAAGTGAACAATTTTAGCGGTGAAATTCTGTGTTTGCTTACCGCGTCCGACGGAAACTGTTTTTGCATTTGATAATGAGTTTTCTCCCATTAAATATGTTATGTTTTCAGAAACCGTATTTCCATCATTCATTTGTCCTAAAGCCCAGTCAATCGTTGCATCTCGATATGCAACGCCGCGACGATTGTTATATGCTGTCGTTCCTTCAGCAAAGTTATCAACAGCACCAAATGAAATTTTAGCATTATCATGTGCGATGACTTCTGTTACAATATTTGCAACGGTTGCTTCTTTTTCGTTATGCGAAAAATAGTTTTCCACATATGTTAAAGAGCTTCCCTCATCAGCTACAACTAGAACATGATTAAATATTGCCACTTCAGGATCTTCCTGCCAAAAGATGGTTTGTAACGGCTTATCTATAATCACGTTTTTAGGGATATAAACAAACACTCCGCCATTCATTAAAGCAGCGTGCAAGGCAGTTAAGCGATGTTCGTCAACCGCTACAGCATCCTTCATATAATATTTTTTCACTAAATCTTCGTGTTTTTGTAAAGCGGTAAAAATATCTGTAAAGATAACGCCTTTATCTTGTAATTCCTTGCTCAGCTTACTATGAGCTATGGAATGATTACGTTGGATAATCAGATTTTCAGGTAGATTATCCTGATCCAAAAACTCCTGTATTTCAGTAGGCAGTTGGTTTAATGATGTAATTTCTTCGCCCGTTGTAGTATGCTTAAATTCCGTAAAGTTCCATTTGCCAATCTTTGTTTTATCCGGCTTTGGCAATTCCAATGTATCAGCCTGTTCTAAAGCTTGAACACGTAACTCCAGCATCCATGCAGGCTCATTTCTTTCTTTGGAAAACTGTTCAATATAATCTTTATCGTATGGCAGTTTTGTTTCTACAGTCATTGTATCCCTCCTTGCCTTATGCTTTTTGCTCCACTGTTTCGTCTTCAATACCGAGTTCTTCTTTGATCCACTCATAACCTTCTGATTCCAATCGTTTTGCTAGTTCTGGTCCGCCGGATTTAACAATACGACCTTGCATCATAACATGTACATAATCCGGAGTAATGTAGTTTAATAAACGTTGGTAGTGGGTAATAATTAAGCAACCAAAGTTATCATCACGAAGCTTATTGATACCTTTAGATACAACTCTTAATGCATCAATATCTAAACCGGAATCAATTTCATCCAAAATTGCAATTTCTGGTTTTAGCAACATTAATTGTAGAATTTCATTACGCTTTTTCTCTCCACCCGAGAATCCTTCATTTAAGTATCTTTGTGCCATATTCTTATCGATTTCGAGATAGTCTAATACACTGTCCATTTCTTTAATAAAATTCATTAACGATATTTCATTTCCTTCTCCACGGCGAGCATTAATAGAAGAACGAAGGAAATCGGACGTTGTCACCCCACTAATTTCACTAGGATATTGCATGGCCAAGAATAAACCTGCTCGGGCACGTTCATCTACTTCCATTTCCAAGACATCTTTTCCGTCTAATAAAATGGACCCTTCTGTAACTTCATATTTAGGATGCCCCATAATCGCTGAAGCTAGTGTGGATTTTCCTGTCCCATTTGGCCCCATAACTGCATGGAACTCTCCACCTTTTATAGTAAGGTCGACACCTTTAAGTATCTCCTTGTCTTCAATTGAAACATGCAGATTCTTAATTTCTAAAGTTGATCCAGCCATATTTATACCTCCAACTACTGTTATTTTTATTATCACATTGAAAATGAATGTGATATTCATTCTCAATTTATTCTCATTACAATCTTAAAGCATTTCGAATTTATTATCAACTCTTTTAAATGTGAAGCCAATTACGATTAAATCTAGTAAACTTAGCATATCATTAAACTTAAGTATACACCAAACGCCATTTATCTTCTAAAGCAATGCTTTATCCCGCATGTAAGGTGCCGTAAGACTCCAACTTCAAGACCGAGTTGTTACAAAAGGGTCTAAGTGGGAGAAAACGGCACCTAAATACCCGATTCGTTCAAGGGCCTTTAGGTCATACCCTTGTGGTACTAACATTCCGTGTAAAAAGCGTTCTACGGAATGAAGTTTCACTTTATTTTCTTATTTTCCGAGTCATATTCTCATTCGGCCCTATGTATCATGTATGTAAGATCAGCAACGAAAGCTCCCTTGGTCAGCATCAAGCTAAGCGTTGTAACTCTTACGGGAAGATTGACCACACCGCGGAAGCGTCGAAATAACCTCTAATAGCAAAGTCCCGTAGTGGAATATGGATAAATGCCACACAAAGATATCCACCTTGTAAAAACAGATATCATTTCTAAGGTAAAGGAAAAGGCACTTATGCTTTTATCTCGCACAAGCGCCGCTCTTTTGCCATTTATCTATCTAAGCTTTTTTCAATCTATAGCTAACTATCCATTAAGCTGATGACTATACTCTAAAGCGAAATGCTTACACTTCCGATGTTCTCTCTGACGTTTCCTTTCAACTGCCATACGTTTATCAAGCTTTCGTTCATATTCGGCGTAGCCAATATGATGTGACTGATGCATGGCTTTTTCCATTTCCGAAGTGTAATTCATTTTTATTCCACTATTAATAGGGAATCATCCTTTCTTGTTTCCTACATTTAATAGCCTAACACAGAACAAGTTCCCTGCACAAAGTGGATTTAAACGTATAATAGTACATATCCTTGCTTATTTTTTGTTTCATGATATGAAATCCATTCTGTTCATAAAGATACGGTCACTCACGATTATATACTCCGACTTGCTTTCAGCTATCTTTTCCCGCCTACTGGTACAACCGCACCTTCGTATTTTTCTTCAATAAACTTCTGAATTTCTTCAGATTGTAATACTTCCACCAACTTATTTAATTCTTGATTATCCTTATCTTCTTTTTTTACTGCGAGTACATTAACGTATGGAGAATCCTCATCTTCAATAAACAAACCGTCTTTTGTCGGTTTTAGCCCGGCACCGATAGCATAGTTTGTATTGATTACGACTAATGCATTTTCTTCTGTTTCGTAAAATTCCGGAAGCATTGCTGCCTCATATTTAGGTGAAAATTTTAAGTTCTTTGGATTTTCTACAATATCATCAATCGTTGCTTCTGATTTTTCAACAGATTCATCCAGTTTAATTAGTCCTTGTTTTTCGAATAAAGCGAGCACACGACCGTGATCAGGTACAGAATTACTTAAAATGACTTCTGTCCCATCAGGAATTTTATCTATACTCTTTATTCCCTTTGAATAAACACCAATTGGCTCGATATGAATTCCATCAATATAATCTAATTCATGTCCTATATCACTAATGGTCTGCTTTAGAAACGGTATATGTTGAAAATAATTCGCATCTAATTTTCCGCTTGCTAAATCATCATTTGGTAATACATAATCCTCATATTCTTGAATTTCTAACGTAATACCTTCTTTTTCTAATAGCGGTTTTGCCTCTTCTAAAATCTCAGCATGCGGAACACTGGATGCTCCGACCTTTATCGTATTTTTATCAGATGCCTCCTTATCATCGCCACAAGCTGCTAACACAGTTCCTAAACCAATTACTAATAAAACGGAAATAATTATTTTTTTCATTCTTTTCGCTCCTCTTATTTTTCTGTGATCGTTATCTTTTGTCTAATTTTCGGGTGATAAAATCGCCAATAAACTGAAATAGGAAGACAATGATGACAATAAGAACCGAACAGATCAGTACGATATCAAAATCTCTTCGCTGAAAGCCAGAGTAATAGGCATAGCTTCCGAGTCCACCTGCACCGATCGCACCTGCCATCGCTGTATAGCCAATTAAAGCAATCGCGGTAACTGTAATTCCTGATACTAAAGCTGGCATGGATTCTGGCAAGAGCACTTTAAAAATAATGGTTCTCGTTTTTGCGCCCATCGCTTTTGCTGCTTCTACTACACCTTTATCTACTTCTCGTAAAGCTATCTCAACCAACCTGCCATAGAATGGAGCAGCACCAATGATGAGTGCCGGTAAAGCAGCGTTTGGCCCCCGAATCGTACCAATTAATAAGTTTGTAAATGGGAACAGCAATAGGATTAAGATAATAAACGGGATAGCTCGAAACACATTTACAAACGTGGCAGTAATAAAGTTAATCATTTTATTTTCCCACAGCCCGCCTTTACTCGTGAGAAATAATAATAATCCTAATAGTATCCCGAAGATGAACGTACCGATTAATGCGATAATCGTCATATAAAATGTTTCATAGGTTGCAACTGCAAAATCTTCTATTTTTATGGATGGAAACAATTCAGTCAGCATCACGTACAACCTCCAATTCGACTGAGGTTTCATTTTGCACATAGATGATTGCCTCTGTTACCTCATCTGGATCGCCACTCATTTGAATAAACAGTGTTCCGTATGCACCAGCCTGAGTACGAGTAATCTTTCCTTGTAGAATACTAATATCAATATCGTATGTTTTAACCAGTTTGCTGATTAAGGCATCATTTGTCGTCTCGCCAACAAAATGCAGTCTGATTATTTTACCATGCTTATACGTATTGATTAGATAGTCTAAATCATAATCTTCTTCATCGTACCCCATGATTTGTTGAACGAATTTTTTGGTAACTGGACTTTTAGGATGAGAAAACACATCTAACACATTTCCTTCTTCAACAATTTTCCCATTTTCCATCACGGCAACGTTTTTACAAATCTTCCGAATAACATGCATTTCATGCGTAATTAAAATAATCGTTAAACCTAATTGCTTGTTAATATCTACTAATAATTCCAGGATTGAATTTGTCGTTTCCGGATCTAAAGCAGATGTTGCTTCGTCACAGAGTAGCACAGAAGGCTTGTTTGCTAATGCACGTGCGATACCAACACGTTGCTTCTGTCCGCCGCTTAATTGTGCCGGATAAGCCTTTTCTTTTCCTGTTAAACCGACTAAATCAATTAATGATTGAACTCGTTTTTTTCTTTCTTCCTTACCAATACCAGCAATTTCTAACGGAAATGCAATATTGTCTTCTACCGTACGTGACCAAAGCAAATTAAAATGTTGAAACACCATTCCTATATCCTGTCTAGCTGCCCGTAATTTACTTTTACTGAGTGCTGTAATTTCTTGGTCATTGATAAAAATTCGCCCGCTCGTTGGTTCTTCAAGGCGATTTAAGAGACGGACAAAGGTACTTTTTCCAGCTCCACTATAACCGATAACACCAAAGATATCTCCTTGATCAATCGAAAGGGTTAAATCATCAACAGCTGTTGTTTTTATCTTGTTTGTAGTAAAAATCTTACTCAAACCCTCTATCGATATCACGCCTACTCCTCCTTCTTTTCGCATCGTACTTATTATGCTCTATGTGGTAAATAAAAACGCCTTTCTGCAAGAGAACAGAAAGACGTAAGATTGTCATTTATGTCCCCTCATCTATCAAAGCTAAAGCTTTGCAGGAATTAGCACCTTTCAAACAAAGAAGTTTGAAGGTTGCCGCGGGTTCACTGGGCCAGTCCCTCCACCGCTCAAGATAAGAGTTAAACATTATTTAATTGAATAAATCATATAATAGCATGCTCTCGTTAACTCTGTCAACGTATTTCTCATTTTTTACGCGTGAATATTTCCGGTTCATACATTAATAAATAGTGATAAATATTTGCTATATTTTTAAATGCATAGATTTTCTCCATTATTTTTCCATCTTTTTTAATGAGTAAACATGGAACGCTTTGAATTTGATAATTCTGCATAAAATCAGGGTAAAAAGATGCATTCATTTCTATGAAAAGCTCCTGCTGTTGCATTGCTTCAATTTTTTTGAGCATGCCTCTAGCAACATGACATGTCCCGCAAAATGGAGTGAATATATAAAGCAAATAATTATCTTTTTTTAATTGTTCTTCCGTTACCTGTTGCAAACGATCACCTTTTTAATAAGAGTTAAATCAAGAAAATTGGATTAACAGCAATGCTTTTACTTACTAGTACTTGAGCTAAAATATTCTCAGGGGTTGTTGCTACTTCTCGGTATTCACTGCTAATATACAGATGCTTTGCATGCGGCAATTCTCTAGCTAACTGTTTACGCAGCTTTATTCCAGAAGGGTCTTCATCAACGAGAATATATACATCCTTATCATCTAGCTGGTAATCCTCTAACAATTGATCGAACCGTTCTATACCAAGTGTTCCATTTGTACAGACAATCGTTAAATCCTCTGTTATAACTTTATTTACTTGCTTTTTATCTGTTAATCCTTCGACAATTAAAATTTTTTCTGATTCATCTGGTATCATCACATAGCACTCCTTGGGAATCAAGCGATATGCTTTCACTTTTTGCATTGGAAGGTGATAATTTATGAAACCAAACGGTCTATTTGCCTATTAGCGCACATTCCTTTAGTATCTCTGTCTACATTGTTCATTCGCTTTTTATTATACGGTGAAACACAGCTATTTAGTGATTGATTGCCTTTGGTAAAATTTCTATATTAAAAATAAAGCTGATTGCAATCCTTTGCACATCAGCTATTATTCTTTGTTTTATTATTCACTTATTATTTCTTCGTATGCTTCAGCTGTTAATAAGTCATCCAGTTCACTTGTCGGCTCTACTACTACCATCCATGCTTTTTCATACGGAGACTCATTAACTAGTTCTGGGCTGTCCTCTAGCTCTTCATTTACTTCGACAACCTTTCCACTAATTGGTGCATACAGTTCGGAAACCGTTTTCACAGATTCAACACTGCCAAATGGTTCATTCATTTCCAATTCATCACCAGGCTCAGGAAGCTCTACAAATACAATATCACCAAGTTCATCTTGAGCGAAATCTGTAATTCCAATTCTTACTTTTCCATCTTCTTTTTTTACCCATTCATGTTCTTTTGAATATAATAGTTCCTTTGGTACGCTCACGTTTATCCCTCCAAAAGTTTACTCCACTTTCACTATACAAGGTTAGTCAATTTTTATCCAGTATTTCTTTTTTCATTCTACAGCCAATTTTCTGCAAACATGTCTTCCTTAAATCCGACGGTTACCTTTGAACCATCCGTTACAATTGGCCGTTTAATTAACATGCCATCCGAAGCTAATATTTCTGCCATTTCTTCATCTGTTGCGTCTTTAATCTTATCTTTTATATTCAGTTCTCGATACTTTTTACCACTCGTATTGAAAAATTTTTTTGCGGGTAACCCGCTTTTTTCGATGAGTGTAAGGAGTTCATTTTTACTTGGCGGACTTTCCACAATATGTATTGGCTTATAGCTTATTTCTTTATCATCGAGCCACTTTTTTGCTTTTTTACATGTTCCGCAATTTGGATACCAATAAAAGGTTAACGTCATTGTTAAAGCCTCCCTTTCATCATTAACTATAAAAGGATGCTCAAAAAGTCAGGCATTAGAAAAACTTGCTTATCGCCAAGTCTTTATGGCGAAAGCTATAGTTTTTCTTATACTATAAACCATAAAGTTTTATACTTTCCTATAGTAAAAAAGAGAACGGCTTTCCCTTGTCTCTGTTTCTATACTATGCATATATCGAATGCCATTTTACTTATCGAAACAGTCTCAGCTAAAACGTTTCGATCATTTTTATCTTCTTTTTGAACATGTACTATTATTATAGCAAAATCATGAACGAAAATACGAATGAAAAGACAAATAATGAAATCATGGTACTTCTTGTATTCACTTTTAAAAAGTACATACAGAGAAACTTTGCCTTAGCATATAGAACTAGCCCTCGCTTATACATACAGCTTAAAAAATGGATCCGACGCCAATTCGTTTTAATTTTACACATGTAAAAAAGCTGCTGTCTTCTAGAAGGCAGCAGCTTTTTTTCTATTTTTATAGTACATATTTTTCTTCTTCAATAATTGCAGCAGCAATCTCGCGCTTTTTCGCTATAACGTTTATAGGTGTGTGTCTTGTTAGTTTGCGTAAAGAAGAAAGCACCATCCGTAATGTATCTCCTTCTTCTACAGCGATTAATGTTTCTTTTGCATCCGCTTCGATTCGGTTAAATGCTTCTTGAACATAAACTTGTGTGTAAAGGAGCTTTTGCTTATTCTTTTCTTCCCCTGTTTTTTGAATTGCCTTTTCTGTACGGAGAAGGGCAGACTCCATATTGTAAACTTCAGCAACCATATCAGCCAAGTTTACTAGAATCTCTTGCTCCTTTTCAATCTGTTGCATATACTTTTGCGCCGCTAAGCCAGCGACCATTAATACGATTTTCTTCGCATTTTTTAATAAATACTTTTCTTGTTCTAATGTTTCCGTGCCTACTTCTTCCGGCATAAGCATCATTAACTCTTCTTGCAGGCTTTGAGCTTTTTGTAAAAGTGGTAACTCACCTTTTAATGCTTTTTTCAATAATGTACCTGGAACCAACAAACGGTTTATTTCGTTCGTTCCCTCAAAGATACGGTTAATTCGTGAATCTCGGTACATACGCTCAACTTCATACTCTTGCATAAATCCATAGCCGCCATGTAATTGTACAGCTTCATCTGCTACATAGTCAAGCAACTCCGTACACATATATTTGTTCATGGAACATTCAATTTGGTACTCAGCAATTGCTCTAGCAACCTCTCTCCCATCATTTAATTGTTCCTCTGTAAGTGCACCCATCCGCTGCTCAAATAAACCAACAGTACGATAAACAGCACTCTCATTAGCATACGTTTCACTAGCCATCGTAGCTAGCTTTTCCTGTGTTAATGAAAAGCTGGAAATCGGCTGATTAAACTGTTTACGTTCATTCACATATTTGGTTGCTATTTCCAAACCTATTTTAGCTCCGCCGACACCGCCAATTGCCAGCTTATAACGACCCACATTTAAAATATTAAATGCAATGATGTGTCCGCGTCCTTTTTCACCCAGTAAATTTTCAACCGGAACTTCAGCATCTTCTAAAATTAATGTACGTGTAGAGGAACTTTTAATTCCCATCTTCTTTTCTTCAGGTCCAGTTGATACACCCAGAAATTCTCTTTCAACAATGAATGCAGAGAAATGTTCCCCATCAATTTTAGCGTAAACGATAAACACATCAGCAAATGCAGAGTTCGTAATCCATTGCTTTTCGCCATTTAAAATATAATGTGTTCCAGCTTCATTTAGCTTTGCTGTAGCTTTTGCGCCTAAAGCATCCGATCCTGAACCAGGCTCTGTTAATGCATATGCAGCTAGCAATTCACCTGTAGCAAGCTTTGGCAAATACTTCTTTTTTTGCTCATCATTCCCGAAGAATACAATCGGTAATGTACCAATACCAACATGTGCACCATGCGTGACAGAAAAACCTCCCGCACGTGCAAATTTTTCGGTGATCAAGGAAGAACTGATTTTATCAAGTGCCAATCCCCCGAATTTTTCAGGTATGTCAGCACCTAATAATCCGAGTTCTCCTGCTTTTTTCAATAACTCTACCGAATACTCAAACTCATGATTTTCTAAGTTATCCACCTTTGGCAACACTTCACCTGCAACAAATTCTTCCGTTGTCTTGGCAATCATTTTATGCTCATCATTAAAATCCTCTGGTGTAATAACATCATCTGCCGTTAAATCTTCGACTAAAAATCCGCCGCCTTTAAATACTTTTTCCTTTGTTTCACTCATTTCATCTACCCCTTTTCTAACTTATTTATTGATTTTAGATCAGTTCAAATACTCCTGCTGCTCCCATGCCGCCACCTATACACATCGTAACAACCCCAAATTGAACTTGTCTGCGTTTCATTTCATGCATTAAGGTAAGTGTCAGTTTCGTACCTGTCATGCCTAATGGATGACCAAGTGCAATTGCCCCACCATTTACGTTCACTTTATCAATATCTAAGTCTAGCTCCTGAATAACACGTACAGCTTGTGAAGCAAATGCTTCATTTAATTCAAACAGACCGATATCCGATAACTCAAGTCCAGCAATTTGTAATGCCTCTGGAACAGCGGCAATTGGTCCTACCCCCATAATCTCAGGCTCTACTCCTGCGACGGCAAACGATCTAAATTTAACTATTGGTGTTAAACCCTCTGCTTCAGCTTTATCACGCTCCATCACTAATACTGAAGCAGCTCCATCACTCATTTGTGAAGAATTTCCAGCGGTTACTGTTCCTTTCACATGAAACGCTGGTCTCAGCTTTCCCAGCACTTCCATCGAGGTTCCCGGACGAACTCCTTCATCCATGGAAAATGTAATCATTTTTTCTTCCGGCTTGTTTTTATCATTAAGAAGGCGATGAGTTACTTCTACAGGAACAATTTCGTCGATAAATTTTCCTTCTTCGATCGCCTCTGCAGCTCGTTCATGACTCCTTACAGCGAACGCATCTTGATCTTCTCTAGAAATCTTAAAGCGATTAGCAACTTCCTCTGCAGTATGTCCCATCCCCATATAATATCCCGGAGCATCTTGAACTAACGTTGAGTTTGGTTTTATAACATGTCCGCCCATTGGGATTAGACTCATTGATTCTGTACCGCCGGCAATGATCGTATCACTTGCTCCAATCATAATTCGCTCAGCAGCATAAGCAATGCTTTGTAAACCTGAAGAACAATAACGATTAATCGTTATTCCCGGAACATCATGCTTTAAACCGGCTAACCCCGCAATATTCCTTGCCATATTCATGCCTTGCTCTGCTTCAGGCATGGCACATCCAATAATTACATCATCAATATTTCCATCATACCCACCTGCACGATTTAATGTTTCCTTTATCGTTAATGCTGCTAAATCATCCGGACGAGAAGTAGCAAGCGCCCCTTTCTTTGCTTTCCCTACAGGGGTTCTTGCTCCTGCAACAATTACTGCTTCCTTCACCATGTTTCCCCCTTTTCCTTTAATTACGTAGTGGTTTCCCTTTTAATAACATGTGTTGCATCCGTTGTTGTGTTTTTGGCTCCCCGATTAGACTTAGAAACGCTTCTCTTTCTAAATCAAGCATTGCCTGTTCATCAATTTCCGTTCCCTCTTTGATTCTGCCACCTGATAATACATATGCCAGCTTTTCAGCAATTTTCAGATCATGTTCAGATGCATATCCGCTTAGATATAGATTTTTTGCTCCCAGCACCATTGCCGCATATCCAGCATCACCAACTACTGGAATCTTTTCAGGTTTTGGAGGACGGTAACCTGAATTCGCAAGTGATAACACATTTTCTTTTGCATCATGCAGTAAATGGTCAGGATTAACACTGATCCGATCCCCTTGATCTAAGAAACCATACTCACGCGCTTCTGCGGCAGATGTCGATACTTTAGCAGTAGCCACTTTTTCAAAAACATCATTAGCTACTTTTGATAAATCAAAGTTAATTCCCTTTGGCAATTGTCTAAGCTGTTTTAAATACAATTCCTTCGTTCCACCACCACCGGGAATTAAGCCAACTCCAAATTCCACTAGTCCCATATACGTCTCTACTGAAGCTTGGATAGATGCAGCCGGTAACGTTACTTCTGCCCCCCCACCAACTGTAATATTAAATGGTGCTACAACTACCGGCTTGTTTGCATATTTAATTACCATTGTCATATTTTGGAAATGGCGAATGACCATATCTAACTCAAAAAAGTTATCGTCTTGAGCTTCCATCAGCATCATCGCTAAGTTCGCTCCAACACAAAAGTTCTTCCCTTGGTTACCAATAACCAGCCCTTCAAAGTTTTTATCTACTTCTTCAATCGCAAAATTTACCATTTGGATGATATCTAACCCAATTGCATTACTCTTGGAATGAAACTCCAAACAAGCAACACCATCTCCTAAATCTATTAAACTAGCGCCGGTATTCTTTTTAATGACCCCTTGAACATCTTTTAATAGACGCAAATTAATTTCTTTTTTATTCACGACATTTTGTTTATACGTTCCTTTATCATAGTAGTACACATTACCATTATCTTTTTTATAAAATGATTCATTACCATCAGCTAGAAACTGTAGTACCCATTCAGGAATTGTCTCTCCCTCTGCCTGCATTCTTTCTACAGATGCTCGCAGGCCAATTGCATCCCATGTTTCAAATGGTCCATGCTCCCAGCCGAAGCCCCATTTCATTGCATTATCAATCGCTAATATATCATCCGCAATTTCCCCCGTTAATTCAGCCGAATAGATAAGCACCGGCTTTAATATCGACCAAACAAAATCACCAGCTCGATCACCTTTTTGTGATAGAAGCGTTTTCAATTTACGATGTGAGCCTTTTTGCTGCTTCGCCATTTCTATAGCAGCTGTTTTTAATTTTTTACGGTCTTCATATTCAAACGTTTCTGGGTTTAATTCATAGATCATGCTCCCTGCTTTATCTTTTTTCTTCAGATAAAAACCTTGGCCGCTTTTAGCACCCAACCAGCCTTTTTCCTGCATTTTCAACATAAAGCCTGGAACAGAAAATAACTCTTTTTCTTTTCCTTCCACTTGTTCAAAAACATTATGAGCCACATTAATAAATGTATCGAGACCTACTACATCTAATGTACGAAAAGTTGCACTCTTTGGTCTGCCTATCAATGGACCAGTTACAGAATCTACTTCCCCTACACTATACTTTCCTTTAAGCATCTCTTGAACGGTTACAAGCAAACCATATGTTCCAATTCGGTTCGCAATAAAGTTTGGTGTATCTTTTGCAACGACAACACCTTTTCCTAAGACATTCTCGCCAAAGCGTTTCATAAACTCGAGGACCTGAGGTTCCGTATCTTTTGTCGGTATAATTTCAAGCAGCTTCATATATCGTGGTGGGTTAAAAAAATGTGTACCGAGAAAATGTTTACGAAAATCCTCGGAACATTCAATCGACATTGCTTCAATAGAAACACCAGATGTATTTGAACTTACAATAGTTCCTTGTTTTCGATATTTATCTATATTTGCTAAGACGTTTTTCTTTATCTCTAAGTTTTCAACGACCACTTCGATAATCCAATCTACGTCAGCAAGCTTTTCCATATCATCTTCCATATTACCAATCTCAATTAAATCAAGACTTTCTTTTGTTGTAATTGGTGAAGGTTTTTGCTTTAATAATGCTTTTTTGCTTTGTGCAGCAATTCGATTACGTACAATTGGATCTTTTAGCGTTAACCCCTTTTGTTCTTCTTCCTTTGTTAATTGTTTTGGTACAATATCAAGCATTAAAGTTGGAATACCAATATTAGCCAAGTGAGCAGCAATTCCAGAGCCCATGATTCCAGAGCCTAAAACAGCAGCACGCCTGATTGATTGCTTCATAGTTTATCCTCCCATCCGCATTTTGAATGAATACTCATTCATTTTGTTTCAAAAATAAAAAGATAGTCTCCTATCACTTAATTATTACTATAATGTATTTACTGACATTTCGCAACAATAAATCATAAGTTTTTTAATAAAGGGATTACAAAAATTTTTAACCTTCTATACGGAAAGCATAACAAGCGGCTAGTTTTCTTACCCTATCTCTTCATCATAAGGGGGGCTTTCAACAAAGCTTTTTAATTGGTGAAGAATGAAATAATATCTGCTTCTATATTGACAAAGTCTTCGTCGTCTGGCTCAAGCGCCCCAACTATAGTAAACTTCGATTTTCTAAGGACAAGGAAAGACTACGAAAGCGATACATCGCGATTTTTCAAGGACAAGGAAAGCTTCTTGAATAAGCATCGCACGCGGAAAAAGTGTTCTTCTTTTTCAAGGAAAAAAGCACTCCTTAATAAAGTTTCCACTTTATCCTGGATGTAAGGATCCGTATTTTTCTCATTTCAAAAATGTGCTAATGATGTTGCGAACATGATGAGAAAAACGGGTCCTAAATCCCCGATTCGTTTAAGGGCCTTTAGGTCATACCCTTGCGGTACTAACATTCAAGGAAAAAAGCACTCCTTAATGAAGTTTCACTTTATCCCGCATATAAGGTGCCGTAAGTTTTCCTTCAAGGGGTTAGGGGAATACGGGAGGAGTATAATAAGGAAAAACGGCACCTAAATGCCCGATTCGTTCAACTAACATTCCGTGTATAAAGCGTTCCACGGAATGAAGTTTCACTTTATCTCGTCAGAAGTTTTCCAGTTAGTACATTATTAAACATGTGCTTGTACTTTTTGTTCCTTTGTCTCAATGTAAATCACTTATAAAACACCATTTAGATATTTACTAGCTCTAAACATAGATAAATCATTTGATACACATGTGATAAGAATATTAAACACCTTGGTGCTCTTCATAAAAAAACAAATCGTAACCATTACTATTTACATTTCGGAATGATTACGATAATATAATAACAGATTTTATCTGTGGGAGGACACGTTGTGAAAAAGTTATTCATATTAATAATTTTGTTTGGCATATTAAATTTTTTTTTAATGGGTTGCACGAAAAGTACCTCACAGCCAAAGAATAATTCTGATTTAACTATATATACTTCTATCTATCCCTTGCAATTTGCGGTTGAACAAATTGGCGGAGAAACTGTAAAAGTAAATTCTATCTACCCTCCAGGTGTTGATGCACATACTTATGAACCTGCTTCAAAAGTCGTTACCGATATTGCGAAAAGCGATGCATTTATTTATATGGGAGCAGGCTTAGAAGGCTTTGCCGAAAGTATGGCGAATGCCTTAGCCAAAGAAAATGTAACCCTTATTGAAATTGGAAAACACGAATCATTATTTGCTGCTGCTAATACGAATCAGAATAGACAGTCTCATGACGAGAGTAGTCATTCTCACGATGATGAACATAGCCATGATGAACACGATCATTCTCATCATGATCATGACCACGGAGATTATGACCCACATATCTGGTTAGATCCGTTACGTATGATTGAGATGTCGGAAATTATTAAAAATCAATTAGTCAAATTAAATCCGGAGCATCAAGCGTTATATAACCAAAACTTTAAACAACTCAAAAAACAATTAAAAAAGTTAGATCGTGATTTTCAACAAGTGTTACATGCTAAGGAAAACAAGCATATTCTTGTTTCTCACGCTGCGTATGGGTATTGGGAAGAACGTTATGGATTAGTGCAAATCGCTATTAGCGGCTTATCTTCCAGCAATGAGCCTTCCCAAAAAGATTTAGTCAATATTATTGAACAAGCAAAACAATACAAGCTCGATTATTTGATTTTTGAACAAAACAGTTCTAATCGTATTTCCGAGATCATTCAAGAACATATTGACGCAAAAGCAGTAACGATTCATAACTTATCTACAAGAACAGAAAAAGATATTCATAATAATGAAGATTATCTTTCATTAATGAAACAAAATTTGCTTATTCTTGATAAAGTAACAAAATGACTACTTAAAAAATAAATTAAAGGAGTTATACGATGAAGGAAAAGATCGTATCAATCGAAAATGTTAGCTTCACCTATGAAAACAAAAAAGTATTGGAGAATATTTACTTTACCATCCCTAAGGGTTCATTTGTGGGGCTAATCGGTCCAAACGGCGGGGGTAAAACAACTCTTATTAAACTAATCCTTGGTTTAGAAAAGCCTGATACGGGATCTATTAAGCTTTTTGGTGAACCAATGAACAGATTTTCTGCTTGGAATAAAATCGGCTATGTTTCACAAAAAGCGAACACGTTTAATAAGGGGTTTCCTGCTACTGTATTCGAAGTTGTCTCAATGGGATTAACTGCAAAAATTGGCTATTTAAAATTTTTCACACGTAAGCATAAAGAAAAAATACATCAAGCGCTTCAGCAGGTAGATATGGAAGCTTACGTATATGAAAATATTGGTAATTTATCAGGGGGACAGCAACAGCGTATTTTTATCGCCAGATCTCTTGTTAGTGATCCTGAATTATTAATTTTAGATGAACCGACTGTAGGAGTGGATCATAAAAACGTTCAACGATTTTATGATCTGCTTGATCAATTAAACCTTAAGCAGGGGATTACGATGTTAATGGTTACCCACGATACCGGAACAATAACTGAACAGGCTACACATATCGCATGCCTTAATAAAACATTATATTTTCATGGCAAGCGGGCTGAATATAAATCGTTAACTGAAAAAGACCTGTCTCAACTATACGGACATCAAGTAAATATTGTTAAACACGATCATTAATTTGGAGGAAACGATATGCTAGCAGACTTTTTAGAATATGATTTTTTACGTAATACATTTTTTACAGGGATATTAATTGGGATTATTGCTCCGTTATTAGGAACATTTATTGTTGTAAGACGGCTATCATTATTAGCTGATGCGCTATCACATGTTACATTAGCCGGAATAGCATTTGGACTATTAATGGAAAAGAAATTCGCTATTATGCTTAGCCCTTTATATAGCGGTATGGCCTTTTCCGTGATTGGCTCGATATTAATTGAAAAGCTAAGAGGTGTTTATAACGCCTATCAGGAGTTAGCAATTCCCATTATCCTTTCCGGAGGGGTTGGACTTAGCGTTATTTTTATTTCTATCGCAAATGGATTTAACACAGATTTATTTAATTATTTATTCGGGTCTGTATCCGCAGTGAGCAGAAATGATTTTTACTCGATTGCAATAATCTCTTTCTTTATCGTTGTCATTATTCTATTATTTTATAAAGAATTATTTGCGCTTTCCTTTGATGAGGAATATGCAACGATATCTGGACTGCATTCCAAAGCGATTCATCTTTTATTTATCGTGTTAACAGCACTTGTGATCGCTGTTTCCATCCGAATCGTGGGCGTCTTACTTGTATCCGCACTAATGACATTACCTGTTGCTGCCAGTATGCGACTAGCCAAAGGGTTTAAACAAATGGTTATGTTGTCTATTGTATTTGGTGAAATTGCTGTTATTATAGGATTAGTCACCGGGTATTATTTAAGAATACCATCAGGTGGAACCATTGTTATGACATCTATACTTATTTTGTTACTCGTTATGTTTATAAAGCGAAGAAGGCGTAAAATAGGAAGTAGTACAGCTTGACTTGTCAGTGGAAGAAGTAGTTAAACTCCGACATGTAAGGTGGCGTAATTCTTTCCTTTTAATGGTTTTGCAATTAAAAAATCAACGTGCTAAGAAAACGTCATCTAAATGTCCGATTGGTTTGAATCGACAGGACATGCTTCGGTAGCAATACATCGCGTTTTTTAAGGAAGCCTTTGATCATAACGAACTTGTACTATTTCTTCTCTTTTTGAACATGCGCTCTAACTAAAAAGTGAGGGAAGCTGAATGAACAAAAATGAAGCGATCGAACTTTTACAAAAAAAAGGATATAAAATAACAAGTAAACGAAAAGATATCCTCTCCTTTTTTGAGCAAGTGGATGGATACCGTACTGCTAAAGATCTTTGTACCCATTTGGAAAAAAAATATCCCGGGATCAGTTTTGATACGATATATCGAAACCTCCACTTATTTCATCAATTAGAAATTTTGGAAACAACCGAGTTAAATGGGGAAAAACATTTCCGTATGAATTGTTCTCAAGATCACCATCATCACTTTATATGTAAGGATTGTGGGAAAACAAAGGAAATTGAAATTTGTCCGATCGATGAAGTTAAAGAAGTATTAGCTGATTACTCCATTGAAGGACATAAATTTGAAATTTATGGAAGGTGCCCCGGATGCAAAGTAACTTTAACATCAAATTAACCGCAATAATTGGACTAGGTGGGGCGGTCGGTACAATGGGAAGGTATGGCATATCTGTTTTATTAACAGAAGAAGGCTTTCCCATTGCGACGTTATGTACAAATTTATTTGGTTGCTTTTTGCTTAGTTTTTTAGTACATCAAAATCATATAAAGAAGCTTCTCCCTACTTCTATATTTACCGCTTTAACGGTAGGATTAATTGGATCTTTTACTACTTTTTCTACTTTTAGTGTAGAGACCGTAGCGCTATGGAATTCAACCAAAGTATTAGCAGTACTCTATGTTATTATTAGCGTAGTTGGAGGGCTTCTATTTTGCTTATTGGGCTATAAAATGGCAATGGCTAATAGAGAGAAGGCAGAAAGATGAGTTTTTTATTAATAGCTGTTGGTGGATTCTTTGGAAGTATTATGCGCTATGAGTTATCTTTACTAGCGCAAAAACGATTAATTGGAACATGGGGAGTGAATATTACCGGCTCCATCTTCTAGCAGTTTTAGTTCATTTACAGCTTAATGTCATGCTTTCTCAAAATTGGTGGTTGCTGTTAGGAGTGGGTTTTTGCGGTGCTTATACCACTTTTTCCACATTTGGTAATGAAACATTACAGCTATTATTACATAAACAGCTAAAGCAAGCTATATTCTATATCACTATCTCCCTCCTCATTTCCTTATTACCAGTATTTTTTATCTTATCACTCCATCGTTAATCTGCACACGCGATTGCCTAACCACCACTTATACGTAAAGATGTTTACAATTTCAAGTAAGAGTACTTAAAGTGTAGAAAAGAGTCTGCACAGACTCTTTTTTAACCAAATATCTCTTTTAATATGTTAGATTTCTGATGATCGAGCATGTTTTTATTAATTACTTTATCTGGTGATTTATTCATCTGATCTTGAAATGCTTGTGCCTGGCCTGGTTCTCCAACAATAAATACTTTTTCCCATTGTTTATCCTTGGCCAGCTTATCCATTTTAGGAGCAATTTTTTTATACCATCGTTGCTTATTTGCTTCAAAACGAGCGTATAAGTCATCTTTTTGGATTGTTGGATTACCAGGTTCTACTGCCGTTTTTTCACGCCAATCATCAATTTCCAAGTCAAATTCATATGTTTTTACCGCTTCAACCTCATTTAAATAAGCTTCCATTAATTTCACTTTATTTTGTTGAACAAGAATGATTCCTGATTTTGGGTACTGTTTCTTCAATTTTTTTAATTGATCTAATACTGGTGTTTCTTGCCAAAAAAAGACTGTTTTCAAACGCATTTGTATCCTTACAGCAAACCAAACTTCTTTATCTGCTGTTGTAATAAGAATAATACCCCGGCGAAATTGTTGTTCATTCATCCGAATATATTTTTCTACCTTTTGTTTTACTTGTTGAAAACAATTCAATTCTTCTTTATTATCTGCTTCTTTTAAATACTGTTCAAAGTTACGCATGCCGTTTTTAAATTGTATCTTCCATTCTCCCCCTTGTTGTTCAGGGTCAGAGGGGTCCGTGTTTAAATACATTGTAAAAACTTTATTTGGACTTTCTCTACGAATCGTTGCCAATTGCTTCAGTTTTTTATTTAAATCCATAACGATCAGCGCTCCTTTTTAACGTTACGACTTAGTAGTGTATATCCGTTAATAAAGCGTATTAAACATCCTAAGAGATCAACTTTAAACCAACTGCCGCACCCAATATCATACTTATGAACAATAGTTGCCCAATCTTTTGACTCCTGGAAACAGCATTCCAGGTAGTGCACTCCCTACCGTACCCATTCCAGTCCAGACTGCATAAGCAGTACTCATAAGAATCGTCTCCATCGCAATACCTAACAACCAAATCCGCCAAATAACCTTATAAACGATGCTTTATCTGCTTTTTAAAGCAGTAATATTGTTTCCACGGCGAAATTACTTTTATGTTAAAAATTAATAGTTTCTAACATAAAAAAGCCCGGAAAGATATCCAAAATCCGATATCCTCCCGGGCTTTTATCCCTCTGTGTATACATAAATGTGCATTTTCTCTTGGTCCAGTCCAAAACCTATTTTTGCGGAACCCCAGAAAATAAATAATTTACGCTTTTAATGCTTTTTATTATAGCGGCTCTAAACAGTTTCATTAAATAATCACCTTGTTTTATACTATATTTCAACATGAATAACTAGCATCAATTGTTATTTAATAAGTATAAGCATTTATTAACCTTTTTATTTAAACTGGTAAGGATTCCTTTTTTCAAGGATCTTTTATTCTTGCAATAAAGTTTTCAAGCAACATACAGTGCTGCGGTAAACAAAAAACCTGCATAGCAGTGCTGCTTTTTTCTTTTAATCAACATCTTCTCTTTGTTTATCTTTCTTAAAATCCTGACTAATCATTTTGGTGAAGGAAACTACCATTATTAATAATATAACAGTAAATGGCAATGCTGATATTAATGAAGCAGTTTGTAGTGCTTCTAGCCCACCTGCTAAAAGAAGTACAACAGCAATTGCTGTGATTAGAAGTCCCCAAACTATTTTCGTAACTAATGCCGGATTTAAACTACCTCTTGATGTCATTGAACCTAAAATATACGTCGCAGAATCTGCAGAAGTGACAATAAAAGTAAATATTAGAAATATAGAGAGTATAGAAAGAATGGTGGTCATTGGCAAATGCTGATACGTTTCAAATAGTGCTACGGCAATGTCCGCATTCACAGCCTCTGCTATCGATGTACCATTCATTAAATCATTAAATACTGCAGTTCCCCCAAAAGCGGCAATCCACACACAAGCAATTGCTGGAGACACTACTAACACACCGATTACATATTGTCTAATGCTCCGTCCCCTTGATACCCGGGCTACAAATGCACCAACAAACGGAGACCAAGCGGTAGACCATGCCCAATAGAATATGGTCCATTCCCTTACCCACGTGTCCCCCGTATACGGAGTAAGCCGAAGACTATATTGAATAAAATTAGAAAAATAATCTCCTAATCCTAAAACAAATATATTTAAGATAAATACGGTAGGTCCTGCTAAAAAGACAAAAACAAGCAACAATAGGCATAATCCAAGATTAATATTACTTAACCATTTAATTCCTCTATCCAACCCAGTACTGGAAGAAATTAAATACGTAATTAACATTATTCCAGCAATAATCATTTGCACCCAAATAGATGAAGGTACATTAAAGACTGATTTTAATCCGCCGTTCATTTGCAATATACCTAAACCTAATGATGTTGCAACTCCCATTACTGTTGCAACAACCGCTAATGAATCAACTGTACCTGCAACTACTTTATTTCTTCCAATAATAGGCTGGATAGATGTTGAAATTAATCCTCTCCGTTTTTTCTTAAACTGTAGATACGCTATTACTAAACCCACAACAGCAAATACAGACCACTGACTAATTCCCCAGTGAAAAAAAGCATATCCCATTGCTACTCTTGCAGATTCTTCCGTCATCGCTTCTAATTCAGGGAAAGGGGTTTTAAAAAAATGACTCATTGGCTCCGCTACTCCCCAAAAAACTAATCCAGCGCCAAAACCAGTTGAAAACAGCATGCCGATCCAAGTGAAAAAAGAGTACTCTGGTTTCGAATCAGCTGCTCCTAATTTCATTTTTCCGTATTTACTCAAGGAAAGTACGATTAAAAATATGATAAAGATAACTACGGATAATAAATAAAACCATCCAAAATTGATTGTTGTAAAGTTAAATAATTTTTCGGCTACCTTACCAAATTTAACTGGCATGATTGCTCCTATAACTACGAGTAGTAACACAAAACAAGCTGAAACATAAAATACAGGGTTATTAAACGAATTGTTAGGCTTCATAACATATCCTTTCTTAAATGTAAATAAGGAGGAGAGGAGAAGTTTTTTTAATTTATACCCTTTGCTTAAAATGTTAAACATGGATTACTACAAATAACCCAACGTACATGTGCATAAAAAAAGATGATACATGATGACGTGTCATCTTTTATTTGATATATCCTTGCTTTTAGTTGAATTATACCAAAAATAAGTAACCATATTTACGGGTTTTCAAAACTACCTTCAAAAACAAATTCCTCGATATTTTTCCTAGTAGATGGTATTTCCCGCTGCTGTAAATTTTCTGGAAGAGTTTGCTTATCCCCTTGATATCCAATGGCAACGATAGCATGAATAGCATAATTGTCTGGAATCTCTAATACTTGTTTTGCTTTTGCCCGATCAAATCCCCCCATCGCATGTGTTAAAATTCCCTTTCGCGCTGCCTCTAATGCCAAAAATCCCCAAGCAGCTCCCGTATCAAAGGCATGAGTCGGGTTCTTACTGCCAGGACGGTTCCTATCTGTTTTAGAAACGATAGCTACCAATACAGGTGCATGCTTGCACCAAATCACGTTAGACTCATCAATAAATGATAAAAATTTCTTTTTATCAGCATCGTGCTTAGCCACAATAAAACGCCATGGCTGTATATTTGCTGCAGACGGTGCCCATCTAGCTGCTTCAAATAAACTATTCAGGTCATCTTTGGTAATATCCCTTGATAAAAACGCTCTTGGAGACCACCTTCGTATATATATTGGATCAATTAGATAATTCGGTTTTCGGTAATCTTGAATCTTCACTTTATCTCCCCTTTCATCAAATTGCACATGTACTGTTACCATTATAACGAAAAAGACGGAATATTTTCCATTAATAAAAATATTTAAGTTAATGGATTAGAGATTCCATCGTATAGTTTACTTAATATATCGCTCTTGCAAAGTTATATCCATATAACTAGAAAATGTAACTAGCGACAAGCCCAGCTGGTGGTATGTATGCATAAGAGGTAAATTTAACAATGATTATCCTTTGTTTGCACGGACATTTACTTTGTAAGCTCGAATTGACTAAGATTAAACTCATCCCTCAAAAACTCCATTTCTTATATGGTTGGTTATTATATATGTAACTATCGAATTCTTTCATATCTTATAAATCTGGATTATACGGCATTTGATCGTTTTTTCCTAAATAACACTACTAGAATATAAAATTTTAAATGGGAATAAATGCGCTTAAAATAATAAACTGTAGTAGCTGCTATTACTAGACATGCCCCTACGTGATCTATAGCAGTTCCTTTATCCCCTACTGATAAGAAATAGAACATAATCTCGAAGTTCTTGAAAAAGAAAAACACTTTTTCTCGCGTGGTGTATTGCTGTCGAGTGTGCTCTATCCTGGAAAGCACTTTTTCTGCGTGGGAATGTTTATTCAAGAAGCTTTCCTTATCCTTGAAAAATCTCGGTGTAGTGCTATCGAAGCATACTCTGTCCTTGAAAAATCGCGATAAATCGCTGTCGCAGTCTTTTCCTGTGCTTTCGATCCAAACAAATCGAGGATTTAGGGGCCCGTTTTTCTCATCCTGTTCGTAACATCATAAACAACTTTTTAAAATGTGAGAAATACTTCTCCTACATTCGAGATAAAAGGAAACATGCCTCTAAAACAGGGGTATGCCGACGCTTTACGGCAAGTCCGCTTTTAGTCGGCCTTCCTTTAGATTCGAGTCAATGTTAACTTATTCGATGTTACTGTAACTTGAGCGCTTAAACTAGATAGAGCTACGTTCAAAAAGATATCCACAATGCTGAAACCGATATAATTTCCTAGACAATTAAAAAAAGCCATTCCTTTATTAAAATGTCCTTTATAGGGTACATTTTATAAAAGAATGGCTTCTCTTCTGTTAGTTTTATCTTACACGACGAACATGTCCTTTAAAGGCATTATTCCAATAAGTATTAGACATTGATTCTACAGATAAACCTGGTGTACTTTGTGAACCGATAAACTTGCCACCGCCGATGTAAATAGCTACATGTCCATTTTTCTTGTAAGTATCAAAGAAAACAAGATCTCCCGGTTGAATTTCGCTATATTCTACTTTCGTTCCTACTCCTGCTAACGCACTTGTACTTGATGGAATCGAATACCCGCCTTGAGCATAGGCCCAAGATACAAATCCGGAACAGTCAAAGCCGCTTGGAGTTTTTCCTCCCCAAACATACGGTACACCTAGGTATGGATAACCAGCGTTAAGCACTGCGCTTAAACCGCCACCGCCAGATGATTTAGGCTTTGAAGAATAGCGTTGTTTGCTGCTTTGGTTATTGCTTTGTTTGCTGGCTACTGTCTGCAAATCCCCACCGTTGGAATTGTTATTTACGGAAGCAGCTGGTGTTGATTGCTCAGCTGCTGGTGTTGATTGCTCAGCAGCAGCTGTAGTAGCTGCATTATCTGAAGCATCAGTATCATCAATATTAGCTGCAATGTTTTGTCTTACTTCGGCTTCTAGTGCCGCCAAGTTGCTGTCTTTAACCTTTAGTTCTTCTTTTAGAGACATAAGTTCGTCTTTTTTAGTTTGTAACTTTTCTTTTTTCTTATCATTTTCTTGTTTTTGTTGAGCAATTGTGTCTTGCATACCTTTTAATTCTGTTTCCAATGCTTGTAATTCTTTTAAACCAGCTTGTACCTTTTCTTCCTTTTTCTCTACTTCTTTTTTATCTTTTTCTTGTTGTTCCATTAAACTAACATCTGCATCTGTTATTTTGTTTACGGCAGATACACGATTAATGAATTCTCCAAAGTTTTTGGAACCTAAGACTACTTCAAGGAAGCTGATATCTCCACCGCTTTCTTGGTAAGATACGGCGCGTTCTTTAAGCTTGTTGTAACGCTTTTCAATTGCTTCTTCCAGCTTCTTAATTTCTGCTTCGAGCTTTTCCTTTTCTTGCTGTTTTTTAGCAATGTCACTTTTTGCTTTTTTCATTTGCTTATTATTTTCTTTCATCGCTTTATTTACTTGATTAATTTCTTTATTTAAGTCTTCTAGGTCTATTAAAACATCTGCAATTTTTGCTTCTGCGTCTGATAGATTAGCTTTAATTGCTTCACGATCATTTTGAATTTCAGTATGACTCTTTACGTTGCTTACTGGTTCTGCTTGTACTTGTGAATGGAAAAAAGCACTGCTAAAACCAACAACTGTTATCGTTGCTACAGTTACGATTGACTTTTTCAACATACTCCCCCACTTTTTCAATATTCTACCACGCCATGTTTTATATGTATTTTCGTTTCATTCTATCGTGGCTAGTTTTATATTATAATTATTATGTATCTTCTTAGGCAATTCGTATTATATCAATAAAAAATTGCAGGCGTATTATAGTAATGTTACAATTATATTTCAAAAAAGACATAATCCTCTTTAAACCTTAAAAAGAAGCGTTCATTCGCTAATAAATGAACACTTCTTTTTTCCTGAATTTATAAAAATATATCGAAAATTCTACAAGGATTTCAGTTTTTTAATACTTATAAAATTCTATCAATACAAGTTAAAGTAGATTCCCTACTTCATTAATCATTTATTATGACGTAAATTGTTCTTCTTCTGTCGATCCTTTTAAGGCAGCTGTTGAAAGTGCTCCTCCAGAAATTACTTGTGCTACCTCATCAAAATATCCCGTTCCAACTTCTCTTTGATGTCTCGTAGCAGTATACCCGTATTCTTCCATAGCAAATTCTGCTTGTTGTAATTCAGAATAAGCCTTCATACCCTCATCTTTGTAATTTCTTGCCAGCTCAAACATGCTGTAATTCAACGCATGGAAGCCTGCTAATGTAACGAATTGGAATTTATAGCCCAGTTTAGCTATTCTTTCTTGGAAACTTGCAATTTCGTCATCAGTTAGTTTTCTCTTCCAATTAAATGATGGTGAACAGTTGTAAGCTAATAATTTGTTTGGATATTTTGCATGAATTGCCTCAGCAAACTTCTTTGCTTCTTCATAGTTAGGCTCTGCAGTCTCACACCAAATTAAGTCTGCATATGGTGCGTACGCTAGACCTCGGGCAATTGCCTGATCGATTCCAGCTTTTGTCTTAAAGAACCCTTCGGTTGTACGCTCTCCTGTAATAAATGGTGCATCTTCTTCATCGATATCACTAGTTATTAAATCAGCAGCATTAGCATCCGTTCTTGCAATAATAACTGTAGGTGTACCCATGACATCAGCCGCTAAACGAGCAGCTATTAAATTGCGCACAGCTGTTTGCGTAGGAAGTAGAACTTTTCCACCTAAATGCCCACATTTCTTTTCCGAAGACAATTGATCCTCAAAATGTACACCAGACGCTCCTGCTTCAATCATTGCTTTCATTAATTCAAAAACATTCAGCTGTCCGCCAAAGCCAGCTTCAGCATCTGCTACAATTGGTGCGAACCAATCTATTTCATTATTTCCTTCCGAATGATGGATCTGATCCGCTCTTTGTAGAGCTTGGTTAATGCGTTTGACTACATTTGGCACACTATTTACCGGATACAGGCTCTGGTCAGGATACATTTGTCCGGCCAAATTTGCATCAGCCGCAACTTGCCAACCACTGAGGTATATGGCCTTCAAGCCTGCCTTAACTTGTTGAACAGCCTGATTACCTGTTAATGCTCCAAGTGCATGAATATAGTCTTCCGTGTTTAAAAGATTCCATAATTTTTCTGCCCCTTTTTCCGCCAGTGTGTAAGTAATATTCATCGATCCTCTTAATCGAACGACATCTTCTGCACGATACGGTCGTTCTACCCCTACCCAGCGTTGATCTTTTTCCCAAGCTTCTTTTAAATCTGCTACACGTTGATTTGTCATGTTTATCCCCCTATTAGTTTGTGTGAATTTCACCTTTGCTAAAGCACCCTTGTTATAACACATTTGTCATTGTTATATAACAATGATGTCAAAAAATTAATCTTGCTTCTTTGAAAGACAATAATCACATTCTTGAATCATACTTTTCCCATCCATCTCCTTACCACAGTCAGGACATATAATCACATCCTTTGTCATTTCCATTTCCACCCCTCCTTTTATATAACAGTTTTCCAATTATTTTTTTGTTATAATACAGTTTATGTTATTATGACTAAAATTGCAACCCTTTTTTTCAAGTTAGTTGAAAATTTTTTAAAGTTAGCGGAGAATAGATGAAGAATAACATAATTAAAGGATATGACATCTAGGAGCTGAACTTGATTGAAACGTTCGTATTTTGTAGGGAGTAGAGTTGTTAAAACTGGGGTTGCTGTATTTTTAACAGCATGGATATGCGATATGTTAAAGGCTCCGGCAGTCTTTGCTGTTATAACTGCAATCGTAACGATTGAACCGACCGTTTCTGATTCTATTCGGAAAGGTTTCATTCGTTTTCCTGCTTCAGTAATCGGTGCTGCATACTCGGTATTTTTTATTTACTTATTTGGCAATTCACCAATCACCTACGCTCTTGCTGCTACATTGACGATAGTGACTTGTTTTCGCCTTAAATTACATGCTGGTCTATTAGTGGCAACACTTACAGCAGTCGCAATGATTGAAGTTATTCATAGCAATTATTTTATTTCATTTTTCATTCGCTTAGGAACTACTACAATTGGTTTGGTTGTTTCTACAATGGTAAATATGTTTGTCCTGCCACCTGATTATACGGAAAATATATCTGAGAACATGATGGCGATTCGTAAACGGTTAGGGAAAATGATTAAAAATGTATTCTATTCTGTAACGGCGGATGATCCTCTAGTTTATTCATTGCACCTACAACCGACAAACAAAGTGTATAAAAAGATACAACAAACAGAAACACTAATCCGTTTTCAAAAAGATGAAGCAAAATATCATCCGTTAACAGATAATGAAAAGAAATTTTTTCAAAGTGTCGAAAAACAGCTTATTTGTTTACGATTTATTCATTATCACATTGATAACATTATTAATACTACACTTCATGACAATATGTGGGAGGAAAAAGAAAAAGAAGTTATTCGGCAGGTAACGGATGAGCTTATCGATTCATTACATAATCAAACGGTGATGGATCAAGAATATGTAAGTAAACTGAGAGAAATGTACTGGCGAGAAAATGGTATTGCCAGTCGGAAACCTGATGCAGATACAGCTAATTTTCCACCTGAACTGATCATTACCTATGAATTAATCTCTATTTGTCAATTGACAGAACGTCTGTTAAAACAATCTTCGTAATTTTACTATTAAAGTGATCTTTAGTTTCCTACTGCTACAAGGAAGCGAACGAACAGCCTAACATCTTTTGTTGTTTTATAAAAATCAAAGTTCCAGAAATGAAATTATAAAAAACGAGCGCGGTTAATGTCTCGTTTTTTTGCTGTTACGTCCCCTTCGTTCTCAGTCGACTAAGTGGTGTCTAAAAGCATAAATAACTGCTTGTGTACGATCCTGCACCTCTAATTTTGCCAGTAAATTACTAACATGAACTTTCACAGTCTTTAAAGAAATAAATAATTGATCAGCAATTTCTTGATTTGTTTTCCCTTGTGCCAGTAATAATAATACTTCTTTTTCTCGCTCTGTTAACCGTTCATGTAATTGTTCCTGAGGGGAACGCATCCGATTCATCAGTTTACCAGTTACTTCCGGCTCTAAAACTGTTTGTCCTTCATAAGTAGCACGAATCGCTTTAGCTATTTCCTCCGCTTTGGACGTTTTTAACATATAGCTGGTTGCTCCAGCTTCTAGAGCAGGATAAACTTTTTCATCATCCAAAAAACTTGTCACAATTATAATTTTTGCTTCCGGCCATTGTTCCATAATTAATCTAGTTGCCTCAATACCATCCATTTCTTTCATAACGAGATCCATTAGTATTATATCTGGCTTCAACTCCAAAGCAAGCTTTACAGCTTCTTCCCCATCATCAGCCTCAGCTATTACATGAATATCGGGTTGAGCAGATAAATATGAAGTAACTCCAATCCGCACCATTTCATGATCATCAGCAAATAATACATTAATCATTTTTGTTCTCCTCTCTTCCCAAGTTTGGTACCTTTACCTCAATGCGTGTACCTTGCTTTGGGAGGCTTACTACTTTATAGCTTCCACCAATTTCATACGCACGTTCCCGCATGTTTTGCAGCCCGTAAGATCCTGTCTTCAACTTCTCCATGTCAAACCCAATGCCATCATCAGTCGCCCGGAGAATAATATTTCCATCCCTTTCTACGAGTATAACATGCAAAGCGTTAGCTTTCGCATGACGAAGCGTATTCGATAATGCTTCTTGCAAAATTCGAAACAGCTGATCTTCTACTCCTTTATCTACAGAAAAGGCTTCAATATTCCAATCAATTTTCATTGGTACTTTTTGTGTTAATTCAAGCAATAACTCTTTTGTTCCCTCTTGCAAAGACTTGCCTTTTAGTGCTACAGGTCGTAAATGTAAAAGCAATGCACGCATTTCCAATTGAGATTGCTGGATCATTTTTTCCACCATAAGCAGTTGTTTTTTCATTGTTTCATTTTTTGGCGGATTTGTTTCCGTAATCGTCGACATCATCATGGAAGCTGCAAATAACTGTTGACTTACTGAATCATGCAACTCCCTAGCTAATCTGTTTCTCTCTTGAACGACAATTTCTTGAAGACTTTTCTCTCTTTCTTCAGCCCTCTCTGTTGCCAGACGTTGGGCATGTTCAGTCTGAATACGGATTTTATTTTGGATTTGTTCCAAATACCGCTGAATTGACTCTAAGTCCTTCGGCGTTTCTAGTTCAAAACTTAGCTTTTGGCCTTTAATTATTTCTTCCATTTGCTTTTCCACATAATGTACTCGTTGCTTCCAGTAAAAACCAATTACGATCCCTGCTACTCCGCCAGCAACGATTGGAATAGCAAACAGGATCAATAAAAACGGAAAATCCTCCATCTTCTTTTCAATGATTATTGTCCAGTCATCGATAAAGGCTACAAACGTAAAACCAGCAATAATAACAGTTAAGACAACACTATACATAATCGCAGTAAAAACATAGCGTAAAAACCCATTCATATTCGCTTCACCTCAATATCTCCAGATGCTAGTGAGGTGATGATTTTTACACGTGGATATGTTTGATCATAGCCTTCTGTTTGATAAAGTAGTGTTTGATTAATTAGCTTATCATGATATTCTCCGAGGATTAAAGCCCGACCAATAATTGAGCTATGCTGAATACTAATTTCTACTTCATAAGGAACATAAATCTCGATATTACCAACGAGATGCCGAATCGATATAACAGCTGTATCATTTGGTAAAACTGTATTGCTAAGGTCAATCACCCGATCGCCAAATGCTCCGTGTATATTAATATCACGCCACTCATAAGCTATTTCATCTGTACGCTGATCAGCAAACAATCGATGGTAAAACAATGGTCGTTTGCTGACTAGTTCCTCTTTTTCTTCTCGAAATCCCGATAATTCCGGCTTTATCCATTTTGCTTCTTTTTTTGATTTGGAGTAATTAATAATAAATATAACAATTGCCGCAATCACCAAAAAACGAACTGCCAGCATATTCAAAACAGAAAAAACGACGCCAACGATCCCCCCCCAAAATGCTAGCTTACCCCAAAGCCTCGAAAATCGCTGTCGCCCTATATAAATAAGCAATGTAAAAAATAATGCAGGAATGATCATGCCACCTTGAAAAAATGTAAGCTCAATAATAAAGAGGATTACTCCAACGATAAATATCCAATTTAAAGTATCTGTTGATAGTTGTTTAAACATGAAGTAACCCCCTTTAAATCGAGTATGTATAAAGTGAAACTTCCATGAGTGGGGGTTTTCTTTCATCCCCCACACATGGTTAGTACCTTAAAGGTATGACCTAAAGGCCCTTGAACCGATCGGACATTTATTGCAAGTTTTCTCCGCCTAGACTTCTTGATTCCTCTTACTCCCCGAGGTGGAGGTCTTACTGCCAGTTAGATGTGGGATAAAATTGATCTGTAAATCAACACTTGTAAGGTTTGTGGTTAAACAAAGAAGTACAAGGTTTAGACCTGATCGATTTTTTCTGCCATGCTGTGCTGGAAAAAACTCTCTACATACTAAATTTTTCTGCTAATCGTTTGTTTATCTTTACATATACTATAAAGTAATAGCCTGATACTTGAAATTTTTAGAAAAACTTGGCTTATCGCCAAGTCTTTAGCGAAAGCTGTAGTTTTTCTTATACTATAAACCATAAAATTTTTATACTTTCCTATAGTAGAAACAAAAACAAGCGCAAATGACTGCGCCTGTATAGTATACCATGTTTTTATTTTTCTAAGAAGCGCTGGAAAAACAGGCTATGCATAGAACTATTTCAGCCTTTTTCTTAAAATCTGTTTAAGCTGCTAACCTTATTTAGCTGTCCCTTTAGACATAATGTGGTCTTTAAGACTGTTCCTTTGCATTCATCTTTTTCTCCAGCTTAGCAATTTTATGATCAAAGGTACTGCGGTAATAGGAATTATTTACTCTATATTCCAGGCCCTCAATATACCTTTCCATTTCAGTAAATTTAGAAAACGGTTTATCTGATGTTTCATCAATTACACGATTAATCTGATGATTGGCACGTGCTACATTTTCACGTCCCATTAATTCCATTCTACGTAAATGCATGTCCTTTAACTTATGCTTCATATTTTCATATTTTTGTTCCAATACCTCTAGTGCTTCAGCTGCTTCATCATAAGAAACTTTCATACGCTCTGTACGTGCTATATATTCCTGATGTTCTCTCAGAGCGAATTCATGCAGCTGTTCTTCTCCTGCTTGTTCGGCAATCTCCGCTTGTTTCATTCGCTTTTCTGCTAAATTCTTTGCTAACTGGTATTCTTTAAAAAATTCGTCTTTTAGTTTATATTGGCGTTCTACGAGTTGACGAACTTTTTCTTTTTCCTGTTCACTCTGCCTAAGATAATGATTTAATGCAGCGATTGGATTTTTTTGTTCTTTTTGATCTAGTGCATAGTGAAGATCACTTACAATGGATTCTTTTATTCGGGTAAATATATTTGTCATTTTGATCTCTCCTTATCGATTATTAAATTCTGCCCATTGACGCTCAAAATTTGTGAATGGGTCATCATCATCAATATGTTGAACAACAGGGTCATTATCTGTTTTTTTCCAGTTTTTATAAATAAGATACAGTGCTAACAACGCCACAACGCCCATTAAGGCAAACACATTTGAAATAGTGAAGCTTAGCACAATAAGCCCTAAAATTACCCAACCAATCTTACCAGCTATTGAATCGCTTTTCATAAACTGTTTAAAGATCATGTAAAGCAGCCAAATTCCAAGAACAAAAAATACCATTGGACCTAAATTGGCTAATAATATAATCAAAGCTGTTAATCCTGCCAGAAATAGTAGAAACTTTTTCAATTGCGTTTCCTCCTTCCTTTAGCTTACTTCTATCATACAGTTCATTCTGTTTTTCGGTAATGAACTGCAGCCATATTTCACTCTAGTACTTAAGATGTAGAGAGTTGATATTTGGGACAAAAAGAAATGAGTAATATTTAGTCATAACGGATCCATGAGTTTAGACTGCTTATCCTTATAATGAAAAATCGAATTGTTTTTTTATAGCAGGAGATTTCCGTACAATAAAGGAAGAGGCCCAATAAAACTTAAGAGAAAGAAACCACATTACATACTGTAAAGTGAAGCTTACTGCGCCTTGCATGAGATAATGGAACCATGGCGACGGGAGAAGCCAATGGATTATCGTGGGAAGAAGATCGAAGTTTACTACAGCTTGAACACTTAAGCTGGATGAAGCTACTTTCACAAAAGCTAATAGAAAAACCATGGGGCTTCTCTACAAGTTGAAAGCAGCAAATTAATGCTGCTTTCTTCGTTTGATAAATAGATATACAATAAGTACAATCCCCATTCCTAAACCAATATAAACGACGGTTGAATATAAATCCATGAATTTCAAAATATCAGTCCATGATTCTCCAAGTTGAACGCCAATTAAAATAAGTATTGTGTTCCAAAATAAGGTACCTGCAACAGTAAATAATAAGAACATGACAAAATTCATGTTCGACATCCCCGCTGGAATCGAGATCAAACTTCTTACTAAAGGAACCAATCGACAAATAAATACCGTCCAATAACCATACTTGTCAAACCAAGCATCCGCTCTTTTAATATCTTGTTTTTTTATACGCAATATATGACCATAACGATCAATAATTTTTTCTAATTGTTCTACATCAAGAAGTAAACCAATCCCAAATAAAATAATTGCACCAAGCACAGATCCTACCGTTGCTGCGGCAATCACGCCAAGTACTGTTATATTCGTAGTTGTCGTTAGAAAACCTCCAAAGGGTAGAACAATTTCTGAAGGGATCGGGGGGAATACATTCTCTAAAGCCATCATTAGAAACACCCCAATATAACCCAGTTCTTCCATCATCGATGTTACCCAATTTTGCATTTATATCTCTCCCAACCTGAACAGTAAATTAAAGACATGTTTAAGCAATTAATTGATAAGAATTTCTTCTAATCTCATAATCAGGTATATTTGTAAGAATCATGATTTTATCTGCTTGATATATTGCTTGTTACGCCTCCAGTTGCTCATATACTTGTAATGGATTACCAAAAACAAATTGAGTTTTTAGTTTTTCGGGTAACGCTTCATCTTTATTAGAAACATTGGATTCCATAGTTCTCTGTGCGGCTACGGGGTATAAATGCTTCTCCCTTTTTCCAAATCTACATTTTCAAATAAAGCCATTTCCGCAAGTTTTTTTGCCTGTTCATAAGTTTTTGAACATATCACTGATACCAGAACGATGACTTTTCCATTTGCCTGTTTTCTATACTATTTAACAATCGATGGACCATCCTTCTCTGTCATAAAATGCCCAAACACATAGGACATATCTTTTTCAGCGGCTAACTTAGCACTTTTTTCACTTGTGCCTAATAGCCAAAGGTCAGGCGGATAATTAGGAACAGGAGTAGGAGCTATCCTTGCATAAAGATGATCCTTTGCAAATGTTTGATTAAAAAATGCTAGCAATTTCATCTATATCAACAGAAACATTTCGTACATTTTTTAAAAAATTTCCCGATAAAAGCTATCGTAGCTTCTGCTGATCCGCCTGGATCTCTGCCTCCTCCCAACATCGATTCTCTTTGGATACAGCGTTGCTAATAAATTATATCTCTCGGCAATATGAAACGGTCGGGTAGTGGGGCAATAAAACGATAGCAATTTCTTTTTTCACTTTTTTATTGACTTATCACCACAAGTCTAAACATAGACAACCTCTATTCTAGTATATACACTATTTGTGTCAATTAGAAACAAAAATCAATTGTTGATAGAGGTTGTTCGAAAAGGTATGGGCAAATGACACATCGAACTGCAACGTTGGCTTGTTTCTGTTTTCCTTGGAAAAGAAAAAAAAGAGAGGTTCGGGGAAGCTATACTAGTACTCATGTATCTCTACAAAAAGACTTTTACTAAAAACGCCACCTCGAACCTCGGCTCGACAAGACGTGTTAGTATCGACGTTGCAACAGGACAAGGAAAGCTACGTAGCGACGCTTCGCACGAAGAAAAAGCGTTCTTCTTTTTCAAGGACAAGGAAAGCTTCTTGAATAAGCATCGCACGAAGAAAAAGTGTACTGCTTTTTCAAGGACAAGGAAAGCTACGTAGCGACGCTTCACACGCAGAAAAAGTGCTTTTTCTTTTTCAAGGACAGATTATACTTCGACAGCAATACATCGCAGTTTTTCAAGGACGCATGAGACCTTAGCTGACCTTGGTCTTTTTATACTATAGGAAAGTATAAAATTTTAGGGTTTATAGTATAAGAAAAGCTACAGCTTTCGCTAAAGACTTGGCGACAAGCCAAGCTTTTCTAATCTCTTTTTGTACACGGCACTTATTTGTCATTTCTTTGAGCAATTTGATCAACTATTTTTTCTGCGGCTCTCCGATAATAATTACTCATATTAACAAAGGAAGCAACCAATAAAAGTTCTTGCAAATAATCTGCATTATTACTGTCCAATGTTTCAATGTGTTGTTCTACATCTTCTATCAATTGTTTAATTTCCGATCTTAGCTGCTTCATGCTATCATCCGCAAGTTGTACATAGCTTTCATATAATTGTGCTAGATCAAATTTATCTTCCACGATCATCTTGTTTAGCTTGTACAGCGTTGTTTTTACATCATTAATTGATAATGCGCCTTTTAATTGATAAATCATAGAAATAAGCATTAAATGATCTTTTGTATATTTTTTATTTTTAATGGGAAAGAACAATTTACCTTTCGCATAATTATTAATCATCGTTTTAGTTAGAACTTTTTCATCATCATCTCGCTTCAATAGTCCAAATTTACTTTCAAACAGTTGTATAACTTGATCCATATATAAATCCAAATTAGGAATTTCTTCTATTGGAAGCTGGCTATGTAATTGCAGATTATTTAAATATTCATTTACGTTTTTCATATACAACCCTCAATCTTTTTGTCTATAATCAATAACTTTTATTATACGTGAGAAAAAAATGGAAGTAAACCTTGACTACATAGTAAAATACATATATTATTGTTATATAGTTTTTAAAACTACATAACATTGTAAAGGTGTTGATTGAATGGGCGTATATATTCGCGAACCAATTAATGGACTAACTCATCTATTTGGTGCCATATTATCATTTATCGGGTTACTCGCATTAGTTATAAAAGCAACCGCAACTACAGATTCTGCACTTTCTATTGCTGCAGTCATCATTTTCGGTGTGAGTATGACTTTACTTTATTCTGCATCCGCAACATATCACATGGTCATAGCTAGAGACCGTGTAATTGCATTTTTAAGACGAATAGACCATTCCATGATCTATGTCTTAATTGCAGGAACGTACACTCCTTTTTGTCTTATTAGCTTAAAAGGAACGCTCGGCTGGACATTATTTGCCATTGTAAGCTTATTAGCTGTTTTAGGGATTGTATTTAAGTTAGTGTGGTTTCATTGTCCACGTTGGTTATCAACAGCCCTATACATTGGTTTGGGCTGGATCGTTGTTTTCTTTAGTTCGTCCCTTGCACCGGTAATTAATACCGGTGGAATGGTATTTTTAGTCTTAGGTGGTGTCATTTATACGATTGGCGGAATTATCTATTGGTTAAAGCCAAAAGTACTCGATTTTAAACATATGGGTTTTCATGAGATATTTCATTTATTTATTTTGGCAGGAAGCACATTCCACTTTATTACAGTTTACGCATACGTATTGTAGACAGATTAATTTATTTTAGAAAAACTTGGCTTGTCACTAAGTCTTTATGACGAAAGCTATAGTTTTTCTTATACTATAAAGCCTAAAGTTTTATACTTTTTTATAGTGGAAAAAAGGACTTTGATTCGATTAATATCAAAGTCCTTTTGTTTATTCAAGTAAGGTTATCACACCTCAGGATGGTAGGTGAAAGTCCAATTCTGTATGCTTAAAGAATATTTTGGGAAATCGTTTTCTAATGTCTAAGAAAAGACCAATAGCTATTCAAAAATGAGCAGGGGGTAACAAAAGTATCCCCCGCTCTAGTTTTCGTTTTATTGCTGTGGGCTTGAAGGATTTGAAATATTTGATAATGCTTCTCCGGCTTCATTTTGTAATTGATGATCTACAGCTAAGTCTCCTAAAGCTACCATACCGACAATTTTCCCATTTTCAACAATTGGTAATCGGCGAATTTGTTGTTCTGCCATTAGCTCTGCTGCTTGATGAATATCCATATCAGGTGTTCCGTGCACAATTTTCTGTGCAGTCATCACTTCGGATACGGGAGTTTGCGAAGCTTCTCCTTGAGCAGTAGATCGAAGCGTTATATCGCGATCCGTTATCATCCCAACCATATTTTCACTATTATCTACTACAGGTAAAGCACCGATATTATGCTCACTCATCAAAGCTGCCGCCTCTTGAATAGATTGAGACTCGTTTACTGTATACACATTATTTGTCATATAGTTTCGTATTTGTTGATTCATTAAAAATAACCTCCTTTTTTTTAGGATGTGTCATTTGACTATTTTTATGATGAATAAGTAACAAAACTAAGCTGTCTCCATGCAGGGAATTTATCCTTTAAACAAGTAATCAACACTAAAATTTTATACTTTTTCATGCACAAGAAAGTAATTTATTTATATTGCATACAAAAAAAACACCTTCTAGGGATACTTATACCCACAATAGAAGGTGGTGAGTTCAATGTTAAAAAACTCTATTTTTTAAAGAAAGACGTAATTAGCGGACTGACTTGACCGTATAATTTTCCTACTTGAGAAGCAACTTCTGTCATCTTATTAAAATCAAGTTGACCATCTTGATCTCGAAATGATGATAGTAAATTGGCTGTGACAGAAGATTGCTGTTGCGGATTTTGTGGAGGTCTCCCTATCCATGCAGGTGGACGGCGAGGGCCTTGTCTTAGTTGCTGATTTCTAGGTCTATTTGGAAACATTTCATCACCTCTCATTCCGTGCTTCTATTACAGTTTATGAGCAAGTAATTACATGCTGTGAATAGACGTTTTTGTTATTTATTAATTAAAACCGTCAGCGATTGTTGTCATGCCCTACTATAAATGAATTTAAAAACAGTCGTCCACCTCTTTTTGCTTAGTACATTTCAAGTGCTTCATATTTTACTTGTCTTAAGATTTATTACCTCATGCTATCCGAGGCTCCGGCTTTCGAGATTGTCGCATCTACCTTTACATTAATTTTACTTTTAGAAAAATAATTCGTCCCTACATCCCAATTATCTTTTATTTCCTTCCAAACTTTATAATGGCGTTCAAATAAGACATCTCCAATGCCAATAAAGTCAACTTTTAAATCATTTTGAGCTACCTCGATTGTCTTTTCCGTAAGCTCTTTCACTCGCTCTTCTGTGGCCTTCTCTAATTTTTTAAAAAAAGAAGTCGTTAAAACACCTGAAAACCCATGCTCCTCTGCAATATTTCCTTCCAAACTTATGGAAATTTCTACTTCTATATTGTTTTTATCAGCTTTTAAAACTTTAATATCAGGATTACCATCAAATAGTTCAACAACAACAGTATGTCCTTCAAGATTTACATTAACCGGGGCCATTTGTTGTGGCTCAATTAGAAAATTTAGCCCAGCAGTTTCATCATCTGATAATGAAGCGACCATTTTATCATCCGGGGCGTGGATGACAGCAGCATTCTTATATTTTAATTTTGTAGGGCTTATAATTTCTACCTCCGGTACAGTATAGCTCCGATCGTTCAGCATTAATTCTTGTAGTTGTCCAACAGGTATATGTTTTAAAGAACTTGCGTTTTTATAATTACTTTCCATAAGGGAATCAATAAAGAAAGCAGGAACCTTTTCATCTACAGGCATAACCTCCAAAACATCCTTCGCTTTATCGTTCTTTACAATAGCTACTTTCATTCCTCTACGCATTTCATGGTCCCTTATATAAACATCTATAATTTTTGAAAAGAGACCGGGCTCTCTGACAATTTCCTCTGAGACAATAACAACTTTCATATGTTGAAAGAAGGGGATCTCACTAGATAAAATGGCCATTTCTCGAATGATTTCAAAAATGCTTTCTCCTCTTACTGTTACATTTTTATAAGCTGTCGGTTCCCCTTGCCCACCTTGGCTTGGATTTTCCAAACCACTTGGTATAACGAATTGATTCGTAACTTCAAGTTCATATGTACCATCTGCTTTTTTGTCTACAAGATCTACTGCTGAACCAACAACAAATCCCCGTTCTTCAATTTCTACTCTGTCCCAACAAGCAGTTAAAAATAGAAGAAAGAAAATACAAATAAATACTTTTTTAAAATTATTTCTCAATTATTCTCATCCTTCAATAACCTTCTATTTTGTATACGACTTTTTCTTTCTTCTTTTTCCCTAATCTTGCCGTCTTTATACGTACGACATCCAGCATAAAGACAAATTTTTGACAAGTAAAATATTAAAAAACAAACTGAAAAGCCATGAGTTTTTCCATCAATTCCCTAATATTAGAAACTACGAAGGAAACTGCTAGTCCTTTTAGATTAGAAAAACTTGGCTGTCGCCAAGTCTTTAGTGAAAGCTGTAGTTTTTCTTATACTATAAACCCTAAAATTTTATACTTTCCTATAGTATAAAACTGATTTCTTGATTATTATAGATCATCAATTGAGAAAGTCGAGCAAGATGGATTACCTTATTAAAATAAAAAACGAGAAATACCTAAACTAGGACATAAAAGACCTTTTATTTAATTCTGACAGTCATCGTTTTTAAAAACAATAAAATAAGTTGAAACGAACGAAGCATAGACGTAATAGATCAAAAAAAATAGGCACAAGCAAATTTACTACGCTTATGCCGACAAAAATAGCAAATAACAAGTTCGTTTTATTAGATGAAGAGCTATGTAAAACGATACATGAAAAAACCACCTGTTTCTGGTGGCTAATTCCCTTTTTATTAAAAATTTAACAAAAGATTTTGCTGCAAATTAAAAAACCCCATCAAATCAATGTTTATAAGCATTTGATGGAGACGGTGGGAGTCGAACCCACGTCCAGAGATATTGCCACTCAGGCTTCTACACGCTTAGTCGGTATATTCGTTTTCGCTTACTCTGCAGCCTACCAACAGGCTTTCGAGCAGCTAGCCTGATTCAATTCTGTCATCATCCTCAGGCGGTGAATGATGATATAGCCCGCTTTACGTTTGAGACCCTTCAATCTGCTACACGGGCGATAGCAGGAAGGATCGCTTAGCAATGCTTACGCAGCTGCTAAAGCAGTGTTATTGTTTGTTTTGCCAGTTATATTTAGGCATAACGTTTTACGAGCCGTAACCTCGACGTGCAACCTGAGCTCAATCTATCCCTGTCGAATCCGTAACGTCCCCGTAAAGAGTAACGCTCGGAAGATTGAGCATCTATTTAATTACTGTCCGATTTACATTGTAACATTTCCAGTAAAAAAGTCAAGTCCATCAATGTTTTTGGCGATTTCATATACGTTAACGCATATGTTCTTTAATCGCCCGATCGACATCTCGTTTCATTTGTTTCCGTTTTAAATCTTCACGCTTATCATATTTCTTTTTCCCTTTTCCTAAGCCCAAAAGCACTTTTGCATAGCCGTTTTTAATATAGATTTTTAAAGGGATGAGAGAATAGCCTTTTTGCTGAGTTAGTCCAATTAATTTATCAATTTCTTTTCGGTTAAGTAATAATTTGCGTGTGCGTGTAGGATCGTGATTAAACCTGTTCCCTTGTTCATACTCAGCAATATGCAAATTAATTAACTTAACTTCACCACGATCAATTCGGGCATGTGCATCTTTAATACTGACTTTCCCTGCACGGATTGATTTAATTTCCGTTCCTTGTAAGACAATCCCTGCCTCATACGTATCCTCAATAAAGTAATCATGAGAAGCTTTTCTATTTTGTGCAATAACTTTTCCTTGTCCTTTTGGCATTCGTACTTCCTCCTACTGCTTACATGAACTTTATTCTACCAAATATTCAGCTGTATTCCAATTAGAAAAACTTGGCTTATCGCCAAGTCTTTAGCGAAAGCTGTAGTTTTTCTTATACTATAAACCATAAAGTTTTATTCTTTCCTATAGTGGAACAAAAGCGAAGGCGCTCGGTTAGTGGCATACAAAACGGCAGATCTTCTGACGAGATAACGTGAAACTTCATTCAAGGAGTGCTTTTTTCCTTGAATGTTAGTTGAACGAATCGGGGATTTAGGAACCGTTTTTCTCATCACGTTCGCAACACCATTAGCACATTTTTATAATGAGAAAAATACGGAGCCTTACATCCGGGATAAAGGAAACATGCCTCTAAAACAGGGATATGCCGACGCCTGAGCGGCAAGCCCGCTTTTAGTCGGCCTTTTTTTAGATTCGAGCGATGATTGACCTATCGTAGGGAGAAGATCGAAGTTTGCCAGCAGCTTGAGCGCTTAAGCAAGACGAAGCTGCTTTTCAAAAAAGGGATCAAGGGTATCTAGGATTATTATTTCCTAGACAATAAAAATTTGGACAAATCAAGGAAATCTCTCGTCATGAATAGAAGATTTTTATTTAATTAGTATCAACACATTACGTTAGTGCTTTTCCATCAATTCTTGTAAGTCATTATATTATTAAAACCACCTAAAAATCCGCTGTCTCATAAAGTACAGCGGATAGGCTTATTTCCTTTCTCGTTTTGCCTTAATTACTATTTATTTTCTGAATCCTTCATCATAAACCATAGCAAAGTCGACCGTTCGCTCGTCAATATTAACACCAACCACCTTAACCTGTACTTCTTGTCCAATACGATACATTTTAGCTGTTCGTTCGCCAATCATAGCTTGACTCCGCTGATCATAATGATAATAATCATCGGTTAAATAGCTAACATGTATCAATCCTTCAATCGTATTTTCTAATTCAACAAATAAACCAAAATTCGTTAACGAACTAATGACACCTGTATATTCTTCGCCAATTTTATCCTGCATAAATTCAGCTTTTTTCAGGTCATTTGTTTCTCTTTCTGCATCCACTGCTCTTCGCTCAGCGATAGATGACTGCCTTGCGATTTCCGGCAATTCACTCTTCCACTTTTTTAATGTTCGTTGATCCATCTTCTTATCAATTAGATACGAACGAATCAAGCGATGCACCGTTAAATCCGGATATCGGCGAATAGGTGAGGTAAAATGCGTATAAAATGGTGTTGCTAAACCAAAATGACCGATGCTTTCCGGGTCATATTTCGCCTGTTGCATAGAACGAAGCATTAACTTGGAAACAATCATTTCTTCCGGTTTTCCCTTAACCTCTTCCAACACCTTTTGTAAAGCTTGTGGATGAATTTCATTACTTGTCCCTTTTATCACATATCCAAGTCCGGCTAAAAACTCAAAAAAGGTTTGCAGCTTATCTGGATCCGGGTCTTCATGAATACGATGTATGAATGGAACATCCATCCAATGGAAATGTTCAGCAACTGTTTCATTGGCCGCCAACATAAATTCCTCAATCAGTCGTTCCGCGACAGATCGTTCACGTAATACTACATCTACTGGTTTTCCAGCTTCATCTACTAACACCTTTGCTTCTTTAAAATCAAAGTCAATTGCTCCGCGATTCATTCGTTTACGTCGTAAAATAGCTGCTAACTCTTCCATACCTTCAAAAAGTGGAACGAGTTCCTTATAATGCTCTCGCAATGCTTCATCTTTATGGACGAGGATTTGATTGACATCGTAATACGTCATGCGTGCATTCGTGCGGATAACGCTTTGAAAAATATCATGATCGACGACATTTCCAGAAGCGTCAATTTCCATTTCACATCCTAATGTCAACCGGTCAACCTGTGGGTTTAATGAACAAATTCCATTCGATAAGCGATGCGGGATCATTGGGACCACACGGTCAACCAAATAAACACTCGTTCCCCTTTCTAACGCTTCTTGGTCAATGGGGCTGCCTTTATCTACATAATAGCTTACATCAGCAATATAAACTCCGAGCAAATAGTTTCCATTATCTAATTTCTTCACAGAAACCGCATCATCCAAGTCCTTCGCGTCTGCTCCATCGATCGTTACAATCGTTTCATTCCTTAAATCCCGTCTATCTTTGATCTCATCTTCGGAAATAGTATCAGGCGTATTCGCTGCCTGATCTAACACCTCTTGAGGAAAGTCCATTTTTATTCCATGTTTATAAATAATGGACATAATATCAATACCTGGATCGTTTTTATGTCCAAGTATATGAATAATCTCACCTTCAGCACTTTTTCTGCCTTCCGGATATTTAGTAATATGAGCAATGACCTTATGACCACTCACTGCCCCACTTGTCATGTCTTTAGGAATAAATATATCGTTTGGAATGCGTTTATCATCCGCAATAACAAATCCAAAGGAACGGTTATCTTCAAATGTACCAACGACCTGAAGGGTAGCTCGTTCTAAAATACGGATTACGGTCCCTTCTGAGCGATTACCGTCTTGATCTCTTTTTTCAATTCGAACAAGAACTTTATCACCATTCATCGCCGAACCTAGGTCAGAATGATGAATATAAACATCATCCCGAGTATCATCATCTGGAATTAAAAAAGCGAACCCTTTTGTATGCATTTGAATCCTTCCACGAATCAAATTCATTTTTTCCGGCAAGCCAAAACGATTCTTACGAGTGCGAACAAGTTCTCCTTCTTCTTCTAATATATTTAAAGCTTTAATGAGCTCTTTAAATTCGTCAGCCGTTTCAATTTGCAGAGCTTCTTCAATTTCATTTACAGTTAGTGGTTTTGTTCCATTTTCTTTAAAGTAGTTTTGGATTCTCTCTTTCATTCTCTTTTCACCTTCTTTCTAGTATTATTGTTATCCTTTTATTGTAGATATAATCATTGTTCCCAGTTTAGTGTTTCCAGAAACTGATAAATATCTTCAAATACCTGGTCTTTTTCTTTATCCATCGTAATAACGTGGCCAGATTCTTCATACCAATGAATGATTTTATGCTCTGCTTCTACATTCTCATAAATATAATTTGCACTATCCGGATTAATCATTTGGTCTTGTCTGGCTTGAACGACCATTGTAGGAGTGTAAATCGTGTCGACATTATTTTTTACTTTTTCAATCAGTTTAGCTAGCTGCTCGAATAATGCAGTAGAATTTTCCATTAATCCTTCCACTTCTTCTTTAATTACTTGTGCTTCTTTACGTTCTAATTGCTTATACTCTCTTGCAAATGCTTGGAATCCCTTTGTAAGCTGAGTTTCATTATCAAAAAACATTGGTGCACACATAGGTATAACTGCTTTCGTTTGTTCCGTGTAAGCAAGTTTTAACCCAAGCACACCACCTAAAGAAAGTCCGGACACGGCTATTTCTTTATAGCCTAATTGTTTTAAATGGTTATATGCTTGTAATACATCTTCCCACCACTGATCTGGATTTGACTTTAAAATTTCTTCTGGCGGTAACCCATGTCCGCGATAAATCGGAGCATGGCTCGTATACCCACGCTTTTCAAGATATCTCCCCAACATACGGACATCAGCGGAATGACCAGTAAAGCCGTGTAATAATAATACCGCACGTGGACCTGCTTCAAACGTAAATGGTTGAGGTTGTTTTACTTTCATTTTTCTTTAACTCCTTCTGTTTCTAAACTGGGTTTACCCCTTTTTCATTGTAATTGAATCTTTCCCTGTATAACAAACCTTTCGTTTGGAAGATTTACATGAAACCATTGTTTTTATTCAAGCAATACAGCTATCGTCTATCAAGATTCATCCATTATAAAAACCCTTACCACTTTGAAGCGATAAGGGTTTGTATCTATTGTAAAACATATGCGCTTAGAAAAGCTAGTACAAAAAATATAACCGCTGTGGCAATTGTTGCTCGATGTAGCACAAGATCAATGCCCCTTGCTTTTTGCTTGCCAAATAATTGTTCCGCTCCTCCGGAAATTGCACCGGATAGACCTTCACTTTTACCTGACTGCAATAAAATCAGTATAATCATGATAATTCCATCAATAACTAATAATACATTTACAATTCCTAGCATATTTGCGTGATACCCCCTGTAACATATAACCAACTGAACCCCTGTTACGAATCGTATGCTACCAGGAGCATACATGGATTTACATACATGTAATTTCATATATGTATTCATTTATAACTGTAGCATAACTACTGTAATCATAGCAAGTCTTTTTAAGTAGACGAAGTGTAAATTTATATTTAAGATAGGATGTAGAATATAAAGAAGGAGGTTGGGATAAAATGAAAAAACAAACATTTTGGTATCACACCCCGGATAATTTCGATATTTATGTAAAAAAATGGGAGCGTCCATCAGTAAAAGCAAAAGCAGTAATCCAAATTGCTCACGGCATGATGGAACATATAGAAAGGTATGATAACTTTGCAACATACTTAACCTCTCATGGTTTTATTGTTTACGGTAACGACCATCGGGGACATGGGAAAACTGGCAAACGCCAAGGAATGCTTGGTTATTTCGCTGATCAAAATGGTTTTTTTAGAGTTGTTGATGACTTTCTAAATATATCTAAACAAATAAAAAAGAAACACCCTGAATTACCTCTCTATCTTTTTGGCCATAGTATGGGATCATTTATTGTTCGTTCTTACATTCAAACGCATAGTAACTCAATAGCAGGTGCCGTCCTTTCTGGCACAGGATATTTTTCTCTACTAAAAACGATCGTTGGTCGAGAATTTGCCTCTTTCCTTCTTCCTAAAGAAAAATCTCCATTAATGAATAAGTTAGTATTTGGTTCCTTTAATTGCAAGGTTAAAAAACCAAATACTAGGTTTGATTGGCTCAGCAACTCGCGGACAACGGTTGATGATTATATGCAAGATCCTTATACCGGCTTTGTTCCGACAGGCAAATTTTTTTATGATTTGTTAGATGGTATTATCTCTATCCAGTCGAAAGAAAAAAATAAACGAATCCGTCAAGATCTCCCGCTACTGCTTATTAGTGGAGAGCAAGACCCTGTTGGAGATTATGCAAAAGGAATTTGGAAAACGGCTGATTTATACAAGCAAGCAGGATTAATACAGATTACAACCATGTTATTTTCCGATGGTCGTCATGAGTTAATCAATGATTCCAATAATCAGGAAGTCTATGATGCAATGGTTCGCTGGATTAATACGGAAACTATATAGTGGAATAAGATGGCCATTAATTTGAAAAAATGTCTTTCAATAACTATTCGCTTTTATTTATCCCGCATGTAAGGTGCCGTAAGACTCCCACTTCAATATCTTAAGTGGATACAAAAGGGTCTATGTGGGAAATAACGGCACCTAAATGCCCGATTCGTTCTACTAACATTCCGTGTAAAAAGCGTTCCACGGAATGAAGTTTCACTTTATAAAATGGTTAAATTATGGATTTAATTAACTTTTATTGAAAATTTAAACAAAATCAGTATAAATTTTCTTCTTTTTTCGACAAACTTTTTAAATTTAGCTTGTAATTGCTTGTACCATGATGCACAAGCAGTTAAAATAGAAATGGTGATTGATATGAAGAAAGGTTGGAATATAAATATGGCTAACATTCAAGGAATCGCAGCATCTTCAGGGATAGCTATTGCAAAAGCATATCGGCTGAAGACCCCAGATTTATCATTTGAAAAAGCTTCAACAGATAATCCACAATTTGAAATAGAGCGCTTGGAAAAAGCACTTGAAGTTTCAAAACAGGAACTGGAGAAAATTAAAGCACATACGAAAGAGAATATTGGAGATGAGCATGCAGAGATTTTTTCTGCTCATTTATTAGTTCTTAGTGATCCTGAATTAATTAATCCAATGAAAGATAAAATCAAATCAGAAAAAGTCATTGCAGAAGCTGCTTTAGATGAAGTTGCAACAATGTTTATTGATATGTTTAAAAACATGGATAACGAATATATGCGTGAGCGTGCTGCTGACATTCATGATGTCACTACACGAGTCAAAGCTCATTTATTAGGAGTTTCCATTCCGGATCCTGCTTTAATTAACGAAGAAGTTATTGTTATTGCCAATGATTTAACACCGTCAGACACTGCCCAGTTAAACCGTGAGTTTGTTAAAGGCTTTGCAACTGATATTGGTGGCCGTACTTCTCATTCTGCTATTATGGCTCGTTCCCTTGAAATCCCTGCAGTAGTCGGAACAAAAGAGATTACCACCACCGTAAACAAAGACGAAATGATAATTGTTGATGGAAATGAAGGATTGGTTATTGTTAACCCGACGCAAGATGAAATAGCTTTATATCACAAAAAACAAGAGGAATTTGGTAAACAAAAGCAAGAATGGGCAAAATTAAAAAATGAACCAACAATAACTGCCGACGGAGACCAAGTAGAGTTAGCTGCTAATATCGGTACACCAGATGATGTTATTGGGGTATTAGATAATGGTGGAGAAGGTATTGGATTATATCGAACCGAATTCTTATATATGGGTAAAAGCCAACTGCCAACAGAAGAAGAACAATTTACAGCATATAAGTCTGTTTTAGAGCAAATGCATGATAAACCAGTTGTCGTTCGAACACTTGACGTTGGCGGCGATAAGGAATTAAATTATCTGGATTTACCAAAAGAACTAAATCCATTTCTTGGTTTCCGTGCTATTCGCTTTTGTTTAGAAAATGAACATGTATTTCGTCCACAGCTACGCGCGTTGCTCCGCGCTAGCGTATACGGAAATTTAAAAATCATGTTCCCAATGATCGCTACACTGGAAGAATTTAGAAGTGCAAAAGCAATTTTACTGGATGAAAAAGAAGCTCTTAAAAAAGAAGGCTTTGAAGTATCAGATGAAATCGAAATTGGTATTATGGTTGAAATCCCATCAACTGCAGTTATTGCCAAGCAATTTGCCAAAGAAGTCGATTTCTTCAGTATCGGTACCAATGATCTAATCCAATACACCATGGCAGCAGACCGGATGAATGAACAAGTTTCCTACTTATATCAACCATATCATCCTGCTATTCTTAACTTGATCAATAATGTTATTAAAGCGGCACATAGTGAAGGAAAATGGGTTGGTATGTGTGGTGAAATGGCTGGAGACCCGATTGCCATTCCAATTTTGCTTGGACTTGGCCTAGATGAATTCAGTATGAGTGCAACTTCGATTCTGCCTGCTCGTACACAAATCCGTAAACTGGATAAGGCGAACTTAGCTTCCTATAAAGAAAAAATCCTTTCCATGGGAACAGCTGAAGAAGTGGTACAATTTATTAAGGAAAAAACAGAATAAGCCTTTAATACCGCAGTGCTAGCTAGTAGCCCTGTGGTATTTTTATGAAGTGCTCTTATATGTGCGTAACTAAACAAAATACGATTTATTATCCAGCTATTTCATTTAAGTCATCACCGACATAAAATCATAATAAAAGGTAGCGTAATTCAATTCAAAAGCAATTTCATGAACTTCTCCACCAACCACTGAATCTCCTTGGGTATCACTTTTCAAATCGACATATGGACGAATATCAGCAATGCTCTGACCTCTTGCTATTCCTGCAACATCCTGAACAATATATACAGGATGACTTTGATATGTCAACATACCTGGGTGAATTACTGCCATCAGTGTCAGTACATCATGTAAAGGGGATCCTTGGATAGATGGATTTCGCTTCTTGTAAAATTCATAATAATAATCTAGCAATACTTTAATAAGAGGTACTTTACCTACTTGATCAATATAGTTTACCATCTTTGGGGTAGCAATCGCTTGATTTGTTGCATTTAAAGGAATAATCTTAACATTTTTTGCGTTTGATAAAACTACTTGGGCTGCGGCAGGATCACCATAAAAATTTGCTTCCGAAACAGCTGTAATATTACCAGGAACCCAAAATGCTCCTCCCATAATATAATACGCTTTCACAGAATTCATTAATGATTCATACAAGATAAATAAACTGGCTAAAGAAGTTAATCTGCCAATATTAACAATAATTAAATCTTCTTTATAGGTTTTAATAATCTCGACAACTTCAAAAAAATTGTCATTTATTTCATCTTGTAGCGTTTCAGGAGGGATGATCGGACCCAATCCATATTCTCCATGGATTTCCGGTACATATTTTGGAAGTTCACCTGTCATTGGAATATGTGCTCCGGCAATTACTTTAATCTTCTTTACTTCCTCTGAAGGAAAGAGACTTTTTACATAATGAATATTTTTCAGTGCATTCTGTCTTGAAATATTGCCATAGTCTGCTACAATTCCTACAATATCAATAGCAGCATTAAAATATGCATAAATAAGCGCAACCGTATCGTCAATACCAACATCACCAAACAATAACACTTTTTTCGTCATCTTACTCCACCAGCCATTACTCTTATATACGTTTATCTTTAATCAGTGGAGCTTTTCTTTTAATCCCCACTGATTGTTAGTACCGCAAAGGTATGACCTTAATCCCTCTGAACAGGATCGGGCATTTGACTTGCAGTTGGATCCTCCAACTTACCCTCTTAGGATTCACCTCATAGCATTCAAGTGGCGATCTTACTGCCAATTACATGTGGGATAAACTTTATATAACTGGAGCTCATTTCCGCTAACATGCACTTGCTGAAAGAAAATCCCCACTTATCCCTTTCAACTGACAATGGATCTGAAGTAGTAACTTTACTATCCAAAAATGAGAATAAAAAGGTTCTATTTCCTTATAATAATATTTATTCCATTTATATTTTTCTATGTTATTGTCCTATTCACTCATTGTTAAAATTTGGTGCTAAATGACTAATAACCGACTATTTAATAATTTTATTTTAATCTGTTTATTGACAGACAAAGGTAGAATTAGCGTTAAAGCGCAAAAAACTGCTTCGTTGTAGTAAAAATCTGTTTGTATACATTTGCAATCGACTGCTTTTTTATTTGTGCAATTTTTATAATCGTATCATGGATCATAACAGGACTGGTTAATTGATTGGCAAATGGTCCGGTAAATGGCCAAGGACCGTCTGTTTCTACCATTATATGAGTAAGGGGATATCCTTTTACAAGCTGTTGAATCTCTTTTTCATAGCATATGTCAGGAGTGATAGAAATAAAGTAGTCATTTTGAATCATTCGTTCTATCGTTTGATAACTGCCTTTAAACCAATGAAAATGCGCTTTATCTATGGAATGCTTTTCCAACAGGTCACAGACTAAATCAGCGTCCTCATAGACAGCATGTAAGCTAATCGGTTTATCCCATTGTTTACTAAGCTTTATAAAGACTTCCAACAGCTCTAAATAGGGCTCTATGTTTATATTTACTGCCTTCTGTCGCATATAGTAGGGTAAACCAACTTCCCCTATAGCGATTGCTTGATCCTTATACTGTTGAATAAACTGTATTAATTCTTCAAGTTCTGCTTCAGATGGCAATTCCTGCTCCGGATGAAATCCAAATGCCGGATAAATTTTTTCATATTGTTCAGCTAGCCGTAAATTTGCAATTGATGAGGCTAAATGGTTAGATACAGAGACGACAGCCGTAATTTTTTCTTGCTCCAACTCGGTTAAGATTTGATTTTGCTCGTCCTTCGTATACATGTCTAAATGAATATGCGCATCAATAATTTTCCCTTGCATTATGATCCCCTCAATTCATGATAAATCATTTTCTTATACTCTAAAAATACTTTGCTTAATACAATGTCTTCTGACCGAGGTCGTTCAAAGGGGATAGAAACTTCCTTCTTTACTATTGCTGGTTTTTCTGATAAAACGATAATTCGATCAGCTAAAAACAGCGCTTCTTCAATATGATGAGTCACAAACAAAATCGAACGCTGATACTGCTGCCATATCGATAACAACCACTTTTGCATTTCCAGTCTTGTCCATTCATCTAATGCCGAAAACGGTTCATCTAAACAAATAATTGGCTGTGGGCTAAGTATGCTGCGAAGAAAAGAAACCCGTTGTTTCATTCCACCTGATAATTGATGTGGGTAAGCATGCTCATAGCCTGCTAACCCAGCACGAGCAATCATTTCTAATGCTTGCTCTTCATTCGTTTTACCAGCCACAATTTCTTTTCCAAGCATGACATTTTTTAAGACTGTCCGCCAAGGGAGAAGTGAACTAGCCTGTGGCATATAGCTAATAAAGCCGCGTAAACCTGTTATATCTTTATGATTGAGGCTAATGGCACCGGCATCTGGTTTACTAATTCCGCCTATTAGACGAAACAATGTACTTTTCCCGCTTCCAGATGGACCTACAATAGCGACAAATTCTCCATCTTGAACGGTAAAGGAAATATTAGCTAATACTTGATTATCTCCATATGATTTTTGAATCCTTTCAATTTCTAATTTACCCATGGTGATCTCCTTCTTCAGTCAGCTTTCCAGCGAATAACTTTTTGTTCTAAATACGTTAGCAGTAGAAAAAACAACAAACTTAATATGACAATAAATAAAATAGCTACAAATACACGATCTGTCCGAAACGAAGAAGATGCTAAAGTCATGTAATATCCAATACCTTCACTAGAACCTAGCCACTCTGAAATGACCGCTCCCATCACACTATACGTGGCAGAAATTTTTAATCCACTAAATAATGAAGGCAGTGCATATGGCCACTCCAGCTTCAAGAAAATTTGCTGTTTATTTGCACCTGCCATTTGCATATAATGCTTTAATTCGTCACTTGTTTGCCGAAATCCATCAAGAGTAGCAATAGTAATTGGGAAAAAGCAAACAAGTATAATGACAATTATCTTAGGCAATATTCCAAAGCCGAACCATATGACAAGCAATGGGGCTAAAATGATAATTGGAATATTTTGGGAAATAATTAAAATTGGATAAAAGGCCTCGCGCATTCCAGGTATAAGATGGAGACAAACAGCAACCAAAATACCAACACTACTGCCAACTAAAAATCCAAGAATCGTTAACTGAATCGTCGAGACTAAATGATGAGCATAGTCTGACCAGCCTGTAATCGCTTCTTGTAAAATAATTGATGGTGCAGGAAGTAACCACTTAGGTACATTAAACGAAGAACAGATAAACTCCCAGCAGAGCATGAAAAGGATGAGGACCAAAACCGGCCGCCATCCTTTTAATAATTTTTTCCTCATCAGCGATACTTCTCCGTTAATTTATCCATCGAAGCACCTGTAGGCTGATAAAATATTTTTACTTGTGAAATTACACTTGGACATCCAAGTTCAGTCATTCGCTCATTCATTTTTTCAATGACAGTTAATAGCTTGGATAACTCACCCTCTATTGTCGTTTCCAATGGATTTACTTGATAACGTACTCCAGCTTGATCAATAATTGCAATTGCTTCATCTATATACGGTATAACATCTTCCCCATCTTTTGTTTTTGGGATAATTTGAATGCTCACAAGGGAATTGGCCATTACGATTCCTCCTCTGAATAGTTAATTTAATATTTATTTAGGCAAAAATTCATTGGTAAATGCTTTTTCACTGTCTAATGGTTTATCTAATAATTTATTCTCATACATCCAAGATGCGTAATTATCCCAAACTTCCAGTTTTTGCTCTCCCCATCTCTTTGCATCATCTCGATACTTATCAGCTAGCCATTTTTGACTTGCTTTTACCAGCTCTTCATCAAGATCAGGAACTGCTTCGATTAAAATATTTGCGGCTTCTTCTGGATTGTCAATCGCTAGTTCATATCCTTTTGTCACTGCTGATAAAAATTTTTTAATGGTTTTTGGATCTTTTTTAATCATGTCTTCATTTGTTGCTAAAACAGGCGTGTAATAATCTAGTTTCTCCGAGTAATCTGTGAGGTAAATCATATTTAATTCTTCATTTCGGAGCTCTGCTTCTACTCCTGTCCACCCGTAATAAATCCAAGCGAAATCAATATCTCGATTTACAGCTGTAAAAAAGTCGGTCTCCCCCATATTAACAATATTCACTTTTTCCACATTGGCATCTTCTTGCTTCATTAACGAACTGAGTACCGCTTTTTCTACAGGAGTACCCCAGCCTCCATATGTTTTATCTTCGAAGTCTCTTGGCTTCGTAATGTTTTTTTCTTTTAACGAAGCAAACCCGGAAGTGTTATGTTGAATAATTGCTGCAATGGAGACGATCGGAATATCTTGAACCCGTGCCTCTGTAATTCCTTCCTGATAACTAACACCAAAATCTGCTTTTCCTGATGCTACTAGCTGGTCTGCTCCTGCTTCTCCGGGCATCTTAATTTCTACATCGAGTCCTTCATCTTTAAAATACCCTTTTTCTTTCGCTACATATAATCCTGTATGGTTTGTATTTGGTGTCCAATCCAAAACTACAGATACTTTTTTCAGTTCTTTAGCTGGATCACCTTTTTTCTGCTTCTCTTCTCCATTTGTATTACAGGCTGTAAGTAAAGCAATGATAAGAGCAAAAATAATGAATCGTTTCAACATGATTTCCTCCTTGTGCAAACATAGCTATGTAAGGAAAAAAAGCTAGCTTAGGATGAGACAGACCTTTAGCAATGATAACTGCTTAGTTGCACTTTTACTAAAAACTTAAAGTGAAACTCATTCAGGGAATGCTTTTCTCATTGAATGTTAGTTAATGAATCGAGCATTTAGGAGTCGTTTCCTCTCTCACAATGTCACTAAGATAATAAATGATGTTTGAAAAGAAAAATACGGCTCTTTACATGCAGGATAATAAAGTGAAACTTCAGTCCGTGGAACACGGAATGTTAGTTGAACCAATCGGGCATTTAGGTGCCGTTTTCTTTACACTTCTCCATGTTCCTTCAACTCTTATTTGGAGAAACTTACGGCACCTTACATGCGGGATAAATTTGACGATGCCGATTCGTTTCCTGTTAAACTTTTTTACGAACTTAACATTAGAGAAACTTGGCTTGTCGCCAAGTCTTTATGGCGAAAGTTATAGTTTTTCTTATACTATAAACCATAAAGTTTTATACTTTACTATAGTATAAAAAAGGCCTTAGGTGGTTTCGTACACCTAGGGCTTTTGCACATGCAACTATTGCTAATCAAAACATGTTCCCTACGCTGGCTTTACCCAGATCAGGTTCTAAGAGTCAGTACCTTATGGATACAATCTCAACCAGCCAACACTGGTTCCCCTACAACGCTTGTATGCTATATTATATAGTTGTCTTTCCATATGTAAGTATGCCACATCTAAAGGCGATTTGACAAGCTTTATAAGTGGAGCTAGATTCAGTCTAGATTCAATAGATAAGACTGATTATCCAAAATCATTACTCATTCTTTACATTTCTTCTATAAGCGAAACTTCTTTAGTTCTTTGATTCGCAAATAAATATATATCCTTTTGTTTGTTGTTATCAAGCTTTTTCCGGCATGAGTTAGCAACCTCCATGGATATAGCCGTTTCTTTTGCTTGGCAAAAAGCAACACTCGCTTATATTTAATTCTCCATAGGTTATCCTTTTAATAAAGGAGAAATAAAAATAAATCAATTTGATTTACATACGAACCGAAGTAAATATCGTAGGCAGATTTTTTTAAGGAGGATATCGCTTTTTAAAATTTGTTAAAATAAATAATATATTATGGCAAAGGGGGATAATTATGAAAATAAATGTAAATTCAATTAAGTTCTTATTCACTTTCGTTTCTGTGGTCATTTTAGTGTATCATTTGAAAAATTTACTTTTATTTTGGCCAGATATTCCAGACCATATTGCAATTCATTTCACTAACGGTGAACCGGATAATTGGGGATAGAAGTACTTTGTGCTGATTATGCCATTAATAGGACTTTTAACATGGTGGTTAATTGGTTTATTAACTAGAAGCCCTGAAAAACTTAATTACATTAATGTAACTGAGAAAAACCAAGAGAAACAATATAATATGTTGAAAAAAATAATGATTTTAATTCAAAATTTAGCATTTATTATTTTTATATTAACTAATGAAGCTTTTATAAGATATGCAGTGGGTATTGAAAACAGCGTATTCATTTTTTTAACTATGCTTTTATTGGCAGTTATTTTGTTAGCTCTTTTCTACAATTTAATATGGACAGCTAGATTAAACAAATAAATATATTGATTTCCTATAAGGCGAAGGCGTTATTTTTCTTGATGATGATGCTAGTATAAATTCATCGACACAACATAGTTAAGTTTTGAAAAATTTGACTAGAACTATTAGAAAAACTTGGCTTGTCGCCAAGTCTTTATAACGAAAGCTGTAGTTTTTCTTATGCTATAAACCATAAAATTTTATACTTTCCTATAGCAAAATAAATCTAGAAAGGTTGTATCCTAAATATTGACCTAAATCCAATGACGCCTTATTTTTTAGTTATAATGTATTAACTACTTCAATACTACTTTAAACCTTCTAGACCTTCCCCCACTCAGAAACATTTAGCCGCAACCTGGCGAAAACCATATCAGAAACTGCTTAAACTTCGTAGAAATTTACGGCAATGAAAAAGATATAGTTCTGATAATGCCTGCTGATGAAAAAAACATTTACAGCGATGCTCCGTATGGAGAAGATTTTGTTAGGAACCAAACAACTTGACGTGGATTATATACTTTAGTTGTTAATGGCGCTCACTAACGTAAAGTATGCAAATAATTAGGGCTCGAAATTCATTTTTTACAAATGACTGGTCGGATAGTTAAGGAAAATTTTATTGGTGTAGATCAATTTAAAGTAGATCCTGCCACTAGGAGAATTATGGAATGTCCTTCTCAAGGACATAAACTAACTCTCTCCTTATGTATGCAAAGAAAGAGATACATACTAGGAAATTTTATAAAGAACATTTTTAGAACTGTCCACTACTAAAACGGCGCCAAGTGAAAGAACAAAAAAGCACATATCATATTTCCTTTAGTAAATTTTAGACAATTTGCTTTAGCTATATCTAACTTATTTAGTAATATATTCGTAATCACTCCTTTAAACTAATGTTAAAAATTATGGTAATAATAAATTGAATAAAATTTAGTCTTTTTGAATTTATATAAGAGTTTATACTTCTAAAAAATGTAGTTATTATTTAGGGGTAAGACACTAGTGCTGTATAAAAAGTATAGAAAGATTCAACCACATATTTTTATCCTAGATTTTATATTTCGAAAATCTACCTATCATGGTTGACTAATGCACATTTAAACCGCTTGATTTTTAGTTAAATGCATTGCTAATCAAGTTTTATAGACTATGTGTGAGATCAATCATGTTAAAATACAAAGTGATGGAATAGTAAATACGTGTTTTCCCTTTGAAAGAGATTGACTTAGAAGTTGTTCATACTGAGGAGAATTTTTATAGTTTGTCATATATTAAAAACAACTAAAGAAGAAATTAGGCTATTTTCTACAAATTTTTCTAACACTTAGTTACCTTTTCTTCTCGGTATTTTTTCTGAAAATTTCCAAAAAACATCTATTAATTATCGAAAGTAAATAGGTAAAATTAACTAATTTTAAATTAATTACTATTATCTCAAATCGTTCCATTTTTAGTATTATCAACAAAGTTGTATGGTATAATAGAAATATTAAGATAACTAAATTTGTACAAATCTTTAGGGAGATTGATAAAATGAAAAAGGAAAAGCTAATTATTTAGTTATGATTCTTATTGTCCTTGATGTACAAAGATTAAAGATAGTTGGGAAAGAGCTGATTTTTTAAAATTGTTATATTTTAGATCTTTTCGTGATAAATCTGTTTTAAAAAGTTTGCCAATTCCGTTAGCAGAACTTGAAAAAGAAATATTTTCTAGGACGGAGAGGAAGCATATTTATTATCAAGGAATTGATACCTTTATTCAGATGAATAAAAGAATTCCTTTCTTAAATCTATCAGTTCCATTATTGATTATTTCAAAAAAATTAGGTTTTGGTCAAAAAATTTATAAGTATATTGCTGATAATAGGGAAATATTTCCTGTAAATCACTGTTCAGACCAATTTTGTGAAATTAATAATCGGTAATTCATTGGTGTTTGATTTTCGAATGAAGTTACGTGGAAGGTTTCTAAGCAGACAGCAGTAGTTTACTGAAACAGTTGTATTAGTACAGGTAGAGAGGAATAGGAAGAGCAGTATCTTTAAGTTTTTCAAAACGTAAAGCAAAGATAATTATCGAGGGAGAATTAAAGAGAAAGTCATTGTAGACCCAAGAAATATTTAAAAAGTGGGAGGGCAACCTATACCTCTTTAATGGATTTTAGTTCAGATGAGCAGTTGGACGTTTGAACTTTGCTTGGAATGTAACAGAAGTTGGTGAATCTTCTTTACAAAGGTTTATTGATCATATACTTAATCCCATCGCAGCATTACGGTTAATTTACGCTAGCCGTATCCGTTACTCATAGGCAATTCGTACTAAGTTCCAACGAGTGATTTGCACAACACTTATAAGCCTAAAATAAAAAACCTCCCTATTCGCTAAAACGCGAACAAGGAGGTCGTTATACATTTCTTATTTATTCAAGTTGTAAAATGCAGTTTTTCCAGCATATTCACCCATGCCAGCCAGTTCATCTTCAATACGTAGTAATTGATTGTACTTAGCTACACGGTCTGTACGTGAAGGTGCACCTGTTTTAATTTGGCCTGCATTGGTTGCTACAGCAATATCAGCAATTGTTGCATCCTCTGTTTCACCAGAACGGTGAGAAATAACTGCAGTATAGCCTGCATGTTTTGCCATTTCGATCGCTTCAAATGTTTCCGTTAATGTACCGATTTGGTTTACTTTAATTAAGATGGAGTTACCGATTCCTTGCTCAATACCTTTGGATAATTTTTCAGTATTTGTAACAAACAAGTCGTCTCCAACTAGTTGAACCTTTTTGCCAAGGCGTTCCGTTAGAAGTTTAAATCCTTCCCAGTCATTTTCGTCTAAACCATCTTCTATAGAGATGATTGGGTATTTATTGATCATATCTTCATACCAGTCAACCATTTCTTCAGATGTACGAACAACGCCCTCACCTTTTAGGTTGTACTTACCATCTTCATACATTTCAGAAGCGGCTACGTCCATTGCTAATTTTACTTCTTCACCAGGTTTATAGCCAGCTGCTTCAATTGCTTCTACAATTGTTTGTAATGCCTCTTCGTTAGAGGAAAGATTTGGTGCAAATCCACCTTCATCACCAACAGCTGTATTGTATCCTTTTGACTTTAATACTTTTTTCAAGGAATGAAAAATTTCTGCTCCGGTACGTAATGCTTCTTTAAATGTCTCTGCTCCTACAGGCATGATCATGAATTCTTGAATATCTACGTTGTTATCTGCATGCTCTCCACCATTTAGAATATTCATCATTGGAGTAGGCAATGTTTTTGCGTTAAATCCTCCTAGATAGTTATAAAGTGGCATTTCTAAATAGCTTGCAGCAGCGTGTGCAACAGCCATAGAAACTCCAAGGATAGCATTAGCTCCAAGCTTTCCTTTATTATCTGTTCCATCAAGCTCAATCATTAGGGAGTCGATAATATTTTGACGTGTCACATCAATGCCAATTAATTCAGGTGCAATAATTTCATTCACATTTTGTACTGCTTTTAAAACACCTTTGCCTAGATAACGATTTTCATCACCATCACGTAATTCAACTGCTTCATACTCCCCGGTTGAAGCACCACTTGGTACAAGTGCTGAACCAAAAGCGCCTGATTCTGTAAACACTTCTACCTCCACAGTCGGATTTCCGCGAGAATCTAATACTTCACGAGCATAAACATCTGTAATATATGGCATAATATTTGGTCTCCTTTATCAAATCAATTTATTTAATTAATGAACTACCTGTCATTTCTTCTGGTTTTTCAACATCTAATAAGTCAAGCAATGTCGGAGATAAATCTGCTAAAATACCTCCATCACGTAATGTTACATTTTCTTTTGTTACGATCACAGGTACAGGATTAGTTGTATGAGCTGTCATTGGTTTTCCTTCTAATGTAACAACCTCTTCAGAGTTTCCATGATCAGCAGTGATAATTGCGTTACCACCAAGTTCTAAGATTTTATCAACTATTTTTCCAAGGCATTCATCAACTACTTCAATTGCTTTAATCGTTGGTTCTAATTTCCCGGAATGTCCAACCATATCTGGATTGGCGAAATTTAAAATAATCGCATTAAGCTCACCAGATTCAAGCTCTTTAAGCAACGCGTCCGTTACTTCATAAGCGCTCATTTCAGGTTTAAGGTCATAGGTTGCAACCCTCGGAGAATTAATTAGAATTCGTTTTTCCCCTGGAAACTCTTCTTCTCTTCCACCACTCATAAAATAGGTAACATGTGGATATTTTTCTGTCTCCGCAATTCGTAATTGATTCAGACCGTTCTGTGATAAGACCTCACCAACGGTATTATCTAAATTAACTGGTTCATAAGCTACATACCCATCTACCGTTTCACTAAAGTCCGTCAGCATAACAAAATTCAGGTTTTTTGGCACGTTGTCGCCTCGATCAAATTCACGAAAGTCTTTATCTGCAAAGGTACGGGATATTTGAATTGCTCGGTCTGGTCGGAAATTATAGAATATGATAGAATCTCCATCTTCGACTTTTCCAGCCGGTTCGCCAGCTTCATCTATAATAACAGATGGGATGACAAATTCATCATAGATTTCATTTGCATAAGAATCATCGACTACGGCAAATGGATCTTTGTATTTTGGACCTTCACCATAAACCATCGCATCATACGCTTTTTTCACACGGTCCCATCGCTTGTCCCGATCCATGGAATAATAACGTCCGGAAATCGTAGCAAATTGACCGACTCCATATTCTTTAATCTTATCCAATGTTTGTTGAATATAAGTTTTAGCAGTTTTGGGACCAACATCACGTCCGTCAAGGAATGCATGAATAAATACCTTTTCTAAACCTTGGTCTTTTGCTAATTTTAATAAAGCAAATAAATGATTGATATGACTATGCACTCCTCCGTCAGATAGCAACCCAAAAACATGCAATGCCTTATTGTTTTCCTTCGCATGTTGCATCGATTTAATGAAGGCTTCTTTTTCAAAAAACTCCCCTTCTTTAATCGACAAGTTCACGCGAGTTAAACTTTGATAAACAATTCTGCCGGCACCAATATTTAAGTGACCCACCTCAGAATTTCCCATTTGGCCTTCTGGTAATCCAACTGCTTCACCGCAGGCTTTTAGCTGATTATGGGCACATTGGCTCCAATAACGGTCAAAATTAGGAGTATTAGCTTGCTTAACTGCATTTCCTTTTACTTCATCACGAAGACCAAAACCATCTAAGATGATTAAAGCCGCTAATTTGTCCTGTTTCATTTATTTTGCACCTGCCTCCACTAATTGCAAGAACGAGTCTGCTTCAAGGCTAGCACCACCAACTAATGCCCCATCAATATCTGATTGAGCCAATAGTTCTTTAATATTTGCTGGTTTGACGCTACCGCCATATTGTACAATTACCTGTTCTGCAATTTCACTCGATGTAATTTTTTCGATAACTTGGCGAATATGCGTACAGACTTCATTCGCTTGTTCACTGGAAGCTGTTTTTCCTGTGCCTATAGCCCAGATAGGCTCATATGCGATAATTGTTTGTGCTATTTGCTGTTCTGTTAGGCTTTTTAATGCTTTTGTTACTTGATTTTCCACATGATTCATCGTTTCATTCGCTTCACGCTGTTCTAATGTTTCACCAACGCAAACAATTGGTGTTAAATTATATTGGTGTGCAGCATGCGTTTTTTTATTCACTGTTTCATCTGTCTCATTAAAATATTCTCTTCGTTCAGAATGTCCAATGATAACATGTGTTACACCTAAATCAGCAAGCATTTCCGGACTCACTTCACCAGTGAATGCCCCATTTTTTTCATAGTGCATCGTTTGAGCAGCAATCTGTAACTTTGTACCTTTCGCTTTATCAACAAGATTAGCTAGGAAAGGAAATGGCGTACAAACAATTGCTTCTACCTGATCCGAATTGGGTAATTTTGGTAGAACCTCATCAACAAATTGATTTGCTTCTTTTGCGAGTTTATTCATTTTCCAGTTTCCAGCAATTACTTTTTTGCGCATCGTCTCACCTCATACATTTTTTATTTATCCGTTAATGCAGCAACACCTGGTAAAGTCTTTCCTTCCATAAATTCTAAGGAAGCACCTCCACCTGTTGATACATGATCCATTTTATCACTTAATTCAAATTTCTCCACTGCTGCAGCTGAATCGCCACCACCAATCACTGTGTAGCCTTCTGTATTAGCTAGTGCTTCTGCAACTGCTTTTGTTCCATTGGCAAAAGCGTCCATCTCAAATACACCCATTGGACCGTTCCAAATGATCAGTTTAGAGTTAGCTACAATTTGTGCATACTTTTCAGCTGTTTTAGGACCGATATCTAGTGCTTGCCAATCTGCTGGAATTTGATCAATGTCTACTTCTTTTTTATTCGCATCTTCTTTGAATGCATCTGCTACTACTACGTCAATAGGTAAAACAAATTCAACGCCTTTATCTTTTGCTTTTTGCATAAATTGTTTAGCAAGGTCGATTTTATCTTCTTCCAGTAAGGAATTTCCGATTTCGTATCCTTGCGCTTTAATAAATGTATAGGCTAGACCACCACCGATAATGAGATGATCCACTTTTTCAAGTAAATTATCAATTACATCAATTTTATCTTTTACCTTTGCCCCACCGATAATTGCAGTAAATGGACGTTTAGGATTCTCTAAGGCTTGACCTAATACGGATAATTCCTTTTCCATTAGGAAGCCAGCCGCTGCAGGAAGTTTTTCTGCTACACCAGTTGTTGAAGCATGAGCACGATGAGCTGCTCCAAACGCATCATTTACATAGCAGTCTGCCATATCGGCAAATGCTTGAGACAGCTGTTCGTCATTCTTTTCTTCTCCAGCTTCGAAACGAACATTTTCAATTAAAATAATATCGCCTTCGCTTGCTTTTGCAATTGCTTGATTGACTTCTTCGCCATAAACAGCATCGGTCTTAACAATTTCTTTACCTATTAAATCACTTAACCGTTTAGCTACAGGGTCTAAACGTAATTCTTCTACAACTTTTCCTTTTGGACGACCGAGATGGCTAGCTAAAATTGTAATTGCACCTTGATTGGAAAGATACTCAATAGTTGGTAGAGCTGCTCTAATTCTTGTATCATCAGTTACTTTTCCGTCTTTCATTGGTACGTTAAAATCAACACGGCAAAATACTTTCTTTCCTTTTACGTCAAGATCTTTAACTGACATTTTATTCATTTTCTTTGCCTCCTATTTTAGGATATGTAGTTCTTCTCTGCCTCGATGAAAATTACCAAGAACTTTCATCTGAAACAATCATCTAAAGCTACTGTAAACTGTGACTAGAAAGAAACTTCTTAAAAAAGTTCTATCCGAGTTGTTGTAGTCATAGACTCTACTAGGTCCCCATTTTCCGATCTACAACTCAAAAAGATATTTAAACCAGAGAAGGAAAAACGGAGGAGGATTTGTTCATGTTCCTCCCCCGCTATTTTTTCTTATAGTCCTTTATTATTTAATAATACGGCTAGATCAACACAACGTGCAGAATAACCCATTTCATTATCGTACCATGAGATAACTTTAACTAAGTTATCTTCAAGAACAAGTGTAGATAGTCCGTCTACAATAGAAGAATGTGTATTACCAACAATGTCAGAAGATACTAATGGTGCTTCACTATATTCAAGAACACCTTTTAATTCACCTTCAGCAGCTTCTTTTAATGCAGCATTTACTTCTTCCGCTGTTACATTTTTCTCTAATTCAGCAACAAGATCTACTAAAGAACCGTCCGGAGTAGGAACACGTACAGCACCACCGTTTAATTTACCATTTAATTCTGGTAGTACTTTACCTACTGCTTTAGCAGCACCAGTTGTTGTAGGAATGATGTTTTGAGCTGCTGCACGAGCACGACGATAGTCTTTATGCGGTAAATCAAGAATTTGTTGGTCATTTGTATAAGAGTGAATAGTTGTCATTAGACCACGTTTAATTCCAAATTTATCATGTAATACTTTAGCATATGGTGCTAAGCAGTTAGTCGTACAAGAAGCATTGGAAACAACATGATGCTTAGCTGGATCGTATTCTTTGTCATTAACACCCATAACGATTGTTAAATCTTCGTTTTGACCAGGTGCGGAAATAATGACTTTCTTTGCACCAGCGTCAATATGTTTTTGAGCGTCTTCTCTTTTTCTGAATCTACCTGTAGATTCAAGAACGATGTCTACACCTAAATCTCCCCAGCCTAGTTTTGCAGGGTCACTTTCAGAAAGTACTTTAATTTCTTTACCACCAACAACAATATTTGAACCATTTACAGAAACTTCTTCTTCTAAAATTCCATGGATAGAGTCATACTTTAATAAATGAGCAAGCATGTTAGCATCTGTGAGGTCATTTATTGCTACCACTTCTACTTCATCGTTTTGTAAAGCAAGACGAAATACAAGACGTCCTATTCTTCCAAAACCATTAATTCCTATTTTTACTGCCATGTATATTCCTCCTAAAAAATATTTAATTTATATTTAAAGGGTGTTAAATCCCCCTTAAAATCTCCTCTGCTGCTGCTTCATCTGTAATGAGCAGATCACTTTTTCCTCGTTTGAAGTACGATGCAATGGCTTGTGATTTGGATTTTCCGCCGGCAATCGTTATAACATAAGGGATATGTTGTAAGTCTTCAAGTTGAATTCCTACCGTCCGTACCTTATGTACAATATTCCCGTTTTCATCAAAATAGTAACCAAACGCCTCACTTACCGCTTCATGCTGCTGTAATTTTTTAATAATGACTTCTGATGTTTTTCTGCGGTAAGCCATTGTTAAAGCATCGCCAATTCCATGCATTACAATCGTTGCACTTCTTATTTGCTTTAATGTTTCATTTACCATCGGCTCTTGAATAATTGATTGATAAGCTGATTCACTCAACGGGTCTGGAACATATAGCAGACGATATTCACCATTTGCTTTTCTTGCCATTTCCGCAGCAATTGTATTCGCTTGATTTTCTACCTTTTCACCGATTCCACCACGAGCCGGGACAAATAGAGTCGAAGTGTTTTGTTGTAATGGCGTCATCATAGTAGCTACTGCTGCCATTGTTGTACCACCAGTAACTGCAATAATTGATTTATCGCCAATCATTGTTTTCAAATAATGGACACACGCTTTGCCCATCTCTTGTTTAACCCATTCATGCTTATCACTGTTTCCAGGAACAACAATTACCTGCTTTATAGATAATGTATTCCTAAGTTTAGTTTCTAAAACACGTAGTCCCATAATATCACTCATAAATGAAGATAATCGTTCAAGAATTAATTTTCCCTCTTTTGTGATAAACATACCTTTAGATGTAATTCGAATTAAGTCTTGTCCTTGCAAGAATTCTATTTCACTTCTTACACTTCGTTCGGTTAAATTTGTGTTTTCGGCAAGTGCCCTTCTGCCAATTGGCTGGAGAACATCAATGCTACGTAAAATAGCATAGCGCTGTTGCATAATTTCTAACACATCAGGCAATAATCTTTTTTGTAAATCAATTAATTCTCTCATGAACAAGGACTCCTTCTTCCGGGGCACATTCGATCCCGGATGGTAATATTATGTCCCGGGAGCTACAAAAAAATAAGTACTTCTTTCAATTTTCATTATAACAAATTTGGATAATTTCACAACCAAAATGATTGTTACATTTATGTGAAGAACACTCCCTCAATTCCTTTTCATATTATGCAGAAAGATCATTATATTCAACTTATTTATGATTGTTTTCTTAAGAAGTAGACTCGTATTTATTCTAAATGTTTACTCTGTGAAAATAATCCAACTTTTTTTATGATGACTCACCTCGGATTTGTATTGCCTATTTTACATGTAAAGAATATCATACTTGTTCATTTCATATATCTTATCAACAAACTAAGCGCCTCTGTTTAACAGCAGGCGCTAAATTATGTACTCCTTATCATCTGCTTAAATAACTTTGGACAAATTGTTCAAGTGTATGCCAATCAAGCTCTGAAGCATCTAAGGTCTTATCGTTTATCTCGATACACGGAATAAGCAGATGATACTGTTCCAACCAATTATTATTCGTATGAATATCACGAATTTCAATGTGATACGAATACTTGTTTTGTAATGTTTCTAGCATAAGCTTTGCATCATCGCATAATGGACAAAATTCTTTTGTGTATAGAATAACAGTAGGCAAGTTATTTCTCCTTTCTTTTTGTTGATGAAGGTAAATGCAACTGCTCGCGGTATTTCATTACGGTTCGTCGAGCTATTTCGATCCCATAATTCGTCCCCAGTTTTTTTCTAATCTTTTCATCAGATAAAGGCTTTCGTTTATCCTCTTTCTCAATCAATTCAGCAATTAGCTGTTTGACAGCAACTGCTGCTGTCTTGGAACCATTATTTTGTTGAATTCCAGATTGCAAAAAAAAGTTTAATGGTACTATTCCAGTAGGTGTTTGAACATATTTATGTGAAATCGCTCGACTTATCGTTGAAATATGTAGTCCCAATTCATCGGCAATGTCTTTTAATGTTAATGGCTTTAGCATATGGGTACCATGTTCAAAAAATAACAGTTGCTTTTCTAGCATACATTGAATAACTCGTTCTAAGGTGCTGCTACGATAAGCGATCGCTTTCTTAATCATTTCTATTTGATGTTGTTTTTGTTTAATATAATTTGCTGTTTGCTTTTCGATATTCATATCTTTTATAGAGTAGTAATCTTCATTAATCGTAATCTTAGGAGAAGACCATGAATAAAAAGATAATTGCCACTTGCCGTCTTCTTTATAAATCGATGCCTCTGGAATGACATAGTTATCAATCTTTTTATCTAGTAAATGACCCGGTTTTGGGTGACAATCCTTGATTTGTTCTAGTAAATCTTTTACATTTAAAGGATCTTTGTCATAATGCAAGGATATTAGATCAATATTTTCTTCAGCTATCCATTCTAAATGATTTTCCATTAAATCATATAAAAAAGGTACATCCTCTTCTCGTATATCAAGTTGCAATTTGATACATTCACTTAATGACCTAGCGCCAATACCTGTCGGCTCCAAAGATTGAATGAAATGCAACGCCTGCTCTACCTGTTCTTCTGTTGCCTGACATTGCTCACCCCAAAGTGACATATCGATATCTAGGTAACCGCTTTCATTAATGGAGTCGATTCCGAATAAAACAATTGGTCTCAATTCTTCTGGGATATGAAGCGTATAAAGTTGCTTTTTTAGCTGATCATACATTGTTAACTCGCTGGCATTTATCTCACCCGGAGTTAATGAATCATTGTCGGAAGACGAACGATATGAGAATATCTCATCATGATAGTTTACTTCTTCAATTAATGGATTTTCTTTTTCCATTTCCTTTATATATTCCATTAATTCCATACTGGAAAGTTGAAGTATTTGAATGGATTGCATTAACGATTGATTCATTTTCCATTGTAATACCTGTTCATTTACAAGTTGTAACTTCATGATTACCCTCCTATTCATCTGCCGTTTCTTTTATTTTGCCACAAAATCATAAATCCTTCTAGCTTAATTACTTCCCACTTGAGTTAATGAAGACCGATAAACGGTCTCTTTCATATGCATCAAAAGCGGAATAACAAAAACAACATATGGTATGAAGCAGTTTGACGTTAGTGCCAGACTATAGAAAACAAGAGATATCACCGTCTAATATAATTATTCTTTGATTTATGCTGCCTTTTCTTACTGTGTTATAATTTATAAGATAATAAGTAGTGGGAGCGAATGTTTAATGATTACCGTATATACAGATGGTGCATCAACAGGGGACCCCGGTCCAAGTGGAGCTGGTGTTTATATTAAACAAGGAAAAAACTATTATGAGTATGCTTTTTCATTAGGCATTCTTTCTAATCATGAAGCAGAGTTTTATGCAGTTATCCACGCTCTAATTGTATGTAAAGAAAAGTTTCCTGATGAAATATTAGCTTTTCGTTCCGATTCGCAATTGGTAGTAGACGCAATAGAAAAAAATTATACAAAAAATGAGAAGTATATGCCGCTATTATCAGCAATAAATAAGCATTCTTCTCATTTTCCGTATTTTTTCATTAAATGGATACCCGAAAAACAAAATAAACACGCAGATAAACTAGCTCGCCAAGCTATCTACCTTTAATTCTGCTAAGAGTAATTTATTCTCGGTATCCTGTATTTGCTTTTACTTGAACTTCTGCAAATTGGCGTACATCTTTTTCTTTGGACAATAGCGTCCCTAGATACCCCCCTAAAAATCCTAACGGTACGGAAATAATTGCTGGGTTCGTTAATGGAAATATCGGAGCACCAACAAAAATTGCTTTACCGTCCACTGGTGAAAACACATTTGGGCTGATGGATACTAAAATTAACGATGAAAGTAGTCCAAAAGCCATAGCTGTTACTGCTCCAGTTGTATTAAAGCGCTTCCAATAAATAGTATACAAAATAACTGGTAAGTTGGCACTTGCAGCCACACAAAACGCTAACGAAACAAGAAAAGCAACATTCATCGTTTGGGCGAATAGTGCTAGTATGATGGAAAATATCGAAACTCCTAAGGAAGCATAACGAGCGGCAAGCATTTGCTCTCTATCAGTAGCCTTTCCTTTTCTAATAATTTGTCCGTAAATATCATGTGCGAAAGCTGAAGCTCCAGATAAAACCAATCCGGCAACGACAGCCAGGATGGTGGCAAATGCGACGGCGGATACAAAAGACATTAAGAAATTACCTCCTAACGCTTCTGCTAATAGGGGTGCTGCCATATTACCTGCTGGATTAGAAGCTACGATTGTTTCTTCACCAACAAAAGCTGCTGCGCCAAAGCCCAGAAATATGGTAAGTATATAAAAAATACCTACTATCCATGTAGCAGTGACTACAGAACTTCTAGCTGTCTTTGCATTTTTTACCGTAAAAAAACGCATTAAAATATGTGGCAGTCCGGCGGTTCCCAATACTAAAGCTAACATTAGCGAAATGGTATCCAGTGGTACCGTATACTGTAAACCTGGTTTTAAATAATTCTCTCCATGACTTGTAATCGTTCGCATTTCACTAAACATAGCCAACATATTAAAATTGAATTTTGCCATTACCATAACGGCGATAACAACTGTACCTGCCATTAGTAATACTGCCTTAATGATCTGTACCCAGCTTGTAGCTGTCATTCCTCCAAACAGAACATAAATTGTCATCATCACCCCAACAATTAAAACAGCAATCCAATAATCAATATGAAATAATAATTGAATAAGTGCGCCTGCCCCTACCAATTGTGCAATCATATAAAAAATAACAATGGTAATGGAACTGATCGCTGCCATCCCTCGTACTTTTCTTGCATCAAAACGAGCACTAATCATATCTGCCAACGTATACTTACCTAGATTTCGTAAAGGCTCTGCTACAAGGAACATAACTACTAAATAAGCAATTAAGAAACCAATGCTGTAAAAGAAACCATCAAAACCATATAGAGCAATCGCTCCTGCAATCCCTAAAAATGAAGCAGCTGATAAGTAATCGCCAGCAATAGCGAGTCCATTTTGCCAGCCGGTTAGCCCTCCGCCAGCAGTATAAAAATCACCAGTTGTTTGTGTCCGCTTGGCAGCATAATAAGTAATTACCAGAGTTGCAATAACAATTGCTACAAATAATGTAATCACGGTTGCATTCATTTATTTTCACCACCTAACTGTTTATCGATGATATCCTCTGCTTCTTTATCAAATTGTACTGATTTTTTCACATAAATAATACTGATCCCCCAAGTCATAACAAACTGTGCAAAAGCAAACAGCCATGCCCAAGAAATATCACCAATTGCTGGCTTGTTTAAAAATGTAGCATAAGAAGTAAAAATAGGAAGCATGAAGTAAAACACCATAAAGAAAATAGTTAACGGGACAATGAAACGTTTTCGTTTTGCAAGTAATTCTTGAAATGACTTGCTATTAGCTACTTTTTCATAATCTGGCTTACCTGCCTGAAGCTCTTGTTTAACATTCCCTCTTTTATAGCTACTTTGAACATTCAAATAAAATCAACTCCTTTTTTGTAATTTATCGTAAACCAATTTTTAATAATTTTCAATATAAATTTGAGAATATTAATTTATTTATTAATATTCTCAAATTTAATCCCGAAAAACTACTTAAACTTCTTTCTTCCATTTCTCATATAACAGGGGCACCTAAATGCCCGATTCGTTCAACTAACATTCCGTGTAAAAAGAGCTCCACGGAATAAAGTTTCACTTTATCTTAACTAACGATTATCTCTTTTCGGTTTATTATATATTGAAATAAAATTTTCTCCCACTTAGACCCTTTTGTATCAACTCGAGGCTCTTGAAGTGGGAGTCTTACGGCACCTAACATGCGGGATAAAGTGAAACTTCATTCTGCAGGTCTTTTCTCCTCAGGAAAGAAAGAGGCTTAGTGGATAAGTCTTAAAGATCAGGAGACTGCCGAGAGTTGCGCTTATCTTAATACGAACAAATCCTGTCATTTTGCCGACTTTTGGAACAACCTATAATATAAAGAATGTTTATATGGACCCTGACGAAATTTCTGCATTAGTAGGATGAAATTGCTAAGAAAAATAATCCATATATTGGAAACCACCCATGTTTATATGCTGCTTAGAAATAAACGAAATAATTATAAGTATTTCGATCACAAAATTATGTTTCGCTTGTAAACTTACTGCTACATTTTTACTGCATATAAGTTATTGTGCAGTATATCCACCATCAATTAGAACAGCTTGTCCAGTAACGCCCTTTGCTTTATCACTAGCTAAAAAGATAGTGTAATCAGCGATTTCCTGTATTGTTAATAGTCGCTTCTGTGGGACGAATGGATAAATGACCTCTTCAAGCACTTTTTCCAAAGGCACATTTCGATTTCTTGCTAAATCCTCCATCTGATTCCGAACTAGTGGCGTATCCACATATCCAGGACAAACCGCGTTTACCGTGATACCATATGCTGCTCCTTCTAGCGCTGCTACTTTTGTTAAGCCGATTAACCCATGTTTGGCGCTATTATACGCTGCTTTACCGGCAAAACCAATGACCCCATTGATGGAGGACATATTAATGATTCTTCCTACTCCTTGTTGTTTCATTATTGGAAATGCATGTTTGATAGCTACAAACGGAGCAACAAGCATGATTTTTGTCATTAATTCAAATTTTTCAGTAGGAAACTCTTCAATCGAAGCTACATGCTGTATACCAGCATTATTAATTAACACATCAAGTTTTCCGTAGTACGTAACGGTTTGTTCTAGCGCCCCCTTTAATTGTGTTTCATCTGTTACATCACATGGAATTCCTAAACAATCATAACCTTTTTCCTTCCAGCTTTCAGCAACTTCTTGTACCCCAGCTTCATCTACATCCGTAAATACAACAGAAGCTTTTTGTCTTAAAAATTCCACACCGATTCCGTAACCGATCCCACTTGCAGCTCCAGTTATGAGGACAACCTTTTTTGCTACCAATTTTATTCCCCCTATGATCTTTCATTTTCTCACAATCATGTAGAAAGTTCTCGCTATTCTTTTCCTACTTAAGCTAAGCAAAAATATATTGGATATGTAAATACTTTACGCTTGTAAATACATATGAATTTTTTTAAGTATGTATTTAAGTTCCGCTGCCGTGATCTGTCCTGGAGCTGAAGCTTGTTTTCCAGAACCAAACGAGGCAGCGGATCCTACAAATTCGCCGGCAATTCTGCTTAATACACCTAATGGACCCATGGCAATGGTTATAAATGGTTGCGTAGCATGTGATGTTTTCATCATTTCTGCAACCGTTAATAACCGTAGTACATCGCCCATGTTATTGGGCATCACTGCAAGTTTTGTAATATCTGCCCCAGCATTTTGCATTGCTAATAAACGAGATAGCATCTCATCTGTAGAAGGAGTTGTTTTAAAATCATGGTTGGATAAAAGTACAGAAATATGCTGCTGTTTTGCTTTTTGAACCAATGTGTGTACGTTGCCTCCTGTAAATAATTCAATGTCAATAAGATCAATATTGTTGGATTCGATAACCTTCTGTAATAGTTTATCGTAAAATTCTAACGTTGTTTTTTTTTCGCCTCCCTCTTTAAACGAGCGAAATGTAAAAAGCAATGGAACTTCTTCAAGTAATGGCTTTATTTCTGAAAGCACGTGAAGCACCGCATGAATACTATTGCCTTCGTTAAGTGCATCAACCCGCCACTCAATGATATCGGGTTGTTCCTGTTTTACGGTAGCTATTTCCAATTTTAATTCCTCGAGCGTTGTTCCCATTAATGGAATGATTACTTTAGGAATACCTTTACCAATAGGTACACCATTTACTGTAACAACGTTCAAATTTATCTCCACCTTTTTCATATTAACTACTTATTATAAATGCTATAAGAAATGTTGCCAACATAGAATTTTAGAAAAACTTAGCTTGTCGCCAAGCCTTTAGCGAAAGCTGTAGTTTTTCTTATACTATAAACCCTAAAGTTTTATACTTTCCTATAGTAGAACGAAAGCTTAATATTTAATGTGCAAGTAATAAGAATATCACTTATAATGAGTAAAAAATGCAGTTAAATAGAAAGAGGTTACCTATGTGCACGAAAGAAACACCCTTAAGACAAAAAAGTATTGTATTAATTGGCTTTATGGGAGTCGGTAAGACTTCGATTGGAAAAGCAGTAGCTGCTAAGCTATATCGTGATTTTATAGATGTAGATCAAGTCATTGAAGAAGCTTTCGGCATGTCCACCGTAGATATTTTTGCAACCTATGGAGAAGATAAATTCAGAAAAAAGGAAAAAGAAATTATATATGACTTATGCATGCAAAAACTTAAAATTATTTCCTTGGGTGGCGGTGCTTTTCTACAAAAAGAAATAAGAGACATTTGCTTGAAAGAATGTATCGTTTTTTATTTAGATCTATCATGGGAGTCGTGGAAAGATCGAATTAGCTTATTAATCGATAGCAGACCGGTTCTGCAAGGAAAAAGCTTAGAAGAGATAAAACAGCTGTTCAATGAAAGAAAAGCTATCTATCAAGAACATCATTCCGCTGTAAAAACAGATGCGTTTATGGTAGAAGATGCCGCAGAATACATTGTTAATGCATTGAAAACAGCATGGGATATTTACGAACCCCAAGCAAAATCATAAAAGCTTTCATGGTTGTTTTAATATAATTAGAGATTACCGTTCGAGGTTGTGTGATACCCCCTTAAGGTAGACAGATTAAAAAATAAAAGAGGTAGCATTTCTTGCGGATAATCCTGGAAATTGGCTATTTCATTGTCATGACCTGCACCATGCCTCAAATGGAATGGTAGCCTCGTAAAATACAATAACTTTGTTTTATAAGGATACTGGTAAAGTAGACAATCTGCGGAATAAAGGAAGCTTCATTCCGTAGGGGACTCCTCTTCCCCTGCGGAATGTTTTTTTATAAAACAATTCATCTGTATATTTTTACAGCTTTCATTTTTCCGTTTAAATCTCTCCACTGTACCTATCATTGAACCGACTACATGAACATACAATCTCTAAACTTTTTACAATCAAATACCGATTTTAATCAATCCATACATCTAAAACATGCTGGCGTTTAATTTTAATATCTGTATCCAAATATAGCATGTCTTTCGTAATGTATTTCAGTTTTCCTTTACTTGTTAAATAGTCACGTCCATTATAATGTTTAACTTCAACGGTAAGATTGTTGCAAATAGCTAATTGCAGTTGAGCATCCATCTCTACCAACTTTTGTTCATCCAGCAAAGGCATATTTTTTTTCTCTAATTTTTCCCACATTTTCGTTAATAGCTCTGCATGCTCTGGCAGCATCATCGCTGTCCACTTGATAGAGCCACGATCATTTACTCGCACTTTATGCACTTTCCTTTCTCTTAAATCGTCCACAGGAGAGAATATTGCTATAATTAAATCGTCGAACTTGTTTTCGATAGAAACAATACGCTAATATTGAGTTTTCACCTATATCAATCACTCGTATTAGCCGTTGTGTAACTTGACCATTATTATCCATATAAAATAGTACAAGTTTTTGCTTACTTACCATCGACCAATGAAGAATCCCTTTCATGAATATAGCCTCCTCTAAGAACGTTTGTTCTCATTATACCACAAAAAACACGAACATAGGTGCGTTTTTTACTGGGAATTTCTGCATGTTTCCACTTGTTCTTATACAAATTAGTCGTTTTAGCACGAAAAAATCAAAAGCCGCTTGAGGCATAGGCTTATTACTATCATAAGAAAAACATAAAATTTTTGCGCAGAAGTTATCACGACTTAGCGAAAATCTTTATGTCAAAAGTATAAGTATAACTAGGTAGTCGACTGCGCTAAAGTTTATCACCAGTCTTCTTTAAGGTTATTGATCTTTTTGATGAGTTAGATCTAACCAAGACAATAATTCTCGGATAACGATGTTAATTTTTTCATCGATGACATCATTCCCATAAGCTTGTTTGGCTTGCTCAATCTGCTGCAGAACATCATTGCTAAATTGAATAACCGGTACATCTGCTTCCAAATTATTATATAGTTCAATAAAGGTATCTAGTGCTTTATCAAATTGTTTACTTTCTATCTCCGTTGCTTTCATAATTATCACCCATATTAGGTTACCCAAAACAATATAAAAAATAGCTAATGTGGGACTTCATCCCGCGGAAGTACTTATTTTTGGAAAATTAGTACCACTTCAAGTTTTTACTGAGAATTAATCTCCCCTCATTCCATCTGACATTTCTAACATCAATAAAGGCTACATTTTTTTAATTATTCATTCCATACTAAACACGATGAATAGTCAGTTTGGAGGAAAAAAATGAAAGCAGTTACGTACCAAGGAAAGCAAAAAATAGTTGTTAAGTCGATTGAATTCCCGAAGCTTCAGGATAGTGAAGATATTATTGTAAAAATTTCTTCTACAGCAATATGTGGCTCCGATCTTCATTTATATCAAGGGCATTTCCCATTGCCAATTGATTATGTCATTGGTCATGAACCGATGGGGATTGTTGAAGAAGTTGGTAAAGACGTCACAAAGGTTAAAAAGGGAGATCGTGTTGTTATCCCCTTCACCGTCGCTTGTGGCAGCTGTCAATATTGTAATCAGCATTTGGAAAGCCAATGTGATAATTCTAATCCACATTACGACGCAGGAGGTTTCTTTGGCTACTCGGAAAAGCTCGGTAATTATCCAGGAGGCCAAGCCGAATATTTAAGAGTTCCTTTTGGTAACTATACACCATTTTTAATTCCGGAAGACTGTGAGCTAGAGGATGAAAAGCTATTATTTTTATCTGATGTATTACCAACCGCCTACTGGAGTGTGGAACATGCTAACGTCAAGCCGAAAGATACTGTTATTGTATTAGGCTGTGGGCCAGTAGGAATCATGGTACAACAATTTGCATGGAATAAAGGTGCTGAGCGAGTAATTGCAGTAGACTACTGGGATTATCGTTTAAATCATGCCAAAAAAATAACCGGTAGCGAAATCTACAATTTTACGAAAGATAGTGATATGGGAGAAACATTAAAAGAAATTACGAAAGGCGGAGCTGATGTTGTGATTGATTGTGTTGGAATGGATGGCAAAAAATCGCCTTTAGAATATGTCGGCCAAAAGCTGAGACTGCAAGGCGGACCGCTTGGAGCTATCCAAATAGCTACAAAAGCAGTGCGAAAAGCAGGAACCGTTCAACTTACAGGAGTGTATGGCGGATTATACAATATGTTTCCTCTTGGAGCATTTTTTGCTCGAAATGTAACCTTAAAAATGGGGCAAGCACCAGCAAGAGCATACATGAAAAAACTATATGATCAAATCGTACAAGAACGAATTGATCCAACATCTATTATTACCCATTCCCTCCCTTTAGCAGCAGCTGCCAAAGGGTATGATTTATTTAATGACCGAAAGGATGATTGTATTAAAGTAATTCTAAAGCCATAAACAAAAACTTCTTCCACCAATAGTTGTATAAATACAATGAAGAATGCTTAGCCAGGAGTAGACGTTTTTTATTTTTAAAAATTACAGGAGAGACTGAATTTTTTTAATACACCATCCACATACGAACGTAAAAAACGCTTCTTTAATTACATGGATGTAATTAAAGAAGCGTTTTTTGTTTCTGTGTCTTTTTCGATAACTTTCCGGTTGAATTAACAGTATCCTACTGCATGATATATTAAGCACGCCCGGAGGGATTCGAACCCCCGACTCACGGTACCGGAAACCGTTGCTCTATCCCCTGAGCTACGGGCGCAAGTATTATATTCTAATGAAGACACATAGAATATTATAACCCTTATTTTCCTGTTAGACAAGCCCTTTTTTCATTTTTATGTTTATTTTTATGGGAAATGGAAATGAATGTAAGTGTATTTTTCATCTTATCGAATGTTTTTGTTTGACCTTTTTTGACCTATTAGTTATGATAATTATATCCAATTGATGGATATTTGAATAGATGAGGAGGATTTTTATGAATTTAATACCGACAGTTATAGAACAAACAAATCGCGGTGAACGCGCCTATGACATTTATTCACGTTTATTAAAGGACCGTATTATTATGCTTGGTAGTGCCATTGACGATAATGTAGCAAACTCTATTGTAGCACAACTATTATTCTTAGAAGCAGAAGATCCGGAAAAAGATATTTCCCTATATATTAATTCACCAGGTGGATCGATTACAGCTGGAATGGCTATTTATGATACGATGCAATTTATCAAGTCAGACGTATCAACCATCTGCACAGGCATGGCTGCTTCGATGGGAGCGTTTTTACTCACTGCTGGAGCAAAAGGGAAACGCTATGCATTACCAAATAGTGAGGTAATGATTCATCAGCCGCTTGGTGGTACACAAGGTCAAGCAACGGACATTGAAATTCATGCACGCAGAATTTTGCAAATGAAAGAAAAAATCAATGAAATTCTTGCTGATCGGACTGGACAACCGCTAGAAGTCATTGAACGTGATACAGATCGTGATAACTTTATGACTGCCCAAAAAGCTGCCGAATACGGTTTAATTGATAAAGTATTAGAACGTAAACCTGAATAAAAATAAATAATTGCCCTTTTCAAATGATCGAAAAGGGCAATTATTTATTTTTTGGAAACGAAATCCGTTAATTGAGTAATCGCTTTTTCTTCATCCGCTCCGTCTGCAATGATAGTGATTTCTTCACCAGCAGTTATAGCTATACTCATCAGTCCCATAATACTCTTCGCATTCACTTTTTTCCCATTTTTTTCAATAAACACATGAGAAACATACTGGTTTGCTTCTTGGACAAATTCAGCAGCAGGCCTTGCTTGCAATCCTGTCGGCAATTCTACCTTAATCAGTCTCTCAATCAACTCTCTCATCCCTCCTCATAAGCGAAAGCGTTCTCATAATTATCGTATTATATTATAAATGAAGCAAAGTTCGTTTAGCAAATAGGTTATTATTTGAAGGGAACCGTCATAAACGGCTCCTTCGTCAAAACTCATATTTTTTTATACGTTTTATATCAAACGAATTCATTGCTCATCATGTAGCTGTATTATATCATGGTTTTCTTTACAAGCAAAGCTTAGGTAAACAGTTCTCCCTTTTTAATTCTTTCTGCGTATTCATCGATTTTCTTTAAGCGGTGATTAACACCAGATTTAGATATTTTACCGCTTTCTAATAACTCACCGAGTTCTTTTAAAGATACATCCTGATGCTGAATGCGAAGGACAGCAATTTCTCTTAGTTTCTCTGGCAATTGATCAAGCCCAATGGTCCGATCAATTAATTGAATGTTCTCAATTTGTCTAAATGCCGCACCGATTGTCTTATTTAAATTAGCTGTTTCGCAATTAACAATCCGATTTACAGAGTTTCTCATATCACGCAAAATACGAACGTCTTCAAATTTGAACAGAGCATTATATGCACCAACAATACTAAGAAATTCTGTAATCTTTTCTGCTTCTTTGATGTAAACGATATAACCATTCTTTCGTTCCAGTTTACGTGCATGCAGTCCAAAATCATTAATCAGTTCGCATAACGCATCATTATGTTCTCCATAGAAATTAAAAATTTCTAAATGGTAAGAAGATGTTTCCGGATTATTAATGGAACCCCCAGCCAAAAATGCACCTCGTAAATAAGCTCTTTTACAGCAAGTGTTCTTTAGAAACTCATTAGAAATAGTTCGCGTGAAACTCAGAGGCTCTTGTAAAATGTGTAAATCCAGCAACAAGGAACGAACATCCTCTTTAAGGCGAACAATATAAACATTATTCTTTTTTAACTTCATTTTCTTTCTCACTAACAGTTCTACACGGACATCATAGGCCGCTTTAATCAACATATAAATGCGTCTGGCAATAGCAGCATTTTCTGTTTGTACATCTAATGTGTACTTATGCTTTGATAAAGAAACGGCCCCATTCATACGGACCAGTGCAGCTAATTCAGCATATTTACAGCACTCATCTATCTCTATCGTTGTTAATTCTTTTTTTATCTCCGAAGCAAAGGACATGTTATCCCCCCCTTCATGTGCTTAAACAGCTTAATTCTCTTTTAAAATAGAATACAATAACGCTGCTACTTTATGATTATCATGTCTTAACGCGGATTGTGATGGATCAATAATATCGCCTTCAATAATTCTCAGGCCCATCTCTAATAAACGTTCTGTATCATAAATAACTGGCTCTGCGTTTTCTTCTGCATATATCGCTCGAATTGTTTTTTCTATTGGTTCATTATGTACCACTATGGAATCCACACTATTTTCTCCAATATGATCACAGATAGCTTGCACATGATCTGCAGCAGTATAGCCTGTTGTTTCTCCAGCCTGTGTCATCACATTACATACATAAACTACTTTCCCATTTGTTTCACGGATTGCCTCTGCTATTTGCGGCATGATAATGGTTGGCATAATACTTGTATATAGACTTCCGGGTGCAATTACAATAATATCCGCTTTTTTTAAAGCGTTAACAGCATTTGGTAATGGATGAACAGGCTGCGGGCTTAAAAATACACGCTTGATTCTCTTATTAGCTAAAGGAATATTAGACTCTCCTGACACGATCGTACCGTCTTCCATTTCTGCATGGAGCGACATACTATCATTAGATATGGGATAAATTTTTCCTTTCACATTTAAAACACGGGAAATTTCTCTTATACCCTTATTAAAATCTCCGGCAATGGAAGTCATCGCCGCTAATAATAAATTCCCCAGGGAATGACCAGATAATCCATTTCCTACATTAAAACGATGCTGAAATAATTCAATTAGTATTGGCTCAGCATCAGACAAAGCAGCTATCACATTACGGATATCCCCTGGTGCAGGTATATCCATTTCATCACGCAGTCTTCCTGTGCTTCCTCCATCATCTGCAACTGTAACAAGAGCAGTCAATTGAATGGGGAGATTTTTCAAACCGCGTAGTAAAACAGGCATCCCTGTTCCACCGCCAACAACGACTACTCGTGGAAGTTTTTCTGGATTCATTTATGATGTCCCTTTCTTTTGTCAATATCACGATGTGTAACATGAGTAATATAGCCTTTACTCAATTCCTTTGCAAAATATTCAGTAAGTGCAACAGATCGATGTTGTCCACCTGTACAACCAATAGCGACGACTAATTGTGACTTCCCTTCTTTTTTATACTGCGGAAGCATGAATTGAAGTAAATCAAGTACTTTGGAATTAAATTTTTGCGTATCCGTCCAGCGAAATACATAAGAAGCAACGTCTTTGTTCAAACCTGTTAAAGGCTGTAAATTAGTAACATAATGAGGATTTGGTAGAAAACGAACATCAAATACTAAATCAGCATCTATCGGTAAACCATACTTAAAACCAAAAGAAACAAAATGAATAGAAAAGACTTCCTGTTCTTCTTCAGAATAAGCATGCACAATCTTTTCGCGGAGCTCTTTTGGTTTAAGGTTAGTTGTATCAATTATTCGCTGTGCTCTTCCTCTTAACTCATCTAAAATTTCCCGTTCTTTACGAATACCATTTAAAGGAAGTCCTCCTACTGCTAATGGATGGGAACGCCTTGTTTCCTTATACCGGCTTACAAGTTTTTCATCCTTAGCATCTAAAAAGAGAATATGCTCATCAAGCCAGTCTTCAACTACCAACACATCCAATGCCTCAAATAAAGAATCAAAAAATTCACGAGCACGTAAATCCATTACAAGTGCAACCTTTTGAATATTATTTGTAGAATCCTTCATTAGTTCAATAAATTTAGGTAACAATGTAGGAGGAAGATTGTCCACACAGTAATAACCTAAATCTTCAAAACTTTGCACAGCAACTGTTTTACCAGCTCCTGACATCCCTGTTATAATAACTAATTTTGTTTCTTGTTTTCCACTCATTTACTCTATCTCCCTCTTTAGTCTGGATCTAGTTGAATTAACATTAATCAGCTTAACTTATACCATTTTAAATGGTACGTCTTTGCTAGTCACCTCATTAAGATAGGATAAGACAAAGACACCTTGTTTTCATCAACTACTTCTTAAAATGGATACATGGTTTCCTTTTCTGTATAAATTGTCAATATGCTAATATTTATCCCGCATGTAAGTCTACAACTTAGAGAAAACGGAAAAGTTTAAATTGTAGAAACGGCACCTAAATGCCTGATTCGTTTAAGGGCCTTTAGGTCATACCCTTGCGGTACTAACATTCAAGGAGAAAAGCACTCCTTGAATGAAGTTTCACTTTATCCCGCTTGTAAGGTGCCGTAAGACTATCGCTCAAGAGTTGCAGGGATATGAAGAAGTCTAAAGGGAGAAAACGGCACCTGAATGCCTGATTCGTTTGGATCCACAGGACAGAGAAGCTTCTTAAATAAACATCACACGCAGAAAAAGTGCTTTTCTTTTTCAAGGACAAGGAAAAATTTCGGCAGCAAATACACCGTACGAAGAAAAAGCGTACTTCTTTTTCAAGGACAGAGTTGCTACGGTAGCAATACACCGCACGAAGAAAAAAAGCGTTTTTCTTTTTCAAGAATGTTACGATTTTAGGGTTTGTTCTACTTCTTATCGAGTAGAGGATACAAGGAAACCACTCACTGAATGAAGTTTCACTTTATCCCGCATGTAAGGTGCCGTAAGACTACAACTTAGTAAAAACGAAAAGTTTAAATTGTAGAAACGGCACCTAAATGCCCGATTCGTTTAGCTAACATTCAAGAAGAAAAGCACTCCTTGAATGAAGTTTCACTTTATCCCGCATGTAAGGATCCGTATTTTTCTCATCGCAAAAATGGGCTTATGATGTTGCGAACATGATGAGAAAAACGGATCCTAAATCCCCGATTCGTTCAACTAACATTCAAGGAGAAAAACACTCCTTGAATGAAGTTTCACTTTATAACAAATTACAATGGGTCAATACGATAACTGATTAATTCGTCCGCTTTTGTATAATTAAATGTTCCAGTTACTATATGATCACTATTGAATATAGACTGATATATCATTCGATCTCCTTCAGCCATCGGTAAATTCTTTATTTCTTTAATATCTACCCATTCCAGTTCACCTTCCCTGCAAAATTCAACAAGCTTTCCACTGTATTTACGGCAGATGAATGTGTACATCATCCATTCTCGTTTAGACTCATCTTCATCTAACACTGTAAATGTAAACACTCCAGCCAATCTTGGATCATGAAGTTGCAATCCCGTTTCCTCTTTATATTCTCTAATTACAGATTCACGAATGGTTTCGCCAAATTCCATCTTTCCTCCGGGAATTGCATACCATCCATGCTTGGGCTTTTTTAAAACTAATAGTTGATTTTGATCTATTACTATGCAGTTTGTAACCTGCTGCATTCCAATCACCTCTAAATTCACAACAATGGAACTATCTATCCATACCAATTTATATTATACTAGTTTCAACTATAAAAGGAAACTTACGTAACTACAAATGGTGATAACCCCTAACATCATATATGGTAATAATGTTATATTTAAAGTCTGTGCTTAAAAAAGAATAAAGTGAAACTTCATTCAGTAGGAGTTTTCTTCCATCTCCTACTGAATGTTAGTACCGTAAGGGTATGACCTAAAAGCCCTTGAACGAATCGGGCATTTAGGTGCCGTCTTCTCCCACTTAGACCCTTTTGTATCAACTCAGGTTTTGAAGTGGGAGTCTTACGGCACCTTACATACGGGATAAAATAAAACTTCATTCATGTTAATAATTGGAATTTCCCATATCTATAGTCGTATCATTTCTTAAAGGATTTAAAAGTTTGGCTAGTGAGACGACATCCTGTTACACATATATATTTTAAAAACGTTTACGGTGTCTAAAATTTAATCCATCCTAATATACGAAAAAACTCGAAGTATCTTTTTTAACTGGCATTTTGAATAACGGAAAAAAGCGAAGGTAGCGCTTAGATGATGCTACTTTTCAAAAAAAGTTATCAACAAGGTAGAAACGGATATAATTTCCTAGAAAACAAAAAAAGCACAGGTATATATACTACCTGCGCCAAATAACTAATCTATCTATTAAAAGGGGGTCAATTAGTTAGTTTATATTATACCCCACGATTATTTCGCACATATTACAGCGCGGTTAAAAAGCAATTACTCATGGTAAATTTTTCTTAAAGTTTTTAGGAATTGGCTGCTTTCATTTCTTCCTTCACATCTTCAACATACTTAATCGCTGATTCTGCTGCTATACTTCCATCACCAGTTGCTGTAACAATTTGTCGTAATGTTTTTTCACGAATATCGCCAGCAGCAAAAATGCCTGGTATTGTGGTTTCCATATTTTCATTTGTTGGGATATATCCATCCTCATTGGTAATGCCTAGAGATTTAAAAGGCTCACTCAATGGAACCATACCAATATATACAAATACACCGTCGATATTGTGATCATATACATTACCCGTTTTTTTATTTTTTAACGTTACGCTACCGACTTTTCCATCATGTTCATTGATTTTTTCAACTACTGTATCCCAAATAAATTCGATCTTCTCATTATCAAATGCGCGATCCTGTAAAATACGTTGTGCTCTTAATTCATCACGGCGATGAACAATGGTCACTTTATTAGCAAATCGAGTTAAATATAAACCTTCTTCAACCGCAGAGTCACCTCCACCCACCACGATCAAGTTTTTCCCTTTAAAGAACGCACCATCACAAACAGCACAATAGGATACGCCACGCCCGCCTAATTCTTCTTCACCTGGAATGCCTAGCTTTTTATATTGGGCACCAGTCGTAATAATTACGGACCTTGTATTGTATTCCTTATCTCCAGCTATAATCGTTTTATAATCGCCATGATCAATGACTTCTTTAATATCACCATAAGCGTATTCAGCACCAAATTTTTTAGCGTGTTCAAACATTTTATTTGATAACTCCGGACCAAGGATATGTTCATATCCAGGATAATTTTCAACATCTTCCGTATTGGCCATTTGTCCTCCTGGAATACCACGTTCAATCATCAATGTTTCTAAATTAGCCCGAGAAGCATAAACAGCAGCTGTCATACCGGCCGGACCAGCGCCTGCAATAATAACATCATACATTTTGTGATCGGACATTTTTTTCGCCCCTTTTCTCCTTATAATTCAGCCATATTTAGCTTAATAAACGTAAGACTTTTCGTCTAATATTATGCTCACACTTACTTTTTTTCTTCCCAGGGCATTATTTCACTTAATAAATTTGGATGTCTTTTGCATCCTTCCTGCCAAATAGAAGCGGCTTTTGTTCGTTCTCCAGAGCGATATGCGGTTAAAGCATACCAACGAAAATAAGAAGGATGTCCCATTACTTTCCCTTTAGCCAGGGATTGAAATCTTATCAGTGCTTCAGCATGATTATTTGTTCGGGAAAGCGTTACCGCGATACGTAATTTTTGCTGTTCATGAATTGGGTATACGTTTAGTAATGCCTGAATATGCAAATGATATTCTTCATTCATTTTTAATTCATAATAAAATAATGCTAAATTCAGATGGCAAGATAAAGAATTAGGATTTTCATATAATTCTTTTAGCTCCATCTCTAGTGCTTTTGTTTTATAACCAGAAAAAAACAGGGCTTGGGTATAGTCATGGATTGTATTAGGATGCTCTGGAAATAAAAAGAGCATCTCTTCTAAGACGGGAATTGCTTTTTCCCACTCTTCATATTCCATATGATAAAAAACGGTTTCCTGATAAATCAGCAGTTCATCTTCGTCTTCCAAATCCCAATCCTCATCATCTTCTTCAATGTCAATTAATGCTAATAAATGCATGACTTCAGCTTTAAAGTCTCCATTTGGTTCCTTTTCTAAATAAAGATCAGCAAATTTTTTTGCATCATTCAACAAACCAAGATGTGCATAATTATTGGCGAGCAAATAATAACAGTCGACATATTCCGATGTCTGCAACACATTTGTCAACACTTCATTTGCTGCATGGTATGCTCCAATTTCTGTATAGATAATAGATAACTGACATTTATATAAAGCTTCATTTGGTTTTTGCTCAATTGCTTTTTTTAACCATTTTATAGCGACATCAAATTTTCTTTTTTGAAAAGCTTCTATACCTTTTGTGAAGTAAAAATCACCTTCAGGAATAAAAGGGAGAACGTTATTTTGTTTTTCGTTTGATTTATTTGTAACTTGTGACATATATATCCCCCTCGTCTATAAACATACGAACAAAGTATACCATATTTGCCATCGGTTTTATACAGGCCTAAATATATACCATTATGACACTAATCGTAATCAATAAGGAAATCTGTCCAGGCTTGAACCATGGATATAGGAACTTGCTTTTATATTATACGTAAAGAATTTTCACTCCATGGAATTAACTTCTATAAAGTGAAACTTCATTCAGTAGGAGTTTTCTTCCAACTTCCTACTGAATGTTAGTACCTAGAAGGATATGACCTAAAGGCCCTTGAACGAATCGGGCATTTAGGTGCCGTTTTCTCCTGCTTAGATCCTTTTATACCAACTCAGGCTCTTGAAGTGGGAGTCTTACGGCACCTTACATGCAGGATAAAAATTTAAACAATATAGTTACATTGTGTCGTTTTAACTTCAGTGCTAAAAATTTTATCCACGGTGATATAAAGGAATCGATGTTGACTTATCGTAATAAGAAGATTAAAGTTTGCTACAGCTTAAGCAATTGAGTTAGACACGGAGCTACCTTCAAAAATATATTGTAAAGATGGATATCATTTCCTATATATTAAAAAACTGGAAATCCATAAAGGATCTCCAGTTCATTGAGGTTAATTTTCTTCCGTTTGTGGGTGAACAGCTTCATGCAACTCTTGTGTTAATTCTTCCACATATGCTTGCTTTTGTTCCTCAGACCAATTTAAAGTTTTTGCCATATACTCTACCACTTTTACTTGGTGGGAACGAACCCATTCAATTTCAAAGAATAAGGCTCCTGTACGTCTAACAAAAAAGTCAACCGGTTTATAGGCAGCTTCATATTCTAGGGCATATAATAATTCTACAAATACTAGCAAATCAATTTCTGCTTGCTTTGCTTCTTCTTGTTTCGTTCGATAAAGCTCCATAATAACTTCAAAATTAGCTCCATATCGTTGGATTAAGCGACGTGCAGCTGACTCTTCCATACCTTCTACCACTGCTTCTTGTATTTTTCTTTCCATAAATCTCGTAAAGCCTTCGGAACCGCCAACTTCTCCACCTGAAATTGGCAGATTAACCGTATCCGACCTCGAATAGAGAATTCCCTTTTCTTGTTTTAATTGCTTTGTAACCGTATCAACTGCCTCCTCAGCCATTTTACGATAGCCTGTTAGCTTGCCGCCTGCCATGGAAATTAAACCAGAATCAGAGATAAAAATCTCATCCTTCCGGGAAATTTCACTTGGATTGTCTGCCCCTTCTTCTGCAATTAATGGACGTAAACCAGCCCAGCTTGATTCCACATGATCAGCACGAATATTTAATGTAGGAAACATATAATGAATAGCCTGTAGAATATAATCACGATCTGCTACCGTCATTTTAGGATTGGCTATATCACCACGATAAGTCGTATCTGTCGTTCCAACATAGGTAACATCTTCTCTAGGTATCGCAAAGATCATACGACCATCCGGTGCATCAAAATAAATTGCCTGTTGTAATGGAAAGACCTGTTTGGAAAACACAAGATGTACACCTTTTGTTAAATGTAACGCTTTTCCCTTTCTCGATCCGTCAATCTCTCTTAATCCGTCAACCCATGGACCACCCGCATTAATAATCTTTTTTGCATATACCTTGTATTGTCGTCTATAAATTTGGTCTTCAATTACTGCACCAATTATTCGTTTATTATCATCGTAAAGAAATTCGATTACTTTAGCATAGTTTACAGCGATTACGCCTTTTTGTACAGCCTTTTTTAGTACCTCGATCGTTAGTCGAGCGTCATCTGTCTTATATTCCACATAGTATCCTGCTCCCTTTAAGCCTTCTTTTTTAATTAAAGGCTCCTTTGCCAGTGCTTCCTCCGGGTTTAACATTTTACGCCGCTCTGATTTTTTTACCCCTGCAAGCATGTCGTAAACTCTTAATCCTATATTTGTAGTAAACGGACCAAATGTACCCCCTTTATGGAAAGGAAGCATCATCCATTCTGGTGTAGTTACATGGGGCCCATTTTCATATACGATTGCTCGTTCATGCCCAACTTCTGCAACCATTTTTACTTCAAATTGTTTGAGATAGCGAAGCCCACCATGTACTAATTTTGTCGATCTGCTTGATGTTCCAGCTGCAAAATCCTGCATCTCGACTAATGCCGTATTTAATCCTCTTGTCACTGCATCTAAAGCAATTCCTGAACCAGTAATGCCACCTCCAATAACTAACAGATCTAACTTTGCCTCTTGCATTTTTTTTAATCGTTCTTCTCGTCGATAACTAGAAAAAGTATTCATCACTAACTCACTCCCATAATTATATTTACCCTTTTTTGTAGCAAGCCATATATCAGTATGGACGAAATATTGGTTTTAACAAGGATGTATTGAAAACTTGACTAGTAACAAGTTTATGACGCAGATAATTGACCAGTTGCACTTTTACCTTAGAACCTTGTAGCCTAATCGGTTTCTGTCTAACCCTTTATCTTCTCTTAATGGCAAAAATAAAACCGCAAAACAAACTAATATGTAATATATTAGTCGCTTTGCGGTTTCTCCAATTCTCCGTCCAAATATTAACTTACTGTAAGTATAACATAATTACTCTTGATCAACAATGGTTTGCCTGTTTGAATCTGTACGTATTTACGGGAGCTACTCTCACCTTGTGATTTTCTTGCTTTTATCCCGAATGTAAGGTACCGTAAACTAGCAAATGCTTATTTTAAGTTCGTATTCCTTACTACCAGGATGCTTCCTTTCCCGTCCGACAAATTAATGATATATATTATACATGAGAACTCCTCTTATAGTTTTCTCTTAAAAACTATTCTATCAAAGGCGAGAATCCTCTTTATTAGAATGTTGCATTTATCTCCCCGTAAACACTTTACTCATATCCAGTTTTTATCCTATTTTGAAAGATATTATCGCATTTTCACCAAAGATCGGTGTTCGATGTTGATACACCAAAAGCTCCTGCTTCTAATGCCTGTTGCACTTGATCATCTGTCTTAATAAGGCCTCCTGCAATAACTGGCAAGCCGGTTTCCTCGGATAAATATTGAATCATGGTTGGAATGATTCCTGGCAACACTTCAATACAATGCGGCCGTACACTTTTAATTAGCTTAATATTCTGTTCTAAAGCTAAACTGTCCAGTAAAAAAACACGTTGAATCGCCAACATACCATGTTTTTTAGCCATTTTGATCACATTCGCTCTTGTCGATAGGATCCCATTCGGTTTTATTTCACGAAGAACGTATTCCATTCCGTAATCATCTGATTTTAATCCTTGTATTAAATCAAAATGAACTAAAATGTTTTTATTCGCTCGTTTAGAGTAAGTAACTAAATTTTTAATTTGTGACAAACGTGTCTCTAAAATAACAATGGTTGGATATGAGGTTTCTAATGCTCTGTCAAAATCCTTCAGTTTGCGGATCGCTGGTAAAATACCTGTTGGTACATGCAAGCTATCACCTACTCTCCATTACGTACTTCCATTTCTTCTTTTGTATAAATAATGTGCATCGGATTTCCACCTACAAAAGTACCGGCAGGAACGTCCTTATGCACTAATGTGCCTGCAGAAACAACTGCTCTATCACCAATTGTCACGCCAGGCAAAATCGTTGTATTAGCACCGATCATTACTTCGTTGCCAATGGTTACTTCACCGATTCGGTATTCTTTAATTAAATATTCATGCGCCAATATCGTTGTATTATATCCAATCACGCTGTTATCCCCAACTTTAATTTTTTCAGGAAACATAATATCTGGCATTACCATTAAAGCAAAAGCCGTATGTTTTCCGACTTCCATTGACAACAGCTTACGATAAAGCCAGTTTTTCATTGGTAAAAACGGCGTGTATCTGGCAACTTGGATGACAACAAAGTTTTTCATCACTTTCCAAAATGATACCGTATCATAAATTTGCCATAACGCATTTGTATGTTTCACAGGATAACGTTTTGTTTTTCGCATTATTTACACTCCTGTAATAGATAAAAGATCACGCATATCCTCCAGCATATAGGTTGGATTGTATTGCATTAATCGCTTCTTTCCTTTATACGACCATGCTACTGCAGCCGTTTTAACACTGGCATTGTGCCCTGATTGTATATCATGGGAATTATCACCGACCATTAAAGTGGATGTTGTATCAGCATTTAATTCAGCCATTGCTTTTAGCACAGGTTCTGCATCTGGTTTCGGCTTGTTAACATCATCCAAGGTAATCACTGTATCAAAGTAATCACCGATTTGAGTAATCGCCAGCCCCTTAGCTACCGCCTGGCGCATTTTAGTTGTCACGACTCCTAGCTTAATATCCTTTGCTTTTAGCTGTTGTAATGTTTCTTCTACATATGGAAATACCTTTACATAATGATCGTGCTCGTTCATATTATGTGTCCGGTAGGTTTCTACCATACGCTGTGCTTTTTCTGGGTTAATGCTGCGAAACGTATCAAACAGGGGTGGACCATTAAATTCAATAATTTCCTGTCTTGAAAACTGATAATTATAATGTTCAAATGTATGCAAAAACGAAGCAATGATCAATTCATTTGTATCGATTAATGTACCATCTAAGTCAAAAAGTATTGTACGAATGCTCATTTGTTGCTGGTTCCTTTCTTCTGTTCTTATCTACTCGTTTCCAAATAAAAGCAACAATCATTGTTAATAAAATGGCTGTTACTAACCGAATAACTAATAATGGCCATACAGGAATCCCTAATGGAATAAATACTAGCGTATCCTCCACCACTGCGTGACAGGAGACTAGAAAGATAAGTGCAAGCATCATGTCCTTCTTCTCTACTTCATCTTCTTTGACAGCCTGAATCATCACGCCAGCGCCATAAGCTAGCCCAATCGTAAGTCCTGCTACCATTGTCATCGATGTATTTTCTTTCATTCCTAGGGCTTTTGTAAATGGTGCAAATATTTGAGAAAGCTTTGTAAGCCAACCCATTTCCCGTAGAAATTGCATAATGATCATTAACGGAATAACGATTAATGCTAATTGTGCAATAGCTACAACTGCCGTTTGTAAACCATGTATAACAATTTCAAACCAGCCATTCAAGCTTGGTTCTGTATTGGAAATAAACCCGTATACAGCTTGCTCCGAACCACCATTCCAAATAAGATTAATAACAATTGCAGAGATTAATGCTAAACCAACTCGAATGCCTGCAATTAACCACCAGCTAACTCCAACCCTGGAAGCAACGGCTGATTCAATAAATAAATTATGGCTAAATGATAGCATAATCGCCATAATAAATACTTCTTTCACTGTAAAATCAAAGGAAACAATTGCAGCGATCCCGGCATATAAGTTTAAGGAATTTCCCAAAACTAAAGGAACTGCAGCCTCACCGGAAAGTCCGATCAACCCCATCAGTGGTGTGAATTGCTTTATCACCCAAGGAAGAATTGGTGTGAATTGTAAAATAGTTACAATTAAAGTAATCGGGAAGATCACTTTTCCTAATGTCCAAGTTGTATGTAAGCCTTGCTGTACCCCCCGTAGAAAAATACTTTTCATTCCTGTATCCCCCTCTTTCGTATGCACTGCTTATTTCTTTTTTTTGTTTTTCCTTTTTTTCTTTGCTCCGGTTCCTGATGACTTTTTAGCTTGTTCTGCTATATCCAAATAACGTACATGCTCGGTTTTTCGCCGATAAACAATCAATATCACAGCAATAACAATAATAACTATTGAAATTACTTGTGCCTGACGAAGAGAACCTAATACGTAGAGGCTGTCCGTTCGCATTCCTTCTATGAAAAAGCGACCAATGGAATAAGTAATTGCATAGCTAAGGAAAATTTCTCCTCTGATCGGGTTATATCTTCGTAATAGTAAAAGAAAAGCAAATACAAGTAAATTCCAGACCGATTCATACAAAAAGGTAGGGTGATACATGATGCCATCAATACACATTTGATTCATAATAAAATCAGGCAAATACTGATGGAAACTCTCATACGTTGCTTCCGAGATTGGCCCTCCATGTGCTTCCTGGTTCATAAAATTTCCCCAACGGCCAATTGCCTGCCCTAAGATAATGCTTGGCGCTGCGATATCAACAAGTTGCCAAAAAGAAACTTTTTTAACCCGGGCATAGACAATCGCTGTTAGAACCGAACCGATAAGCGCTCCATGAATTGCAATTCCGCCTTTCCATGTGGCAAAAATATCTATCCATGAACTACCTACATATCGATCCCATTCAAAAATAACATAGTAAATTCTAGCCGAAATAATTGCAATCGGAATCGCAAAAACGACTAAATCAACCATAATATCTTTCTTCATGCCTAAGCGATTCGCTTCTCGATTAGCTAAAATCAACCCTAAAAATGCACCAGCAGCGATAATCACTCCGTACCAATATATCGGCAGAGGGCCAATTTGCAAAAATACCCTATCTAGTGCGGGTGCTGAACAACTCATAAGTCCCCTCCTTGACTATATTCGCCACTTTCTTGATCAATCATATTTGTGAGACGTTCTGAAAACTCTTCTGCCGCATTTACACCCATACGCTTTAGTCGGAAGTTCATGGCAGCAACTTCAATAATAACGGCTAAGTTTCGCCCTGGACGTACTGGGATTGTTGCTATTGGTAATTCAACATCCATGATCTTCATTTTATCTTCATCCAAACCTAGCCTATCGTATTGTTTATGTTCATCCCAATTTTCTAAATTAATAATTAAGGATATCTTTTTATAATTGCGTACTGATCCTGCTCCAAATAAAGTCATTACATTAATAATGCCAAGTCCGCGGATTTCTAAGAGATGTTCAATTAATGGAGGCGGGTTTCCAATTAAACTGTCGTAATCCTCTTGTCGGATTTCCACACTATCATCTGCAACCAGCCGATGTCCTCGTTTGACCAACTCTAATGCTGTTTCACTTTTTCCAACACCGCTTTGACCTGTTATGAGAACACCTACTCCATAGACATCGACAAGCACACCATGTATTGCTGTAAATGGAGCAAATTTAGCTTCCAGAAAGTTCGTTAACCTGCTAATAACACGGGTCGTCTTCCGAGGGGAGTGAAGGATAGGCACACCTGACTCATTAGCCGCATCAATGAATACCTGAGGGATTTCCATATTCCTAGTCACAACTATTCCGGGAGTAATATCCGTGCATAGTTTAGTAACGCGATCTAACTTTTCATCATCGCTTAACTCTAAAAAGTAAGCCATTTCTGTTCTGCCTATTAACTGTAACCTTTCTTTTGGGTAATATTTAAAGTATCCAGTCATTTCAATGCCTGGTCGGGAGATATCTCCGGTAGTAATTTCTCTATAAAGTCCATCTTTCCCTGCTACAAGAGTTAGATTAAAGTTTTCCAATAAATCCTTTGTACGAACAGTTGCCATTTATTTATCCTCCTTGTACAAAACATCTTGATGTTTCGACTTATTACAAAAATATCGTCCTACAGTAAAGTAATGAATGTTCCAGTCTTGAATAAGTATGTACAATCAGATTTATAACCAAACAGGCTAAAAAAGTCCATTCTCAGACTTCTTTTAACCAACATTTTAGTATGTTTTATATCTCGCATTCACCTCAATATAACAAGCAAAAGTTTTCTTCATTGTAGCATATCCCACAAAAAAATCGTAGACTTAATTGCCTACGACCAAGTATGATAACTATTGCTGCGACATAATCAGAGCCTAAAGATAGAATAGTTAATTGCCATAACCACCTTTCTTTTAGGTAAGATAGGCTCTCATCAATAAGAAATTTATGAATCTTGCAGTATCTGTTTCTCTGCTAAATGACTCCTTTTACTATCTTGTACGAAGAGCCATGGTAAAAAATATAAAGTGAAACTTCATTTAGTAGGTCTTTATTTCCATCCCTTACTAAATGTTAGTACCGCAAGAGTATGACCTAAAGGCCTCCCGAACCAATCGGGCATTTAGGTGCCGTTATCTCCCACTTTGACTTTTTCGTATTGCCTACACTCTTGAAGTAGGAGTCTGTACTGTCCGTAAATCGAACACCATTCACTTTTATTTGTGTTAACGAACGGAATCTTGTACTAATCGATTTAGTAGTAAATTAATGATGGAAATAATTATTGCTGCAATTACAGCTGTTCCAAAACCATTGATCACAAAGGAGTCTCCTATGATTGCTTGTGTAAGCATCAATGTAATAGCATTAATGACAAATAAAAAGAATCCTAACGTAAGCACTGTGATCGGCAATGTTAAAACAATTAAAATCGGCTTGACAATGATATTCAAAATAGATAGGATAAAGCTGGCAATTAGAGCTGTTCCAAAACCCTCTAAATGAAAAGAAGCAAACAATTGCGCTACGGCAATCAGTGCTACTGCATTAAGAACAATTGACAAGAGCCATCTAGTCATCTCCAAATATCCTCTCCTTTGTTTAAACACCTTAACATAATTATTTCCAATTGACACTTATTCAAGCTTCCAAATAAAGAATTCTTCTTTACCAAACCGTTCCTTTGCCTCTTGTAAAATCTCCGCTCCTAATTGTTTGTAGTCTTTTAATTTACCTATAATTCCGCTTGCTTGTGATTCATGACATAAAATAGCTTCCATTTTCTTTTCAAAATAATCCGCTACATCATTTATGATATCCGGCTCGCCTAACTCCTGTTTAAACCCACGGGCAAACGCTTGTGCCCATACAGTTGGGCGCTTTGTATCATTCATTGCTTCTACTGCCTTAATAGCAGCCGCTCCCAATGCGTTATGATCTGGGTGTACAGCATAGCCTGGATAATGTGTTATAACTAAACTAGGCGCTATTTCATCTAAAATATCTTTTAAATGTTTGGCAATTTTCGTCTGATCCTCAAACTCTAGCGTTTTATCTCGATAACCGAGCATCACTAATTCCATATCCAACACCTTACAGGCATTCTGCAATTCTTGTTTGCGAATTTGCGGAAGAGTCTCTCGATTAGCAAAGGGAGGATTCCCCATATTTCTTCCCATTTCTCCTAATGTACCACATAAATATGTCACAGGAACTCCTTGACTGCGAAAATGAGCAATTGATCCCGCAGCCCCGAACGATTCATCATCTGGATGTGGTAATATGACAACAACATGTTTTTCCATATTTATCACCTGTTTTTCTTGTTTAAGTATGTGTTCAGAAAGAGGGTAAAAAGAACCAGGTTAGCTAAGATCGCAGGTGCCATTAAAAAAGCAGTGTACTTTTTCTCATGTGATGCATTGCTGTCGTAGCAACTCTGTCCGTGAAAAACCGCGATGCGTTGCTTTCTTAGCTTTCCTCCTTGTCCTTGAAAAAGAAGTACACTTTTTCTAGCGTGCGATGTATTGCTGTCGAAGTATAATCTGTCCTGTTGCAATACCAACACTAGCACGTCCTGTCGAGTTGAATTTCGATTTGTCATTTTTAACAACCTTTTTGAATATCCTGTCTAATAATCGAATGGAGTTTCACTAATTTGTAATGCTACCATTAATCGCCCTTCATGATCATGACCGGCAAGTAATAATTTAGCTCCTTCATGAATGGTCCAATCCGTTAATCCTTCCGCATATATCCATCCATTGGCAGTTTTTAACCCGACTCGATAAGTTTTTCCTTCTGCCACTATTTTAGCTTGCACATACGTAATTTTTACATTTCGTACATAAGCACCTACATTATACGCTTTCTCGTTTAAATGACTGGCATATGCGCCATTTGTAGTTTCAACGTGAATATAAACAACTTTATTTAAAAATGTATCTAACCAATGTTGTACTTTTTTTATCTCAATTGGTTTCATCTCGGTTCCTCCCAATTTTCTGCTTCTTTTAGCTTATCGAAAGTTATGAAAACCGTCAAAAATTTTACCTGCATTTATAATGGAGAAGTCAATGGAAAAAAATCATTCTAATATAAACCAAACTTACCATCGTGTACTTTGGAAGTTAAAGTTTTCACTGCTTGAATTATCTTCTGAGCAAAAAGCTTTATACTTCCGCTTTATAAAGTGAAACTCCATTCCGTAGGGCTTTTCACACGGAATGTTAGTACCGTAAGGGTATGACCTAAAGGCCCTTGAACCAATCGGGCATTAAGGTGCCGTTATCTACCCACTTTGACTTCTTCGTATTCTCTTGAAGTGGGAGTCTTACGGCACCTTAGATGCGGGATAAAGTGAAACTTCATTCCGTAGGGCTTTTCCTTCATCCCCCTGCCGATAAGAAAGAATAAGGGCTATAATCTCGGGCGTTGAAAAAACCGCGATGTATTGCTGCCGTAGCTTCTCTGTCCTTGAAAAAGAAGGTCACTTTTTCTGTGTGCGAAGTATCGCTGTAGTGGTTTTTTCTTGTCCTTGAAAAAGAAGAACGCTTTTTCTTCGTGCGATGCTTATTCAAGAAGTCTTACTTGTCCTGTTGACCTGAACAAATCGGATATTTTTGGCGCTGCTATCTTCCTACTTAGTTCTTTATATTCTCTATAATGCTTGAAGTGATAGGCGCCTTAGATACTGGTCAACGAAAGATTACTTTGTTTACACTTTGAATATTAAAATTTCTACTATGTCGCTTTTTAGATAAATGTTGTATACTTATTCTTTACACTAGCGATGTCCTATCTCCTGCTAAGAGTCTCATTATAGTAAGTTCTGCTTCTCGTTTTAAAATCGTTAGACAGATTGTGAATTTCCTTACAAAAATATAGAAAAAAGCCTCAAGGTTACCCCAAGACTTTCTCTTCTTTTATAGGTTGTAGGCGACTAACGGACTATTTAGTTGTAAACTGCTCTTTAGCTTTTATTACATTTTCCATTCGTTTTTTATCACGTTCTAACACATGTTTTAAATACTTCCCAGTATAAGAGGCTTCTGTTTTGGCAATTTGTTCTGGAGTACCTGTAGCAATAATTTGACCGCCGCCAGCACCACCCTCAGGACCTAAGTCGATAATATGGTCTGCTGTCTTAATAACATCTAAATTATGTTCAATAATTAAAACCGTATCGCCATTATCTACCAGGCGCTGTAACACATTTAGCAATCGGCTGATATCATCTGCATGTAGCCCTGTAGTCGGCTCATCCAATATATAAAGCGACTTTCCATTAGAGCGACGATGTAATTCACTAGCAAGTTTAACACGTTGAGCTTCACCGCCAGATAAGGTAGTTGCCGGTTGGCCAAGCTTAATATAGCCGAGCCCGACATCATAGATCGTTTGTAATTTCCGCTTAATTTTTGGGATGTTAGCGAAAAACTCCAACGCTTCTTCAATCGTCATTCCTAATACATCTGCTATATTTTTTCCCTTATATTTCACTTCTAAGGTTTCTCGATTATAGCGACTGCCATGACATACTTCACACGGTACATAAACATCTGGAAGAAAATGCATTTCAATCTTGATAATACCATCCCCATGACAGGCCTCACAACGTCCACCTTTGACATTAAAGCTGAATCTCCCCTTCTTATAGCCTCTAATTTTCGCTTCATTTGTCTGCGCAAACACATCACGAATATCATCAAATACACCTGTATATGTTGCTGGGTTGGAACGAGGGGTTCTGCCAATTGGTGACTGGTCAATATCAATTACTTTTTCGATATGTTCAATACCCTTTATTTTTTTATATTTTCCGGGCTTATGTTTTCCTGTATAAAGCTCTTTAGCTAGCGCTTTATATAAAATTTCATTCACCAGTGTACTTTTTCCTGAACCAGATACACCTGTAACGACTGTCATTAAACCAATTGGTATTTTCACAGAAACCTTTTTTAAATTATTTTCTTCTGCTCCGACAATTTCAATGGCACGCTTATCTTGTTTACGCCGTTTTGCTGGTAATGGTATGAATTTGTTTCCAGATAAATATTGTCCTGTCAATGAATTCGGATTTTCCATTACCTTTTCAGGCGTATCGCTTGCAACAATTGCTCCGCCATGCTCTCCAGCACCTGGTCCAATATCAATTAACCAATCAGCAGCAAGCATCGTATCTTCATCGTGTTCAACAACGATCAAGGTATTATCTAAATCCCTCATGCTTTTTAATGTTTCAATTAACCGATCATTATCCCGTTGATGTAAGCCGATGGAAGGCTCGTCCAATACATACAGGACTCCAGTTAACGCTGAGCCAATTTGAGTGGCTAAACGAATGCGCTGTGCTTCTCCACCCGAAAGTGTACCTGCAGATCGGGATAATGTTAAATAATCCAAACCAACATTGTTTAAAAATTCTAATCGATTGCTGATTTCTTTCAAGATCATTTTTGCAATTTGCATTTCTTTTGTTGATAGTTGAAGCGATTGGAAAAAGTTTTGAGCTTCAACGATAGAGAAATTAGTAACCTCGCTAATGTGCAGCCCATTTATTTGAACAGCAAGAGCTTCTTGTTTTAAACGATATCCTTTACATGCAGGACAAGCTTTTTGCGCCATGTACTGCTCTAAATTTTCTCGAATAAACTCGGAGGAAGTCTCCCGGTAGCGTCTAGCTACATTATTTACTACCCCTTCAAAAACAATATCGCTATCTCGTACATTGCCAAAATCATTAACATAATGAAAGTGAATTTTTTCCTTGCCACTGCCGTAAAGGATTTTGTCCATTTTTTCTTTTGGAATATCTTTAACTGGTTTATCCATATCTATATCATAATGTTCACAGACGCTTTTTAAAAGCTGAGGATAATATTGCGAGCTGATCGGCTTCCAGGGAGCAAGTGCATGCTCATTTAACGATTTATTCCAATCCGGAATCACTAGATCTAAATCTACTTCCAAATTCGTTCCCAACCCGTCACAAGTAGGACAAGCACCGTATGGACTATTAAAGGAAAATAGCCTCGGTTCTAATTCGCCAATGGAAAATCCACAAATCGGGCAAGCATGATTTTCGCTAAATGTCATTTCTTCCTGACCAATAACATCAACAATAATTTTACCTTCTCCTAAGGCCAGAGCAGTCTCGATAGAATCACTTAACCGTCCCTCAATGCCTTCCTTGACAACAATTCGATCAACAACTACTTCAATGGAATGCTTTTTATTCTTTTCCAGCTTAATGTCTTCTGTTACTTCCCGCATTTCTTTATCAATACGAATACGGACATACCCTTCTTGCTTTAATTTTTCCAAAACTTTTACATGTTCTCCTTTTCTTCCAGAAACAACTGGAGCAAGGATTTGCATCTTCGTTCGTTCCGGATATTCCATAATACGATCGACCATCTGTTGTACGGTTTGTGAGGTTATTTCAATTCCATGCTTAGGACAAGTTGGATGTCCAACACGGGCAAATAACAATCGTAAATAATCATAGATTTCCGTTACTGTTCCTACCGTCGATCTTGGATTTTTACTCGTTGTCTTCTGATCTATGGATATTGCTGGTGACAAGCCTTCAATGGCGTCAACATCCGGCTTTTCCATTTGCCCTAAAAACTGACGAGCATATGCGGAAAGGGATTCAACATAACGGCGTTGCCCCTCCGCATAGATCGTATCAAAAGCAAGTGAAGACTTCCCTGAACCAGACAGGCCGGTGAGAACAACAAGCTTGTTTTTTGGTATCTTAACATTAACGTTTTTTAAATTATGAGCTCTAGCGCCTTGAATTGTAATAAATTTACTAGGCATTTCATCACCTTCCTGCTTTTAATTCAAGTATAATATCACGAAGTTCTGCCGCTTTTTCAAAGTCCAGCGCTTTAGCAGCTTCCTTCATTTCCTTTTCCATGTTGGCAATTACTTTTTCTTTATCTTTCTTAGTTAATTTGCTAATACTTTTCGTCGTAGTTTCATAACTTTCTTGTTCTTCTGCGACAACAGTTACGCGTATAACATCTCTTACTTCCTTTTTAATTGTAGTTGGTGTGATATGATGCTTTTTATTATGGGCCTTCTGCTTTTCACGGCGTCGCTTTGTCTCATCAATAGCCACACGCATCGAATTAGTTATTCTATCTGCATACATGATAACCATGCCATTTTCATTGCGTGCTGCTCGTCCCATCGTTTGAATCAGAGACCGTTCTGAACGCAGGAATCCTTCCTTATCTGCATCCAAAATAGCAACTAACGACACTTCTGGAATATCTAGACCTTCACGTAATAAATTTATGCCAACAAGTACATCATATTTGCCAATTCGTAAATCACGAATTAACTCGATTCGTTCTAATGTCTTAATTTCTGAATGCAAATAAGCAACTTTGATTCCAATCTCTTTTAAATAATCGGTGAGATCTTCAGACATTTTCTTCGTCAAGGTAGTTACAAGCACACGTTCATTTTTCTCTGTACGTTTATGGATTTCGCCAATTAAATTATCAATTTGTCCTTCAATTGGGCGGACGTCGACAATTGGATCTAATAATCCCGTTGGACGAATAATCTGTTCTGTCATTACAGGCGAATGTTCCAATTCATATGGACCTGGGGTAGCAGAAACGTACACGAGCTGATTCGTCGCTTTTTCAAACTCCTCAAAACGTAATGGGCGGTTATCTAACGCAGATGGCAGTCTAAATCCATGGTCAACTAACACTTGTTTACGAGCCTGGTCCCCATTATACATTCCACGAATCTGTGGCAATGTAACATGTGATTCGTCGATAAAGACTAGAAAATCATCGGGAAAATAATCGAGCAATGTATATGGTGTCGAACCTGGTTCACGCAACGTGAGATGGCGCGAGTAATTTTCAATACCTGAACAAAAACCCATCTCATTCATCATTTCTAAATCATAATTCGTACGTTGTTCCAGACGCTGCGCTTCGAGCAACTTCCCTTGATCTCGCAATTCTTTTAGCCGTTCCTCCAGTTCTTTTTCAATATTTCTAATCGCAAGCTTCATCTTTTCCTCTCTAGTTACGAAGTGGGATGCCGGGAAAACAGCGACATGCTCTCTGTCACCAATTATTTCCCCTGTTAGTGCATCAACTTCACGAATCCGATCCACCTCATCACCAAAAAACTCAATCCGAATGCAATGTTCTTCTTTGGATGCCGGTATAATCTCTACAGAATCCCCCCGCACTCGAAACGTTCCACGCTGAAAATCAATATCATTACGGGCGTATTGAATACTTACAAGCTCACGTAACAATTGATCACGGTCTTTTTCCATGCCAGCTCGAATAGAAAGCACTTGACTTTTATATTCCTCGGGTGAACCTAACCCGTAAATACAAGACACACTTGCAACGATAAGCACATCTCTTCGTTCAAACAGCGAGGAGGTAGCCGAGTGTCTGAGCTTATCTATTTCATCATTGATACTTGCATCTTTTTCAATGAATGTATCGGTAGAAGGTACATATGCTTCTGGTTGATAATAATCATAATAGCTGACAAAGTACTCTACCGCGTTATTAGGAAAAAACTCTTTAAACTCACTGTATAACTGGCCAGCTAATGTTTTATTATGAGCAATCACTAACGTTGGCCGGTTTAATTCCTTTATAACATTGGACATGGTAAAGGTTTTTCCTGTACCCGTAGCACCCAACAATGTTTGATGCCTTTTGCCAGCCTTTACTCGTTTCACGATTTCTTTAATTGCTTGAGGTTGATCTCCTCTTGGTTCATAGTTGGCCACTAGTTCAAACTTATTCTGCACTAGTTTCTCCTCCGATCCGTCATTGACTATTTTTTATTCTACCATAAATCTTGTTCATTTTAACAGAAAAACGAACAAATATTCGTTTTTATTTTTAGGTGAAGATAAAGAAACTGGTAATGGAAATACGGCTCTTTACATTCGGGATAAAGGAAACATGCCTCTAAAACAGTGATATGCTGACACCGGCGGCAAGCCCTTTTAGTCGACCTTCCTTTAGATTCGAGTCGATGTTAACTTATGATAGAAAGGAGATCAAAGATTGCCGGCAGCACGAGGCTTATGCTAGACGAAGATACTTTTCAAAAAGTGATCTATCATGTACAACGGGTATAGTTTTCCTAAACAATAAAAAACTATCAGCACTGGATCGTGCTCATAGCTCTATAATTTTATTTAATTAATTTCCCGACTTCGACTATCGATCATGTGTTGGCTTATTCGTTTTATAATGTTAGCAATGGATTCTTTATCCATAGCTTGGAAATATGCATCCAATTGCTGTTGAAACTGTTCTTGTCTATCTATATTAACAAAAAAATCGAAAATTTGCTGTTCAAACGACTTCCTTTTATCAAGTTGTTGAACTAAACATAAACGAGTTAGCTCCTGTAAATTGATTTTTTCTTGTCCTGGTAATGTATCACAAACAAAGATCGGCTTACGTTTCATTAGGGATTCACTGATCGTCACTCCACCGGGCTTCGTAACAACAGCATCTACTTGTTCATATAATTGATTAATTTGCTTTTTTGAACTTATATAATTTAGTGGAGTAATGTTAGCGTGGTTAGCTGAGATAAGCTGGTTATATAGTTCATTATTCTTTCCACATAATACATATACATGCTCCAGCCTCGACAAATGTACAGATGATAATAAATGCTGAATACCCCCGGTTCCTAAACTGCCACCACTAATTAGCAGCTTAATTCTCCGTTTCTCCTCAGCTACAGAATCATTTTTAGAAAGGGCCGGATGAATCGGAATACCTGTAATAAAGATATTTTTTTCCTTTACTCCTAGACGTATTAAAACATCTCTCATCGCAATTGATGGAACAAAATGATAGTCAATTCCGTTAATTCCCCATAGACAATTTATAAAAAAATCCGTGTAAACATTGACTGTGGTCGCAGTCACTATTCCTTCTTGTTTCAATATGCTAACTATATTGGAAGGTAATGAATGGGTAAAAAAAATCATCTCCGGTTGTGCTTCATTAATTAACTTCTTCACAACTGAACGAAAAATTAATTCATAATGCCGTTGTCTTGTTCGTTTCAATGGTTGCTTATAGACCAGTTGGGAATACAACTGATCATACAGGTTGGGAAAATGAGTAATCCACTTAAGATAAATAGAAGATACAAGCTTTTCAATATTTCCATAGCCATAAGCGAGTATATCTATTTTTTGTACAGATTTTGTTGGATAAACTTGCTTATATTCTGCTATTAAGGCGTCAGCAACATGATGGTGCCCGCTTGGAATTTGTAAAAAGGGGAAAAACAAGGCATCTACTTGTTGGCTACGATTCATTGATTGTTCCATCCTATTCTCTATGGTTTTATGGATTCTTCACTTGCATATATAGTTAATAGTTTTCTTTTTGACATGAACAAATATACAGGATTGATTTTTTTAGTTCCCGTAAACAAATTAATTGGGAGTAAAGTCACCTGTTTAAAAAATCGATAAAGCGCATTTTTCAACGGTGCTTTTTCAAAACCGAGACGCTCTGCTCCTCTTGACAAATTAGTTATACCAATAACACCCTTTACTTTTTCATTGCTTGGGTGTGACTGAATATACATTGCTAAGCTGGGCATTGCTTGCTTAATAATATGATAAATGAATACGGCACGTTTTATATCGTTGGTAACGGTAGATAATTCTTTTAACAGTTTTACGTTGTGCAAATGAATTTTAAGTAGAACATCATTTTTTTGTAGCACGGTTCCGTCAGATAGTACTACGGTTGCTCCTTTATATTTCGTCAATCTCGCCCGTAACACGGTTCGGTTTTGATTGGAGTCAACAATATAAGTTAATCTGGAGCAGGCAAAATAAATAGGATCAATCCTCTTCCAAAAGCTTAACATACAGCTCTTTATTAACATGATTAACACTCCAAAACTTTACTTACAATTAGTTTGTATATATATAGTGCAAATTATTAAAGGAAGTTCTTGGAGAATTGTTAACGAAAAGGAAAGCCATCTATGTTTGCTTAGTTCTCAATCAAAACAGAATTCCTTTAGAAATCGCTAATTTTTCTTATCGTGTTACGACATTGAAATTACCTCTTAAGTAAATCCCCTATAAAAAAACCTGCCTTTTGTTCTGATGTTTTATCATCTCAAAGTCAGGTTAAATTATGTTCCATTTCAAACAATGTTATGTTTTTCTTTATAATGCGGTGTACTGGTGCATAGAATTCCTAATCCATGGTGATCCCCTTCATACCAAGCACCCTGAAGTATACGCATCTCTCCAGCTTTATTAATGACTTCTAATTTAAAAAAAGCTCCATTTGTTTGCAATGCCTCATAATATTGCGTCATGCTATTAACTTTTCTGCCATTTACCTTTGTTATCCATTCACCTGCTTCTATTTCCATACGGTCAGCAGGTGAGTTCGGAAGCACAACAAGTATCTTTAATGCTTGATCTGGTGATTGAAAAAAGCCGGACTTGGCTTCATCTTTCATACGATGAAGATAATTAATAAGTTCTCTTCCGATAACGGCAACGACAACTCCGATAAGAGAAGCCCAGGAATAATAAATACTTAAACATGCAAATAAACCAACTAAAATACTTAGAAGCAATGTAGAACGAGCCATCTTTACAGCAGCTATTTTTGGATCCTGCCCTCGAACTACCTGTTCAAAACCTAAAACAAATGGAATAAGCATCAAACTATATTCCTCTCCACCAATTGTAAAGTATGGCCAATAATCAGCAAATGATGTAATTGAACCAGTTGGTAGGAGTGTAAAAAAAGGAAGGACAGTCATTTTTTTCAAGCGATGTTGACCGATCCAACCACCACGATGTCCTAGACTTAATTCAGGATAACTAATATCATTTCGTGCTCTAAATAGAAACAAACTTTCTGCAAATAATAATAAAGCCAATAAGCTTACTAAACCAGAAAGATTTATATCCCCAATCCATTCAGATTGTAAAAACGGGAGTTGTTTTGCCAACTCTGGAAGAAATAACAGTAATAGATAAGTTATCCCCAATGTATAACTTGCTGAAAGGAATGAGAACTTGCCATTTATACTAACAAGAATTGTAATGATACTAAGAAGCAAAATAGCAGGAATAGAAAGAACAACTCCGACACCAATTGTAAAAGCTGAAAGTACCAAACCTATCAGCACAGCCGTCAACAACGTATGCTTCCACTCAGAGAACAAATCATATATTTTAATGCCAAAATCCAGTCTTTCGCTCTTAATTCTTTTTGCTCCAGCCAAAAGGACTAGTAAAACAGACCAATATAATAACGGGGTTAAAAATAATCGTCCTATTCCTTTTGCGCTTTCAACTAGCCATGCTTCCCACATCTCTGATCACCTCAGTGTCACAATTTGCCTAGATCCGTTTCTTCATGGTGGATATTTTTTTGAAAGTAGCTTCGCCTCGCTTATGAGCACAACAACTAGCAAACTTCGATTTTCTTCCTATGATGAGTCAACATCGGCTCGAATCTAAAGGAAGGCCGACTAAAAACGGGCTTACCGCTCAGGCATCGGCATACCCCTGTTGCAGGGCATGTTTTCTTTATCCCGAATGAAAGTATCCGTATTTTTCTCGCTTATGATTTTGCAAACATGGTGAAAAAACGGCTCCTAAATCCCCGATTCGTTCAATCAACAGGACAAGGAAGACTACGACAGCGATGCATCGCACGCAGAAAAAGTGTTTTTTCTTTTTCAAGGACAGAGTTGCTTCGATAGCAATACACCGCACGAAGAAAAAGTGTTTTTCTTTTTCAAGGACAGAGTTGCTTCGATAGCAATACACCGCACGAAGAAAAAGTGTTTTTCTTTTTCAAGGACAAGGAAGACTACGACAGCGATGCATCGCACGCAGAAAAAGTGTTTTTCTTTTTCAAGGAGAAGATCATTCCTTGAATGAATTTCCATAAGTTCTCCAATTTGTATGTCGCTTACCGAAAGCTTATGCTATTGTTCTCATGTTTCATTACATCTTTCTTATCGGAAGTCTGAACTGCTGCTGACTTGTCTCGGCCTATTCGGGAAAAATCCGCGAGATAATTACCCGCGGATTACAACATACATTTATCATTTTTTCTTCTATTTAACGGTATAGTTCCTTTAACGCTTTTTCCAGTTGTTGATCATCTTTCCCATTTCGAACCCTATCGATGATCTTCGTCTCAATTGACTTTGCTGTTTTTTTATCAATCTTGCCAGTAGCTGTTAAGCCATTATCTGTTTGAAACTGCTTGACAGCTTCCTTGGTTTGTGAATTGAAATAGCCGTCTGTTCTACCGGTTTTGTAATCTAAGCCCTCTAACATAATTTGTATATTTTTTATTTTATCGTCAGTTTGATCTTCCGTCAATGGTTCCTCAATTTGAACCGGACTTGTATAATAATATTCAGGCTGCTTTACTTCTACTGTCGGCTTTACACCTTTTTCGTGGATCCAATTTCCTTTAGGTGAGAGCCATTTAAACAGTGTCAATTTGATAGTGCTATCATCGCCTAATGGTACAGCTTGTTGAATCGTTCCTTTTCCAAAACTCGACTGTCCAACAATGTCATAATCCATTTCTTTCAATGCGACTGCCAAAATTTCCGAAGCAGAAGCGCTTCCTTCATCAATAATAACACTAATCGGATATTCTTTTTTCTTTTTCAAGTCTGAATAATACGGAGTCTTTTTACCGTCTTGATCCTCTACTTGCAAATAAGGCATGTCTTTTGGAACAAATTGTTTTAACATATCTTCTACTACATTCAGTAGTCCACCTGGATTGCCCCGAACATCAATAACCAAACCTTCAATTCCATCATTTTCCATCGTTTGCAGCTGTTCATTAAATTCTTTAGCAGTATGTTCAGAGAAGTTAGTTACTTCTAAAATGCCTGTTTTTTTGCCGTTGATTGTTTCTGTTTTACTATAAACTGTTTCAAGCGGAATCGTATCTCTTACAATGGTTACATTAAAAGGATCTTTAACTCCCGGACGACGTATTTTCAGCTTTACTTTAGAACCTTTTTTTCCACGAATTTTAGCCACTGCTTCATTTTGACTTAATCCTTCAATGCTTTTACCATCCACTTCGAGAACTTGGTCATTTGGCCGTAAACCCGATTTTTCTGCTGGTGAGTCTTTTATTGGTGCTACAATCGTCAATACATCATCTATTTTGTTAATTTCGGCGCCAATCCCTTCAAAGGAAGACTCGATTTGTTCGTTGAACTGTTTCATTGTTTCCGCATCCATATAAGCGCTATATGGATCTTCTAACGTAGCAAGCATTCCCTGAATGGCTCCTTCTATTAATTGCTTATCCTCGACATCTTCCAAGTAATTTTCTTTAATTAATTGAAAGGCTTGATCTATTTTCTCTACATTTGTCGCATCAGATCCATTTGTTTCCTCAACCAGGCTGGCTGATTGTTTCATTTGTGGTGTTTTTGTCTGTGCTAACTTCACTCCAACATATCCACCAACCAGACCAAGTGTTAACGCTACGATAAGAAGTAATCCAATATGTAGCTTTCTTAATTTCATTTTTTCACCTCAACTATTTTAACATTTTAATTCGTGATCAACATCTACTTGTTCATGTAGCATATCATAAAAATGTAACAGTTATTCTTAATTATCGATACAATTCCATTTACAACTTTATTGACACTATAGTAGAACTTTCACGATCCATACCGTACAGTAAATATTTGAAAACAAGCTTTTAACTCCCAAAAAATTACCGATTCTCTTGCTTTCCTTAATTACATCATAGATTACTCAGAACATGAAACTTCCGTAATCAATATTATATAAAATTTGATTGGGAAAGCTAATATTTATTATATATCACTGTAACACATTCCCCAGTTAAAGCTAAAAAGGTTCGTTTAACTTTTAAATGCATAAGAAAAGCATAACATGAACATTTATTTATGACTATAATTTTTACTTACCTTATTATGTAATTATACAGCTTCCTATAGAAAAAACATCAAGTCAAACTGAATTTGACTTGATGTTTTTCTTATTATTCATTTAGTTCAATATACTTAAAGGGTCAATAGAATTACTTTTTGCTGCATTCCAACCACCGCGATGTACTTCAAAGTGCAAATGCGGACCAGTAGAATTCCCAGTATTGCCAGATCTACCGATAACTTGACCAGCACTTACTGTCTGACCTGGGCTTACATTGATACTATCTAAATGAGCATAGAGCGTAGTATATGATACCCCATTAATATAATGAGAAACTAATACAACATTCCCATAGCCAGTCATACCAGGTTGTCCGTCTGTATTTGTTTGAATGACAACACCCGGAGCTGCAGTCCGTACTGGTGTGCCAATTGGCACACCAAAGTCAATCCCTGCATGCAATTCTCCCCAGCGATGACCATAGCCAGAAGTAATTCCAGCTGAAACTGGGTAACTCAAGCCTGCACCAGTCTTTGGAGGTGTTGAACTTGAATCAGATGTTGAAACACTTGGACTTGAACTGGCTGACGAAGGTGAAGATCCGCCGTTGGATGGTGAACTTCCACCTGATGATTTTGCTGCTCTACTTGATTGCTTCGTTTGTTGCTGCTCTGCTTTTTGCTTTGCTAATTGTTCTAATTCACTTTTTTGCGCTTGCGCAAGCTGTTTTGCTTTTTCAGCTGCAGCAGCTTGGTTAGCTAGAATTTCCTGTTCTTTCTTTACACTTACTTTGTATTGCTCTAATTCTTTTTGCTCATCTTGTAGACTTGCCATTAATGTTTCTTTTTCTGATAATTGGTCACTTAATTTTCCTTTTAATGCAACCAGTTCCTGTTTTTGTCCTTGCAATGACCGCTTTTTCTGCTCAACTTCACCTTTTTTGTTTTCTACGTCTACTTTATTTTTTTCTACTGTAACCTTATCCGCTGTATGCTGCTCCATAATTGATTTATCTTGATCCATAATTGTATTTACCGCCGTGGAACGACTGATAAAATCTCCAAAGCTTTTTGCTCCTAAGATCACTTCTATGTATTTCATTTCTCCGCCGTTCTCTTGAATGTTGCGCAATCGATCTTTTAGCATTGCTTCGCGTTTTTTAATCCGTTCCTGTAAAATAGCAATTTCATTTTTTAATTTTTCGATTTGAGCTGTTAGTTGTTCCATTTGTTTATTTGTTTCATCAATCTTGGACTCTTTCATTTTAATTTGTTTCAACGTAGTTTCAAGCTCTTTATCTAGCGAATTAATATCTGTTTCTACAGAATTTTGCTCATTGAGATTAGCTTTAATTTTTTTATCTGTTTTATCATAATCACCTTTAAGATTGCTTCTTTTATTTTCTAACTCTTTTTGCTGCTGTTCGAGCTCATTAATCTTCTTATTGAGGTCATTCGTTGTCTCAGCGGATATAGAAGTCGTAGATAAAGTTATCGTAGAAGCTGCTAACATAGTTGATAATAGTACTGGAAACTTTTTCATTAATATTCCTTCCCCTTCCTCTTGCTATATAAATCTATTTTTATGAGTAGAGAGGTTAGCCATCTCTACTCATGATCCTTGATTAACAAGTTAACCTCAAATAGCGAAGTTTTTATGTGTTCATAGAAAACATCTCACACCTTTAAGTATTTCCGAACACTCATCACGCTTCCCCAAACACCAATAACTGCTCCAATTGCTAATATAATTAGTGAAAGCTGAAATGCAAACGGAGTATAAGGCAAGAATTCGACAAACTTATAACGTATTTGCTTACTAACGACATTTTCCAAATAGTAATATCCGGTAAAGACTACGAGGATCGGTATAATCGACCCTAGTACACCTAGAAGAAGGCCTTCCACCAAAAATGGCCATCGAATAAAGCCATTGGTTGCCCCTACTAGTTTCATAATGCCAATTTCTTTGCTGCGAGCCATAATCGTTATTTTTATCGTGTTAGAAATCAGGAAAATGGCTGTAAATATTAATCCTATAATTAAAACTAGCCCAACCGTTCTTGCATATTTATTAAATTCAAACAGCCTTTCTACGACCCCTTGACCGTAAACAACCTTCTGGACATTTTCCATTCCCTCAAGCTTCTTCGCTACGGTAACAGTGTCTTTAGGATCATTGGTTTTGACAATATATACATGATTTAACGGATTATCCTGTTCAAACATTTCCCAGGCTTCTCCATCTTCACCCATGCTTTCAATTAACTTATTTAACTCATCATCTTTAGAAGAAAAAACAGCTGATTCCACACCAGCAATTTGCTGAATCGCTTTTCCCAAATTTTGAATATCTTCTTGACCAGCCGTTGGTTCAATCATTACATCGATTTGCACATCATTTTCAATATTGTCAGCCATTTGATTCAGATTAAGCATTACCGCCAAAAAGACAGCTACTAAAATCAATGTTGTTGTAACAGCACCTATAGAAGCTACTGTCATCCAGCCATTACGGCCAATACTTTTAACTCCTTCGCGCAGATGACGCAATAATGTTCTAAACTTCATAGCCGTAATCACCTCGTTGTTCATCTCTAACAATTACTCCGCCCTCTATTGCAACTACTCGGTTTTTGAATGTATTAACAATTTCTTTACTATGTGTTGCCATAATAACCGTTGTACCTCTATCATTTATTTCTTGCAATATTTTCATAATCCCCCACGACGTATCTGGGTCTAGATTTCCTGTTGGCTCATCAGCAATTACAATCTTTGGATGATTAACAATTGCTCTGGCAATAGATACGCGTTGCTGTTCCCCGCCGGACAATTCATCAGGAAACGATCTCGCCTTATGTTTTAGACCTACTTGATCCAGAACCTCCATCACTCTAGTTCGAATAATAGTCGGTGGAGACTCAATAACTTCCATTGCAAATGCAACATTTTCATAGACTGTTAGTTTAGGCAATAGTTTAAAATCCTGATAAACAACTCCAACATCTCTGCGAAGAAACGGAACTTTTTTCTCTTTTAGCTCATTAATATTTACAGAGTTCACATAAATAGTCCCTTGCGTTGGTTTTACTTCTCTAAATATCAGCCTCGTAAAAGTAGATTTCCCTGCACCGCTTGGTCCAACTATGTAAACAAATTCACCGCGTTTAATATCTATGTTTATGCCACTTAATGCCGTAACACCGTTATCATATACTTTATGTACATCTTTCATCTGTATCATCTGTAAAATCACCTTTATCCATTAGTTGTTGATTCTTGGTTGTAGTTTCTATTAATATAATTAACCCTTATGAGTTTCAAACCCTATTATAACATCTTTCGCCACGATTTTTAGACATAAAATTATTACATTTACATTTCAATAGTCGGTGTTTTGCGTAATATTTTGTTATATTTAGTATTGTCAAGGGTATATTTACCTATTTCTATTATTTAAATATACCTTCCGTAACGAATTTTCATTTCATTTACTGCAGTATCCTTTTTGATCCAGTTCAGTAAACGTAAAATAACCCACACCTATTAAATTTAAAGTGTACCCTATAGAGTAGACATGAAAAAAAGTCTACCTATAGGGTACTTTTTTGTATAATAAAGAACACAATTAGAGAAACATGGAGATGGAAAAATAATGAGTAAAAAGATTTTCACAAAGAAAGAGATCAAGCAGCTATCAACTAATAAATACGTTAAATCTGTAAGTTCAAAAGGAATTACTTATACAGATAAATTTAAACATATTTTTATTGCTGAAAAAGAGAAAGGAAAATTAACAAGAGATATATTTGAACAATGTGGCTTTGATGTTGAAGTTTTGGGAACAGAGAGAATTTATTCAGCGAGTAAAAGATGGCAAAAAGCTTATAAAATGAACGGGATAAATGGTTTACGTGACACTAGGGCAGGAAATTCCGGGCGCCCAAAAGAAACAGAACTTACCCTGGAAGAGAAAAATGCTCGCTTAGAAGCACAAATTAACTTACTAAAGGCGGAAAATGAACTTTTAAAAAAGATTCGTTTTGCAGAAAGGGGGATGAGGAAATAGAGCTTCCCCCTAGCTAAAAGTATGTACTTATTCGTTTAGTGATTGAAAAATATAAATTAAACTATATGGTGAGATACCTATGTGAAATAGCAGGTGTTTCTAGAAGTGGCTATTATCAATATTTTTCAGCTAAGTCACAAGAACAAAGAAAGCGAAGAGATGAAAAGGATGAGATTGGGAAAGGAGATTATTTTAAAAGCTTTTAATTTTAAAGGCCGAAAGAAAGGGGCACGTCAAATTAAAATGACTTTGGCGGGTCAATTTAGTGTTGTCTACAATTTGAAACGCATTCGACGCATTATGAAGAAGTACAGTATTACTTGCCCCATTCGAAAGGCAAACCCTTATAGACGAATGATGAAAGCTACCCAGGAACATCGCGTTGTACCAAACCTACTAAAAAGACAATTTAAGCAAGGGATTCCAGGAAAGGTACTCCTTACTGATATCACTTATCTTCATTTCGGCAAAGGGCTGAGAGCCTACTTATCGACCATTAAAGATGGTTCAACCGGTGAAATTTTAGCTTATCATGTATCGGATTGTATGACATTGGATTTAGCTACAGACACTCTTAAGAAGTTAAAACAGAACAAAAACTTTAAGAAAGCAAAAGACGCCTTGATTCACTCGGATCAGGGAGTGCATTATACACACCCTATCTTTCAAAAATTAGTGAAAAAGTTGGGGTTACGCCAGTTTATGTCTAGAAGAGGAAACTGCTGGGATAACGCCTCTCAAGAATCATTTTTTGGCCATCTTAAAGATGAAGCCTCTATTAAAGCATGTACAACTTTAGATGAGTTAAAAAAAGAAATTAAACAATATATGATCTATTACAATTACTACAGATACCAATGGAATTTAAAAAGATGACCCCTGTTCAATACAGAAATCACCTTCTTAAAAAAGCCTAGGTTTTTTTTAATGTCCTTTACAAGGGGTCACTTCATATTTCGGGCGTGGGTTTGTTTATAATTTGGTTAAGTATTTATTTTGTACTTTGACAATGCAATGGTATAGTTGGTAACCAACTCTTTGTTTGGTATATCGATATTGGGCGACTGCTCAAATAGATACTTCAAATATTCAAATGGATTTAATCCATTTTCTTTAGCTGTTTCCACAATACTATCAATAATGGCGCTTGATTCTGGTGTATCGGTAATCCATCTAGCAGCCATCGAAGTTGGTGCTCGTTGATTTTCATCGTCGTGGTATCCTGTTCGGAAGGCTACTGGAACTTTCCTTGTTCTAATCTACGATAATGAAGCCAAAACCATTCTTTTGTTTGATGACTCCATCGCAAAACCTCCTAAAATAACATTTTCTAAGAAGCTTATGCCACGGTTAATATATGAATAGAAGGTGGACTTGAATTGACGCTTACCTAGTTCACCCTTAAAAACGATAAAGTTGATGTTTACTTTCTTTATGATGAAATTCATCTGTGTATATATGCTGTACACTTAAAAGAACTTAATCAGTCCAAATTATTTTTACGACTGTAATTCTACGTCTGCACTTTCTTAACAATAAAAAGCCTGCTTCATGATTTCACAACCATCAAGCAGGCTTTGTTTTTATTTACAATTATTTCTTTTCTGCCAACCAGCTTGCAAGTAACTGAACGTCATCACCTTCTGCCATACCTGGAGGCATACTTCCTTGGCCGTTTTCAATAATGTCAGCAATTTCATCAGAAGAAAGCTTTGAACCAACCTTCGTTAAATCTGGACCATTCGCTCCTGATAAGTCTGCACCGTGACAGCTTGCACAATTATTTTCATACACTTCTTCAGCTGCAGCGGTATCTACAGCACCGCCTTTTTCAGCAGATTCTTCCGTATTAGCATCTCCTTTATCAGCTGGCTCCTTTGATGCATCGTCATCATCGCCGCCCCCACATGCACCTAGCACTAATGCCGAGCCAAAAAGCATTGCTAATAGCCACTTTTTCATAGTTTAATCCCCCTAACAGAAAATTGATTAATAATTCATCAACTCTATTATAACTGATTCTATCGCTTTTAAAACTCTTTCAAATACCAAATATTGCTACTGGTTGATGGCTGAAGCAGTCATATCAATGCCAGAAGCTAATTGTGACTAATTTATGAAAAAATTCATAGTCATTAGAAACATGCCTTTTGTTGCCGGGATATGCATTTTCGAATGATTTTTCTAGAAGGAAAATTACGTTAGACATAAAGTGGAGATCTATACTCCACTTTAATTTACTTGCTGACGTAAGTAGGCATCGATAAATGGATCAATATCGCCATCCATTACGGATTGTGTATTACCAATTTCTAAATTGGTACGATGATCCTTCACCATCGAATATGGATGGAATACGTAAGAGCGAATTTGACTGCCCCAGCCAATTTCTTTTTGTTCACCACGAATCTCGGCTAACTCCTGCTGTTGTTTTTCAATTTCTAGTTGGTATAATTTTGACCTTAACATTTTCATGGCTGATTCTCGGTTTTTTATTTGTGAACGTTCATTCTGACATGTCACTATGATATTGGTCGGAATATGGGTAATTCGAACAGCAGAATCTGTAGTGTTTACGTGTTGACCACCTGCTCCGCTAGCCCGATACGTATCGATTTTAATATCCTCTGGTTTTACTTCAATATCCACATCATCGTTAAATTCAGGGGTAACATCACAAGAGACAAATGATGTATGACGTCTTCCAGAAGAATCGAATGGCGATATGCGGACCAATCGATGGACACCTTTTTCCGTTTTTAAATAACCATACGCATTATGCCCTTTAATAAGCAATGTTACACTCTTTATTCCAGCTTCATCACCAGCTAAGTAGTGTATTGTCTCTACTTGGAAATTTTTCTTCTCTGCCCAGCGCTGATACATTCTTAATAACATGCTGCCCCAATCCTGAGACTCCGTACCACCAGCTCCTGGGTGAAGCTCCAAAATTGCATTATTCTGATCATACGGTTCGCTTAATAAAATTTGTAATTCAAAATCATTCAGTTTTTTTCGCAATTGCTGAAGTTCTTCAATTAATTCATCAAATAATTCCTGATCATTTTCTTCCTTCACAAGCTCATGAGATACTACTAAATTATCATGCTCTGTCTCTAGTTCAGAAAAGCTGTTCACATTTTCTTTTAAATGGTTTACTTCATTAATAATTTGTTGTGCTTTATCTTGGTCATCCCAAAAACCAGGAGTAGTCATTTGCAGTTCTAATTCCTTAATCCGAGCTGTTTTGGCTTCTAAGTCAAAGAGACCCCCTAAAATCATTAATTCGATTACGCATCTTATCTAATTCATTTTTAATTTCAACTAATTCCAATTCAATCACCTCAAACATTGTCTACTGATTTTTATTTTGTTAAACCCATGCACATTTTATCAGAAAGTGGAAGGAAAGCACTCCCCATCCAAAAAATGGGAGTGCTTTTTATTATCTACCATGACAATTTTTATATTTTTTCCCGCTTCCACATGGGCAAGGATCATTTCTGCCGATATCTTGCTTTTTTACAAATGGTTTGCGTGTTTTCTTTTTCTCTTCTTGTCCACCAGAAATAGCTTGTGTATTTTTAACAACTTCTTGCCGTTGTAAATTATCGCGTATTTCTGCTTTCATAATATATTTGGAAACTTCTTCTTCAATGCTTTTAATCATTTCCTCGAACATTGCGAAACCTTCTAACTGATATTCACGAAGCGGATCGTTTTGTCCATACGCTCGCAAATGAATACCTTGGCGAAGCTGATCCATCTGGTCAATATGATCCATCCATTTCGTATCAACCGTACGTAACACAATGACCTTTTCAAATTCACGCATCTGTTCTTTTGTTAGCTCTTGTTCTTTTTCATCATAGCTAGCTTTTACTTTGTCCATAATCCACTCGATAATTTCTTCTTGATCTTTGCCTTTCAGATCATCTTCTGTAACTTGATTTGCATTCAACAAGTTTCCTTGAACGAATTCAACGATGGATGAATAATCCCAGTTGTCCTCGTCATCATCTTGTGTATGGGCGGTAACAACTCGCTCCACTGTGGATGAAATCATATTTTCAACAATTTCTCGAAGCTCATCATCAGCTTCAATGACTTCAAAACGTTGCTTATAAATAATTTCACGCTGTTCTCGTAATACATCATCATAGGCTAGAACCGTTTTACGTGCGTCAAAGTTATTTCCTTCTACACGCTTTTGGGCAGATTCTACAGCACGGGAAACCATCTTACTTTCAATCGGCTGAGAATCATCCATTCCTAAACGATCCATCATAGATCGTAAATTATCCGAACCAAATCGACGCATTAATTCATCTTCCATGGACAAATAAAATTGAGACACTCCAGGATCTCCTTGTCGACCTGAACGACCTCGCAACTGATTGTCAATTCTTCGCGATTCATGACGCTCCGTACCAATAACAGCAAGTCCACCTAGTTCAACAATACCTTCTCCTAGTTTAATATCGGTACCACGTCCGGCCATATTTGTAGCAATTGTTACTGCACCGCGTTGACCAGCATTTTCGATAATCTCTGCCTCACGAAAATGATTTTTCGCATTCAACACTTCATGCTTGATGCCGGCTCTTTTCAACATTTTAGAAATCAACTCAGATGTCTCAACAGCAACTGTACCAACAAGTACAGGTTGTCCGGTTTCATGTCTTCGTTTAATTTCTTCAATGACTGCTTTAAATTTGCCTTCCATTGTTTTATAAATTAAATCGGGCTTGTCTTGTCGAATAACTGGTCTGTTCGTTAGAATTGCAATAACATCCATATTATATATATTCCTAAACTCTTCTTCCTCTGTTTTTGCAGTACCGGTCATCCCGGCAAGCTTGTTATACATGCGGAAGAAGTTTTGAAAGGTAATGGAAGCTAATGTCATACTTTCATTTTGTATTTGCAGTCCCTCTTTTGCTTCGATAGCTTGATGTAGTCCATCGCTGTATCGACGTCCTTTCATTAAACGACCTGTAAATTGGTCGACAATAATTACTTCACCATCTTCTACGACATAGTCGTCATCCCGATGCATCGAAATATGTGCTTTTAGTGCTTGATTTATATGATGTGTTAACGAAACATGCTTTAAATCGAACAGATTTTCAACAGCAAAATATCGTTCAGCCTTATTAATTCCTTCTTCGGTAAGCTGTACTCCTTTTGTCTTTTCATCATAGGAGTAATCATCTTTCGAGAGTGTATTTACAAAGGCGTTTGCTTGCTGATATAAATTAGCTGATTTTTTAGCAGATCCGGAAATAATCAACGGTGTTCTTGCCTCATCAATTAAAATGGAGTCCACCTCATCGATAATGGCAAAGTTTAGAGAACGCTGTACCATTTGTTCCTTATATAAAACCATATTGTCTCGTAAATAGTCAAAACCAAACTCATTATTTGTCCCATACGTAATATCGCATTGATACGCTTCACGCTTTTCTTCCTTTGACAGCCCATTACCATTAAGACCGACTGTTAATCCAAGAAATTCATAGAGAACACCCATTTCTTTAGCATCACGGCTAGCCAAATAATCGTTAACGGTTATAATATGAACTCCTTTTCCAGAAATTGCATTTAAAAAAGCAGGCATTGTCGATGCTAATGTTTTCCCTTCACCAGTTTTCATTTCTGCAATATTTCCTTCATGAAGAGCAATTGCTCCCATTAACTGCGTTTGGAAAGGACGCATACCTAATACACGCTTAGACCCTTCGCGGACAACTGCATAAGCTTCAACAAGCAGATCATCGAGTGATTCCCCATCTTTATATCTTGTTTTAAATTCTTCTGTTTTGTTTTGTAGTTCTTGATCAGACAGTTTTTCATATTCCGGCTCTAATGCTTCAATATTATCAACGATTTTCTGCAATCGTTTCAATTGTCGTTGATTACCATCGCCAAAAATTTTCTGTAATATTCCAGCCATTATACATGCACCTCTACATTTATCAATTAGAAAAACTTGGCTTGTCGCCAAGTCTTTAGCGAAAGCTGTAGTTTTTCTTATACTATAAACCCTAAAATTTTAAACTTTCCTATAGTAAAATAAAATATTACTTCTATTTGTACTTATTTGTTTGATCAGCTAATCCTTTCCTTTTAAGTTTTTATTACAAAACCTAAAAAGAATTACCGTTTGTAAAAGGGAAAAGTGTCATGCTCAGATAAGTTGCCACTCACATATTTCATGTACTGCATTAACTTTCACTCTTTTCCATAATTAAAAGCTTTTCCTTTTAAACGATATGTTTCATTTTTTGTTATTATCAGCCATTATTAATCATAACACTTTCTAAATAAAGATGACAACTTCCAATTGCCTTCCGTCTTCGTGTCTACATTTTAAAAGTAAAAACGGAAGGTACATCTTTGGATTTAAACTATTTTCTTTCTGGTGAATAAGTTGAATTAATCTCTATGCTGATACTGCTATTTCGAATAAGAAGCCTAATTGGAATAACCATTAAGTAAAAGTATTTCTTCGCCCTTTCATAATAAGAATTTAACTAGCAGTAAGACTTTGGGACAACAACTTTATTTGTAAAATCAAATGTTTTACGATGATCAATCTCCCGCTAAAATTTTTTTAAAAGTAAATTTCCAAAAACATAGAAAAAAGAACGGTCAGGGGATGAACCGCTCTTTTTTCATAAGAGGGAACTTTGAGGATAAGTTAGGAAGTTTGTCTAAAGCGAGGAAATAGTTATGATGATTTGACTTTAATTGAAATTTTCAAAAGCTTCGTGTTAAGGTCGTCATTATGTCATTATAAGAAACGACTAACGGAAAATTCTGCTAATACTTACTGGTTTTTCTTAATAAAGCGAGCTTTTGATTTAACACCCCAACAATTTCAACAAGCTGTGCAATTGCCTTCTCATGTTGATCTATTTTTCTAGTTAATTGGTTTAAATGAATCGATTCATTTCTATGCAATTTGCCACCTCCTCACTCGATATTAGTTATATCATGTAAAGACTTGATTAGCTAGTTGCCATTTTTCAATTTTAGGCATGTGTTCGACAATATTTTTAAAAATTTATAGGATCGTAGCGAACAATAAGATATTTTCACCTACTAAACATGAAATTATTTACTGCCATTTTTTAATTTTAGAGTTATCATCATCAAATTTCGACATTTTTACACACAAAAAAAGACAGCCAACAGACTGTCTTTTTCTACATGTAATCGCTTTATGCATTTGGTTCAATTAAGCCGTATTTTCCGTCATTCCGTCGGTATACAACATTTGTTTCCCCATTAGATGCGTTTTCAAATACAAAAAAGGAATGCCCGAGCATGTCCATTTGCAGAATCGCTTCTTCTGAATCCATCGGCTTTAAATCAAACCTTTTCGTACGAACAATTTCTATTTCAGAAGACTCTTCTTCCTTATTTAAAACATCCTTTTCTAATTCTGCAAAAACATGTTTTGGCGAACCTTTTTGTCTAAACTTTCTATTCACTTTCGTTTTATGTTTTCTAATTTGTCTTTCAAGTTTATCAACAACTAAGTCAATCGCAGCATAAAGGTCTGTATGCTCGACTTCACCACGTAGTAATAAATTAGTCATCGGAATCGTGACTTCAATTCTCTGTTTATCATTATAGACACTTAGATTAACATGTACCTCTGAGGTTGGCGGAGTATCAAAATACCTTTCTAGTTTTCCAATTTTTTTCTCTACGTAGTCACGTATAGCCCCTGTCACCTCAACATTTTCACCACGAATGTTAAATTTCATACAAGTGTCCTCCTTTCACCTTATAGCTATATTATACAATGTTTCCCGACTAATTTCCTGTTAAAACTATAAAAATGTAAATTCTCTGTTAGATAATCGTATGTATCACTTGTTGTACATGGGTTTCAATAATTTACATGATATTTACATATCATTAAACAAAACTCAGCCTATGGGTTATTCACAGGAAATACTATGTAAAGTTAGTTTAGGAGTTATGAAATATAAGTTGAAACTTCATTCGTAGGAGTTTTCTTCCATCTCCTACTGAATGTTAGTACCACAAGAGTATGACCTAAAGGCCTTTTAACGAATCGGGCATTTAGGTGCCGTTTCTCTCACTTAGACCCTTTTGTACCAACTCAGACTCTTGAAGTGGGAGTCTTACGGCAACTTACATGCGGGATAAAGTGAAACTTCATTTCTTGGAATGCTTTTCCCAAGAAATGTTAGTTGAACGAATCGGGCATTTAGGTGCCGTTTCTCTCACTTAGACCCTTTTGTACCAACTCAGACTCTTAAAGTGGGAGTCTTACGGCAACTTACATGCGGGATAAAGTGAAACTTCATTCCGTAGAACGCTTTTTACACGGAATGTTAGTTGAACGAATCGGGCATTTAGGTGCCGTTTTCTCACACTTAGACCCTTTTGTATCAGCTCAGGTCTTGAAGTGGGAGTCTTACGGCACCTTACATGCGGGATAAAGTGAAACTTCATTCCGTAGAACGCTTTTTACACGGAATGTTAGTTGAACGAATCGGGCATTTAGGTGCCGTTTTCTCACACTTAGACCCTTTTGTATCAGCTCAGGTCTTGAAGTGGGAGTCTTACGGCACCTTACATGCGGGATAAAGTGAAACTTCATTTCTTGGAATGCTTTTTCCAAAGAAATGTTAGTTGAACGAATCGGGCATTTAGGTGCCGTTTTCTTCCACTTATACCCTTTTGTATCAGCTCAGGTCTTGAAGTGGGAGTCTTACGGCACCTTACATGCGGGATAAATGTAGACACGTATTATCATTCAACGAGAACATGTTGTTAGCAACAAGGTTTCTGGCTTTGGTGACTTGTTGTTTGTTCATTATGGATAATTTTTGTTTGGTATGTACCCACATCCAAGCGTCAACACCTAACACTCCAAATCGCTTCACTCCCTTTTGAGAGTTCCAGCCCTTGTCAAGCTTGAACAAGGAGTTTGCTCTTTTAATTTCCTAGTCAAAAATAACAAATGTTAGAAGAGCTCGGTCAGCGCCGTACAAACTGGGGAACTTCTGACGAGATACAGAAAACATGCCTCTAACACAGGGATATGCCGACGCTTTTACGGCAGGCCCACTTTTAGTCGGCCTTCCTTTAGATTCGAGCCGATGTTGACCTGTAGAAAGAAGTTCGAAGTTTGCTACAACTTGAGCGCTTAAGCTAGACAACGAAACTACTTTCTCAAAAAAATTATCCGTAAACTAAAAACGGATATCGTTCCCTTAGAAAAACTTGGCTTATCGCCAAGTCTTTAGCTAAAGCTGTAGTTTTTCTTATACTATAAACCCTAAAATTTTATACTTTCTTATAGTATAAAAAATAACAACGCATTTCTAGATAGCTAGAAATGCGTTGTTTAATTTTTCCGATCTAAAAATATACCGTCGCTTGCCTGCATTGTCGCATAGGGATTACGATATTTACGATTGGAGTGTTTCTGCTTTTTCACTTGCTTCATCTCAGATTTTAAATCATTAAACAACGCTAACATTTCTCGTTCAATAACTTGGTTTAATTGAATAATCCTCTGTCCAGTTGTTTTTTCTTCCTCTGAGTAGGGAGGGATTAGCTTATCCAGTTGAAAACCCCGTTCCTCAATTAATTTATTGACCTGTGAAATTAGTACATCACGATTTTTAGGCTCCATCTTCTGCTTTAGAATATCATGCAACTTCTCTGTAAGTTCCAATAATGGGATTAAGCGATTCATTAAACATGTACACCCTTAGCATATTGCTTCTTTCTCGTTTCCAATATTACCTGTTTCCATGTATCGCGAAATTCCACAGTAAAGTCTAACACTTCCTCTAACGCTTTGTTGTCATTATGCATATTTGCTTCTCTTAAGCGGTGAAGCATATATTCATAAAGTGTCATAAATTGTTCCGAGATAGCAACTTGAGGATTTAACGTGATTATTAATTCGCGAATAATGTTTTGCGCTTTTTGGATATTCGTATTTTTTGCCTCAAAGTCATTCACCTCGATATCCTTTATTGCTTGCTTAATAAATTTGATGCAGCCATTATACAGCATTAATGTCAGTTCTGAACCTGATGCAGTATTTACTGCCGTGTTTTGATATGCTTGCTGCTGCTTATTTCGTGACATTTTATTCACTCCTTGTCAATTTTTACATGCCACCGCCAAATTGAGATAATAACATCATCGATTGCTGATTCATTTGTGAAATTGCTTTCTCCATTGCCGTAAATTGAGCCCAATACCGCTTTTCCACTCGCTCAATCCGATTCTCAAACGCTTCGATACGCTCATCTAACTCCTTCATTTGCTTCCCTAAAGTATAACTTTCTAATGATAGAGTCGAGGCTTTTCCAGCTTTTTCCCCAATTTGCTGCATCGTCTTATTAACCGCATCCTCGAGCCTATTGATAAGTCCACGAGATTCGCCCTCTTCCCTGTTGTAAAACAACTGTCGTACTTCTTCCGGATTATCGCGAAGTGCATCCTTTAGTTTATCTGGATCTTCTATAATTAACTTTCCACCATCTAAATAATCAGGTGATGTACTAATACCTAACTGTGTTAGTGACGTATATTCTCCATCAATTTCCACTTTTTGATACCAGCTTTGCCGTAAACTATAAAGTCCATTAGTGATAACAGGCTCACCACGTAATAAACCGCTTTTAGCATATTTTTCCCATAGTTCAATTTGTTTATCCGACATTTCTTCCTTTTGTTCATTGGTCAATGGAGGATAATCACGATAAATTTTCTCAAACTGTGGAGAATTAAGTACCTCAACAACCTCATTATATTTATCCACGAAATTCTTAATCTTTTCATAAGCAGCTTCTACATCATTTTCAATCGTTAAACTGGCGTTTTTACCATCGGTAGTATTTTTAAATTGTAAGTTAATACCATTTATCGTATAGGAATTTGTTTTTGATTCCATGATAATTCCACTATTATTATATTCAAACTTCGCATTATTCCCACCTTTTTCATTAGCCATATCCATCTTCAGAGTTGTAGCTAAAAACGAAGTGTCTTCAAATATTATTTCGTTTCCATTCTCATTGTAGTTACCAGTTCGTGTCGTTTCCATAATTACTTTTTTACTCGCCTCATCATAGAACATACGAACATTATTATCGTCTTTGGAAACTTTCTCCATAACCGTGTTCAGTGTATCACCCGCTTGGATAGTATACCTATATTCCTCCTCTTCTCCCTCTTCATTTACTGTACTAAAAGCGATTACTTCACCAGCTGTTAACGGTTGAGTCGGATCAATATCAATCGGGTTTTTACTTACATTAATTGCCGAGCTTGCCAGTTGATCCACTCTTACTAGATATGTGCCGTTCGTTGCATTGACAGTTGCTGTTGCTGTAACTGCATCCTTAAGGGATGAACTAACGGCTTTTGAATTATAGGTCGTGCTATATCTCATCTCATTCCTAATTAGATTATCCAATTCGCTAAGTTTTGTGTTAATTTCTCGAAATGCATCGCGTTTCCATTCAAGCTTTATTCGATCTTGTTCCATTCTATTTAATGGAATTCGTTCTGCCGATATTAATTTCTCTACTATTTTTTCAATTTCCATACCACTAGCTAAACCGCCAACTCGCATTACCATTATGCTCTCTCCTTTATCAAAACTAGTCTTTTAAATTTTTTTGTCAATTAAAATCCCCATAAATTCTGCCATATCTGCATACATATCCAGCATTTTTTCTGGAGGAATTTCTTTAATTACTTCCTTTGTTAACGGATTAATCACCTTTACATAATATTCGCCCAGTTTTTCATGATAGGTAAATTGCAAATCTGTTCTGAGCGGTTCGATAAATTCATTTAGCTTGGTGACCGCCGTTTTAATATTATTTTTTGTCATCCCCAAGCTAAATTTTTTATCTTCATTCATTTGTTCTTGATTAAGTTTCGTATCGACTGTTCCGCTATTTTGTTGATTTCGAAGCTTAACAGGTACCTCCGTTCCTATTTGCTCTAACCGCATATCCATCTTATTCACACCTTTTTTATTTTATATCGGTATATAAATAAAAAGGTTGAAGTAAACTGGTGAATTTATTAAACGAAGTCGCTCCTATAAAGTGAAACTTCATTCAGTAGGAGTTTTCTTCCATCTCCTACTGAATGTTAGTACCTAGAAGGGTATGACCTAAAGGCCCTTGAACGAATCGGGCATTTAGGTGCCGTTTTCTCCCACTTAGACCCTTTGTATCAACGCAGGTCTTGAAGTGGGAGTCTTACGGCACCTTACATACGGGATAAAATTTTTTCTTCAATCGTTTGCCTTAATAGAGATCTCTTTCCGATACATACAGAAGACTTACGTTACTTTTGTTTTAACATATCAATGAATCCATTAGGAATCTTGGCTGCCTGATTATTTTCATGTTTTATTTCTAAATAGATCTCTTTACGATAAATATCCATTGAAGCAGGAGCGCTAATGCCAATTTTCACTTGATCGCCTTCAATAGCAAGCACTTTAACTTCAATATCCTCTCCAAGCTGAATGGATTCATTTCGTTTTCTCGTTAATACAAGCATTCCTTATTCCCCTTTCCCGCTTGGAGAGTTCAACGCAGTTATTGAAACTCTTGTTGAATATTTATCTGAATTAATAACAAATTGCTTTCCTTGTTGTTTATTCGCATTGATAATAATGGGCGCTTGCAGATTAATCGTGCTAGTGTTAAACGGCTGCTTCAATGTGACAATAGAAAGCACAACAATTTCTGTTTCATCCGATAGCTGTAATGCTTTTACAATTCCATCATCCAGTTTAAATGTATAATCTTCATACAATTGGTATGGGTTAACAACGATAAACGCAATCTCTTTTCTTTTAATAGATTGTAAAATTTGAAATAATGGATTGTCGGGCAAATCAAGTAGAACAAATTCCGTCTCTTGCGGGAATCCTAAGATGCCGGTTGGAAAATGAATCACATTTACAGATGTTATATCCATTTCACCAAAATATTTTGTTGCTAGTTGCATATAGATCTCCTTCCTTAGGCCTTAGTAAAACCTTACAGCAAACTTCCATTAAACGTTCTGTGCTTCCTTATCTGGATAAACAGCTTCAATGGTAAGATGTTGATATTGCTTCATCCGAATGTTTACCTCACCTTTTTCATAATCATGCTCTACTCGCTTCGGTCTTGCGTTAATAATTGGTCGATGAGTTTGTACATCAATTTGCAGTTGTGAAGGCCGGTAGTTCGTTTTTACTGAAAAAGGAGAGGGAATAAAAGTAATGCCTAATCTTTTCATTGGCGGAAAAGCATTTTGTACTGCTTGTGTAATCACCGGTTTTCCTTTATGTTCAATTTTCATTAATTCTGTCCCTTGTTGTGATCTTCGGGCCATTCCGTCTAAGACAGCCTGTTTTCCCTCCTGAGCAAATTTTTCATTACGTTTTAAAATATTCATTAAATTCATATCTTCAAAAGCTTTTGTTTGATCAATTGTTAGTATTGAAGGTATGGTTCGCATTCTTATTTCCGGTTTTGGTTGCTGAATCGATATATCTGCTTTTGGCTGGCGGATAGCCTGCTTGCCAGGAGTTTGCTGAATCTCAATTTGCGCCATTTGTGATTGCATTCGGAGTTGTGGCATTTTCATCGTTAAACAGCTCCCTTTCTTATGGACAAAACCCTGTCACCCAAACGGGACAGGGTCTTCGGCTTATCTCAGAAAATCAATGAGCGTAGGCTGAATAATTCGTGAACCTGTGGCCATTGCTGCTCGATGCAAACTTTCCTGAGTAATTAAATTGGTAATCGCTTCTGCATAGTTAACATCTTCATTATCAGACATTGTTTTAGTAGCAATAATTTTTTGTTCACTAAGTCGGTTTTCAATGAGCTCTAACCGATTCATTCTTGCTCCTAAATCTGCTCTGGAATCAATTATTTGATTGATCGCCGTATCAATTTCACCGATACTTTCACCAATACTCTCTTCAATTCCGTCTACATCTGAGTTTTCCAGTTTTTGAATAAAAGAGTCAATCGTATCAAAAAAGCCATTGCCAAATACAGATTCTCCATCAACATTCACTTGCAAATCGATACCAGCTGCGACCGGGATATGAACCGGGTCCGTATTTGGAGAAAAGTTACCATTTCCATCAAACGGAGAATTAGTTGTATCCGTTCCGTTAAAGAGGTATCTTCCATTGACTTGTGTATCTGCTATACTTTTTAAATGTTCTTTTAACTGCTCTGCTTCACTTTTAATACTTGCATATTCTTCTTTATCATTGGTAGCAGTACTCGCTTTTACTGCCAATTCACGTAATTTCTGCATCGCCTTTGTAGCTTTATCCAAAGCAGCATCTGAATTATCCATCCAATTATGTCCTTCACTTGTGTTACGTAAATATTGCTCTGCTTCATTTACTTGACTGCGATAATTTATTCCCTTCATCGCAACAACCGGGTTATCAGATGGACGGTTTATTTTCTTACCAGTGTATAATTGCTCCATATATTTATCGAGCTTCATATAACTATTGGATAAATTGCGCAACATATTATTTGAGAGCATGTTTTGCGTAATTCTCATAACCTAATCTCCTACCTTCCAACAAGTCCCATGTTATTAATAATTCGATCAAGCATCTCATCGATAGTTGTCATACTTCTTGCAGCTGCATTATAAGCATGTTGAAACTTAATCATGTTTGTCATTTCTTCATCCAACGATACACTGCTAACGGACATGCGTTTTTCCTCTACTTGCAAACGAAGTACTGCCGTGTTTTCCATCCTATTATTTGCTTCTTGCGCCTTTACTCCCATTTCACCAATTATGGATTGAAAGAAACTTTTTATCGATGTATTATTGCCTAATGGATTACCGTCTAAATTTCTATTGTTAAAAACTTCAGCAAGTGCTTTTGCATTTGCTCCTTCTCCATCTGAATCATTGGTGCTAGCTGCTATTTTATCTCCATCTTCTAAAATTTCTTGATTAACAGTAATGCCTGCAGCACCAGTCATTCCATCTTTAAACACAAAAAAGTCGATTCCATCTGTTCCATCAAGTGCTTTTCCACTTCGGTGTACTTTATTAAATTCTTCAACTATTGTATTTGCCATTTTATCTAAGTCACTGATCATATCCGTATATGTACCAATAACATTACCATCGCCATCAAAATCATGACCATAAGATTCAATTAACCCCTTCAATGTTCCATTAGAAGACAAGATATCCACTTCTGTACCATTTACTGAAACAGAATTAACAGCCGAATAATCATCATTACCATAAGTAACTGCCAATTCATTGACTTGTTCGCCATCTACTAAAATAATACTAGGCTGAAAAGATTCCCCATCATCATTGACAATTTCAATCGTAGCAATTCCATCAGCAATATTAGGCGAAGTTTCACTACTTTTAGAATAGGTTACTTTAATATTCAGTTTACTGGATAGTTCATCAATTAAATTGTCTCTTCGATCATATAAATCATTTGGCAAATAACCGTGCGGCTCCAGTTCGCTAATTTGTTCATTTAAGCTGGCTATTTGTCTTAATAAAGAATTTGTATCGCTAACTGTCGTATCAATTTGATTTCGTAAGTCAGCACGATTGGACGATAATGATTTGGATAAATGATTGAAAGCTTCTGTAACCGCTAAACCGCGGTGAGCTACAACCGATCTGGCACCTGAATTTTCGGGATTAACGGCTAAATCCTGTAATGCATTCCAAAATTCATCAATTGTTTTACTAAGTCCACTATTAGATGGTTCGTTTAAAAGTGTCTCCATTCTGCTTAATGCATCTGCTTTAGTTGACCAATAACTATGTCTGCTATTTTCAGAGCGAAATTGATAATCTAAAAACTTCGTTCGCATACGTTGAACAGACCCAACTTGCACACCAGTTCCCATTTGCCCTGGAATTTTCGGACGATTTCGGGAAGCTGCTGGGTATGGTGGCATTGTTTCAAAATTCACCCGTTGTCTTGTATAACCTTTCGTATTAGCATTAGATATATTATGCCCAGTAGTATATAGCGCCGCTTGTTGGGCAAAAAGCGCTTGTTTTGCCATCTCTAATCCGTGAAAAGTACTCATGCCCTACCTCCTTATTATGCTTTGGAATCGAATAAAGACTGTGTAGCCGATTCATTTTGCTTATCACTTGCACTTCCATAGGTAATCGATTGAATCGTTGGATTTATAAGATCTAGAGAATACTGAACAAATTGCATCGATTGCTGAATCAGCGCATGATTCAATCCCTCTTGTTGTTTAAGTAAAGTAATCACTTCTGTCAGCCTTGTCGTAATATCAAGCAGTTTTGTTTTCAGTTGTCCAGTCTCCATTCTGTTTAGCAACATTGTGATCGTATGTTCTTCTTCTGCTAAATCATTTGCTGTAAACCACTCTGTCACCAGTTTTATTCGCTCTGTTTCCGCTTTTTCAACTTTACGAATTTGCTTTCTTTCCTGAGCTATTAACGTCATTAATGTATCTATCGAACCAGATTTAACAGCCTCTGTCTTTTTTCTAGAAAGTTCAAGCAGTCCGTTATGGAGCTCAAGTAGTTTTTCTAACACATGTATAATTGCCGGTACTGTCAAGCAAAAACCTCCTTTCGAAGTAAAAGATTACACCTATTTTCCTCTCCAGAAATCCAACATTTTTTGTGCTGTTTTTTCATAGTTTATTTCATATTTATCTAAGGCAACAGCCTCTTTTAATCGCTCAATTTTTTCAGCTCGTTGAGGGCTTGTTTTTTCTTCTTGTTGCAACTGCTTTGCTCGATTTGATATTTCAATCTGATCATTCTTCATTTCTCGCTTAACATCCATTTGCTTATGATATGGTTTTTTATACGGATTAAAATTAAATTGATTTGGACCATTAATTTTCACTTCCGTCTCACCCCTTTTACAGCTCTTTCCGATTACTTTGACTCTGTTTTTTATATCGGCTATAAAAAAATAATTTTAAAGCTCTTTATCATCAAACATATAATAGGTTCGTTTTTTTTCTTGCTCTTCCTTTTCATTTATCCTATCTTCCAGTTCTTCATGTTGTTCTAAATCTTTCCGCAGTTTTTCAAGACAAGCTTGGCACAAATTTCCTGACGTAATTTTTTTACCGCAATGACTACAAGGATAGCCAATATTCGGAAATTCCGTAGGCAATAATCGTTTTTCTTTAATAAATTTAATGATTTGTTCCTCTTCTACTCCTGTTTGCTCAACAATTTCCGTCATAGTTGCTTCCCGGTTTTTCCTTTGGCGCATAAACTGATATACCTTTTGAAATGCTTCTTCTTCTTTTTCATAGCACGCTCTGCAAATGGTTCGGGCTCCTTTTAAAAATAAGTTACCACATTGTGCACAGTTTGCCAGTTCTGCCATGATTATTCCCCCCGCTTCCAAAAAATAGATGATCAAAATATTTCTATTATCGAATCATTTTTCATCAAGTTGAAACGTAATTCTATTCCAAGTTTAAGTATAACATGAACATTGGTCATCCTCGAATTAGTGTTAAAGCGCAAACAAAAGGGCATCCTTGCTCCAATAGAACTTTACCAGCATGCCTTAATGTAGTACCGGTTGTATATATATCATCGACCAAAATGACTGGTTTGTTAATAGCTTTTTCCACAATAAATGGATTTACTGATTGAATTCTTTCATTCCTTGTTTTCTTAGACTGCTTTTCACTAGTTGAACGCTCTAATATTTCCATAGTTTGAATGGGGAGAAATCCCGCAAGCATTGCCGCTTGATTAAAACCTCGTTCTAATTGTCTTTGCTCGTTTAATGGAATTGGTACTGCAACGATATCTTGTGGTAAAGTAGAACGAAGCTTTCTAAAGGTAGCAGCAAAAACATGTCCAAAAATATAACCAAGTGAACTATCTCCCCTGTATTTCCACTTGCTAATGATTTCTTTCATAAAGTTATTGTAATGATAAACAGAATAATTAAATTGAATCGTATCTCGTTCAGACAATTGCTCCCACCATAAGCAATCTTCGCACTTGTTTCTCTCACTTGGTCGACTGCATATAAAACAGCGAGAACCTTTAATGATAACCAATGATTCTTCACATGTTCTACATAATGGTTTTCGTTCGGGTAAAAAGAGCGTTCTCCAAGTCAGTTTCAGGACAATTAGTTGCTGGCAATAGAGGCATTTCATGTTAAGTAAATCCTCCCAATCGATTCATTGCTTGAATAGCTTGGATTGCTCGTACCATCGAATTTGTTTTACCATCATGAAAGAAAACAACTTCACCAGTAGGATCATCCGCACTTCGGCCTGCCCTTCCGGAAATTTGTACTAACGCTGCTTCATCAAAGACAGAATGCCCGGCATGAATAACTGCTACATCCACAGAGGGAAAAGTTACACCACGCTCTAAGATTGTTGTTGTCACGATGGCCTTAATCGTTTTATTTCTAAATTGGGAAACTTTTTGTTCTCGATCTGGATCGGCCGCATAAACAGAAGTTATTTCTGATGATACTTGTATTACATTTTCACTTCGGAGCAGCTCTGTTAAATCTTGGACCATTAATTTTGTTAAAGTAATCGTGGGCAAAAAAATTAATAATTGCCGTTGTTTGTTTTTTCGGTGACGCAACCATTTTTTAAACACTCGCGGTACGTTTCCTCGTTTCAAATCCCTTTGTAAGAAAAAACATATACGCATGACAGGTACTGGAAGCGGAAATCCATGATAGCGAGTTGGAACGAACACATGATCAAGCCGCTTTAACTGCATTTGCCTACGCTGTTGTTGTCGTGGTGTAGCAGTTAGATAAATTGTCGTTCCAGCTGGTTTTAATGCTCTGGCGGTCGCAAATGATAAAGATGGATCATTGTGATAAGGAAAAGCATCAAGCTCATCAATTACCATAAAATCGAATGCGTGTTCAAATCGTAGCAATTGATGCGTAGTTGCAATAATGATTTGGGCTGTTCCTCGCTTTTCCTTACTTTGTCCATACAATGCTTGTACAGGTATAGAAGCGAATGCACTTTGAATTCGTGGCAGCAACTCACGGACGACATCGTTCCTTGGAGTTGCGATACAAATTCGCATACCTTGTCGTAACGCCTCCTCGATTCCAGGAAATAACATTTCTGTTTTTCCAGATCCGCACACCGCCCATACTAACAAAGAGGCTCGCTGCTGTTTTACCGCTTGGCAAATTGTCTCAGCTACATTAGCTTGTGCTGCCGTAAGCTTTCCTTTCCATGTACATGCATCGAGATGTTGTTTCCATTGCAATGGTTTTCCATTCCAACGATATAGAGGTTCTGTTTTCACTACTCTTCCCATTTCTATACAGTTTCGACAATACCAAATGACCTGTTTATGTTGGATACCTAATGGTGCAAATTGAGATTTTTCTTGATTTCCACAGCGCTGACATATTTTTGAAAAAGTCGTAGAAATAATCGATGGAACGGGGATAAATACATCTTTTGCTAACAAGGAGTGAAATTGATGATCATTTAGAGGTATTTCTTTTCGCAACAAAAGCTTTCCGGAACATCGCTTGGCAAGTTCTAATTCAGAGTCATTCATTTTTTCTTTCATAATGTTTCACTTCCTTTATGAGTTAAATTTGTAAAGCTTCTATTTTGAAATATACTAAATTTCAAGTATGAAAGATAATTAGATTATTACCATGTCCCGTGACGAAAATAATATTCAATAACTAAACATAGTTTATTGAAAATAACATAGCATAGAATTGTAATCCTTTCTTAATTCTTGTTCAAAATGGTCTAGGGAATATTATTTTCATCATTGGAACTATTTCGTTGTTGCAATCATTTTATCTAACGCTATCCAACTATACATGTTGTTAGGAAAATCTGATTTTTTTCTAAAAATTAATACATAACATATAATTTTAGGGGATGTAAATTTATAAGACCATTTACCCGACAATTAACGGGATAGTAAGCAAACTGAACTTCTTATACGATAAAGTATATGTCACAAATAAGGAGGAAAGGCCTATGTCAGAAGTTAAACATGTTATAAAAATAATAAACGCAGCTATCAAAGAGAATCCAGCGCTTGTTAAAGGAATTAAAGCTGTATATCAATTTCATTTAAAAGATGATGATCCAGATACCTATCAATTCGTGTTGCGAGGTGAGAATAGCTATATAGCAAAGGGTGTAGAAGAAAAAGCAGACTGCACGCTTCATATGAAAGCAGATAACTTTATCAAACTGGCGAAAGGAACATTAAATGGAACAACAGCTTTTTTAAGCGGTAAGTTAAAGATCGAAGGCAATATGGGAATGGCGTTAAAATTAGAAGGCATTTTATCTCGTATTAAGGTTCCGTAAGCTTTCAAACAAATTTATTGATTAAAGGTTGATAAAATAGAAACCATGCTGGCGCTGGAGTCTTGACGCTAGCTCGGATTTATTTATTGATTATTTTAAATGTTCTATTAGTGCGTGTTCAAAAAGGAGGTAAAAAGGATCGAGAAGTTCGAAGCGGCGAAGTTTCCAGTAGCGCAGTGTATGCCATACAGATACATGAGCACTAGTGAAGCTTCTTCGAAATACATCCTCACGTAGGAAAAGGGGATATCCTTTTCCAAGGAACGGAAGAAACGAGCCAACGAAGTAATTCGATGTGTCATTTTTAGTAGACTTTTTGAACAACCTCTATTAGATTTATCCAATAAAAATATATGCTATTATCATCCGCATTTCAAGTTATTAGACGAGTTTTTGCTTAATTATTGAAAAAGAGGTGATGGGAGATGAAAGTAGCTAACGTTTTGCAAATGCTGAAGCTTACCGTTGAACAATTTCCTAATAATATAGCTTATCAATGGAAAGAAAAGGGTTCCATTAAAAAAATAGCGTATCAAAATTTATGGAATAGAATTAAAAACTTTGCAACTGGCTTAACATATATTGGTATAAATCCTGAAGCAAAAGTAGCTATTATTTCAAACAGCAACCCTATGTGGGCAATTTCTGACTTTGCATTAGCAAGCATTTCGGCTGTCAGCGTACCAATATATCCTACCATTCCTTCCCAACAAGTTGCTTATATTTTAAAAAACTGTGATATTACAGCTGCAATCGTTGAAAACAAGGAACAATATGACAAGTTGATCGCGACTGGAGTACAGTTGGATCATATTATTATGATGTATCCAGAACAAATGGAAGTCAATAATTTTATGACATTCAAAGAAGTGGAAAATATTGGAGGTAACCAAAGTCGAGCGAATTGGGAACAATGCTGGCAGCATATTAGTCGAGATCAGCTGCTTACCATCATGAACACTTCTGGAACAACAGGCAAACCAAAAGGAGTAATGTTAACGCATGGTAATATTTTAGCCAATATAGAAGGAGTTCAATTTTGGTTAATTGAACTGTTACCTGAAGACGTTTCGCTTTCCTATTTGCCGCTTTCACATATCTTTGAAAGGCTAGCGGGTCATTATTTACCATTATCTATTGGAATAACGATTAGCTATGCAGAAAATATTACAACCATCCCGGAAGATTTAATAGAATTCAAACCAACCATAATGACAAGCGTTCCAAGATTATTTGAAAAAGTGTATACAAAAGTACAAAGTGAAATGGAAAATGGCTCAGCTGTAAAACGAAAAATTTTTAATTGGGCCATATCTGTCGGTGAAGAAAAATATAAATACTATCTAAACGCAACCATCAATCAATATATCACGCAAAATTATTTACCCAAAAACCTAGCTCGTAAATGGAAAATAGCAAATAAACTTGTTTATCAAAAAGTGAAGAATCAATTAGGTGGGAGATTACGAGGTCTTGTATCTGGAGGAGGAACATTGAATGAAGATATAGCAAAGTTTTTCTGGGCTTTAGATATTCCATTACTCGAAGGCTATGGGTTAACGGAAACATCACCTATTATTTCTTCAAATCCAATCATTCGAGCAAAAGCAGGGACAGTTGGTAAAATTTTACCTAATGTCGAATTAAAAATTACCCAGGATGGAGAAATTTTAGTAAAAGGCCCTAATATTACACAAGGATATTATAACAATGCCCAAGAAACAGAAAAAGCTTTTGAAGAAGGCTGGTTCAAAACAGGCGATATTGGAAAATTAGATGAAAATGGTTATTTAAAAATCATCGACCGTAAAAAACGGATTCTTGTTCTATCTACCGGAATGAATGTAGCACCAGCCCCAGTTGAAACGGCAATAAACGAAAGTGCATATATTAGTCAATCGCTTGTAGTTGGTGACAAAAAGAAATACGTTATTACATTGGTAAATCCAGATTACGAAAATTTAATTCCTTGGGCCAAGAAGCGAGGAATTAATACAAATTCCAGTGAGGCACTATGTAATGATAAAAAAGTACAACAGCTTTTAAATGAAGAAGTAAACACACTAACTAAGAAATTTACGAATTATGCACAGCCTAAAAAAGTGATTATTATTAGTGATGAATGGACCATTGATGGAGGAGAATTAACCCCAAAGCTATCTCTTAAAACAGATATTATTGAAAAGAGATATCAAGATTTAATTGACTCTGTATACAAAGAAGAAAGCATGGATAATCGGATCGCCGTCACAACCGGATAAAGAAAACTTAGCTGACCGCGGTAAGCTTTAGTGCAGGAGACTGCCTGGTTGCATTTATACTTCCAACATAAAAATTTTACTTCGTCGCCTTAACTACTGTCTAAAATTTTATCTTTTCCTAACGGATAAAGAAAACTAGACTGGAGGCAAGTTTTATGGCACAGCAGCTGACTACCTACTTGCTTTGTTGGACATGTGAAACTAACAGTCTAGGAGTACTTTTCTCCTTGAAGCGAAACAAAAGCTCGAACGTCCTTGAAAAGAATCCACTTTTTTCGTACATGTATACGTCCATCGGTATTAGGTCCCTTTCTTCTGTCTTAAATACGTTAAGATAAAGAAGTGACATTAGGATACGATCTTTACATGTGAAATTAAACTTTCATCGCGTCGAATCAACTTCTTTCAAAAAGCGACCTCCACTAAATAAAGTGGAGTCTTGGCATTAGGTGGAGCGAATGTTAGTGCTGTTGTCGGTTGTTTTTCTCTTTAAATAACTAAATAGCTACTATATTCATTAATGGAATAAAATGAATCAGGTGACTTAAAAACCAAGAAGCCTTTTATTTGAAGGTTTCTTAGTTTTTTGGGAGACTAGTTTTATTATAAAAAATAATTAAAGAAAAATGGAATAAATAAAATTAAAATAGATCCTATACCAAAAACAGATATCACCTTTATCATGTCTTTTTTCAAGATAACACCTCCTATAACGGAATTATTGTTAACTTAAAAAATACAATGGTTCAAATCAATAATAATATTTTTTTCCGAATATTCATACCCATAACTCAATTTCATAATTAAAAGTAAATGTTTTTACACGTTTATTTACCGAGCTCGAACGTCCTTGAAAAGAATCCGCTTTTTTCGTACATGTATACGTCCATCGGTATTTAGCCGCCGTTCTTCTTAGATAGTCGTTAAGATAATAAAGGAGTAACGTTAGGATATATATACGATCTTTACATGTGAAATTAAATTTTTATCGCGTCGAATCAACTTCTTTCACAAAACAACTTCTACTGATAAAAAGGAGCAAATATAGTTAATTAGCTCCTTTTTTTATCTTACTTCATTTGTTGGTCTACACAGAGATGACTTTAGATAATTCCATGCCTAATTGCATAGGCTACTGCTTCAGTACGATTCTTCGCCTTCATTTTTTGCATGATTTTTGTAATATAATCTCTTACCGTATACTCACTCAAGTGTAATTTATCAGCAGCACTACTTGTTGATTCTCCCTCTGCCATCAATGTTAATACTTCAATTTCTCTTAATGAAAGATGTAGTGATTTATTTAAGTAATTAATATTATTTTTAAATTTTCCAATAATTTCTCCGGCACTTTGTCCGAACTTAATCAATGCCGTATATGTATCCTGTGACATTGTAAACTGTTTATTTGCTCCTTGATCAAGGATAGCAGCCCCGATTAATTCATGATTAGAAGCTTTGAAAATTGGCGCTACAACTACAGATTTTAATTGAAATTGTTGAATATACCTGGTAGGAAAACTATCTTTAGCATCAGGAATAAAAAGCGGCTGTAAAAATTTTATTCCATCACCAAACAATCGTAATAGTTCTAAACCATTATTAATGAGCGGGAAATTTCGTACATCTTCCGTAATCTCTTGAATTGCTTTTATATCAAATCGATGACCTGATAAACCGATCCCAATTTCATCATTGGGGGAATAGGAAAAAATCCCACAACGTTCAAACGGTAAATAATTTGTAAACCCTTTCGTTACCAATTCCAATGCCTCTTTAAACGATTTTGCCTGCATAATTGATTCATAAAACATAATGACAGAATCCTTCCATCGCTGTTCTTGCCGAGTTATATTTAAAATTGACTTACTGCTTTGAAAAAGTTGTAACGCATGGTGAATAAAAGGAACAATATGCCCTGTACTATCTTTATCCGTGCATAATAATAAGGTCATATTTTCAAAAGGAATGGTAATCACATTTTTATTATTGGAATGAGTAATATATCTCAATAGTTGTTCCGTTAAATCAAAAATATTCTCTGCTGCTATATTATAATGTGTATGCAGTAAACATTGATATCTATTGAACCATTTATCAACGTAAAATACATTGTCGCTTCTTACTACAACAGCAACCCATTCGATTGGTAACTGCTCAGAAGTAACAAGATGTTCTAAAAAAGTATCAATCGTAAATAAGTGCTCTAGTTTTTCTGTAAAAATATGTTCACTGATTTTAGTAAACACATATTGAATAGCTTGATGATCATTATAATTATTATCCTTGTTTAATTTAGCGGCTTGATGAACCGAATTTTCTAATAATGTTATAAGGAATTGGTTCAATGAACTATTGCCTATTTCTTTGTTCCAAGCAGTCCTCAATTGGTTAATTAATGTCTCTTTATCGTATTGATAATTAAAAATGATTTCCGAGAAAATTTTAACGGATTTGGCTGTAGTACTTGCCGATTTCTTACCCGTATTTTGAAAATAGTGTTGAATTTTTTTCCAATTACGTTGAATTGCTTGTTCATTTTCCCGCATGATGTCTAATCCGCGATGAAATAAGGAGTCTAGATAATGGTCTAAAGTCAATGTCATAAAACTTTCTCCCCTTCCTTTTTCATCAATTAATTATATCTCCCCCAAAAATAATTAAATTTTTAAACCGTTCGTACTCCCCTCATTCCAATTTATATACGGATATTATTTATCTCGCGTATAAGGTGCTGTAAGACGCCGTAAAAGCGTCCCTTTAAGAAAAACTTGACAGCTTATCACATTGCGTTTTTTCCTTTATTTCACTTCAAGGAGAAAAGCATTCCTTGCGAAATTTCCCTCTACCGCGAATATTCTGATTTATTTAGTTGTATCTGGATATAATTCGTCCGACTTGGAATTTTAATCTCTTTTTAGAATTAAATTATCTTCCAATTGCTCCTTTCTATTATTTAATTTTGCTTATTCCTTAAACTGCTATCCTGATTGCTTTAAACAGTTATTTCCCTCATTAATTAGGACTTGTTTTTATAATAAGTTAATTTTGGCTATATAAAAATAGGGGGTGTAACTGAATGAGCTATATGAAAATACGATTTTTTTAGGAATTGGTGAAAGAGTATAAAAAATTTAAAGTAATAGTACAGCTTTCATACAACAGGTTAATAAATACAACTCTGTACTATAACTGTTTTCATACTAACAGAAATTGAAAGGGTTTACAACAATGCTTTTATGAAGACGGAGGAGCGTGATACATGTCTAATTAAAGAAGAAATAAATGAAAAAGAAGGAGGAGATTATCATTAACAAAATAACAAAAAAACTCACCATTATGATGTTAAGTATTATTTTCGTGATTTTCTATAGTGGCGGATTAAAAACCATACATGCAGAACAAGCAACGAAAACATTTGATTATGAATGTGTTGCTAAAACTTCAATTGCTGGAGACATTCTCATTGATATGAAGGTTACTCCTACTGTATCAATCCCGGATATAGTGAATCCACATCAGAAGTTTTCCGTTTCTGATATTGAAACAGCAATTGAAGTGGATTTAACTGGAAGCTTAGCTCCACTAAAGGGTTTAATTAATCCTTTTAACGGCCATGTAAATCAATTTAATTTGCAAGCCGCAAATGAAACGGTGAATGTAGTTGGAACAGAAGGGGTCGCTATTCCGGAAACTCCATTTGACAATGATGCTCCTTTTATTCCATTCATTATAGGTGCAAATGATGCAAGCTATACTGCCGGCGATGTAGATGTAAATATTCATGTAGGTGAGATAAAAGCAGAAATTCATGCAAAGTTAGGCACAACACCAGTTAATTTACCTGTTACCTGTACACCAGCCGAGGATAATCTGCTTACGACAGTGAAGGTAGAAGAAACAGAGGAAGAAGTGGATAATGAGGCACCAGTTATTACGTTAAACGGCGATAATCCAATGACTTTAAATGTTGGTGAAACGTATAGCGAACCGGGTGCAACTGCTAAAGATAATGTTGACGGAGATCTCACCGATCAAATTAAGATTTCAGGAAAGGTGAATACTCAAAAAGCCGGAGAATATAGCATTACATATACAGTGACCGATAAAGCTGGAAACCAAGCAGCAGCTACTCGCACTGTTTATGTTGAAGAAGCTGCAGATCCAGGTAATGACGATAAACCAAGTAATGGTGACAAGCCTGGCGATGGCGATAAACCTGATTACGGTGAGAAACCGGGGGATGGCAAGAAGCCTGATGACGGTGAAAAGCCAAGCGATGATCAAAAACCAGGTGATAGTGATAAACCTGGTGACAGTGAAAAGCCAGACGATGATAATAATATAGGAGTTGGGAATAACAACAGCGATAATCCAAAACAAGAAAATACCAATAAAGGAGGAGTTCTTCCGAATACAGCAACGAATATTCCGTTCACATTGTTAATTGGTGCAATATTACTTGTATTAGGGGGATCTTTACATTTATTTCGTAAGTATATCTTCAATTAATTGATTGAGGATAGGCAGTGGAAATCTGATTTGATTTTCATTGCCTTTTTTAACAAAACAATTGCAAAACTAGCCTTTACATTTTTTCCTATTAGTGCACGTTCCAGAATAAAAAAGCTGAGGTCAGCTAAAATGCCATATCTAGTTATATATGTTGACGTCTTTCTTATCCTTAAAGTACAAAAGCACAAGCAATGAATCTAAACGTAAAGATACTTTTTAAAAAAGTTATCCACCATGTACAAACGGATAGAGTTTCCTAAACAACAAGAAAAACTTAGCTGACCGACAAGTGTTTGGCGTAAGACAACCACTTAGGTTGCCCTTATCTGTTGAACGATGAAAGTTTTTCCACTGGTATCGTTTTAACTCCAAGACTTGTTATCCATTCTGACATACATTGAAATTCTATTTATCATTTTATTCAAATTTTTCATCAATCTCTTATATGAAAAGACAATGAGAACTAAAAGGGGGATATTTCATGGGAAAAGCGGGTTATATTTCCGCAGAGATGAAACGTATTTTCAAAAATCGGTATGTACTTCTATCTGTCTGTATAGGGATATTAGTGCCGCTTGTGTATGCAATGATCATGTTATCTCCGAAATGGGGACCATATGATAACACAGATAATTTACCAGTTGCTGTTGTTAATAACGATCAAGGCGCTATTTCAGATGGAGAAAGAATAAATATCGGCGAAATCTTGATTGCCAGCTTAAAAGAAAATAAATTATTAGGTTGGGATTTTGTCTCGTCTGAAGAAGCTAAAAATGGTATGGATAACATGAAATATTATATGACTATTGAAGTACCTGAAGATTTTTCAGAAAAAGCATTGACTGTACTTGATGACGAACCAATAAAACCAGAATTAAAATATACGCAAAATGAAGGATTGCACTTCATGGCTGCCCAAGTCACTAATAAAGCTGTTGAAACATTAAAAACACAATTGTCTGCACAAATTACCGCAACATATGTAGAAAATGTTGTTTCACAATTGAAAGAAGTTGCTAATGGATTCACAGAAGCTGCAGATGGTGCTAAACAAATTAATGATGGTACAGGACAATTAAAAGATGGTTCTGAACAAATTCTTGATTCATTAAATGAAAAGTCCTCCGATATAGGACGTTTAGTTGATGGAGCAAAACAAGTTGAAGACGGCAACCGGATAATGAAAGAATCTTTAGTTTCTAAACAGGGAGATATAACGAGACTTGCCAATGGCGCTCAAGAATTAAACATCGGAACCGGTACCCTATTAAGTAATTTACAAAATAAATCAAGTGATATTGCAAGACTTGCAGATGGCGCTAAACAAGTAAGTGATGGAACTTCACAACTAGTAGGTGTTTTAAATGAAAAATCATCGGATATTAATCGTTTATCAAATGGTGCTTCTCAATTAGCAGATGGAGCGAGTGAGCTGCAATCTGGAGCAACAGAATTACTGGAAGGCGCCAGACAAGCAAAGGACGGAAGTGCACAGTTAAAAGATGGATTAAATAAAAAAATTCTGCCGGGAAGCGAACAATTAGCTGCAGGCGTTCAACAAGCACAAGTAGGTGTTAATGAAACAATTGAATCGATGCAAAACTTGCAGGTAGCTCTTGAACAACTGCCTAACAGTGTCGATGGATTAAAAGATAATGTTCTCTACAAAATGATCATGGGACAGTTAAATGAAAATTTAAAAACTGTTCCACAAAAACAAAAAGATTTTCAAAGACTGGTAAATGGAGCTAATGAATTAAGAGATGGACTAAAAAATGACTTTACCTCTGGGGTGACCACCTTAGACAATGGACTCGGTCAGCTTGTAGAAGGACAACAGCAATTACAAAACGGTGCAAGCAAATTAGCGGACGGATCAAAGGAAGTAGCCATCGGTAACAAAACAGTAGCCGTCGGGTGGAAAGAATTACAGACAAACGTTGCTAAATTACATGATGGGACAAAACAAGTTAAAGATGGGAATGCAGCTGTTGAAAGTGGCTGGAATGATCTTACAGCAGGAGCAACGCAACTGCATGATGGTTCATCGCAAATTCGTGATGGTAACAAAACAGTTGAAAGTGGTTGGCAGGAGCTATCCGCCGGCGCAACAAAATTGTACGATGGTGCCAGTCAAGTAAGCGAAGGAAATCAAACGGTGAAAAAAGGTTGGGTAACATTAACTGATGGTGTATCACAAGTAGACGGAGGACTAGGGCAACTATCTGATGGAAGTGAAGAATTGTATGAAGGTCTTGAAGGAGGCGCTAAGCGAACGAGCAGTATCGATCCGGAAGAGGAAAATATTGCGATGTTTGCTGAACCTGTCGTTTTAGATGGTGAAGTGATTAATAGTTTTCCATTTTATCGTGATTCAAATGCACCATATATTTTAACATTGGCACTGTACGTTGGGGTCTTGATCATGTCTTTTGCGGTTCAATATCGAAAGCCAGTTACTTTACCTCCATCAGCAACAGCATGGTTTACTGGTAAAATTGCAAAATTATCTATGCTTGCTACCATCCAAGCATTAATGATCTCTTTGTATACCCTATTTGTATTAAAACTGGATGTACAAAGCAGTATTTCCTTCGTCCTATTTTCTATTATGGTAAGCTTAACTTTCTTAATGATTGTTTTATTCTTAGTAGGTTTAGCTGGAAATATTGGTAGATTCCTTGCGTTAGCATTTGTTGTTCTTCAATTATCTACAACGGGATCAGCGTTGCCAGTTGATATGCTTCCAGAAGAATTACGTAATCTAAGTATCTTTTTACCATTTACGTATTCTATAAACAGCTATCGAAATATTATTACACTAGGAAATACATCCAATATGTGGGAAAATATTAGCATATTACTAATTTATTTTGCTCTATTTGCCGTACTGTCATTTCTTGTCTTTATGTTCAAGTATCGTTCACTACGAGAACGAGCTGATTTTAACAAGGAGGAAATAAGTGAATCTATAAGCTAAATTTCCAAAGTTGCTCCATCAGATAGTTACCTGATGGAGCAACTTTTTCATGTTAAATCTATAATTATTTTCATGCTTTTACTTGAGATGTTGCAGAAAGCTGCAACGCTTCTTTTAATGCTCTGTCTACTCGTGAATAGGACGGATTACTTTTCTTATATTGCTTATAAAATACTCCTCTTTTCCTTACTGGATCACCGGAATAATATCGTTCATATTGGACAAGTCGTTGTCCAAAAGCTTCCCCACATAGATCCCAAGCGAGCTTAAATAATCTAACTCTCCTTACTGATGTTACTTCTCGTCTCCCCGTATAATATTTATGCAGATCATCAGCAATTTCAGGATTAGTAAAATCCCCTTCCGATGGTGACATTAATAAGCCACCTGCACCAATGGTTTGCAATATTTGTATTGCTCTTGGATAGATAACCGGTAATACCCCTCTCACTGTTTCTACCGCTAAAGGATTAGGAATTATCTCTTTTGTAGAACAAATTTCGTACTGATTCTCAGCAGTATAAAGAAGTGCTCTAACCGTTTCTGTATTTTGAATTAGTTCCGCTAATTGATTTTGAACATTCAAAAACTCATCTACGCCGACCGAATCGGCAAGAGCACACGTCACCTCTGTTACAAAAGCGAGCTTAACAAATCCCCTTACCACGGATTGATGCGCTGACTGGTGATTAACACCTGCAGTTTGATAAAGTAAATTAGCGGCTTCTACATTTTGATTAATAAATACACGATCCCAAGGAACTAACACATCATGAAATACTACTAAAGCATCCGCTTCTTCAAACCTTGATGCTAAAGGGTGATTCCAGGTCGAACGTTGACCGTCCTGTGCTGGCTCCCGACAATATAAATGAAGGCCCGGGGTATCGATTGGCAAAGCAAATGCAACAGCATACTTTTCATCTCCTGGTCTAAAACCAGGATACGTATAAATAATAATTTCGTCTACGATTGGTGCAAGTGTAGCCAACATCTTTGCCCCTCTTACAATTAATCCTTCATCTGTTTCTTTAACAACCCCCAAATGTGTGAATTCATTTTCTTGTTCGTATGAGGTTTTCCTTCTATCATTTTGTGGATTTACAATGGCATGCGTTAAAAACAAGTCATGATCTCTCATATACTTATAATAATTGATAATGTTATCTCCATACTCATTCCCATACCTACGAAAAAATAAATGGTTTGCAGCCATCCCAGTAATAACCGAATTTAAACTATCTGGTGTTCTCCCCATGAGACCAAACGTTGATTCTGCCCATAATTCATAGAGTTGTCGACGCATTTGTAAATGTTCCTTTTTAGCAGGTATCAAAAATGCATTACTGACTCTTGTGCCAGTTTCTTCACAAATATATGTTATTTTATCTTGGTATTGATGATTATGCTGCATATCGTACAGCTTGGCAATTTCCTTGATAGGCTGTGAAAAATATGGCTGATCTACAATATTGTCAATCCGTTTCCCATTTAACCACACATTTGATTTTCTATTTCGTAAACTTTCTAGATACTGCTTTCCTGCTCGAATACTCATTTTACTTTTTCTCCTTTGGCCTTTATTTAATTATAGTTTCCGTTTTTGTTTGTAAAAACTTTCCTTTATGGAACAACAAACATTCATTTTCGTTATAGGAAAAAGTTACCACCTGCCCTAATAGAAGCAAGTGATCTCCACCCTCATACTCTGCCCAGGATGTACATTCCATTGTTGCAACCGCATTGTTCAGTTTGGGACCAATATCCGAATCCTTCTGCCAGTCAATAACTAGATCTTCTTGTGACTGCCTTGCAAAATAAAGTGCATACTCCTTTTGTTCTGCAGATAAAATATTGACTATAAATTTTTGTTTTTTTAAACTATTTAATGACTTTGATTGCTTCTTGATAGAAATTAATACAAGAGGTGGATGAAGGGAAACAGAAGTAAATGAATTAATTGTGATTCCCTTTCGGTTGTCGTTATCATCCTTCCACGTTACTACACATACACCCGTGGCAAAATGCCCAAAACAATTTCGCAATTCTCTTTGATCCATCTAAATAAACCTCCAATATATTTTTACTTCTAGCAAAGACCGAATAATTCAGCCAGTAGAAAAAACTTACTGGAAACATAAGCCCCCAGAAATAAGCAAACGTTAAAATTCAATGTATTATTCTGCCGGACTTCCTGAAAACTTTCTTCTAACCTTTCATGATAACAACATAGAAGAAATTACCAAAAAATAAATGCAGTATCCTCATCTTGTCGGATTTTACAGCACTATACCTTGTGATGCAGTTGAATGAATCGGGCATTTAGGTGCCGTTTTCTACCACTGAGACCCTTTTGTATCAACTCAGGCTCTTTGAAGCGGGAGTCTTACGGCACCTTACATGCGGGATAAATAATATCGTAACGGTTGCAATGACCCCAAACCAAGGCTTAGAATTTAGAACAACCATACACCATATACATTCATTAAAAACAACATTCCTTTCGGCTATCTTAATTAACCTTGCTAAACATACAACACTGTTTTTTGTTCTGGCAATAAAAACATTCTTTTCCGATAAATTAAGTACACTTTTATCCAAGGGAGTAGTTCAGTCAAACTACAGTTTGACGTTAATTGGTTAATATTTGCATCAAACTATTGCACAGACGATTGTAAGAGTGCACTTTTTGTTCAAATCCAAAATTTTTAGGGGATTATACCGAAACTTCTCTGTCCTTGAAAAAGAAGAACACTTTTTCTACGTACAATGTAATGCTATCGTAGTTTTTTCTTGTCCTTGAAAAAGAAGAACGCTTTTTCTACGTGCGCTGTCTATTCAAGTAGCTTTCCCTGTCTTTGAAAAATCACGATGTGTCGCTGTCGAAGCTTTCCCTATCCTTGAAAAATTTGCGGTGTATTGCTGCCACAGCTCCTCTGTCTTGTCGATCCAAACGAATTGAGCATTTAGGAGTCGCTTCTCTCATAAAGCTCGAAAATGATAAGCAGATTTTTTAGATGAGAGAAATAGGGCTCCTTCCATTCGGGATAAAGAAAACATACCTCTAAAATAGGGGTAAGCCGACGCCTGAGCGTGAGCGGCAAGCCCGCTTTTTAGTCGACCTTCCTTTAAATTCAAGCTGATGTTTTACTTAACGCAGGAAGGAGATCAAAGTTCGCTACAGTTGGGAGCACTTAAGCTAGACAGTGAAGCTACTTTTTTTAGAAAAACTTGGCTTATCGCCAAGTCTTTAGCGAAAGCTGTAGTTTTTCTTATACTATAAACCATAAAATGTTATACTTTCCTATAGTACAAAAAAGCTAATCTCCATGTTGAATGAATATAGTTTCATACCCACTATTATAAAAGCCTCTCTGTCAAAGACAGAGAGGCTATAGAAGACATTGCACCACCTCTCTTATCTTTCAAAACAAAAACAGTTTTGCAGGAATTGGCACCTTATTGCGCAAGCGAATGCACAAGGTTGCCGGGCTTCATCGGGCCAGTCCCTCCACCTCTCTGGATAAGAAAATAATATACATAATTTTTTTATTTAAAGGCGTGTTCAAAAAGAAAGACCAAGGTGACTAAGATTATGAAACCTATGCAACGCCGACACGACCACGTTCTGTTGAGTCGAAGTTCAAGGCAGCGTAGTTTCGTTAGCGCAGTGTGTGGTACAGTTAGGAACCACGGGAAACAAACCAAGAGCAAAAGCTAGAAGCGCTCGTTTAGTGGTGGGTTGCTACAGCTTTAGCACTTAAGTTAAACATTGCTAATTTTTAAAATTTACCATGTAGGAACGGATATAATTTTATTAGACAACGCTTAAATTCACTGTGTCATTTTAACTTTTTGAACATCCCCTTAAACTTAACCACCACTATATATCGTAAACAATAGAATGTCAAGAGGGAATTTTTCAAAAAATCACTATTTTATTACTAAAAAGGAAAAACAATTTGACCTTAGATTAGGTGCTGCTCTGTTGATAAGGCTTACTTAAAACGTTACATTTTTCACCGGTTTAGCTTATGTGTTAAAACATTTAACATATAAAAAACCTCCCTAATATAAAATTAGTAGAGGTTTTTTATTGGCTAACAAATCATTTATTTTTTATACCAGGTTACTCCCAATGCTCCTTCTCCTAAGTGAGTACCAATTACCGGTCCAAAATAGCTGATGGTCGTATCCATATCCGGATATTTAGCTAAGAACTTTTGTTGCAGTTCTATTGCTTCTCCTTCCCTATTAGCATGAATAAACGCTATTTTTAATCGCTGGCCTTGAGAAGCATCTTCTTCCAGTAAATCAAGTATTCGCTGGATGGCTTTTTTCTTTGTTCTGATTTTTTCAAACGGTACAATAATCTTGTCTACGAAATGCAGGATCGGCTTTACTTGTAAGAGACTGCCAATAATTGCTTGAGCACCATTTAAGCGCCCTCCACGCTGTAAATTACTTAAGTCATCAACCATAAAATAACTGCGTGTAGTTACTTTGATTTCATCAAGCCGTTTAATAACTTCTGCTGGTTGTTTCCCTTTTGCAATCAATTCAACGGCTTCTAGTACTAGAAAACCTTGAGCCATACAGCTTATTTCAGAATCATAGGCATAAACATCAATTCCTTCTACCATTTCCCCTGCACTTACCACTGCTTGATATGTACCGCTAATACCGCTGGAAAGATGAATAGATATAACTGCATCATAATCTTTTGCTAGTTCTTCTAGTAAGCTTGTAATATCTCCGATCGATGGTTGAGAAGTCTTTGGTAATTCCTTACTTTCTTTTAATTTCCGATAAAATTCATCTGTTGTAATGTCAATTTCCTCACGATAAGAAGTATCAGCAAATTGGACACTTAAAGGTACCATATAAATCTGATGTTTATCACGTATCTCTTTGTCTATATAAGCCGTGCTGTCTGTCATTACAGCAACTTTCATACAAACCTTCTCCTCTTTCATGTACTTTAGCCCACTATTAAACGATGAGCATTTATTAGAACAGTTTCCATTTTATTTTACATGAAAGCATTAAAAAATGCATTCTTTTACAGACAGAAAAATAACCTGGCATATGAAGAACCTTTCCCTCGTCATTATTCATGATAGGATTTTTCTTTTATTCTCATTGTTTGTTTTATACACTTACGCCTCTTAAGCTAAACTATCATTTACCGTCCACTTTAAAACGTTATTATACTTGGCAAAACTAACGTCGTTTAGAAAAAAGGGGAAATAAGATGAAAGTGCCACTTCCAAAAAGGATGGTGACACCATGTATCTTCGTTATTATAATGAAGTTTTTAAGTTTGGAGTATTTGTTACATGATTTAACTAGCTGCCTTTAAATAACTTCAACCCATCCTTTACGAATAGCAGCAACTACAGCTTGCGTACGGTCATTCACATTCATTTTCTGCAATATATTACTCACATGGTTTTTGACAGTTTTTTCACTAATATATAATGTTTCAGCTACAGCCCGATTACTTTTTCCATCTGCTAGCAATTGTAGAACTTGACATTCCCTTTTCGTTAACAAATGAAGTGGTTGGCGATATTCAACACCATTATCGGACAGAGAAGAAACATGGTCTTTAGCAAGACGGCGATATTCCATCACTAAATTATGAGTAACTCTTGGATGGAGATAAGATCCACCTTCACTTACAACCTTAATTGCTTCAATAAGTGCATCTGAATCCATTTCTTTAAGCAAATAACCTTGTGCTCCTGTTTTTAATGCATGCGTGACATAACTTTCATCATCGTGGATTGAGAGAATGATAACTTTCGTGTTAGGAAAATAGCGAACGAGGTCTGTTGTTGCTTGAACACCATTCATATTCGGCATATTAATATCCATTAGCACGACGTCTGGATTATGCTCCTTCACAAGCTTTGCAGCCATTGACCCATCATCACCTTCTGCTACCACCTCAAAAGAAGGTTCAAAATCTAAAATTCTTTTAACTCCTTCTCGAAACAGCTTATGGTCATCAATTAATATAATTCGTAATTTTCTTTCCGCAGTCATGTATTCGTTCCTCCCATATAGAATTGTTTTATTTAATCTAGAAGCTATTTATGATAGAACGCATTATATTTAATATAACAATTCAGTTTCTTTTTATATTATACCGCTATACCGAGGTATATGGAACCTTTATGAAAATAGTTGTACCTTTTCCAATTTTGGAGGAAATCTCCATTTCTCCTTCCAGCATTTCAACCCGCTCTCTCATACCGATTAATCCAAATGACTTGTCCCTTTTCATAGATGGGTCGAAACCCTTTCCATTATCTTTAATAATCATGGTTAGACTACTTTTACCAATTTCCAACTTTACTTGAATCAATGAGGCTTCTGCATGTTTGACAGCATTTTGCAACGCTTCCTGAACTAGCCGAAAAAAAGCTATTTCATATTTTTGATGTAATCGCTTTTCTTCACCCATCGAAATAAATTCAATCTTTACCTCATTATAATCAGAAATGGTAGCTACATATTTTTTGATCGTTGGAATAAGGCCAAGGTCATCTAAAGCCATCGGGCGAAGATCATAGATGATTCTACGTACTTCATATAAGGAAGATCGTATCATTTTACGTACGCTTTTAATTTCTTCTAAGGCTTGCTCTACGTCTCGATTACGGCAAGTACGCTCAACGAGTTCCGAGCGTAATAGAATATTAGCCAGCATCTGTGCTGGTCCATCATGAATTTCTCTTGATATCTTTCGCCTTTCTTCCTCTTGAGCTTCAATTATTTTCAAACCGAATTCTTGCTTTTCTTTTGCTTCTTCAAGCATTTCGTTTACTTGTTGAAAGTCATCTTGTAAATAATTTAGAACGACAGAAATTTTTCCTGCTAACCCTTCTGCTCGCTTAATCGTTTGGCCTAACGTTACTAATCTTCGTTCTAAATCATCTCGCTTTTCACGCAACACACTTTCTTCCTGACGCAGCATAGCTAATTTAGTTTGCATCGCATGAGTCATTTCGTATACTTCTCGTATTTCCGTTTCCGAATATCGATCAAAATATTTGCTCACTTCGGCTAAGCGTCTCCGAGAAAAGCGGACCTTTTGCTCCAGCTCATCTCCATCTTTAATATGTTGCGCCACTTTGATCTTCGTTTCCTTTAATTCTTTTACAAGATGCTCATGCTCTGTTCTCGCTTCTTCGCTAATATTAAAAATCTCATCTTTACTATTCTCTACTACTTCAATCATTTCATTGATAATATAGTCTAAAGCTCTTTCACTAATTCTCTGCGCCATTATTTTCCACCAACCTATGATATAATTATACGCATACCAGCAATTTTTTTATAGGGTCTTTTAGCATACTTGAGAATAATTCTTGTGCTTCTTTATACTCAAATATGTTCATTTCCGTAAGCTTTTAATAGCTTTCCTTATTCTATCATGAACGATAATTAGGAGGGTATGCAAGTTGTTAGATAAATATTATACCGTAAAACACCAAGGGATGAATGAGTTAGTCATCCAAAAGTCCCGGTTCATTGGTTATGTTAAACGAGTGGAAACTGAAGAAGAGGCTCAAGCTTTTATTCAAGAAATCAAAAAAAAACATTATGATGCCACTCATAATTGTTCAGCTTATTTAATTGGTGAACACGATCAAATTCAGAAAGCAAATGACGACGGTGAGCCAAGTGGCACTGCTGGAGTACCCATCCTTGAAGTTTTAAAAAAACAACAGCTTAAAGATACTGCTGTAGTTGTTACACGCTATTTTGGAGGCATAAAACTTGGTGCGGGTGGGTTAATTCGCGCTTATGGCAATACGACATCTCAAGCTATAAAAACAACAGGAGTTGTAAAAAGACAACGAATGCAAGGCTTCTCGATTATTGTGGATTACACATTATCCGGTAAACTGGAACATGCCTTACGTCAATCAAACTATATCCTTAAAACGATTAACTATACTGATAAGGTAGAGTTTATTGTCTATGTAGAAGTTGGACAAGAGAAGGGTTTTAGAGAGTTTATCGTTGATCATACGAATGACCAAGCACAGATTACCGAAACGGATACAACCTATATAGAAATTGATATGTAGAAAATCCATTGTTCACATTGCTCAGCTTATAATAGCTGTCGCCCAAAAGCTTGATAAACAAACTTTTGGGCGGCTTTTTATTGTTTAGGGAAAATCTATCCGTTTGTCCATGGTAGATAACTTTTTAAAAGTAGCTTCGTCCAGCTTAAGCACTTGTGCTGTTAGCAAACTTCGATCTCCTTCCTACGATAAGTTAACATCGGAATCTAAATGCTCGATTCGTTTAAGGGCTTTAGGTCATACCATTAAGGTACTAACATTCAAGGAGAAAAACACTCCTTGAATGAAGTTTCACTTTATCCCGCATGTAAGGTGCCGTAAGACTCTCACTTCAAAATTACAGAGAATACAGCGAAGTCTAAATTGGAGAAAACGGCACCTAAATGCCCGATTCGTTCAACTAACATTCAAGGAGAAAAACACTCCTTGAATGAAGTTTCACTTTATCGCTTCAGAAGTTTTGCCGTTTGTACTTCGCTAACTAAGCACTTCTAGCTTTTGTTCTTATCTATAAAAATTGTACCTATTTCTACTAAGCTCCTATATCAGCTTGCAAGCAGCTCCATCCGCGATAATTTTTACATTATCATGCTTTTGGAGAATGGATGCAGGAAAATCTTCACTTACTTCACCGTTTACTAGGCGTGCTAGTGCCTCTGCTTTATTTTCACCAGAAACAAGCATAACAATCTGCTTACTTTCTATAATTGTTTCAATTCCTGCAGTAATTGCCTGTGTAGGTACTTCGTCTATTGAAATAAAGAAACGCGCATTGGCTTGACGGGTAGATTCATCTAATTGCACAATATGGGTTCTGCTTGTAAAAGAAGTCCCCGGCTCGTTAAAACCAATATGTCCGTTTAAGCCAAGACCAAGAATTTGCAAATCAATGTTTCCTGCATTTTTAATACGTGCTTCATATTCTAATGCCTCTTCATTTAAATCCAAAGCATTTCCATCTGGCAAATGTGTTTGTTCACGTGGAATATCTAGATGCTTAAATAGTTTTTCATTCATGTAATAATTATAACTATTAATATCATCCTTTTCTAAGCCTACATACTCATCTAGATTAAATGTAGTCACATGCTTAAATGATACTTCACTATTTTTATGTTTTTCTATTAGATACTGATATAGTCCTTCTGGTGTAGATCCAGTAGCTAGACCTAATACTGGCTTATCCAATTGCTTGATCGTATCAATAACTATTTCACCTACTCGCTTGCTCATCTCTTCATAATTTCTAACTTTAATGATTTCCATTACTTTCATCTCCCTTAAATGCAATTACTCCACGACAAATGGTATATTTAATTGACAAATGCTTATCCACCAACAGTACATCAGCATCTTTTCCAGGAGTAATACTTCCTTTTTTTTCATATATGTCAATTTGTTTTGCCGGATTAACAGACGTCATTTCAATAATATTTTTTAATGAAACATCGTTTAGACGGAGCATATTTTTAGCTCCCTCATGCATCTTCAAAATACTCCCAGCCAACGTTCCATTTTCTAATAAAGCTCTATCTTTTGAAACATGTACAGGCTGACCGCCTAACTCGTATTCCCCAGGTGGTAAACATTTCGCACGCATAGCGTCTGTTATAAGAAGTAATCTTTTACTTCCCATATTGCGATAAATAATTTGCAACATTTCTGGAATTACATGAATCCCATCGGCAATTAATTCTGCTCGTAACTCTTCTAATTCCATTGCTGCACCCACTGCACCGATATCACGATGATGGATTCCATTCATTGCATTGCATAGATGAGTAACTTGACGGACTCCATGTTTTAACGCACATTTTATCTGGGAAAAATCGGCATCTGTATGCCCAGCAGATACATTTACTCCACTAGCAGCTAATTTGCTTATAAAACTTCCCTCCGGATCAAGTTCAGGGGCCATCGTAATGGTCTTTATTTGATTACCAGATAATTCCTGCCAACGATCAAATACATCAGGATCAGGATTCATAATATACTGTAATGGTTGAGCACCTGCTTTTTCTTTTTCAATAAAAGGACCTTCTAAGTGGACGCCAATTATTTCTGCTTGACCAGGTTTATTAACATAATTTCGCACATTTATAAGTGCCTGTTCAATCTGTTCAGGTGCTTGAGTAATAGTTGTAGCTAAAAAGCTTGTCGTCCCCTCTTTGGGCAGCGCTAAAGCCATCGTATCTAAGGCTTCCTCTGTAGCATCCATCACATCTGCACCATTTGCACCATGAATATGACCGTCTATAAACCCTGGTATCACAGATAAGCCAGTTCCATCGATCACTTTTAGATTTTCTGGTAAACTACGAGGTATACCATCAGGCTGGTAAATATTAGTAATCTTCCCTGCCTGCATCAACACAGCCCCGTTCTCTATAACTTGTTCTTCCGTGTATATCTTTGCATTTTCAATTAATATTGGGGTAATTTTAATCATTTGCTTCGCTTCCTTTCGTAACGCATAAAACTCAACATGTGATAAAGCAGACCTCTCATTAGACCTTTTATTCCCCATTATTTGACATAGTTCAATAACTTAAGTAAATAAAAAATTTTTGCCCGTAAAAGTGAATAATAAATAGACTTCAGCAAATTTTTACAAAAAGACAACCTGAACAAAAGCTCAGGGTTTACAGGCTGAGTATCCGTACCTTAATTCGATTTAGTGTAAGGGTTTGAGATATATTTAGTAATGGCTTGTTATTTTATTGGAAAACTTTCGCCGGCTTCAAGCCTTTGACGCAGGAGATTACTTTAGTTGCACTTATATTTCACAATATCTATCGAGCAAAATTTTATCTTTACTTAACATACTAAAAAATGATGATTTTTTACTTTTTTGATTTCTATTTTGTTAAGTTGCATTAAGAACATCGTATCATATAATGTGGTTTTTTTCACAAGATTCATGTTAACCAATATCGTTATAAAGTGAAACTTCATTCGGTGGAATGCCTTTTATACGGAATGTTAGTTGAACGAATCGGGCATTTAGGTGCCGTTTTCTCCCACTTGCCCCTTTTGTACCAGCTCGGACTCTTAACCTGGGAGACTTACAACACCTTACATGCGGGATAAAGTAAAACTTCATTCAAAAAACACTTGTCTCCTTGAAGTGACCAAAGACTTTCTTTCTCAATTAGCATCTAAATTATGTACTTAAAAGCAGTATCTCTATTGGAGAATACTGCTTTTGCAACTTATAACTTATGAATTTGCTGTGTTGCCTAAAGCACTGCTTTGCAATTCTTTAATAAGCGTTTTCACCATTTCTTCTGAAGTTTGAATTTTATGATTTTCCGTTTCTTGAATTACTTTCCTAAGCAAGTTTTTGTACTTTTCTTGCTCACCCATTATTTTCCCCGCCCTTTACCATTTCATTTATTCATAAACTGACAATTCCCAAGCTTTTTTACAACAACATTTTGTATGAAAATACATTTTTTATTTAATCCATTATAAATTCTACTAAAAAGTACAATGTTAAACAATCTTTTTAGTTATTTTTCCAAAAAAGCGAAAATAAAGAAAAATCATCTAGCAAGCATATAGCATGATCAACCCTTAACCTCCACTTATATTTTAAATTAATAATTTTTTGCAACGTCCAACAAGTACGTTAAAATTTCATCACAACTGTTTCCAACTGAATTCATTTTCTTAAGCTCGAAAACCTGTTTATCTTAGTTATGATAATCCAATTTTTTATTATTTATTATAAATCTTCCTTGATTCACGTTATATACTATGCCATTCATGGGCAAAAAGAGATTCTTTTATTTATAACCATTTCTTTAATTTCGATCAACTACTCCATGATCTTAAGCTTTTTTGTAGTGGTAAATGTTTGTAATTAGGAAGTTCGTGATACCCGTTACAGTTCCTGCTGCGGTAATAATAATATCCTTTCGCCCATTAAAGCTGCCCCCAATATCTTTTTTCAATTCCGGAAAGGCTCTTGCAGTAATTTTGATGAACGTCTCTTTGGATATTGTAGCATTTTGCTTGGAATGATTGGGGACACGACAATAACAAATGAATATCGTTTTTACCTACACTGCCCTGTTAGGTTGTAATCCCTCTTGGTTCACACCCTTGTCTGATTAAGTCTCTTGCTCTTCTTGCCGCAACTCGACCATGTAACATGTTATACCTATACTTTTTTACCCAATATAACGTGTGATATTTTATACATAAACCACATGGCTACTTTTCCTCTATAATAATTTCGCCTCATTCTTAATATGAACGAATAAAGATAGGCTAAAAGCGGATAATGTCTAAAGACGGTGGAGTTAAACCAGGCATTTGTAAGTTAAAAGAGAAGTCTTATACGATTCGGAAACAATATAAAAAATTGTCTCTAATATTACCCAAGCTTCACTATAATAAAACCTATGTATCGCAATATTAAATTCGGCTATTTCATATTGTTAAATTAGAAAAACTTGGCTTGTCGCCAAGCTTTTAGCGAAAGCTGTAGTTTTTCTTATACTATAAACCATAAAGTTTTATACTTTGCTATAGTACAACAAAAAACCGTCAGCTTACTGCTTAACGGTTACTCTTTATTAATTCGCCACTTATTAAATTCAAGAAATTCTTTAAATTGTTCTCTTGATACACCAGAGTCCATTGCTTCCTGAACAATTTCTAACCATTCTTCATCTAGTTCTTCTTTTTGCTTACTCTGATTTTCTCGAATTAATTCATTTATGGACACACCTAAAACGATGCTGATTTTTTCAATAAATTGAATGGAGGGATTAACCTGAATACCTCGCTCAATTGAGCTCAAATATGACTTTGCAACCCCAGCTTTTTCTGCCAACTCTGAAATAGACATTTTCTTAGCTTTTCTTAGTTCTTTTATTTTTTCCCCTATCAAAAGCACTCACCTTCTTTCAAATGGCATTATACCATAATCGAGGTGAGTTATACTATTTCTAAAACAAATTTTTTGGGACATTATTATACTCTTGTACCGTACGTAAAAACCGTCGAATTTCCTCCATCGGCACTCCTAATGTTCTTGCTTGTTTTATTAGTTCCACCCACTCAACATCCAAAGAAATTTGTTTTAACTTCATCCGTTTCATCCCCCAATATATAATTAATCATTCACTCTAAACTATCCCTGAAACTTTTCTATGACTTGTATATATTTACTTCTATTGATAACGCTTTATTTTAGTACATGTTCATAAATAGACCGTGGTCGGAATACAGCGTCCTTAAAAAGTCGCAGTGTTTGTCTGCCAAAGCTTCCTTATCCTATAAGTAACTCCAGCATTAGCACGTCCTATCATTGAGGTTTGCCAGTTGCTCTAGCGTATAAGCTAGACGATGCAAACTATTATCAACAAGATAACTGTGATGTGAAAACGGATACCGTTTCCTAGCCGTTAACAAACGTTAAGCGCTCATTTAGCGACGTAGAAACTGAAGAACTTCTGACAAGATAAAGTGAAACTTCATTCAGTAGTAGTTTTATTCCATCTCCTACTGAATGTTAGTACCGCAAGGGTATGACCTAAAGCCCTTGAACGAATCGGGCATTTAGGTGCCGTTTTTTCCCACTTAGAGCCTACCAACTCAGGCTCTTGAAGTGGGAGTCTTACGGCACCTTACATGCGAGATAAAGGAATCATGCCTCTAAAACAGGGGTATGCCGACGCCTGAACGGCAAGCCCGCTTTTAGTTGGCCTTCATTTTGATTCGAGCCAGTGTTGACTTATCATAGAGAGATCGAAGTTTGCTACAGTTTGAGCACATAAGTTAGACGATGCTACTTTTCAATAAAGTTATCCTCATATAGACGAATATAATTTCCAAGACAATCAAGAAAACTGACTAGCGCAAAGTCCCTTGAGCGAGGTGATCGCCTAATTTGCACTTATACTTAAACCTAAAAATATATTAGCATTAATTTTCGAGGCTAAAATTTAACATATACAGAAAACTTGGCTGGATCCAAGCCTTTGACACTGCAGACTGCTTAGTTGCTCCTACATAGAACTTTACATTTCAACTCCCATTAACTTAACTTTAGCGTTAACATACGATGAAAATCAATGTGTCATTTTTACCAAATTGTACTTTCTGAATTTCTTCTTTAAGGCTATTATACTATATTATTCTTGTTTCAGGTCTAGCTTATTTTGTCATATTATAACTAGTTTTGTAGTACCTTTAAAACACTGTCCAACATTAAAAATTTTTATTCGTTAGCTTAAAAACTAGGCAATTTTAAATTTTCAGCTGTTTTACCTTTTTGTATTTCCTAATGACTAAGTATAAAAATATCCCTATTCCTATTAAGCATAGACCAAGTAAAATATACAGAAAAGTATTAGTTGCTGTATTTGGGAGTTTAGAACCAAAATCATATTTGTCGGTACCAATTTTCCCAATGACCGTTTGTTTATCTTGTTGTTTCGCTTCTCCTTCTGCAATAATAATAATTGCGAAGTCAGCCTCAAGACCTTGATACTCATTTCCTAATTCTTCAGGGAATCGAATCGTAACTGTAATAGCATCTTCCTTACCTGGCGCTAAATGTCTAGATTTTATATTTGTAAAGCTATTTAGCTTCCCGCTATACAGTTCCCTTTTCTTCATGAAAACTTCAAGCTGCAGCTCATTATATAGCTTTTTCATTCCCGTACTCTCTACATTTATGCTATACGTAAATGGCTGTGTTCCGCGATTTTTTATTTCTACATTTCTTGACGCCCAGTCCCCCGGCTTCATATCATTTACATCAAACAAAACAGAATCAGGATCTACTTCCAATCCAACCCTATCCTGTGCATTAACAATTGAATCGTATTTGCTACTAAAACAAAAAATAATCATGGTACATATTAAAGTAAAGATGACTTTATGCTTCATATACCCTCTCCTTATATCACCTCAGGTCAACCTGTATGCTCTGATTTTTTTACTGTTTCTAATTTTGCTAAAGTTCGCCAAATCGAAAATCCAGCATAACAAAGTAAAAGAATTCCGGGAACGATTAATAAGAAAATACTTCCATTAGGTGATTGTGCAAAATTGGCAACGTATCCAAGATAAGGTATGGTCATTCCTTTGTACTCTCCCACAACATTATCAGCTAAAACAGGATTAGAATCAGCTGCGTTATTGTTATCCCCTTTTGTAGTATAAGCAACACCATTCTTTGTTTTTTTCACATCAATGATTCGGTGAGTGACCAGCTTATTTTTATCGGCCATAAATGTAATTACATCACCATTTTTAAATTTGCTCCCATCTTCAACCGTTTTGACCGCTATAATAGAACCAGTCTGGATATCTGGCTCCATGGAACCGGATAGGACCGTTTTTATTTGATATCCTAAGACTTCTGGTTCTCCTCCAGAGAACTTCGTTACAATTACTAGACTTGCAACACCAATTAATGTAACCATCAATATGAAACTAACAATCCGATTTAACCATTTGCCTAATTTGCCTTTTATCATCTATTTTTCTCCCTCCATCTTTTTTAGAGCATCAGGTAATTTAGTAGACTGCTGTTCAGCTTTGGGTGAATTAGCTTGTTGTTGCTCTGAATCACTTTTTGTGTCTGAGTGATTATTTACATCGTTTTTGAAATTTAATTGTTTGTCACCTTTACTTTCTACTTCTGTTTGCTCTGGTTTTTCTTTTACTTCTGTAGCCTTAGGACTATTTTCATCTTGCTTTGTTTCACGTTCGTTACATTGCACCATTATTTTCTTACTCCATACTAATTCTCCATCCTGCTGTTTTACTAAAAATGAATATGCTCCGGTCTGCTTGGCACTAATTTGTAATTCTGCTGTTTCCCCTTTTGCTAGCGCAGCGACTTTCCCTTCACCTTCACGAAGCGGCAATTTCTTTCCTTGTTCTATTGGATCTCCTTTTCCTGCAAACATGACTTCATACGTAAGTGGTTCCATCATATCTCCATCACCGTTATTTTTGACTTTAACTTTTAACATTGCAGACTCACAAGCTTCTATGTTTTGTGAACGATCATCGAGAAATTCAAGATGGTACGTTTCTGCTTTTGCCTCTTGCCACTTTCCTATCTCCATACTTCCCTTTAGAAGTAACTCATCATTAAAATATGCGGTTGTTGAAGTAGTTAAGTAACTAGTAGCGAAAACAAAACTATAACAAATGCATAAAATTTTCAACCAAAAATAACCCTGCTTGTTTTCATGTTGGTCATGTTTTAATCTTGGTTTCCTCACATTCACCCCACCTTTAGAAATCATTTTGTATCATGATATATTTAAAAACATAAAGCTGAATTTTAGATTTTTAAATATATCATGATACTTAGGAAGGAGATTGACTCCCTCCTCAAACCGTTATTCATTTATGAATTCAGGTTTACCATCACGTTGTATGGCTTCCAAACGCCACTTTAAATTTAGAGAGTCTCCTTGAAAGTGATTTTGACTACGCTTACTATCTTTAAACTCAAATCGTACTGTAAACTTTTCTTTAGCGCTACCTGCTGGAAACTGCTGCAATATCGGGATAGATTCTTTTTTTAATTCTGATAGTTTCTTACTAAAAATTACTTTTTTGTTTTTATTTACATGATGTAAAAATTCTACTTGTATATAATCGGCGAGATTATCTTCATTGTTATTTTGATGTTTATCCATAATTTTGTAATCAGAATCAAGCAGCACTTCCTTGATATCGACCGTGCCGTCATTAGTTAATTCAAAATTCTCATTAATTGTGTCTCCAGGAACTAAATTATCTATTTTAATAATGGATTCTTTATTTATACCTAAATCCAAAATACCTGTTGTAAAGGTATTATCTGTTTCTTTACTATCATTGAAATAAGAATACGTACCCCCGGCTATTAAACACATTCCTAACATTGCTGTAGCCATACTTAAAACTAATTTTTTCTTTAAATTCATACCTTTCACCACGCCCTCTTCCAGCAAGAATAAAAAGTGGAGGACGTATTAATTTACCTCCACTTTTTATCAATCTCCTATTTTATCTCGCTTCTCCTTCAGTTTGCAGCGCATCTAATGTAAAGTTAACGTTTAAATTTGCTCCTTGCAGATGGTTCTGATCTTGACCATTGTCAACAAACGTAACTTTTATTTTGATCGTGTCTTCCGTTCCTAAAGGGATACCTTTACCTTCACGAACTATTGGCCACCAAGTCCAAAATCCTGGCGTAATATCTTGGTCTTTGATTTCGCTAAGTTCAGCAACTGTTTTTCCACTCAGGCTTTCAATTACCTTACCATCACTTAGTAAAAAGTCGACCCTTAAATGATCTTCAAAGCCTTCCGTTCCAGAAAAACTAGTATTCATTAATACTTTTCCAATATCCAACGTTCCTTCATTCGTCATTTTGAAGGATCTTGTCATATAATCTCCCGGCTTTAAATTATCTACATTAAAAGCAATGGTCGGATTTACTCCTAAATCCAATGTTCCAGCAGCAAATGAATTTTCTACCACTTCTTGGTCACTGAAATATGCGAAAGTTCCTCCTCCGATTAATCCAATACCCAAAACTGCAGTCGCTATTCCCATTCCTAGTTTCTTTTTTAATTTCATATTATTTTTCCTCCCTGTTAATTGTCTAATTTAAATTAGTATTATTTTGTTAATACCATTGCTAAAGCCAGAAAATACTTCTATCCTCCTCTCTAATATATGTAACAACATTCGTTCGATGATAAGCACTTTTATGTGTGTTATAACGAACGGCAACTAAAGTATATTATTCTACTTCGCAAATGCAAAACCCGAAAAAACACTCATATTCGTTATTGAGAACAACTTCTCTCTTATTTACTTGTTTTTGCTTTAATTTACTTAAACTTATAAAAAATGTTCTTGATTAAGATCATATGTATATTAAATTAAATTTTGATAGACGCGGGTAGAACTTCACCAATAAAAATCCTCAGTAATACAAGGAATTGATATTAGTTTCAACCGAACCTGTTTTTAAAAGATAGTTATGGAAAACAAACGATCCTAAATAGGAGAGGAGGGACTGATTAAAATTCGTAAAATGGGAAAAATAGCTGCACATTACAATAAAGAATAAGGAGGAAATTTTGAATATAAGTAAGATTAAAGAGGTAATTTAATTTTATTGAAAGAGGAAGCTCCTTCCATTAGCATCATCAAACAACTGGATTTTTTAAAGATTTCTATTCAAATGTAAAATGTAAAAATAAGATGAACACACCTTTTCAAAATCGCTTTTTATATGTTAATTAAGTTGATGAAACATAGACGAAAAGAACTATTTTAGATATAATCAAAAAAGTAATTACTTATATATTACGACGGATATTTACAAAACACGGCTATATAAAACAAATTGGTAAGTATTAATATCGACAAATGGAGATAATCCTTACAACGGCAGGAGAAAACAATTGCATAACGTTTCTAATCAAGGTAAAAATAAACAGACGTGTATAGGAGTGAAAAAATTGGACTCACGTATTGGAAGAAAGAAAAAACGAAAGTGGTTTTATTGGTTTGGCGGAATAATACTTGTTCTTTTGCTTGCATTTGGAGGAGCTATTTTTTATTTCTGGAATCAGATTGGCGATACAGTAGAAACGATGCATAATCCTTTGTCCAGAGATAATGATCCTGAGAGACAAAGAGAACTGGAGGCCATTTTCAAAGGAAAAAAAGCAGTAAACATTTTATTACTTGGTGTTGATGAGCGAAGCGGTGATAAAGGGAGATCGGACACGATGATTCTATTGTCACTAAACCCTAAAACAAATGCTATGAAAATGCTAAGCATTCCAAGAGATACATATGTTACTATTCCGGGAAGAGGACAGGATAAAATAAATCATGCATATGCTTTTGGAGATGTAGAACTTTCCATACAAACAGTAGAAGATAATTTTGATATTCCAGTACACTACTATGGAAGAGTAAATATGGAGGGCTTTAAGCAAGGAATAGATGCATTGGGAGGGGTTACTGTAGTAAATAACACTGCTTTTTCTCAAGGCGGGTCTGACTTTCCAAAAGGAGAAATCAGCTTAAATGGTGAGCAGGCACTTAACTACATTCGGATGAGAAAAAACGATCCTAAGGGAGATCTTGGACGAAATGAGCGACAGCGTGAAGTAATCACTGCTGCCATCAAAAAAGGTGCCCGTTTCTCCAGCATTACAAAAGTAGGAGACATCCTTAACATTCTTGGTGATAATGTAAAAACAAACTTGGACATGGATAATATGCAAACCCTTTTCAGTGATTACCGCGAAACAAGAAAAAATATTTCCACGATAGAAATTAGTGGCAGCGGACAAACAATTGGAGGTATCTGGTACTACGTCGTGCCAAATTCAGAATTTAATCGTGTTACTACAGAGATTAAACAACATATGAATGCAAAGTAAGGAACACAGAAATAGTAACATGGATGTAAACGTCCATGTTACTTACGTATACAACATTTTTTCTGGGGGTTACTATGAGAAAAGTATTGTTTATAGCAGTTGTCGTTTTGATGGCATTGTTAGTTGCTTGCTCAAACAAGGAACCCACACCAAACGAACGATTTTCTAGCTATGTAAACCATTGGAATGATCAGGATTTTAATAAAATGCACCAAATGCTAAGTAAAACATCAAGAAAAACATTTAAAAAGGAAGTATTCGTTGATCGATTCAAAAAAATTTATAAAGATATAAAGGTTTCAGATTTGAAGATTGACTTCAAGAAACTAAGTGAAAAAGCCGTAGAAAAGGCGATGGATGATGGAAAAGCAGTGTTACCATTTACAGTTAGCATGAAAACAATTGCCGGTCCTATTTCTTTTGATTATGAAGCAAGTTTGGTACAGGAAGGTACAGATGATGATAAAAACTGGTATATTGATTGGAATCCGGGTTTTATTTTTCCACAAATGAAAGATGGCGGCGAGCTTCGTATTAAAACGACTCCTCCAATTCGCGGGGAAATTCGTGACCGTAATGAAATGCCTTTAGCGATGAATGATATTATTTATGAAGTTGGTATCATTCCAGAAAAGCTAGGGGAAAACCCTGAACAGAGTAAACAAAGAATGGCAGAACTACTCGGACTATCTGTTGATACGATAGATGAAAAATTAAATGAAAGCTGGGTAAAGCCTAATTTATTTGTCCCTATTGCAAAAATTACCAAAACAGATGAAACGCTTTGGAATCAGCTTGTAACCATTGAAGGTGTTACCAGACAAGAAACAACAGGGCGTATTTATCCTGGCGGTGCTGCTACCAGCACTTTAGTAGGCTACATTGGCCCGGTTACCTTAGAGGATATTAAGGAGACAAAAGGGAGCTATGATTCAAGTGACATGATTGGTAAGCGGGGACTTGAAGAACTATTCGAAGAACAATTACGAGGGGAAAAAGGAGTTAAAATCCTCGTTGTAAATGAAGGAGACGAAACGTTACTTGCTGAAAAAGAAGGTAAAAATGGGGAAAATATTAAGTTAACAATTGATATAAATATCCAAGAAAAAATATACGACATTTTAAATGGCGATATGGCTAGCGTATCTGTTATTCATGCAAAAACAGGTGAAACACTAGGCTTAGTAAGCAGTCCGTCCTTTAATCCAAATGAAATATTATATGGAACAAGACCGAATATTTGGAAGCAACTAGAGAGTGATCCAAAAAACCCATTGTTAAATCGTTTTTATTCTACATACGCACCTGGATCTGTATTAAAACCAATTACAGCAGCCATTGGTATGAAGAATGGTACGATCGATCCAAAGGAAGGTCTAAATATAAAAGGACTAAAATGGAGCAATGGTAAAGGATGGGGAGATTATAAAGTTACCCGTGTTTCTGAATCAAATGGTTCTGTTGATTTACACGATGCTATCGTCCGTTCTGACAATATTTATTTCGCTATGCAAGCCGTTAAAATGGGATCTGAAGCGCTTGAAAAAGGTTTAAAGCAATTTGGATTGGGAGGAGATTTCCCATACGAATATCCGATCACAACATCATCTATTTCCTCTACCGGAAAATTAAAGGATGAAGTATTACTAGCAAACACAAGCTATGGACAGGGCGAATTAGAAATGAGCTCACTCCACCTTGCAATCGCCTATTCTACATTTTTAAATGGAGGGAATATGCTAAAGCCGACCTTGTTAGCTAATGAAAAGACAGGACAAATTTGGAAAGAAAATCTTCTGTCTGCTGACCAAGCAAAGGTTATAAAAGATGCTTTGCGCGATGTAGTAGTAAGCGGAACAGCAAAAACAGCTGGCAAACAGGCAAAATTCCCAGTGTCAGGAAAAACAGGCACAGCAGAATTAAAAATATCAAGCGAGGATAATGGACAAGAAAATGGCTGGTTTGTAGGCTATCCAACCAAAGATGAAGATATCATTGTTTCTCTTATGATTGAAAAAACCAAAGGAAAAGGCAGCTATTCAACGGAAAAAGCGATCGAAATTCTAAATAAACTAAAAGAATAATCAACTAGTATAATGAAAAAAACAAGGCAAAAATTTGAGGCGTTGCCGAGTTGATTTTTTGCCTAAAAACCTATATGTAAACGAACAGATGGTTACGGACTGAATATGCATAACCATCTGTTCTTGTTTAAGAAAAAATACGTTAGCCGTTTCACACGATGAGTATCGTATTTGTAAGAACTTGTCTTCTAGCCCATGCGCTCAAACACCTAGAAAACTTCTCTCTTCTTCCTATGATCAGTCAACATCGTTTCCTTACGTCACTTTGCTTTCTTTATCCCAAATATAAGGAACCGTATTTCTCTCGTGAAAAATATGCTCATTATTTAGCGAACTTTTTGACAAAAACAGCTCCTAAATTCCTAATTCGTTTAAAGAGACAAAGCGGGGAAAACTTCGTCACCGGTGCCATCACACGCAGAAAAAGCCGTCTTCTTTTTCAAGGACAAAAAAAGCCCCGCCAGCGGTACATAGGGAATTTTTCAAAGACGTTAAGTTAGCCTTTATTCTACTTCAAGGAAAAAACACTCTTTGGATAAAGTGAAACTTCATTCAGTAGGAGTTTTCTTCCATCTCCTACTGAATGTTAGTGCCACAAGGGTATGACCTAAAGGCCCTTGAACGAATCGGGCATTTAGGTGCCGTTTTCTACCACTGAGACCCTTTTGTATCAACTCAGGCTCTTAAAGTGGGAGTCTTACGGCACCTTACATGCGGGATAAAGTTTCACGTTATCCCACTAGAAGTTCTCTAGTTTGTACATCGCTATATGAGCGCTTACGCTTGTTAGTTGAAAGTTTTCCACTCTTCTTCTGTAAACACACGCGATCTAGTAAGAAATCGTTTTCCCTCTGGACCTTCCAAAGAAAACATCCCTCCTCTGCCATCTACGACATCGATAATAAGTTGCGTATGTTTCCAGTATTCATATTGATCTTTCGAAATATAAAAAGGTGCGTCCCCTATACTGCCTAAAAGCACATCCGAATCCCCCACTCGTAATTCTCCCTTAGGATAGCACATCGGTGAGCTCCCATCACAACAGCCCCCAGATTGATGGAACATTAAATCTCCATGCACGTTTTTTAATTTCTCTATTAATTCCAGCGCCTCCTTCGTCGCCGTTACCCGTTCAGCCATATGATCCCCCTTTTTATGCACATTAGAATAGTCCTGTTGGATCCTCACTATAGCTAATTAAAAGATTTTTTGTTTGCTGATAATGACTAAGCATCATTAGATGATTTTCTCTGCCAATCCCTGATTTTTTATAACCACCAAAGGCGGCATGTGCTGGATATTGATGATAGCAATTTGTCCATACACGACCCGCTTGAATATTTCTTCCAAAACGGTAGGCTGTATTAATATTCCTCGTCCATACTCCCGCACCGAGTCCGTATAACGTATCGTTAGCAATCGCTAAAGCTTCATCTTTATCTTTAAACGTTGTAACCGAAAGTACCGGTCCAAAAATTTCTTCTTGGAAAATGCGCATTTGATTATTTCCTTTAAAAATCGTCGGTTGAATGTAATAGCCACGCTTTAACTCTTCATCGTCTAATTTCCGAACATCTCCACCAATTAAAACTTCAGCGCCTTCCTGCTTTCCAATATCCAAATAAGACTTAATTTTGTCCATCTGCTCCTGTGATGCTTGAGCTCCCATCATCGTTTCCATATCTAATGGATGACCAAGCTTAATTTGCTTCACCCGCTCCAATGCCCGATCCATGAATTCATTATAAATTGACTCTTGAATTAAAGCACGAGAGGGACAAGTACAAACTTCACCTTGATTCAGTGCAAACATAACAAAACCTTCCACAGCTTTATCTAAAAATCCGTCGTTCTTATCCATCACATCAGCAAAGAAAATATTTGGAGATTTTCCTCCCAGCTCCAATGTAACCGGAATAATATTTTCAGAAGCATATTGCATGATTAAACGACCTGTTGTTGTTTCTCCGGTAAAGGCTATTTTAGCAATTTTGCTATTGGAGGCTAGCGGCTTACCTGCTTCTAAACCAAACCCATTAACTACATTAACCACACCTGCAGGAATTATATCTTTAACAATATCAAGCCAAACATGAATAGAGGCAGGAGTTTGCTCTGCTGGTTTCAGTACTACACAATTTCCTGCAGCTAATGCAGGGGCTAGTTTCCAGGTTGCCATTAATAATGGGAAATTCCAAGGAATAATCTGCCCAACTACTCCTAACGGTTCATGAAAATGGTAAGCCACGGTATCCTTATCAATTTGACTAACACCGCCCTCTTGCGCTCTGATTATCCCAGCAAAATAGCGAAAATGATCAATTGCTAAAGGTATATCTGCTGCTAATGGTTCCCGAATTGCCTTCCCATTATCCCATGTTTCAGCTACGGCAAGTTTCTCCAGATTTTCTTCCATCCGGTCGGCAATTTTATTCAGTAACAATGCACGCTCTGTTACAGAGGTTCGCCCCCACGCTTCTTTTGCTTTGTGAGCAGCATCTAATGCCAGTTCTATATCTTCTTTTGTAGACCTAGCAACTTCACAAAACACTTCACCGGTAACTGGGCTGACATTCTCAAAATATTGTCCGTTAACCGGTGGACGGTACTCTCCTCCGATGAAATTATCATACTTCTTCTTAAAGTAAACTATTGCTTCTGATGTGTTAGGATTCGCATACCTCATTTAAACTTTCTCCTCCCTTTCACGAACGTTTACATAGAAGAAAAAATAAATGATCATTTTACAGCAAAAGTATAACTAACCATTTACGTTTCTTCCGCTAATATGCGTTACCTTATAGTATGTGATGGAAATTAAATTATGCTAACTAAGCTATCAACTAGGAGCGATTACATAAAGTGAACCTTTTTTCATTGATGAAGAGCCTTGAAACGGGGGTCTTACGAGATACCTTAGATGCGGGACTATTTCCACTTGTTTATTTCAATTCCTTCTAAAACTTTGGTACTCTCTTAACGTGCAAAAAAGCCCTTGATATTAAATCAAGAGCTAGAAGCACCGAGTAATATAATCCGGAGATACTACTTTTGAGTGGTACATGCTACTTTATTTCCGGGAGAACACGTACCTCCTTTTTCATGGAGGAATGGCAAAGTGGACATGTGGGTTCCTCCTCAAAACTATACGATTCCCTCATCCATCCTTGGCAATCGTCGCTCGTGCATGACCAAATATTAGTCTCCACTTCTGGAACCGGTTCTTTTGGCCCGCGTGAAAATGACATGATAGCATCTCCTTTCCTATGATATATCTATTATACGCCTTTTCTTACAAGAAAGAAAGTTCTGTAACAAATACAATATCAGGAAAACCAGTCTTATAAGAGATTGTACAAAATGTTCAGAAAAAGTAACATTTCGAATTTCATCGTACGTTAAAAGAAATTTTGCTCCTAAGTTAAGACCCGAAATTTTAATCCCTGAAGTAAAGTGGCAGTAACTCTGTCTCTTTAATGGTTTTAAAATCAAAGTGACGCAACGCTGTGATAACGGTACCTAAAATTCCTGTTTTGTTCGGGTGGACAAGAGAAAGTCGTTAGCGATAAATCGCAATTTTTTAAGGACAAGGAAAACGTTTAATAACGGTACATCACAGTTTTTTCAAAGAACGTTACGATCTTAGCTAGCCGTAAGAACTTTTATCTCTTTTTTAAACACACTATAAACATATAATTTGCTAAGATAATTGAAGCTTTATTCATATTTTTTGTTTATCACCGATCACTAATTGGCTTATGTAGACTCATGACATTCCTTCTTATATTTTTATCATATGCCTAATATTGGTATTATATACATATTGCAGTAAATGTGAGGTACAGTTTATCATCATATTACGAAAAAAGCAGTAAAAATTCTCATGAGTTATATCTCATAAGTTAAGAGAAGCATAACCCTTTAGAGCTAGTGAAGGTTTAGTCTCACTTATAGCTAAATGGCTAATACATAAAAATTATCAACAATTTAAATCGATCTCAACACAGATTCTTTACTTTCTTAGTAATAATTGTAAAGGAACTCATAACTTTCATTGTTATGAGTTCCTTTACAATTTATAAAGCAAAGCGTTTAATTGCCTTTCCTACTCCATCATTATTATTCGTATCTGTTACAAAATCTGCTGCCTTCTTAACTGCTTCTTGAGCATTCCCCATCGCAACGCCAAAGCCCGCCTGCTGAATCATTTTTATATCATTTAAACTATCGCCAACAGCCATAACTTCATTCATGGTAATACCTATTTTATTACAAACCTTTTGCAATGCTTGAGCTTTATTGATGCCTTCAGGATTTATTTCCATATTTGTCGGCAAAGAATTAGTGATTTCTAAGCCTTCTATATAGGAAAGCTCTCTTAACATTTTTTCTAAAATAATTTCATTATGGGATTCACAGCCAAATTTCAACCATTGCTGTTCATGGACATCTTCTGGTATGCGATTACGATACATGTCCTCCGTCGAAATCATCCAAGTAGACATTCCTAACTCCTTTGCCAAATGATACATTTTTTCTAATTTTTCAGCTGGGAGTGTATGCTGCTCCAATAGTTGCTTATCCTTTGTCCAAATTTGACCACCATTGACTGTGATCAGATAAGACTCTAAGCCTAACGACTCCGCGTATGGATAGCAAGATTTTAGCCAGCGTCCGGTGCTCAATACTACATGAATATCCTTCTTCATTGCATCAGCAATTGCTTGGCGAGTAATCGGCGTCACTTCATGATCTTTTGTTAATAACGTACCATCCATATCTAATGCTATTAATTTTATGTCCTTCTTAGGTTGAACCATTTCCTATCCTCCATTTATTCCGTTTTTCTTTCTCCCGCAATACCCCGATCATAAGCAAATGTAGTGATATAAGGAATGAATAATAAAGCTAACAGCGTGAAGAATAAAAGCTCCATATTAAATACATCTACAATAAGTCCACCTAATACTGGGCCAATCATTCGTCCAGCTGCGCCTACACTGTTAACCACTCCTTGATAAAATCCCGCTCGTCCCTGTGGGGCCAATTCGTTTGCTAAGGAAGGAACGGCAGGCCACACTAGCATTTCTCCCACTGTTAAGATTACCATAGCAATAGCAAACATGCTAAACTTATCTGCTATTAGGGCTATTACAAAGGAAATAAGAAAAATTGTATTTCCAAGATATATATGCTTTTTTTGAGAAGTAATTTTCCCTGTAATCCATTTTATCAGAGGTTGACCCAAAACAATAAGAAAACCGTTGATAGCCCATAAAGAACTATATTGCTCCAGAGGAATTTTTAAATCCTGTGTATACGATGCAATAGTTGTTTGCCATTGACTGTAAGCAATCCACGTGATTAAAAAACCACCACATAAGATCATTAAAGCAATAAAAGCACTTTTATCCTCAATTTTCCGATGCTGATTTATAACAGTAGTATGCATCTGTCTATCCTTCGCTTGATCCATTCGCTTAAATGTAAATAAAACAATTAAAAAGAACGCTGCAAACAAAGAAGCATTCGCAATGAAAATGTAGTCAAAGGATATACTGGCTACATAACCGCCAATCGTTGCTCCTAGGGCTACTCCTAAGTTTTGGGCTACATAAATTGCATTGAACGCTCGTCTTCCTCCTTCCGGCCAAAGTGATCCTGCCATCGCAAACATTACTGGCCATGTTATTCCAGAGCCAAATCCAATTAATACGAGGGACGTAGAATAAAATAAGATGTCCCGATGAAACAACACCATTAAAATAGATGATACTATAGCCAATCCTGTACCATAGAGGATTGTTTTATAAGGACTAAATTTATCAAACATCATACCGCCAATTAAATTTCCAACAATCGACGCTCCCTGGTTAAACATTAAAATAAACCCTGCAAAAGCTAAACTTTTACCGAGTTCATTATGCATATATATCGTATTTAAAGGCCATAAAAAAGATGCCCCAGTCACATTTACAGTTGTTGCTATCACTAGCAACCAAATTAGTTTCGGCAATATTATCACCTGCTATCTTATGTTCGTAACTAGGCTATTTTAACCTATTTCAGTAAACGAAGCAACGAAGTAGAACTAGAGATTTTGTTAAGTTTTTATTAATAATTTTTATAAGATTAACGTTCGATAGAATAGCTGGTTTCTTCCAGCTCGCTCCTTTTATCTTTAAATATACTCAATCACCTGTTTATCAGATTGATTAAAATCGACTGGTAACACCTTCCCGATAATCGCGTAGCCATTTAGATGTGCACCATCTAAATCTTAAACAATTTTCATGTCGGGTTAATCGGGTTATCTTAGAAAAACTTGGCTTGTCGCTAAGTCTTTATGGCGAAAGCTATAGTTTTTCTTATACTATAAACCCTAAAATTTTATACTTTCTTATAGTACAAAAGAAGTAAATCCTGTTAAAAGCAGCTTTTTCATAGTATTTTCTCCCCACTCAAGTAAGACCTGCTCGAAAAATGGCTAATTGATGCAATTGCTTTTCAATCGCAATCAGCCTTTGTTGAGCTTCTTCTATAGATATTGGATAAAACCTCACTTTTCCTTTTGGCATGAGCTGGGCGATTTTAGCTAAGTCAGCAGTCATAACTGTACCAATTCTTGGATAACCTCCAGTTGTTTGCCGATCAGCCATCAGAATAATTGGCTGCCCATTTGGAGGTACTTGAATTCCGCCAAACGGTATAGCGTCTGTCCAGTTATCAGCATGTTTCATTATTTTAATGGGAGAAGATTCTAAGCGATATCCCATTCGATTGGAATTTGCACCAATCGTATGCGTTTGATTAAAAAAAGCTTCTCTTGTTTCGTTGGAAAAGCAATGTAAATGTGGACCTTCAATTACTCCTACTTGTATGGACTGCTGATAAACAGGTTGTAATTCAGGAGATAAGCTAATTCTGTTTTTTAACTTTCTTACCGATCCATAAATTGTTTCTTCCTTTTCCAAAATATGGCCAAGACCTGTTTGCATATCAACAGATTGACTACCGAAAAAAGAAGGACTATCATACTTTCCGGCAATAGCAATATACGATCGAACTCCATTTCGATAGCCACCAAAAGATAGTATATCGCCTTTCTTCATTGTAAGTGTTTTATATAACGGAACAGCTGTCGAGTTTATCTTTGGTTGTAAGTCAGCTCCGGTAATCGCAATACTCAATTCTCTAAGCGCTTCTAACGTTGGACCGACTAAAGTAACCTCTAAACACGCCATATCCCTTTTATTCCCTACTAATATGTTTGCTAATTGCAAAGCATACCGATCCATAGCTCCCGACACTGGTACACCAAATTGCTGATAACCGTGGCGCCCAAGATCTTGTAATGATGTGTAAATTCCTGATTTATGTACATAAAATAATGGCTGTTCACTCAACGTTGTATCCCTCCTTGTACTCGTGAACGAACTTGTCCTCATAAAGTAGTATGATTCAAGGAACGCTTTTCTCCTTATAACAGTAGAAGAAAGGTTAAGTTCGTAAGCGTCCTTGAAAAAGGAAAGCACTTTTTCTGCGTGCGATGCTTATTCAAGAAGCTTTCCTTGTCCTTGAAAAGAAAAGCACTTTTCTGCGTGCGAAGTATCGCTGTCGTAGAAAACTCTGTCCTGTCGACCCGAGCAAATCGGGCATTCAAGTGTCGTTTCTCACATGGTTGTTTAAGATTAGAAAAACTTGGCTTGTCGCCAAGTCTTTATGGCGAAAGCGAGAGTTTTCCTTATACTAAACCATAAAGTTTTATACTTTCCTATAGTGTAAAAAAGACGTTAAAAATAAGAAAAATACAGCGCCTTACATACGGGATAAGCTGGAGACGGTTATCCCTGCGTCTGTTAACATCATACGAAGCTTTCGAGCAAACGTAACTGCAGCTTTATTATCACCATGAATACATATTGTATCTGCCTTCATATGAATTAAAGTACCATCCGCAGCTCGCAGCTTATGCTCAAAAACCATTTGTTTAATTTGCTGAACCGCATCTTCCACTCGTTCAATTAATGCACCTTCTTCACTTCTCGGAGTGAGTGTACCTTTTGAAGTATAGGTACGATCGGCAAATGCTTCCGCAGCAACAGTTAAGCCAACATCTCTCCCGGCAGTAATTATTTCACTATTTGCCAACCCTACTAGAATAAGTGAAGAATCGAATTCATAAACAGCCTTTGCGATCGCCCTTGCAACACGATAATCGCGTGCAGCTAAATTATATAAAGCTCCATGCGGCTTCACATGATTCATCCGCACATCGTGAACAACACAAAAAGCATGTAAAGCACCAATTTGATAGATAGTAAGTCGGTAAACATCTTCCTCCGTTACGTCCATCATTCGTCTTCCAAAACCAGATAAATCCGGAAAACCAGGATGAGCTCCAATACTTACTCCTTTTTGTTTAGCTAAACGAACGGATTGTTCCATCACATTAGGATCTCCTGCGTGCATTCCACAAGCAATATTAGCAGAGCTAATTAAATCCATCATTTCTTCATCTGCACCTATCGTGTATGCTCCAAAGCTCTCCCCCATGTCACAATTAATATCAATGATTGTCATCTTTTTACCTCCTCTATACTTGGTGAATACGTACCAGCCATTACTTGATGGTGGATGTCTTCATATTCTTTGGCTGTAATTGCATAGAAACGAATTCGATCTCCAGGTTTAAATAAAAATGGCATTATTTCATTTTCTGGATCAAACAATCGAAGAGGGCTTTTTCCAATAATATTCCATCCGCCTGGTGAAGAAACCGGATAAATGCCTGTTTGCTCATGTGCTATTCCAACTGAACCCGCTTCTACCAGTGAACGTGGCTCATCTAATCGTGGAGTAGCTATTCGTTTATCTAACCCACCTAAATATGGAAACCCAGGAAGAAAACCAAGCATATAAATAAGATAATCTGGTTGCTGATGAACTTGAACCACTTCATCCGTTGTTAAGTTATGGAAGGTTGCTATTCGCTCTAAATCTGGCCCATATTTTTCTCCATATAGTACTGGTACTTTTACTATTCGAAACGTTATTGCATCATGAACAGCTAACCTATCAAAAATTTGTTTAACAGTGGTCTTTAATTTTAAAAAGGATATATGAATAAGTTGATAATAGATTGTGACAGAGTTATAGGCCGGAACCCACTCTGTCACTCCTTTTATTTCTGTATCAGCTAAAGTTTTACAAAAAGCTTGAATCGTATTGCTTAATTGTTCTGAAACTTCTTCTGTAAATAGTACCTTTATGGCAGAGTCGCCGACTGGTTGAATCAAAAAACTCATAAACTATCCTTCCTTTATAATGCTTTCCAGAAAATCATATCATATTTTCTATAAACATGATGATAGAAACGTAAAAAACTTTTTTATTAAACATAAATCGCTAGATAATTTATCATTTTAGGTTATAGTAACGATGTAATATAATTAGAAAAAAACACCTAATTATGATGCGAAATAACTTATCTATCATTATTTATATGTCATTATATTTTATATTTTACATACTACTATATCATTTTTAACGAAAATAAAATCATTATTCCTTGCTCAACTAGAAATCTATGAATATAATTGTAGTTATGAAAAACAAAGGGGGACTATACATGATTTCGACAACTTGGAATTGGTTGTGGGAAAAACATGACGAAGCAAAAGCATTATTTACATTTTTTGTTAAACCTAATTCCTCTAGATTATCTACAGGTAGATCGATAGACCCTTCAGATACTCTAGCAGGAAACAGCAATAAGAAAGGAAATAACCGTAATTATAAACCAGGGCAATTAATCGGGTTGATTGCTGGCCCATTATTATTTATAATCACTTTATTATTTTATTCTCCTGAAGGTCTATCACAGGAAGGTTTAGCTGTCTTGGCTAGTACAATTTGGATAGCGATCTGGTGGATGACAGAGGCAATACCTATTCCAGCAACTTCATTATTACCAATTATCTTATTTCCTTTAACAGGTGGACTAGATATTGGAACAACTACATCTTCATATGGAAGCGATACCATATTTTTGTTTATGGGTGGATTTATGATAGCGCTAGCAATGGAAAAATGGAATTTGCATCGCCGAATTGCACTATCGATTATTTCAGTTATCGGAACAAATACAAATCGAATCATTCTTGGATTTATGGTTGCCACAGGCTTTCTGTCTATGTGGATATCCAATACAGCAACAGCTATGATGATGGTACCCATTGGATTAGCTATCATTTATCAAATTTCCGATGCTTTAAAAGATGATAGCACGATCGATACATCGAAAGAGAATTTTGCATTTGGAAAAGCACTTATGCTAGGAATTGCCTATTCAGCCTCAGTTGGTGGAATTGCTACATTAATTGGTACACCACCGAATGCTGCATTAGCTGGGGTTATTAAAGAAATGTATGGCATCGAGCTCTCATTTGCCAAGTGGATGTTATTTGGGGTGCCGGTTGCTTGGTTTTTCATTATTCTTATCTGGTTTTATTTAGTTAAGATGGCATACCCACTAAACTTAAAACAACTTCCAGGTGGTAAAAGAGTCATTACCAAGGAACTGCAAAAGCTTGGTCAACCTTCCGCTGAAGAAAAGGCTGTTTTTACTGTATTCGTTCTAACAGCAATCGCCTGGATAACAAGGTCTTTTCTCCTCGTAAAAATCAACCCGAATATTGATGATGCGATTATTGCAATGGCAGCAGCAATTGTTTTATTTATCACTCCATCCAAAAATAAAAAAGATACATTTTTGTTGGATTGGAATACGGCAGTAAAACTACCATGGGGTATTTTATTATTATTTGGTGGTGGATTAGCGGTTGCAGCCGGATTTACGCAATCAGGCCTGTCAGAATGGATTGGTAAACAGTTAACAACTTTACAAGGCATTCATATTTTCATCGTTTTATTAGTGGTTACTGGCGTAGTTATCTTCTTAACAGAAATCACTTCTAATACTGCAACAGCTAATATGATGTATCCAATCATGGCAGCACTTGCAGTGGCGTTAGGAGTTCATCCATTTGTTGTTATGATTGCAGCAGGCGTAGCTTCATCTTGTGCATTTATGCTTCCAGTCGCTACTCCGCCTAATGCAGTTGTTTTTGGATCAGGTTATTTACGTATTCCTGATATGGCAAAGGCCGGGCTGGTCTTGAATTTAATTGGTATCATTCTTATAACAGTAGCCATTTATTTCTTACTTCCTATAATCTGGGGAATAAATATTAATGAAGTTCCCGATTTTGTAAAATAATTCTATGAACGTTTTTACGATGTATATAATGTATAGTTATTGAAACACAGCGACGTCAGGATCTGATGTTAACTTATCATATTCGAGAGGAATAAGATGGAAATTCGCTGGGCGGATCGAGCGCATGAGCTAGATGAGAAAGTTACTTTTGAAAAGAATTATCCAGCGTGTAGAAACGAATATAATTTTCTTAACAAGAAAGTATGAGAACATGAAGTAACCATATTCATGTTCTCTTTTGGTAATTGAATTATTCCTCCTCATGTATCCTCTACTTATTATAGATACTTTTTTATTGAACATTGTACTTTCTCAAGCTAACATTATGAAAAAAGAAAGAATAAGTAGTTAACTTATCCTTTTTGAATTATTTATGATTTTTTTCGTAAGCTTTTCGGTAGATGAAATATAATTAAAGCAAGTCCAATCACTAAACTAATATAGGGAAGAATTAATGTTGGATCTTCATAAATATAATAAGCTCCGATTCCAGTAAAAATCCACCCTACCAATTCATAGAGTAAGTGCTTTAACATTATTTAATACTCCTTTATAACAGATTTTTATTTAAAAAGGATGCTTTTACTTCATCCCTTACTGAATGTTACCGCAAGGGTATGACCTAAGGCCTTTGAACCAATCGGGCATTTAGGTGCCGTTCTCCTACTTAGACTTCTTCGTATTCTCATATTTTAGCGCAGAAAAAGTTTCGACGTTGTAAAAATGATGTATAAGTGGAACTAGTTCTATCGTCTGCATTAAAGCTTGATCTTACCAAAATTTCTTTATTGGCATGTTTCTGGCAGTTCATGTCGTCGCTAATTCCCACTCTCTAATAACATGTTCAATTCCCCTTTGAACAAACACCTAAATATTGAAAAAGCTTTACAAGCATTATATATAGCACAGGTAAAGCACCGAGAAATAGGATTAATCCATGCCAGTGAAATTTTTCCCATATTGGTGCTAGAGCTGTACTCCCTAGCGATACACCAATATAATAAGATACTAGATATAAGCTTGAAGCACTTCCTTTATGATGAGTAGCTGTTTCGCTTACCGAAGTAGCTGTCAACGAATGTGCAGTAAAAAATCCAAGACAGCTGACACATAGACCAATAACAATACCAATTAAAGAGTTATTCAACGTTATTAATATACCTATTGTTAGTACCGTTATACCAGCTATCCGAACCTTTCTTAAGCCCAAAAAGCTAGAAAGCCATCCAGCAAATGGAGACCCGATAACTCCTAACCCATAGGCAAAGAACAAATAGGAAATTGACTGTAAAGAGAGAGAAAACGGCTCCTCTTGCATATAAAATGGCAAATATGTCCATATTCCTGTAAACGATACTTGCAAAACAATTCCCAGACCAAACACAATTAATAATGACGGACTTTTGAGGTGAAAAATAAAACCGTTTATGTCTTTGCGAAACGGTAAGTTACTTGGTTGAAATTTTTTTGAGTTTGGTAACATTGCATGAACAAGAATTAAGATGATAATTCCTGCTACAGCAAGCCCATAAAAGGTAACTTGCCATGACATGATATCTGTTACAAAACCAGCCACCACTCTTCCAACCATGCCGCCAAGTGCATTGCTGGAAATATATAAAGCAGTAGCTAAACCTACACTTTTACGGTCAATTTCTTCATTTAGATAAGCAAGCGCTGCTGCCGGTAATCCTGCAAGCGCAAAGCCTTGAATTAATCGCAGTCCAACTAGTAAAGCAAAAATTTCAGTAAGAGGCATAAGTAAAAATGGTAAAATTGAACCTAGTAAAGATAGTTTAATAAACACTGTTCTTCCAATACGGTCAGATAAAAAGCCTAAAACAACCAATCCAATAATTAATCCTAAAATAGTAGCAGACATCGAAAGACTTGAAACAGAAACGCTAATGTCAAATTCTTCTACAAATACTGGAAGCAGTGGCTGAACAGCATACATCGTAGCAAAAATAAAAAAAGAGGCCAATGCTAAGCTAAGCGTGATTTTCCAAAAATAAAAGTCATTAACCCCATATGGCTTTTGTTTATTTAATTTCATCGCATTATTCACAGGAGCCTTAGCATCATTACACTTATTCGTCGAATACATATTTATCTCTCCCTGCCCCAAAACCAAAAACAACAACAATGATCGCTACACTAATCAAAGTAAGTAATGGAATATCCCATGTTTGTGTTTTATCATATAAATAGCCTACTAAAAATGGACCGATAGCTGCCAGAACATACCCAACCGATTGAGCCATTCCAGATAATTGTGCTGCTTGCTTCCCGTTACGAGCTCGCATGCCAAGTAGTGTTAGAGCAAGAGCAAATGTACCACTTAATGAAAAACCGATCAAAATAATACTAACGACCATGACAATATTAGATTTTCCTAATAATAAACCAGTATAACCTATAATAGAAAATAATCCCATCGCTAATACAATGCCGTGCTGTGAACGATATTGACCTGCTAATACAGGAACAATAAAGCTTGCGGGTAAACCAATAAATTGAAGAAAAGATAGCATCCAACCAGCAGCTGACGCACTTATCCCATAGGCTTGAAGAATTTCAGGCATCCATGAAATCGTAACGTAAAATAAAAAAGATTGAAACCCCATAAAAGCAGCAACTTGCCACGCTAAAGGAGAACGCCATATTTGCTTTTGTTCAATAATAGGTTGATAAAGCACCCGATAATGATCGGTCAATTGCTTTCTCAAGTATATCCAAACAATTATCCCTAACAATGCAGGTATTGCCCAAACAATTAAAGCTATTTGCCATCCGAAATGAAGTCCTTCAGCAATCGGCACACTTAACCCAGAGGCAGTTGCAGCGGATATACCCATAGCGGTTGAATAGATACTAGTCATCAACGCGACCTTCATTGGAAATTTTTCCTTAATAACACTCGGTAATAATACATTACATATGGCTATTCCTAAGCCAATAAGTAATGTTCCCACAAACAATAAACTAATTATTGCCATACTTCGTAACGTAATCCCTATAAATAAACCAAATAACCCTAAAAGCATGACCCGTTCATTTGTAAATCGATTACTTAATTTTGTAACCAATGGTGACATAACAGCAAATGCAATTAGAGGAAGACTAGTAAGCATTCCTGCACTCCAATTGGACAATCCTAGATGATCGCGAATTGTACCAATAAGCGGCCCGACGGAAGTAATAGAAGGGCGTAAATTAAATGCCACAACGATAATTCCTGTCGCTATGATCACTCGATAAAATACTTTTTTTTGCTCGGTTTCTTCTTTTGTTTCCAATCCAGCCTTACTCTCCTCTCTTTCACAAAATTATCCTTGTATTCTATTGGTGGTAGCTCATTCCGCCATTAGGTGAGGGGATAGAATCTTTTTCGTAAGATGACAAGTCTTTCTCTAATATAGCATATCTTTTTTCTAAATTAGCCCAGAACACTCTAAAATTCAAATCATGCAAATGAATTACTTAAAACATTTTTTAGATAATATTAATCGAAATTACGTTCAAGTACAGAGTTCCGCTGGTTATTTTGGCTTTGAGTGCAATGCTTTATGTGAAATTTTATACTTATTCATATACATGTAAAAAAGATTAAAAAGTTCAATGTAACATCATTTCAAGATGTATAAAGTTATTCTTCAATCAGTGGGAGTTTTCTTTTATCCCCCACTGATTGTTAGTACCTTAGGAGGTATGACCTAAAGGCCTCTGAACAGAATCGGACACTTGACTTACGGTTGGATCCTCCTAGGTTTCACCTCATACAGGTTTTACTGCCATACATGTGGGATAAAGTTAGATACTTAGCAACGGTGAAGTTCATATGTCATGTTACCGTTTTTGAACATCCTCTTTATTAAAATAGAAAGTTAAACTTTATTCAGTGGTAAATTTCTCCTTGAGGTGGAAGTCTTACAATACCTTAGATGGAATATAAAAAAGGAATACACGAAGCATATTCCTCTACTTATTCATTTGGGTGGTTCAAGATTGTATCAAGTTGTCTAAGCTGAGAACGGATAAACTTATCCTGTACAACAAAGAAGTTTAAGCTTTTACTTCGATTATACGTTCCATTAAGGTAGTCATAAATAAAATGAATTTGCTGTTTATGGTACCGAAAATTTTGAAGATAAATACAGTTATTTGCCTGTTTGTTAATTGTATTCACTTCCATCATTATATTTCCTCCTATCAAATTCCTTTGTCAACTATGTATTAATCTTATTTAAGAAGCAACTCACCTCTCATTGACTTGTATCTGGTAATACTGTTGGGAGATAATTTTCCATTGTGCTGGAAAGACATGAAGTTAAGTTTCACTTTTTTATTAATCGAAACTTTTTACCTACACATAATAGACATATATACCTATTATCTCATGGCAGTCAAGTCATGTATTTCCATTTCAAAATGTCGAATAAACTAATCGAGCTCAGCTTTCGCTAAAGATTATTGTCAAAATATAACTTTATCTGTCTTAAATCATCTGTTAATGACGATGATTATCTATTAATATAGCAAATACCCGGCCTTTCATTAATTATGACAAATTTATGAACATTTTTGAAAAATTAGGATAATCTTTATGTCTAGTTAGATTTAAAAAATGTATTAAATTCATGATCATTAAAATGTCAATAAAGTGAAACTTCATTCAGTAGGAGTTTTCTTCCATCTCCTACTAAATGTTAGTACCACAAGGGTATGACCTAAAGGCCCTTGAACGAATCGGGCATTTAGGTGCCGTTTTCTCCCACTTAGATCCTTTTGTATCAACTCGAGGCTCTTGAAGTGAGAGTCTTACGGCACCTTACATGCTGGATAAATTAATTCGTTTTTTTCTTATAAGCATTTCAACCATAAAGTTATTAATCTTGGATAAGTTCAATTAGACAATCTTTACTAATCAACTATTGAAATATTTTATAGTTGTCCTAGCTGTAACAGTCGTTTATTAACGTACCGCTTATTACCAATTTTTACATAAGAATTTTATTCAGTAAATTTGAAAGATAATATTGAAACTCGATAAATATATTAAATTCTATAAAACCTGCTTTTATGGTATACTACAGATGTAGTGTTGCATATACTAAAAAAAGACCACAGCTGCAACTGTGGTCCATGATAAGCGGTTCCTATGGGGATCGACTATGAAGGAATAGGCCTCTTTGTTTCAAGAGGTCTATTTTTTATTGATGAATCGGATGATTAGTGTCAAAAAAGCAACTAAAAAGCTGCCAAATGCAAATAGCACCATGAACACTTCATAAACATTCAATTGGCTCACCCCCTTGCTCTAGGGTTAGCCGACCGATCCTTAAGAACATTATCAGTTCTTAGTATACCATAGTTTTTTTAAAAAATACGAAAAATAGAACTTTTGTTCGTATTTCTTTTTTGTATTTCAAGCAATAAAGCTTGTATAATTCATTATATGTTTTTACTTACTCTCGATGTAATGAATATGATAGGATTTGGAAGCAAAATTTTTCTAGATTATCTTATATTTTTTGTTAAAAACAAAAGCGCAAGCTCTTGTTTAGTGATGTACAAACTGGACAACTTCTGACGAAATAACGTGAATTTTCAATCAGTGGGGGGTTCTTTTAACAGAATCGGGCATTTGACTTGCAGTTGGTCCCTCCACTTATCCACCCAGGTTTTACCTCGTAGCATGGATAGGCAGGTCTTACCGCCAGTTACATGCAGGATAAAGTGAAATTTCATTCAACAAATGCTTTTCTAATTGAAATGGAACAAAGGCTAAAAACTCGGACTCCTTGAAAAAGAAGTACACTTTTTCTGTGTGCGGTGTATTGCTGCCGTAGCTTCTCTGTCCTTGAAAAAGAAGTACACTTTTTCTGCGTGCGGTGTATTGCTGCCGTAGCTTCACCGCTGACGAAGTTTTCCCTGTTTTGTCTCTAAACGAATCAAGAATTTAGGAGCCGTTTTTCTCATAAAGTCCGCCAAATCATAAGCAGATTTTTCAAATCAGATAATTTCAGCTCCTTACATTCGGGATAAAGAAAACATGCCTCTAAAATAGGGGTATGCCGACGCTGGGTGGTAAGCCCACTTTTAGTCTGCCTTCCTTTAGATTCGAGCCGATATTGACTTATCAGGATGAAGAGCGAAGTTTGCTAGCAACACGAGCGCTTAAGCTAAATGAAATGAAGCTACTCTCAAACAAGCTATTCACCATACAGAAACCGATATAATTTCCCATGCAAGAAAAAAACGCCGGCAAATATCGCGGACGTTTTTTTCTTGCTACTTATTCAACTTTTGAATCATCGTCTTTTTTACCTGCAGGTCCACCATAGAAATAGTCATCAGGATCTATAGGCTTCCAATCTTTATTTGGTGTATAGAAACGCAATAAATCGCCGTATAAAAGTTCATCGGATAGCTTTAATTCTTTCATAACCGTATCGTGCATCTTTTCCATTTCATCAGTAGGTTTTTTAATTACTTCTTTTGTTTCATTATCATAGTAATTTCCATCCACAAAGCTATACTCTGGAGTCATAAAGTTTCCATTTCGGAAAGGAACATACTCTTTATGTTCTTTAGAGAACATATCTGTTCCAAATTGAATATAATCTTGGGCATCAACACCTAAAATATGCAATAGCGTTGGCATAACATCAACTTGCCCAGCGTATGTGTGATTGGTTCCTTCACTTTTAACACCTGGAATTCGAATCATAAATGGTACTCGCTGTAATTCTGCATTTTTCAATGGCGTAATTTCTTCACCAATAATTTCTTTCATTGCTCGGTTATGATTATTAGAAATACCGTAATGATCACCATAAATCATAATAATGGAGTCATCATAAAGACCTTTTTCCTTTAAGTCATTAAAGAACTGCTCTAGCGATTCATCCAAATAACGAGCTGTTTGAAAATAACGATCTACAGATCCATCACCTGTCTCCGCAGGCTTGATGGTTGCATCTTCTTCATCGATCAAATATGGATGATGATGTGTTAGTGTCATCATATGTGCATAAAATGGCTGCTCCATATCTTCTAAATAAGGTATAGATTGTTCAAAGAATGGTTTGTCCTTTAAGCCATAGTTAATAACATTTTCTTCACTCATATCATAAAATTCTTCGTGATAAAACTCATTTATACCTAAATGCTTATATACCTCATCACGGTTCCAAAATGACTTACCATCACCATGGAACACAGCACTTGTGTAATTTTGCTTTTGATCAAGAATAGCCGGAAGTGCTTGATACGTATTATTTCCCTTCGTTACGAACGCGGCTCCTTGTGGCAGTCCATACAAGGAAGTATCCAGCATTAACTCGGCATCTGCAGTTTTTCCTTGTTCTGTTTGTTGAAAAAAGTTATCAAAATAAGTAAAGCCTTTTTTCTGATCATTGACAAGTGAATTCAAAAACGGTGTTACTTCCTCTCCATGTAACTCATAATTAATTAAGAAAGATTGGAAAGACTCCAAATGAATCTTAATGATATTCTTTTCTTTTCCTTTACCAAAATACTTCTGGTTTGGTTCAGCATATTTCGCTTTCGTATAGTTTTCTATTTTCGTAATATCATTACTATCAGCAAGAACACGTCTTGTTGATGTCTTTGCACTTTGAATAGCATCATAAATTGTAAAGTTAAATGCCCCTAAATATTTTACTAGATAGTTCCTGTCAAAGGTACGTTCTAATAATTGTGGCCGATCTGCTTCAGCTAGTCCTAGATTAATAGTAAAAGCCAACACGCCAGCTGAAATAACGAGGAACGGCTTCCGTAATTGCATTCGTTCTACCGACCATTTTTTACGTACTAAAATAAATAAAATGGTCAAGAAAATAATATCTACCGTATAAAGCAAATCACTCATTTGCGCTAAATCAGCAATACTACCCCCGATACTGCCAAAGTTATCCGTTTGCAACAATGTAGGGATCGTAATAAAGTCACTATTGAAACGGTAGAATACGACATTAGCATATAAAATAAAGCTTAGAACCGCATCGATGATAATAATCCAGATTCCTGCCTTTCTACCTTTAGCAAATAAAGCTAATCCTAGGAAAATTAACCCTGAGTTTAGTGGATTAAAAAATAATAAGAATTCCTGCATCACTCCACTTTCTCCTAGACTAAATTCAAATTTATATATTAAATATGTTTTTATCCAGAAAAGTACAAGTGCTACCGCGAAGAATCCTAGTTTTGTAGATAATAATTTCTTCACTTTGTTCACCTCTAATTTTTAAGTCACATTCGTTATTTTAAGTACATTTTAATTTACTATTAATTTTTCTTAATACGACTGTTAATTATAACCCATTCTATCCTCTCGGTCAAAGTATTTTCCAGAAAAATAGTTGACTAGTTTTATCAAAATTTGTCAGTACACACTTGTAGTAAGATATATCCTTTTTATTTAAAACATGTATGTACAGTTAGCCAGAACCATTCGAAGTTTTTAATTAAGCAATTTGTAATTTAATTTCCATAAAAGCCAAAATGTATTTCATGTTCTTACTTAAATATAAAGAAACAGGACTAGCTTAGCACAAATTCTCTTTTAAGTTGTACTTATCATTTATTCTCCATGTTTAAATGAATGTTTTGGGAAAATTTTTACATTCAAATAACAAAGCTAGAAACGTTTGGTTATCGACGTACAAACGGCAGAGCTTATGAAGGGATAAAGTGAAACTTCTTTTCGTGGAACGCTTTTTCTCATGCGATGTATCGCTGTCGAAGTTTTTTCTTGTCCTTGAATAGAAAAGCACTTTTCTGCGTGCGATGCTTATTCAAGAAGCTTTCCTTGTCCTTGAAAAAGAAGAACGCTTTTTCTGCGTGCGATGCTTATTCAAGAAGCTTTCCTTGTCCTGTCGATCCAAACGAATTGGAGATTAGAAGCCATTTCTCTCCTAAAGGTCACAAAATAATAAGCAGATTCTTCAAATGTAGAAATATGCCTCCTAATATTCGGGATAAAGGAAACATGCCTCTAAAACAGAGGTATGCCGACGCCTGAGCGACAATCCCACTTTTAGTCGGCTTTCCTTTAGATTCGAACCGATGTTAACTTATCGTAGGAAGGAGATCGAAGTTTGCTGGCAACACGAACGCTGAAGCTAGACGATAAAGATACTTTTTTAAAATTTTTTTAATTTCCTAAGCCATTAGCAAAACTTAGCTTGTCTCCAAGTCTTTAGCGAAAGCTGTAGTTTTTCTTATACTATAAACCATAAAATCTTATACTTTCCTATAGTGCAAAAAAATCATGGTGACACAATGTCCACCATGATTTTTGGAAAATCTTATTTTCAACTTAACATTTAGCTATAAGAACTTATGCTAAACTATATATTTACACCTTACACTCATTGTATTAATCTTATACCTTTTCACCTAAAACATGCATCTATTTTTAAAAATTGTGCTATTCCAATTTACCCTTAATCGTCACTACAAGGAAAATCGTTTAATTAATGTCGTTAACTCATCTGCTAAGCCTGAGAGTTGCTCTGCATTTGCAGTAACCTGCTCCATGGAACTACTGGTTTGCTGTGTGGCGGCAGAAGTCTGTTCAATTCCAGCAGCTGATTCTTCGGAAATTGCAGCTATTTCTCCAACAGAACCATTCATTTCTTTACTATTTTCTGTAACTCGATCAACATGACTCTTAACAGTAGAAATGTTATCCGCCATAGCATTTACTGCATCATATATTGTTTTAAATGTATCTTTTGTCTTTGTCATTTGCTCTGATCCTGCAGATACTTCTCCGTAACCTTCCTGAAGTGCAACAGTAACTTGATCCGATTCCTTTTGAATCGTATTGACTACATTAGTGATCTCACTTAATGACTCTGAAACCTGTTCTGCTAGCTTTCGTACTTCATCTGCGACAACAGCAAACCCTTTTCCATGTTCCCCAGCTCTTGCCGCTTCAATAGCTGCGTTTAACGCAAGCAGATTTGTCTGTTCAGCAATTTCGCCAATCACGGTTACTAATTTTGATATTTCTTGCGTTTTGACATCAAGACTCTGTACACCTTGAACAGAATCTTTAACAATTTGGTCAATTTTTTTCATTTGTTCATTTGTCGATTCCATAATATCATATCCGGACTGAGTTTGTTGTAACACATCATTAGAAAATGTTTTTATGCTATCACTGCTATGGTCTACTTCTTGAATCGTATTATTCAAATCATTCATCATACCAGATAAACTTCCTGCATGATTTGCCTGGTTCTCTGCACCTGAAGCTAGTTCTTCCATTGTAGCAGCAACCTGCTCTGTACCTTGTTGCACTTCATTGGCAGCTTGGGTTAATACATGACTTTGATTATCGACGGTTCCAGCTACATCCTTAATTCGATTTAATAGTTCTTTTAATTGTTCATTCATTATGTTTGTAGATGTCATTAATTGGGCAATCTCATCTTTTCCTTTTACTTGTAATGGTTCGCCGCTTAAATCGCCATTAGCAATTTGATTCATCCGTTCCTTCACTTGGTGCAATGGCTTTGCAATCGAAATTGCTGTCATATATGCTACAACAATGCCCAACACAACTACAACCGCCATCATAATTGCAGCAATAGTTAAAATCGTATTACCTATATCGATTACAGACTTCCCTTTCTCGGTAATACTATCTTCTCTTAATTGAGCCAATTCTTTGAAGCCATCAATTAGTTCGATACCAATTGGCTGCATTTCTTTTTCCATAATCCTTCTCGCTTCAGCTTCATTACCTTTCTCATATTCCTTAAAAAATTTATTTGTCAGATGTCCCCACTCTACCTTTTTCTCCATTAAATCTTTTACCTTTTGCGACTGGTTATGTTTAAGAATAAATTCTTCCAGCTCAGTCGTTTCCTCAACGGTATCTTGAAATGCCTGTTTATATTTTTCATCATCATACAATAAATATCCTCTAAGAAAGCCTGTTCGTTCTGCAGTATTTATCGCCATCTTTTCCTGGGCTACTAATAATTGCATATCCTTATTGATGATTCCCTCGGTATCTTTATTGCTGTTATAAATTCCGATAATATTGGTAATGCCTAATAACAGAACTAAGACAATAATGACAGAAAATGTAAAAAACAATTTCATTTTAATACTTCTACCAGCAAATAATTTGTGCATGGTAAGTTCCCCCTAGTTTCCTTGTTTATTCGTTACTTTATTTTTTTGGGTTTGAATTTTGTAATTAGGCAGAATAAGCACTTCGACCCGTCGGTTTTTTTCTCGATTTGCTTCATTCGTATTTGGAACAGCAGGACGATGCTCACCATATCCCTTTGCACTAAAATTCGTAGGATCTAGCTCGTCATTATTAAGTAACAGATGCATAAAATTGACTGCACGAGTTACACTAAGCTCCCAATTAGAGGAAAACCCTGAATAATTAATTGGCTGATCATCCGTATGACCACTTATAACTACTTCACGAGGCGGATCAGTAGATAAAAAGTCCGATACTTTCTGAGCAATCCTTTTTCCTTCCTTCGTTACCCTAGCGCTTCCAGAATCAAATGAAATATTATTGAGAATCGTGATTAAGAGTCCTTCATCCAGTAATTTTGTCTCTAGCGTATTATCTAAGCCGGCTTCCATAATGTATGCATCGATTTGTTTTTGTATGGCTTCAAGCTCTTCTAATTCCTGCTCACCTTTCGTCCGTTCCTTTTTTTGATCATTTTCCTCATCATTAGCCATTTTAGGCGAGTCCTGTGAAGGAGAACTGTTTTCCAAGATCCCTTCGCCACCGGAAAACTCACCTTGAAACACTTGCGCCAGTTCTTTATATTTTTGAGAATCTACTTCACTCATGGCAAATAAAACTATAAATAAAGCGAGTAGAAGTGTTAATAAATCTGAATATGGCAAGAGCCATGACTCATCCACATGATGTGTTTTTTTTTGTTTGTTTTTACGCATCTTCCTCCTCTCCTTTTAAAGCATTAAATTCTTTTGTTGATAAATATGATCCAAGTTTATCCTTTACTATCATTGCTGAGTTTCCGGCTGTAATAGATAACAATCCTTCCACCATGATTTCTTTCATTCGCACTTCTCTTCTTGATTTTTCTCGTAGCTTATTAGCAAATGGATGCCATAACACATACCCGGAAAAAATCCCCATTAGTGTAGCCATAAATGCAGCTGAAATCGCATGTCCAAGTACCTCCATATCTTGCATATCGCCTAGTGCAGCGATTAACCCGATAACTGCACCAAGAACACCTAATGTAGGTGCATAAGTTCCTGCTTGGGAAAAAACAGCGATTCCTTCCTGATGCCTTTCTTCCATTGCATCAATTTTTTCCAGCATCACTTCGCGGATAAATTCGGGAGATTGACCATCAACAACAAATTGCAACCCTGAACGTAAAAAAGGATCTCTTGTCTCCCGTAATTGCTTCTCCAGTGATAAGATGCCTTCTTTTCTTGTTTGATCTGCCAATTTCGTAAACATTAGCACTACTTCTTGATAATCCGTTTGTTGATCATCGGAAAAGACAATTTTAAGCAATGAAGGAACTTTTTTGATCGTACTGATCGGGAATGCAATACATACAGATGCAGCAGTACCAACAAAAATAATCAAAATCGCTGCAGGATTAATTAATGCGGCCAAGTGCACTCCTTTTAAAACCATTCCTACCCCTACCGCAATAATTCCTAAAATAATTCCAATAATTGAAGTCTTATCCAAGCTGTCTTCCTCCTATTCCACACTTGTTTGATCCATGTATTCAGTTCTCTCTATGTTATGTGCCCCTTTTTAAACAAGACAACGATCATATTCTTCCTTTTCTATGATTTAACTGAAGCCTAAATTGAATCGTTTTTTACCTTAGTAAGAATACAAATACCATTTCCGCATATTTTTTCTATCGGCAAATCATTAAAAGAAATAAAGCCTGAAATATAAAATAAACAATTTTTTATAAGTATAAAGTTCTATTTATCATCCGATTCATAGTAATAAAGTCTTACTAAAATAAAAATGTCAATAAGAACTCTGCTTAAAATATTAATATTTGATTGTTTTATACCGATACAAGTAGTAAGGGGATAAGCTAAAGGCTCTTGAACGAGTCGAACATGTGAGTGCCGTTGTCTCCCTTTAGACTTCTTCGTATTCATGCTTGAATATGGAGATCTTACGGATCTTAGATGCGAGATAAAAATAAGATAGGAGAGAGAATCATGAATCAGTCAGCAATTACAGAAGTTGAATTTCATCCCTTAATTCGATCATTTATTTCAGTCGGTCCATTTTTACAAAATCTCATTAATGAAGACATTACGATTGGTATTTATGATACCGAGAAACTGATCATAAACTTCCCGGCGAAAACATTTTCCTTAAATGTGAAACCAGGTGATCCTTTAGTAAAGGGAGATATTGTTACAAATGCAATTCAGCAAAATAAAAATCAAGCAGCCTTGGTGCCAGCGCAATTATTTGGTGTTAATATAATTGCTCGAGCGATTCCCTTACATGATGAAGCAGGCAATGTGATTGGTGGAGTAGGGGTGGGCTATAGCGTTGATAAAGCAAATCAATTAGCAGAAATAGCTGAAAATCTCTCAACTGTTTTTAATGAAGTAACAAATACCATTCAGGACATGGCGGAGTCTATGACAGATCTAGCTAATCATATGTCGTTAATATCTGAAAAAGCTACTGACGTTACAAAACAAGTAGGTACGATTGAAGAAGTATCAGACGTTGTTAAAGGAATTGCCGATCAAAGTAATTTATTAGGACTTAATGCAGCGATTGAATCAGCAAGAGCAGGTGAACACGGTAAAGGATTTTCTGTCGTTGCGGATGAAATTAGAAAAATGGCGAATCATTCTAAAGAACAAGTATCGGATATTCATACGATTACGAACAAAATTAAAGAAGTTATTTCTACTTTGGATACGTACATTCAAGAGGTTAATGTAGAATCAGACAGTCAATCTGCTGCTATTGAAGAACTTACTGCAACAGTACAAGAGATTAATAGTAATATTCATTTGCTTTCCCGGCTAGCTCATGAAAACTTAGAACTTAAGAATGAATAAAATATCAGCTTGTTAATACAAAACAGACATGGTTTATAATATAGGAGTGAGTAAAATGACATTTAAAAATTTACCGAGTCAGTATATTAATGGAGAGTGGCGTGAAGGAACCTCATCACTCTCGATGGAAAATAGAAACCCTTATTGTGGAGAGCTGCTTGCCACTTATAAAGCTGCAAGCAAGGAAGATTTGGATAAAGCTTACCACGCAGCAGCTACGGCTCAACTCAAATGGTCTCAAACAAACCCAGTAATTCAACGAGAAGTTTTTGAAAAAGCAGTACAGTATATCGAAGAAAATCATGCAGCTATTGTAGATATTATTATAGAAGAAATAGGTGGCACTAGATTAAAAGCTGAATTTGAAATCGGTTTAGTTATCAATCTTATCAAAGAAGCATCTACCTTCCCGTTTCGAATGGAAGGTAAGATATTGACCTCCCCTATCGATCATAAAGAAAACCGGGTATATCGTGTTCCAATTGGGGTTGTTGGTGTAATTAGTCCTTTCAACTTTCCATTCTTTCTATCGATGAAATCTGTTGCTACAGCTCTTGCTACAGGAAATGGTGTCGTCTTAAAGCCACATGAACACACATCTATTACAGGTGGAACGATGATTGCAAAAATCTTCGAGAGCGCTGGTTTACCAAAAGGATTACTTAATGTAATTACAACAGAAATTTCGGAAATTGGCGATTTATTTATCGAGCACCCGATTCCTAGAGCAATCTCGTTTACAGGTTCTACAAAAATTGGCAAGCATATTGGTGCAGTAGCCGGAAAAAACTTAAAGGAAGTTCACTTAGAATTAGGTGGTAACAGTGCGCTCATTGTTCTAGAAGATGCAGATTTAGAATTGGCAGTAAGTGCTGCTGTATTTAGCCGTTTTACACATCAAGGACAAATTTGTATGTCAGCTAATCGGTTAATTGTTCATGAAGCTATTTATGAAGAATTTGTTAAGAAATATATTGCGAAGGTTGCTACACTTACATGCGGCGACCCAAAAAACCCTAACACGATTATCGGACCATTAATTAATGAACAGCAAGTAAAAGCAACAAGAGCCTTAATTGAGAAGGGAATTCGAGAAGGAGCACACCCAATTATTAAAGGCAACATCACCGGTAACATAGTAGAACCAGTTGTGTTCACTGAAGTTACCCCAGATATGGAAATAGCACAAGAGGAAGTGTTTGCACCAGTCATTTCTATTTTAAAAGTTTCCAATGAAAAAGAAGTGATTGAATATGCAAATAACAGCTTATACGGACTTAGTGGTGCCATTCATACTAAGGATGTGGAACGTGGAGCTCAGCTTGCTAAACAATTAGATACGGGTATGATCCATATCAACGATACAACAATAAATGATGAACCACATGTTGCATTCGGAGGTGTCAAAAATTCCGGGATTGGCAGGTTAAACGGTGAATGGAGTTTGGATGCCTTTACTACTTTCAAATGGATAAGTATTCAACATCAAGCAAGACAATATCCGTATAGTTAACATGGATGAATATGATTATTAGATTAGATAGTCCACCAAAGCTTATTCTTTTATTGAAAGTTCGCGTTTTTATGGTCTCTTAAGATTTTAAAAGAAGTTTGCATGATTGATTTCTACTTTTAAAATTCATAAATAGAGCGATCACGAATAAGTGGTCGTTCTTTACTTCCTTATACTACTTTGCTTAATGGATATTACAATTTTTTCATAATCTTAATTTTAAAAATTGATTTAACAATACAATTGTTCAGTTAGTTTCACTACTACGTTCATAAAATCGATATTCTTTTTAATACGAAAAAAATAAGCCTGCATTTGCACGCTTCTAGCTTTTTAACATGGCAACCTCTGCCCTTGTCTCAATTATATCTCCACATAGAATCATAAACTTCTTATCTACTTTGCGTATATCTTCCTTTAATTCTCCTTTCATTTCTTGATTCGTTCTTTCTAAGGAATCTATTCTGCGCTCCATAAGACTAATCCGCTTTTCCAATCCATCTGAATTTACTTCTAGTTTTCCTACTCTTATTTCTAGCTTATCTACTTTTTCCTCTAGCTTCCCTATTCTCATTTCTAGCTTATCTACTTTTTCCTCTAATTTTCTTATCCTTGCTTCTAATTTATCGACTTTCAAGCTGAGTTCTTTAACATCACTGGACAATTCCATTATAGCCTGAAATATATCCTGTAATGTTACTTGGCTCATTCATCTCTCCTCCTTTACTTATAGCAGATTATGCTTAGTATACCACTTTTAAAATATTACTAACAAGTAAACATATTTCAATTTTTACTGAACTTGAACAACTAAAAAAATCTTTTTATCCCTATAAGAAAATAGCTAAATCCAGCTCTTATTTACTCAAAAATCTATGTTATTATTTTAATTTTAAGCGGATATCTTTAAGCATTTCTTTGACTAATGCTTCCTGATAACCTGCCTTCTTCACTTGTTTCATTGTTTGAACTAGTTGATTCAATGAAGGATGTTCAATTCGTTCGAGTTGCTTTAATCTTTCAGTAGGAATTGGTTTAACTGGATTACTTTTTTTATAAGCCGCTGTGTCCATCTGCCATAATTGCACGTGAATAGGGTAACGTTTTAAGAGACGCTCAGCCATCCCCAATCCTTCTGGGTCAAAATCGCTTCCATAGTAAATGGTACAATTGTCTATAGTAAGTAAGTCCAACACCATAAATGCAGCAAGCTTAAATTGTCCATGAGTGCAGATAATTGGAATATTCGGTTGAACATCCAACAATGATGAACATACACCTGAGTTTTCCACTACCCAAACATGATTACCTGTTGCCGGATAAATACGCTTAATAGAAAGTAATTCTCGTAATGGAATATTTTGAACTGTGTTCGTTTCCACTGCCGCCTTCCATACAGCGTGTAAAGAATCATTTGCTGTTTCAGCTAACAGATTAGCACAAGTAACAAAATTTAATAAATCATCACGGTAAATAAGAAATGACTTCAACAATTCATTAATTTCTTCCGTTGTTTGTGGAACCGTAATAGCTTGATTTTGTTTATAATACGTTAGCACATGAAGAAACATTTTTCCTAAGTCTGCATTTATATCGAAATCATGGGGGTCTCCCGTAATTCGTTGGCTAAACATCGGCAAACGTTCTGGTGACTCAGGCAAACGTTCTATAGCTTTAGCAAGTTTATTCACCATATTTTCAAAACGGAAAAAGTCCGCTTCAGCTAAGCGGACCATCCACCTTACTTCAGGTGGACATGCTTTTATATAACTTAACCAATTATGTAACGATGGATATTTACCTATCAATAGATTTAATCTAGTTTGAAATTTTTGTTGTTGCTCTTTTTTACGTTGTTTTTTAGAAATTAATACTTCAGCGAAATAATGATCTAATAGTTCCTTTAAATGAACCTCACTAAATTTAGTTTCTTTCAACTGCTCAGCAAAATGAGCAATTTGGATACCGCCCTTCTTCTGTAATCTTTCTTTCGATATCCCAAAGAAACTTGCAATTGTCTCTAATTCATCGTCATCAAAAAGGCGAACTGGAACTGTCCCACCAATTCTACCAAGGGACTCGTATTTCTTTCGGAATTGTTTAAATAACTTATCATATGCTTTTTCACTTTTAAAAAATGATGTTGCTTCTTCTAATTTACTTTCCATTTTCATACCTCCAAAAAGAGCGGATTCATGGGGAAAAAATCCCCCATGTATCAAATAACAGTTAAAGTTTACTTATACATGTAACGTCTTTTCTTCTTTATCTACAACTAATGAACGCTTATTCCCATCCCAATGGTAATGAATAACGGTAACATAATCTTTATTCTTAGGACGAATAAGTTCATAAATAGCTAGGTTAGAGATTGTTTCATAATCTCCCCATAGAACTTGAGAGTTCATCATATAATCAAATCCAAGTTCTTCAACGATGCGAAACATGACACTAATATTGTCCTCATCAACGCCGGCAAACGCTTCATCTAATGTGATAATATAAGGCGCAGTATCAGCAGCCTCTAAATACCTAGAATAACAAGCAGTGAACAATGGAATATACATTGCCATTGCCTTTTCTCCGCCACTAAATTGATAAAATGCATGATTAGACAACTCTCGCTTCGGCTCATTTGTCCGTTTATAAGATAAAACAAAAGAAAACCAGTTTCGATAATCCAACACATCTTTTAGTACTTGTAATAATGTGTTTCCCTCTCCTTTGACATCAACGAGCTCTTTTGCCCGCTGAATCTTTGACCGAAAATGCTCAATTACATGTTCCATATCCTCTTCTTTTAACAAGCGGGAGTCGCGACGGAGCAATTCTACAAGTTCTTTTGTATCAAGCTCCTCCTCTGTTTCCGCAGTGCGCGGTTTCCATTTAATTGAAAATGATAATCCTGATGAAGAGTCACTTGCAGCCATTAGCTTAGCCATTTTTTCTGTCCATTGCTGTGCTCTGCCTATACGACTTCTTAATTTTTTCCCAACGGAGTCAAATAAAATTTCTTCGTATAATTTTCGGTCTTGATCATCTAAAAGATGTTGTTGTTGCAGGCGTTCATTCGTAATTTTTTCTCGTACGACATATGGATCAACCCGTTTTCCTTGGTAATCAAGCTGTATTAGTCGCCGTTCTGCTTTTTCCTTCCAGTAACGGATTTTTAATTGCTGATCATCTTCCCATTCTTCATCCATCCATGGATAATCTTCAGCTTGTGTTCGCACATCTGTCATGCGATATTCCATTAAGTTCGAATGCTGTTCATAATATACACTTGTTAATTGCCCTTCAATCGCAGTTAGACTCTTTTCATTTACTAGATGACTATACTTCTGAATAATCCATTGTGTACGATCTTCATTTGTCTCCAATGCTTCTGGAAAATGAATAAACTGATAGTGAACTTCTTGAACAAAACTAGCCAACCACGCTTCAATCATCTTTTCAAAAAATCTCTGTTGTTGCTTTTCTTTGTTTATTTGTTGCAATAATGTATCTCGCTTTGCTTGTTTTTGCGGTAAAGTAGATTTATTCTCGAAAAATTCTTGTTCTGCTTTTTGCAATGAGACTTGAACCTCTTGGATTTGCTTACGGATATCATCAGCTCCGTGCAACTTTAGCTGCTGTGCAATTTGCTTTATATTACCTACCGTCTTCGCCTTTTTATCATCTAGTTCATTTAGCTCCCCGTTTAACTCATCGACTTCGATAATTAATTGCTCTAATCGTTGTCGTGAGTGGGCTATATTCTCCTGTTTTAATAAAAAGGTAGTATGAGCAGTAATCAAAGAGCGTAATGTCATTTCATAATCGCGCATCTCTGTTGTTGCTTCCTTATACGCTTCAAAAGAAAGTGTAATATTTAGGTCTCTTGTCTCTTTATCAAGCAGTTGTTTTTGTTTTTGATATGCTTGATTCGTCTCTTGCATGTCTGAATCGATTCGTTCTAGTTCTTTTTGAATTTGCTTACGCTCAAAACGTTTTTCTTTTATCTTTGTATAACTAACTTGAAGATCTTTATCGTTGGGAAATTGTTTTATTGCCTCTTGGGCAGCAATTACATTTGCTTCAAGCTCTCCAATTTTTGTTTGTATACCTTCTAACTGTTGCTGTAAATTGACAATTTCTTCTTTTACTTTCTTTATTTGTTCCTCTCGGTAACGTTTTCTTGCCGTTTTTCCAATAAAACGAACGGCATCTACTCTGGATGTATGACCTTCGATGAACCCGATGCGATATTTCCCATTTTCATTAAAACTAAAGCTTGCTGCGTCTAATTCTTCTACCACTAGAATACTACGTAGTACATCATCGACTAATTGCTCAGATAAATGTTGTTCCTTATCAATATCTGGCTTTAAATAATCGGCTAGCGTATGTGCCATCATTTGAGGCTGTGGTTTAATAATTCGGTCGTTCTGAATTGGAGTTCCTTCCTTAGCGATTAAACTGTTCAAAATGCCGGCGTCTAATAATACTGCTTCCATTTGTCTGCGGGTTTTTTCTGGAACATGATCCTGAAATTCTACCACTTCATAAAAAGGAGCAAACTCATGTTTACCATCTTTTAACTGCTTACGAGCAATGTTTGTTGCTTCTTTCTGATTAGGTGGTTCAGGATCGCGTCTTGATTGCAACTTTAGAAGTTCCGCTTTTTTTTCACTCAGATCATCTTTTAATAAGGTCAACTTTCCTTTTAAAGTCGCTATCAACTGATTTTTTTCCATTTGATATGCATTACTTTTAGTTACAAATAAATGGCGAATTTCCTCAAATGTATTGTCTTCATAAAGATGCTCCATTTCTCTGGCAGTTGTTTGCAACGTTACTTCGTCAATTGGTATAAAATCATAATCATGCACCCATTGATAAATCTCGGATACTTTTTCCTGCTTATCCTGTTCAAAAATACTTGACCAGTCTTTTTCTTCTTGGCGAATTGTATCTAATTGCAATGACGTATCTGCAAGTTTTTTTTGATAATTGATTATTTCCTTTTTCAGTTGTTCATAAATTCTAAATTCCTCACTGATTGTCACCAGTAACTTATAATGATTTTCTGCTTCTTGGCGCCAAACAGTAAAGTTAAATTTATTATGCTGGTTTCTCCTGAAATCCTGTTCATTTAAATCATGACGGTCAAATGACACTTCATCAGCAATAACTTGTAAGTCCGTTAAGCCCTCTGTCAGTTCCGTTTCAATACTTTCAATTTCAGCTTCTAGTGCAGATATTTTATCTATTGTTTGTAGTTCTAATTGTTTTTTATGAGTAGCTTGGTCACTTTTTCTGCTTATATCTTTCTCTATCTCTTGCAACGTTTGTTGCTCATCGGAACGATCTTTTTCCAGATTCCATACCTTATGATGACGTAATCGCTCTTGCTTTTTTTCTAAAATTTCCTTTGTTTGCGCTAAAATTCGATTTCGCCCATGTAAATCTTCAATATCTGTCTCCAGCTGGTTTACTTCATTCGTTTTTTCTGCTAAATTTTTGTTATTCTTGATATATTGCTTATTTGCTTCAATATATTCACTTGCTTTTTCAGCTATAACGTACTTATTATAATCATCGTACCGTTTAATTAATTTATCTAAAGCAAATTGTTCACGTTCTAACTGCTCTATTTGCTGCTTCGTTTGATCCATATGCTCAATGGTATCTGATAAGTGACGCAAATCCTCATCTGTTAACGGAGGAAGTGCCGCTTCTAAAATTTCATAAATAACGGTTGGTTTAAAATCCTTTGATAATTTAGGACTACGTAATTGAATTAACAGCTTAATCAAATCCTCAAACGCCTCGATTTCCTCAAAGCCAAAAATATATTTATTAACAAGCTGCATATATTCCGTCTGTGTACGGACAACAAATCCGCCATCGCCAATTCGATTTTCTAATTGAATTCGGGAAAGCGGAAGTTTTTGCGTTTTACCTGCGTGACGTTCATTATCATATAAAGTGAGTTCATAATTAATCCTTCGATTATCATTAATTAAAAAATACCATGTATTCATTGACTTATGACGACGAGCCTGCATTCCTATTCCAGTAGTTATATATTGATTCGTATCTTCACGTTTATACTCAATAAATAAATAGCCTGTACGTTCATCACGATTAGCAATATCTTTCTCCCCAAGTAAGTAATCCTCCATTTTTCGTGCCTTTGAACCAAATGGATCCAGTCTATCAGGAGACTTTTTACCATCAAGCAAAACCGGTAAAATACTTTGCATGGTTACTGATTTTCCTGAACCATTACTTCCTCTTAATAATAACTTTCCATCTGCAAATTCAAAAATTTCATCATCATAATACCAGAAGTTTAGTAAGCCTGTGCGATTTAGTTTCCACTTATTTTTTTTCATGATACGCGAGCTCCTCTTCCATATATGACTTCGGATATTGTCCAGCAACACGACCTAACAACGGCCTGATAATATAGTCCTTTGTGAAATGATCTTGTTCAAGCATTTCCCAGCTTTTTAACGTTTCCGTTAGTTCTTTTTGCGTTTGTTTTAAGCTACCATCCCGATATTGCTTACTCCAACCTTTTCCATAAAACTCATGTAAATCAGTTAAAATCTGTTCAAACGCCACTGCACTAACACGAATATTACCAAAAGCATCTGGTGAGAACTTTTCTTGATGTTGACGAATATACATTGCAAAGTGTAAAGCAATATCGATAATCGCTTTTTGATCCGGAAAGAGTGTCAACTCCTGTTTCTTTTCATCAGCTACAAGTAGCGCAGCATTTTTAAAAATTTCAAACCTAAATAAAGTATGTTCTTCTAAATCATCCCGTAATCGATTTCGATAATTGCGTATATAAGCAAAGTCCGGATCATTCTCACTCTCCCGCTGGACAGCAGGTGAAAGGAGTAATTTACGATAAACACGTTTTCTTCGTCCGTCAACTGTTTCGTGACGGCTCCATTCACCTTGTAAAATTTCTTCTTTGGAGTTATATTCTGATATATCTTTTGGATATGAACGCATAAAATATCTAGCATATATGGTTACTTCATATAGTACCTCATGCTCTTCGTTTAACGCAAAATGTTCCACTTCTCCTTCAACGACCGACAGAATTGATAATTTTTCCAATTGTTTAATGACACGTACAAGTGATTTACGATGATGATAATTAGTCCAATCTAACGGTAGATCCCCTGGATAAAGATCTTTTATTTCTTCACAAATTTCGGTTAATAGAAATTGTTCATCTACGGTTCGACTCTCTGTAAAAGCTAAAGCACTGCAAAAAACCGCATAGTCACGAGGTTCTTGAAATGCTTGAATACCCATCCAACTTTTCGTTTGTACCGGAATTTTTTCCATCTTAATAAAATGTTGATGCACAATTAAATCAAAACCAAATTTATCCATAACATAGCGTTTTATTACTTTTTCTCGTTCCCTAATTAATTGATAAGCTTCTGGTTGTTTAGAACGTAATATCCAAAAGTTTTCAAACAAAATTCGCATCGCAGCTTGTGCTTTTTCATCAAAATGACTATGTTCCATATTTGTTCCCCTTATTTAAAAATTCAAAAGTAACAGCAGGCATTTCCATCGATCCATCCACTGCATGCAGCTGAACTCGCTTCGTTCGTGAAATATGAACTTTAACCAACCTTCCATGTTCCGTCTTGATTGTATAGTCCTCTTTAGCCATTGCTTTTCCAATCCAACCAAGCAGCATTTTCCTTACATAAGTTTCAATGATCGGAAGCTTTTCAACCTTTATTTCATTCCCAACCATATATTTTTCTAATGTTTTTTGTTCAACGAGCTTCTCCTGTAAATATTTCTGTCGAGCCACTTCTTTTTCCTGTTCTTTCGAAATAATTGCACCTGCTTTTGTTTTTTCACGATAATTACGGATTCGTGGCTTTGTTTCATGCTTCATTGGCTGTTCTTCCCACGTATCTGTATAAATATCCTCTGTTGGGATATGGTCACTATACAGATGACGCGTATGAAAAACTCCGAATGCCACAGCAGATAATTCATGGGCTTCATGAATATCTTCTATAGAAGCAAACCACTTGGCTAAATGTAAGTAATCTTTTTTTCGACTCCGAAAATAATGATGTCTTTCCCCTAATCGTTGTACTATTCTGGTGATTCTTCTTATTTGTTCATTGGTACGCGTCTGTAAACTTTCCAATTCACTTTCACGATAAACATCTCCTAAAAACCACGTCATTAACGTCTGCCATCTTGCTTCTAATTCTTCCATTAAGACTGTCTCATCTGTAATATCTTCAAATCGAGGCACATGTTGCTGATGGACAATCACCTGTTGCATAAAAAGGCGTAGTTCATCTATATTTAATGATCGTAGTAATAGCTGGATTTTTTGGGCGGTGTGCTGAAGACCAATAATAAAATCACGTAGATAAGCAGTAAATTTATCTTTATATATGAGAAAAGCTTCGGTGTACATACGCTCTTCCGCCTCCTCACTATTAATGTGAGCAATATAATCAGAGGTGTTTTTTGTAATAGAACGAAAATAGGTAAAAATATCATTCCACAGTTGGGAACATTCATCTGCTTTAGACAAAACGGGCTGCTGTAAAACTGTTTCTAATTGGACTAGATTTTGGTATAGACGTTCAAACTCCTTTTTCTCCAATGATCCGCCAAACGCTTCTCCACTCTTCTCCATTTCCAAAAGCATTCGTTCAAACTCTACGGTATAAGGAGTACATTGATAACGAAACCGCTTCTTTTTAAATTCCTCAATGGAATACGCTCTTCCCATTTCTTGTCGTGCTAATAAGTTATTCCATTTTACTAGCTGATCCAGATCCTGGTGCAGCTGTTCTTCGGTGTAATCAGCAAAATCCGGCAGCTTATTTAAATAAGCATAGATCTCTTCAGGGAAAAGAAATTCACGCATTCGCTCATGCTGTATATAAAAGTAACGAAGAATAGTTCGGTAACTCCACGCTTTCTCAGCAGTTAAATAGCTTGCTTCTACTACTTTTTTAAATGATTGCATTTGCACAAATATCACCTTACAAATATCGACTTTAATGTCATTGTAATATGTTTTGGTCAATATCCACAAGCCTTATACCAATTTCAATTCATTATTAAATACAATTTGTATAAAACGTTGTAAAAAATTGACATTTTGTCAGGCGTCCTAATCGCTTTCACGTATGTTTAAAACCTAAAACGTTTTACGACATTCAACCAACTTATCCGGTTTGTTGACATAACCAAAACTCTTATCAGGACTTTTAAGCAAAAAAAATAAGCCTGCATTTGCACGCTGTTAAAAATGTTCTTTATTGATATTGATTATGTCCTTTGTCCATTTGCAACTGAAACCTGTCTGTTTATATAATGTAAATCCCTCTCCAGCCCATCTATGTTTACTTTCATAAATTGGATACGTTGCTCCAATTCGTCATAATCGTCATCTACTTTACGACTGCTTACCCGTATGTCTTCCAATTCATTCATCATACCGGTAATCATGTGTAACAGATCCTCCATCTTTTCTTTGGTCAATCTGTTTTCCCCCTTTACAACTGTTCATCTCCAAAGAACACTTACTCCTTTATATAAACGAGCTTTTACCCAAGAAGGTTTTCTTCCTCCCCTACAAATATAAACTGACCACTTATTTTCCCACACTTTTGCATAATAGATATGAACAATACATAATAAATGGAAGATTATTAGAAAAGCAATGCACCCGTTTGAAAATAATCAGCTTTTCAAAATATCGGTCTAACAGAACATCGATTAATTTCACACCATACTTAAAATTGATATGTATGACTACAATAAAAAAAAAAAAATGAAATTCCAAATGAGCTACAGTTAGCTTAGCAAAATAAAACAAAGGTCAACAAGTGCATTTCGAAGGATTTTACCAATCAAGTGTAGGTATAAATAAGCATAGGAAAACTAAGTAACAAGCCCAGCTTTTTTAATGTATTTGTCGGTATTTTATCGATATCCTTTCCTGCCAAAGCTTAAAAACTATATATGTTATATATAAGTTATTCGCTTGCTCCTGACAATACCCGCTCTCATTCTTTTTCAAAGTTTGCCGAACTCATCTCCAATCTCGAACAGTACAAAAATCCATATTTTTTACAATTTTTATTGTTTTTATCCATAAAGATGGTATAACTATTATCAAGTAGATTGTTGATTTTTAGTAAAACGTTTTATAAAAGGCTGTATGTTGGCTTCTAACGGAATTTTTCAAGCTAAATTTTAGTAAGCACTTAGATAGGAGTAAAGGAAAAACAACTATTTATTTACATATGACATCTAAATTTATATTTAAAACAGAAAATTTACTACTTTTTATGATAAGCTGTTTTTAGTAACTAAATCCTTTGTTTTTAGCTCAACTATCTCAATTTGTATTACGTTTTATTTGAAACAGGAACTACCTAACAACCGCCTTTTGGCAGTAAAGGAGAATAAAAAGTGGAGACTATTCCTATATTCGATGGTCATAATGATACTTTATTAGAACTACATACTTCTGCAATTCATGAATTAGAATTTTTTAATGAAACCGAGTTGGGACATATTGACTTTCCTCGTGCAAAAAAAGGAAATTTTGGGGGAGGATTTTTTGCCGCTTTTACACCAAATAAAAATTACCATATGGAATCTGCACAATATCTTACCGAAAGCGGCTATGATATCCCTCTTCCTCCCCCAATCGATCAACCAACTGCATTAAACTATACAAATGCATTAGCAGCTATACTGTTTAAACTTGAATCCGAGTCAAATGGTGGATTTAAAGTTATAAAAAATATCGATCAATTAATCTATTGCTTAAATAATCAAATTCTTGCAGCTATTTTTCATATAGAAGGTGCTGAAGCAATTGATACTAATTTTGATGCACTTCATGTTCTCTATCAAGCCGGCTTACGTTCATTAGGGATTGTTTGGAGTCGTCCTAATCAATATGGGGAAGGGGTTCCTTATCGTTATCCATCGTCACCCAATATCGGAAATGGATTAACCGATGATGGGAAAAATTTAGTTAAACAGTGTAATCGATTAGGAATTATGATTGATACAGCCCATTTAAATGAGAAAGGTTTCTGGGATGTTGTAAAAATTAGTGAAGCTCCGATTGTCGCAACACATTCTAATGTGCACACCATTTGCCCAATTTCCCGTAATCTGACCGACAATCAATTAGCAGCGATCAAAGCAAGTAATGGAGTAGTAGGAATCAATTTTGCTGTCAATATGTTGCGAGCAGATGGAAAATTTGAAACGAATATATCATTAGATACAATTATCCAACATATTGTTTATATCGCTGAAAATTTTGGAGTTGACTATGTTGCCTTAGGTTCCGATTTTGACGGTACAATAGTTCCAGACAGTATAAAGGATGTTACCGGACTGCCAAAGCTTATGAATCAATTAAAAACTTACGGTTTTACCGATGAGGAATTAACAAAGATTGCCTACAAAAATTGGATGAGAGTGTTGGTCGATACGTGGAAGGAATAATTATTAGTATCTAGTAAAAAAATGCTATTGTTGCTGTTCTCACAGTATGAAAAAGTAACAACTATTGCCAGTTAATATTATATAATTACTTAGTGTAGTGAACTTTATGTAGATGAAATAATTAGAAAAGCCTAGGTGGTTGATCTGAAAATTTATATTACAGTTTTTATTAAAAAAGCAGCTTAAAAATGATGCATCGAATTTCTTCGTAAAGCTTGTTTCTCCCTTCAGTTATCCCATATCATGTGTAAGATGATATGGGATTATTTGTAATCATGAAGGAATGAGTCATTTTTTGTAGTTTTAGGATTACCTATAGTTTACTTATCTTGATTTTCATCATTCCAAAATACTATATTTATTCCCAATATGCTGCTGAACGGTTGTTAAGCATATTACGAAACTGTTGAGTTGATTTTTCCAATACCGTATCTGTTGAAAAGTCAATAATTACCCCATATCGACGGATTAAGTCCAACTTATCAATCTCGCCGTTTTTATATTTTTTAACTACAATTTGTGGATTTTCTGTTAGCCAATTTTTCCTATTGCATCTTATATAGGTTCGCATCTGAGTCGTCTCTTCATGCAAAATTTCATATTGATCAATGTCAGGATCAATTGCCTTGATAACCACGCCATAATCTTTTATAGCACGTTGGACAGAAACATATCCGTCTATTACATCTTCCAATACATGTTGCGGATTGCGTTTTAGTGGATCGCCAAGACCACCCCCTCCAGCAGAAGGCCTGGTAAAACTGTCTCCTTCTTTCAATGCGACATTTGAAAAGAAAGCTCCTAAGAATTCTTCTGTTTCCGTTTCAGGATTTAACCAATTTCCATGTGGGTTTGAAGGCAACCCGCCAAAGAGTCCCCACGTAACAGACCTTGAACGATCACAGCATACAGACATAACTGCATCTTGAATAGCAGTTAACGTTCCACCTTTCTTAGCTCCACATCCTCCACGGTATTCACCTGGTCCTCCGGAATCAATCATAATTTCATGATAGGAAGTGACAACAGGAGTTAATCGTTCTTGACCTTCACAAGGTTGGACACTTAACCCTGCTCCAAATACCGGAGACATTGCATTAGCGCCATCTTTACTGATACGCCCGCCATGTCCACCGGCCATCCAGTCATACCACATAAAAAATCGATTATAGCCCTCCCTAGCATCCCATCCTCCAATTAATAAATACTCTAAATTAAATGAACATGCCAGTGCTTTTTCAGGCATAATATGTGACCACAACTCAAAACATGCATTTATAATTTTTTCATATGGTCCTGAACAAAAACCAGATACAGCTACCGGCCATCGTGCATTTACAACCGATCCTTCTGGTAAGTTTGCCTCAATAACACGATAGAACCCAGAATTTAGCGGTATATCAGGAAAAAACGTTTTTGTTCCAGCATACAATCCTGACAGCGACGAACCATATGAAGCGTTTAGGAAACAACCTATAGCTGGGTGAGTCCCTTCTAAATTATAAAATATGTTGTCTTCCTTTATAGATAATTTAACTTTAATTGGAATCATACCGTCTCCCAAATCCGGGTCCATATCTATATAATCAACCGTTTCCCAAGTTCCGTTAGGTAGTTCCTTTAATTTTTCCCGAGTTAATCGTTCTACATAATTCTGTACTTCAGAAAATGCCACTAGTACTGTATCAATCGTATATTTATCCACTAATCTAAGAAGCTCTGTTTCCGCTACTTTTGTTGCTTCTACCTGTGAACGTAAATCTCCGAGACGTTCCTCTGGAACACGCATATTGGACACAATAAGATTAGCAACATCTTTCAAATATCTACCTTTACTCCAGATGCGAACTGGCGGTATCCGGACTCCTTCTCCATAATGATCTTTTGAGCTGACATCAAATGAACCAGGCATACTTCCACCGACATCAGCCCAGTGACCATTTGACTGGATAAATGCAATTAATGTTTGCTGATAAAATACTGGTCTTATCACTCTTACATCACTAAAATGGGTACCACCACGATAAGGATCATTAATAAGAAACACATCACCAGGATGAATATCTTCTTGAAAGTCTTTAATAATTGCTTTTGCAGTTAGGTGTAAAGTTCCTACATGAACAGCAATATCCTGTGTACCTTGCATTACAATGTTACCATTAGCATCACATAATGCTGAACTAAAATCCCGATTATATATAACAAATGAATAACAGGTTCGTAGTATTTGCTCCGACATTTGATCAACTAAGTTAATAAAACTATTTTTTAGTACTTCAAATGTTACTGGATCTAATGAATTGTTTTGCATTGCTTCCATCATCAGCACCCCCTATATTTACATGAATAATTATATTTTTATATTCATCAACTGTAGCAGTAAACTCTGGAGGAATAATAACCGTTGAATCTAGCTGTTCTACAATTGCAGGTCCATGTATCAAACTATCCACTGGAAGACACGGCCGATTATAAATTGGTGTACGTACCAGACCGTCTTTTTCAGCAAAATAAACCTCTCGATATCCTTTTAATGCAGCTTGTAAACTTCCGGAAGGCTTCTCTCTAGCCAGTTCAGGTTTAGGTACTGTTCCAATGGCCTCAACCCGTAATCCATAAATTTCCACCTTTTGATCAGGATTGGAAAAGGCAAACGCCCGTTCATGTTCTTGATGAAACTTGTCTAAAGCACTGTTTAAAGAAACGATTGGGCGGTTAACAATGATAGCAAGCGATCTCCACTGTCCTGCATAACGCATTTCCAAATACCGAATTAATTGCATATTTTGTGGAGAAACCTTTTCTTTTTCCAATAGCTTTATTGCCTTTTCTTCTAATTTAGCAAATGCTTTATTTAAATCATCTTTATCTACGTCTTTTATATCCGCTACATAGGTTTGTGTTAAGTCATGACGATAATCAACAAGTAAACAGCCAAAAGCAGCTGCCACACCCGGATAAGCCGGTATAATAACATGAGGAATATGCAGCTCTTTTGCCAAATAAGCACTATGTAACCCTCCAGCTCCGCCAAACGCAACTAATACAAAATCTCTTGGGTCATAGCCTTTTCTAACAGAAATAAGACGAAGGGCGTCACTCATATTAGCATTTGCCACTTTTAATATTGCGTCTGCAGCTTCAAAATGAGTATAACCGAATGTTTCGCATATTGGTTGTAGCGATTGAAGCGCATGTTCCTTTTTTAATTGCATTTGACCATCTAAAAGTGAAGGGCTAAGTCTTCCTAAGATCAAATTTGCATCCGTGTTTGTAGGTTGCGTCCCTCCTTTATCATAACTAGCAGGTCCCGGATCTGAACCCGCACTTTCAGGTCCATTCCTAAGTGATCCACCTGCATCAATCCAAGCTAAGCTCCCCCCTCCAGCGCCAATCGTCAAAATCTCAATACTAGGAAAACCTATTGGATATCCATATTCGATATACCAATCCTTTGTCATTTTTAATTTTCCATCATACACTAAAGAAATATCCGTACTTGTTCCGCCCATATCTAGCCCAATTGCATTCTTAAACCCGCATAGATTCGCAATATATTTACTAGCTATCGCACCAGCTGCAATCCCTGAGCTTGCAAGTCTTCCTGCATATCGTTGTACATTTTCTGACGTCATAACACCTCCGCCGGAATGCATGACTAAAATTTCTCCTTTATAGCCCTTAGCTTCTAATTTATTTTCGAGCGTTTTAATATAGTTACTTATTTTTGGACCGAGAACTGCATTAATCATCGTGGTACTCATTCGCTCATGTTCAAAAATTTCAGGAAGAATATCACTTGAAATAGTGATAAAGACATCTGGTAAATATGCTTTCAATATATTTCTTGTTATTCGCTCATTTTCTCCATTGATATAAGCATTTAAGAAGCAAATAGCAATTGCTTCTACCCCTCTCCTTTTTAGCTTATGTGCCAATTCTTTTACTTCCTGCTCATTTACCCCAACAAGGATATGACCAGAGTAATCGGTTCTTTCTGTAACTTCAAAACGATCTCTTCTTTTGATATATGGTTCGGCAACATCTTTATATGCATCCCATAAATCTAATTTTGTACCCCTGCGGATTTCTATTGCATCACGAAACCCCTTCGTTGTAATTAGTGCCGTATTAGGAAGTTTTCGTTCAATTAAAGCATTGGTACCTGCAGTAGTGCCGTGTGAGAAAACCATGATCTCTTCACATGGTATGTTAGCCTTTTCCAACCCTTCTATTACACCAATTTCAGGGTTTGCAGGAGTGGAAGACGTTTTCTCCACATAGATCTTCTTACTTATTTCATCAAATACAAATACGTCTGTAAACGTACCGCCGACATCAACAGCTACCCTTAATTTAGACATTGCTTATCCCCCAATACTTAATAATTTGAAAAGTTTCTTAGCTCTATCTTGTTTTCTAACTGTTCTCCTTCTTTAAATAATAAAACCAGTTATATAGACAGCAATATCTCCCGTCAATATAACTGGTTTTAATCTAAGCTTTGCTCAACTGGTTAAGAAGAGTCAATTAGATTTAACAGTTAATCCATAGCATCTATTTAGTTAAAAATAAACACTATTCCATATTTATTAAATATTTTAACAAATAAGGAGTTTGTTGTCACTCTTTTTATAAAGTTTTTGCTCTAAATATAGGGTTTAAAATCGCCCTCTCCTAAGATTAGAAAAACTTGGCTTGTCGCCAAGTCTTTATGGAGAAAGCTATAGTTTTTCTTATACTATAAAGCCTAAAGTTTTATGCTTTCCTATAGTACAAGAATTCTGTGTAAAAATAACGATATAAAAGCTCGAATGACTCCATGCTTGTTACGAGAAACTCTCCGTTATTTATTTCATAATGCCCTCATAATCGGAACTACCGTTCGGGACTTCGACACACTGGAAGATCTAGTATAGGCAATGCCATGCTTTAGAATACTTGCTTATTTCAACATCATACACGCATTTTTGAAATGAGAAAAATACGGCTTTTTACATCCGGAATAAAGGAAACATGACCCTGCAACAGGAGTATGCCGACGTTGGGCCCCTTGACTTATTGTAGATAGGAAGAAGCTCGAAGTTTGCTAACAGAACGAGCGCTTGGGCTAGACGACGAAGTTACTTTTTAAACAATTATCTCCAATGAAAAAAAGATAAATTTCCTAAGCAACAAAAAAAGAACTAAAAAGTGGGGTTTTTTCACCACTTTTTAGTTCTTCTTAGCTTTTTGCAACCGACTCTCTATACACGATTTTGTATGGAATAATGATTCGTTTAGCCGGTTCAGCTTTAGATTGTGTTTTTTCAATTAACGCTTTTGCTGATTGAGCACCGAGTTGATAAATTTGAATATCGACTGTAGTTAAAGCGGGGTTCGTAATTTCTGATAAGTAAACATTGTTAAAGCTTACCAATGAAACATCTTCTGGAACATGAAAGCCCAACTCTTCAAGTGTACTTAGCACACCTAAACTCATTAAATCATCGCTAACCACAATTCCAGTAGGTGGTTGCTTCAGCTTTAACAATTCTTCTACTGCTTTTCTTCCCCCAGATTCGAGGAATTCAGCATGAATACTATACGAGCTTGAAATAGGAAAACCTGCTTCTTTTAAAGCTGCTTCATAGCCATTTTCTCGATCCATTGTCACCACTAAATCTCTTGAACCACCAATAAAGGCAATCCGCTTATGACCTTCTTGAATTAAATACGTTGTAATTTCTTTTCCAGCACTGAAGTTATCATTGTCAACATGCGTTATTTCATTAATATATTCTGAAGGTTTCCCTACCATAACAAATGGGAAGCCCTTTTCTCGCAAAAAGTTTGTGATTCGATCATTCACTCGCGAATATAATAAAATAATGCCGTCTACATAACTGCCGTAAACCATTCGTTCCACTTCGGCAAAAATCTCGTCCTCTGTTTCTCCACTAGATAAAGTCATGGAATATTGCATTTTATGGGTAATAGAGCCGATACCACGCAATACTTCGGGAAAAAATGGGTTTTGTAATGATTTATCGGCAGAAGAAGGCATGACTACCCCAATTGCTTTCGTATATTTGGCAACCAGGTTCCTCGCATTGATATTAGGATGATACCCTAATTCTTTCATTGCTTTTCTTACCTTCTTTTTCGTTTCGGCACTAATGCGCGGATTATCTGCAATCACTCTGGAAACAGTAGAAGGTGAAACACCTGTCGCCTTTGCTACATCTTTAATTGTTACCATTATCCATCTCACCCTCTACTCGACGTAATCTTAAATCGTTAAACTAGAATGATTCGTACGCTCCACACCGTTTATTATAACATTTTGTTCATCGCTTAGACCAATTACTTTTACTTTTATTTCATTATATTTCGGCTGATATGTGCCTTCTTTATCTATGATATCAATTTCAACTTTTTTAGCTGATGATGTAATCTGCACGTCTAGCTTCAAGTATTCACCATCCTCGTAGCTAAATGTTTCTCCATCATCATCATAAAAAGTAAAACGATATTCTTCATTCAATTGACTGGCATAGACATACATCCAAAGATCTTTTCCTTGCTTTTCTGTATTAGAAACATATTGCCCTTGCATGATCGCCGTCCCTTTTCGAACGAAAATTGGAAGTTCATCAAGCTCAGCATGAACAATATGCACTTGATTACCTTCATACTCTCGTTCCGTAACAAAATCGACCCAACTTCCCTCTGGGAAATAAACGACACGATCCGTTACGGATGGCGCTAGAATAGGTGCTACGATGACGTTATCACCAATCATTACTTGATCATTTAAATGATACGTTTTTTGATCATCTGGATACTCCAACAATAATGGTCGCATAACCGGAAGCCCTTGCCCGCTTGCTTGATAAAACAGTAAATATAATTGCGGCATCCATTCGTAACGCATTTGAATATATTTCTTTAGAATGGATTCATATTTTTCACCAAACATCCATGGCTCCTGATAACGTGTTCCGATTGCAGAGTGGTTACGAAAATATGGTGTAAATGCACCGATTTGCATCCAGCGTACCAGAAGTTCCGGATTTGTATCATGAGCAAAACCCCCAACATCAGGGCCCGTAAATGCGATACCAGATAAACCCAAATTCATGACCATTGGCAAACTCATCTGCAGATGCTCCCAAAAGCTACGATTATCGCCAGTCCACACAGCTGCATAACGCTGTATACCTGCATAACCGGCACGGGTCAGCAAAAATGGACGTTTACATTTTAGATGACTTTTCATTCCCTCATACGTAGCCTTTCCCATTAAATATCCGTACACATTATGAAGCTCACGATGAGTTGTTGGTCTTCCATCATTCCGATGCATTACCGATGTATCCATTGTTTTTGTTTCATTAAAGACAGCCGGCTCATTCATATCATTCCAGATACCTTCAACACCCATGTTTGTATAGTAAGCATGCTGTTTTCCCCACCACTTGCGTATACGTTCCTCTGTAAAATCAGGGAAGGCACTTACACCCGGCCAAACCTCTCCATAATAAATATTTCCTTCAATATATTTACAGAAGTTATCTTGCCACACACCTTCTTGGTATATCGGATATTCCGGATCTTTTTTCACACCAGGATCTACAATTGGAACAATTCGAATTCCCATTTCACGTAAATCTGTAATCAGCTGTTCCGGATTTGGAAAGCGATTTTTATCAAAGGTAAACACCCGGTATTCATCCATATAATGAATATCTAAATGAATGACATCGACTGGAATATCGCGTTCTACAAAGTTCTTTGCTAATGCTCTAACTTCTTCCTCTGATTCATAGCTATACCTCGACTGATGGTACCCTAGTGCCCATTTAGCTGGTAACGGCATGCGTCCTGTTAAAAATGTATATTGCTCCAGCACAGATTTTGGCTCTGGTCCGGTCATTACATAGTAGTCCAGCTGTCCACCTTCTGCATGAAATGAATAAGTATTTTTATAGCTTTTTAGATCAAAAGTCGTTTTAAATGTGTTATCAAAAAATACTCCATGTGCTCTTCCATCACGCAATGTCATAAAATATGGAATCGATTGATACAATGGATCTGTCTCGGGGTTATGCGGCGCATATACATCAGTATTCCACATTTCATATTTTTCACCACGTTTATCTAAAAATCCACTTTTCTCCCCAAATCCATAGAAATGATCTTGTTCATCTTTATCTTTAAACACAATCACTTCGCCGTTTTCCCGATAAGCCATACCACGCTCTAATTCACTTACGAGTACATGACCTGCTACATCCTTAATGGTAATCCGAAGTGGCTGTTTTCTTACAACAAGTTCCATCTTTGTTGTTTGCAGGATAATTGTTTCATTCGTTTCATGTTCGTTTATTTTTACTTTTTCCGGAGTAGCAACTACCGTTTGTGAAAGAGTCAAATCTGGTGTCGTCCATGGATTCATAACGATACGAACAATAGAATCACTAAAAAAGCTAATCGTTACATAGCTATGTTCACTAATAAACTGATAATTTTCTCCTGTTGTTTTATACTCGATTACCTTTCCAATATCTACGTATTTAATAGCTTCATTTCCGGTTTCTTTACCAGGATGAATAGCAAAACTAGTGTCTTCAAGCATGATATTGCCCTCCTGTTGTTCAATATTTTAACGCCTTAACCTTTCGTAGCACCGGAAGTTAATCCAGAAATTAAATAGCGCTGTAATAACAAAAATACAAGAGCGATCGGTACAGCAATTAAGATGGAACCCGCTGCGAATTTCGTGAAGTTCGTAGAAAACTGGTCATTAATAAAACTGTAAAGTCCCAGTGCTAATGTATATTTTTCCGGACTTGTTAAAACAATTCGTGGTAATAAAAAATCCATAAATGGCGCCATAAAGTTAAACAATGCTACTACTGCTAAAATCGGTTTTGCTAATGGTAACATGATCGTCCAAAATATTTTCAAATGACCGGCTCCATCTATCTTCGCTGCTTCATCAAGTTCTCTCGGAATCGTATCAAAATATCCTTTTACTAACCATGCGTTAAAAGGAATTTGACCACCGAGATAAATCAACATTAGACCATAAAGTGAGTCGGTTAAACCAATCGTATTTAATAAAATATATAATGCTACCATTCCCATTAATGCCGGGAACATTTGCAATAACAAGAACATATACAAACCATATTTTCTACCAACAAATTTATAGCGAGAAAATGCATATGCAATCAGCGAAGTTATAATGACTGACCCAATTGAATTGACGATTGCTACAAAGAGGCTATTCTTATACCAAATTAAATAATCACTATTTGGATCGGTAAATAACCACTTATAATGCTCTAAAGTTGGGTTCTTTGGTATTAATTCCGTCACCATCATGTTGGACCCTGGATTTAGGCTCATCATAAATGCCCAAAATAACGGATATGCAATAACAATAAACATCAGTAACAAAAAGATATAGATAAACGTTACTTCGATTTTCGATTTTTTCTTTCGTGACATAGCCATTAGTAACGTCCCTCCTCTTTAAACGAAGCTGTCTTCCTAAATTGGAAAAAGGCAAATAAGGAAACGATTAATCCCATAATTATCGTAATTGCAGCGGCCATATTATAATTATTGGATTCAAAAGTTAGTTTATAAACCCAAGAGATCAAGATATCGGTTCCACCAGCATTCTGTCCACGGACAGCAGGATTACCCTCATTAAACAAATAAATGATATTAAAATTATTGAAATTTCCTGCGTATTGCATAATTAATAATGGCGCTGTTGCAAACAATAAGTGCGGTAAGGTAATATAGCGCAATTTTTGCAAACGCGTACCTCCATCAACATCGGCAGCTTCATACATATCTCGAGGAACGCTTTGTAACACACCAGTAAATAATGCAAAAACAAAGGGAAATCCTAACCATGTCTGAATCATAATTAAAGCAACCTTCGTCCAAAACGGGTCAGATAACCAAGGCAACATTAAATTAAAGTGACTCAATATATCCCGATTAATCGCTCCAAAAGTAGGGTTAAACAATGCTGAAAAAATCAAAATGGAAACAAACGCTGGAACTGCCCAAGGCAAGATTAATACCGTTCGAATCGCTCGTTTAAATCTTATTCGCGGATCATTTACTAATAAAGCTAAAAATAGCCCCAAAACAATTTGTAATGTTGTGGCGACAACCGTCCAGACAATTGTCCAGCTAAAAACACTTAGAAATGTATCTTTCCAAATACCGATATTAACTAAATCAACAAAGTTGTTAAAACCTACCCAGTTCAATAAATTTCGTGGTGGCGCATTATACTGGTTATAATCCGTAAAGGCCAAAGCAAGCATGAACAATAATGGGACTACGACAATAAATAATAACATTGATAAGCCCGGTAAAATCATAAAATACGGAAAACCATTATTGTAAAAACTTTTTACACCTTGTAATAATGTAGGTTTAGGGCGATTTACTTCTCTAGCTATTGCATCAGAACGGGCGTCCATAAAATTATAAACGTATATCCCTATTCCAAATGCAAGGATAATCAATGATATTAATCCTTGAATGAGTAACTGAATAGAATGATGTTCACGTGGTATTGTACCAAGAGTGAAAAGCCCCCAAATTCCAATATCAATATAATTCCAAGTTGAAACTAAGAATGCAATAGTAACGATTAAGAAAATAAAGCCCTTCAAAAAACGTCGATTATACATTTGTCCCAATCCAGGAATAATGGATAGAATGGTGGCTAATGTACGAGGTTTTATTTTTCGGGTTTTGGATTCATTTGGTTCAGCAGCCATCCCGCATCTCCTCCTATTTAACAATTGCTGAAAACACAGTTGTTGATTAATTATTTCATATGAAGTATGTTTATTTAGCGGTACAGGGATCTCCTATACCGCTTGCGTTTCATTTATTTTGCTCCGGAAGCTTCTATTTTTTCTTGAATCGTTTGAACGGCTTCATCTAATACTTCCTTCACAGGCTCACCTTTTGAAATGAAGTTTAAGCAATCGTTAAATGGTTCCCATATTTGCTGCATGGCGGGAACACTCGGCATTGGCTCCCCATATTTGGTTTGCTCTGCAAATGCTGAATAAATTGGGTCTTCAGCAATATTCGGATCTTCCATTGCATCTTTACGCGCAGGCAACTCTCCAGCGATCTCATAATACATCATAGAACTATCAAAGTTAGTCAAATAAGCCATTAAATCTTGCGCCCACTCTTTATTTTCCGAGTAATAAGAAAGCATATAAGACTTAATACCAACAAATGATTTTGGATTTTCTCCGTTATCCAATACCGGTATTGGAGCAGTTCCTAAATCATCCTCTAAAGCATCCGCATACTCCCGAACCATCCAAGGACCGTTAATTACTGTAGAAACCTTTCCTTCCTTGAACAATCCATTCATAATATCTGGTGTTAAATCTTGAGGTATATATTTTTTATCGAACCATTCCTTCACTAGTTCGCCACCTTTCACAGCACCTTCGTTATTCAAACCGATATCCGATACGTCATACTTGCCATCTTTATTTCCAAACACATATGCTCCATTTCCGGAAAAGAAAGGGTATACAAAGTATAAGTTAGCTGCTTCCATCAGAAAGCCAAACTGATCTTTACCAGGATCCGTATCTCTTTCAGCTATCTCCATAATTTCTTTCATGGTTTTAGGCTCTTTTTCTACACGAGCTTTGTTGTAAAACATGGCATATGTTTCCGAAACAGCTGGATAACCCCAGTTCTCGCCATCATATTGTATTGCCTTCAAGGCATTATCTGTGTATTCTTTCTCTGTATCTCCAAGATCAACCGGTTCTACTAATCCCCTAAGTACCAAATCACCAATTCTATCATGTGGCTGAAATATAACATCTGGGCCGTTCCCCGCAGGACCTTCAACGTCCAACTTTTCTATTTGTTCCAGCATGCTGACCGGAATCATTTCTACTTTAATTCCTGTTTCTTCTGTGTATTTATCGGTCATTTTCTTTAATGCTTCTTTCTGTTTTTCTTCATCATTAACCCAAAGCTTTAATGATTCAGGTTTTTCAGGCATTTCATCAGAACTTTTTGCCTCTTCTTTCCCACCAGATTTTTTAGCATCATCTGGTCCACAGGCTGTTAAAATACTAGTTAATAGAATCATTGCAACTAAATAAAACAACCACTTTTTCATGTTAAACCCTCCATAAGGTTATTTATTTTATGTACAATGCGAGCACCTTTGTGAAATCGTTTGCACTAACATTGTAGTTTCATTATACAACATAAATTTCAAAATGCAAATATATTTTCATGCTTAAAACTCCCTAAAATAAACTAGGATAACGGTTTCAATAATCATTGGCTTATGGTATTATCAAATAAATAAACATATATTTTTATTAACCATTTAGATATGTTTCTACTAAAATAGCGCAAACGTTTTAATAAGAAGAGGAGGAATAAAAACATGATAAAAGAAGCGATTTATCACCGACCAAAAAATAATTTTGCCTATGCATATAACGAAAATACATTACACATTATGCTGCAAACAAAAAAAGGAGATATGGAAACTGTTGAATTAATATTTGGAGATCCTTATGACTGGAAAAATGATGAGTGGCAAACAACAACAAAGCCTATGGTCAAAACTGGCTCTACCCAATTCCATGATTACTGGTTCATTATCATTAAGCCACCATACAAGCGATTACGTTATGCTTTCATATGTACGGACGAATCAGAATCCTGTATTTATTGTGAAGGCGGAATTTTTGACAAATTACCTAAGGAAATCGCGAATTATTTTTGTTTTCCGTTTTTAAATAAAATCGATGTATTTTACGCACCTAAATGGGTCAAAGATACAATCTGGTATCAAATTTTTCCCGAACGATTTGCTAACGGAGATGAGACTCTAAACCCTGAAGGAGCTTTAGCTTGGGGATCAGCTGACCCAACACCATCTAATTTTTTTGGCGGTGATTTTCAAGGAATTATTGATCACTTAGATTATTTAGAAGAATTAGGAATAACAGGCATTTACTTTACACCAATATTTAAAGCGTATTCCAATCATAAATACGACACAATTGATTATATGGAGATTGATCCGCAATTTGGAGACAAGCAAACGTTTAAAAAGCTAGTTGAAGCTTGTCATGAGCGAGGAATTAAAGTGATGCTTGATGCGGTCTTTAATCATAGCGGCTACTATTTTCCACCATTTCAAGATGTCTTAAACAACCAAGAAAACTCGAAGTACAAAAACTGGTTTCGTATTTGGAATTTCTCTGTCGTTACAGAGCCACAACCAAACTATGATACATTTGGCTTTGTCGCATCAATGCCTAAGTTAAACACGGAAAATCAAGAAGTAAAAGACTATCTATTAAAAGTTGCTCGTTACTGGATAGAAGAATTTGATATTGACGGCTGGCGTTTAGATGTAGCCAATGAAGTGGACCACACATTCTGGCGTGATTTCCGTCGTACTGTAAAACAGGTAAAGCCTGATGCTTTTATTTTAGGGGAGATTTGGCATGATTCCATGCCATGGCTGCAGGGCGATCAATTTGATGCAGTCATGAATTATCCATTTACTAATAGTGTAATTGATTTTATTGCCAAAAACACCATGAATGCAACTACATTTAAAAATACAATTACAAAAGTATTGCATATGTATCCAAAAAACGTCAATGAAGTTGCGTTTAATTTATTAGACAGTCATGATACACCGAGAATTTTAACATTAGCGAATGGAAATATCGAACGGGTTAAATTACTTTATCTTTTCCAATTTTCCTTCTCTGGAACTCCTTGTATTTATTACGGAGATGAAATCGGCATGTACGGTGGACATGACCCAGGTTGTCGTGCTTGTATGGAATGGGACAAAGAAAAACAGAATCGGGACCTTTTACACTACGTACAAACACTTATTAAGCTGCGAAATACCATCCCGCTTTTTGGCAACAATGGGACATTCCGCTTTTTATACGCGGATGAACATTATGTGATTAGTTACGAAAAGACCGATGGTAAAAAACGAATGGTATTTATACTAAATGCGGGAGAACAGGAAGCTTCTGTACCAGGTAGTGCTTTATTTGAAGAAACGTCTGCTGTGACAGAATGGGAGATTGATCTTAAAGAGGCTCCAGCCAAATCTATGAAAGCACTTTCTAGGGAAATAACCATTCAACCACTTAGTTATCGAATTTTTGAATCTAATTTTTAAGGTTTGTAAAAACGCCATTTGAGTATACAACCTCTTAAATGGCGTTTGTTGATTTATCGGTTTTATAGCACATAAACTTGTATAACTGATCGTTCCCAAATAATTAAATCGTTCTCACTTATGGAAAGCGAGGACCTGTTCCCCGGGATCCATCTTCTATGATACGTTCTTTACCTCCTTCTGATCTTAATGAACCCTATGATGGGAACACTAAATGGGTTGAGGAGCTAAAACGCGTGCACCTTTATGAGCTTGGATATTATACTTTTACCACCATTGTATATTTAATATTTATTTCAATATCCATAATCGAAACCCAAAACTTCATAGTTTATAACTAGAGGTTTTTAAATTGTCGAAAACAGGTAAAAACCACCCTGCGATACAGGTAAAAACCATGATCAAGCCCAAAATGATAAATAAATTATTTACGCCAACACTTTCTGATATATAGCCGCCTATAAGTGCTCCAAAAGGGATTCCTGCTTTAGATACCAAACTTCTTACTGCCATTACTCTACCCCGTAATTTAACAGGAGGGTTTACTTGATATAAAGTTGTATTATTTATATTAAATATGGAGATAAAAAAGCCATAAAGTATTATTAAAATCAACGAAATAACAAAAAAAGCAGAAAAGCCTATTGCACTGAGGCACAAACCACTAAATATTATGGAACCAAACATTAAATGTTTTAAATTTCTATGTTCCTTTTTAATGGTCAATATTAAAGCTCCAATTAACATTCCTAATGCTAAGCTGGATGTTAAAAACCCATATTGTTCTGGAGTCCCCTTTAAATGTTTTAAAACGTACGGTAACAAAAGGGGTTGAATAGCCCCTGCACTAAAATTTAAGAAAAAAACAAATATAATCATATACATAAATAATGGAAAATCTTTAAAGAATTTCAATCCTATTTTAAAATCCAAGAACCAACTATTAGATAACGAATCTCTTTTTAACTCGATTGGTTCTAAAAGTATTATAAAACTTCCTGCTATGGATAGAAATGAAATCAATAATATTAATAAAATTAATGGTGAAAAGGTCAATAGTAGTAATCCGCCTAATGATGGACCAATAATCATAGTTATTTGTAGTGTTGACTCAAGTATAGAATTTGCCTTTATCAAATATCTTTTATCTACTATCTCTGATAAATATGCACGTGATGCTGGTTTGAATATTGGTTCTAGTAAGCCCACAAGTATTACAATAATATACATAATCATAATTGACAATTGATCTATAGATATAAATAATACCAGCAATAAAAACGAAATAGCTCTTCCCCATTCAGACAAAACCATTATATATTTCTTTTGTATTTTGTCTATATAAGGACCTACCAGTATAAGACTTATAATAAAAGCAGACATATAAAAAAACCATATCTTTCCCATTGCAGCTTCCGATCCTGTCAAATCAAAAATTAACCAAGAAATAATAAAAACAGCCATTGTATTACCTAAACCTGAAGCTAACTGGGCTATCCAGAGTATTAAAAATCGTGTATTTCTTATTAACTCTTTCATTAAACAATCACCGCATCCCTAAATTTGGTTTAAACAGAAACGATATAATAAGCATCATGTAATTTCTTAATTAAGTTTTCAATATCATTTAACTGCGGTACTTCAAAGTAGAGCGTATAAAGATGAAATGTAGATGATATCTCTTGGTTTACTATATCTCCTTTTTGAAAATGCTGCTCTATATACTTTATACAATTATCTAATTCATAGAGAGATTCTCTACTTGTAAAATCCGCTAACTCTCCATTTTTGCAAGGTAAGCCTACCCATCCACATATATTATCATTAATCTTAATATTAATTTTCTCAAATGACTCTGTTTCTACCTCGTAAGCTTTTTCCCAAATAGAAATATCATATTGGCTTTTAATTGTTTTGAATACTCCGGCCCCACCAGGTCTAAGCGCAATCTCCCCAAATACTAATTGGTCGGAATCTGTCCGATACAATTCTACATGTATAGGCCCTCTTGGAATCTCTAACGCTTTAACAATCTTCTCCACCATTGTTTTTAATCTATTAAAAATAGGTTGATCTTCAGGAAGAATGTAAGATCCTAAAAACCCTTCCATTGATTCTAAAGGAGGTTCCAAATACTTTGATATAGATAAAAAAACTAGTTCACTTTCATTTATTATTCCATCGCAATGATATTCTTCTATTTCAATATAATTTTCAATAAGCATGGGAACATTGCTTTTATATAAACTTGTAAACAATTGATTATCGTCCCTCATCGTGAGAAACTCCTCTTTCGATTTAATTCTAAAAGTATTTCTTGTTCCAGAGCCTATGGCAGGCTTTATAATTACTGGCCAACCAAGTTCATCTCCGATTGATAAAACCTGCTTTAAGTTATCTAATCTTCTAAAGTTAGCAGTTTCGATACCTGCATCATTAACTTTTGTCTTCATGTCTAATTTATTAGTAGTAGAAAGTGCCGTTTCAAACCTAACCCCATCTATTCCAAAAAAAGAACGGATAAAACCACCTGCCAGAACTCCTTTTTCGGTTGGCGTGATAATATAATCAATTTTTTTTATCCTATGAATATCAACAACAATCTCCCTTACTGCGAGCAAGTTTTCTAGTGTGTTAATTATAAAAATATTGTCAGCAATTTCCTTATATAGATCTTTATATTGCTCTTTTGTTAATACACTTATATATAAGTCTTCATCTCGACTTTTTATCACATCAATTGGTTCCATTTTATCTGAATTGATTAAAAGTATATGACGAATAGAACTCAACCCCTTAATTTAGATTTTCATATTATAAAAAGTTACCAAGCGCTTTTCTGTATCGTATTTTACCCAATTTATGTCATTTTCTTTTAAAGCTCCTACGTTAATCAGGTAATTTACTTTTAATTTCCGAACAAGTTTGTAAGATTTATTAAATTCTATTTCTTTTTTTTGGTACTCTATATTTTTTTCTGATACATTCACTTCAAATAGATTATTTTCATGACTATGACCATAAAATAAAATTGGGTATTCATTTAATTCTATTAAAGGGTAATGGCTGAAAGCATCGTATCTATTCCATGAATATTGATGACCGTGTACAGCCTTACATTCATCATTTATATGGATTTGAGTTTTCAAAAGAGGACATAGTTTTTTTAAATAAGAAGGTAACTTATTTGACGGTATCAGTGTAAATAACCGTTCTTCTTGATTTCCTCTAATCAGCTCAGCGCCCTCTAATTTTTTTACAAGCTGCGAACCTTCGCTAATTATTTCATCTATAGTATCAAAGAAAAAGCTATCAATCTTTTTCTTTGACACTTTGACCTCAAAAATATCGCCTAAACAAATAAGTTTAAATGGTTCTACAGTAGAAGTTTTGATTTCATCAAGAACTTTATCTAGATTTTTACAATTACTATGGATATCTGATATAAATATATACAACATATAGATTTTAACTCTCTTTATTATTAGTAAATTTTTTTTCAATATATTCTAAAACGTCCTTATAACTCCCTTCTTTTCCTGCAATTATCACTTCTTCATCAACTAAAGCTGGGATATACGGAACACCTGTTAGTTCAATTAACTCCTTTCGCTCACTTCTTTTTTTTGGTAAATTAACATTAATATACGTAACATTTAACTCTGTTAACTTTTCTCTGACAGGCTTGCAATAGGGACAAGTTTCTCTCTGATAAATTTTAAGCATTCGTCTTCTCCTTTTTAAAAGTGTTAATTAATGCTTTTGTACTAGCTCCTTCTTGAAATTCGTAATTATTTTTGCTTAAACACATCTCTATAGCTCCAAAAACACTAAATAAATCTAATTCATCAAAAGCACCGATATGGCCAATTCGTATCATTATTCCTTTATATTTCCCTTGGCCACCAGTTATAGTTAATCCAAAATCCTCATTAATACTATTTAAAAGAACACTTGTATCCACTCCTCGTGGTGCTAATGCTGAAGTAATTGTATTACTTCTCCTAAAAGAATCAGAAATAAATAATTTGAATCCAAGTGAAGTAAGTGCATTCTGAGTAGCTGTTGCTAATAATTGATGTCTACTATGAATGTTTGCTATACCTTCTGATTTTAATATCTCAATAGACTTTTCGAGAGAGAAAATAAGCGAAACCCCAGGAGAAGAGGGAGGTGCAGGATAAAAATCTTTAAAGCGCTTATATGAAAAATAGTAAGTATTTTCTTCTGTATAAGATATTTTTCCCCACGCCTTATTCGATATACAAACAAATGACAGACCCGGAGGCATCATAAAGCCTTTGTGTGAAGAAGCAATTACAACATCTAATCCCCATTCATCCATTTGCATTTCATGAGAAATTAAACCACTAATTGCGTCTACTACAGTTAGTACATTAGTTTGGCGAAAAAAGTCACCGATTTCTTTTATATCATTTACTGCGCCAGTAGAGGTTTCACTATAAACAACAAGAATACCTTGTAAGTCTTTATTACTAAAATAAATTTCTTTAATTTGATCTAATTCAAAAGGCTCTCCCCATTCAATGTCTATAGATAAGACTTCTAAACTGGCACGGCTAGCAATATCTTTAAATCTTTTACCAAAGTACCCATTATTTATTACGAGAACCTTATCACCTTTGTTAAAACAATTAAATACAGCACTCTCCATAGCACCTGTACCAGAACTCAACATAGTATACACTTCATTCTTAGAACCAAAGAATTGTGGAAGGGATTGATTTATCCCTTCCATAATTGTTTTCATATCATTTGATCGGTGGTGAATTGATTCTTTTGCACCTGCAAGTAATATATCAGTTGGTACAAATGTTGGTCCAGGCGTTGCTAATCTCTTTTTCAAAAAATCTCCTCCTTTTAGTATAGTATTCGTAAATTCCTTATTAAATTAAAAATCAACTAAAACTGTCCGATTAGCCGCTTTTAGATCAAAGTCAAATAAAACAACTCTATGCTTATCAGATATTAATAGCTCATTGTCTTTATAAGGTAGTAAAACATAATTCCCCAACAACATGGAATATATATGTGCAGCACCATTATTATCATTCGTTGTTATTTCATGCTTATATTTTTTATACGGTGAAGCAATAGATTCTAATATGTTTTTAAAGTCTTCAATTACTCCTGACTCATATCGCATTAATACTAAAGCATTTGTACTTCCTGGAGAAAAAACTTTTAATATTCCGCTTCCTGTACTATTTTCTAATAATTTTTGAATTTTTTCAGTGATATCAATGTCAGAATTGAATCCTTTAGACAAAATTTCAAATGATTTCAATCAAAACTCCTCATTTCGTTATCATTTTCCCATCTATAATTCCATTACCTTCAATTTCATAAGATTCCAATTTCTCAAGGGCATTAATTACCTCACTATTCTTTTGTGAGTCAACTTTTGATAATTTGATATAATTATTCCAATAATCATCATCCTCTTTATAAAGTGATTCAACATGCGGTAAAATAAACTCAGCTTTATTTTCTTTTCTAACTAAAACACAAGAATCAGAGTCATGTAATCTAGGATAATACATATTAGCTACCGAACAAATTAAGCCAGGCGGAGTGCATGGAAAAACCTGTTTGAATTTAGTAGGAGAAACAGCTATTTTGTGTTTTGTCGACCAGATATCCTCCCTATTAGACTTTATTTTTTCTTTTAAATCTAATTTTTCCACTAACTCTGGATATTTTGAAATAGTACCTAAACCTAAATGTGGATAATCTGGCCAACCAGAAGCAACTACTGTATTATTTTCGATCCATATGAACGTCTTATCCCCACTCATAAATTTATAATCTGCTTTCTGAACAAACTCAAGTAAAGTAGTAGATTTTCCAGCTCCTTTTGAACCAATTATTATTGAAGCTTGATTATTTTTAAACGCACAGGTGGCATGCAATATAACCACTCCATTGTTTTCTTCATGTCTTAGTACCAAATCTCTAATAATTTCAATTACTGTTAATTTATCTTTTTGCTCTATTTGCTGTTGTAATTGAATATGAATCTCGTTTTTTTCCGGTCTAAAATTAATAATGGTACCTGTCTGATCAATCCTTAGATATTCTTGATTGTTTAAAAAGACTTTTTTTGCTTTAATTGTAAAAAAGTCAGATGCACTTTTTCTTATATATACATCCTCTCCCCTTTTAAAATTAATATTTTTTAATTCATTTGAATGATATATATATATATCAGCAAGACTATTGTTAATTTTGTTATTATTTTTTATAATAAAATGAGTGCTAAAAAAATCAAGAATAGAAGATAAATTAACATTCTCAGCCGAATAAATATTTAATTTAGAGTGCAAGAACTCCATACTTGTTACTTTTGATTTCATATATATGCTCCTTTTGTTCAATAATTTGACATCATATCCAATCACAATGTTTACTTTTACATATTATAAGTTGGCTTCTTTAAGTTTTTCGTTCCTTGCAATCTAAATATTTCTTCCATTGAGGTAATGCTGTTTTCAATATTAACCGTATTACCATCCTTAATAATACTTTTAAATGTTTCTTGCATCGCATTTACAGAACTTCTTATTCCATGATTTGCATATATAACTAATTGAACTCCATGTTTTTCTAGCATTCCTAAATTTACGTCTGGATACGTCGTTGGGACAATTACAATAGGAAGATCTCCTTTATAAGATTTGCAAAAATCATATATTTCACTTACATCTTTCTTTTTAGAATGTATTAATAATGCATCTGCACCTGCTTTTTCATAAGCGTAAGCTCTTTTTAAAACTTCTGATAAGCCTTTTCCAGCTATAAACGCTTCTATTCTTGCAATCACTACCATATCCTTGTTTTTCTTCGTTTCCTGAGCGATCCTAATTTTTTCTGAAAATATTTCTATATCCTCCAATTCTTGTCCTTCTCCTAAAAAGCTATTTAACTTTGGAAAAGGTTTATCTTCTATACATACACCTGAAATACCTATACTTTCGTATTCTTTTATCATATGTGCTACATTATTTATGTCACCATAACCCGAATCACAATCACAAATTACAGGTATTGAAACAGATTTATTAATCAAATGAGCCACATTTAAATTTTCTGTCATTGTTAATATATTTGCATCAGGAACAGCATAAGTTGCAGCAATTTCAAAACCGCTAGCCCAAATAGCATCAAACCCTGCATTTTCTGCCAATTTTGCACTTAATCCATTATGTGCTCCCATTACCTTCATTATCTTACCAGAATTCACCAAACTTCTTAAATTTTCAGTTTTCATGTTTGAAAATCTCCCTTTTCTACAATTTTTACTACCTCGTCTACAATCTTTTTATCAACTGATGAAGCGGTTCTTTTTGATAATAACTCAGCAAAATGATATAAATCATAATTATTTTCTTTGCATACTTTATCAATAATATCAAAGTAATAATAGTGTAAATCATTAATACCACATAATATCTCAGCTTTAGATATCCTCATTGGTTCATCCATTACTTCCTCTAATAAGTACTCCGCTGTTTCTAAAAGAGGCTGGCTATCGTATTTGGAACATATGTTAAATTTATTTATTGCTGATACGAACTGTTCGGTAGGTAAATTGCCAGCTCCTCTAGCCATTCCATTCAACGATGTATCAATGAAGGTTGCGCCTGTTTCTATAGCTGTTAGTGCATTTGTAAAAGCTAAACCTAAATTATTATGACCATGAAAACCCATGTCAATATTTATATTTCCTAAAACTAAATTAAATATTTCTTTTACCTGCTCCGGTATCATGGACCCAAAAGAATCTGCTATACAGAAAAGATTAACATTTAACTCTTTTATTTTTTGGGCAATTATTAAAATCTCAGCTGGTGATACTTTACTAGCCCCCATTAAGTTCATAGAAACATTAAATCCGCAGTTCTTGGCATACTTGATAAACGGAAATGCTAGAGCAATATTTTCTGGATAGGCTGCTATTCTTATCCAAGTTATCTTTTCTCTATCTATTTCTTCAATTATACTTAATTTTGTTTCAACACTTGGCGCAATCATAATTGCATACATGGAGTTCGCAAGATTTGGCAGATTTTCAATGAAGCTTGGATCACACCTCGCAGCGTCTCCTACATCTTTTTGTTTATTACTGCTTGAACCTCCTTTATAACCAATTTCAATGATATCAATTCTAGCTTGATCCAACCCCTTAATAATATTTTCAATTTCTGAATTAGAGAAATGCCAATTATTTAAATTCCCACCGTCTCTAAGAGTACAGTCAATATTGTTTATATTCTTCATTTCATTAACTCTCTCTCATGAAAAATCGACTTCTGAAATCTTTCGACTATCTCTTGTGGTGACCAGTGAACTCTTTTTCCAATTGAGCTATCTTTAGCTTCCACTTCGATATGTATCAATATAGGACCACTAAAATCTTTTACGGCAGGTATTTCATTAAGATCCTTAATTACTATTCCTTTTCTATATCCCAAACTTTCCGCAACTTTACAAATGTTATCTATATTTATTGTTTCTTGACCTCCTGTACTCTCATGCATTTGATTATCAAGTACTACATGTGTAAAATTTTTCAGTTTTAAGTTTCCAACCATAGACATGAACCCCATGTTCATCAACAATGATCCATCACCATCCAACACTATGACCTCAACGCTTGGATTTACAATAGCAACACCTAAACCTATTGGAGCTGCCATTCCCATTGACCCTACCATATAAAAATTATGATCATTATCTTTAAGGTTATATAATTCTCTGCTTATATAACCGCATGTACTCACTATGTATGATTCAGAATTAGTATTTACTAGACTTAATATAGCCTCTGCTTTTTTCATCTTATCTCCCCTTTAAACATTATCTTTTATAATTAGTGCCGCAGGACGTTTGGTAGAATTAATAGTATTTATCAAAGGCGTTATTGAATTTTTTATATTTTCTAAATTTAACACTTCGTATGGAATATCAACAGAACTTAAAACATCAAGCAGTTTTTTTCCAATAACGTCATGCTCTACCGCATCAGAATTGTATCCACGCCAGCTGATAATTAGTAAAGTAGGGACATCATAAATCAAATTAAATGAGGTCAAAACATTTAAACAATAACCCAGCCCAGAATTCTGCATCAATACAACGCTTTTCTCTCCACTCAGACTAAAGCCTGATGCTAATCCTACTGCTGAATCCTCTCTTATTGCAGGAAAGTACTGAATATCCCGGAAAGTTTTATTCTCTAATTCTAAGAATATCCCTTTCAGTAAAGAGCAAGGAACTCCTGTGTAGTAAGTATAGTCATGTTTTAGTAAGCTTTTGATAATTTCTTTAGAGATACTTGCCATAATACCCCTCCCATATTATAATAAACCAAATAAGTTTCTGAAAAATTCGATTTTTATTTTTCTATTATTACATATTTTTGTAAAAATAACAAATTCTTTCAGGAGGAATTTATAAATGGGCTTAATCATAATGCTTGGAGCAAGTGAATTAGGTATAAAAGCTGCTAGGAAATTAAATTATGATGTTGTTGTTATAGAAAAAAAAGGAAAAGAACTAAATAAGTATGTTACTAGTGAAGTGTTATCTATATACTTTTCTGATATTAGTGATTCCTTCGAAACTATTGAATTGATCAAATCTATTCATAAAATGCACGGAAAGTCTTCATTAATTATTAGTTTTACAGAACTTGGTCTTGAAACTGCTGCCATTGCAAGTGAATATTTCAATTTAAAAACAAACTCTATAACTGCTATTAAAAATACTAGAAATAAAATAGAAATGAGGAAAGCTCTAAATAAATATGAGGAATTGTCATTATGTTTCTGGCATGGTTTGATAGATGAAATTCCTGATTTATCAAATATAGATTTGAATCTTATTGTGAAACCTTCAGACGGATATGGTAGTAAAAACATTTCTTTTATTGGTGGCAAATTAGATTGGAATAACTGGAAAGAAAAAAATATTAATAATAAAAATACTGAATGGATAATTGAACCTTATATTGATGGTAATGAATTTAGTGTAGAAACAGTTTCTTCTAATGGATTTCATAATATTATTGGTATTACTGAAAAAGATACTACCGGACTCCCCAACTTTGTTGAGATAGGTCATTCTGTGCCGGCAAAACTAAGCGAATTAGAATCAAATATTATTAATGACTACACAATTAAAGTTCTCAATGCGTTAAATATTGAATTTGGCGCAGGTCACCTAGAATTTAAATGGGACAATAATAAAAATCAACCTGTTCTAATAGAAGCTCATACTAGACCAGGTGGTGATAAGATTCCATATCTTCATTATTTAACCTCAGGTCTTGATCAATATGCCCTAGCTATTGAATCATTAAGTAAAACTATAAACATTACATCGCCAGTACCCAATTCCTTCGCTTGTATCAGATTTATTGAAACGGAACCTGGATTACTAAAAGGACTACAGATTAACCAACCGATTAATGATAATGTGGTTGAGTATCATTTTGATTATAAACTTGGGGAATACATCCCAGAATTGAAAGACTCATTAAGTAGAGTTGGTCACGTTATATTTTGGCATAAGAATTTAAGTAAATTAAATGAGATAAAAAATACCTTTATGGATAGCATTCACCTCAATTATTTTTCGAGAGTGTAAAATATTTTGTTTAAATAGAAAAAAACTACTAAGATGTTCATAGAAAAAGGAAGCCCCTTTTTGTAGAATAAAGTTAGCCAACTACATTCACAGAAAAGAGGTCTTCCCTATGAAATATCCTTATTATAGATTTAATCGAGGTAATAGCAAAAAACAAGATATTGAAGAAGTTTTTCGTCGTCACTTGGAAACAACTATCAATCAGCTACTAAAACAAGAACTAACCGTGTTTGGTTGATTATGAGCCGATGAATGAAAAGGAGTTCATTCTAGTAACTATCACAACGGCTTTTATGATCGTACTTTTAAAACGGAATAAGGAGAATTGCAACTTCGTATTCCGAGAGATCGAAATGGGGAAGTTCCAACAACAAACATTAGCTCCATACAAGCGCTCAAATGATACCCTTGACTTTAATCTAGTAGGGGGTTTTTGAACCTTTTTCGGTGAGAACCATTTAATTAATTATCTTTCATTCAAAATTTTGAAATACTTGCTTCTTGTAAAAATTGATCAATCTGTTGTTTATGAATGGTTATCGTAACCATATAGGAATAACCCGAATACTTGTCTCATTCCTCTAGTGTAAATGTTGTAAACAATCAGCTTCTGTTTTCCCCCTTGAAACTGCAACCAACTTTTCTCGCATCATTATCTTTTATTAATCAAATGTTCTACTGTTAATCAAGATATGCATATGCAGAAGCTCTAGTGTTAATCACTTCAAACTGTACACTCCTAATTATCTTGCCTTATGAAAAGCATTTCTTCTAGAATGGATGGATCCCACCTTGTAAAGCAACTAATTATTTCGGCTAAACCATTTTTTTATTCTGCTAAAAAAAATTTCTTCTTGCGTTTTCTTTTAAACTCTGTATCCAATTATTTTCCTGTTCAAAACTGTATATCAACTCATCAATTATAAGGATTTTACTCCTCCTATCTATCAACTATAAACAATATCTGAATTTACTTAAAAGTACCTCTTTTAGGATTATTATTATTATATACATAGGGGTTGATGAAAGTATTCAATAGGAGTATTATATTTTATGTGATCTATCTGCTGGTGTAGCACAGCTGGTAGTGCACTTCACTCGTAATGAAGGGGTCGGAGGTTCGAATCCTCTCACCAGCATCATGGATAAACTTTGATATAATGCGACTCTTGAAAATTTCAAGAGTCGCATTTTTAATTTCATTTTATTCTTTCGATGGCATTTTGACGGCGAATCTTTATTATAGATTGGTTTTTAGTGGTTCTTATTCATCTAAGGGGCTATTATTTTTTCATAAAAATTAATGCCACCTTTTTGTAACTAGTTTCGATTATGGTTGAGGAGGTAGTTTTGTCGTGGAAAAACTAATGCCAGGAAATTGGTTGGTTTGGACCTGCTGGAGAATGGGGGTACTTAATCTAAAAAGGCAGCATATAATAAGGTATATAATAAAGTGAAACTTCATTCAGTAGGAGTTTTCTTCCATCTCCTACTGAATGTTAGTACCACAAGGGTATGACCTAAAGGCCCTTGAACGAATCGGGCATTTAGGTGCCGTTTTCTCCCACTTAGACCCTGTTGTATCAACTCAGGTCTTGAAGTGGGAGGCTTACGGCACCTTACATGCGGGATAAAACAACATTTGATATTTTTAAGTTGATTAAAAACCTGTTTAAATAATTTAGAGGCTGGGACATAAGCAAATACTAAATAGCAAAAACCGAACAATTCATTTATAATTGTTCGGTTTGTTTGTGTTAAAAAAATTCCTATCATCGCTACGTCAAACTATTTCGCTTTCCGCGGGCACGGCCTCAGCTTCCTCGGAAAGCAAAGATCGCTTTCCTGCGGGATCTTCAGCTCGAGCTATTCCCGCAGGAGTCTACATATTTTGACTACGCTAAAAACTTGCGTATACACAAGGACGATTTATTGTTCGTTTTTTAATCAGCTGTTTTAGTTATGTCCCAGCCTCTTTTTATTTTGGTAAAAAGTAACTGTTGATAAAACATAATCAACTTGCATACAATAGGAACAAATGTTCCTCTATATAGGTGATCAACATGAATAACGAACTAAGAAAACTTGCAGTTGATTTTATTACTATTCCACTTGCAATTGCTGTGTTTAAACATGATCAAAAACATTTCGATGGTCTTCAAGAAACTAACATATATTTGGATTTAACAGATGAAGCAATTAGACTTTTAGAAAAAGACCTTGTTGCAGCTAAGCAACAAATGTACAGCAAATACCATATAGACATAAAAAGAATAGGTAAAACAGAATATAGATGGAAATATCAAGATAAGTCTGGTGTTTGGAGTTATACTCCTGAACAGTTAAAAGAAATGACTGAAAAAGTTTATATGAAGTATTTGAGTAAAGCAAGGAACTTTGAAATAAAACGTCGTGGTTTTTATTAATTTTAATTTACGGTAAAACACCTTGAAAGGCTATTACCAATCAAGGTGTTTTAGTTATCACTCTAATAAATTATTTTTCCTCTTTATATGCTAAAGCAACCTTCACTATTTCCTCTGGTGATAACTCCTCATCACTCCAAAAAATTAAATCGCTAGGAGCTGGATGAGGAACATTTTTTTCTAGTAATTCTATATATTCACTTACTTCTTCATCAGGTAACTTGGGATTACATATCTTTTTCACTAGTTCAACTAATTCCTCTTTAGATAATTTTTTACTTATAAATTACCTTCTCCTTTCCTTATTTATCCCTTTTTTCCCAAAATGATATGCAGGATCTAAAATATTTTGATACATTTTAGGTGAAGTAATCATTAAATTGTCAAGATTATATACATCTCCACCCTTGTCTATAGGTTGTTTATGGTGAAGTATATATGACTTATGCTTCCCGTAATGCTCTACTTTAGGTATGATAGGAGAGTTTCCTTCCAGCATTCTTGAAACACTTCGGCTATTAAACTCCTTTGCAAAATCAGAATTTGCTATAGATTTCCAAAAGTCTTTTCTAAAATCGTCGAATGATCTGTAATGCTTACCTAATAGATTATCTCTTACCTCTTTTGGTATTATACCTATTGTTCCTTTATTATACATAAGTTTTGTTTGCTTATTAAGGCTTTTATCTAAATTGAAACTCTTGGTTACAACTCCTGACTTATTCCTTAAGTTTTCGCTTAATTTATTACCTTTACCCTTAACCTTCCTTAGCTGGCATTTTGGTTTTATTCGTAAATTTAATTGTTCCGCCAGCTTTAATCAGTTTTAAAGGTTTTCCTACTGGAAGAATAGAAGCTTCAGATATTACTCTATCAATTGTAGAAGCCTCTGAATTCATTACTGTTTTAACATCATCTAAAATAAGAAAGTCCACTGTTTTTTTACAATGCCGTTGCACCAAATTCTCCTGCTTTTACAAATGTATCTTTTTACACCATCGGCAGCCTTTTCTAACCAGCTTTTTTCTGGATCCATTGGCTTATGTCGATTAGCTGGAATCGTATTAACTAGTTCATAGTTTATACCTGTTTCTGATTTGAACTTCCGCACTTTCCTGCCATCAGCTAACGTGTAATAAATTCCTTGTCTTATTCCCTTGTAATCGGAAACCTTTACTTTCGAAACAACAAGATGCTCGATTGTTGAAAACTCACTTGCAGTTAAACTATCCCCCGTTGCTGCTAGGATGGCATGCATAGCACGATAGCTGTAATTCATTGTTTTCAGTCCAAAACGCTTCTGTTAAATAGTTAATGGGAATCGCTACTAGTGGGGTAAACTTTGAAAATAGACGTTTACCAAGCTCCCCCATAATTACTTGTAAATCTATGGCATTCTTTCCAGCCTTTTTCATGAGACCTTGCATCAGTTTCTGATGAATCTTTTGATCAGCTATCTTTCTTGCCTAATACGTTGCAATATTTATCTGACCACTGTTTCCTAACTCTCTAATTTGACTTACATAGTTCTTCATTGTATGGAGATCTTGCTCCACAGGCTCTAGCTTAGCTGTATGGATTGTTTTACTTCCCGTAAAGTACCCATGTAATTGGTAATAAAACCCTCCAGAAACAACAGAAATGGCATGTGTACCTCTTGATAAAAAGCTCAAATGGAGTTTAGCTGTCTTCCCTTTAAAAGCTCCCTCTAAAGCTATAATACCTTCTATGCTTTTCTGTATGTTTTTGATTTGTGTATGTATCTGTTCTAGTTGCGCTAATGTTTTGTCGATAAGGCGATGACATTCCCCTACATAAAGCGCTTTAATGAACATCTCCTCCCATCTTAGTTGAAATTCAATTTCCCCGTTAGTTGCATTATACTAAAAGCACAAAATTTATTGAATTGTTTAAAAAAATAAAAATTCCATCTCCCCGTAACTCATTTAGATTATGGTTATGGGAAGGTAGTGGTGGAAAAAAAGCTTGCTCCTTTTTAATGGAAAGATTTTTAGCACAATTCACTTAGTAATAACATACACTACAATATAAGTTACTTATAAAAGAAAGCCCCCACTAACATGAGGGCTATCCCGTTTTTTATAAGTCTATATTTAATAATACCAACAGCAACAACAGTATTTCTTTTTAGGCTTCTTTTTACAAGGATCAAAACAATCGTGACTATCATAATCATAGCTACAATGGAAACAATCACAATGGCATTTCTTTTTACACCTATCACAACAATGATGGTGTTTCTTTTCATTTGAATAGTAATAGCACATAACAATCCTCCTTCCTTTTACTTCATAGTATGATTATAAAAAGAAGGTGATTGGACAGGTTTCATAGTAAAAGAAATATAGCATAATCATATTATTAATTTGATAGTAACTTGTTTTCTCTAGAACATATTTTTAATTATTCCGGGCAAACTATTAGGGAAGCTACATCGACTGTAGGTTCCCTTCCGTAGCCCCTCAACAAAGAAGAGCTTATTTTATTACCTCAATTTATTAAGCAACTGTGAATTTTGTGCAGCAGTACCTATGTAATTTTTAATCTTATGCTTTGCAGTCAAATTATTTACTGTGGTACCGTTGCCCATTCCAGATCCGATGCAGAAAATAACCGCCAATCTCCAAACTTTCCTGAACTATCACTTTTTCTGATATATGTTTCAGCTCGTTTACTAAATGCTGTTGCATATTGAACGCATTCACTTGAATTTTGCTGTAACACTGTGTATTAAAACCAAGTAAAATTTTTCAATGGTTGGTTTATTAAATTTCTACCTCTATAAAACCCTATTTTAGTAATTTTATTTATATCAGATCCTTCCGGTATCATTAATGCTTGACCATTATCATATGCTACTTTGTGCATTTGTGCGTGAATATTCATATATTTTTTTGCTTCCAATAGGGCTTTATCTGCTTTTTCTTGGCTCCTGACACGGTTTCTTTTGCATTCCATGTATTCCTCTCATTAGCCGTGATGTGGCGAACAGTATCAGCCACATGTGTTTTAAACTCCGATTTGGCCGCTTGCTGGACATTGTCTACATTACTTCAAACCTACTTGTGTTTTTGTAACTCTATGAGGATTAGATTTATTATTTGCGTGAGAATTTACCTTAGACTGTGCACCTTCAGTAGTTTCCATTTCTATCCATTCAGATCAAACGTTAGTTCTCCAAAACCTAAAATATATTTTACTATTGTTTGCTGATGTAAGCATTTGAGTTATCCTATCAGTATAAGATGTAAAAACAATTAAAGTACTAAAATTACTAGGAGAATTTTCATTACGCTCACACTATCTTAGAAACCTTCTACAAAATAAAAAGTATGGACATTGGGAAAATTTAAATAGAGTCTATTTCTTTTAATTGATAAGAAATAGACTCTTATTGGCTTTTGCTTAAATTTTAAGGATACTTATTTTTCTTAAATTACTTATAAAACTATTTTTTTCCATTTACGAATTTTAGTTCTAAAATTCGTAAATGGAGCAACTGTATTGATATGCACCCACTTCCAAACAGGCCACATTGCTTTTGTTGTGGCCCATTTTCTCTGTTCTGGTTGGAATAATTCTGCTTCAGAAAGATTATTTATCCATTCGATTAACTTACAGATCAACTTTGTCAACTCTTCCTCCTGCTGTTTTAAGGTTAAAAAACCATATTGCTCATAAAATGATTTATAAAGCCCGCCTAAGTTATTCCATTTGTAAGCTGGAGTAGGCGTTTTTACGTTAAGTCCACATTGTTCGTCTTTTTCCCACGATAGTAACAAGTTAATCCACCCCAATTGATAAGAAAGCATTTCAGAAGGTGATTTATCCACTTCAGTAATATGTTTATCTCTCAGCTCTTCAGGAATCCCCTTAAATTCTTCAATAAATTTCTTATAGGATTCATTGATAGATTCAATTAATTCTTCAGCATTTAAGTACTGTTTCATAATTCTTTCACACCTTTATTTTTGATACTTTCAGTATATAGTATAAAAACATAATAGTATTAGGAATTTTTTACAAAAAAATCCAAGACTCATTCAAGAAATGATCTAATAGCAGCAACCCTGCGCCACTTATGATTAACAGTCCATAATGTTTTGTTTCCATCATCACTTATCAAGAAATAATCAACGGCTAGTCTGTAATTGTGCAGCGACTGACCAGGCTTTCCATTAGTGACTATGTTACCTGGAGGTGTTCTCCCTTGATTATATAGGTGCTGTTGTTCTGCATTTGAACGATACCTTTACTGAGAAACCTGGGCGGTAATCGATCTTCAATACCATCTAATTTGTTAATTACAATGTCATATTTTTCGCTGAACTTCTTTAACGTTCTATTTTGATCGATTGTTTGGTAAAGCTTTTTCTCTCTTGCAGCTGCTTTTCTGCTGAACCAAAAAAGCCAAACAAAAAGAACCGCAAAGGGTCCTTGTGTAAGAAAGTATTGGGTTAAATTTGCATCTATTTTTGCACCACCTAAAAACAAATTAATCAAGTTCAACTTAGGACAATCTTAGGTTCTAAATTCAATTATAAAAAATTTAATATAGCTACCTAGACAGGCTCTAATTCTTTTTCATATCTTATAGAAGATTCATAGAAAGGAGGAAACAATTTGTCAACCTGTCAACAATTAGCAAATATTATAGGCGGAGAGGTTATTACTGCCGCTCCTGTTTGTGTGGTTCAGCGTCTAAGAAGAATTAATGCTTCTATTTTAGGTCGTCGTACTCGTTCCCCTTTAGCCCTACCCTTCGCGCTTTCCTTTGAAAACAACAGAAATGGAAGGACACTAAACTTAGGTGAGACCGTCATCCTCCAAAAAGAAATTAATCCTTTCATTTCTGCATTACGAAAAAGAAGGATTACGGTAACAGCAGTTCATAACCATTGGCTTTTTGAAGAACCACGCTTAATGTATATGCATTGGGAGAATGTTGGTAATCCTTTTGTATTTGCTAGAAACAGTTTCGAAGCTGCTAAAGAAGTAGGAATATTATAATGACAAACCATTTGTGACATTTCAAATAATGTCTCAAATGGTTTTTAGTGAAAATATCCTTTTTGATGTGTGTCAAAAGCATTCCAATTAAAAAGGTTTGCATATTGCATAATCGTATCCATTTCCTCAAATTTTTCTACTAGTAGCATATCGATTAAAGTATCCTTCACTTGTGCTTTAGTATCCTTAACAAGTTTTTGTTTAATAAATTGCACCAAAACCTCTACTAAAAAATAAAGGATTCTTATTAAGTTAATTTCTTACTTTACTTATCTATGATTACGATAAATAAGTTTATGGACTTTACTTATTTTATCGTTTTTGTAATTGCAGATCTAGCTCCCCAACTTTTTTCACTAAAGATTCTTACTTTTAATGGTAAAAAACATATATAAAACGATCCTTCTTTGTGATACTATTACTTGGAAGAAGGAGTACGTATGGTAGTTCTAAGTACATTATTAGGTACAATTGGAACGTTTGGTATTATAATTGGCATTGTTGTTATTCAATTTACTAAAACACAATTGTTTTATTTCCATGAACGATGATTCGATCCTGTAAATGCCATTTTACTGCTCTCGAGAGTACCGTACGCTCAATGGATTGTCCAATTTTTTTCATATTGTCACTACTATCCCTATGGGTGACTCTTTCAATATCCTGTTCAATTATTGGACCTTCATCTAAATCATTGGTTACATAATGTGACGTTGCACCAATCATTTTCACCCCACGCTGATAAGCGCGTTCGTAAGGTTTTGCTCCAATAAAAGCAGGTAAAAATGAGTGATGAATATTAATAATTTTATTTTCATATTTTTCAACGAAATGACTAGTAAGAATTTGCATATAGCGAGCTAATACGATTAAATCTACATTGTGCTCTTTTAATAATTGTATTTGTTTTTCTTCCACCTGTTGGCGAATATCTTTATTAGCAGGAATGTAATAGAACGGAATACCCAATGCCTCCACTGTCTCTCTTGACGTTTCATGATTACTAATGACTAGGGCGATATTAGCCATTAAATCACCACTTTGATACTCCCATACTAACTCTAGAAGACAATGCGGTTCTTTTGATACGAAGATGGCAATATTTTTAAGCTGACTAACATACAATAATTGCCAATCCATAGAAAATTTTTCCGCTATTGGTTGAAATTCTTGTTCCAGTATTTCTGACTTTTCCTTTAAATTTGGACATACAAATTCAATCCGCATAAAAAATTGCCCACCATTAGGGTCAATTGTATGCTGATCAGAAGCGATAATATTTGCTTCATGCTTAAATAAGAAATCAGACACTGCAGCAACGATACCCGGTTGATCTGGACACTTTATTAAAAAACGTGCTTTATTCTCATTTTCTGTTTGAAACTGTTGTATATTTTCTTTCATGTACTGATTCATTTTCGATACCTCAATCATTTTTTTATGTATATTACTTTATTCTATTCTCTAAATTCGGTCAAGGTCTCTTCTGGAAAATAACCTGCATACCATTTTGATATGATCCACATATTGCAATCTAATCATCACATGTCACAAAAAGTGCTGAAATTAAAAACACAATGAAGTTTCTCCATAACTAGATAAAGCGAAACTCTCACTAAATAAAGTGAAACTTCATTCAGTAGGAGTTTTCTTCCATCTCCTACTGAATGTTAGTACCATAAGGGTATGACCTAAAGGCTCTTGAACGAATCGGGCATTTAGGTGCCGTCTTCTCCCACTTAGAACCTTTTGTACCAACTCAGGCTCTTGAAGTGGGAGTCTTACGGCACCTTACATGCGGGATAAATTTTCTTTCCTTATAGACTATTAGTTAAACAAATCGTTTTAATGGATAGTTTTTCTCTCCTTTCCTTTTAGTTTCACACGAATCTTAAGGAAAAGTGTTATTTTTATTTATTGAAAAAAATGCAAATAAATTCTTTTGCCATAAATAAACAAATTGTTTCGAAATATGATAAAGAACCTTAGAAAATTTAAGCTGGATGACTTGTCAAAAAGCTATATTTCATTTACAATATTTTAATGTAGGTTTACTATTTTTATAGGGAGAAGTACCCAAGCCCGGCTGAAGGGGACGCACTCGAAATGCGTTAGGACGTGCAAGCGTCGCGTGGGTTCAAATCCCACCTTCTCCGTTTGAAGCTTCACTGATTTATTATTCACTGGTATAAAATCTTGAGAAGTCTATAATGTTATATATTATTAACAACGTTACCATTAGAAAAACTTGGCTTGTCGCCAAGTCTTTAGCGAAAGCTGTAGTTTTTCTTATACTATAAACCCTAAAATTTTATACTTTCCTATAGTACAAAAAAGAGAAGATTTATTTCTTCTCTTTTTTGTATATGGAAAGATTATTTATTTTAACTGCTATCCACTAATTTATATAGCTGGCTTCCGCAAAGTAGCTATAAAAACCTAAGTAAGTCGAAACTCTCGAATAAATTTTTATTGGGCTTCTTAGCTACATTAATTCTGAAATAAACAAAGTAGCAATTCCAAAGTAAATAAGTAGAGACAAAATATCATTAATTGTTGTAATCAAAGGGCCTGAGGCGATTGCAGGATCAAATTTAAATTTATATAAAATTAAAGGAATAATTGTTCCTGCTAAAGTACCGATAATTAAAGTTATTAATAAAGAACTTCCTACCACTATTCCCAGTGTAAGACTACCTTGCCAGACCAGTGCGATAATGGAAATCAATGTACCACAAATAACACCAATAATAATACCTACCCAAAATTCACGAAGGATGAGTTTTATTACTTGTTTAAAATTTAAGTCCTGAGACACTAGACCCCTGACAACAACAGCAAGAGATTGGGTTCCTGTATTACCAGTCATCCCTGCAATCATGGGCATAAAAAAAGCTAAAGGAACAACTTTTTCCAAGGTTGCGGAGAATCCATCTATAATACTTCCCGAAACAAGACCAATAAATAATAATAAAATAAGCCAAGGCAAGCGTCGTAATGTAGCAGCCAGAGGTTTTGTATTAAAATCAATTGACTTCCCAGAAGCAGATAATTTTCCAATATCTTCATTCGCTTCTTGAATGAAGACATCAATAATATCGTCAACTGTAATGACACCAACTAGAATATCCTCTTCTTCAACAACAGGAATTGATATAAAATCATAACGGCTAATTAATTTAGCCACTTCTTCTTGATCTGTATGTACATTTACTTTGATTACTCTGCTGTACATAATATCTTCAATTTTATCTTGTAAATCCGCTAGTAGTAAGTCCTTGTAGGAGACAACCCCCACCAATTTCTTCTGATCATCAATAACATAAAGATAATTGAGATATTCTGCCAATTCAGCGAAATGTTTTAATTTATCCACTGCTTCTCTGACTGAAAAATGCTTAGGTATCCATACATACCGATTGTTCATGATTCTTCCAGCAGTTTCAGATGAATAGTTCATTAAGTTTTGAACAATTTCAGATTCTTCTTGTTTCATTTCAGATATCAATTCTTCCATTTTATCTGCATCTAAATCAGATAAAAGGTCGGCTAAATCATCATTTTCCATTAAGTCGAGAACCTTGGTTGATTTTTCAATGCCAAGTTTTTGCAAAACATCTAATTGGTAGTCCTTATCTAATTCTCCAATTAATTCTGTTAGCTGCTCAATTGTCATGTATAAAAGAAACTTATTTCGGTGTTTACTTGGTAAATGTTTATATTGCTCTGCCATATCATATGGCTGTAACTCATTTATAATATCCTGAAAAGACTTTTTCTTACCTTCTTTTAAATTTTGAATAATAGCAAGTATTACTTCATCTTCCGTCATAGAAAGCGTCATTGAAATCTCACCTTTCAAAAAGCAAATGAAACCAAATTTACTCTTGTAAATTATTATGTACATATTAAAAAATGATATTATAATTACAATTACCTTTATATATAAATGAAGGAAGGAAAACTAGTGATATTAATTGATATTAACACATTTAATCTATACTGAAAAATAATTTAATAATAGATAAAGAAAGCTGTAACTTTAAATACATTTTAAATTAAGAAAAGACTAATCTCATAAAGGCTATTTTAAATTTTCGTGACAACCCTTTTTGCCTCCACTCAGGTGTTATATTTATCTTTTTCAGAGAAGAAATTTTTAGTCTAGCAGGGCTAACACTGCTAAACTAAAAATGGCATATGACAAATAAACCTAAAGATTTTGCTTTCTTTTCAAGGTTAATCATATAGCATTTATTAAAGTTACCCATGTTAACTAGGTGGCACTTGTTTCATAGATAAAGTTGTCTGATGAACTAAATGCCATCGCATGAATTATATACTTCTTTTCGTGAGTTTTAGAAGTTATTCATTGCCCCTTATCGATTCCATTTTATTATTCATGATCGCAGGCCTTGTATATTAAACTGATTTACATAGGAATATGAAGTCAGTTGGTTTTTTGACACTTAATTAAGCCTTGAGCAACTTCACCTCTTTTACTATTAGAAAAACTTGGCTTGTCGCCAAGTCTTTAGCGAAAGCTGTAGTTTTTCTTATACTATAAACCATAAAATTTTATACTCTCCTATAGTATAAGAAGATACACACACAATATCTTTAATTCTTACTACTTATTGTTAATAGTTACCTAATATTATTAATACTTACACGATTGCACAAAAGCAGCATATATTTTTTTGGATATTGACTCCCCCTTTCTTGCCATATTTTCGGGATGCCATTGTACCCCCAAAACAAATGGGTCATTTTTTCCTTCTATTGCTTCCACAACGCCATCACTAGCCGTTCCACAAATCCAAATACCTTTTCCCGGCTTCCGATTAGCCTGATGATGCCTACTATTAACTTTTATTTTAGATCTTCCAGTAATCTCCCGTAATAAAGTACCGTCAGACACGTATACAAAATGAGATGCATGACTTTGTGGCGCATATTGCTTATGTTGCAATAAATCTCCTTCTTTTTGTGCATAAATATCTTGGTACATATCACCGCCTAACGCTACATTTAAAATTTGGCAACCTCTGCATACCCCAAAGATCGGTTTATTTAAATTTAATATTTTCCTTATAATTTGAACCTCATACTGATCGCGAATCGGATTAATTTCACCTAATTTTGGATGAGGTTCTTCATTAAAAAATGTTGGGTCAATGCTGTTACCTCCCGTTAAATATAATCCATCAATCATCTGGACAATACGATTTAATTGAAGTTCGGATACTACAAATGGTAACACGATCGGTACTCCACCAGCTTCTTTAATTGCCGCTATATGATCTGCACTAACAAAGTGTAGGTTGCTTTCATTTTCAATAGAAGGGGTAACGCCAATAACTGGATTCACTTTATACACGCTCCTTGTATATAGAATTTTTGGTCTATTTAATCTTTATAAAGTATACCTTCTTATAATCCACAAATTGGTACGATCCTAAAACTGGTGTGGATGTTGTAGTCTCCTCTTTCTTTTAAAATATCAGACATTTTAACAGTAATTTTCTGTTTTAAACTTCTCCATTTTTTGCAACATATAAAGTAAGATAAAGAGAAACTTCATTCAGTAGGGCTTTTTCTTCAGCACCTACTGATAAGAAGTAGAACAAAGACTAAAATCGTAACACCCTTGAAAAACCGCGATGCTTATTCAAGAAGCTTTCTCTGTCCTTGAAAAAAAAATACACTTTTTCTGCGTGCGATGTATCGCTGCCGAATCTTTCCTTGTCCTTGAAAAGGAAAGCACTTTTCTGCGTGCGATGCTTATTCAAGAAGCTTTCCTTGTCCTTGAAAAAGAAAACCACTTTTTCTGCGTGCGAAGTATTGCTGTCGTAGCAACTCTGTCCTTGAAAAAAAAAATCACTTTTTCTGCGTGCGAAGTATTGCTGTCGTAGCAACTCTGTCCTTGAAAAAGAAAACCACTTTTTCTGCGTGGGATGCTTATTCAAGAAGCTTTCTCTGTCCTGTCGCCCCAAACAAATCGGGAATTTTAGGTGCCTTTATTCTCCACTTAGACTTCTTTTTCTCTACAATTCTTGAAGCGAATTCTTATGACACTTTAGATACGAATAATAGTAGTATTTCAAGCTAATAAATAAGTTAACTTTTTGTTATATGTTATTCAAACTTCAAGCAAATAGTCCCATTCCATCCGCTTCATAAATTTAAATCTTGTATAAGCGACATATATAACTTTAACAATTCCCGATTAAGCTACAATTTTACACAACTACAAATAAACAGACTTCATCAAATAATTAAAGATAAAGTCTGTTTATATTCATTCCTAACTTTAATTAAATTAACTTAGCTCTTAACTTACCAGAAATAATATCAATTAACGTAACCATAACAATAATCCCTAACAAGATAATTCCAACCCGTTCCCAATCTCTTACACTCAAGGCAAAAATAAGCGGTGTACCTATACCGCCAGCACCGATAACACCCAGAACTGCTGCAGCTCGCACATTGACTTCAAATCGATACAGGATAAATGAAAAAAAGTTTGGCAGCACTTGAGGGACAATCGCAAAAATAAATGTTTTAACCGGATTTGCTCCGGAAGCGATTAAAGCTTCCTTTGCACTCAAATCAACATTATCGACACTTTCCGAAATTAGTTTTCCCAACATACCTACAGCACCAATTCCCAGTGCCAATACACCTGCAAACGCCCCCGGGCCAACTGCTTTAATGAACAATAAAGCTAATACAATGTCAGGAAACACGCGAATAAAACTTAAGATAAACTTACTTGTTCCAACTGCTAAATGAGACTTGACAATGTTTTTTGAAGCTAAAAAGGCAAATGGAATGCAAAGAATTCCTGCAATAAACGTACTTAGTAAAGCAATTGCTAATGTATCAAACAAACCTTGAAGCAAATCCTCACCACCAGGATCATAAACATAGCTCCAATCCGGTTGAAACAGCCCTGAAAAAATAGCAGATACAACTTCAACTGAGGTTTCCTTCCACTCTATTTTCGGTAACCCGGTAAACGCCCATATGTAAATAGCTGAAGTAACAATTAGAATCGTAATAAGACGTATTCGCTTCATGCCAATTTCTCCCTTATTCTCGTAGAAAGATAATCGATAATTAACACAACTGCTAACGTATACATAATAATCGAAGCAGTTTTTCCATAGTCAAGAAAGCCAAGCGTTTGTTCATAATACAATCCAATACCTCCTGCCCCAACTAAGCCCAATACCGCTGCTGCTCGAATGTTTATTTCAAATGTGTATAAAAAGAAAGACATAAACGATGCCATGACTTGTGGAACTACTCCGTAAAAAATCCATTTGATCTTGTTAGCACCAACAGCAGTCATCGCTTCGAGCGGACCTGGATCAATCGCTTCAACGGCTTCGTAAAAAAGCTTAGCAATAATTCCAATGGAAAATAGCATTAAAGCAAAGATTCCTGGAATAGAGCCGATTCCAAAAACAGCTACGAATAGGGCAGCCAATAATAACTCAGGTATGGTGCGAATTAAATTCAAAACAAATCTGGCTGGAACAGTAATCCATGCGGACTGAAAAACATTACGTGCTGCTATAATCGATAGTGGAAATGCTATCAATCCTCCAAGCGTTGTGCCAATGACAGCCATCCGGATTGTTTCTAAAATCGGCGTAGTAATCACCGATAAATAGTCCCAATTTGGCGGTACTAATTGAACGATTAAATCCCACATATTTGGAAATCCCCTTACTAATTCCGTAAATGAAAACTCGATTTGCCAACCGCTCCAAAAAATTGCTGTAGTTACAAGTAAAGTAGTCAAAATTGGCTTTAGCTTTCTAGGAGGAACAGACATCTCAGCCGACTGTTTTAATTGTGCTTCTTTCATTTTGCTACCCCTATCTGATTCATTGTTTGATTATTTTTTCCATAGATGTTTGCAAAAACTTCTCTAGTCGCCTCTTTCGCCGTACCATCAAACACTACTTCCCCGTTTTTTAAACCGATGATCCTACTGGCATACGCTCGAGCAAGATCCACAGAATGTAAATTCACAACCATGGTTATGTTTAATTCTTGATTTATTCTATATAAATCATCCATTACTTGCTTTGTTGTAATAGGGTCTAATGAAGCTACTGGTTCATCCGCTAAAATTACTTTCGCTTCCTGTGCCAGTGCCCGAGCAATGGATACCCGCTGCTGTTGTCCTCCAGATAACTGATCAGCTCGAATATATGCTTTTTCCAATATATTCACTCGTTCTAGCGCATCAATAGCGATTTGCTTATCCTGTTTAGAAAATAAGCCAAACATCATCTTTAGTGTGGAATGATATCCTACACGACCAGACAGGACATTTCTCATGACGGATGAACGTCGTACGAGATTAAAGTTTTGAAAGATCATACCAATATCCCGACGAATGCGGTATAATTCACGCCCTTTGGCTTTTGTTATCGAATTTCCATTAATTAAAATTTCTCCTTCACTTATGTCATGAAGGCGATTGATCGAACGAAGCAAGGTAGATTTTCCCGCTCCTGATAACCCTACAATAACAATAAATTCACCTGCTTCCATTTGTAAATGAATGTTATTTAATCCACGAGTCCCATTTGAATAAACTTTAGAAACATGTTTTAACTCTATCAAGATTTCTCCCTACTTTCTTATTGGAGTAAAAGAAGGCTGCTCGCATTTTGCGACAGCCTGTCTTTTTATTTAATTAATTGGCAATGAATAGTGATTGGCATAAAGCTTCATAAGCCAGTCTTCTGCCAATCATCCATTACGATCTGAATAGTATATGGCTTACCTGCTTATGATCTATTATTCTATAATTATTGTTCGACTTCTTTACTTACTTTTTCTTCATATTCTCTAACCATATCGAAATTACTATCTTTTGATTCTACGTACCCTTCGTGGGAATAAATCTCCTGAATAATTTCACGAGTCTCTTCATCTTTTCCAATTGCAATAAATGCGTCTGTTATTGCCTTTTTCATTTTCTCGTCAATTCCCGGTCGGACAGCGATCGTATCATTTGGAATTGGTTGTGTAAACTCAATAATTCGTGTTTTTTCAAATATATCTTCATAATCTTTAGCTACAACATTACGAGCATCTTGGAAAGTAACAGCCGCATCCACATCCCCATTTAATAGAGAAATAATCGCTTGGTCATGCCCTTTTAATGTTACTGCTTCGACATCCTTTAATGGGTGGATACCTGCTTCTAGCAAAGTAGCTGCCGGCCAAACGAAACCTGCAGATGACGTTACGTTTTGATAGCCAATTTTCTTTCCTTTTAAATCTGCAACTGATTCAATACCAGAACCTTTATTAACAATAAAAATGGACTTATATGAATCAACCAATTCCTCTGTCGGTGAACCATCATCGTTTACACCGTAGCGCTGTGCTTGCAATAATACTTCTGCCGCCCCTTTTTCTTTAGCCAACACATAGGCAGTCGGCGGTAAAAATCCGACATCTATTTGTTCAGAAGCCATTGCTTCAATAATCGTGTTGTAGTCAGTCGATACACTTACCTCGACAGGGATGTCTAATTCATCGCTGAGCAGTTTTTCTAAAGGCTTTGCTTTTGCTTCTAATGTGTCTGCATTTTGCGAAGGCACAAATTGAACAGATAGCTTGTCTAATTTTTCTTTGCCCTTTTCTGCTTTTGCATTTTCCCCTTTATTTCCACAGGCAGAAAGAAGAACAATGAATAATAAAGCCAGCCCTAAAAATTTAATTTTTTTCAAATTAATTCCTCCCGATTAACTTAAAATGCTTCTTGTAGTTATGACAAGAACAATTCAAACTTATTTAACTAAAACCGTAGTTGTATACAATTTACTGCTGTTTTTTCTTAAGCGAAGGTTCACTTTCCCTTGAACTCCTTTTTTTACTTGGATGGTTAATTTTTTGGAAGCTATACCACCCTCGTTTGCAGTCAATGAAAACTCTTCGCTATAGCCATATGATGAAGGCCAATCGCCATTTTTATTTTTTATTTTCGCTACTTGCATTCCGCCGTCAAGATACATCCCTACATTATATCCTGATACTGTTTGTCCTGGAGATAATCCCGAAATGATTAATTCTACTTTAGATGGTTCTGCATTAGAGATAGGTTCTTCCATTTTGAATTGGTAAGAAGGGTCTTTAACAGGATCTGATCTTGATCCATAAGCTCCAGGTGCAAAGGTTAAAGGATCAAACCAATCATATCCGGCAAGTGGCTCTTTCCAAGGTTCTTTTTTTGGCTCAGTAGAATTTATAGGCAACTCTTTTTCAAGCATTGGTGAAACATCATCTAATGGAATTGCCGTATCTGAAAATTGAGCATAGTCTTCATCCTTAGCTAACCAATCAACCATATTTAATAACAACTCTGCGTTATCTGCTTCCTGAAAACCATCATACGTTCTTTTTGGCTTCCCTGTCTCTTCATTACGATATTTTGGTGTTGCGTCTTCAACAGGCGAGGAGTCGCCAATGAAAGCAGCTTTTCCACGCTTTAATTTGGATATAGCAACATATGGACCCTCTTCTTTTCCACCACCGTGATAAATTCCTTCATCTACTGCTGGTCCCCATTTATCACTTTCATCTAAGTTATCTGGTAAATAAACAATTCCCTTCGCAGTATCAGGATTTGTAATTGCCAGTGTAGACCCGGCATGCATAGTAACTTTGCTTATACCTTTAGTAATATTAAAAGAATCCTTAGGAGCTACAACTTGATCAGCTATGATTGTTCCAGGAGCATTATAGCGAAACCGTATCCCAAAATGATTAGATAGCCAGTCAGAGCTTTCTACATTTTGCATTGCTTTAGATTCTCTTTCCTCTTTATCCATTCCTTTTAAAGGATTGTCAAATGCTCCTCGTCGAAAGCCGTTCATAATCTCCGAAGAGTCCCAGCGATTTTTATTACGATCTGCATTATAATGATCTGAAATAAAAAAAACACTTCCCCCATTTTCCACATATTCCACTATTGCTGCTTGTTCCTCTTTCTTAAAAGGTATATTTGCTTCTGGTATTATAAAAACGTCATAAAATGCTAGATCCCCCACATTAATTGGGTCTTTTTGCCGTAGTTCTTTTACTTCATATCCATTGTTAGCGATACCTTCTGCAAAATCTGAAAAAGCTCCATCAATAACCCAATCAGCTTGTCCAGCTGTTTGTCCGTGCGTATTATCAAATAAAACACGTTTGCCATTTGGAAGATCCGGACTAATTTCTGGAGCTGTATCCTCTACTCCCTCTGCTTGAAGACTAATTGGAAAAGCTAATAAAGCTAAGCAAATCGCTAAAAAGAACGCCATAAACTTTTCTCTTACCATGAACTACCTACTCTCCCTCCTTCTTATGCTTATTCTCTATTGTATAAAATGTTTGTTTTGCTAGTATTAACCAAGTGTAAATTTTCTGTAAGTTTATATAAAACATAGAAATTTAAATACATATTTGGTATTTATTCTTTTGAAACAATTAATCTATTAACACATGTTACTATTGGGATCGACTAATATAAGTAAGTTTATGTTTATATATAAAATAGTAAACCTACATGTAATTTGCCCCGTTTTTTTAGAAAAGTTCAAATACAAGCTGAAACTTTTTAAGACTTTATCCGTAGTTACTGATAACAAAGGAGGATTAGGTCATGCGCATATATCACTTAAAAGATGTACTTTATTTTTCCAGAAAAAAATCGCTCCCAATAACTATAGATGGGAATGACATTGGTTATGTACGAAAAACCACTTCAGATAATCTTGAAAAAAGTAGTACCTTCTCATATACAAGCATCGATGAACAGGATGATTTTATCTTAGGAATTAAGAACAATGGCTGGAAACGATTCGTATTAGCTGAATATCAGCTGGTTACCGAATCCAACCGATATGAATTTAAAGATAAAGCAGGAAATAATTTATTTTATTTTTGTGTAGTTGGTAATATGGAAGGTCATGATATTCTAATTGAAGAAAACTGGTCGGGAGATTTAGAGGTGAAATTAAATAAGGTTAAAGTAGCGAAGATTAAAGTGGGAGAATTCAGCCTAAAAACGACATTTCAATTTGATGACACAATAGAAGAAAACAGCCCATTATTTGCACTCACGATTTTGATGTATTTTATGTTTCAAATCTATGAGGACGAAGCGGAAGTGATAGAAAACCTTTTGGATGTGTAAAAAAGTGTACAGATCTTTTTTATGTTTAAAAGTCAGATGAAATGGAGGTTATCACTAGCCTATCTTTTTCCTTCAAGCTTTGAACTTAAAAAATACATACTATATTTCTATTTCACTTTTTTTAATTGCTAAAAACTCAAGATTACTCCTAATTTGTACAAAAAATGGCAAACTTAATCAGTTGACTTTACCATCAAATATTTTGATAAGGTTAAAATACCTTCATTAAATAATGTATTTAAAGGGTATAGTAAATAGTGATTTAAACTTTTTATACGATGTATCAAAAAATTTAGCTATTAAAGGGGTAATTATATAAAATGAATTTAGATAAACAACCTAATCGGTTAATCCATGAGAAAAGCCCTTACTTGCTTCAACATGCATATAATCCAGTAAATTGGTATTCGTGGTCAGAAGAAGCATTCGTTAAAGCAAAACAACAAAATAAACCAATTTTCCTTTCAATTGGTTATAGTACTTGTCATTGGTGTCATGTCATGGCAAGGGAGTCCTTTGAAGATAGAGAGGTTGCTTCCATCCTGAATGATAACTTTATTTCCATTAAAGTCGATCGTGAAGAAAGACCGGATATCGATTCTATCTATATGAAAGTATGTCAAATGATGGCAGGACACGGAGGATGGCCACTTTCTATCTTTATGACACCAGATAAGGTACCATTTTATGCAGGAACATACTTTCCAAAACAACAAAAATACGGTATGCCAAGCTTCGTTGATTTACTTCAGGGGCTTTCTAAAAAGTTCCAACAAGATCCACAGCATATTTTAGAAGTTACAAAAAGTGTGGAAAATGCATTAGATCGAACGCTTACAATAAAAAGTAATCAGCGCCTAACTGAAAAACATGTAGAAGAAGCTTACAATCAATTAGGTAAAAGCTTTGACTTTGAATACGGCGGTTTTGACAAAGCTCCGAAGTTTCCCATGCCGCATAACTTGATGTTTCTTATGCGGCAATTTTATTTTTCGAAAAATACCGCACCTTTAAAAATGGCGGAGCATACGCTGCATTCCATGGCTGCTGGCGGTATTTACGACCAGATTGGCTTTGGCTTTTCCCGTTACAGTACAGATGAAATTTGGCTTGTTCCACACTTTGAAAAAATGCTCTACGATAACGCACTGCTATTAATTGCCTATACAGAAGCATTTCAAATCACACACCGTCCATTTTACCGGAAAATTAGTGAAGAAATGATTGAATTTATCTCTAGGGAAATGACTTCTGCTGATGGTGCATTTTATTCGGCTATTGATGCTGATTCGGAAGGGGTTGAAGGAAAGTACTATGTTTGGGATTACGAAGAAATCATCACTATCTTAGGCGATGAACTTGGAAACTTATATGCAACATTTTACGATATTACTCCGGAGGGAAACTTCTCAGGATCAAATATTCCTAACCGGATTGAGAGCAATAAAGTTTCCATGACTGAACAAAGCGAAACGTTTGAGAAAACGATAGAAGATAAACTTGAATCAGCCCGAAAGAAATTGCTCCAAGAACGTGAAAAGCGAGTTTACCCACATGTAGACGATAAAGTTCTAACAAGCTGGAATGGACTGATGATCGCTGGATTAGCCAAAGCAGGAAAAGTGTTTCAAAATAAAACGTATATTACCATGGCACAACAAGCAATGCAGTTTATCGAGAACCATTTAGTACAGAACGGTCGATTAATGGCGAGATATCGTGATAACGAAACAAAATACTTAAGTTATTTAGACGATTACGCGTTTCTATTATGGGGATATAGCGAATTATATGATGCAACCTTTCATCTAACTTATTTGCAAAAAGCAAAACAACTACTGGATCAAATGCTGGAATTGTTTTGGGATCATGAACATGGAGGGTTTTATTTCTCCGGAAAAGATAGTGAAGCGCTGATCGCCAAAGACAAAGAAGTATATGATGGCGCTCTTCCCTCGGGAAATAGTGTTGCGGCAGTAATGTTTGTCCGCATGGGGTATCTAACTGGAGAAACACGTTATCTGGATTATGCAGAAGAAATGTTTTACAGCTTTTATGACGACTTAAAAGTTCAGGCTTCAGCAAGCCCGTTTTTCATGCAAAGTCTACAGCTAATGGAATTTCCCTCAAAAGAAGTCGTTGTCATTGGTTCAAACGCTGATCCAAAAAAGCAAGCTTTTTTACAACAGCTTCAAGAAATGTTTTTGCCAAATGTAACGATATTATCGCTTGAAGATAGTGATCAAGTTAATGACATTGCTCCATTTGCAAGTGCCTATCGAGCTATTAATGGAGAAACAACCATTTATGTTTGTGAAAACTTCTCTTGTAAGCAACCAACTACAAATATTGCAGAAGCGCTTAGCTATATAGAGTAAAACTTCTTCAGTGGGGATTTTCATCATCCCTACTGACAAGAAGTAGAATTAAAGCTATAATTCCTTGAAAAAACGGATGTATTGCTATTGTCCAATTGCAACGCCTTTGTGATTGACGTCCGAAAACGTTACTGAAGCTTTCCTTGTCCTTGAAAATCGCGATGTATCACCGCCGAAGCTTTCCTTGTCCTTGAAAATCGCGATGTATCGCTGCCGAAGCTTTCCTTGTCCTTGAAAATCGCGATGTATCGCTGCCGAAGCTTTCCTTGTCCTTGAAAAAAGGACACTTTTTCTATGTGGAACGTCTATTTAAGAAGTCTTTCTTGTGGCCTATTCAAGAAATCTTACTGATCCTGCCCACCGAACGCATCGGATTTTTGGTGTATTATCTCCCGCTTAGACTTCTTCTTACTCTAAGTAAGAGCATGCGGACATCATAGATGTGGTAACTATTTTAATACATTGGCTGCTTTTGATCATCTGTTTCATGTTATAATAAAGTTATTCTGTAGGGGACTTTCTTTCACTCCCTACAGATAAAAGCGTTCAGGATGCCAATGAATGTAAACAGTATTTTCCATCCATTTTTCTATGTTAAGATGTTTTACGGTCAATATCATGGAAAAAATGGAGCTATCTTGTGATACTGATTCAAGTGATATTCTATCTGTTGATTTGAATTCCTCAGGCTGTTTGATACAACAGCTTCTTAGTATAAGCACAAGATATGAAGTTTTTTCCAGCACCTTATAGTCGATAATCGGATTCTTGTTAAAAGGAGTAATTGAAATGAAAGTAAAAATGAATGTCCAAACTGCCTATCATGGTGACCTACTGCGTGCCGGAAAAGTATATGAAGTGGACGAAGAAACAGCAAAACGTTGGATTGCAAGTAAGCTAGCTGAAAAAGTAGAAGAAGAATAAAAAATTTTATAAAGTGAAACTTCATTTCTTGGAGCTTTTACCAAGAAATGTTAGTACCACAAGGGTATGACCTAAAGGCCCTTGAACGAATCGGGCATTTAGGTGCCGTTTTCTTCAATTTTAACTTCCCCGAATTCTCGTAAGTTGTAATTTTACGGTACCTTACATGCGGGATAACGTGAAGCTGCCATCTATGGGGCTTTATATCCCCCATAGACGGTTATGTTTTATTTAATTATAGCAGCTTGATAAAATCATCCGAAAATACTGGTAAATTTTATTCTAATATTCTACGATCTTGGAAAAGTGCTTTAATGGAGCTGGCTGATCATTTATCCCCTTATCATTCCAGCTATGATGGAAAAATACTTCAGCGACAGCAACCTGTCTTTCTTCATGTGTAACCGTTTCCTCAACTGCTATGACACTTGTCAAAATCCGCGTCATTTTATCACTGAGACGTTTACTATAATATGTTTGTAAATCTGGGTTTAACACTTTCCATTGATTAATTTCCGTTTTTAATTGATCTATTCCTTGCTTGACGAAATGAATTATTTTTTCATCTAATGGTGACTCTTTTTTTGCTGTTTGCAGGCGTTTTGTCATGTCATTTATAAATAATTCTTCTGCTTGATACTTACTGATCAGCCGAATGACTTCTAGTCCAAGTATGTTTGCTGTCCCCTCCCAAACGGTTAAAACTTGAGCATCCCTCAGCAGACGCGGGGTAACAAAATCTTCAATATATCCATTTCCGCCATGCATTTCAATTGCATCATGTGCAAAATGGATCGCTTGTTCGGCTGTTTCCTTCTTCATGATGGCGACATAAAGACGAAATAAAATTTGTTCTTTGAACGAAGCTCGTTGTTTACCTCCCATTACCTTATCCATTAATTTAATAACCATAAACATGGTGCTTAAGCCAATCTCTTGTATTGCTCCCATCGTACTGAGTGTTTCACGAACCATTGGGAAATCAGTAAGCTGCTTGCCAAAAGCCTTTCTATTATTTGCATATGCTTTTGCCTCCGTATAGGCACGACGCATAATTCCCATAGAGGCAACAGCGTTTGCAACACGCGATAGATTTAACGCTTCTATCATATAGGAAAATCCTTGATGCAATTCACCAACTAAATAACCTTTTGCCTGAAAAATTCAACCTCTACTGATGGCACAGCACGTACCCCTAATTTATCTTTTAAACGACGTATACGCAGCTTACCGTTTACTCTGTTTTCCTCCCAGGGGACAGCAAATAAGCTGAGCCCCTTTGTTCCAGGAGCTCCTCCTGCTGTCCTTGCCAACACCATAGCTACGCCACAAGTACCAGCATTACTAGCAAAATACTTTTCTCCCGTTAATTGATAATAGCTGCCCGCGAGTTCTGCTTTTACCTCATTCGCACCAACATCAGATCCCCCTTGCCGTTCCGTTAAAAATGTCGCTCCTTCATATAATTCGTCTTCTCCCGTTGCGAGTACATGTGGAAGGAATCGCTGTTTAATTGCTTCCGTTGCATATCGATCAAGTAAATAAGCAGTTGCCTTCGTTAAGGTTACTGGACAATAAAAACCAGCTTCAGCCTGTGATAGCAGATAACCTTGCGTAAAAGCATATACATAATTTCCTTTATGTCCTAATTCCGGTATATCCTTATGAATATAGCCGACAATTCCTGTATCATATGTTTCCTGAACTGTTTTTTGATACCCCTCATTTACCCATACTTTAGATATCTCATTTCCAAATTTATCATACTTAATAAGTCGAGGTTCTCCGTCTCTATCCGTATGAACTGCTCGTTCACTAATTGCACCGGCACAATGTGCTCCAAAATCATCCAATTGCTTATTCGCCCACGTAAAAAAATCTGGTGGCAAATAACGTTTGACTAATCGTTGCAGTTGTTGATCTTCTAAATAAAAATTATTCACGTATTAACCTTTCCTCTCTCTGATTATTTGCGTAGTTGATTTTTTAATAGTTTTCCAGCTGCATTTATAGGAAGCGCTTCCATTACTTTGTACAGTTTAGAAATTTTATAACTTGCTAAGTAGTTCTTCAAAGGAATACCGACCTTCTACAGGTTTACCAATTTTAATACAAATTAATAAACCCCTATTTTACAGCTTCCTTACCTGAGGAAAAACAAGCTCATGTGTGCTAAAAGCTTTTGCATCACAATGCTTTACAATTATAGGAAGCTTATTGTTAAACCATCTTTGCATTAATCGCAACAATGATTCCTCCTAAACATTGATCAGCAAATAACGTGATGAGAAACTCTTTGATATTTGACATGTGTTAAAACAACTTCATCCTCCAACTAATTCCTAATGCCGATAAACTACTTGTTAATCGGTGAACTTCTGTATCCCATTCCAAATAGGTTAATCTTTTTTGTGCAGTGATAATAGCTTCAGATTTGAAGCTTCCTTGCCTGATGAGCAAGTAAATTTGAACTATTTAATACCATTTCCCTCTAGTTCTGCTAGCTTTTTTTGAAAAGTAATGATATATTTTTCCATTTCCGCACGAACTTCTTCTAATTCGTTTATTCTTTCTGCTACTTCTTCAACCTTTCTATATCCATATTCGATCGTTCTTTTCAACTGTTGCTTGCCAGTTGGGTCTTCATCAAACAGACGAATCATTTCCCTAATTTCTTCTAATGAAAAGCCAAATTTTTTACCGCGAAAGATAAGCTGCAGTTGTGCTATTTCTTTTTTAGTAAAAACCCGTTGCCCGCCATTTGTTCTCCTAGGCTGTAAGATGCCAATTTCCTCATAATAACGAATCGTTCTTGTAGTGACTCCAAAACGTTCTGCTATTTCTTGAATCGCAAATGTAATCTCTGTTTTTCTCATGGCATCCTCCTGATTAAATTTTCTGGCAATTATAGTTTACCATTTACGTTAACGTAAAGTTCAATCTTTTTATCCCGCATATAACTGGCAGTAAGACCTGCCCTTCCATGCTGCGAGGTGAAACCTAGGAGGATAGGCGTACGATCAACTGTAAGTCAAACGCCCGATTCTGTTCATTCTGTAATTTACATAAGATTCTGGACATTTTTTGATTTTTTTGTTTAATATCATTTTTAGAAATTTAATATACCCTTTATAGAATTTATATGTCCTTTAAATTCCATACGCAAGCGGACCATATCTGCCATCCGATTCTACAAAATTTACCGGTTACGTATGCCCTGTTACGTTAATATATCGTCATCATCAACGGGATCCAGATCTAATAATAAGAAAACACCATGTTGGTGATAGTATCTTGCCATTAAATAATAAAGACCGGTTTTCCTCATCCTATTGATAGCCTAATAACGGAATAAATTTTCCATCACCATCCAATTCTAACGGATACCCAAGCTGTTATATTCTTAGTTAGCAACGATATTTCCTAGTATCACATCGCCACGCAAGTTGTAATGATAACAATAGGTATCCGATACTTCATTCCCGTTGTGCTTGTTCACCAAACTAATTAAATACGAATTCTCCATCGGAAAACATATGGGGATTATTTGACGCTTAGCTAAGAGAAAGGGTATTTATTTGAGCTATAACTTACCTGATTTATCTTTAGATAAACACTATTACTCACATATAGTTTGATCTTAGTATCTTTATATTTTCGTCTTTTTTACCTTTTACTTTTTTATCTTGTATAAGCTCTATAATGTCTTCATTCAAAGAAACCCAATCATAAAAATCATTAGTAATTAGCCTGCTAAATAAAGCGCTAATATCCCAAGACCTTTCAGCCCATATCCCCCAATTTGCAGATGAAGAAAACCAGATTACTTTTTCGGATTCTACGATAATTCCTTTTTCATCAAGTATATTTATATAATCATTTGCATTCATTGAGATGGGAATAGAAAATATTTTACACTTTCTTTTAGTTTTCCATAACCTTTTTTTAAATTGGGATATATCGGCTATTCGTATATTAGTATCTCCGTTCATCTTTGCCAAATACTGTAACTGCGGCCAAACCTCTTCATCCAGCATAAGATAGAAGTCATTAAATAAAATTTGACCTCTCTTTCTAAAAACCTTCATTGGGAAGCTTTTTTGTATATAAAACAACTCTTCAGCTTTTTCATTAATATCTCTTTCCATTATCCATGTCCTCTCATTTATTTTAATCTTATTTTCAGCGTTGATTTACCTTTTCCTTTTGGGAAGTATTCGGCAGTGGCTCCTCTTGACTTAGAGTATAAAATGTATATCTTTTCCTCATCACAGTGATACTGCATAGCGGGATGGGTTCTCTAATCCTATTCCGGTTCGCTTGGACTCTCCAGGATTACTCCATTATCATATTCGTAGCATCAGGAAGCGAAATCAATATTCTTATTCAATAATAATTAAACCTGTTCCGTCATAATCAAAGGTTATATATGATTTAGCGAGTTTAGTATTCACTATAGATTGTTGTGTTTTCGAGTTAAAGAAACATTCATCTAGTATTGGCTCAATTACCAGAAACAAATAATTGTTTATTTCTGCGGAAAGAAATAAAAACTTCGATTAAGCTCTCATTATGAAGCAAGCTATTTTTTTCAAAGTATGATTCTACATAGTATTCTTTTTTATTTATCTTTTTAACAGTTGATATTCTAACATTTCCTAATTCCTCCAAATCTTCTTTTTCACTTTTACTTAAAATTATTCCCATACAAATTTGCTTACACTCTATCATCACTAAAAAGTTACGGAAGTCATCTTTATTTTCGATATCACCATAAAATATTTGTTGAAAATGAACCAGAGAAAAATTATCCAGCCTGTCTATGTTAGTACTTCTTCACTACTTAACTTATCCATTTTAAGCATATTAACTACTCCTATTGTTTTCTATAAAATCATAACAGATAAAAAGAAAGCAAGATCTTCTAGATTAATAAATTTAGGAACTCTCTTTTTACGAAAATAGCAACCATTGATCAATCAACATTGGGGATAGATAAAAAAACTATTCCCTATTTACCAAAACTAAAAAATGAAACAGTGAGCAGAGAAAGTCAAGTACTGTTTCAATTTATAAGTTTTTAGTTAGAGCCAGTTCACTTTCGTTAAAAATTGCACTTTACCACTGTTTCAGAGATATTTTATGTAAAGGGAATAGCCCATATAAAAATTAGTTCAATTGTTTATGTATTACTAGGATGTATATTTTCGTTGGATTTACAAACCGAAATACGTATCATTCTACTGTTTAAAACAGTCCGCATCGCTCTATTCCCTCTCAACTTTCTTCATATTGACAAGCATGTTACATTACATTTTTTCACAAGGTTTTTTAATAACAATAGCTGCCATCATAAATTGAAACATCAATCAGTGGGGTTTTCTTCATCTCCCACTGATTGTTAGTTGAATGAATCGGGCTTTTACTGGCTGTTAATCCCCCACTTATAATTCTTGGCTTCTCCTCGAAATCTTGAAGTGGGGGTCTTAAAGCCAATTAACCTGCGATAATGGTTAATTTAATGCAATGCATAAAAGCTTCTATGGAAGGCACACCGTCCTCGTATATAAGATATCCCTATGCTAAAATTATTATATGAATCCGATTATAATTGAAAGATTTCAAATTCGTTCATACAACAAGAGGTGAAGCATGAACAATCGTTGGAATGAAATTATTTATAAACTTTGGTCACCTATTTACGATAAGTTCTTTAATACAGGAAAATTTCTTGCAGCCCGTAAGAGAATATTTCACGAAGAACCATTTTCCCATCATCAACAAATACTATTTATCGGGGTCGGAACTGGCGCAGATTTAGAGCTAGTCCAACATCAAGAATTAACAATTACCGCAATTGATTATTCAACCGAAATGCTTAACAAGGCGAAAGATAAATTCAAAGATTCTTCCATCCATTTTTTAAAGATGGATGCTCAGCATATGCAATTTCAAGACAATCAATTTGATGTAGTTGTAGGAAGTCTTATTTTATCAGTTGTCCCTGATGCCGATAAATGTTTGAAAGAAATGGTTCGAGTGGTCAAACCAGAGGGTAAAATTATTATTTTCGATAAATTTACACCTAAAGGCAAAGAGCTTTCTACATTTAAAAAAATCATCAGACCGTTCATTCAGTTATTAGGTACTGATATTGGTATTAACTTTGAAAAATTACAAGATACAAACAAAGAAACGCTACTTGTAAAAGAAGATACATCTATTATGTTGAATGGGATGTATCGGAAAATCGTGATTCAAAAACGAACCCTGAAAGCGTGATGTAATCGTTTTTCTTAAAAGTCATCCATTCCCCGCCATTCGCTAATCGTATGGCGGGGAACGGTTTCGCTTGCTTTCTTCATTATAGTCTCAAAGATGCCAGTTGTTCGCCTCAAGAAGCGAATTCAGTCTCTTTAAATCCAGCCTTTTGATAAACAAATTTCGCTACAAGATTTTCAGGATGATAACCAATCATCACGTATGAAATGTTTGCTTGTTCTATCGCAACTCTTCACTGCACAGCTTCTTCCCAATTACTTTTGTCAATAGGTTTTAATGTTAAATGATGCAAGTCTATACCACCTCTGTTTAAAATTCAAGGGGAACCACGCAGTTGATCGGCTAGTTAAACGCTATCCCCTCATCTATCCGCTCATATAATTTTACATCCTTTCTCATGAACAACACCTCCTTAAAAGTTGCCTGCTTACCTCTTGTGTAAAGCAAACAATGCCCAAGTAATTAACATCCGCACTGTAAACATAAGAACATAGAACTTGATCTTTGGCATTTGTTTCATACAAGACATTCAGGCTATCCCCGTCATAGATATCGTGCCTTTCACTTTCTTTTAGATTCTTCTGCCGTCGTCATCATATTTGTATTCTGAAAAAGGGTTACTTTCTCCTCTTTTCGTGACATCTACAAGCTGATCGGCTACATTCCACTGATACGTATACGTCCATCTTCTATTCGGTTCCCATTTTGATCATATTTGAGGGTTTCTTTTCCGTAGGCTGTTAGCGATTCTGTATATTGTAAGTAGATGTAACAGCTTCCGATTAATTTCTTCATCTGGTCATACGCAAATGTCTCTTTCTTTCCGTTATAGGAAAAAACCTCGTTACGCACCCTATGTAGGATGCGACTGTGAAAACATACCTTTCTCACCCTAATTTATGGATATTACTACAAATTTAACGGTCAAATATATTTATAAATACCATATTGGCATAATTATTCATATTTTCAGGTAATTACAGCTAAAAATATTGCGCGAACTCTCCAGGATTTTCATATCCGCTTCAGACTCGCGCAATTTTAAGCTTCTTTAGAAAGCAACATTATTCCAATTAAGCACAGTATATAATTAAATTTTAACAAAGGTTATAAAATGATAGATTAGGTGGTTAACACACTTTCTAAACATAGCCATCCCCAAAAAAGTAAATTTTATCCTTTTCAGTTAATGATTTTCCATCTTTACAACCCAACAACCTGATGTAACTTTATTCCTTCTATTTTTACATCCTCTATATTTACGTTGTAATCAGCTGCACTTCTCGGGACTTCAACATCTTCTTTTCTTTCAATCTGAATAGCTTTAAATAGCATATGAGAAGGAGCATTACCAAACTCACTTTCATGTTCAAACACATATAAACCTCGAGTAGCCATCTGCCCTCTTGACGCCGAACGATCTAAATCCCACATGTTAACAAGAGCTTCCTAAAATAATTCTAAATCTTTTCTGTCACACCTGTTTGTTTACCAAATGCATGAATATAATAACCTTGTGCCACATATAATCCATATGGAACATACGCTTTTCTACCAATTTGTCCATGTCTTGCCTCTACCTCATCTTCCTTTGCACTTTTTTGTGCATCGTCTGCATTTGTTAGAGCGACACGGGTAATAGTCATGTCATAAGGTGTAATCGGATCAATTGAACGAGCTAACGTAAGCTGCAAAGCACCTCTCACTTGACCTGCATTATACTTCTTACCTGACAACTGAAACGGAATGATACAGGTGTAAGAGATTCGAATGCCTGTATCATTCCCATGGTACTAATACCGCATCAAAGTCAAATAATCTAAATTTATATATACTACTATATCTTTCAGTTTGAGGCAATTTTTCCTGTCATAATATAGCTCCATAAATCATGGAAGACACCCACTTTCTGAAGTGTTGTCAGGACAACAAGGGATAGAATACCGATAAAGATTCCGACAACTCCGAATAACTTTAAACCCGCAAACAAAAATATCAGCAGCAGCAGCGGATTCAACCCGATACTAGAGCTGTATACCTTCGGTTCTAATGCATGCCGAGTGACAAGTATAATTGGCCACAGTATCAATAATCCAGTGCCTAATAAGTTATTCCCTTCGAAAAAAGCATATACTACCCAAGGAACGATAATCGCTGGTATGCCAACAACCGGAATAAGATCAACAATTCCCCCAATAATCGCAATTGTAAAGGCGTAAGGAGCACCAATAATAAGCAAGCCAATAAAAAATACAAACGCAGTAATACTCGATAAAATGAGATGCCCTTTTAAATAGCCAAAGACAGCATGCTGCAAATCACGGGCAACGGTACAGATTGAACTGCGAATCCGATTTGGTATAACAGATTTTAGTTTAGCCGCAATTGTGTTCCATTGTTTGCTAATAAAAAATGCAGCAACCGTAATGATAATGCTATTCAATGCAAGTTTAGGAAAAAACAGAAAGAAAGATTTTAAAAATGTAAACAAATAGGCGACAATGGTTGGCCCAGCACTTCCGATAGTACTAGTAATTTGGGATAAGGAAGACTCAACATCTAACGAGTCAAGTACCGTACTGATCTCCAAAAACAATTGTTGAAAAGAATCAGAGAGAAAATAATCGTTTAGCCAATTCATCCATACCGCCATTTTTTCTTGCAGTAGTTCTATAATATGGGAAGATTCAGAAATGATCTTTGTCGCAAAGACAAAAATGATCAAAGAGATAATTATTACAATGAAAAGCAGGGCTATCAAAACTGCTAATCCGCGTGGTAATCGGCCTTTCTTCTCAAGAAATCGAACCAATGGATTCATGATATATGCCAGCAGCCACGCTATAAGAAATGGATATATAATCGAAAATCCATAATAAAATAATGCGAAAATTGTTGCAATGATGAAGGCGATCCATAAAGCTCGAAAAATGCGATGAACTAGGATAGCGTTAAATATGCGCATGGCGTTCTTCCTTTCAAGGGTTACTTTTCTTGTAAACCGACTGTTCGATTTCATTGTAGTTAAACGTAAGCCAATGCCTACTTGTCCATTTACTATTCTTTTTTATCGTTCACTGCCTGTTTTAAGATATCTTTTAGCCCCATTTAGCAGGTATCCTTATTTTACGGCAATTCGGATAATGTTCATATGGCTTAAAATATCAGGGTACATGCTAAAACAAGTCAACACCTTCCATTTTATCATAAATTTAACAGAACTGAACATTGGCAAAGTAGGGGAACTTCTTCCGAGGCTACCCCCTTAGTGTGGAATGTTATCGAAAATCCTTTGATATCACAGTCATAGATGTAATTGTATCCTTCTCGATGTTCCATGTGATAATTTGTAAAGCACGTTTCGCCTCTCGATTTGGTCGATACCCACAAGACCAATGGAAGATATGGTCTTCGAATTTTGGCTCGAATACATTTACAACTGCTTGTTAGACGATATAGTCTTCCATATTAGGGATGCCTAACGGACGTTTCTTTCCGTTTTTTTCTTCGGAATGTATACTCTTCGAACAGGTGATGGTTTGTATTCTTTCTTTCGTAGTTTCTCTAAAAGGGCATCAAGGTTTTCTTTCTCTTTACACTCATAACTTTTGATGGTTACTTCGTCAATTCCCCCCGTCCCCACCTTTAGGCTTTAACTTTTAGCTCACGATTCTTTCCGTTTACGAGTTAAACAAGATTTGTCCATAAATACTATGCCATTTCATTTTCAACTCTTTATTCAAGCCTATTCCACACTTTTCACTGTGTACTTCCAGTTCGTTTTTACCAAAGTAACGTTTTATGTTTCCATTACACATCTTTACAGATGCAGATCCACAGGGTCGTTCCACTTCCGTTCAGAATCTGTTTGGTGGACAGGTTACACTCGACTAGACAAAAAAATTAAGATGAAGTAGACTAGACGGAACACAATAATATTCCAACGATGTAAAAGGAAATTAACCATACAAAGTGCCTTTACGCGGAGAGGGGGCATGATACCCTTTTTTTTTAAGAGCCAAGTGTTTTAGTACGTGGCTTCTTGGCGTATCACTCATGCCCACAGAGGCTCTGGGTCAAGGCCGGTGCAAGCAGTCATTTCAACCGTCTACGTTTACTTACTTATAAAAAAGGAGTGTAACCCATTATGACAAGAGCTAGAAGAACCTTCTCAACGGAATTCAAGTCACAAATGGTACAACCACTTCACGTTCTCGTAAGTGATTTGACGTATGTACGTGTAGCTGAAAAGTGGAACTATATCTGCTTATTTGTTGACCTTTTTAATCGTGAAATGATGGGATACAGTGCAGGAGCAAACAAAGATCATCAGTTAGTCATGAGAGCTTTAGCCAGTTTCCAGCAAACCTGCAAGAAGTCTCTATTTTTCACACAGATCGTGGCAAAGAGAATTCGATAACCAGATAATTGATGAAGCATTAGCAGCATTTCAAATCGAACGTTCTCTTAGCACAAAAGGATGTCCTTACGATAACGCTGTAGCGGAATCGACATTTAAATCATTCAAAACGGGAGTTTGTGAGTGATAAAAACTTCGATAGTTTAAACAATTAAAACTGAAGTTAGCTGATTATGTGCATATTTACAGATGGTCGTCAACCTATCCCGCGCCTCTGTAGTTCACTATTCGTTTGGATCTGCTTATCCGCCTACAGTCCTCTAGGGTTCCTGCATCTCCTTTAGACAACACCTCACAATGATGCCCTAGATTTGGCTTCTTGGGTTGTACCAGCACTCCCTCCTTCGAGACATGAATCTTCTGGGATTCGGGAGTCGTTTTTACATACGTAACGTACTCCAACCTTTAACAATTCATTTGTATAGCAAAGTTATACAAGGTGCGATTGCCCGTCCACATAAAAAGGGGTAGCAATGGCCACCCCTTTTTATTTAATTATGTAGCCACTAAAAGTTGTTACTTTCTCTTTCCAAAAACGCTCAGTCGTCTGGTCAACTTCCCGATCATAAACTTCATAGCTTTATCAGCAAGGAGAAAACTAAGGATGAGAAGATCATTGAAAAACGACTCTAATAAGGTGCTTTTGAATTTTTATTAATCTTCCTCAAATACCTCAGGTTCAGAAGTGATTGTAATTGTTCTTGTATCGATTTTTACTTTGAAGGCTACTTCCCAAGTAACATGTTTGAAGTCCACTTCAGTGTTATCAATAGTAAAATTTAGAACCATGGAGTTATCTGAGTCAACTACAACATAACTATTTTCATTTGAGTATACCTTATAATCAGGATGTGCTATAAGTGTCCAATTTGTTGCTAATTTATGTTCTATTGTTTCTATAATCATCACCCCATTTTATATCATACCAAGGACTTTGCATCTATTCAATTTAAATTCGTTCTATATAAATTTTTTATTAGCATTATAAAACTTTACCTCTCTTATGACTTCATGTAAGGGGGCCTAAATGTTGAAAATAAATTAATTCATAAGGAGCCTCCCTGATTACTTTCTTTACAAATAATAGCTTTTGTATTTACATCTTTAACAGTTAAATAAATATTAGCATGCTGCATCTCATGTTCACATGTTACTTCTGTTACTAACTTTCTGTCTGAACTCATCTTTTTTGTATGAACAAAATGGTTAACAAAATTCTGTTTATAAACATATTTTAAAGCTTTTCAATTGGGGTGATGTCCCACCTTTTTCTTCTGCTAGCCTTTCTGTAGCTTTCATCAAGACACGAAGAATTATTTCTTTTTTTCGTTTCACTTTCTATTTCAAAATATGTTTTGGGATTAAAAATCACTGGAACTTGAATAAACCTTCCATCTGAATGAATTTGAAAATCAGAAAAATCTTTTTTATTCGTTCTTCCTTCTGCAATTAGACGTGATCCCAGATTGTTTTTAAAGGCTTTAAAACCTCGTTCAAATAAATTTAAAACACATCTGGACTCGTTAAAAACCGTGAAAGTGTCAACATCTTTGTCTAAACATTCAATATAAAACTCCTTTAAAACAGGCAGTATTTCCTCCTTCAACTAAAATTATTAGGATTTCTTATCATTTTCTGGGTCTAGGTCTGAAATGTCGGCTTAAAGTATGTCCTTTTATTGACCTTTGCTCTTTCCTACTGAAGAGCACGAGAACAGCCCCGGATATTTTTTTAACAACTTTAGCCCTATATCTAGTTGAATTACCATTCCATTTCCTTACTTGAGAATGCTCTCTTTGAAGATCCATTTTTATTTAACTTTCCACCACTAATTCCAACCTTAACAATATTGTTTTTATTATAAGTGTCGACAATGATATAACCATACCAAATATAACTCTGGATAAAAGAAACCTGTAAATCTTAATCATTATAACTAAAAATTTGCAGATGATTTTACAGGATTATAGTTGTATTAATATTTGACGTGCTAACTCATGCCTTTCCAATTCTCTTTTAAAATCATTATATTTATTAATTTCTTTTTTCAAAAAAGAATAAAAAGGATGACTCTCAAAAAAATCCTTATTCAATAATCTTTTTTGGTATTTTGGTATTTTTTTACCTTCAATCGCGTAACTAACACTTCCTGCTATAATTAAACAAAAACCATTAAAATCCTCGATTAGTGATGTATCACTAGGAAGATTACTTAGTTCTTTTGCATACGTATCCTCAATTAAGTTTAAATCTTCATAAGGAAAGCCATTTTGTAGATCTAATTTTTTTAGACACTTTATTAAGTCTTGTTTCTTTTCAAAGAGGGCATATTGATTTAACTAATCCTTCCGCAAAAAATATTGCATAATTTAACACACATTGTGTACTCCTTGTAGATTTTCTTTCAACTCTTTTCCTCTCCAAACTGGTGTCATTAAATTCTCCCTTTGAGCAGGTACAGAAAGAGTGTTGCAGAAAATAGTCCACAACACTCTTTGAAATATACTTTTTAAATAATTCACTATCAGCCTAAGTAGCTAAAATTTTATATCTCTTGTTTAAGGAAGGTACGAACTACTTTGCACGTTACTTAAGTTCTCTTTTAAATCATTATAGAACTGTTGAAGGGAATTTCTAGTAGTCTGAACACTAAAATTATATGTTTCATTTTGTTTAAAATAATGTAACATTTTTTCTTTGTATAATTTTAAGAGTAAAAAGTTGTTCTACCGTTTCTAATATGAAATTTTTTGTTCTATTACTTAATAACAAGTCTAATTTATAAATAATATTTTGTTTGTAGTAACTGGTAATGTGGGACTTTTTCATTTTTTATTTTTGTTAATTAGCCGAATCTTGTTTCTTAATTTCCTTTTACCGCTTTAGACTTTCAATACAAACTCAGTCGTTTATTTTATAGTTATATAGTAACTTTAAAGTTTTTTCCTCTACTGTATCACAGTTCAACTTATTAACATCGTCTAAAAAGAAACTGGATTCTCCATCACATAATCCTTCAGAAGAAATTCGTGAAATTACTACTTCTTCAGTAGTTATATCTTTAACAAAACCAACAATGTCGTCTCCTTCATCCATGCATATAGAAACAATCAAATCTTTATTCTTTGCAGAAATGAACGTTTCCTTGAATAAATTTAAATCTTTCTTCGTTTGTTCTTCAAAAAGACTTTCATGTTTTTGTTGTTGAAGTGTATATAATAAAACTATTCTTTTTTCATACTCTCCATTAAAGTCAATTCTAAAAATATCGTCCAGTCTTCTAACTATATAACCATCACTTAATCCTTCCGGTGTTATATGTTTCATAATAAATTGCTCAGTGGATAAAGTATCTACGTATCCCACCGAACATTTTTCAGGCTCGTATTGATTTGAATAAATAGAAACTACTAAACCTCTTTCAATTGAACGTTTTAAAATTGAAATAAAATGTGCTGCTTGATTCATATAAACACTCCTTTCTTTTTCTTTGTTATTTTCTTTTTCTCTTATTAGGATTGCTTTTCCATTTTTTATTGTACTTTTTCTTTTCATTTGCTCTACCAGGTCTAGGCTTTGTATGTTTATTCCAATTGCTTTTCCGCTTATTTTTGGTATGTTCTTTAAAAAATCTATATGTTCTTTTGGCTCTCTTAAATGCTTTATAAGCTTTATATCCTCTATAAGCCGCAAAACCTGCATTAACAGCGACCCACGCCCATTCACCATCCGGATCTACCATCATTACCGGATTGTTATTCGCATACGTATACCCGTTTTGCGTTAGCATATCATCGTCATCACCAGGATCAGGGGTCTAGTGATAAGAAAACACCATGGGTTGGGTGGTAATATCTTGCCATTAAATAGTAAAGGCCTGTTTCTTCATCATAGTGATAGCCTGCATAGCGGAATACATTTTCCAGTGCAATCCGGTTTGCTTTGACTCCTGTGGGTTACCCCAGCTGTCATATTCGTAGCTTTCGACAACATTTCCTGATTGGTCGGTTAAAGCAATCACATCACCACGCGGATTGTAATGATAATAATAGGTATCCGATACTTCATTTCCGTTATGCTTGTTCAGTGCCAGTAATTAAACCGCCCGCACTGTAAACGTAAGAGCGCTGTACTTGATCTTTGGCATTTGTTTCATACAAGACATTCAGGCTGTCCCCCTCATAGATATAGTTGGTATAATTTTAGACAAATGATACATAACCAATAATAATTCCAAATGAATTATATAAAATATCTGTAATAGATATATACACCAAATATAACTCTGGAAAGAAACCTGCAAATCTTAATCAATTATAACTAAAAATTTGCAGGTGATTTTACAGTATTATAGTTGTATTAATATTTGACGTGCTAACTCATGCATTTCCAATTCTCTTTTTAAATCATTATATTTGTTTATTTCTTTTTTCAGAAAAGAATAATAGGGGTAACTCTCAAAAAAATCCTTATTCAATAATCTTTTATGGTATTTTTTTACCTTCAATCGCGTAACTGACACTTCCTGCTATAATTAAACAAAAGTCATTAAAGTCCTCGATTAGTGATGGATCACTAGGAAAATTACTTAGTTCTTTTGCATACGTATCCTCAATTAAGTTTAAATCTTCATAAGGAAAGCCATTTTGGAGATCTAACTTTTTTAGACACTTTATTAAGTCTTGTTTCATAATATCACCTTTAATTTTACTTATTTCCACTTGTTATTCCAATAAGTAACAATTTGTCCTCTTCGAGTATAGTAACCACCTTTTTCCATTTCTTTTATATTTAGATAGTTTCTAAATTACTTACTTTTCAAAAAGGGCATATTGTTTTAACTAATCCTTCCGCAAAAAATAACTCTTTTCCTCCCCAAACTGGTGTCATTAAATTCCCCCTTTGAGCAGGTACAGAAAGAGTGTTGCAGAAAATAGTCCACAACACTCTTTGAAATATACTTTTAAATAATTCACTATCAGCCTAAGTAGCTAGAATTTTATACCTCTTTTTTAAGGAAGGTACGGGCTACTTTGCACGTTACTTAAGTTCTCTTTTAAATCATTATAGAACTGTTGAAGGGAATTTCTAGTAGTCTGAACACTAATATTATATATTTCATTTTGTTTAAAAATAATGTTAAATTTATAACTATCATTTTTTCCTTGTATAATTTTAAGAGTAAAAAGTTGTTCTACCGTTTCTAATATGAATTTTTTTGTTCTATTACTTAATAACAAGTCTAATTTATAAATAATTTCATCGTATTCGGACTTAAGAAGCAACGGCGAATACAAATTGATAATTGGTTTATTGTTTATCGTTATTCGAAATATAGTAAATATAAAGGGGTCTTCTATATCCTCCTCATATTTTCTAGGAAACAATTCAAATTCTGTTGATTTATCCTTGATGATTGCCATGGTATTCCCCTCTTATCTTTTGCTCTATTTCACCTATATATGATTTTTTTTGCTTAAAACCTAAACTGGCTGCCTGAATCAAAAACATGGCACAAAAATTTCATCCTTAAATACGTAATGCCAAGGCAAGCACAACAGAATCTTAGAGGCGGGTCTGTCAGAATCGGAGATAATTCCTTTATAACCTTAAGTAAAAGCCTTATCAGACTCTATTCAACCGCCTTCAACAATAGTTGAAATTAATCCATTCAATTATAACAGTCAATAAATTTTTGAAGTTTCTTTTTAAAACTGATAAATTCATCTTTTTCAAATTGCATTTTTATACAAATTAATTCATCATAATCGATTTCGGAATAAATAAAATTCATTGTGAAATGTTTATTTTTTTTATTGGTAACAATCTCAAATCTTCCATCCAAAGAAACTAATTCTTCCACATTTGGGTCACTATCACATAAAGCAAGCCATTCTAAGTAAAATCTAAGATTTAATTCAATTTCTTTGATTTTCAGATAAAAGTTTTCCCCTTGTATGATTAACTCACTTATAAAATAAAAGCCCCCATCAAATTCATCGGATGGACTAGTTGTTAAATTTCTAAATTCCAATTGTATCGACTTATCTTTTATCGTAAAACTGTCCAAACTTACTCCCACCTTTAAAAAACAGAAAGAAATTCTTTTATTTCCATTTTTATTGAATTTATTAAAAAATAATCAGCTTTTTGTTCAAATTCTACAACATGCCGAATACATCCTATTTTACCGTTCAAAATTATACTAAAATAACTGCCTTTGTTTCGAATCATAATATTAGAAATGTAACAGTTATCTATTAAACTACATTCAATTATGACCCCTTTTAATACCTTTTCCAGATTTATAGAAAATTCTTGCAAATCATATTTTGTATAAGATACATTATTCAACATGAAATCTTTATTCAGCGAATTATATATAAGCTCACAGGTAAACGTAGTATTCTCGTCTTCTTTAAAATCTATCAGATTAGCTGAGAATTCATATGGATGAGTTGAAACTGAAAATAGTTTCAATATTAATGCCCTCCTTATCTCTTATATTTTTCGTAATGAAAGTGTCTTACTCGTTTTTTTCTTTTATTGTAAACAACCTTCAATCTATACTTTTTCCTGTTTTTATACATAATTGAATGGTAAGCACTATACCCCTTAGCACCGTCACGCGTCTTTTTCCCGTATACAACCGTAGTTGCTAAATGATGCCTTGGTACATATCTTTTTTTATTCGAAGCATGTTTAGCCGCAGTAGAATCATATTTAAGCCTCTTGGCTATTTTTCTGGTTTTTTTCATTTTATATACATTTCTTATGCTTCTATAAGCTCTATTGACAATTTTTAATTTTCGACCACCTATTGCCCCAAAAGCTGCTCCTCCAACAGTGGCACCAACTAACTTCCATCCTCTTTTTCCTTTTCTCTTAGCTGCTTTATAAGCAGAGACTCCCCCAATAACGCCTCCAACTGCAGCCCACGCCCATTCACCATCCGGATCTACCATCATTACCGGATTGTTATTCGCATACGTATACCCGTTTTGCGTTAGCATATCATCATCATCACCAGGATCAGGGTCTAGTGATAAGAAAACACCGTGGGTTGGGTGATAGTATCTTGCCATTAAATAATAGAGGCCTGTTTCTTCATCATAGTGATAGCCTGCATAGCGGAATGGATTCTCCAGTGCAATCCCGGTTCGTTTTGACTCCAATGGGTTACCCCAGCTGTCATATTCGTAGCTTGCAACAACATTTCCTGATTGGTCGGTTAAAGCAATCACATCACCACGCGGGTTGTAATGGTAGTAATAGGTATCCGATACTTTATTACCGTTATGTTTGTTCAGTGCCAGTAATTGACCTTCCGCACTGTAAACATAAGAGCGCTGTACTTGATCTTTGGCATTTGTTTCATACAAGACATTTAGGCTGTCGCCGTCATAGATGTAGTTGGTGATGGCACCTTTTACTTTCTTTTGGATTCTTCTGCCGTCGTCATCATATTTATATTCTGCAAACGGAGTACTTTCTCCTTTTTTCGTGACAGCTACGAGTTGATCGGCAGCATTCCACTTATACGTATACGTACCATCTTCTATTCGGTTCCCATTTTGATCATATTTGATGGTTTCTTTCCCATAGGCTGTTAGCTGATTTTGTATATTGTAAGTGGATGTAACAGCTTCCTTGTTGCCCATCTTTTGATAGATTCGATTGCCAAATCCATCATACTTATATTCGTTGACGGAGCCATCCTTCTTTGTCTCCCGGACTAATTGATCCATCTGGTCATACGCGAATGTCTCTTTCTTTCCGTTACGGGAAAGAACCTCGGTACGATTACCGTTTGCATCATAGGTGTAGATTTCATCGATAATGGTTGTTATTTCTCCGGTAGATTCCGCTTTGTTTGTTGACATGGAAACAACTTGTCCAACTCGATCATATACATAGGTAGTTCCAACACCATTGGCTGGTGAATAGGTTGTGACATTACCTAACTCATCATAATCCAATCGGAATGTACGATGGTTGTTTTTAACGACGGTGTTTTGTTCTAATTTATTATACGCATAACTGGTCGTTTGTTCTGTTCCACCATGTGAAAATTTCGTTGATTCCAGCTTATCGGAATCATTTGGGTATTTCCAGGTTACCGTTCCGATGGTATCATTATTTTTCTTCATGACTTGACTGGTCATGCGGTTTTTCGCATCAAATACTTGTTCTTTTTTCAGCTGGTTGAGTTTATCAACAATGACTGTTTCATTATCATTTTTATCTTTGACAAATTCAAATGCAAGGTCATTATTATAATAGATTTTATCGATGCGATCTGCCTGATCATACGTATTTTTAATGACTTGTCCATTCGGTAAAATTGTTTCTACTAAATTATCATTGTCATCATACGCATAACTGGTCTTATGATGCAATGGATCGACGACTGATGTGACTTTATTATCTTCATCATATGCGTAAGAAAATATTTGCTTTTTCTCACTGGCACCAATGGTTTTCTTTGTATTGTTTCCATTTTTATCATAATCATAAGAAACCGTGGTCGCATTTGGCAGGTCTACCTTTTTCAACTCATCATTGGCATCATACGTATAGGTTTTCTTATGGCCTTTCGCATCAGTTTCTTGGATAAGATTTCCTACTTCATCGTATTTACTCTGTGTTTTACGATTTAAGACATCTGTTACTGTTTCTGCATAGTTTTTCTTCTCATCATACACTGTCGAAGAAAGGATATTTCCTTCAATCAACCGAATCGAATCAAACCATACTGTCCCAGCATTATTTCCTTTAAACGTCGGGGAAATTTCAACAGATTGTACAGCCTTTGTAGGATGGATATAGACAGCTGCACGGTTCCACTCCTGTGTGCCGAGAGGAAACATGGCTTGTTTGTCTTCTGACGTTCCATCGGCATATAAAACTTTTACCCAAATGGCGTAATCTTTGTTGGGTGCATTTTCTGCCTTGTTTGTTACTTTACTGCTTCTTGACATTGCTGTAACCGTGAATGGCTTCGGTGAATCGCTGGCTTGATGGATATGAAATACTTGTTTATATTGTATTCCATCTTGAGCGGCCGTTCTAGCCATTTTAAGGGATGCTTTTCCATCATAAGCATTGGTTTGATCGATCGTTGCTGTTCCAGTCGTTTTCGCCCAATTGGTTAAACCATTCTCAAACCCGCTGTTTACGATCGGATTATATGATGACGACACATCTGCTTTCTCTAATTGGATGCGATCAAACCATGCTTCACCAGATGTCGTCGAATGGTTATGGTCAATCTCTAAATATAACCTGACTTTATTTACATTCGATGCTGTCTTAAAAGTTACCTGTCGTTTCGTCCACGGTTGTGTACCCTTTAGTGCAGAGTATCTGTTATCATTCCACTGAATTCGAGTATTGTCATTTAATTGTTGCACGTTTAAAAAAGCTTTGGCATTTTTAAGATTCCGTGTTTTTATATCTGCACTGAACGTATATGTTTGATTAGGCTCAACCGGGATGTCCTGCGTAATGGCTGCATATCCCAATTCGTTGCCTTTTGTTGTAGAATTGGACGTTAGCTTGACTGCTCGTTTTCCGCCGAGCGCTTGATATTCTTTTTCCGGAAGTGTCACAACGGATGCTGTGCCGCTATCTTTAGACAGCCTAACTGTCCAATTATTATGATTTCCTTCAAAACTTGAATTTGAAATCAAATTATTGGTTGCAGACAACGCTGCACTGGATTGAATTTCATTTCCATATTGGTCGTATGATGATACAGAAGATACATTTCCTGCCTCATCCGTTTCCGAAATCGGATTCAGTCCATCATAGGCAACGGTTGTTTTTTCTCCTTCTGTATCTACAAATTCGGTTACATCATTATTTTTATTGTATTGGTAGGTTTCTTTTCCATAACTGTCTGTTGCCGTTAACACATTTCCATTTTTATCATACGTATATGCTTCTGTAGCTGTTTTGCCGATATCTTTTGGATCCCATGCTTTAACGAGATTATTTCCTTCATATTCGTATCTGGATTCCAAGTTGTCATTAGGGCCCGCTTTCCCTGGTGCATAGGCGTCGATCTGTTTGACAGGATTAGCCTGTGCATTATACTGATAGAACGTTTTATTCCCTCTTGGATAAGTGACAATAAGTGTTCGTTTAGGCAAATCATACGTAAAGGTTGTCGTCTTTCCTTTCGGGTTCGTTATCTTGTGAACGCGTTGTTCGGAAGCGTCATACTCGTATATTGTTTGTACCGGCTTTTCCTTTGTACTTATTGGATCAACCAACTTTGATAATTGTTTGTTTCCATTGTATGCATAGGTTGTCGTTTCTTTATTAGCATTCGTGACAGAGATTAATAGATCATTTTGATACGAAAAAGTAGTCGTTCTCCCTTTAGGATCGCTGATTTTAGATACCAATCCGTCGGTATATTCCAATTTCAACTTTCTTCCTGATGTGTCTGTTATCGCAGTTAATTGATTGTTAGTATACGTATAGGTCGTTTTATTGCTTGCTTTTTGCGCATCACGAATCTCTTTAATTCTGCCGGTTGTTTTATCAAAATATATTTTCGTTTGATCTTTATCTGTGATTATATAGTCCGTCTTTGTTTCTTCCAGTTCCAAATAGACACCGGTTGGAGCTTCAAATTTTCCATCCGATTTCTTTAAAAAGTTGTGAATCGTGCCATCTTCATCCGTAAATTTCACATAGGATTCTTCTGATTTTACATTCATTTCCGCATCGCTATGCCAGCTATATCCAAAGATCCCTTTGTTGGCGGATAGGCTATTATACGTTCTGCCAATACTTAGCCCTGGTCCACGCCCACCAATTTCGTAATCTGTCTCATCGATAATTAAATTTCCTGTAGCAGCATTGACGGTGCCATTTGGTACATCGATTCCCGTCCAATAGTCTTCCATTCCCAAGAAATCTTCAGCACTTGGAATCGTCGGTGTAAACGCTCCTGACCAGTTACTTTCTGCATGACCAGTTTTACTGTAAGCTTTAACCCGAAACCAGTAATTTTTACGGTTAGGATAAGCTCCCTTGGAATTTCGGTAAACCGGTGACGGATCAACTGCAAGCTCAGCTCCTCCGCCTTTCACGTTTAATTTATATTCTCCTGCAGCAATTTGTGCCTTTGTTGGCCATAATCCTTTGTTTTGGGTTGACCACGATAAGGTGTCCTTTCCAACCGTGGCGACTTCCTGATACTCTTTTCCGTTGTATAGCCCAATTTTGTAACCGTCTGCTCCATCAACAGGTTCCCAATTCAATTTGACATAACCTGACTTCTCATTCATTGTATTTGCATAAGGACGCCCAGCTGGAGCTTTAGGAACTTCCATCGGCATATAACTTCTTGTAGCGGCTGATTGTGGACTATCCCCACCCGGATATACAGCTACAATTCTAACCCAATAGTTGCGAGCGTTCGGATAAGTTCCTCCATCCGCTGCAGCATTCTTGTAAACTGGATTTGGATTAAACGCCAATTCAGTGCCAGTTTTATTTGTCTTTAATGCATACGCTCCGTTAGCAATCTGAGCTTTCGTAGGCCATATTTTCTTCCCTTTTGTCGACCAGTTCGTCACATTCCCGACATGAAAAGCTTGATAATTCTTGCCATTAAATAGTAATACTTTGTATCCTGTAGCTCCGGGAACTTTATTCCAATTTATATTTAAATGCCCGGTGCCAGTTCCTGTTCCGTTTGATACTGCAGTAACTTTAGGAGCAGGCGGAGCTTCATAATGATACGTAACGGACAAGTACGGTTTTAGTGTCGAATTATCGGAAGAAACAATCTTTTTCCAATGGGTCTTTCCATTTCCATTCGCATGAAGCTTAAAACCATAATTTGTTTTTTTCCCGGACGCCCATGCTTTTACAGTATGTAATACATTAAATCGTACCCATTCATCTCTCCCTGCATTCACATTTCCGATATTTTTAGAACCAGGTTTATTATTCCATGTCAAAGACGAACTAGACCAATTGCCTGTGACTTCATCTAGCCATAGACCATTCTTCTTGGAACCGTAGTAAGCATGAGTAACATATACATTCAATGTAGCGGAATCGATTACTGCTTTGTTAATCTTTGAAATATTCTGTTTTAAAAAAGCATAATTTGTGCCGGTCGTACCATCATATTTACCGATTTTCAATACATATTGTTTTTGACTGGCATCCCATTTCTTTGTCGCTGTTCCATAATTTGTCTTTGGATAAGCGCTCATCACAAACGCATCCGAATTAGTAGTTATTGATGTAGTTGGATCAATATAGACGGGATAGACTCGGCCAGGATCTTTTAACCACTCTTCATCCGCCGTAACCGTCAGGAGATATCCATCTTCCGTCTTTTCTAGATCATAAGTGACATTATCGGAACGTGCTGTTTCCGAAGACAATTCATCGATATTAGAATCGGTCATAAACGGTTCAGGAAGTACGAAAGCCGGCTCGTCTCCTTTTTCCTTATAAAAAGCAATAGAACCATCTGACAACACTTCACCGTTTAATTCCGTTTTTAAGTGAAACGTAAATGTATTGATTCCCGTATAAGAATGTAGAATAATATCCTCTTTGACATTTTCATTAAAGGTCATATTTCGTAAATCAATATCAGGAAAAATCTCTTTATGCGTAATACTATTTTCATCAAAAACAGGATTTACATCGGTTACTTTTACCTTTTGATCTTTCCCCGATGCTTCCAGGATAGAAAAGGTAATCGACGCATTGTCCCGTTCAAAAACGGCATATTCTCCATTTTTCATTTCTTCATAGAACGTAGAAGCCAATAACGTATTCTCTGTTTCAATTACTTTTTCATTTCCAAGTGTTGTCTCTAATAGGTCAGTAGATACTTCCGTTAATGCCCCATTTTCCTCAATATGGACAGGATCAAAATAAATATTCTTGGTAAATGTCCCGTCTCCGTTATCAAAGACTTTTGAATTCTCTGTTCTTTCTTCAACTATCTCTGTTTCTGGTGCAGGACTTTCCATCTCTTCAACATTTTGATTATGATCCTCAATATTTGTTCTTTCCTCCGCTGTGTCTTTTTGCTCACTTGTGTTATTTTCATTTGCAAAAACGTCAAGTGGTACAGATGTGAACACTAACAGAAATGATAGAAGCCAAATGAAGGATCTCTTTAGTACTATCTTCCTAATTTTTTTCACCTCTTTTTCATATTGTTATTAGAAAAACTTGGCTTGTCGCCAAGTCTTTAGCGGAAGCTTTAGTTTTTCTTATACTATAAACCCTAAAATTTTATAGTTCTTATAGTACATAAAATTTACAAATGCAACGTTATTGTAACATCATTTTCCAGAAAATAATAGTCTCTTTTTTCATTTTTTTCGATACTGTGAAATCCTTGTGTTAACAGGCTTCAGAACCAATGAATACATAGATATAGAAAACGATTTGGCCAGTGAATATGAAAAAATGTATTGGTATAGCCATTTTAGTTATATAGTCCAAAAGAACCAATCCTCATTATCGCGCATTTAAAGCTCGTCAATTATCATCAAAAGCGATAGAAAATTGTTAAGCGTGTATGCTAGACAACAAATTGCAAGCGCTCGAGTTTGCTAGCAGCATGAGAGCCTAAACTAGACAACGCTACTTTTCATAAAATCATGTAGAAACGGGTTTCCTGATGTATGAATGATTGTATATAACAAAAAGTCCCATTAACTGTGACTACGCTACAATAAAATGCTAGACAACAAAAAGAGCTTATCTCCATTTGGAAATAAGCCCTTTTTTATTGATTTATCTATTGGCAAAAAATTCTTCTGCTTTTTCTAAGAATACCTCTTGTTCAGCAGTTAAATCATACTCTTCTTCAATTGCATCAACAGGGCAAACTGCTTTGCAAGCCCCACAATCAATACAAACATCTGGGTCAATATAAAATTGGTCTGGTCCTTCTTCTATACAATCAACAGGGCAAACGCTAACACATTCACCTGACTTTTCACCCTGACAAGGATCTAATATTACAAAAGCCATCGATTCTAACCTCCCTTATATCGTTAAACCAAGCCTACTTCTTATTAAATGATACATGAGATGGTAATTGCAAGTAAACAGCTTAAGTAAAATTTATCATGCTTAATTTCCTATTCACTGATAAAGTGAAAGGAAATCAGTGGGGTTTTCTTTTCTCCCCACTGATTGTCAATGAATAGAATCAGGCCTTTGACTTGCAGTTGGATCGCACGCTTTTCCTCCTAGGTTTCACCTCACAGCATGGAAGGGCAGGTCTTACTGCTAGTTACGTGTAGTATAAATAGATGGTTTTTCCCCTTGAGTCAGTTTATTTAATGTATCGATGGCTAGCTGAACGATCAAAGCAGTTCCAATCGAAAGTGCTTGTTCATTCAGTTGAAAATGAGCATCATGAAGCGGTGCTTGTATTTCTGCATCTTCCATTTGCGTTCCTAGCCATATAAATGCACCAGGATAGATTTCCAAAAAGCGACTAAAATCCTCCCCAGCCAAAGACGGGTTTAAATCCGGGGTTGATAACCGAATCTTTCTCGCAGTCTCTCTGGCAACAGCTGCCCATTTAGGAGTATTGATAGTAGCAGGATAGCCGTCCATATATTTGATATCTGCTTGTACTTCAAAGGCTTTAGCAATCTGCTTCGTAATGGCAGAAAATCGTTGTTTCATTTGTTTTCGTATTTCTGGTTGAAAGCTTCTAATAGAACCTTCCATGATAATCTGATTTGGAATTATATTTGCAGCTTCTCCACCGTGAACTTTACTAACGGTCACCACCGATGCCTCAAGAGGGTCCACATTCCGGCTAACAATCGTTTGGAAACCTGTTATCAGATGTGCTGCAGTAACCATTACATCATTTGTTTGATGTGGCATACTTGCATGGCCACCCCTACCAGTAAGAGTGACCTTAAATCGATCAGATGCCCCCATCATTTCCTTATCACGAATTCCCAATTGACCGACAGGAAGGTCTGGCCATACATGTAATCCATAGATAACATCTGGTTCGTGCTTCAAAAATACTCCGTCTTGTAGCATCACTTGAGCACCCCCGATAGGTGCATCCTCCTCTGCCGGCTGAAATACAAGCAAAACCGTACCGTTGATCTTCTCACGTAATTGCTGAAGGACATACCCTGCGCCTAAAAGCATGGCCATATGAGCATCATGACCACAAGCATGCATGATATTTTTATGCTGTGAAGCGAAGGGGAGATCTGTTAATTCTTGAATTGGTAAAGCATCCATGTCCGCTCGTAAAGCCACCGTTTTTCCAGCAGAACCTCCTTTAATGATTCCCAATACCCCATGCTTAGCAAAACCAGCTTGATAAGTAATACCGTATTGTTGTAACTTTGCTTGAATAAATCGAGATGTTTCCTGTTCCTGATTGCTTAATTCAGGGTATTGATGTAAAAACCTTCTCATTTGTAGTACTTCTGGTTTTATTTCATCTACAATAGCTTTCATTTTACACTCCATTTGCCCCTCCAATTTGTAATTTTGTAATCACTCCACCATTATTTTACCAAAGGTTTTTATTTTCTGATAATTAAAACTATTATTTATTAGTTATCCCTTAAAAGATAATCAGTAAATCATCGACAACGTTCTTAACATAATATTTGTACGGTTGCTCAAGCCATTCCTTGCTTTTTCTTTAGTCTGACTACAGATAAAACTGGGAACAACTTAACTACAAGTGCATATTAAAGCTGAAACTTGATTTTTTGAACAACCTCGATAAAGTGAAACTTCATTCAGTAGGAGTTTTCTTCCATCTCCTACTGAATGTTAGTACCACAAGGGTATGACCTAAAGGCTCTTGAACGAATCGGGCATTTAGGTGCCGTTTCTCCCACTTAGACCCTATTGTATCAACTCAGACTCTTGAAGTGGGAGTCTTACGGCATCTTACATGCGGGATAAAGTGAAACTTCATTCCGTGAAACGCTTTTTTCACGGAATGTTAGTTGAACGAATCGGGCATTTAGATGCCGTTTTCTCCCACTTAGACCCTATTGTATCAACTCAGACTCTTGAAGTGGGAGTCTTACGGCATCTTACATGCGGGATAAAAGATTGTAAAGGAATTTTTATTCATGAAAACTTATAGTGTCACACCAAATGTTGATGCAACAGCATGGTTTGTAAAACTTGAAGACGTGGCACCAGAAGAATTGTATGATACATAAAGACGAAGCCATTGCTACAGCAGAGAAAATAGCAGTAGAAAACAGCCCCAGCAAAGTGCAAATATTAGATAAGTTCCACCATATTATTGAAGAAAGCGATTTTAAACCAGCAACCAGCGTTTTTCTAAAAAATTAAGACTTCTCAATATCTTTAAAAGGATAAAAGCTGTAAACGACAACTATAACTAATGTAATAGCCCCCTTTGCACGATTACATGAAGCGCAAAGGGGGCTAAATACTAATCATTTTTTCAATTTTGCCAGCTGCTCTGCTAAAGCATTATTAGCGAATCCATCATCTTGTTTTTTCAAATACTTATTGATTTCTTTTCGGGAGACATTATTTTTCTTTTCACGTTGTTTACGGGCATTAAATGTAGATACTTTCTCACGATGCCCACATTTACATAAAAATAGTTGTCCTTCGCCTTCTCCACGTAATTCAAGACGCTTATGACAGTTAGGGCAGCGAGCATTGGTATATTTAGCAATATTCTTTTTATGTCCGCAAGACCGGTCTTGACAAACAAGCATTCTCCCTTTTTTATTGGATATTTCCAGCATTAACTTGCCACAATGAGGGCATTTGGTCCCAGTCATATTATCATGCTTAAACGTTTCCTGACTTGCCTTTATTTGTTGAACGACCTGCTTTGTATACGTTTTGATCTCTGAAATAAATTGCCGCTGGTTCAGTTTACCTTCTGCAATTTGACTAAGCTTTTGCTCCCACTCTGCTGTTAAAGCTGGTGAACGCAATTCTTCAGGTACCAGATCAAGTAGCTGTCTTCCTGTTGGTGTGATGAAAATGTATTTTCCTTTCATTTCCATATACATACTATTGAATAGCTTTTCAATAATATCAGCACGTGTAGCAACTGTTCCAATACCACCTGTTTTACTTAATGTCTGAGCCAATTTTTTATCCTGACTGTTCATATAGCGAACAGGGTTTTCCATTGCTTGCAGCAAACCGCCTTCTGTAAATCTTTCTGGCGGTTTTGTTTCTCCTTGAGTTAAAACATATGTTACTGTTTTAAGAACGTGACCTTTTTCCAAAGCCGGCAACCGCTGTTCATTATCATCATCTGCTTCTTCGTCAAAACTACGATGGTACAGTTCTTTCCAACCTTGCTTTTTAACTACCTTCCCACTTGCAGTAAATTGTTCTCCGTCTGCTTCTGCCGTTACTGTCGTTTGTTCGAACTCATACGGATCGGACAGTACTGCTAAGAAACGTTTTACTACAAGATCATATATTTTTAGCTCTTTATCATTTAACTCCGTAAGTACAACCGCTTGTTCAGTAGGAATAATCGCATGATGATCTGTTACCTTCGCATTATTAACAACGGATTTAGAAAGTTTTAACTCTTTTTGTAAAATCTTATTAGCCTGGCGAGCATATTGATCTACTCCGCATGCCTTTACTCGATCCTTTAAAGTCGAAACAATATCCGAAGAAATGACTCGTGAATCTGTTCGTGGATAAGTTAAAATCTTATGGTGTTCATATAATTTTTGCATAATCGATAATGTTTGTTTACCCGAAAAGTTAAATATGCGATTTGCATCCCGTTGTAATTCTGTTAAATCATACAATTGCGGTGCAAATTTTTTCTTATATTTTTTGTCTACGTTCACAATCGTTAATGGTTGATTTGCAACCTTCTTTAACATCTTTTCAGCAGTTTGTTTCGAAAACAGCCGTTTATTATGATTGGTATCTTGCCAGGTTAATGTAAAGCCTTTATTTATGTTCGCTTCTAATCCATAAAACGGCTTTGGCTTAAACGATTTTATCTCCTCTTCTCGAGCAGCCACCATTGCCAAGGTAGGTGTCTGCACTCGTCCTGTTGATAGTTGCGCATTGAATTTAGTTGTTAAAGCTCTCGTTGCATTCAAACCAACATACCAATCTGCTTCAGAGCGTGCTACTGCAGAAGCATATAAATTTTCAAATTGCTTACCAGGCTTAAGCTGCTTAAATCCATCGCGTATTGCCTTATCCGTTACAGAAGATATCCATAATCGTTTTATCGGCTTTTTCGTATTTGCTTTTTCCAATATCCAGCGCGCTACCAATTCTCCCTCTCTTCCGGCATCGGTAGCAATGACAATTTCCCGAACATCTTTGCGATTCAGCTGCGTTTTAACGGTTTGAAATTGTTTCCCTGTCTTTTTAATAACACTCAACTTTAAATGAGATGGAAGCATCGGTAAATCCTCTAACTTCCACGTTTTATATTTCTGATCATAAACTTCAGGATCAGCTAATGTAACTAGATGCCCAAGCGCCCATGTTACAATATATTTTGCTCCTTCCATAAAGCCGTTACCTTTTTTATGGCATTGTAAAACGCGGGCTATGTCACGACCAACAGAAGGCTTTTCCGCTAAAACTACTATTTTACTCATATTAAAAAATCCTTTCTTCAACTACCTAAATTTCATGATAACACAAAAGAACCTTTCTGTAATTGTACTAGAATTAACGCACAAAATAGAAGCGTGCTACTTAGTAATAGATAACATGATAAATTAGAAAAACTTAGCTTGTCGCCAAGTCTTTAGTGAAAGCTGTAGTTTTTCTTATACTATAAACTATAAAGTTTTATACTTTCCTATAGTAGAACAAAAGCTAAAAGCGCTCAGTTAGTGACGTACAAACGGCAGAGCTTCTTAAGCGATCAAGTGAAGCTTCATTCAAGGAGTGCTTTTCTCCTTGATTGTTAGTACCGAAAAGATATGACCTAAAGGCCTTTAAACAAATCATGAATTTAGGAGCCGTTTTTCTCATAAAGTTACAAATAATAAGCAGATTTTTGAAATGAGAAAAATACGTCTCCTTACATCCGGGATAAAGGAAATATGCCCTGCAACAGGGGGATCTCGACGCCTGAGCGGCAAGCCCGCTCTTAGTCGACCTTCCTTTTAGATTCGAGCTAATGGTCACTTATCATAGGAAGAAGAGCGAAGTTTGCTACAGCTTAAGTACTTAATCTAGATAAAGATACCTTTTCAAAAAAGTTATCCATCTTGTAGGAATGGATAGATTTTCTTAAACAACTAGATAAACAGTCTAGCAGACAGTTAGCTATTGAAATTTTTTATTTTTTAGGAAAGCGAATTGTCCATAAGTTGGATACGCACAACATATGATGAGCTACATACAATACTTTAGAACAAACGCAAAGGAATTGGTGCTATGTTTTTTTATACAGGTTTAATTCTTTTAGTGATTGCAGTCAGCTTAGATAGCTTTGGTGTGGGAATTATTTATGGGATGCGAAATATAAGAGTGCCTTTAAATGCATTAGTTATCATTATGCTATGTTCGGGGGTTATCGTTTTAGCCTCCATGACGATTGGAAATTTACTTCTTACCATGCTTACTCCAGATACAGCCAGTCTGCTTGGCGGAAGTATATTAATTATATTGGGCAGCTTTGCGTTATATAATAGCCTATTTCCAAGAGCAGCCTCATCGGATAAGAAAAAAAATAATAAACAAAATATTTTAACTGCTGTTTTAAATACACCGGATAAAGCTGACTTAGACTGTTCTGGAACGATTTCATCTGGTGAAGCAATTTTGCTTGGATCAGCGCTAGCTTTAGATGCCTTTGGTGCTGGTATCGGTGCATCTATGCTAGGATATGGACCGATAGTAACTGCTGTATTAACCGCCTGTATGAGTGGTATTTTCTTATTTTGCGGTTTAACAATTGGGAGATTATTGACAAAAAGTAAGCAAATGCAACGCATGAAATTCCTCCCTCCAGTTTTACTGATCTTACTTGGAGTTGTCAGCTTATTACACTAGTTACTGTACAATAACAATAAACCAAAACTAGTTAAGAGAAAAACAACAGTACGAGCACATATGCCCGATACAAAAGCTTGAAGCGCTTGATTAGCGACGTACAAACGGCAGGTCTTCTGAAGTAGTCAAGTGAAACTTCATTCAGTAGGAGTTTTCTTCCATCTCCTACTGAATGTTAGTACCGCAAGGGTATGACCTAAAAGCCCTTGAACGAATCGGGCAATTAAGTGCCGTTTTCTCACACTTAGACCCTTTTGTATCAACTCAGGTCTTGTAGTGGGAGTCTTACGGCACCTTACATGCGGGATAAAAAGGTTCTTTCATTTTTTCCGCTTATGATTTCTATACCATTTACAACTGGTTACTAATTTTAAAGTGCCTTAACAAGTCCACCATCCACTATTAAAGATTGGCCTGTAATATACGTATTTGCTCCTGAGGCTAAAAATACGACAGCTTTGGCAAATTCCTCCGGCTTGCCATAGCGCTTCATTGGGATTTGTTGTTCTGCTTTAGCCATGACTTCCTCTGTCGACATATTTAGTTTTTCTGCTTTTTTCTTATTTAAATCTAAAATTCGTTCCGTCTTAATAGAACCAGGCCCAACAGTATTAATTAAAATATTAGCTTCACTTAATTCTTGCGCTAATGTTTTGGAAAGTCCAACAATTCCAGGACGAAGTGTGTTCGATAGCACTAAATTATCAAGAGCATGCTTGATGGAAGAGGAAGCAATATTGACAATCCGTCCGCTTTGCTGCTGCTTCATATGAGGAACAGCTTCCCGAATCGTTCTTACAAAACTAAGAAGATTTAATTCAAAGGCATGATACCAGTCTGCATCATCTATTTCAAGAAAGCTTCCAGCCGGCGGTCCCCCTGCGTTATTAATGAGGACATCAATCGTTCGACGTTGTGAAACAATGGTAGTAATCATCTGTTTAATTGCATGTGCATCCTTCATGTCACAAACAATATATTCCACATTCGAGTTGCCAGTCTCTTGTTTAATATCTTCTACCGTATGTTGTAAGTTAGTTTCACTGCGACTACTAATAAATACGGCAGCTCCTTCTTTAGCAAATTCCATTGCGATTGCTCTGCCTAATCCTTTACTACCTGCAGTGACAAGGACTGTCTTATCATTTAATTGCATATCCATCCAATCACTCCTTTATAATCTTGCCTAATAAAAGCATGCAGCTCCTTACTAGAGCGTGTTCAAAAAGGGGAGAAAGGTCGGCTAAGGTCTCAACACTTAGAACTTAAAAATCTTTATACGTTCTAAAGTGCAAAGAAATTCGGCATGCCATTTTTTACGTGGTTTTTGAACAACCTCTAAAGGAAAGCACTACATATCCTTTTTAGTATAACGAAAACTTCTGAATTTAGCTTCTTTACCATACTTAAAACAAAGAAAGAATCCAACCGATGACAACAATTAAACCGATTATCATTAAAATTGTACGTATAATCACGATCTCCTTTTTTAAAAAATTTAGTATTACTAAAATACCCATAGAATCCTAACCGCAAACTTTAAAGACGTGTAGCGACCCTTTCATGTTGATCATAACTTCTATTGGATATAAATATAAATAGTTAACCACGGTATTTGACAAATTGGTGATAATATGAGAGTATATGGAAGCTAACAAGCCGAAGTAATCATGAAGTAATCTGGCATTCTACCATGTTTTTAAAGATGCTTATTCACACTGGCGCGACTTCGGGGTCGCAAGGACGTAAGAGCAGGTTGGGTTTACGTTGCTTAAGTTAGAAAACATCCAGTGGAACATATACCGCGGTTAAGTGAAATTCTCACGATAATAAGTGTTATCGTAAATGATTATACATGCTGCATATGAAAATAAGAAAGAAGAATTTCTCATTCGAAGTTATTCGAACGTATAAATAAAAACTTGTGTTACTTTGAAATCAAAGGGGGACTCTAAAGATGAGTGCCCCTTTTCCAATATAAAGAAAGAAGGGAATTAAATGAAACATTTAACAGGAACCATCCAATCCATGACGGTTGATCGAATCATCGATACTGGATACGTACTAACATTTGAAAACAATGAGGTTCTATTGCACCATCAAGAAGCAGACCAAGAGCTGCAACCCAATCAAGAAGTAAGCGTGTTTTTATATTTAGATAAAAAAGGAAAAACCGTTGCAACCACAAAACTTCCCCATGTGCAGATGGATGTATATGGCTGGAGTATTGTAAAACAGGTAATCCCGAATCTTGGCGTGTTTGTAGATATCGGAACAACAAAAGAAATACTTGTATCTAAAGATGATCTACCCCTATATGAGAAAGTGTGGCCACAAACGGACGATAAACTTTTTGTCACACTCGGAAGGGATCGAAAAGGCAGATTGCTTGCAATTCCTGCAACAGAACAAGTGATATTTAGCAGAATAGAACCAGCACCTGAGAGTTTATTAAACGCCTCTATTTTCGGTACCGTTTATCGAACGAATAGAGAAGGTTCTGCCATCATTACTCCAGATCATTATCGTGGTTTTATTCATTATACAGAACGAAAAAAAGAACCGCGTTTAGGAGAATATGTACAAGGAAGAGTCATTGATGTTAAGGATGATGGTACACTAAACGTTTCCTTGCGCCCATTGAAGAGAGAAAGCATACAAGAAGATGCAGACCAAATTCTCGAACACTTAAAAGCAAATGACGGTGTGATACCGTTTGATGATAAAAGTGATCCTGAAGATATTCGAGCAACCTTTCACATAAGTAAAGCCGCCTTCAAGCGGGCAATAGGAAGATTAATAAAGGAAGGGAAAGTTGAGCAGCATAATGGGTATACCCATTTATGCAACTAATGTTTGTTTAAAAGCAAAAGCTAGAAGTGCTCGACTTAGCAACGTACAAACTAGAAAGCTTCTGAACGAGATAAAGGGAAACTTCATAGAAAGAGTTTTTTCCCTTGAAAAACCGCGATGTATCGCTGTCGTGGTTTTTTCTAGTCCTTAAAAAAGAAGAACGCTTTTTCGATCTGTCTCAACTTTGCGGTGTTCTCTCCCAACTTCGCGATGCTCTCTCCCGACTTTGCGATGCTCTCTCCCGACTTCGCGGTGTTCTCTCCCAACTTCGCGATGCTCTCTCCCGACTTTGCGATGCTCTCTCCCGACTTTGCGGTGTTCTCTCCCGACTTTGCGATGCTCTCTCCCGACTTCGCGGTGTTCTTTCCCGACTTCGCGGTGTTCTCTCCCGACTTTGCGGTGCTCTCTCCCGACTTCGCGGTGCTCTCTCCCGACTTTGCGGTGTTCTCTCCCGACTTTGCGGTGCTCTCTCCCGACTTTGCGGTGCTCTCTCCCGACTTTGCGACGCGTGTATCGCTGTCGTTGTCTTTCCTTGTCCTTGAAAAAGAAAAACGCTTTTTCTGCGTGCGATGTATCGCTGTCGTTGTCTTTCCTTGTCCTGCTACCCCAGACCTTAGATACCAACTTATACCGTATTCTTTAACTCTTGAGGTAAGGATTGTGATAACCTAAATACATGACAAATAATAAATTTAAGTTAACTACCAAATTCACTATTTAAGGATATGTTTGAATATCTGCCATGTTTAAAAAGGAATTCAATCCGTGTTAAATTTTTAATTTTACAACAACAAATAATTATATTTCTTTAGAAAGACTTGGCTTGTCGCAAGTCTTTAGCGAAAGCTGTAATTTTTCTTATACTATAAAGCCTAAAGTTTTATACTTTCCTATAGTGCAAAAAACAATATTCACAATAAAAAAACAGATATGTTACCTAATGAAAAAAAGCGGGCAACCCGCTTTTTTTCATTATGCCTTTGCATGTGCATAAGTGTCTGTTAACGCTGTTATAATGAGGCCAATCGCTGCAGAAAATAATGATGCAATGCCCCATCCCCCTAAACCAGCGCCCATGATTTCAATTTTTCCGAATGCAGCAGCTATCGTTAAGAATACTAATCCTGCAAGCCCTACCAAAATACCAGGATAGTAGCCAACATAGCTTTCCTTTGGTGTAGCTTTTAGCAAAATTAAGCTTACTACAACAACTGCAATTACAAGTATTGCACCAATTGTAAGCACCGATTGTAACATATTATTCACCCCATACATAAGTATATGCTTAATATAGTCTACAATTGAAAGGAGCGAAAGTCAATAAACCTAGCCTTTTTTTAAAATGATTTCACCTGTATTATATTTTTTAAATTATTATACATAAGTTTCTATTCATCATTACGTCGGTAGCAGCACATTACACTCTTTCAAGACCGTAGCGATTTTTATTCTCTTTTTGAAAATCCCTCCTATCGATGCTGTATATCTTTTGTACTTTTTTATTAAATGGTAATTTTATATTCCACTAAAGTAACTTAGGAAAATTAAAAAATAAACAGGATTTTAAGTTTGGTATGTCGAATTAAATAAAGTGAATCAGTGGGGGTTTTCCTCCCACTTATTGTTAGAGTGAACAGAATCGGCATTTGACTTGCGATTTGACCCTCCACTTATCCCTCCTAGGTTTCACCTCGGAGCATGGAGGACAGATCTTGCTGCAAGTTACATGTGGGATAAAACATGTATTTAAAACATCATTTTTATTAATGCCATTGGAACAACATTTGGATGCAAAGTAAATTAAAACACCTATCATGATCGAAATTTTTTACATTTTCCATCACAGCTACTATAATGCACAGCTACTATAATGCTATTAAAGTGTGCATGTTCCACCCGTTCATACGGAATCCAAACAAGGAGGGATATCGTGCCAACAACTTTTGAACAATATATATATAAACGGCCAGATTTAGCTAAAGAAAAGGAACAGTTTACTTACCTGTTAAACTCACTTACTAAAGCTTCAACCATCCATGAAGCAAATAAAGCTATTCAAGCTATTAATCAATTTAGAAACAAATTATCCACATTATTTAATTTAGTCTTTATTCGCTCATCCATTGACACAAATAATGAGTTTTATCAGAATGAACGTGATTTCTTTGATCATGCTGAACCGGAAATAAAGGAACTGGATGTTACATTTTATAAAGAACTCATTCAATCCCCATTTAGAAAAGAGCTTGAGCAGCAATGGGGTTCTCAATTATTTCACATCGCAGAATGCAGTGTAAGAACCTTTTCACCAGAAATAATTCCTTTGCTGCAAACAGAAAATAAGCTAACCACTTCGTACGCAAAGCTAATAGCTTCAGCCGAAGTAGAGTTTCAAGGGAAAACATATACCCTTGCTCAGTTAGGTCCCTTTACGGAAGATAAAAACCGGAATATCCGAAAAAAAGCTATTCAAGCAAGAGCAGATTTCTTTGCCGAAAACAAAGCGCAGTTTGATGAGATCTATGACCAGCTTGTCAAAGTTAGACATAAAATCGCAAAAACGCTTGGGTTCCGTAATTTTACCGAAGTAGGTTATCTTCGTATGCAACGCATTGATTACAATCCCGAAATGGTAGCTGTTTTTCGCAAGCAAGTGCGTGATGTTATCGTTCCATTAGCTTCAAAACTTTATAAAAAACACGCTCAACGCATCAATGTAGATACATTGAAATATTATGACGAAATGTTTAAGTATCCAGATGGTAATCCGACTCCTAGAGGAAATGTAGAGTGGGTCATCAATAATGGCAAGAAAATGTATGCAGAACTTTCACATGAAACTAATGAATTCTTTCATTTTATGCTGGATCGTAACTTGATGGATCTAGAAGCAAAAAAGGGAAAAGAAGCAGGAGGCTACTGTACTTTTATAGAAGATTACCAATCACCGTTTATTTTTGCTAACTTTAATGGAACATCTAGTGATATTGACGTTCTGACACACGAAGCAGGTCATGCGTTTCAAACATACTGTAGTAGAACCATTGGAATTCCTGAGTATACCTTCCCTACCTCAGAAGCAGCAGAAATACATTCCATGAGTATGGAGTTCTTTACTTGGCCATGGATGAAGCTTTTCTTTGAAGAAGAAACAGAAAAATATCAATACACACACATAACCGATAGCTTATTATTTATTCCTTACGGTGTAGCGGTTGATGAATTCCAACATTTAGTATATGCTCATCCAGAATGGTCACCAGATGAACGGAATAAGGCTTGGAAACAATTGGAGGCAATCTACCTTCCGCATCGTGACTATGACGGAAATGACTATCTTTTATCTGGCCGTTTTTGGCAAAGACAAGGCCATATTTATGAGGATCCTTTTTACTATATTGACTATACATTAGCCCAACTATGCGCATTTCAGTTTTGGAAACGTTCAAGAGAAGATTTTCAAGCTGCCTGGCAAGACTATGTAAAACTATGTAAGCTAGGAGGTTCTAAGTCTTTTTTAGAACTGGTAAAAGCCGCTAACTTGGCTTCACCTTTTCTTGAGGAAACCGTAGAGTCTGTAGTTCAATCCATTAAAGATTGGCTAGTTAAGCACGATGATTTGTAAGTTCAAATCGATTGAAGGAGCATTTAGCGAAAGAAAACGAGTGATTTTGTACATCCTTTCATTGTTAAAAAGGAAATATGAGATGAAAAACAGATTGGAAGAAATCGTAAAAAACATAGAATAAGTCAGGAAGACTGACTGCAGCTTTAGAGGTAACCAGATAAACAATTGGTTCACAAAATGGAAGAATATAAACCACCTACTGTTTTGGCATTTAAGATTACACGATATTTTGAAATGAGTATTGAAGAAATTTTTATCTATGAGAAGAAAACAAATAATGAAAAATAATTTAGAGTGGTCTTTAGTAATTGTGGGTGTCTTACTTTTATTATCAGGGATTTTTTTTGGATTTGTTGGTGCATAGATTTTAAAAATTCCGTTTATTAGATTGATTTAGTTCCAATAACAGTTGGGTTTTGCGGAATTTTATTATTTGTTATAGGCGGTTCTACGATCATGCACGAAAAATATAAGACAAAAGAACAACATCTTAAGGAAAATGATGAACGTAATTTCACAATTATACAAAAAGCGAAATCTAAAACACTTGACTTGATGACTACTCTATTTTCATTTGATCTCTTAGTTCTAGCAATGCTTGGTTATATGAATAAGGTGTCTCTTTTAGTCCCACGAGCTATTTATAATATGCCAAGTTTACTGTAGCTGTCAATTCCTAATGTATACTAAAAAAATGTAGAGGAGGGTGCTTTTTAACCCTCTTTCCACACTGTACCGATTACCCCTTTCTATTTCTTATACATTAGTGGTAGTAAATTGTTTTCTCAATACATTCACCACTACCGCTATTTCCTGACGATTGATGTTATCCTGCATTAATGACAGCTTTGTCTTTATTCCATCTTCTTATTAAATGAACCTTCTTCCCTTAGTAAATTAAACAATTTTCATAGGTACTTATTCATGCATTAGAAAATGTGATGTGTTTAAGAATGAGAATTCTTTCACTTTTAAACATAAATTACATTTCTTTATGTTGCACATCATCGTTTTGTTGTACAGTTAATCCCTTTCATCAGCACGGATTATCGGCTCAAAGGGTGGTTCTCTAGCTCGCCCCCACGAAAGGAGGTGATGCTTATGACGGTATTTGAAGCTATTTCACTTATGATAGTATTCAGCTCACTAGCTGTACTGTCTCAAGACAGCCAATCGTTTAATCAAAGTTACCTTTTCTATTTCTCTCTCATTTTTATGGTATGGAAGAAGATAATGATTTCATTCCGGATCCATCACCCGCAAAAAGAGCTAAGCACCAAAACCCAATCAAGTTATTGTTTTGGTTGAAGTGTTTGGATGACACCATTCAGAACGGGAATGAAAAAACCAATCAGTTAAGAAGACACTTACTATCCTTGTTGGTTACATGTTGTTGCTACAACTCTTCACACCATTTAGAAGAAGTGATTAAAGTTTACTTAGGTACAAAAAGACCCGCATAATTAAATGTGGATTTTTACTATATATTGGCTTTTACACAGCAAAAACGCCATCACAAGGATGGCGAACTAATAATATAGTTATCCGTTTCCATAATTACCAAAATGGTCTACGTCTAGATCCATCTTTATCTCTAAAGCAACCAGGACGACCTTTTTCAACTATTTTATTAACTTCTCTTTTAAAAACTGGGTGGAAATGTTTATTTTTAATAATGGTTCTATTTACATTAATTACTTCATTGGATGAATATGCTTTCTAACTAGTTCTCTAGTTCTTGTTCTTACAATTTTTTTGGTTGGACAAGTGATTATCTTTTCTCGCCTTTTACCATGGTGATTCGAATACATATAATATATCCCCTTTTTCCGCATTAATTTATGAAAAGGGAAAGTACTTGTACTAGACGACAAGACTAAAATTCAATATTACTCCAAAAATAGACTTTTCTCATTGACAAAACCACCAGTGTGAACTGTTGATTTGCTCTGCAGCTGAAAGCTTTTATTACCGCCCTTGCCCTTAAAGGCCCACCGAATTAGCTCCCCTCTTGCACCACATTCACTCACTGATTCTAAAAGAATTCTTATTCATGTATTGAAAAAAGGCTGGGACATAAGCAAATACGAAATAGCAAAAATCGAACAATTCATTTATAATTGTTCGGTTTGTTTGTGTTTTTAAAAAACTATTATCGCTACGTCAACCTATTTCGCTTTTCGTGGGCACGGCCTCCGCTTCCTCGGAAAGCAAAGATCACTTTCCTGCAGGATCTTCAGCTCAAGCTATTCCCGCAGGAGTCTACATATGTTGACTATACTAAAAACTTGCGTATACACAAGGACGATTTGACGATTGATTGTCCGTTTTTTAATCAGCTGTTTTAGTTATGTCCCAGCCCCCATCGTCATTCGTGTTTTTTCGGACTAAAGCTGCCTGGCCATCAATTCGTAAACCCCTTACGCCCAAAGCAACTATTTTACGCAGATGGGATACTGAGTTAGTTTACACTTAATTAAGCAATATTGGGGCAGGATTGGTCAAATGAGTTGCCAGTACACAACGAATTTTTTGTAGATGAGAAAAGATACAACGATGAGGGCAACGAATCTACCGGGTTAGCGAATCTCTTCCGGTGAATTACTCAAACGCCAGCCTTTCTCTTTGCTGTAAACAAAACTGATTGTTTTGATTCCAAAGCCATCCTCGTCTACTGGCACTTTAAGTGTAGGTAACATTTGTTTGCTCGTTCGGCTTCGTCGAAGAGACGACAGCCGCGTCCTTCCAGAACAATTGACTCCCGGCATCTGCGTCTACTCGTGCTAGTTTACCAGCGGTTTCGATAATCGATTTGCTGTTAAATTTATCCTGAACGAATTTCTCACTTGCTTCTTTTGTGTAGATTTCTTCCAGGTAAGCAAGCAGCTTCTCTTTCGTGTTTAAATCTTCTTCAAAGAAGCGGTAGTTCAACTCGCTGTCTTCCGGTTTGAAGGTACTCACCGGGTCATCCGGCATCCTTCCACCATCAGAGATATGCCAATAACGCTTTTGCGCTTCGGCTGCAGCTTTTGGTTAGGTTTATTAAACGATAGCGGCTGCTCCTTACTGTCGGTTGCGTCTCCATAGTCGGTAATTAGCCACTGGTCATCGAACTTCTTCACGATCACTTTTAACAACCATGGCCCTTCACTGACTTCTGAAGTCGCCATTTGGAAGTTCACAGGGAATTCTGCGGTAGTGGCATTTACTTGCTTTTCACTTTGAATAGCAGCGCTTGACACCCATGGACTGGAAACGCCGATCACCCAGCCGCCCTCTTCGGCAACCCTTTTGTCTCTAATATCCGGTGCGAGAATGGCGTGCAAGAGCGCGCCATTGCGTGTTTTATAGCTAGTGATAAACGACTCTGCGGCTTCTTTTGCAGAGTGGGGAGCAAGTGCTTTCTCCCAGCTGCTCGATCCGCAGCTTTTCCTCTTCCTTCCTGGTATCAATCAATACTGCTTGCCGCTTGGCGTCCCAAATTACCTTCGCTTCTATAATCTCTCCAAGCGATTTGACGGGAACCATTACGTGGTTACGGATATTTTCAGGTGCGCTGCTTGTCTTGATGACCTTCCCGTCGACAATCAATTTGATTGGGCTGTTTACAAAGACAGTTCCCGCCACAACTGATGCGATTACGACTCCGGCTGTAATGCTTTTTCATTTCATTAAAATTAAATTTATATACATAAGACGATTTCATTGATGAAATGTTTCAAGAGGAGCTCGAATTTAACTCTTTGCGATAAATCGCAGAACAATGAGATTTAAATAAAATGAAATTATTATTGAATAAAATGAAATTATTATTGAATAAAATGAAAAAATGTTTTAATATAATTAATTAGAGAGGGGTGAAAAGGATGAATCGTGAAGATGTACCGGCCTGGATTTTAGCCCTGGATAAAGAGTCCATTGAATTTTTAAGGAAATTTGTCATTAATTCCGGATCATTAAAAGAAATCGCAAAAGTTTATGATGTTTCCTATCCGACAGTAAGGGCTAAGCTGGATAAATTGATCAAGAAAATTGAATTGCATAGCAAAACAGAAGATCTGGAGTTCGTAACGATGATTAAAAATTTGGTTATCGATGAACGGCTTAGTTTAGAAACCGCGAAGTTGATTATCGACAAATATAAAAATGAAAGGACGAACGTCTAATGTTTCACGTATATGGATGGTTAATCGCAATTGGAGTGCTGATCGTTCAATTTTTTTTATCTCGAAGAACAAATGTTTACTGGGGGGCTATCTTACCTGTTTTGTACGTGCCTTTTATCATCATATGGCTGCCCGAAAGATATGGGAAGGAAATCACATTCTCCGTTATATTAGCCGCTGTAGGCGGGTTGGTTTTTCTATTAGGAATGTGGATTAACGGAAGAGAGTATCTGAAAAAGAAAAGAAAGAAAGAATTGGAGAAAATGGAGTTGCACGATATCGAGTAAGCCATCGCCGACGTAGACTTTGTGCATGACGTAAAGCATACCATGCAGTTATCGAGAAAAGGTGTGCGGCTTAAGCCTTACGAACTGCTGTACAAAATAACTTTTTACAATTGGGGGAACATGATGACAGATATAAAAGACCAGAGATTACGAATCATTGACGGAATACGAGGATTAAGCCTTGCTGGAATTTTAATGGCAAATATGCTCATCTTTCAATATGGTATGTGGGGAAAAGAGAAAATCCACTTCTATTCTCCATCCCATATGGATTCAATCGCGTATAGTTTTACAAAAATTTTCATCGAAGGCAGCTTCATGCCCGTTTTTTCTTTTTTATTTGGTTTTGGGATGATGAAAATGAAACAAAGCCTGGATAGGAACAATCAAAAGTATAAACGACATTTCTTTCGCAGGTTTTTGTTTCTGGCAGTCGTTGGTTTTCTACACTCGACATTCCTCTGGGAAGGAGACATTTTGTTTTTTTATGGTTTGATGGGCCTGTTTCTTCTCCTATTTGTAGGTCGAAAGAAGAAAACATTAATAACCTCGGGCTGCATATTGCTTCTTCTGTTTTCCCTGTCAGGATACGGGAATAAGCACGATACACTGTCAGATCCTATAGCCATAGAGGCATATGTCAAGAAAACCATTACTGTTTATAGCACTGGTACATATGAAGAAATTAAAGACCATCGCAATCACGCTGATCCTGGCCATTTGCCCGACTATATGTACCTGTTCCTTTTCCTATTTGCTCCTTTCTTTACTGCTCCGATGTTTTTGTTTGGAATGTATGCGGCTAAGGATAACTGGTTTGAGGAACCTGACAAGAAAAGACGGATATACCTGAAGGCAGCTACCTTGCTAACCTTGTCTGGAATACTGCTCAAAAGCGCCCATCACTTTTTTCCGCAACTTTCCTGGACCGGTATTGCCGACTTACTAGGTTCAAGCATATTAGCATTTGGTTATATATTTGCTTTCGCCATTCTTTATACACGATTTGAAAACTCTTTCTGGCTTAAGGCTTATCACTCTGTTGGAAAATTGTCGTTGTCCAATTACTTGTTGCAAACGGTGATCTGTACGACCATATTTTATGGGTACGGTTTTGGGTTATTTGGAAAACTGGGAGTTCTTTCGGGTGTTTTTCTGTCGATTGGGATATTTATATTTCAAACTATTGGTAGCTACTGGTACTTGAAGCGGTTCAAATATGGACCTGTGGAAAAGCTTTTACGAATTTGGACGTACTTTTCCTATTCAGGAACATCGACAAGAAAGAAGGGTTCTGTCGGTACATAGAGCGTAAAGCTTTCCCTGATCCAATTTGGTAAGGGGGGGATTATATTTCTGTCTATCGATAATAAATGTATCGTTATGCAGTCGAGTAATCGCTATGTACTTGTCACTCTTGAATTTTTTTTGTTTTTTTTGTTTTGTATGAACCAATGAGCCCCTTTTTACATCTCAACTTATAGTACTAAAAATCAAGCACAGGAATAGGAGGTTTCACGATGTGACCGTTACATACGATTCTCAGCAGGATGTCGGCCTTGCCATGCGCGAAGGATACGGAAAGGCGGTGATCGTTGAGGCCGAAAGAACCGGTAGGGAAATGGGCTGCATCTTCCGCGCATACCTCGACTTTCAGTTACCAATCTCCGCATTTTTATCAGACCATGGGGTACAAGATTTTTGGCATTCTGGACGACTATCCGGACGGAATCAAGCAATATTTTCTGAAGAAAAAACTATAGAAGGAGTGTTTCTTACGTGATTTATAAACTTGATAAAACCGATTATGGGAAGATACAACAATTGTTAAAAAACGAGCAACAAAATGACCTGACACTAAATGCGATTATGAACGGCAACAATCGCGGCACCGTTTACGTGGACAACATAGAGCATCCGCGCACGGCTATGATCGATGTTATCGGAACAATCTCAATGTTTATTGGGGATCATAAGAATGAGGATTTTTTTCACCTACTGCCGGATTTTATTGATAACCAATTGAAGATGGATACGTTGGAATCGTGCGGCGGCACTTATTTCCTGGCCGTGGCAAGTGATGAGGCTTGGGAGCAAGCGATAGAGAAAGCCATTTCACATCGGGAATACGAGACAGATTTTGAGTGGTACCACACCTTCAACGCGGACCGTTTTCATACCCTCAAGAGTGGCTTTAAACCGTTACCAGCGGGGTATACGGTTCGAAGAATTGACAAAGCGACGATCGAGAACGATTCAAAAAAAATCCTCTCCGAGGTGTTAAATGAATTTTGGTACTCGACGGACGATTTTCTTACGAAAGGTTTAGGCTATTGCGTGGTGAAGGACGACCGTATCATTAGCGCATGCCTTTCCTGCTGTGTGAATGGCCGAGATCATGAGATAAGTGTAGAAACGTATAACGACGAAGACATGAATAAAGGTTTCGCTACATTGGCGTGCACCGCGTATTTGGAGCATTGCCTGGCAAATAGAATAACCCCGCATTGGTCGGCACTCGAGACGAATAAGGAGTCTATCCGTTTAGGGGTGAAACTCGGGTTTGAATTTACATCCAAGCGCAAGACGTTTGAATTTGAGTTTTAGATTAATCCCCTGGAAAGGGTGCGGCGTTACGTGAGCTGCAACTTACATTTGGATGCCAGAAAACCAGCTGGTGAGGCATGCAGGCAGGCGAAAGGCGTGTTGTTGCCGCTGTGCGTGCGGATTCAAAGAGCAAGCGGTACATTTTTCGGTAAAATTGCAGATGGACATCCCCATCATTTTTAATAAAGAAACATACAAAAAAATCGTCCTATCCAGTAAAATGAAGTTAACACACTACATTCAAAAGAAAGAACCATTTTTTATGAGCAATCACCAAAAGCAGATGAAAAAACAGTCTCTAAAAGACGACTACCCCCTACCTTTCAACTTTTACAATAACCAATAAATTCATTTTATTTATGATACTAAGGCACTCATTCCTGAACATCGTGTGGCGTGTAGTAGATGAAATGGTGAAAGCGATACCCGATGAGAAGTTGTTTTCCTGCTGGAGAGATGTCCCTATCATCCCAAAATGACGCTCAACATCATTCTATTTGGCTACTCACAAAAGGTTTATTTTTGTAGAGGAATCGAAAAGCAAATTAGAAAAACTTAGCTTATCGCCAAGTCTTTAGCGAAAGCTGTAGTTTTTCTTATACTATAAACCTTAAAATTTTATACTTTCCTATAGTACGAGTTAAAAAAACAGCTAAGGAAAATTGTTTCATTTTCTTAGTTGCTTTACTTTTAAGGACTTATCGGAAAGCCCGTGTTATTTAATGTACATTATTCTTAAGAATGATTTATATGCTACGACCACATAATTGGTTGACAAATACTAGAATCGTTTCAATAATAGAGACGACAAACACTTCATCAATAAAGGAGAAATCAAAAGTCCATGACATATAAAACACTATTCCTCGATATTGACGGAACAATTTTAAGGCCGGATCATACGTACGCTTCCTCTACAAAAGAGGCAATAGAACAAGTACAAGAACAAGGTATGCTTGTTTTTATTTGCACCGGAAGACCGCTTCATGAAGTGAAAGAACTGGGAGAAGAACTAGGTGTAGAAGGCTATATCGGTTATAATGGGGCGTATGCCATCTATGAAGACAATATTCTTGTAGATGAACCGATAAATCAAAACACCTTTGAGCAATTTTTAGCAGTCGCTAAAAAAAATAATCATGAAATTGTTTGCTATACAAGTGATAAAAATTATTTTACCTCATTAATGAACCCAGTTATGAAGAACTTTTCTGAAGTATTCCAGTTAAAAAATAATCGCATATTAACACAAGATGTGCATAGTCATATCCTTAGCCTATCGCTAATTAATGTCCCTCCTGAACAAGCCAAAGAATATGAAGCTGTAAATAACGATTTTTATTTATCTGAAGTGATCGTAAATGGTATTTCCAACTGTTATGATGTTATTCGTAAACGAGTAAATAAAGGAGAAGCAGTAAAAAAAGTGCTTCAGCATATAGGAGTAGAACCTGAACAGGCAATTGCCTTCGGTGATGGAATGAACGATAAAGAAATGCTGCAAGTGGTAGGTGAAGGTTTTGCTATGGGAAATAGTAATCCAGATCTGTTTTCATATGCAAAACACCGAACCACTTCTGTTGATGATTCGGGTATTTATAACGGACTAAAAAAACTAAATTTAGTGGAGTAAATGGAGCAAAATCTATTCCGTGGGTCCTCTATACCCACGGAATAATGGTTATAGAAGTTGTTCAAAGGTTGAGTAAAATGATGATCGGAACTGGACTATAACAAAAATCCTCCATAAATGAGTGCACCTCCAATGACAAATGCAGGATGTAACTTCAGTCGTTCCATTAATATATAACTAAGAAGTGCTAACACCGCTGTTTGCACGAATCCAATACTGACATAAGATTCGCTAAAAAACCGCCAAGCCATAACCCCGAGTAATATTCCAATAACTGGTCCGATGAACAACGTCATTCGCTTAACTTTCGGGGAGTCTTTATATCTATATAATATGTTTAATAAAATAATGATAAGTAACAGTGACGGTGCAACTGTGGCAAAGACTGCCACAGCAGCACCCAATACTCCCCCCACCTCAAATCCGATATAGCCTGCCATTTTTGTAGCAATCGGACCAGGCAGTGCATTCCCAAGTGCAAGAACTTCACTAAACTCTTGTACATTCATCCATCCGTAACGGGAGACAACTTCATTTTCCACAAGTGGAATCGAAGCTGGACCACCACCATAACCTAAAATGCCCGGAATAAAAAATGCAAGAAATATTTCCCAATAAATCATAAGGTATCACCTTCTTTGACGACTGTTTCTTCTTTTCGATTTCTATCCTTTTTTAACAGGGCAGCTATTAATAATCCCCCTATGATTATAGCCGGATGCACATGCAATATTTCTAACAGAATAAAGACGGCAACCAGCATTACACTGGTTACCACCCAACCAAGTCCGTTTCCGGATTTTTGAATAAATTGCCAAGTTAATACAAGAAGCATAACGCCCACAACTGGAATTACAGCTGCTGTCATGCCTTGAACCCAATCAAATCCTTTAATAGAAGATAAAGAAGACAATAAGACAATCATCAATAAAATAGTTGGTAAGATCGATGACAATAGAGCATTCATCATTCCCCAAAATCCAGAAACGCGATAACCAATATAACCCGCTAGTTTTGTCGCAATTGGTCCCGGCAAAGTATTCCCTAACGCCAATAAATCTCCGAATTCTTCAGCGTCCATCCATTTATATTTTTCAACTACTTCTTTATGAATTAATGGAATTGAGCTGGGGCCACCCCCATAGCCAAGTATCCCTACACGGAAAAAAGCGATAAAAATATTCCAATGTGTTTTCATAACTCACATACCTTTGTTATATAATCAGTTTACCAAGCAGCGATTGTTCCATCAGTACGAGATTCTGTACCGCCAACCAGCACTCCTGTCTCCGCATTTCGCCAAATAATTTGCCCTCTGCCAAAGCTATTCGGTTCCAGCTGAATTTTCACATCATGTCCCTTTTCAGCTAATTGCATTGCTATGTGAGGAGGAAATCGCTGTTCTACTTCTACCTGTTTATCTTTCAGCCATTGCCAGCGTGGTGCATCCAATGCTGCTTGAGGGTTTAATTGAAAATCAAGCGTATTCATTACTACCTGTACATGTCCTTGTGGCTGCATAAATCCTCCCATTACTCCAAAAGGTCCGAGGGGTTGATTCCCCTTTGATATAAAGCCTGGAATAATCGTGTGGTATGTACGCTTATCGCCACGAAGTGCATTTACATGATTTTCATCCATCGAAAAATTATGACCGCGATTTTGCAGAGCTATTCCAGTACCAGGTACAACCAACCCAGAGCCAAAGTCCATATAATTACTTTGGATAAAAGATACCATATTTCCTTCATGATCTGCCGTCGCTAAATACACTGTACCACTAAGAACTGGTTCTCCTGCTTCAGGCTGTAATGCTCTACCTTGAATAAGCGATCTGCGTAATTCGCCATATGTCTCATTTAATAATTTTTCTACGGAATGTTTCATATACCTGGATTCAGTTACATGTTTTCCACCATCCGCAAACGCAAGCTTGATCGCCTCAATCTGCTTATGGTAAGTGTCAACAGATTCCTTCTCTACAAACTTAAATCCACTCAAAATATTTAGAGCTTGAAGTGCAACAATACCTTGCCCATTGGGTGGTATTTCCCAAATATCAAATCCTCGATAGTTAACTTTTATTGGTTCTACCCAATCCGGCTTATAATTAGCCAAATCTTCACCACTTAAAAACCCACCATTATCTTTAGAAAATTGAACAATTCGTTCAGCTATTTCTCCACGATAAAAGGATTCTGCATATGTATCGGCAATTTCCTTTAAGGTTTTTGCATGATTCGGTGAATTCCATATTTCTCCCGGTTCAGGTGCACGATTATTAGGAGCAAACGTTGTAAACCATTCGTTAAACAGTTCATCCGTTAATTCATGTTTATATGCTTCAAACACTTTTTTCCAAAATCTACTCAAAATTGGTGAAACTGGATACCCTTCCCATGCATACTGAATAGCAGGCTCCAAAACAACAGACAGTGGCAATTTACCAAAACGATTAGAAAGCTCAGCCCACGCACCTGGAGCACCGGGTACAGTCACTGGAATCCAGCCATGTTTTGGAATTTTATCATAACCGGCTTTCTTGACCGCCTCAATAGAAATCGATTTTGGAGATTTACCGCTGGCATTTAATCCGTGCAGTTTTTCTTTTGTCCACACTAATGCAAATGCATCTCCACCAATACCGTTAGAGGTTGGTTCTACGACTGTTAAACACGCTGCAGTAGCAATAGCTGCATCAATAGCATTTCCTCCTTTTTTTAATATTTCCAACCCCGCTTGTGAAGCTAGTGGTTGGGAGGTTGCCACCATTCCATTTCTGGCATAAGTAACCTGTCGAGTTGTTGTATATGGCTGTGTTTGATTAAATAAGAATTGCATTTTTCTAAACGTCCCCTCTGCATCGTTAAGTTCTTTTAGGTGAATGTAAAAAAAGTACGGTAAAATGACATATCGTACGTTGGAAAAAATTTAGCACTGAAATTAAGATATAAAGTCCAAACTTCAATCAATGGAGGTTTTCTTTCATCTCCTACTGATTGTTAGTACCTTAATGGTACGACCTAAAGCCTTTGAACGAATCGGGAATTTAGGTATGTTGCTATCTCCCACTTAGACTTCTTTCGTATTCTCTATAACTCTCGAGAGCGGGAGTATTACGGCACCTTACATTCGGGATAAAGCATCAAAATTTTTCATGTTCAACGTATAAGTGCCCACGAAGCATAACTATATCTTTTTTCAGTCATTTCTTACTTTTATCAACTTAAGTGTATATTATCAAACAACTATATATTTGTAAATAACATACAAACATAAATAAATAATATAACATAAAATTCCTTCTTATATAAAATATTTTATTATTTACACCTTCTTTTTGTAAGCACTTCTTCAATATAGGCAACTGTTATGTAAAAATTGAAGAATACCACTTTTATGAAGAATAATAACACTTTCTCTTTCTTGTTTCTCAAAACTTGAAATAAAACCGTTCTCCAACCAATAACCTATTCAAAGCGTAATGGGTAAGTAAAAAATAGCAGTGAAAACTATTCAATGAGAAAGTAAAACTTCATTCAGTAGGAGTTTTCTTCCATCTCCTACGAATGTTAGTACCTTAATGGTATGACCTAAAGGCCTTTGAACGAATCGGCATTTGGTGCCGTTATCTCCTGCTTTGACTCCTTTATATTCTCTATAACTCTCGAGAGCGGGAGTCTTACGGCACCTTAGATGCAGATGAAATTTAAATCGCCGATGTATATGTTATTGGAGCACTAACCAAGTTTTCTTTATACGTTTAGAATGAATAATATTGCAGCGCAGAAATTAAGTAAACCGGAATAATTTTTAAATCATAAATATAAGTGCAATTAGGCTTTGTGTGCACTAGAGTTAACCCTGACTATGTTTTCTTTACATATAAATTCTGGTAAACTAAAACGTAGCTGAGAAGGTCATATTTCATTTGTTTCTTCACTTCTCAGAATGCCATTTCAACCAACCAGAAGACATTTAGAAGATCTATACCATTATGCTAGAAGTGAGCATTATACAGCCGCCTTAGATACATAATAAACAATAAGGAGCTCAAAATATGAAATTGGATAATATTGATAAACAATTATTGGCAGAGTTATCTGAAAATGGAAGACTATCATATGTAGAGCTAGCGGAAAGAGTTGGGCTATCTCGAGTAGCCGTGAGGGATCGAATTCAAAACTTAAAGGATAAAGGCGTGATTGAGAAGTTTACCGTTGTGATTAACTCTGAAAAATTTGGCAAACAAGTCTCTGCTTTTTTTGAAGTAGATGTTGAACCAATGCAGCTTCAAGAAGTTGCACAAAATTTAGCAAATAATCCTCAAGTAGCGAGCATTTATCAAACGACTGGACCGAGCACCTTACATATGCATGTACTCGTAGAAGACTTTCAAAAATTAGAAACCTTTATCAATAAAGAACTATATTCCGTTAGTGGCATTATGCGGGTAGAAAGTTCAATTATTCTAAAACGCTTTAAAAGCCGGACAAGTTTTAAACTATAAGCTTTCAACTGTCCTTGTTATGACATCGAGATTTTTAATAGAGTGCTATGCTTCAAGGACAGTGTCTGTTTAACATGGTATACATGGCATTTTTCAGGTAAAGTTTTCTATGCTAGATTGTGATATCAATAACATTACCAAGCAAATCGTATGGAAAAGAGGTTATCTTATGTTTGATCTTTTGGTTTTGATGCTAGAAAGACTCGGTATCATTGTTATGCTCGCCTTTTTATTAACAAGATTTCGGTTCTTTCGTAATTTGATGTCTCCACGTACATTAAGCCACAGTCAACAATATAAGGCCATGCTATTCTTTGGTTTGTTTGGGATCATTGGAACGTATACTGGACTTATTTTTAATTCAGCAACTTCGGATATTGAGCGTTGGCAAATAGGTATTGAACCAGATGAAGCAATTGCTAATTTTAGAGTAATTGGTGTAGTAGTGGCGGGACTACTTGGTGGTTATAAAATCGGATTCGGTGCGGGAGTTATTGCAGGCGTCCATCGTTTTATGCTCGGTGGCTATACGGCATTAAGTTGTGGACTTGCAACGATCATTGCCGGTGTTTTTTCAGGTTATTTCCATAAAAAACAAAGCTATAATTCCTTGCCAAAAGTATTTACGATTACGGCTTCAGCTGAAATCATTCAGATGCTACTAATTCTTTTATTATCAAGACCTTTTGAAAAAAACATTCCGCTTGTAGAAGTAATTGGACTTCCTATGGTACTTGCAAACGGACTCGGTGGAGCTTTATTTATACTGATCATTCAAATGGTTGCCAGTGAAAAGGATAGAATAAGTGCACACCAAGCTCAGTTGACATTACGTATCGCGGATAAGACATTAGCCCATTTGCGAAAGGGGTTGGACTATCATACTGCTCAAGCTGTTTGCAACATTTTATATCGAGAGATGAATGCAATTGCCGTTTCGATGACAGATGATAAAGAAATTCTTGCTCACGTTGGCTTAGGAGATGAACATCACACACAAGCTAGCAGTATCCAAACCCAAGTTACTCGCGACACGATTCGATCAGGAAAGCTTACCTTTGCAGCTTTAGAACAGATCCATTGCAGCCATGAAGATTGTCCGCTTAAAGCTGTAGTTATCGCCCCGTTAAAGCAACGCGAAAAAACAATCGGTACACTCAAATTTTATTATCATTCTAAAAATGAGATTAACACTGTGGTTAAGGAAATGGTGTCAGGTCTTGCGAAGCTGTTAAGCAATCAACTTGAAATTGCTCGAGCTGAACAGGCGTTACAATTAGCAAGAGAATCCGAAATTAATGCATTACAAGCACAAATTAGACCACATTTTCTATTTAACACATTAAATACGATTACATCACTTATTCGAATCGATCCAATGAAAGCACGCAAATTACTCGTATCGTTATCCAATTTTTTACGAAATAACTTAACCGTAACCACAGATAAAGAAACTACGATTGAGCAGGAATTAAAACATGTTCAGGCATATTTAGATATTGAATTAACACGATTTTATGATCGGCTTCATGTTGATTACAATATTGACGAGAGCTGTTTACAAGAAACTATTCCTCCATTAATTTTACAGCCAATTGTCGAAAATGCTATGAAGCATGGACTAAAAGATAAAGCAACGAATTGTCATATTGAGATACAAGTGAAAAGGAAACATAAACAGATCCATATTTCTATTATAGATAATGGAAAAGGAATGGATCCAGCATATATAAAGCAAATTGGTAGCCATGTTATACATTCCAAGTCCGGAACAGGTATGGCGTTATATAATATTAATCGTCGACTGGATATGAAGTTTGGCGAACAAGCAAAGCTGCAAATTCATAGTAATTTAGGCGAAGGAACAGAGGTCAGTTTTATCATACCGGCAAAAGATCGTGAAACGGAGGAAAAATAATGCAAGCGGTTATACGTACGATAGTTGTTGATGATGAAAAATTAAACCGTGAAGAGCTAATCTATTTACTAGGGTCCCATCCATCTATTCAAGTTATCGGTGAAGCAAACTCAGGTGAGGCCTGTATTATGGAGGCAATGAAAAAAAAGCCTGACCTTGTATTCTTAGATGTAGAAATGCCGGGGATGAATGGTATGGAAGCAGCTGAATCTTTAATGGAACTTAAAATACGACCATTATTAGTTTTTGCTACCGCATATTCGCAATTTGCTGTACAAGCTTTTCGCTTTGAAGCAGTTGATTATTTATTAAAACCGTATGATGAAAATCAACTTGCTCAAACAATTATGCGTATTGAAAAGATAGTGTACGGTGAAGTGAAAAAAGAACAAGAAACGGCAAATAAACTAGGTATCGAAAATGAAGATGGTGTAATATACCTTGAACCAAATGATATATTATATATTCAAAGTGAAGAGAAACAAGTAAAAATTATGACTGTTTCTAAAACATTTTTTACTAAAAAAACGTTAAAAGATTTAGAATCAAAATTGATCCCGTTTGGTTTTTTTCGTATTCATAAAAGCTATCTCATTAATTTAAATCATGTCAGTCAAATAACACCTTGGTTTAACGGTGCCTATAATTTAAAAATACAAGGAAACGAAGAACTTCTCCCGGTTAGTCGTAATTACGTGAAAGGTTTACGCGAACGCTTGGAACTTTAATTAATAAGCTAAGACTAGAGTACAGGTCGTATCATTACAGGAGTTGTTCAATATATTGATGTATCGGGCGGCTCTTTATACTTATGTAAAGAGCACCGAATTTAAAGGTATATTATAGAAAAACTTGGCTTGTCGCCAAGTCTTTAGCGAAAGCTGTAGTTTTTCTTATACTATAAAGTGAAACTCCATTCAGTAGGAGTTTTCTTCCCTCTCCTACTGAATGTTAGTACCACAAGGGTATGACCTAAAGGCCCTTGAACCAATCGGGCATTTAGTGCCGTTTTCTCCCACTTTGACCCTTTGTATCAACTAAAGGCTCTTGAAGTGGGAATCTTACGGCACCTTACATGCGGGATAAACCATAAAATTTGATACTTTCCTATAGTGGAACAAACACTCAAATATTGATTTAGTACTTTTTCTTATGATGAGCTGGTTCTTCAAGCTATTTCTAGCTTTTGGGCTTCTGCTCGGTTCTGAGCGCTCTAGCCACTACCTTACTTTCGCTAGTTAGGAGTTTATTCTTTTACTTCGTATCTCTCACACGAATTTAGGGATTTTTCTAAAAGCTTCTTCACTTTAGATAGGACTACTATTATATTTATTACTTTTTCTCCTATCCTATAATCTTTGCCTCCATCAAAGTTTGCCCTTTTCTTCATAAACTTGAAAATTATTTGCTTTATCGGGTTCCGATTTATAGTTATCTAATTTATCAGTTTTCAATTCGGTTTCATCTGTTTTTGCTAACTCCGCCATTCTGCAAGTTTCCTCAAATCAACTTATTTGATTTCTTTTCATCCTCACTTTTTTGCATGTTAGTTCCTAAAAAAAACATCTTATCTAAAATCTCTCTTTTTAAAGCGACTTCATATTACATTAAATATGTAAACGAATTCATATAGAGAGGAGTATTTATATGTTTACATTTATAGGAGGTATTATATTATTAATTGTAGGTTATTTCACATATGGTAAGTTTATTGAAAAAGTTTTTGGAATAAAACCTGATCGCCCTACTCCTGCTATAACAAAGCATGATGGTGTTGACTATCTTCCATTGCCTAAACGAAAAAATGCGATGATTGAATTAATCAGTATTGCGGGAGTTGGTCCCATATTCGGTCCAATAATGGGGGCATTGTATGGACCTGTAGCCTTTCTTTGGATTGTCCTCGGTTGTATTTTTGCAGGAGCCGTTCATGATTACTTGACCGGCATGATTTCCATCCGTAATGGAGGAGCACATCTTCCACAACTGGCTGGAAAGTTTTTAGGAAAATATATGAAGCATTTAGTTAATCTGTTTTCAGTAATCTTACTATTATTAGTTGGTACTGTTTTTGTTAGTTCATCCGCAAGTTTAATTTTTGATTTATTTAACGGTTCTATTGCATTAGTTACTCTCATCACTATCATTTTTGGATATTATATTTTATCAACTATGTTACCTATAGATAAAATCATTGGTAAACTTTTTCCGATTTTCGGTATCTTTTTGCTTGTTGGTACACTTTCATTAGGGGTTAGTCTTGTAATTAATCAAGCTCCCATTCCTGAAATTTCCATAACAAATATGCATCCAGAGAATACTCCAGTATTTCCGCTATTATTTTTAGTTATCTCCTGTGGTGCTTTATCTGGCTTTCATGCAACCCAGTCACCAATTATTTCCAGAACAACAAAAAATGAAAAAGAAGCACGAAGTATTTTCTATGGCATGATGATTGTAGAGGGAATTATTGCTATGGTTTGGGCTGCAGCAGCAATGAGTTTATTTGGCGAAACGGTTACGTTAAATGAATTGATTCAAACGATTGGAACAGGAGGAATTGTAAGCGAAGTCGGTACAATGATGCTCGGATCTATTTTAGGTACTGTACTCGTTATGTCCGTTATCTTTCTTCCATTATCATCAGGAGATACAGCATTCCGCAGTGCTCGCATGATTATAGCTGATTATTTTAATATTTCCCAAAGTAAGATTGCTAAGCGCTTAATTATTGCTTTACCGTTATTTACGATTTCCGTTATCTTAACCAATATGGATTTCACATTACTTTGGCGATATTTCTCTTGGGCAAATCAATCCCTGGCAGTAATTGCATTATGGGTAGCTTCCATGTACCTCTTTATTGCTAAAAAGAATTATTGGATCGCAATGCTTCCAGGTATTTTTATGACCTATGTAACGACAGCATATATCCTTAATGCGGAAATTGGTTTTCGATTACCGATGAATATAACCTATATTCTTAGTGCTGTTATGACTATAGGAATTATTGCATTATTTTATAAATATGCACAGCAAAACACGAAAAATAATATGCAAATTGAAGAAAACATCCCAGTCAATCCAGGAGCCGGTGCAGCTTAAAAATGATCTAACTGTTAGGTACTAAACTATCAACCGCCGAACAATTGTGTATGTTCTGATTCAAAATTCAACTTCATGACGAGCTGGCTTAACTCAACTTTACGATGCTCTATCTCGATTGTCAAAGCGTTCTGGCTTCGTGCTCCTTTTCACATTCAAAAAGCCCTCTTAGCAACAGTCTAGAGGGCTTCTACGTTGTTATTTTTTTTCAGGAAATGAACGGATAACCGCATCATAGACATCTGCAAGCTGTTTTCCCATTCCGGATTCAACTGCTGCCACATACGATCCTTCCACAATTGGTGCTTCCACTAATTTTACATCATCTCGTTCTGCCAATTCTATCGCCATTTCTGCATTCATTTTTGCACTACCGAGATCATAAAATAACAGTACGCCCATACCTTGATTTGCTTGATCAATAGCCGCAGATATTTTTTCAATACTTGTCCCAATTTCGTTTTCATCTGTTCCACCGGCTGTTTCAATTGGTATATCCTTCATTACTTGAAGAATTAATTCTTTTGTTCCTTCTGCAATTTTAGCACTATGGGAAATAAGTACAATGCCTACGTAGCTCACGCTTTGCTGTCTCCTTTCCAAATTTCTGCTAGAGCTTCAAAAATATAATAGCTTGAAGCTGCGCCAGGATCTTGATGACCTACCGATTTTTCCTTAAAATATGCCGCTCTTCCTTTTGTTGCTTTCATTTCCTTCGTTTTTTCCAACGCCATTTTAGCGGTATCTACCACTTTATCAGCAGTAATGCCCTCTTCTTGTTGAAATAGTTTAGTAATTGGTGCCCACATGTCAATCATCGTTTTTTCGCCTTCTTCTGCTTTTCCACGCTGTTTCAAGCCAGTAACCGCAGCATCTAAAGCACTTGCAAATTGCTTTGCATCTATTGTTGCTTCCCCTTTAATAGATGTAGATAATTTTAAAAACGCTGTTCCGAATAAAGGCCCTGAAGCACCACCAACTTTTGCCATTAGTGTCATGGCTACATCTTTCAAAAGCTCCGATATATCTTTATAATCTTTACCACTTATTTTAGCCTCTACTTCTTTAAAACCCCTTGCCATATTAATCCCATGATCGCCATCTCCAATTGGCTGATCAAGGCTAGTTAAATAATCTTTTTTTTCCTGTATTTTAGTATTAGCTAATTGCAACCATTCGATTGTTTTTTTTACATCCAATTGCATTGTAATTCCTCCTAATTTCGAAAAGCAGGTGCACTGCATGGGGCATTAAGCAATGTCTTTAGTTCATCATCAAGCTGTAATACCGTTACGGAACAGCCCGCCATTTCTAATGATGTCATATATTCACCAACAAACGTTCTATATACGTGTAATCCATTTTCTTTTAGTATTTGTTGCACTTTTTTATTTACAATATATAGTTCCATTTCCGGAGTAGCACCCAGACCGTTTACCATCACTGCTACTTCCTGACCTTTTGGTATTTCCATATCTGCCAAAATTCGTTCAACTAATTCAGTCGCAATTTCATCAGCGGATGCTATCGGCTTTCGTTCAATACCTGGTTCACCATGGATCCCTATTCCAATCTCCATCTCATTTTCAGCTAATTGAAAGCTTGGTTTGCCCGCTGCCGGTACGGTTCCGGATGTTAGCGCCATTCCCATGGAACGTACGTTAGCAACTACTTTATCAGCAACTCGCTTTATTTCCTGAAGTGTGGCTCCACTTTCAGCCATAGCACCAGCTATTTTATGGACAAGTACTGTTCCGGCAATTCCCCTTCTGCCAGTGGTGAATGAACTATCCTCTACGGCAACATCATCATTTACGACAACCTTTTCTACTTCAATGCCTTCTGCTTCTGCAAGCTCAGCAGCCATTTCAAAATTAAGAACATCTCCTGTATAATTTTTAATAACTAGAAATACTCCTTTTCCTCCATCTGCTGCTTTTATTCCTTCTAAGACTTGATCTGGTGTTGGGGAAGTAAATACCTCGCCAGCGACAGCAACATCTAGCATCCCTTCACCGATATAACCTGCATGTGCTGGTTCATGACCGCTTCCTCCGCCGCTAACTAATCCAACCTTTCCTTGAACGGGTGCATCCTTCCTTGCAATAGCCAATGTCTCAGGGATGAGTTTCAACTGGGACGGATAGGCAGCAATTAAGCCTTGTACCATATCCTGAACAACTTCATCTGGTTTATTAATGATTTTTTTCATACTACATTCCTCCTTAACCCTATTGTATTGTATTTTGGCTTAAGAATAAAAAGAGGTCACTCCTACCTCCTTAAGATAATCATGACCTCTATTTTCTTCGCCTGCCTATTTAAATGCTCGGGTTGCTTCCACTGCTTTTTTCCATCCGGCATAAAGTTCATTGCGCTGTTGTTCACCCATTTTGCTATGGAATGTCTTTTCTACATCCCATTGTCTAGCAATTTCATCTTTATCTTTCCAATAACCAACTGCTAACCCAGCTAAATATGCAGCACCCAACGCTGTAGTTTCTTGAATAACAGGGCGTTCAACTGGGACTTCGCCAAGAATATCACTTTGAAATTGCATTAGGAAGTCATTCTTTACTGCCCCGCCATCAACACGTAATGTTTTTAATTCTAAGTTTGAATCGGCAACCATTGCCTCTATAACATCTTTTGTTTGATAAGCTAACGATTCCAATGTGGCACGAATAAAATGACCTCTTGTCGTTCCACGAGTAAGACCAAATACGGCTCCTCTAGCTTCACTATCCCAATACGGCGTACCTAATCCCACAAATGCAGGAACCATATATACACCTTCTGTGCTGTCTACACTTTTAGCATAGCTTTCACTTTCCGGCGAATCTTCAATTAACTTTAGTCCATCACGCAACCATTGAATGGCAGATCCTGCTACAAATACACTCCCTTCCAATGCATATTCAACTTTCCCATTAACACTACAAGCCAAAGTTGTTAATAAGCCATGCTTTGAGGGTACACCCTCTTCACCAGTATGCATTAACATAAAGCAACCAGTTCCGTATGTGTTTTTAACCATGCCTTTTTCGAAGCAAGCCTGACCAAATAGTGCAGCTTGTTGATCACCAGCAATTCCGGCAATTGGTACTTCTTCTCCAAAGAAATGATAAGAAATAGTGTGAGCATATATTTCAGATGATTGTTTTACTTCAGGAAGCATACTTTTCGGTACAGTCAGAATATCTAAGAGCTCATCATCCCATTTCAAATTGTAGATATCAAACATTAGTGTACGTGATGCATTGGTATAATCTGTAACATGAACTTTTCCAGCAGAAAACTTGTAAATAAGCCAGCTGTCAACCGTACCAAATAATAAATCTCCATTTTCTGCTTTTTCTCTTGCGCCTTCTACATTATCTAAAATCCATTTTACTTTTGTACCAGAAAAATATGGATCGAGTAATAATCCCGTTTTTTTCCTAAACAATTCATTATATCCAGCATCCATCAATTCTTTAACAATACCCTCTGTTTGCCTGGATTGCCAAACGATGGCTCGATAGATCGGTTTTCCTGTATGCTTATCCCAAACGACTACCGTTTCTCGTTGGTTTGTAATCCCGATAGCAGCAATTTGATTAGCTTCTAGATCAGCTATTCGTAACACTTCAGCAATACAGGCAAGAACGGATGTCCAGATTTCATTAGCATCTTGCTCTACCCAACCTGGATGTGGAAAAAATTGTTCAAATTCCCTTTGTGCAGTAGCAACAATCTCTCCATTATGATTAAATATTATTGCCCTAGAACTTGTTGTACCTTGATCAATAGATAGAATATATTTATCTTTCATTTTGTCATCCCCCTAAATAATTTCATTCTTTAATTTAGCAGAATTATCTCCCTTATTCTTTAATTCTACACTCAGTGCCCCTAAAATAAGAACAGCAATTATCCCACTTAACAGCCAAAATCCAATGGTCAACTCCCCTACGAACAATGCATCATAAAAAAAGGCTCCATAAATTCCTCCGATAATGGGTCCAACAATCGGCACCCAAGAATAGCCCCAATCGGAACTTCCTTTTCCGGATATTGGAAGTATTGCATGAGCAATTCGCGGTCCAAGATCCCGAGCAGGATTAATTGCATATCCAGTTGGCCCTCCTAAAGACATGCCTATTGCTATAATTAATACCCCGACAACAATTGGGTTTAAACCTTCTGTAAATTCATTTGCCCCAATAAACAATAATCCCATAACGAGAATGAACGTACCAACAATTTCCGATAATAAATTGGCTAATGGACTACGAATGGCTGGGATCGTTGCAAACACTCCGAGCTTTGTTGCTTGGTCTTTTGTTTTTCTCCAATGGGCTAGATAATTTAAAAAGACAATCGCTGCCCCAATAATCGCTCCAATTATTTGTGCAGTAACATACATCGGTACTTTCGACCATGGAAATTCGCCAATAGCAGCAAATCCAATCGTTACAGCCGGATTAATATGAGCAGGAGAATAATTGCCAACCGCATATACTCCAAACGTGACCGCAAGTCCCCAGCCAATCGTAATAACTATCCAGCCTGCGCCTTCAGCTTTGGATGATTTTAATGTTACCCCGCCTACAACGCCGCCACCAAGGATAATCAAAATCATTGTACCAATTAACTCAGCCAGAAATTCAGATTCTGCCATATGTAACACCCCTTTGTATCAGTTTGATTAATTATGAGCAAACAAAAAAGACCACACTTTTTATCCATATTTCACCATTGGAACATATGATAAAAAGTGTGGGTCTCCTGTTCTCCGCCACATAATTAACTTATGTTTAAATATAGCTGATGTTGAAAACGTTGTCAAGATAAAAATAATCTTTTATTTGCATAATCTTGACAAGTCTTTGAACGGATTAACCTTCCTTGGATAAGGCTCCCTCAACTTAGGACTGAAATAAAACTCTTACTCGAATGAATTTCATCATTCTTAACCCATGTACCACAAGGGGAGGCAGGGCATGAAAAAGGAAGCACAATTAGATGTTTCTTTAGAGGTGTACCGGGTCATCCGGGGTATAGAATAACGAAGATGAAAATTTATAATTTCAATTTATAACGGAGCCTATTTAAGATGTATAAGTATAGTTAATATTTGATCAAGGTGAAGAAAACTAGAATCTTATCCTATGATTTAAATAGAACTTCAGTCTAAACCGAAATTTGTACCAATTAGGTTATATTTTTATCTTATAAAGTGAAACTTCATTTCTTGGAATGCTTTTCCCAAGAAATGTTAGTTGAACGAATCGGGCATTTAGGTGCCGTTTTCTCACACTTAGCCCCTTTTGTATCAGCTCAGGTCTTGAAGTGGGAGTCTTACGGCACCTTACATGCGGGATAAAGTGAAACTTCATTTCTTGGAATGCTTTTTCCAAAGAAATGTTAGTTGAACGAATCGGGCATTTAGGTGCCGTTTTCTTCCACTTATACCCTTTTGTACCAACTCGGACTCTTTGAAGTGGGAGTCTTACGGCACCTTACATGCGGGATAAAATCAGGAGAAAACATCCATTCTCCAACTTATTTCCCGGGGAATAATATCAACTTTTCGTTTCAGCTGTGAAAGTGCTGTTTTAAAAAGACGCTATAATCTCAGCTGATTTCTGTCTTCATCCTTTTTAAACACACGCTTCAACTTAATTATCTTTTTTAGGCTGCAAAATCAATGGTTTACCTACTGTTTCATTCAGCTTAGTTATATGATAATTGCCAGTAACCCAATCCTCTGATTGATCATCATACCACTTACTTCTAAAATGTCCTGACTGTCCGGGTGCAACAAGATGATATCCTTGATCCGCCTGACTCATATCAATAACAAATCGCCATGACGCTCCGTGATCAATAATTCCCGTTTCGGAATCATAACCTGCCGCCATTGGAGTTACACTGCTCCCATCTGACGAGATCGGATCCTTACGATTAAAGAAGAATGCTAACACAGGATGGACACTGGACAGGGGATGCTTAAACTCTACCTGATGATAATCTCCCCACTTCCATTTTTCCAAGTTCTTTCCGTATTCCTTTTCCAGATTGGATAATGCTTGATTCAAAGATTCAGATAAAACATTTTGCAATCCGCCTTGAGCATTAATCCACTGTGAAGTTCCTTCTTTTATTGCTGTTCGTAACAACTCATCGGTCGTTTGTCCCTTAGATGTAAACAAATTCATCATAGAATCCGGAATATCTTGATAAATGATGTTTTCTAATGTTTCGTACCAGTGATGAAATATTAACGGTTGCGCAGCCGTTGATTGATCTTTATAGTCCCATTTTCTTAAAAGCTCGATTGCTTGTTTCGCTTGACCTGATAAGTCAGTTCCTTCTAATTCAGTAATAAACAAAGGTACGAATTCTTTAGCTTGCATATTAAAGTTATCCATTTGCAATTTTTTCATATCCTGTATTGTCAATCTATCGTTTGCTTCAAGTACTTCTACTATCCGTTCATAACGATAAGGTTGTGCCCATACATTACTTATATGATAAGGATAATCGTCTGTTGTAACTTTATTATTTGCGGTGGCGATATAATCTTTTTCAGGATTTACGATGGTTGGAAGCTTGTCAAAAGGTATATATCCTTTCCATTCAAAATTTTTATCCCAGCCGGGAAGTGGTAATAATGCCTCCTTCCCATCTTTATAAATTGGAATGTTTCCATTTGCTTTATAGGCAATAGTTCCATCAATCGATACAAATACAAAGTTTTGTGCAGGAACTAAAAATTTTTCCAACCCTTTTTCAAATTCCTCCCAATTTTCCGCCTTATTTATTTGTAAAATTGCCTCTAACTCCGTTGTCGGCTCTAATGCTGTCCACCGTAACGATAGCACATTATCTTTTCCACTATCTTCAGCAAATTCAGATATGACTGGACCATGCCTCGTCTCAACTACTTGATAATCAATTGTTTTCCCATCCTTCACAGCAATGGGTTCCTCTATAACTTTTGCTTGTTCCCATTCTTCCTCATACAAATATTCAGTCGGCTGATCAGGATTTCTTTTTTCCAAATATAATTGCTGTACATCTGGTCCGGTATTCGTTACGCCCCAGGCAATTTTTTCATTATGTCCTAAAATAATTCCTGGAACGCCTGCAAAAATTACACCACTCACTTGTTGTTCATTTGTTGTTAATTTCATTTGAATCCAAATAGAGGGGGTTGCTAATCCCAGATGTGGATCATCTGCTAATAGCGGTAAACCAGATTCCGTTTTATCTCCAGAAACAACCCAATTATTACTACCATTAAGTTCATGGGGAACAATTGCTTTTTTTAAACGATCATGTACAGAAACAAGTTCTTCTTCCATAATAACTGGCTTATGACTGGGATAAGAAGGAAATAATTCATACGCTTTCTTTTCATTATAGTTTTGTAAAAGAAAATAATTAAAAGCTTGACGTTCCCAATGTCCACCTAGATCAAACGCCATATATTTACCAATCGTTAATGAATCCACTGCCGTCCATTCTTTTGGTTCAAATCCCATTATGGTAAATTCAATTGGCAAACGACTATTTTCCTTTGCTTGGTTAATATACACATTTATCCCTTCCGCAAAAGCATGTAAAATCTCCTTCGCTTCCTCGCTGTAAACGTCATATGATTGTGCTGCTGCTCGGCGTAACCCTAACGTTCGAAAGTATTTATCCTGATCCACAGCTGCTTCTCCGACAACTTCACTTAATGTACCAGAAGCTTGTCTACGCGACATTTCCATCTGGAACAAGCGATATTGTGCTTGCACATATCCTTGTGCCATATATAAATCATAATTGTTTTTAGCATTTATTTGTGGTACACCATGTTCATCCGTAATGATTTCAACTTTCTTTTTCAACATCGGCAATTCAATCGTACCCTCAATTTGCTCAACCGGCCTCTTTGTGTATTCGTTCCCATATAAAGCAAGTAAAAACAATAAAACTGCCAAAATACCACTAGTAATAATAATCCACTTTCTTTTAACTCGTTTCTTTCCTGTTTCTGTTTGTTTATCCAATACACGCTCTTCCATACCCTTCCTCCTTGCTTATTTTCCGCTTTATTCCATAAATTCTGTATTTTAATGTTTTCCCCTTTTATTCACTATATTCTGTAAAATAATGAACTATGAAACGTTCCACATCTTTATACGTGATTCATAATCTTTTTGGAATATTCCATTAAAAGCATTTAAAAAGGAAATTAATTTTTTACTAAATTGAGCAGTAAGACAAAAGCTACCTTAAAAAGACCAATAATATAAAACAAATATCGTTTCCTAGACAATAAAGGAAAGCAAAAAGGATGAATACAACTATGATAAAGAAACTTCATTCAGTAGGAGTTTTCTTCCATCTTCTACTGAATGTTAGTACCTAGAAGGGTATGACCTAAGGCCCTTGAACGAATCGGGCATTTAGGTGCCGTTTTCTTCCACTTAGACCCTTTTGTACCACCTCAGGCTCTTGAAGTGAGCTTACGGGACCTTACATACGGGATAAATCATTCCTACTTTAGTTATAGGCCTAGGCGTTTTAAGTTCAACCTTAACTAAAAGAACAATTGCCGGCGTAATTGTCACACTAATTTCAACTATTTTCATAGAATTAATCATTTCTCAAAGTATGTTGTCTATGATTTTCTTTTATCCTAATTGTTACGATTATATTCTCTCAACTATTTATAGAATAAGTTGTTGGGATTTTGATTGGAAACTCAACATTTATTACTTCATATGGTGCTCTCGATCTAGGTGTAATCAAACAATCGCTTCAAATGCCTATTTAATTTTCCAAAAATAACTGCTTACTTTTCCGAGGTGTATTTATTACTACCGGGAAGCTGTTTATTCCATTTTAGAACCAGGCCCCACGTATGCCATTTTTTCTGCAAAATGATTGTTATTCTTCTTTCAGCAATAAAAATCCTTAAATTCTTGGATAGTAATTTCTTTTGGGAGTTCTAATCTCCTACACCCCACCTCCGTTTGACGAACTTACATAACCAAAACTTACGATTCTATTCATCAAACTTTACAAGTATTTCCTTGATTTGGTTTGTGAAATTTTTAGAAGATGGCTTCCGGACAATTGCTTAGCTACCGTTTATAGCCATTTATTTACGTTGTATTTTTTCGTAAAAAATATCCCGTATCACCTTTAAAAGATACGGGGTAACTGATTTTCATATCATATTGTTTATCTGTAAAACATCCATATAGCGTTTATTCAGAATTCTAAAAAAGTTTGTTTAAAGCTGCAAAAAGTTCCCTAACAATCTATTAAAATCTTTCATTGTCTTCATTTATTGCTATTCAAGTATCGAGCTACATAAAATGAAACTTCCATTAGTAGGGGTTTTCTCTTATCCCCCACTGATGGTTAGTACCTTAATGGTATGACCTAAGGCCCTTGAACCAATTGGACATTTGACTTTCCGTTATCCCCCACCTAAACTTCTTCGATTCCTCTTGCTCCCCCAGGTGGGGGTCTTACTGCCAGTTAGATGTGGGATAAATTGTTTGCAATATCTTCGCAAAAACTACTTCAACTTTTTTCCTAATTTGTGTCACTCTATCAGTCTACTATATTAACATCATATGTGCGTAACCAATAATCAATTTGGCACAGGTGGGCAATTAATTGCGGCCCCTTCATTAACTGTCCATACCAAGGGTCCTTAAACTCTCTACCTTCACTTTCTAAAATCGCTTCTACCTTGTCTTTCTTTAAAAACTCAAATAAGCGTGCATCTTTATCATTTATAATCTCATGCATCCAAGCTTTTACTGCATTCGTATATTCTGGTTGAAACGTTTTAGGGAAAGGACTTTTTTTACGATATAAAACATCATCCGGTAAAATGCCCTCCATCGCTTTTCGTAAAATTCCTTTTTCCTGTCCGCCCATCATTTTCATTTTCCATGGAATATTCCATACGTACTCAACTAATCGATGATCTGCATAAGGAACTCTTACTTCTAAACCGGCACCCATACTCATCCGATCTTTACGGTCAAGTAACTGTGCCATAAACCAATTCATATTTAAATAGAATAGCTCTCTTCGCCGTGCATCAATATCAGATTCCCCTTCTAAGCGCGGAGTTTCGTCTAACGTTTCTTTATAACGCTGATAAACATATTCCTTCAACTTTAACTTTTTACTCCATTTTTTATGGAGTAAGTCTATCCGTGATTCTAATGAGCGTATCCACGGAAATCCTGTTCCTGCTGCAGTTGACGGATCATGAAACCATGGATAACCACCAAATATTTCATCGGCACATTCTCCGGAAAGACTTACGGTTGCATGCTTTTTAATTTGTTTGCAAAACCAGAGCAGTGATGAATCAATATCTGCCATTCCAGGCTGATCTCGTAACGTAACCGACTCTTTTAAATGATTGGCAAGCTCTTGTCCGGTAATCACTTCATTATAATGTTCTGTAGTAAATTCCTTAGCCATCAACTGAATAAATGGTTGATCCATAGAAGGCTGAAATTTACTCACTTTAAAATGTTGTTCATTTCCTTCATAATCAACAGAAAACGTGGTTAACGGACTTCTTCCTTTATCTTGTAAATAATTAGCTGCAATTGCTGTAATCGAACTGGAATCCAGTCCCCCTGATAAAAACGTAGAAACTGGTACGTCCGCTACCAGTTGTCGCTGTACGGCATCGATAAACAACTCCCTTACCCTTTGTACCGTCTCCTGTTCCGAATCAGTATGCTTACGGCTTTTGACATTCCAATAACGCCACGTTTTTAAACCATTTTTGGAATACGTAAGTGCATGACCTGCTCGCAATTCTTGCATATTTTTAAAGAGACCATGACCCGGTGTTCTTGATGGACCCAAGCCGAAAACCTCAGCCAAACCGGTTGAATCTATCTCAGCCTTTACTGCTTGATGAGCAAGAACAGCTTTTAACTCCGAACCGAAAATAAATTGGCCTGATTTTTCTTGATAAAATAATGGCTTTACCCCTAACCGATCCCTGGCTAAAAATAACTGGGCTTTTTGCTCATCCCAAATAGCAAAAGCATAAATCCCATTCAGATAGTCAACACATGATTCTTTCCACTCCATATAAGCAGTAAGTAACACTTCCGTATCAGAAGTTGTCGTAAAGGAATAACCGTTATTTCTCAATTCATTGCGAAGTTCTTCTGTATTATATAGCTCGCCATTATATAGGAGGGTATAGATGAATCCATCCTTTATCCGCTGCATTGGCTGTTTTCCACCCTCAATATCAATAACAGACAGGCGCTTATGACCAAAAGCGACATGTTGATTTATCCACGTATTTGTTTCATCTGGACCACGATGGGCCAATGTTTCCGTCATATTTACGAGCATCTGTCTATTAGTTCGTACATCGCTTTGCCAATCAATATATCCTGTAATTCCACACAAAAGCTGTCACCCTCCCTGGAAGCATAAAAACTAGCTTACAAAACAGTTTATGCGGAAAATGTCAGCAGTATGACCATTCATGGGTTGAAACCACATTTCAGAAGAACAACAGCTTGAAGAGCTCGAATAGGGCGTACAAACAGAAAGTTTCCTAAGCAATAAAAAATAGACAGTCTGTCTGAATATTACAAACAGACTGCCTAAATTATATGTTATTCTGCTTTAATTGGTTCTTCCTGGGTTACAGCAATTTCATGCCGTTTTAAGCCATAATACTCTACTGTATAATTTAAAACACGATTATTAACAGGAACGACGACAGCGCGATAATGGGTTGGAATAACTGGAACTTCTTCTATCATTAATTGCTGCCATTCTTTATACACTTTCTGACGATACTTTTGATCCATCGCTTTTTCGGATGCACCTTCAGCTAACAACTTATCATTTTCTTCACTTGCATAACGTGAATAGTTAAATAATGCATCACGACCATATAGACCAGCAGGATTTACATCTGTCGCTACCCCCCATCCCGCCATATAAACATCAATCTTTGGATCATCTTCTCCAGTATTTCCGACTCGATCATAAAATGAGTTAAACTCGTGCAAACGACCGTCTAGCAACTGTACATCTAATCCTACTTCTTTCCAAGCCTGGATATAATAATTTGCAACTGGTTCAGCCGTATCTCCACCGGACATCGAAGCAAAGTTAATCACTAGTTCTTCCCCATCCGGGTTTTCCCGCATACCATCATTATTTACATCCTTATAGCCTGCCTCATCCAAAATTTTCTTTGCTTTTTCCGGATCATATGCCAATCCAGAATTTTCTTTATCATGGAAGTTCGGATGCGACGGTGGAATTAAGGTAGTAGCATTCCAGCGTAAACCATTATAAAACTGTTTTCCTACAGCTTCGTTATCAATCGCATGCCACATCGCCTTGCGCAAATTTACATCTGCCATTTTCTTATTAGGGTCAGGCTTGACTTCTTTCTCCTTTTTATCCCATGTTCCTAATTTAAAGCCAATATAGGAATAAGCCATGTCAACATTACCTAAAAACTCAACATTTGACATATTGGCATTATCCGGATATTGATCGGTTGGGAATTTATCAACTGTGTCCACTTTACCTGTTTTTAATGCTTGAACAACCGTTTTTGGATTTACTACTTTAACCGTCACCTTATCTAATTTCGGCTTTCCTTGCCAATAATCTTCGTTTTTCGTAAGCACTACAGCTTCTCCCGGAGTAATACTCTCTACTTTAAACGGTCCAAAACCAATTGGCTTTTCCCGCACTTCTGGCGATTCAGCCATTTTTGCCACCGGAATATCCTTAAAGATATGTTTAGGTAAAGCATAAGACCAAATACCTCCGCTTAATAAAGACGGTGATGCTTTTTTGTACGTTATTTTCAATGTTTTGTCATCGACCACTTCAATCCCTGAAATAGAATCCGCTTTGCCACTATGATACTCTTCCATTCCTTCAATAATGGTAAAATCTTCGCCATAGCGAACACCCGTATAATCGGGATCTCCAATAACTTCATAGGCAAAGGCCCAATCTTCTGCAGTTACCGGTTTCCCATCATGCCAATTCACATTATCTCGAATCTTAAACGTAAACACTTTTCCACTGTCGTCTACTTCAAATGTTGCAGCTCCATCTTGTGTTAAATTATGATTTTTATCAGCAGCTAATAACGACTCATCAAACCATTTTATAATTTCATCATCATGTTCACCTGAATAAAAATTAAAGTTTAATAACCCCTCAAAAGCCGTATCCGTAACGATACCGTATTTAAAATGACCTCCGTCTATCGCTTCGCCTTCATTTTTCTTCTCCACATTAAAATCCTCAATCGAAAATACTTGTTCACTGTTTTTTGCTGCCTTCTTATCACCAGACTTATCTGACTTGCTTTTATCATCTCCACTACATGCTACTAAAGCAAGCAGCAATCCTAGCATACATGCATATAGCATGAAGCGCCAATTTCTTTTTATCATAAAATAAACCTCCCTTTTTTAATTCACGTCATGTTGACGTAATCTATACTTAACATCATCCTATGATGTAAGTAGTTAAAAAAATTACGAGTTTATTTATCAGCCCCTACGTTGTCGGGCATCAGTTGCACGCTTTAAAGCTTCTCCAACATTTCGAACAGCTAACATCAATAGGAAAACCATTACCGCAGCCGGCAGCCAAATCCACCATCTAAGCTCTAATGTTTGCGGATTTCGCGCATATCCTAACAAGGTTCCTAGACTTGGAGTTGATTCAGGAAATCCGAAACCTAAAAAGGAAAGACCGGATTCCAGACCAATATTAGCAGCTAAGTTTAACGTCATCGTTACAATGATGATCGAACTCAAATTTGGTAGTACTTGCGTAAACATAATCTTCCAATCTGGTGTACCTAATGTTTTTGAAGCCTGGGCATAGTCCAACTCTCTTTCTTGCAATGCCTTTGAGCGAATTATACGTGTTATTCCCATCCATAGAAAAGCTGTCATAATTAAAGAAAATGACCATATGCTATACTTGGGCACAATTGCTACAAATACAATAACAATCATTAAAAAGGGTAAGATCAAGAAGAAATCGACAATTCGCATCATCATATTGTCGATTGTTCCACCATAATAACCAGAAACCAATCCATAAACAACGCCAATAATCCCTGTCATCAATGTTACTAATATACCAATTGATAATGAGTTGCGTGTTCCGATAATGAGCTGCCCAAATATATCCCGTCCACCATAATCAGTTCCCAGCCAAAATTCAGAAGACGGGGGTTGGTTAATGGCAAATAAATCAACTTTAACAATTTCCTCTTGGTTTAAAAATAAAGAAATACCATAGACAAATGCTGTAATAATTACAAGAAATATTAATGAAAGAAGTGCAATTTTATCCCGAACAATTTCTCTCCAAATAATGCTTGTCATCGAAGGAGCTTTTTCTGTATCTATATCAATAACGTTGATGTTTGTATGTTCCAATCTGTATCACCTCCATGTTAGTTAACCGAATAAAATTTACTTAATTCGTATCCTAGGATCCACTAAACTTAAAATAATATCTGATAAAAGCGCACCCAAAACAGAAGCAATTCCGAATAATAAGACAACAGATGTTACGACACTATAATCGCGTTGTAAGACAGATTCCATAAATAATAGTCCCATTCCGGGATAACTATAAATAGTCTCAATAAAAACAGTTCCGCCAATTAAGCCAGTAATTTCAAAGCCAAAATAAGCGGCTATCGGCAGTAAAGAGTTTCGCAAAATATGCTTATTATAAACACGTGACTCCGGAGCACCTTTAGCTCGAGCTGTGATGATGAAGTCTTTTTGTTTCGTGTCAATAATTTCACTTCGCAAATACTGCACTGTATTTACAGTTGTAATTAATGCCATAGAAATTGCAGGCAATAATAGATGATTAAACTTACTCATGATGTAAGCAAATGACCCGGGATCTAACCCTGGCTCAACGCTTCCTCCTGTAGGAAACCAACCAAGTGTATACCCAAATAGCCACAGCATTACAAGCGCAAAAATAAATAACGGTGTTGCAAACCCAATATACGTATATCCAGAGATTAATTGATCACGTAAAGTATCATTATAACGACCGCTTATAATACCAAGAGGAATAGCTATAATATAAGTAAATATTAACGTTACTAAAGAAAGCCAAAATGTATTAACAAGTCGCTGACTAATTAATTCTTCGACCGGCATTTTAAAGCGAAAAGATTGCCCTAAATCTCCTTGCAAGGCTGCGGTAATCCAATCAGCATATTGCTCATACCAAGGATCATTAAGTCCTAATTTTTCCCGTTGCTCTTCCATAGCAGCTGGATCGATATTCGGATCTATTAAACCTGATAATGCATCTCCAGGCATCATTTGTGCCATAATAAAGACTAATACACTTAACAAAATGATTTGCGGCATCGTAATCAATAGTCGTCTAACAATAAATTTCCACATGTTATCAACCTTTCTGCGGCAAAGCTACTAAATGAGTATTGGATATACTCCGTAAACCGTAAGCCAAGCCTTCATGATCAAAATAATCATCATAATGTTTCTTATATTCTTTTTCTACTTCATCTCGCCATTCTTGTAGTTTTTGTCGCTTAAAAGGATCGATATCCGGAATAGCCGCAATGAGACGCTTCGTATAAATATGTTGAGGATTATAAAAAATGTCATCCCTAGAACCTTCTTCTACATAACGTCCTTTATACATTATGCCGATTTCATCACACATATGTTTTACAATACCTAAATCATGACTAATGAATAGATACGTTAAATTTAAATCCTTTTGAATATCCTTTAGAAAATTTAGAACTTGAGCTTGCACCGATACATCAAGAGCAGATACTGGCTCATCTGCTATAATTAATTTTGGCTTTAATGCAATCGCTCGGGCAATTCCAATTCGTTGCCGTTGTCCACCTGAAAATTGGTGTGGATATTTAAAAATACTTTCAGGGCTTAAGCCAACATGTTCCAGCAATTCTTGTACTCGTTTTCTTTCTTCCACTTTTGATAATCTTTCAAAGTTGCGTAGCGGTTCTGCAACAATATCAAATACACTTTTTTTTGGATTTAATGAAGAGTAAGGATCTTGAAAAATCATCTGAATTTCTTTCCGAATATCTCTTCGGTTTGATTTTAAGTTCGTTAAATCAACACCAGAAAATCGTATATTTCCGCTCGTGACATGGTTTAATCCAATAATCGCTCGGCCCGTTGTTGTTTTACCTGATCCTGATTCACCTACAAGACCATATGTTTTTCCTTGTTCAATAGAAAATGAAACTCCGTCTACAGCCTTGATCTCGTCAATTTTCCGATTTAAGATTCCTCCTCGAATTGGAAAATGAACTTTTAAATCTTTAACTTCTAAAAGTGCCATTACCAAACACCTCCTTGTATCGTTCCTCCGGGAAGTAAAAGTGTTGATAACACGTACAGCGAACAAAATGATCAGGAGCGACTTCACGCAATTTCGGATCCGATTCGTGAGCTGTTCTTTCTACCCACGGAATTCGTGCAGCAAACCGACACCCTTCACGCGGTAGATTTTGTAAGGAAGGTACAATTCCTTGAATTACATGAAGCTTATCGTTTACTTGGTCTGTATTTGGTATAGAGTTTAACAACGATCTAGTATATGGATGTAGAGGTTTTTTAAACAATGTTTGTACATTTGCTACTTCAACAACTTGCCCTGCATACATTACTGCTACACGATCTGCCATCTCTGCAACAACCCCTAAATCATGGGTAATTAAAATGATACCTGTGTCCATCTTGTCTTTTAAATCATTGATTAAACGTAATATTTGAGCTTGAATGGTTACGTCTAAAGCTGTTGTAGGTTCATCAGCAATTAGTAATTTTGGTTTATTTGAGATAGCAATTGCAATCATGACCCGCTGCCGCATTCCACCTGATAATTGATGGGGATATTGTTCACATGTATACTCTGGTCTAGGTATACCAACTTGTTTTAGTAAGTGAATAACCTGATCTTGGCGCTCTTGCTTCGTTAGTTCCTTATTGTGAAGTAATAATGCTTCTCCTATTTGTTCCCCAACAGTCATCAATGGATTTAATGCTGTTAAAGGATCTTGAAAAATCATAGCCATGTCATTACCACGAAGCTTATTTAATTTTGCAATCGGTAAGGGAACAATATCTTGGCCATTAAAGTAAATATTTCCTTCTATCTTTGCTCGATTATGTAATCTCATTATCGAGAAAGCTAAAGCGCTTTTTCCAGAACCTGACTCACCAACAATCGCCATCGTCTCATTTTTATTTACCGATAAAGAGACATCGTCCACTGCAGCATAATAATGATCTTTAATTCTGAAAGAAGTTTTTAAATTTTTGATTTCTAATAAGTTATTGCTCATGTTGACCCCTCCTTTTTAGTAGCGTTAAGCATATTCTTTATTATTTCGGAGTTTTTAGATCTATATATTTCTGAAAATAACTGTCAACTTTAAAACAAACATAATAAACTCGAATTTTTAAAATAATCTAAAAACGTAGTATATTATATGCTACTTTTTAAAAAAAGCTACGTTTTTAACATAATCTAAATTATTCGCATTAATTATCTGAAAATTAAAGTTACAAGTATTTGCTGTCATTTATTTAGTTATCATTTAAATCTAAAAATAACGAAAGGAATAAATAGTATGAAAACTATTTCTTGTTTTATAGTCTAGATCGGTGTAAATTTTTAGCTTTCCTTGTCATATAAAAACAAAATACCCCCCCTTGTATATTTCAAGAAGAGATACCATTTTATTGGGTTCTCCTCTTATTTATCAAGCATAAAATGCTTGTTGGACTTGGCATAGGAATAGTATCATTCCCGTTGCCGAGGTTTCTTTGGGCCAATTCCCTCCACCTCTCTTAATAAGAAGTATTGTATATTAAATTATTGTTACTATAGTATTACTTATTTTATGTCAAATACTATTTTTGTATTATTTTACTTTTTTCCCAATTATTATCATCTTATTTAAAATTTATAGTCTAGTAAGCATTATTATTTTAAAACGCATCTTGCAACATATTTGTAACAAGAATGTAAGACTATACTTTAATATAGGGGAATAATATTAAAGTTGAAGAAACTAGACAACAAAAAGGCCCTGTAATTTTTCACCACTTCCATTTTTTACTCACTTCTCGTGACTGCTTTCACCGACATTTTTATAATCCCATAAAACCGTCCATGCTCCTTCTATCTCCGACATATATACATCTTGAACGATTGTAATATTTCCATATTTCCCATTAAAATGCTGTGATACTGTAATTCGGTACACAGTTGGTATCGGCTCGGCATCCGTTGTTGGAGCCCAATCCTTTATTTTTTTTACCTCCCCAAAGCTATAGGTGAAGTACAATACACCAAAATAATTCATAATTGCTTCTGAACGATCTTGTATATAGGTATCTTTTGCAAATTTATCTTTAATAATGGGATGGAGCATCTCCCATGATTTCGAAAAAGCTCCCTGCTGTTCATACGTAAAAAATTCTTCGCAAGCCTCCTCTGCTTGATTTTCGGGAGATGATTTTACTACAAGATAAGCTGATATCACTAAAATACTAATCATAGTAATCCCAAATAATAGAATGACTCGTTTGTTCATCGTGCTCCCCCATCCCCTGATAATTCTCATACTAGCTTATTCGGAACGGCTTGCAATTATTAGCCTTTGTTTAGAAAAACTTGGCTTATCGCCAAGTTTTTAGCGAAAGCTATAGTTTTTCTTATACTATAAACCATAAAGTTTTATACTTTCCTATAGTACAAGCATAAGGATGAAGAAAACCAATCAACGTTTGCGTTACGGTTTTTAGAAGTTTCCTATTTTTAACTTCGAGTCACTTATTATATTCGAGGTTACCTTTCTCTATCTTCTAACGATTAATCTTCTTTTTTCTTAGATTTTTATTAGCTTACATGATCGTTGTTTATGGTCGGTGGGTTGTTAGATGTACTAGTACTTCTTAAGTTAGCATTCCCTAAAGATCATTTTCACTAGTCCGTTTGGTACAGATTATCGTATTCAAACTCTATTTTTGTGTATTTACAAAAATACTTACTTAACAGAAAAACTGGTGACACGACTTAAAGGACGTACCAGCTTTTTCATTGTGATTAAACTGTTTGATAATGTACTTTTCGGAATAAATTTGTCAGTTACCATCTCGTTATCTCTAAAATACAGCCCTTGAAGTTGCCGCTAAAGAAATCACAAGCTGTAATGATTATATATTTTCCAAATATTATTTCATTACAGCTTGTATTGTAAGCATTTGAAGCTCTTTACATGGCCTTAATCAGATAAGTAAACAGAATCAATAATCGTACGTTTGAATGGTGATCCCGAAGCTGTTTCCCCTTTAATGTCAATCGTAATATTATAAGCACGATTCTCTTTTAAATGCGAGAGTTCTTCTGATAAATTTAAAGTTCCCTTCGTTTTCCATGTCGAGACATTGTGCTTCTTTCCTGATTCAATTACCGTATAAACAGCTTCAATACTATCTTCTTTGACATAAGATTTATCCGCTTTTAGTTGGTATTTTCCAGAGATATTTTTATCTTGATTGACATGTGAAATAATTTTCTTGTTATTTGCTTTGCTAAACTGAACATGGAGTAAATAAGCATTTTCTTGCGGACTTTGCATTTGTATCGACCACTCCCCTGATGAAGGGTCATCTACTTCAATATTATAGGCTGTTACACCATCAAAAATGCCCGTTTCCTCCATTATCGCAACTTGATTTGTTGAATAAGCATTCCCCTCAGGATCTACAAGCTGTACGTCAGTTAGTTGATATCCTGTGTATAATTGTAATGTCATCTTATCTACATCGGATTCGATTGGAAAAACTTGTTTCACTTGCTTACCCTTGGTTAGTTTATTTCCGTGAATATACCGGTCAGCATCAGGGGCAATCGTGTGCATCAAGTTTGATTTACTCTGGTTGCTACTTTTCATATCTGCTGAAATATAGCTTTCAATTACAGGGAAGATAATATTACTGCGAATGGAGGTGTGATTCCAATTACCGATCTCAATCTCATGGCCCTTCGGCAAACGAGTACTCCTCGCTGTAACTACTCCATCATTTTCACCGTAGCTGGATAAATAAACTCCACCAAACCAAGTTGCAGAAAATATATTTCCCCAATCTCTTCCGCCAACTGTATAAAAATCATTCACATACGCATACGGTTTGTCATCGGTGATTGATCGAAAATATTCCATATAACCTGTTTCCACCGCCGACGTACCTTCCCCTCGCAAACCCAATAGTTGCGCTAACCATCCAGCCCAGTTACTATTTGCTAAATCTGCCAATTCTGACCCATAGTGAGGACTGGATAATGTAATTATATTGTCAACATATCGCCATGCACCATAATACGTCACCGCTGCTTGTGTATCTACTCCACCCTTACTGTAGGCTACGACTGTAATCGGCTTACCATTAAAATACGCCGATATCTCTTTAATTTTTTCGGCAAGTAATTTTCCATTATTCCACATATCCGCCGAAGCTCCACCGGCATCATACAACTGAATAAAAGCAGTTTCATACCCCGCTTCATTTGCTGCTTGATATAAGCCATTTTCTTCCCAGAAAATTTGAGCAACATTATTTAAACCAGGGACAAACAATAAAACCGGGGCATTTGGTTGTGGATTAGCCGGCGATTCCCCTACAAACCATTCACCTGGTGTTTCAGCATTTCCATTCCCTCCCTTCCCCATTATTGAATGTTCTTTTTTTTCGCCAACCAATTTTGGTTTAGCCAAACCTTCCGATTGGGCAATTACATAAGATGGAATGGATACTACAAACAATCCTAAAAGAAACAATATTAGCAATCGTTTTGCCATTTGATTCTCCTCCATTCAATTTGTAATTTATTTAAACATCATTTAAAAATGATGGAATTAGAAGGTAGATTCTATTTTGTTTTCAGCTATCGATAATTTGCACGTTGCTTGGAAACATCGAAGTAACTCAAATTCTTCATTGTGGGGCTTTCATTTTGTAATTATTTAACGAAATATTAAGATTTTTCTAAAAATAAATGAACAAATGAATCTATTTAAGATAGTGACCTAATTAAACATATTGCATAAATAAATCACAGTTAGACAATAGGCGTTAAAGTGCGTGTTCAAAAAGAAGATATTAGAAAAACTTGGCTTGTCGCCAAGTCTTTAGCGAAAGCTATAGTTTTTCTTATACTATAAACCCTAAAATTTTATACGTTCCTATAGTATAACAAAGCGAGGTCGGCTATTCTTAGGCACCTTGTTACAACGCCGACACTGGCATGTCCTATCTAGTCGAAGTTCCAGACGGCGAAGTTTCGAGTAGCGCGCTTGTACAGGACGTACTGCCTTCAACGGTTCCTACAGGGCGTGGGCACTTTTAGTAGAAGATCCTTAATAGATACATGAGCACCAGTATAGCTTCCTTGAGACTTATTTCCACGCAGGAAAAGTGTTTTTCTTTTCCAAGGAACGGAGAAAAAAGCCAATAAAGAAAACTTAGCTAGCCGCAAGCTGTAGACGATAGCCTTGTTACACGTATACGTAGAATTTAAAAGGTTTTACTACGTTGAATGAACTTCAACGCAAAAATTTTATGCGTTTGAACGGGCGAAGAAATTCGATGTGTCATTTTTAGCATACTTTTTGAACAACCTCTTAAAGTTCCAATAAAGCATGGAATCTTTCATAGAAATCTTGTTGATGCGAACATATTCCATTTAATATTGCGTTCGTATCCATGATTCGATTTCAGTTTAGCTTAGCATTTATATGTTAAATGTACACGATAATGTAAAACTTGAAAATAAGGAAATAGAACCGTGAAATTAATCCCAAGTCACTTCGGCATTTATTCACCTATCAAATTCTAAAGATTTAATTCTGAGAGATACAGAATGTTGTTAATTCAACTTAACAAAAGTTTGAATTAACTTACATAAATGTCCAAAAAATTATATTTAGTTAGAAGGGGTGAGCGCGAGAAGATGTTAACAGCTAATGCATGTAGGAGACCTTATAGTTTTAAGTGGGTAACTTTTGGAGTTATGCTGTTACTGATGTTCCTCTTCCTGTTCATCCAGCTTACCCTGTATTCGTATTATTTATCATGTCTGTAGCACAAATAACGGTTTACTTTTTTCGATGAAAAACAATATAAACTATTGATTATCTGCTTTCAGATTATATTTTTTGAGTATCCTAATGTTTAAAAGCACCTCTTGGGGTGCTTTTAAACATTTAATAGCGGACTCTATCTGGTTCGTCTTCATATTTTGTTGTTACTTTACAACGTTTTGTTTCAACTTTACAGCTCTCTGTTGCGACTTTACAACGTTTAGTTTTGACTTTGTATCTCTCTGTTGCGGCTTCGCTCATTCTGATCCAACTTCGCCGTATTCTGTAATAAAGTGAAACTTCATTCAGTAGGAGTTTTCTTCCATCTCCTACTGAATGTTAGTACCTAGAAGGGTATGACCTAAAGGCCCTTGAACGAATCGGACATTTAGGTGCCGTTTTCTCCCACTTAGACCCTTTTGTATCAACTCAGGTCTTGAAGTGGGAGTCTTACGGCACCTTACATGCGGGATAAAATTTATTTCTATCGCTGACCTTTTATTTATTTAATACATCAATAAATCGTGCAAATGTAGTGCTGTTTTTAAATACACCTGCATCTTGTAATATTCTTACAAACTTTTTACCGACCTCTTTTTGAATAATATCCTCTGCTATTTCCTTTGACTTGACATTTCCATATTTACTTTTTAATTGGCTGGCCCAAGTTTTGTGATAAGCGGCTAGTTCGTGCTGCTTACCTAATAAATAATTTTGAATTTGAGCTAATTCATCCTTTAATCTTGCTGGTAACACGGCAAGACCCATCACTTCAATTAACCCAATATTCTCCTTTTTTATATGATGAACATCCTGATGTGGATGAAAAATACCTTGTGGATACTCCGCTGTTGTTCGATTATTTCGTAATACAAGGTCGAGTTCATACAAAGCATTTCGCTTTCTGGCAATTGGTGTAATGGTATTATGTGGCATATCATCCGTATAAGCTAGAATATTAGCTGTTTCATCGGAATAGTTCTTCCAAGTATCAAGTATATGTTCTGCTGCTTTAACTACGTCATCCGCTTTTCTTCCTTGTAATCTAATCACGGATAGCGGCCAATGTAAAACAGAAGACCTCACTTGAGGAACGAGCTTTAATTCGAATGTATATGCTACTTGTGTATTTGTCATAGCAAACTCATAGCGCCCCGCCTGATAATGATCGTGACTTAAAATCGAACCGCCGACAATTGGCAGATCGGCATTGGAACCAATAAAATAATGGGGAAATTTATCTGTAAAAGCAAGTAATCTTTTGAATGTTTTGCTGTCAATTTTCATGTCCCGGTGTTCCTCAGAAAGTAATATACTGTGTTCATTATAATACATATATGGAGAATACTGAAAAAACCATGTCTCATTGTATAAGGGAACTCCGATCATCCGATGATTAGCACGTGCAGGGTGATCAACTCTTCCTGGATATCCCTCATTTTCAATACATAAAAGACATTTAGGATAAGCGATTGCTGTTTTTGTTTCCCGTTCACGTTTTATTTGTTCCGGGTCTTTTTCCGGTTTCGATAAATTGATGGTAATATCCATTTTTCCATACGGTGTTTCCACTGGATACCTGATATTCTTTTTAATACGTTCCATTTGAATGTAATTACTATTCTTACAAAGATCATAAAAGTAATCTGTAGCTTTTTTCGGTGATTCATTATATTTCTTATAAAAAATGCTATTTATTGTAGATGGATGAGCAATAAAACAATTCATAATCTTAGCAGCCAGTATTTCCTTTTCACTAAAAATATCATCTATTACTTTATGTTCAACAGCATATGCTACTAAATCATCTAATAAGTTCGGAATTGGTAATTTTTTTGCAGGAACGGATGGATCAGGGTATGTTTCTAAATGTAATAGCTTCATTACCTGATTACGTGTATAGGTTTTATCCATTGAGTTTATTAGTTCGACATTTATGGCCTGTTCGATTAAACCTTCTATATATGCGTAAATCATCTCCGTGTCCTCCTTTAGCAAATTATCATAAAAGCAAATCATTTATAGGTCACATGCTCTTAACCCTGCACCGATAATCCCTTGCCCATTATTTAGTTTATTTATTTCCATACTTTCTAAAATATGGCTCTGCTCGGCAAGCAGGTATGGTTCTAGCTTCTTTTTGATCTGCTCAATTAAATATGGATTATATGCCATCACACTGCCACCAAAAATGATTGTGTGCGGATCTAATAAGCAGTTAATTATATAAACCCCTTTAGAAATAACAAGAACCATTTCCTCAACTAATTGCTCGGCCTTTGCATCTCCTCGTATATAGTTTTCAAAGATGTCTTTTGTGAACATTTGGTCATTTTTATAAATACTCCTTGCTTTCTGCTGTATTGCCGGACCAGAAGCTGCATTTTCCAGTCTTATCAATGGCTCTTTCTCTTTTTTTGTATCAATGGGGATTAACCCTAATTCACCAGCAAACCCAGCTCCTCGAATATAACGGCCGCCTTGAATAATCGAACAGGAGATTCCAGTACTGACCGTAAGATAGACAAACAATTCTTTATCTGACATGTTGGCAGCTCTCCATTCGGCAAAAGCAGCCATGTACACATCATTATCAACAATAATTCTCTCAATACCTAGAGCTTCACGAAGACGATCGACAAAAGGAAAATTTCTCCATGGTACATTATTTTGGAAGACAGCTATACCCTTTTCTCTATCAACTTTACCTGGTATACCTGCGCCAATTCCGTATATTTCTTGTAAAGGAATACTTGAATGATTCATCAGTTGCTCGACACATTGAACGACTCGTTGAAACATCGCTTCTTTACTTGAGGGATCACTGCTTACAAGTTCCTGCTGAATTAAATCACCATGCTCATTAACGATTCCTGCTGCTATTTTTGTCCCACCGATATCAATCCCAATAGCATATTTCATTTGTCTCCCCACCTTCATAAAACAGCTGTTGTTTTCTCCAAAGTTTCATTGCTTTCCCGTTTAATTAGATTTCTAAACAAATTTCCTATTGTAGTTCCATAGTAGGAACAATAATCCAGCTAGACCAACGAGCTGTAGAAATAACTCCCATTTACCGACGGTTTGTTGTCCGTAAAAAATTAGAAACATACAAAATAGAAAAAAAGCAATTTTTAAACCGAAAAAGATTTTATCCTTCATGAGAATAATCCTCCCATAAAATTTCACTAGCCTCTAGTGTTACGTTATGTTTTTTTCCGGCACCATCGTAGACATCTGTTACCTGCCTTTCCGTCGAATTATTAATTATGGCATACTTATTAATTTCCGGATATGCATGGACTTCACAATGAACATTAGAGGCAAACCATTTTTTCATTTCTTTTTCCTTATGAGCTGCATAGTACATAGCCCGCAATAATAACCTCGTATTTTCGTGACTATATGGTAGACCAGCAATATAAATCCCTCTACCTTTACCAAATGACGAACTAGACAAATGAACTCCACCATTCGAGTACTCAATAATTTCCGTATTTTCCGTTAAAACATAAACATTCTCCATACTTTCTCCAAAATCAAAGTTCGTTACGTCCGCAGCAATAAAATGTGCCTCTTTCGCTTCTGTGAAGTATTTATTGGTCGATAAACTAAATCCTAATTCTTTATCAACTCCTAATACATTTGCAAGCTGATAAAACCTGCCTTGATAGTGATATGCGCTCGGATCGCCAATCCCGATAAAGCCGCCGCCATTATAAACCCATTCACGTAAGATAGTAGTTAACTTCTCATTTTTCCACCAAACTCCACCCGAGAATGCCGTGCCTGCATCACCGGCATTAATAATGACATCTATATCCTTTGGAATACCATTGTTAATTACTTCATCAAAGCTAATAAAAGATACATCGACAGCAGATCCGCTAAGCGATTCTAAAACTCCATGATAAGAATACGCTTGTTTATACCATTTCCCATGAGCTACAATATGCGTTTGCCATGTTCTTAATTTTCCCCAAGCGTTTAAAATAGCTACTTTTAAACCGGTATAAGGCTTAATACCATTTATTTTGTTATATATATCGCGAAACTCATCCGTAACTTTCTCTACATAATCAACGAACTTCGGAAACTTGTAAGCAAGGCTAAGATAGCCGCCGTAACCAATTCGATCCAAAGGTTTACGCATGAAGGCTCTTCTTGCAGTCAGCCAATTTTCGTTTGCTTCTATAACCGGGTCATTTCCTTCATAAAAAGTGTCCGGGAAAAAGTAAGGTAAAAATCTTCCTTCTGTATACTTCACACCGGGAATGTCTGAAATAATTCGTAACGTCGTACCATCACCTACACTGCCAACTACCGCATCTATACCAATATGTTTGAAATACTTTCCATACGGCTCTGTTCCTATCCAATTATCACCTAAAAACATCATCGCTTCTTTATCATGCTCGTGAACAATATCCACCAATTCTTTCACTTCTTTTGCAACAAACTGCTGAATAAAATCAAGGTAATCCAAGTAGGCTTGTGATGGGACACGGAAAGTAGAGTTATAGTAACCTTCATCCACAATATCTTCCGGTCTTAGACGATAGCCTTTTTCTTTTTCAAAAGCTTCGAGTGCAGCTACCGAAACACTTGCTCCATAACCGAACCAATCGACAAACTTTTCCTTGCCAAGATGATTAAAGATAAGTGTAAAATGGTAAAAAAAGGTTGTAAACCGTACAACATCTGTTTCCGGATTATCCTTTAACCACTTTCGTAAATACTCCTTGACATATTTGTTAGCATGAGGCTGCCGTACATCAAACGGAATATCGTGTGGCGTATCTCCCCAATCATTTGTTATATGATTATACATATGTGTTGGATCCCATTTCATATATGCTAAAAAGGATACGGTATATTCATGCCACTGTTTAGTCTCCGTAATGGTCAGTGTATTTGCTGTTTGATTAACACTCCAATGATCTGGTGAAACAACTTCTCCCGTGGTACGGTCAATCACTTCCCACCAAACTTTCGGATCGTGAATATAATCTGGTTCCATTTGCTCAGTAAAGTATCCTTTCAGAAAATCAATTTCGATCGTTGTACTTGTAGCTGTATTATATTGTGACATTAAATAAATTTGCTGTCTTTCTTCCGGATGCTTTATAGCGAAGTCATTATGATTACGGGCAACAAAGTAAGTCGTATATATTTTTGCATCTAATTGTTTAATCTCCTGATCAAGCTTCGTACCATCACTGTCACGAATTGCGTCTGCACCCCATCGTTTCATTAATTCTTTTGTCTCTTTTAGAAAATTTTGCTGACTAGGCAATGTAACTCTTCCTGCTGTTTTTTTCATTTCTAACACCTAACCTTTCACTCCACCTACTGTCATACCTTCTGTTAAACGCTTTTGCACCAATATATAGAGGATTAATGTAGGCAACATAACGATCACCATTCCTGCATATAAAGGTCCGTAATTAACAGCAGCCCTTTCTGCTGCCATCAAGTTTAATAAACCGACTGGCAATGTTTGATTCTTTGCCGGCATTAATGTTAATGCCAGGATATATTCATTCCAAAACAGCAAAAAATTAAATAAAATAACAATCACAATACTTGGAGCTGCCATTGGAAACATAACCGAAAACATAGTCCGATAATATCCTGCACCATCGATACTAGCTGCTTCTTCAAAATCAGATGGCAATGTTTTAAAATAACTCGACAATAAATAAATCGTAAATGGTAAAGCCGTTGAAGCGTAAATAAGGGCGAGCATAAACCGATTATTTAATAAAAACTCTTGACCAAAAATTGTATTTAAACTCGTATCCCAATCCAACAACATTAAAAAAATAGGTACCGCAACATAGCTGACATTTATAAATAAGCCTGCTTTAACAATAGAATTCAATAGCCGATTGCCGTTAAAATTAAATCTTGATAGTACATAAGCGGCTGGTAAAGCTACAACCAATAAAATGATTAATGCTAGTGCTGTAACCATAATTGAATTAAATAGATACTCTCCCATTTGCGCTTCACGAAAAGCTTCGATAAAATTTTGAAAATGAATTCCCTCCGGAAGAGACCACGGACTACCGTAAAACTCCTTATTTTGTTTAATTGAAGCTAAAAACACCCAAGCAACTGGTACAATAATAGAAATAGCTAACGTTATTAAAGCTACATAGATAAATAGTTTAATAAGGGTGTCAGTGCTTAACCGGTTAGACTTTTTCATGGACCTTTCAAACCTCCTTAGTACTCTAAAACGTCACGTTTTGTAATGTGACTGACTATAGCTGCTAAAAAGAATGAAAATAAAAACACAATTACACCGATGGCCATGCCGTAACCAAAGGTAGAGTTCCCGTAAGCCTGATCATACATGTAGGAAAGAAATACTTCCGTTGATCCGTCGGGTCCTCCGCCTGTCATTGCTTTAACTAATAAAAAGCTTAGATTAATTGTACTAATGATAAAAAAGGTCAGTGTTGTCCGGATGTTATTCCAAACCAAAGGTAATGTAATGCTTGTAAACTGTTTAAATTTGCTTGCACCTTCAAGAGAAGCCGCTTCGTAAAAGCTTGGCGGTATTGCAGCCATGCTCGACATATACATCACCATATAATAACCAATTGCTTGCCATACTAAAGCAGCTGCTAAGCTGTATATAACGATTTCCTGATCACCTAGCCACATTTGTTGCAACTTATCCAGGCTGAACAAACCGAGGATACTATTTAATAATCCATTGGAAGGATCATAAACAGCTGAGAATATCCCAGCAATAACAACAATGGATAAAATATTTGGTATATAAAAGATAATCCGAAAAAAGTTACCTCCCTTTACTCTCTCTTTTGTTAAGATAGCAGCAAAAAAGATGGCAAAAGTAAATGTTACTGTGGCTACAATTACAATTAAGAATACCGAATTCTGAAATGCACGAATGAAATTCATATCATTCCACAACAATTTAAAGTTATCTAATCCGACAAATTGCTTTGTATTGGAAAAGCCTCCCCACTGATAAAAGGACATGCGAAATACCTCTATCGTTGGTAAAAACATAAAAACAAAAAGTAGAATAAGTGCAGGACTAACACATAACGCAATAAACAACCCTCTTGACTTTGTTTTACTCATTTTCTCACCTCTTTTAGTTAAAATGCGCGTTCAAAAAGGGAATAAACAGATCTAAGGTCGGCTAAGGTCTCAGGCATCTTGTTTGATCGCCAACACTAGCACATCCTATCCGGTGAAGTTTTGCCTTTCTTGAAACTCATTCCCATGCAGGAAAAGCGTTTTACTTTTTTAAAAGACGGAGAAGCGAACCAATAAAGAAAACTTAGCTAACGGTAAGCAGCGCATAGACGATAGCATAGTTACACGTATACTTAGAAATTAAAAATTCTTAACTATATTGAATAAACTTAGAGCGGGAAGCTTTTATACGTTCTAACGTGCGAAAAAATTCGATGTGTAGCATATTTTTTCGCACAACCTCTAAAGGGAAATAGCAGTAAGGAAAAGACAACCACCCTTCACTCATCACTGAAACTCAGTTAAATCTGTGTAATGGTGAACTTTTGAATTTGGTTTGATACCCAGATTACGCTTTCATTCTCTTCCTAACTGCTTCTCATTTAACCTACCAACATCCTTATACAAATACCTTTATTATTTCATCGCTTCTCTTAACTTATCACTAACTTCTTCGATTTTATCCTGCCATTCTTTATACGTTGTTTTTCCGCTTATTACACTGTCAATCGTTCCATATAATGTCTCTCCCATATTGGCTCCTGGTACTGGTTTCGTTGAAGCGAAGGTACCCATTGCAGGCAAGACATTATCTTCTTCGTAAATGCTATAAAACATCTGCTTTTGTCCTTCCAGTTTTTCCGTAATATCCTTTATCGGTTGGACTGCTCCGGCCTCTAAGAAAATATCGGTTGCCTCATCGGAATACATATATGCAATAAAATCTTTTGCGGCTTCTTTATTCTTGGCTTCTTTTGGAATCCAAATCTGTTCAAAGAAAGTAAATGCATAACGATCACCATTTTCTTCAAATGCTGGAACGGAGGTCATCCCCCAATCAAAATTTTCGGATCTTGGTGCTTCCTTCATCTCATCCACTACCCAGTTACCATTTGGCATAAAAAGGGTCTTATTATCCAATATCAGCTGTTGGTTTTTTGTAAAGTCATTAGGATTTGCATTCGCTACTGTGTTCGGATGAACATAAGCAGCCATTTTTTCAACCGTTTTCAAAACAAGTGTGGCTTCTTCTGTTTCCCAAATTCCGTCTTTATAAGTCATTGCAGAACTATAAAAATCAGGCCCTCCGGCAGCATAAAGCATGGAACCAATTAAGGTATCAAAATAATTACTAGTTGGATACGTAAAAAGAGAGATTCCTTCTTCTTTTGCTTTGTCTCCCAATTCCCACATTTCATTCCATGTTGTTGGAACTTCCCAGCCCTTTTCCGCAAATAATCCTGCATTGTAGAACAAACCTGTCGGACTATAAAACATTGGAGCTAGATACATTTTTCCATCATTATACGGATTTGTAGCTAATGTGTCGGTAAAACCCTCCAATAATTTATCTTTGACAGCGTTTTTTTCTCCTGGAATCTCCATATCTAATACATCGGTTATATCTTTTAACCTATTTTCTTTAATTAGCGTTTCTGTTAAAGCTTCTTCTCGATTCGTTGCTAATAGCATAACATCTGGATATTTACCAGCCTGCATATTCGGACGTACGACTTCTTCCAGATTTTTTTCAATCGTTAATTCTACTTTCACATCCGGGTTCACTTTTTCATATGATTTAGCAATGTCTTTCCATATATCCGCTCCATAAGCAGACTCTAAAGCTGCTACTTGAAGGGTCGTTTTTCCTTCTCCATCACTATCAGATGATTTTTCTTCTTTTCCACCGTCAGAACAAGCCACTAAACTAAAAATTACCAAAATTAGTGATAAACTGAGCAACCATTTTATCCGTTTCATTAATAAAGCCTCCTTCGCTTTTTATTAAGTTCCTTGCTAACTACTATTCTATCCATTGTAAAACGCTTTCACAATAAACATCTTGTTAAGTTCTTTAGAAATATTGCTATTTAGAAGAACGCCTATAAAATTTTTCCAAAACCATTTGCTTTCAGTTAGTAAAGCCCTTCCATTTCTAGCTAAATTATCGTTTAATAGAAAGTAGGTATAGGCGGGTTCAACTATTAGAAAATGTTCAAAGCTCCCCATAAAGTGAAACTTCATTTCTTGGAATGCTTTTTCCCAAGAAATGTTAGTACCGCAAGGGTATGACCTAAAGGCCCTTGAACGAATCGGGCATTTAGGTGTCGTTTTCTCCCACTTAGACCCTTTTGTATCAACTCGGCTCTTGAAGTGGGATTCTTACGGCACCTTACATACGGGATAAACTGCTGTGCGTTAGCTTGCCCAACTTGGATAATGGATTAGATCCATATTGTTTTTAGAAATAGCATACCCAAACTTAGAAGTTCTTTTTTGAGTACTTGATAAAAGGAGAGGAAATGATGTCTTACGAAATTTATAAGGTAAAAGATGCAACAAACATAAAGCCATCATTTAAACTGCTTTATATAACACACTCGGAGTACGATAAAGGTTGGCACAGTACACAACATACTCACCACTTCTCTGAATTATTCTATATTGTCAAAGGAAAAGGATCATTTGTACTTTCCAACCGCGAGCTTCCTATAAAAGAAAATGATTTAGTTATTATTAATCCAAATGTAATTCATACAGAAAAGTCGAATAAACACGATTCTTTAGAATATATTGCTTTAGGAATTGAAGGACTCTCCTTTAGTAAAGAAGATAATGAAAATTCACAGCTTGGTTTATATGTTTTTCAAGCCAATGGCGAGAATATCCTATTTTATCTTAAAAGATTATTAGAAGAAATACAGGGGCATAAGAAAAATTATGAGATTATCTGTCAAAACATCATTGAAATACTAATTATTAAACTTATACGTGAAAAACAATTAACCGTCAATAAAACGGAAGCCCAAAATATGAATAAAATCTCTGCTTTTATCATGTATTATCTGAATCAAAATTACCGAGATCCGATTACGCTGGACAAGCTGGCTAGTGTTGGGCATATAAATAAATATTATTTAGCACATACCTTTAAAAAAGATATGGGAATTTCTCCAATTGAATATTTAAATCGCATTCGAATAAAAGAGGCAAAATTGCTATTGGAAACAACGGATTATTCAATAGCACATATTGCAGCTTTTACCGGCTTTTCATCACAATCTTTTTTCACACAGGCTTTTAAGCGGATGACAAATAAAACACCTTCTCGTTATCGAAAAGTAATGAAAGGGGTTTCACGTAATGTGAAAAATTGAGTTATTATATAAAAGACATGTTAAATAATTATATATTACGGATAAAATATAACTAGCTCGAAAACTTCATGCAGTTTTCGAGCTAGTTTATAATTCTAGTTTGATAGTGTCTTACTGGAAGCAACTTTTAAAAAGCTACCCACTATATAAAAACAGATACCTATAAAAACCAGCATTACTTCTTTTAATAAAAACATTATCGGTTTTAACCTTTCAATTTTATAAAGTGAAACTTCATTCAGTAGGAGTTTTCTTCCATCTCCTACTGAATGTTAGTACCTAGAAGGGTATGACCTAAGGCCCTTCTCACGAATCGGGTATTTAGGTGCCGTTTTCTCCCACTTAAACCCTTTCGTACCAACTCAGGCTCTTGAAGTGGGAGTCTTACGGCACCTTACATACGGGATAAATTACTTTCCATCATAACCATCTGGATGGCTCATATGCCAGTTCCAAGCATCTTTTATAATTTTAGTAATAGAAGTACGAACTGGATTCCATCCCAGTACCTTTTTAGCTTTTGCTGAGCTGGCAATTAGTATGCTTGGATCACCAGCTCTCCTTGTTCCAATTTGAGCAGGGATTTCTTTTCCAGTCACTTTTCTAGCTGAATCAATAATCTCTTTTACAGAGAATCCCTGGCTGCTACCTAAATTAAACACATCACTATGACCGCCACGCTGCAAATAAGTAAGAGCAAGTAAATGCGCATCGATCAAATCTTCCACATGTATATAATCGCGGATACAAGTGCCGTCTTTTGTATCATAGTCATCGCCAAAAATAGTTATATGATCACGCTTTCCCAATGCTGTTTGTAAGACAATTGGGATAAGATGTGTTTCAGGTTGATGATCTTCACCAATTTCTCCAGTCTCCCGTGCTCCCGCCACATTAAAATATCTTAACGAAACATAATGAATATCATGTGCTTTTTGTACCCACTTCATCATTTTTTCCATGGTTAGTTTTGTTTCTCCATATGTGCTTGTCGGATGTGTCGGCATGGTTTCAGTAATTGGTACTTGTTCGGGCTCCCCATACGTGGCAGCAGTCGAAGAGAATACAATATACTTAATATTAAATTCAGTCATTGCTTGCAGCAATACTTGTGTACCATATACATTATTATCAAAATATTTTAAGGGCTGCTCCATGGACTCTCCTACAAGCGAGTTAGCAGCAAAATGTATTACCGCCTCAATGGATTCACGTTTAAATACAGTTCTTAGAAAATTTATATCACGTATGTCCCCTTCATAGAATTTAGCTTGTGGATGAACGGCTTGTGGATGGCCTGTTTCAAGATTATCAATGACAATAACATCTTTACCTTTATCAATTAATTGATAAACAGCATGTGAACCAATATATCCTGCACCACCTAAAACTAATATACTCATTTTTCTTTCTCTCCTTAAAAATTGATGATGTCTTCCATTATAAACATTCATTTTGTCCATTTCTACCACACATCCTACAACCTAGCCTAATAATAAGCAAGTTATCTTTTCCTTTATCCATGAATTGTTCACATATTCCTTGTTCTCTGGAAAATTAAAGAAATTATAAATTTAATTCATTGGGAATGATTTTTGTTTTAAATTTACCTAGATCCTAGCCTGCTCAAGGACGTGGATCTGCTCCTCGGAGTTCCAGCGCTTGCCTGTTCTGACCAAGGTACTTGCGCTTTCGTTCTTCAAAAAGAGATGTTAAAAAGAAACTTACTCTTTTGCCGATGTACAGCATATAGTATGTAGATAAGACCGTTGTGAAAGAAGGTTTAATTGTTGCTGGACTATTGTTGAAGCACTCCGATAAAGTAAAACCAGCGGGAGTTTCCTCCATCCCTACTGATAGAAGTAGAACAAAGGCTAAAATCGAAACGTCTTTGAAAAAAGAAAGCATTTTTTCTCCGTGCGGTGCTTCATCAAGAAATCTTACTTCTCCTTGAAGGAAAGCACTTTTCTGCGTGCGGTGTATTGCTTTCGAAGCATACCGTGTTCTTGAAAAAGAAAAACACTTTTCTGCGTGCGATGTGTTGCTGTCGTAGCTTTCCTTGTCCTTGAAAAAGAAAAACACTTTTCTGCGTGCGATGTGTTGCTGTCGTAGCTTTCCTTGTCCTTGAAAAAGAAAAACACTTTTTCTGCGTGCGATGTGTTGCTATCGTAGCTTTCCTTGTCCTTGAAAAAGAAAAACACTTTTTCTGCGTGCGATGTGTTGCTGTCGAAGCTTTCCTTGTCCTGTCACCGAACGAATTGAGCATTTATATAGGGATTATCTGCTACTTAGACTTCTCTGTATCCTCTATCACTCTTGAAGCGGGAGTCTTACGGAGCCTTCGATGCGGGATAAAACTTTTAGAAAACGGTATACTAATTTTTTACTTTTATGCATATAAATTAGAGGGTATGGAGTATGTATATAACATGAAAGAGAATGTTCAAAAAGTCCGGGGAAAAACGCATTGAACTTTATCGTTGGCTTGTTATCCGTTCCTTGGAAAAGAAAAACACTTTTACTGTAGGATCGAGTTTTAAGGAAGCCATCCTGTGCTCGTGTATCTACTAAAGGATCTTCTACTAAAAGTACCTATGTCCTGTAGGCAACGTAGTAGTCAGTACGTCCTGTACAAGTACGCTACTCGAAACTACGTCACCTCGAACTTCTTGGTCCTTTTTATCCCTTTTTTGAACACGCACTTAAAGGAGGTAATTGTAAGTTGCCAAGTAGCAGTTGTGAAAGAAAGGTTATGATTCCAATTGATGAGATTTGGAATTTTATTAGCGACATGAATAATTGGGCACCACTAGTACCCGGGTATCAAAGCCATACGATAATCAATAATGAACAATCAATTTGGATATGTAAAGGGGATATTGGAGCTATACAGAAAACGGTTCAGTTATCCATCTTCATTACCGAATGGAGACAGCCAGAGAAAGTAGCTTTTACGTTATCAAATACTAGTAAACAACTTGTAGGCCAAGGGTATTTTCAAGCAGAAAAACTCTGCAGTAAACAAACAAAAATTATTGGTTCCCTTACCATTACCATGAAAGGTTTATCAGGAAAAATTATCAACTCTGCTTTACGTGCCATTCTTCCAAAAATCATTGCTAATTTTACGGATACTGTTATTAAACAAATTCAAGAAAAAAAGCCTGCTGTTATGCAATAATACATTTAAATCTTTATAGAATCCTCCATTTGTGGAAGTCGACAGTAGGAGCCCTTCATGTTAGAATTATATCCGTTAGTAGGAGTTAGGGAAGGGATCTATGATATGACAGCAATAACACAAAAAATGAACAAATCAGTAATTTCATATACACAAATCATCTTTGGAGCAACGCTTGTCGGTTTGTCCTATAACATATTTATACTGCCAGCTAAATTAGCTGCTGGGGGGATTTCCGGAGTTAGTACGATTCTCTTTGAATTATATGATTTAAGTCCTGCTTATGTACAATTTATCATTAATATTCCGATATTTTTTATTGGCTGGTTGGCGCTCGGAAAGGATTTCAGCTGGAAAACGCTTGTTGGGACATTTTGGGTGCCTTTTATTATTTGGTTAAGTTCCGATATTCCCTTCGCTATTACCAATCCATTGCTTGGGGCGGTCTATGGAGGGATAGTACTTGGGGTTGGATTAGGTGTTGTCTATAAAGGAAATGGTTCAACCGGTGGAACAGCAGCAATCGCCCAGATTGTTAAAAAGTTTACCGGTTTATCTAGCGGTTATTCACAATTTATCGTTGATGGCTTAGTTGTAATCTCTTCTATTATTGTATTTAATATCGAGTTAACGTTGTTTGCCTTAATGTGTATTTATATAACGAGTAAAACGATCGATATTGTTCAGCTTCAAACTGCCGCTACTAAACTAATCATGATTATTACAGAAAACGAGGAACGAATTCAATCTCTCATTCAAAACGAGCTTGACCGTGGTTTAACAAAGGTGCGTTCAGTTGGTGGTTATTCTGATCAAGATAAAACAATGATTCTTTGTGTTGCTGAAAAGCAAGAAGCAGTACATTTGAAAAAAATTTTACAACAAGAAGAAACGGAGTCCTTTGTGATTTTCCTAAATGCTTCAGAAATATTAGGAAGGGGCTTTTCAATCGATAAATATTATGGACAGAAGCTGTAATGATATTAAAAAAGAGAGGTAAGACCTGACACCAGCTAAAATCGCAACGCCCCTGACAAACCGTGACGCGGCGTTATCGAGAAGCTTTCCTTGTCCTTGAAAAAGAAAAGCGCTTTTTCTGCGTGCGATGTATCGCTGTCGTAGCCCTTCTTGTCCTTGAAAAAGAAAAACACTTTTTCTGCGCGCGATGTGTTGCTGACGTAGCTTTCCTTGTCCTTGAAAAAGAAAAGCGCTTTTTCTGCGTGCGATGTATCGCTGTCGTAGTCCTTCTTGTCCTTGAAAAAGAAAAGCGCTTTTTCTGCGTGCGATGTATCGCTGTCGTAGTCCTTCTTGTCCTTGAAAAAGAAAAGCGCTTTTTCTGCGTGCGATGTATCGCTGTCGTAGTCCTTCTTGTCCTTGAAAAAGAAAAACACTTTTTCTGCGTACGATGCGTTGCTGACGTAGCTTTCCTTATCCTTGAAAAAGAAAAACACTTTTTCTGCGTGCGATGCGTTGCTGACGTAGCTTTCCTTGTCCTTGAAAAAGAAAAGCGCTTTTTCTGCGTGCGATGTATCGCTGTCGTAGTCCTTCTTGTCCTTGAAAAAGAAAAACACTTTTTCTGCGTGCGATGCGTTGCTGTCGTAGTCCTTCCTGTCCTTGAAAAAGAAAAACACTTTTTCTGCGTGCGATGCGTTGCTGACGTAGCTTTCCTTGTCCTTAAAAAAGAAAAGCGCTTTTTCTGCGTGCGATGTGTTGCTGTCGTGGTTTTTTCTTGTCCTACGATATGAACGAATAGGGATTTAGTGCCGTTATCTCCCACTTTTCCCATTGTTGTGATAGAGTGGGCTTACGACTTTTTAGATGTGGAATAACCAAGATCTGGCTGGAAGCTAAGTCTTTAGCACAGAAGATTATCTAAATTCTCTTATACTTAAAAATTTAAAACGGAGAATTAACAGTTGCTAAAAAAATTATACTCTTAATACAAAAAGAGGCTGGGACATAAGCAAATACTAAATAGCAAAAACCGAACAATTCATTTATAATTGTTCGGTTTGTTTGTGTTAAAAAAATTCCTATCATCGCTACGTCAAACTATTTCGCTTTCCGCGGGCACGGCCTCAGCTTCCTCGGAAAGCAAAGATCGCTTTCCTGCGGGATCTTCAGCTCGAGCTATTCCCGCAGGAGTCTACATATTTTGACTACGCTAAAAACTTGCGTATACACAAGGACGATTTATTGTTCGTTTTTTAATCAGCTGTTTTAGTTTTGTCCCAGCCTCTTTTTAATTTTATGAGTGAACGAGTACGGGATCATGTAATCGTTCAGCTAGCTGCTGTATTCTTGGCATTGTACTAATATCCATATTTCCTCCACTAACAATGACCCCGCAATGCCTGGAGTTGATTTGCTTATTATGGGCGAATAAGGCAGCTATCGCGGCAGCGCCTGCCCCTTCCATCAACGTTTTGTTACGCTCCAGCATATAGACAATGGATGCAGCAATTTCTTCATCCGAAACAGTAACCATGTCGTCTACATATTCTCTAATGATAGGCAGTGTTCGCTGACCAGGCTTTTTAACTGCAATTCCTTCAGCAATCGTTTTAACTGAACGTAAATTTTCAGTTACGTCTGTATGATAGCTTCTATACATTGCATCAGCCCCACTGGCTTGCACACCAATAATTTTCAGATTACGATTGACATGCTTTGCAGCAACGGCAATTCCACTTATCAGGCCACCGCCACCCACTGGAACTATAATCGTATCTAATCGATCTTCCTGTCTTAACAATTCCATTGCAATTGTTCCCTGTCCGGCCATCACATCATAATCATCAAATGGATGAATATATTCTGCTCCTGTCCGCAATTGATGTTCAAGGGAAGCTTCATATGCTTCTTGAAACGTTTCCCCGGAAAGAACAACTTCTGCTCCATAGTTTCTAGTTGCATTTACTTTTGCTAAAGGTGTTTTTTCAGCCATGAAAATCGTTGCGTTTGCACCTAATTTGGCTGCAGCATAAGCGACACCCTGTGCATGATTCCCAGCAGAAGCAGTGATAACGCCATTTTTTAATTGCTGTTTTGTCAGCTGCATTAACTTGAATGTAGCACCTCGAAATTTAAAGGCACCCGTTTTCTGCTGATTTTCCATTTTAAAGTAAACTTTTTTCTGTAAAAAATCATTTGTCGTTTGTGATGTTAATAATGGTGTTCGATGCACGATTGGAGCAAGACGCTGCATCGCATAATATACCTTTTCACCTGTTAAGCAATCCCCAATTTCCCCACACTCCTTGTATCGTTAAGTTTATTTAGGATCTCATACTATTTTCATAGAGAGAGATTTTGTCCTCATGCTGTAAAGTAAGAGCAATATCATCCCAACCATTCAGCAGCTTCTGTTTATGGTATGCTGGTATGTCAAAATGATATGCATTATCTTCCCCGATAATTTGTTGTGTTTCTAAATTCACTTCTAAAACGAGTGTTCCTTTTTCTGCTTTCTCCATCCAGTATTGAACTTGCTTATCGTCAACTTGAATCACAATGATTCCATTTTTTAACGCATTATTATAAAAAATATCCGCAAAGCTTGGAGCAATAATAACGCGAAAACCATAATCCAATAAAGCCCAAGGTGCATGTTCTCTAGAAGATCCACAGCCGAAGTTTTCACCCGCAAGTAAAATCGTTGCTTCCTGATAGCGATCTTCATTTAAGCTAAAATCTTTACGTTTATTGCCATCATCATCAAAACGCCAATGGTAAAAGAGAAACTGACCAAAACCAGTTCGTTCAATTCGCTTTAAGAATTGCTTTGGAATAATTTGGTCTGTGTCTATATTTGTTCGATTTAAAGGATAAACAAGCCCTTTATGAGTTTGAATTGCTTCCACTTTTTTACCTCCTTCGGAAAGTGATACAGATGTTTTGGTTAACTAACTACTCGACAACACCGCACCCGCATAGTCTCGAACATCTACGAAGCGCCCTTCAATCGCTGCTGCCGCCGCCATCTCCGGACTTACAAGATGGGTACGAGCGCCATTCCCTTGTCTGCCTTCAAAATTACGATTGGAGGTAGAAGCGCAGCGTCCACCGGGTGGAACAACATCATCATTCATTGCCAAGCACATGCTGCAACCGGCATCGCGCCATTCAAACCCGGCATTTTTAAAAATTTCGTCAATACCTTCGCGTTCAGCTTGGAGTTTAATGCTAAAAGAGCCTGGTACGACAATAGCCCGTACATTTGGATGCACTTTTTTTCCTTTAATCATGCTCGCTGCTCGCTGCAAATCACTTAGACGTGAGTTCGTACAAGAACCTATAAACACATGGTCTATTTCAATCGAAGAAATTGGCTGATTCTCTTCCAACCCCATATATTCTAAAGCCCGCTTTATATCTTCCGGGTGTTCAGTTTGGTCCAAGCTAGGAGTTGATGCGCTCACGGGAACACACATAGAAGGATTTGTTCCCCATGTAACTTGCGGCTCTACCTCATCTCCGCGTATCGTTACTTGGTGATCATATACCGCTCCTTCATCTGTCGCTAAACTCAACCATTCTTTCGTACGTTTTGCAAATGCTTCTCCTTTTGGAACATAGGCTCTTCCTCGGACATATTCAATCGTAGTTTCATCTGGACTAATTAACCCCGCTCTGGCTCCGGCTTCAATCGACATATTGCAAACGGTCATACGACCTTCCATCGATAACTTTCTAATCGCATCTCCCGTATATTCAATGATATAACCTGTGCCAAAACGTACTCCAAACTTAGCTATAATTGCTAAAATCAAATCTTTTGCCGTAACTCCTGATTCAAGGTCACCTTCTACATGAACATTTAACGTTTTTGGCCGTTCCTGCCAAATCGTTTGCGTTGCTAATACATGCTCCACTTCACTTGTACCGATTCCAAAAGCCAGTGCACCAAAAGCGCCATGGGTTGAAGTATGACTATCGCCGCAAACGATTGTTTTACCGGGTTGAGTCAACCCTAATTCTGGACCGATGACATGGACAATTCCTTGATCAGGATGGAACATATCTGCTAATGGAATATTATGCTCTAAACAGTTTCGCTTCAATGTCTCCATTTGCTTACGAGAAATCTCATCTTTAATAACATCCCTATTTTTAGTTGGAACATTATGATCCATCGTTGCATAAGTCAAATCAGGTCTGCGCACTTTACGATTGTTTAAGCGTAGCCCTTCAAAGGCCTGCGGAGAAGTCACTTCATGGACTAAGTGCAAATCAATATAGAGTAAATCGGGCTTTCCCGACTTTTGATAAACAATATGATTATTCCAAATCTTCTCGATAATCGTTTTCGGCTTTCCCACTTATTTCACCTCCAGTTTTATGCATATGAATTACAAATACAATTAGATGCTTCATTGCTTGATAGATTATTAATAACAATATCTGTCATTTCTTTTGTACCAACGATTGTTCCATTTTTTATATTCAAATCAGAAGTATGGTATCCTTGGTCAAGACTTTTTTGCACTGCTCTTTCAATTTCATCTGCTTCTTTTTCCATACCAAAGGATTGGCGAAGCATCAATGCCGCGGATAAAATCATTCCCAATGGATTGGCTATCCCTTTTCCGGCGATGTCTGGGGCTGAACCATGAACAGGCTCGTATAGGCCAACTCCATCGGATCGTATGCTAGCTGATGGTAGCATGCCTAATGACCCAGTTAATACGGATGCTTCATCACTCAAAATATCACCAAATAAATTTTCAGTTACAATAACATCAAATTGCTGCGGACTAGCAATTAGCTTCATTGCAGCAGCGTCTACTAACAAATGATTTACTGTTACATCCGGATACTGCTTGCTTTTTTCTTCTACGACTTCTCGCCAAAGTCTGCTTGATTCTAGGACATTCGCTTTGTCAACAGATGTCAACTGTTTCTTTCTCGTTCTTGCAGTTTGAAAAGCTGTATCAATAATTCGTTCCATTTCCATTCGAGTATAGTACAATGTGTCAACTGCGGCATTGCCATCATCCACACGCTTTTTCGGTTCACCAAAATATAAACCACCTGTCAGCTCTCGAATTATTAAAATATCGCTTCCTTTAATAACTTCTTCCTTCAAAGGAGAAGCATGCAGTAAGGGGGCAAATCCTTTTATAGGACGTAAGTTAGCAAATAATCCTAATGTTTTGCGGATTCCTAAAAGCCCCTTTTCCGGACGTTTGTCTCCAGGCAGTGAATCCCATTTTTCTCCGCCAACAGCTCCTAACAGTACAGCATCTGCTTCTTCACATGCTTGAACCGTAGCTTCTGGTAATGGGTCATTATATTGATCAATCGCTTGCCCACCAATGGCATATTCCTCAAAAGTAAATTGGTGATTAAAATCTGCTGCAATCGTTTCTAACACTCGGATTGCAGATTCCATGATTTCCTTCCCGATTCCGTCGCCAGGAAGAATAGCAATTTTCTTATCCACATGAGTTCCTCCCTTTTAATGTGATTTAACCACTTTCTGCTTATCTGTGTTGACTTGTTGAATAATATAGCGATTTACTGCATTTAAATATGCTTGCACAGATGCTTCCATAACATCTTGTGCCGATCCTCTTCCGTTCACTGTTTTCCCATTCACCATCAGCTGAACACGTGATTCAGCAAGTGCATCCTTGCCTCCGCCTACGGAGTTTATCTGGTAATCAATAAGTTTTGTTTCTTCTTCTGTTAAAGCTTCTAATGTTCTATAAAGTGCCTCTACACTTCCATTTCCGGTACATGCTGTTTTAACTACTTTTCCAGCAGGCGTTTTTAGCTCAACAGCTGCAGTTGGAATATTATTCGAGCCGTATTGTATTTGAAACATTTCCAGCTTATATTTATCGACAGAAGCTGTATTCGTTTGAATTTCAGTAATAATCGTAAAAATATCGTCATCTGTAACTTCTTTTTTATGATCTGTAAGCTGTTTAAAAGCTGCAAACGCTTTGTAAATATTATCTTCGGAAAGCTCTATGCCAAGCTCCGCAACCTTTTCTTTAAATGCATGACGTCCGGAATGCTTTCCTAAAAATAGTGTATTGGCATTGACTCCGACAAGCTCTGGCGTAATAATTTCATAGGTTGAAGCATGTTTTAGCACGCCATCTTGATGAATACCCGATTCATGAGCAAACGCATTTCTTCCAACTACCGCCTTATTTGCCTGAATATACATCCCTGTCAGCTTAGCTACCATATCACTTGTGCGCTTAACTTCTTTTAGATTTAAGTTTGTTTGAAATGAATAAAAATCAGAACGAATGTTTAAAGCAACTGCTATTTCTTCCAGTGCTGCATTACCGGCTCGCTCACCAATGCCATTAATGGTTCCTTCAATTTGCGTTGCCCCATTTTCAACAGCTGCAATCGAGTTTGCCACCGCCATTCCAAGGTCGTTATGACAATGACAAGATAAAGTAACTTGATCAATATTCGAAACATTTTCACGAATAAACTTGAACATATCTCCATATTCTTTCGGTGTTGTATAGCCAACTGTGTCTGGAAGATTAATAACTGTAGCGCCAGCATCGATTACCTTTTCAACAATTTGTGCTAAAAAACTCCAATCTGATCGTGAGGCATCTTCTGCTGACCATTCTATCTGTGGAAACTTCTTTTTGGCATAAGCCACCATTTCTGTAGCCGTTGCAATAACCTCATCTGGTGTCTTTCTTAGCTTATAGGTCATATGGATGGGAGAGGTTGCCAAGAAAATATGAAGGCAAGGTTCATCAGCCCCCTTCAGTGCCTCCCAAGCGATATCAATATCTGACTTTACCGTTCTTGCCAATGCAGTAACAGATGTATGTTTAATCGTATCTGCAATGACTTTTACCGCTTGAAAATCCCCTTCGGAAGAAGCAGGAAAACCTGCTTCCATCCGATCAACACCTAACCGTTCCAATTGCTTTGCTATTTCTAACTTTTCTAATTTATTCAAATTCACCCCAGGGGACTGCTCGCCATCTCGAAGTGTCGTATCGAATATTTTAATTCGTGACATGGACATTCACATCCTTTTGTTTATTTTTCTTTGCTTGTAACGGTTCCGAAACAAAAGGCATTAATGCACGTAACTCCTTCCCTACTTTTTCGATTGGATGTTGATTTTCTTTTGCATTTATGGCATTAAATTGTGGACGGTTAGCTTGGTTTTCTAAAATCCACCCTTTAGCAAATGCACCTGTTTGCACATCTGTTAGAATTTCTTTCATTCTTGCTTTTGTTTCATCATTAATTACCCGTGGTCCAGAAACAAAATCTCCCCATTGTGCCGTATCTGAAATGGAGTAACGCATATTTTCCAATCCACCCTCATAGAGAAGATCCACTATTAGTTTCATTTCATGCAAACATTCAAAATACGCTACTTCTGGCTGATAACCAGCTTCTGTTAATGTTTCAAAACCTGCTTTGATCAAGCTGGTAACCCCACCGCATAGCACTGCTTGCTCCCCAAAGAGGTCTGTTTCTGTTTCTTCTTGGAAAGTTGTTTCCAAAATCCCTGCACGTGCCGCGCCAATTCCCTGTGCATAAGCCAATGCAATGTCCCTTGCCTTTCCCGATACATCCTGATAGATTCCATAAAGTGCTGGTACACCCGCCCCTTCCTCATAGGTACGTCGCACTAAATGGCCCGGACCTTTTGGAGCTACAAGAAATACATCTACATTAGAAGGTGGAACAATTTGGCTAAAATGAATGTTAAATCCATGAGCAAAAGCAAGAGCATTACCCGGCTTCAGATTTGCTTCAATGCTTTCTTTATAAACCGCTGTTTGCAGTTCATCAGGAAGTAAAATCATAATTACATCCGATTGCTTGACAGCGTCTCTTACAGAAAGTACGTTAAAGCCATCCTCTTCTGCTTTTACTTGCGATTTTCCTGGACGCAAACCTACAACGACATCAAATCCGCTTTCTCTCAAGTTTAGTGCATGCGCATGACCTTGTGAACCATAGCCAATAATTGCGATTTTCTTTCCTTGTAAAACTTCTGTATTTATATCCTTTTCATAAAGTACTTTTGACATGTTTATTTCCTCCCTGTTTTTTAAATCGTAAATGAATTTATTTCTGTCACTTGAGCCGGCTGTTGCCCTCGTAAAAATGCAGTGACACCGGTTCTTGTTAATTCTTTTATTCCATAAGGTCTTAATAAAGAAATAAGTGCATCTATCTTGTCAGGTTTTCCGGTTACTTGAATCGTTAAACTATCTCTACTCACATCGATAACGGATGACCTAAATGGCGTAATAATTCCTTGTATTTCCGCTCGTAATTGTCCGCTTCCGACAACTTTAATAAGTGCTAATTCTCTAGCTACGATTGCTTTATCTGTAATATCTGACACTTTTAAAACATCGATCTGTTTATTTAATTGTTTCGTTAACTGCTCCAGTTTCTGATGATCCTCAATATCGACAACAAATGTCATCTTGGAGAGTCCTTCTGTTTCCGATGCGCCAACTGAAATACTCTCGATATTGAACTGTCTTCTATACAACATCCCTGTTATTCGATTAAGCACACCACTTCGATTTTGCACCGTGGCAGTGATAATACGCCTCATTTTCTCACCCCGATCATTTCTTGGATTCCCTTTCCTGGAGCAACCATCGGATATACACAGGTCTCTTGCTCTACACGACAATCGACTACAACAGGACCTTCATAGGCAAACGCTTCTTGCAATACAAGCGGCACATCCTTTTCGCTTTCAACACGCATTCCACGAATTCCATAGCTCTCTGCTAATTTTACAAAATCAGGATTTTCCATAAATATAGATTCAGAATATCGTTCTTCATAAAAAGTTTCCTGCCATTGTCTCACCATTCCCAGTGCCTGATTATTTACGATAATCGTTTTAATCGGTAGCTTCTTTTCTTTGACAACCGAAAGTTCCTGGAAAGTCATTTGAAATCCTCCATCCCCGACGATCGATACCACTAAGTCATTTGGGGCGCCTAGCTGTGCTCCAATTGCTGCTGGGAAACCAAAGCCCATTGTTCCAAGTCCTCCTGAAGTTACCCAACGATTCGGTTTTTCAAATCGATAGTATTGTGCTGCCCACATTTGATGCTGACCAACATCAGTTGTCACAATTGCCTTTCCCTCTGTGATGTCATATATTTGCTCAAGCAGCCATTGTGGAGAAATATATCCATTAGATCTGTCATACCACAGCGGATAATCTCGCTTATATTTTTCTAAATGATTCCGCCAGTTTTTGGGATTGATTGGTTCTGCTGAACTACTTAACAGCAATGCGTTTAAAGCTTCTTTTGCATCTGCTACGATCGGAATTTCGGTCGGTACATTTTTTCCAATCTCAGCTGGATCAATGTCGATATGTGCAACTTTCGCTTTTGGAGCAAAATGCTTGAGGTTACCGGTTAGGCGGTCGTCAAAACGTGCTCCAATGTTAATTAATAAATCACATTCATATAAAGCCATATTTGCTGCGTAAGTTCCATGCATTCCAGCCATCCCGAGCGATAAATCATGAGAACCTGGGAAACTGCCTAAACCAAGCAACGTATTAGCTACAGGAAGCTTAAGCTTTTCTGCAACAGCTTTTAACTCATTACTTGCGTTAGCAAAAATTACTCCTGCTCCTGCCAAAATCATTGGTTTTTTCGCTTTTGCCAAAGCATCCATCAGTTTAACTATTTGTAGAGGATTTGGTGTTTTATTTGGCTGATAACCAGGAAGTTCAAAATGATCATCGTATACAGCTGTTGAAAGCTGGGACGAAACATCTTTTGGGATATCCACAACAACCGGTCCCGGTCTTCCGGTAGAAGCAATATGAAATGCTTCCTTTACAACTCTTGGTAATTCTAACAACTCAGTAACCTGATAATTATATTTTGTAATCGGTGTTGTGATCCCCATAATATCAGCTTCCTGAAATGCATCCGTTCCAATGACAGTATTAGCCACCTGACCTGTAAAAATAACGATTGGCAACGAATCCATCATTGCATCTGTTATTCCTGTTACCAGGTTGGTCGCTCCCGGACCGGAAGTAGCAATAACAACTCCTGGCTTCCCTGTAACTCGTGCATAGCCTTCTGCTGCATGGATAGACCCTTGTTCATGGCGAGAAAGCACATGTTCAAAGGGAGCATTACTGCGATAAATTGCATCATAAATTGGTAACACAGCACCGCCTGGGTAACCGAAAATAGTATCGACTCGAGCTTTGACTAATGCGTCAATTAACACATCTGCACCCGTTTCTAATTTTTTTGTACTTTCCACTTCATGCTTTGCCTCAACCTCCACTACTGCATGCCTCCTTTAGATAGAATAATTTTTTAATATGAAAATCCCGCTCAATCAGAGCTGTATGGATTTATTCAACATTTCACCAACCTGATATTTAGCTATTAGAAAAACTTGGCTTGTCGCCAAGTCTTTATGGCGAAAGCTATAGTTTTTCTTATACTATAAAGCCAAAAGATTTATACTTTCCATAGTACAAAAAAAGCGCCCTCCTCCCTAACTGCACATAAATTTACAGTGTTTGGGGAGAAAAGCGCTGCCTTTCACGGTACCACCCAGTTTTTTAGCATTCTCGCGAATACTAACTTAGCGAGTTTAGTTGATTCTTATGCTATGTCTTGATAGGCATCCAAAAATCAATTAAAACTCATTTGGATAACAGATACATAAGTAAATGCACCTGGCCGGCCTATTAAGTGACCCGTTCAGTCCGGCGCTCAGAGATGATGTCAGAATATACTGTATTTCCGGGCTTCCAGCACCCCCGGATCTCTGTAAATACATTTGGCTATATTCCTTTTTTCCCGTCATCGCATTATAATAATTAAATTTTCAGTTTGTTTTTTGTTTAACTTTTCAAAAAATACAATTAGTGAAATACGAAAAATTATTGTTTGTTGTAAGATTTCTTTGATATTGCCGTTAATAATATACTGTTTTCAAACAAGAGTCAACAGGTATTTTAAAATTTTTAGATATATTCATTTATTGTATGCGCTTACAACACATTAATTATAATAAAGCAGAGGATATATTACATTTTCTTTACAATGTAATATATCGCAATTAACACTATTAATATAGTGTTTTTTTAAAAACAACAAAGCGCAATATATTAACTTAATATACTGCGCTTTATAATAAGCCTTTAAAACCATTTAGCTGCCCGATATACTAATCTTTTCGTTTATTTATCGAGAAAATCAGTAACTGCACCAATTGAGGAACAGGAAACATTATGTGCGTATTTTCCTAACACACCTTTTTTATACAAAGGAGGCGCTGTCCAGTGTTGCTTTCTTTTCTGTAACTCTTCTTCCGTAATTGCAAACGAAATTTCTTTTTTAGTAGAATCGATCGTAACCATATCGCCTTCTTCTAAGAAAGCAATCGGCCCTCCATCCTGAGCCTCTGGAGCAATATGACCGACGACTAAACCATGCGTTCCGCCAGAAAATCTGCCATCCGTTAGGAGAGCAACTTTTTCTCCCAGACCTTTTCCTACTAAAATTGCGGAGATTGATAGCATTTCTGGCATTCCAGGTCCGCCCTTTGGTCCAACATAACGAATAACAAGTACATCTCCTTCTTTAATTTGATTATTCATAACAGCTTCTGTTGCTTCTTTTTCTGTATTAAATACTCGTGCAGGACCCACATGACGGCTGACTTTTACCCCGGATACTTTAGCAACAGCACCACTAGGAGCTAAGTTGCCTTTTAGAACGATTAATGGACCATCCTTACGCTTTGGATGATCAAACGGCATAATTATAGCTTGGCCTTCTTTTAAAGATGGTACATCCTTCATATTTTCAGCAATCGTTTTTCCGGTTACAGTTAAGCAATCTCCATGTAAATAGCCAGCTTCATACAGCATTTTCATGACAGCTTGTACACCACCAACTCTGTGTAAATCCTGCATCACATATTTACCACTCGGTTTTAAGTCAGCAAGATGCGGTGTTTTTTCTTGGATTCGATTGAAATCATCCATCTTTAAGTCTACTTCCATAGCATGAGCGATAGCAAGTAAATGTAAAATGGCATTGGTAGAACCGCCTAAAGCCATAACAACTGTTATTGCATTTTCAAATGCTTTCTTTGTCATAATATCCTTTGGGTAAATGCCTTTTTCAAGTAGATGATAAACAGCTTTTCCAGCATTCTCGCAATCTTTTGCTTTTTCTTTCGATTCTGCAGGGTTGGAAGAACTTCCTGGTAAACTCATTCCAATTGCCTCCATTGCTGAAGCCATCGTATTTGCGGTGTACATCCCTCCGCAGGCTCCGGCTCCCGGGCACGCATGACATTCAATCTGACGTAACTCGTCGTCATCTATTAAGCCATTATTATGTTTTCCAACGCCTTCAAATACAGACACGATATCGATATCTTTTCCGTTAATTGATCCTGGAGCTATGGTACCTCCATACACAAACACAGCTGGCACTTCTGCATTGGCAATGGCGATCATACATCCTGGTATATTTTTATCACATGCACCGATAGCAACTAACCCGTCTAAGTTTTCTGCACCTACTACCGTTTCTATCGAGTCACCAATTAAATCACGACTTGGTAAAGAATAACGCATACCTTGCGTTCCCATCGAAATTCCATCAGAAACCGTAATGGTATTAAAAATTAACGGAACCCCTCCCGCCTCTCTAGCACCTTCTTTTGCTTGTTTCGCCAAGTCATTAATATGTATATTACATGGCGTAACCTCACTCCATGTGCTAGCAATACCAATCATCGGTTTTTTGAAGTCATCATCTGAAACGCCTACAGCTCGTAACATAGCACGATTTGGGGCTCTCATTGCTCCATCACTGAAGACATGACTTTTTATTCGCAAATCTTTTTCCAAATCTATTACCACCTTTCTTTCGCATTATTATATGCTTAATTATCAAATACTTCAATGTATTTTTGTAATTGAGAAAGGAAAAATTCCGTATTTATTCATCCTTCAATCACAATTATGCTAATCTGATCTTAGGGAGCTGCTGAACTAAATAAATGCTTAGAATAGCCGTTTAATTGCTATTCGGATAGTTATTTTCTAACAACTTTAATAGATTTGATTTACGATAAGATCTAAGTCAAGAATAAAGTGAAACTTCATTCAGCAGGAGTTTCTTCCATCTCCTACTGAATGTTAGTACCTAGAAGGGTATGACCTAAGGCCCTTGAACGAATCGGGCATTTAGATGCCGTTTTCTACCACTTACACCTTTTTGTACCAACTCAGACTCTTGAAATGGGAGTCTTACGGCATCTTACATGCGGGATAAACTCAAATTTCCTATCCACATAGGGAACTTCATTCATTCCCTACTGAGATTTAAAACAAAAACTAAAATCTCGGGCGTCCTTGAAAAAGAAAAACACTTTTTCTGCGTAAAATGTGGTGCTGTCGAAGCTTTTCTTGTCTTATTACCCCAAACGAATCTGGGATTTAAGAGCCGTTTTTTCTTCTTAGACTTCTTCTTATTCTCTTTCAGGCGGTGTGTAACATGTGTGATAAATAGATTTACACTAGAAAAACTTGGCTTATCATCAAGTCTTTATGGCGAAAGCTATCGTTTTTCTTATACTATAAAGCCTAAAGTTTTATATTTTCCTATAGTACAAGAAAAACTTCCATCCCTGCACCGGAATAGAAGTTTTGATGATAGATTTTAAAATGGTTTAATCAAAGCTGTCTGGATTTGTGCCACTGCGATCATTCATATTTAAACTATTAATCTGCTCCATTTCTTCTTCCGTTAGTGAGAAATCAAATACGTCAGCATTTTCATTGATTCGTTTCGGTTTAATGGACTTAGGTATGGTTACAACCTCATTTTGTATATCCCATCGCAAAATTACTTGTGCGGCGGTTTTCCCATATTTTTCGCCAATGCTTTCTAAGAGAGGATCATGAATCAGCTGACCTCGTTTTAACGGTGACCATGCTTCCAGTTGAATGTGATGAGAATTACAAAACTCATGTAAAGGTACTTGAGTAAGATGCGGATGGTATTCTACTTGATTAACAGCAGGTATAATTTTACTATCCTCCAGCAAATTTTCCAAATGGTGTTGGTGAAAATTACTAACACCGATTGCTCGAACCTTGCCAGCTTGATATAGCTCCTCCATAGCCTGCCAAGTTGCTTTGTACATACCTTTTACAGGCCAGTGAATCAAATATAAATCTAAGTAATCTAATCCTAGCTTTTCCAAACTAAGCTCAAATGCTTTGAACGTATTCTCATAACCCTGCTGATCATTCCAAATCTTCGTTGTAATGAATAACTCATCGCGAGCTATTCTTGATTCTCGAATCGCTTCGCCAACACCTATTTCATTGTCATAAAAAGAAGCGGTATCAATCAAGCGATAGCCAGTTTCCAGCGCTGCTTGAACAGCTGTTTTCACTGTACTTCCATCTTCTACTTTGTACAAACCAAGCCCAAATCCTGGCATTTCAACTCCATTATTAAGCGTTACTGTATCTTGTAAGTAAGCTATCATATCGCTATTCCTCCATCATTACTTATATGCTTGTTCAAAAAAAGGTGAGAGGGGGCATGTTTCAAGTAAACAAGTCAAGAACAAAAGTGTAAGCGATCGGGTTACTAGGCGCTTGAGCACAGAAGCTAGACGACGAAGCTACTTATCCACCATGTAAAAACGGATAACGTTTCCAAATCAATAAAAAACTTGCCTGTTTTCCAAGCTTTTGATTAGAAAAACTTGGCTTATCGCCAAGTCCTTAGCGAAAGCCGTAGTTTTTCTTATACTATAAACCATAAAATTTTATACTTTCCTATAGTACAAGGAATGTCCTTGTTGTACATATACGTTAGACATTAAAAACTTAACTTCAGTATTGAAAATTCAATATTTGCTTTGTCACTTTTGCCTTACTCTTTGAACAATCGCTTATAGAGGTGTTCAAAAAGCACGCTAAAAAGAAACATCGAATTTCTTCGTCGTTCAAACGTATAAAATTTTTGCGTTAAAGTTCATTCAACGTAGTAAAACCTTTTAAGTTCTACGTATACGTGCAACAAGGCTATCGTCTACGCTCTGCTTGCGGCTAGCTAAGTTTTCTTTATTGGCTTTTTTCTCCGTTCCTTGGAGAAGAAAAACACTTTTCCTGCATGGGAATAAGTCTCAAGAAAGCTAAACTAGCACTTATGTATCTATTAAAGAATCTTCTACTAAAGCGCCTACGTCCTGTAGGCAACGTAGAAGTCAGTACGTCCTGTACAAGCGCGTACTCGAAACATCGCCGCCCTAAACTTCGACTAGATAGGACGTACTAGTGTCGGAGTTCCAACAAGAATGCTGCGATCTTAGCTGATCTTGGTCCTTTTTATCCTCTTTTCAAACACGCTCTTATGTATTTATTTTAACGAATAAAAATGCATAAATAAAATAAATTCATCACAAAAACAAGTGTACACACATACTGCGAGGGAAGGAAAAAAACATTAGAGGGTGAAGATACATGGTATTATCTAAAGTTTTTAAAACCAATTTATTTTTTCTAACTATTTCTCTTTAGTTTTAATTATTAGCATAGTAGGCGGTAAATTTTCAACTAAACTAAAGTTAATGCACCATCTCTTGTATTTTTTATTGCCATTAATATGATATTAGGTAGCGATACAATTAACATTTTTTTATTACATGATCCTACAATTACTGGAACTGGTTGGGATGATGGCAATCGTTATTATTTTATTTGCTGGAGGTGTGCAGAGGAATTGGTAAGCTATTCGCCTTGTTGCTGCTTTAACAGCATCAACAAACATCATTGATCGAATTGCTAGAGTAATTTATTTAGCAAATACGTGGAGGAATATTAATCAGCTTAATTATTGGAAATTTAGGTGGTAAAGGGTTAGAATCTTATGTCTTTAGCCTCAAGTAGTTTGTATTCATTACTTACTTTAGCATTTGTTAGTATATAGTATTGGATCTTTAACAAATGCGAGCGGATTTTTAGCAGTATATATTACTACGCTCGTAATTGGTAACCGTCCACTGAAAAAGCATACCATCCTTCTTTTTAACGAAGGAATTAGCTGGATAGTCCAAATAAGCATGGTTGTTTTATTAGGGATTTTTTGTGAAGAATAAAGTAAAACTTCATTTAGTAGGACTTTTCCTTCACTCCCTACTTCCTGTCCTTGAAAAAACCGCGATGTATTGCTTCCGAAGCATTCCTTGTCCTGTCACCCGGAATGTAAGGTGCGGTAAGACACCCAAGGGTTGTAGAGAACATGAAAAATTCGCCTGTTCAACATAGCAACCACCCGCTTACCTTAGGTTTTTTCTACTTTGATACAGGCGAATAAATTTTATACATTGGCTTAAACTGGATTGTTCATCTTAAATATGACTTGTCTTCGTTAATCAATGGACTCAGAAATTTGTTTCTTTGCCCATGCAATTCTAGCACCATCAATTTCATGCAGGTAATGACAAATCTGTTCAACGACAAAAAGCTGCGACATTTCCGTAATTAATGTACTTCCTTCTTGTGCTACTTCTTTTCCTGCAGTAAACAATATCAATTCAGCAATTTTAGTAATAGGCGACCGTGAATGGTTTGTAATAGCGATCGTTTTTGCCCCATTTTCCTTGACCTTACTTAACCATTGTAACGTCTCTCGTGTATCACCTGTAACACTAAATGCTATCGTTAAGTCATCAGATTCGATTAAATGAGATGATACTACTCTTGTATGCTGTTCCGAAAAAAAGTACGCTTTATATCCAAGGCGCATGAGTCTAATCTGTGCTCCCTGTGCAGCCAAAGCTGAAAAGCCGATCCCAAACAAATAGATTGCATTGCTGTTCTTTATCAAATTAGCTGATTGTTTTATTTTTTCTGCATTGGTCAACAATCTTGTTTCATCTAGCATTTTAACGATATCATGATACGTTTTTTCAAATTCAGTATTTGTTTTAACCTCTTTTGTGTCTAGTAATTGCTTTGCCATAGTAGTCTTGAATTCATGATATCCAGAAAAGCCCACTTTTTTTAAAAAGCGAATAACAGTAGCTTCCCCGACACCAAATTCATCAGCAAACTCCGTTAAAGACAAAAAAGCAATACGCTGGTAGTTCTCGGAAACAAACGAAGCTACCTTTTTTTCGCTCTTTGTTAAGGATGGATAAATGCTCTTCACTCTTGCTAAAAAATCCATGATATTCATTGATTAAACTCTCCTCACGCCAGGGATAACTATTTATTCTTTATTTTTAAATCAAGACCAATTTCAAACATTCTTCTCCACGGTAAATGTACACAAACCTGTGATAATTCGAATTCTGAAAAGCTGTTTTTTATCATTTGCTGATAATATGTTACAACCCTCTTCTTAATTTCACTAGCAACTTTATCATCTTGATTATTCAATTGGAAATAGTCTGCACCGATTTCAGGAAGAACGGTTTCTGTAACCTCTTTTCTAACAATGGCCTGATATAAACCATCTTCAAGAATATGGTATATGAGATTCTTTTTTATTGTCAAGCAATCCTGCTTGTCAAACGCAAAGATGCCTGCAGCAATTGATGTTCCTAACGTATTACAATTTGTGTTCCAACCTTTATAGGATATCAATTGATCTAGAACCTGATAGTCATCCAGATAATGGAGCAATTCTATATCTCCTCCATTTGCAAAGGCACTGTCCGCAAGCACTACAGGCTTTCCCATCTCCAAATAGTCTTGGATACGTTCCGTAAAAAAGTGAAGCTCGCGATAGCTGCTGTATGTTACATCTTTTTCATTTTGATTAAATGCTTCTTGCATTACTTTACCCGGAGTATTAATTGCTAATATAAAATCTGCCTCCTCCGGTTGCAAAGACACTTTGCAGCCAGAAGCAAGCAAATGTGCTTTGACACTTTCAGCAAATGGTCTGTCTTCATAAAGTGGTACAATATAGGGGCCTAATGTCGAGCTAAAAAAAGAGTATACCCGCGGTTTCCTATTGAGCAAATGATTCAGCATCCGAGCAACTAATGTGGATCCAACCTCATCTGCTCCTGGATAGACCATTACTTTGTTTTGTAATCTTTTTTGTTCGATATAACGATAAACAATTGCCTGATCTTTTGCAGTATATCCATATACTGCAGCATCATCTTGCGGAATAGCAAGAAAGTTTATTACATCTTTAACAACTAAGTCGAGGATATGCATGTTCATCGTAACATTGAATTTACGTCGTCTTTCATAATCTTCAATAAACATTTCTGGAATTTTAGTATTTATTTTTTGTAATTGACTTTTTTCCTTTTCATTTAATCCTGTACGTTTGTCTTTATCCAGTAAATAAGCTCTTTTAAATAATGCTTCTCCATACTCAGCATAATAATCCGGTTCTTCATCAGCACTATTAAACTTCGGAGTACGCATAATTAAATTTGATGCAAATATCAGTAAATGCGGATACGCTTCTCTTAGCATTTGAAACTTTCTCAATCGCTCTTTTCCTTCTGATTCACGTAATTGATGTAATCTAGAAGGTAAAAGACCGCCGTATAGCATCATTTCAACAGAAACCACCAGACCATCCGCCTCGGGAGCATGATCATTGATAAACTTCCATAATTGCTCGACATTTGCCTTCTCTTTTTTCTTACCAAGTATTTCACATGGTGGAACAATAAGTTTTATGTCTTTTCTTGTTTCTTCCATATATTTCGGATATATATAATTACATGGCCGCTCATCTAAAGGGATATAGATTATCTTTTTCATGTTTTCACCTAACTTTCGGAGATTTATTCATAATCACTTCAATACAGTCAGCTACTGTTTTTTGAATCTCATCCGCTTTTTGCTTCACTTGTTCTGAAGCACCATCAATTACAAATGAATACCCTGCTGCTTCGAACATGGAAATGTCATTTTCAGAATCACCGATAACATACACATCTTGTGTTGATATATTCAGTTCTTTCATAATTTGGCGAACAGCAACACCCTTCGAAATATATTTAGACATAATTTCTAAGGAAGAGTCACTGGTTTCTACACAATTAACAATGTTTTCATATTTTTTATTGATGGTAGCTTTTATCTGTTTGAAACCTGATTTTTCACCGAATATGAGAAAGATGGTTGGAATCACGCTGTTCCCAACTTTTTTGTTTAGTTGTGGATCAATAACTGCCGAATCAACAAATTCAGCGACTCCTCCCATAGGGCGTGGTGAAGGAAAATAACGCCGTATAGCATCATTTACTTCAACTCGTTCTTTTCTATTATCTAATATTTTCATGATTCCTTTAGCCGCATGAGAATCAATCTCCTGTTTAAAAACTACTTTTCCATCCTTATTTGTTATAACGGCACCATTTTGGCTAATTCGAAAATCACCTTGAACTCCTAGTTGCTTCTCGACATACACAATATCATGATCTAATCGTCCTGTAGCAATAATAAATGTACCACCTGAGTTCGAAAATGACTGAATTTTCCTCATGTTTTCTAATGATATTTCATTGTTTTTATCAAGTAATGTTCCATCTAAATCACAGATTAATACTTTCGTCATGCATATCCTCCTGTTGAACAGCTCTCTTTAACTTCTGTTTTCCCTTTCAATAGCTGCTACTCTATTAGTTGCAATTACAAACGGCAAATAAATAACTACCGATAGAGCAATTAATAGAGCAGCTAAAATTGCTGCACGGAAATCACCTGCTGTCGCTAAGAAAGCGGATAATACAGGCGGGGTTGTCCAAGGAATAAAAACAACCGTTTTTGAAATTAATCCTAAAGATGTAGCAAGATAAGCAATATTCAGATTCACAATTGGCACAAGAATAAGAGGTATCGCTAAAATTGGATTCAAAATAACTGGCAGCCCAAACATTAATGGTTCATTAATATTAAATAACCCTGGAGCAGTAGAAAGTTTAGCAACACCGCGGTACTCCGCACGTTTGGATGCAATAAATATGGCAATTAATAAACCGATTGTATTTCCGCCACCACCCATCATTGCGAAGCTATCAATAAATGGTTTGGTTACAATATTAGGTATGATGCTGCCAGCCTGAAATGCTTCAATATTTTCCTGAATAGCAGCTAGTAAAGTTGGTTCCGTAATTGGTCCAAGGACAAAGGTACCGTGAATTCCTAAAGCCCATAATAGGTTTTGTACAAACATAACTCCATTAATACCGAATAATCCTTGATAGATAGCATCAAGTGGTGCTTGTATCGCTTTTGTTATTATTTCTTGTAATCCTAAATCAAAAAATGCATTCGTTAAAAACACCAATAGGGCAAACAATGTTAACGTGAAAAATGCTGGGATCAATGCATTAAAAGATCTAGCAACTTCTGGAGGAACACTTTCCGGCATTTTGATTTGTAATTTTTTAATTCTCTTTAATCGTAAAAAAACTTCTGTTCCAATTAAGGATGAAATAATCGCAAAAATTAATCCAGTAGCGGATGTTTCACTTTGACTAAATACCCCCGTTATCTCTACCATTTTCTCTTGATTTAGGGGAACAACTTTAACAATACTAGGAAACATGGAAACTAATACAGCAACTGCCATTACTCCTGGTATAACGCCATCTTCATTGTAAGAACGTGCCAGTTTATAAGCCACAGTAAAAGCAATTAAGATGGAAAGCAGTCCTAATGTACCATTGTAAACTTGATTTCCTATTTGCTGGTAAGCACTTAAATCTGCAACATCAGCAAAAATACCGTTATTAGGATCCAAAATTACATTATTAATCAATACAAAAAATGAGGCTACAATAACAAGTGGAATCAAAATAATAAAACCATCACGCACAGCTCCTAAATGACGCTGCGTAGAAAACCTTGTAGCAATAGGTGTCAACCATTGAGCAATTTTATTGGCTATTCGATTCATTTTTATTTCCCCCTAGCTTTTTATTTTTCCATACTAGTGGTTTACTATATCCAATATTTGTTTTAAAACATTTTCAACACGCATCAAACCATAATCCTGACTATTAATGACACGAACTGGAAGCGAATTCCCTAATTCTTTTTCCATTTGATTTTTCATAAAAGCAACTTGCGGACCTAACAATAGTAAGTCATACTTGTTATTTTGCAAAAGCGAACGTGCTTCTGAAATAGATACAGCTTCTATTTGCAAATCTACACCTTCTGTTTTTGCAGCATCCTTTATTCTTTGAACAAATAAACTCGTGGACATACCTGCACTGCAGGCTACTAATACACGCATAACACACACTCCTTTTTTCGTATTTATTAGTTTTAGAAAAACTTCTATCTTTCTTACTGTAAACCTCTATAAAGTTTTATCTTGCTGCATTGCAATAATTTCAGTTGCTAAGTCTTTTGCCAACATTGCTGTCATTAAGTGATCCTGCGCGTGAACGAATATAATGGATAAATTCATGCTTCTTCCATTAGCTTCTTCATGTAATAAAGATGTTTGAATTTTATGTGCCTGAAGCAGCTGATCATCAGCATCTTTTAACAATTGTTCGGCTTTTTCAAAATTTCCTTTTCGGGCATTTTTTAATGCTTCCATCGTATAAGAACGTGCATCACCGCTGTGCATAATAATTTTAAAACCGCTTTCATTCATATCCATGGTTTCACCTCCTTGCTGTAAGAATATCACAAAAATCAATTTTTGTATATAATTATTCACCTATTTTTTAAAAATGGAGAATATCATCCAAATGATTAGTTAGAAAAAAGATAGTAAAGAACAAAAGCTAGAAGCGCTCGATTAGCGATGTACAAATAGAGAATTTCTGATGATAAAGGAAAACTTCATTCAAGGAATTCTTTTCTCTTTGAAAGTTTTTTAAGGTGTTCTTTTTTTAATTGGGATAGGTGGGAAATAGTCTAGGCTTTCATTTACTTGACAATGGTTAAACCAATGCACATAATCAGCTGACCCTAGTTTTAATTGTTTTAAACTATCGAACTTTCTATTTTTCACAAACTCTTTTTTGAATGATTTAAATGTCGATTCTGCTATAGCGTTATCATAGGAACACCCTTTTATGCTAATGTGATCGTTCGATTTGAATGCTGCCATGCTTCATCACCTATCTGTTATCAAACTCTTTGCCACGATCGGTGGGAAAATAGAAACTTCTTGCGAGACTTGCTGGAATTAGTGGCTAAAGCCTTCATGACTAATAGATGATCTTAGTTTACTTCTAAACTGTACCTAATCATTTCACGATTAAAAAGATCGACAAACAGGCAGACATAATGCCACTTTTCAGCTACACGTACATACGTGCAGTCACTTACAAGAACATTAAGTGATGTATCTTGATCAAAACCGCGATTTAAAACGTTTGTAATTTCGGCTTTATTGGTCTGCTTAGATATGTTATTCCACAAAGGTCCAGATTGTAAAATTAAGTTAAAGGTTAATTGTACAGAGTTAATAAAGTTGTCTATAAAATTCGAATTAGTATAATATTTAATAAGGAAAAATGAATGGGAAAACGTTTAAATTAAACACAACCCTATTCACACATCGAGGCTGATATCTAAATATAAAACTTTTTTAGGAGGATATATTTGTTATGGAAATAAAGTTACTGACACTACAAACAAATAAATTAGAAGCAATGAAGGAATTTTATACGCAACAATTAGGTTTTTCTCTTTGTGGCGAAAGCCCAAATCGTTTTCAAATTCAAGTAGGAACAAGCATTTTAGAATTTAAAAATGAAAATGTAAAAGGGGAACCATATTATCATTTTGCTTTTAATATTCCATCCAATCAATTTCAAGAAGCAAAGACATGGTTGAAAGGAAAAGTCAGGCTGTTATTAGATGATGGACAAGACGAGGCAGATTTCTCATTTTGGCCTGCGTATGCTTGCTATTTTGAAGACCCGGCAGGAAATATTGTGGAACTTATAGCTCGATATAATGAAAATCCAATTAGAGAAACCCCATTTTCAGTAAATAACATTTTGAATATCAGTGAAATTGGGTTGGTTGTCAAAAACGCTCCTAGTGTCGGGAAGAAATTGAAAGAAATAAACATTTTAAAAAGTGATAATGAACCTATTACTAATTCTTCTTTAAGTTTTATGCAAGAAAAAAAGAATGGTGTTTTTATTATTTTAACGAGTACGGGTAGAAGATGGCTTTTCTCAGAAAAGAAATCTAAAATCTTTTCTATGGAAATAAATCTTGATCAACAACTTGTTTTAGGTGTAGATGAAGAACATGAATTTTTTATTAGAAAAAATTGACTAATAAAGTTGTTGCATGTCAAGGGCCAAAATGACAACTTTATTATGTTTCACTGAAAGTAATGCCTAATTTTTGAGATGAGAGAAATGACGGCTCTTACATTGGGGATAAAGATAACATGCCTCTAAAACAGGGGTATGCCAACGCCTGAGCGACAAGCCCGCTTTTAGTCGGCTTTCCTTTAGAGTCGATGTTGACTTATCGTAGGAAGAATATACTAGTTTGCTACAGCTTGAGCGTTAAGCTAGACGAATCGTTAGTTTACTTTTTGATTTCCAAATGAATAGACATGTTATTTTGGTGCGAACCTGAAGTGCACATAAAATCTCTAGGGGATTCGCACCAAAATTTGTTTGTATAAAACCTAAAAATGGGATAAAATGGAGGAAATAGAAGCGTTTTTTGAAGCTTACATTCTAAAAAGGCACAAATCATTACTATTTTTGTAAAAAATTAGGTCATATTCGCTGTCGCACCTTATATAGGTGCGTGGATTGAAATCGCTCAAACTCCGCATCCTGCGCTAGGACGTAGGCGTCGCACCTTATATAGGTGCGTGGATTGAAATCTTGCCGTCTTCGATTCTTGCCGCTTGATATTCGTCGCACCTTATATAGGTGCGTGGATTGAAATATCAGCCAGATCACCTGTCAACGACCGCATTTCCGTCGCACCTTATATAGGTGCGTGGATTGAAATCCCAAATGGACATAACAAAGTCAACAAGTGTTTGGTCGCACCTTATATAGGTGCGTGGATTGAAATACGAGGCGAAACTCGAAAAAGGCAACGTCGCTACCGTCGCACCTTATATAGGTGCGTGGATTGAAATACACTAAGATGGAAAAGAACAAAGGTAGAACATACGTCGCACCTTGTATAGGTGCGTGGATTGAAATTATTATATCTTGAACGACCTTATAATGTAGTCAATTCAAAAGTTTTTTAACAATTGCTTCAACCTCATTGTCATGTTGTTGATTCAAAATGATGCAATCAACATATCTCTTTACGTATCCATTACGTATGTGAAACAATCAATTCTGCATTGCCGACGAGCTGATATGTATCAATGCCATACGGGAGAATAAAATTATTACCTTTTTTTAATGTGTAAGATTTATTATTTACATGTATTTCTGCATTTCCCGTAATCACACTGCATTGTAGAAAATCAGCTTCTAAATGTTGCGTCACTTCGCCCGAAAGTTTCCAATGATACACAGTGAAATAAGTTTCTTTTACTAATTGCTGAACATTTAAACCCTCTTTCTGATAACTTTGCTGTTCAAGCTTTGACATTTGATGAGGGATATTTGTAACTTGCTTTGCTTTGTCCAGATGTAATTCTCTGGGATTTCCTTTTTTATCTTTACGATCATAATCATACACTCGATATGTAATATCAGAGCTTTGTTGGGTTTCTAATATAACAATACCTTTACCAATTGCATGAATTGTCCCACTTGGCACATAGATAAAATCGCCTTTGTTTACAGCCACACGTTGTAACAACTGATCCCAATCTCCATTATCCATCATAGCCGCTAAATCTTCTTTCGTTTTTGCGTGATGACCTAAAATAATTTCTGCTCCCGGCTCTGCATCAAGCACATACCAACATTCCGTTTTACCATATGGTTGATTTTCCACATTTCTTGCAAACTTATCATCGGGATGAACTTGTACCGATAAATTATCATTTGCATCTAAAATTTTAACTAATAATGGATATGCTTCATCATCGCTGCTTTTTTTGTGAAACAGTTCGCCATGATTTTCCCAGGCATCTTGTAATGTTTTTCCTGCTAATGGACCATTTATAATTTCGCTCGGACCGTGCGGGTGTGCAGAGATAACCCACGCCTCGCCTGTTTGCTCTGATGGAATTTCATAGCCAAACAATGCTTTTAATTTTTTTCCTCCCCAAATTCGTTCTTGAAATACAGGTTTTAAAAATATTGGTTCTTGATTCATGCTGAATCCCTCCAACATATTATTTTTATTAAACAGGGAATGGGAAAAGAGGTTCATCCCTTTTCCCATATTATATAGTGAAACTCCGCACAATGATAGTTTTTCTTTCATTTCTTCCAACAATTCAAATTTTAAAGCTAAGCTAAACTTTGGTTAAAACATTAAAGAACTGCTTATCCTATTGAATCTCATTTAGTAACTGGTATGCTTCTTCCTTTGTTGTAACTTTTAAAAGCTGGTCTCTAAATGTAGCATCCATTAATTTTCTGGACAGCATTTGTAAAATTTTTAGATGTTGATCTCCCGCCTGTTCTTGCGGTACAGCAATCATAAAAATTAATTTAGCATCCGTTCCGTCCAAACTTTCCCAATCTACACCATCACGTTTTATGGCAAAGGCTACTGCGGTCTTATTAACAGCCGTCGATTTACCGTGGGGAATAGCAATATTCATTCCCATTCCTGTTGTTCCTTCTTCTTCTCTAGCAATAACGGCTTGTTTATAAGCCTTTGGATCATTCAAAACTCCTGATCCATTTAATTTTTGAATGAGTTTATCAATTACTTCATCTCTCGTTGTGCCCTGAATATCTGTATCAATTAAATCCATCGTCATAATATCTGTTAATTTGTTTAGCTCAATGGACGTATTGTCTGTGGGCTCATTGTCTACTTTCTGCTTATCTTTTTCTTTATTGGAATGTTTACGCACACCACTTACATCTTTTTTTAGAAAGTTAACCAGTAATGCGGTGACAAGTGTACCAATAATAGCGGCGACAAAGAACATGAATACATTGTCTACTGCTCCTAAAACGGCAACGATTGGTCCACCATGTGCCACTCGATCACCAACATTCCCTAGCATAGCAATAACAGACCCGGTCATTGACCCAATTACGATACTCGGGATTACACGTAACGGATCTTGTGCAGCAAATGGAATTGCTCCTTCTGTTATTCCAAACAGTCCCATAGTGAAGCTTGCTTTACCAGCTTGTTGCTCTGCTGGTTGATATTTTCGTTTATTGATAAATGTTGCAAGACCCATGCCAAGGGGCGGAATACAAATTGCTACTGCAATCGGTCCCATTATTTCATAGTTCCCTTCTGCAATCATAGCCGAGCCAAATAAAAATGCTACTTTATTAAATGGACCACCCATATCAATAGCGATCATTGCACCAAGAATTAATGCCAATAATACGGAGCTTGCCCCTTGCATCCCTTCCAACCATGCTGTTAGCGATTCAAACACTTGAGCTACTGGAGCACCAATGACATAAACAAATAGCAAACCAACTGCTGCGGTTGATAGAATTGGAATAAAGATAATCGGCATAACCGGTTGGATAGCTTGAGGAACTTTAATTTTTTTAATAGCTAGTGTAATGTAACCTGCCAAAAAACCTGCAATGATCCCACCAATAAATCCGGCACCGGCTTCACTACCATAAAAACTTCCATTTGCTGCAATAAATCCACCAATTATACCTGGAGCTAAACCTGGTCGATCAGCAATACTTACAGCGATAAATCCAGCGAGAATAGGAACCATAAAACTAAACGAAGCAGCCCCTATTTCTTCAATTTTTTTCCAAAATGAATCTTCAGGAATAACAATTCCCCCTGGTGTCTGCTCTCCACCTAATGTTAAAGCAAGTGCGATCAATAATCCGCCTACAACAATGAACGGAATCATATAAGATACACCGCTCATTAGATGTCTATATATTGGATTTTCTTTTTCTTTTTTCCTTTTTTTTGCTTCTTCCAGGGACATTAAATCTGCTCTATACACAGGTATATCTTCAGTTTCAAACCGTTGGATCAGTTTTTGCGGATTTCTAATTCCTTCTTGTACACCTGTTACAATCAGCTTTTTTCCAATAAACCGTTCTTTGGAAACCTCTTTGTCACTAGCTATAATGACTCCATCCGCTTCTTCAATATCCTTCTCGGTTAGAGCATTTTCTACACCAATGGATCCTTGAGTTTCTACTTTTATGTTTACACCTAATTCCTCTCCAGCTTTTTGTAAATTTTCAGCTGCCATATAAGTATGTGCAATACCTACTGGACACGCAGTTACAGCAACTATTTTCATTATTTCAACCTCCTTATAAAGTGAAGCTTCATTCAGTAGGAGTTTTCCTCCATCTCCTACTGAGTGTTAGTACCTTAATGGTATGACCTAAAGGCCCTTGAACGAATCGGGCATTTAGGTGCCGTTTTCTCCCGCTTAGACCCTTTTGTACCAACTCAGGCTCTTGAAGTGGGAGTCTTACGGCACCTTACATACGGGATAAATTAAGCTTAGTGAGCAAAGCTTTTTATCCGCTTGCCCATCATCTTTCATACAAGCGCTTTTTATTGAATATCTCGTAAAAAATTTTTAATAGAGAAATTATAAGTGTTTTCATCACAAAGTATATCTTATTATTGTTCATTCATTATGTTAGGTTTTTACCGGAGCTATGGTAATTTAAAATATATCGGTTAAAAGTAACCAAGTTAGATAAGAAATTACTTTTTTCGCCTCTAGAACCTCTATTATTTGGTTTAACCTAGTTTCCCTTGAGATTAGAAAAACTTGGCATGTCGCCAAGTCTTTATGACGAAAGCTATCGTTTTTCTTATACTATTAACCATAAAGTTTTATACTTTCCTATAGTGTAAAAAAGTGAAGCCTTCATTTTCTTTATCTTCATGGATGATAAAGAAAAATGAAGGCTAACTTACTACATATGTGACGAAGTATATACAGGAGAATAGAATGAATGAAGTTTTCCTTTCGCAGTACAGGGGCACGTTTATAAATTTCTTTCATTTAAAATTCGTAAAAGATTTTGTTTATTGCGAGCGTTTAATAAAGTCCCAACCATTTCCGGATCTTTAGAGAGAGCTGATATTTTGTGAATAATTGCTTTAATCGGATTGGCTTTGTCGTTCTCTAAAGCAAGCATAAACACAATCGATACTTTTTCTGTTCCCCAGTCAATTGGCTTATCTAAAAGAGCTACAGCTATCGTGGATTCTCTAACTAGTATTGGATCACCATGTGGAATCGCTACTCCTCCGCCAATAGAAGTTGCAGATTTTCGTTCTCGTAATAACGCTTGATGAATATAAGACTTGTCTACTTTTCCTTGTTTATATAGCATATTTCCTAGCATTTCTACTATTTGAAAACGATGCTGTGGCCGGATACCGGTAAATATTGATTCTTCATCGATAAACTCACAAAGCACATGATCAGAAGCTGCTAACACAGATGACTCTACTGCTCGCCTTTTAAGATACTTTTGTAGTTTTTCTTTATCTGTAGCTTCTAAAAGCGGCGAAATTATAATAGAAGGTACTTTTACATTTTCTAAAGGCGTTGTGGAAATAACTAAATTAACATCATTTTCTTTCAGAAAAGCTTGTACTTCCCCTTTTCCTATTGCTCCTACAATTTTTAATTCTTGATATTGCTTTTCCACCTTGGCTTGCAGCAAACGGGACATTCCTATTCCCATATCGCACACAATTAAGACTTTTGGTATAGCGTGTTTTTCAGCATCCAGCCTCTCAATGGAAGCTTGGAAATGGAGTACAATATAAGCCACTTCTTCCTCTGGTATATCTAAATTAAAATTGTCATTTATCCTCTCTGACGCTAGAGTAACCATGCTAAACATATATGGGTACATCTTTTTAATCTCAAATAACAATGGATTAGAAATTGGAAACCCGTACATTAAACGATTGACCACAGCATCCAAATGAATTGTTAGTCCATTTACTAATTGATCATCGAAAGAGAATGGAACTCTCGTCAGCTGTTGCATCGTTTTAATTAGTGTAGATAAAATTTGCTTCATTGGCTCATCTTTTTGTTGATAAATCGTCTCTTCGTACTTTTTACTGCCACGTATATGCCAGGTAAAATAAATCAACTCTGATTCGGAAAAAGTAAGACAAAATTTTTCAGCTAATTGCTGTAAACCCCACTTCGCTGCTTGATATTCTATTGATTGAAAAATAGATTCATTCTGTTGCAGAATGCTAATGGGAGCATTACACTTTGTTCTTTTCACAATAATTAACACATGGACCAAAAGATTATTCAATGATTCACTTGTTATAGGAAGATCCCAGTGCTTACACATGCTGTCTAAGGTTTGCTTTACCGTAGCAACCTCAAACGGCATAAATAAATCCAATAAAAAGTTTGCTGAATCACCAGTAAGTTCTTCAATATGAGCTAAAGCAATTCGTCTATTTATTTCATCTCCTTTAATATAGTGCCCAAGCCCTTGTCTGCACTCAACACTTAAACCAAAACTCTCTAACCATTGCTGTATACAGTTTAGATCATCTTTAATAATAGCATTAGGCATAAAATAAGTTTCACTAAGGTTTTGTATAGTAATTGGTTCTTCCTTAGTTAGTAGTCGATAAGCTATGTTCATTACTCGCTTATCTTTTGCTTCGTCTTTACGAAAAAGAGCATGGAATAAACGGGCACGGTCTTTTTCATTTATTTCTATAAATACCCCTGTTCCCGGTTTCCGAATAATATAAGCAGATGGATAATCCTTTAACAACTTGTCAATCGTTTGTAAATCATTACGCACGGTTTTCTCTGAACAGTGCACCTGGTTAGCAAGATCTTTTATCAATAAAGCACGTTGATGATTGGATAATAAAATTTCTACTAACTCTCTTTGTCTTTGATTCATTGTTGCACCTACTTCTTAATCTTTCTCTAGACATAGCATAGCAGATCAAAGCTTTATAATCACTATTTATTATAATCATTTAGCACTTTAATAAAAGACGCATAATCGTTAGCTTTAAGTAATTGTTGGACAATTGTTTCAGAATTAACAATAGCTCCTAATAAATCATACATCGGTTGTAAATCTTCTTGGCTGTTTCTTTTTACATTTAATAAACATATAAATTGTGCTGGCTTGTCTCCCCAATCAATTACATTTGTAAGAGTACAAACAGTTAAAAAAGTTTCATCGGTCTGTGGTGTTACTGGATGGGGGATAGCAACTAGATTACCGTAGACGGTTGAGGCAATTTTTTCTCTTTTATAAACATATTCTAAGTAATCGTTATCAACAAGTTCAAATATCTTCAGTTGCTGAAATAAAAACTCAAGTACCTCTGTCTTTGTCGTTAAATTTTTTTGCAAAAATACAAATTGCTTTTGAAAATATTCCATAATCGATTGTTGATCTTTAACAAAATTACTTATTTTTTGAATGTCAGAATCCCCGATAATTGCATTCACCTGTACAACCGGGATAGAAATCTCAGCTTCAATGGGAACCGAACTTATTATCAAATCAATATCATTTGAATTATACTTCTTTATACGGTATAGCTCTGTTATCCCGACAATATGAAGACTATCTCTAAATTCTGACTTTATCTTGTAGTAAATTAACTGAGCTGTTCCAAAACCTGAAGCACACACTATTAAGCAACGTTTCGGTTCAATATTAAAACTCTTTCGCTCCATTGCTGCTCCAATGTGGAGAGCAATATAACCTAATTCATTTTCATTAATTTTACACTCCGTCATTTCTTCAATAACAAGTCCAGCTAAAATGGCAGCTTCAAATGCCAACGGATATTTTTTCTTAATATCTTGAAGTAAAGGATTTCTAATATTCATTCCATACTTATACCGATTGATAGCAGGCTTTAAATGTAATCCTAATGCAATAATGAGTTCTTTATCATACTTTATTCCTAAATGATACTCATCATCAATTTTTTCAAGCATTTTTTTTACAATGATAAGAATATCTGATGCTATCAATTTTTCATTTAGTACATCATGATGATTTGGTTTAAATAACATTTTTGTGCCTAATAAATGAATGGCGATATAGGCCGTTTCGACATCCGGAAATTGAATGTGAAGTTGTGTTTCCACATCTTCTACTATTTTTTTTGCCACTGCAAATTCATATTGATTAACTATTTGCCTTAACTCGTTTGATGGAAAAACAACGTAATTGCCATTCTTAATTCTCTCATAAGCAATAACAATATGAATCAATAAATTATTAATAGAAATATCTGACATGCTAATATTATGAAAAATAATATGTTCAATTATAATGTTATGAATGATGGTAAATGCTTTTTTATGACGAGAAACAAGCATGGAATGGAATGTTTGTTTCTCGGTATTCTTGTCACGCTCAACAATGTATTCTGCCATACAAAAACGTAATTTTAATTCTTCACCTTGTAATTTCAACCCATAGTTAGGTCTAGACTGTACTGTTATAGAATACTCTTTTAATATTTCTTTTACTTGTTTCAAATCATTTTGAACTGTAGATTTACTAACATAAAGTTCATCTGCTAATTGTTCAAGTTTCACATAGCCTTTACTAGTGGAAAGTCTACGAATAATATACTCCTCTCGATCTTGTGGGAGGTGATAAATGATTTGCCCTTTTTTTCTTTCGTTCTTTACAACATCCTTAAGAAATTCTCGAAAATATTCCCTATTATAAATGGTTAACTTATAACCTTTCGAAATCACTGTTTCAATCTCTGCACCATGTTTTTTTACTAAATCATCTAACTTTTTTATATCTTCTCGTATTGTTCTTGTTGTTACTTTATTTAGATTAGCTAAAAACCTCCCTGTTAAAGGAGAATCAACAAGCATTAACTTTTTTAAAATCACTCGCATCCTTGTTGTAAGCATTTCTTTTCTCCTCTTGACATTATTCAATTTTAAAAAGGTTACTTATACAGGACATTAAAATTTCCATTTTGTTTGATTGACTTCATCGTAAAAAATGGAAAACTTCCTCTTTTCCTGACAAATTCTCTTGCTTTCTCTTTTATTTTAACATTTCCTATTGTTTATTACCGTTTTTATTGATGGACAGATGATAATCTTTACTTGTTGAAAAAGAGTACACGTAATTAACCATTCAGCAAATTGAACGAAAAAATCTGTACAACCTATATCTGCTTTTTCATTTATTCTCCATATTTATTGAATGGAGGGAATAAAGTGAAACTTCATTCAGCAGGGATTTTCTTCCATCTCCTACTGAACGTTAGTACCTAGAAGGGTATGACCTAAAGGCCCTTGAACGAATCGGGCTTTTAGGTGCCGTTTTCTACCACTTAGACCCTTTTGTATTAACTCAGGATCTTAATGTGGGAGGCTTACGGCACCTTACATGCGGGATAAAGTGAAACTTCATTCCGTAGAACGCTTTTTACACGGAATGTTAGTTGAACGAATCGGGCATTTAGGTGCCGTTTTCTACCACTTAGACCCTTTTGTATTAACTCAGAATCTTAATGTGGGAGGCTTACGGCACCTTACATGCGGGATAAAGTGAAACTTCATTCCGTAGAACGCTTTTTACACGGAATGTTAGTTGAACGAATCGGGCATTTAGGTGCCGTTTTCTACCACTTAGACCCTTTTGTATTAACTCAGAATCTTAATGTGGGAGGCTTACGGCACCTTACATGCGGGATAAACGATTTACTTTATTCCCTTTCTACCACTTCATCCATATCAATTAGAAACCATTGTTTTCAGCTATTTTTTTGAACCAATAAGCACTTTTTTTAGGAGTTCGTTTCATAGTACTTAATTCGACAGAGTAAAAACCATAACGATTTTTATACGCATTCAGCCATGACCAATTATCCATGAACGTCCATAAATGATACCCTTTAACATTACAAGCTTCTGCAATTGCTTTATGTACCCATTTCAAATGTTCACGAATAAAGTCAATCCGGTAATCATCTTGAATTACTCCATCTTTTATAAAGCGTTCTTCATCCTGAACTCCCATTCCATTTTCTGAAATAAATGATTCAATATTTCCATAATTATCCCTTAGATTTACTAAAATATCATATATTCCTTTTTCATATATTTCCCAGCCTCGATACGCGTTCATTTTTCTACCGGGCATCTCATATAGATCAAAAAACATATCCGGCATAAAAGGAGCATAAGGATTAGGTAAATATTCTTTAGCTTTAACGCGCCGTGGTTGGTAATAATTGATTCCCAAAATATCAATTGTATTTGCTTTTAAGAGTTCTTTATCTGTCACTTCTGTATTTGGCATTTGTCCATATTTTGTTAAAATTTCAATTAATTCTGATGGATATTCTCCGTAAACTGCTGGATCTAAAAAGCTTCGATTAAAAAATAAATCCGCAATCCTCGATGCTCTAAGATCGGCAGGATTATTACTTCTAGGATAGGAAGGAGTTAAGTTTAAAATAATACCTATCTTACTATCTTTAAAATTAAAGCGACGAAATAGCTGAATTGCCTTCGCATGTGCAATCATTGTATGATAAGCTACCTGTACAGCTCTCTTAGCATCTACTATATTAGGATAATGAAAATCATATAAATAACCGCCCTCAACCGGTACAATTGGTTCATTAAAAGTAAACCATTTTCTCACACGATCACCAAACAGTTGAAAGCAAATGTTTGCATATTCTTTATACTTTTCTACAACAATTCTATTTTCCCAACCGCCTAGTTCTTGCATGCTTAAAGGCATATCAAAATGAAATAGATTAACAAAAGGCTCTATGCCATTAGCAATTAATTCATTAATTACATGATCATAAAAATCCACTGCTTTCTGATTAACTTTACCATTTGGTAAAAGACGCGACCATGATATAGATAAACGAAAACTATTATGTCCAATTTCTTTCATATGTTGAATATCTTGTTTGTAGGTATAATAGAAATTTGATGTTTTTTCAGGACCGACTTGGTCAAAAAAGCGATTCGGCTCTTTTTCAAACCAATAATCCCATATATTTTTATCTTTACCTTCTTCACTGGCAGCTCCCTCAATTTGTGTTGCAGAAGTCGCACTTCCCCACCAAAAGTTACTAGGAAACTTATATTTCATGATTATATCCTCCTGTATAAAAGCTTATTTATAACGATAGATTTCAATAATTTCGATAGCTAGATCTCTCATTGTCATTGTTGTCATCAAATGATCCTGTGAGTGTATGAGCATTACATTGATGATGTTTCCCTCACCATTCGCTTCCTTCTTGAGAAGTAAAGTTTGGTATTTATGTGCCTTTCCTATCTCTTCTCCTGCTTTTTCGACGAGCTGATTAGCTCTAGTAAAGTTTCCCGCTTTAGCTGCTTGAATAGCTTCCATTATACTTGTCTTACCATTACCTGCATATAAGATAATTTGAAATGCAATCTCAGTTGTTGAATCCACTTTCTTCACCTCTCATTAGCTATCTGTACCTTTGTTCTCTTTTTCGTAGTAGCTTTTATCCATAATTTTTAAGAATGGCCACCATATTGCCATAACTACTAATAAGTTAACTGCTTGAAGCACACCCCCTTGCCAGGCGTTTCCCGTAGCTAGAAATCCATTTAAAATAACCGGTGTTGTCCATGGAACAATAATCCCTGCCGGAGGAGGACAAAGTCCAGTTGCCATTGCAAAATAAGTAATAACGGTTACTACTACTGGTGCCAGCAGCCACGGAATAATAACGAGTGGATTCATAATGATTGGTAACCCAAATATAATTGGCTCATTAACATTAAACAATCCAGCTGGAGCTCCAAGCTTCCCTAGTTCTTTTATTTGTCTGCTTCGACCGATAATAAAAATAAGAATAATTACAGCAAGTGTCATTCCTGATCCACCCATACCTACAAGAAATGAATCAATAAACTGCTTTGTTACAATATTAGGAAGCTCTGATCCCGCTTGAAATGCCGATAAATTTTGCTCATTAAGCGTATACCAAATTGGATCGAATACAGAGTTGATAATTATTTGCCCATGCAAACCAAAGAACCAAAATAGCTGAATAAGTAAAACAGCTAAGATTGTTGCAGGTAATCCACTGCCAAGTTTCGTTAACGGTTGCTGAATGATTGTATAGATAAAGTTTTGCACTGTTTCAAATCCTGTATAACTGAATAAGATTCTAACAATCAAGAACAATGTTAGTGTTAAAGTAATTGGAATTAAGGCGCTAAATGATTTGGAAACTGCATTTGGAACTCCAGCAGGCATTTTAATGATCCAGTTCTTTTTTACAAAAAAGTTATATAATTCTGCCGAAAAAAATGCTGTAAAAATCCCTAAGAACATCCCTTGTGCTCCTAAACTTGCAGTGGGAATAACACCTGTTACGCCTTCCAAAACCTGTGGAGTCAGAATTAAAAATGCAGTTAACGCAACTACCCCTCCATATATACCATCATTACCGTAATGTTCTGTCATTTTATAGCCAATACCTACAATGACAAACATACCCATAATACTTAGAGTTGAAGCTGAAGCGGGCCCCAATGCATTTTGATAAGCTAAAAAGGTATCTTCACTCATTAAACGATCAAGGAAAGGAAGGTTTGCGATTACTACAAAAATTGAACCAAAGATAATAATTGGTAAAGCAACCATAAATCCATCACGTAATGCTGTTAAATAGCGATTATTATTCAACTTATCCGCAATTGGCAACAACACATTTTCTAATGTCTTCATAAATGTATTCATTATCGTTTGCCTCCACTAAATTAGTTAACTTCTTTTAACAATTCTAGCGCTCTTTTAAGCACTGCTTCTCCATCGATTCTTCCATAAGCTACAGGGTCAATCACATCCATCTTTACATTTGCATCGGCTGCGATTTTAGACAATTTTTTCTTTAAAAAACGCATTTGCGGGCCAATTAGTAACACATCTGCCTTTTCAATTTCTTTGATAACTTTATCCTGTGCCACAGCCCATATTTTAACTTGTTCGCCTTTTTCCTTTGCTACCTCTTCCATTTTAGAAACAAGTAGACTTGTTGACATACCCGCTGAACACGCTAACAATATATGTTTCACATTAATTCCCTCCTTAATTTAGATTTAGTAGGATCCTTTATCTTTATTTTAGTAGACTCCTTTGCTTAACTAAACACATACTTTTTCCTTCTAAAGACGGAAAATATTATTTTTTGATGTTTTTATAAGAATTTAGTCAAAAAGGATGCTGTTAAGTTTATTCAACATAGGTAATAACATTTTAACTCTATATAAGAGCAACTCGATTATCTTCTGCGCTTTATCACTCGCCAAGCTCTCTCTCCGCTTTTTTAAAAGAAGGCCTTTCTTTTTGTGCATTCATCTTAAGAAAGAACCGCAATGCTTGTTTTGCAATCTCAAAAAGGGCGTAAATTGGTATTTACTTAACACTTAGTGAAACTTTCAAATCAGTTGGGTTTTCTTTCATCCTTACTGATTGTTAGTAGCGTAAGGATATGAACTAAAGGCTTTTAATAAATAAGGTATTGAGGCGTCGTTAGCGCCTACTTAGGGGTTTTCTTGTGATTTTAGATCACATTCTATAATTATTTTTAAGGTTCTAATAGTGTTTTAGACCAGGAATTAATTTTCACAATGATTAGTTTAATTCAATGTTTTCCTTTATACTAAAAAAGGGAATATACTATAAATAAAAAATTTATTAGAGAAGGGAGTTTTATCATGGCAAACACGATAACAGTTAAAAATCCAGCTACTGGAGAAGTAATTAAAGAAATTAAGAAGTTTAGTCAGGAGGAAGTCGAAACAGCTTTACGTAAAGGTTTTGATTATTTTCCAAAGTGGGCTAAAACAAATGCTCATAAGCGGTCCGAGTTGCTAAATAATTGGGCTGTAAAGGTGAGGGAAAATAAAGCTGAACTTGCTAAAATGATGACAATGGAAAACGGAAAACCATTAAAAGAATCATACGGAGAAGTAGAATACGCAGCAAGTTATATTGACTGGTATGCAGAAGAGGCAAAGCGAATTTATGGCCGGATGATCCCTGCCAATACGGAAACAAAGCGAATTATTATTAGTAAGCAGCCCGTTGGATTAGTTGCTGCCATTACACCATGGAATTTTCCGGCAGCTATGATGACGAGAAAGGCCGCACCGGCACTTGCTGCAGGTTGTACATTTATTGTAAAACCAGCATCTGAAACTCCACTAACAGGAATTCGTATGATTGAATTGGCACATGAAGCTGGAATACCGAAAGACGCCATTCAATATGTTACAGGCTCAGGAAAAGAAATTGGCGATTTGTTTACAGACAGCAAATATGTGCGAAAAATAACGTTTACCGGTTCTACTTCAGTTGGAAAACAATTAATAAAAAATAGTGCCAATACTGTTAAACATGTAACAATGGAGCTCGGTGGACATGCTCCTTTAATTGTCGCCAAGGACGCTGATGTGGAGCTTGCCGCTAAAGAGACCGTTACTACCAAATTTCGTAACGCCGGTCAAACCTGTGTTTGTGCAAACCGTGTGATTGTCCATGAAGATATTGTTGATGAATTCGCTGAAAAGTTTGTTCAATTTGCAAAACAGCTTAAAATCGGAAATGGACTGGATAAAGGAGTAGATATTGGTCCAATCATTAATAAAAGCAGCTATGAAAAAATTGTTGACCAAATTACGGATGCAAAGAAAAAAGGTGCTGACGTTTTATTAGGTGATCAGTTTGATACGGATGAAGAAAAAGACTATTATTTTGTACATCCAACCATACTAAATAACGTAAACGAAGATATGGATATTATGCACGAAGAGACTTTTGGTCCAGTTGCTCCAATTACGGTATTTAAAGAGCTTGATGAAGCTGTTAAATTAGCAAATAATTCACCATATGGTCTTGCCGCATATTTCTTTACGAATGATTATCGAACTGGTATATATCTTCATGAACATTTGGAGTATGGAATTATCGGGTGGAATGATGGCGGCCCATCTGCAGCTCATGCACCGTTTGGAGGTATGAAAGAAAGTGGTCTTGGTCGTGAAGGTGGGCTAGAAGGAATTGAACCTTATTTAGAAACAAAGTATTTATCGATCGGCAACTTATAAAGTGAAACTTCATTCAGTAGGAGTTTTCTTCCATCTCCTACTGAATGTTAGTACCACAAGGGTATGATCTAAAGGCCTTTTGAACGAATCGGGCATTTAGGTGCCGTTTTCTCCCACTTAGACCCTTTTGTATCAACTCAGGTCTTGAAGTGGGAGTCTTACGGCACCTTACATGCGGGATAAATCAAACTCGTAAAATTTCCTGTTATTCCTACAGAATGTTAATGGAATAGTAATATAAAAATATTAACTCTTGTGAAAAAACTATTTTCCTTCTTTGGAATAAACTTATCATTCAACAGCTCATGTCAAGGGCTGTTTTTCCTTTTTTATACAGTCTATGCACTAAGTTCAAGGAGTACTTTACATGAAAACAAGGCTAGCTTTTTATTTACTGGAGATGCTGGCCAAACAGAAGAGTTAACCATGATTGAATTAAATAATAATCTCAAAGCAGATATTTTACAGCTTGGTCATCATGGTTCAAACACATCAAGCGCAGTCGAATTTTTAAAGACTGTTAAGCCATCTGTAGCTATTTATAGTGCCGATAAAAACAATAGCTATGGTCACCCACATCCGAACACTATACAACGAGTGAAAAAACAGGTAAAGAAATATATCGTTTTCCGAAATTGGAATAAACAACGTATCAAGGTTGCTAGAATCCACGAACGTATTACCAATGCAAGAACAGACTATTTGCAAAAAATCTCTACCTACATTATCAAAAACCACGACATCATTGGTATTGAAGATTTGCAAGTATCTAACATGCTAAAGAATAATAAGTTAAAAGCAATCAGTGAAGTATCGTGATCACAATTCAGAACGATGCTTGATTACAAAGCAAAATGGTATGGCAAAGAAGTAGTTGCTGTATCTAAAACTTTTGCTAGTTCTCAACTATGTTCATATTGTGGATACCAAAATAAAGACGTCTAAACCTTCGTGAGTAGGACTGCCCTTCTTATGGCACACATCACGATCGTGATATTAACGCAGGACAAAATCTTAAAAATGAAGCTATAAGACTTTTAACCGTTGGAATGACGGGGATAGCTTAATCAATTAGGATTTGATAGAAACCTTTACTTAGGAATCTCCCACTTCAATCAGATCACAAGGTCGATAAGTGGGAGTAGATACGTTTTTCATGCCTATGACGTAGCGAATAACTGTTAGAATTAGACCGTCTTCTGCATCGGTCATATACTTTATAAGAAAAAAGCTGCTTAAGTAGTTCTAATTTTTACCACTTAAGTAGCTTTTCAAATCTAAAAAAGGTTGGTTCTTAATAAAAAACCGGATGAAAATAAGCTTCATTTTCCATAAATAAATCCTGAATTAACGCATGTGCTTTTTCTGCAGGTACCAATGGATGAAGTGCTAATGCTTGTAGACAAATGCCCATATTTCTAGTTACTGCAGCTTCTACTGTTAGCTCCTCAAAGGCTTTGATAAGTTGTAAAAATCCGCGGATATGTGGAAGGATTATTTCGGAATTTAAAGGCGAAATCCGATATTGTTCCACAACACTGTTTACTTGAATACATGCATCATCAGGTAACCAAGGTATTGCTCCATTATTACAAGCACTTACTGCATGAACTTGTTTTTGATCATAGTGAATTGACTTTATCACATTGATCGCTGCTTCTGCACAGGCAGCACCCTCTCGATCTTCTAAACCCTTTGGCAATTCTATTGTAGATTTTCTTTCATAGATAGAAAAAAGCGTTGTCTCCTCTCTTGTTCTTCCATCCGATGGAAGGTTTCCCTCTTTGTAAGCTTCTATTTGCTTCGTTAAAATCTTTTCTGTCTCTAAATAATATGGATGATAGTTACAAGGTATTGCTCCATAAGTCTGTAAGAAAAATGGATCTAATCCTAAAGAGTTACTTTTGTCGTTGACCTCACTGATTGTTGAATCATTAAGCATCATATCTGTAAGCTTTGATTTTCCTTTAATGAATAGCTCCGTCACCCAAAGTAAATGATTTGTCCCTACAAAGCTAATATTTACATCCTTTTTAGATACTTGGTACATTTTGGAAAACATTTGATAAAAACTGGTTGGTGTTTCACTTAAGCCGACTACTTTGATGTTTGTGTTTTTATAAATGGCTTCTGTTATAATTCCACAAGGGTTAGTAATATTTAGCAACCAGGCATCAGGAGCTAATTCTTCTATATCCTCACATATATCAAGCATGACCGGAATTGTTCGTAATGCGTTCATAAATCCTGCTGCTCCTGTTGTTTCTTGTGCAATGACGCCATGTTTTAAGCAGATCGACTCATCCCTTTGTCGCATGCTTAATCCTCCAACGCGAATTTGCGTAATAATATACGCAGCATCTTTAATTGCTTGACGCCGATCTAACGTATCTATAATTTTAATTGGATAGCCTGCACGCGCCACCATTCGCTTAGATAAATTCGTAACAATGGATAATCTTTTTCGTCCTTCTAAAATATCTACTAACCAGATTTCTGCAACCGGCAGTACTTCGTATTGTTGAATAATTTCTTCTATTAATTGTGGAGTATATGGTGAACCCCCGCCAATTACTACTAACTTAATGGTGTTCATGCTACCTGTCCTCCTTTTTATAGTCCTTAGTATAGTGTATTAAGATAGCATGTCATTTAGTATCTATTCATTTCTATTTCTTCAACAATATTCCTTTAAGAAATCTATTTTTATCATAGTAGGACAGAATTGCTTATACTTATTTACTCGAAGCATTTTGCTCTTTTAACAGAGAGTCCATCTACTTTCATTTAGACCTCTAACATGTGAGTTTAAATATCCAATATACTTTAGAAAAACTTGGCTTGTCGCCAAGTCTTTATGGCGAAAGCTGTAGTTTTTCTTATACTATATACCCTAAAATTTTATACTTTCCTATAGTGATAAAAAACCGATTAGAAGTTATTCCTAATCGGCTTTTTTTGTTAGCTATCTCCCGCCACTTGTCTGTGCTAAACGAGCGCTTCGAGCTTTGGTTCTTATAACTTAATGATATCTTTTTCTGCTCGTACTACTTTTCTACTTTTTTCGATGCTTACTTGTTGCCCTTCTTTTAAATTTGTAAATACAATTGGTGTGATTATTGGCATACCTTTACGTTGAATAAAATCTAAATCAGCTTTCAATAGAGGCTGTCCAGCTTTAACTTGATCTCCTTCTTCGATTAATGTTTCAAAACCTTCACCTTTTAAGTTTACCGTATCAATTCCTACATGAATCAAAATTTCTTTTCCACCATCTGATTCAAGCCCAATGGCATGTTTTGTAGGAAATACGTTTACCACTTTCCCGTTTACAGGTGATACGATAAGATCTTCATCCGGCTTGATTGCAAAACCGTCGCCCATCATTTTTCCAGAGAATACTTGGTCAGGAACCTCAGTAATCGGAAGCAGTTCACCAGTCATAGGAGAAACAATCCGATCCCCTACTTCATCATTTTGTAAAGGTTCCGAATTCACTTCTTCCATTTGCTGTTGTACTTTTTCCTGTTGGTCTGCTTCAACTTTTCGTGGTGTTTTTCCTGCTATAATGTCTTGAATCTGGCCTTTAATCGTTTCTGAACGAGGGCCAAAAATCGCTTGAATATTATCCCCTACTTTAAGCACTCCAGAAGCGCCAAGCTTTTTCAACTCTTCTTTGTCCACATCTTTAATGGAATGGACAGATACACGTAAACGGGTGATACAGGCGTCAAGATGAGCGATATTCTTTGCGCCGCCCATAGCTTCTAGAACATTGTATGCAATATCTCCAGTCTGAGCTGCCTTTTCTTCATTTTCTTCATTATCTTGCTCACGTCCCGGGGTCATCAAATTGAATTTCTTGATAAAAAAGCGGAAAATCACATAGTAAATAGCAGCAAAAGCTAAGCCTAGAATAATAGTGATCCACCATGGTTCTTTACCCGGCAAAATTCCAAACAAGACAAAATCAATGGCTCCACCAGAAAAAGTATACCCCACATTCACGCTAAACATTGTCATTAATACAAATGCTAATCCATCTAAAACAGCATGCAAGAAGAATAACAAAGGTGAGACAAACATAAAGGAAAATTCAAGCGGCTCTGTAATTCCAGTTAAAAATGATGTTAATGCTGCAGAACCTAATAAGCCAGCTACTACTTTCTTTTTCTCAGGACGAGCTGCATGATACATTGCTAATGCTGCAGCCGGTAAACCAAACATCATAATTGGAAATTCACCAGCCAAAAAATTACCAGCTGTAATTTCTACATTATCTTTTAACTGTGCAAAGAAAATCGTCATATCTCCGCGAACAATATTGCCTGCCTCTGTTGTATAAGAGCCAAACTCATACCAAAATGGAGCATAAAAAATATGATGTAATCCAAACGGAATAAGTAATCGTTTAATAAAACCGAAAAAGAAAACAGCAATATAGGTTCCTTCTTGAATCAACCAGTAAGAAGCACTGTTCATCGCATCCTGCACAGGCGGCCAAATAAATAACAGTATCATTCCAGCAATAAATGAAAAAGCCGCTGTAACGATTGGTACGAACCGTTTTCCTGCAAAGAAACCAAGAAATGTAGGCATCTCCATGTCATGATAACGATTATAACAATATGCTGCAATTAAACCAACAATGATACCACCAAAAACGCCTGTTTGCAAAGTGGGGATCCCTAACACGGAAGCAAATCCCGGATCTGCCTTAATCATTTCTGGTGTAACATTTATCCAGGATCCCATTACTTGATTTAATACTAAGTAACCAACCAATGCTGCTAAACCAGCTGCACCGTCGCTAGCTAAACCGATGGCTATTCCAATCGCAAAAATTAATGCCAGATTACTAAAAATAATACCTCCAGCATCTTCCATTACTTTTGCCACTAGCTGAATCCAATCAGCTTCTAAAAACGGCAAATACTCCAATGTTGTCTCCTGTTGTGCTGCATTTCCCAAACCTAACAGTAAACCGGCTGCAGGTAATAATGCCACAGGAAGCATAAACGCTTTACCAATCTTCTGTAAAACACCAAAAGCCTTTTTAAACATTCCGTTTCCTCCTTTTACCAACAAACACACTTAAAAACCATAACGTGACACTTCATTCAGCATGGTTTCTTTCAATACATAGGGATCTTGCTATATTGCTAAACCGAAGCGCTAAATTGCAAGCTTCCGAAATACAAAAAAGGCATGAGTAGAAAACAGAAATAAGCAGTAGGATTTTTGGGTTGTCCTACTTGTACTTATTTCATAATCTTTCCACTCATGCCTGATCGGATCAGTAACACGGAAAAATAAATTATGATTCATATTTTTGATATAGACGCTGCAAATGCATCGTTAAATACACTGCTTCTGCTTCATATATCGGTTTTTTTAATGTTTGTTGCATTATTTTAATTAACTTCCACGCCAGATTATAACATGTTGGATATTCTTTTTTCAATAGAGAAGCTATTTTTACCGGCTCATTTACAGTTTCTCCCTTTAATACACGCTCAATTGTATACCGGATGTGTCGAACTAAACGAATATACTCCACCCCGTCTTTATCGACTTTGATTTTTAATTGTTCTTCTATAATCTTAACAAATTGAGTGACGAGCTGTGAATATTTATTAATATCAGAGAGCTTCTTGTTGGAAATTGCACTATGTACATGCAAGGCAATAAATCCTATTTCTCCTTCTGGCAAATGAACATCTAAACGTTGATTCATAAAATCAACAATTTCCGAGGCAATTTCATATTCACATGGATAGAGCGTTTTTGTTTCAGCAAGAAAGGGATTTTTAATTTCTAATCCTTTCATCACACGATTAACTGCAAACAGAATATGATCCGTCAGTGCAACATGTACAGATTCATTAAGCATAACGTCAGATCGTTTTCTAATCAAATCGATAGCACTAATAATGGAATGTAATAAAGCTTCATCCACATTTGGGATTAACTGCTTATATTGTTTTTGCTCCTGTTGATCACGTAATACAAACATTTTTTCAACTTTCTGTGCGTCAACCATATCTTTCTTTTTATAATGAAATCCAATCCCATTACCGATTAAAACGACTTCTTTTTCTTGGTCATCTAAAGCAATTAGTACATTATTGTTTAATGACTTCTTAACCCTAAACATGTTCAAAGCCTCTATCTCCTCACAGCATTTTTTGCAGCACGTATGATTATAACATGTTTTTCGCGATGAAACATTATCTAAGATTATAAAATGACAAAGATGTAAAAATTATTTCCAATGTGGTGGCTGGTAAAAATAATTTGGCTTCTTCGCTATATTGTTATAGGGTTTATGAAAAACATGGGTTGCGGCTGGTGAAAGTGGAGGAATTAACCAGGACCATTTCCCGGTAACTTCTCTTCCTTGTTTTTGTTCTGTTTCTTCAAATACTTGAAATTGCTTCGCTGCTGTATGATGATCAACCATCGAAACCCCAGCCCGTTTAAACGAATCAAGTACAGCTATATTCAATTCAACAAGAGAAGTGTCTTTCCACAACGTACTAGCATGCTCTGTATTTAAACCTAACTGTTTGGCAACGATAGGCAGTAAATTATAGCGATCTTTATCAGCTAAATTCCTTGCTCCAATTTCGGTTCCCATATACCAGCCATTGAATGGGGCTGCTATATAGTTTATCCCGCCAATTTCCAATCGCATATCAGAAATGATCGGAACACCATACCATTTCACCAATCGTCCAGCAAAAATATCTGCCTCAGGGTGTCGAATGTTTACTTCAATCACTATATCTTTAGGTAGCTTCCGCCATTGAGGCGGCTCATTATTCATTTGAATAACTAATGGTAATAAATCGTGCGGCGTTCCTTCTCCTTGCCAGCCGAGCCTCTGACATTCTTTGGTAAACTCTAACGAGGCAGGGTCTCCAATAATGCTGTTCTCCGTTTCGTAGCCAGCATAACGTAAAAGTTGATGGTTCCATATCTTAACAGGCTGCTGACTATGGGGACGTTCAGGAGGAAAAATTGTAATTAACGGTTTTATTTTACCCTTATTTCCAGCATTCTTAATATGCTCATACAAATAGTGAAACACATCTTGACTTGTTTGTACTTCTCTTGCATCAATCACTTCCAACCGATTCCAAAATAGTCGTCCAATACATCGGTTGGAATTGCGCCAGGCAACTTTAGCCCCGTAGCTTAATTCCTCATAGGTATGTTCATATATTCCCGTCGCAGCAATTTGCTGTTTTATCACTGCCAGTCTATTTGCTAATTGGTCTGATGATAAATTAAGTTCTTGATAATACATACGTAAAAAAGCGTTAGCCTCTTCCCACAATTGATCTTCACGCATATAGACCTCCCCCCTATCAAGTTCCTACATAGTGTAACAAAAACATTTCCCATCATGTATGACAAACTACTGACAATTTACGTTTTTTTCAATAAGTTTTATTCAAGAGGAGGGATAAAGTAAAACCTTATTCCGTGAAAGCTTCTCTTATCTCAAGGTATGTTAGTCAGGTAAAATACACCTCAACTAACATTTAAGATTATTAGAAAAACTTGGCTTGTCGCCAAGTCTTTAGCGAAAGCCATAGTTTTTCTTATACTATAAACCATAAAAATTTTATACTTTCCTATAGTGCAAAGGAAAATCTCTTCTTGCCACTTTTAAGTAAGCAAATAAGAGACTCTAAAATCGTCATATCATAAAAGAAAGAATACGCCCCCATCAGTGATCTTTAATTAACTCTAAAACAACATTTCTACTTCCTTTTTTTACAATCGGAATAAAAACTCCACAACCTAATCAGAAGCATAAGTTCAATTATACTTAATACAAATAGAATATCAAAGGTAACCCCAGTTCCTGGATCAATAAAATTTAGTAAATTCGTCAACAAGAAACCTGATATGACACCAAATACAATTCCACAAAACAGATGTAAAAAAACCTGTGTCATCATGACATTCACGATTCCTTTTACATCTAAAAAAACCGCTCTTAAGACTGCAAAATTCTTTTTCTCTTGAAGTAAATACGCTTTACTAAAGTATTAATCGTTCCTACCATTACCCCAATAGAATACAAAATCACCAGAAAAAAATCGACCAGCGTTGCGAAAACATTTTCCTAGACTGTTGTAATGATTGCTGATAACTATCAATTTGTATTTTTCCGGAAACTGATTTTTTAACCATTCCAGTTGTTCCAATACTTTGTTCGAAAATCATCAGAATAAAGTGAAACTTCATTCAGTAGGAGTTTTCTTCCATCTCCTACTGAATGTTAGTATCACAAGGGTATGACCTAAAGGCCTTTGAACGAATCGGGCATTTAGGTGCCGTTTCCTCCCGCTTAGAACATTTTGTACCAACTTAGGCTCTTGAAGTGGGAGTCTTACGGCACCTTACATACGGGATAAATTAGTGCCCGTTCAAAAGGAACAAAATCAGTCGCAAATGTCGAATTCTTCCCAATCTCATAATACATCAATTTCCTCATCATAATATGAGAATAAGCCAACAGTATTTGTGATGGTCCTGTATCGGATTCTTTCAATTAATAGTAAAATTTGATTGCTATTTAAATAGCCTAACCTTCAGTGAGTTAGTAATTGAACACAAAACAAAAATATTCCTTTATGAATTTTTTATTGAAGTAGGCACTTTTGATTACGTTTACATACAACACAACATTTTTTTAGATGTCAATTACTTTTTAGAAAAACTTGGCTTGTCGCCAAGTCTTTATGGCGAAAGCTGTAGTTTTTCTTATACTATATATCCTAAAATTTTTTACTTTCCTATAGTATAAACTAATGGGCTGGGACAAAACTAAAAAGATCAACTCTAAATACGAATTTTTACTGGAATAAGTAAGCTTACAAAAAGAGAAATCCGAACTAATTCGAATTCTAACTGAAGAATTTTGAGTTATCGTTCGGATTTTTCTTTGACTAAAACGCTTTTATCCCAGCCCCATTAGCTTTATTTCGTGAACACTTTCTTTTCCATCGTATGTTTCTCTACCTCATTCATCAACACATCATAACCAATCCCCGGAGAATCATTTACCGTAAGTATCCCTTGCTCGGCAACTACCTCCGGATCAATGATATCCTTCTCCCAATACCTGGATGAAGAAGCCGTATCGCCAGGCAGTGTAAAATTAGCAAGTGAAGCTATGGCAATATTATGCGCACGTCCAACTCCAGACTCTAACATTCCTCCACACCATAATGGAATACCTGCCTGTTCACATAAATCATGGATGCGTTTGGACTCTGTCAGACCACCAACACGGCCAATCTTTAGATTAATAATTTTACAGCTTCCTAATTCAATAGCTTGACGTGCATCATCGTAGGAATGGATGCTCTCATCCAAGCATACAGGTGTTTGTATTTCCTTTTGCAGCTTCGCATGATCAATTAAGTCTCCAGCTGCAAGCGGTTGCTCGATCATCATTAAATCGAACTCATCCAATGCTTTTAAAACATCGATATCCCTAAGAGTGTAAGCACTATTAGCATCAACCATTAAAGGAATACTAGGGAAATGCTTTCGTACCTCACGTACTACTTCAATATCTTTTCCTGGTTTAATTTTTATTTTGATCCGTTTATATCCTTCATTTACTTTACCTTGGATGTTTTCCAATAATTTAGCATAACTGTCTTCAATACCTAAGCTGATACCAACTTCGATTTTATTCTTACTTCCTCCCAAAGCTTGTGATAACGATTGGTTATTCTGCTTTGCATATAGATCCCATACAGCTCCTTCTAAAGCTGCTTTAGCCATATGATTTCGCTTATAAGGTTGAAAAATTGCTTGAAGATCTTCAGGGTGATCCATGTTTCGATTTATTACTTCAGGTATAAGAAATTGTTCCAGCATGTACCAGCTTTGCTGAGTAAATTCTTCGCTATAAAGCGGACGTTCAGAAGCTACTCCTTCTCCCCAGCCGGAACGTCCATTTGCATCTTTTGCCTCTACTAATAAAAATATTCGATCTTGTTCAGTTCCAAAACTGGTTGTAAATGGATTTTTCATTCTCATCTTTAGTTTATACAAAATAATTTCGTTCATTTCCATCTTTTCTCTCTCCTTTTTGATATGTAAATATGCTTACATCCGCTTTCTATCATTTTGACATCCATGAAACAGTATTAAAAATTACACAATTTTAGTTACAACATTAATTTTAAGTGCGTTTTCAAAAAAGTTTCTTTCCTGACAAACCTCTTTGAACATTTTTTTAAATAGGTCCCCATCCTATCATGACAGCAATCGTTAAATAAACAATACCAATTACACACCAAATAATCACTAATGGCATGATGAATTTAAGCCATTTCCCCAAGGGTATACCAGCAATTGCCAAAGTAGCCATTAAAACGCCTGATATTGGTGTAATAACATTAGAGAATCCATCTCCCATCTTATATGCTTGAACCGCTACTTGTCGAGAGATCTCCATCATATCTGCAAGTGGAGTCATAATTGGCATAACAATCACTGCCTGCCCACTTCCAGAGGATACAATAATATTAAACAAAAAATTTGCAATAAACATGACGATCGCACCCATTACACTTGTAAAAGGGTCCATCATTTTGGACATCCCTTGAACAATTGTATCTAAAATTTGTCCATTTTCTAATACGACAACGATAGAACGGGCCATGCCAATAATTAAAGCCCCGTAGACCAAACCTTTACATCCATTAAAAAACTGAATAACAAATTCATTAGAATTAATTCTAGCAATCACTGCCGTACCAATTGCAATAACGATAAACATAGCAGCCATGTGATTCAATGACCAATTGTATTGAAATACTCCGAATACATAGAATCCTATACCAATTGCAAGCCAGCCTAAAACCAATTTATGTACAATTGTTAATTGTGCCGGTACATTTGCCATATCCTTATCAGCAATTTTTGGAAAGCGATTTTCTCCTAAAATACTGTTCAGCGGATCTTTTTTGACTCGATTTGCGTACCAGCAAACGTAGCCAATGGTTAAAATTAATACAGTTAAATAAATTAAAATTCGTAAACCTATCCCTGAAAATAATGGAACTTGGGCAATTTCTTGAGCCATTCCCGTTGTTAGCGGATCTAAAAACGCAGTATTAAAACCTGCATATGCCCCTAAGTAAATAATGGATACCCCTACTATAGCATCTAGCCTCATAGAACGGGCTAATATAATCCCAATCGGTATAAACGCAATAACTGCATTCACAATAATTCCCAATGCACCAAAAATAGAAAATAAAGTGCTTACAATAATTATTAGCAAATATTCCTTATCCTTGGTTTGATTGATTGTTTGCATAATTAAAGCATCAATCGCCCCAGTGTATTCAATAACTGCAAAAGCTCCCCCAATAATAAGGACAAGAAAAATAAGGCCTGCTGAATCGATCATTCCCTGCTGAATAGCAGTAAATATTTCAATCAGTGATATTGGTTGCTGATCTATTTTTTGATAACTTTCCGGTACAACTGTCGTGATATCATTTACTGTTTCTCGTTCAAAGCTTCCTGCTGGTATCACATAAGTAGCAAGTGCTGCTAACAGCAAAATAGTAAATAAGATAACATAAGCATCAGGCAAAGCCATTTTCTTTCTCCGCTTCTCTCTTTCCCCCGTAGAATTTATCATAATCCCTCCTGAATTTTCAAAATATTATCAACTTGCATTTTATTATAATAAAGGATATAATTTATTGCAATAAAAAATAACGTAAATACTTTAACTGTTCAAAAAAGAACAGCAGTACATGTTAACTATATTCCAGAAACGAAAAAACAAAACAAGAACAAAAAGCTGGAAGTGCTTGGTTAGCGACATACACACCGGCAGAGCTTCTGACGAGATAAAGTGAAACTTCATTCAGTAGGAGTTTTCTTCCATCTCCTACTGAATGTTAGCACCACAAGGGTATGACCTAAAGGCCCTTGAATGAATCGGGCATTTAGGTGCCGTTTTTCTCATAAAGTTGGGAACATGATAAGCAGATCTTTGAAATGAGAAAAATATCGCTCCTTACATCCGGGATAAAGAAAACATGCCTCTAAAACAGGGGTATGTCGACATTGGGCAAAAAGCCCGCTTTTTGTCGGCTTTTAGTCGGCCTCCTTTATGACTTATTGGCGGAAGACGTTCGAAGTTTGCTTCAACTTAAGCGCTTAAGCTAGACAACGAAGCTACTTTCAAAGAGATATTCACCACTAAGAAAAAGGAGATCGGAGAAAATTCAGCTAAATCCTAGCCTTTAGCGCAGGAAGCCATATAAAGGAGATATCTGATGACTGCTAACTTCTTGCAAAAAACCGAAATGCAGTTTCCAAACTTGACGGATGGATTAAAAAAAGTAGCAGATGGATTGCTGTCGGATCCAATGATGTTTGCGATTCATCCAGCGAAAAAAGTTGGGGAAATTTTAAATGTTAGTGAAACGATGGTTATCCGTTTTTCTAGATCAATCGGCTATGCCGGCTTTAGTTCTTTACAAAAGGAAATCCGTCAATATCTTTTAGAATTTAAACAAGACACCGTAAAAAAAGATACTACCGTCAACGCCTTTACAAAAAGTTTCTATCAAGACATTACGATGATAGAAAGGAATCTAGATGAATTAAATAATGAATTATTAAACATCTTAATCAACACAATGATCAGAAGTAATAGAATTATTATCGCTGGTTACCACCATTCTTTTACATTTGCCCATTGGATGTATTTTAATCTAAATTATATTCTGGGCAACGCTATATTATACCAGCCAGAAACAGATGCCGGATTACTAGATTTACCTCCAGAGAAAAAATGTATTATCATATTCTCTTTTTATCGATATGCACTAGATACCATCCGTTTAGCAGAAGGAGCAAAAAAGAAAGGGATTAAGGTGATTGCCTTTACGGATTCCAGGGTCGCGCCAATTGTTGATTTTGCAGATATTATCATTCCTATAACAACGAACCAACATCATTTTTTCAGTAAAGGACCAGTAACGCTAGCTTATATCAATGCTATTTTGATTGAATTGATTGAACGAGTTGAAAAAATAGGCAAAGTACAATCAACCTATAAATACTTTATTAAAGATGGGGAGGATTAATATGGGGAATTTAGAACAAAAGATCAAAGACACATTTACTTATTTACATACGCATGCAGAAATCAGCTGGGAAGAAACAAATACTACAAGCTATATTGCAAACATATTGCAGGAAAATGGTTGTGAGGTGACTACCTTTTCAGACCATACAGGAGTAATAGCACAATTGGGAAACTTTAAAAAAAATTTACCTGTAGTAGCAGTCCGAGCGGATATAGACGCTCTTTGGCAAGAAGTAGGTGGAGTGTTTCAGGCAAATCATTCTTGTGGACATGATGCGCATATGGCCATCGTCTTAGGATTACTGTGGAAGCTGAAGGAAACACCCGAGCTTATGGATAATATAGCAGTTAAATTTATCTTTCAGCCTGCCGAAGAAACAGGGAAAGGTGCATTAAAACTAGTTGAAAAAGGAGCTGTGGAGGATGTTGATTATTTATTTGGCATTCACTTACGTCCACAGCAAGAAACTCAAATGCATCATGCTACTCCAGTAATTGTACATGGAGCAACAAAAATGTACCAGGCAAAAATTAAAGGACATGATGCTCATGGAGCTAGGCCGCATTTAAATAGTAATGCAATTGAAGTAGGCGCTCAAATTGTTCATTTACTAAATAAAATCCATTTAGACCCGACTATTCCCCACTCTGTAAAAATGACAAAATTCCAAGCTGGCAGCAAAAGTACCAACATTATTCCCGGCAATGCTATTTTTGCACTTGACATGCGAGCTCAGACAAATGAAGCAATGGAAGAATTAGATAAGCAAGTAATACAAATTTTTACAGCAATCGAAAGCTTAAACAACATTGAAATAGAAATTATAGAGAAACGCGGTATTGCAGCAGCAAAAATAAATTCAGAAGCAATATCTATTATGGAATCGGCTATTAGCAATGTCTTAGGCTCAGAAAATGTTGACCCCCCATTACTTACACCAGGTGGAGATGACTTTCACTTTTATACGATTAAAAAACCTGAATTAAAAGCAACAATGCTTGGACTAGGCTGTGAATTAACACCGGGCTTACATCATCCACAGATGACATTTAATAAAGATGCCTTAATAAATGGGGTACATATTTTATTTAAAGCCGTTCAACAAGTTTATCACAATAACGAATAGAACTCTTTTAACTTGCTAAGGGGATACTCGATTCGACTCCCCCTTTAGCATAGATTTTCTTCATTCAAGAACTTAGCAGCACGCAATTTTTTTCTCGCTTCTCTTCCCCAGCTTTTCACAGCATCAATCGATACCCCCTCTCTTTCAGAAATAGATTTTATCGACATATCTTGAATAAGAAAGAAATAAAACCATTTTAATTGATTCGTGCTTAGTAATTGATGAGCTTCTTTGATTAAATCGTCGAAATCTACTAGCATTGGATCTTGGCTTTGCACTCGCTTCTTTAAACTGCCAGAACGATAAAAATTTCCGCTCGTTTCATTTAGCTGCTGATACTCCCGATAGACATTTAACTTTTCTTGTTCTCTAGCTTTACTCCGAATTAAATCAATCAATCGATTGCGAATGGTATAATTAAAATAAGTTGCCATTGGTCCTTTATCCGCTCGATAGGTTACATATGCATTCCACATCGCTACTAATCCCTCTTGATAAAATTCCTGATGTGGATCGCGTATATTAAGTTTATGGATCTGGTAATAAATTCGTCGCTCATTTTGCCTAACGATTTCTTCAAACGTCATATTTATTTTATGCATATTGTCTTCCATGCTCATCCCCCTAATTATTTCTTCTTATTCCTATTTTCGTACAAATCACACAAATAGTGGCATAACACAAACATCATTCTTTTTTACCAGAGCTTGTATATTAGTAAAACCGCTCCGTTTCATATATATTCTTTCAATAAGCTTGAAAAATTAGTGAAGTTTATCAATTGATTTCGTTTTCTCTATCTAGTTGTAGTAATATATATAGGAAGAATGAATGAAGGAGATTAAAATGGAAGATTTACTACATGATTTACTTAATGAAGAGCTTATTTTAGTTTTTGTTGTTTTGTTTCTTGGATCATGGCTAGGGCAATTAAAAATTAAAGGGATTGGCTTAGGATCAGCGGGTGTTTTAGTTATTGCCATGATTTTTGGTCATTATGGTTATCAAGTATCGCCAACGATTCAAAATTTAGGCCTTAGCTTATTTATTGTTGCTGTTGGTCTTCAAGCAGGACCGCGTTTTTTCCGAATGATGCGTTCCAATGGGATCGTTTTTTGCCTTATTTCTTTATTTATTGTCTGTAGCGCTGTTCTCACATCTGTTTTCGTTGCAAAAATCTTCCACCTCTCAGCTCCATTAGCAATTGGATTAATGACCGGTGCGTTGACGAATACGTCAGGTTTAGCAGCAGCTCTTCAAGCAACCAATGATCCAATCACATCGGTTGGCTACGGGATTGCATATCCGTTTGGAGTGCTGGCTATTATATTATTTATACAGCTTCTGCCCCGTTTTGGTAAAATAGACCTTATCCAAGATTTAGAAGAAACAAACAATCCAATAAAAACTGCAAATTCACCGGAAGTAATGACATTTAAAGTGACTAATCCAAAATTGCATAAAAAAACGTTGCGAGAGATTTCTTTTAGCCGTAACTCCGTTGTGATTAGCAGAGTTATTCGAGGTGATCATACGATGATCGCACTTCATGACACAACCATCTTAACTGGTGACCATCTTGTTACAGTGGGAGAAGCCCATGAACTTGAATTATTTGGCAAGTATGTCGGTGAGCAAGTAGATACACTACTAGAGAATCCTGATAATATTCAGTTTCGAAAAATAGTGGTTGAAGATGATGAAATTATTGGTAAAAGTATTAAAGAACTTAAACTTAGAAGGAAGTATGGAGCAACAGTAACAAGAATTCAACGAGAAGGAATTGAGCTTAATCAAAATCCAAATATGCCTTTGCTTCGTGGCGATGTTTTAACAATGGTAAGTAGTGAAGACCGATTAAATGAATTAGAAACACTCTTTTCCCGAAAAAAGCTAACTGTAACGAATGTTCATATCTTATCTATTAGTATTACACTATTAGTAGGAATTTTGTTTGGCATGATACCTATCCCTATTCCTGGTCTTGGTACAATGAAACTTGGGTTAGCAGGAGGACCATTAATCGTAGCTTTAATTATCGGTCATTTTGGCAAGCTTGGACCAATTCATGTACGCTATTATGGACCAGCTAATCACGTTATCTTGAAATTAGGTCTTGCTTTATTTTTAGCTGGTGCAGGAACGACAGCAGGACAAGGATTGGTAGAAGTCATTCAAACCGAGGGATTCAAATTAGTTGTTAGTGGAACCATCATTACAATCGTGTCGATTATTATCGGTTATACTGTGGCCAGAAAACTGTTTAAATTTGGTGTTGTTTATTCGCTTGGCACACTGTGTGGTGGCAGAACCTGCACCCCAGCATTAGGTGCTTTAAATCAGTTAGTAGATTCAGAAGACCCGGCAATTGCCTATGCCGCCGCTTATCCATTTTCACTTATTTTTGGATCCATCGCTGCTCAACTCATTTTAATTTTCTTTTAATATTTATAAATAAACACGATACGAGTATCAAACCCGTTGGCAATCGCCTGTTTCATTCATTGGAGCTAAAATTTTATCTTTATTTACGTCGTCCATTTACAAAATTTCCTGCAGCTATCTTCCCGATAGTAAGTTCATTATTGCACAACTAAAGGATAACATGATATGACTGTTCAAGAACAAAATCTAGAAGTACTGGGTTAACGACAAGATACAAAAGTTTTCCACCACGTAGAAATAAATTCATAGATAATTAGAAAAACTTGGCTTGTCGCCAAGTCTTTAGCGAAAGCCGTAGCTTTTCTTATACTATAAAGCCTAAAGCTTTATACTTTCCTATAGTAAAATAAACATTTGGCTAAACGGCGGGCAGTTACAACCTAAATAAATATGTATTATATATTGAATCTACGCTAATGATTCATCTGTATGTAACATCATTCATTTTATAATTTTTTTTACAGTTCTCGATATTAAGTTCTTTATAGTATAAGATAACAAATTACATGATACGGCTTTTCAGGAGCAAAATTCGGTTTCTGATCCGCCCAACAAGGTGCTTTACTCGTGACGCTCAAGATTTCTAAGCCGCAAGAGACTGAAACATACCTTGGGGGTCACTAAGTACTGAGTTGGATGCGGCTAATTTTAAAACAGATTAGCCGCATTGCACAAATTTTTATAATTCTCTACCAACAGATTAACCCTTTTTTTGACAATAACACTCTTAAAAATACACTTCTTTTTTCGTTAGCTATTCCTTAAGATGATAGCCAATTCTTTTATTCCGTGAAGGGTAATGGCTTTGTCCGCTATGCTTAGCCCTTTCTTCCATTTCAGTATTGACAGCTACAAAGTGTGGACAAAAAGAAAACACCCAAATTTCTTCTACCTTCTTACTCTTTTGTAACAAGTGATAGGGCATGAATACTAGAATAATTGTAGAAATCCACAAATATGTAACCACTTCTTAGCCCCCATAAGATTTAAATTTATATCCAGATATACGTTTCTTCGATATTTCGTTATAACAGCTCTATACCTGCTATCCCTATAATAGTCGGATTTTTAGCAAGATTTGGTATCAAATGGATTGTAAAGAAGTTTGGAAAAAAGGCTGTTAAAAGCGCAGTTAAAAATTTAAATAAACAACTGAAAAAAAAGTCCCTAGGAAAAGGGTCTACAGGGAGAACTACAGCTAAAAATCTTGAAGAACAAATCGCAATGAAAAGTGTTTTATCCAATCCTTTGAAAGGTGCTAAAGAAATTCTTCCATCAAAAAAAATGACGGATAAACGTTGGCCTGGTAAAAAAGGATGGGTTAAAATGCAAAGAACATTCAAAGTTAAAGGTAGTAAAACAATTACAATCCACTTCAATTATAATAAGAAGACTAAGAAATTTGATGATTTCAAATACAAATAAAGGTGGTTAACATCGTGGAACAAAAACTACTAAATATCTTTGAAAATTGGGAAGCGGAACTTGATCAAAATGAATGGTATTTCAGAGAGTCTTTTGAAGAACTTACTGAAGGCCTTTCATCGGAAGAAGCATTTAATGCTATACCAGAAATATGTTCAGTTTTATTAAAACTTAATAATAGCTTTCTTATTGGAGAAACTATAGATTTTCTTCATGAAATATATAATGTAGCAGATACTACTGAAATACATTCTTTTCTCCATGAACATCTTGATGAAATTCAAAAACATATAAATCAATATGGTGATGATTACGGTAAAAATGCATTTAATGAATTCAAAGAATCGATAAGACTATACTAATCACTTTTTTTATACTTTGAGGCTAACTATATAAAGTCAATAAGCTTTTAGCAATAAATTTAGTATTTTCCATTAGAAGTTTTGGAGCATGGCAAATAAGCTTGATGATTCGTGAATTTCAAATTAATCATCAAGCTTATTTGTAGTGTAAAATCTGAGATTATTGCAACGCTATTTACCATGGCTTCACTTTTTTTACACGTACTTCTTTATATGAATTCACCGGTTTGCAGTAAATGGAATATCACTCTTTATTAATTTCTTCGTTACATGGCTGAGCACCACGTTGTAGCGCTTACCCTAGCTTTTTCTCATAGTATGCCTTGAACGTTGGTGATAAATGGCATTAATCGTGATGCATGATACATCGCCCAGCGAAGATGAGGAGATCCGCGTTTCACCATTTTTCCTGGGCCCCTATAGTTACCAGACTGATAAATGGATGGTTCCATTCCTGCAAAAACCAATAGCTGACTCGGGTGATTGAAGTTGTGGATATCTCCTATTTCTGCTATGATTGTACTACCGAGTCGATAGGAAATTCCGGGAATGGTTACGATTGGCGAATCGAGTGTATCCATCATTGCTTGAATTCTTTTATCGACTTCTTTTATTTGCTTTTAATACAAATAGAGCTGTTCTATGGTTTGAATTAATTCAAACTCCGTAATTTCAGAATAATACCCAATGCTTTCTTTCACTAGTCGTTTAAGCTCTTGAGATTGCAGACTACTGTTGTTCACTCCCAATAATTTTGAAAGTGTTTTTTCATGAGCTTTCGCAATTCTCTTGGGGCTTGGGTATTTTTTTAATAGCTCCATTATGTAGTTAGAATAACGAACCTGACCGTAAGCAGCCAATTCAGGAAAGCTTTTTTCTAAGATTCGAGTATATTGGGTTTTAAGAAGAGCTTCATGTTTTCCAAGCCGCCTTCTATATCTGGTTAGTTCTTTAAGATCTAGGGTTACCTTATCTTGGATCTCTTCCCTTTTTTCGAAGTCGCCCATTCATTTTTTTGCGATTACTAAGGCATCTGCTTTATCCGTCTTTGTCTTTCTCAAGGTGTGAATTTTGGAGAATCTCTTGATTAAGATTGGATTATAACGAAAAACTTGGTAATTCTTTCCCCTCAAAAATTGTAGGATAGGAACATTATAATGGCCAAATCTATGTCCAAACGTATTCTCCTTACCTGGATGATTATAATTATTATGATCCAGCGGGGTATCCTGAAAAAGATGAATTTTCATTTGATTTTGATACAGCAGCACAAACGAAAAAGGTTGCTACGGATTACATTGAAGTCAATGTATATACAGACGAAAAAATTGACACTGTAAACAATGTTCCAAGTGGTAAAAAAGCTTCTGTCGTATGGAATAATTTAGATCCGAACCATGAATATTTCTGGTATACGATAGCAACTGATAAATTTGGTGGCAAAACACGCTCCAGCATTTGGAATTTTCTAACCGTTGATGGAGAAATTATTGAACCAGAAAATCCAGAGAAGCCGGAAAAACCAAAGGACGACGGCCAACCAGGTGAAGCTACAGATGATGGTAAAAACAATCAAGATAAATCTACCGGTAGTGATGGCGGCCACGGTTCTACTGGAAACGATCAAGATAATAACAACAATGAAAAGCCTAGTGTGCAACAACCAGCAGCTGATAATGGCACCAACCAATCGAAACCAAATCAAACAAGGGATGATAACCAAACTCCAATTATTGAAAATACATCCAATCACAATGGTACAGGATTATCTTCCTTACCCAATACAGCAACCAATATATTTAATTGGATGTTAATCGGCACACTCTTATTATTCATTGGTATAAGTGTATGGCTGATTCAATCCTATCGTAAAAAACAACCTATCAACTAGGAACAACAGTTATTCACTCGATTAGCCCCTCACAATAAGAGAGCTTGGACGAAAGATTATACAAAAAGTGATGTTAATAAAGTAAGTAGTAACCCTAGAAACCGGAAAGCCAGATAACGGCTTTTCGGTTTCTTCTACTTTATTTGGAAAAGTAAAAATATCCAAACGGTCGATTAGAATCACGTATAAAGTGCTTTGCTTTGAAACCTTGTTTGAATAGCGACAGGAAAACTTCGCGTGTTTTCATTCGCCATTCTAATGCCTTTTGCAAATCTTCTTTTTTCAACTCTAGTATATTGTTAGGAATAGTGACAAAATATTCCTCCTCGTGAAGCAACTGATCTATATCTACCATAACTGGATTTCCATTAACTTCTCTTAGTAATAGTTGATCATCGACTACTTTCCGGACATCAACTGATGACCACCGGTTCCAATCCCATTCTATAATCATACGATCAGAGGGCATTCCTTGATTTAACCCATCCTTCATTTCGCCATAGTAGTTCTCTTTATATGTCATTCCGACAGCTCCAAGTTTTGCTAAATTAAGATATGCATTTAAGCTTTGCAGCGGATCAAACGTCCACTTCATTTTGGTATACCCCATTTGCTCTGCTATTTCTGCTTGCTTTAACTTTAGCTTCATCCCTAACCCCATTTTTTGATATGACGGAGTAATTCCAAGCATATGCGAATACAAATATACTTCTTTTCCATCATAGGCAGCAAACCCATATGAAAAGCCGACTAATATATCCTTGTCAAATGCGCCAAGCATAAGTCCACCATTTTTTACCGTTGTATAGGTCTGATGCACAGGTGTAGCATTTCCCCAGATCTCCTTCTCTAAGGAGATCACCCTTTCCAATTCATGTTTTTCCACCAACTGTTGAATCCTTATCTCGCTATTCATGGCATTTCTCCATTCTTCATTTTCATTTATTAGCTGCAAACAGAGATTTTATCATGTGCAGCTTTCCCTAGAAGGATAAAGTGAATCTTCAATCAAGGAGTGCTTTTCCTCTTGAATGTTAGTTGAACGAATCGGGGATTTAGGACCCGTTTTTCTCTTCATGTTTGCAACATCATTAGCACATTTTTGATATGAGAAAAATACGGCACCTTACATCCGGGATAAACATATACCAACTATCTCATTTTTTCTTTCTCCAGCTTAATAAGATGACAAGCTGCCTCATGTCCTTTACTGATTGTCATGGTAATAGGCTTTTCAAGCTTACAACGCTCAAAAGCATGAGGGCACCGAGGATGAAACGTGCAACCACATGGCGGATCTGATGTATCTGGTATGTCTCCTTTTAACTTGGTTGGCGACTGCTTGTTTCCTATCGTTGGGATAGCTGAAAATAACGCTTGTGTATAAGGATGCTTTGGATAAGCTCCTATTTCTTCCGTCGTGCCAAGTTCTACTATTTCTCCCATATACATCACAGCAATCCGATCGCAAAAATATTGGACAATATTTAAATCATGAGAAATAAATAAGTATGTCAAAGAATACTTTTCTTGCAACTCTTTCAATAAATTAATAATCTGAGCTTGAACAGAAACATCTAGCGCCGAGACTCCTTCGTCGATTACCATAAATTGAGGTTCTAAAATAATTGCCGCTGCAATAGCTACGCGTTGTCGCTGTCCTCCACTAAGTTCGTGAGGATACCGATACAAAAAAGAAGTATCTAAACCTACTTCTTTTAATGTCTGAATAATTTTTTCATCTCTGTATGCCTTACCCCCAATTCGATGCAAAGCTAACGGTTCATTTAATATCCACTTAATCGTTTTTTTGGGATTCAATGATGAATATGGATCTTGAAAAACGATTTGTACTTCTTTTCGCCATGCTTTTAACTGCTTGGGCGAAAACGTAGAGACATCCTTCCCCTTATAACGAATAGTTCCGTCTGTTTGTTTCATTAATTGAATAATCAGCTGACCAGTTGTCGACTTACCACAACCGCTCTCGCCAACTAAACCAAAAGCTTCTCCTTCGTATAATGTGAGCGATATGCCATTAACAGCTTTTACAAACGAAGGTTTTTCGAATATATTTGTCCGTTTTTGTTTGTAAAATTTTTTTATATTCTCTATTTCAATTAGCGGCTTCATAAGCTGACTTCCTTCTCTTTTGCATATAAATGACAAGTAACTGTCTGTTCATTAAATTTATATGTATGAGGAAAAATTTGTTCACATGACGCTATTTTAAACTGGCAGCGATCGGCGAAGGGACATCCCGTATGTCGAACATGGAGCTGCGGTACTGTACCGGGAATTGTATATAATGGCTGTCCTCGTCTTGCTCCATCTGGAATTGATTGTATTAAGCTCTTTGTATAAGGATGCTTTGGCGAACTTAAGAGTTTTGATATGGACCCTTGTTCAACTATTCGACCTGCGTACATGACAAGCACACGATCACAAATGGCGTGAATAACTCCCCAATCATGTGAGATAAAAATCATCGACATGTTCCGAGTTTGTTTAATTTTTTTAAAGAGCTCTACTATTTGTGCTTGGATCGTAACATCTAAGGCAGTTGTAGGTTCATCAGCGATAATAAGCTTCGGCTGGCCAATTAAAGCCATTGCGATTACAACCCGTTGACGCATGCCGCCAGATAACTGGTGGGGGTATGCTTTCCATAATTGTGCAGCACGAGGTAACCCAACTTCTTTCATGATGGATATGGTCTTTTCTTTCATATCTTTTTTCGATAAAGTTGTATGCTGTTTCAATACCTCAGATATTTGTTTACCAATTGTTAGTACAGGATTAAGCGAAGTCATTGGCTCTTGAAAAATCATGGAGAGTTTACTTCCCCTAATCTGCTGCCACTGCTTTCGAGATAAAGCTGTAAGCTCATCATCCTGAAAAATAATCTTGCCTTGCTTTATGATGGCATTCTTGGGGAGTATTCCCATAATAGCTTGGGAAGTTAAACTTTTTCCACAGCCCGATTCACCAACAATACCGACAACCTCATTTGGGTAGACGGAAAATGAAATGCGCTCTAGTGCATTAAATTCTCCCTCCGGAAGCTGAAGGGACACCTCAACTTCCTCAACTGACAATAAAGGTTTTACCATTTAAGCCCCTCCTATGCCTTTCTATCCTGAATGTCACGTAAACCATCACTTAATAAATTAAACCCTAACACCATAATTGTAATAATACTTCCAACAATAATTACATACCAAGGAGCTGATTCAATATAAGGCTGTGCTTCCTTTAACATCCTTCCCCAACTAGGATCTGGTGGCTGAACACCTAAGCCTAAATAGCTCAAGCCTGACTCAGCCAGAATAGAACCGGAGAAACTTAAACTTGACACAACTAGTATAGGGGAAATAGCATTAGGAAAAATATGTTTCAAAATAATATGAAACGCTCCTGCCCCTTTGGCAATACTTGCTTTAACAAAATCATATGATTTATATTGAATGAAGCTGCTCCGAATAACTCGAGCAAACGCTGGAATACTCATAATTCCTAGTGCGATTATTGTATTTTTCATTCCCGCTTCAAAAACAGCTATCAGCATAATAGCTAATAAGATACCTGGAAAAGCTAGCATTGCATCAATAAATCGCATTAGTAATTCATCTAGCCAACCGCCAAAATATCCTGCACAAGCGCCTAAAATAAAGCCAATGCTCAACCCTATCATAACAGTAGTTGTTCCAATTAAAAAAGCAGTCTGTGTCCCTACCATCACCCTGCTTAGGATATCTCTTCCGAAGTTATCTGTACCAAATGGGTGTGCTAATGATGGAGTCGCAAGTCGATTATTAGGATCAATCGCATTGGGTTCATATGGTGTATAAAATAAACTAATAAACATCATGGACAATAAAACAATAACAAAGCTCAATCCTAAATAAAAAGGGAGTCGATTTGCCTTGTTCATTATAGCTGTTCACCCCTTTTGCTAATTCTTGGGTCAATGAGCTTATATAATAAATCAACCATGAAATTGATTACTAAAACGATGACGGCAATATATAGCACCATGGATTGAACAAGCGGAAAATCTCTCGAAGTAATGGATTGAATTAGTAAATTTCCTAATCCAGGAAGTGCAAAAACATTCTCAATGATAATACTGCCGCCAAGCGTATCGGCGGTTATTAATCCAATAATCGTTAATACTGGAATGAATGCATTTCGCAATACATGTCTATACAAAATCGCCCGCTCTGATAGCCCCTTACATGTTGCTGTTCGTACATAATCCATTTTTTTCTGATCCAAAATCGTATTTCTTAAATATCGAATGACAACAGCTATGTTCGAAATGGCAATTGCCAGCGATGGTAAGAAATAGGCTCGTAAAGCACCAAAAAAATCCTCTGACCAAGGGACGTAACCAAATGTTGGAAACCACTTTAAGATAACCGAAAATAACAATATCAACATAAACCCAAACCAAAAGGATGGAATAGAAATCCCCAGTTGAGTAATCATAGATAAAAAAACGGATATGAACTTTCCATCCGTACGGGCAATGAGAATTCCTAACGGGAAGCCAACCAAAATTGTCAACAGCATGGAAAAGACAGCAAGTGACATGGTCACCGGTATTCGATCTGCAAGAACTTCGCTAACAGGAAGCTGATAGCGTAGTGACTCTCCTAAGTTACCTTGAAAAACACCTGCAATCCAATCAATATACCGTTCCGTTGCTGGTCGCTCCAGCCCTAACTCTTGTTCCAAATTACGAATTTGCTGTTCATCAGCATCCAGCCCAAGAATAATTTGGGCTGGATTCCCTGGTAACAGTTGAAATACAAAGAAAATAATTAGAGAAACCATAACTAGTGTTAGGATGAACATAGAAGTTTTATATAGATAATACCTCACATCAACGTCTCCTTTATCAGACGGTTATTCCGTATAGTATAAGTCTTCTAAGTTGAACTTTTGAATTGGGTACATCTTCCACCCTTTCAGACCCTTTTTCATTGCAACAGTCCGATATGGATCCATAATAAATACCGAAGCAGCATCTTCTGTTAATAATGTTTGTGCTTGCTTATAAATATTAACTATTTCTTCTACATCTGTTTCTACCAATGCTTGACGAATCAACTGGTCGTACTCTTTATTCTCATACTTAACAAAGTTATTTTTATAATCACTAACATATCTGAGTAAAATTTCATACGGATCTAATTTTCCGGTAAATCCAATAATCGTACTTTCATATTGTGCTTCATTATACACTTTTTCTAACCAAGTGCTGAATTCAATGAGCTTAATATCTACTTTAATACCAACTTGACTTAGTTGATCTGCAATCACTTGGGCAGTATCAACATGAAATTGGTAATCAGAGGGAACCGTTAATTCTAATGTAAACCCATCAGGGTACCCCGCTTTTTCTAATAATTTCTTTGCTTCTTCGGGATTTGTTTTATAGGTATCTTCTAAACCTTCTTGACAATAAAATTCCATGGAAGGACTAAAGTTAGAACCAAGCTTAACTCCTTCACCTTCTGCTACTGTTTCTATAATCATATCTTTATCAATTGCCAAATTAATTGCTTTTCGAACGTTCGGATCATCTAATGGTTTCACTTTATTGTTTAGCGCCATCAACTGTACCATATTTTGCGGTGCCGATACCGTTTCAATCAAATCGTCTAATTGCTGCTTACCTTGCGAAGAAATCCCGGGAATAACATCTATTTCTCCTGACTTCATCGCTAGAATAGCAGATTCTTGATCTGGCATAATCTTAAATTGAACCTCATCTATTTTTGGTACTTTTTCTTGATCATAATAATTTTCATTTTTTACTAGCCGTAATTCTTGTCCAACTTTATAATCTTCAAACTTAAATGGACCTGCACCAATTGGTTTTTCACTGTGTTTATTATAATCAGCCGGTACAATTGGCCTAATCGTCGCTGCTAAAAATGCTGAATTTTTTTCCTTTAATGTGATAACAACCTCTAAATCTGATGGTGCTTCTATTTTTTTAATTATTTCAAATTGCGAAGAAATCGCCTCTCCCCCACTTAATCCTGCTAATTTTTCATACGAGTATTTTACATCTTTAGAGGTTAACTTTGAGCCATCATGAAAGGTAACATCTTTTTTCAATTTAAACGTATATACTTGTCCATCATCAGAAACTTCATAAGACGCTGCAATTGCCGGCACCAATTCACCTGCTTCATTGGTATCTAATAAACCATCATAAACATTATCCATCATGGACATCGTATCGGTTGCTGCCGATTGATATGGATCTAAATTATCAATCTCTGTACTCATGGCAATTCTAACAATACCTCCGGATTTCGCCTCATCATTTGCTTTTGCTGATTTGTCTTCATTCTTCTTGCTGTCATTGGAGCATGCTGTTAATAAAAGAGAAATTAATGATAAAAAGATAAGTAATTTGAATCCATTCTTTTTCATAATAAAGCCTCCAATATATTATATTGTAAATGTAAAACCTTCCTTTGCCAGATAAACAGATTGACCAAATACGGTCTCCACTTCTTTCTTTAATTGCAAGATATCACCAAAATGAGGAAAGTGAGTGAGCACAACATGTTTTGCTTTGGCTTTTGTGGCAATATCCGCTACTTCTTCACTGGATAAATGCCCTTTCATCATCCCTTTCTGCTTCCTATAAAAGCTGCATTCAATTAACAGTAAATCCGCTGCCATCGCAAAATCGACGAGTGCTGTTGTATAGCCGGTATCGCCTGAATATACAAGCTTGCTTTTGTTATTACTAACTTTAATCGAACAGCAAGGAATTTCGTGAATATTTTCAGAAAATGTTAGCATTAATGAACCGATTTTGACAGTGTCGGTTAGTCGTAACTGATGCAAGCGCATTACATCAGGAAATTCAAATGTTAACGAAGCTATATCTTCTGTATACACATACACATCTAAGGGCCTTGTTCTTTTACCCAGCTGTGTTAATATCAGCATGGCATACTCTAAACTATAAATATCTGCCATATGATCTGTATGCGTATGGCTTATAAATACGGCATCTAAATCTTCTAAATTTGCCTTTGCTTGTAGTTTAGAAAGTGCTCCGCTGCCACAATCTAATAATATTTTCGTATTTGAATCTTCTATAAGGTAACACGACGTTGCTTCATTTGCCTTTGGATATGCCCCCCAATAGCCAATCGTATGTAATTTCACTGCAAACCTCCTCGTATAATATGTTTAGGCATTATTTTTTCGCCTATTCATTCCTAATTTTTCACCTGCAAATATATCAAAAGTCTTGGACGTTCCGAGATGTTCCTAGATAATGTTCTTAGGATCATTTAGGACAATTCTTATCCTCCTTGCGAGTATCGTCGCATTATTTAGACTGTTTCCCAGTGTCGCTTCGACCTAACCCGCAGGCTGTCGGGCTGGAATCGACAAGTGTTTATAGTTTTCATCCATCCATGTTTTTCCATTCAGGTACTGGGCGGAAAAGTGTTTGTCATGAATCCAAAACAGATTGCTAACCTTTAAAAAGATTTATGGCGATATGGATAAAACTGATGCAATTGTTGCTTTCGTTATCGCTGATTATTTGCGATTTGGACGGTTGTCTATGTCTGTCGTAAAGGAAGAGCAGTACGTAGCCCTTCAACAGTTAACAAGAGCACGTTATCAACTTGTTCGTCAAATTACAAAAGAAAAACAACGCTTCCTGTTTGGTGGATGCACTACTACGCAAAAACCAAATTTACACGCTAGAAAGGAGCGTTCATATTTGAAGCACAAATAGCTTTTAAGTTCTTTTAAAAAATTCCAGCAATTCCAATTTTGTTGCTGGTATATCTTTAAAGCCGCCTTTTTTGGACAAATCGAACCTTGATAACTAAATCATTATTTAATTTCCTCTTGACATAAAATGTACGCCAACCTATTAGAGCTGGATGCTTTCGATGCGGATGAAACAAAAATACAAGTTTTGTCCAAGCCGGGAAGATCCGCAATATCTAATTCTTATATGTAGCGTATCGATCTGGGCAAGCCGATGTGCCAATCGTTCTGTACGATTATCAACAAACTTGAGCTGCCAAACATCCTCTAGATACAGTAAAACCTACATTTGAAGAAAAATACCCGATGCATTAAAATAACCATTGTTTCATTTTAAATTATATTTCTTAAAATAAACCTGTATAATCGAAAAAGGAATATATACAATTATACAGGTTTATTCGTTTGTAGGTTTAACTTAATACAGTGAAAAATTACTGGTTAAAAACTTGTCTTGGAACTCTTCCTAGAAAGCTTAAGCTTATTTGAGAAGTAGCTACAAAATGTCAATTAATGATTGTTTAAGTGCTAGTCTCATGCTTGCTAATTTCATGCTATTGTAAACAATAGTTAGAAAAACTTGGCTTGTCGCCAAGTCTTTAGCGAAAGCTGTAGTTTTTCTTATACTATAAACCCTAAAATTTTATACTTTCCTATAGTGTAAAAAAATCAGAATAGACTTTTGCTCTTTCTCTGTTCGGTATCTTCATTATTTAATTGAAAGAAATCAAATAAGATTTCAATTAGTCGTTCAACAGGGCTGGGACAAAAAATTCAAAAGAGTGGTCTTGCCAATAAGTTGGTGAGTGACCACTCTTTTTTATAAAATTATGTGTTGCAAAAAGAACACCTTCTGATAAAGTTAAAGTAACTCACAAAAACAGAATCGGAGGTATCCTTTTATTTAAAATTATACCATGAATCAAGTCGTTTTGCCGTTAGATTTCGAAATAAAACTTCAAGAAAATGATATAGCCTATGCCGTAAACGGTGTAGTAGAGAATATTCCAGATGAAGGATTCACTGGTGTTTTGCGATAAACAGGCTGTCCTGCTTATCATCCACGCATGATGATGAAAGTGATTTTATGCGCTTATACGTAATCCATTTTCTCTGGTAGAAAGATAGAAGGATTACTGAAAGATAGCGTACGTATTCGGAAGCGCATACCCACTCATCACGTATAATATGTATCGTAAAGAGAAGAAAAAGAAATATAAGAATGACCCTTTTAACGTAGCAAATTGGGAATATAATTAGAAAAACTTGGCTTGTCGTCAAGTTATAGCGAAAGCTGTAGCTTTTCTTATACTATAAACCCTAAAATTTTATACTTTCCTATAGTATAAGAAATATGATACTTTTATCTGTCCAAATGGGAACAAATTGACGTTCCGTTACTTATCTAACGAACGAATAAAACTGGTTTTACACGAACATTTTAAAGTCTATGAATGTGAGGACTGTTTGGGTTGTCCGTTACGTTCCCAATGTACTAAAGCAAAAGAAGGGCATCATCGAAAATACACTATTGATTATTGTTTTCCACTCCAACCTTATACACCTACTTGAAATTTAATTAACATTAACCTGTATCACTTATTCGTATACAGTGGTAAACTTACCCTAATTTCTAATGTATTGTTCCGTATTACAGCTTCAGTGCTTCCACCTATCTGTTCGGCAAGAAGTTTTACTATAGCCAGACCCAAACCACCAGACTTACTTCTTGCTTGATCCCCAGTATAGAAACGTTCAAAAAGCCGTTCCACCTCATTTTCTGTCAAGTCTTTTACCTGATTTTTGAGGGAAATGATAGCATTTTCCTCCATAAGTAAACTTACTTCGATGACTCCCTTAGAATGTTGAATACAATTTTGAATAAGATTCTTTATAATTCTTTTAACAAAATGTTTATCTGCTAAAACAAAGATGGATGGTGTTTCAGTTAATTGAATTGATAAATTATTTTCTTCCAAGTAGGGAATAAAAGTCACAAGACATTCTCCTACAAGACTATTAAGGTTTGTTCGCTCTAAATTAATCTTTGGCTCGGCATTTGAAAGATAAGAGTACTCGAAGAAATGTTGAATTAGATTCTCTAAATCTTCTGTGTGCTTTTCAGCGATTTTGAGCCTTTTTAGTTGCTCTTGAGACAACTCCTCTCTTTTCATCAACTGTTGATAACCCTTAATAGCAGTAAGTGGTGTTCGTAAGTCATGGGAAATATTAACTATTAATTCCCTGAACTTCTTATCTTCACGAATACTTTTAAGGCGGATATTCTCCTCCGCCTTTAGGTACTTGTTAATGTTAGATGTCAGTTTATTAATGTCTTTATTTATTAATTCAACACTTACAGGCTGACGGGTATGTTCTCTTAAACGTTTTTCAAGCTGCAAATTTATATTACGCAGTTGTAGTTGTATAAGTCCAATATAGATGACTAATACAATAATTATTACTATCATAACAACAACTACAATATTCACTTCTATCAGCCTTCCAATTATTTGATTTCTGACTTTCTAAAAACTCCATTTGTAATGCTAAGTATCCATACAATAAATAACAAGCTGATACCGATCGCTTTCAAAATAACATCTACTTCTACATCCATTATTAGAACCTGATTATTTACTGAAAAAGGTGTAAATGAAAGGATATTTTCTATAAACGAAATTTCAGTTCCTAATCCCCCCAGGATTTGTAAAACCAATATAATACCGAAGCCGAGGAAGATAACTAAAGAAGTCTTTCTTACGATAAATGCAAGAAGTATACCTATACTCATTTGAGAAGCATATGCTAACATCATAACAAACATAATAACAAGCATTTTCCTAAATACTGTTCCTGTTAAATCTAGTTCAATCTGATTTGCTAATATATGAAGGAATATAGATGCAGAAAACGGTTCGGAAAACTCTGCTCCAGTGGAAAATGCAATGATGGTAACTACCGCGTATGGTAAAATCATAAGTAATACTAATAAATATAAGACAATTGCCTTACTAATAATCACAACTCCTCTACTAATGCCACAAGAAGAAATTGCATCATTTATAGATTTATTACTAAAATCACTACATATATAGATCCCCGCTAAAAATGGCCCAACAATTGCTATTGTCATAACATCACTTAATCCTGAAATGGGGCCACTTATTTCAATACCTACTTTTCCTTGGGCCACTAAATACGATACTAATGTCACAATTGCGGCGGCAGCCCACATAATTAAAAACAGTATTTTAATAGGTTTGGATTTTTTTAGTTTATATAGATCAGCCTGAATGATATTAATCATTCTTTTCTCCTCCAATAACAGAAATAAAATAGTTTTCTAAAGTATCTCCCTCAACAGAAAAATTGGTTGCAATAATTTCATGTTTAAAAATAGTTCTGGCAACTTTTTTCTTATCATCAACATAATCATATAGTTTTATAGTCTTATCAGGCATAATCTTATAATTCGTTGTGCCCAATTCCGTTTCCAATATAACTAGAAGATCCTCAGGATTTTCACATTCAATAAGAAGATGCCTCTGACATTTATTCTCCAACTCTTGAAGTGTCAAGGTTTGTTTGATCTCTCCATCATGGATAATAATATAGTCTGTTGCTACCTGATATAGCTCGGGGAGATTATGACTTGAAATAATAACGGTTATATGTCTCTCTTCACATAACTTCTTAAGCAAATTTCTTATTTCTTTAACACCAATTGGATCAAGCCCATTAATTGGTTCATCTAGAATAAGTAATTCAGGATTGTTAATGAGTGAAACTGCAATTCCTAATCTCTGTTTCATACCAAGTGAAAAATCTTTCACCTGTTTTTTTCCTGTATCACCCAATCCTACTAACCGTATTAGTTCATCCTCAATCTCTTCATTTGAAATTCCACGTAAAATTCTATGATATCTGATGTTTTCCTTTGCTGATAAACTCATATTAAGGCTCGGCAACTCTATCATGCATCCTAATCTTTTACGTTCAACCTGAATTGCTTTTGGACTTTCTTTTCCAAAAAACTCCATGCTACCCGATGTCGGAAAACTTAGACCTGCAATGATCCTCATTAAAGTACTTTTACCAGCCCCATTACTTCCGATTAATCCGTATATTTTTCCAGATTCTATTGTAATGGATATATTCCGTAACGCATCCACCTTACGAAATGTTTTTGTTATTTCGTTTGTTTTTAAAATATAATCTGTCACCCACCATCACCTCATTTGCAAATATAACATCTAAAAGTTAAGAAAAGGTTAAGAATAAAAAAAGGTTTAAGAAAAAATTATTTACTTAAACCTTACTCAAGCGATATCCTAGCCCCCAAACAGTTTCTATATAGTCTATATCTGGGTTAATGGTTTTTAATTTATTACGCAAATTACTGATATGCGTTTTTACTGCATTATCATCTCCTAGATATTCTTTATTCCATAAAGATTCATAAATATTACTTTTTGAATATACCTTTCCAGGATTCTGCATTAATAATTCCATGATTAGATATTCCTTTGCAGTAAGGTCTAATTTTACTCCAGATAAGGTCAGTTGTTTATTCGTAATATCTAACTCCAAATCTTTATACTTCAATACGTTATTTGCTTTCTTCTGGCTATTATAGTGACGTAGATTAGTCATAACACGTGCTGCAACTTCCCCTAAGTTAAATGGCTTTGTTATGTAGTCATCGGCACCTAATCGTAATAAGTCAATCTTTGTTGAAACCATATTTTTAGCCGAAATAATAATTATCGGAATGTCCTGGTGTGCTCGAATTTCCTTTAAAATTTCTTCGCCACTTTTATAAGGAAGCATGATATCCAACAAAATCAAGTCGTATTGATTATGTTTCGCTTCATTTAGACCTTCCATTCCATCAAGTACAATGTTGACTTCATATCCTTCATCTTCTAAAGACTCTGCTAGTAACCTACTTACATCTACATTATCTTCAATAATCAGTATTTTTTCCATTCTAGCGCAATTTTTTCCTGCTTCTAATCGTATGTAATCCCTTACAGTATACAGTTTATATTCTCCTTTCCTTAAATATTTAGTTTAATAATAATATATTGTATTAGTATCACAACTTGATAATCTGTACATGTGTGAAATAAATCAATTCTAATGAGGCAATATCATTTCTTCATTATAGTATTGTATTGGGGATATTATAATTTCAGCATTCGGTAGCTGAAATGGAAACCCTGTTAATAATTCGTATGTTTTAATATCAATCATTCTGGCACTCCATTTTGTACACCTTTCCACTACCGCACGACATATATTGTTTGGTAACCCCAATTTTTTGATAACGTTCTAGACCCCCAAGAACCTTACCAAAAAATTGAAGGATTATCAAAGAATTTTTGCTAGACTCCCCATTGCTTTTGAATAGGCAACATTAAGGAAATTGAACCATTTTTTGTACCAATTGACGGACGAGTTTTCCGATGCAAGACAGCAAGCGTACAGCCTCCTTGTCGGAGTACCAGTGCTTGTCGGGACTGCACAAGGCGCTTCAAGGAGAAAAGCGTACTTTTAAATAAAGTTTTACTATATGTAAGAGATTATAAACTGTTCCGGTTAAAATGAGTTCTACATATGAAAAAATTTAGGATTTTTCCCAAAAGGCAATTGCTAGTAAACTTGCTGAGCCTCGAGGAGCTAGGCGCTGAAGCTTGATGCGAATAAATTATCATACAATCAATAATTTTATAATTTCCTAGAAAACTAAGTTTCTCTTATACAAAATATTCCAAGAATTTTACATACTTTTTTTGAGTAGTATAACATATTTTATCTATTTGCGTTACCTTATTTTAAAAATAGGGTACAACCGCTTAGCAAATTAGAACTGTACTTCACTTATCAAGATCTCTATCTCAGAACCTTTTTTTAGAAAAACTTGGCTTATCGCTAAGTCTTTATGGCGAAAGCTGTAGTTTTTCTTATACTATAAACCATAAAATTTTATACTTTCCTATAGTGGAACAAGAGGGGGAAGCAAATATTTTTTTCCAATGGGGGATCATCTAATGATTCTTTTTATCGCTATCTCATGATTTTAGCGTTAAACTTGACTAATATAATCCTTTTTATTTGGAAACATCCCTGTTAAAATTCTAATTAATGGAAGGAGTGAGCGTGTTGAGTAAATGGATGAAAGAGAGCATGATCATTATTATCGGCTCTTTTATTTTTGCATTTGGAATTAATTATTTCGCGATCCCTAACAACTTGTCAGAAGGTGGTGTTATTGGTATATCCATCGTAACGTACTACCTGTTTGATTGGTCTACTGGAATTGTAAATTTTATTATAAATGCCATATTGTTAGCAATTGGTTATCATTATTTTAATAAAAGAGTAATTATATATACGATTATTTCCATTGTTTTTTCTTCTCTATTTTTACATCTCACTAAAAATATTGGAGAAGCGGGAAATGGTGACACTCTGCTGGCAGCATTATTTGCAGGACTAACAGTTGGAATCGGTTTGGGATTAATTTTCAAAGCTGGAGGTACTTCTGGTGGAACAGCTATCATCGTACGTTTATTAAACCAGTTTATCGGTTGGAGTTTCGGTAAAGGAATGCTAATAACGGATATAGCTGTAATCGGACTTTCTGCTTTTGTCATTGGTCAAGAAAAAGCAATGTACACGCTTATTTCTGTGTATATAGGTGCTAAAGCAATTGATATTATCGTAGAAGGTGCTAACGAACGAACTGCTGTACTGATTATTTCAAAACATCCTGAACAAGTATTGGAACAAGTAACAAATCATATGTCTCGGGGCCTTACTGTATTAGAAGGTAAGGGTGGTTATACCAAAACAAATAAAGAAATCCTTTATATCGTTATTAATAAACAAGAAATTGTCCAATTAAGGCATATTATTGAAAAGATCGACAAAAATGCCTATGTAACTGTCCATAGTGTACAGGAAATAAACCGAAGAGGGTATAAGGGAAAATAAGATGAAGAATTTTGACCAATGGATTCCACCATCTAAGATTCATCTTTCATATTTCTGTACATAGAACAGCTTGCTTTAAAACAGTAGGAGAATGAACATTGCATTAAGAATCTTGCAAGAGCCAACCCCTTTATTGCACAGGGATAATAGGGGGGCTTCCAGCATAAAAATAACGGATGAATCTCTCCTCTAATTGATAAATAAGGTTTGCTTACGGCCAAAGGATAACGAGGTAAAAACGAGTTAGATTGTGATCTAGTTCTAAAACAAGAAACTTAAATAAAAATCTTGGCTTTAAACTGTTATTTGGATATGGAAAAAAACAATAGAACATATAACTTTCCAAAGTCAAATAAAGTCTTGCTCCTCTTTGATAACAAATCGGTCTTTTAAAACGCTCACTACATTTGAAGTGGTGAGCGTTTTACTATAATAAGATGATCATCTGCGCCAAACACTGGTCGCCCTAGCATCCTTACTGGCTTATTGAATCTATTAATTAATGTATACCGACATTTTCCTCCTCGAATTTCAAAGCGGTCATGCTAGTGTCGGCGTTATCATCGAACAAGTAGGACTTCTCCTTGAAAAACCGCGATGTGTCGCTGTCGTAGCTTCCCCTGTCCTTGAAAAAGAAAAACGCTTTTTCTGCGTGCGATGTGTCGCTGTCGTAGCTTCCCCTGTCCTTGAAAAAGAAAAGCACTTTTTCTGCGTGCGAAGTATCGCTGTCGTGGTTGTTTCTTGTCCTGTTGACCCAAACGAATCAGGAATTTAGGAACCATTTTTCTCATCATATTCGCATCATCATATGCAGAATTTGAAATAAAAAATACAAATCCTCAAATTTGGGATAAAGGAAGGATGCCCCTCTCAACAGGGGTATACCGACGCTTTACGGCAAGCCCGCTTTTAGTCGGCCTTCCTTCAGATTCGAGCCGATGTTAATTTATCGTAATTAAACTAGATGAAAATAATTTCTCAAAAAAGTTACCCCAAAGGTACAAACGAATATAGATTCCTAAAGAGCATAAGATCAGCGATTATTCAAAGACGTGGCATCTTAGTCCTTTTACCCTCTTTTTAAAACATACGTTATAATTTGACTCGTTTACTATACTTTTTGACCAATTGCTGATTATGCTCGTCTGCCCCTTCTATATTTCCACTTAGGAAAATTGGAGGTTCAAAGTCTTGCTCTGCCATTTCTTCAATTGCTTTAGCAAACAATGCATTTAATATTGCTGCACCGATGACAGTTGAACTTGGTGCAAAAGGTACTTTAACTCTTTCATGAGATAGTAATGCATCACCTACAGGTGCATGATTGTCAATTACTAAATCTACTGCATCGAATAAATACTTTCCACTAGTGTGACGAGACGGTTGACTAGATGAATAAGTAATTGAAGTAATGCCAATGACATAAGCTCCTTGCTGTTTCGCAAAGTTTGCCACATCTACTGGTACAGGATTCCGTCCTGAAGTTGAAATAACAAACACGATATCGCCTGCTTCAATACCTTGGTCTTCTATAAAGTTTGCTGCATAATTATTTTGTCTTTCTAAAGTGGATGAACGAACAGCCCCCTCATGAAGCATTAATGGTTCATGAAGAATCGGATGCATCGGAACAAGCCCACCAGCCCGGTAATACACTTCCTCTGTTAAAATATGCGAATGACCACAACCGAATAAATGAATAACTCCGTCTGATTCGATGGCTTTAGCAACCTTCTTTGCCGCTTTTTCCATCACTTCCATTTCTTCTTTTTCAACTACTGCCAACAGTTCTGAAATTTTTTGAAAGTATTGTTGGATCAATATATTTTCCTCCTCTATATAATTAAAAGGTGTAAACAGTTTGTCAATTCAGCTCTACTGTAATCATTGATTTTTTGTTTAATTTTCACTAGCTTTTAGCATCGTTAGCATGTTATCTATAGCAAGATCGATAATATATTTTCCCTTATCTTCCGTTGCTAATGTGGCATCTCCTAATACCGCTGATGTTGTGAAATTTTCCCATGGAGTAGGAGTGACATCTGCATCACTTGGTATAACCGGAACATCATTTAAAGCTTTACTCATAACTACATATTCAGGTGCTAAATAAAGCATGTACGACGTTTCAATTTCACAAGCATGAAAATACGTGGCATGCGTTGATTCTGTTTCACGAACCTCTTTAGCAGCCTTATTCATCCCTGGATAAAAGAAATAAAATACTTTCATTTCAGGACAAGTCGTAAACAAAACCCGTGCTGCATCCTTTAATGCCGGCTGATTACCTAGATGACCGTTTACCATCGCAAACGTCTTAAAGCCTTGCCGATATAAACTTTCTCCAATATCGACTATCATTGAAATTAGTGATTCATTCGATACATTAATACTTCCTGGAAAATTACGTAAGCTCCATACTTGTCCATAAGGCAGTGTAGGCAAAACAAAACAATCGATTCGTTCGGCTAATCGTTTTGCAACACGTTCGGCCAATAAATTATCTGTTCCTAATGGCAAATGAGGGCCATGTGCTTCAACCGCACCAACTGGCAAAATAGCAATCTTTGTTGTTTTCATTTTTTCTTCTATATCAAAGGAATTTTCATATTGAAACTCCATTATTTACACCTTCTTCAACTTATTTGAAAGCTTAGCTAGCACTATTATTTAACAAACATGTTTGCCTCATCGAATTTATTTATGTTCTAAAAACATTGCAACGTCGAATGAATCCCTTCACTACAATTTGTCATTAACCTTTAAACGTAAAGCATCTAGCTGGGTTTTCTACAAAAAAACGATCTACTAATTGTTTTCCTGAAAAACCTGATTGATCAGCTTCTTCAATAAAGCGTGGAACCCATTTACCTAAAATATTTTCTAGACCTAATCCATGATCGTAATGTTTGTAATATGTTTTTCTAGCTGTATCCCCACTAATAAGAATTTGCTTTTCATACCCTTTTTTCACCAATTCGAAAATACAATGAACTCGAGTACTCTCTGGTGCATATTTTATTTTGGATATCCCATCAAAAGAAATAAATGCTCCTGTTTGTGCAACCTTCTCATGGTAGTAAGGGTCTGGATTTCGATCCATATGACCGAAGCTGACATATTCTAAATTGACGCCTTCAGATTTTAGTATTTCTATTTGCTCCAGTGCCATCGTACCTGCCTCTGTATGTGAATGAACGGGTGCTTTCGTCTCATGGTGTGCTCTTGCAACTGCTCGTATCGTTTTTTCTTCTAAAGGAGTAATCCGATTATAGCCAGTACCAAACTTCACCTGTCCTCCAGGAGTATTTGTACCTTCCAATCCTTCTTCTACTTCTCTGATTACAAAATCAGCAAGTTCATTAATGGATTTAGCCTCAATCCATTCGTAAAAAGTAGCATAATCACCAATAACCTCTTTTACATGTGCTGGTACTTTTGCTCCCCAGAGAAAGCTTTTATTAAAACCAGCTGTTCCAATAATCGTGATACCTGTTTCTTCTGCTATTTCTTTTACAGCCATGACATCTCTACCATAATCAACAGCCGTAGCATCAACGATTGCTTGTCCACCAAGCTGCTTAAAATCTAACACATCCAGCTTAGATTTTTCTTTATCATCAAGCAGTAAATCATCTTCTCCTCTTTCAGCCCAAAATGGCGGCCGACATACAATATGTTCATGTGAATAGGTGACTCCTAATGTTTTAGGGTTAATGTCGCCATGAAACGTCCGAATAAAACTCACTTTTTATTCACTCCTTCATTGATAATTTTTAATTTGCTTAAGTAACAGGAAGAAGGAACAGATGTCTGCTCCCCTTTACCCTTTTAAGATTCCTTTCAACTTTTACCATAGGTTCTATTTAGAAGAATAGCTGTGCTAATAGACGGACAAGCGGTCCTAGGATAAACATATCCGAATCAGCAGCCCACATGGCTGTATCAGGAATTGTGTCAGATATTAGCATTTTCACCATAAAAAATTGTCCCCATGCTACTACAGTTGAAGTAATAAACCCAGCGATTAGTGCACCGCGAACACCTCCGGTTGCGTTTCCGAAGACACCGGCTGTTGCCGAATGGAAGAATAGAACAATCATCGTAGGAACAAATACGTAACCAACTGTATTTCCAAGCACTACGAGCCAGATTAGGGCTCCGGCAAACGCACCTAAAAATCCTAGAATAACTGCATTTGGTGCATAAGGGAAAACAACCGGACTATCTAAAGCAGGCTTTGCTCCAGGCACAATCTTGGTAGCGATTCCTCTAAAAGCGGGTACCATTTCACCAATAAACATCCGAACTCCCAGTAAAACTACAGCTATTCCAGCAGCAAATGTGAAAGACTGAATAATAGAATAGATAATAAAATTCTTATCGCCTGCTGCAGCAACTAATTCCTGAGCTCCCGGAGTATCCTTAAATGAGATAATGATGGCACCAATCAAAAATAATAACCCCATTGTCAGTGCAGTGATCACATTTGAATCTCTTAAAAATTCCAACCCTTTTGGGAGTTTTATTTTTTCTGAATCATTTTCTTTGTTTCCAAGTACCTTTCCGGCTAACGCCCCCAATAAAGCGACGGAAGCAGAAGTATGTCCAAGTGCAATATTATCATTACCAGTAATTTTTCTCATAAAAGGTTGCGTTAACGCTGGCTGAATCGTCCAGTATAACCCCATAAAAACAGCTAAGAAAATAACAAGTTTCGTAAATGAAACATTCCCGGCTGCTTGTACAATAACCCCAGCGAATATCGTAGTTGTCCAAAACATCATATGCCCAGTTAAATAGATATATTTTAGTTTCGTAAAACGAGCCAATAGGACGTTGATCACAAACCCTAATGTCATTGCTAATGTTACTGCACTACCAAATTTTGCATTAAATCCTTCTTGTCCTATGAACTCACCGAGTGGCTCGGCTGACAAATTAAATACCTCTTTCCAGAGCGGTTCAAATACGGTTAATGCGTTTACAATAATTCCAGATCCAGCACTAATAATTAAAAATCCGATTACTGCCTTAAATGTACCACTAATCGTTTGACTTGCCGATTTTTTTTGAAGTAATAATCCTAGTAAGACGATAAATCCTAATAGTATTGCAGCTTCTCCAAAAACATTTGTGGCAATCCAAATAATAATATCCATTGATCATTCCTCCTATATTTTTTATCCCGCATGTAAGGTGCCATAAGACTCCCACTTCAAGACCTGAATTGATACAAAAGAGGCTAAGTGGGAGAAAACGGCACCTAAATGCCTGATTCGTTTAAGGGCCTTTAGGTCATACCCTTGTGGTACTAACATTCAGTAGGAAATGGAAGAAAACTCCTACTGAATGAAGTTTCACTTTATCCCGCATGTAAGGTGCCGTAAGTTTCCCACTTCAAGTCCTGGATTGATACAAAAGAGGCTAAGTGGGAGAAAACGGCACCTAAATGCCCGATTCGTTCAACTAACATTCCGTGTAAAAAGCATTCCACGGAATGAAGTTTCACTTTATATTGAAACCTCTGTTAAGAGGCTTCAATATTGTCTTTCAGTGCTTCATTAATTTCATCCATGTCAAAGTAGTTGTTAACAATGACAACTTTTGCCTTATGCCCTTGCAAACTTTCTGCAAGCTCATTACTTGTGATGATATAATCGGCATCCATACTGGAAGCTGCTGATACATCTGTATGTTCTACATCCGCTTGAATCCCCATATCACCAAGAACTTGTTCCACATTCATTTTCAATATTAGGCTTGTCCCTTGACCTAACCCACAAACAGTTAATATTTTTAACATTAGTCATCTCTCCATTTCTATAACTTTTTTTATATCATCAACAGTAGTTGCTTGTAATAATTGATCAATATTACTTGTGTCATTTAATAAGGTTGTTAATCTTCTAAGCAATGTCAGGTGATCAGAACTGGAAGCCGCACCTAGTCCAAATACAAGACGAACTGGATCATTGATGGTATGTCCAAATGAGATTGGTTCTTTCAATTGAACAAGGGAAACAGCTGCTTCATTAACCCCATCCTCAGGTCGAGCATGAGGGATAGCTATTTGGGGAGCTAATACAAAATAAGGGCCATTTTTCTGATAAGCTTGTTTCATAGCTTCTATATAAGAAGGCTCAATCAATTCTTCATCTAACAGTAATTGACCGGCAGATGCAATTGCTTCTTCTGCATTATTCACTTCTACGCCAAGTTTTATTAAATTTTTCTCCAAAAAATTCATGATTTACAAACACCTGTCTTTCTCTATGTTATTCCAGTTCGTTATGGGAGTACGTTTTAATTAGTTTATAAATCCTATGTTTATCCTGCGCGTCCATCACGAGTTGTTTATTATTTTTATTAGAAAACAGCTTTGTCAGCTGTGCTAAAGCTCTTAAATGCTGTTCATTATCTTTTGATGCTAAAACAACAAATATGGAAACATTTTTTCCTAATAAATCAACCGGCTGTTTTAAACAAAGCATACTCATTCCTGTTTTCTTTACACCATCATTAGGGCCGGCATGGGGTAAGGCAAATCGTTCAGAAATAACGATATAAGGACCATTTTGATAAATCGCTCTCAACATTTTATCTACATAGCGATGCTCAATCGTTTTATCATCAATTAATGGTTGAGCAGCAAGCCTTATAGCTTTTTGCCATGTATCCACTTGATCGATTAGTCTAATCCGATGTGAAGGCAACAACTCCTTTAAGTTTCTTTTCCTTCCATTACTTACTACATGGCCAGGGGTATAAAGGTACCTTTTTATCTCTTGTTGCAGCGCATCTTCGTTATGGATGGTAGCATAGCGTTTTACCATATCAATTAATGCTTCCACGGAATAGTCTTGCTCCTTATTCGTCGCAAACATACTATTTACTTTTTTTAATAGCTGTTCCTTATCATCATTACTTAATACAGGACTGACTACAAATACTGGTATACCGCGATCAGGTAGGGGTATTGTTGAGACAATAAAATCGACTGCTAAATCCATCTGATGATACTCGCGTAAAGAAGTTACTCCACTAATTTGAATATTGGAAAACAATCCTAATAGCTGACTTTCTAACAATTTTGACGTTCCTAAACCGTTGGTACAGACGATTAATAATCTCTTTTGTCTATTATCAAGCACCACTCCTTCTTTACGAAGCCACCCACCAAAATGTGTCGCAATGAATGCTACTTCATTCTCATCAATTGGCTGTTCAATCAACTCCTCAAAATGCTTCATTACCAGCTTTGTAATGTGAAACACTTCTGGATACGTTTTCTTAACAGAATCACGTAACGTATTTTCTAATTTAATACCATATTTGATTCGGTAATAAGCGGGTTTTAGATGCAACAGTAAATTTTCAATAATTTTCTTCGGCTCATCAAATTCAACAGCAGCATATAGCTGAAAGTCTGCTACCATCTTCTCAACTACACCAACTAAAGATTGCATCACACTATTTTCTTCATAGGGATTTAAGTCATAATTTACTTTCGCACTAAGTAAATATTTTGCAAAGTAGTAAACCTCTTCTTCATAGTTATGCTCTTCTGGCAGTACCTTAAATAGTTCATGGCATAACATCTTAGCACCTAAGAAAGTGTCCGTTGATTCAATTACTTCTTTTTCAATTGGATCAATATCAATAGTGAATCCTTGTTGCATGCGTTTCATAAAAAAGTGAAACCAAATAACTAAACTATTTAAAACATCATCAATAATTTCAATACTAAAATGTTTTTCATATGCGATTAAATTACGATGAATCTGGTGAAGCCAATTACGATTAAAAATGGAATACGTTTGAGGCAGGTCCGTTTTACCTTTACGTTCATCATGTAAAATGCTATACCAGCTATCCATCGGGGTGATAATTGACAAATATTGGATTAACACTTTTCTGACATCGATTTCATTTCCAATAATATGATACCCTCTGCCTCGTTCTGTATACATATTTAATTGATGACTCTCGATTTCATTTTTTAATATTCTTACATCATCTAGAATTGTATTTCTGCTCACTTGAAAAAGCTCTTGTAAATCTTCTACAAAATAGGCGCGCACACCACAGGTTATATGCAAATAAATCCATGCCTTGCGCTCTTCCTTTGTATATTCATAGTAGTTATCTTCTAAAAGTGTATAGCCTTTCGCAATAGCTTTTTTCGTACTGTTATCCAGATATATTCCTTCTGACCTTACTTGTTGAATCGAGGTTAAGCCCTGTTCCTGAAGCCAATCATTGATTCTTCCAATATCGTTATAAATCGACCTTCTGGAAACATTAAACATATCAGAAAGCTGAGTGATAGAAATATATCCATCATGAACTGCTAGTTTTTTTAATACTGCCATACTACGTTGATTCATAAATATCCTCCTGCCATCAAGATGAAGTAAGTAGTATGTCTTACATTTATTATAGCCAATAGTAGTTATTATAATAAGACCAAATTGGTCACAGCCATTTGTGCAAAATTGGGTTATTCTTAAATAAGATTCCCCAGATCATGAGTTTGTATAGAACTTATACAAACTTCCAACGACTAGAAACTACTTCAATTACTTATATCTCTAACTAAGTAAATAATGTTGTTTTGAATATAACTTGAATTGAACAGCCACTTTATGAACAAAAGTTAAAAGTGCTCGCTTAGCGCTGTACAAACGGTAGAGCTTCAGAAGAGGTAAAGTGAAACTTCATTCAAGGAATACTCTTCTCTTGAAACAGAAGATTAAAGGCTAAGTTCGCAAGCGTCCTTGAAAAATCACGATGCGTCGCTGTCGTAGTCCTTTTTATCCTTAAAAAAGAAGGTCACTTTTTCTGCGTGCGGTGTATTGCTGCCGTAGAACTCTGTCCTTGAAAAAGAAGCTCACTTTTTCTGCATGCGATGCTTATTCAAGAAGCTTTCCTTGTCCTGTTGACTGAACGAATCGGGGATTTAAGAGCCGTTTTTCTCACCATGTTCGCAACATCATAAGCAGATTTTTGACATAAGAAAAATACGGCTCCTTACATTCGATAAAGGAAACATGCCTCTAAAACAGGCGTATGCCGACGCCTGAGCGACAAGCCCGCTTTTACTCGGCCTTCCCTTAGATTCGAGTTGATGTTGACTTATCGCAGGAAGAAAAGCGAAGTTTGCTAGTCGCTTAAGCGCTTTAGCTAGACACAAAAGCTAGAAGCGCTCGGGTTAGCGACGTACTAACTGGAGGTCTTCTGACGAGGTAAAGGAAAACACGGTGACGGAGGAACCGATGCTGACTTATCGTAGGAAGAAGAGTGAAGTTTGCTAGTCGCTTGAGCGCTTTAGCTAGACACAAAAGCTAGAAGCGCTCGGGTTAGCGACGTACTAACTGGAGGTCTTCTGACGAGGTAAAGGAAAACACGGTGACGGAGGAACCGATGCTGACTTATCGTAGGAAGAAGAGTGAAGTTTGCTAGTCGCTTGAGCGCTTTAGCTAGACGGAGCTAATTTTCAAAAAAATTATCCACAATGCACAAATGGTCATAGTTCCTAGATAATAAAAAATCCATTGTTCCTAATGAAACAATGGATTTTCCAGCAGTTTTGAACGTACATATTTTTCTGTCGTTAAAAACTACTGCCCACACATGAATAATTTAGTCTACTACCTTATCATTAAGCTGATTGGCTATATCTGCCAGCAATGTAGCCGACGCTGATACCTCTTGCATCGAAGCATTTAATTCCTCGATAACAGCAACGATATTTTGCAAGTTGCCGCTTGATTCAGCCGTAACATCAGATACATTATTAATAGAAGAAGAAACATCATTCATACTATCTTTAACTTCATGCATTGCCGCTGATAAATCATGGATAAATTCATCGATTACGTCAACATCCTGGTAAATATCATTAAATACCTTTCCCATCTCTCCATTTCTTGAAACGCCTTGTTTAATTGATTTTCCACTTTCCTTAATAACATCTATCACTTCATTGGTGCCAGATTGAATTTCTTGAATGAGCTGTTGTGTTTTCGCAGTAGCATCATTTGTTTGTTCTGCAAGCTTACGAACTTCATCTGCTACTACCGAAAAACCTTTCCCGTGTTCTCCGGCACGAGCAGCCTCAATAGCAGCATTAAGCGAAAGTAAATTTGTTTGATTTGAAATATCGGTTATCAGTGACAATATTTCGCCAACCTGATTTGTTTTCTCATTCAATTCATTAACCACTTCAATCGAACGCTCGACTTGTTCACCAATTACATCCATTTGTTTCGCTACATTAGCAACTACTTCATTCCCATTTTTTGCATTCGTTATCGCTGTTTTAGAAGTCTCTGCTACAAACTTGGTACTTTCATCAATTTCCGTTAAACTGAAAAATACTTGGGATGAAGATTCATTAATTGTTTGAATTGAATGCGCCTGGGCATCTGCTCCAGAAGCTAATTCCTGAATCGAAGCAGATATTTCTGCTGTTGCTTTACTCGTCTCTTCAGTTGTAGTCATTAGCTGATTAGAAACTGTAGCTGTTTGCTCAGCCAACTCTAGAACTTCAGTACCTTCTGTTTTATTATCTTGCTGAGCTACTGGAAGTTGATTCATGACCCATCGATAGAGAGGATGGTTTGAAGAAGACACTTCCAACTGGCTTGTGTCTACCCCTTCTTTATTTTTTAGTGGTGAAAACAAAAAATTTCCAAATAAATATGCAAGAAACAGCGCTAATAGTATAATGATACCAATGAAAGACCATACAAAGATAGACTGTAAAGGAATGTCTAAGATAATAAATGTAAGAAATGTTAAAACAGGCAGTAAAACAATAACAAATGTGAAAAGTATTACATAAAGCAATAATATTTGTTGGATAGTTAAAGTTTTCGCTGTTTTTTTCATATTACTCCATCCTTAATCTATTTTAAATTCCGGAATATCCATAAATACCAAGGCTTCCTGCAAGTTCGTAAATGCTCTAATTGTATCATATGTTCCAGCACTTCTGGACAAGCGATTTAATTGCATTTTCAGTGCTACATTTGGTGCGACAGTAGCGTTTTTCTCGATATTACTGCTTACCCATTTCATTAATTCTCCCCATACTTCATTAACTTCCGGCTTAGCCACACCTTTAATGTTACTATTATCGTTGAGAAATTTTTTAATACCCGGTTGCTGTAAAGCACGTTTTGCTTCAGCAGCATGCTCCTTAGCTTCAGCTACAGTTTCAGCCATTTCAAAATAATTAAAATAAAGAACATCCTTATAAACTTTTATTTCATATTTAGCCATTTGTATTCTCCTTTTCTTCTACTACCGTTTTAAAAATATGCAAAGCATGGATCGCCTTAGGAAATCCTGCATAAGCACTACAATGATTGATTAATTCAAGAATTTCAGCCTTACTAACTCCAACTCGTAAAGCCGCATGAAAATGATACTGTAAACCTCTCCCTGCATCGCCTTGTGTAATTAAAGACGCCAACGTTATAAAAGAACGCTGTTTCAAATCAAGACAATCATCTTGATAAACATCACTATAACCGAATTCCAAAGCAAGTTTAGCTAAGCGTGGTGAAAACCTTTCTACCTCTTTCATCGCTGCTATTCCTTTTAACCCAGCCAATTCTTCAATTTGCTTCCATCCTCGTTCCTGCTTATCCAATTTCTTCTCTCCCATCTAAGTTTAGAAACGCTTGATTACTGATTAAAAATCCAGATTTTCAGAGAGTTTATTACCCTCGTTTTAATGTAGGCGGTACTTCCTCTTTTTCTACCATAATTTCAATTACCGCAGTTTGTGGGTGCTTTAATGCCGTTTTCGTTGCATCAATAACTTCTTCCATTGTCGTACAACGATAACCAGTTGCACCTAGTGATTCAGCAAATTTTGCTGCATTCATTTCGGTCGTATATCTTGTCCCTACTGCCCTACCTAAGTTATAGAGCATTCCTTTATCTACCATATCAAGCATTCCATTATTAAAAACAAAGAAAATCATATGAGTTTGTTGATTCACGGCGGTAGATATTTCTGTTCCATGCATCATCATACAGCCATCACCTGTAAAGCTTACAATCGGCGTTTCTGGTTCAGCTATTTTCGCCCCAATTGCAAAATTAAGACCATGTCCCATTGCACCAAATACATCGTCAAAAAAGAATGTACCAGGATTCACAATGTCAAAATGCTTAATTGCATGAAAAGTATGGCTCCCGTCATCTCCAAATACGATGGTTTCCTCTGGTAAGACCTCTCTTAAGCATTTCATAACTGCTGCTGTAGATATTTTTTGGTAATTCGCTTGTTTAATTTGCTCGCTCTCTCTTTCTAGCATTTCTTTTTGCCAATATGTTTGAAGATCTGGTGCTTCTCGCTTGGAAAAATAATTTATATTCAACTGATGAAGATTTACCTTCGCATCACCTTGAACAAATAAAGTTTCCACTGGAATTGATTTTCCAACAAAATCTGCAAATGGATCAAAATGAATGATTGTTTTTGGATAATGGTCTGGTCGCAAACCTGCTATCGACATATCACTCAACTTAGAGCCGATAACAACCATAACATCGACTCCTTCTTCCATATAAGCAGAAGCCGCTGCTGTACCGCCTAGTCCATATGCACCTAGTGACAGTCTATGTTTCGTAGGAAATGTGCCTTTACCTCCTGGAGTTGTCATGACTGGGATGTTCCATTTCTCAACAAACTCTAGTACCTGTTGATACGCCTTGGCTATGTGAACTCCTTTCCCTAACAATAAAACTGGTCGTTGTGCTGCATACAAAATTTGTGAAGCTTGTTCTAGATTTCCTGATACAGGAATATCGTTACTCCATTCAGAAGGTAAGGTGAATGACTCTGTCTTATCAATAAGCACATTGAGTGGAATAGACAAATGAACAGGTCCTTTTGCCCCAGTCAGCGCTTTTTCTAAAGCATGCTGTACATAATTTTTTAACAAGCTAGCATCCTCTACCTTTGCACTAAACAAAGTAACCGGACGAAACATTTCTGTTAAATCAGTACCGAACATACTCGAATCTTGTCCAACTGGTTTACCTGCATCCGTCAATGGTGGATGACCAGTGATAAACAAAACCGGTGCGTGATAAGCCTTTGCTTGTGCCGCTGCCGTAATAAGATTAGTTCCGCCTGGACCAGATGTACCAATAGCGATACTCAGACTATCATTTTGCATGGCATAACCTGTCGCCATATAACCAGCACCGCATTCATGGCGCGCTAAAACAAAGTCAATTCCCTGCTTTTCCATTTCCAAGATAAGTGGTACAATAGGCTTTCCCGGAACTCCAAATGCAAACTGACAGCCTTGTTCCTTAATCATTTCTACAATATGTGCTGCAACTGTTGCCATCTCTTTAGTATCCCTCCTAGAAGAATTATTAACTTCAGCTTTCTTTATATCGGCACATGTCAGGTATCTTTTAACCAATTTTTCAAATTATTGGATTCAGCCTTGCTGTTTTCACTTGAATTGATGTGAAAAGCTGGAGAGATCTTTCCTATACACAGATGTGTACAGATAAAATAAAGCTCTCCACACTAGCGTTTTAAAAATGATGTAATGGAACGAATTTTTTCTATTATTTATTCCAACCCTTTTGCACATACATGTATCAACTTAATCTATAGATCTAACATTTTTAACATGCAAAAAAGCAAACCTTTATCTGCGAGAGATATTAGCTTGCTTTTCAGAGAGTAAAATTTTGTTGCTACTTGCGATGTCTAATTCCATTATAAATTACGAATTAACTCGTTATTCTATTTACTCATGCAAAATATTAATTTAAAAATTTCACACAGACTACTTCCGGAACCTCTACCACAGAGTCTAACTGAGTTAGCTTACCTGTCTGTTGATCCCGTTCAAATAAAACTAAATTGTTACTATGCTGATTAGCTGCAATAATGAAAGACTCTGTAGGATCTAACACAAAATCACGCGGCCATTCCCCGCCAGTAGCTGTAAACTCGATAAAGGAAAGCTTGTCGGTTTTTTGATCAATTTGAAACAATGCAATACTATTATGACCACGGTTTCCTGTGTATAAAAACTTCCCATCTGAAGAAATATGAATAGCGCTGGCATCGTTCGTTTCTGCAAAATCCGCTGGTTTGGCGAGAATTGTTTGCTTTTCAGAAAAACTTCCATTTTCCGTATCATAATCGAAGACAATCACTTCCGAGCTTAGTTCTGTGAGCACATATGCCGTTTTACCATTTGGGTGAAATTCAATGTGACGTGGACCGCTTCCCGATTTTACTTTTAGAGTTTCATGACGCACAAGTTTGTTGTTATCAATACGATACGTAACAAGTTCATCCGCCCCTAAATCACAGATAATGACATAGTTACGGTCTGGCGTAAATCCTGCATAATGAACATGCGATTTTTCTTGACGTTCATGAGGACCACTACCTGTATGTTGTATAAAGGAATCTGTTTCTAATGTTTCCTTAGCTGTGAAAGAATATAGACCAACTTCTCCCTTATGATAATTACCAGTTACTAATTTATCTTGGTGGAAAGATAAGTGACATGGAGGCTTTCCTTCCGTTAGTTGCTCGTCTAACTTAACCAATTCACCAGCTTCCCCATTAATCTTATAAGCTTGTACCCCACCTAATTCTCCATCTTGCCCAATAGAGAACAAATAGCGATTATCCTCACTTATTGTCAAATAAGTAGGACTTCCTACTTCAGCAACAGCTTTAACTGCTGTCAACTTTCGTGCTTTTGGATCGAGTGCAAACCGATAGATTCCTTTACTTATTTTTCGAGTATAGGTTCCAGCATAGCCAATATAATTTTTTTTCATGATGTATCCTTCCTTTTGAAAGAAATGTATACATAAAGTCTAATTGTAAATCAATAAAAAGTAAACCTGAAACAAAAAAGCAGACACTGAGCGCTGAAGCTAGAGGAAACTTTTCAAAAATATCACAATGTAAAAACGGATATCCTTTCTTAGACAAGAACATAGTAACTTACTTGGATATAAAATCTTCATTTTAAGCGCATTCGATTTGAAACTATTTTACAATTTATTCGGTTAATCACTCTTTCTTAAAATACCATTTCCAAAACAGCAACCCAATGATAATTTGAAAACCAATAACACCATATAACCAAATAGTTAACATCGGATTTACAAAAATAAGAATCACTTCCTCCCCACCTCTTAATTAGAATTCTTCATATACTGAACATAAAGTTATCCCACTAATCTTTCGTTCACATCAATCATGGAGTAAATAGAATAGAAACTTCATCCAATAATTATTTTTCTCATTGAATATTAGTGGAACAAATCGACATTTAAGTGCCGTTATCTCTACTAAGACTTCTTCATATTCCCTTTAACTCGTGACGTAGAAATCTTACGGCACCTTAGATGCGGGATAAATCGTTAGGTCAAATTCATTTCCTTCGTTCAGAGATACATTCTTACTGCTCATTATAACCGGGTTGGGCAGACGGCTTTAGTATATAAGCTAATATAGCGATCGTCATTATTCCAATTACTGTTGCTACAGATCCTGCTAGCATCGTACTTTGGATAAATCCGCCAAATGAAAGAGTGAGGTAAGATAACAAACCAGCAAACATGGAAGCCTCCGCAGCTCGAGCCGGCGCTTTTTGCTTACCATAGATTGCATAAAGAATTGGTCCCATTGTTCCAGCTGCTACACCAGAAATTCCAATCCACATAATATCTCCCATGTATGCAGGTGGACGTATCACAAGAAAAAAAGCAAATAAACCAGTAACCGGAACAGTAATACGACTAATCCAAAATGCGATTCTCTCTGCTTTTTGTTTTCCGACACGAATCATTTTACGCTTAATTAATACTTTTAAAAAGATGTCATTGCTAAATACCGTTGCGATGGATACAAATAACCCGTCTGTTGTGGACATCGCAGCAGCTAATATGACGACACCGAATATGGCAACAAAAATTGCTGGAAAAGCCCAAACAACATAATCAATTAATGCTACATCTGAAGTTACAACCGTATCTCCAAGGACTCTGCGGCTATAAAACCCGCCAAATAATACAACTAGTGAAAAAAAGCTAGCAAGTATATAGGTTATAATCATTTTTCCTAAATCTTTTTCATCTTTTAGACCGAGTATTTTATTAAATAGATGAGGTGCAGAGGCAAAAGCCCACTGAATCATGATTGCCCCCAACACGGTTATAAATGAATGAAAATGCGTTGATTCCGGATTAAAGATTTTTACAAGGTTTTTATTCTGACTAGCTAAATTTTCAGTAATGCCTAGAAACGTATTTGTTATACTACCTTGCCAAAACAATACAATGCCGGAAATAAAAATAGCAATTCCACCAAAAGCCATCATTACTGCCTGTACTGCATCAGTATAAATGTCGGCCAGAGCCCCACCCGCAAATACATAAAACACTACAATAACAGCAATGGCTACTAATCCCATCGTATAAGGAATATCTAACAAATATTCAAAAATACGAGCGCCAGCGACAAATTGGCCTGCAATATAAAACACATTAAATAATAAAATAATCCCTGAACCAACTCGTAAAATATCACTATTGTAGAAATCACCGAGCCAATCCGGAAGAGAGAGCGATTGTTGTTGCTGATTGAGTTTTCTCGCTTTTTTTGCGACCATGATAACACCAATCGGTCCTCCTCCAATGATTGCTAAAAAAAGCCATAAATTAGATAATCCCCAATCATACGACCATCCCGGATATCCTAGAAAAGTAGCAGCACTTAAATAGGTTGCCGAAAAGGAGAGTCCAAGAACATACGGTCCAAGACCACTTCCGATCGCAAAATCACGGATGTTCTTTGTTTTCTTTGCACTAACCAAGCCAAGAATAAACATAGCGGAAAGAAAAACAGTAAAACCAATCCAAGTATAGGTCATAATAGAATTCATCCATTCTCCCTCCTCATTTATTAGAAGAACGTACTAAACGGTTAAACCGTTACGGGCAGGATGTTCATCCGATATATTTACGTGACCTTTCCCAAATAAATGTTCCCTTAAAGTAACTGCTTCATATTTTCTTCTGAAAATACCCCGTTCTTGTAAGACGGGTACAACATAATCAACAAATTCAGAAAAAGTTCCAGGGGAGTAAAATTGCGCAATATTGAAGCCATCTACATCCCCTTCTGTTGCCCAAACTTGCAGTTCATCAGCGATTTGTTCAGGTGTCCCAATAAATTTTACAGTACCATTACCAAGTCCATGATTTTTTACCGCTTCTTTTAATGTCCATTTCTTATTTGGATCTTTTGTGTACATATCTAAATTACCTTGTACAGCATCTGTTTCCATATTTTCAATATATTGATCAGGATCATATTGGGAGAAATCTATTCCTGTATGTCCTGATAATAAAGCTGCAGTTCCCTCATAACTGACGTGTTCTGTCAATTGCTGATACTTTCGATACGCTTCTTCTTCCGTTCGACCAACAATTGGAAGTATCATTAAAAAAATCTTTATATTTTTTGGATTTCTGCCTTTCTTTTTTGCTCGCGCTCGTAAATCTACGGTGTATTCTTTTACAGCTTTTAAGGAATGATTTTTCGTAAATACTGCCTCCGCATGCGTAGCAGCAAAATCCCTCCCCTTTGGTGAGGCACCAGCTTGAAAAATAACCGGAGTTCGTTGCGGAGATGGCTCTACTAAATGCGGACCAGGAACATTGAAATATCTACCCTTGTGATTAATAAGATGCACTTTGTTCGGATCAGCAAATTGATCATTGTTCTTGTCATAAACAACGGAGTGTTCCTCCCAACTATGCTCCCAGAGCTTATACACCACTTCCAAAAATTCATCTGCTCGTTGATACCGAAGCTCTTTTGGTAAGCGGTCTTTAAGCCCAAGGTTTTTCGCTTCACTTTCCAAATAAGAGGTCACAACATTCCAAGCAATCCTTCCATTTGTTAAGTGATCCAATGTAGAAAGCTGTCGTGCTAATGAGTAAGGCTGTGCATAAGTAGTAGAAATAGTCGCAGCAAATCCTAAGTGCTTCGTCACAGCGGCCATAGCGGAAATAGGTACAAGCGGATCATGTGCCGGGAGTTGAACTGCATGCTTTGTTGCTGCACGATGGGTATTTTCATACGTGCTATACGTACCTAATACATCGGCAATAAATAGAGCATCAAATTTTCCTTTTTCTAATATTTTCGCTACTTCTGTCCAGTACGATAAAGTATTATGTTTCCTTCCTAAATCTTTGTCATGTTTCCATAACCCAATAGAATGTGGTGATGGTGAATTTTGAATAAACCCATTTAAATGAATTTGCTTTATCATCTTTTAATCTCCTCCATAATTGATATTTTCAAAGGGATTTACCCTTAGTTAACTTTAAATTAAAGTATCCACATCATATTAGTTGGTTTTATAATCCTATTTGGCTAAATCTAGTACGTTAAATACTGGAAAATCTCGTTAATACTAGGATCTAACCAAGCAACCACTTCATCGGATTAAACTTTAGTCACAAAATTTTTGCTGCTTTGAATTGGCTTCTAACTAAAAAATGCCCCTTCCGATGAGGAAGAGGCATTCATAACCATACGACACTTCTCATCTTTCAAGCAAAAAGCTTGCTGGAATTAGCACCTTGTTACAAGTAACGGTTGCTGCGGGATCACAGGACCAGGTTCCTCCCCCGACTCGAGATAAGAAAAAATTTAATTATAAATTCAACATTTTCGGGTAATACACAATGCTTCTATTTATTGGGCTTTCATTATTATATCAAAAATTAATTACAGTCTATTTATACTGTTAACATTAAACTCAACTTGAATTAACTATAATCTAAAAACTAACCTCAAAATATGTTTATATACTGATGTATGAGCTCTAGTTAAAGACAATTATGTGCAAGTTGAAAAATGAGTTAAAAACTTAAATGATTGTCTGATATCGATGGTACGATAGTGTCAGAGTTAGGAATAAGTCACCGAACCGCTTCGATAATAGCATTACTTTTTGTTTTTTCCTATATGACAAAATAAAATATATAATTAAAATAACAGCCCCTATAAAAGATAATTGAGACGTAAATGTTCTAAAATCAAAACGACCTATTCATATCTTCTTTTATTTTGTCACTTTGGAGCTAGAAGTTCAATTTAGGTAATGTTTCGGTTTAATTCTTTCTTTAAATTTAGTCAGATTACCAATTAAATTCGATTGCCGCATTTCCGTGTACCAAATATTTCTTTATTACTAAAACGTCAAAATAGATATGTTCATTTTTTTCTGTTATATAATATTACAACTAATAATACTTAAAACACAATAATCTGTCAAGTCTTATTTTTGCGAATTATAACTTAACTTTTTGACCAAAACCTAATAAAATCGCCTTTTTATAAATGGCTGTAGCGACCACTAAATCAAAATATGCGGACCCCACCGATTTAAAAAAGGTAATTTCATCATCAGAAGAACGAGATAATAATTCATAATCAGTTAGTTCCCCTACTATATCTGAAAAGCTAAAATCACTTTGCTTTTCTGCGTAAATTAATTCTCCTGCTTCTTCTTTTGCACTAGAAAGGTCATCAACAACAATCTTAGTAGCACGTTTAATGGTTACAAGATCAACCTCTCTCATCGAAGGTAAAAATGAACCAATCCCATTTACATGCGTTCCTGGTTGAAGATCCTTTCCAGCAAAAACAGGTTCATACGATCGTGTGCTACATATTATGATATCAGCAGCTTGGACCACTTCTTTCGAGCAATTAACGACTCTAACAGGTATATCTACTCCCGAAGCTAAGAGATTTGTTTTAAAGCGTACAGCTTTTTCCAATGTCCGATTATATAAAACTATTCCTTCAAGTTCCCGTACAGCAAGTACACCCATCACTTGTTCAAAAGCCATTGCTCCAGTACCAATTATACCTAGTATTTTGGCATTAACACGTGCGAGTTTATCTGTAGCAATCGCACTTAATGCCCCTGTTCGTAAACGTGTTAAATAAGAAGCATCCATCATACAAATATGCTCACCGGTTGCAGCATCTGTCAGTAAAAGGACACCCTGGGTCGTTTTTTTACCTTGTTTAGGGTTTTCAGGGAAAATGCTCACGACTTTTATCGATGCAATATCCGATGATAAATCTGCACTTGGCATATACAAGCTGGAGGCTTGATATTTCGGTATACTAATCACCGTACGATGGGGGTTTACTATCTTTCCAGACTTTTTTGCATCTAATCCTAGTTTTATATCTTTTATCGCATCACTTATCAAATAATGAGCTTGAATTTCCGTTTTTGAAATGATTAACATGGAACGCTCCTTTTCTGGCATTCTAAAATCATTCATTTTGCTTATTTTTTTAAAACTCCTCTTAAAACAAACATAACATTGGCAGGGCGCTCTGCTAAACGTCGCATATTATAGCCAAACCAATCTTCACCATAAGGCAGGTAGATTCTAACTTTGTAGCCTTCTTTTAATAATCTGTCCTGCAGGTCGTTCCGAATCCCATAAAGCATTTGAAATTCGAATTGATCTCGTGATAGATGATAGGTTTGTTCTAGTTCCTTTGTATATGCGATTATTTTATCATCATGCGTTGCTATTGCCGTATAATTACCATACAATAAGTTTTGCTTTATTATTTTTTTGTAATTTTTATCGACATCGGCTTTATTTGGAAAAGCAACCTCCTCGGATTCTTTGTATGCTCCTTTAACTAAACGCAAATACGGTTTATATTTATTCAATGCCTCTAAATCTTTTTCTACCCGATATAAATAAGCTTGTAAAACCGTACCGACATTATCGAATTCCTGTTTAAAAGTAGTAAAAATATCTAACGTCTGCTCCAATCGCCCATAATCTTCCATATCCATCGTTACAATCACTTGATTTTCTTTCGCCGTCTGCATTATATTGCGCATGTTTTCCATAACAAGCTCGTAAGAAATATCCATTCCTAGAGATGTTAGCTTTAACGATAACTCAGCATTTAATTGTTGATGAGCAATGACCTGAATAGCATGGATACATTCCTGTGCTGACTGTCTAGCTTCCGTTTCATTATCGATAAATTCACCTAAATGATCCACCGTTATAACAAAGCCCTTTTCATTCAATTCCTTTATTTTTTTGGCAGCTTCATAAATATTTACACCTGCCACAAAGCGAGATGCTCCAAATCGGAATCCATATTTTTTGGCTGCTTTTGTTAACGTTTTATTGTTTGATAAAAACAAAAAGAAATTTCGCATTAATTGTTCCATGTTTATCCTTCCTCCCAACCATCCCGAAATTCTGTCTAGACAAAACAAAATCCTAGAAGCGCTCGGTTAGCGACATAGCTTCTAACGAGATTAAGGAAATATGCCTCTAAAACAGAAGGATGCCGACGCCTGACGCAAAAAGCCGCTTTTAGTCGGCCTTCCTTTAGATTCGAACCGATGTCAAAATTTATCGTAAGAAGGAGCTCGAAGCTTGCTAGGCGCTTGAGCACATAGCTAGACGAAGATACTTTTCAAAAAAAGTATCCACCATGAAGAAACGGATATCGTTTCCTAGACACGAAAAATCGGTTCAGGAAATGAAATAGAAAGGGCCCCCCTATAGTTGATGTTGCCCAACCATGGAGGGAAATACGAAGTCTTATATTAGTTAAAACATTTCAGAAGTTGTTTTTCCTTGCATATGCTGAATTAAATAGTCTGGCCCGCCGGCTTTTGAATCGGTTCCAGACATGTTAAAGCCGCCAAATGGCTGATAGCCTACTATTGCTGCTGTACAGCCTCGATTAAAATATAGATTTCCAACATGAAAATCTTCTCTTGCCAGTTCAATATGTTCACGATTATTTGTAATAACTGCACCGGTTAAACCGTACTCCGTGTTGTTGGCAATATCAATAGCCTCTGTGAAATCTTTCGCCTTGGTTAAAGCAACAACCGGTCCAAATATCTCCTCTTGCATAATTCGTGCGTTTGGATCTACATCAGCAAACACGGTTGGATGAATCATCCAGCCTTTACTATCATCACCATCTCCACCGATTAATAACTCGCCTTCTTGTTTACCAACTTCAATATAATCCATTATTTTATCGTATGCTGCTTGATCGATAACCGGACCCATAAAGTGTGAATTATCATGTGGATCACCAACCGACAATTCATTTGTTAATTCAACGATGCGATTTTTAACTTCTTCATAAACATCCTCATGAATAACTACCCGTGAACATGCAGAACATTTTTGACCAGAAAAGCCAAAAGCAGACTGAACAACGGATTGAGCAGCTAATTCCAGATCCGCTTCTTTATCAACGATAATCGTATCTTTTCCGCCCATTTCAATAATGGTGCGTTTTAACCAAATCTGTCCCTTTTGAACTTTAGCTGCACGTTCAAAAATACGAGTACCAACCTCACGAGAACCTGTAAAGCTTATAAAACGTGTACGCGGATGATCGACTAAATAATCACCAACTTCTTTTCCCGACCCAGGAATATAATTGATTACTCCTTTGGGAAGCCCTGCTTCTTCTAATACTTCCATAAATTTATAAGCAATAACTGGTGTTGCACTGGCAGGCTTAAGTAATACCGTATTTCCTGTAACCATAGCAGCAACAGTGGTGCCAGCCATAATAGCAAATAAAAAGTTCCATGGTGAAATAACGACACCAACGCCCAGTGGGATATAATGATATTGGTTATACTCAATTGGACGGCTATTTACTTTTACTCCATCCTTCAACTTCAACATTTGCCTTCCGTAATACTCTAAGAAGTCAATTGCTTCAGCGGTATCTGCATCTGCTTCCTTCCATGGCTTACCACCCTCCTTGATTAGATGAGCGGTAAATTCGTACTTCCTTCGGCGAATAATTGCTGCTGCGCGAAATAACAGATCTGCTCGGAATTTTGGATCCGATTTTCTCCAAGTGGTAAATGTTTTATCCGCTACTTGTATTGCTTTTTCTGCTAATTCCTGATTCGCCTTAGAGACATAGCCAACTACCTCATTCTTATTAGCTGGATTTACAGAAACGATTTTCTCTTCCGTTGTAACTCGTTCCCCGCCAATAATAAGTGGATATTCCTTACCAAACTCTTTTTCCACTTTTTTAAGGGTAAAAAGCATTTTTTGCTTATTTTCCTCCACTGTAAAATCAGTAAATGGCTCATGCTTGTATGGTACTACCATGTAAAAACCCCCTCATTATAATTGCCCCCAAAAAGGAAGCGTTTTCAATAAGATCAGCACTTTAACGATTCAAAGTATTACAGCATTATTTAATTACCACTATAATCCTTTTCCAAATATATTATTCAATTATTTTCTTCTCAATTGGAGTATATTGATATATTTATATACTTAGAACGGTAATAATTTTTAAATTATTTTGCTTAAAACAATTTAAGGAATACTTAAATTGTGGTTAACTAAATTATAAGATAGTTTTTGCTTTTTCGTCAACTAATTGCTTAGAGGTTATTCAAAAAGGTATAAGAATGCCTAATGGAACTATCGAATTTTTATTATGTCGCTTTTTCAACACCGATATAATTTTAGGAACAAAAAGTGCAAACGATCGTTTAGCGACGAACAAACTGGAGAACTTCTGACGAGAAAAGTGAAACTTCATTTCTTGGAATACTTTTCCCAAGAAATGTTAGTACCTTAAAGGTATGACCTAAAGACCTCTGAACCAATCGGGTATTTAGATGCCGTTATCTCCAATTTAAACTTCTCGTATTCTCTAAGTTGTAGTTTTACGGCACCTTACATGCGGGATAAAGGAAACACGATGACGAAAGGAGACGATGTTGACTTATCGTTGGAAGAAAAGCGAAGTTTGCTAGTCGCTCGAGCGCTTACGCTAGACGACGAAGAAGGAATTGCAAAAAAAGATATGCTCCATGTAAAAACGGATCTCGTTTTCCAGACAGTCAAAAAACTACCTAAGAAGGAGAGGGATAAATGGAAACATCATGGAATCTTGGAGATAAAATCAAGCAGCTACGCAAGCAAAAGAACTTAACATTAAAAAATATTTCTGAGAAAACGGGATTATCTATCAGTTTTTTATCCCAATTAGAACATTCTAAAACATCAGCTACTTTGGAGTCATTTAAAAAAATTTCCGATGCCTTAGAGGTTCACCCTAGCTATTTTTTTAATCAACCGAAATCTCCCCGCTCTGAAATTATGCGAAATATTGTAGATACGTTGAATGCAACAGAAAATCGCTTTATTTATAAAGATTTATCTGGAGGGATGGAAAATCCAGCTTTTATTCCTAATCTTATCATTCTCGATCCTGGTGCAAATCGTGGCAATAATTTTTCTCATAAAGGGCAGGAGTTTTTATACGTATTAGAAGGAACATTAACGATTGAGGTAGACCATCAGCTAGAAGTGTTACATCCACATGATTGTGTTTTCATGGATTCATCCAAGCCCCATTATTGGTATAACAGAACAGATAAACCGATTAAGTTTTTATGTATTTCTACAACAGAATAAGACCACACAGTACTGGTTGTGTGGTCTTATTTTACGTGTAACAACGAGTTTTAGCGGAAGCACATAGTCTAAACTATGCATATCAAATCAGATTTTACAGTAAATTTATATATTTTAACATTGGTAAAATTGGTAGATGAAGAGCAATCTGTTTGCTTTGTCTATGCTTCTACATATTCCCTACTTAAGACTAGATCACCAATTTTTATAAATTGTTGTCAATAAAAACTGTTAGTACTCTAGCGGGCTCATTATTAACAGGAACAAACAGGTGAGGTTTATCTCCTTTAAAATAAGCACTATCCCCTTTTTCCATATAGTGCTGTTTACCTTCATAGCGTAAATAAATTGCCCCTTCCAAAATATAAATAAATTCGTCCTGTGAATGCGTGTAAGCCTCATGTCTTATATTCATATCACGGGGTGTCACATGGACAATCGTTGGTTCAATTCCAGTAAATCTAGAACGATTCGCCAACAATTCATATGAATACCCCATATTGTCATCGCCCACTTTAAACTGACGATTTGTATGGGAAAGGATGACTAAATCACGTTCTTCTTGATCATCAAGTACCCATGATAATGGAACATGTAATGCCTCACTAATCTTTGACAATGTGGCTATCGCTGAAGCAGTTTGTCCATTTTCAATCTTTGATAATAAACTTTTTGATATACCACATTCATCTGCCACTTGCTGTTGTGTTTTTTTTGCTCGTAGACGCATTTGCTTAATTTTTGCCCCAATATTGTTCAGATTTATTGTTATTCTCTCCTTCCACAATAATAAATACCTAACTTCAACTAGAACCGAATACTTATTGTATTAGTTTTGCAAACGATTAAATGCAAAAAGAAAATTTTTACTAGTGTTATGTAGCTGATGCAAGTAATCGACTGGTTGCACTATTCTTAAAACACTAAAAGTAAGTGCTAACTTTATACACTGGTAAATAATTAAGAAAAGGAAGACAATAAGAATCAGTTGTTCATCGCTTCACCTACATTTCATCCATTGCGGGCAGCACTTTACCGTCCTCCCTCTATTAAAGGTAAATATATTTAATCATAAAATAGAAGCGAACCAACGTCAAATCAATACTTGGAAAAATGAATACACTCCTAAGATGAATACCTTTTACAAGTAAGTTTGATACAGGAAAAAGCCAGAATACATATCGTTTCAATGCATTCTAGCTTTATAGATTTTGTAGATATAGAATTAGTTATTTAACAGTTGATAAACTCTTGCTTCATAAGGTCTTAGAGAAACCTTATTCATATCACCCGGAGACGGTACTGGATAATTACTAATAAGTAGCTTGCTATCAGTTAGCGTTACGTTTTTCGGTAAAATGAACTCCGCTTCCTCATTGAATAGATTTGTAATTACAACTACTTTTTGATCTTCAAGCGTCCTTACATACGCATAAATTTGATCATGGTCTTCTAAAATAAGATCATAACTGCCATAAATAAGTACTGGGAGCTCTTTTCTTAACTGGATTAACTGACGATAATAATGATAAATCGAATTCGGATTAGCTAGTTCACGTTCGACATTCACTTCTTTATAATTAGGATTTACTTTTAGCCAAGGTTTTCCTGACGTAAAGCCTGCATTTTCTTTATTATTCCATTGCATTGGTGTCCTAGAGTTATCTCGTCCATTTTTCCAAATGATTCTCATGATCTCTTCATGACTTTTTCCATTTTTCCGCTCTTCTGCATACAGATTTTTGCTGGAAACATCATTGTAATCCTCAATGGAATCAAATTGAACATTGGTCATCCCAATTTCTTGACCTTGATATATAAACGGCGTTCCTTGCATCAGAAAATAAAGAGTAGCTAAACATTTTGCTGATTCTCGGCGATAAGCTTGATCATTTCCCCAGGTTGATACCGAACGAGGCTGATCATGATTTTCCAAAAACAGCGCATTCCAGCCATTTTGCTCAAGGCCTTTTTGCCACTTGGTTAATGTCCTTTTTAATGCATGAATATCCAATCCGCCGGAAATACTTTTACCCCAAAGGTCGAGATGTTCAAATTGAAAAACCATATTGAATTTACCCTCTTGCTCACCAACCCATAAATGAGCATCGTCCACCGTTACACCGTTTGCTTCACCAACGGTTACAATATCATACTTAGCAAATGTTTCTTGTTTTAATTCTGCTAAAAACTCATGAATTCCTTCTCGATTCATATGACCTTCAAAGGAAGGAGCATATTTTTTATTTTCCGGATTTGGCACATCTGGAAATCCTGGCACCTTTTTAATATGAGAAATAGCATCAATACGAAATCCATCAATCCCTTTATCCAACCACCAATTAATCATATCATATAAACTATTACGGACGTTTGGATTTTCCCAGTTTAAATCAGGCTGTTTCTTGGAAAAAACATGCAAATAATACGCGTGTGTTTGTTCATCATATTCCCATGCTGATCCGCCGAATATGGAGGCCCAATTATTCGGCTCTTTTCCATTTTTACCTTCATGCCAAATATAGTAATCTCGATACGGATTATCTCGTGACGAACGAGATTCGATGAACCATGGATGTTCATCGGATGTATGATTGATTACTAGATCCATAATCAGTTTCATCCCACGACGATGAACTTCTTCCAAAAGTAAATCAAAATCTTCCATCGTTCCAAATTCAGGCATGATTGCTCGGTAATCACTAATGTCGTAACCATTATCGTCATTAGGCGATTGATAAACAGGGCTTAACCAGATTAAATCAACACCAAGATCTCTTAAATAATCCAACTTGGAAATAACCCCATTAATATCACCAATTCCATCACCATTTGAATCCATAAAACTGCGAGGATAAATTTGATAAGCTACAGCTTCTTTCCACCATGCTTGTTTCATATCTATGACTCCTTCTTCCTATATTATTTCTAGTTAATTAGATATACTGTTTTATTCATTAAATATATATAGATTTAACAAAATAACAATTTACTTAACTATTAGCTAACGACCTATCCAGTTCTTTACAAAATAACTTCGAACGTCTGACCAGGTTGCATGAAGACTATTATCATTCAACAAAAATTATCTGTTTTTTATATTTGTAAAACTAAATGATCGGATATAGCTGGCAAGCTCGTATCATTAAACAACACTCTTGAAGATAATACTTCTACAGAAACAAAAATAAAGTGAAACTTTATTCAGTAGGAGTTTTCTTCCATCTCCTACTGAATTTTAGTACCTTAATGGTATGACCTAAAGCCCTTGAACGAATCGGGCATTTGGGTGCCGTTTTCTCCCACTTAGACCCTTTTGTACCAACCTAGGCTCTTGAAGTGGTAGTCTTACGGCACCTTACATACGGGATAAAATCAATCCGCCTGTCACTACAGTTTTTCTCCCATCCAGCAATCTGTCACATTATGTATCCGTTTGGTTTGCAGATAATACGTATCGTAATATCTTAAATCTTGTAAGATATGTGTAACCTTCTCCGCTTAAAGATTATTAAAATCACCAATGAAAAAATGAGGATGAGCATTGAAATTATTTTCTGAGTAAATTATCCATTTGTATTTGAAAAGGCTCTTCGTCACCCTTCTACCATCCTATATGACAGGAATAAAAAAAACTCATTATTTTTCCTTTAAAATTGTCATCCCTACAGCTTATGAGCCTTCCAAAAATCTCTATCCTCACATTGACTGACATAAAATGAGTAGTAACTAATTACCGGATGTTTTGTTAATAGTGCAATTCCTTCTTCAACATGATCGTAAGCAATATGAGAAGAATCCCATATAAATTCATAAGTGATCCTAATTCCTGTAATTTTTCCTAAAGAAACAATGTATCATTATCTGCTATTAAATTCCCATCTACATTCTATCTGCTGCAACAGATTGACTTACTTCCTGCAAGGAATAATTAGTGCAATCGTTTTCTACATTTTACAAAGCGTTTTGTGTTTTTCCATAAGTATATGGAAGTTTAAATATGAGGATATCCTAGTTATTTATATGCGTTTTCATTTCTAACAAATTAAAAACTAGCGAAAATTAAAGTTCCTTTGCGCAAACGATTGCATCACAATCATATAGTAGAATTTAAGATAGGTCAACACTTATTTTTAAGCCAATCAAAATTTGTTTAATTATTCAGCTTCCCTCTCAGGAAAAAGATACTCGTTAAGCCCTTGGTTAGGTACTACCTAGCCTGCGCATATATGTAGGACATGAAATGGATTGATGTTTAAAGTGGAAGAAATACAGATCTTGATTCGAGATACGAGAGAAGGATGTTGACTTATCATAGGAAGGAGGTCGAAGTTTTGCTAGCAGCACAAGCGCTTTAGCTGGACGACGAAGCTACTTTTTAGAAAAACTTGGCTTATCGCCAAGTCTTTAGCGAAAGCCATAGTTTTTCTTATACTATAAACCATAAAAATTTTATACTTTCCTATAGTGTTAGAAAACTTGGCTTGTCGTCAAGTCTTTATGGCGAAAGCTATCGTTTTTCTTATACTATAAACCATAAAGTTTTATACTTTCCTATAGTACAAAAAAGACATCTACCGGGCAGAAACGTAATTACCTTTACAGTGAAAAAAGGATAAAATCGTATTATTTTCACGACTTCATCCCTCTTGATCTGTCTTTCTAACTTTATACTGTTTTTTTATAGTGGTAAGCAAGTACTTTACTAGGAAGTTGCTTGCCAAGCTTATCTTGAATATACAAAGCAGCTTGCCGCATCTTATCTTCTTGTACCCCCGTTTTAATCCCTAAACCGTGCAATAAATACAGTACATCATTAGTAGCTACATTTCCTGCTGCACCTTTTGCATATGGACAACCGCCTAAACCGCCAACTGTACTATCAAAACGGGTTATTCCATATTTTAAACTCGTTAATATATTTGCAATTGCCATTCCTCTTGTATCATGAAAGTGCATAATAATTTTATCCGAATCGTAACGGAGAAAAACAGATTCTAAAAGTGCTTCTACTTGGGAAGGAACTGCAGAACCGATCGTATCCCCTAACGAAATAAAATCAACCCCAGCTTCAAATAGCTCATCGCAAACGCGAATAACTTGTTCCGGATTAATCCTCCCCTCATAGGGACAATCAAAAACAGTCGATACATATCCAGTAACAAATTTATCAGCCGAATTAGCTTCACTGATCACTTCTTTTAAAATAGGATACGTTTCCTCTACTGATTTATTAATGTTTTTCCGATTATGCGTCTCACTTACCGACATAAATACAGATGCGCCATCTATTCCAGCTTCTAAAGCACGCTCTAGACCCTTCAAGTTTGGTACAAGTGCAGAATAACGAACATTAGAATTTCGTTTAATTTTTTTACCAACTTCTTGAGCATCTCTAAGTGCAGGAATCCATTTTGGGTGAACAAACGAAGAATATTCAATTTCACCGACCCCGGAATCTGATAGCATATCAATCCATTTTACCTTATCCTCTGTATCAATAAAAATACTTTCATTTTGCAACCCATCTCTCGGGCCTACTTCTTTTAAATGAATAAAGCTTGGATAATGCATATCGTCTCCTCCTTTTCAATCCATATGAACAGATGCTGATTAACAGAAAATACAACGGAACAAATTCTCCACCGTTTTCTTTTTTGGAATGCGCTTTCAATATAAATATGATAACTATTCCGATTTTGTTTACCCATTCAAGCAAAGGTAAGATTTATCGAGTTTCTTATCCTTCTTTTGTTTTAAACGCCCGATATTACTGATTAAATAAGATACCTACCACATTCCATTTAGTTTCCTTTAGTTCAACTTTGTTGAATTAAGTATATTATAAAAATTCGGATATAGTCAACCATAAGACGATCGTTAGGATCGATAGTCTCAAAATTCATCTTTGTAATAATCTGGATGAACGTCCGTTTAAATATTACAAGTTTTTGTATTTCGTAAATAGTTAAACGAATAGCTATTAAGAGGGGTTTTTTATAGACGATGTTTGTTGTTACGATGTAATATCTTTAAAGCAGTTGCAGATGGTTATGATGTTATCCATTCCATTTTACCGATGCATGTGCTACAAATATTTCTTTAAAGTCATGAACGTTTTGATTTAAAATGGGAAAGACTAAAAATTCTCTATAATTCAAAGTCTTAGGAAAACATGAATATAATCGTAAAGTGAATCTTCAATTTAGTGATTTTCTTTTATCCCTTCTGATTGGTGGTTGAACAGAATAGGGCATTGACTTACAGTTGGATTCTCCACTTATCCTCCTAGGGTTAATCTCGTAGCATGGAGGGGCAGGTCTTACTGCCAATTACATGCGGAATATATATCCACGAAAAATCAGAAATCCACCTCGTTGTGTCTGTGAATAGTTTTCTTTAAATTAGTAGAATTCAGGATTTAAATTACTTATTTATTCCACATTTTTCACACACTATTCCCATGTTAATTAGTTAAGATAATAGTGTAGTTCCTAGTACAGGTAGAAATTGTATTTTAGACTACCACAGAAAGACAGGTGAAAGAAGTGGAATTACTTAACCTTCAGGGGTTATCACATATCGTTGGTATTCCACCATCCACCGCAGCTGCTTGGATTAAAGAATTCAATATGTATGTACCGAAAGTGCAAGATGAGGAAGAAAGTTATTATCTTCCTGAGGCTATTGATGTTTTAAAATTTATTAAGGTTTGTAAAAGCAAGCATTACAAGCAGCATGATATTTCAGAGCGGTTGGCTAATGGACATTTTCCAATCATAGTAGAATGCAGTAAGAAGGACACCCACAAAGAAGAAGTAGATCAGGAATATTATAAAGAAAACATTCGCACAATTATGCAAACTTTAGGATTAACAGTAGCTAATATTGCTAAATTAGAACAATCATTTCAAGTACTAAAACAAAAACAATCTGAACAAGTTCAAGAAATAAATAAATTGAAAAAACAAATTGAATGGCTACAAAGAAACCAAAAAAATGATGAAATTAACTGAGTTCACTGATTTCTTAAGGAGGAATAAACATGTTTAAACCTGATTCAAAAAAAGCTAAACCAGGAGATATAATAGAATTTAAGAAAGAAAATGTGTTACTTCAAGGAGAGGTTTTGCCATCCCATTGCAAAAGAAGTACTATTGTAGACATCTCAAAATCTCGTAACTTAACTAAATTAAACCATAGTTTTCCTACTACTGTTGTAGCCCATAAAAATTATCGTATCGTTGAAAAATATTCCTAACTATAAATACGTTTCAAAAAGTGGATAAAAAGGAACAAGGTTTCTAAGGTCGCAATGTCCTTGAAAAAGAAAAGCGCTTTTTCTTCGTGCGATGTGTCGCTTGCGAAGCTTTTCTTGTCCTTGAAAAATCGCGATGTGTCACTTGCGAAGCTTTTCTTATACTGCTGTACGCTGAACACAAGCACATCTATCTATGTGTCCAAGTTCCAGGCGGCTAGCTAGCTTGGAATAGCTGAGTGTATATAGTTAGGCTTTTTGAACAGCCTATAAGAACTTACAAAACATAATCCATAAAAATCCCCTAAAAAGTTAGTTGCAAATATCTGACTTGAACAGCTATTCCTTATTGTTGAAGGATGTCAACATCATGTATAATTGTATAGACAGTTATACATGATGTTTTTTATTTCCTGATTTTTTTCCATCTCACAACAGTCGTAAATTAACAAGATATGGAACAAAGCGATTGAAAGAAACCCCTAATTAGTTCAGCTTAAGTTCATCAGAAACGAAAAAATGATTCACAGTTTTACTTATCTATTCTAGTAATTTAATTTGGCATCGTATTTGCATCAAGAGAGTAGACTAACTACAAACATCAAGGAGGAGTGTCTTATGGAGTTGAATCATCTCACGCTCACTTACAAAAAAAACATAGCTATATTAACAATGGATGCCCCACCAGCGAATGCATTATCTTCAGCAATGATTACAGAAATGAGAGAAGTACTCAAACAATTACAAGATAACTTAGAAGTACATGCTATTATCCTAACCGGTGCAGGAAGGTTTTTTGCTGCAGGAGCAAATATTAAGGAATTTGTTCCTGCCATGGGTGATTATAATAAAGGAATTGAAATGTCTAAAGCGGGACAAGATTTATGCAATGAATTAGAAGCAATGACAAAACCGGTCATAGCCGCCATTAACGGACCGGCATTAGGTGGCGGGTTGGAAGTTGTAATGGGGTGTCATTATCGAATCGCTTCCGACAAGGCTACACTCGGTCTTCCAGAAGTTAAACTCGGACTTGTCCCTTCGTTTGGTGGCACACAGCGCTTATCCCGTATGACTAGTATTGCTACAGCATTAGAATTAATCCTCACAGGTAAACATATTGACAGTCAAAAGGCATATGAACTTGGCATCGTTCAGTTAACCGTTTCTGCTGATGAGCTTATGTCTACAGCTATTACCATTGCCAGCTCATTTATTGAAGAGAATAGCATGCAAAGTATTACCCGTGCCGTGGAAAGTGTTGTTCAAGGATACTATCAATCTGTTTCTGATGGATTAAAAAGAGAAAATGAAATATTTGGCGAGTTATTTTTAACGGCTGATGCAAAAGAAGGAGTGCAAGCTTTTGTAGAAAAACGCAAGCCCCAATTTCGCCATAAATAGTACATAGGAGGGCATATTAATGACAAACGTATTATTTTCAGTTCATGACCAAGGTATAGCTACCATTACGTTAAACAGACCAAAAGCTATTAATTCATTGACCTATGACATGCTTTCCCCTATCCATAGTAAACTAAAGGAATGGGAACAAGATCCTTCTGTATCCGTTATTATTCTAAAAGGAGAAGGACCAAAGGGATTCTGTGCTGGAGGCGATATAAAAACATTATATCAAGCAAAAGAAAATCCAGGGGCATTTAACAAAGCGATGGAATTTTTTAAAGAAGAATATGATACTGACGCGTTTGTAGCAAACTTTTCAAAGCCAATTATTGCCTATTTAGACGGTATTGTAATGGGTGGAGGTGTAGGTCTATCCTATGGTGCTAGTCATCGCATCGTCACCGAAAGGACAAAATGGGCAATGCCGGAAATGAATATCGGTTTTTTTCCCGATGTCGGAGCAGCTTATTTCCTAAATCAGGCTCCTGGTTTCACTGGACGTTATTTAGCACTTACATCGAGCATTATAACCGCTAGCGATGTTCTATACGCAAAGGCAGCAGATATTTATATGAAGAGCAGTCAATTTGAACCATTTCAGGCTGAACTCAAAAACATGAATTGGACGGAAGAGTCAAACGTTCATCAAAAACTTGACGAATTACTAAAGAAATATACAAGCAAACATGATGATAATGGAATTTTACAAGTTAATCAGGCACTAATCGATAAGCATTTTTCCCATGAAACGGTTGAGCAAATTATTGAATCTCTTGCTTCCGACCCTAGTGAATTTGCTCAAAAAACAAAAGAAACAATATTGGAAAAATCACCTGTTTCCTTAAAAGTAACATTAGCCCAGCTAATTAAAGGCAAAAATAAATCATTTAGGGCATGCCTGGATACCGACTTCATTATTGCCCGCAACTTTTTAAAGTCGGATGACTTTTATGAAGGAGTTCGATCAGTAGTCATTGATAAAGATAAACAGCCAGTTTACAAGTATCAGCAATTGGCTGACGTTCCAGATTCACTTATTGAATCCTTTTTTATACTATAGGAAAGTATAAAATTTTAGGGTTTATCCCGCATGTAAGGTGCCGTAAGATTCTCACTTCAAGAGCCTTTAGTTGATACAAAGGGTCAAAGTAGGAGAAAACGGCACCTAAATGCCCGATTGGTTCAAGGGCCTTTAGGTCATACCCTTGTGGTACTAACATTCAGTAGGAGATGGAAGACAACTCCTACTGAATGAAGTTTCACTTTATAGTATAAGAAAAACTACAGCTTTCACTAAAGACTTGGCGACAAGCCAAGCTTTTCTAAAATGAACGTTGTAAAAAAAGAAATCGCCCTAGCTAGGACGATTTCTTTTTTTTTAGAACCAGCGTTCGGTTACTACCTTTTTTCTCGTATAAAATTGCACACCATCTTTTCCATTCGTACCTAAATCACCGTAAAACGAAGCCTTATTCCCGGCAAATGAAAAAAATGCCATTGGCGCAGGGACATTAACGTTTACACCTATCATTCCTGCATCGATCTGTTCACGGAATGTTTGTGCGTGACGACCGCTTGACGTGTAAATAACCGCACCATTTGCAAACTTTGACCGATTTGTTAATGCAATTCCTGCTTCTAAATCTTTAATACGTACAATACTCAACACAGGAGCAAAAATTTCATCCTGCCAAATCTTCATATTCGGGGTTACATGATCAAAGATCGTTGCACCTACATAATATCCATCCACCACTTCGTCTTCAATATAACGACCATCAACTAATAACTCCGCTCCCTCTTCTACTCCTTTATCAATGTAGCTGATTACTCTTTCTTTATGTGACTTACGAATAAGTGGACCAACAAATGCCGTCTCATCCATTCCATCGCCAACTTTTAATTGTTTTGTTTCTTCTGTCAACAAACCAATAAATTCATCAGCTATTTCATCTACAACTGCTACAACGGAACAAGCCATACAACGCTCACCACTACTTCCGAAGGCAGCACCGATTACACCTTGTACCGTTTTTTCTATGTTGCAATCATCCATAACAATAGCATGGTTTTTGGCCCCTGCAAGTGCCTGAACACGCTTGCCATGTGCCGTACCCGTTTGATATACATGCTTTGCAACAGGTTCTGATCCGACAAATGAAATAGCTTCTATATCCGGATGTTCTAACATCCGATTAACTACTTCTTTTCCACCATGAACCAGATTAAGCACCCCATCTGGAAATCCAGATTGATAGAACAATTCAACTAATCGTTCTGCTAATACTGGAGTTCGTTCTGATGTTTTTAACACAAATGTATTACCACAAGCAATCGCTAATGGGAACATCCACAATGGAACCATCATTGGAAAATTAAATGGGGTGATCCCAGCAACGACACCTAGTGGATAGCGCCAAATCGAACCATCAATTCCACTGGCGATGCTTGGCAAGGCATCCCCTATCATTAAGTTTGGCGTCGAAGTTGCTAGTTCTACCACTTCAATCCCACGTTGAACCTCTCCATCAGCATCTCGTAATGATTTACCATTTTCAAGTGTAATAATTTTTGCTAATTCTTCTCGATGTTGGTTGAGTAACTGAAGATACGTAAACAACAAACGCGTCCGATTAGGAACCGGAACAGCTGCCCACTCTGAAAATGCAGATTTTGCTGCAGCTACTGCTTGATCAACATCTTCTTTTTCGGATAACACTATCTGTGCAATGACTTCCCCAGTCGCTGGATTTGGAACATCTAATGTTTCCGTTCCAGTTGATTCCACCCACTTATTACCAATAAAGTTTTTCACCCTTTTTACTTCTTGAGATATCATTTAGAAGCCTCCTTCAATTCTGATTGTTTTTGTACGCGTTCATAAAGTACCGCCATATCTTTATCGCCAAATCCTTCTTTTTCTACTTCTTTATATAGGGAAAGTAATTTCTGGCTAATTGGTAAATCTAGCTGATTTTTTTCAGCAACATCCATTGCAAATTCTAAATCTTTCCGCAGGAGCTTTAAGGAAAAACCTGGTTTATAATCATTGTTGGCGATAAATGTTTTGTAATTACGTTCGTAAATACGGCTTTGACCATAGCTCACATTGAGCATGGAAAAAAGGTCATCTAAATCTATGTTTTTCTTATTCGCAATATGAAGCGCCTCACTAACCCCTGCTGTATAAAATCCAATTAATAAGTTATTGATTATTTTCACGGTTGTTCCACTATCAATTTGTTCATTTACGTGAAAGATATTTTCCCCAATTATCTTAAAGATAGGTAATGCTTGCTCGTAAACCTCTCGTTTTCCTCCAACCATAACGGTCAGCGTCTGCTTTTCTGCGCCAATCACACCACCGCTTACTGGCGCAGCTATAAAAGGTATCGCCTGTTTATGACAAGCCTCTTCCAGCTTTTGATTCAGCTCAGGAGAAACAGTACTCGTATCAATAAAAATTTTAGTATGATCGCCATTTTCAATGAGCCCATCTTCTCCTAAATATACGTCTTCTACAGCTTTCACAGATGGTAAACTAGTCATAATCACATCACTTGCTGCAATCACATTTGCAATCGATGTTGAAATCTCTCCTCCTTGCTTTTTAAAAGCAACAAGTGTCGACTCACTTATGTCATAACCAATAACACCATATCCTTCTTTCAAAAGACCAGTTGCCATTGGAAGCCCCATATTTCCTAAACCTATAAAGCCTATTTTCGCCATTTTATCCCCCCATATCATTGAAAATAACCATCTTTCGTTATGATTTCAGTCGCTATTTCCTGCTTTTTTTCAAATAAATTGGAATACATCACCGGTAAAGAGCGAATCTCTTGAATTATCTCTTGCTTGGAGCTATTCTCTAACCCATAAATCGATGAAAGCAAAACAATCGCTTGATTTTCTATTCGCATATAGCCTTCTTCAGATAAAACATTAAATAACTTAACGGTTAATGGCTGCTTATCTGCATTTACGGCAATCTCTCCAGCTTTCATGACATAAAGCTCTTCAAGGATATTGGCAAGCCCATGTAAATAAAATTGATTTAGTTCTGTTAAATCAAATCGTTTCGTAAGCGCATTCATAATGGAGTTCAATAGCTGATGTGAATAGCGAATAAATACGTTATCAATCTTTTCTGATTGTTCCATTAGATCAGGTGCTTTTACATATTGTTTTAAAAATGATTTTGTAATTGTTAGACGGTTAATTTCATTTGTTCCCTCAAAAATTCGGTTAATTCTAGAATCACGGTATATGCGTTCAACCTCATATTCCTGCATATAACCGTAGCCACCATGAATTTGAACAGCCTCATCAATGCAATAGTCCAATGTCTCTGAAGCCTTTACTTTATTAATGGAACAATCCATCGCATAATTAGCCAGTACTTGAACAATCTGTGATGGCGATTCTACGTTAATGCCATCTAAGATGCTGGCAGTATAATAAGCAGTACTTTCTGCCCCGTAAATTGCTACAGCCATATTTGCCAGTTTTTCTTGAATCATACCAAATTTAACAATCTCCTGATTAAATTGTTTGCGCTCCTGCCCATATTGAACAGCAATGGCAAGAGATTGCTTGGATGTTCCAATATTAGCAAAAGCAAGCTTTAGACGTGCTAAATTAAGTATATTTAGTGCGATTCGGTGACCTTCTCCAATTTCCCCTAATATGTCTTCCTCCGTAAGTTCAACATCTTCTAAAATAAGCGTTGCTGTCGATGAACCTTTAATCCCTAGTTTCTTTTCTTCTGGCCCTATTGAAACACCAGGTCGTTCCCTTTCCACAATAAAAGCGGTTATCCCTTCTGTTGTATTGGCAAAAACAACATAGACACTTGCAATATGTGCATTTGTTATCCATTGTTTCTCACCGTTTAACACCCATTTGCCGTTTGTTTTTTTGGCAGTCGTTTTTGCATGAAGTGCATCAGAACCTGCATTCGGCTCCGTTAGTGCATAAGCACCTACCCATTCACCGGTGGTCAACTTCGGTAGATAACGCTTTTTTTGCTGTTCTGTTCCAAAATAAACAAAAGGTAATGTGCCTACTCCCGTATGAATGTTAAAAGAAACACTAAATGAACTTCCGTACCCCATTTTTTCTGCAATAAGTCCTGCAGTTCGTTTTCCCATTTCTAATCCACCATAAGCTTCCGGAACATCAGCACCTAAAAGTCCAAGATCACCAGTGGATCGGAATAATTCCTTTGCTACTTCATAATCATAGGCTTCCAGCTTATCCAAGTTGGGATTTACTTGCTCTTCTACAAATTTTTCAATCGTTTTTGCAATAAGCTGTTCTTCCTCACGAAATTCATTAGAATAATCAATTTGTAACAAGTGTTGCTTACTAGGAAAAATAAAGCTTTTATTACGTTTATCCAACCTTTCCACATCTATCCCCCCTTAATACAAATGACATTGCAAAAATCATACCAACTATTTAATATTGCACAAAATAGATGTGAAAGAACATGCTAGTTCACTCCATTTATAAGGTCGCCTTTAATTCTCAAAGAAAATTGACAAAGGTAATTTATCCATATTTTTCTGTTTTTTCACTTCTGAAATTTGGAATTACTATCTATTAAAAGCAAGAAAGAATTTGTTTAATTGTCCATACAGTTAAACAACTATTAGTCAATTGAAGATAGACAATTTTACGAAGTAGCAAGTGACTTTAACTAATCAGTTTTTAGCACTGTTCTTTTCATTACGGCGCGATTATCCACTGATTGACGATTCACTTTATGATTTTTTTTATCCCCTCCGATTGTTAGAATGAACAGAATCGGGCATTTGACTTGCAGTTGGATCTTCCACTTACCCTCTCTCCTATGGTTCACCTCGTAGCATGGAGGGGAAGTCTTACTCAGTTACATGTGGAATAAATTCCCCTATCGAATATAAGAAAAACCTTTTACCAACTTGCATTTCCTAGCAAAGAAAAACAAGGGAATAAAGCCTCAGATACGCATTATGAAATCTGCCGATAATAACGTAAAGATACCTGTTTTTCATTTGTCTCGGTTATCGTAGTTTGCTTGAACCGATACTTAAATCCTCTAGCTTCATAAAGTGAAACTTCACTCAGTAGGAACTTTTTCCTTCATCCCCTACTCAATGCTAGTACCATAAGGGTATGACCTGAAGGCCTTTGAACGAATCGGAAATTTAGGTGCCGTTACCTTACTTAGACTTCTTCGTATTCTCTATGACTCTTGAAGTGGGAGCCTTAGGCACCTTACATTCGAGATGGAATGGATTCCCACTGATTGCCCTTTTGTATTGAGACCCATTGTTCGTTTGCGCCGCCTGATGATGATTACTGTTTAGTAAGCGCCCGCAGCAGTCTGCTTCCAATTCCTTCATATCGGCATTTTTCATCTACATAAAGTGAAACTTCATTCAGTAGGAGTTTTCTTCCATCTCCTACTGAATGTTAGTTGAACGAATCGGGCATTTAGGTGCCGTTTTCTCCCACTTAGACCTTTTGTATCAACTCAAGCTCTTGAAGTGGGAGTCTTACGGCACCTTACATGCGGGATAAAGAACGAATATTTCAACTTTTTTATCTGTTATAAATCCACCGCCAATGACTCCAACAACCTGTGAATTATGTAATGCTATATGGGAATACTTACTTTAATATCGGAAGAAACCCGTTCTTCGTTATACTAATAGATGATGTTCAATGACACATCGAATTTCATCGCACGTTAGAACGTATAAAATTTAAAGCGTTGAAGTTCATTCAACGTAGTTAAAAATTTTTAAGTTCTAAGTATAAGTGTAACTAGGCTATCATCTTTGCTTTACTTGCTGCTAGCCAAGTTTTCTTTATTGACTTGTTTCTTTGTTCCTTGGAAAAGGGTATCCCCTTTTCCTGCCGTGAGAATGTGTTTCGAGGAGGCTTCACTAGTGCTCATATATCTCTAACAACATACACTGCGCTACTTGAAAATACGCCGTCTCGAACTTCTTAGTCTTTTTAATCCTCTTTTTAAACACAAACCAATAGACAATATTTTTATATTGATACTCTTCACTCAATCTACCTTCTACTATTTGTTTCCAAAAAAAAGTACGGATTTTAGCTGTAGGATTTGCATGTTTCACATTCGATTTTTCAATTGATGGATTCATTTTGCTACTTCCATTTTGTTTAATATACCGGCTATTTAAAATATTTTCGCTTTACTTCTAAGCCTTTTTGTTTTTATACCGCGATAGTTTATTGTAAAGGGTGGATCGAGAGACACCTAACAATTTAGCAGCCTGTGACTTATTTCCGTTTACCTGCCTCAACGTTTGCTCAATAATTTCCTCTTCTTCCTTAGATACCTCATCCATAAGCTGCTTCTTTCTTTGTATATGATTTAGTTTTACATCCGCAGTCTCCCGATAAGCCGAAACTTGCATCAACTCTGGCATGTCCCTCAGAGAGATATGATCACTATCTGTTAAAACAAACAAGCGTTCCAACACGTTCATAAGTTCGCGAATATTTCCCGGCCAATGATGATTTCTCATAAGCTTTAACAGCTTTTGATCTATCGTTTTCTCTTTTACTCCATAAATCTTAACTAAAGATTCGAGCTTATGAGCAATCAAAATAGGCAAGTCATCCTTTCGCTCTCGAAGTGGCGGGATATGAATGGGGATTACGTATAACCGATAATATAGATCTTCCCGAAAATCTCCATTACGTACCAGCTGCTTTAAATCTTTATTAGTCGCACTGATCAGTCGAAAATTAACGGATATGGACTTATTTCCACCAATTCTCACTACTTTCTTTTCTTGTAAAACCCGCAATATTTTTGCCTGCATATTAAAAGGCATATCACCAATTTCATCTAGAAAAATAGTTCCATTATGTGCCAGTTCAAATTTTCCCGGCTTGCCCTCCTTATCAGCTCCTGTAAACGATCCTTTTGTATATCCAAATAGTTCAGATTCCATCAATCCATCTGGAATAGCTGCACAATTTACACTGATAAATGGTCCTGCTTTTGTCATTCCTCCATAATGAATTGCTTTTGCAAATTGTTCCTTTCCTACACCGCTTTCTCCGGTTATAAGTACAGTCGCATTAGAGTCAGCTGCCTTTCGGGCAATCTTTTTAGCCTGAGAAATTGTAGGACTTTCCCCTAAAATATCCTCAAAATGGATTTGGTTTTCTTCCATATCTGGTAAAGTAATCTTGCTGTCTATTATGTGTTTGCCATCTAATTTTTCCATTCGTTTCATCGCTTGATATATTTCTGAAGTACCTTCATAGACAAGAATTCCTGCTGCACCGATTACTTTATTATCCTTCCAAATAGGAATACGATGGACAACCAAATTTTGACCCTGAAGACGATGTGCCTGACTACGTTCAGGAACTCCTGTCTTTAACACGACTGGTAATCTGGTGTTTTCAATTACTTCTTCCGCTAATCGACCAACTGCCTCTTCTTTAGGTACACCAACATAGCGACTATATGCTTGATTAAAAAGTTGGATAACACCTTTTTCATTTACTACCGTTAATCCCTCATATGCAGTATCAAATGTCAGCTCGTACCATTGAATAGTCTCGCTTTTATCATTTAATTCTTGCATGATCCGCTTTTGAAAAGTTAGCATTTCTACTTCTGAAAGTTCGCCTATCATTTTTCCACTTTGCCTGTCAACAATATATACAGGGAGATGAGTAATATCCTCCATTAAATAATCAGCAAAAACGGTTGAATAATCACTTTTCATCATGGCGGTAATGGAATTATCCCCCGAAATCTCATCAAGGCTGGCGATCACATCATGAATACGTAAGATTCCATGTACACGTCCTTCTTCTACAACGGGAAGCTCATTCTTTTTATACTGACAGAGAATAGTTAAAGCATCTTTTATCCGCATCGATGGCTGAATAGTAATTGGGCTTTTATTCATCCATGTAGCAACAGTGTAATTTGTTTTCTCCACTCCATATCCCTCCATTATCATATTAAGTTAGCCATATAAGTGCGGTTCAGAAAACTAAGAAATTCAAGACAACATGGTGTAGATCATTGGAATGTATGTCATCACATAGATTAAGTAACAGATTTAAATTATGATACGTTTAATTAATTTTTTGGACTACAAATAAAGCATTGGTCGACTCCAACACATATCTGCATTTTATGTAACCCTTTTCATTTTTGGTTAAACATTCACTTAGAGTGCTTCGTAAGTGAATGCAATAATTAAAAACTACGTTACTATTTACTATGCAGTTTCAATAATGGAAAAAAAGAGCATTTTTCTGAATTATAGCATTATTATTTCTTATTCGCAAACGGCCTCGTAATTTGTTCATCTTTTTAAAGTATTGGGGAAGTTTAAAAACGGAAGGAGGGTAATTATGGGAAAGGTAAAACAAAACTAAAAATAAAAAATACACATTAGCATGATGAACGAAAGCTAGAAATGCTCAGTTAGGACGTAAAAACTGGAGATCTTCTAACGAGATAAAATACTTTATTCAAGGGAGTGCTTTTGTCCTTGAAAAACCGCGCTGCTTATTCAGGAAGTCTTTCTTGTCCTTGAAAAATCGCGATGTATCGCTGTCGTAGCTTTCCTTGTCCTTTCGATCTGAATGATTCGGGGATTTAGGAACCGCTTCTCTCATCAAGATTGCAAAATAATAAGCAAAATTTTTAAATGAGAGAAGTACGACTCCCTACATCCGGGATGCCTCTAAAACAGGGGTATGCCGACACCTGAGTGGTAAGCCCGCTTTTAGTCGGCCTTCCTTTAAATTCGAACCAATGTTGACTGATCGTAGAAAAAAATATCTACCATGTAGAAATGAATATAATTTCCTAGACAACAAAAGGTAACTAACCATGAGGCTTTTTCAATCTCATGGCTGTCCACCTAAAATTCACAGTTTTTTCCACCTGAGAGAAAAAACTGACTAGATAACTCCTTGAATACGTAAAGCAATTTCTGCTACTAGAGCCGAACCCAAATATGTTCCCGTCAATACGAATATTCCAACGATAATAGTTCTCCAACCTAACTTGACAAAATCTGTCCATGATCTGCCAATAGAAATACCCGCATAAGCAAGAATTGGTGTCGTAATCGCAAGTAAGTTTACCTCTGATGTCCAAGCAACTATTTGTTCTGAACCAGGAACCCCAGGAATGGTTAGGATAAATGCGAGAATCCCAATATATGCAATACTCGGAATCTTCTTGTAAGGAATCATATGATGTATCATCACTCCTGCCAGACTGATCATTATTAATACGATTACTCCCGGAAGCGATGCTAGTGGCATAACGTCATAACCAATCCAATTGCCAATAACAACCATTAGGCCAATAATAACAAATAAGAGTACCCACTCTTGAATATTTTTTAGCATCCGCTACACCGCCTTTGATTTTGATTGTTCATATTTTTTTCGTGTCATAACTTGATATAATTTCTCCGTAAGTGGCAAGCCAATAAAGATACTAGCATATAAGCCTGTAACAGACGTTAGCAAATTACTAGCTCCTGAGAAGGCAGTAAGGTTATCAGCCATATCAGGATAAGCAGCAAGGAGCGGCCCCAAAGAAGCAGCCGTCATACTACCACTACCAATCCCCGTCGCCATCGCAAAAGAATATGGATGAAACGGAATAATTGAAGCCAAGAATCCTGAGGCCGCCCCCAAAAAAATCGAGCCAAAGACGGTACCAAATATGTACATTGCCATAACTCCTCTTCCTTCTGGAGAAGACAGACCATACTTATCTGTAATTAGAGCAAGATTTGGCTCTCTGCCGATAGAATGGGTCATCCCCACACTTTCACGTTTCAATCCTAAAATAATTGCCAGCGGTAATGCCAAAAGCACAGTTCCTAAATTTCCTAATTCCTGTAACACTAAAGCCCATCCTGCATCAACCAATTGCGGTATTGCCGGACCAGCTTGTACACCAAATTTGGCAATCAGTAAAGTAACGGATATAAACACAAGCGCTTCTGCATTTTTTGACTGTTTTTCCTTAATCAACGGTGTAAAAAATAAAACAACCCCAATGATGACAGCATAAAGCATGGGTAAAAGTAAAACGACACCTACACCTAATTTAACTTCATAGGTACCAATAAACTCCGTAAACATGACAATTCCTAATACAAGAACATGTAAACGCCAATCTTTCCATAAATTAACCGCTTGCTGACTCATACTCGTTTGCCTCCTTAAATGACTCGATAAGAGCCTAATCCAAGATCCTATCGAATTTCCAGCTATGAATTTTGTTGCATGTATTGTAATGTAGCAGCCCCCAATACTTTAGCAGCATTTAACAATGCTCGTTCATCGAAATCAAATTTAGGATGGTGATGTGGAAATGCTTTATCTATGCTGGGGTTCTTCGCACCAGTAAAGAAAAATGTCCCCTTTACATGTTGTAAGTAATAAGCATAGTCCTCCCCACTCATCACTGGAGGCGTTTCCGTAACTTCTTTTATATCAGGAACTTGTTTTGCGATATTTGCAACAAATTCCGTTTCCCTTTGATGATTAACGAGCGTAGGATAGCCTCTAGAATACGTAAATTCATAATCAGCCCCGGAAGCTTCACATGTCCCTTTAACAATGCGTTCCATTTCTTCTTCAATGGAATTGCGTGTTTCTTCATTCAATGTTCGAACCGTTCCTGTTAATTGAGCAGTATCAGCAATAACATTATAGGGATTCTTAGCAATAAAATTACAAACCGAAACGACTGCTGCATCAAGTGGATCTACCTTTCTACTAACAATTTGCTGAAGGCTATTAATCAGTTGACTACCAACAATAATGCTATCTATTGTATGATGCGGAGCAGCTCCATGCCCTCCGGCACCTTTAATCATAATATCAAATCGATCTGCTGCAGCTTGCAAAGCTCCAGTTCGGTAAACAATGGTTCCAAGTGGTAATTGTGCCTGTAAATGTGTTCCAAAGATAACATCGACGCCATCTAAGCAACCAGCTTCGATCATTGAAATAGCGCCCCCAGGTGGAAGTTCTTCAGCATGCTGATGCAGAAAAACAATCGTTCCTACTAATTCCTCCTGCATTCCATTTAATACTTTAGCAAGTCCTAACAATGTAGCAGTATGTCCATCATGACCACATGCGTGCATAACACCGTCATTTTTTGATTTGTATGGGACATCCGTTTTTTCCTGAATGGGTAACGCATCAAAGTCTGCCCGTAAAGCAATCGTCGGACCTGGTCTGTCTCCTTTTAAATAAGCTAAAACACCATTTCCACCAACATTTGTTTTGACTTTATGACCCAATGCAGTATGATAATCTGCAATATAGGCAGCTGTTTTTGTTTCTTGAAATGATAGTTCCGGATACTGGTGAAGATAACGGCGAATTTCTACCATTTCATTATAAACAGCATCCAACTGACTAAATAATTTGTCCACGCAATCAGTCTCCTTTTTTGTATTTAATGAATATCATAATATAATCTGAAAAAAAATAAAATAACATACGTGAAATTTTTTCTAAAATGTTCTTCTCACGAAATACTCGTTTAATCAAGGGAACATTTTGCAAAGCAGTTAACTAGCATCCGGGATAAAGGAAACATGCCTCTAAAACAGGTAGATGCCGACGCCTGAGAGGCAGGCCCGCTTTTAAACGGCCTTCCTTTAGATTCGAGACGATGTTGACTTATCGTAGGAAGAAGATTGAAGTTTGCTACAACTTGAGAGCTTAAGCTAGACTACAAAAGCTACTTATTAGAAAAACTTGGCTTGTCGTCAAGTCTTTATGGCGAAAGCTATCGTTTTTCTTATTCTATAAACCATAAAGTTTTATACTTTCCTATAGTGCGAAAAAAGGTATCCCATTGTAAGAATGGATAAACTCTCAATAGTATAAATAAACAAGGACCTTTAAAAGATCCTTGTTTTATACTAGATTATTTATTTACCAAAAATAACCACAATCGTTCAATAAAGTGAAACTTCATTTCTTGGAATGCTTTTTCCAAAGAAATGTTAGTACCACAAGGGTATGACCTAAAGGCCCTTGAACGAATCGGGCATTTAGGTGCCGTTTTCTCACACTTAGACCCTTTTGTATCAGCTCAGGTCTTGAAGTGGGAGTCTTACGGCACCTTACATGCGGGATAAAGTGAAACTTCATTTCTTGGAATGTTTTTTCCAAAGAAATGTTAGTACCACAAGGGTATGACCTAAAGGCCCTTGAACGAATCGGGCATTTAGGTGCCGTTTTCTCACACTTAGCTCCTTTTGTATCAGCTCAGGTCTTGAAGTGGGAGTCTTACGGCACCTTACATGCGGGATAAAAAATGTCAAGCTTAAATAATGCCCTGAGCAATCATCGCATCTGCGACTTTTATAAATCCAGCGATATTTGCACCAAGTACTAGATTTCCAGGTTGCCCATAATCTTCTGCTGCTTTGGTAGAAGTAGAGTAGATATTATTCATAATCTCATACAGCTTACTATCTACCTCTTCAAAGGACCAAGCTAAACGCGCGCTATTTTGTGCCATCTCCAAAGCGGAGACAGCTACTCCTCCAGCGTTCACGGCTTTTGCCGGAGCAAATAAAATATTATTTTCCAAGAAAATCTCAATAGCTTCTAGAGTTGTAGGCATGTTTGCACCTTCACCGACAGCCTTAACACCATTCGCAACCAGGAGCCTTGCTGCACTGTCATCTATTTCGTTCTGAGTAGCACAAGGAAGTGCAATATCACATGGTATTTCCCAGATGCCGGAGCAGCCTTCTTTAAACATAGCATGAGGGTGCTCTTTAATGTATTCTCTAATTCTTCCTTGTTCTTCCTCTTTTAAACGTTTAACAGTCTCCAAGTTGATACCATTTTCATCATAGATATATCCATCCGAGTCACTGCAGGCAATAACATTCGCACCTAATTCCGCCATTTTTTCCATTGCATGAATCGAAACATTTCCTGAACCTGATACAATCACTTTACATCCATCTAAGCTTAATCCGTTGTCTTTGAACATGGCATCCATAAAATAAGCAGTTCCATAACCTGTTGCTTCTTTACGAGCTAAGCTGCCGCCATATCCAATTCCTTTTCCTGTTAAGACTCCTGCTTCATAGGCTCTACAAAGCTTTTTATACTGACCAAACATATAGCCTATTTCCCTAGCACCAACACCGATATCACCAGCTGGCACATCTAGATCTGGACCAATATGTTTGCTAAGCTCTGTCATAAAACTCTGCGTAAAGCGCATAATTTCCATTTCCGATTTCCCTTTTGGGTCAAAATCCGCTCCACCTTTTGCTCCGCCAATTGGTTGACCGGTCAAAGAATTCTTAAATGTTTGCTCAAAGCCCAAAAATTTAATAATGCTCTCATTTACAGTTGGATGGAATCTTATACCACCTTTATATGGGCCAAGTGCACTACTAAATTGCACACGATAGCCACGATTTACCCGTACCTTTCCTTTATCATCCACCCAAGGAACACGAAATGTAATCGTTCTTTCCGGCTCTACCATACGTTCAAGAATTGCTTGTTGCATATAATTTGGATGCTTAGCTAAAACAGGTATAAGAGAATCAAACACTTCTTTAACTGCTTGTTGAAACTCTACCTGATCAGGATTACGCTTCTTAACCATTTCATATACTTCATCTACATAATCCTTTGCCTGTTGCAGATAGGTGAACTCCATTTTTTCAACAGTTTTCATTTTCCGTCATCCCTTTTGTGTCATTTAAATAATGAAAATATTTAGCGAACAATTAAAATTTAGTGGATTTCCTATTAAAGAATATTTTATAATTAAACAAAGTATCGAATCAATATAAAGAAACGATAGAGTTAATGCGTTAAACGCATGATTAGGAAAGGAGAGGAGAAAATGGAGATTCGCCAAATACGTTATTTTATGGAAGTTGCTACAAGAGAACACGTTACAGAAGCCGCAAATGCACTGCATGTTGCCCAATCCTCTGTTAGTAGACAAATTGCCAATTTAGAAAATGAATTAGGTGCTGATTTATTTATCCGAGAAAGCAGAAGGGTTAAATTAACACCGGTAGGAAAAATCTTCTTTAAACGAATGAAGCAAGCAATGAATGTTATTGATGACGCAACAAGAGAAGTAGAAGAATATTTAGATCCGAAAAAGGGAACGATTCGAATCGCATACCCTATCAGTCTGGCTTCCCACACGATACCCACAGCCATTCACGCATTCCGTGTTTACTATCCTGAAGTAAAATTTCAGTTAAAACAAGCACTTTATCCAGATTTAATCCAAGGAGTAATTGATGGCGATTTCAATTTGGCATTATTAGGTCCATTACCTAAGGCAGACGAAAAATTTAGACGAAAAATTCTATTCACGGAAAATTTGGTGGCTCTTTTACCACTTCATCATACACTTGCTAACAAGCCTTCTATTGGGCTTAGAGAATTAAAGGATGATCCGTTTATCATGCTTCCAAAGGGGTTTATATTGAGAGAAATTGTAGAAAAAGCCTGTACCTCACATGGATTTACTCCGAAGGTTGGTTTTGAAGGAGATGATACAGATGCACTAAAAGGATTAGTTTCAGCTGGGCTGGGAGTAGCATTGATGCCGGAAGTTACAGTGATCGATAATGTTCCCCGTTCCACTGTAAACATACCACTGTCAAACAATACAATCACTCGCACTGTTGGAGTAATCACACCTACACATCGTAAGCTATTACCCACCGAAGAGATATTTCATCAATTTTTACTGGATTTCTTTTCTAGATTAAATCATTTTAGTGGTTAAGAAAATAAGCCTCCCATTAGCATGAACGGAAGGCTTAGCAACTTTAAAAATCATTCATTTGTGATACCTTCTAAGAATTAGTTAACACGTTTTTCGCTATCCCAATACATCTTCCTTAAACGAAACTTTTGCAGTTTCCCTGTAGCAGTCTTCGGAAGTTCCTCAACAAATTCAACTGCCTTTGGCGCTTTAAAATGCGCCATATTCTCCCGGCAGAATGCTATAATTTCGGATTCCGTTACTGTATTTCCCGGCTTTAAAACAATAATTGCTAACGGTACCTCCCCCCATCTATCATTGGGAATGGCTATAACAGCCGTCTCCAAAACTGCCGGATGTTTATATAACACCCCTTCAATTTCTGTTGAGGATATGTTTTCTCCTCCGGAAATAATGATATCCTTTGCTCGATCACGAATTTCTATATAGCCGTCCGGATGAGTAACTGCTAAGTCACCTGTGTAGAACCACCCATCCTTCATTGCAGCTTTCGTTTGCTCTTCATCTTTATAATATCCTTTCATTACGACATTGCCTCGAGTTACAATTTCCCCAAGTTCTTCACCATTCCAAGCTACCTCTTGCCCATCCTGACCAACAACCTTCGTTTCCCCATTAAAAGCAAGTTCAATTCCTTGTCTTGCTTTTAATGCTGCTTGTTCTTCCGGTAATAGTTGATCAAAATCCGATTTCCATTCATTATAAAGAATAAATGGTGAGGTTTCGGTAAGTCCATAAATATGGATGATATCCAGCCCAAGCAGCTCTTGAGCCTTTTGAATTACTGCCGCTGATGGAGGGGATCCAGCAATCGCCATCCTGGATTTAACCTTAATATTAGTTTCATTTACTTTCGGGTCATTTACTAGCATATTAATGACTATTGGTGCTCCGCATAAAAGTGAAATATGATGTCTTTCAAATAAATCTAATATGACTTTAGGGTCTACTTTCCGCAAACAAACATGAACACCACCAACAGCTGTAATCGCCCAAATACCTCCCCACCCATTTACATGAAACAATGGAAGTGTATGCAGATAAACATCCTCATGGTGGACACGCAAATGAAACATAAAATCTGCCGCATTTAAATAATTACTACGATGGGTTTGCATAACGCCTTTAGGTTTTGATGTTGTTCCACTTGTGTAATTGATTGTTATAAGCTGATTTTCATTTATTTCCATTGGTGAAAATTGAGCAGGCTCGACATGCTTGATAAAGTTTTCATAATCAATTCCTTGAATCTTGCTTTCATAACCTGGAACCGCTACAATAACTATTTCCTCCAGATTTAAATTAGCAGCAATCTCTTCAATGGAAGGTGTAAATGCTGCGTCAACAATTAATAGTTTTGCATCACTATGATTAATAATGTATTCCATATCAGCTGATGAAATACGATAATTCATCGGAACCATTACTGCGCCCATCTGACAGATTCCATAAAAGCATTCCAGCATATAATGCGTATTAGGAAGCATAACTGCTACATGATCCCCTTTTCTAATTCCTGCTTTCATTAATGCTCTCGATAGTCGATCAACTCTTTCTCCAAATTGCTTATACGTAAATGTTTTTTCTTCATCGATAACTGCTGTTTTGTTCGGATAATATTTCATTGCTCTTCGTTTCCAATCTATTGGTGTAAGTGGATAATACATACCATCTGCCCCTTTGGTTTGATCAATATTAATTATTTGAAAAAGCATGCTGTTGTTTTACTATTTTCAACTGAGCACGCTGATAAGCTTCCTCTAGTTCAGCAACGATCTTCTCTATTGATTGCACATGAGTAATAGGCCCAATTCCTTGTCCTGCTCCCCAAATATCCTTCCAAGCTTTCACTTCTGTATTTAATTTATTAAAGTCAATTTCTTGCTTTTTCTCTAAGTTTGTTGGGTCTAACCCGGCTTTTACAATACTGGGAATTAAATAATTTGCATTTATTCCGCTAAAAGCATCTGTATAAATAATATCTTCAATGGAAGAATCAATAATCGTCTGTTTATACTCTTTTGTAGCTGAACTCTCCATGGACGGGATAAATCTCGTACCCATATAAACAAAATCCGTCCCTAGAATTTCAGCTGCTAAAATATCCTCTCCTTTTGACATACCCCCAGCTAAAATAATTGGTCCGGAAAAGAAGGATCGTACTTCGTGAACAAACGAAATCGGATTTAATACACCTGCATGTCCGCCAGCACCACTGGCCACCAATACTAACCCGTCTGTTCCTTTTTCGATTGCTTTTTTAGCAAATTTAATATCAATAACATCAGAAAATACGATGCCGCCATATTCATGGGCTATCTTTACCACAGGACTAGGATCGCCTAAAGATGTAATCACGATTGGCGGCTTATATTTTTCAATCAGTTTTAAATCCTCCGTATAGCGCTTGTTAGAGCGATGAGTAATAAAATTTATTCCCCATGGAGCAAGCTGCTTATTGGGATTTTCTCTTTTTATTTTCTCTAGCTCTGCATTGATTTGTGCCATCCATTCTTCTAACACTTCTCCTGTTCTTGCATTTAATGCCGGGAATGTTCCAATGATTCCAGAGGAACAGGCTGCTGTAACCATTTTTGGATTAGAAATTAAAAACATTGGTGCCATAATTACAGGTAAACGCATCGATTCTTTCATTTTTTGCACAGTTGCATTTGACATTTACAAGGCTCCTTTATACATTAAGTTGGATAAATAAATAGAAACTGCTCTCTCTCTCAACCCTTAACTATTCTGTTTTTCACATAATACAATAGGTTAATGAGTTGAGATCTCCCATCCTCCTCTAAAAAAGATGTTGCCAACATTGCTGTCAGCGAGTTCTCCTTCGACTAGTATTATGGTCTGGACACCTTACTAACACTTATACTGGGGGTAAAAAACGAAGCACCTTATAAAGCAAACGTTTTCAATAATATGATTATCTATATAAATTTACCAGTTTTACATATTGAACCCCCAGTATAATTACTGACAATTCTAATAATTACTTTTGTAATTGTCAAGTTTCATCAAGTGAAATTTATACCTTTTTGAAATATTCTTTCACATGGATTAATTCGTATTTTATTGATTAATCGGATGGATTTAAATGGGCTTTTAATAGTTACTTAAATAAGTTGAGACCTGTTGAATATCTTTTGAGAAGACTCTATCTGTTGTAATACTTGGTACGATTTCACGGAACTCCATCCATTTCTTTTTTAGCTTTGGTGACATATTATCTATCCCTCTATATTCCACAGCCTGTAGGGCACATATACATTCGATAGCTAGAACATGCCTTGTATTTTGGATAATCAAATGTGCATGTCGTGCACCAATGGTACCCATGCTTACATGATCTTCCTGATTTCCAGAAGAAGGTATAGAATCAACACTTGCAGGGTGGGCGAGTGTCTTATTCTCCGATACAAGGGATGCTGCTACATATTGCATAATCATAGCGCCAGATTGTAATCCTGGTGCCGGGCTTAAGAATGGAGGTAAATCATTTAAATGTGGATTTACTAGTCTCTCCACTCTGCGTTCCGAAATATTTGCAAGTTCTGCCATTGCAATTTTCAAAAAGTCCATTGCAAAAGCAATTGGCTCTCCATGAAAATTACCACTAGATATAATCAATTCTCCGTCTCGTAAAATTAACGGGTTATCTGTTGCAGCATTAGCCTCTATCTCTAACTTTTCTTTAACATAATCGAGTACTTGCCAGATAGCTCCGTGTACCTGTGGGATACAGCGTAATGCATATGCGTCTTGTACCCGTTTTTCTCCTTGATGTGCAACCAATTGACTTCCTTCTAACCATTTTATCATCCGTTTTGCTACAGCTATTTGTTGTGGGTATCCCCTTGCTTCATGAACTGCAGGGTGAAATGCATCAATAATTCCTTCAAGCCCCTCCATCGTCATAGATGCAATCCATTCACTGTCACAAGCAAGCCTTTCTGCTTCTAAATAACTGATAACCCCTACAGCAACCATAGCCTGTGTTCCGTTTATTAAAGCGAGTCCTTCCTTAGCCTGTAATACAATTGGTTTGATCCCTTTTTCGTTGAAAACTTTTTCTGTATCTATATGTTCCCCTGATGATCCGAATACCTTTCCTTCTCCAATCATTACTAATGCTAAATGAGCTAATGGAGCTAAATCACCTGATGCCCCTAAAGATCCTTGCTGAGGAATAACAGGATGAATCTGTTTATTAATCAATTCCATTAATAGTTCTATAAGCTCTGGACGAACACCTGAATACCCTTTAATAAGCGCATTTAGCCGTAACAGCAGCATTGCTCTTGAGACCAACTCCGAAAATGGCTCGCCTACACCACATGCGTGTGAACGAATAAGATGAAGCTGAAGTTCAGCGACATTTTCATTATTGATGATAACATCACTAAACTTGCCAAAGCCTGTATTTATCCCATAGATCGTTTGTTTATCTGAAACGATTCCTTCAACAGCGGCTCTGCTCTTCCTGACTCGATTCATACTTTGTTGAGAAATAGTCAGCCCTTCTTTTTTTAGACAAACCCTAGCAATTTGTTGCATCGTTAAAGAAGATCCTGTTAATTCAACCATAAGTCTCCCCCTTACCATTGTAATTTTTCGTTTAGAAGAACTTGGCTTGTCGCCAGGTCTTAGCGAAAGATGTAGTTTTTCTTATACTATAAACCCTAAAATTTTATCCTTTTGTATAGTAGAACAAAAGCGGATAAGCCAGGACAAAGCTACTTTTTAGAAAAACTTGGCTTATCGCCAAGTCTTTAGCGAAAGATGTAGTTTTTCTTATACTATAAAGCCTAAAGTTTTATATTTTCCTATAGTGCAAAAAATAACTACCATGTAAAAACAAATATCGTTACCTAAACATTTAAAAAGGAGGCAATAATGGCATACAAAATAGCCATCATCACCTCCTATTGACTAATATCGATAGGTAATGATTTAAATATGATTGACACCTAAACCTATAGCTTCATGTTCCAGTCCCTTTATTGGAGCTCCAATTGTTCCATAAAATGCAACCGCTAACCACTCACCTTCTGCTTCATTAGAATAAGGTTTTCCACGTACAACAGCAAAGCGAAGGCCTACTGTACGCATCATATCACCAATTGCCCACTGTCCTCTCATCACGCCTTCAAGCGCTTCCAAAATAGCATGATAAAGTGCGTGGGTTTCTCGATAAATCCCTTCGTTAATCAGCCCACTGCGCTTTACAGCAGTTTCTACAGCTGAAATAACCTTTTGCATATCCATTGACCCAACCTTCCCCTCACAAATTTGTACCTCTTGAAATAGTTTAGGGAAAGCTACACGCTCCTGTTCGTTAAGCATGGCAAATAAAATAGCGATCTTACCAATCCGCCTTTTGGTCATTGCTTCAGCCCCTACTCTGCAATTTCTAATAAACTAATAACTAATTGTAGTATACGTATATGAAAGCATCTTCGTCAATTGTCTACAAACGAACTGAGAGATACAATCACATCATTATATATGCAGCTTGACTGAATTTATTCTTACTAAAACAATACCCGATCATATTTGTTTCTTGAACGATTACGAACTCTTTTCAAACTCCATCAATCTTGCTTTTTTAGACTTTACTTTCGTTTTGTTGCTTCACTAGCTGTCTATTTTTTACTACTACACAACCATTTTTAATTACTGTATCTACATGGTTCATACCATATTGATAGGATAAAGTTAAATAGTTAGGAACATTAAATATGGTAATATCTGCTTTTTTCCCGACTTCGAGACTACCAACTTCTTGAGCATAATCAATGGCATGCGCTGCATTAATTGTTGTAGCTATTAAAACTTCTTCCGGTGTCATTCCCATGTTTAAACAGCCTAAATTCATAATAAACGGTAATGACAGCGTCGGAGACGAACCTGGATTTGCATCGGTTGATAATGCAACAGCAACACCATTATCGATCATTTTTCGTGCTTCTGCGTATTCAGCCATAAGGAAAAATGCAGTTCCCGGAAGTAAAACACCAATCACCTCTTTATCTGCCATCTGTTGGATACCTTTCTCTGATGCCTTTAACAGATGATCTGCAGAAATAGCACTAACTTCAGCTGCAATTTCAGCCCCACCATATGGTTCAATTTCATCAGCATGAATTTTAGGAATCAGTCCATATTTTTTGCCAGCTTCCAAAATACGTTTAGATTGCTCTGGTGTAAAGACTCCTCGTTCACAAAAAACATCGTTAAATTTTGCAAGCTTTCGCTTAGCTACTTCAGGAAGCATTTCATGGATTACCTTATCGACAAAAACTTCAGGGTCATCTTTGTCCGATACAGGGATGGCATGTGCTCCCATAAACGTCGACACGACGTCTACTGCATGATCTTCATGTAATTTTTTTGCTACTTCTAATTGTTTTATTTCATGCTCAGTTGTTAGTCCATAACCACTTTTCGCTTCGATTGTAGTTACCCCATGCAATAAAAATGTATCCAGCCTTTTTCTTGATTCTTCATATAGTTGTGCAAAGCCTGCCATTTGGGTCGCTCTTGTTGTCGCATGAATGCCGCCTCCAGCATTCATAATATCCATATACGTTTTTCCATTTAATCGCATAGCATATTCATTCTCTCTTGTCCCTGCATGTACTAAATGTGTATGAGGATCAATTAAACCAGGTGTTACTATTTTATTAGTTGCATCAACTTCGGTTGCATTTTCAATCAGTTCAGGATAGTTTTTTTGTATTTCTGCAGTTTTTCCAACAGCAACTATTTTTCCATCATGCGAAAGTATGCTGCCATCCTCAATAATACTTAACTCTCGCATAGCTGATCCTTTTGCCGGTCTTTCTGTATGTCCACGCATCGTAATTAACTGGGCTGCATGTTTGATAAATAATATATTCGTCATGTTATTACGCTCCTTTATTTTTAGCATGAATCATAGCTTTTGCTTACTAATTCCCTGCATCGCTTCAGCGATTAAATAAGCGGCCAGCCTAACTGTCTTATCATTTTCGTCGAATTCAGGGTTTACCTCAGAAATATCAAAGCTAAGTAAATTCGGCTGGCCTGTTATAAAACGGATTAAATCACGAACTGTTTTTGGTTCCAGTCCAAATGGGCTTGGAGCACTAACACCTGGTGCTGAAGAAAAGGCGAATACATCCATACATATTGTTAACATAATATAATCATATTGCTTGGCAAATGAATCAATAACTTGATACGTTTTGTCATCCGTTGTTACATTTTCGGCGAGAATATACTTACAACCATATTGGGCTGCGTCTTGAAAAAGCGCAGCTGTATTTCCCCATGGCTGAATACCTAAACATAAATAACCTGCCTGCTTATCATGTTCCAAAATTTGTCTAAACATCGTACCAGAAGAAGGAGGATCATCATTTCGCAAATCAAAATGGGCATCGATATTAATAATACCTAACTTAGCATCTTCTTTTATATACTCACGTACACCTAAATAATGACCAAATAAAGTTTCATGACCTCCTCCAACAATGACAGGAGTGCAATGTTGTTGCAATAATTGGTCAATATAGTTTCCAAGTTCTACTTGTGCTGCTTCTAAATCCTGATTCATGCAATTTACATTACCAACATCTATGAATCCCAAATTGTTTATGTGGTAAGGTAAGTTAGCTAACATCGAACGAATTTTATTTGGAGCTTTTGCTGCACCTTGCCGTCCCTTATTTCGTCTAACCCCCTCATCCGAAACAAAGCCAATAAGGGAAAATTCCCTTTGTAGCTCATTGTATTCCTTCCATTCATCGATATTTTTTAATTGGACAACTTGATGAAATCGAAAATTAGCTGGGTCCGTTTCATGATCTATCCTACCCGACCATAGTTGCTTTTCGGCTGGAGTATACATAATAAAACCACCTTATTCCTAATTATGATTTACTATCTAAAGCAAATGGCGTCCTTTTGCATACTGTGTTGAAATTTTTTTGTACTCGCCTGCTTGTTTATACAAATAAACCATTTCATGTGCTAGACCTATGGAAGCTTAGATACGATAAGAAGCAAGTTAACATCCTATTCCATCATGGGAATATGAATCCCCTTCTTTTTTGCTGTTTCTATCGCAATTTCGTAGCCAGCATCTACATGACGTGCAACTCCCATACCGGGATCAGTAATCAAAACTCGATTTATTTTTTCTGCTGCTTCATTCGTTCCATCGGCAACAATCACTTGACCGGCATGCTGGGAATACCCCATTCCTACACCGCCTCCGTGGTGAACACTTACCCAACTTGCTCCTCCTGCTGTATTGACAAGTGCATTTAATATCGGCCAATCCGAAACAGCATCACTGCCATCCTTCATCCCTTCCGTTTCTCGATTTGGAGAAGCGACAGAGCCTGAATCAAGATGATCTCGCCCGAAAACAATTGGAGCTTTAATAACCCCAGAAGCAACAAGTTTATTTACTTCCAACGCAAAACGGTGACGATCACCATACCCTAACCAGCAAATACGCGCAGGAAATCCTTGCCACTTGATCATTTTTTGCGCCATATCAATCCAATTGACTAAAGATTCATCCGCTGCAAACATCTCTGTTACTAAACGGTCTGTTTGGTAAATATCCTCCGGGTCTCCAGAAAGAGCCGCCCATCGAAAAGGCCCCTTCCCTTCACAAAATAATGGACGTATATAGGCTGGTACAAAACCAGGAAAACCAAAGGCATTTTTTACGCCCATTTCCTTCGCATAAGCCCGAATATTGTTACCATAATCAAAAACTTCCGCTCCAGCTGCTTGGAAATCGAGCATGGCTTGAACATGAATAGCCATAGCCGCTTTCGCTTTTTCCTCATAAGCTTTTGGGTCTGTTTTTCTCAATATGAGAGCCTCTTCAAAGCTCATTCCATTGGGAACATATCCATTTAACGGGTCATGAGCACTTGTCTGATCTGTTACGATAGCAGGGATTATCCCTTTTTGATAAATAGCTGGATAAATATCTGCACAATTACCAACAAGACCAATCGATACTGCTTCTTTTTTATGTTGAAATTCTCTAGCCAATTGCAATGCCTCATCCAAATCTGTAGCTAAATAATCACAATATCCCTCCGTTATTTTTCTCTCAATTCGCTTTTGTTCTACCTCAACTACAAGCGTTACTGCGCCAGCCATTTTTCCCGCCAACGGCTGTGCTCCACTCATGCCACCCATTCCTCCAGTTAAAATTAACCGGCCGGCTAAATCCGTAGTACCAAATGCTTTCCTACCTGCCTCTACAAAACTTAAGTAGGTTCCTTGCAAAATACCTTGAGCGCCAATATATATCCAGCTTCCAGCTGTCATCTGCCCATACATCATTAAGCCTTCACTTTCCAGTTTGTAAAAGTGATCCCACTTCGCCCATGCCGGAACAATATTCGAATTTGCGATTAATACTCGAGGCGCATGTTCATGTGTTCTAAAAACAGCTACTGGTTTACCTGATTGCACAATTAGCGTCTCATCATTTTCTAAATTTTTCAATGTCTCTATTATTTTATGAAAAGATTCCCAATTCCTTGCAGCTTTGCCAATTCCTCCATACACAACTAATTCATTTGGATTTTCTGCAACTTGCGGATCTAAATTATTCATCAGCATTCTCATGGCAGCTTCCTGTTGCCAGCCTTTACAGGTTAAGTTTGTACCTGTTGGTGCTTTGATCATTTGATTTGTTTTCATAAAAAAAACTCCCCTCATAATAAGTGAAACTTCATTCCGTGGAACGCTTTTTACACGGAATGTTAGTTGAACGAATCGGGCATTTAGGTGCCGTTTTCTACCACTTAGACCTTTTTGTACCAACTCAGGATCTTAATGTGGGAGACTTACGGCACCTTACATGCGGGATAAAGTGAAACTTCATTCCGTGGAACGCCTTTTTACACGGAATGTTAGTTGAACGAATCGGGCATTTAGGTGCCGTTTTCTACCACTTAGACCTTTTTGTACCAACTCAGGATCTTAATGTGGGAGACTTACGGCACCTTACATGCGGGATAAAGTGAAACTTCATTCAGTAGGGCTTTTTCCATTATCTCCTACTGATAGCAATCAGAACAAAGGCTATAATCTCAGGCGTCGTTAAAAAATCACGATGTGTCACTGTCGTCCCGAATCAACGGGGCGTTATCTTATCTCACATTTAGAACTCTTCGTATTCTTGAAGTGGGAGTCTTACGTTGCCTTAGATGCGAGATAAATTGTTAATACCAAAAATGAAATGAATTTCTTAAAATTGTAGTACAAATAATATAAGAAGATTCATATATAGTTATTCGCTCAAGGCAAAACGTGGACAAATTAACTTAACTAATCGTCATTCCTCTTACAACAAGCATTCTACATCAAACAATTTATAGCGGTTTTATTCGTATTCATATTTAAATAAATATTCTAGATATCCAGCAAATATCGTATATAAGCAAACTAATTCTTTTTATTTTAATAAGTGGCTAGCTATAACGATCTTTTGAATTTGCGATGTTCCTTCAAATATTTCTAAAATGCGCTGATCACGGTAAAATCTTTCTACTGGAAATTCCTTCATATATCCATAACCTCCATGAATTTGAACTGCTTTGTGCACAATTCTTTGACTTGCCTCAGAGGTAATTAATTTAGCAATTGCTGCTTCTTCAGATATTCTTCCTCCCCTGTCCTTTAATGAAGCTGCATAATACGTATACATACGTGACACTTCCAACTCAGCCTTCATTTCTGCCATCATCCATTGCAAACCTTGATATTCAGCAATTGGCTTGCCAAACGCCGGTCTTTCTTTCGCATACTGAACAGCAGCATCTAAAGCAGCTTGAGACAGTCCCACTGCCATTGCCGCAATTCCAATTCTGCCCCTGTCCACAACCTGCATGGCTAGCTTAAATCCATCTCCCTCGTTTCCTATTAGATTTTCTTTTGGAATACGGCAATTTTCAAAGATCAATTCATCTGTTCGTGCTCCTCTTATCCCCATCTTGTCATCTTCAGCTCCAAAAGAAAGCCCTTCTACACCGTTTTCTACGATAAAAGCACTTATACCTTTATTTCCTTTCGAAGTATCCGTTTTCGCATAAACGACAATAAAATCAGCATATCTGCCATTCGTAATAAAATGCTTCATACCATTTAAAACATATTCATCGCCTTCCCTCACTGCTGTCGTTTTCATTGATCCTACATCCGTTCCGCCAATTGGTTCAGTCAAACCAAAAGCAAACAGCTTTTCTCCTGTGCATCCTGGAAATAAAAATTTCTTCTTTTGTTCAGCTGTCGCTGCTAAAAATAGACCATCAATTCCTAAATAATGCGCAGTCAAAATGGATCCTGTAGCTGCACACCCATGGGTTATCTCCTCAACTGCAATTGCCTCAGTTACTGAATCAGCTCCTACGCCACCGTATTCTTCTGGATATGCTATGCCCAATAACCCTAATTCCCCCATTGTTTTCACATGCTCTATGGGGAATTCATTTTTTTCATCCAGTTCCTTTGCTCGCGGTGCCAGTACATCTTTGGCATAATCTCTCACCATGTTACGGACACTCACCTGCTCCTCTGTATATGCAAAATTCATCGAATCTTCTCCTTATATTTTTTTATAATGTCTTCAGTATGTTCTCCAAGTTTTGGCGCCGGATCTGTTGTTGTTTGCTCTACGCTCGAAAGCTTAATAGGATTGCCGGGAATTTTAAACCGACCACCCTCCGCTTGATCTACATCTACAAGCATATTCCTCTCTTTTATATATTCACTCTCGGAGATTTCTTGGATGTTATAAATAACCGAACAAGGTATTCCACCTTTTTCTAGTAACATCATCGCTTCTTCTTTCGTATATTTAGACAACCAATTTTCAATTTCTACTTTTAACGCTTTTTGATTCAATTGTCTGTTACGATCCGTATAAAAACGTTCATCAGATAACATATCTTGTCTGTCTATGATTAGACTAAATCTTTTAAACAGCGAATCATTCGCAATAGCAATTGCTAAATAGCCATTTTTCGTTTGATAAACATCAAATGGTGCACTAATTGGATGCCTGTTGCCAATTCTCTCCGGAATTGCTCCTTTCACGGTATACCGCATAATATTACTTTCGAGTAGAGCATAAATCGAATCAACCATCGCTACATCGACGTACTGCCCTTCTCCTGTACGCTCACGATGGAACAATGCAGTAATAATCCCAATGGCAGCATTTAGCCCTGCACTAGTATCTCCTAAAGAGGCGCCCACCCTGGTTGGTGGAAAATCATGATAACCATTAATACTCATTATCCCCCCTATAGCCTGAGCAATAAGGTCATACGCAGGTTTTTCACTCCAAATCCCTTCTTGGCCGAACCCAGAAATAGACGCATAAATCATATCGGGTTTTAATTGTCTTATCGATTCATAATCTAACCCAAACTTTTTCATGATCCCAGGTCGAAAATTTTCAATGATAACATCTACATCTTTAACCATGTTCTTGATTAATTGAATGGAGGTTTCTTCTTTTAAGTTTAGTTCAACGCTCTTCTTACCGGCATTTAAATAAACAAAATAGCCACTCACTCCATTTTGGAAAGGTCCGAAAGAACGCGTATCGTCTCCTGAACCAGTTTTTTCTATTTTGATAACCTCAGCACCAAAATCGACTAATATTTTTGTCGTGAACGGACCAGCTAATACTCTCGTAAAATCTAAAACTTTTATTCCTTCTAATGGTTTCATAACAACCATTCCTCCTTCTTAAAATAGCAATTTAGCTAGCGGTATGATGATTATTAATGTAAGTACAACTCTTTGGAACCAAATAATGACCAGCTTTGATATCGGGATTGGAATATCAGTCGATATAATGACAGGTATTACTGCCGAGAAAAATAAAATAGATGATACGGACAATACAGCAACTATAAAACGAGTAGCAAGCTCTGTTTCTACGACGATTAAAGAAGGCAGAAAAATTTCCGAAATTGATATAGCAGCAGCCTTAGCGGTTAATAAAGTTTCTGGTGCTTGAAGAACCCATGTAACAGGCAGAAAAATATATGCTACCCAGTCAAATAAAGGAGTATAGTAGGCTAAAAGGAGACCTAATAAGCCAACAGACATAATGGAAGGTAATGTATTCATTGTCATAATAAGGCCTTCTTTTAAATGAGAAGCTATGTTTACTATGAATTTAGGTGCTTGATCTGCAGCGTAAACTCCTTCCTTCCATGCATACCGTAATCTATTTTTTTTAATAATTACTTCTGGATCCCCTTTTCCTGAAATATATGTGTCCTTCATATTTTTTAAAGGCCAAATCCTTACTGTAATTGCCGTTACAACAAAAGTAATAATTAACGATAGCCAAAAGTACAAATTCCAATGATTCATCAAATCCAATGTGTTGGCAATTACAATCATAAATGTCACAGAGACGGTAGAAAAACCAGTTGCAATAATTGCTGCTTCGCGAATCGTATACTTTCCTTGAGTAAATACTCTATTCGTTACTAACAACCCAATGGAATAGCTGCCTACAAATGATGCCACAGCATCAATTGCAGAACGGCCCGGAGTTTTAAAAACCGGTCTCATAATCGCTTGCATAAAAATACCAATAAACTCTAAAAGTCCATAGCTGACTAACAAGGCTAAAAACATCGCTCCGATTGGAATCAAAATTCCTACAGGGATAATTAGTTTTTCTAATAAAAATGGCCCTAAGTTAGGTTCAAACAGCCAAGCTGGTCCTACATTAAAAATAAGCATCGCTCCAAATATAAAACCAGCAATTTTAAACAAAGTAAACATGACATCAATAAAGCTATAGCTCCAAGTTTTCTTCATGATTGGATAAACTGCCCCGAGAAATAGAATTAAAATAATATAACTATGGATAAATAGATTCGGAAGTGATTCAATAGCGCTTACGATATGATCAAGCAAAATAGATGTTTTTCCATAAATTGTCATTGGAACAAAAAAGGAAAAAACCCCACATAAACTAAACAACACAAATTTCCAACTAGCGAATTTATTTGTTGCTGAACTTTCGATTTGTGCTTCTATATTTTCCATACACGGCCCCCTCAATTATTTACACGCTTACATATTTCATTATTTTCTCTATTATATTTTTTCTGATATTATTAACATAGGGAATTATCTACAAATTCTAGTATTATTTTTAATTAAATGAACCTATTGTATTATTAAAAATAGCAAATATTTAATATTAATAGGACTTAATATTAAAGTACTTATTCAAAACATGGGTGAATAAGCATGCTGCCGTTTTGCAAGATAATTGTTTATTACTACACATGCCAGAATCTTCCCGAGACAAAATAATGAATACATTCGCTGTGGAATTTTATAGTTGATTTTTAAACATCCCTAAAGGAGGTTAATACTTTGGATATACTAATCATCGATAGAGATACTACGGAAAGAACAGGAATAGAGTGGTTTGTCCGCTCCAATCAATTACCTTTTCAACATATTTATCATGCTGAAAACATCAAACAGGCAAATATGTTATTAAGTAAAGTTAAACCTCATGTGGTTATTTTAGAACTAGAAATTCTATCCAATACAAATTTTGAATCCTTTTCTATTAATGTATTTCGTTTTTCAGAAAGACTAATCACGATAACAGCAGAGCCTGTATTTGAGCGGGCTTACCAAGCAATTGAGCTAGAAAGCAAATCTTTACTAGTTAAGCCATTAAATCTAAATCAATTAATGAAGGCCCTAACAAATGCATCACAAACTGAAGTTCATCATTCTGATACCTATTTTTCAAGAAATCAAGAAATATACCATTCCTTATTTATCAAATCGCCATTAACAGATTCTATTCAACCTTATTTTTTACTAATCGAGGCAGAATGCTCAAAGTACACGATCGATTTATTCCATTGGTTACATAAAATTAATCTTCCTTTTGCTGCAGAGTTTTTTCCGCTTCGGAATAAAGTAGTCTGTTTAGCTTACACGAATTATTCGTTTACAATCAATTCGCTAAAAACAGAGGCCTATAAAATGATTCAATTATGGAAAGAAGAATTTGACTCCAATATTAATATCGCTATTCATAATAGCTACATCAAGAGCGATAATTTGCAGCAAGCATATGTAGCAACAAAAAATATACTTCATATGCGTTTTTATAAAGGATTTAACCAGGTTTTTTTATCTGACGAACTTAATAAATTTATATCGTTTGATCCATTTTTAACTTCAACGGAACAACGCTTCTGGATGGAGAGTCTGGAAAAAGGGGATATTGAAGGGATTAAAGATTATTTGTACAAGCAATTTACAAACCCGTTTCACGAATACCTTGAGCCGGAAATTGTTAGAATCCAGCTTACTAGTATTCTTGCGCAAATCAGACGTTTTATAAATAATTACAAACTAGCAAAAATAGAAGACATTGAAAATAAATATCACCGAATGTTTCAAATTATTTTAAACAGTCCAATCCTCTATACAATTGTTCAGGAATTTATCTTGTTTTGTATCAACGTTATTAATTATTCCCAAATTCAAAAAGAAAAGAGAGATTTTAATTATGTAGAACGATCGATTCGCTATATTGAACATCATTTTAGAAATAAGTATCTTCGTTTAGAAGATGTAGCCAATCAATTGGAAATAAGCTCAAACTATTTAAGTCACTTATTATCATCTAAAGAAAAGCCTTTTAAAAGGTTAGTTAATGAATATAGAATAAACGAAGCAAAAAAATTATTACGTAACACAAATGAATCCATTCAAAATATTAGCGATTTAGTAGGTTTCAAAGATCCCAATTATTTTTCTCGTGTTTTTAAACGATTAACAAATACCTCTCCCAAATATTTCCGACAAACAAAAACATAATAATTGTGTTTCATCACATTATTGACAATCATTCATGATGTGTTTGTAGACCTAAATCGCCGCGCACTTTTGTACATATCGAGCTTGATCATTTAAATGCCTGTACGACAAGCTTGGCTCCAGAAAGACCCGCTCGAGTTGTACTTATACTTATTTCTTAACGATATTGAATTAATTTCTAAGCTAAGAAAGTATCCTTTTTTATTGACAAAAAAATAATAATAAAGCAGGAATCTCCTTGCATAATGACCGAAAATCTGCTATAGTACAGGCAATTGAATTACTTCCTGTTTCAATATTATGTTGAAATGTGGATAGAGGTGCGGCATTCAAGAGTACACTATTGGAGGATAATGAGATCCTTTGAAAATAGTGAAAAGGGGATTTCGCCGAAGCTATGGAAAACCCATTGTTTCTATAGCTGGTTCTGCTATTGAATAAGTACAGAACTGTCATATAGGTGACTATATGGAGGGCTATCTGACGCTGAAACTTTTAAATTGTTTCAAGCAGTAGCGATATGTCGTCGTTGCTGCTTTTTTGCGTAAAATCTTATGGCCTTCTCACCTAAACATTATTTAAAAAAGGGTGTGAAGTAATGAAGTTTGGCCAAGTGGTTACTGCTATGGTGACCCCATTTGACAATGAGAAAAATATTGATTTTCAGGCTGTAGAAAGACTAGTAAATTATTTAATTGAAAACGGTTCGGATAGCATAGTGGTTGCAGGTACAACCGGAGAATCTCCAACACTTTCCAACGAAGAAAAATTGGCTTTATTTAAACATGTTGTTAAAACTGCAGCTGGAAGAATTCAGGTTATTGCTGGAACTGGTTCCAATAATACAAAATCATCAATAGAACTAACCAAACAAGCGGAACAAATTGGTGTCAATGCCGTTATGCTTGTTACACCATATTACAACAAACCCTCTCAGGAAGGTATCTTTTTACATTTTCAAGCAATTGCTGAACAAACACGTTTACCAGTCATATTGTATAATGTTCCCGGAAGAACTGGTGTTAATATAAGTGCTGATACGACAGTTCGCCTTTCACAAATAGATAATATCGTATCGGTAAAAGAAGCTAGCGGTGATTTGGATCAGATGGCAGAAATTATCCGACGAACGACGAATGATTTCTCCTTATATAGTGGAGATGATAGTCTGACATTACCAGCTCTAGCGATTGGCGCAGCAGGTGTTGTCTCTGTAGCATCGCATATTATCGGTAAGCAAATGCAAACAATGATGGATCAATTTCTTCAAGGAAATATTACGAAAAGTGCTGCCATCCATCAAAACTCGCTGCCGATAATGAAGGCATTATTTGCTCAACCAAGTCCTGCTCCAGTTAAAACTGCTCTAAATTTAAAAGGGATCGCTGTCGGAAATGTCCGACTTCCTATGGTTCCGTTATCGAATGAAGAAATCACCAGCTTAAAACAAATTCTGAAGCTTGATGCTATATCATGTTAATAGTAAAAAATGATCAACGGGAAATCTCTATTTGAAATAGAGATTTCCTTGTTTTTTTATAATTAGTTACGTTCTCCCGACTGCGGGATTTTTTCTTCCGACTTCGGGGCGATCTCTTCCGACTTCAGGGCCATCTCTACCGACTTCGGGGCGGTCTCTCTCTACTTCGGGGTGGTCTCTCCCGACTTCGGGGCGATCTCTACCGACTTCGGAGCGGTCTCTCTCTACTTCGGAGCGGTCTCTCCCAACTTCGGGGCGGTCTCTCCCGACTTCGGGGCGATCTCTCTCGACTTCAGGGTGGTCTCTCCCAACTTCGGGGCGGTCTCTCCCAACTTCGGGGCGGTCTCTCTCGACTTCAGGGTGGTCTCTCCCAACTTCGGGGCGGTCTCTCCCAACTTCGGGGCGGTCTCTCCCAACTTCGGAATAAATGAAATTTTTTCCTCAATTAACACTTTATTCAAAAGCAATGTGAAATATTGAACATTTAATTTCTTTTCTGTGAACAAACAGTTAAAAAAATTCGACAAAATTCGTACTTTCAAGAAAAGGTAAGCGCTACACAATTATATCGGCTACTATTTAGTTGTAGTTAAAATAAAAATATTTGTGATATTATTAGGGGGTCACTCAATGAAAGCAGCTGTTTGGTATGGAAAAAAAGACATTCGAGTTGAAGAACGAGAACTAAGACCATTAAAAGAAACAGAAGTAAAAGTAAAAGTTGCCTGGGCAGGTTTATGTGGAAGTGACTTGCACGAATATGAAGATGGACCTGTGTTTGTTCCAGTCGACGAACCCTCTCCATTAACCGGAGATAAAGCTCCATTGACTATGGGGCATGAGTTTGCAGGGATTGTTGAAGAAGTTGGCGCAAAGGTAACCAAATTTAAGCCAGGTGATCGCGTAGCAGTAAACCCGACCATTACTTACGGAAATAAATCAGAAGATGTTGATATTTACGATGGCACTGCCTTCATAGGATTGCATACGGATGGCGGGTTTACGTCTTTTACTAATGTTCCAGAAAAAAATGTGTATCTTTTGCCAGAACCATTAACCTTGCAAGACGGTGCGTTAGTTGAGCCTACAGCTGTTGCTGTTCAGGCTGTAAAGGAAGGAAATTTACAATTTGGTGACACGGTTGCCGTATTTGGTGCTGGTCCAATTGGATTGTTAACTGTAATTGCGGCAAAAGCAGCTGGAGCAAGTAAAATAATTGCACTGGATCTTTCAGAAGCTCGCTTAGAAAAAGCAAAAGAAGTTGGGGCAACACATGTTATTAATTCAGGGAATACAGATCCTGTAAAAGCTATTCTCGATATTGTCCCTGATGGAGTTGATGTCTCCTTTGAAGTTGCTGGAGTAAAAGCAACATTCGAACAATCTATTGAAGTGACAAAAGCACGCGGATCAATGGTAATTGTTTCTATTTTCGCTAGACCTATTGAATGGAATCCAATCCAGTTAATTTTAAAAGGTGCCAAAATTACTTCATCCATCGCCTATTCGCCTACATCTTTCCAACAAACCATTGATTTAATGGCATCCGGGCAATTAAAACCGCAATCTATCATTACTGGGCAAATTCAACTTGAGGATATCGTTGATAAAGGTTTTGAAGTGTTATCCAACGATAAGTCCCAAGCAAAAATTTTAATTAAATTAAGCGGCGAAAAATAAATACACTTTAAAATAACGATCTAACCAGATGATAAGAGCTTTCTAGAAGTCATTCAGGTGGCTAATAGCAAGCTCTTATTCTTTATATTTGTCTTTAAAATGTTGCTGCGGATCCTAACAGCCAATTTAGGTTATTGATATAATTGCCTCTTTCATTTTCTAATCATGCAGAAATTACTATCATCTATCCATAAATCAATAATTATGCTGACATTTTCCTGCCAGTTTTATTAGGAAGCAAATAAATATCTATATATAAGTCGCTCTCTTTTCTATATATAAATTGTTCCGAAATTTTAATTAAATTGTCGATTTATGCAAAAAAATGTCATGTTTTATCATTTTGCGCTAAGATAGGACTGAGAGAATAATATAAAAACACTTTTGGGAGGAAGAAAATTTTATGAAAGCTGCAGTATGGCATGGAGAAAAAGATATTCGAATTGAGGAAGTAAATTTAAAACCTTTAAAAGAGACAGAAGTGAAAGTAAGGGTTGCCTGGGCGGGAATATGTGGCAGTGACTTACACGAATACGTAGAAGGTCCAGTATTTATTCCAACAGAGCAGCCAGACGCTTTAGCTGGAGGAAAAGCTCCACTTACAATGGGACATGAGTTCGCAGGAGTAGTAGAAGAAGTTGGGGCTAAGGTAACCAAGTTCAAGCCAGGTGATCGTGTTGCAATAAACCCGACGATAACTCATGGTGAAAAGTCAGAAGATCTCGATCCGTATGACGGTTTCTCTTTTATCGGGCTACATGCAGATGGAGGTTTTACATCATTTGCCAATGTTCCGGAAAATAACGTATATCGATTACCGGAGCCATTAACCTTACAAGATGGTGCATTGGTAGAACCTACAGCTGTGGCTGTCCAAGCAGTTAAAGAGGGCGACTTAAAATTTGGCGATACGGTTGCTGTGTTTGGTGTTGGTCCAATTGGATTATTAACCATTATTGCAGCTAGAGCAGCTGGGGCAAGTAAAGTAATCGCACTCGATCTTTCCGAAACACGATTAAAAAAGGCAAAAGAAGTTGGGGCAACTCATATTATTAATTCGGGAAATACGGACCCCGTAAAAGCTATTTATGAGATTGTTCCTGAGGGTGTCAACGTTTCTTTTGAAGTTGCTGGAGTAGCTCCTACTTTCAAACAAGCAATAGAAGCAACGAAGCCACGTGGGACAATGGTAATTGTTTCTATTTTCGCTAGACCTATTGAGTGGAATCCAATGCAATTAACGAATAAAGGTGTAAAAGTAACATCAACTATTGCCTATACACCTACGTCGTTCCAACAAACCATTGATTTAATGGCAACTGGACAATTAAAGCCGCAATCAGTTATTACAGATCAAATTCAATTAGATGATATTGTTGATAAAGGCTTTGAAGCACTAACTAACGATAAGTCACAAGCAAAAATCCTCGTCGAATTAAGTGGGGAAAAATAAGCAATCTTTTAATATGGTAGAATACTAATTAAATTGGAGCTTTGCAAATAAATCGATGAAAAGATTTACTTGCAAGCTCTTATATTTATTTCCATGTTTTACTTTTCTATGCGCAATACTGCACCTCGTTGAATGCATAGGTCTTAAAATACATGAACTTCCATATTCGAAATAAAACAACTCTTTTTTTACATATTTAAAACGGACGCTCCCAACTATTCACTATTTCTTATCCATTACAACACCAATTCTTACATTTGCCGGTATTTCAGTTGCCAATCGAAAAGTTGATTTGCGAAATACCTCTTGGAAAATTGCTATCGTTGCCCTCTTTTTTTTACAGGAACATATGCAGGAAGCGCGATTCTTGCACAACTTGGTCTATTTTTGGTTGATAATTAAAAGTGTTGCCATGACCTTCTTGACTATGAATGCGTAGAGAAATCGCTAGATATAGAAATGAAAACTTTTTATTGGTAGTAGAACATTCAACTGACGTAAGGTTCATCGCTAGTATTGTCAAGGAAATATTTGAAAGGGGCTGCCAATGTGTCATATAAGGTGACTTTTTGTGCAGCCTTTTGTGCTGTTTTATCCTTCTAATCCAGCTTGACCTACCAGTCTATTATGCTACTAAATTTCAGTTTCTTAAATATCTTCTGCTATATCCTATCTATTGACTAAAGCACATCCATATATTGGTGTTTTACTAAATTAAATATGTGTTTATGATTTAAATAGCTTTCAGGAACAAGGAATGTAACTGTAACCACACCTGGATGACGTCCGATTTCAATCGAGCCATTAATCGTAGCACGATTCATTACTTCCGGAACAGTTATATTAAAAAACGCAGCTGCTCGTTCCATACCATTTGTTGTTGCTTCATTTAAATCTGCACCTGAACCTACAAAGGAAACTGGTAACATTTCTTCTATTTCAGCAACTTGCCAGTGTTCAGCTAATACCTGTGCTCCCTGCTTTTCCTCTTTAGTAAACGGTTTAGCCAAATATGGAAGATCATCGTAAACAGGCAGGATAATCGGTCCGTCTACTTTTACTCCTTTTAATACATTTACTTGTAAACTAACAATCCCTGCTACATCGGTAGTATGGCCGGCAATTTCACCATCTCCTTGCATGGCATGCATATCACCGAGATAAACTCCTCCCCCTGTTACTTTTACAGGACATATTACAATGGCACCTGCACGGACACGATTAATATCCATATGACCATCTGTTCGTTCCTCCAGCTCTTCTTTCGTAATGGCATAATCATGCGGAGCGTCGATTAGAAATTGGCCAAAATCCCCCGCATTATGAGAATCAGGAAATGGTCGTGATGGTGTAGTACCTAATTGTCCTAAAAATGGTCGTAACCTTGCTATCGTACCAGGCATCTGATAAGGAGCGAAAGTTACAACTGGATTTTGAATGGAATTTTCTGGTATTGACATGTAGCTTTTTCCATCTTTTGCAACCTGTTCAGCAGCCGCTTTATTCAAAGTAATCCCAACCGTTTTTTTATCATTAAATGCCATTGTATAAGCATGTGTAAATGTAAATGGCGTAATGTCTTTATCACAGTTTTTACAATGGACTGCTTTCTCACCAATTCCTTTAATGATGGTTTCAGGGTTAACTGTACCACACCCTGGACATTTAGCAGCAACAAATGGATCACCGTTAAAGCGACCATCTACAGGCTTATCATTACCAGAAGCAGTAGCAATTGATGTAACCTCGATTGATTTAAGATGAATAGCAATTGCATCACCTATCTCCGCCCCCTCAACATAGACAGGCTTCGTTACTTCATGACCACCTTTCAAAGCTGGAGTAATCATAGGCCCCCAGCATCCCGGAGTTGTATTAGCAACAATATATCCCCCATCTTTTACCGCGTATTCCATTTTTCGAGCGGGATCAAGAATTCCATCTGTAAACTCATTAACATAAACGGTTTGCTTCGCCTTCATCATCAATCACTCTCCACTATTAATAGTTTATTCCCTGTTTTTCACATAATTGTTCATTCATGAGCATATATAAACTAGTCAGTTCAAGTAAAAAAGCAGTTTACAGACTTCTAGTAAAGCATGTTTACATACTTTTTAAGCTAGTTCTATATGCTCATTTTTATTGTAACTCATTTAGGAAGCGCTTACTATTAAAACGGATTCCGTTTTACAAATTCTTTGGAATATATACTTCGAATATAGGCTAGAGAACATTAGAAAAATGAATGCACAAGCGCTCGGATAGCGATGTACAAACTGGAGAACTTTTGAAGAAATAAAGTTAAACTTCATTCAAGGAGCCACTTCCCTCACAAAGTTCATGAAATAATAAGTAGATTTTTTGGAAATGAGAGAAATATGGCTCCTTACATTAAGGATAAAGAAAGCTTGGATGACGGTAAGCTTCTGACACAGCCGACAACTAGTTGCACGAATACTTATATCAAATTTTTACTACATTGAATCTACTTTCTGCGCTAAAATTTTTTTAGGTAGAAAATAAACCTCTGCGTATGAGAACATTTTTCTTTATATATATTAAGCTATAACAAGTTTTTTATATCTACTTGCACTTACTTTCTGCTAATCTATTTGGCGAAAAACAAATTCCGCATTAAATTTTTGCTTATATCTTTCATCTTATTCGTACACGTTAACGTGTAGATATTTAATTTTGATTAGCCATGTAGTCCTTTACCTTTTCTCTTAATGCTACTTTTAAAAACTTTCCTACAGATGTTTTAGGAAGTTCATCCATAAATAATATTTCGTCTGGTAGCCACCATTTTGCAAACTGTGGTTGCAAAAATGAAAGAATATCCTCCTTAGAAACTGTTTTCTTATACTTATCCTTTAATACAACACAAGCAACTGGACGTTCTTGCCACTTCGGATGTGGAACAGAAACAACCGCCGCCTCGTAGATAGCTTCATGTGCCATTAATGTATTTTCTAAATCAACCGAGGATATCCACTCACCCCCACTTTTAATTAAGTCTTTTGTTCGATCCACAATTTTAACAAAACCTTCCGCATCAATGGTAACGACGTCTCCTGTATAGAGCCAACCATTACGAAAGGCTTCTGTACTTCGCTCATCTTTATAATAGGAATCGGCAATCCAAGGTCCACGAATTAAAAGTTCACCCATGTCAACACCATCTTTCTTTATCTCTCCATGCTCATTAACTGCTCTAATATCAATGCATGGAACAACTATCCCTTGCTTCGCACGCAACTCCAATCTTTCTACTTCTGGAAGCTGTTCTTGATAGCTTTTTAGTCTGGAAAATAGAGCAAGTGGTGCTGTTTCTGTCATTCCATAAGCATGATAAAATGGAATTCCGTATTTCGATTCGAAGGCGTGGATCATTCCCTTTGGTGCAGCAGCCCCTCCACACAACACCCCGCGCAAACTATCCGTATTATAATGATTTTCCTCTAGTTCTTGAAGTAATCCAAGCCAAATAGTTGGCACACCAGCAGTAATCGTAACTGCCTCCGTCTCAATCAGCTCTGCTAAAACTTTCGGAGTTGGAAACGACCCCGGTAATACTTGTTTGGTTCCGAACCAAGTTGCAGCAAATGGCATTCCCCATGCATTAACGTGAAACATTGGGACAACCGGCATAGCAACATCTGATTCTGAGATTGCAGCTGTATCGGCTAAACCTAAGGCCATTGAATGTAACACAAGTCCGCGATGAGAATAAACGACACCTTTTGGTTTGCCTGTAGTTCCCGATGTATAGCATAAGACGGCTGGATCTTGTTCTTCAATATTCTTAGAAAAAGTAAATTTTCGATCAGCATTTTCCAATAGTTGTTCATAAGCGTATAGTGATTTTATCGATGATTCTGGTAATATATTTTCATCCATCATCACAATAAATGCTTTAACCGAAGTTAATTGATCCTGTAATTTTTCTAACATTGGCAACAGTTCTTCGTCCACAAATATTACTTTATCTTCTGCATGATTTATAATATGCACAAGATGCTCGGTCGATAAACGAATATTAATCGTATGCAGTACAGCACCGATGGCCGGTACAGCAAAATATGCTTCTAAATGCCGATGATGATTCCAAGCAAACGTTCCAACTCTATCCCCCTTTTTAATACCAAAGTTTTTTAACACATTCGCCAATGTTCTTGTTCGCTCACCGAGTTCGCGATATGTTAAACGATGAATCTTTTTTTGTGTACGAGAAACAATCTCTTTTGTAGGAAAATACGTCTCTGCACGTTCTATTAAAGATACGAGAGATAAAGGCGTGTTCATCATCATAATTTGCCCCCTATACATTTAATCAGATAATGATTTTTCCATTTGTAGTGCTTCACGAATTTGATACTTTAAAATTTTTCCCGAAGCATTACGAGGGATTTTTTTTCCTTGAATGATTTCTTTTGGCACTTTGTACTTGGCCAGATGATTACGACAGAAAGCTTTTATTTCCTCAGCATCTAATGCTCCCCCATCTTTGGAATTAACAATAGCGACGACTTTTTCGCCCCATAACTCGTCTGGCAAACCAACAACAGCTCCCCCCAATATGTTTGAATGTTCATACAGTACTTGCTCCACCTCCGTAGAATAAAGTGAAACTTCATTCAGTAGGAGTTTTCTTCCATCTCCTACTGAATGTTAGTACCTAGAAGGGTATGACCTAAAGGCCCTTGAACGAATCGGGCATTTAGGTGCCGTTTTCTCCCACTTAAACCCTTTTGTACCACCTCAGGCTCTTGAAGTGGGAGTCTTACGGCACCTTACATGCGGGATAAATATTTTCTCCACCGGAAATAATCATATCTTTTTTTCGATCAACAAGTGTTATAAAACCATCTCCATCGATAATAGCCAGATCTCCGGTATACAGCCAGCCGTCCCGGAGTATCTCTTTTGTTTCATGGGGTTTTTTATAATAATCCTTATCATCATTTCACTTCGAATAATAAACTCTCCAACTTGGTTAGCATATACATCTTCACCAGCCTCATTAACAACTCTGGCCTCTGTTAATAACATCGGTTTTCCACAGGCACCCATGTTCGTTTTATGATCCTCAGGCAATAGTAAAACACCACCAGGACCGCCTTCTGTTAGACCGTACATATTGTAAAATTGATCATTTTGAAACAACTTTGTCTAATAATGCTACTGGCATTGGTGCTGCTCCATATCCACAACGCTTAACAGAGGATAAATCAAAGTTGTCACTGTTTGGTACTTGAAGTAAAAAATTATACATCGTTGGAACTGCGAAGAAAAGACTTATCTTATATTTTTCAATATCATTCAATACTTGTACGGGGTTAAAATCCTTATGAATAACATGTAAGCCTCCTAAAAGTGTTCCAGTTATCATGAATAGATTTAATTGAGCTGAATGAAATAGAGGTGCTACATGAAGTAAATTATCTTCTGGTCCGATCTTCATCATAATGGAGGAGGTAAATGCTACGAAAAGAATACGATGATGATCAAATAATGCTCCTTTAGGTGTTCCTGTTGTTCCTCACGTATAAAGTATTTCTGCATCATCTGTTTCGTTTACTTCAACAGGCGGCTCCGATTGATTGCTGCTCATTATTTCTCTAAGTTGGTACTATCCATCTACTATATTTTCATTTGCGGATACTTGCAGTAATAATTGCTGATTCTCTTTTCCTATCTCGGCTACATTTGCATATTAACACAGCTAGTTTGTCACCTTTACTTATACCATGTGTAAGTAAACCATGAGCGAGCCGATTTACTTCTTCATTTTAATTGCCTATATGTGTACACTTTTTCGCCATAGTAAATTGCCTGTTTATCCGGATGTCGATTTGCGTTTCTAGCTAAAGTAGTCCAAGATCTATCTTCATCACTCCCTCGTATATTATATTTAGGCGTTATTTTTTCGCCCATTGTTTCTTATTAGTTTATCTGTTTTATTTCTTGAGAATTTATACGTGCGTTAAACCCGTCGTTTTACACTACAGGCGGACGCTTCCTAAGGTCTGCTCGAGCCTCCTCACTCGCAAAAAACGCTCGTTACGGGGTCTCAAGGCTCATGCTTTTCCCGCAGGAGTTACCGCCTTTCGTTCCAAGCGACTTGTTTCCTGCTTATTCTATTAATGGATATGTCCAATCCGTGATGTTCCTAGATAAAGGTCTTAGGATCATTTGGGACCATTCTTTTCACTCCCGCGGGTCATAACCGCATTGTAAGACTGTTCCCCAGTGTGCGTTTCGACCTTCATACACGCAGGCTGTACAACTTGATGTTCGAACCTAGATGTTAGTAGCTTTAGGGTGGCTTTCCATGCAAGGATAGTACTCATACACGAGGTTGCTGGCCAGCGTTCACACTAGGGCGTCATGAGCGTCCCAGGTTTTGGTTCCAATGATTCTAAATGAAAGGAGTGTTTAACCCCATGAAATTATTTGTTGATTTGGATGTTAGTTTTTTTTGATATCAAGGTTTGTTTTTAAACGGTGAAGGAGGCGAGTTGAATCCCTTCACAGTCACCAATGATTTACCTGATGCCACACAGCTAAAAAGACTTTCGTTTTAAAACTTCTTCTGTATGCTCACCAAGTTTTGGAGCTTTGCTTCGAAACGAACCAGGAGTTTTTGATAATTTAATTGGGATACCTATTTGCTTTATCGTTCCTAAAGAAGGGTAATAGCTTTCTTTAATCATCCCGCGTTCTTTCACCTGCGGATCATCGATTAATTCTGCAAAAGTTTGTACTGGGGATATACACGACTCATCCTTTGGAAAAATTGCTAACCATTCATCTAATGTTTTTCGAGAGATAATTTCTTGAATTTCATATTTTAAACGATGCTGCTCACGTAATGGTGCTTGTTGAAGCGGGATAAAGTCATCTCTACCAATAGTATTACAAAATACCTTCCAAAATTTAGCCTCCAATGCACCAACGGCAATCCAGCGATAATCCTTCGTTTCATAAACCTCATAACAAGCAAGTCCGCCACTTAACATTTGTTCACCACGTTTTGGCAACTGATTAGTGGCCATGAAATTAGGTAATACGGTTTGCATCCAAGCGATTACCCCATCCATCATCGAAATATCGATAAATTGCCCGCTACCCGCTTTTTCTCTCGCAATTAGAGCTAATAAAATACCTAATGCAGCTGGATATGCACCTCCCCCAATGTCGGCAATTTGTACAGCAGGAATGACTGGCTTTTCGCCACGCTCTCCCATTAAATGAAGTAAGCCGGCATAGCTGATATAATTAATATCATGACCAGCTTTCTTAGCATATGGACCATGTTGCCCAAAACCGGTTATACTACAATAAATAATTCTTGGATTCATGGATTTCAATGTCTCATAATCTATTCCAAGTTTTTTCATTACCCCTGGGCGAAATGATTCGATAACAACATCAGCTTCTTCTACCATACTAAAGAAACATTCTTTTCCTTCAGTTGATTTTAAATTTAAACAAATGCTTTTCTTATTGCGATTCAGGGAATGGAAAATGGCACTATTTTCATCCAACTTCGGCTCATAGTCCCTAGCATAATCACCAACTTTAGGATCTTCTATTTTAATGACTTCAGCACCAAAATCTGCAAGCAACATGGTACAATAAGGCCCCGGCAATAAGCGTGTCAAATCGAGTACACGAATCGAAGTAAGCGGCAAAACACCACCTCCATATTATTTTTTAACTTGGCTGATAACAAGCCTTTAGCGTATAAGCCCCAACCTAGTCGAACTTTTAATTAAAACAGATGCCAATTTTTATCCCGCATGTAAGGTGCCGTAAGACTCCCACTTTGAGAGCCTCGAGTTGATACAAAAGGGTTTAAGTGGGAGAAAACGGCACCTAAATGCCCGATTCGTTCAAGGGCCTTTAGGTCATACCCTTGCGGTACTAACATTCAGTAGGAGATGAAGAAAACTCCTACTGAATGAAGTTTCACTTTATTTAAGTTAATCGTTCAATTATCGTTGCATTGGCCATCCCATGCCCCTCACACATGGTTTGCAATCCATAACGTCCTTCTGTTCGTTCCAACTCATACATCATGGTCGTCATGAGTCGAGCTCCACTTGCACCAAGTGGATGCCCTAAGGCAATTGCACCTCCATTTGGATTGAGCTTTTGGGGGGCTGCTCCGGTTTCTTTCAGCCAAGCTAAAGGAACCGAAGCAAATGCCTCATTGACTTCAAAAACATCTATATCCGAAAGGGATAGCCCTGCTTTCTTCAGTACTTTTTCTGTAGCTGGAATCGGTCCGGTTAACATGAATGTAGGATCAGAACCAATAACGGTACGGGCAATAATCCGGAATTTAGGTTTTACTCCTAATTCAACTGCTTTTTCCTGAGACATGATTAACAGTGCTGCAGCCCCATCACTAATTTGACTGGAGTTTCCTGCCGTAATTGCCCCATCTTCTTTAAAAGCTGGCGTTAACTGTCCAAGCTTTTCCAAATTTGTGCTCTCCCTCGGCCCCTCATCTTGATTCATAACAGTTTCTGAACCGTCTTCAAGTTTCACTTCCAATGGCATAATTTCATAATCAAAATAACCTTGTTTACTAGCTGCAACTGCCTTTTCATGACTCTCTAATGAAAATTCATCCATCTGTTGCCGGCTTAATCCCCACTTATCGGCAATTCGTTCAGCAGATAGACCTTGATTAATAATTTCATATTTGAGAGACAGATTCTCATTGATTTTAACCCCTTGCATATTAGATCCCATTGGCACTCGAGTCATATGCTCAACCCCTCCAGCTACGACTACATCCATATCTCCACTTATGATGGCCTGTGCCGCAAAATGTACGGCCTGTTGACTGGAACCACATTGTCTATCGATCGTTGTTCCCGGTACTTCAACTGGATAATCAGCAATTAATGCAGCTTGTCGGGCAATATCAAAAGCTTGCTCTCCTACCTGTGACACACAACCATAGATAACATCTTCCACGAACTCTGGTGATATACCGGCTCGTTTTACTACTTCCATTAATGGTTTTGCTGCTAAATCTTCTGCGCGAATTTCACTTAACATGCCTTTACGTCTTCCAATTGGTGTTCTAACTGCTTCTACAATTACTGCTTCTCGCAAAATTATCATCCTTTCTGATTTTCAACCCCTGTCGTAAACGCTTTCAACAATTACAACCTTTGCTGTTTTGCAAGGACTTAATAGAGAGAGTTCACAAAACATATACTAAACATGAAGCTATGAATGAATAAACATATTTATACTTCTCATTTTCATAATCTTTATAGTCCCATATTTTTGCTAATAATCACTTTCATAATTTCATTCGAGCCTGCATAAATGGATGACACAGCTGCATCCCGGTATCTTCTGGCAATCTCGTATTCTTCCATATACCCATAACCGCCATGGAGTTGCATACATTCAGCAGCAACTTTTTTTACAAGATCTGTGCTCCACCATTTTGCCATTGATACTTCTGTAACCAGATTTTTTCCTGTCATATGAGATTTAATTAATTGATCTACAAAGACCCTTCCCATTTGAAGTGCAGTGTTCATCTCTGCCAACTTAAATTGTGTATTTTGAAATTGGCTAATCCTTTTTCCAAATGCTTTTCTTTGCTTTACATAATCAGTTGTCAAATCGATCATTATTTCAGTAGCTGCAATACTTTGAATACTTACGATTAACCGTTCCTGCTGCAATTTTTCCATTAAATAATAGAATCCTTTTCCTTCCTCCCCCAATAAATTTTCAGCGGGAACCCGTGCATCTTCAAAAATTAATTCACACGTATCATTCGCATGTTGACCAACCTTCCTCAATTTCTTTCCACGCCGAAATCCTGGCGTATCCGCTTCTACAACTAGTAAACTAATCCCTTTATGCGCTGGCTTTATATGCGGATCAGTTTTGCATACAACTACAATCAAATCAGCTGTATAACCATTCGTAATAAAGGTCTTTTCTCCATTTAAAATATACGTATCTTCATCTTTTATCGCTGTTGTTTGAATTGCAGCCAAATCTGACCCAACAGCCGGTTCTGTCATCGCTATTGCAGATATGATATCTCCCGTTATCGCACCAGGCAGCCATTTTTTCTTTTGATCTTCTGTACCATATGCATGAATATATGGCATTACAATATCATTATGTAATCCTATTCCAACCATTGCAGTGCCAATTCGTTCTAATTCTTCGTTAAGGACCACCGAATATCCAAAATCTGCTTCATATCCACCGTAATCCTCTAAAGCCCACGGACAAAGATATCCCCGCTCTCCCGCCTGCCGCCAAAATGATCTTGGTATTTGCTGATTTTGTTCCCATTCAGCAAAATACGGAGCCGCTTCTTGTGCTAAAAATTTTCGTAAGGAGCTCCTGAAAATCAGATGCTCTTCCTGTAAAAAGTCTCTTTCCACAACACACATCCCCCTAGAATATAGTAAAACTCTATTACGCATCTCGCAAAATGTTTTAGCTTACATGTTAATACTTGAATTGTTTTTTCATCAATTATTCTTATCAGTTTGCTACCTGATTGAAAAAATTACCATTAAATAGTTGCTACTGGTGACTTATTCATTACTTTGGCTGCATACGAATGGCACCATCCAAACGGATTGTCTCCCCATTCAACATTGGATTTTCAATAATACTTTTAACAAGTAGTGCGTACTCTTCTGGTTTGCCAAGCCTTGATGGAAATGGTGTCATTTCTCCCAATGCTTGTTTAGCTTTTTCTGGAAGGGATGCGAATAACGGTGTTTCAAATAATCCCGGTGCAATCGTCATCACGCGAATTCCTAAGGAAGCAAGATCTCTCGCCACCGGCAATGTCATACCGGTAATTCCCCCTTTTGATGCACTATACGCTGCCTGACCAATCTGCCCATCAAACGCAGCAACAGAAGCCGTATTAATAATTAATCCACGTTCACCATGTTCATTTGGATCATTTTCAGCCATTTTTGCAGCAGTAAGACGTAAAACATTAAAAGTACCGATTAAATTGACTTCAATCACGTTAGAGAACGTAGCTAAATGATGTACGCCGCGTTTTCCAAGCGTTTTCTCTGCAATGCCTATTCCTGCACAGTTCACAAGAACATCCACTCTGCCAAAACTCTCTATCGCTTCATCCAATGCCGTTTGCACACTTAACTCATCTGTAACATCTGCTTGAAAAAATATTACTTTATCACCGAGTTCTTCTGTTAGAGTGACTGCTTTTTCTTTAGATACATCTAAAATTACCGCTTTTCCCCCAGCTGCAACCAGCTTTCTCACTGTTGCTTCACCTAGGCCTGATGCACCCCCGGTCACTACAGATACACAATTTGTAATGTTCATTTAATTGCCTCCCGCTTTTATTAAAATCCGAAGTAAATACACTGTAATATCCTCAGCAATTTCTGGTTTACTCTTTTTTCCACTGTCTGAATACCATTGTGTTACCCAATTCATCGCTCCCAAAATGATATTTCTGACTACTTTTACGTCAACAGGGTAAAAAGCATTCGCTTCTATTCCTTCTGCGATCAGCTGGTCAAAACATTTCCCATAATCATCTCTCAGTTTTAAAATGACTTCGAGCTGTTCTTTAGAAAAAATCTGCTCCGGCTTTAACATTAATTCAAACCCTGACTTTTCAGTAAGGAGATATTCAATGTGGGTGGTCATTGCTTTTTTTAGCTTATCCATTATTGGCAAGTCCTGTTGTTGGATGGAGTTCATATTGTCCAAACTTTTTTCTAACAACATCATCTGACTTTGATATAATAGATCCTGCTTATCTTTAAAATAGTAATAAACGGTACCTTTTGTCATTAATAGCTTTGAAGCAATTTCCTCCATCGTAATGCCATAATACCCTTTCTCTGATAATACGCGTATAGCCATTCGAATTATTTCCTCTTTCTTTTCTGCTATTTTCCGGGCACGTAAAGACAAGGCATTCACTTCCCCATTTGTATTTATCCCACATCTAACTGGCAGTAGATCCTCCACCTAGTGAAGTAAGAGGATCTAAGAAGTCTAGGTGGAGGAAACTGAAAGTCAAATGTCCGATTGGTTTATCTAACCATAAGTTTCTCATGGCAAGTTTCACTTTATCTTACCATTATTCTAATTATTCTTTATTTGACTGTCAAGTTAATTTTCTAAAAATTTTAAACTAAAAAACACATGAGTGCTAGTGTGTAAGAAGAGCATAGTAACTTTAAGCACGGGATAAATTAATTAATGCAGGCTAAATCTACTTATTCTTATTCTGGTCATAAAGTCTTTCAAAATCCTTTTATCAATAAGTCTTTTGCCCTATTTATTATTTCTCTTATTATGCATTAAAATAACTAAGTTAAAAGCTTGCAAATTTAAATTGCTTGTTAAAAATTTTCTGAAATTAACCACTATCTTTTATAAGAATGGTATAATCATACTAATCTCCATTTTTGGATAGTCAACTATGAGGTGATTATATATGAGTATAAGGCTAGCTAATAAAATGGCTTATTTTCAAACTTCCATTTTCAATGAGCTATCTGCTTACAAAAAGAAAAAAATGCAAGAAGGGTTGGAAATGATTGATTTAAGTGTGGGAAGTCCAGACTTACCCCCTGCCCAGTTCGTAATAGACGAAATGACAAAAAATGTTCAAGATCCTGCACAATATGGCTATACATTAACCGGTATTGATGAATTACACGAAATGATTGCAGCTTACTATACCGAACAATATGCAGCACCTATTCATACAGAAACAGAAACCTTAATGGTAATGGGCTCACAAGATGGACTTGTGCATTTACCAATGGTTCTTACTAACCCGGGTGATATTATTCTTTTACCTGACCCTGGGTATACTGCCTATCAAACTGGGGTTTCTTTAGCTAATGCAACGCCATATTCCATGCCACTAAAGGAAGAAAATAATTTCTTGCCTGACTTAGAAGCCATCCCTGGCGAAATTAGAAAAAAAGCCAAGATGATGATATTGAATTTTCCAGGCAACCCTGTACCTGCTATTGCTACAAAAGAGTTTTTTGAAGAGGTAGTTAAGTTTGCCAAAAAATACGAAATTTGCGTTCTTCATGATTTTGCTTATTCTGAACTCTATTATGAAGAAAAACCAATTAGCTTCTTATCAATCGATGGAGCAAAAGAAGTTGGCGTAGAGTTTAATTCCTTTTCCAAAAGCTTTAACATGGCTGGTTGTAGAATTGGTTATATTGTAGGCAATGCTGAAATTATAGATGGATTGAAACGGTTAAAATCAAATATTGACTTTGGAGTATTTCTTCCTATTCAAAAAACCGCTATCTCCGCATTAAAACATGGTGCAGATTTTTGTCAAACATTAAGATCCGTCTATAAAAAGCGCAGGGATATTTTAATTCAAGGTTTTAGTGAATTAGGATGGAAAGTCGATCCCCCAAAGGCGTCCATGTTTATTTGGGCAAAGGTACCGGAACCATTTACATCTACAGAATTTACGTATCGACTCATAGACGATGCTGGAGTTGTCGTGATACCAGGCAACGCTTTTGGAAAGTCAGGAGAAGGCTATGTACGTATTGGTTTAGTTCAACCGGAGGAAATGCTTACAAAAGTCGTTAAACAAATGGAGAAGAGTCAATTATTCTAGATCCGTAAACATGGTTTAATTACAACTACTTAGAAGCTACATATTTTTTATGTCATCACTAGCCGAAAACATATAATTGCGTGTTCAAAAATTAGAAAAACTAGGCTTATCGCCAAGTCTTTATGGCGAAAGCTGTAGTTTTTCTTATACTATAAACCATAAAGTTTTATACTTTCCTACAGTACAAGATAGGGCTTTTTGAACATCCTGTTAAGTATTTTTTTATCCCGTATGTAAGGTGCCGTAAGACTCCCACTTCAAGAGCCTGAGTTGGTATAAAAGGGTCTAAGTGAGAGAAAACGGCACCTAAATACCCGATTCGTTCAAGGGCCTTTAGGTCATACCCTTGTGGTACTAACATTCAGTAGGAGATGGAAGAAAACTCCTACTGAATGAAGTTTCACTTTATTATATTGTGGAAAGTAAGAATAAAAATGATAAATAAATAGGCTGAGGTGAATCGTATGCTTCGGGCATTTTCAATCGTGTTAATTATTTGTGGAATAGCGATTCTTGGCTATGGCGGATTTCAATTATATAACTTTAAAGCAATGGAAAGTGAACGGATGGATGAAGCTAAATCATTTGTTTCGAACACTGTTGTTAAAGAAGTAGAAAATGTCAAAAAATTTAATTATGACCAATTGAAAACAGGAGATACGATTGGCATTTTATATATTCCAAAACTTGATCGTGAAGTCCCAATCGTAGAAGGTGTGGATGAAGAAGAATTGGCTCAGGGAGTTGGACATTACACCGGTACAGGTTTTCCAGGAGAAAATAAACAAATCTTACTATCCGGTCATCGAGATACAGTTTTTAGAAAATTTGATCAGTTAGAAGATGGAGATGAGTTCCATGTAAAAATGAAACATGGTACATTTGTTTATACCATTCAGGATCATAAAATTATATCTGCAGATGATACAACAGTCGTTGATCCTGATCGAAAGGATGAAGTATTAACCGTATCTACATGCTATCCATTTTCCTATATCGGTGATGCACCAGATCGCTACGTTATCTATGCCTATCCAAGATAACAGTAACCCTCATTTCCCCAGAAGTTAGAGTAAGATACTTCTAGGGTGTTTTTGTAAGTAACCCTTTTTATTTTCAATCCTCTGGCAGCTACATTTAAGAAGGGATAATCTACTCTATTCTCTCGATTTTTAGTTTATCCCGTATGTAAGGTGCCGTAAGACTCCCACTTCAAGAGCTTGAGTTGGTACAAAAGGGTCTAAGTGGGAGAAAACGGCACCTAAATGCCCGATTCTTTCAAGGGCCTTTAGGTCATACCCTTCTAGGTACTAACATTCAGTAGGAAATGGAAGAAAACTCCTACTGAATGAAGTTTCACTTTATTGCATAGCACTATCTTCTGGTTTTCGTACAAAGCACATAATACCGGCAATTAAATATAAAGCGGATTGGAAGAAAAACCCAGAGAACAACAACCAACTACTAATTATCGCAGCTGCTATTAAAAAACCTCCAGCAACTTTTGGATTCTTTTTTATATTTACTACTGCAATTAATCCTAAAATAAAGCTGATGACACACCCAAGAATAGGAATCCACAATAAATTAATAAATACGGGGAAAAAATCAGAAAGCGCCCCATATTCCGTTGGGTCAATAGCGTCTTTTAGAAAATCTACCCCACTATGAAGTATAAGTAGAAAAACTCCACCCATAATGGCCACTAATGCATCCATTGAAAAACCAACAATTCCTAATATATACTCAATTTTTCGATTCATTTACTTTAACTCCCTACTTTAACGTTTTTATTTGTTAGATAAATACGTACAGAAAAATAAATTGTCTCACACTTCATTTACAAAGTGAAGTTGTCGTCAATGGGAAGATTATCCCTCTATTTGATTACTTAAATTGATACAATCAGGCTTATACCGGCAATTGACCCTGTATCTACTCCTGTTGATAAAACACTTATCCTAAAAAGACTTACTTCTTAGAAAAACTTGGCTTGTCGCCAAGTCTTTAGCGAAAGCTGTAGTTTTTCTTATACTATAAACCATAAAATTTTATACTTTCCTATAGTACAAGAAAATAGATTGCTAAAAACTGGTTAAACTTCCCTTTGCCTAGTATAACAATTTTATACCAATTCTTGTTGTTGAAGATTGGTTCTTGGCAAAATTGCAGTTCGTGCATATACTACTTGGTCAGCTAGCTAACTTAATTTGTTCCATTTTTTAAAAAACAAACTGTAACAGTTGTACCATGCCCAACCTCACTTTCAAAATGAATGGTTCCCTGATGTGCGTCTACCAACGCCTTTACAATCGACAATCCAATTCCAATTCCACCTGTTTTCGTCGCTCTTGATTTATCACCACGATAGAATCTTTCAAATAAAAAGGGCAGATCTTCTTCTTTTATTCCAATGCCTTCATCTTTCATAACAAAGCAGACATAACCATGGCAATCTTCTACAAAAATAGATACCTTTTTACCAGCAGGTGTATATTGCAATGCATTATTAACAAGATTTGTTAAGATTTGGATAACCCGATCATGATCCCCTTTAAAATATTTCGACTCTTGAGGAGAGATTACTTCTAAAGTCACGTTTTTCTCCTGAAATAGTGGACTAAATTGATCCGCTAATAAGCTTATTAGTTTTCCAGCTTCCAATGTAGTAAAGTTTAATTTTTTTTGTGGATTTTCCACTGCAATCAGCTTTTCCAATTCATTAACTAAGCGAACTAAGCGCATTAATTCATGATGACTTTTTTCAAGCCGTTCCGGAGTAGGCTCCCAAATCCCATCCTGATAAGCTTCCAGTTGACTGCGTAATGTTGCTAACGGCGTTCTTAGTTCATGTGCAAAATCAGCTGTAAATTGTTTTCTTAATTTTTCTTCCTTAGCAAGTGATGTAGCTAACTCATTAAATGACTCTCCAAGCTGTTGCATTTCAATAGTTAAATCCTTTACAGGGACATTTACCCGTTTATGTCGTTTTAACTCCTGAATGGCTTTAGTTAAACGTATAAAGCCAGCAGTTAACCGTCTGGAAAATAAAAAACTAAATAAAATGGACAAGAGTAAAATAACAATAACAGCAATGAGAATATTTTGTTTGATTGATTTCAAAAATGTAAAATCCTCACCAACCAATTCTACGGGATAAACGACTTCCAGTTCACCAATTATTTCATTTCCTAATTTTATCGTATGTGAACTTGATTCGAAATCGACGGCTTCTGATTGGGAATAACCATGCATTCGGTGCATCATCCGTTGCATCATTGTTGTATCTGCAATGACATTTCCATTTTTATCAACGATTTTATAATATAGGTTTTCTGTCATTGCTTGATTATGCAGCATACTACTTGCTTGGTCACTCAATAATCTTCTCGTTTGTTGATATGTTTTAGTAATTTCTTCTTCTATTAAAGATATCCTTTCTTTTCTGCTTTCCTCTAAATAGCTAGAAAATTGATTTTCAACACCAAAAAATATGGAAAGGCTTGTTAAAAACACCCCACTTAGGGAAACAATTAATAAATAGATAAAGATCTTAGTACGAAGTGTTAGCCTCATCCGGCTTTCCTCCAAACTTATATCCCATTCCAAATACAGTCAAAATAAACACGGGTTGTCGAGAATCTGTTTCCACCTTTTTTCGCAAATTTTTAATATGCGTATCAATACTTCGCTCATAACCTTCAAAATAGTTTTCATCCTCTTGAATCTTAACTAATAAATCACCTCGGCTATACACTCTGCCCGGATAACTTGCCATGGTTACTAATATTTTATATTCATTCGGAGTTAGTGAAATGAGTTGATCATTAAAACGAACTTCTTTTTTTAAATGATCGATAACTAATTGTTGATTATTAAAGCTGAGCCTACGATTACTTATTGATTTCTTCACTCGTCGCAACAATCCTTTAGCACGGACAACTACTTCTCTTGGACTAAATGGTTTGGTTACATAATCATCTGCTCCGATGACGATTCCATTTATGATATCATCCTCTGCAGATTTAGCTGTAAGCATAATGATTGGAACATCGTTATCTTTTCTTGTTAATCTGCAAACCTCTTCTCCTGAAATATCCGGCAACATTAAATCAAGAATAATAATATTGGGATTTTCTTCCTTTATTTGTTTTAAAGCTTCTAATCCATTTGTTGCAAATATAATGTTCCAGCCCTCTTTTTCAAAATAAGCTGCTAACACTTCACGAATAACTTCTTCGTCGTCAACAATCAATACTTTTGTCACCGTTACCCTCTCCCCTTCAATGAATTACTATAAAATCTAAAAGCAGAAACCGTTTAAAATGTCTACGTACCTTTTTATAAAAGTGAAATTCATTCAGTGGTGTTTTTCCTTCATCCAAAGCTCTTCTTGTCCTTGAAAAAGAAGAACACTTTTTCTGCGTGCGATGCGTCGCTTACGTAGCTTTCCTTGTCCTTGAAAAAGAAATACGCTTTTTCTGCGTGCGATGTGTCGCTTACGTAGCTTTCCTTGTCCTTGAAAAAGAAATACGCTTTTTCTGCGTGCGATGCGTCGCTGACGTAGCTTTCCTTGTCCTTGAAAAAGAAATACGCTTTTTCTGCGTGCGATGCGTCGCTGACGTAGCTTTCCTTGTCCTTGAAAAAGAAGAACGCTTTTTCTGCGTGCGATGTGTCGCTGACGTAGCTTTTCTTGTCCTTGAAAAAGAAGAACGCTTTTTCTGCGTGCGATGTATTGCTGCCGTAGCTTATCTGTCCTGTTGTCCCGAATAAATTAAGCATTTAGATGCCTTTATCTCCCATGAAGCAGGAGTCCTTACGGTACTTTAGATGCGGAATAAAATTTTTATATGCATAACCAGTTGTACTTCAGAAGATATTAACAATAAGGCAAAGCGGTTTATTTAACCGGCTTTTTAATAGCCTTAAATGGAAGAAACATTACTTACTAAACATATTTTTAGATGCGTGTTTTTTTATATATTCTTAACTATTATTCATGATACCATGCGATGAAGTGGAAAAATACATCTTCACAACTTCTACATAAGTTCTTCATAGGTTCCTCAAAGCAATTCGATATGATAAAGATGATCAAAAGAAAGGAGTTGGAGAAAATGAAAAAAATGATAATTGGTATCCTAGCAGGTGCAGTAATCATTGGAGGTGCAGCAACTTACACGTTTGCCGACACAAATGAGAATAACCAATTCTTTAATGAGATAAGACCTTATATGGAAAAAATGCATCCAAATTTCTCTAATGAAGATTATGAAGCAATGTTTAATTTCTGTCATGGAAACGGTCAATTTAACAGAGGTCCCCAAAAGGAATTTGATAGACCTAACGAATAAAAAAGGGGTGAGGCACGCATGATGGGCGGATATGGACCTTTTTTCGCAGGGTTTGGACTCTTCGGATGGATTATTAACCTACTTGTTATTGGTATCGTTGTGTACTATTCCACAAGGTTGGCTTTAAAACACCACGATAAAGATAAGACTAATTAAAAAGGATTGGCTTTTGTACCAATCCTTTTTTCCACTATAGGAAAGACCTTTCTTTTTTCAAAAGGAAACAAAAAATGAGCACTAGAGATCTTAGTACTCGAGTAAATAGCATTCATTTATTTACCCCAAAAATAATCACTTATTTTTAGACGGTTTATTATTTAATTCAATAATAGATTGATAACTTGTAGGATATGGTTTGATTTTCTCATCCGCAGCTATAAAATCATATAAAATTTCTTCTGATCTATTATTAAAATAGATTAAATAACTTTCATCTTTTTTAATTTCAGCTACAACATTCTTAGGTAATGAAATTATTTTTTCATGTTTCTCCTTAACAAAAATATCATTTTCATTAAGATTTTTTCTCCTTTTGAATTTAAAATTACTATGTCTAAATTAATATCATATAAAGTCTTATTGATCCTAATTTTACTAAAATCATTGTCACCACTATCAATATCTATTAGGTTTTCATCATTATTTAAAATATCAATAGTAGGTAATAAATCATACTTCTCATAATCTTCCTCTTTAATATTAAAGGTCTCGGTTTTTACATGCTTTTTATTATATCCTTCTGCTTCATTTGTTACAAAAAACCTTAATAAATTAGTGTTTAACTCATCTTCTTTTTTTGGAAAGAAACTAATTTCCTTATCCTTTTCTATATTAAAAGGAATTTCAACCTTTAATTTAGTAGTTTTATTTGGAGGAGTAATTGTGTGAACCTCATTATAAATTTTACCTTCCAAGAAAATATCCTGTTTATCATTCCCTTGAAAAAATATATTTTCCAACTTAACAGCTTCTTTTGTTTTATTTTCTACAATTACTGTACCTTTTACATACTCATCTTCTTCATCTAACTTAATATAAGTGAAATCATCTTGCATTCCGTTATATTCTTCTTCTTGTTTTTCATCAGGTTCAAATACAACAGCAAAATCAAAATCACTTGAATTATCTACTACCTCAGATGAAGCCTCTAAATAAGCAAACTCTTCCGTCACCTGAAATATATTTTTTTGTTCTTTATCTATAACAACACTTTCATTTTCTTCTAAATCTTTTATACTACAACTTACTAGAAAAAAAGAAAATGACATTATAATTAATAATTGTTTCATAAACTCTCCTTTTAATTAATTGGAAAAAGGAATTTCATAAATATATTAGTTAACTAAAATAATATATACTATTTCAAAATCCAATGTTAAAATTTTAATAGATTGAAAAAGTCGAAGTAGTCCTTTTATATAATACCCCTTGATTAGTAGCAGTGTGTATTGTTAAAGAATTGTTTCCGTTTCGTTTTTTTGTGGCTTTTAAACTTGAACTTGATTTAGCTGTACGTTTTCCTATAGCTATTTTTTTCTTTCCTTTTGCGATTTTGTTTGTAGTCATATTCTTAATGGAATTTGTCGCTGAAGTAACTGTAGTTAATTTTAATCCCTTAGTTGAACCACTGGCCATAATCTTTTTTCCATTTGTTTTTAAATTAGATTGCCCTTTTGCTAATTTAACAATTGTAAAAACCTGTATCGAACTTTATTAAATTGTGGTGTAACAACATTTTCACCATTCTTTTCTTTCTTCTTGAGTTCAATTCCATCTCTTAAGTATGAATCAAACTTCTTAAATTCACTCTCAAAATCAGGTTCGAAATCAGCAGTCTTTTGTAAATCTTCTTTCTTAACATTTTTAGCAGCAGCATCTACAGTAGTAACATCCAACTGAGAAAACAAAAAGATAAAAGAAAAACACAAAACTAAGACGAACCTTTTTTAAACAAAAAAATCACTCCCCTTATGAATGTATAAGAAACCCCTTTCATTCTCCTTGAATTCATATTATATAAATGGAAATATTTTGCCGATTTAATTTTTAAATTATTATAGATAATTCAAAATAATATAGTATAGTAAGGTATGTACCCAAAAAGGTTATATGCTTAATTTGGGTACAATACCATTAAATAAAAAGGGGAGATAAACTTGCATAAGAAATTTCAAAAAAAATTAGTTTGGTTGATCATTTTAATATGTTTACAAATAACCTTTATTTTTTTATCTAATAAAATTGAGATCAATAACCAGATTTATAACAATTTGTTATTTATTACCGCAACTTTAATTATATCAATGACAATATATATTATATTAACTATTATAATTAGTAAGTTTCCGTCTTTTTTAGAGGATGGAATTTGGAAAAAACCGTTCTTCACATTATTAATAGGAACATTTGCTTTATTAATTCTTTCTGTTCTCATATTATTTATTTTTAATAATCTTAACACAAATCCTACAATGACTAGATCTTTAACATTTATTATGGGTTATCCCATTACTTTTGTTTTAATTTTAATGATTGAATCGTTTTTTAGAAAGTTATTAAACACACATAATAGAGAAAAGGTATTATTTTACAGTTCAATTTCTATCGTTCTTTCTCTTACCCTTATTATTTTAGTTGGTAAATTAAATAATATATAAACCAATAACCAGATAAAGTGAAACTTCTTTCAGTAGGAGTTTTCTTCCATCTCCTACTGAATGAGTACCTAGAAGGGTATGACCTAAATGCCTTTGAACGAATCAGGCATTTAGGTCGTTTTCTACCACTTAGATCCTTTTGTACCAACTCAGGCTCTTGAAGTGGGAGGCTTACGGCACCTTACATGCGAGATAAAAGAGAGACACATGTCATGAATTGAGCAACATACCATTTATTACTCAGAAAAAGCCGTTTCCTTTTTGCCTTGAACCTTCCCCCTGCCCCTTCAGTCAGCCAGTCGCTTCAAATTCCCTTGAAACTCACAAGGTGACTGGCACTTTAGTTTAGGGGGTTCTTTACGACAATTCTTCAGTCATAAACGAGAACTGGAAATGCTGTTTTCACACAACAATTGTTTTAATATAATGCGACGTGAATAATTTTATATATTCTATATATTTAAATACTGTAGTCTTGAACATGAGTGGTTTTATTTACTTACTCGTTTTTTCAATCAGTAATACATGCTTCTTTGATACTACGTTTTATAGTATTAAAAAATAATTATCCACAGAAATTTATTTGCATTTTAAAAATTTTTTAAACTAATCTAAATTTATAACCACCTCCAATTATTATTTAACCCTATTCATAACAAAATGATCAATCGTATCATTGCCGTTATTCCAATATACAAAAAATAACGGAGAGGAAAATGATAGTTTTCTTTAAAATACTTTATAATCATTGCTACAAATTGAAAATACAAAAAGAAGATTAAAATATTTGCTAAAAACAGTTGATAATCTGCCGTTCCTTTTGCCAACAAAATACTAGCAAATGCCACTAATTCTTTTAGGAGAAGAAATGAAAGAATAATGGCAAGAAAAATAACTGATACGTTTAAAACCATCTGTAATAAATAAGGAAATCGGTCAAGGAAAACAATATACACCTATTTTAATTTTTTCACATTGTAGCCTCCATACATAGAGTAGCTTATTCTATTTTTATAATAATATAGTATTCAATTGATATTTCTGTAATAAGTAATGGGATTGCCATTCTGTATAAGGAAAAAAAACAGCTTAAACCGACTCCAATGAGTTAATTGATTTCGATATCTCGTAAAAAACTGCCATTAATTTTACTTGTATTTTAGTTGCTCCAGGCAAACTTTTTGAGTTATAATCATAATATATTTAGAAAGGAAACAATTGAACGTTTTACCCAACCTTTCATACGTTACATAAAGTGAAACTTTATTCCGTGGAATGCTTTTTACACGGAATGTTAGTACCGCAAGGGTATGACCTAAAGGCCCTTGAACGAATCGGGCATTTAGGTGCCGTTTTCTCCCACTTAAAACCTTTTGTATCAATTCAGGTCTTGAAGTGGGGGTCTTACGGCACCTTACATGCGGGATAAAATATAATTCTATATATGAATGTTGCCTTAGACCAACTGTTTGCCTATAGACCAAAGGAGATGTCAGAAATGATTGAAGATAAGCCAATTTATCAATTTCAAATTGGAGACAAACTAGAAATAACTTCTATACAAGTAAAAGATATTATGCGAAGGAGGCTGCTTGATTTAGGGTTCGTACCAGGTGCAGTTATTGAAGTGATGCAAAAAAGTCCCTTAGGAGATCCTATCGCATTTAAAGTATTCAATACGACGATTGCCTTAAGAAAAGAAGAAAGTTCATTAATTTATGGAAAAAAAGTACTGAAAGAGGTGATATAAAATGAGTCATACAATTGCTTTAGCGGGAAATCCTAATACAGGGAAAAGTACACTTTTTAATTTACTGACAGGCTTAAGGCAGCATACCGGAAACTGGCCTGGTAAAACCGTTATGCTTGCAGAAGGCGAGTTAAAAACAGATAAGCATATATATAAAGTAATTGATTTGCCTGGAACTTATTCACTCTATTCAAACTCAGCCGATGAAGAGGTTGCCAGAGACTACATTATTTTTGAACAGCCGGATATTACAGTAGTCGTTGTCGATGCTACATCGTTAGCAAGAAATTTGAATTTAGCATTGCAAGTATTAGAAATGACAGATCAAGCAATCCTATGTGTGAACCTTATTGATGAAGCAAGGAATAAAGGTATAACGATAGATAAAGAAGAGTTATCGAGACAGCTCGGTATCCCCGTTATATTGATATCAGCACGAGAAAAAATAGGTATTATTCAACTGTTGAAAACCATTGATCAGATGATTGAAGGAAAAATTCATACGAATCCATATAAAATTAAATATAATTCTATGGTTGAAAAACAAATTAAAGAATTAGAACCACAGATTAAGCAAATTGTTGGAGATGCTTTACCCTCAAGGTGGGTAGCATTACGTTTGTTAGATGGAGATACTAAATTACTGGAAGCTTTAAAAGCATATATTAGTAATCCAGAGTTTACAAGTTTAAAACATGAGCCAATGAAGGGAGGGTGCTGTCATGGCGCATAATGCAGAACATCAACTTGACCAGCTTTTTAAACAATATGGTGACAATACTTCCCATGAAATGAGAGATCATATCGTTTCTAGAATCTATCAAACTTCACAAACTCTTACGAATAAATCGGTTCAATATACGAAGAAAAAAGTATCTTGGCTTGATGAAAACTTGGATAAAATCCTAACATCACGCATATACGGTTTCCCAATTATGCTTATGTTACTCGGTGTTGTCATTTATTTAACGATTGTAGGAGCAAACTATCCAGGAATTGTCATCACCAAAACCTTTTCCGTTGTTGAAGGTTGGCTTACTGCTTTTTTTCAATTGGTACACGCTCCTGACTGGCTATACGGAGTTTTAGTTGAAGGATTTTATCGAGGAACATCATGGGTTGTGAGTGTCATGTTACCTCCGATGGCAATTTTCTTCCCAATGTTCGCATTACTTGAGAACTTTGGTTACTTACCAAGAGTTGCTTTTAATTTGGACCGAGTATTTAAAAAATCAGGGGCTCATGGAAAGCAATCCCTAACCATGGCGATGGGATTTGGCTGTAATGCAGCTGCGGTCATGTCATCGAGAATCATAGAGTCGCCAAGGGAACGTATGATAGCTATTTTAACGAATAATTTTGTGCCTTGTAATGGTCGTTGGCCATTATTAATTTTACTTGCTGGGTTATTTATGGCTGCCGGCTTTTCAGGAGGGATGAGTACCTTCGTATCAGCAGCTGTTGTTGTTGGGATTGTATTGTTCGGTATTGTAATGACTATTTTTGTTTCTTGGTCATTGTCTAAAACGCTATTGCGAGGTGTGCCATCTCATTACACACTGGAATTACCACCTTATAGAAAACCGAAAATATGGAACACGATTGTTCGGGCTACATTAGATAAATCATGGTTTGTTTTAAAAAGAGCTGTTATTGTTGCCGCACCAGCCTCGATCATCACATGGATTTTGGCAAATATCTTTGTTGGTGATCAAAGTGTACTGGAGCATTTTGCCGGCTTTTTAGATCCTTTCGCTCATGCGATAGGGTTAGACGGTTTTATTTTAACAGCCTTTATTTTAGGGCTTCCAGCAAATGAAATTGTCCTACCAATTCTGTTAATGGGATACCTCGCCACAGGATCTATGATTGAAGTAGATAACTTAAGTGATTTAAAACAAATCTTTCTTGACCATGGCTGGACGTGGTTAACTGCACTAAACATGATGCTGTTCTCGCTTCTACATTATCCTTGTGGAACAACGATGCTAAATATTTGGAAAGAAACAAAAAGCGCAAAATGGACATTTGTTTCCTTTGCTCTTCCGACAGCAATCGCTGTTATAGTAACTTTTACAATTGCTCAAATCGTAAGAGGTTTTGGCTGGGTATAAAGAGGTGGATATGATTTGAAAATTAATTGCCAAAGTTAAAACATTAGAAAAACTTGGCTTGTCGCCAAGTTTTATGGCGAACGCTATAGTTTTTCTTATACTATAAACCATAAAGTTTTATACCTACCTATAGTATACCAATAAAGCCGCATGAAATCAGATTTTTAAATTAGATTTCATGCGGTTTATTCATGTTAAAAGAGTTTTGCCTCTTGTTTTGGAAAAGAAAAAAAGGTTTTGATTATTTTACTCACTTTACTTATTGTCTCCTTAAAGAAATCCATGTTCGTTCGCTCTTTTTAGTAACTTCAACAGGTATTTGATAGAATTCAGATAAAACTGCACTAGAAGTAATCTCATTGGTGAGCCCTTTTTGAAAGATTGTCCCATCTCGAAGCAGAAGTACATGTGAAAACACTGGTAGAACTTCCTCAATATGATGCGTTACAAATATAATTGTTGGTGCATCATGCTGTTTAGCTAATTGATTAATGAAACTTAGGAGTTCTTCACGTGCTAGGAAATCGAGTCCGTTTGTCGGTTCATCTAAAATTAATAAATCTGGTTTTGCCATCAGCCCACGTGCTACTAAAATTCTCTGTTTTTCTCCTTGTGAAACGGTTTGGTAAGGTCGGTTTTGCAAATATTCAATACCTAGTTTTTTCATTAATTGGTAAGCAAACTCAACATCTGTTTTCTCCGGTTGCTCATATAAACCAATAGAAGCATGTTTACCGCTAAGGATGATAGCTTCGGCCGTATTCGTTCCTTTTATTTTCTCTTGTAATGATGAGCTTACCCAACCTATTCTCTTTCGCAGATTACGTAAATCCGTTTTTCCGAACATATTTCCTAAGACAGTGATTTTGCCAGTAGTCGGCCAAATATAACCATTTACCATATTTAGTAACGTTGTTTTTCCAGAACCATTCAATCCGAGTATTGCCCAATGCTCTCCCTTATTTACTTGCCAATTTATATTATTTAACAAAACCTCTCCATCTCTTTTCCATAAAACATTTTTTATTTTAATTACAGTTGTCAATCGTCCTCCCCCATTCTTCTGTCGTAGATTTTATCTCTTATTATACTAAAAATTTATTAGAAAAACTTGGTTTGTCGCCAAGTCTTTAGCGAAAGCTATCGTTTTTCTTATACTATAAACCATAAAGTTTTATACTTTTCTATAGTATTAACTAAAGAGTTTTTCCTTCATTCTTCATTGTTATGAAGTAGAAAACGAAGGTTAAAATCATATTGTTCCTAAAAAGAAAGGACAATTTTTCGTCGTGCAATGTATCGCTGTCGTTGTCTTTTCTTGTCCTTGAAAAAGAAAAACGCTTTTTCTGCGTGCGATGTCTATTCAAGTCGTTTTCCTTGTCCTGTCGACTCGACCCTGATGTTAGGTACCGTTATCCCATTTTAGACTTATAATGTATTCTTAACTTTTGAAGTAAGAATTGCGATATGTTTGAATGCTACGTTTAAGAAGTAATTTAGTTGGTGTTAAATTTAAAGATCTTTATTTTTACAACAACAAATGATTATATTTCTTAAATATAAAAAGCCCTAAAGCACATGTCATTGCTTCAGGACTTTTCTATTTATGCTCCAATATACCGTTGATACAATTTCCTAGCTTTCTGGACATCGTTTACCCCATGAATCAACGTACGGCCATCTTTAAAAACAACAAAACGAGTATTTTCAATCGTAAACATAAGCAGCTCTCCATTATCTCTAATGGAATCTACAAGCGGCTTTAATTGCTTCGTTAATGCAGAAATAGACATACTTTTCACTTGATTTGGTCGTACCTGCACAGTATCTCTTCCACATAAGACAGTCGTTTGCATTCCTTGTTGCTTATTTAAATAAGGGTAGGTGGCTTGTTCGGAACAAGACGGACAATTAGGATTTATTAACTTACTTACATTAATTGATGCATATGTCCGTTCCCACACATCAAAATTAAGCATTTCTTGTGACATTTTATGACCAGTTAGATATTTCAAGCATTCCGCTGTTTGATAGCTCGCCGTAATTTGAACGGCTGGTGCTATAATTCCTACTGTATCACAGGTTCTCCCTTCTTGTGGAAGTTTATCAACAAGACAATTTAGGCAAGGCGTTTTTCCAGGTACAATTGGTAAAACAATACCATAGCTTGTTAAACACCCGCCGTATACCCAAGGAACGCTTGTTTTTGCGCAAGCATCATTGATGATAAACCTTGTGTTGAAATTATCTGTCCCGTCTATTACAAAATCTACCTGTTCTAGTAATCTCTCCGCTTTTTCTGGTTCAAATTCGTCAGCAATTCCTTCAATCGAAATCATTGAATTAATTGCTCTTAATCTTAATTCCGCTGCTTTTGCTTTTGTTCGAGAAAGTCTGGCATCTTCTTCTGTATAAAGCTGTTGTCTGCTCAGATTACTCCATTCAATATAATCCCGATCAATGATCGTCATTTTTCCAATCCCAGCCCTTGCTAACATCTCTCCATTTGCACTTCCTAATGCCCCGGCACCTACAATTAGAACATGCTTTTTTATCAGCTGATTTTGACCTTCCATCCCAATTGGTACAAATAATTGTTGACGAGAATATCGTTCTGAAATCATTCCATCATCGCCGCTTCCGGACTGCTTTTTGTTGCATATGTCTTTTTTGCTATGCGTCCTGCTTCATAGCCAAGTCGACCTGATTCCACCGCTAACTTCATCGCTTCAGCCATTTTCGCAGGATCCTTTGCACCAGAGACCGCTGTATTTAATAGGATACCGTCCGCCCCAAACTCCATAGCGTAGGCAGCATCACTTGGAGCACCAATACCTGCATCGACAATAACCGGGATCTCTGCCTGCTCGATAATAAATTGTAAATAAAGCGGGTTTACAACTCCTTGACCAGAGCCAATTGGTGAAGCCGCCGGCATTACCGCATGAACCCCTGCTTCTTCTAGACGTTTCGCCAGCACTACATCATCTGACGTATATGTCAGCACAGTAAATCCTTCATTTACAAGCTGCTTCGATGCTTTTAACGTTTCAAAAGGATCAGGCAACAATGTCTTCTCACAACCAATAATTTCTACTTTAATCATGTCACATAATCCGGAGGCTTTCGCTAAATGAGCGATACGAACTGCTTCCTCGGCTGTTTTTGCTCCAGCGGTATTTGGCAACAATGTATACTTTTGTAAATCAAGTTCTTCTAACAAGTTCGGCTCATTTGGATCAAAAATGTTCATTCTTCGTACTGCAAAAGTTAGTATTTCTGTATCTGAAACTGCAACAGCCTCTTTTTGTACTTGAAAGTTTGGATATTTTCCAGTACCTAGCAATAACCTGGATCGAAATGTTTTATCCCCTATTTTTAACATAACTTAACCCCCTCCAACAAAATGAACGATTTCAATCATATCTCCATCTTTAAGTTCTGTCCGTCGATACGCTTCTTTTGAAATAATCTCTTTGTTTCGTTCAACTACTGCTATTTTTTCTTGCAATTGATAGCTGGAAAGCAAATCAATAATGGTCATCTTTTCTTTGGAAAAATGTAATGTTTGACCATTTACGCGGATATTCATGGAAAGTTCCTCCCCTTTATTAGTGCACTCTCTATAATCAGTGCCTTATTTTTATAGCGCTTCTTGATAAACAATTCTTTCTGGTAATATTAACCCCAAAACTGGAATGGAAGCACGCTTACCAATCATTAACTCCTTTACCAATTTTCCTGTTGCCGGAGCTAGTAATACACCATTTCGGTAATGTCCCCTTGCATAAAATAACCCTGAGTAATTCGGATGCTCTCCGATAATCGGCAGACCGTCTTTCGTTCCCGGTCGAATACCTGACCAAACAGATTGAAGCGCTTCCCGCTGTAAATTAGAAAATACTGAAAACAAACATTGCATCAGCTCAAATCCTCCACCTACGGAAGCATCGCTAGTTTAATCATTCGGAACAGAAAGTTGCTCCAATAATATAACGGCCATCCAATTTTGGTACAAGATAAAGTGAAACTTCATTCCGTAGAACGCTTTTTACACGGAATGTTAGTTGAACGAATCGGGCATTTAGGTGCCGTTTTCTCCCACTTAGGCCCTTTTTGTATCAACTCGAGGCTCTCAAAGTGGGAGTCTTACGGCACCTTACATGCGGGATAAAAATCATCAAAGAATAACGTTGCTTTTATCTCCCTTTTTTTCCGTTTGATTGAAAAACATTCTCCTTTCATTGGTACCATTGGATTTGGCAGATCAAAAGTTGTAAACTAACGTTCACTATCTGCACCTGTTGCAATAACTACTTGGTCAGCCGTAAACGCATCTTTATTTGTTGTTAAGATGAATGTTGCCCTTGCTTTTTGGATCGTTACTACATGACAGTTTTCTAGAACCCCTCCTCCTAATTGGAGGGTGCTTGTTTGAACGCTTCACACACTCGTGTAGGTTCTACATGCCCATCCTCTTTCATATACAATGCTCCTTCTGCTTTAGACAGTAACGACAGAAATTTCTCTTTTAATTCCGATCGTTTAAGCCATTCTAATTCAGAAAAGGTTGCTTGTTTTCCCAAAGCTTCTGAGCTTCATTTTCATTCAAAGCTACTTCAAGCATACCAAAAGAGACAAGCTGTATATCGATGGAAGTAAGCTCATACAATTCCTGCCTTAAGCTTTTATATAAATCTCTGCTTTCCTTATAAAAACCATAAAACTCCCCAGAACGTTTATTTTCTGTATGAACACCAAGCATACCTGCAGCAGCACGAGTTGCTTGGTGACCACTTTCTCCCTTTTCCATAACCGTTGCAGATACGCCACTCTTATTCAAATAATAGGAAATACTGTGCCCAATCACCCCTCCACCAACAATAAGTACTTCATGATGATTTTTCACTTTTTCTAACCCCCTCTCTTAGTCTCTTCACAGCTTCCAGTGGATTATCTTGAGAAAAAACAGCTGACATAATAGCTATTCCATCAGCATTCACTTGTGCGAGCTCTTCAATTTTTGTTACATTAATGCCACCAATTGCTATAACCGGAAGATAAACAGAGGAAATAATTTTTTCTAATTGCTTTATTCCTCTAGGCTCCATTCCTTTTTTACTAGCAGTAGCATAAACATGCCCATACATGACATAATCTGCACCATTTTGCCCTGCCTCCACTGCTTTTGGTAAAGTATGAACAGACACACCTATCGTTAATGATGGAAACAGTTGTTTAATTTTATTTACAGGCAAACTGTTTTCTGGTAAATGAAGCCTGTTTACACCTGTTATGGCACAAATTACAGCATGTTCATGGATACAAAGACGGTCTTTAGTTACTCCAGCAGCCAATAAACGCTTCACAAATGTTAAGTACGCTCGCGGCGATTTCTGTTTTTCTCTTAAAATAATAAAATCGACATAAGGAGCAATAGCTTGTACCGTTTTTATTAACTCCGCTTCAGCCATTTTTCCATCAGTAACTACAATTAGTTTCATACTACACCTCATTTCGTTTAGATATACGCTTCAATATATGTAATTCTGAAAACCAATCTTGTCTATAAAGCGAATCTTTATTTTATAGAGCTTTTCTTTGAAAAATCGCGATGTTTATCAAGAAGCTTTCCTTGTCCTTGAAAAAGAAAAATGCTTTTTCTGCGTACGATGACTAATTAGAAGCTTTCCTTGTCCTTGAAAAAGAAAAACGCTTTTTTTGCGTGCGATGCATTGCTGTCGTAGCTTCTCTGTCCTGTTGGACGGAACGAGTTGGGCATTTAAGTGTCGTTATCTCCTACTTAGACTTTTTCGTATTTTCTATAACTCTTGGAGCGAGAGTCTTACGGCATCTTAGTTCGAGATAAATATTTTTGGTACAAAAATTATTTCGAATAGAGTTTGTCATGAATTTAGTTTTCTTTTAAAGATTAGAAAAACTTGACTTATCGCCAAGTCTTTATGGCGAAAGCTATCGTTTTTCTTATACTATAAACCATAAAGTTTTATACTTTCCTATAGTAAAATAAAAATGTCACTTTTTCCGGATTAGGAAAAAGTGACATACGTAGTCATAGAATCAAAGACTAATATAAAAATATTAGTCAACTGTCACTTTCCTCCGCTGGTACTTCATCCAGATCAGGTTCAAAGAGTCCCAACGTCATACGTTGATCTCAGCCAATACCCAATGGCACCCCTAGTGAAAATAAATTATTATTAAATATTTTAGAATATTATTTACCCATACTTTACATGATTATAAGTGATATGTAAAGTCATTACTATTATCGTAATTTCTCACTAAAAAGTCCGGCTTATGAGAAAAGCAACTTATTAACAGACTTTACTTATACAGTGAACTTATTAAACGCTCATAATATAAACATCTATAGAAAGTTATTCAAAAAGTCTGGTAAGAACGACGCATCGAATTTTTTCGTACGTTAGAACGTATAAAATTTTAGCGTGAAGTTCATTCAACGTAGTTAAAAATTTTTAAGTTCTAATATAAGTGCGACTTGGCTATCGTCCACCTCTTATTGTCGCTAGCCACGTTTTCTTTATTGTTTGTTTCTGTGCATCTTGGAAAACATGGGAATGAGTTTTTTAGGAAGCTATCCGAGTGCTCATGTATCTAATCAATAAAAGATCTTCTACTAAAAGGCTCCCACATACTGTAGGAAACTAGAAGTCAGTACACAAGCCTGCTATCAAAAACTGCGTCGCCTTGAACTTCGACTAGATAGAAGATGCTAGTGTCGAGCGTTGCAACAAGGGTGCCTGAGACCTTAGCCGACCTTGTTCCTTTTATCCTCTTTTTTGAACAAGCACTTTTAAGCTGTTTTCTATATAAAGGTTTGTTATACTAATTTCATAATGATCTTAAGGGGGATGAACATGAGTCAAATGTTAGTCGAACAATTCGCATTTAACCGAAATATGCTATTAATGGAAATGGATAAACTGGATGAATCTCTTATCGATGTACAGCTAGAAGGATTAAATAACACCATTCGCTGGCAAATCGGACATATTTTAACCGTTGCTGAACAATTTTTATTCGGTTTTCCTAATCAATCAGCTCATCTACCGGAAAACTATGTTTCCCTATTTGGAAATGGAACAAAGCCAGCTGATTGGCCAGAGGAAGTACCAAGTCTAGCTGAACTAAAAGATCAACTCAAAGACCAACTAAGACGGGTTATGGACCTACAGCCTGATTACTTTGCTACAAAATTGGAGAAGCCATTTTTAGGGCAGGAAACAATTGGCGGTCTAGCAAAAGTAGCTGTTTTTCATGAAGCAAATCACAATGGTCAATTACATACGATCAGCTTAATTGCAGGAACAAAAGCGCAAGCGCTCAGGTAATAACGATGTACAAACGGCAAGGTTTCTGACGAAGAGAAACTTCATTCAAGGAGTGCTTTTCTCCTTGAATGTTAGTTAAACGAATCGGGATTTAGGACCCGTTTTTCTCATCATGTTCTCAACATATTAGCACATTTTTGAATTGAGAAAATACGGATCCTTACATCCGGGATAAAGTGAAACTTCATTCAAGGAGTGCTTTTCTCCTCGTATATTATTATTAACTAGTATTTTTACTAGTTTTAAATCGTTGTACCACTCAAGGTATAATGTATTTAATCAGATAGAGGTTGTCGTAATTCTCCCCGTATATTAGCGCTCTGTCTCGACTTGGGTACGTTCTCTCTCAACTTTCCGGCGCTCTGTCTCGACTTGGGTACGTTCTCTCCCTACTTTTCGGCGCTCTGTCTCGACTTGGGTACGTTCTCTCCCTACTTTCCGGCGCTCCGTCTCGACTTGGGTACGTTCTCTCCCTACTTTCCGGCGCTCCGTCTCGACTTGGGTACGTTCTCTCCCTACTTTCCGGCGCTCTGTCTCGACTTGGGTGCATTCTCTCCCTACTTTCCTGCGCTCTGTCTCGACTTGGGTACGTTCTCTCTCAACTTTCCGGCGCTCCGTCTCGACTTGGGTACGTTCTCTCCCTACTTTCCGGCGCTCTGTCTCGACTTGGGTACATTCTCTCCCTACTTTTCGGCGCTCTGTCTCGACTTGGGTGTATTCTCTCCCAAGAGGGAAATACTGCTTACATTCGGGATAAAGAAAACATGCCCCCTGCAACAGGGGGATCGACGCTTTATGACAAGCCCGCTTTTAGTCGGCCTTCCTTTAGATTCGGCTCGATGTTAACTTACCGTAGTAAGAAGATCGAAGTTTGCTAGCAGCACAAGCACTTTAGCTAGACGAAGAAGATACTTTTCAAAAAAGCATCCACTCATGTACAAACGGATATCGTTTTCTATACAACAAAAAATTAATAATCTCTTTATCATGATCAATTGAAAGATACTTCATATTCATACGATAGTCTTGAAGAATGTTTTTTTACCAGTCTCCTAACTGAAGTCCAAATATTACAATGTTAACGTAAGGATCTTGAAAAAAGAGTTTTTCACCAGGGGATATTTTTAAATCGCCTTCCATAAAACCTAGTGAATAAATTAACTGTAAAAGATCACCATTCATCTTAAAGAAGATCCTTCCCCTCATAAATTCACCTTGATCTTACTCACAACTAATAACATCTTATTTCAACGCATAATTATATTTTTCTAATACCCATACTGGAAGCTCCATTCTTGATGTCATCAGCGGGTCAACAATTTGACAAATTTTCAAATCTGCCCCTACTGATAGAAACATAGCTGCTTCATCGCTATCCATTTTTAATTCGTTAACAAGAAAAGTATGCATATTTCTGGTTGCTTGCCTTGCCGCTTCATCCAGTGTCTCGGAAGAAGCAATTGTCATTACATGATCTGGATCAGCTAAAAATGGTAGCGGATAAGGTTGTCCTTTAATAACACTAACTTTAACAGTAATTTCAGCAGGTATTTCCAAGCCACAGATGACTACCTCGCCATCTCCCATAACAGCATGTGCGTCCCCCATTGCCAAAAGTGCCCCATCTACATTTACTGGTAAATAAAGCGTAGCTCCTTTGCATACCCGCTTACAATCCATATTACCACCATGGTCTTTCGGCGTTCCGGTCGGTACATCTTTATTACGGGGAGCGGTCCCAATAACACCAATCATCGGTTTAATTGGCAGTTTTAATTTTTCATTAAAATTGGCATAGCCATTTTCAACAGCGATGATTTTTGTTTTTTCCGCTGCTATCCTCTCTCCAAGTACTCCCATCTTAGGAACAACCGTCATAACGCCTTGATCTCTAATCTTAATATCAAGTATCTCTACCTTAAGCGTATCCCCAGGCTGCGCACCTTCTACATACAAAGGTCCAGTTGCCGGATTAATTTTATCCCAGCCAACAGAACTAAATTTATCATTTTCGTTCTTCATCTGATTACTAAAACAATCATAGGCCTCAAATAAGATTGTTTCACCTGAAGCTGCTGTTTCGACCGGTTTATTGTTTGGAGACATCGTTAAGATACATGTTTCCTTAGCAATTTTTTTCATTTTATTCCTCCTATTAGAATAGATCATGAATACAAAAGTTATCTATAGCATATCAGCTAATTTGTTTTTAACAATACTCTCTAGTCATATTCTATTTTTTTCTTTCCTTCTGTGTAGTAAAAATATAACATAATGAAAGGATCGGTGATTTTAATAGCTGTAATTAAGCTTCACTGTTATAATAAGGGTGGTTTTACAGCTGTGTAGGACTGTGTTTATTGAAGTTCTAAATATACAACGAGGAGAGAAGGTAATGAACGAGATTCGTCAAGTTATTTTTGATATGGATGGCCTGCTTTTTGATACGGAGCGCATTGCTTATAAGGCTTTGAAAAAAGCAATGGGTCAAGCTGGCTATCAACTATCTATGGATATATATAGTTTAGTTATTGGATCAGGAGTTCAAGAAGAGGAAAAAATACTGCAAGGTGTATACGGGGATGATTTCTCCATAAGCTTTGTTACGGAAAATTACCTAAAAGAATTTCAGCATATCGTAGAAACAGAAGGTGTTGGCATAATGCCAGGAGTACATGAATTACTTGATATATTAGATGAACTTCATATCAAAAAATGCGTTGCTTCATCTAGTTCACTGACAACCATTGAACATTACTTGACAATAAATGAATTAATGGATCGCTTCGATTTTTATATGAGTGGTGAAGAAGTAGAACGAGGTAAACCAAATCCTGATATTTTTATTGAGGCATGTCGCCGAGCTGGAGAGAAGCCTGATACAGCTCTTGTTCTGGAGGACTCTCCAAATGGCTTAAGAGCGGCATATGCTGCTGGGATTAAATGTATTGTCGTTCCTGATTTAGTTTCACCTGATCAAGAAATGAAAACAAAAGCTTATAAAATTGTCAATAGCTTATTCGATGTTCGAGATATGTTTCGTTGTATAAAATTATAGTATTTGTGATCACACATAATCGAAGGGGAAGATATAAACAAATGATCTTTTCCTTAGCTTTTTACTGTGTATTTATAAACTGACCTTTATTCAGTAAGGCTTTTTTCTACACGAAAAAGCAGATCAAGGCTAAGATAACAACGCCCTTTTAAAATTAGGATGTATTACTGTCGAAGCTTTTCTTGTCCTTGAAAAACCGCAATGTGTCGCTTTCGAAGTTTTTCTTGTCCGTGAAAAAGAAGAACGCTTTTTCTCCGTGCGATGTATTGCTTATGAAGTTTTTCTTGTCCTTGAAAAAGAAGAACACTTTTTCTGCGTGCGATGTATTGCTGCTGAAGCAACTCCGTCCTTGAAAAAGAAGAACACTTTTTCTGCGTGCGATGTGTCGCTGTCGAAGTTTTTCTTGTCCTGTTAACCTAAACGAATCGGGTAAGTAAGTGCCGTTATTTCCTGCTTGTTCTTCTTTTTATTCCCTATTGCTCTTGAAGAGAAAGACATACTGCACTTTAGATACGGAATAAAGTGAAACTTCATTCAGTAGGAGTTTTCTTCCATCTCCTACTGAATGTTAGTACCTAGAAGGGTATGATCTAAAGGCCCTTGAACGAATCGGGCATTTAGGTGCCGTTTTCTCCCACTTGACCCTTGTGTATCAACTCGAGGCTCTTGAAGTGGGAGTCTTACGGCACCTTACATGCGGGATAAAATTTTACTAAGTATTCATAAAATATCACGCAGTTGTCATTTTTCCTTCACATATTGATATTGATATCATTTTTATTAGTTGATACAATTTCGTTAAACTATGTTTTAATTTGTTATTAATTGTTATAAATCTCTTTATGGGTTACTTAAAATAAGTCGGCTCGGGATTATGTTTGCCAAAATTTTCATTTACTAAAATCATAAGAATCACTGTAATTAAGTTGTGCAAGGGGAATAAATACAACTTACGAGCAGTCAACCAAATAAACTGATAGAATAAAAATGATAGATCTATGGGAGGAAGTTACAAATGAAAAAATATCTGGGGATTGTTCTACTAGCAACAGTAATTGTATTAGCTGCTTGTGGTGGCGGTGCAGAAGAAAAAATCGAACCTAATATATCGGAAGAAGTAAACGACTTCACTTTTACTACACAAGATAATGAAAAGCTATCCTTAGAGGATCTAAAGGGAGACTATTGGGTTGCTGATTTCATTTTTACAAATTGTACGTCCGTCTGCATACCTATGACATCCAATTTGGTAAAATTGCAACAGAAGGCAAAGGAAGAAGATATAAACATTCAATTTGTTTCCTTTAGTGTAGATCCTGCAAACGATACACCGGAGGTATTAACATCGTATGCCAAAGACTATAAAGCAGATTTAGATAATTGGACGTTTTTGACGGGCTATGATTTTCAAACCATTAAAGAGTTTTCCATTAAATCGTTTAAGAGCATGGTGGCTCCTCCGCCAGAAGGTGAGGATCAAGTTTACCATGGAACGAGCTTTTTCTTAGTTAATCCAGAAGGAACGGCTATTAAAAAATATAATGGCGTACAAGCAGATAGTATGGATCAAATTCTCACTGATTTAAAAGTGCTTGGACTTTCCGAAAAAAAGTGATTTATACTACTGAGCCCTTTTGATGTAGTTTTGTTTGAGAACATATCCAATATCATTTTCAAAACAAAAGCTAAGCTAACTTTAAAACCTTAGCTAGAAAAACTGTAGTTTTTCTTATACGATAAAGCCTAAAGTTTTATACTTTCCTATAGTGCAAAAAAGACTGCTTAGTTGCACATTTGACCTAATTACAAATTTTCAAAGTAAAACAGCTAATGCCTTTGAGGGCATTAGCTGTTTTCATAGTTACAAAAAAACAAGTGGTAAGTGAAAGTGCCACTTACCGCTTGATTGCTTATTCTTGTGAAAACTTATCATCTACTCAGGTAGCATTCATTCCATCGACTTACCATCTTTCAATTCATTGGCTTAAAGATTTCTTTAATCTATACTTATACAATATACCCCTTGTATTATTATAAAAGAAGATGTAATAAATTTGATAGGAATCATTCCATTCAACCATATTATTGCAGTTTTTTAGCCTGACCATAATGTTTAAATTTGTCTACCATCATCTCCATTTCGTCATCTGACAAAATGACTGGTTCTCCTATTGCTTTTGCCTGCCAATAAAGTCGTGCACAAAATTCTAACTGTTCAGTAATTGCAAATGCTTCCTCCATATTTTCTCCTACAACATTAATTCCATGATTAGCTAGTAAAACAGCTTTTCTTCCTTCCATAGCGTTTAGCGCATTCTCAGCTAGTTTTTTTGTACCATATGTTGCGTATTCTGCACAGCGAATGTTTTTCCCCCCAGAATGTGCTACAAGATAATCTACTGCTGGTAAGTCAATATTTAATGTAGAAATTGTAGTAGAGTACATGGCATGTGTGTGCACCATTGCGTTAACATCTTCTCTATTTTGATAAACGAGTGAATGCATTTGATATTCACTAGAGGGTTTCCATTTCCCTTGGATTACATGTCCATTTAAATCCATTATTACAATGTCATCTTCTGTAATAGTATGATATTCAAGTCCACTCGGCGTTATGGCCATATAACCGGAATCTCTATTATAAATACTAATATTTCCCCCCGTTCCTACTGTTAAGCCTGTATCAATCAATTTTTTACCATATTCTACTAACGTTTCTCTTTCTTTTTTTAATAAACTCATTTCCATAACCTCCGAATGAAGCTTCTTTAATTATTTGTAGTATGTTTTGATTTACTATCAAACCATTGATTTAAATAACTTTTTCAATATCTGTAATACTAGTATCTCGCGGATTCCTTCTGTACAGACGGCGTTAAAGGCATCTTTAGCAAATGAGAAACATCTTCTTCCTTTACGCCAAGTTCAGCAAGCGATTGAGGAATTCTAATATCCTTACTTAATGAGCCACAGCCTCCATAGCTGCTTCTTTAGCTTCTAGTAAGTTTAATAATTTTACACCGATGACCTTAGCTATATCTCTATACTTTTCTTGTGTATCATCTGCGTTATATTTTAAAATTGGAAGAAGTATCGCGCAGGCTACACCTGGCTGCATATACCAAGCGATAAGTGAGTGTGCCATATAAATAAACATTAGAAAAGCCATACCCGCAATATATTTTAATTAAATTATCCAATTCGCTATTTCATTCCTTATAGTTGGATAAAATATGATATTTTTTGTTTTATTGTTTATTGCTAAATAACTCCTTTTTTAAGAATTAAATTACCATAGAGAGCTGTTTCACCTGTTAAAACGATGGCGAAGCAGTCCTTGGAGTGCTCATAAAACTCGAATCGCTCAAATTCCTTTATTTTAAACCGTGGATAAGCCAGTTCTAACTTTTCTTTATATTTATCCCAAATGTCAGGGATAATATCATCGCCTGGTTCTACTTTCATGAGCCCTGCCTGATAGTCCGAATAACTATCTAAAGGAAATAGTTTTAAAATACTTTCAAGTAGATCAGGTATGTTCAATCCGTCTGCTCGGACCACTCTTTTCCCTAATGCATGAGCAGGGTAATTTGCATCAGATAATACTATTTCATCACCATGACCCATTTCCATTAATACTTTCATCAATTTAGGACTGAGATTTTTAGGAATATTTTTCAACATGATTTAATTCCCCCACTTTTTTTATCCAATAATCTTCAATTTCTTCAAGGGTTTTACCTTTTGTTTCAAGAACCTTGAAGTGAATATAGAAAACAGCTATTAATGAAAGTGCTCCATAAATATAAAATACGTTAATACTAATCCACTCTAGTAATATTGGAAATGATAATGAAAATATAAAATTTAGTGCATATTGGGTGAAAGTTATAATTCCAACCCCTAAAGCTCTGGCTCTTAAAGGTAAAATTTCCGGTACATAAGACCAAAACACAGGTCCTAAGCCAAAACCAAACATAAACACGTAAAAGAAAATAAGGATGACAGCTATTGTTGCATTGTCTGAGAATAAAGGTAGCCCCAAACAAGGAATAACTTGTCCAGCTAAACTAATCATTAACATTTTTTTCCTTCCCAATCTGTCAATGAACGGCAGGGAAATAAGCGTTGAAAGAACTAAAGCAATTCCTACACCATAGTTTGCAACAATACTTGCGTGAGCTAGTCCCATATTGGCAAACATTTCAGGCGCATAGTAAACTGCCGCATTAATTCCGGTGAAAACCTGAAAAAATGTTAACGTAAATAGTAATAGCAAAACGGGACGAAACGTTTTAAATATTTCCTTCAAACCAGCTTCTTGTTTCTGTAAACTTTTTTTAATATCTGTGATTTCATGTTCAATTTCTTTATTTGAGACTCGAACTTTCTGTAAAACGTTTCGTGCTTTTTCTTCTTTGCCATCACGTATTAACCAACGAGGGCTTTGAGGACTAATTAACATCCCTATTGCAAAGACGACAGCAGGAACGACCCCCAAACCGAGAGTCCACCTCCATGCATCATTTACAATATTGTAGGCCCCTACAGCATAAGACGATAAAATCCCCACATTAACACTTAGCTGATATAAAGAAGACATCAAACCACGAATATGGGCGGGCGCAAGCTCAGACAAATAAATTAACCCATACATATTAGCAATTCCAGCAGCAATACCTAGCATGAACCGATACGCCATAAGACTATAGACATTTGTTGCAATGGCACATCCAATGGACCCGAGAATGAATATTACCCCTGCAATGATTAAAACATTACGTCGTTCAATCTTTTTTTCCAAAGCTGTGAAAACAATAATAGCAGGTAGAGCACCTAGTAATAAGAAACTTACCACTAATCCTTTTTCAGCCGCATTTAATCCAAACGCATCTGTTATGGAAGGAAGTGCTAAAGCAATGGCACCGGAATCATATCCATAAAGTAATCCTGCAAAACCTCCTAGAATTGCAAATAAATATACAATAGGAGCTGTTTTTGGTTTTGTCTTTGTCATTAAACTAACTCCTTTCATTTATAATTCGTTTTTATATCTAGATAATTTTGATACATCTTTTCATATTTTAAGGAAGATTTAGGCTCATACATGTTTGTGTCAAAAGAATTCTTAATAATACTAGTAAACTCACTTTGATTGTGAATTTTATCTTTAGCATACAATTGGGATAGAATGTTCCCTGCTGCACTAGCTTCAATAGGTCCTGCCACCACCTTTTTATTACATATATTGGCAGTCAGTTGACATAATAAATGATTTTGAGTTCCTCCACCGATCATATGAATTGTTTCCATCGTTTTATTAGTTACCTTCTCAATACTTTCAATTGTTTCACGGTAAGATAATGCTAAACTGTTTAAAACTGTATTAACCAGTTCACCTTGATTTTCTGGAATGGCTTGATTTGTTTTTGAACAATATTCCTGAATACGTTTCACCATATTACCTGGACTGGAAAATATGGTATCATTCACATTTATGATAGAAGGATCTGACCTTGTATTTAATGCCAATTCCGTCATTTTTTGATAGGAAATAACCTCTTTTTGATAACTCCAATTTCTCTTTAACTCTTGAAGAATCCATAGACCTGTTATATTTTTAAGAAGACGGTTCGCTTTCCCCAAGCACCCTTCATTCGTTAATCCCTGTTTAAATACTTCCTCTGTTAAAATTGTATCTTCTGTTTCACATCCTACTAAAGACCAAGTTCCACAGCTGATAAAGATAGAATTTTCCTTATTTTCGTAAGGAATAGCCAAAACCGCGCTTGCTGTATCATGAGAAGTTCCGGCAACTACATCGAATTCTTTAAGTTGAAAATCTGTTGCAATTTGCTTTGAGATTGGACCAATCACAGTTCCGGTAGCAGTAATTGGTTTAAACCATTTTTCAGGAATATCTAAGTCCTCAAATACTCTCGTTGACCAATTTCTTGTTTCTCCATTTAAAAGTCCACTTGTGCTAGCAATAGTAAATTCATTTGTTTTTTTGTCGGTTAATAAAAAATTAAATAAATCCGGCATAAACAGAACGGAATCAACTATCTCTTTAAGATATGGTTTTTTCTTAATATCAGCATAAATTTGTATCACCGAATTAATGACACTCGGCTGGACGCCTGTCTCCATGAAGAAGACCTTTTTAGTTATTGTTTGATAGAAATCTTCCTCAACATCGTACATGCGTTTGTCACGATAACAATGCGGAAAAGAAATGATGTCACCGTATTTATCCAGATAGCCGTAATCTACCCCCCAAGTGTCTACACTTATACTTTGTATCGAATCATCTTCTTTTGAAGCTATTTTTATTCCATGTTTTATTTCTTGAAAGAGTTTTAAAATGTCCCAATACAAGCTATTATTAGCTTGTATTGGGCTGTTTACAAATCTATAAATCTCTTTTAAGGAAATTTTCTCTCCATCAAAATAACTTTCCATCACTCTTCCAGAATTAGCTCCTAAATCAATGGCTAAAGTTTTATATTGAGTCATATGATTCACTCCTACTTTTCTTAGAAAACTTTGGCTTGTCGCCAAGTCTTTAGCAAAAGCTGTAGTTTTTCTTATACTATAAATCCTAAAATTTTATCTTTCCTGTAGTATAAAAAAGCATGGTTATTTATAGAGTGGCCCAAAATTTGTACATGCACGATAATCAGCGCTCTCCAAGTCCTCGGTTCCTAATAAAGACCATGCACGAGGGCGGAAAATATCTTCTTCAGGAACATTATGCATATTGACTGGAATTCTAAGAATAGAAGCCAAGGTAATTAAATCTGCACCTATGTGACCATAGCTAATCGCACCATGGTTAGCTCCCCAGTTATTCATTACATCATAAACAGATTTAAATGCCCCTTTTCCTGTAAGTCTTGGAGCGAACCAAGTTGTAGGCCAAGTTGGATCTGTCCGTTCATCTAATGTTTTATGAACGTCTTGCGGCAAATCAAGTGTATAACCTTCAGCGATTTGCAAAACAGGACCTATTCCTTTAACAAGATTGATTCGTGTCATCGTTACTGGCATATCCCCTTTAGTCAGATAATTTGTCGAAAAACCTCCCCCTCTAAAGTATTCAACCGAAGCTGGACGGAATTCTGTATTGGCTAACATGGCGTTTTGTTCATCTTCCGTAAGCTCCCAGAAAGGCTTCATGACTGGTTTACCATTATCGGTTGCTTGTCCAGTTCCATCTAATGTCGCAGATCCTGAATTGATCAAATGAAGGAAACCATTTTCAGCATGACCTGTCATTTTTGTTCCCGTAACACTTTCAACAGCTTCGGGACTCCAGTAAGTGCGAACATCGGCAAAAATTTGTGGTGTATTGGTTAATAGATAATTGAATAACATACTTACGCCATTCAGGCTATCATTTTCTGTTGCAAAAACATGTGGTGCACGGCGACCATTCCAGTCAAATTGAGTGTTTAAGAATGTTTCTAAGAAATCTCCATTCGGAAAATGGTCTGTCCATTGACGTTGCCCTTGAAACCCACCCACAATAGCATTATGTCCTTCAGCCTCTTCAACAAATCCTAATTCTGCCAATCGTGGATTTCCTACCAATAAATCACGAGCAATTAAAAACATTTTTATTGAAATTTCCCATTGTTTATCTTTTTCTTCTTTAGATAGTTGTAATTTAGCTGGGTTATTGTCTTTCCCTTCTTTACAATTTTCCTTAACCCAATTTATTGCTTGTTTAAATTCTTCTTTATCGTATATTTCTTCGTCTATACGACGAACAATTTCACTCATATCGACATATTCATTACGCATTCCTAAGAAGTCTTGAAAAAAGTCTTCGTTGACAATGGATCCACCTATTCCCATAGCTACAGATCCAATAGATAGATAAGATTTTCCTCTCATAAGTCCTGAGGCAAGAGCTCCTTTAGCAAACCGAATTATTTTTTCAATAACATCCTCAGGGATTTCTTTACTTTCTGCATCTTGCACATCTTTCCCATATATACCAAAAGCCGGAATTCCTTTTTGCGCATGAGCTGCTAAAACAGCAGCAAGGTAAACAGCACCTGGTCTTTCAGTTCCATTAAATCCCCAAATTGCATGTGGAATATCATGTGTCATATCCATTGTTTCACTTCCATAGCACCAACATGGCGTAACAGTGATCGTTCCACATATATTTTCCTTTTTGAATTTTTCATGAGATTTTGCAGCTTCATTAACGCCCCCAATTGTTGAATCTGAAATAACACATTGAACAGGAGAACCATTGGGATATTTAAGTGAACGACTAATCAATTTTGCAACGTTTTCTGCCATAAGCATTGTTTGTTCTTCGAGTGACTCACGAACACCTCTTCTACGTCCATCAATTGTTGGGCGAATACCAATCTTAGGGAAGCTTTTACTATTGTCCATTTTCATTCTCCTTTTAATAAATATCTTTTAATAGTGATATACTAAACTCATAGAAAACAAAGCTGTTTTTTTACAGCGCTTTCAATTAACTATCTGTTATTCGAATTTGTGCTAAACCGATTGTATCGGTGGATTAGCATGAATTACAGCCACCTTCTTCATGATTGTTCATTAAATCACTTTAATAACTTCTCTTTCCCATCTAACTCTCTTTCTTTCACTTCAACCCTTCTTTACAACTGAGATCATAACTTTACAATTTTAATTGGCTTTGCCAAAGGTGTTATGTTCGTTAGTATAACGTTTACATTTCGTGTAAATCTTACAAGTTAATTAGGACCATTCCATTCTCCTATTTATGAAATTAATCACATATTTTCTACTCGCTTATATTTATCATCCCTCTCACATAATGATATTTCGCTGTTCATTCATGCACATACCCTTTCAAATAATGATATACTGATTACGATTCTTATTATATAGCTCACAGGTAACGTCTGAGAATACTTGGTGTAGAAGATGAATTTTCATCATCATACTTGTTCTTAATTATTCATTTTCATTCATATTCATTCAAAGAAAACGCTTTATATTTACTTTTTTCGTGTTGTGTCTTTAAATAAATTCAAAATAGTTCATTTAGGTGGGGATATCGATGTTAAAAAATGAGCGCTTAGAAAAAATCATGAATATATTAAAGACTAGAAAAGTAATTTCTACAGAAGAACTCCAATCGAAAGTATATTGTAGTCGATCCACGTTGAGAAGAGATTTAATTGAATTGGAAAAAATGAAACAAGTAAAACGAAACCACGGAAGTGTTTCACTTGTTTCATCGGAAAATATAGAGTTTTCTTATATTTCGAGAGTAAATGAGAAAAGTCAAGAAAAAAAATACCTGACTGAAATTGCTGAGGATTTTATAGGAAATAATCAAGCTATTTTTTTGGATGCAAGTAGCACAGTGTATTTCTTGTGTGAAGTATTTGAAACGAAGTCCAATCCAATTGTTATAACGAATGGATTACAAACAGCCCAAAGGTTAAATATGTTTCAGAATGTGACGACCTACTGTTCTGGAGGTGAATTAAAGTTTGCTTCCAATGCAGCGGTCGGAGAACTTTCCACTCAATTTTTCGATCACTTCAAAGCTGATATCGCTTTTATTTCATGTAGAGGTGTTAACACGGAGGGATTATTTGAAGCAAATCAGCGACAAGCCCTGGTAAAACAACGAATGATTAAAAATGCAGATAGCACCATCTTATTATGTGATCATAGCAAATTTAATACATCTCATTTTTTTAAACTAGCTGACTTTCACCTAATTGATTCTATTATTACGGATAGAAAACCTGATAAGGCAATTTTAGATAGGATGACTAAAAGTGGCTGTGAAGTACTCTGGTAGAATCAAAGTTTAAAATAAACCTTTTGTTAAAGTTTTAAGAGCTTAGTAAGCGATCTTTCCATTCTTAAAGGTAGTGATAACATACTGTTAGGAATAATGGATCTAACATATTGCTCATCCTCTACTATTCTGTGATGATAAGGTCAGCAACTAGGATTTTCATGATACAATTGCTATTAGAACATTCCATAAAGTATTTATACAATAGGTGATGATGGAAATGATCCTTTTACAGACTTTGCTTAACTACAATCATTTGTGGAAGAATATTGTTTAACTCATTTAAAAACCGAATATCTTTTAATTGTATTTTAATTCTAACCCAAAGCTATCCACGATGCGGAAATGAGGGTAATCACCTAAATAAGTAAAGAAGCTGATACAATGGACTTTCATTATATCAGCTTCATCGTTTATAAATTTACGTCCCCATTATTTGTATATCGTAGTACCTGTTTTACCTAAAATCGCTTCCTTAGCTTTATTTAATGAGGTGATGATTGCTTTTCTTCCTGAACGTCCCTGCACAAATTGAATGGCGGCCTGAACTTTAGGAAGCATACTGCCGGGTGCAAAATGCCCTTCAGCAATATATTTCTTTGCTTCAGCAATCGTCATTTGTTCAAGATCTTGTTGATTAGGCTTTCCGTAATGAATCGCTATTTTCTCGACAGCAGTAAGAATAAAAAGAAAATCAACATCTAATTCATTTGCCAGACACTGACTAGCAAAATCTTTGTCAATTACCGCATCTACTCCTTCTAAAACATTTGCTTCCCTCTCAATTACAGGAATACCACCGCCACCAATGGTAATCACAATATGTCCGGCATCTACTAAATCAGCAATAACTTCTTTTTCTGCTACTTTAATTGGAAGAGGAGAAGGGATTACCTTGCGATATCCTCTTCCGGCATCCTCCACATAGACATCATTTGTTTCTTTCATTAATTTTTCCGCTTCATGTTTAGATAAAAAGGATCCTATTGGTTTAGTCGGATTTTCAAAAGCTGGATCATCCTTATCGACAATAACTTGGCTAATAATAGTTGATACAGATTTACGGATTGACCGATTTAATAGTTCTTCTCGTATGGCATTTTGTAAATGATAGCCAATATACCCTTGACTCATAGCTCCGCACTCTGCAAATGGCATTTTAGGAATATTAATATTTGTTTTGGAGCCATAGTCAAATGCTATATGAATTGCTCCTACTTGCGGCCCGTTTCCATGTGTAATAATAACATGATGCCCTTGCTCAATCATATCTACAATTGGTTTAGCAGACTCTCGTACAAGCTCAAGTTGTTCTTTGGGGGTATTACCAAGTGCATTACCCCCAAGAGCAATTAACACTTTACCCATTGATGCCACCCTCCCCGTAAACTTCATAAAAACGCATTAGTCCCTTTTCAAAACATTCCTTTGGTGGGTGAACAATACCTGCACCAATTTGACCAACTCCTGCAACTTTACTTGCCATCCCAGTATTAATAACAGGTAAAATTCCCGTCTCAATTACTTTTAATACGTCTATGCCAAATGCAGTGCCGCGGAAATCTAGTGTTGGAATGGAATAATTACTGTTTTCACTAACTGTAATATCATACATTTGTTCACTATAATGAATGGCATCTGCTACTTCACCACCAACAAATTGGACAATTGCTGGAGATCCACCCATTGCAAAACCGCCAATCCCCATCGTTTCCGTAATCGCACTATCACCAAGGTCAGGTGCAGCATCGTCTTCTGAGAAACCAGGGAAAAATAGTCCCTTTACAAAATTAGCTGGTGCAGTAAACCACTCCTGTTCACCAAGGCCGCTAATACGAATACCAAATTCTACACCATTACGCGCCATTGTAGTGACAACTGTAGAATAAGGGATACCATGTCCTGCATCTAAAGAAGCTTTACAAGCCGGCATAGAAAGGTTTAAATAGTAATGTTCATTATTCTTAATAAACTGCATTACCTCACGTAATTGTTCTTTATCCAAATCCGTTTGTAAAAAGTAATCGGTAATATCACGATAAAAAAGACTGGTAGAAGCTTTGTTACGATTATGGCATTCATCTCCCATATGCAATGCTTGGGCAGTAATTGATTTAAGATCTATGCCATCGCTTAATGCCAATGCTTTTTTCAATGCTTTTGCATAGACGTCTTTTATCCATTTCAAGCGATGAATTACATCTTCCGAAAAAGCGCCAAATCGTAGTACTTTCCCTAACCCTTCATTTACTGTACAATATGCTTTATTTCCGTGAGTTCTATTTTCAACAACATGAACTGGCATGGAAGGAGATACAATACCTGCCATCGGTCCAACTGCTGAAAGCTCATGACAGGGAGAAAACTCAATTTCTCCTTTTACGACTAAAGCTTTTGCTTCTTCTTCGTTATTGGCTAAGCCTTCGTAAATTAATGCTCCGATAATTGCTCCTTGAACTGGTCCAGCCATATTTTCCCATGCAATAGGAGGACCCGCATGAAGAATCATGTTGCTATGCATCCCCGGAATCACATTTTTGGCTAAGTCAATATCTACTAAAAATGGATGAGCCGCTTTTATTCGGGAGATCGCTTCTTTATTAGCATTGACTACTCTTTCATTATCTTGGAAATAGTCTAATGCATTAATTAATTCCATATTTCCTCCAGCAGGTGGCTGCCAATCAAGTTGAATTGCTTCTGTTCCTTGTAAGTCCAAATCATCTTTAAATGTTGATGTACCAATATTAATAACATGTAGCTTTTCTTTAAATAGATCTTGGATGTTACTCATATTAATTTACCTCCTTAACGAGCATCGTTGCAATTTTAGTTGCCATCTCATTACTGTCAGCTACACGTACCCCTATAGCTTCAAGCTTCCTCTCTTGTTGTTGATAATCTTGCTTATCTTTTGAAGTTCCACATATATATGCAACAATTGGTAAATGTCTTCCTGCTTGTGCTGCAATTTGTTTTGCTTCTTGAAGAGACTCTAAGCTGACCCCAACCGGATCTTCATGTGAGCCGTATCCCAATTCAAAATCCAATAATAAAACAGCTGTTTCAGGATCTTTAGCCTCTGCAACAATTCGTTCATTTCTTAATGTTGGATCAATCATTGGATGTGGTTTACCTTTCGTAAATTCATCATCACCTAAATCAAGTAACGTGTGACCTGTAGTAGTATGAACTTCACTTAATTTTTCCGCTTGTTTTTTAGCAACATTACTTTTTACTTTTAATCCAGCATCACGAATGAGTGATAATGCTTCTGAAGTTAAAGTACCACCACAGAAAAGCCCTCTAATATATTGTTGTGAATCTGCTAATTTTTTCTGTTCAGCTTTTACCCAGTTAGAAGCTGCTTCATCAATTTCTGTATCCATCTCTTTTTCCGGATCAACCAATTTTACAGCTTTACGTGCAGCATCGATTAAAGTTGGAGAAAATATGGCTCCTGCCTCTTCAACAGCATGTGCATCTCTATCTAGGAAGCAGACAACTACCGGTTTTTGACATTTTTTAACCTCGGCCAGAATTTTTTCTTGAACCTTTGGAGCTGGCGGCTTAGAAATTAAGGTAATCACTTTTGTTTTTTCATCAGCTTCTAATGCTTTAAGCCCTTGCAGCATCATGATACCGCCAATCTCCTCATGAAGATCACGACCACCTGTTCCAATTGCTTGTGTAATCCCGTAACCAAGCTTGTCTATTTGCACCGTAACCTCTTGCAGTCCTGTACCTGATGCAGCTACGAGACCTATTTCTCCTTCACTCACCTTATTTGCAAAACATAATCCACTATGATTTATAATTGCCGTTCCACAATCAGGACCCATTACAAATAAACCTTTTTCCCTACCTAATTCTTTTAGTGATTTTTCATCCTCGATAGAAACATTGTCACTAAAAAGCATAACATGTATACCTTGTTTTAATACTTGTCTAGCCTCACGTGCAGCATACTCACCCGGAACAGATATAATAGCCATATTAGCTTCTGGCATCGCATTTATAGCTGCATGAATTGTTTTAACTGGTTGGTTACCATTTTTTTCTTTTTTGGACTTTTTAGCAGTTAATTCTGATTCAATAAATCCGATGACTTCTTCTACACGCTCATCCGTTACAGCTTTTACAGCAATAATTAGATCATTTTCTGTTGCAGCCTGTACCTCTTGTGTCATTAATCCAATATTATTTAATAGCTCTTTATTCATTTGTGTAGCCATTGATACAACCGCTTGTTCTACACCATCATATTTTTTAATTTTTCCAGATAAAGACATTAATGTAACGGAATCGTGATATGCATTCGCTTCTACTTTTACAATTGAAGCCATTCGTATTTCCTCCTTCATGATTTAAAGTAAAACTTCATTCAGTAATGGTTTTCTTTCATCCCCTGCTGATAAAATAAAGGCTAAAATCTCGGTCATCCTTAAAAAATCGCGAAGTATCGCTGTCGTTGATTTCCTTGTCCTTGAAAAAGAAATAACACTTTTTCTGCGTGCGAAGTATCGCTGTCGTTGATTTCCTTGTCCTTGAAAAAGAAATAATGCTTTTTCTGCGTGCGAAGTATCGCTGTCGTTGATTTCCTTGTCCTTGAAAAAGAAATAACACTTTTTCTGCGTGCGAAGTATCGCTATCGTTGATTTTCTTGTCCTTGAAAAAGAAATAACACTTTTTCTGCGTGCGAAGTATCGCTGTCGTTTATTTCTTTGTCCTTGAAAAAGAAATAAAACTTTTTCTGCGTGCGAAGTATCGCTGTCGTTTATTTCCTTGCCCTTGAAAAAGAAATAATGATTTTTCTGCGTGTGTAGTATCGCTGTCGAAGCTTTTCTTGTCCTATCAACCCAGAACACATTAGGCATGTAGGTGTCGTTATCTCCCACTTAAACTTCTTCGTAACTCTTGAATTAAAAATCTTACATCACCTTAGATGGGAGATAAAGGGGAAAACCTCTTAATTGTAGTTAATTCTTTATACGATTTTTCTCGTTATTGTTTTTACTCATTTTCAAAATACCTTCCACGAAAAATTTCCGTGTGCGATTGATCTCCGAATTTAATACAGTTAAAACCCTTTCAACATCCAAAAAAATGGATTAATTTGTTACTAATCAAATCTCTTATCTTCAAGCAAAATTTGCTGCTTTAATAATTGCCGGTATGCAAAGCTTACGCCGATTAACATATCGGTACCGGAAGTTGAGCCAATAGATAAAACTTGCTGTAATTGGTTCATTGGATGAGTATCGATATGTTCTAGTAAGTCAAGTAAAGCGTCATTGACATAACCTAAACAGCAATTTTCTAACATAAAATAACTAACATCTGTTGTTCTTCTTTTTAAAATGGATAAATCAACTTTGCCGTTGTTCATAAAATCCTGATATAAAGAAAAACCAAAATATTGCCATGTTGACAGTAAACCAATTAGAAAATCATCGCCTGATGGAGTTAATCCAACTCCTAAACCGGCAAAACGATACACAAATTTTTCTAGTAGTTGTTTTTCTATTTCTTCTGTAATGGTTTTAAGCCCATTTACAAATGGGCAGAAATAAATATTATCGATGCTGCTTTCACTTCCCGCTTCACCTTTTACAATAAAATCCTTCCAAGCAGATAATAGTCCACTGTCTTGTCCATTTGCTTCGATAAATGCATCGATATAAGCTAAATGTGACTCTGATAATTCTGGTTTCACTTGGGAAAGGGATGAAAGCTCCCTTTCCCACCTTTCTGAAGTCGTATAGCTCCATTTCCAATCTTTTATTTGAATTGCTTTATATCCTACTTTTTTGACATGATTACTGGGGTTTATAGATGAACACATAGCATTAAAGCTGATTTCATCTGTTGTTTTCATCATTTTTGGAGCTTGAATAATTCGATCTTTTGCTAGAGAAAAAAGCATGCTGCCATCATTGGAAACAAAATTTATAACTTTGTCAAAAATACTATGAACTTCTCCAATTTGTTCACCTGTTTGAAACTGGTTGAACCAATCAAGTAAATGCTTATCCATTACATGGATTTGGCAATGCTTATCTTTCATAAAAATCACCAATTATCTATGAATTAAACTCGTTTAATTCATCTTTATCTCGATAGAAGTAAAGTGCTAATAGAGTAATCCCCATTGCAAGATAACCTAATGCAGCTGTCTGACCTGCACCAAAACCAATTTCAGGAGCATGAATCAAGCCAACAAAGGATAGAGCAGCAGCTACAAAGCTATATACAGCAGCAAGTTTATACTTTTTATCAATTAAAAAAATGACAATTGTAATTAACATCATCGATACGAGAATATCGGAAGAACCTAGCGTATCCCAGCCGACATATTTAATACCATTATTGGCAAGTACATCAAAGCCTACTGTTGCTGCATCTGTACCTGCTGCAGCTAAAGCATTGTCGACCTGTTGAATAATATAACTTGCTACAAAAGGAGTTAACCCTAAGAACATTGCCGGCATATGTTCTACTTTTGCAGTACTATATGCTTGTGTACCAATCGTCATCGTAATATATACGAGGATTGGCAGTAAAGCAACTAATGGAATAATTGACATCATTAGCGGCAATAAACCGATAAAGGAAATAATGATAACCCCAACACCTGTCGCCATCGAATAACCTACACGAGCACCGGCCTTTTTCCATCCGGGATGTCCAATATAAATAATCGTTGGAAAAACACTTCCAAGTGCTGCTCCAAAAAGGGTTAACAATCCTGGAACAAGCAGTGATAAAGTCGTAGGGTATTTATCTCCACCAACTTCAGCACTCTCAATATTATCCAAACTTTCAAGAAAATCATAAATTGCTAAAGGTATAGCAGCAGCTAAAAATGGTGATAAATAGGCAAAACCTTCAGCCAAATGTCCTAATGCAAAGCTAGGATACGCAAGGGAGAATCCACTAGCTGCCTCTTTTACAGCAGCTACATCCATGTAACCAGTGACCCAAGCAAGGATCATTCCAATTAATATAGCTAATAACCCAGCTGGAATATTACCTGGTAATTTTTTATGGGCTAACCATCCAGCAAGAACAATGACTAATGTTATCAGCCCAATATAAGGGGTAGTAAATATTTCTCCCATTGGATTCATAGCAATATACGTTAAAGCAATACCTGCCAAGGAGCCTAGCAAGGCACTACGTGGAATATATTTTTGAATATAAGGACCGACAAAAGCACCTAATGTCATGATAATTCCTTGGACTAAATTCCAAGCAATACCTACTGACCATGCCAGCACCCAATCTTGGGTGTTGGCATATACTGGCAGCATAACAGCAAACGATACTACAAAATAATGCGGTACACTTAACCCATATGGCAGTGCAGTAACATCATCACGGTTTTCTCTTAATGATTTGCGTCTAGCTTGAATAGCGAAAAAGATTCCGCCAATCCCAATGGTAAGCGCAGCTGCAGGAACTATATGCCCATATACAATATCTCTCGGCATGTTGATGGCAACAAGCAGTCCGATTGCAGCAAGAAAGTTCGTTAGTACATTACTAAACAGTCCGAAAAATCCATTGATGTCTCCTTTTACAAACCATGGGGTACCAAGGATTTGTTTAGAGTTACTCATATTCTCTTCTCCTTTCTGCTATTCACTGAGTGCTTCAAGTAAGTTTTTTGATGGAGCAGTCCAGCCGAATATCCCACCTTGTTGATGAATCATGCGTATAGAATCTTCGTGATCTTTCGGGTCAAAAGCAGCTGAACAATCTTCTAGTAATAAGCAATCAAAGCCACGATCATTTGCTTCTCGAATCGTTGTTTGAACACAGACATGTGTAGTAACTCCGCCAACTAATAAATTTGTAATTCCTTTATTTCGCAAAATTATCTCTAAATCTGTCTGGAAAAATGCTCCTTTACCAGGTTTATCAATGATTACTTCACCTTCAACTGGAGTAAGCTCATCGACAATATCATGACCATATTCACCACGAACTAGAATTCTTCCCATAGGACCTTCATCGCCAATACCAGCTCCTTGCTTTCTGCCACGAGCTAATTTATTTGGCGGGCAATCAGATAAATCTGGACGGTGACCTTCACGAGTGTGAACTACAAATAACCCTTTTTCTCGAGCCACTTCCAACACATTTTTAATGGTTGGTATAATTGAACGAGTTAATGTAATATCATTTCCTAGTTTTTCTCCAAAACCACCTGGTGCACAAAAATCTCGTTGCATATCAATAATCACCAATGCTGTACTATCCAAATTAAATTCAAAGTTATAAGGTTTTGCTTTTACAGAAAATTGTTTACTCATTTACAATTCCTCCAATTTTTTTGTGTTTTGTTTCACATGAATAATTAGTAAAATTATCCCTACTACTGCATAGCTAATGGCTGTTTCCAAGCCAATACCTATACCAATTTCTTTATAATGAATAATGCCAAAATATGATAAAAACGTACCAACCAAGCATACAACTGCACCATTCTTAAAGTTTTGATCAATAATAAAAACAAGAATGCTTGACCATATCATACCAATGATAATAGCACCTGTTCCTAAACTAATAAGCCCGCTATACTCTAAACCGGCAGTTGCTATGGCAGCATAACCAACCTCTAGAGCCGATGTATCCGCACTTGTGAAAGCGGTATCAACAATGTTTTGTCCCCAATTAGCAATCCAAGGGATCATAGCTAAGATAACGGCTGGTGCATATTTCATATCGACATGCTGAAAAGCCTGAGCTCCGATAATTAATCCAATATAGATGAGGATTGGTACAATAGCTTCAAGCGGAATTATTGTTAACAGTAACGAAATTAAACCAAGCCAAGTTAAAACTAATACAGATAATCCAGTTGCCCATGTATAGCCGATTCGCGCTCCTGCTTCCTTCCAACCAACATGACCGATAAATACTGCAGTTGGAAAAGGACTTCCAAACAGGCTTGCTAATATCGTCGTTGAGCCATCAGCAATTAAAGCATGTTTGGTATTATAACTGTCACCTGCCACTTCTGCACTTTCAATATTATCAATGGTTTCAAAAAAATTATAAATCCCTAGCGGAATTGCAGCGATTAAAAATGGACCTGCTGCAGAAAAACCGTCAATAATTCGTTCTATTGAAAAAGTAGGTACATTTAGCTGTACTTGTTTCACAGACTCCGTAACAGCAATCATGTCCATATTTCCAGTCATCCATCCAATAATAGTACCTATGATGATAGCAAACAATCCAACTGGGATCCGAAACGGCAACTTCACTTTACCAAACCAACCAAGAAATATAATTACTAAGGAAATAAATCCAATATATGGGAGATCGAACGTTTGCATTGCTGGAGTCATAACGATAAAAGTAAGTGATACTCCTGCCAATGAACCTAACATAGCCGCTCTCGGCAATACTTTTCGTACTTTTGTTCCAATCAAGGAACCTGATAATTCAATAATTCCTTCTACAAACCCCCAGGCTAGCCCGGCAAACCAAGCAATATAAGGATCTCCCGTTTTCCAATACACTGGTCCCATAATGAGAAACACAATTAAAAACATATGGGGAACACTTGTACCAGAAGGTAACGCTGTGACAGTATCTCTTCCTTCCTTTTTTGCTAATCCATAAGCCATCCAGCTATATATAAAGCTGCTGGCAAAGATAGAAAGTCCAACTGCGGGAAGAATTTTCCCATAGGTAATCGTAGCAGGGATACCGATTGAAATATTTAGTAAACCTGCCATCACCAATAAATTTGTTAAATTATTCGTAAATAAACCAAAAAAACCATCAATATCTTCTCTATGCCACAATTTAATTCGACTGACTGCCCCGCCCATGGCGATTCACTCCCTTAAAATAGGGTTTTCTTTTTAAATCTGTGACTCTCATTATATTTAATTTGCTAAACTCTCACCTCTTTCCGTTTCTTTGTTACACTCATCATACCAATGATTGAAAGAGTATTCATTGGCAAGTTTCAACGAATAAAACTTTATTTATTGTAATTAATCAACAACAAAATCCATACTGATTGACAACGTTAAAAACATTGCCACAATTTTATATACTATTTTATGCTTATCTACTCTTTTGCGATTTTAAATATAGATACAATTGAAAAGCAACAGCCACTTGCATCATTTCTAAACCGTCTTCTCCTTCTATCCCCAACTCCTTTAGTTTATTAATTCTATAACGCAACGTATTGTAATGAATGTACATATCGTCTGCTGTTTTTTGTAAATTATAGTTATTTTTAATATAATATTTCAATGTTTCTAATAAATTTCCATTTTTCTGTTTATCATATGTGATAACTTTTCCTAATTTTTCTGTTACAAATGCTTCCAATACATCTTTATCCTGTACATAGTGAAATAAGCGAAATAAACCCATATCTTCATAAAAATAGACAAATGACTCCCCAGCTAACTTCCTTTTATAAATATCAAAAACTAATAACGAATTTTCATAGACCTCTTTTAACTGTTTCATATTATAAATAGTCTCTGAAATACTGATTCCAATATAACAAAGTTCTTTAAAATTGGAGATAATTAAATCACTTGCTCTTTTTAACTTTTGTTTTAACCTTTGCTCAAACACAATGCTGATAAAGCAAACTAAAGAGTCGTTGTAGTAAACCACTTGACAGTTACCTATTGGTGTATCCAGTACTTCAGATAAAATTCTTTCTATTAAACCCGAATCAAGCATTCGATAGTAAATCGATAATTTTTTTGCGCTATCCGTAATATTTGATTTTATGCTTAAAATAACCGTTGGAAAATAAAATGCCCATTTAAATACCTTTGCTTTTTCGATAACTTCTGTTTGTGATGTATAATGATTATTAAAAATATCTCTAATAAAGCTGTATAAGTAGTTCCGCTCTTTTTGCAGTAAAGCTTTTTCTGTTTGAAATAAGAAAGCTACAAGAAAAGACGCTTGTTCAACAGCGACAATCAAGTTTTCAGTTGCACCTTTTCCTTTATTTAAAAGTACAAGCAAATAACCAAACTTATTCTCTCCTGCAAAAATAGGCTGAATAAATAAATCATCTTTTTTATATGTGACATCATTAACTTGAACAGTGAAGTTCATTTTAAAAAGCGATGAATCGGTTGAATGATTAGCATAATTAAAATCTATATTATTTTCGTTTTGATCAATGGAGGTGACGATACATGTTAAGCTGTTATCCAGGATGATTACTGGAGCCTCTATGATATTTGCAATGGAGTAAACAAATTCACTTAAATCTGCTCCCTCCAATAATAAATTTAGCAATTTTTGATGAAGCCGATCCCGAAATTCTAACACAGAAGTTCTAGACCCTAAAAGTTCAGATAAAATTTGGTTCGTTAAATTAGATAAATTAGCATCATCTGGTAATTTCATTAATGGTAAGCTAAATTCTTCCGCCTGTTTGATCATACTTTTAGGGATTGCCTCTATATACCTTCCCGGCTTTATCGCTATTCCAGCAAGCTTTTGTTTTGCCAATCTAGGAATAAGCGAATTTATTTGCGTTTCGTCATCAGCAATTGGATATAGTGTGGTTAATAACAACCCATTTGCATCGATATAGGCATCTATATCTGGAACTTCCATAAAGTAAACATTTTCAACCCTGCGCTCTAAACCTTTACTTCCCGCTATCAGTTCTACTTGTTTAAATCTTTCCATTTCTAATACATCTTTAACAGTTATATACATCGATAATCTCCTTATAATTGTCTGTAAAGTGCATCACTATCCAGACAAAAAGTATTGAAATTAAAAAAATTATATGAGGCTTACTCAAGCCATAATACGCTAGATATCTACATAAAATCAAGATTCTATATAATTATAAAAACTTACTATTACATAGTCTATCTTTATTTTACTTTAATAACACTCAATAAAAAGCATTGCTATAATATTTAGAAATGGGGGTAAGACAAGACGTAAATCTTGATGACCCAATATGTAATGAAGAATGAAGATTTTTATAAATTTTCATACTGAAATCTGCCATTCAGTTGTTCAGCATTTAAACTTCATTTGAAAAATTTTACGACGTTTTATCATAACTAAAGATGGTAAACAAAAAAATTAGAAGGATCACACAGGAGCAAACTATTGAAGTAGTACTTTAACTACTACAATCTATACAAGCGCTAAAACCCGCGAGAAATATCTGTAATCATATAATAAATTGATGATTCAATCTTTTCTGGAATTGAGGTGAAAGAAGGAAAAGGACTGTTGGTTTTATTAAGGTGATTCAGTCTACCAATTGATAGCTAATTATAAGTGAAACTTCACCGATAGAGCACTTTTCCATAAGGAATTGTGCGAATAAGAAAATATGGCCTTACGAACCGACACTCCGACTCCTACCTAAGCTCAAGATAAGTCAGGAACTGAAGTTATACTATCCTAATTTAATATAACTTTGCCATAAAGCTATTTCTACTACTTCCTCCAAGGGAGCATCAGATACGAACGTTTATTAATTACATCATGAAAATATATAATGAAAAAATTCACATATAATATTCAAATAAACAACCTTATCTGCATGTTTGGTTACATTAATAACAAAATACTTAATGCTATAACTGCCATTCCACAAATAAGTCCATACATTGATAATTGTGCTTCATCCTGTATTCAATAACAAGCAGGAGTAATTCATAATGAAAATCATTACCGTTTTTATCATAGTACTATTTTTTACCTAAATCAATTGATTATCGATTTATTTGTAGACAATGAAAATGAATGAAAAGTTGTCGTTTTGTACGGATTCTTTTATCCATGTTATCTCTCCTTACACTATCGTTATTTTTGATCTCACCTATTTACCTTTTATTAATCCCCATCGCTATTACGATAATTTTTCAGCAGACTTACTAACTTTTTTAATGCTATACTTGAATTAAAAAAGGATGAAAATGTTGATATTTACAGAACAAGAAATCAAATGGATACGATCTGAAGTAACAGCCAGCGACAAAACAAAATACATTACGGATAATCTGTTAGCATTTATCTATGAGAAAAAACTATTTAAATTAATCGTTCCTGAAGAGGTAAATGGCTTCATGCTATCTTTTCCGGAAGCCATCCGTACATTTCAAGAAGCTTCGCGAATTGACGGAACGTTTGGCTGGTTAGTAACTATCGGTTCAGGTGGGGGAATGTTTGTCCCGAACTTTACGGAAGAAGTAGCGAAAATTTACTACTCACCCAAACAAGCGGTCATTGCAGGCAGCGGTTTTCCAGCTGGCACAGCGAAAAAAGTGGATGGAGGATATATAGTAAACGGAGAATGGTTTTATTGCAGTGGTTCACAATATGCGTCTATTTTTACTGCCACATGCAAGGTAGAATCATCTGGATCAGAAAAACACTCCCAGCTTCTTTCTTTTATCTTTGAACCGGAGCAAGTAAAAGTTATTGAAGACTGGAATGCAATCGGTTTAAAAGGAACAAGTAGCCATACCATTTCTATTACAGATCAATTTGTACCGGATTATCGCACATTTTCTATTATTAAAAAACAAAATAATAATTACTTGGATAACATATATGATTTTCCCTTTTTAATGTTTTCGGAAGCCTCCTTTACAGCAATTGTGTTTGGGATAGGAGAGCATTTTTTAGAAACAGTACAACATTTCTTGAAAGAAAAGAAATCATTGTGGGGGGATGATCGTTATACTTTGATAGATAAAATCTATAAACGTGAAAAAGCCCATTGGTGTAAAGCTCGAAATTTATTTTATGATCAAGTATATGACAGTTGGAAAAAACACCTTCAGAACAAAAGGCTAACTGTAAAAGAACAAGAGTATTTTGGCTTTACCTGTAGAAAAGCTGTTTCTACTGTATTAACTTGTGTAGATACCTTATTTAGATTAATTGGTATGCAAGCCGTCAAAGAAGAATCACTGATAAACCGAATTTGGCGGGATCTTCATACAGCTGCTCAGCATGCATTTCTTACACCGCAGACAAAAGAAGATATTTCACCTTTAACCTGAATTTTGTCATTACAAAACTAAAGGAAATACTATAGAAGATATAGTTTAGAAAACTTGGTAGTACCAACTTTCGTGCATGATTCCCTAGTCCTGCTTATACGTTGGACATTAAATTTTTTTACGTATTAAAACTGTCATGTTAAATGTTATGTTTTACTAACGTATGTCCTAATCACAAAACAATATTCTGTATCCTCTAAACGAGTGATACAGAATATTGTTATGAATAGCCTATTTTTTCTCTTTATATTTATCAAGGTAGATACACCTTTCATTTATCACCGTAGATTAGAAAATACTTTTGGTTAATAATACTCATTCTACTTTGTATGAACTCCAAATAATTATTTTATCCAAGCTTTGTTGCTTACTATTTTTAACATATAAAGTGAAACTTCATTCAGTAGGAGTTTTCTTCCATCTCCTACTGAATGGTAGTACCACAAGGGTATAACCTAAAGGCCTCCCTAACGATTCGGGCATTTAGGTGCCGTTTTCTCCCACTTAGATCCTTTTGTACCAACTCAGGATCTTAAAAGTGAGAGTCTTACGGCACCTTACATGCGGGATAAATTTTTACGCTGCTTCTTGTTTATTTACCTCGTATTCTTTGTTACGTTTTTTCATTTGCTTTATATACCAAATAAATAGTAAAATATAAGCACCTAGAGCTCCAAAAGCAGCTAGAATAGAGTTAAAATTAAAGTCTGCCCCGGCTTTACCTACTAAAATAGCGATAAACTTTTCCACTGGACCTTCTAAAGTGGAGTGGGTAATTAAAGCACCTTCTTCTAATCCAGCCGGGGCAGCGCCTACTGATGCAGCTGTCTCGGTTACAAACGGAGCAATTACGGTTCCGGACCATAAAAATATAGGAATCATAATCGTACCTATTAATATCATTCTAATAATCTTTCCACGGCAAACTACCAGCAATGCAGGTGTTAAACCAATAGCAATTATTCCTCCTAAGGGAAGGATCCCATTACCAGGTAAGATTAATGCTATACCCAGCATAATTGGTGCGAGAATATTAGCAGCCGCCCACATTTCAGCTCGCGCAGCCACGAAAGGCCAATCGATCCCAATATTGAATTTCCTGCCTTGCAAGCGGTTACTCATGAAATCTGTTATTCCCTGAGATATAGGTTCCATAGCCGAAATAAACCATGTTCCTACTATAGAAAAGAGTTCTAGAGAAACTCCGCCAATAAATGCTAATGTAAATATGGTTGTGGCGGGTTGTTGACCGAGTAATCCAACAAAAGCTCCTAAATAAATCCCAATTGCAAACTTACTTCCCCAAAAACCTATCTTCTCATTTAGCCAAGCTGCATCGAAATCATATTTATCAAGGAATGGTAAAAACTTTTCAAACAACTTATCAAAAAACATAATTAATGGATTGAGCATAAAGTTTAAATGCGTCGTTGTAGTTGGATTCGTGTCAGGCATATTCAATAAATCATTGAATGTCGGCTTCATTATATCAGCATTAATAAATTTCATTACTCCTAATACAATTACAAGGATTGTTGCTATAAACAAATTATCTGAATAATACATAACAAGAAGTCCAATAATTGATAAATGCCAAAAATTAAATATATCAACATCTAAAGTATTCGTTTTATTTATCACCAACATAATAAGATTTACAATTACTAGTATGAATAGAAAGAACAGCGTATACGCAGATCCCCATGTTATCGTTGCTAATGGTGCCCATCCCACATCCGTTATCGTTAATTCGATTCCTGTAGATTTAACAAAATCTTGCAGTGCAGGAGCAAAGTTTCCTGTTAAAATGTTTATTACTGCACCAATTCCGGTTAATGCAATCGCTAGTTTAAGACCTCCCTCAAGCGCCTTGCTTACCTTAACCTTCATAAGTATGGCTATTAATGATAACAAAATGAACATCATCGGAGCGGCACCTAAATCAATTAAGGGTTGAAATATTTTGTTTGCAAAATTAATTATACCCTCCATATTGTTAACACATCCTTTTTTTATATTAAAGATTAAGTGATAACGTTATTTATCGATCTTTTTGATAACGCTTTCTAATTCATTAAAAACTGGTGCTGCCATTGCAGGAATACGATAAAGAATTGGTCCAGCCTCTACAACTGGAATCTTAATATCAAAACCAAATTTCGTTTTAGAAATTGGTGTAAAAATATCATATTGATTCATCATCTCTTCTGTAATATCTTTTATTACTACTGCATCTACTTTTATGGTATAACCACGCTTCTTCATTTCTTCCTCAATTGCCGTTTTAATTTGATGACTTGAATTAATTCCAGCTCCACAAGCGGCGAGTATTTTTATCATTTTATTGCACTCCTTTAATTTCTATATTTTTATTGGTTAAAAATTGATAGATTTCTTCTTTATTATCTAGCTGTTCTAATTTTTTCATGTTTTCTGCTGTAGTAAAAAAACCCATTAATTCAGAAAGTATATTTGTTTGGTTTCCTTTTTGATTGTTAATAATAAAAAACAAATATTTCACATCAATTTCCTTGTCAGGTGCAATCATATTTTGAAATAAAACAGGCTTTAGCAGCTTCACCAATACGATACATTTACAAAGACAAAATTCTGGTTCCGTATGAGGTATCGCAACATTTGGAATATCTTTGGCTACAGGACTCAAATCAAGTCCGGTAGGGTAGTTATTTTCTCTCTCAATAATAGATTTAGTAAATTCCTCCTTTACCATCCCTCTTTCATGTAAAAGATTTCCAATAAGAGTAAATATCTCGCGTTTTTCTTGTACATTTTTAATAAAAATCAAATTCTTATCAAACAATGATTTAATCGCTTTCAAATAATCACCTCCTTTAACCTCCCTTGTTTAAATATTATTAATCTTGATACAATCCTTTATCCCACTTTTCAATAAATTCATCAAACATATGGTTAGCGTTTATTGCTTCTTCACTCATCGGAATGGAATCTATTTTACTGATTAGTGCTTTGTTTTCTGGTGTTGCTTCATAGATTGTTTCTAAAAAGACATCAATCGCATCTTCTATCATACCAATTCCAAGAATACGACCTCCCATAGCTAAAACATTGGCATTTAGATTTTGTTTCGCATATCTAGCAGTTTCAATATCTCCGACTAATGCAGCTCGGATACCTTTTACTTTATTTGCACTGATTGAAATACCTACTCCAGTACCACAAATGACGATCCCAAGATCTGCTTCACCTAAAACAACTTTTTCTGCTGTTTTTCTTCCAAAAATAGGATAATGAGTACGTTCCTTTTCATAGGTTCCATTATCAATAACCTTATGACCTTTTTTTGTTAAATAATCTGCTACATGATTTTTAATTTCAGTGACAATATGATCACATCCAATTGAAATTCTCATTTTAATCGTCCTCCCCTAGCACATTTTATTTAGCATATCTACTCTAATCTGGTGCCGACCTCCATCATATGTTGCTTGGAGAAACCTGTCACAAATACGCTTAGCCAACTTTTCTCCAACAATTCCTGAACCAATGGCAATAATAGATGTATTATTGTGACGAACCGTCATTCTGGCGGAGTGTTCATCAAAAACATTGGCACAAATAATACCTTTATATTTATTTGCTGTGATTGATGAACCAACGCCATACTCATCAACAACAATTCCTCTGTCAGCTTGAGCTTCATTTATCGCTTTAGCTGTTTTGGAAGCAGCCTCAACAAAATCGTAGTCTTCGCTTTTCGTTACATCGATGATTTCATAGGGATGATTTTCTAAATAATTTTTAAGTTTTTCCTTTAGTTCAAATCCAGCTTGATCACTTGCAATGGCGATTTTCATTTTTAATCCTCCTAAAGAGCTAGTTTATTATATTGCATTTATTTTTATAGAAAGTTGTATATTCAAACGGTAGGTTTTTATCGGTAATAATGGCAGTTATATCTTCGACTGGACAAATAACCTGAAATGCCTCGACCCCAAACTTCGAACTATCACTTACGATATATGTTTCTTTTGAATTACCTATAACGGTTCGCTGTATTGCTCCTTCTTCCTCATCTGCAGTAGTAACAGCATTTTTAAAAATTCCGTTTGTACCTATAAACGATTTATTCACTTTAATATCTTTTATCCAATTCATAGTGAAATACCCGATAAATGTTTTCGTTCGTTCTCTTAATCTCCCGCCAATCAAGACAACTTCAAATTTTTCCACATTCTGAAAACGATTAAAAATAGAAATGGAGTTAGTTATAATCGTTGCTGAGTTAACGTTAATATAATCGTATATAAAACCAGTAGTTGTACCAGGGCCGATAAATACAATGTCTTCATCTTCAATTAATTCAGCCGCTTTTTTGGCAACGTATTTTTTTTCTTCTACATTTAACATTTCTTTCTCCATGTGAGAGAGCTCAATATAATCATTTTTAGGTTTAAGTTTTGCGCCACCATGAATCCGAACAATTTGCCCTTGTTTTTCCAGATCTACTAGATCTCTTCTTATTGTCATCTCGGTTACATTTAGCTTTTTCGCTGTATCCGAAACTTTTATAAAGCCATTTTCTTTTATTAAATTGATAATTTTTGTCTGTCTACTTTCCTTCACATCATCACCACTCAATGTTCTAAAATGTTTGTTTTTGTTCTGTAATGTTATTATACAATGAAAGCACTTTCCATGGCAATAACTTTTAAATATTTTCACATTTTGTTTGAAATTGTTTCTAATAATTAGAAACAAACATCATAATTATATTTTAAAATCGGCCACATTTTTTCCTTCTTTTCTAATAGTTTGTAATATCATTAGATATTTTTAGCCATATGCTATTATCTCAAGCTTCCTCTCTTATTTTCTATATAACTCTGAAAGGTTATCAAATAGCATCTTAAATAGCGGTAAGGAAACATGCCCCTGCACCAGGGGTATGCCGACGCCTTTAGCGACAAGGCCGCTTTTAGTCGCCTTCCTTTAGATTCGAGACAATGTTAACTTATCGTAAAAGAAGTTGAATTTCACCAACAGCTCGGAGCGTATGATTTAGACGATGAAGCTACGTTCAAAAAAGCTATCCACTATTTCCAAACAGACATTGATGTCAGCTCAACAAGTGTTGGAACTACATAGGAAACAGTATCCCGTAATAGGTAAAACGGTTCGAAAATAGGCTGAAGCTGGATGCGGATAATTTAAAATTAGAGAAAAACCTGTTGGCAACTACCAACAGGTTTGCAATCACGATTTATTTTTTCATAAAATCTACTGTTTCTTCATTTTCTAACCAGATTTTCGTTTGACTAGGCTGGGTTTCTGCAATGATTTTTCCATAGCGTATGGAATGAGTTACTGTTGCTTGCCTGCGAATGGCTTCATATTCATTCACAGCATCAAGGACAATAAAGTTTGCTAGTTTTCCGGCTTCTATACCGTATTGATCTTCCATATGCATTGTTTTCGCACTGTTTATGGTGATAAGATCCATTGCATTGATGATTTGTTCATACCCCATTAATTGAGAAGCATGAATTCCCATATGAAGCACCTGAAGCATGTTGCCAGTTCCAAGGGGATACCACGGATCAAAAATATCATCATGCCCGAAACTGAGATTCAACCCTGCTTCTAATAATTCCTTGACACGTGTAAGGCCACGGCGTTTTGGGTAAGTGTCAAATCGCCCTTGCAAGTGAATATTTACTAATGGATTAGCAACAAAATTAATCTTAGACAATTTTAACAAACGAAACAGCTTATACGTATATGCATCGTTATAAGACCCCATAGCTGTCGTATGGCTTGCTGTCGCTTTCTTTCCGAATCCCCGCTCATAGGCTTCCAGTGCTACTACTTCTACAAACCGAGATTGCTCGTCATCAATTTCATCGCAATGAATATCAACTAGTCGATCATATTTTTCTGCAAGATCAAATACTATCTTCAGTGACTCCACTCCATACTCTCTCGTAAATTCAAAATGAGGAATCCCTCCAACCACATCTGCCCCCATTTTTACTGCTTCTTCCAGCAATTCTTTTCCTTTTGGATAGGATAAAATTCCTTCTTGGGGAAAAGCAACTAATTGGATATCTACATAATCTTCCATTTCTTGTTTAACTTCCAACATTGCTTTCAGTGCTGTCAGCTGAGGATCCGTTACATCAATATGGGTACGAACATGTTGAATACCTTGAGCAATTTGCCACTTTAGTGCCTGTTTGGCTCTCGTTTTCACATCTTCGTGCGTTAACATTTCTTTTCTCTGGGACCAGCGTTGAATTCCTTCGAACAACGTACCGCTTTGATTCCATTCTGGTTCCCCTGCTGTCAGCGTTGTATCAAGATGAATATGTGGTTCAATAAAAGGTGGCAGAACGAGTGAACCCTTTACATCTAATACATTTTCCTCATACTGATTATTATCAGCCGGTAACACGGAAACGATTTTATTATTTTCAACCGCAATATCCCACTTGCCATTTTTTCCCCGTAAAGTGGCATTTTTAATAATCATTAATGACTCACCTTCTCTGTATTTGATAGAATTACTTTTTCATCATTCATTTTAGTTACAATTTTTGTAACTACGACATGCACCATTGCAGAGCTGATTAAAGCATTAATCGGTGGAATTCCCGGCACAAAGGTTGCTGCTGCAATTCCACTAGCCCATGCAAGCATGGCTACCCAATTAAAAGATTTAAATTTCATGTCTTTAAATATTGGATAGTTGCCACGATGTAAAATAAAAAAGTCGGCTAGTATAATGGCTCCAATTGGCGGTAAGGCCGAACCAAGAACCGTTAAAAATCCAACAAAGTTATTATATAACCACATGGCGCCAATTGTACCAATGACTCCATTAACAATAACCATTTTATGCTTAGGTATCTTCGTAATATTAGATAATCCTAAACCAGAAGCATAAAGTGCATTGTCATTTGTCGTCCAAATGTTCAATCCTAGCACGATAATAGCTGGTAAAATTAAGTTTTGCATAAACATAACTTCGGAAATATCTGCCTGACCAGTTGCTATCGAGCCAATCGCACCAAACAAAAACATTAACGAGTTGCCGATGAAAAATGCAATTCCTGTAGCTATAACTGCTGAGCGTTTTTTTCTTGCAAATCTAGTGAAATCCGGCGTCAACGTTCCCGCACTAATAAACGATCCAATACAGATCGTAAGTGCAGCAGCTAAGCTGATTGCTTCTGCGGGCTGATAATTTAATAGTTCCTGAATACCACCGAGACTTTCAGTTGCTTTAAAAACAGATATCCCACCCAAGGTTGAGATTAACGGTACTGCAATAAAACTAACAATTGCCAATGCCTTCATACCGAAAAATGCGGTAAATGTCATCAGTAAACCAGCAATAGCAATTAACCAATAAATATCTATTCCAGTCACTTTTTGTACCGGAACAGCAAACATCGCTGTCCCAACTCCAAACCAACCTATTTGTGTAAAAGCGAGCAAAAAGGATGATAAATAGGATCCTTTTTTGCCAAATGCGTAACGGGTAAGCAAGTGTGTAGATAATCCTGTCTTTGCTGCAATATATGCTAAAGCTCCGGTATATAAACCAAGGATTAAATTTCCCGCAAATACAATACCGATAAACTGAATGAAGGTCAGTCCTTGACCCAATTCGCCACCAGACCACATACTTGCTGAAAAAAAGGTTAAGCCTAGCATTACTACAAGTGTATTCCAAAAACCTTTGCGATGAGATGAAGGCACTGCTTCTAATGAAAACTCTGTATCTCGTTTTTTCATTGATAATTCCTCCTGGTTTTCGGTACCACCGAGACCGGAATAAGCGCATAAAAAAACAGGCTTCCTGTCATATTATTTGACAAAAGAAGCCTGCTGATAGAAATCTTTACCTATACATAAAAGATCTTCACCATATCCGCTTTCCTTGTCAGCCTCACAGGACTGAATTAAAGGTACCTTATTTAATTAGTTATATTATGCAACTTAGTATTCAGATAGTCAAGAGTAAAATATTGTTATTTAACTAACCTTAATGATAATCAAATTTTTATTGTTTCAGCTAAACAACATCGCCTGTCCTTTTCCTTCCATCATGAAACCGAGTATACGTGATCAAAAGTCACCTTAAATAATTGGCTTTCTTTTTTATATAAAACTGTATTTTATTCTTTTAATGAAACAAATTTAAAAGAGTATTTTTTTGGATGGTAGTATACTTTGGAATATTCGAAAACCTGTCCATCTTTAAATACAGTAAAAGCTTTTAAAAACTCCTAGACAACAAAAGAACGGATAATACTCTGCAATAATGGCCTTTCGGGGTTTTCCGTTTTGGTATAGTTGTACCATTTGAGACTTGAATTCCGCTGAGATGCTTTTACCGTGAAATGATCGGATACAGTGCAGGAGCAAAAAAGATCATCAGTTAGTCTTGAAAGCTTTAGCCAGTATTCCACAGTATTCCAGCAAACCTGCAAGAAGTCTCTATTTTTCACACAGATCGTGGCATGAATTCGATAACCAGATAACTGATGAAGCATTAGCAGCATTTCAAATCGAACGTTCTCTTAGCACAAAAGAGTGTCCTTATGATAACGCTTTAGCAGAATCGACATTTAAATCATTCAAAACGGAGTTTATGAGTAATAGAAACTTCGATAGTTTAAAACAATTAAAACTGGAGTTAGCCGATTATGTGCATTGGTTTAAATATTGTCGTTTACATAAAGTCTAGGCTATCTTCCCCCTATAGAAGATCACCTTAAACGACCACCTGCTAAAGCAGGTTTGTAAGTTAAAAAATTGTCTAGTTAAGTGTTGACATACCAATACTAGCTGTTATTAAGCAACATCCCCTTTCTTTGTTGAAACCTTCAGAATTTTATAACCATCAGAGGAATAGCCTCCATAAGGTCCCCACCATTTGGGATAAATTATTGGAATGGCAGTCATAACGAACTGGATAAAGTTCAACCAAAACATGCCTGTTATAAGATAGTATTTATTAATGGGATGATGAAGAAAAAAGTAAAAAATAAAGGTGAAAAAAGCAGATATTAACGGCCCGCTGCTCGTAGCTATAACTCTTTGCAACTTTGTCATATCATTATCCTTTTCATATTTACAGATTCCGCCCATTCCCAAGACAATATGAAAATGTACCCGCCCTATTTTGAAACTCTCTTTATTGGAATTACTAAAATTACCTATATATATCCCTTGCCACTCCATCTTTAGTGGAACAAACAAATCCCAAGGCATGGCCTATTTCGTGAATAAGTGTTGTTAAAGGAGATCCAATTACATACAACAGCAAAAATACTAATATAATAATGTCATCATCCTCCTAATCCACTAGCATTGCATAAAAAAACAAGAATATTCAGTTCCAAACTTTCTGTGATTTTGAGCCAAAAAGTCAACACCTGAAGAAAGATGGCACTGTCCATTTGGTAAAAACATACAATTAACTTAAGGCAACAACGACAACAGCTGATTTACGGACTGGATCTTCCTTCAAACTTCCTAATCCAAAAGGATGGTTTCCAGAGCGCCTTAACCAGCGAGCAATTCGAAGTAGATGTAAGCAGTAGGTAATGAGCGCTAAAAACACTTAATTCTGTACAGCAGTTTCGCTCATTCCATAAAAGTGCTTACATGTTACTTCAGCCATTTAAAAAAGAGTTCAATTGCCCGGCGAGATAGGTAAATTTCACTGATCTCTTCGGCACTTGCATCAAAGCGATTCGTGATTAAACGAAGCAGATTTCCCTTTGTATCCATGACTTCAAGGAGACGAAAGACGTTTTCCGTGCGTTTTTGTGTCGTTCCGATGTAGATCATTTTATCGGTTAAACCGTACCATCATCAGGAAGTGAAAAAGAATAAACTTCACGAATGACGGCGTTCTTTTTCAGTCTTGAAACGAAGAAATAGCCATCATCTGTCATTCGATCAAAATCTACATAGCCGCGATCAAACACATACACGGCTTTTTTATCATCCACAAGAACTTTCAGTTGGTCCCTGTCATGTTCTTTCGCGGGCGTAATCACTGCCTTTTCTGGATAAACGGTGTCCTTATCCATGAATACTAGTCGTAAATGCAGCTTTACACCGGCTTTTGTTTTACGAAACGTTGCCCATAAATTTAGTGGAAGTGTACTGGAATCAATGATTTTCAATGGCATATGCTTTCCGTTTTTATAGTGATACGCTCTAATTTTCCACACGAGATCTAAGAAAAGGTTTGAAAGAATATACGGATTGATTTCCTTGTTCTTTCTTGATATTTGAGAAGTACTGATCGATTCGAACCCAAGTGTTTTTTGAAGCTCTTCTTCTAAAAGTGCATCACTCATTTCTAAGCTCTCGAATTCGTGTAGTTGGGCAAACAGTAAAAGTTTGATATAAGCCTTGATCGTAAACTTTTTTGTATAGTAGTCCTGTTTAGATTCGTTCACTTGTTCATTAAGTTTTTGAATATTAATGGGAGAAACCCATTTACCAAATGATGAAAGTAATGTATTCTTGTCCATACGTAGTCCTTTACTTTTGGATTTGGACAGGAACCACCTGTATTTCTATTGTAAAGGTTTTTTTATGAACTAGTTGTTTTTGAATATTATTAGTATTTTAAATCAACAGATACAACTAATGCAACGCAAATAAAAATATGTTGTCGAAATTTGCCAATTTTAAAAAATTTAAATATAAAATAACTTTTTGTTAATAGTATACATGATTATTATTTATGGAACGCAGCAAAAATTATTGCTACTACGCTAGTTTACCTAACAGTTTCATACTTCTTAATAATCTTTGGTTCATAATCCCAATTCATCCTCTAGCTCAGCTTCAAATACCTGTTGAATGGTATCCTTAAATAAACGCTTCATCATTTCTTGAACATCTTCTACAGTACAACTTTCCTTTGCCAATTCTTTAATCTTTTCTCATGAAAAAAGTCTTGCATAAATGACCATCTCCTTATTGGAAATTATATCTATTTTAACAAAACTTATTACACTCTCTTTCTTTTCACTAAATACGGTCCTCGTATTTGGCAAGTAACTACTTTTCATCAACTTCTATCATTGCCGCAAGCTTCTTTTGTAACGTTTCTCCATCCATTCAGGCTTCCCAAATTATTTAAATTCTTTATCGATTACTTCTTCAACCTCCTTAAACTCGACAACTTCATTGATATTCTTTGCAAGCTGACTAGCTAAATCCTTGGCTAGACGACGATGCTACTTTTCAAAAAAGTTATCCACCATGTAGAAACAGATTTAATTTCCTGGACAATAAAAGGATGGAAAGAAATTACTTTCCATCTTCATAAATCTAAAATAATTTTATACATTTATTTATTAAGTTTAATCGATTAATCATTATCAACCCTAATATTTTTTCCATTATCATATTAAGAATTACCTTCAATGCTAATTCATCTCTGAATACTAACACACCACTTAAGGAATAAATTCTAATTCAGATATTTTTTGCAATTCTTCAAGTAACTCTCTTTCCCCTCCGAATGCTGTCATCGCAACTCCGATTAACTGAATAAAATTACCGGTTACTTCTATTTTTTGACCATTTATAAACAGTTCTTTATCTATAGCTGATATTTGCTGAGAAACTCCTATACTTTGGAATAATTGTCCAATCGCTTGAACTAGGATTCCAGTAAAGACGTCTTGTTCTCCATCCATGTCTTCCTCATCTAGCGATAATAATTTGGAGGTTAGAATTGTCTCTGCAATCAGACCAAATGTTTGTAACCAGACGGCTGCTTCTATCTGCTTCTCAATATTTTTCTTTAAGTCATTTCTTTCTTTTTTTTCATCACTTGTAATTTTCTTTTTTTTGCTCTTATTCTGATTTTTCATTTTTACACCACCAACCCTCAATCCACTCCTCATGTAATAATCTATTCTCATTGGATTCATTTTGACTATTTGTTTTTCATTCTTCAACCGTACGAATACATCATACTTATAATATGTTAGAATGCTTGAATAGTTGCATCCGTATTCCTTTAAACATTTCACTTTTATGCTAAAATTTGTACCCTGAAAGGAACAAAAACTACTTTCAAAAAGAACCACCATGCAAAAACGGATTTCGTTTCCTAGAGCGTAAAAATAATTTCTAGTAGCTTTAAGACATTGTTCAAAAAGTCCAGTAAAAATGATATGTTGAATTTCTTCACACGTTAGAATGTAAAATTTGTTGAGAGAGGCGGTCGACATTTTAGTTCCCAATGTCTAAGAACAAATAAAACTGTCTTCTGCCCAAAGGCTTGAAACTAACTAAGTTGTCTTTACTGACTTGTTTATGACGGCTCCGTTTTAAAATACGGATCATTCTATTCACCAAATAACTAGTCTATTTTGCCATTTTCCCCCTGCTTCTAATAAATGGAAAAACAAATGTAAGCAAAGAAATGATAAATAAACCAATTGCAATTGGACTTTCCAATAAAATCATATAATCACCATTTGAAATCGTTAATGCTTGTCTTAACGATTGTTCCATCATCCCTCCTAATATAAAGGCTAAAATAAATGGCGGGGCAGGGAAGGCATACAAGCGAAATAAATAACCAATCAAACCAAAAGCAAGCAATAAGTATAGATCAAAAACATTAAAACTGATGGAGTACACACCAATCATACAAAACATAATGATCAATGAAATTAATAACGGGCGGGGAATTTTTAATATTTTCGCTATATATGGGATCAATGGTAAATTTAAAATTAATAAAAAGATATTTCCGATATACATACTTGCCACAACTCCCCAGAACACTTCTGGATGATCTTGAAACAACAGTGGTCCTGGATTTATTCCTAAAACAAGTAACGCTCCAAGCATAATAGCAGTTGTTCCTGAACCTGGAATCCCTAAACTAAGCAATGGAACAAATGCCCCACTCGTTGCAGCATTATTTGACGTTTCAGGTGCAGCAAGCCCTTTAATCGACCCTTTACCAAACTCTTCAGGTCTTTTTGAAAAACGCTTTTCTACTATATAACTAATAAATGAAGCTATGGTCGCACCGGCCCCTGGGAGAACTCCCATTATAAAGCCAAGCGGAGAGTGTCGTAATAACGGTCCTCTCATTTCTTTAAAGTCTTGTTTTGTTAACCTTAGACTTCCAATATGTTGCGTTTTTGTTAAACTGTCATTATTTCGGTTTTTTATTAGAAATGCAACTTCCGCTAAAGCAAATAGCCCTAAAGCAACTACAAGAAAATCAATTCCTTCTAGCAAATTTGAATTTCCAAACGTAAAACGCGGTGTTCCAGTTTGGGCATCAATTCCTATAGTGACTGCCATAAGTCCCAGTACACCGGAAATCAATGCCTTTATGGCAGAACCATCCGATAAACTAGATATAGCCACTAGCCCCATGAACATTAAAGCAAAATATTCCACGGGTCCAAAAGAAACAGCTACCTGCGCTAAAGTTGGTGCAAATAACATCAATAATATAATGCTGATAGTTCCACCTGTAAAAGATGCTATAGCAGCTATAGCAAGTGCTTTTCCTGCTTTTCCCTGCTGAGCCATCGGATACCCATCAAATGATGTGGCAACTGTACCTGAAACCCCTGGAGCGTTTAAAAGTATAGAAGAGGTTGAACCACCAAAAATTGCTCCATAATAAACTCCTGCCATCAACACCATAGCAATGGTTGGATCCATACCATAAATCATTGGTATCATGATTGCAATGGCTGTAATAGGACCTAAACCGGGCAACATTCCAATCAATGTACCAATTGTAACTCCAATGAAAACGAAAAATATCCCATCCAAGCTGAAAGCAACTTGAAAGCCTTGCAATATCCCTTGTACTGTGTTCATTACTGTCATCCTTCCTTAACACCTAAAATGGCAAAATTCCACTAGGTAAATTAATTTGTAATAAATAATTGAAAATATAAAAGATGACAACTGGAAACAGAATGGATACAATTACATTCACTTTAAAATTTTTATATCCTAGTATCCAGGAGCAACTAAAAATAAATAACGCCGTAACAATGACAAACCCGATTACCTCTAGTAAGGAAATATAAAGAATTATTAAAGCTGTTAATAGAAGGAGGATTACTAATTCATGTCTAGATACATGATTAGTCTTGTTTTCCTGTTCATCTGTATTTGGCCCAAAAAATAAAATAATCGATAAAACAATTAATAGAAACCCTAACAGTTTTGGCATTAAATCAGAGTCAACTGGTACAAACGGATATGACGGCAGCTGATAACTTAAGATTAAATAACCAATCGCCAGTAAAGTAAGGATAATGCTTATTTTTCGTTCTGCAGATTTCAGCATATGCTCTATTCACCACACTTTCATTCATTTTTATAGAGCCAATACTGATCGCTTCAACATTGGCTCTTCTGTAAATCATTGCGATAAACCAAGTTCTTCCATTAATTCTTTTAGTTCTTCTGTTTGTTCTGCTAAAAATTGTTTATACTCTTCATGTCCCATAAACATCTCCGTCCAGCCATACTGACTGCGAATTTTAGAGAATGATTCCGATTCACATAGCTCTTTAAACTTTTTTTCATAATATTGAATAGCGCTTTTATCCATATTTGGTGGTCCAAAGAACCCCCTCCAATTAATAAACGTCGCATCAATACCCTGCTCGGCTGCAGTTGGAAAAGTAGACAAAACATCTCCTTCTAATCGTTCAGGGGAGGTTACACCTAAAACTTTAATTTTTCCAGCTTTTACTTGTTCCACTGTTTCAGCTACTCCGGTAGAGTAAACATCAACACTGCCATTTAGAAGATCCGTTAATGGTGATCCCTCTTGATTTGATACATATTTAATTTTCGTTACATCAACTCCGGCTTCCTTAGCGATTTTCACAAATTGCATATGATCCATGCTCCCCGGGGAAGATGCGCCTACAACTGTAATACTTGTTGGATCCTTCTTCATATCTTCAAATAGCTCATTTAGATTGTCCCACTTGGCATCCGCCCTAACGGCAAATGCAGCATAGTCAGCTACCAAATTAACAAGTGGCGTGAAATTTTCATATGTTAATTCTGTTTGTCCATTAAGTGGTACAAATATAAGTGGCGGTGATGAGATGAAAATATTATGGTTACTTCCTTCAAGGTTATGAATATAAGTCCAAGCGATTGCGCCGCCGCCACCTTCTTTATTTACGACCCCAATATCCTGATCAATAATTCCTTCTTCACTAAATACTTTAGCTACAGTTCTCGCAGTAGTGTCCCAGCCTCCACCAGCACCTGCCGGAGCAACAATTTCAATAGCTTTCTCAGGCTTCCAGTTTTCTTCCCCACTCGTAGATTTTTGTTCTGGATTACATGCGGAAAGAATAATTATACAAATGAGTAAAAACAGTAAAGCAAATTGCTTTTTCATCAGACTCCTCCTCGTATATTATATTAGTTTTAATAAAAGTTCGAAAATTATCATATAATAGATAATTATTAAAGAAAACGTTTACAACATTATTCACATAAAAAACAAAAAGAACATTATGTTCATTTTGTTTATAGTAAGGAATCAAGTGATTTCGTTCAGTTGTAATTCTCCTTCTGGAGTGGGAATCTTACACCAACTTAAATGCAGGATAAATATTTTCCAGAAATCATTTTTATGCCTCAATAATTCACGTTCCCAACTTTTTTATGAAATGATATATATCCTTTCTGGACGGCCAACTATCCCATATTGAAGTTCTGCTTTCACTTCTTTCATAGACGTTAAATACTCTAAATATCGTCTGGCGGTTGTTCTAGAAGCCCCCATTTTTTCACTCATCTCCTCTGCTGTTATCCCTTTTCGCCCTTGTTTAATTATTGCTTTCACCTTTTCCAGCGTTAATGGATCAATGCCTTTGGGTAAATTATTTCTTACTGCTTTTTCCGTTTGAGAAGCTTTAGCCATAAATAGTTGATCTACTTCCTTCTGACCAACACAAACATGCGATTGAATAAGTTTTCTTTTTTGCTTATATTTTTCAATCGTTTCTAAAAATCGTTCCATTTTCAGAGGCTTGATGATATAGTCAAACACACCATAGTTTAATGAATTCTTCACCATATCAATATCTGTAGCCGCAGTAATCATAATAATATCTATACTTGATGATAGATTTCTTATTTTAGGTAATAAATCAATTCCAAGTATATCGGGCATATAAATATCGAGTAGTAATAAATGAACCTCCCTATCTTGAATTACCTTCATCGTTTCTTCACCATTTAATGCCTTACCTACCACCTTTACATCATCTATTTGTGATAAAAACTGCTCATGAATACTGGCAACGCGAAAATCATCTTCAGCGATTACAATTTTAATCATACAAATCTCCCCCTTGCTTCGGTACAAATATAGTAACAATCGCCCCGCCTGTCTTATCATTCTTGATTTCAATTGCACCTCCTAATCTATTAACTGTATCCTGTACAATCGCCAACCCATATCCTCGATCCTCTCCCGTTTTCGTTGAAAAACCTTTTTTAAAAATACTTTCTTTTGTTATGATACCCTTTCCATTATCGGCAACTTCAAAAATAATGTCATTTCCCACATCAGTTGCAAAAAATACTACCTTTTTTATTTCATTTCCACTAACTGCCTCAAATGCATTGTCAATAATATTACCTAAAATAGCAATTAAACTAGAAATATCGATGTGTTTAGGTAAAGGGGAAAGTGAACTATTTTGATCAATTATGAACTCCATTTTCTTTTCAGAAGATTTTGCGATTTTCCCTAGTAAAATAGCTTGTACATTATTATCTTTTATTTGATCGAATAAAAGATGATTTTGTTTGGAGTTAACTCTCAATTCCGCTTGTATCATATCTACAGCCTCTTCATGTTTCCCCAATTGCATCAGACCCGATAGTACGTAAAGTTTATTAGCATATTCATGTGTTTGCGCTCTTAAATCTTCGGAATACTGTCTAACCTCGGAAATAGTTTCAATCATCTTTTTCACTTCTGTCTTATCGCGAAAACTTGCTACCGCTCCAATTATTCTTCCATTTTCTTTGACAACTTCCCTGTTCATAATAACTAAACGATCATTAAGATACATTTCTTGATTTTCTTCATTTTCACCTGATTTCAAAAAATCCTCTAGCAGTGTATTTGGGAAAATCTTCTCAATCGGCTCATAAAGATAATGATTATTACACCCTAGCATATCTATGGCAGGCTGATTTATCATTGTAATTCGCCCATTTTCATCAATCGCTATAATTCCTTCTTTAATCGAGTGTAAAATCGCACTTCTTTGCCGATAAAGATTGGCAATCTCGAAAGGCTCTAGACCTAGCGTATCTTTGCGAATATTATTTGTTAGTATAATTCCACCAATAACCCCTAGTAATAGACCGACAAGCGAAACATTGCTAATAACACGAATCTTCCGATAAATTTTAGCATATATATCCTCAAACAAGTAACCTACCGAAACAATTCCCATAATATTACCATTATCATCAAAGATTGGAGTATTTCCACTTAATGCAGCTCCTAAACTTCCTTCTGATCTAGAAATATAAGATTGACCAAAAATAAGTGCTCGATAATTATCACTTTCTTGCCTCTTTTTTCCAAGCAATAAATTGTCAGGATGTGCATAAATAACCCCATCAGTATTTTTGATTACAACATATTCAGCATCAACTTGCATCTTTATATTATCCGCAATAGACTGTAACAAACTTATCCGGCTTTCCTTCTTAAAAGCTTCTTTTACTGTTGGCATAAAAGAAACCGTCTTTGCTACTTGCAGTGCCAATTTTCCCATATTTTCTTCTGTTTGTTTTTTTCAATCATGATGTAAATACCTGATATTAAAATAATAATAGCCAAAATTAATGAAACGATTAACGTTAGTATTTTGGTCTTTAGAGAGATAACTCTTAATTTTAGCATTTTTGTAAACCTCCTATGATTGTTAATAGACTACTACGCTTATTTGAAAGTAAGTTTGACTAGAACAAGCCTCTAGTTCAGGTATTGTGCCTATACTCAAAAAGGAAGATAAAGAATGTGAAACTGAATGTATACTGCTAGGCGCTTGCTCTTCATTCTGGAATTACAGGTGTAAAAAACAAAAGAAAGCGTTAACATAATAATTGAATCATGATATATTATATTTGACTTTTGCTAACGATGGCAAAAGTGGAAAGGATTGATGGAAATGAAGAAACCTACTATCAAAGATGTTGCTAGATTAAGTAATACCTCTGTTCGTACAGTATCCAGAGTATTAAATGAACATCCTAATGTAAAAGAATCCACACGAAAAAGGGTCAAAAGTGTTATTGAAGAACTGGATTTTAAGACCAACCTTTTAGCCAAGGGACTTAAGGAAAGAAAAACCAATCAAATTGTTATCTTTGTTGATCAACGTTCTGGTGACTATTGGGGTGCCTACCACAATGAAGTATTTCATGAAATACACCGTATAACAAAAAAAAGTGAATATCGATTAGTTTTATCCCCATCTTCTCCAGATAGCTTTAATAGTAATGAAAATGATGGCTTTCACCTAGTAAAGCATAATCTATGTGATGGCGCAATTATCTTTGACCCTGTAAAAGACGACCAGAGAATAATGTATTTAAAAACGAATAAGATACCTTTTATATTGATTGGGGATAGTCAGCATGAATTTGAAGTTCCATATGTTGGTATAGACAATGTACAAGTGGGATACTCAGGAACCGAAGTATTGTATACAGAAGGATACAGATCCATCGCGCTCTTACTGGGAAATACTAAATCAATTATTAATAAAAAACGCGAGACAGGGTATAGAATTTTTTGCAAAGAACATGGATTAAAAGAAACAGTTTACCATCATGTGTATAGTTTAGAAAATGCATATAAAACCACTACAGATATTTTACGTACTAACCCTATTGATGCAATTTTTATATCCGGAGATGAAAGAGCACTTGCGGTCTACCAAGCGATTAAGGAGTTCGGCTTAGCAATTGGAAAAGATATCGGCGTCCTGGGTATCGATAACATTAAAATGAGTAAATATTTTTATCCACCTTTATCTACTATATCCCAACCAAAATATGAAATTGCACGTGCAGCTGTAGATCTACTAATTCACCAAATGACTTCTAATAAGAACAGCATACATCATCCTGAACTAAAACCAACACTTGTAAAAAGGGCTTCTTATTAGTTTTAGTTAAATTGGTAACCTCATAGTATAGTTGACTTTATTTCCATCAAAAATATTATTAATTGGAGGAACTTAAAATGAATTATATGAAGTACAGTAGTGAAGTAAAATCCGCAATAAAGTCCGGAAAGCCAATAGTTGCACTGGAATCAACGATTATTTCTCACGGTTTTCCCTACCCGCAAAATGTTGAACTTGCACAAAAAGTAGAATCAGTTATACGTAAACAAGGAGTTGTGCCTGCAACCATCGCTTTAATTAATGGTAATATCTGTGTAGGTCTTAACGATACTGAAATAGAATTACTTGGTCAATCAACAACCGCTTTTAAAACAAGTATCCATGATATTCCTAGGGTACTATCAAGTAAAAAGGTAGGCGCAACTACAGTTGCAGCAACTATGTATGTAGCTGAACTTTCTGAGATTCGTTTTTTTGCTACCGGAGGATTGGGGGGAGTTCATTATGGTGTAAATGAAACGTTTGATATTTCGGCCGATTTGCCAACGTTGGCAAAATGTAAAGTATGTGTAGTCAGTGCTGGCGTAAAATCTATTTTAGATGTGTCAAAAACCGTTGAATACCTTGAGACAATAGGTGTACCGATCTATGGTTATGAAACTGATAAGTATCCTAACTTCTACACACAAGATAGCGGATTGACAGTAGAAAAAATAGATAAGGCATCCCTTGTTAAACTTCTGAAAACACAAGATAACATGAACTTGAACTACGCTACTTCCCTTGTTGTTCCCATTCCAAAGAAAGATGAACTTAATCCAACCTTAATAAACAAAATTATCGATGATGCATTGAATGAAGCAAAAGAAAAAAATATAACAGGAAAAAAGGTAACTCCCTTCCTTTTAGATAGAATTCGTAAATTGACAAATGGAAAAAGTGTCGCTGCCAACATTTCTTTAATGTTAAATAATGCCAAAATTGCAGCTATTATAGCAAAGGAGTATGCAAAAAAATGATAACTGTAATTGGTGATTTAGTAGTAGATATCATAGTGAAGAAAGGAAAAACAAATTATGGAACTGACACAAAAGGAATGATTCATTTTAAACCTGGTGGACAAGCCAATAATGTTGCAGCTTATATCAGCAGAGAAGGAATAGAATGCACGTTAATTGGTAAAGTTGGAAACGACCCGTTTGGGGAATTTTTAATCCAAAAAAGTATAAAAAGTGGAGTTCAACCTAAGATCTCTAAAGTGGACCAAGATAAAACCGGATCTATTATTGTTATGATCAACGAAAATAATGGTGAAAGGTCAATGATTTCAGATAGAGGAGCAAATTTAACTTTAAATGATAAAGATATCCCTAATGATTTAGAAGCTGATCTCATTTATTTATCTGGATACAGCTTTTTTGACGAAAATACGAGAACCGCTGCATTTAAAGCAAAAAACCAGGCACAAATGATGGAAAAAATGATAGCTTTAGATCCTAGCTCTATTTTTTTTCTAAAAGAACACAAGAAAGAATTTCTATCTTTTATGAGAGGAATTACTTTTTTCTTTCCAAATTACGAAGAAGGTGTTCTATTAACCTCTCAATCTGAACCATTTGAAATCATTAAAAAGCTAAAATCGATTGTTAAATATCCAATTTTAACACTGGGTGATCAAGGATGTATATACTGGGATGGAAAATCAATTAAACATATACCTGCTCTAAAAGTTGAAGCTATCGACACTACAGGTGCAGGAGATTCTTTTGTAGCTGGATTTTTAGCAGCTTACCAAAAAAAACAAGATATAAATCAATCAATAAAACATGCTATAGAGCTTTCATCAACAGTTGTTACATCTATTGGCGCTCACTCTTTTTGAAAGCGCTTTATCAGTGTGGTGGAGGTGCTCTAATAGCAATATATAAACTGGAAACTTCTGACGGGATAAAGCGAAACTTCATTCCGTGGAACACGGAATGATTAGTTGAACCAATCGGACATTTAGGTGCCGTTTTCTCTCACTTCGACTTCTCATAAAGGGCAGGTCTTACTGCCCAGTGACCTACAGAAGAAAATACAACCTGTTCTTAGATATATCCACTTGAATACTTAAGATTAACTACTCCCACTCTAATTTTGGATCTTTTGTTACACAGTCGATATGTACATCTGTATTAATCGTACCACCAAATGTATGATTTGAACCAAACGCAACATGCACGGTATTATATGCTTTTTCGTCTTCTAAAATATTTCCAGTCAATCTCGCTTTATAATTCGTTCCAATCCCGAGTTCTGCAAGCATTCTTCCTTGTTCCTCACCGAGTAATGCTAGTAATTTCTTTCCTTTTTCTCCTGTAGCATGGATAAGTTTTCCTTGTTCAATCGTTAGTGTGATTGCTTCATTTAATAAGCCTATTCCAGCTATTGAACCATTGATTTCAATTGAACCTTCTGCCATTCCTTCAATTGGAGCAATATATGCTTCACCGGATGGAAGGTTTCCCGATGCACTTGTTCCTCTAAATACCCCAGTACTAGCTATCCCTCGTCTTCCTTTGATCGAAATTTCTAACTTATTTGCCTCTCCCGTCAAAATCGTTACAGATTTGGCAGCTGTCAATTTTTCCACCATCGCTATCGTTTCTTCTTCTACCCGGCTGTAATCGGCACTCATCGCGCCTTGCAAGAACATATCCTCTGTAATACCAGGCAATGTAATAACACTAACTCCTTTAGCATTCGCTTCTTTTCTTGCCATCGTATGCGTTAAAGAATGCTTTGTAAGGCAAAATACAAGCCTGTATCGCAGCATAAGTTCAGCAGCTTCTTTTGGTGGCTCTTCTCCTGACTTTGATCGATCCTCCATCATATAGAAAGTAGATGTCCACCCATCTTTTTTTAATGCTTCATTAAATTTTTTGGCTAATTTTTCTGTCGTTCGATCCGTTAGAACAAGTATTTTTTCAGCTTTTTCAATCTGGATATTATTCTTCATTAGTCGATTTACGGTTTGCTGAAATGCTTCCATGTTTATTTCCTCCCTCTCTCTCTAGAAAAGTATACACTAATTAAAACAAAAACTAATGCAAATACGGTTCCTGCTACTAAATTTTCATTTAATAATAATACACCTAATAAAATTGTGGTAATCGGCATTAAATAAGTTATTAATAAGGCAAAGATAGGACCTGCTTTTTGCACAAGATAAAAATACAGCAGATTGCCAATTCCTGAATTAAATACCCCTAACATCATCAATGCACCAAAATTTTCAATGTCCATAAAAGCTCGGTAACTGGATGGCTCGATGAAGATCATAAATAAGCCTGAATAGACACTTCCTGTAAGCAACGAAACGAACGAAATTGTATACACCGTTACATTCCTTAAATACTTGGATGTGAAAATTGCAGATAACGCATATAAACTAACTGCTAATAATAAAAGAATCGCACTGCTGAAGGTAAAGTTAATCTTGTCAGAGGTACCTAAAAAGAAGGCTACTAGTATTCCACTAAAGCCAATAAGCACACTAAATATTTCCTTTTTACGAAGCTGTATTTTTAAAATAAAGAAGCTGAAAACCATGCCCCAAATTGGGCCAGTCGCATTAAGAACCGCACTTATTGTAGTATCAAGCCCTTTTTGACTAAAGCTCATAAATACCCAAGGGATACCTGTACTTAATAAAGTAATCCCTATTAACGGGAGGAAGTTTTGAAAATCCTGTTTTTTTCTCCTCCATAAAAAGAAGGGGAATAAAGTCAAACCTCCCAACAGACAGCGATAAAATACGATAGAAACAGGATGAAAGTCCGGTAATACCATTTTTGTAAAATAGAAGGTAGAACCCCAAAGCAAGCTTAAAACAAATAAAGCAATGACAGGCATTTTTTTATCTCCATTTCCTTGTTCTCCGGACGTGGAAAATAGACTCGGCATTTCCGAGTCTATTTTCCACGTATTCTAGAGCGACCCGGGCAGTTAAAGTGCGCGGCAGGATAACCGGCAAACCGCTTCCTACTATCGCCATTTTTTTGTGATGTTCATTATACCCCATACAATCGAGCACGATAAGATCTGCTCCATGCTGTTGCAAGCGTTCAGCAGCTCCTTTCACATCACTTTTTTCATAGGGAGGGGCAACTTCAGGTACTAGCGTTAAGTTACAATTTGCCCATTTTTCAATTAAAGTCTCCCTCTGTTCTTCTAATGGAATAATTAACCCTAATGTCCCAGTTGTTGAAATAGCTTGTACCGTATAAGTTAGAACTGGTCTGGATAAATAATTGGTTTGTAGCTTTTAAAGTCGGGAAATCACCTGTACAAAGCATAATAACTACTTCTACTCTCATTTCTAATTTAGTGAGTTCTCTTTGTAAAAGCGAGAGAAGCCTTTGTTTTCCTATCTTTACAGCTCCCCATTTTTTAATCTTGATATATAAGTTTGCTCCGTTAAATCAATCTGGCGATATCAAGCATATCTTCCATTTCCAGCATATCTAATGCTCCACGCTCGATTAGCTTTATTTCCTTACCGAGTATCTTTTCGAAAGAGGCGCGTTACGTCCGTTCTTGGGGACTGACTAATGGTTAACAAACCTATTATACCTTTACTCATTTTTATTTCCTGCCTAATGTTTGTAAATGCTCCATGGAGCCATATTTAGCTTCTATACGGGCAAATTCATCCACATCATAAAACTCAAATTTTCTCTGTGTATACTCTTTAGCAACTTCAATGCTAAAGCGTACTGCTTGAGCAATGTCGACTTCATGACTAGCACCTGTTCCACATCCAGGGACCGCTGTTTTTGTCGTAATTGCTAAACCAACGACAGGTGCACTTGTTGCTACGGACGGTTGTAAAATACTATTGATATGATATATATCATTACCGTATGGAGTAATATCTTGTGTTGTTACAGCAAATGTTACTGGTAAATCACCTGTTGTCATTTCCATAATACGAATTAAATCATTGCTAAACTTTAAAATATATCCAGATTTTACAGTCGGGGATAAAGCAATTCCTCGGTGATTAAACACCTTATTGCCTTTCGTTGTATCAATCGAAATAATAGCATCCATTTCAGGTACTACTTCATATTGATTCATCGTTAAAATATCAACTGGAGATCCCATAAATTCAACTGGTTCATGTGGCTGAGTTGGTGCATTTGGGCAAATATGAGTAGTTACGTACACGTCACCCGGCAGCCGATCACCTTGTTCCACCATAGCTGCTAATTTTAATGCTGTTGCTACAGCAGCGACTGCACCGTCACCATCAGATACTAGGCCAATCCGGCTTGGTCTTGCGCCTAATCCTCCTAGTCTGCCAACAATACCCAGTGTCGGAGCGGAACCTCCACTACTCTTTCCTTCCGTTCCTTTAATGATAATTTTAACAAAGTCCGTAGAACCTTCTTCACCAGTAACTGTAGTATACGAAGCTTCTACATGCTCTTTATCGGCAAATAAATCTGTTACCAGCTTACCGCTTACATATGAACTATCTAATAATTCCAAAGCTTCTAGTGTGTATTTTAAAGACATTTTCTAAACAGCTCCTTAAACAATCTTCTTTTGAATATAGGGTTCAATAACTTTTAGCAATTTTTCATTAAACATAGTTGTACTAAGCTTCAAATTTTTCTTTGGTATGGTAATAACAGTAATTTCCATTCCGTCTTCAATTTCTGCACTTACTAACGGCATACCTGTATTTGTATCAAATGTCATAATCAGATCTGGAAAGGTACTTCTTCGATAGCCTAATATTTCTACTGTCATGTATTCATTCCAGAACGTTAACTCAAGGTCATGATCTACATGTATCGTCCCAATATCAAAACCACCTGTTTTATTTAAGGAAAAGTATGTTACGACACCTGAATGAATAATTCTTCCTTTTAGATGGCTCGTTACTTGCTCAATTCGTTGTAATCCGTTAGGCGTCGATAAAAACAGTTCTCCAAGTTCCATCGCCTGGCTAATTCCACCGATGGCAGCATGGTCCTTGACATATTTTATCTGAACTGGATTTCTGCATACCGCAACCATACCACCTGCTTGAACGGATACAGAGCGGACAGTACTTGCTGCTGTATCAAGCCTGGCAATGACTGTTCCCTTTACCTCTTTTGCTCCTTTTCCGCCTGCAAAGGTCTGAATCGAAACATAGTTTGATACTTCTGACAGATTCATCGAGCCCATCGATCCCGTTGGATGAGCTCTACCATTACTAGGTGCATCTAAAATCGGTAAGCCCGTTGCTGCTGCTTGCAGCCAGCCATTAATCGTGGTACTTGCCCCATTTTCATTCGTCATTAACGCTTTAATCGGTTTGTTACATTCCATTTGCATTCGTTCTACGGTTTCAATTAACTGTTTAGAATTAATATACATCTCTTTGGCGGAAGGGGCGCCAACTAATGAAACACACGCTACATAATCATCATCTTTCAATTCATCAACAGTAATCAATTCCGGATGGTTGTTTTCTAAGAAGGCTAACTCCGCTTTCTCCAGACCATCACGAATCCAGCCTCCTCCACCCCCACCTAAAATACAACCACCATATACAGCATTTTTTGCATCATTTCGCGTTAATAATTTTCTTGTCAATTAGATACAACCTCCCCTTATTTTACTTTCCATATCGATGAAAAGAAGCTATAAATAGCATCCCCAGCAATAAACCCAGCAGCTGTTGTATACATCGTACTTTCTGCTTCTGGACCTTTAACCTTCAGCACAATCGTACGAAGTAATATTCCAGCCATTATAGCCCACCCCGCAATTGGATTAATGATTAAAAGACCAGTTGCTAAAAGAATGCCCATTTGTCGTTTTGGCCCGCCAATTAACTGAATGATTGCACCAGGAATGGCCCAAAGTAATAAAAGCATTCCTACATTGCCAGATAGACCGGACTCTATCGTAACGGCATATGTTCTATACAGGCGGCACTAAGTCCTTGGCAAAAAAGTTATTTGCAAACACCTCTATATGCTTTTGTAAATACGCTTTAAGGCGAATCGTAGAAAAACCGGTACAAGCAAATAAAATTACATCCGCACCAGCTTCTAAAGCCTTATTGATGACCCGAAGCAATTCAGGCTTGGCATACTGTTGAAATAGGTCTGTCGTTTTTCGCAAACGTGGCGAAAACGCATAATTATAAAATGTTTCACCTAATTGTTTTTTCATTGTCGGTGGAGGTTGCTCTGTTATACCAACTACCGCTACTTTACTTCCCACCATACTCGCTGCATGTGCTCCACATATACCTGCGCCGAATACTGGAATATTCACCGCTTGCCTTGTTTCTTCAAGTCCTGGGTCTTTAGCACAACTAATCGTAATCGCATCTATTTGCCCATCCTTGGCCATTTCTTGTGCTAAAGCGACAATTTTAGGTATAGCGACCTTTTCCGATTCATCATCATAAATGCCATTTGGTTGGGAAGCAATACAGCTCGACTTAGACCGAATCCCATATAATTCAGTCAAACGATTTCCATGCTCCTGTAAGACTTGATTGTCTTTTGTAGTTAGTACTCTTATTATTCCTAGCATACATTCACCCCTTTGTATGATTATAAATTTTTAAACAATTCGCAGGAATGGAATAAGTGGGAAAAAATCAATCTCAAAGTTTTCCCATATTTTCTTTTTTATAGTGTGTGTTCAAGAGAAAGATAAAGTGAAACTTCATTCAGTAGGAGTTTTCTTCCATCTTCTACTGAATGTTACTACCGTAAGGGTATGACCTAAAGGCCCTTTAACGAATCGGGTATTTAGGTGTTGTAATCTCCAACTTAGACTTGTTGCAGTATGGATTCTCCAATTCTTGAAGTGGGAGTCTTACAGCACCTTATATGCGGGATAAATAGCAAGAAAGTCGAAGCGTCAACTATTTTCCAAAACCAAAGAGAAAATTCATTTTATCTCTTCCTTAATGATCGTTTTTCTATTCGGGGAACTACCTTAAAATTGAAACAAATCTAACTTAACACGAAACAACTCAATCTCAGAAAACCAATATTCTAAGCTTATAAAAGGATTGTTGTTTCTGAACAAAAACCGGAAGCACTCGGTTAACGGCATAGATTAGAGACCTTCTAAAGCGATAAAGGAAACATGCCCTGCAGGCAGAGGTATGCCAACGCCTGAGCGGCAAGCCCGCTTTCAGTCGGCCTTCCTTTAGATTCGAGCCAATGTTGACTTATCCATAGGAAGAAGGTCGAAGTTTGCTAGCAGCACGAACGCTTAAACTGGACAAAGATACGCTTCAAAAAAAAGGGGACTCACCAGTCGTAGAATTTTATTTTTATTAGAAAAACTTGGCTTATCGCCAAGTCTTTATGGCGAAAGCTGTAGTTTTTCTTATACTATAAACCATAAAGTTTTATACTTTCCTATAGTATAAAAAATAGCGGCATTCTTATCCGAAATGATAAGAATGCCGCCACTGTTAAACGAAATTTAGTCATCCTTACTATCATGGCTATTTTTCTGTTAACAAATTATACATAAATGGTTTACGATCACGTAAATAAGAAATTTCAGTGCGATATTTAAGAATATCTTCAAGATCAATCTCAATAACCTCGACTGTTTCTTTATCGGTAGGCAGCTCTTTTATAATCTGCCCACGTGGATTACATACCTTACTTTTTCCAAATAAATGCAGTCCATGTTGGTCTCCAACACTATTTACACCAACTGTAAATAATACATTTTCCAAAGCGCGTTGGGGCAGATTTAAATCCCACATATCCTCATCTTCTATTCTCCATGCAGAAGGCACAAAGATAATATCTGCTCCTTGTAAACAAAGACTTCTAGATACCTCAGGAAAACCAGCGTCATAACAAATGGCAATGCCGATTTTTCCAAAGTCTGTATCAAATACAGGGAACTCAGATCCTTCTTTAAAGTAAAATCGCTCCAATGCCCATAAATGTGCTTTTGCAAAGCTTCCAACTATATTTCCTTCTCTATCAAAAACCAAAGCAGAATTATAAGCCACTCCTGCTAATTCTCTTTGTTCAACAATCGGAGCAATGACATATACGTTATTTTCTTTTGCTGTTTGGCTCAATACTTCTACACTTTGTTGAAAATATTTTAAGCCTAATTCATTTGTTTTTTCCTTAAGGTATGCCAAATGATAGCCGGTAGAAAAAAGTTCTGGAAGACAAACAATATCACTTCCTTGCGATGCTGCCTGCTTAATAAATTTTGCAGCTTTTTGTAAATTAAACTCTACATCACCTAGCTTTGCCTCCATTTGAATAATGCCAATGGACACTTTTTTGGTCAACGAACTCAACTCCATTCTGTTTTTCAATTAGATAACACTTTATTGTCAAATGCTTTTTCTAAAGCGAAATACAATAAGCCAGCTACAATAATAGAATTAATTGGTGCAATTCCAAATCCCCATTTTGAAGATAGGTATGAAACAACTACCCCGCCAATCCAGGCAAAGATTGCCAGCCAATGGATTCCTTTTCGGATAACAAGCTTCTTTTTCTGAATAATATAATACTCTACCCAAATCACACCGGCGATTGCTGATACAGTCATACTCAGAAAGCTTAAAAATCCTTGAAAGACACTAATAATATCAAATGCCGCTAAAATGATACCCACACTTCCTGCAATTAACGTTAAATAAATTCGTTTTACATTTGGAAAAATATTTTTTAAGGCTAGTCCACCTGAATAAGCATTGGCTAAATTCGTAGACCAGGCAGCAAGGATTAATACGACAAAAGCTACCCAGTTAAATCCTAATGATTTCAATACTTCCGTAATATCTGTATTCAATGCGTTAACAGACATTATTCCGGCTGCAACTTGTTGAAAAAATGTCACTAATGCTACAGCGACAAATCCCACAATAACGACATCTTTAATTCCGCGTGTATAGCGGAGATAATCAGGAGAAATAACTGCACCTACAATAATTAAGCCTACAACAATATCAATGCCCTTAATCATTGTTATTGGGTTTTCCGGAGTATAATCAAGTACTGGACTAATCCCTCCGCCTTGATCAATCGCTTTAATCAGTGCCCAAACAATTAATACAATTAGTGGTGGAATCGCAATATAATTAAATAATGCCATCGTATTAAACCCATATGCTGCAACTACCACCATCAAAATTCCTATAATGATCACCGTTAATGTTAAGTTGATATTAGGAAATATTTGCTTTATTGATAGTCCAGCAACCCCGGCTTGAATACCAAACCATCCAAAGCTGGTAATTCCAAGGATTAAAGAAATAACCCAAGTTCCACCAATCTCTCCAAATGGCCCTTTAGCTATAACATACGTATTTACCCCTTCACGGCTGCCGATATTTCCTTGAATAATGAGAATTGCCATAAGAATAAGATTTCCAATAATGGAGACCCAAATCAAATCCTTTAATGTTAAACCGGTTATTAATGTACTTCCTACCATTAAAGCAGAAATAGCGATATTTGTCCCAAGTACGTTAAATAATGGTGCTTTCCAACCAATTCGTTCGCTTAGTGGAACAGGCTGTAATATTAAATCTTCTCTTTCTTCCATATAATAATCCACCTTTATGCTTAAATTTTTATCTCAACATTTATCAAAAGCGTATTAAAAATTCATTATAGTGAGTGACATCACGATACTAACATGCTGTTCAAATCCAGCAACCAAACGACGAAATATAGAGAAAAGGTAATCTCTTATATATGTTGCAAATTGATATCTAGGAACAACAAACGGAGAAGTTCAATGTGTCACGATTACCTTGCACGAAAATAACATTTAAACACCACGTCGATTCCATGTTATGAATTTTCTGTTTTACGATAAGTACCTGTACAGGCTTCTGTTCCAGATACTTAAGCTTAGAAAAACTTGGCTTATCGCCAAGTCTTTATGGCGAAAGCTATAGTTTTTTTCTTATACTATAAACCATAAAGTTTTATACTTTCCTATAGTGGAATAAAAGCTAGAAGCACTCAGTTAACGACGTACAAACCCGAAGAACTTCTAACGGGATAAAAGAAACATGCCTCTAAACAGTGGTATGCCGACATTGGGTGGCAAGCCCGCTTTTGTCGGCTTTCCTTTAGATTCGAGCATATGTTGACTTATCAAAAGAAGAGGAGCGAAGTTTGCTCCAGCTTTAACCCCTAAGCTAGATGATGGTAATTTTCAAAAAAGTTATCCAAAGAAATATTCCCTAAACAATCAAATACTTTTTTAAAATCATCTAGAAAATAATAAAATTTATTAGTGCATGTACAAAAAACAAAGCATAGTTCAAGTGGAAGGTCTTACGGCTCTTTACATGCGGGATAAGCCAGCAGCCAACAACAAAGTGTACATTTTTGATCATCTCGATTATTTCAATAGCTCACCTGCTGCCTTTACACTTATACGTGTTGCATTACCTGGTAAGTAAGCTAGTGGGACATCTTCAATTTCAACAATTTTGCAAGTATCAGGATTTGCACCAGCAGCGATTGCTTCCTCAATCGCTAAGTGTTTCGCTTCTTCAATTGCCTCAAGACGTCCGAATTGATCTAATGAATAAATACGTTCTACTTGTCCACTAACCTGACTTATCGCTGACCCAATAGCATTAGCAACACCAAAATTTTCAGGTTTATAAACGTGAGAAGCTCCCTTTAATTGCTCAGGAAATAAAACACTTCCACCACCAACAAGAATGACAGGTTCAGGTTCTCCACTTGTTTTCATTTGATCAATGGCATTCTCTACCATTGCTATCATTTGCTGATAAATTTTTTCCAGCAATGGAACATCTAAATGTGCAACATTATTGTAATCTCCAATATTTGCTTTTCCTAAGAAAACAGCAATATCCGTAGCTGTTAACGTGTCACCGCCAAACACCATTGCTTTTTCCTTCAGACGATATCCAACACTATCTGGACCAATTGTAAATGTATTATCTTCCTTAATGCGTATGATTGTTCCGCCGCCTAAACCAATTGAAACAAGATCAGGCATACGGAAATTAGTACGAACTTTACCAATTTCAACAGCTAACGCTGATTCACGCGGAAAAGTGTCTACCAATACACCTACATCTGTCGTAGTGCCCCCGACATCGACAACAATCCCATTATCAACATCTGACAAATAAGATGCACCACGTAGACTATTTGTTGGTCCACAAGCAATTGTGTAGATAGGGTACTTCATAGCATATTCCACTGACATCAGCGTGCCATCGTTTTGTCCAAAATAAACTTGACAGTCGATTCCTTCCTCATGTAGAGCAGCGATAAATCCGTTAGCCATTGCTTTTGCAACATTAACTACAGAAGCATTTAAAATCGTTGCATTTTCGCGCTCAATAAGACCAACACTACCGATTTCAAACGACAAAGAAATAGGAATCTCATCACCTAATACTTCTTTTACAATTGCCTGTGCAGCTTCTTCATGATCTTGAGTTACAGGCGAAAAAATCGAAGTAATCGCTACAGAATCTACCTTTCCTTTCATCTTTCTAGCAGCATCATAAATTGCTTGTTTATCTAATGGAACAATTTCTCTCCCGTCATATTCATGTCCGCCGCGAACAACATATACTTCGTTACCTAAGTGTGACTGTAGATCTTCCGGAAATCCGATAAGCGGTTTAACAGCCATACTAGCAGGAGCGCCAATACGGATAATCCCAACTTTATTTAAATGTTTGCGCTCAACGATGGCATTGGTACAATGTGTAGTACCAAGCATAGCATGCGTGATTTGTTCCGTTGGGATACCGGCTTGTTGCACAACTTCTTTTAAAGCTAATAAAATCGCCTCACTGACATTGTCTTGTGTAATTATTTTTGTCGCTGAAATTACTTCCATAGCTTCATTTAAAATAACCGCATCTGTGTTTGTCCCACCTACATCAATTCCAATCCGATAAAAACTCATTTTACATCACCCCCTCGCTGGTTATTATTTCAATTGGTATATATTCTAAATCATAGCCGAAATATCTTGGACCAACCGTTTCGATCCCCTTTTCTGTTCTCCATTTTTCGTGACAGGCAATGCCGATTACTGTACATCTCACTCCATATCTTAGCCCTTCTGTCGTAAATGGCTGTCCAGTTTCATTATCAAGCAGACAAATTAAATCAGGAGTAATGCAAACAGGCTTGCCATTTTCTGTAGCGAGTAAAAATTCATTTTGAAAGTGTAGGGATAATGTTTTTCCCTTATCTTCATTCATTCCTTCTATTGTTGCAATTCCTCTGGCAAAACCTGTCGATGTTTTCCGGTCTATGTCTATTACCTTTCCTTCAAATAAAGAATAGCCACTTGTAAAAGATAATACTTCCTGAATCGGATTTTGTTTTGATTTTCTAATAATTTTTCCAATCCCTTCAGCAAACGTTAAACTTTTAGCTACACCACTATCCTTCACTTGCTTTCCAGACATGGAGTATTGAGCAACTGTAGAAGACCCCCCCATTTGAACCGTTATGTTACGAGCAATTCGTTCTGACCAATGATTATCAATAGTATGAAGAATGGAAGTATTACCTCGTTCGTCAGCGATGACTAAAGGACTATTTGAAATACCATCTAGATAGAATGTAACCATTTGTAGCTCTGGAAAAGCTCTTCCCATACCATCAACATTGATAATTGGCAGACCAAGGCGAGCAGCAATTGCTACCGGAAGCAATGAATTTACTCCACCAATTTCAATCGGCATCGTTGCAAAGATCTCTCTTCCTAAGTGTTCTTCCATAAGTTGAAATGCATTTTTCGCTTCATTTTCTCCAGGTGCTTTTTCAAATAATACAGTCGGAGCTCCCATCATGCCAATCGGTACAACAAGAGCATCGTCTGGTACTTCATCAACCTCAAGCATTTTTACAGGACCATGCTCTTTAATAGCTTGTATTGCCATTAATTCTCCAATATAAGGATCACCCCCGCCTCCAGTACCAAGTACCGCAGCTCCAACCGCAATATTCTTTATTGCATTTTCATCCAAATAACGCATTACAAAGTCTCCTTAATAAAGTTTTTATTTTAATTATTTCGAATATTAATATTAAGTCCGGGTGGTCTTTATATATGATGAATAAATAAAATATTCACGGACTTTTCTTTTTAAAAAATCGTAATATCTATCCATCCCTTTTTATAATTATAAATTTTTTAACAATTCTCAGGAATGGAATAAGAGGGAAATAAATTCGGGTTAAGTTTTCTCACTTTTGCCATGGCAAAAAGGCAAGATCTATAAAATTTCCTGAGTATTTGTTTTTTGTTACTATTTAAACTGTGTAAAAAAGCAATATTTTTTCCAAACAATAAACGGTTCAGTGGGAATTTCCCCTATATCCTGCTGATAAGTAAAACAAAAGCTAGAAGCGCTCGGTTAGCGATGTACAAACTGGAAATCTTCTGACTGGATAAAGTGAAACTTCATTCTGTGGAACGCCTTTCCCAAGGAATAAATCGGGCATTTAGGAGCCATAATCTCCAATTTAAACTTCTTTCGTATTCCCTATAATCTTGAAGTAGTAATTTTACGGCATCTTACATACGGGATAAAGTAAAAATTCATTTAAGGAGTGTTTTTCTCCTTGAAGAGGAACAAACGCTAAACTCGAATGTTCTTTAAAAAAGAAAAGTGTTTGCTTTTTCTGCATATAATTTGCTCGCTGTCGTAGCTTTCCTTGTTTTTAAAAAAGAAAAACGCTTTTTTTCTGCTTGCGATGCCTATTCAAGCAGTCTCTCTAGTCCTTGAAAAGGAAAGCACTTTTCTGCGTGCGAAGTATCGCTGTCGTAGCTTTCCTTGTCCTTGAAAAGGAAAGCACTTTTCTGCGTGCGAAGTATCGCTGTCGTAGCTTTCCTTGTCCTTGAAAAAGGAAAGCACTTTTTCTGCGTGCGATGCGTCGCTGTCTGTCGTGGTTTTTTCTTGTCCTGTCGCCCAAACGATTGGGATTTAGGAGCCATTTCTTTCATAAAGATGGCAAACAGATTTTTCAAATAAGAGAAATACGGCTCCTTAAATTCTGGATAAGGAAAACATGCCTCTAAAACAGGGGTATGCCGACGTCTAAGCGACAGGCCCGCTTTTAGTCGGCCTTCCTTTAGATCCGAGACGATGTTGACTTATCGTAAGAGAGCGAAGTTTGCTAGGCTGCCGAGCGCTTAAGTTAAACGGATACAAGATATCTGCCGTGTAAGTATACCTACAGGTCTCTAAAATGAAAATTGATCATATCAGATCTTTAATCATTAGACAAAATTTTAAAATAAAACGATTGTCGGCATCATTTAAGTCCATATTTAATAACTGCTCGATTTTTTGTATTCGATAATTTAGTGTACGGCGATGAATAAATAATTTTTCTGAAGCCTTTGACACATTACCATTTTCATTTAAATACATTTGTAATGTTTCCACCAAATCATTATCTTCTTGAAGTAATGGAAATAAAACATTTTGTGTATATCTTCGAGCAAACAGATCAGAAGTTAATTGGAGAAGAATTTCATAAATACCTAGTTTATCATGTGTATAAATCGTATGTTCCGGCTTTATTTTTAAACCGATCTCCATTGTTTTAGTTACTGTATGCACGTGCTCCTCAAAGCTGGTTGGTGTTTTAATCGATGGGCTAATGGCAACGCGAGTAAAATTCCAGCTGTCTTCTCCATTAAATCGTTCAATAATTTCATTCCATTGAGTTATAATTTGACCATATGTTTCTTCTTTACAATACAAGAACAAATAAAATTTATTATACTTCTCAAAAATAAAGTTTTCACAAGTTGTTAACTGATTGACGAGCCCATAGAGTTCTTTTCTAATTAAGCTTGAGTAATCAATAACTTGATGCTTTGGATAGTTCGTTAGTTTCAACCAATTCCCATAAAAGTTAACAATTATTGCAGTTTTCGTTGCATTGATATCGTCCAGGTGCAATAAAAATTGTTCAATTGCCTCTAAATCATCCTGTCGATTTTTTTGTAAATATAGTTGGTCACTGATAAAGAGCTGACTTAATTTATTCGCCACATTGTTTAAATGATTTGGTGAAACATCTTGAAACAATTCTTTGTCAGTATAGGAAATATGCAAAATAGCAAACAAACTATTTTTCCATATGAGAGGAAGAAGAATCTTTCTGCGCAACCCTGTTTTATAGAATACTGCATATTTATTCGTTAAGACGTCATTCTCCCATCCAGTAACTTCTTTGATATAATCAGAATAGTAGGGCTTTGAAAACAGTGAAGTGGATCTCCGCCAGCCATCCGCATGAAATAGAGCAGCTGCATATAACAAACGACCGTCTAAATCTTCAATATATACAGGGGATTTAACAATTTCAGCTATTTGATTCAATGCTTCTGGTAAAGAGGAAAAATTGGTTTGTTCAATTTCATACAATGGGTGCTGCAATTCTACCGTTTTTTGCTGTTTTTCCAAATATAGTTGTTCATATAGGGGTGTTAAAACACTAATATAAGTGACATCCTTTGGAATGGTTATAATTGGAAAATTATGCTGATCTGCTAAATGAATGATTTCAATTGGGATAGAAGTAATAAAGCGTCCTAGTTTGACGACGATTCCAGCAGCTTTTTGGTAAATTAAAGCTTGGACAATCTCAACTTGCCTGTTTGGCAAATCCTTAATCGAATAAAAGGTTGTAACAACCAAAACCCCAGACGTTACCCAACTTTTTACCTCAGGTACTTCCATCACTTCAATAGCTGTGATATCACGAGATATACCTTTTTCACCAGCGATAACTTTTCCTTTTGCTAACCCACCAACCAACAATGCATCCTGTATTTTCATAAGAATTCTCCCATTCTAAACAAATTCTTAGTTGAAATATTAGTTTTCCATAGTTTGTATACTTATTATGATAGTGTAATTTGCCTGTAAATGAAACCTGTTATGCAAAATTTGAAATTTTTAGCAACGGAAAAAGCTATGCCTTTTCAGAGGCATTGGTCATATGGAATCGGAGTTGTTGAAGTCTATACTAACACCACTTATCAGTGAATTATACTGAAGCTCTATTTTTCTATAACGTAGATAAAGTGAAACTTCATTCCGTAGAACGCTTTTTACACGGAATGTTAGTACCGCAAGGGTATGACCTAAAGGCCCTTGAACGAATCGGGCATTTAGGTGCCGTTTTCACCCACTATCAACTCAGGTCTTGAAGTGGGAGTCTTACGGAACCTTACATGCGGGATAAACGAAGACTTGACTTAGGTTTTCTTACTTTGTTTGAATGATTCTAAAAATAGCGTGAATAAATTCCTTATCCCCTTTTTAATCTGCCTTTTTCTATCCATGCATGAAAAAACAAAAAACCCGAACTGCCTAAAAAACGCACGTATAGCGTTTTTAAACAACTCAGGTTATGCCCTTTAAAGGTTACATTCCTATATAGGATATTTTATTTTACAATAATAATCTAGCATACCGTTTATAGTTTGTCAACGTTTTCACAAAATGTCTATTTATATCCTTGTTACATCCACAAAACTTTATATGTTTTAGTTAAGGGATTCATAGTTTCATTAATTTATATGTTTAAAAGAGGATTCAAGGTGCGACGGAACGTTTTCGTTTAAGCAGCGAACAACATGGTGTGAGTTTGTGAACTAATAAACTAGTATACAATCATATCCAGTACTTTGTATTTCATATGTTGTAAAACGTTTTTCACTGACAACGAATTTTATTATATGGTAACATTTCACCTATATATATTGAAAACATAATTTTAACTTTGAGTTTAACGAACTGGCTGCGTGTTAAAAAACTATTCAATCTACCCAAATACTCTCCATATTACTTTAGCGTTAATGCAATAGCCCCTTTTACACCTTGCTCATCATTCAACATTGGAGCAACGATTAGATCATCCACCTGTTTCACTTCTAAATAACCATTCAGCAAATCCAAAAAATACTTGCGAATCATCGAATAAAGCTTTACCTGCTTCATTACTCCCCCACCAATGATAATTTTTTCTGGGGACAAAATAAGATAGTAATTCATCATTGCTTGTGCTAAATAGTAAGCTTCGATTTCCCAAACTTGCTCTTTATCTACCAGCAAATTTGCCTTTATGCCGTAACGCTTCTCAATCGCCGTACCGGAAGCAAGGCCTTCTAAGCACGAACCATGACTTGGACAACTACCTGTAAAGGAATCATCCTGATGTTTTCGAAGTAAAATATGACCCATTTCCGGATGATTCTTTCCTTGAAATACTTCTCCACGTAAGACAAATCCTGCACCAATTCCAGTCCCTACTGTAATGTACAAACAACTATCCGCATGCTTACCAGCACCGTAGTTGTACTCACCAAGACAAGCCGTGTTTACATCTGTGTCCAAGTAAACGGGCACTGAAAAATCATGTTGAAGCTTATCAAGCAACGGATAGTTACGCCAACTTATTTTTGGTGTATTTAAAACTGAACCGTATGCGGAACTTTTTTTATCTAAATCAACCGGCCCAAACATACCAACACCAAGCGCTTCAATTGCATAGTTGGCAAAATAGTTTTTCACTGCTTTTAATGTATCATCTGGGTCAACTGTTGGAAGGCTGATCTTATCGATTATCTTCCCGTTTTTATCACCAACTGCACATACAAACTTCGTACCGCCTGCTTCAATTGCCCCAATTAACATATCATACAAACCTCCTTCAGGAAGCAGAAGAAACCATCTCCTTAACTGCTTCCTTTATTTTTTTGTTTTCAATATTTTGTTATCTTTTTCACATTCCATTTCTTTATATTAATCGTAACATTACCTTCAGCTTTAAAAATAACATCCTTCGCTTCCAAATCATCAAAAATTCGAGAGGAAAATACTTCTTCACCATCATTAAGAAAAATTTCCATAGAGGATGTATCCTTAAAAATGAACATCTCCTTTAAGCTTTTCAAAACGCAATGCCTGCTCTCTATCGCATGTGAAGCTGTGAAACTTTTTCTCTGAAAAGTAAACACTTGGGATGTTTGATCATAGATGAGCTTGGATTCTCCAATTTGTACGATTAACTCGCTCGCTTGCCAATTCTTTATCTCTAGCTTTATTGCAAACACATTCCCATAAACATAAGGTAACGTAATAGGTTTTTTATTGTCTATCACTACATTATCATAGTAAGTTTCATCTTCATATAATTTTTCAAGTTCTTTAACCGGACGTTGCCATAACTTCCCATTTCTCCATTCTAAATAGCGAGGAATCGTAAGAGCGTGTATCCAGTTGTATTTGACAGTAGGATGTTTTGATTCACCTACTTCTGCGTTTCCTAACCAGCCAAACAATAATCTTCTTCCTTTTGTATCAACTGTCGTTTGTGGTGCATAGAAATCAAACCCTCTATCCAACTCAACAAAGGAGTCATGGAGAAAAGATACATTATCATAATCAATTTGACCTGAAAAATAACCAGATTGAAAGATATTTTGGTATTGAAATCCTCTAGCAGGAATTCCTTGGGGACAAACTAGTAAAATATCCTTATCACCTAAGCGAAAAATATCCGGACACTCCCACATATAACCAAAATCTTCTAACCCGTTAGACTCAGCACCCACTAAAGTTCCTTTAAAAATCCATGTTTTTAAATCAGAGGATGTGTATAGGACAGCCTCGCCTGTTTCTTCTTCTGTTTGCGCTCCAAGCACCATAAACCATTTTCCGTTGTTAAAAAACACCTTTGGATCACGGAAATGCGCCGTGTAACCATCAGGAACATGAATGACAGGACCCTTTTTTTCAAAGTGAACCCCATCAATTGATACAGCCATACATTGATAAGAATTACGATTTCCCTCATCATCGATGACATTTCCTGTATAAAAAACATATATTTTATCCTGAAAAACAATAGCGCTTCCGGAATAACATCCATCTTTGTCATACCACTTATCAGGTACAAGTGCGATGGGTGCTTCTTTCCAATGAACGAGATCCTCAGAGATAGAATGCCCCCAAAATTTTGGACCATGATTCGTTGCAAAAGGATTCCACTGATAAAAAATATGATACTGGCCTTTAAAAAACACAAACCCATTCGGATCATTTAACAATCCTACCGGTGGCATAATATGATAATGCAGTCGATAAGGGTCACTTGCTACTTTTTGCTTATTCCCCTCTATTTGTTTATATGCCATTTCTTTTTCTATCCTACTATTCATATATAAAACTCCTAAACATAAATAATAAACCGATCCTTCAATTGTCTATATTTTTTAATCCTGTTTCAGTTGTTTATCTGAAAAGCCAAAGAGCCATGTAAGCACAAAGGCAACACCAATCGCAATTAAATTAACGAATAGATATAGAAGAACTTGTCCATTTAAATATAGCAGCGTACCAGGAATCACCGTAACAGCCATTCCCGTCCCTTTTAAACCTATTAACGCAGCAACGAATCCACCAGCGCCACCACCAATTAACCCCATTACAAATGGTTTTACATAACGTAAATTAATCCCAAAGATTGCCGGTTCTGTAATGCCTAAAAATGCTGACAATGATGAAGGATAAGCTAGTGCCTTTAGCTTTTTCGATTTTGTTTTTAGCCCAACTGCAAGTGCAGCTCCACCTTGAGCCGCAACAGAAGAGGTAACAATAGCGTTAAAAGGATTACTACCAATACTTTCAAGCAGCTTTATTTCTAATAAGTTAAAAATATGGTGAACACCAGTGATTACAATGATTTGATTAAAGAAACCAATTAATAATCCAGCTAAACCAAATGGAAAACTCAAAATATAAAGTGTTCCATCCAAAATATAACCTTCAATTAGATGAAAAACAGGTCCAATCACAAATAATGATGCAGCAATCATGATTAACAAAGTTAAGAAAGGGGTAAGAATTAAGTCAAGTGTCTCAGGTACTCGTTTACGAATTATCCGTTCTAATTTAGCACCAATTATTCCAGCGATAAATGCCGGCAGTACAGATCCTTGATAGCCGACAACCGGAATAAACCCAAAGAACATCAATGGTTCTGCACCTGTTGCTACTCCCCATGCATTTGGTAAAGATGGGCTAACTAGCATTAGGCCGAGAACTATTCCAATGATCGGTGTGCCACCAAACACACGAAACGTAGACCAAGCAACCAATGCAGGTAAAAAGATAAATGCTGTATCCGTTAGAATTTGCGTAATTAAAATGAAGTTTTCCGAAATATCAGCTGGTGACAAACCGAAAAATGCCAACAGCTCCTCCTGCATGATTAATCCACGAAGCCCCATAAACAAACCAGTAGCTACAAGCACTGGAATAATTGGAACGAAAACATCTCCAAACGTACGGATAGCACGTTGGAATTTATTACCCTTTTTCGCCGCTTCTTTTGCTTGTTCTTGTTTAGATATGCTGTTTACATCGAATTTCTCTACTTCTTCATAGATTTGATTTACTGTACCAGTACCAAAAATAACTTGAAATTGTCCCGAGTGAAAGAACGCTCCCTTTACTTTATTAATCTTTTCTACACGTTCTTTATCAATTTTTTTCTCATCAATAATGATCAAACGTAATCTTGTCGCACAATGAGCTACAGAAGCTATATTCTCTAATCCGCCAATCGCTTCAATCAATTCTTGAGCTATTTTCCTGTTTTCTGACATTATTACACTCCTTCCATTGTGGTATCGATTCCACATCAGACAAATAAAATTGTGATAGCGGAAGTTTTGATATATCCTAGGACTTTTTTCAGTTGCTATCTTCTCGGTACATATATCCTTATGGGAGAAATAGCATCGCTCATCATGAATTAAATTATCTTTTCATTAAGATACTATCCCAAACTATCAAAGCTTTATTCTTTGTGGAATCGATACCACAAGCAATAAAAAATATATGTGAAATCGATTTCACATATATCATACACTATCACGAATAATAAGTCTATAGTCCAGGACAATTTTTTCTTGATATTTTTCTGAACGAATCCGAGCTAAAATCTGTCTCGCTGCTTCTTCACCTGCTTTTTCATTTTTGTAGTCAACTGTAGTTAACGGGGGATCAACATACTGGGATAATTCGGAAGCGCCAATTCCAATAAACGCCATATCTTTTGGTACGTTAAATCCTTGCTGCTTTAAATAGCTGATAGCGCCTATTGCCAATCTATCCGTAACAGCAACAATAGCGGTTGGTCGTTTGGAACAACATTTTATCATATTTTCCATCGCCGTGTAACCTGAATCAATATCAAAAACCGCTTTCTGAATCCAAGCTTCTTCAATTGCTAGATGATGTGCCATCATTTCATCAAAAAATCCTTTTTTACGCAAGTAACCAACGGCCCGATCGGATTCGTCAACGCCAATAAAACCGATCCGTTTATGTCCTTTTTCTATTAAGAAAGCGGTTAATTCTCTAGCTACATGATAGTCATCATACGTAACGCACATAACTCCTTCTGCTTCCTGACCGATGAGGACAATCGGCAGACTGATCTCATTGATTTTTTGCATAAGTTCTGGTTCTGTATTCGTTGCAATCAATACAATTCCATCCACCTGGCGCATAAGCAAATCTAAGTACTCCAATTCCTTTTCTTTGTTGTGGTTCGTGTTTGCAAGTAGAATCTGGTATCCATGTTTTGATAATTCTTTTCCTAAACCTGTAACCACCCTGCTAGGCGTTTCTGTCTGAATAGTAGGCAGAATCACTCCAATTACTTTCGTCTTTTTTGTCCTTAAAGATTTTGCATATCTACTCGGCACATAGCCTGTTTTTTCAATGACTTCCTCAACACGCTTTCTCGCGTCATCACTTACATAGCCGGAATTATTCAAAACTCTAGAAACAGTTGACCTCGAAACACTTGCCATTTCAGCGATATCTTTTATCGTTACCAAAGTTATGTCCCCCTCCTTAATTTTAAATTATATCTATATGTAAATTAACCAAGCATTCGTACAAATACTCCCTAGTTGACTTATACTTTGAACATTAAAATTTTCACTGTTTTCACTTAATTTCCGAACTAAATTTATACTGTCCTAACGTATAAAATATACCAGGTTTCTCCTTTGTTTCCAATAACCAAGTTAATTTATTATCCCTCTAATACAAACATAAATGAAAAGAAATGCGATTCATCACACCGCCTATAGAGTTGAGTTACTTCTTGCCTTACAACTTAAAATACATCATTTCACATATTATTATCTGTAACTTTTAATCCTTATGAATCAATTTCATAATAGCTTTTATTAAAAAAGTTCATACTTGCAGTATTTTAAAATTATACGTTAAAAAATTCTAAATAAAGTTGTGCTATCAGTGTTCCATTCGGATATACTTCACTTTCCGTGGGTAACGCCTCAACTTCCTCGGAAGCAAAGAACGGCTTCCTGCGGGATTTTCGGCTCTGCTTTTCCCACGGTAGTCTATGTGTATCCGAATTCCATACAGACCTAATTTCCCCGTACTAACCATTTATAAAAAATCAAACATCATACTATGCACTTATAAGTAATTTATCATCCACAAGACATTACTTTTAAACTCACACTAACCCAAGTTGTTCTTTTCCATACACACATTTATAAGATAAGAAATATAACCGAATTGGTACAAATTCCGGTTTAGACTGAAGTTCTATTCAAATCATAAGATAAGATTCTAGTTTTTTTCCACCATGATCACATATTAACTATACCTATACATCTCTAAATAAGCTATTTGTCAAATAATGGTCATAGGAAGTACTCCTAATCTCAATGGTTGTTTTGGTCAACTACCATTATACAAGATTTGGAACTTCCTTTTTTCATTGCAAAGCTCTTGTGAAACATGGCTAAGAATTATCAAATTCATTCCTTATAAGAATTTTTTTCTAAATAAAGTAGGTGTTAAACCAGTTTCCCTTTTGAAGACATTGCAAAATTGCGAATCATTAACAAATCCTGCATTTAAGTCAATTTCTGATACAAGCATAGACGGATTCTTGATTAAACATTCTATTGCATAGTTTATTCGTTTTAAATAAAGATTCTGTAAAGGAGCAATCCAAACTTTTCCTCGAAAACCGATCATAACTGTTATACAACCTGTCCGTTAGAAAAAATTGAAGTTTAAACAAGGCTACTGGTGCCCAATTCTTTCGGAGTCTCATCAGCTTCAATCTTGCCACCAACACCGTTCCATAGCCCTATGTTTGGGCTGTTTAATCTATTTACCATAAGTAATTTTTGATCCTTTTTTATATATTCAGCATTTTATATCCTTCTGTTAGCAAATATTTAGTTTTCTATATATAGGAAAGCTCGATCTCAATAGCAATTGCTTACATTAAACCTACATTTTTTACGATGTCAAATCAACCCTTCCTCCTTATTTTATACTTTATAACCTACAAGCAAAATGAATTCTGTACAACAAATACAAATTACATGCCAATAGTAACGTATAGGTAACCTCCGCACAAAAAAGTGCATTCTTTACAGATACTTCTAACAGTTCTAAAATGAACATATGATTTAGAGGCTGATTAATTTAGAAAGGATGAAAATTTTATGGGTAAAAAAATTGCTGTACTTGTTACAAACATGGTTGAGGAAATCGAATTAACTGATCCAGTTAAACATTTTAAAGAAGCGAATCACTCCGTAGATTTAGTTGAACAAGAAGCAGGAAAACAAATTACTGGTAAAAATGGCGGAACATTTACGATTGATAAAGGAATAGATGAAGTAAAAGCGGAAGATTACGATGCACTCCTTGTACCAGGCGGCTTTTCCCCTGACTTATTGCGAATTGATGAACGGAATGCTGCATTTGCGCGTAAATTTATCGAAGCTAAAAAACCCGTTTTTGCAATATGTCACGGGCCTCAATTCCTTATCGATACAGATTTATTAAAAGGCGTCCATGTTACCGGGTTTACTTCTATTCGCAAGGATTTGATCAATGCTGGAGCTATTTTTATAGATGAGGAAGTAGTGGTTGATCAAAATATCGTAACCAGCCGTACCCCTGATGATCTTCCAGCTTTTAACCGGGAGGCATTGAAACTTCTAAACGATAAACTTTAATATTAATAGCAGGCGGTTATTAAAGTGATGGACCGAGTATTTCAAATAATCCCATATCATATTTAGTGGTATGGGATCATTTCATAAGTAGGAGAAATGTTAAAAATGACCTTTGGAAAAACCTTTCTAATTAATGATCCCTTCTTCCTTTAATTGTTGGATGCGTTTTTTCCCCCAGTCGTACATCATTTCAATAATAGGCAATAAAGTATAGCCCAATTTTGTCATAGAATATTCTACTTTAGGTGGAGACACCGGATATACTTTACGGCTGACAATACCATCTTCTATTAGCTCTTTTAACTGGTTGGAGAGTGTCTTATGAGAAATGTTTTCAAATAAACGTTGCAAACTGTTAAAACGGTGCGGGCCTTCAACACCTAAATGCCATAAAATGACTACTTTCCATTTACCACTTATAATAGACAAAGTTAGTTCTTTTTCACAATGATATTCCCCATTTTGTAACTTCAGCTGTATTTCTTCACGCAATGTATGATGCATATAAAATTCCTTTCTCTATTCAGTAAGTTTTGATTTATAAGATAAAGGGAAACGGAAAGAATTTCAAGTAGTTTATCCGATTATTTAGTTGAATTCAAATGGGAAGCGACGCCCAAGTAATATTTAGTTACATATAAAACAAAAAGAAACTGGAATAGTTCCCCGATGATTAATCGTGAAAATGAAATCATTGAAAAAGAAATTATCCGGAGTTTGCGTTAATTAGCATAAGTAAAATTTCAACTTGTTCTCAGCAAAAATTTAGACCATTTATTTTTATACGGAATTATCTCTCTCTTATATAATAATATAATAAGCTAACAAATAAGACATTTGTCCGATTGATTAATTCGTAAACAAAAACAGTCCGCACACTTTTATTATTTCTTGCCTGCTTGGCAGGTTAATTAGATTCGTACGGACTGTTAACTAAGTACCTTGTCAGTATATATATTATTTTTGTGTTTGATAACTTTGATTTGTAACTTTATGATTAGCCACAATCAAATAGGACTCTTTAATCGGCTTGTTGTTTATAAAGCTTGTTAGAATTTCTTGCACACCTTTTTGAATTCTCTCTTGTGCCTCTACAGTCATACCGGAATAATGAACCGTAAGCCCTGTCTGTTTGAGAGAACGCCAAGGATGATCTTTAGGAGCTGGTTGTGGGTACCAAACATCGCCACCATAGCGAATCTTGCCACTTTTAACTGCTTCTGTGATTGCATCTCGCTCCACAATGCCACCTCTTGCACAATTGACAAGTACAGCATTCTCTTTCATCTTACTTATAACATTCTTATCAAATCTATTTTTTGTATCTTTGGTTAACGGTGACTGAATAATGATGATGTCAGATGTTTGTACCAATGTATCAAAGTCTACATATTTAATTCCCATTTGATCTTCCAGTTCTTTTTTTCGATATGGATCATGGTATTGTAACTTTACTTCAAACGGTTTCAAACGTGCAGCTGTTAATTGACCAATACGACCAAATCCGAAAATACCTACCATCTTGCCAATCAAATCATGCGCCTCTACACCTACTTTAGGTAAATCCCATTCACCTTCCTCAGCTTGTCTGTGTCCTTCTTCATAATTCCTTAGCAATAATAATGCTTCCATTACATTTTGTTCAGCAACACTAACATTGTTACTGCCAGGTATTTCAGCTACAGTGATTCCTTTATCTATCGCTGCATCAAGATCTACATGATCAGACCCAATTCCAGCTGTAATTGCCAATTTTAAATTCTTCGCTTTATCTGCCCTTTCTTTAGTAATATAAGCTGGTAAGAAAGGAGAAGAAATAACCACATCAGCCTTCTCAATATGTTCATCTACTTCCCTATCATTCGTAATGATCGTTAATTCATGATCTGTATTTTTTAAAAAGTCTCGCAACCCTAGCGACTTCTCCTTAGATAATAGTTGTGTGGCACTTGTTGTTTCTGGAAAAAGTGTAAGGATCTTCATGTTTAGTCCCCCTTTTGTTATTTGTTCTAAATTAGATCCTTTATGACCTATAAAACCATTCCCCTAGTTTTAACAGTATTAAACATATTCACAATATATTCCAAGTTATTTTTACTTGGAAACACAGGATATTAAATGGGAAACATAGAACAGACATCGATTTTTCAACTGCTTCTTTGAGATTGAAAGACAAGTTTTCTGTTCATAGTCATCATTTCTTTTTTACCAGACATCTAGCTTGTTTTCCGCCCACACCCAAGCTCAGATCTTCTTTTGATATACCTTTTCAGAGAAACATACCCTGTAAAAGAATTAATCTGTAAGCATAGTACCCAAGCCTAAGCAAATCTGATCATTATTTAAATAGCTAGAAAACAGTTTATTCAGATAAAATAAAGTGAAACTTCATTCAGTAGGAGTTTTCTTCCTACCGAATGTTAGTGCCACAAGGGTTGACCTAAAGGCCCTTAAACGAATCGGGTTATTTAGGTGCCGTTTTCTCCCACTTAGACCCTTTTGTACCAACTCAAGCTCTTGAAGTAGGAGTCTTACGGCACCTTACATAGGATAAAATGCTGGATATTAGCATTTATATGTAAACTCAACAAAATCCTCTTTTCTTTCCAGTTATTAAACTTTTTACAGGTGCAGATCCTATTCTTCACATAGAAAGTCCAATATATATTCTAAAACTGTCCTCACTGCTGTAGTAACTTCTGTCTAAAAATTCATCACAAAAAGTACCTATCCGTAAAGCTGAATAGGAATTTCCCTTTGCAAGTGAATCGGCTTTTACATTGAGAGGCAATTAAGCAGATGGAGTATTTTCATAGGTGATGGTAAGGCTCTGCTTTTTCATCTCATCAACTTGCTCGTCTAACCCTTCAACCATTTTATTAATTCGTTTATCTACATGCTCTAGTAAATTACGATTATACGTAGTTAATTTCTTGGTTTCTTCTTTCATAGCTTCAACAATTTCACCCTTCTGCTCTTCGTTAACAATAATGTCATCCATTAATTTTAAAAAAGCGGTATCACATTGATAAATTGCATCTGTATACCCACGAAGAATTTGTTTCTTATGTGTAAGATCCTCACTTGCAACAATTCTTTCTGTTACTGTGATCGTTTCCTCTCTCACTCTATTCCCCTCCAACTAAATCAAACAAGTTCGCTATTTCTTTTTCTTCTGCAAATAAGTCTTCAATTGCCTTTCGATAATTTTCAACATACGTGTACCCTTTTTCTACACTTTTTCTTAAAACATGAATTTCTTCATTTAGATTTGCAGTTTCCAATGGAAAAAAGACTTCATAAACACGAATACGTTTTACTTTTTTATTTAACCGTGAAAAATAAATATGCTTTCTAAGCAGATAACTATATAAATCTGGATTTGCCTCGATATCATCAATTTTACGCATAACTTGAGATTTATTGTTTTCGTAACATTGGGAAATTTCTCTATGGATTGCTGTTTGGAAGTGATCAATTTCAGAAGACTTTTCTTCTAAAACTGCCTTTCCATCTTGATACATGCGCAGCGCAGCTGAAATATTTACCTTTATTTCTTTTTTTCCATGTTTAGTAGAAAAAACCATATCTGTTCCTAGGTAGGACTTCTTACCGCTGGACAAACTGCTTAAAACCTCTGTGATACTATGACTTGCCTTTATTTCTTCTAAAATGGACAGAAGATCTTCTCGTTTTAACACTTCCAAACTATCTTGAATGGCCGTGATGTGTCCCATTAATTTTACTACCGCTGCTATATCCCCACCAATTTGAACAAAAAAGTTTCCGGTGTCCCTTACGCCTACCAATCTCGACAACGTTTCCTGAATAGCATCTAATTCTGTTTCGATATTGGTAAATTCTTTGACAATGAGCTGTTTTTGCGCATTCGATATATACCCTGCCTTCACCAATCTTCCAAAAATTAATTCGGCATTACTGGTAATCATTTTCACTCGTTTTAATACACCAGGTAATTTTTTATCCAACTGGCGAATCATAGTATCAATTTCAGGTTGATATGTGGCGTAGGCTTTAACAGAGTTAAACCAATTATCCATCTTATTTACGACATCCATATTAACACCTAAAATATCGTGCATAACTGTTTTAATACCACCTTGGTTAGAAGCAGTGGTGTACTGAATTGCCAGTTCCTGAAAATCCTTAATCACTTCATCTGGAATATCCTTAATAAGCGAACGAAGCCCTGGATAATCAGGATTCGTATCCATAATCTCTACATTTCCAAGCGTAAAAAACCCGCGTGCTACACTTACAGCATAAAGTGGATCATCTTCTGAAATAACTTGATGAATATTTTTTGCCTTGTCTTTATAGTAAGCTTCAGCAAATTGGCGGAGTTTGTTTGGGTCTATGTCGTAGATGGCGTCAGGATTATTGTATGACATAGAAAAATAACTTCTTACATCATTTGCAAATTTTCTATCGGCGAAATAGAGTTGATAATAATTTGTTTGAGCACCATTAACACTATATACTTTATCAAAGGTTCCGTAGATTAAATGTGCTGTAGTGTTATTATTGTGAGCTAAAGAATGTGATAATCCTATAATGCTAGTCATCTCTTTTTTACTATTTATACCGAATTTATTTATAGTCTCTTCAGTAAATTTGTGTGTGTCCTGTGCTTGAGAATAATCTTTTCCAGCAAACATTGCTTTTATATTATACTCCCAATCTACTATATCTTTTGATCCTTGAGAAATAACATAAAGTTCGTTATTATCGCCGTTATGAGTTTTAAAATGAATTGCAGTCCCATCAAATCCAGTATCTTGTGTTAAAGTAGTTGCTTCAGAAGAATGATATATTTCAATTTCTGCACTAAGCTTCTTTCCATACTCTTCTAGATAAATTTGTTTAATTCTTTTAATCATTTCTTCTTTAGATATATTTTTATATTCTAAATCAATTAATCTTAAACGAAACTCCTCAGTAGTGACTACTTTTTCAGTCATAACTATCATTCACTTTCATTTTCTTTATTTACAAACTGGATTGTTTTTAACCAATCTATTATAAGGCTATTTTCTTTTTCAATATCCTTTGAGCAATTTTCATTCTCTTTATTGCATTCTGACACATAAAAAACTTGAATTCCTCCTACACCACTCAAATTCTGTATATAGCTTACAAATCCAAATTCTCCATTTTCATTTAATGGTGCTATATATAAGCCTCTACCTTGTAACTCTTCTTTTTTAAACTTCAGCTCTTCGTTAGAACTTTTCCTTAACATGTCTAAAATGACTTTTTCATTTCCTTCTTTTTCAGCTGTATATGTAATATCTACAGATGATTTTACAGATTCCTTTTGAACCCCAATCAAATAACTTTCAAACCTTTCTTTTTCCAGAGCATAACTTTTTTCACCAATAATTCCACCAGCCGGAAAATCCATTTTATATTTTCCAGTTCCAGACAAAAATGGGTAGTAGCCAGATCTTGTTTCTTCCGTCGATTGCAAAAAGTTTCGAGTAAATTCATCTTGAAAAGCTCTTACATCCGGTAAGTCTTCCACATTCATTTCAGAAGATTTTCTTGTTTCTTTACTTTCCATTTGACAACCTCCTAAGAAAACTACTATTAACAGTAGTAATAAAATGTAAATTCTACCCTTCACATTTTAGCCTCCAATACGCATGGTAATGTTCCAAAACGATTCACATTTTTCAGTTATGTATAGTATATATTTGAAAATTAGCAAAGTGTAGCAGTAACTGGAGGATTTCTTAAAATAAGCACTTAGTTTCATGAGGAAAGATGGTTAATGGTGGGAGACTTTCATACAAAAGTAATAATTTTGAGAAATGGAAAGAGTATACTTAAAATCGAGAAGTTTATACCAAGTGAGTACCTATAAAGATCTATAGGTGAATTCCTTGTAATAAAAAGTATATTCCCCGGCTCTTACGCTTATTTACTTGCTTCAAGCTTTATGCCAACATATACTTGATTTACAGTTGCTTAATTTCAATATATATGGCTACGTAAATTAATTACCGAACCATACAACTAGCATATTTAAATTTAAAAATACTGAACAAAGGATGATAAATATGACGTTTGAACAAATATTACCTGAATTAAAAGCTGGGAAAAAAATCATTCGTAAAGGGTGGGGGGGCGCTGAATTATATGTGAAACTTGTTAGTGAAAGCCAGTATGATGGCGAAAAACTCAATCCATACTTTTTAATTAATGTATCTGGTGAAGGTTACACGATGTTTACACCTACTGTATGCGACATTCTTGCTGATGACTGGAAAATTATAGAATGACAATACAATCCGTGGAGGTTTTAAATGAAATTTGAAGAGTTTGCAGGACAAACTGTTTTTATTACTGGTGGTGCTTCAGGTATTGGAAAAGCACAAGCGATTTCCTTTCTAAAAAACGGTGCCAATGTGTTTGTTTTAGATAAGGCTGAAGAAAACTTGAAAGAAATGTTCAAGCAATATGAGAATAGTTTTGATTATGCAGTTGGAAGCATTACTGATAAAACTGCAGTTCAGCAATCTGTGAGACAAGCAATTAAGAATTTTAAACAGATTGATATTTTATTAAATACAGCAGGGGTTTTAGATGGTTATGCTAAAACATTAGAAACAGAAGAACAATTATGGGATAAAATTATGAATACGAATGTAAAAGGAACCTATTTTGTGACTAATTCTGTACTTCCTCATATGCTCCAAAACGAAAGAGGAGTTATCATCAACATGGCATCCATTGCAGGTATTGTTGCTGGGGGTGGTGGTGCGGCATATACTGCTTCCAAGCATGCCATTATTGGCTATACAAAACAGCTTGATTATGATTATTGCAGAAATGGAGTACGGGCTAATGCTATTGCACCAGGTGCGATTAAAACGCCAATGAACAAAGCTGATTTTGCTGGAGATGGCCAAATAGCAAAGTGGGTCGCTGAGGAGACACCCGCCGGAAGATGGGCAGATCCATCGGAAGTAGCTGATCTAACGCTGTTTTTAGCAAGTAAAGCTACTGACTATATTCATGGCGCTGTTATTCCTATTGATGGCGGATGGACAAACAAATAATTCTATTGCACAACCAATCTTCTTTGGATATAATAGCTTGGCAAACTTATAAATGTTGCACTGTGACACTTCCTTCTTTGGTCGCAGTTATTACTAAAATAGCTGACAAGCTATTTTACAAAGGAGAATATAAAATGTATAAATCCGTTTCCCATCCATCTTCACCCTCGATGATCTCAGAGCTATCTAAAATTTCTCTTATTTGTGCGCTCTATGTAATAATTACAGTATGGCTGGCTCCAATCAGTTTTGCTGCTATCCAGTTTCGTTTTTCCGAAATGTTTAATTTCCTAGCACTGTACCACAAGCGCTATGTTATTGCAGTAACGTTTGGAGTTATCATCGCTAATTTCATGTCTCCTACATGGTTTTTAGATGTTCCCATTGGTGGTGTTTCCACTTTTCTTGTTTTAATTTTGTGTAGATATGTAACAAAACGGCTCGAAAATGACATTATAAAAATATGTATAACTGCTGTCATTTTCGCTATTTCAATGTTTACTGTTGCAGCACAACTAACTATTCTGTTTGACTTACCATTCTTTTATACATGGCTAACCGTTGGTGTTGGCGAGCTATTGTCTATGACTATTGGTGGAGTGATCATTTATTGGTTGGCGAAGAAAATTGATTTTACAAAATAATTGCAATTAAAATAGAACTTTTAAAAAGTACTTACATCTAAGCAAGCCTTAATAATAGGGCTTGCTTTTGTTATTATACATAGTTTTGTTGACAGATCTCCATGGTCTTGTTATGGTATGACTATAAAAACAATTATAGTCATACATTTTCATCAGGAGGTACAATATGGCTACTGCATTTACTAATAGCGAAAAGGAATTAATCAGGAATAGACTGCATAAGGCAGCAAAAGAATGCCTTGGGAAATATGGTGTAAAGAAAACGACCGTCGATCAGCTTGTCAAAATGGCAGGCATATCAAAAGGAGCTTTCTATAACTTTTACGCAAAGAAGGAAATTCTATTTTTTTATGTCTTAGAAGATTATCAAAATTCGCTGGTAGATAAGCTAACAAAAAAGCTTGAAAAAGAAACTACTATAGGAATTGAACAATTTTCAGAATTAATTTTTGAGCTATATCACAATGTAAGACAATCTTTTATTATGAACATCATTCAACAGCAAGAATTACAATACCTGATGCGAAAATTACCAGAAGAACTACTTATGAACCACCATTCTTTAGATGATATGTTTATGGAGAAAGTTTTTTCCCATATAAAGGTGAAAGACGATGTACATATAAGTGTCGTCACAGCTTCGTTACGAGCTATTTTCATGAGCATGATGTACATGAAAGAAATTGGTGAACAAGATTTCGAGGAAGTTCTGAAACTTTTAATCAAAGGGCTTACCCTACAGATAATCGAGGAGGATAAAAAATGAGTGATGTGATTCATACTGTCAATTTGACAAAAGCGTATGGGCAAGTCCTTGCCGTTAATAATGTTGATTTATCTGTTGCAAAAGGGGAAATATATGGATTTTTAGGATTAAATGGTGCAGGTAAAACGACAATAATACGAATGCTTCTAGGCATGGCTACTCCTACTATCGGAGAATGTTACCTTAACGGCGAAAAGGTTAATAACTTGATGAATATTTTTTGCCTTGTCTTTATAGTAAGCTTCGGCAAATTGACGGAGTTTGTTTGGGTCTATATCATAGACCGCATTTGGGTCTATGGGAGAAATAGAAAATTTACTTTGAACAGTCTCTCTAAATTCAAGATTAGCATTGTAGAGTTGATAATAATTTGTTTGCGCGCCATTTACACTATATATTTCATCAAAAGTATCATATAGTAAATAAGCAGTCGTATTATTATTATGAGCTAATGAATGTGATAAACCAATAATAGATGTAGAATCTTCATTTTTATTGAGGTTAAAATGGCCCTGTGTTGCTTTTACAAATTTATTCGTTGCTTTAGCTTGTCGAATATCTTTTCCTGCTAACATTGCTTTTATATTATAATCCCAATCCTTAATATCCTTAGATCCCTGTGAAATAACGTATAATTCATCTTTTTTATTTTCCTTAGAATCTATATAAATTGCTATACCGTTATATCCGGATTTTTCACCAACTCTTGCCTCTTTTGATGTATATACCTTAATATCTGCTTTCAGCTTCTTCCCGGTTTCCTCCAAATATATTCTCTTTACCTTTTCTATAATTTCCTCCTTCGATAACTTATCGTCGTATCCTAACTGGGTTAATCTTAACCGCATTTCGGACGAATGCATAATCATATCACTCACTATCCATTCACTTCCTTACTTTCATTTATAAAGCGGATGGATTTCATCCAGTCTATAACATGTTTTTCATTCTTTTCTTTATTTTTATTACATTTTGCTTTTTGCTCTTGCCTGCAATCGATTTGATAAACAACTTCAAGTGCCCCATCAGCTTTTTCATTTTGTATATAACTTGCGTATGTATGAAATTCATTCCGCTCAAAGTTTCCATAATAAAATGACTGATTTTCTCCATCTATTTTTTTGAAATTTATATTCTTACCAATCCTAGTACTGAAACTATCTAAATTAGATTCTAATTCATCTGTCGTATCATAAGAAAAATAAAATATCGTAATCATTGCTTCACCAACAATGTCACTCTGAATATGAACAGAGTATTCTTCATAATCCTTTTCTTTTCGTGCATATGACTTTTCACCAATAATTCCACCAGCCGGAAAATCCATTTTATATTTTCCAGTTCCAGACAAAAACGGGTAGTAGCCAGGTCTTGTTTCTTCCGTCGATTGCAAAAAGTTTCGAGTAAATTCATCTTGAAAAGCTCTTACATCCGGTAAGTCTTCCACATTCATTTCAGAAGATTTTCTTGTTTCTTTACTTTCCATTTGACAACCTCCTAAGAAAACTACTATTAACAGTAGTAATAAAATGTAAATTCTACCCTTCACATTTTAACCTCCAATACGCATGGTGATGTTCCAAAACGATTCACATTTTTCAGTTATGTATAGTATATATTTGAAAATTAGCAAAGTGTAGCAGTAACTGGAGGATTTCTTAAAATAAGCACTTAGTTTCATGAGGAAAGATGGTTAATGGTGGGAGACTTTCATACAAAAGTAATATTTTGAGAAATATTGGAAAGAGTATACTTAAAATCGAGAAGTTTATACTAAGTGAGTACCTATAAAGATCTATAGGTGAATTCCTTGTAATAAAAAGTATATTCCCCGGCTCTTACGCTTATTTACTTGCTTCAAGCTTTATGCCAACATATACTTGATTTACAGTTGCTTAATTTCAATATATATGGCTACGTAAATTAATTACCGAACCATACAACTAGCATATTTAAATTTAAAAATACTGAACAAAGGATGATAAATATGACGTTTGAACAAATATTACCTGAATTAAAAGCTGGGAAAAAAATCATTCGTAAAGGGTGGGGGGGCGCTGAATTATATGTGAAACTTGTTAGTGAAAGCCAGTATGATGGCGAAAAACTCAATCCATACTTTTTAATTAATGTATCTGGTGAAGGTTACACGATGTTTACACCTACTGTATGCGACATTCTTGCTGATGACTGGAAAATTATAGAATGACAATACAATCCGTGGAGGTTTTAAATGAAATTTGAAGAGTTTGCAGGACAAACTGTTTTTATTACTGGTGGTGCTTCAGGTATTGGAAAAGCACAAGCGATTTCCTTTCTAAAAAACGGTGCCAATGTGTTTGTTTTAGATAAGGCTGAAGAAAACTTGAAAGAAATGTTCAAGCAATATGAGAATAGTTTTGATTATGCAGTTGGAAGCATTACTGATAAAACTGCAGTTCAGCAATCTGTGAGACAAGCAATTAAGAATTTTAAACAGATTGATATTTTATTAAATACAGCAGGGGTTTTAGATGGTTATGCTAAAACATTAGAAACAGAAGAACAATTATGGGATAAAATTATGAATACGAATGTAAAAGGAACCTATTTTGTGACTAATTCTGTACTTCCTCATATGCTCCAAAACGAAAGAGGAGTTATCATCAACATGGCATCCATTGCAGGTATTGTTGCTGGGGGTGGTGGTGCGGCATATACTGCTTCCAAGCATGCCATTATTGGCTATACAAAACAGCTTGATTATGATTATTGCAGAAATGGAGTACGGGCTAATGCTATTGCACCAGGTGCGATTAAAACGCCAATGAACAAAGCTGATTTTGCTGGAGATGGCCAAATAGCAAAGTGGGTCGCTGAGGAGACACCCGCCGGAAGATGGGCAGATCCATCGGAAGTAGCTGATCTAACGCTGTTTTTAGCAAGTAAAGCTACTGACTATATTCATGGCGCTGTTATTCCTATTGATGGCGGATGGACAAACAAATAATTCTATTGCACAACCAATCTTCTTTGGATATAATAGCTTGGCAAACTTATAAATGTTGCACTGTGACACTTCCTTCTTTGGTCGCAGTTATTACTAAAATAGCTGACAAGCTATTTTACAAAGGAGAATATAAAATGTATAAATCCGTTTCCCATCCATCTTCACCCTCGATGATCTCAGAGCTATCTAAAATTTCTCTTATTTGTGCGCTCTATGTAATAATTACAGTATGGCTGGCTCCAATCAGTTTTGCTGCTATCCAGTTTCGTTTTTCCGAAATGTTTAATTTCCTAGCACTGTACCACAAGCGCTATGTTATTGCAGTAACGTTTGGAGTTATCATCGCTAATTTCATGTCTCCTACATGGTTTTTAGATGTTCCCATTGGTGGTGTTTCCACTTTTCTTGTTTTAATTTTGTGTAGATATGTAACAAAACGGCTCGAAAATGACATTATAAAAATATGTATAACTGCTGTCATTTTCGCTATTTCAATGTTTACTGTTGCAGCACAACTAACTATTCTGTTTGACTTACCATTCTTTTATACATGGCTAACCGTTGGTGTTGGCGAGCTATTGTCTATGACTATTGGTGGAGTGATCATTTATTGGTTGGCGAAGAAAATTGATTTTACAAAATAATTGCAATTAAAATAGAACTTTTAAAAAGTACTTACATCTAAGCAAGCCTTAATAATAGGGCTTGCTTTTGTTATTATACATAGTTTTGTTGACAGATCTCCATGGTCTTGTTATGGTATGACTATAAAAACAATTATAGTCATACATTTTCATCAGGAGGTACAATATGGCTACTGCATTTACTAATAGCGAAAAGGAATTAATCAGGAATAGACTGCATAAGGCAGCAAAAGAATGCCTTGGGAAATATGGTGTAAAGAAAACGACCGTCGATCAGCTTGTCAAAATGGCAGGCATATCAAAAGGAGCTTTCTATAACTTTTACGCAAAGAAGGAAATTCTATTTTTTTATGTCTTAGAAGATTATCAAAATTCGCTGGTAGATAAGCTAACAAAAAAGCTTGAAAAAGAAACTACTATAGGAATTGAACAATTTTCAGAATTAATTTTTGAGCTATATCACAATGTAAGACAATCTTTTATTATGAACATCATTCAACAGCAAGAATTACAATACCTGATGCGAAAATTACCAGAAGAACTACTTATGAACCACCATTCTTTAGATGATATGTTTATGGAGAAAGTTTTTTCCCATATAAAGGTGAAAGACGATGTACATATAAGTGTCGTCACAGCTTCGTTACGAGCTATTTTCATGAGCATGATGTACATGAAAGAAATTGGTGAACAAGATTTCGAGGAAGTTCTGAAACTTTTAATCAAAGGGCTTGCCCTACAGATAATCAAGGAGGATCAAAATGAGTGATGTGATTCATACTGTCAATTTGACAAAAGCGTATGGGCAAGTCCTTGCCGTTAATAATGTTGATTTATCTGTTGCAAAAGGGGAAATATATGGATTTTTAGGTTTAAATGGTGCAGGTAAAACGACAATAATACGAATGCTTCTAGGCATGGCTACTCCTACTTTCGGAGAATGTTACCTTAACGGCGAAAAGGTTAATCCGGGAAAGGTAAACATTTGGCGTGATGTAGGCTATATTGTGGAAACACCCTATTCCTATCCTGAGCTGACCGTAAAAGAAAATCTTGAGATTGTCCAGAAGCTAAGAGGAATCACAAATAAAAGCTTTGTGAATTGGATTATCAAGAAATTAAAGTTAGAAGCATACGCTTCAAAGAAAACGAAGCATCTGTCTATGGGTAACAACCAAAGGCTCGGGATAGCAAAAGCACTAATTCACAAGCCAAAAATTTTAATATTGGATGAGCCAACAAATGGATTAGATCCTGCCGGAATTGTTGAAGTTCGGCATCTTCTTAAGGACTTAGCCAAAAATTCAGGCATAACCATTCTTGTCTCTAGTCATAAGCTGGATGAAATTTCAAGATTGGCTACAAATATCGCCATCATACATAATGGAGAATTAATCAAGAAAATAAACGGAGAGCAACTAGAAAAACAGTTACACAAATCCTTATTGGTAGATGGAAAAGATAGAACTGCTATTAAAGACATTCTTTCTAAAGCTGGATACAAGGCTTCTATTTATAGTAGTGACGAATCTTCTCTTTTACAAATAAGTGAAGAAGATGCTATCAATAATCCAGAAAAAATTGCTACATTGCTTGTAAATTCTGGTCATTCCCCAATGCTATTAAAAGTGGAAAAGGAAGATTTGGAAATGTATTTTTTAAGAACGATCAAAAGCACTGGAGGGGATAAAAGTGAGTAAGTTTGTCACAAGCACTTCCGTAGAATTCAAAAAATTTTTTCGTTCAAAAATTCCTTTAATAACATTACTTGCATTTACTCTAGTACCTTTTATTGGTGGATTTTTTATGTTTGTTTTAAAGAATCCTGACTTTGCAGAAAGGTTAGGGTTTATATCAAAAAAAGCGCAGATTATGGGAACAGCCGACTGGCCCTCTTATCTTAGTTTGCTTACACAAGCAATTTCTATTGGTGGGTTAATCATTTTCGGGTTTATTATTAGTTGGATTTTTGGCAGAGAATATTCCGATAGAATCATTAAAGATCTATTAGCACTGCCCATATCTAGAAATATAATTGTATTGTCAAAATTTATTGTAGCTATTATTTGGTGCTTGATTTTATCTATATTTGTATTAGTCCTTGGATTAGTAGTTGGAAATATGGTGAATATACCCGGCTGGTCACAAGAGATTATCGTTCGAGGTTTAATGATTTATAGTGTTTGTGCAGTATTGACATATTAGTTTCTACACCAGTCGCTTTATTTGCAAGTGTTGGACGTGGCTATTTGTCTCCTCTTGAGATTTATGGTCTTTACACTCGTATTGGCGCAAATAGTTACAGTAGCAGGATATGGTCAATTTTTCCCTTGGTCTATTCCAGCGCTTTCGAGTGGTGCAGCTGGAAACAAAAGTTTTATCGTTGAAGGAATTAGCCTAACTATTTTACTTTTAACAACTGCAATAGGATTAATTAGTACGATGCTTTGGCGGAGATATGCCGATCAAAAATAGAAGCTGCAAACTAGTAAAAATAAGTCGCCTTTTCTCTAAGCAAATAGGCTTCACTTCATTCTAATACTTATCCCCTAACTGGAATCTATTAGTGAAAATACTACCTAAAACTTCCTTCAGAAACATAAAACAACTAAAAAGCTAATGGCATCCCTATTTCTTTCGATAAATAAACATTAGTAACCCTTACCTTTCTCGTTAAATAGACATCAAGGTAAGGGGGTTAAACTTTTTTAATATATTTGTTAATTTTGTAACCGTTATTTCATTAATGTTTAATTTTATTGCCATAATAAGCAAAAAATGTAGTATTATAGAGTAAACTAATTGAACTTAAACGCAAATTATCTAATATTCAGATGGTTATTATGAATAAAAAATGAAAAGTAAACATATAGAACCATTATGTTTATCCCGTTCCTAGTTGTTTTTACTATTAAGACAAACACTTGTTACAAGTTGATTTAAAAATCTCCTTTAGAAAAATAATTTTCCGAAAAAGATAAAGTGAAGTTCCATTTGACAAACATTTTACCTCATCCCTTACTGAATGTTAGTATCAAAAGAGTATGCCCTAAAGGCCTTTGAATGAAATCAAGAATTTAAGTTGCTATTATCTTCTCGAGATTTTTTCGTATTCTCCATAACTCTTGAATACGGCACCTTACATTCGAGGTAAAAAAATTACAGCAATACATACTTCTTAACTAAGTTAATAACTTAATATTCTTATATATTAAGTTAAAATAAACTGGTTAATCTTGCTAGAAAGCTATTCATATTAGCTAAAAAACTACAGGATTGTCAGCCAAGGAGGAGATTTTTCAATGAAGAAAAAATTAGCAGCATTTTTTATGATTTTGGGTATCATTTTAAGTGCCATGATCCCCCAAAATGTGTTAGCCGAAACAAATAAGGAACTTAGATCAATCACATTCTCCAATTGGATAAGGACATTAGGATCACAATACCCGCTGTTACAATCGTACGGACTTGTTGTTTTAAAACAGCCAACCCTTGATATAAAAAACATGAACAGTTTAACTAATCATCAACAAATTGCTAGAGAGAATGTCCGTGAGTGGCTGGATGAATATAGTCCACAACTAATCTATTTAAATGAAAACATGAATGGTCTAAGTCAACGGGTTGATCAATACTACACTCGTTTATATGAATTAGCTGGAGAAATTGATAATAATGAACAAGCAAAAACAGACTTTTTAAATAGATTCAATCGGCTCCTGGGCAATGTTGAGGATATGCAAGCAGATTTAAAACGAACATCCTTAGATCTAAATGCCTACAAAGATCTTCTTGATTCTGATAGCAAGGCATTTTCTGAAAAAGCAACGAAAGCAGTTGAATTATTAAATGGACAGAACAGTGAAGCGGTACAAATAAGAGAAACTGTGAAGGTTCTATTAGCAGAAATCCAAGATGAGCTTATTAAAATTATCACTAATCCAGACGAAGTATATGATTTTTCATTTAGATTTGGAAAGTTACTTTATAATACGGTTAAAACAAGTGCCGAAACTCAAACAGTTGATATTGCATCCATTGAAGCTATTAATAAAGAAATAGCGAATGCTACTAGCTTTAAAACAAAACTATTAGCTACAACCATCCAACAAAAACAACAGGAAGTAACCGCCCTAATGAAGAAACTGTCTAAATTTGAGCAACAAGCAACAGAAGTTACCATCGTTGAAGATCAAATCATTGGTTTTGCTGAAATGGTAAAACGGGAGATTACTATTTTTGATTATATTGTCAATGAATTTACAACCTTAAATAATATCATGGACAAGTTAAAGGATGATGTGTTTTCTGGAGAAGTAAATCCTTCTGAATTGCAAAGCCAGTTAAAGCACTTAAAGGAAATTATGTTGCATATCAACAAACAGACAGAACAATTTGAAGGTTTTACTACAAACATAAAGTAAAAATTCAGCTCTTTTGTTAGGAGGAACCAAATTGGCAAAAAAAATATATAAAACTTTTCTTTTTCCAATAATGGCAGTAACAATAGTGTTTAGTAATATCGCACCATCCTATGCCTATGCAGAAAATGCAACCGAAGAGCAAGCTCAAACAAATCCAACCGACATATACAATAAATTTGAATTAGGTCCGGATGGTCTTAGAGAAGCGATGAAAACAACCGGATCCAACGCACTGGTCATGGATCTTTATGCCTTGACAGTCATTAAACAGCCCAATATAAGCTTTAAAAACGTAAATTCCATTGAAACAAATTTACAGAATAAAATATTAGGGGATCAGGACAACGCAAGAGAAAATGCAAAAGAATGGCTCGATCAATTAAAACCGCAATTAATAGCAACGAATGAAAATATTATTAATTATGATAATAAATTTGCAGGGTATTATAATAAGTTATTAGAAGCTACAGAAAATAAAGATACACAAGCTTTAACTGCAAGATTAACAAGACTTTCTAATAGCGTTTTGGAAAACAAACGGGAAGTCGATGAGTTAATTGTTGATTTAAAACAGTTTAGAGAAAAATTACAAACCGATACACAAAACTTAAAAGCAAACACTAACCAATTATCGACCATTTTAACGAGCCAGAATACAGGTGTTCCGCTTTTTCAAAAACAAATTGACGCATATTATGAATCGATAAGTAAATATAACAATATCCTGATAGCATCTTCAGTAGCTACTGCAGCAGGACCAATTACCATTGTAGGAGGTGTAGCTGTACTGGTTACAGGCGCCGGAACTCCCCTTGGTATAGGTTTAATTGCTGGAGGAGCAGGAGCAACCGGAGGAGGGGTAACAGGAATTGTGTTAGCTAAACAAGGAATAGATCAAGCGCAAGAAGAAATTAAAGTTCTTACCGGAAATATAGAAGAAGCACAAATCCAGTTGGCTAGTATAACTGCAATTAAAAAGCAAATGGAATTCTTAACAGATACAATTGACCTTGCTATCGATTCCTTACAAAACATATCTACTCAATGGAGTACAATGGAAGCAAAATATAGAAGCTTAATTAGTAACATTAATATAATGGATCCGGAAGACTTTGAGCTTTTAAAAGAAGATTTAGTAATTGCTAAAACGAGTTGGAGCAATATTAAAGACTATGCAGAAAAGCTATATGTAGAAGAAATTGAAATAGTAGATCATCAATAAGTATAGGTTGGGGAAGTACTTTCAAACATACTTCCCCTATTTAGAAAAACTTGGCTTGTCGCCAAGTCTTTATGGCGAAAGCTATAGTTTTTCTTATACTATAAACCATAAAGTTCTATACTTTCCTATAGTGGAATAAAAGCTAAAACCGCTCGGTTACCAACATACAACCGAGAGAATCTCTTATGAGATCGAGTAAAACTTCATTCAAAGGGTTCTTTTCTTCTTGAAAAAGAAGAACACTTTTTCTGCGTGCGATGTATTGCTGTAGAAGCAACTCTGTCCTTGAAAAAGAAAAACGCTTTTTCTGCGTGCGATGTATTGCTGTAGAAGCAACTCTGTCCTGTGAACCCGAACGAATCGGGAATTTAGAGTTATTTTCTCTTATAAAGGTCGCAAAATAATAAGCAGATTTTTCAACTTTCCGGCGCTCCGTCTCGACTTGGGTGCATTCTCTCCCAACTTTCCCGGCGCTCCGTCTCGACTTGAGTGCATTCTCTCCCAACTTTCCGGCGCTCCGTCTCGACTTGGATGCATTCTCTCCCACGAGGGAAATACTGCTTTCATTTGGGATAAAGAAAACCCCTGCAACAGGGGAATGCCGATGTTGGACGGCAAACCCGCTTTTAGTCGATCTTCCTTCCTAGATTCAAAGCATATGTTGACTTATTACGGAAAGAAGAGCGAAGTTTGCTAACCGTTTAAGCACTTAAACTAGACGATACTATTTTTTGAAAAAGATATCCCACTATGTACTAATTTTATAATCTCCTATAAAATAAATAGTCAAAAGTGGGTGATAACAATGAAAAAGAGTTTAATTAAAAAAATAATCATAGCAGTGATCACGATTATTTTTACAATGACTTACCTATTTCCACTAAATATAGTAACCGCACAACAACAGGGAAATGAACTTGGACCGGATAATTTCCAGGAAAAATTAGAAACCGCTGCTTCAAGCATTGTTGTTATTGATTCTTATGCACATTCCGTTCTCGATAGTCAATTACCCCAATTAAATGGAATAAGCTCTGTTGATAATAATTTAAAAGTAAATATACGTACTAACTTTACAGACGCCCAAGAAAATGCTGCTTATTGGTTAGATCAATTAAAACCAAATATTAGATTATCCATAAAAACCGTAGTAGATTTTAATAAAGCCTGGCAAGATCATTATAATCATTTATTAAGCGCAATTGAGCAAAAGAATGATCAACATGTACAAAAAGAAATAGATGAATTGTATCAAACGATTTTAAGAAATAATGAAAAAGTTGATGATATGATAAAGGATTTGACGACATATCGAGATAGCATTAGCGAAGATGTAAAGCACTTTAAAGAAAATTCTAATCAATTGCAAGTTATTTTATCACAATCGGATGCCAGCATCCCCATGTTAAAAAAGCAAATTGAACATTATCACAGGATCATAGAAAATGCGAAGTGGAAAATAGGTGGTGGAGCAATATTATGTGGACTTATCATTTTTTGTATTGCCGGAGGACCAATAATAGCTGAGGCTGTTAAAGAAAAAGACAACGCAGAGAGCCAAATTGCTAGTTTACAAGCGCAAATTTCAGGTATAGAAAAAGAAGTAGTTATTATAACAGACATAGAAAATAAGCTTACAAATATGACAGATACCATTGATAAAGCCATTGACTCGCTTCAAAACATTTCAAATCAGTGGCATGTTATAGCTGCAAAATACCGTCATCTAGTAAATAACGTTGCTGTTTTTGATGCACAAGATTTTGAGTTGTTAGAAGAAGATTTAACTATAGCAAAAACTAGCTGGGAACAGTTAGAACAATTTGCCACTAAGGTGTTTGAAGCACTAAAAAAAGAAAATATGATCGAAACTGTTGATGTTGGATAACCATGTGGAATCAGCACTAAGAGTATAGAATAAAAACATCCTGCTCATGACGGCCGTTCATCTCTGTCATGAGCTTATTTTTACTGTATGTAACATATTTATCCTTGGTCAAGTTTTGACTTTTAAAATCCAGAGTATTTTATAACATTTAGTTTCCTCTCTTCTATATTCTTATTTGGTAGCATAGCAGTTTTTTCAGCAAAGCTGAACAGTTGACAACTCAAAATAATGAGAAGCATTCTCTAGTTCAAATGCAGTATATGGAGAAATTTTGCATTCAGCAGATTGTCTACAAATGAAGTCCGACTACCATGTCCCTGTTTATTTTAAATATGTATCCACCTAACTCCTGTCCTGTGACCTCCATTTGTAATAACATAAACAGCTGCATTATCTGATACTTGATATTGAGTCTGCTCAGTCTAGCACTATTTTCTCGATTAATATAATTTTCTTCAGGTTCTTTGGCATACTATTCTAGTTGATCCTAATCAGATGAAACTTAAAAAATAACTGCATAGATTAACATATATCTTAATAATCACTATGTCAATCAAATTTCCTAATTTACAGATAATTATTCTCTGCTATTGCATGTTTAAAAGAGAATAAATAGTCTTTCGTTCAGCTAAGACCTCGGCGTCATTTGAAATATAGCGGTTGTATCACGGGATAAGTCTTTGTCCTGTCAATCGGCAACAAATCGTATTTAGGAGCCGTTTTTATCACATAGTACTTAGGATAATAAAAGATGTTTGATGGAAGAGATATACAAATCGTTACATAAGGGTAAATTCAGTTTACATTAGCTTTCAGGGCAGTAACAATTGCAAATAATACAGCATGCGCTAGCATCCTCTTTTTCTAGAAGTGTCTCGTACTATGGCTTCAGCTGTTTTCTAGTCCAGCAAACATTCACATAACTGGTTACACAATATGTTCTATGTTTTTAGCAAGCTTCCAGGGTGAGTACACATTCTTCCCCTCCATATCCTTACTTTATTTACTTGATGTACCATTTGGCAGCATGGACTTTGACTTGTATGGAGGTCTGATCTAAGTCACTAGTCTGATACGAAGCGTATGTTCCTCGAAAACTTAGACTTGCTGCTGACTTCCTGAAGATTCTAGCTTACCTAGATATCCTTAACTTATACTAAAAACTACTATTTTCGTAGTTCAAGAACTCTATAGAATATACACAGGTCTAATTCGCTTAAAAGGCATGAGTCCTTACAATATCGAACTCATGCCCAACAGGCTGATAATAAAATAAGCTGTCTCTTTTGGAAGACACTTCGACGTAAAGATACTTTTTTGTTTACTATTAGAAAGAGACAAAGTTTGTTTATATTGTCAATCCATTGACAATATAACATGGTTTAGATATATAGGATGATAAAACGTTATAAAACAAGTATTGCATGATAATGAATCGGTTATAGCCTATAAATAAAGAGGAACCCTTATATTTTTATTGTTTATCGTAAGCGACACGATTAATGTTCATTAATTGACGTACACTCACATTATCTGTAATGCTACTTCCTCCGATTGCTCCACAACCTAACGTTAGTGAAGGAGCAAGGTTAGTTGAGAAGCCAATTCCGCCAAATGTTCCAGGGGTATTTATTAAAATTCGTGATGCTTTAGTGCGCAATCCAAAATCTTCTACTTGCTGATCGTCACTAGTATGAAGAATAGCCGTATGACCAGCACCTTCATTTTCTAAAATAGCATTACAGATTGTCACTCCCTCATCCCAATCATTAACTGTATACATTGCTAAAATTGGAGTAAGCTTTTCACGAGAATATGGATTGTCATGACCGATAGTTGTCTGTTCAGAGATCAAAACAGTGGTGTCGGCAGGAACAATAATACCACATAGCTTGGCAATTTCGGTTACCGGTTTTCCAACTATTTGCGGATTCATCGTGCCATTTTCTCGCATAATAAACTTCGCAACCTGCTCTGACTCTTCTTTATTCATAAAGTAAGCGTGGCGCTTTTTAAGTTCATTCACAACTTGATCCTTTATACTTTTCTCCACCACTATAGACTGTTCTGAGGCACAAATAGTACCATTGTCAAACGTTTTACTCGTAATAATTTTATCAATGGCAGCTTCTATATCCGCTGATTTTTCAATAAAAGCTGGCCCATTTCCAGGTCCAACACCAATTGCCGGGTTGCCCGAAGAATAAGCGGCTTTTACCATCTGTCCGCCACCAGTAGCTAAAATTAGTGCCGTATCCTCATGCTTCATTAATGCTTGCGTTCCTTCTAGCGTTGGTGTCTCAATTACTTGTACTAATCCTTTCGGTGCGCCTGCATTTACCGCTGTCTCTTCTACTAATTTTGTTGCTTCTACAATACAATTCACTGCATTTGGATGAGGTGATAAAACAATTGCATTTCTAGTTTTTAATGCAATTAATGTTTTAAAAATAACGGTTGATGTCGGATTTGTTACAGGTACAAGTGCTGCAATTAATCCCATTGGCACTCCAACCTCAATCACTTTATTTACTTCATCGCGATGAATAATCCCTACCGTCGGCTCATCTTTAATGCTTTCATAAACTTGTTGACTCGCAAATAGATTTTTCGTTGTTTTATCTTTTACATTACCGAATCCTGTTTCTGTATGTGCTTTTATTGCTAAATCTTCTGCAGCTTCTGTTAATACTGTCGCAACAGATTTGACAATCTCATCTACTTGTTCTTGGGTAAAACTGGCATATATTTGTTGAGCCTGCTTGGCTTTATGAATGAGTGATTCAACCTCATATTCTCTAACGCTTTCTTTTGCTAAATTAATAGCCATGTTTGCCATCCCCTTTTCAATAATTTTCTATAACTCTATGATAAAGCGTTTACATAGAAGGCGTTAGGATTATTTTTTGTTGTTTTTGGACTATTTCGACACTTGATCAACATTTCACAATTTTATTGATCAACAAAATCAATGTAACCATGGTATACTTATAATAGGATATTAGAAAAACTTGGCTTGTCACCAAATCTTTATGGCGAAAGCTACAGTTTTTCTTATACTATAAACCATAAAGTTTTATACTTTCCTATAGTGTAAAAGATCAGCAGAGGATCTCTACTCTTTACTGATTAGGTAAAAACCAATCGAGACTTTATTGAAAGTTGTGTCCCTCTAACTTAACCTTTTGAATTGTGCCTGATTCTTTAAGATGAGAAAGTTGCTACTAGATATTACAGGATATGTCATTCAAAACGAACGTTAGATTAATTATTGAGCTACATAAATATAACTGCAATTAGCACTAAAACATGAACTTACTTTAAAATGAGGTGTTTATCCATGTGTCGTGTTTTAATAGCCAGTCCTGTAGAAACAGATCGTGCTTTTTTAAAACAAATATTTGCTGAGCATTTTTTTAATGTTACTTTTCTTGAGGACGCTTTATCAGCTGAAGAAGCATACAAACGTTCATTAGATAATCGGCTTGATATGTTAATCCTTGATATTAGTGGATCAAGCGATGAAATATTTCAATATAAAACAAATATAGTAAAACAATATCCGAATATTAAAGTAATCCTACTTGACAAAAAGGCGAATTTTAAACATATTCAAACTGCAATACGCTGTGCTGCCATTGACTATATCGTTAAGCCATTAGATGAAGATGAGTGTAAGTCGGCAATTCATCGTGCCATTTTGGCATTAAATCAGGTTTCTTTACTTCATTACGAGCGAAAATCAATTACTAATACAGTAAAAGAAAGTGCCAATCAGATGATGCAGTATGTTCATGAATATTTTAATGAAGAAATTAACCTAGAAACTTTGGCACGCTTCATGCATTTAAATAAAAGCTATGTTAGCCGTTTTTTCAAAGAAACGGTTGGTATGACGTTTAGCAGTTACTTACGTCATTACCGAATAGAACAGGCGAAAAAACTATTACGAACATCTGAATTAACTATCACCGAAGTTGCCGAGGAGGTTGGTTATCCGGACCTCACCTATTTTAGCCGTATTTTTAAAAAAGAAACTAACTATACACCTAATGAATTTAAACAAATATTTCAAGGAGAACATATCCCTGCTGACTTTGCATTTGTCGAAGGGGAGTAGTAAAAAAGCCAGGAAAAATAAACTTATCCATTGAGAACTGCTTGCATAATTTTTACCATCCTTGTGAAGCTCAAGAATAGTAGAAAAACAAGAAGCGATCGATTAGCGACATATAAAGAGAACTTCTGAGATATAGTGAACCTTCATTTAAGGAGAATTTTTTCTTCTTGAATGTTAGTGCCGCAATGGTATGACCTGAAGTCCTTTGAACAAATTGGACATTTAGATGCCATTATCTCCTATTTAGACGTCTTCGTATTCTATATAACTCTTGCAGTGGGAGGATTGCGGCACTAGATACGGTATTAAGGAAACATGCCTCTAAAACAGGGGATGCCGACGTCTGAGCAAGAAGCCCGCTTTTAGTCGGCCTTCCTTTAGATTCAAGCCCGATGTTGACTGTCATAAGAAGAAAAGCGAAGTCTACTACAGCTGAGCGCATAAGCTAGACGAAGCTACTTTTAAAAAAGATTATCCACCCTTAATTAAATAGTTAGAGTAGAAATACACGTTTTTAAGAAAAATAGATGATAGAAAAAATAAGAAACAAAAATAAAAGCCCTAGTTAAAAAACTAGAGCTGATACGAAAATTTATTTTCAAGATCTTTTAAAATGAGAAAGAAAAGAAGGTAGTCCTTTAGGATGTAAGAAACTAATTTTCTATTCGTTTGTTTGCGGTTGTCCATAATCCTTAAAGCGTTCCACCATCATCGTCATTTCTTCATCTGATAAGATGACTGGATTCCCGATTGCTTTTGCTTGCCAATACAAGCGGGCACAAAATTCCAACTGCTCTGTAATTGCATAAGCTTCTGCAAGAGAACTGCCGACTACATTGATTCCATGATTGGCTAATAAAACTGCTTTTCTATCTTTCATTGCTTCCAGGGCATTCTCAGCTAATTCGTTTGTTCCATATGTTGCGTAATTAGCGCAACGGATATTTTTTCCTCCACTATGAGCAACAAGATAATCAATAGCCGGTAAATCAACATTTAAGCAAGAAATCGTTGTGGAATACAGAGCGTGAGTATGAATCATTGCAACTGCATCATATCTATTTTTATAGACAATGGAATGCATTTGATGTTCACTGGATGGTCTTAGCTCCCCCTCAACCACATTACCATATAAATCCATAATGATGACATCTTCCTCAGTTAATTTATGATATTCAATCCCGCTTGGTGTAATTGCCATAAGCCCTGATTCTTTATCAAAAATACTAATATTTCCACCGGTGCCAACGGTTAGTCCAGAATCGATTAATTTCTTTCCATATTCAACAATTTGTTTTCTCTCTGCTTTTAAATATTTCATTAGTAAACCCTCCGTTGTAATTATTATTCGTAATGTTCAAAAAGTCATAGGTAATAACGAAACAAATTTCCTCATTACGTTAGAATGTATAATATAGTACTGAAGTTAAGAGCACAGTAGAAAATTTAATCCCTCAAGTAAAGTAAAGCACCGTAATTTCTCTTACTTTAATGATGTTGAAAGCGAAAGGCGAAGTGCTGAGATACCTGAGCTAAATGCCATTGGTTCGGATCACTGGGATACATCGTACGAGAGAAAAAGTTTTTCTAGTACGTTAATTCTTAGTTGATCTCATGTCCATTGTCCTCTTTTTGAATATCACTATTGACAAATTATTATTTATTTTTCGACTTACTAATTTGCTCTTTCTCGTATTTTTTCTGAATTAATTCCTTATATGATCTTGCCTTATGGGGATACCATTTTCTGTATTTACTTTGAGCTATGATTGCTAAAATTAGAGCTACCATAGTAGGAATCAGCCATTTCGTGAATACGGAAATGAGCAGACATAATGCTGAAAGAAAAATACATAAATTAAGAAAAAGCTTTTCCTTATTCATCTACGTTATAATTCAGCTCTTTATTTTCAATCTTACAAATGCCTAACTTATCAAACAGTAATGCTTTTTCGGCAATGTATGCGTTGTATTCCAGACGACCCAGGTTATCATAAGCTTTTATTAAATTTGTATCTGTAATTAACACCCCGTGCTTATTCAATAAAATGGCGTTTGTTACAGAGTCTAAAGCTTTATTCTCCAAATAATGTTTAACTTTTTCAGCTAATGCTTTCGAAGTTGCAGGAGCAAAATCCAGACATGGAATATCCCCAAATTTTTGCGTTGATTCTGTTAAATTTGGCATATCTATCCCCATCGTTGCAAAGACCATTGATTTAAGTGCATGTGCATGGAGTACACAGCCAATCTCTCGATTATGTTTATAGCATGCCATATGCATATTAATTTCTCTTGTGATTCTGCCATCACCTTCAACTATATTTTCATCCATATCCACCACTAAAACTTGGTAAGGGGATATATCGCAATGGTATTCTTGCGACATATGGGTTGGTGTCATAATAATATGTTGCTCATTCATCCTGACACTAACATTTCCCCCAGCTGTGTTCGTCTCATATCGAGAGAACATTTTTTCCACAATCTCAGCCAACTGTTCTCTTTCTTCTTGATATAACAATGTTATCGCCACCTTATAGTTGAGTGATTTTTACTTGTTGCTTTAACTTCATTGCCATCTTCACATCAAACGTTGAACTATCCTTGTTCATCACTTTACTTGCAGCACAACCACTAGCTAGCTTTATTATTTGTTCTATCGAGAGCTGATTCGCAAGTCCAGCTAAAAAGGCACCTACAAAGCAATCCCCAGCACCAGTATCGTTTACTTCTTTTACCTTTGGTGGAATTACACGATAGATCTTTCTATCATACCCACAGTAACTGCCTTTTCCGCCTAACGAAGTAACTACATAATCAATGTCTTGGTTTAGTCTTTTTACTGTATCTAATAGACTTTCATGAGAAGCTTTTAGCTGCTTTAATTCAAATTCATTTGGTTTAATAAAATCCACCTTCATTTTTACAGCTAATTCAATTGCCTCACCAGATAAGTCACAAGCAATAAAACAACCAATTTCTTTTAAAATACTTAATAATTGTCTTAAATTATCGATTGTGAAATTAGCTGGTAATGAACCGGCGATTAATACCATATCTTCCGCTTTCACTCTAGCTTTTATCCTATTAAAAAGTCGCTTGATATCAGCTTCTTCTACATGAAATCCTTTTTCTGTCAACATGATAGAGCCGGCTGAGACTTGCTCCGGTTCTACTATGATATAGCATTCCCTAGTGGTTTTACCATCTATAATCGTGAAGTCATGCTCAATGCTTTTTTCACTTAAAATCTGTTTAAACTTATCTATATTCTGACTCCCTGCAAATCCTAGAGCTAGGTTTTTTACTCCTAATCTCGACATAACGTAAGAAGCATGGGTTCCTTTTCCACCAATATCATAAGAAACTTCTGTAATTCGATTGCTTTTTCTTCTTTCCAATTTTTCATTCAAGCATAATAATCGATCAATAGCTGGATTTAATGTTATCGTATAAAGTGAAACTTCATTCAAGATCCTTCATCTCCTGTTGAATGTTAGTACCACAAGGGTATGACCTCAAGGCCTTTGAAGTGAATCGGGAATTTCGGTGCAGTTATCTCCCACTTAAGCATATTCTTTACAACTATTGAAGTGGGAGACTTACGGCATCTTAGGATAAAGCATTTCATCACCGACTATTTTTCTGCCTTTAGTTCTTCCGTTCGTTTTAGCATTTCTTTCCGGTACAGGATAAATCCCAACGCCCATACAACAGCTAGTCCAATTCCTACCATGCTGAAACTTCCAAGCTCAGTTAAAATATATCTAAATGCAGGGTATTCAACCGTACTCCAGGTGATTTGCTGACCTGCTTCTAATTCAACTGCTTTTGTTGAATGAGCTAGGTTTGTCATAATATCAGCAAAATACGTTGCGGCATATAGGAATACTGGCGTGGTAATAGTACAGATCACCAGCATTCTTAACAAATTACCACCCGTTACAATTAATGCCGGTACAGCAAGCCCAATATTTAGAATTCCCGCAAATGGAAGTACTGCATTTCCTGGTAATATAAAGGCAAAGAATAACGTAATCGGAACCAAAATCGTCATAACAACCCATGCTTCACTTGAACCAGCTAATATTGGCCAATCAAGTCCAATAAATATTTCCCTATCTTTAAAGCGTTTTTTCATATAATCATTAATGGCTTCTGATAACGGAGATAATGCTTGCATAAATAATTTAGCTACCATTGGGAATAACGTTAATGCGGCAGCCGCTTGCATCGACAAAATTAGTGAATCAGCTACTGAATAACCTGCTGCTAAGCCTAAAAGAAATCCGATAATAAAACCCATCACATGATTTTCAGCAAAAATACCAATTTTATCTTTTAATGCACTTGCATCCATTTCTTTATTAAATACTTTAAATTTTCTTAAGAGCCAATCAATCGGCATTAATAATGTACCAATTAAGAAAAAGTTATGAGAACTTGTAACACCTGGAATATTTGTTAACGTCTCAATCTGTTTTTGATTCAAATCAGCAAATACTAATTCAAGTACAACCACAATTGCTGAACCAATAAGAGCGATATACATGCTTCCGGTTACACCATAAATAAGTACAGCCGTGAAAATTTTTCCCCATACATTCCACAAGTCGACATTCAATGTTTTTGTTTTATTTAATAGAAGCATCACTCCATTAATGACGAGCTGAATAGGAAACAGTAGAAAAGCATACGGCCAAGCCCAGGATAATGAAGCAGCAGTTGTCCAACCACCATCAACAGCTGTTAACTCAATCCCTGTTCGCTCTGCTAAAGCTTGAGCTGCCGGTGTTAAAGCATCAAGCATAAAACCAATTACAAGGTTCATTCCTAAAAAGGCAACTCCTAAAGTAATTGCTGCACTTAAAGCATTTTTAAATTTCATTTTTACAAATATTCCGATTAACAACATAACTGCAGGAACAAATACAGAAGCACCTAAATCTAAAATATATGAAAATATTGTTTTTAGCAGGTCCATGATTTTACCCCCCAATAATAGATAAATAGTTATCATAGCTTGACTGGGCAATTTAGATTACTTTTCGTAACATAGATTACCCAGTATCAAAGAAGTACAATTTACTTTAGCGCATCGAGCAGTTTTTGCGTTTCTTCTTCCATTCCCATACCGGTCAAGAAAGCTATTCCATTTAGAGTAGGAATATCATATTCTTTTGTATTTTTTGTGATTGAAATATAAACATCACTCGTTTTTATATATTGATCTAATGACTTAATATCAACTGCTTCTACACTTGCACGAACACCTTTTTCTTCTAGTATTGACTTCACTTTCGATGCTACTGTTTGACTTGTAGCTACACCTGAACCACAGGCTACAATTACTTTTTTCATTCGTCTTCACTCCTAAATTGTTTTTGCAGTATTGCTAGCATTTCTTCTTCGGTTGAAATAGAATTAAACGTGTTCACAAATTGCTCATCCTTGAACTTATCAATAATTAATGAAAGCAGCCCAACTTGTTTTGACGGCTCTTTTATTCCAAGCATAAATATGATATTTATATCAAGCCATGTATCTGTCGTCGCCATTTGTAAAAATCGTAATGGCTGATTTAGTTTAACAATGTATATAAATGGCTTTTTAATATGTTTCGTATCTGTATGTGGAATTGCCAATTGTTCTGTTTCCGTAGACAAGCCTGTTGGAAACTCTTTTTCTCTTTCAATAATTGCTTGTTTAAAGGAAGTCTCTGCGTAACCGTTTTCTATTAAATCATTACTAAGTGCTTCAAACATTTCATCTGTTGAACTAAATTCAGCATTTAGTTTAATTAATTCCTTCTGAAACAAATTTGCAAAATTCATCTTCTGCTCCTCCTAGACTGTTAAGAATGCTCTGGATGGTGAATATATTTTCTTCCTTCATCATTTGACACATTATGTTTTTATCCATAAACAGATTATTTAGTTTTATTAAAGTCGGTACATGATCATTTTCAACAGAAGGAGCTAAGGCTACAACAATCTTTACTTTTTCCCCATTAGGTGTAAAAGCTGGTTTTTTTAAAACGACAATTTGAAAATCCATTTTCTTTACCCCAAACTTAGCAGCCACATGAGGTAAATAAACATTTTCAGCAATCAACATTCGATTATAATTGCTATAAAAAACTTTCTTTGTTTTATTTACATAATGTTGTGTAATACTTTTTCTTCTAAAAAGAGGAAGCATTGAAATATCAACGAGTTCTTTCCAATCAATGCTTTCTTTTATGATACTTATATTATCGATGGAAAATTTAAATTGGTCTGATCCATTATCTGTTTGTACTTTTGAAGCATTTTGCTTTGCTAACAAACAACATACTTTCCTTGAAACAACATCGATATATTGACTTGGAATATACGGCTTAATGACCTTCATAAGTGATCGTACTAACGGATCACTGTTGTTTCTCATCTCACCTTGAACTCGATTTCTTAAATCTATTCGAGTTTGGCTATCCAATATTGGCGGAACAATAAACGTTGCTCTTTTATCGTTGATTGGAACTGTTGTAAAGATAAAATCAACTTCTTCCCCATCTTGCTCAAACTGCCTTACTGAATATGCACCAATAAAGTCTATTTCTGGAAACATGGATTGCAATGTAACTAATAACAATTTGGAAATAGATGTTCCACTTTGACATAGCACTACTGCTTTGAATATCGTTTCCGTTTCCTCCGCTTCATAAATCCAACTTAAGACAATCATACACAGATAAACAATTTCTTCTGTAGACAGCTCTCTGTGAATAATATCCTGAAAGGGCTTAACCGATTTTTTGACTACACAGTAAATTTCATGATATTGATCCAAAAATTCTTGTGTCAATGGATTATTGATTTGAAAACCGAGTAAACTTCGGTAGATGGCAGGTCTCATATGAAGCAGCACTTTATTTTTTAATTCATTTCTGCGATGCATGTGCATCGCTAAATTTGCTTCGATATTATCAATAAATTTATCCGTGGCCTCTGATACTTCATCACCATCTGTAATAGCAAGTGCTGACTCTACCATATTGGAAGCTAGAACTTGTAATGATAAATAGAGCAAATCACTTTGTGTTAAAAAATCATAATCCCAAAACATTTGCTGGATTTCAGGAAACTCTACCGTATTTTTAATATCATATTTTTCTATTTTAAAAGACCACTTGGTATCTAGCTTCTTCGCTCGCTTTATAACAAAATGTATAATATACGGTAGTTCATCTAATTGTTCATCGGTTAATGTTATACCGATCCTGCTTTCTACTCGCTCCAGCCTTTTTCGTAATCGAAATATTTTTGAACTGTCTACCAGGTTTTTCTCTTCTAACAATATTCTTCCTGCTAAAGAACGAAGTACATCTTTTACTGCCGTTACCAGCAAATTCCGTATGGCAAACTCTGAACCTTTCATAACGTACCCATGTTTTCGAGAATAGTCTACATCAATCTCTTTCTGCTCTAAATCTTGTTTAATTAATTTCATATCATTTAGTATCGTATTTTTACTAACTAAACATATCTCTGCTAATTCTAATAAGGATAAATATTTTTTCTCTACAGCCAATACAATAATGATTAAATTGTATCGAGTCTCAAATTCATGATGACTAAATAATTTTCCTTTTTCTCGAAAAATCTTCTTATAGCAAAGCATCTTAGCTGCTTCCGTCATGTAAACTGCTTGACCACTCGAAATAATAACATCCTTATTAAAGGAATCGTTAATATTGTTAATCGTTTCTCTGACCTCAAGCTTGGTTAATTGAAACTCAATCATTAACTCTTGGATTTGGACATTATCTTTTAGTATTAGATGTTTTATGATTCTTGTTTTATCGCCTCCCATCACTTCACCTCCTTACCTTCATTAAAATCGTACCATAGGAAATACGACTATTTTCAACAATCTATCACAAAATAAATAAAGCGCTTTAATTGGATTGTGATGAACCTTTTTGAAAGCTGATTAAAAGTCACGCATCAGGATGAATTAAAATTTAGCTCAGGTTAATCCAATACGCTGGCAACGGGGCTAAGTGCCAGCACCGTTTTCTAAACTTTTTTCTTATACAGTTTGACTCATTAAACCTACCGATTGAACAGTCATCCTTGTAGAATTATATATTAGAATATGGATTTTAAGTTCTTTTAAATAAATAACCCTTTTTTGCTTCACAGGAAATTAATAATAAATAATTATTGTGTTAGATAATAGCTTTTAACAACATTGATGTAACCATTGTCAAATGATATCTACTTTATTACCAACTTTTACATTTTTGGTAAAGATAAAGTCTAACTTGATCTTAAAATAGGAGCTTTTAGTAGGCTTAAATACGAGATAAAGTGAAACTTCATTCAAGGAGTGCTTTTCTCCTTAAATGTTAGTTAAACGAATCGGGGATTTAGGACTCGTTTCTCTCATCATGTTCGCAACATCATTAGCACATTTTGAAATGAGAAAAATACGGATCCTTACATCCGAGATAAAGTGAAACTTCATTCAGTAGGAGTTTTCTTCCATCTCCTACTGAATGTTAGTACCACAAGGGTATGACCTAAGGCCCTTGAACGAATCGGGCTTTTAGGTGCCGATTTCTACCACTTTGACTTCTTCGTATTGCCTACACTCTTGAAGTGGAAGTCTTACGGCACCTTACATGCGGGATAAACTCTTTTTGGCTTTACTCTATTAAAATACCAAAATACTGATATAATGTAATAAAGTTGTAAAAAATCTATTAATTTCCTTTAACAAAAAATTCAAATTTGACTATTTTTTGGAATAACATTATACTATTTTATAAATAAACCAAGGTGGTGGTAGAAATGGTAAAATGTGTAAGTCGAATTACATCTGATAACAAAAAATGCTAATCAAAAAGAAGCCGATTCTTTATAGGATTGGCTTCTTTTTCCGGGAGGAGATTATATTGCCTACATATTGGTTAAAGCAACCAGATGTTCAGGTAGAGGAAACGGAACACGGACAAATTATTTGTAAATTGTTAAACCGTTCAGAAAGTATTATATACGAAAGTATGAGTGTATTTATTGATTTTTTAATCTACTTACAACAACCTCGTACCTTTGAAGAACTTCTGTTATGGGGAGAACAACATGAAATTTCAAAGAAAATATTAGAAGAAACGTTACAAACTCTATCAGAAGATAAAATCTTGTTATCTGGCAATCAACCTTGGAATTTAACAGGGGATAGCCGTTTATGGAGTTACCTTGCTGCGCAAACATCTTCTCTTGATAAATTATTTGAAAGTGAACAAGCATGGAATTCCAGTCGAGTTGGAATTATTGGAGTAGGCGGTGTTGGAAGCAGAGTTGCACATGAATTGACGGCAATGGGAGTACCTTCACTTATTCTTATTGATCATGATCATGTAAGCACTCACAACCTGACTCATCAATCGTTATATCCTAAAAGTTCTGTTGGCGAATTAAAAGTAACCGTTTTAAAAGAAATATTACATAATAGATACGGAACGATGATAGAGGGGCTGGCTTCTCCTATTACACAGGAACTCTCTCCACACATCTTAGAAAAACTAAAAACTTGCTCGGTAGTAATATTATGTGCTGATGAACCTTCCGTAGATACACTAGCTGATTGGATCACTCCCTATCTGACAAAACTCAACATTCCACATATTGTCGGTGGTGGCTACCACGGTCATTCTACTAGTACAGGTACTACTGTGATTCCTGGAGTAACCGGGTGTTGGAAATGTTATGATCAGCTTGTTGACCGTAAAGATATATATAGTGTTCATCAACATATTCGTGGTATTTCCGGTTCCTTTAACCCATTGATACAAATATTAGTAAGCTTTATTATTTCAGACACAGTTGCCGTTATTACAAAATTAACAAAACCATTGCTTGTAAATGGAATGGGTGATTTTGATTTAGAAACTGGAAAATTCAAATGGCGATCTGGTTCACGTAATCTAAATTGTGAGATATGCGCTAATATACAAAAGAATCTTGCTAGTTTTACATCATAGATAAAAAAAGCATGTCCAACAAGATTAAATAGATCTTCCATTTTAACAAAGGAATATATGGAACGCCACAAATATAAGAAACTATAAAGCTTTAAACTCTTTAAATCTTTATAATATGAAATATATTTTACGTTATTTTAAATTCCTTTACTTAGAACAAAACCTAGAAGTGTTCGACTAGCGACGTGTAAACGCCAGAACTTCTGACGAGACAGTGAAACTTCATTTAAGAAATGATTTTCTCCTTGAAAAAGAAAAACGTTTTTTCTGTGTGTGATGCATATTCAAGCAGTCTCTCTAGTCCTTTAAAAAATCGCGATGTATCGCTGTCGCAGTTTTCCTTGTCCTTGAAAAATCGCGATGCTTATTCAGGAAGTCTTACTTCTCCTGTCAGGGTCCAAACGAAATGGGAATTTAGGAGTCGTTTCTTTCATAAAGTTCATAACATAATAAGAGATAAGAGATTTTTTTAATGAGAGAAATACAGGTTACACTCGGGATAAAGGAAACATGTCCCGGCAACAGAGGTATGCCGTCGCCTGAGTGGTAAGCCTGCTTTTAATCGGCCTACCTTTGGATTTGAGCCGATGTTGACTTACGTAGGATGAAGAGCGAAGTTTGCTATAGCTTGAGCGCTTAAACTAGACGAAGTTATTTTTTTAAAAAAGTGATCTATAATGTAGAAACGAATATCGTTTGCTAAACAATAAAAAAGAAGGTGATCATACATGTCAATCTTAAGCTTTAATAATTTATTACATTTCCATTCTATTTGGAAAAGTATCTCCTTTCAAACAAAAGATGAACGAGAATTAGCAAATCGTTTTTTTAACAGTATCGTTGATACGGAATTAGATTCAAACAGAGCAGAGTTAGAAAAAAATCAACAGCAATACGTAAACATCATAAATAAATTTTCAATTCTAAAGCCACGTGCAGAGAAAATCAGCCATGCTTATAGTTTATTTGCAGAAAAAAGAAAGTGTGCTTGGACGTACTTATCACTGGCATTATACAATAAACAATACGATCAGATAATCGAACCAGAGAGTGATCGCATGTTAAAAATGATTGAAACACCCCATTCGAAAAACCGGATTATTTTAGCTCCTTTTCATATGGGAATGCATACAATGTCCATGCCATTAATTACACGTTACTTTAATAAAACCACTATACTCGTGAATAGTGATGAAATAGATATCATTCAACAATGGATGGCTACATACCTTGAAGCAACATTCAGCACCTCTACAAATATGGTTCCTGTTCCTTCACACACAAGTCCTTTAAAATTCGCAAAAGCTATTATGCGAGGAGCAACCGGCATTATCTTTCCAGAGTTTTCATATGGAATTAATCAAGAGGAAGAAGAAATAAGTTTTTTAGGAGGAACATTTAAAGCTCCAATTGGTGTTTATGTACTGGCTAAACGTCTATCAGCAAAAGTATATCCCATTGGCTCTATTTGGAATGAAAGGGAGAGCAAAGTTCGTTTTATGATTGGAGATATACTTGATCCTAACACATTAACTCAGTCTACCTTCCTGCAGAAATTATTTACACAAGGAGAAGAATGGATTGCTAAATATCCGGAACAATGGCTTTGGGATCACTTAATCGAATAAAGTGAAACTTCTTTTAGTTGGGCATTCTCGGCGTGCAAAGTATCGCTGGCGAAGTTTTCCTTGTCCTTGAAAAAGAAGTACGCTTTTTCTGCGTGCGATGTTATTCAAGAAGTCTTACTTTTCCTGTCACCAGAATGAATTGGATATATAATGTCGTTATCTCATTTAGACTTCTTCGTATTCTCTACTCTTGAATTGGGAAGCCTTAGATCACGTTAGATATCGGGTAAAATAATACAATATAGAAGAAACGGGTTTTTCTCTATGTGGATACTATTAAAAAACAAACAATTTACAAAGCTTTTTTTAGGAAAAATTGCTTCCAATATTGGAGACAGTATGTATGCTATTGCAGCAATGTGGTTAGTGTATGAGTTAAGTCATTCTGCATTCTACACTGGCTTAGCTGGATTTTTGACAAAAATCCCTCATGTTTTTCAATTTTTAGCTGGCCCCTTTATTGATCGGTGGTCATTACGAAAAACATTAATGATAACACAAGTATGCCAAATTATCTTAGTACTTATCATCCCAATAGCTCACTATACGGGAAATTTACATGTTTGGATTGTGCTTATTATTATGCCAATTATATCTTGTATTCAACAATTTTCTTATCCAGCGCAAACAGTAGCCTTGCCAAAATTATTAAAAAAAGACGAATTGATTAAAGGAAACTCCCTTTTCTCTTTCGCTAATCAGGGTATTGATATGACGTTTAATGGCATTGCTGGTATACTTATAAACATGGTTGGTGCTATTACTATCTATTTATTAGATTCGATTGTCTTTACTGTCGCCTTCCTCCTGTTTTGGTCAATGCCTGTTTTAAAAGCAAACGGAAAAGAGAAAAAAGAAAAGCAGAAACTGACAGAGGTATTTAAAAAGTATGGGGAAGACTTAAGGGAAGGATTTCAGTATGTGTTTCAATCGATTATTAGCAAGTTTTTTATCGCTACCATTATAGCCAACTTTTCTTTCGGTATCGCCCTGGCCGTGATGCCTATCTATGCAGATTTTCGAGGAGGATCCGCTATATATGGATTTTTAATGGGAGCATTTTCTGCCGGTTTTTTGATTGGAGCATTGTTAAGCTCGCTTGCCAGAGCTTTTCCACTTGGAAAGACAATGATTATAACATATATGTTTAGTGCCGCATTTTGGATTAGTTCCGCATTTCTGCCATGGGATGTACCCGCTGTAATTTTATACGGAATCTCCCTTATACCGCTTGGTGCTACACAAGTACTTCTAGCAGCAACCGGTCAACGAATTATTCCAGATTCACTATTAGCAAGAGTTTTTTCTGTTATTTCAAGTGTGTCCTCTACAGCCATGCCTATTGGGTTTTTGATGGGGGGAACCCTAGGATCGGTTTTAGGCGGACAACTTGTATTCGCTATCGGTGGTCTTGGCATGCTTTCCATTTCATTCGTTTGGTTTATCATATCTGATTTACGTCGTATTCCAAGAGTTAAAGATATCCATCCGGAAATATATGGACTGAGAAAATCAATCAATTAATATTTTTTTCTTCTAAAACACCTATCTCTTTATTAGTGAGTATTGTAATAGGAATGATTATAACCAGGTAAGTCACACAGATAATATTCCATTTCTGTGTGACTTTGTATTGTAGTAACAACCATGTAAAAAGACCCGTGTACGAACTGTTCCTTTAGCAAAGTGCCTTGTTCCATTAGATATAGAATCGCTTGAAACAAGCTAATTATTGTTAATTATTTCGTATTATAGTAAAATTCAAATTTATAACACGCTCCTCAAATCAACTATAAAATGTTATAATTAACTTAAAATAAAAACTATTTCGAGAGGTGATATGTTGATTATTCCATACAACCATCACAAGCCATCCATTCATGAAAGCGTTTTTGTTGCGCCAGGAGCATACTTGATCGGAGATATAACCATTGGTAAAGAATCTACTATTTGGTTTAATGCGGTGTTAAGGGGTGACGAAGATTCAATAACGATAGGAGAAAAATGTAGTATTCAAGACAATTCTACCATTCATTTATTTGAAGGTTGTCCTGTAGTTGTGGAGGATGAAGTTACCGTTGGACATAATGTTATCCTTCATGGCTGTAAGATAGGGAAGCGGTCGATTATCGGAATGGGATCAACGATATTAGATAATGTCGAGATTGGTGAGGAATGCATTATCGGTGCAAACACCCTTATACCACCAGGGAAAAAAATACCATCTCGTTCGCTTGTTGTAGGCTCTCCAGGAAAAATAGTTCGTGAAGTATCTGCAAAAGACCTTGAACTCATCCAATTATCTATTGATACATATGTAGAAAAAGGTAAAGATTTTAAACAAATTTTAATATAGAATTGTGTAGTAGATAAATTTTAATGTAGGGGGGGCAAATTATAAGCCCCCTACTATATATCAAAAAGTATATCTGTAAATAAAACTTCTGATGTTCTATGTATTTGCACTTTTGTTTCTAAACCGGACTTGTTTTTTTATGAAATAAAAATCTATAAAACAAGGATTAATATAGCTTTTTACTGTTCGTTTATTTTATTAGGATTTTTATTAGGTGTTCTTGAATTATTTAATAAGGGCATAAAAATAAATTCACTTTTGTTGTAATAACATTTGCTGGTGAATTTATATCCAACTATCAGAAAAAAATAAAGCGTGAGCTCAACTCACGCTTTATTTTTTCTTGGGATCTACAAGAGCGCCTTATACTCAAGTATCGAAATTATAGAAAAAAGTAGGGGAACTCTAATATTCCAGGTTTCTATCACAAATTGCTGGTTGGAATGGTTGGTACAGCCGTAGGAGAAGGTTCTAGAGATGCTGTATCTTCATATTGTTTATTGGTAAATAAAAATCCGCCAATAAGTAGTGCACCACATGCCAATGATACTACTAATTTTCTCATATTATATCCCTCCTCTACAATTTGATTAATTTGTCATAACTCCTGTTTGCTAATTTATAATATTGAACAGACTCCTTATACTTACCCATTTTCTCTAGGTGAACAGCTAACAGTTCTGCATAAAATACTAAATGTCGATAATCTTCTTGTTGTTTTAGATAAGGTATAAAGTCATCTGCTAATAACGATCTAAACTTTTTTAAATCACCATTTAGCAAATACGTATATACTTGAATAATGTAGTCATAAAAGTTGTTATAGAATTTATCATATTTGCATTTAGCTAATTCCAATATTTCCTTAGCCTGTTGCAAACACGCTTTTGCTTTTTTATAATCCCCAATCGTATAAAGTTCTTGAATTAAACGAGTAATCGCTTCTAATTTTGTCTTATCTGTTAGATCTTTATTTTCAGTAGCTATTAAATAATGTTTAATGGCTTCTTCGGAATTTCCCATCATTGAATGAAAATAACCCAAATTATGATGTGCTAGGTGAATGATATCTTCATTATTGCTTAATTTTCCCAGATTCATTGCCAAATTAAAATTTTTTATCGCTCTATCTGGCTTTTTAATTCTTTGATATGATATTCCTAATAAAATATGACATTGTGCACAGCGAATAAAACTATAGTTCTGCTGAAATACCTTCATTGCCTGCTTCGCGTAATCGATAGCTTCTAGGATTTCCCATAATTTACTATGGACTATCGATAATGCATAATGCAAATCAGCAATTTCCTCTTCGTTAATATTGGCTAACCGAAATTTTTCCTCTGCCAACTTATAATCCCGCATCGCTTGATCATAGTCTTCTTTATGTGAGTAGTAATCTCCTTTAAATTTATGCCAATAATAACGTTCTTCATAATTAAATGAATCAACCATATCATGGAGTTCATTCATTTTCTGTAACGCTTTTCCCAAGTCACGTAAAACGATGAAGTAACGGATTTGATGAATTTCAAACATAAGTGTATGATTATTAATGCTTCGATTCATTAGCTGTTGTAATTCTTCATACTTCGCTGTGATAATATGCTTATCATATCTGTCAAATAGCATATCATACCATTCTTTGCACTTCCCCTCAATCTGTAAATCTGTTTCGTCCATAACCTCGATTCCTAATCGATCACAAAGTAATTGAATAATTTCCGGGCTTGCCTTTGTCTTTTTGTTTTCTATTTTTGATAGATAGGATAATGAAACAATGCCCTCTGATAATTCCCCTTGTGTCATATTACGCTTCGTTCTCTCTAATTTAATAAAAGAACCAATTTCTATCAATCTCCCACCTGCCATTCTAGAATTAGTACTTTTATATGTATAGTTATATTGTAACATAAATTCAAATAATACCCTATTGGGAAAATAGTTCGATTTTTCATATGTTTATTGGAAAAAACTAGCTTATATCTTTTTAATTTTCTTCAAATAGGAAAAACACCTTAAAAAACTCGAATTATTTTAGTAGGGATTTTCCCCTATCTTCTACTAATGTTACAGAACGAATCGGGAGTTTGATGACGTTTCTCTCATAAAGTGAAACTTCATTCAGTAGGAGTTTTCTTCCATCTCCTACTGAATGTTAGTACCTAGAAGGGTATGACCTAAAGGTCCTTAAACGAATCGGGCATTTAAGTGCCGTTTTCTCCCACTTAGACCCTGTTGTATCAACTCAGGTCTTGAAGTGGGAGTCTTACGGCACCTTACATGCGGGATAAAGTTCGCAAAATATTAAGCAGAACCGTTGTCATACACCTTATATGAAAAAAGCTATAACGACAGATAGATCGCTAGTCTAATTGAAGAATCATGGGCATTTCTTTACTAAAGGTACAACTAAACATGTAAAAAGTGTGTTTTTAGGTAACCTAGCTATACAAACTATTATAAAAGCCGGATGTCACACTAGTAGCTTTAGTAACAATGTTAGAAATTGATTAGGGTTACCCGTTGGTTCCAGTATTAATAGATATCATTGTACTTATCATATTAAATTAGTTTCATTATCTGTTTTTGATGAGGAGTTGACCTTAATGAAGAACAACAAAATGAATATAACACATAGAATCTAATAGAACTATTGATATGGACAGGATCAAACAAGCACCTTTGCAACAGCTTGCGCACGTAAACTAAACAAAGCTGCTTTCATAACCATGTCAAAATGAATATAATCTCAAGAACATAACCAAAAAGCAATCTCAGCAAGAAGACTGCTTTTTTATAGCATGAAATCAGTGCTACTCTAATTTTTCCAAGCTTTGTTTTAATATTTGTTTGGCGTCTGCTGTCATTGTTTCAAGTAAATCATATACCGAAGGACAGTCCTCAATAAGACCTGCAATTTGTCCTCCATTAATAAATCCATTCTTTATATCACCATCGAAAGCTCCTATCTTATGATAGTTTTCTGTTGTTTGCTTAAAAAATATCGCAGGATCATCATTTTTATTTTCTATCTCTAACAGTTTAGATGCATATTCGCTTCTGATTAATCTTCGAATTCGATTATATCTGCGTCCGACAATAACGGTTGATTCATCCGTAGCTTGGATAATTGCCTGTTTGTATATTTTATGGTAAGGCGCTTCCTTTGTAGCAATAAAACGAGTTCCCATTTGTACCCCGGAAGCACCAAGTGCCAAAGCTGCAGCAAGTCCTTTTCCATCGGCAATTCCTCCAGCGGCCACAACCGGAATATTTACCTGTTGAACAACTTGGGGGATTAATGTCATCGTTGTACTTTCATTTTTGGCATTAATCCCTGCTGCTTCATAGCCTTCACATACAATAATATCAGCTCCTGCTTTTTCTGCCTTCTTTGCCTGCCGAACAGTAGCTATCACACATATGACAATTATCTTATGCTGTTGGAGTAAAGAAATGAACGGAGCAGGATTGCCTGCGGATAGTGAAACAACCGGAACTTTTAGATTAATCATCTGTTGAACGATGTGACTAACATTCGGGTGAACAGCAATAGGTATATTTACACAACACGGATTTGACGTTTGCTTCAGCATTTCCGTGACTTTATAAACTGCCTCATTTATCGGCAAATCGCCAACACCAATTGTCCCTAATCCTCCCGCATTGGAAATAGCTGCAGCGAGATTCGGATCGCTAATATTTCCCATTCCTCCCTGGATAATGGGATACGTTATATTCAATAAACGGGTTAATTTATTTACGACGGTCACCACTCCCTATCTTTCATCAAATGAGTCGGGCATATTTACTAATTCAAAAAAGTTAGAGATAGCTGGAGTACTCGTATTTTTTTGATTTGCATAGCCTTCTGCATAAACCTTTTCAAAAAATGCATTTGCCTTTTCTGCAAGAATTTTGTAATAACTGCTAAATAGCTTGGCTGCTTCTTCACCCAGCCATTTTTCGGGCAATAGCTCTTGCGGGATACCAGGATCAATAAAAAGTGACTTACGATAATGATGAACTAACAGCGTACGTTCTACAAAACATTCTTTATTACTCATTTCCCCTTGCTCTATTTTTTGGCGATTTTCAACCATTTCCTCTTCATAAAACTTAATAAACATTTTGTAACGTTTATTGATATGGTCAATATCCCAACAGTTCGTTATAATCTGTTTATTCGATTGTGGACCTTCATTATCAGCTGTAAAAAAATGAACACATTCTTTTATATTGTATTTATCAATAATATCGTTAATTTGATTTTTCAAATTGTTCGGTGTAATCCAAACCCCATTGGATAGTAAACCAAAACCACTCCAAATTAACTCTTTTCGCAACTCGTCTCTAATTTGTCTTTTTTCCTCAGGAATATTGTATAAAAGCATACGCCATTTCCCGTCCCACTTCTCCGGCTCAATTCTATAGATACGACCGGCTGCTTCTTCCATTCTTTTCTTTCCTCGGTCGGTTAATGAATAATAGCTTTTGTTAGTCTCTTTACGACTAACAACCCACCCTTGTTTACTCATTCGGGAAATAGCTGATCGTACAGATTGCTCATTATGGTTAAACGGTTCCAATAGTTTTATCAGACTCCCCATCCATATTTCATTACCATAGTAACGAATATAGTCGCCAAATAATGTAAAAATCATCGAACGTGTATTCAGTTTCTTTTGCATTTTGATCATCCTTTTCATCTGTTAAACCATCTATTTTTTGCTGTGTAACGATTCATAATGGAATAAACACGTTCCATGAAGCTTAGAAAAACTTGGCTTGTCGCCAAGTCCTTAGCGAAAGCTGTAGTTTTTCTTATACTATAAAGTGAAACTTCATTCAGTAGGAGTTTTCTTCCCTCTCCTACTGAATGTTAGTTGAACCAATCGGGCATTTAGGTGCCGTTTTCTCCCACTTTGACCCTTTGTGTATCAACTAAAGGCTCTTGAAGTGAGAATCTTACGGCACCTTACATGCGGGATAAACCATAAAGTTTTATACTTTCCTATAGTGGAACAAAAACTGGAAGCGCCTGGTTAGTGGCATACAAACTGAAGAGCTTTTGAGAGGATAAAGGAAACATCCCCTGCAACAGGGGTATGCGGACACCTGAGCGAGAAGCCCGCTTTTAGCCGGCCTTCCTTTAGACTTGAGCCAATGTTGACCTATCAGAAGATACGTTTCTAGCACATAAACCAGATAAAGTTACTATTAAAAAAATGTAAAAACGGATATCGTTTTCGAGACAGCAATAGATATTATTCACCAATGAATTGGGGAGGTCTTTTTTCATTAAATGCTGCAAGTGCTTCTATTCGATCTTTTGTTGGAATAGTCAGTCGGTATGCATTCTCTTCTAGTTTTATCCCTGTTTTTAGATCCGTGTTCATCCCATTTTGAATCGCAAATTTTGCTTGCTGAACTGCAATTGGTGCATTGTTCATAATCGATTCAGCAAATAATTCACAGCTTTCTAAAAGTTCTTTCGACTCTACTACCTTGTTAACGAGACCGTACTCAAAAGCTTCCTCCGCGGAAATCCGTTTCGCAGTTAAAATCAACTCCATTGCTCTCGCCTGTCCTATTAACCTTGGGAGTCGCTGCGTACCACCAGCACCAGGAATGATTCCCATACTTGTTTCCGTTAATCCCATTGTCGCATAAGAAACGGATATACGAAAGTCACAAGCAAGCGCAAGTTCAAAACCTCCACCAAATGCATATCCATTTATTAACGCAATAGTCGGTTGAGGTAAATTTGCAACCTGTTCAAACACAGAACTAATCTTTTTTACATTCCGGATTACTTCTTTCTTTCCTAAATGTCTACGCTCTTTTAAATCAGCTCCCGCACTAAAGGCTTTATCGCCGCTTCCTGTAATGACCACAATTCTTATATTCTGATCGATCGATAAATCTTCTATCACTCTCTCTAACTCTAGCAATGTACAATAATTAAAACAGTTCAATACTTCAGGTCTATTCATTGTAATATAGGCAATTTGTTCTTTCTTTTCTAATAAAACATGGCTCATTCTTACGCTCTCCTCTCCATTTACATCTTTTCAACAATGGTTGCAATCCCCTGGCCTACACCGATACACATCGTGGCAAGACCATATTTAGCATCCCTGCGGCACATTTCATGCACTAATGTCGTGAGGATTCTCGATCCACTTGCTCCTAATGGATGACCAAATGCGATCGCTCCTCCATTTACATTTACTATATCCGGATTCAACTCAAGTTGTGTTATACATACCAGTGACTGTGATGCAAATGCTTCATTCAATTCGACTAAATCAAGCTCTGCTACTTCTAAATTGGCTCGTTGCAATGCTTTTTTAGTTGCTTCAATAGGTCCAAGTCCCATGATGGCAGGCTCAAGTCCGGCAGCTCCGCTCGCTATGTAGCGTACCATAGGCTTGATACCTAATTGTTCCGCTTTTTCTTTACTCATTAATAACAATGCCGATGCTCCATCATTTATTCCTGATGCATTACCCGCCGTAACTGTTCCTCCTTTATATATTGGCTTTAAGTTGGCTAATTTTTCACGGGTTGTTGTTGGACGTGGATGCTCATCTTTATCAACCGTAATTTCCTCCCCATTGAGTGTATACGTAACCGGAATGAGTTCATCGCTAAACCTTCCCGCTTCTAATGCCTTTTTCGCCTTCATTTGACTATTATGGGCAAAATCATCTTGTTCTTCTCTCGTTATATTAAAACGTTTCGCTACATTTTCTGCAGTTTGTGGCATGGAATCAGCACCATACATTGCCTCCAGCTTTGGATTAATAAAACGCCAGCCAATGGTAGTATCAAGCAAGGTCTTATTCCCTCGCGAAAATCCCAATTCAGGTTTTGGCAGAACAAATGGTGCTCTTGTCATGCTCTCTGTTCCACCGGCTATATAAATGTCTCCATCCCCAACCATAATCGCCCGTGCTGCCATATTAACTGCATCTAAACCTGAGCCGCAAAGACGATTTACTGTTGTGCCGGTTACATGAACGGGAAGTCCGGCAAGTAGTGCAGCCATGCGGGCAACATTTCTATTTTCTTCTCCAGCTCCATTAGCGTTACCCATAATAACTTCTTCAATTGCTTCTACCGGCAGTTTTGGCTGTCTATCTATGATTCCCTTTACTACCGCCCCCGCCAGATCATCCGGTCGCACATATTTTAATACACCATTATATCGGCCAATTGGGGTTCTTACTGCATCAACAATGACAACTTCTTTCATCCATCTCCCTCTCCTTCATAGTCGTAAACGCCTTTTCCTGTTTTACGTCCTAATCTCCCAGCTTTTACATATTGTTCTAGAAGTGGTGCGGGACGATATTTATCACCTAATGTTTGATGTAAATAGCAGAGATTATGAAGTCTTGTATCTAAACCGACTAAATCTCCTAACTCAAACGGTCCCATCGGATAATTTAATCCAAGTTTAATAGCTTTATCGATTTCTTCCGGAGTTCCCAGTCCTTCCTGTAGCATATAAAATGCTTCATTCCCAACTAAACAACTAATGCGACTTGTTACAAATCCCGGAAATTCATTGATGGTCACTGTTTCTTTTCCCATTTTTCGGGCAACTATTTCAGCAAATTCAGCTGTCTCATCACTTGTTTCCAAGCCGCGTATAATTTCAATCAGAGGCATTTTATGAACTGGATTAAAAAAATGCATGGCAATTACTAAATCTGGTTTCGTTGTATATGAAGCTATTTCCGTTGGGCTCATGGTCGATGTATTTGTAGCAAACACACAGTTCTTTGGTGCAGCACGGTCGATGCTTGCAAATATTTTCCTTTTTATTTCTTTTACTTCAGGTACAGCCTCAATAATAATCGTGGCATCTTTTACCGCTGTTTCTAACTCTGTTTCATAACAAATATTAGCCTTTCCCTCATTTGCCTTAGCTTCTGTTACCTTTCCATAGGAGACTCCTTTTTCATAAAGCTTGTTAATTTCTGCTTTTGCTTGCTCAAGTATTTCCTGTTTTATATCAACAAGCTTCACAAAATAACCACCTAATGAAGCGACATAAGCAATTCCCCTTCCCATTACTCCCGCCCCAATAACGACTAAGCTATCACTCATTTGAAAAATCCCCTTTCTCTATTCTTTCTAATTCATAAACACTTCTACTCGTACCGAATATCAGCTGATCAAATGTTTTTCTGTAAAAGAACTTCGAAAATTCGGTAGAAATGAACAGCCGATTTCATCGTACGACTAGATTTTGCACTAAAGTTAAGACACGTATTGGGGGCGGCTAAGATCGCTATTCCTAGAAAAGATGCGATGTATCACTTTCGGTGTTTTCTTCTCCTATTGTAAGATTGACACTAACACGTCGTGTCAGGTCAAAGCTTGAGATAGTATAATTTCAATTATCACAGTGGATGTAGTTAGTATATAAGTAATGAAACTCAAGCCCCCCAATCCCCATCTTATTGAACAGTACTCGATAAGGATAAAGTGAAACTTCATTCAGTAGGAGTTTTTTTCCATCTCCTATTGAATGTTAGGTATGACCTAAAGGCCCTTGAACGAATCGGGCATTTAGGTGCCGTTTTCTCTCACTTAGACCCTTTTGTATCAACTCAGGTCTTGAAGTGGGAGTCTTACGGCACCTTACATACGGGATAAAAAGCGAACTTTTTCCATAAGTGGATATTCGTTCGCTTTTATCTAGAAGTATCTCTCCAGACTGTAATGGTCTTTTCTATTTGAGGTTAGCCGCTCTTCTTATAAGTTAAATGGATTAAGCGGCTTCCTTCCAGCAAAGGAAAGGACACTTTTTGTTTCTGTATACAGTTCTAGAGTTTCAATACCTAGTTCACGGCCAAAACCGGACTGCTTATATCCGCCAAAAGGAGTTCCCGGAAAAGCAGAAAATGGACAGTTTACCATAACAACACCTGCTTGGAGTCCATCCGACACTCGCTTAATTAGCCCTTGATCTTTTGCCCAAATAGCAGCAGCAAGACCATATCTCGTATCATTAGCTAGCTGAATAACTTCTTTTTCATCAGTAAATTTCATAACTACTACGACAGGGCCAAATACTTCCTCCTGAGCAATTTTCATATCGTTTGTTACCCCTGTAATAATCGTTGGTGCATACCAATAGCCATCTTCAAAACCTTCCACTTTTAAAGGGTGTCCGCCAGCTACAACGGTTGCTCCTTCTTGTTTTGCTTCTTCTACATAGCCATGAATTCTTTCCAGCTGGTTTTGACTAATAATCGCTCCAACATGAGACTTCTCTGACAATGGGTCTTCGATAATTAATTGACTGGTCTTGGCAAGAAAGCTTTCCATAAATTCATCGTAAATACTGTCATGGATAAATAACCGCGATCTTGCTTCACAGGATTGACCAGTATTATAGAAGATACCAAAAATTGATCCGTTAACAGCAGCATCTATATCCGCATCTGGGAACACAATATTAGGAGACTTTCCTCCTAATTCCAACGTTACCCGTTTTAAGGTTTCCGAAGCTTTTGCCATAATATCTTTGCCCGTACTCGTCTCTCCGGTAAAGGCAACCTTATCAATTGCTTCATGCTCCGTTAAGTAAGCTCCAATCGTTGTACCCGGTCCTGTCACCACATTGACGACTCCATCCGGTACACCCGCTTCTGTACAAATTTCCGCTAACAAAATAGCCGTAGTTGGTGTTAAACTGGCTGGCTTTAGTACAACCGAACAGCCTGCAGCAATCGCAGGTGCTACTTTCCATGCCGCCATCATCAGCGGGTAATTCCAGGGTATAATCTGTGCTGCTACACCAGTAGGCTCCTTCTGTGTATAATTAAAAAACTGTCCCGGCACATTATTCACATCACCGCGATGCCCTACAATAGCGCCTGCATAAAACTCAAAATCCTCTATTGCCTGCATTACCTGACCTTGAGCTGCAGATAGTGTTTTACCACTATTTATAACTTCCATCTCAACTAATTCATGAAATCGAACTCGCATGATGGAGGCAATTTTATTTAATACACGAGCACGCTTACCGACTGAATAACGTTTCCATTTCCCATGATCAAAAGCAGCTCGAGCAGCATCCACAGCTGTGTCCACATCCTCCCGATCAGCTTTTGGCACTTCCGCAATTGCCTTACCTGTTGCAGGATTGTAAACTGTCATCATTTCACCTGATTTAGCATGTACAGGCTTTCCATTAATGACCATTTGGTACATATCACGCTTCAGCTCTTTTACAAAAATAGGTTGTTCCTGCGTTTTTACCATATTCATCTCTCCCTTTGTTTAATATCCTTTATATTCAGGGGAACGTTTTGCAAGAAATGCCTGAACCCCTTCCACATAGTCTTCTGTTCCCCCGGCAATCTCCTGCCCGTACGCTTCATAATCCAACATGTTACTTAAGTTCATTTCAAAGCTTTTTTGCATGTAGCGTTTAATTAAGCCGATAGCTTTTGTTGGCATATTTGCTAACCGTTCAGCAAAAGCAACTGTTTCTTTTTCCAATTCATTAGGCTTAACAACTTTTGTCACAATTCCAAGCCTTCTCGCTTCATCAGCCTTTAGCTTTTCTCCTAAAATCGCTAACTCCAGCGCCTTGGCTAGACCAACAATCCGTGGCAGATAATATAAATTTCCTGAATCAGGGATCAAACCGATATGGATAAATGCCTCCATAAAGGAAGCCTTTTCTGAGACGATTCGAAAGTCACATGCAAGTGCCAGACTAAACCCGGCACCTGCTGCAGCACCGTTTACCGAGGCCACAACCGGCTTTTCTACTTGTGCTAGCTTCTCCATCATTGGCTTATAGCGAGATTTAATAATTTCTCCCAAGTTCATATCTGCTTGTAAACTGCTTATATCTTCACCGGAGCAGAACGCTTTTCCTGCACCGGTAATAACAAGTACACGAACTTGATTATTATTTTCTGCTTTTTTCAACACATCGATGATTTCTTGATTCATCGTATTCGTAAACGCATTTAATTTTTCAGGTCGGTTCAATGTTAGCCAGCCAACCTTATCCTTTATTTCATAACGAATAGTTTCATACATCTGTTGCATCCCCCTATTTCCCCTTGAAATGAGGTGATCGTTTTTCCATAAAAGCTTGCATACCTTCTTTTTGATCCTCAGAAGCAAAAAGTAAATTAAAATTTTTCCGTTCGTATTGCATCGCTTCATATACAGACAAGTCTTCTGCCTTTTCAACCGTGTCTTTGATTAACCGTAGGGATAAAGCAGGCTGCTTTGCCAGGTTTTCGGCAAAAGCGATTGTCTCCTGTAAAAGAAGTTCATCTGGCAAAACTCGATTAACGATACCCCAATGCTTTGCTTCTTCTGCTTCAAGTTGATTTCCAGTCCAAAGAAATTCCAGTGCCTTTCTTTTTCCCATCAGTTTGGTTAATTTTACAGTTCCGCCGGCGCTTGGCATAACACCAAGATTAACTTCCGGAAATCCAAACTTACTGCTTGCTGCAGCAAATACTATATCCGCACATAATGCGAGCTCAAATCCACCACCAAGGGCAAATCCATGAACGGCTGCTATAACAGGCTTTTTAGTTAATGCTATTTTGTCCCAGTCAGCAAATTGATTTTTCATCTCCATGGAAATCGCATTTTCCTCCGCCATTTCCTTAATGTCTGCTCCAGCGGCAAATGACCTGCCAGCGCCAGATAGAACAATAACTTTTACTTGTTCTAATTGATCAAATTCCCGTAAAGCAGCTAAAATCTCTACTACCATGGATCGGTTGATGGCGTTTAAAACTTCCGGGCGTTGCAACTTTAATTTTCCAATCCCATTGCCAGTCCAAACCTTAATAAATTGATAGTTATTCAACATCTTCACCAATCATCATGGTAACCAAGTCGCCTGCAAATGACATCAGGTCTTTTCCGGAGGCTTTTGCTTCTTTGGTTTTCATCGCAGCTTTTAATGATTCATGATCGTCATAATACATTTCGCATAACAGATAGTACTTACTTTTTCCTGTAGGCGAACCAACAATTTTCGTAACCTCCATCTTACGTAACCCAGGTATCTTCTTTGTGATCGGCGTATGAACATTCTGGTAGTGCTCATCAAAAGCAGCTTTGTCATCCGGCTGTTTATAAAGTGCAATTAACTTAACCATTATTTTCCACCCTTTCGAATAAATTGAATCTTCATCAGTGAGATTTTCTTTTATCTCTCACTGATAGAATTGGGCATTTAGGTGACGTTTTCCACTTGACCCATTTGTACCAGCTCAGACTCTTAATGTGGGAAAGCTTACGGCACCTTACATGCGGGATAAAGTGAATCTTCATTTCTTGGAATGCTTTTCCCAAGAAATGTTAGATGAACCAATCGGGCATTTAGGTGACGTTTTCTTCCACTTGACCCTTTTGTACCAGCTCAGACTCTTAACGTGGGAGACTTACGGCACCTTACATGCGGGATAAAGTGAATCTTCATTTCTTGGAATGCTTTTCCCAAGAAATGTTAGATGAACCAATCGGGCATTTACTTGCAGTTAGATCCTCCCACCTAACCTCCTAGGTTTTTCCTCATAGCATGGAAGGGGAGGTCTTACTGCAAGTTACATGCGGGATAAATTAGCGATTGGCTTCATCGCTTCAAATGGATTTTTACATTTATTACAATAAAGAATGCTTCGGCATGCTGTTGGTCCGAAAATATTCTCCATTGTTGTGTACATGGAATTACAATAAGGACATGCAATTCTCCAAGATTCACCTGCAGAATACTGTGCTGGCGGTGGAGAAATTCCATTTCGTTTTAACTTTTCTTTTCCCTCCTCGCTGATTCGATCCGTTGTCCACGGAGGATGAAAACTAAATATAACTTCAATCACAAGGTCATTATTCCATTCGTTTAATAATTTTTTTGCCTTTTCTTTCACATCGGCTTTAATCATGTCTAATGCCGGACAACCGCTAAATGTTGGCAATAGCGTCACTTGAACAAAATCATCATCTTGAACAGTTATATCCTCGAGCATCCCCAGTTCAACAATATTAATAAATGGCATTTCTGGATCTGTCACTTGCTCCAATACGTGACGTACTTCAGCCTTTAGATGTGAATTTTTCATCATACCCATCCCTCATCTCGTCTTTGTTACCAGGAAACTGCTTCTTTGTCACCTCCGTATACTTCATTTAACACTTTCAATGCCTCCGTTAGATCATTCGTATGCTCTCCATTACGTCCATTTCCACTTTCCATTCCTGGAGGTTCTTCTATCCTGAACTTCAACTTTTGAAATACGTTTTCAATTCTATCAAGCCATGCCTTTCGCAAATCAGCTTCACTGGTAATTAATTTACGCTTACTCAGTTCCGCACTGTACATGCCTAGTGAAATCACTCCGGCAAACTCTTTCCAGCAGCGGAGAATAGCCTGTTCCATCCGCTCACGTGCTTCCTTGGTGCTAGCCATTAACTGCGTAAACCAAGTTTCCCAATGCATGAAATGATAATAATGTTCGGATAAAATTTTAACAGCAGTTTGCTTTAGTGGTTCATAGCTTGATTGCGTAAGTGCTTCCAAACGATTTTGTTTGAAAACACTAAAGAGAAAATTCCGAGCGACGGTAAAAGCCCAATCATAATCAGGATTTTCCAGATAGTGACCTGAACCATTTTTTAATTCAAGTAAAATTGCATTGCGAAAGTTCTGTGGTTTTCTGGAGTGAGATAGATCATCCATATTTCCTGACCCGATTTCTTCAAGTAAGCTGTAATACATTACCGCATGCCCCATCATATCTTGATTAATGGAAGAAAAGGCAACATCTTCTTCAATATGCGGTGCCAATCCAAGCCATTCTGATCCGCGATAGGCGAGAATAAAATTATCATCTGCTAATTGATACAGTAATTCACGTAAATAATAATCATCTTGCTGCTTCATATACTATGCCTCCTCTATTTGAGGTTCTTTTTTGAATTCCTTCCACTTTTTTGGCAAATCTGTATAGCCTCTTGTTTCTCGATATGCTTTATTATCTAAGAGCTTGAATGCTTCCCGCTCTTCTTGATTCATCATTCTAATATCTTTCCGCTTAACGACCCATAGCTCCTTTATCGGTTCCCTGCGAAAAAAATTCTCTTTAGCTAACAGATAAGCCATCTCTTTATTTGGTGCCGTTAAACTAAATCGGTGTTCCAGTGCCAACCCATCTCTTTTTCTGCTAAAAACCTCGTATTCTTCATAAAATATGTCATCACTCATTGCTGTACCTCCATTCATAAAGTGAAACTTCATTCCGTGAACGCTTTTTACACGGAATGTTAGTTGAACGAATCGGGCATTTAGGTGCCGTTTTCTACCGCTTAGACCTTTTTGTACCAGCTCAGGTGCTTAAAGCGGGAGGATTACGGCACCTTACATGCGGGATAAAGTGAATCTTCATTCCGTGAACGCTTTTTACACGGAATGTTAGTTGAACGAATCGGGCATTTAGGTGCCGTTTTTCCAGCTCATACTTCTCACGTATTCTCTCAACCCTTGATGGGGAAAGCTTACGGCACCTTACATGCGGGATAAAGTGAATCTTCATTTCTTGGAATGCTTTTCCCAAGAAATGTTAGATGAACCAATCGGGCTTTTACTTGCAGTTAGATCCTCCCAACTAACCTCCTTAGGTTTTTCCTCGTAGCATGGAAGTGGAGGTCTTACTGCAAGTTACATGCGGGATAAATTAACTAACAAATTCATTGACAGCTTCTTTATAAACACACAGCGCATCACGAACCCATTGACTGTTTTGATAAGAAGTTTTTCGCAACGCTATTCTTGCATCCGACTCCGGTCCATTTCCCGAAACAATTATTTTAAAATTCTGCCAATCAGGTTCTGTATAATGCCATTCTTGGGTGTTTTCATTAAAATGCAGGTTTTCATCAGGAATTGTTAACCCAAGTAATTCAATCTTTGGTACATATTTTGACAAAAACTCTTGACGTAATTGTTCATTGGTTTTCGTTCTAAGTTTATACTTCAGGTTAATATCGACATTCGAATGTCCTGTTTCTTTTTTGGACTTTGGACCAAAGAAGGTTAGTAGTGATTCCCACCAGCGATCAAGCGCCCCTTGCAACATTTCTTTTTGCTTTTTGGTTCCTGCTGCTAATGCAAGCGTGAGACTTTCTCCATGCTTTGCATGAAACGATTCTTCCTGACAAATTCGTTTTAACGCTCTGCCGTACGGACCATAAGATGTATGTAACATCATCGTCTGGGTTAAAATTGCAGCACCATCAACGAGCCAGGCGATGATTGCAGCATCTCCCCAGGAAGGTGCCGGCATATGAAATACATTGTGGAATTTTAATTTTTTGCTAAATAAATCATGCAAAATATGCTCTCGGTTCTTGCCGTATGGTTTAATTAAATCTTCTACCACCCGTAAAAGCAGCTGTCCATGCCCCATTTCATCTTGAACTTTTGCCATGATCGCTAATTTTCTTTTTAATGTTGGCGCCTTAGGTACCCATTCTTTTTCAGGCAGTGCTCCCATAATTTCGCTAACACCGTGCATAGAAATTAAACGAATTAACGCTTTTCTATAATCCTCTGGCATCCAGTCACTAGCTTCAATTTTCTCATTGTTTTCAATACGCTCCATAAAATGATCGTATTTTTCTTTCTCTGTCAATTGAGTAAATGACATCTGCATTAGATTCATTTCCTTTCATGTAATTCAATAATCAATCAAACACTAAACTTGGGCAACCTTGTCCCGAACGATACGAATTGCTTTGCCATTTGATCGTGGAATGGCTCCGGGATGCTCAATATGAATATCTACACTAACTAGACATTTGTTTTTTAAACGATATGAAATCTTGTTAGAAAGCGCTTTAATATGATCGTGTTGTAAATCTTGTCCAAGGCTCCGGTAAATCTGTTCATTTATTTCAACCTTTAACGTTACTTTATCCAACGCTCCTTGTCTTGAAAGGTACAATTGATAATGCGGCACAAGCTCTTCTATCTCTAATAAGACACTTTCAACCTCTGATGGAAACACATTTACACCACGAATAATGAGCATATCATCAATTCTTCCTTTTACCCTTGACATTCGTCTTGTCGTCCGCCCGCATATACATGGTTCTGAAATAATCGAAGCAATGTCTCCGGTACGATAACGTATGATTGGAAAGGCTTCTTTCGTTAAACTCGTAAATACAAGCTCCCCTTCTTCTCCTTCTGCTACCGGTTCTAAAGTTTTAGGATGAATCACCTCTACATAAAAGTGATCATCGGCCACATGAAGTCCTTGCTGCGCTTCTTTACACTCGCAAGAAATTCCCGGTCCCATCACTTCACTCAGCCCGTAGATATCCATCGCCTTAATGCCAAGTCTTCGTTCCAGTTCCTCACGCATTTCTGTTGACCACGGTTCCGCACCAAAAATACCGTATTGCAAACTAGTTGCTCGCGGATTTTTTCCTAATTGTTCCATTTTATCAGCAATATTTAAAATATATGACGGTGTTCCAACAATAACTGTCGGTTCAAAGTCTTCAATCAATAGTATTTGCCTTTCTGTATTACCTCCGGAAACCGGTACGGTCGCCATCCCTAACTTCTCTGATCCATAATGTAATCCGAGGCCCCCGGTAAATAAACCGTAGCCAAACGTGTTTTGTAACACTTGATCTCGCATACCTCCACAAGCAACAATTGCTCTGGCAACAATTTCCGACCAATTATCTAAATCATTTCTTGTATATCCAACCACTGTCGGTTTTCCACTTGTTCCACTAGAGGCATGAATTCTTACTAGTTTATTTACAGGTAGAGCAAATAAATCAAATGGATAATGATCGCGGAGATCCTTTTTTTCTGTAAACGGTAATCGTTGAATATCTGTTAATGATCGGATATCTTCAGGTTTTACTTTATGTTCAGCTAATTTCTTCCGATAGAAAGGTGTCTTTTCATAAACAGTCTGTACCGTTTCTTGCAACCTATTTAATTGAATTTCTTCCATTTCTTTCATAGGAAGCGTTTCCATTTTAGTGTTAAAGATCATTTTCTCACCTACCATTTATTATTTTAGTTAAGACTGTATATGGAAAAGCTTTGCACAGAAAACTCTCTTTTTTTATAGAAAAGTTATTAAGCACCAAACCTTTTTGTAAGCGATGAACTAGTTGCACTTATACTGAAAACTTTAAAATTTTCACTACGCTGTGTTAACATCTGTGGTTAAATTCTATCTTTGTTAACGTGTGATAATAAACTGCTCCTCATGCTTCGGTACATCTTCTTCTGCGTAAATTGCCTGAACGGGACAAGCAGCCTCACATGCAGCACAATCAATACATAAATCAGGATCTATATAGTACATATCTTCTCCAGCATGAATGGCGTCAACCGGGCAGACTTCTACACATTCTGCTGACTTTTCTTGTAAGCAAGGGGAGGTGATTACAAATGCCATGCTTGTTCCTCCTTTGTCAGACCTTCATCTTTTCCCATTTTTCAAAAAGTGTTGTACTATGTTGCGGCTGTAGCCTTGCCTTAGGATCGATAAATGTTTTAGCACTGCCAATTGCAGTAGCGGCATCACTAAAGCCGGTTGCAATTAATTTTACTTTCCCTTTAAATGTTACAATATCACCAGCAGCATAAATTCCTTGAATATTGGTATTCATTGCAGAGTCTACTATAATTGAATTCTTGTTAAATTCCACCCCCCAATTCTTAATAGAGCCCAGGTAGGATACAAAACCATAGTTTACGATTAATTCTTCTAGTGGAATTTTTAAACTTTTTCCAGTTTGATTGTGTATAATAATGATTTCCTCAACTTGTTCATCTCCTAAAATTTCCTCCAACTGATATGGCGTCAAAACTTCAGCACTAGAGGCAAGAAGTTCCGCTACACTATGTTCATGCGCCCGAAACTGTTCTCTACGGTGAATTACTTTTACACTCTTGGCGATTGGTTCTAGCATCATTGCCCAATCTACAGCAGAATCTCCTCCTCCTAATATACAAACATCTTTCTTTTTATACCGATTGATATCTTTTACAAAATAATGTAAGTTCTTTCCTTCATACGCTTGAGCATTTGCTAATTTAATCCGTCGCGGTTCAAAAGCACCTATACCTGCTGTGATAAGAATGGTTCTTGAATAATGCACTTCCTTATCTGTGATGAGCTGAAAGTTTCCGTTATCTATTTTAACTACATTTTCAACGGTTTGATTAAGTACAACGGACGGGTTAAATTGTATCGCTTGTTCGGTAAGTTGATCAATTAAATCCTGAGCTTTCACTTTTGGATATGCAGCAACATCATAGATAAACTTTTCCGGATATAAAGCTGACAACTGCCCTCCTAATTGTGGCAGACTTTCAATGATTTTAACTTTCATTTGCCGCATTCCTCCATAAAAAGCAGCAAATAAACCAATAGGTCCACCGCCAATAATCGTTACATCATATATATTTCCTTCTTCCACCTTTTCACCTCCATCCTAGAAAACAATGATCCTACATTTATATAACTATATTTAACATACCGTTTTAAAAACGTTATATTCATTTTCGTTATAACACATAATATCAGTACTCGCCTAAGTTGTCAATATTTAAAATTGATATTATTATTTGTTATTTCTGAATGTTTTAATTAAATGTGTATGGTTCCAGCTTAGCTAGGAGAGTTATACTAACGGGAAAACTATCTTTGTTTCTTACAATCTTGACGTAAAAAGTTCCCGAAAAGACCAGCTTAACGTACCAAGAAAGTTACACGTGAAAGCTATTTTTTCAGCAAATGAACCTCTTTTTACATTTTTTACATGGAAAGAACAACAGCTAGAAGCGCTCGGTTAGCGAAGTATAAAATTTGGAGAACTTTTGATGAGAAAAAGGAAATGCTAGCCAAAAACAAAACGCCCATATCCTTTAACACTTAGGAACTGGGCGTTAGATAATTATTTTCTATGAATGGAACAGGTTTACAGGAAACAGGATTAGATCTGGAATATACGTAATAACCAAAAGTATGAATAGTAAAATTATTATTTGCGGCATTAAATACGTAAACATTTTAGGGACCTTTATTTTAGCAATGGAAGATGTAACAAATAAACAAACTCCTAATGGTGGTGTTACCATACCAATGGTTAAATTGACAGCCATTACAATTCCGAAGTGAACCGGATCAATACCAGCCGCAGAAACTAAAGGGAAAAATAAAGGTGTAAAAATGGATACTGCCGAAATAGTATCGATAAATGTACCGGCAATCAACAAGATGACATTAATAATAAATAGCAATACGAGCGGATTCTCTGAAATACCTCCCATCATCTCTATTAGTTGATTAGGTATTGAATTATACGATAAAAACCATATAAATAATGACGCTGATCCGATTAAAAAAACAATTGTTGCAGTTGTTTTTGCAGTATGAAGCACAATTGGTAATAAGTCTTTTATTGTAATCTCCTTATAGACAAACAGTCCTATAATTAAAGCATACACTACTGCTATGACCCCTGACTCTGTTGCAGTAAAAATCCCAGATACAATACCTCCAATGATTATAATTGGCATAATTAAAGCTAAAATAGCATCTTTTATCCCACTCATTACTTCTACAAAACTAGCTCTTTTATCACTGGAACGATAGCCATTTTTCTTACCAATATAATAACTATATCCCATCAACCCAATTCCCATAAGTAAGCCAGGGATTACCCCTGCAATAAATAAATCACCTATAGATACACTGGCTATTACACCGTATAATATAAGAACAATACTAGGTGGAATAATTGGTCCGATTGTAGCTGCACTTGCTACTAGACTTGAAGAAAATCTAACATCATACCCTTCTTTATTCATTGCTGGAATCATCATACCACCAATTGCCGCTGCAGCAGCAATTGCAGTTCCTGTTAATGCTGAGAAAAAAATACTTGCTAAAACAACTACCATGGCAAGTCCACCGGGTAATGGACCAACAATTGTTTTGGAGAAATCAATGAGACGTTTAGAAATACCACCTTTTGTCATAATTTCTCCTGCTAAAATAAACAATGGAACAGCAACAAGCGTAAAATTATCAATTCCTCCAAAAATATGTCTCGGTACATTGATTAATAAACTAGGAGATATTAGTAAAATACCTAATATTGACACAAATCCTAAACTAAATGCAATGGGGATTCTTAATATAATCAACAAAAACAATACGATAACGAGCCAAATCATGAAAACACCTTCTTAATATGGAAAAATAGCATAAAGAAAGCACTTATTGGTATAGCTAAGTAAACATAGGCTTTTTTTATTGGCAATGAAGCAAATGTCTGTCCGGATTGAAGGTTCTCCATTACAAGTATGTATCCATAATACATTAGTACAATAATGACCATTCCAACAACTAAAAATTGTAAAAAATCTAGAAATAAAGTTAATGGTTTCGAGAGATTTTCAAACAAATCTACAGTCAAGTGTTCATTGTTTTTAATGGCGATTGCCGCACCAAATAATACGCTATATACAAAACTAATCATTAATGCTTCTTGAGACCAAGGAAGAGGTTGTTGCAAAATATATCGATAAATAACTTGCAACAAAGTTAATAAGACTGTTATAGATAAAGAAGCTGTTATAATAAATTCCAAAAGCTTTGTAAATAAATGTTCTACTTTTTTGAAGAATAACGTCATATTTTCACCTCTTTATATTATTTGTCCCATAAGCCAGATATCCTTATGGGACCCTAAATTATTACTTTTCCTTATCTATTCTATTAATCAGCTCTTTTTGTGTATCGTCTGCAACTTCATCCTTGACTTTTATCGTTACTTCCCTAAACAGTTCTCGATCAGGTTCTGTTATCGTTACACCATTTTCTTTTAATTTACTTTTTATCTCTTCTTCTTTATCAGCCAGGTATTCTCTTTGGTAAGTGGCTGTTTCATCTACCGCTTGCTTAATCACAGATTGTTCCTCTTCACTTAAACGATCCCACTTTTCCAAACTCATTAATACAACAGCTGGTGTATATGTATGAGCAGTTAGAGCTAAATGCTTTTGGACTTCATAGAACTTCATAGAATCAATGGTAGCTAAAGGGTTTTCCTGTCCATTTATAACCCCTTGATCTAAGGCAGAAAACAGTTCACTAAAATCAACTGGAGTGGGGTTAGCGCCTAAAGTCTTCATATGATTTTCCCATACAGGTGCAGGTTGAACACGGATTTTAAGTCCCTTAACATCTTCAGGTTTTTTAATCTCTGTCTCATCATTTGTTATGTGACGAAAGCCAACTTCCCAAAATCCAAGACCTTTCATATTTTTATCCTCTGTTAGTTTTAATAAATCAGCTCCTATTTCCCCATCCAGCACTTTATAAACATGTTTTTCGTCTTTAAAAACATAAGGAATTCCAAACAGATTCATCTCAGGAACAGTGTTAGCCAAAGCACTATCAGCTGCTACAGTGGTCATATCTACTGATCCACTAATAACTTGTTCAATTACTTCGCCTTCACTTCCAAGAGTTGAATTAGGGTGGATCTCAATTTTTAACGATTTACTTTTTTCTTCTACCAATTCTTTGAACTTTTCTGCTGCGATATGATATTGATGAGATTCAGATCCTGAATGAGCTAATTTTAATGTAGTAGTTTTTCGTTCACTATCTTTACTTTCAGCTGAATCTGATCCACATGCATATAAAAAAGTAAACCAAACCATAGCAATGCCAAATAGTATTAATCTTCTTATCATCCCATTCTCTCCTTTGCCGGTGTTATTTATATAAATGTGGTACTCGACAACTAAATATTGGAACCTTTTTTCTTACTTCTTTCACTTTTAATAAATCTAATTCAGCAAATATTGATTCTTCGTTTGTTTTACTACCTTCCTTCATAATTTCTCCCCATGGATCAATAATCATGGAGGTTCCACAAAATTTTACACTGTTATATTCACCTACTCTATTTGAAGAGACTATATACATTTGATTTTCTATTGCTCTTGCTATTTGAAGATATTTCCAATGATCGATTCTAGGACAAGGCCACTCAGCAACAATGTGTAGAATCTGAGCACCTTCTAAAGCTAAACTGCGAATCATTTCAGGGAAACGCAAATCGAAGCAAATCACTAATCCCATTTTAATTCCTTCTAAATGAAATATTTCAGGTGGATTTTTTCCGCCTGTCAAGTAATGATGTTCATCTAGCATAGGAACTAAGTGAACCTTGTTATATTCATATACTAGATTTCCTGATCTATCATATACTAGAGCAGTATTGTATAAATTTCCGTTAACTTTATTAGCAATGGATCCACCAATGATGTTGACATTTAATGTTTTTGCCAACTTCTTCAAAAAACATTTCGTTGGTTCCCCATCTCTATCTGCTATTTCATTTAAGGAACTTAATGTATATGCAGTTGTCCACATTTCAGGTAAAACCAGAATATCTGAACTGTTTTTAGTCACCTCCTCCTCAGCCCACTTTTTAACTAATTTTCGATTTTTTTGAGGGTCCCCAGGTACTATATCCATTTGAAATATAGAATATTTAATTTTAATTACCTCCTATATCAATTTATTGTAATTGCTTTCTAAAAAGGCAGTATCCTTTATTTGATAAGTAAATTAGCAGTCTTACACTTACAATGCTTTCTTTCCTGTCTACTATAAAGAGATCATATCAACCAGTGAGGGTTTTCTTTTGTCCTCCACTGATTGTTAGAATGAACAGAATCAGGTATTTGACTCGCAGTTGGCCCCTCCACTTATCCGTTCACCTCGTAGCATGGAAGGACAGGTCTTACTGTCAGTTACATGCGGGATAAAGTGAAACTTCATTCCGTGGAATGCTTTTTACACGGAATGTTAGTTGAACGAATCGGGCATTTAGGTGCCGTTTTCTTCCACTTAGACCCTTTTGTATCAATTCAGGTCTTGAAGGGGGAGGCTTACGGCACCTTACATGCGGGATAAATTTTTTATGCAGTATTCTGCACGAATTGTATCCTTGTTAACCGGATCAATGAGCTCCATTCTAAATTTTTCTCCATATTTAAAGCCGTCTACTAATGGAACAGTACCGCAAAAGACAATGGTGTTTTCCAGATGTATATATTTTTTAATTAAAAAATCTTCTATTTCCTTTAAACGAATAATCGATGAAACACTATCAAATTGATATTTTTGCCATTTTTCATCTATGAAAACGCTGGAAGATAATATTAATTTATCCCAATATGTTTTTATTTTTCGAACACACCAGGCTTTATTGGCAAATGGTTTGCTGCAAACTTGCTTTGATTTATTAATATTATTTGTCTCTAATGATCGATCCGTATGATCACTTCCAACAGTTACATAAACTTCCTCAGAAGTATTGCCAAAAATAATTACTATTTCCGCTTCGCCACTAGTTTCTTCCCCTATAACTTCTATTATATTTTTTTGAGTTAATGTACTGACACTGACCGGATATAACGTTGGTATTTCTGTAGGCTCCGGGACGCCAATTCTAGCCAATTCTCTAATATGAGCTAAGGTTTTTTCTTTATCACGCCCAGAATATCCTATACAAAAGGCTTTTTTAATATGGAATTCTTTATTTTTTCCATCAACTTCGATATTACTAGTAAAAACTAACGAAGCTCCCATTTTTTCCCCCACCTTAATTAATTTTTTTTACAATATCTGTAGTCATTTCTAAATGTGCTTTCATTAATTTTATTGCGATTTTATCGTCTTTTTCTTCCAATGCTTGTATTATTCCTCGATGCTCATCAAGCACCTCTGCCATTCTCCCATCTTTCATCAACGCGTTATGACCTATTAGTCTCGTGAGATTATATACTCTAAGCAGCACTTCTTCTAATAAATTTTGATTTGAAAATTTTAAAATTTGCCTATGAAAGTCCTGATCAAGTTCAATGTATTTAATTCTATTATTTTGTTCCATAGCTTCTTCTTGTTCTGCAATAATCGACTTTAATTGTAAAATATGTCGCTCTGTAATTACTGGGACTAGTTTAAGAAGCCCCTCACATTCAATAGAAACTCTTAAAAAAGTAATCTGTTCGATTTCAGAAATAGATATTTTGGGGACATGAAATCCTTTTCTTGGTATATGAACTAGTAATCCTTCATTGGTAAGGTCTGCAACCGCCTCTCTAATAGGAGTTCTTGAAATCTTGAGCATTTCAGAAAGCATTGTTTCAGTTAAAATTTCATCACTTTTTATTTTTCCGCCTAAAATAGCCTCTTTTAACTCATCATAAACACTTTCTTTCGCAGTTTTTCTTTTTGGTATCGGTTTCATTTATCTCACAACCTTTTTTGTGTTCTGTATTATGTATACATAATACATTAATTTGACCGAAAAAGCCAATACTTTTTATATTCAGTTTTTTCGAGGTTAAACCATCTCTTTAAATAACTGCTCATCCGACCCCACAATAACAAAAAAATACCATAACAGATGATTCCCTATTTACAAAATGTTTTTCGACATCGTTTTTTTACTCGGGTGATAAATATAATTATAATGGCAGCGGTTACCGTTTTTTTCCATCTGATGAAGATCTCCTTTTTTATCTTATTCATAGTTTTACATTAATATAGATCATGACATTTAACACGTAATACTCTAAGACTACTAACTATCTAAAAGGATATACTAATTTGTAGTTTATTCATCTAAGTTCTGCTTATCAATATTTTTATTACTATTTGTTCTAAAAATTAGATAATGCTTTCTCCCTTATAAAATCCAGCTAAACTAGTAGTAAAGAGTATATTTCTATATTTAAAGGGAGTATCTTATGGAAAATAGTAATGTAGTTGGAAACAAGTTAAGGAAGTTAAGAAAAGCCAAAAATTATTCTACCCAGCAACTTGCAGACATGGTAAATGTTTCTCAGTCGTATATTAGTCGTTTTGAAAATGGAAATGCTATCCCTAATGTAGACATGCTTGAAAGAATACTTCATGCACTTGAAACAAATTTGTCCACATTTTTCTCTGCGGAGTTTGAAGAAATGCCGCAAGATCTTTTGCAATTAATTGACACAGTTAAAAAGTTGAGCCACGAAGCCAGGGTGAAGTTAAATGAATTCTTGAAGGTTATGGTGGAATGATTTTCGCTTACAAACTTACACGTTGAACCTAATTTATATTAATTAAAAAAGAAATAAAGGAATGAAGAAGGGTCTGGCTGCGTAGTTCGAATATTGGAATGTATCCTAGATTAGAAATGCAAGCGTAAAACAGCCCTCACTGTCATAAGAAGTGGACTTTATGTATCCTTTTATTCAGATTGATTTAGTACACGGCATTCATCAGAAAGAGTTGGTGATCAAGGAAGCAATAGAACTATATTTGTTTCATCTGTCGTTTTCATATTGGGAAGCATTTCAAACAGATAAATAAGGTCGTTGAACGGATTTAACCCATTTTCTTTTGCCGTCTCTGCTACGCTAATTGCACTTGAGCAAGCTCCTTGGATCTATGTCAAGAAGTTGGACAAAAAGAATATGTATTTTTATAAAATTACTTCTCTGTTTTGTTTTGTCGTTTTCAGGAGGATAGCACTCCTTTGGAAGCCATCAAGGGTAAATGCCCCCTGTTTTCGCCCCCTATACCTCCTAAACCCGTGCTGTGTTAAAAGCACCACAAATAAACTTTAAAAATGGGGAGGCCCAAGAGAGCTACAGATTAAATATTCCCCCTCCTTAGGGAGGAAGTTTGAGTCTGCTTATGTTGCTTTTCAAGCGATAGGCATCCTATCGTAGAATGAATTCTTTTGTAATGTTTCGATATAATCAAATATATTCATTTTCGCTTTTACAGGCTAACTTTCATGGAAGATAAGTTCTTTCTTAATTACGCTGTGAAATGACTTAATACAGGCATTGTCATAATCATGTCAACCCTCAATTCTGGCTTCACCATTTTTAATTACAACTTTCAAAACCTAACACTTTCATAACCTTTAGGAACAATGGATCTATTAATCAAATCATAATCATTTTTAATTACACCATCCATTTCAGAATATCCGTACCCTATGTTGTAATCTTAAAAGCAAAAAATAAAGTGAAACTTCATTCAGTAGGAGTTTTCTTCCATCTCCTATTGAATGTTAGTACCACAAGAGTATGACCTAAAGGCTCTTGAACGAATCGGGTATTTAGGTGCCGTTTTCTCCCACTTAGACCCTTTTGTACCAACTTAGGCTCTTGAAGTGGGGAGTCTTACGGCACCTTACACACGGGATAAAAAAATCATTCATTTATAACCGTATAAACTATTTCTTTCTCATCTGCTTCCGAAAATTTGTAGGCTGATTGTGCTTCATCATGCCATATATAATGTTCGTAAACCTCCTAATAATACAAACCAATGTCTGTCCTTTTGTTTTGCCTTCTTTAAGCTTTCGTTGGTAAATGAAAACAAGGTTCCTTATTATTTCCTTTTGCTGCTAGTACTTGTTGGAGTGCTAGGTTGTAAAATAATCGCCCGATTTCTCTGTTTGCTTTTTTATGAATACTGTAAAATGGTTGTTCAATGCTTTTAATATCACAGCCATATTTCTTTAGTTCTCGTTGAATCAATACCTTAACAATATCCGACTTCAATAATCGAATTGTATGAAGTACTACCACATAATTTATTTGGACACACGAAAGGTGACCTACATTTCCCGCAAGTCATCCTGTCTTTTCCAATGCTTCTTCAATTAATTTGGTACTAATTTCTTCATCCGTTTTCTATTAGGGACGTAAAAATGATTGTAGATTTTTAGTAAATTCATTGCTTTTAACTTATTAATCCAAGAATCATCTATTGTAAGAAATGAAGAATTGAGATTTCCTCTAATGGATGCTGAAAGTTAAATTTCCTAGGTCATGTGACCTGTTCTGGGGAAATATTAATTCTTTTGTACAGCCATTCGCTTCAGCAAACCTTTGCTTCCGCTCAGAACGCACAAAAGAATAATTATTTTTCAATAAACTTATGAGAAAAGGTATTGTGTTTTACAATTTTTGAGTTAACTAGAAATATTTGACAGAATTAAAGTTATATGTATTAATAAAGATACATAGTATCAAAAATAAATTATTTTATGGAGGTAAGAATGATGAAAACGCAAACACGTTTAGGAGTTATGTTACTTGCCCTGTTAATGAGTAGTATCATATTTGCTACTCCTGCATTTGCGGCAAAACCGCAAGTATCTGTGAATACCGCTGGTGAAAGCGTCTACACACAGACAGTTGATATGCAACTTCAAGCAATGCCGTATGCTTTCGAGAGCAGTAAAACAGTAACCGCAAATAAAAGTTTAGGGCTAGCGCTGGACCCCGGACGAAGTGGATGGAGTGTACCTGTAACTTTTAGATATTCGCTTCCATCTAATGCAGTGGTTCGTTCTATTGAAATTGACCCTGGAAGAGGCATCATAAATAATAATAATAAAAATATGATGGGCACAATTCTTATTTCTAAAATCGAAGTAACCAGCCCATCAGGAAAAATGGCTGATATTGGTTGGAAAGCTAGTGGAATGAAAGATACCACTCATTTTTTGCAACAATCAGCTAACGGAAATTGGATCGCACGCATTTATGGAACAAATATTTCTCAACCTACCGGAGACCCAATTCTTGATATCCGCTTTTTCGGCAGTATTTCTTATAAATCTGCTAAAATGACCATTTCATACATTTTGGAATAGTCTGTTCAAGTACAGAAGAGGTAACGATAAAGAATGTTCTTCCTTATTTTTTGCTTTAAATATTTATTTTTCCCCAAAACAGACGATAATATAATTGTAACTATTTCATAAAAAGGGGGGATATTATGATTATGCGTTCTATTGGTTTGGAACGTTTTTCAAGTATAAATTCTCATACCATTTATAAAGCAAAAACAGAAACGCCAAAAACAGATAAAAGCATTTTCGAAAAGAAAAATACAAGCTCTTTACCAGATAACGTTGTAAGAAAAATTAAGGAAATGGCACAGGATGGTGCAGCGAAAGGTGTGTACATGGGAAAGGATTATATATCCTATATCAATTCTTATAAGAAACAACATGTATCTCCTGACCGTTCAAGACTTATTTCACTGATGACACCTAGGTTAATGAATGCAACATATACAAATGGTTTACCATTCTTTTTTAAGATTACCGGATTACCCTTTACAGGGCAAATGTGTGTTGGTGCAACTGGGTCATCGATGTTTATTTATGATAAAAACGGTGAAGAAGTATTATCTTATAGCACTAATGCTGGATGGGCAGAGAGGCAGACAAGAGCAGAAACTCAGTTTTATAATGAAACAACGGCAATTTATTATGAAGCCTACAAAGCCGCAAGAGCAGAGATGAAAACAAACCCGACACAAAACTACAGCAGGGTCGCTAGTTCTAACTTTGATATAAAAGTGTAAATACCATCAAGATAAGCAATTTAATTACCTCTCTTTGAATATTTCCAACTCTTTTTAATCATGATTAGTAAAAGTATAATTTAGCCGTCTAGGATGGAAAAAAGGGTAAAAATACCTCAGGATAAACTATTGAAGGTATTTTTTCCCTTTTGTTCTAACAAGGCAGTTACAATTTCCATTCGCATGTTGATAGCAACCTCCAATTTATTGGTGTTCTTCCCGCGCCAAGGATACTGGAATGTCCCTGACCGTCAAAGTCACCAGTTGCAAATTCATATCCTTTCTAAAGGAGAATATTTCTGCCGTCTTAGTCCTCACTTTTCTATTTATATGTAAACACCCATAAAAAGGATCTTTTTTTGTTGAGCAAACTCATCCAATGATACCTAATTTGTGTTCCTCAGACAGGGGATTTGTCGTTCACTTCCTTTAGATTCCGTATCACTACGGACCCTTGCATTAAGATATCACCACTACTGCCTTTACGATTTGAAACTTTCACTAGAGAGTGCAACCAGCCAGACGACTGTTAAAAACCAGCAGAGATTTCCCCTCTGGTTTTTTCATTCTAAAAAATTATATCATCTTCTACATTGTGGATATAGCTTCATTCAACTAATGCAATCAAGCTATAGTATGCCTCGTTCCTCTCCTACAATAGATCAACATCGGCTCGAATCTAAAGGAAGGCCGACTAAAAGTGGGCTTGCCGTTCAGGCGTCGACATCCCCCTGTTTTAGAGGCATGTTTTCTCTATCATGTCAGATATTCTCCTCCAGTTTGTACATGGTTAAACGAGTGCTTCTCACTTGTCTTTCTATATTTCATTATTTTTTTTATATTCATTTCTATACTGCTTAGGTGTGACACCAACATGCTTTTTAAAGGTCGTATGGAAATGGCTTTGACTATTAAATCCAACCTGATAAGCGATATCCGTTACTTTTATATTTGTATTTTGTAACAGTGTCTGAGCTTCACCTATTCTGCGTTTAATTAAATATTTAACAGGCGAACAATGGAATTGTTTCTTAAACTGATGTGCTAAATAATAAGGGCTTACTCTTACCATTTTAGCCAGATCTTCCAGTGTTATTGGCTCATAGTAATAATGTTCTATATACTCTTTCGTTCGGTATAAAATAATTTCATTATCGTAGCTTGAATAAGTTTCTACATGATTCAAAATGTTCGTTTCTAAATATTCTAAAAAAATGATGAATAATTTTTGTGCGATTATATCCTTATGTTTACAGTTAGAAGCAAGCTGTGAATGAATCAATCCCATAAATCGATTGACATCTTCAAAATGAGTACCTAAAGAAAAAACGGGGGAAGCATTATCAGGTATTAATGCATTTTTTCTAAGGTTATTTTTTTGCAGTCCTTTTATTGCACAGCAATATGTTTCAACAACATGAGCTTGAGACAAATGCTCATCATGTGCCACGAAACTGTTAAATATAATTAAATCACCTTTTTTTACCGAATAAACTCGTCCATCAATAAGGTAATCACCAGCACCACTTGTCACCAGGATGACTTCAACTAAATCATCGTGGATGTGCATAAAGCGTTTATACTGTCCATCTAAAGCTTTCACCTTACTGGTAAAAAACAGGTAAGGATCGTTATTGATTATGTCATTCGTCAAATCCGTGAAATAGACTTTCATTTCCTCACCACTTTTATAGGTACATTGTCATTTACTATCATTTTAACTAATGATGAACCATTCGTACACTGTACACTATCTGTAAAGTCCGTCTAGAAAGTCCGAGACGTCATGTCTTTTCAAGCGGAAAAATTGTACTTAAAAAACAATAGATCCTCTAACAAACCATCGAAAAACTCACGTACTCTTTTTAACGGACTTATTTAAACCACCACCTTTTAAAGATACTTTCTGCTCTTCTCTGCACCAATTTGAAATACATGTTCAGGAGAAAGCATCCAATAATCTGGGTTAAACAATTCCAAGGAACAAATGCCTGCAAATCCCTTATCTTTTAAAGCTTTACTAATTTTCTCCAATTCAATCACACCATTACCTGGAAATAAACGATGACAATGATCAAGCACCTCTATTGGCAGATCATCCGCATCATCAATATGATAAATAAAGATCTTATCAAGCGGTATTTTATCCAATACATCTATATCTTTCCATTAATCATATAAATAAAGATTAAACGCATCAATGACCAAACCTACGTTTTTTTTGTTTACTGCCTCTACAATGGCATATGCTTTATCTAAACTTCGCACACAACAATTTTGACTTCCAATAGGCTCAAAAGCTACCTTAAGTCCATAAGGTGAAACTTGATCGGCAATTTGGTTTAAGACCTTTACACTGTTTTCAAAGACTTCTTCGTTATTCCATATAACTCCATCTTTTATTGTAGGTACTACAACTATAAATTCTCCACCAATTTCTTGACTTACTTGACAAGCAAAAGCAACATCATCATGGATTACTTGCCAGGATTTTTTTTCATAAAAGTTTATGTCTTCAATGGAGTTGTATCCAATGGGCTGAAGATGACTTTTGGTAAAGAATTTTTTCAAATCCGCTATAGAGTGTTTCTACAGATAGTCTCTTAACATATCGATACGAATCTCTATAAAATCATAACCGTATTTTTCCGCCAGTAATCATCATTATACAAATTAGAATTTTTCATACAGGTTGCTTGATTAAAGCCTAATTTCATTATCTCTCCTTCCTTACTATTCCCATATTAATGTTACTGCTTGTTTAGCCACTAATTCGATAGACGTTTCTACATCTTTATCTATTACTCGAAATGCTTTAGAATCATCAGAGGCATTGTAGGCTACTAATACTTTTTCACCTTCAGGGTTGATAAATGCTACTTGCTCAATGGACTGATCATACGTAGACGAATATATTACATGAGCACCTTTTTGAACAAATCGACTAAAATGCCCAATGTAATAATAAGAAAGATTAACATGAAGTTTTTGATTATCACCATCATACTGAATTGGTGCTTCACAAGTATTTCCCATATGATTTGGTCCGCCATCAATATCGAGGAGAATATTCCAATCAATAAACGCATTCATTCCATGTTTAAAATTTCCAATTAGATCGTGAATATATACTTTCCCGTGTTTTTCTTGCGTATTATGATCAAATCCTTCAAGTGGCACACAGCCTTCAGTAAACAATAGATCCTTTTCCGGATAGGCATTTGCCAAGTAGGTAATTTGTTCAAAATGATCGCCTGTATACCAGTGAAAAGCTATCCCATCAATTGCGTTACGATACTCGGAGTTACGGAAGGTTTGATCGACCCATTCAATTAACCCATCTTTATCATGATCCCAAATATAAAGCTCTATATGATCATATCCTGATACAGAAAGAATTTTCTTCAATACTTTCACAGCGAAATAAGCCTCCTGTTCATTCGTATAAAGACAAGAATCCCATTGTTTAACTGCTACAGGCTCATTTTGTACCGAAAGCTTTTGCACATTAATGCCATTTTCTTTATATATATCCAGATACAGTTTGATTAAATTTGCCCAGTCTTCATAATACTCCTCTTTTAAATACCCGCCCCCATTCATACTATTATTCGTTTTCATAAAAGCAGGCGGACTCCAAGGAGATGCCATAAAAATGGTTTCCGGATTAGCGGCAACCGCATCCCTGGCAACAGGGATAATATTCTCTTTATCCCGGTCAAAGTTAACTTTACTTTGTTGTAAATCCTCTTCATTTTCTAAATATGCATAATTTCCTAATGAAAAATCACAGCTTTGAATTGGCATTCTTACTAAATTGTATCTATTTCCAATTTCTCCAAAACAAATGTCTATGAAAGCTTGTTTGAGAGAATCAGGCATTTTATTGTATACAGAACCACTTGCCTCCGTAAAGGAGCTACCAAACCCATAAACTTTTTGTCTTGTTTTATCTGAAAAGACCTTTAATACTTGGTTATTGTCTGTCTCTCTTTGTTTGAAATCTACTGTTACTTTCTTAAATTGCTGGTCCACGTCTGAAAAGTACGCTGTTCCTTTCATCAAACAATCACTTCCTCTCTATTTATAACAAAAACATAGGTGCAAGTAGCGACGTACAAACGGCAGAACTTCTGAAGCGATAAAGTAAAACTTCATTTCATGGAACGATTTTCCCAAGGAATGCTAGATGAACCACTCGGGCATTTAGGTACCGTTATCTCCAATTTAGACTTCTCCGTATTCTCTATAATCTTGAAGTGGTAGTCTTACGGCACCTTATATGCGGGATAAAGTGAAACTTCATCCAAGGAGTGCTTTTCTCCTTGAAAAAGAAGAACGCTTTTTCTGCGTGCAATGCTTATTCAAGCAACTTTCCTTGTCCTTGAAAAGTAAAACACTTTTCAAGGAGACTGCCATCTACACGAAGATAAAAATTTCACAGTACGAAATGAACTTCAGTGTAAATTTTCACAGTATATATGCGGTATAATTCGGTCTGTCATTTTAAGCAATGCTGTTGATCGTCCACTTTTAACTATCAAAAGGTAATAGGTTACAAAAACACCTATTACCTTTTGCTATCCAACCAATTAATTATAGAATGCAGGTTTTTTCGCACCTTCTACTTTTTCTGTTTTACCAGATTCTTGAGATTTCACACAAGCATCGGATGTAATTGCTGCAAGATAACCGTCCCATGATGTTGGTCCTGCTGGCGCTTCCCCTTTATTCAGGCGATCAAAGAAGTCTTGAAACTCTACATCATAAGCTTCGATAAAACGTTCTTTCCAATCGACAAGAATATCTGTACTGTATTTTGCATCCTTACGAACGGCTACACTTGCCGGACTAGGAAGTTCAGCCATTCCAAGTTCACCGGTTATATCACAATGAATATCGTATCCATATTTTGCATTAACAAATACTTCTACTACAATGTTAACACCTTTAGAGGTTTGCATTACAATGACTTGTGGATCTTTTAAATTTCCATTATCACTAGTTGCATATTTAGACTTACGAGGGAAGTATACTTTTACATCCTCATAATCATCATCTAACAACCAATGTAGTACATCAATTTCGTGAATCAATGTTTCATAGATTGCTTGTGCTGTTTTATATTCAGGAACACAGCTTGCATTATAATGTCTGCAATGAAGCATTAATGGTTCACCAATTTCTCCGCTAGATACAATTTCTTTCAATTTGACATAGCCAGCATCGTAGCGGCGCATAAACCCAACTTGAAGCATTTTCTTGCCGTTTTTTTGTTCAGCTTCCATCACTCGTAAACAATCATCTGCATTTAACGCTAATGGTTTTTCACAGAATACATACTTATTAGCTTCTAAAGCAGCTACTGCTATATCAGCATGTGCTTCATTAGAGGCAGTAATAATGACTACTTCTACCTCTGGATCAGCAATTAAATCATGATAATCCGCATAATCTTTTGCTTCGATTCCGAATTCATCTAATGCTGCTTGTGCTTTTCCTGGAACAATATCACAAACTGCAACTACTTCTACTCCAGCTATTACATGAGCCAAACGGCGTAAATGATCCGATCCAATAAATCCAATTCCTACAATTCCAGCTTTTAATGTCATAATAAATTCCTCCAAATAAATTTTTATTTTATAACCAATTCTTGTTCAATATACTGGCGACCTTTTTGGGCATACTCTAATGGATTAGCAATCTTAGGGTCTTGCTCAGCTTCAATTACTACCCAACCTTTATAACCATGTTCAACAAGGTAAGCAAAAATAGGTTTAAAATCAATGTCTCCATCTCCAGGAACAGTAAACATTCCGTGTAGGAAGGATCCTAAGAAAGATCTATGTTGCTCCCGGCATTCTTTTAGTTTTTCTACTCGAACATCTTTAAAGTGTACATGCTCAATCCGGTCAAAATGCTTTTTAAGTAAAGCCATTGAATCACCGTCAGATACAAAGATATGACCAGTATCATAAAGCAAGAAAACTTTGCTAGGATCTGTCATTTCCATTAAGCGATCCACTTCTTCCAATGTTTGTACCCCTGTGCCCATATGGTGATGGAAACAACATTTTAGATTATGTGATAAAGCGATTTCACCGAATTTATTTAAACCTTCTGCAAGCTGCTTCCATTCTTCATCTGTAAAATACGGTTTTTCTGTATAAACGCATTTCTCTGTACCTTGAATACTGTATGTTTGTTCGGAAACAACTGCAATATCTGCATGAACAGCTTCTAAAAACGCACAGTGTTTTTCAAACTCTTTGCAAGCCGCTTCAATGCCATCACGGATAATATAAGCTGAGAACCATTGACCAACTAGTCTCATATCTCGTAACTTTAATTCTTTATTTAATTCTTCCGGATCGGTTGGATAGCAACCACCGATCTCTGTTCCTTCAAAATCAGCAAGCTTAGCTTCGCTTAGGATTTGTCTGTAGGTGTTTTCTTTTCCTATCTCAGGGATACCATCATTTCTCCATCCGATAGGAGCAATCCCAAATATAATATTTGCATCTTTAGCCATTAGACATTACCTCCGTTATTTTTTCGGATATTATACAAACTATATTGAAAGCGTTAACTAAGTATTATTTTAGCTTACTAAGCGCCATTTTACTTTTGCAATCTTGTTCAATATCTCACAAAATAACGCTGTTTTATCGCTAATTTTTTATAAAAACTTAAGTATATTGCTATTATTTGGTTTTATGATGGAGCTAAATTTTCAATATATGATCAAAATAATAGTATATTGTTATGTTTTGGTTATTTAATAATTTGTAATTACCTTTAAAAGACCAACCATCTTCCAAATATTAGGAAGAGGTTGAATCAAAATGTAACCTTATGATAATATATGCGCAAGAAAATGTATAAAACTTGTTTGACTTAAATAAAGTGAAGCTTCAATCCGTGATGGTTTTCTTTCATCCCTTTTTGAAATAGTAGATCAAAGGCTAGGATCGTAGGCGTGCTTGAAAAAGAAGAACACTTTTTCTCTGTGCGAGGTATCGCTTGAAACGCCTCCTCAGGTCAACATCCTACCTGATGCGAACGAATCGTGCATTTAGGTGCCGTTATCTCCCGCTTAAACTTTTTGTTCTGCCTTTTGATCCCTGAAGTGGGAAGTTTTACAGCACCTTACATGCGGGGAAAAAAATGAACCATACATGTCACCAAGATGTATGGTTCATACATATCTCTCTTAAACTAAATCAAGGTCTTCCTCTTATCCTTATTGTAAATTCACCCAAACACTTTTGACCTCAGTATAATTGTCGAGTGCATAATTCCCCATTTCTCTACCAATACCTGACTGTTTATACCCTCCAAATGCAGCAGCGGGATTTTCCTGATTACAGTCGTTAATCCATACTGTCCCAGCCTTTAATCTTCTGGCTACTTGGTGTCCAGTTCGGATATTTTCAGTCCATACCGCAGCTGCTAAACCATATTCACTATCGTTGGCTCTTCTAATTGCTTCCTCTGTCGTATCAAATGAAAAGACTGCAACAACAGGACCAAATATTTCTTCTCTTGCAATCCGCATATCATCTTCAACATCTGCAAACACCGTCGGCTTAACAAAATATCCTTTATCTCCTGCTCTTTCACCACCAGCTACTAATTTAGCTCCTTCTTCTTTGCCAATTTCAATATAATTAAGCACTCGATCGAATTGTTCTTTTGAAACAAGTGGTCCCATATCCGTACCTGCTGCCATCCCGTTACCGAGTTTTGTTGCATTTGCACGCTCGACTAACGCTTCAACAACACGATCATAATGTTTCCTGTACACATAGACACGGGATGTAGCACTACAATTTTGCCCGTGATTGTACATAATTCCATCAAACGCACCTTCAATTGCTTTGTCAATATTTGCATCTTCTAAAATTAGATTTGGTGATTTCCCCCCTAATTCCAGTGTCACATCCTTTATTTGCTCTGCAGCCTTACGCATAATTGATTTTCCAACACTCGTAGACCCTGTAAATGCTAATTTATCAATTCCTGGATGGGTTACAATTGCTTCACCTGCAACTTCACCATATCCAGGAACAATATTAACAACTCCCTTTGGAAAGCCAGCTTCCTCCAATAAGCGAGCCACATATAATAAAGAAAGTGGTGTTTGTTCTGCAGGCTTTAATACAGATGTACAACCAGTGGCTAAAGCAGCTCCCAATTTCCATGAAGCCATCAATATTGGAAAGTTCCAAGGAATAATTTGCCCTACTACGCCAACAGGTTCATGGATTGTATAATTTAAATAGTCTGGAGAAATAGGAACGGTTTGTCCTAAAACTTTGGTTGCCCACCCAGCGTAATAACGAAAATGTTCTATCGTACCGGCAATGTCATCCTCTAGCGCAACTTGGTAAGGCTTCCCATTATCAAGTGTTTCTAATTGTGCTAATTCTTCTTTATGTGCTTCCAATAAGTCAGCGAATTTATATATTAAATGCGAGCGTTCCGCAGCTGATAATTTGGGCCATTCTCCTCCTTCAAATGCCTGCCTAGCTGCGTACACAGCCAGATCAACATCCTCTGCTTGCGCTTCACTAACTTCAGCTAAAACCTCTTCCGTAGCAGGATTGTACACCGGGAATGTTTGACCGCTTTTTGCAGATGTATACTCTCCATTAATATATAATCCAACCTCTTGATCTAAAAAGGCTTTTACATTCGGCTTTAACTCCATTTGCGATGTAACCATACGACTATTCTCCTCTCATTTATTTTTTATATTACTACATATTGCTCAAGCTGCTGCAAAATATCTTTTAACATCTCTTCTTCTTGCGGATTTAAAGGTAATCGTGGTTTTCTTGATGGTCCTCCCGCAAGTCCCTGCAAATCCATCGCCCGCTTCACAATCTGTACATATTTCCCTGAACCTTCCAAAAAATTGCATAACGGAAGGATTTGGTCGTAATAATGCCAAGCCTTCTCCAATTCTCCCTGTTGTACACTATTAAATAAATCGGTAGCTAATCTTGGAACAATATTGCCCGCTACAGAAATCCAACCTGTTGCTCCGACTAATAAAGACTCTAACACTAGATCATCGGCACCACAGAACGTTTTAATATGGCCTTTTCCTTGTCTTGAAATATCACGCACTTTCCGAATTTCCCCACTCGATTCTTTAATATGGGTAATATTTTCGACGTCACGCCCCACTTGTAAGATCGTTTCTGTTCCAATATCAACACCTGATGTAAACGGATTATTATAAATCATGATTGGAAACTTCACAGAATTCGCTACGGCTTTAAAATGTTCATAAATCTCTGCATCTTTCGGATGTGCATAATACGAATTAATTAGTAAAGCTGCATCTGCTCCTGTTTTTTCAGCATATTGTGTATACATAATCGCATCTTTTGTTGTCTCTGCAGCCGTTCCAACAATTAAAGGAACTCTGCCAGCTACTTGTTCAACAGCTACTTCCATTAAATGTAGTTTTTCCAGATTTTCCAAGCTAGCAAATTCTCCTGTGCTTCCGTTAACGACTAATCCTGCTACACCCTGTTTAATAAAATGTTCAATATTGGATTTTAAACCGTCAACATTCACCTCCTCGCTTTCAAACATTGGTGTAACGAGTACAGGAAATGCACCTTCCAATTGTTTCATTTTTACTTCCTCCTCTAATTTTTCTGTTATAAAATTTATAGTTATTTGTCAAAAAAGAAGTACGGATGTCTTAGAAGACCTTAATCCTTTTTTGCTTTTTTTAAACATAAATTATAGGCTTTCAGCTTGTTTTGTATCCAATCGGTTTGTTTTTGAGTCAACATTCTTTTTGGTATACCAAATAAACGTATTGGTAAATCCATATAATATCGTGATCAAAATAACGATTAAGTTAAACCATAGAAATGGGAGATAAGCTAATGTTGTCACCCCAAGGGTTGTTGCCATAAACACACCGCCATCTGACCACGGAACCATGGGCGTCGTCATTGTGCCACCTGCCTCTGTATTTCTAGATAACACTCGACGATCAATATTTAAACGATCATAATTCTCCTCGGTAATTTTACTTGCAGTAATAATCGAAACATATGCAGCACCACCAAAGAAATTACCAAAAAATCCAGATAATATAGTCGTTATTGTTGTTTTACCGGCGTTATCTGCCCAACGTAACATCCTTAGGCAAATCGCTTGTAAGATTCCAACTTTTTCCATTAACCCCCCAACACCAAGTGCAAATATAATTAAAACGATGACATCAAACATAAATACAATGCCACCACGGTTTAACAAATTATCAATAAATTCTACACCAGATGTAATTTCACCCCCTTGATACAAAATCTTGAAGGCTTCTAATAGTGAGATATTCTGAAACAAATACGCCCATATTGTTCCGAGTAAAGCACCAAACAAAATAACGGGAATAGATGGTAATTTCATGGCCAGTAAACCAATAACAATAATGGCAGGGATTAACATATACCAACTAATGGAAAAGTGTTCATTCAGTGCAGCCATTGTTTCATTTGCTTGGGTTAAATCTCCAGAGGTATCTAAAAAGAAATAACCAGTGATTAAAAATAGAAGGCCTGTTAGCAAAAATGCAGGGCCACTTACTGTAAGCATAGATTTAATATGCTCAATAAGGTTCACCCTTGATAAGGAGGCTGACATAACAGTCGTGTCAGATAAGGGTGATATTTTATCCCCTACATAGCATCCAGAAACAACAGCCCCTGCAACTAATGCTAAAGGCAAGTCAAAGCTTGCTCCTATCCCCATCATCGCAATCCCTGCTGTACCTGCTGAACCAAACGAAGTACCAGTCGCAATAGATGTGATCGCACAAATGATAAACGCTGCGACTAAAAAAATGCTCGGATGAATGATTGTAAGTCCATAGTAAATAATACTTGGAACAATTCCCCCAGCAATCCATGTTCCAATTAATGCACCAACTGAAATAAGAATCAGCACTGCTTCTGAACCATCATATACCCCCTTAAGTAAGCCTTCTTGCATCTCATTATACGAATAACCAATTTTCCAACCTACTAGCATAATGATGAACCACGTTGATAACAAGCCTAACTGAATTGGAATTGAAAACTGTACAACAAATAAAAACATAATCAAAACAAATGAGATCAGTACAAACAAAACCTCTCCAAGTGTAGGCAAACGCCTATTCATTTCCATTCTTCACATCCCCTTTTGTGAAGCGTTTTCATATGATTTCGCTATTTTACTTTAATAAAAAACCTTCTCTCAATGGGTCATCTTCTTGCAAAATGAACTGATGATCACCAGTTAAAATCGGCCGCAGTCGAATAGAGTACACCCCATCCGTCATTGTCGCAGTCAAACGGGTACCAATGAGATTTTCATGAATAATATGTGCTATTTTTTCTTCCTTTTCTCTCGCCGATGTTAATAAAGCAATTGTGCTATCTATACCTGGTGAACGTAAAATAAATCCATCCTTTTCAAATGAAACAGAACGAAACTTCTCTTCTCCTAAAGCCTCTGTTAAAATAATCCCGGCAAAATTCCTCCTTCCTTTAAAATTTGGAAGTACTAGCTTTACCCAGTTTTTCATTTGAGAAAGATGTTGCAACGAAATAGTCGGAATGGATGAAGGTAACTTAAAAACATAATAGTCCCTTAGCTCATCCATTTGCACTCGTTCCCAATCATTCGTATTACCTGTTACTTCGCCTAATAGGAAATTCATTTGCATGTTTACTACTTCATTTCCATTCATTTCAGCATATAAATTGTAAACCCCCTGCGTAGTTTCAATCGCATACTCCCCACTTCGAGAAGCCTCCAGTATTCCAGTTTCTAACAGAGCTGTTAAAGCAGCAAAAAGACCGCTATAACTAAAATAAACTTCATCGTGATGATGCAAAAACATAACTCCAAAATCAGCCTGCTCTGATGGTGTAATTACACATCCAGTTATTCCGCGATGTCCCCTCGGTTCATTCAATAGAAGCCGCCTTTTTGACAAAAGCTGATTTTTTAAAGCTGTATCTAAAGAAATACTCTCTTTCCTCTGTAGTTGGAAAGGTGAATACATTATTATTCGAAATCCTTCTCCTAATACATGGACATCATATGTGTTCATTATCTTGTTTACATCCAACCGCTTCCCTCCTCAATGTTGTGATTCCATTGGCGGAATTAGCAAAAAGCCTTCTTTCAATGGATCACGTTCATTGTAATAAAACCGGTGCATACCCATTACCCAAGCAGACCCTGTTACTTCAGGAATTATCGCTATATATTCATCTACGTTCGTTTCTTCGATGATTCTCGCTTTAAATAAAGTACCGACAATACTTTCATATGTAAAAAATTCATTTACACTGATTTCTTGCTGGCTATACATCAGAGCTAGTTTCGCAGAAGTTCCCGTACCACAAGGTGAACGATCAATACCGCCAGGAGGAACAATTACAGTATTTTTTAAATCTGCTTCCGGATGTACTGGATCTGTAAAGAACTCAATATGTGTTAAACCTTTAATGAAAGGATACAATGGGTGAACCACTTCCACATTTTCGTTAATCATGTTACGTATGGTAATGGCCTGCTCAATAATGTGTGAAGCGTTGTCTGGTGTTAAGCTAATACCGAGTTTTCTGGCATCGATAATACCATAAAAATTACCGCCATAAACAATATCACAATGCACATTCCCCATTCCTTCCACGTCTATTTCAACCGACGTTAATAAAAAGGAAGGTACATTTGTAAAAGTTACCTCTTTGGCTTTACCGTTTGTAACTTTAACCCTCGTTTTCACTAAACCAGCTGGTGTATCTAAATGAATGTATGTATATGGTTCTATAACCTCTACCATACCCGCTTCAATTAATGCTGTACAAAAACCAATTGTATCGTGCCCGCACATTGGTAAATAACCACCTGTTTCAATAAAAATCACTCCAGCATCAGCATCCGAACGACAAGGTGTTACCATCAATGCTCCAGACATAACATCATGCCCACGAGGTTCATTCATGAGGAACTTTCTAATCCAATCATGATTTGCTTTCATATCAAGCATTTTTTCAGCCATTGTTTCCCCTTTTAACTCAGGTAAACCGGTTAAAACAGTTCTAGTCGGGTTACCTCCTGTATGTGTATCAATCGTCGTAAATAACTTATTAAATTTCACTTAATTCACCACCCTCTCTTTAAAGCGATCATATCTTAATGCCTCAACGGGAATCGTTGTTTCCTCTCCGGCGAGCATTTCTGCCATTACTTTTCCAGTAATTGCCGCTAAGCTAATCCCATCTCCTTCATGACCAGAAGCAATATAAAAGCCAGGAACTTCATCAACAGGTGATACAATTGGCAGATGATCTTTTGTCCATGGTCGCAGCCCTGCATATGTTCGAATAACCATCATATCAGCCATTTTCGGATAAAATCGGATTGCCCGCTTAGCTATGTATTTAGTGATTTCATGACTCACTTTATGATTAAAGCCTACAAATTGCCGACTACTGCCAATCAAAAAATTCTGACTTTCGGTCGGTTCAAACACCAATGCCACCCCATACTTTTCCGTCATATTGTCTACTTGCCTCTCTCCTCCAAACTTGGAAATTAAATAGCCAAACTCCATTACCTTGCGAAGACCAACAGGATGTTGTCTGGACGCCACAATGATTTGACCCTTCCTTGGATGAATTGGAATGCTTACTCCCAGCATTTCTCCAATGAATGGCGCCCACACACCACAGGCATTCACTACTTTATTGGCTGTAAATTCACCCGCTGTTGTTTGAACAATAAATTGTCCATTCTCGTCTCGGTTTAATCGCTTAACTTCCGTATACGTATGTACTTTTGCTCCAAGTTGTTTGGCACTATAGAACAAAGAATAGGTAAGCATATAGGGATTTACTGTCGAATCTGTTTTACATTCCAATCCACCGTATAAATCATCCGCAAAATAAGCCGATTCATTTTTCAAATCATTTCGATCAAGCATATGAAACTCAAGGCCCGCTTCCCGCTGCTGATTTACCCACTTATGAGCAGCTTCCAGCTCTTGTTCATTTTCACAAACGAGAATGCTTCCCGGATTACGATATTCGAATGGAACGTGCAATTCTTGAGCTAGCTCATGTACTAACTGCTGGCTTTTTAATGACATTTGACTATCGAACCCCGGGTCTTTATCAATCGCTAAAATATTTCCATCACATCTGGAAGAAGTTCCACTAGCTAATTCATTTTTCTCTAGCACAGTAACATCTAAACCAGCCTTCGTAGTATAGTAAGATATTGCAGCTCCAATAATCCCTCCGCCAATAATAATAACATCACAATGAGTTGCAGAATGCATGCTTTCTTCCCTCCTTTCCACAAGACAATTGCAAAATTCATGCCAACAAATTTATTAAAGTGAAACTTCAATCAGTGAAGTCTTCTTTTTCCCCTAATGATGGTTAGATGAATTGAATTCGATATTTGTTTTGTAGTTGAATCTACCTCTCATCCTCTTGAAATTCACCTGCAAGGCGGAAGGGAAGGTCTTACTGTCAGCAATGGAAAAAACTTAACTAAACAAGCAGTTTGTACTCTACACAGCAGTAAACAGTAAAGGCTGCACATACTAGAAACTCATCTGTATTTTATAAAGGATGTTTAAAGAAGAATATCAAATGAAAGTTTAATATAAAGTGAACTTTCAATCAGTCGGGATTTTCTTTGATCCTTTGAAACAGTAGATCAAAGGCTAGGCGTACAGGTATCCTTGAAAAAGAAAAAACGCTTTTTCTGCGTGTGAGGTATCGCTGTCGGAGCTTCCCTTGTACTTGAAAAAGAAAAAACACTTTTTTTGCGTACGCTGACGGAGCTTTCCTTGTCTTTGAAAAAGAAAAACACTTTTTCTGCATGCGAGGGGTCGCTTCCGAAGCTTTTTCTTGTCATGTTGCAATGCTTACTCGATTAATATCCTACCTGTACAAACGAAATCGGGTATTTAGGTACAGTTTTGGGACTGCCTTAGGCTCCCTGTAGCAGAAGACTTACAAACCTAACATGCGGGATAAAATAAAGCAGCAAAAAGGATTGAAAATTATGAACAATTGTGTAAAAATATTTTAAAAGTGTAAATATTTTTATACATATTGGAGGAGAATGTGATAGTGCTTACAAAACTTCCTACTACGGAGTCATTTGTGTCTACCAATTTTTTGATTGCCGACAATCTTGTTCCCGATCAAAAGAAACATCAGCTACATGCTCTATCTAAACAAAATGAAAAAGTCTTTTTTCGTAAAGGTTCAGCATATTATCATGTATCATTAGCCAACCATAAAGCAAATGTTGAACTTCTTCCTTGCAAAGCGATTAAAAATAATAGTCCAGTGCACAACCTTGTACAATGGCTGCAAGAATGCTCTTGTTTAATTGTACAAGCAAAAAATAGCGAAGAAATGATCGGGTATATCCACATAAATGAATTTATTTCCCAACTATTAACCTATTTCCTTGAATTACAAGCATACATAACTACCATACTGGAAACAGTGGATGAATCATGCACTGTGATTGACCAGTCCAAGCAAGTAATTGCCTGGACAAAGGGAGCAGAAGAACTATTTTCTGTCAAGAAAGAAAAAATTATTGGTCAATTGATTACTAATTTTTTTAGCCGAGATAAATTAGAAATCTTAAATACACTGGAAAAAGGAACGTCTGTTTACCATCATCAACATCAAGCAAGGGAAAATCAAGTTGTATTGATTAATTCTAACCCTGTTCGTATAAATGACAGAATCATTGGTGCGGTGGTGTCTGAAACAGATATCACAAGTCAAATTCGCTTAAATAAAGAGTTATACGAAGCAAGAGAGAGACTATTCCATTTAGAAAAAGAAGTAACGAAATTAACATCCAAGGAAGATCCATTTCAATCTATACGTGGGAGCAGCCCAACTCTAAAGCGTACCATTCATAAAATAAAAAAAGCAGCTTCTACGAACACTGGCATTCTAATTTACGGAGAAAGTGGTGTAGGAAAAGAATTATTTGCTAAAGCTGTTCACCACATTCGCGAAAATAAGAACGCTCCATTTGTGGCCATTAACTGCGGTGCCATTCCTTCTTCTCTATTTGAAAGTGAGATTTTTGGTTATGAAAAAGGAGCATTTTCGGGAGCTGATTTGAAAGGAAAGAAGGGAAAAGCAGAGTTAGCTCAAGGTGGGACATTGTTTTTAGATGAAGTTGGGGAAATGCCATTAGAAATGCAGGTTAAAATATTACGACTTTTACAAGAAAAAGCCTTTTACCGTGTGGGAGGAACGAGAGAAATACACGTTGATTTTCGCGTTATCGCTGCTACAAACAAAGACTTAAAGGCATTAGTAAACGAAGGAAAATTCAGAGAGGATTTGTATTACCGATTAAATATTATTAGTATTGAAATTCCACCATTAAGACAACGCCCGGAAGACATTATAGAATTAAGCCACTATTTCCTTCATGAAATTTCAATCAAATATCAGCAACCGATTCACGGAATTTCTCAAGAGGTAATGCAGGCGTTACTACAACACAACTGGCCTGGAAACATTCGCGAATTACAAAATGTTATTGAACGACTCGTAGTCTTTGCCGAAGATGGAGAAATTCATCTGGAAGAATTACCATTCGATATTGAAAAAAAACATGCACCATCTACCCTTCCACCAGAACCCGCCGCGAACGATAACCGGGCGCTTAGTACTAGATTAGAAGAAGTAGAAAGAAAGATTATTATGCAAGAATTAAAGAAAGCAGGTGGAAACAAGCAGCTTTGCGCGAAAAACTTACAAATCACAAGAGCCACCTTATATAATCGTCTCAAAAAATTAGGGATTCATGGATAAGCAATTAGATTGGCACAATTTTTGCTATATCAGTTATGAATCCTATAAAGGAATACAGAGGTGATAAATATAATGAACGATAAAGAGATAATTGTATGCAGATGTGAGGAAGTTACCCTTTCAGAATTACAGCAAACAGCAGATACTTATAGCTGCTCTGCAAGAGAATTGAAATTGCGTACCCGAGCTGGGATGGGTTTTTGTGGTGGGAGGACGTGCAGCACAATGATAGAAGTTTTAGCTCATAATGAAAGAGAGAAAACCTTAAAATTTCAAGCACCTATTCGGCCGATTCATTTTGGTAAGCTAGGTGGTGAAATCTCATGACTAGATTAGAAAACCACCCTATCCTTGGAAAATTGAACAGAAAAAAAACGATAAACTTTACATTTGACAACCAGGAAATCAGTGGAATGGAAAACGAACCTATTGCTGCAGCTTTATTAGCAAATGGAATTCGTACACTAAGACTCCATGAAGAAACTGCAAAACCACGAGGTATTTATTGTAATATCGGTCATTGCTTTGAATGTAGAGTTACTGTTAATGGAATTCAAGGGAAGCGGGCTTGTCTAACACCTATAAAAGAAGGTATGGTTGTACAAAGTGGTAAACATTTACCGTCTCCCGTTCGAGATTGGAGAGTTAACCATGTATGATATTATTGTTATCGGTGCCGGTCCAGCTGGATTAGCTGCTGCAAGCACGGCAGCACTAGAAGGTTTACATGTACTTGTTTTGGATGAATATATAAAGCCGGGTGGTAGACTTTTAGGACAATTGTATGAAGAAGCGGATGGAAATTGGTGGAATGGGATCGATGAATCTGCCAAACTATATGATCAAGCTATTCATGCTGGTGTAGAAATCCTTTTACAAACAGCTGTTCATGACATGGAACGTCATGAATCATCATGGTTTATTTATACCGAAGATGTTGTTTTTTCGAGCAAACAATTATTACTTGCTACTGGAGCAGCTGAATCACCCTTACCTATTCCAGGATGGACATTACCAGGGGTCATGTCCGTTGGTGCAGCACAAGTGATGACGAATGTTCATCGAGTAAAACCGGGTGATAGGGGAATTATTATCGGAGTGAATGTACTGTCCGCTGCCATTGCAATGGAATTACATTTGGCGGGAATTGATATTGCAGCTATGGCATTGCCTCCATTAAATCGGATAACTACCAAGCATGCTCGCCCCAAAGAAGTAGTGGAAGCTCTATTACATGCATCATATTTGGCACCTTCAAGGCTTTTACGAATAGGGAGTAAATTCATGACCAATCCTTTTATGAGACAGCTTGGCATCACCTTTTACCCTAAAAATGGCGTTACTATGTGGGGCGTACCGATTCAGCTTCGAAAGGCGGTAATAGAAATTTATGGCACAAACCAAGTGGAAGGCGTAATCGTAAGTACGATTGACAAGGATGGTAATCCAATATACGGAAGTGAAGAAAATATCGCATGTGATTTTGTTTGTATTGATGGAGGGTTGTACCCGTTAACGGAGCTCGCTGAACTTGCTGGTTGTCCTTTCTACTATGTCAATGAGCTTGGCGGTTACGTCCCATTACATAATGAAAAAATGGAAACCCCTATTGAAGGTTTATACGTCGCTGGAAATATAACTGGGATTGAAGGTGCAAAAGTAGCGATTTCCCAAGGGATCGTCGCGGGGTATTCCATGGCAATCCGTTCTGGCAAACAAGGATTAGCTGACAAACTACAAGATGCCTTAAATACGGTACATGACACAAGAAGGCAAGCAGCGATTCAATTCCATCCTAAAATAGAGTTAGGAAGAGACATTATACAGAAACAGTGGGAGAAATACCAATCCCGCTTGGTGCAGATATAATGTAAGGAGCTGTAATTAAGTATTTACAGTCTTATTTAAAAATGGAAGAACAAAGATGACTATCAATTATAAAGCACAGTTATCAACATTACAGAACCTCTCGTACTATTTACCTAATGAAGATTCTTACGATGTTTATTTAGCATATAAGCATGCATGTATACATATGTACTTGTATGCTAAAACAGGAAGTCAAATAAGTAAGATGTTAGCCCTTTATAACATTTTTATATCTGTCTCGTAACCTATTTCCGTATTCTCTTTTCGCTTCTAAAATAGTTTTATTTCTCATAGGAATTATCACTAGCATTGCATAAAAAAACAAGAATATTCAGTTCCAAACTTTCTGTGATTTTGAGCTAAAAAGTCAACACCTGAAGAAAGTTGGACTGTCCATTTGATAAAAATATACAATTAATCCAAGACAACAACGGCAACAGCTGATTTACGGACTGGATCTTTCTTCAAACTTCCTAGTTCAGACATAGGATGGTTTCCAGAGCGCTCTCTTTAACCAGCGAGCAATTCGAAGTAGAGATTTTTACGCTTCTCACCTCCAGTTGGATAAGAACATGTAAGCAGTAGGTAATGAGCACTAAAAATACTTGATTCTGTACAGCTGTTTCGCCTTCCATAAAAGTGCTTCATTACCACATGTTGCTTCATCCATTTAATAAAGAGTTCAATTGCCCAGCGAGATCGGTAAATGTCACTGATTTCTTCGGCACTTGCATCAAAGCGATTTGTGATTAAACGAAGCAAATTTCCCTTTGTATCCATGACTTCAAGGAAACGAAAGACGTTTTCCGTGCGTTTTTGTGTCGTTCCGATATGAACTATTTTGTCGGATAGAACCGTATCATCATCAGGAAGTGAAAAAGAGGTAACTTTACGAATGCTGGCGTTCTTTTTCAGCCTTGAAACGAAGAAATAGCCATCATCTGTCATCCGATCAAAACGTTCATCGTCTACATAACCGCGATCAAACACCTGAATATTAATTGGTGAAATCCATTTACCAAATGATGAAATTAGTGTATTCTTGTCCATGAAGATTTCCTTTACTTTTGGATTTGGACAGGAGCCACCTGTACTTCCATTGTAAAGGATTTTTTTGTACTATAGGAAAGTATAAAACTTTATGGTTTATAATATAAGAAAAACTATAGCTTTCGCTTTCGCCATAAAGACTTGGCGACAAGCCAAGTTTTTCTAATTGTATGAACAGATTGTTTTTGAATATTGTTAGTATTTGAATTCGACAGATACAATTAATGCAACACTAGTAAGGTATACTTTTGAGTAATTTTAAAAATTACAAAATAGGCACGAAAGAATTCTCCAAAAACACCGAATATGAATGCTCATATCGAGTCATTTCCAATTTGGAGGAGAATTGCTTTTATTGAGATGGAAATTTAATACATATGCCCAGGTCAATGAGGTTGTCGCTGAATTTATGGTTTATTATAACGAAAGACGTATGCATTCTAGTATTCTAGATTTGTCACCAACGGAATTTTACGTAAAATAAATGCGGGAAAGAGGACGGTTTAATTCCCGTTACATCCTTTTGTCCACCTGAAGTGGGATCAGGGGCAACGATATTCGGACAAAATCTTTACCCTTGTTGGAATGGAAGAAATGGCTAAATTCCAAAAAGGACAAAAGGAAAAGAAAATCAATGTAATTTTAAGAAAAAACCAGATTAAGAGAACATTAGGTTAATCCGAAAGCATCAAAAACTCAAGAACTCCATATAAAGAGCCTTGAGTTTTTACCACACTCGTTATTATTTCATATGATAGCTTCATTTTTATTTGCCTTTGTTATGCGAGCCAAAGTCTTTTATTTTCTGACTAACTGTTTGTTTTATTACCAGCTTACTCGATTCCAACAAGATTTTAGGTTCATACACATCTGGATTTTCTACTAAACTATGCTGTAAAGCTTTTCGCCATGCAATATTCATCTCCGTATTGATATTGATTTTAGCATGTCCTAAAGTAATCGCTTGATGAAGCTGTGCAAGTGGAATTCCACTTGCACCATGCAGAACAAGCGGAATCTCTACAGCTGTTGATATTTCCGCCATTTCTTTAAAACCCAGCTTTGGTTCACCTTTATATTTACCGTGGACAGAACCTAATGCAGCTGCTAAAGCATCAATATTTGTTGCGTTAACCAACTCTACACATTCCTGTAAATCTGCATAATGAATATTACCAATAACTCCATCTTCATAACCGCCAACTGTACCAATTTCTGCTTCTACGGATACTCCATTTGCATGTGCATAGTCTACTACTTTTTTTGTATTCTTCATATTTTCTGCAAGCGGAAAATGACTTCCATCGTACATGACAGAGCTATAGCCTGCATCGATTGCTTCCAAGCAACGCTCTACACTTTGACCATGGTCTAAATGTAAGACGACCGGGACTTGAATGTCAAGACGCTTTATCAGATTTCTAACCATGTCAGCAATTTGCTTAAATCCGCCAAGATAATCTACCAATCTATCCGATGATGCAATCACGACTGGAGCCTTTTCCTCTTGAGCAGCTTGCAAAATTGCTTGCGCCCAAATGAAACCATTTATATTAAAATGTCCAACTGCATACCCTTTGCGCTTTGCTTTGGGCAGTACATCATTTAATGTAACTAACTCCATGCTCATTTCTCCTATTTTAGTTTTGCATCTGTTTAAATGGGTTTTACGCCAACTCCAGCGTTTTTCCATCTCACTAATACTTTCTTGCTCGTTTCATTACTTTTTGCTTATTTAGAAATGCGTTTCGGATACTTTCTTTCGTGGAAACTTCGGATAACCCGACATTCCACCAACTTCCTTCATATCCGTCCGTCATTGTTTTTGGCAATACTTTAATTTCAAATAACGTTGATTTGGATTGCTTTTTCGCATCTTCAATGGCTCGTTTTAATTCATCCAGAGTTTTGATTTTATATGCCTTTGCTCCATAACCTTCAGCTACTTTTGCATAATCAACATTCATAATTTGATTTTCCCAAGTTCTAAATTCTGTACCTTGACTAGAGCTGCCATTATCCATTTGCAAATTATTGATACAACCAAAGCCCGAGTTGTCAAACAGGACAATATTGATTTTTTTATTGTATTGAATAGCCGTAACCAATTCTGTATGAAGCGTTAAGAAGCTGCCATCACCAACTAATGAGTACACTTCTTGATCCGGTGCAGCCAAACGGGCTCCTAATGCACCGGCAATTTCATACCCCATACAAGAATACCCATATTCTAAATGATACGTATTCGGTACGGAAGGGTTCCATAGTCGCTGCATATCTCCCGGTAATGAACCAGCAGCTGAAACAACGATTGCATCTTTATCAACCGCTTCATTTAAAGCAATAAACACTTCTGTTTGGGTCAGTTCTGTATCCAAAGCATCTGCATATTCGTTCAATGTTTCTTGAGAAAAATGTCCCTTTATTTCCGGAACAAATCCTTCACGTTTAAATCGGACTTTCGCTAATCGATCTCTTTCCTTCAACCACTCGCTTTTTAGCTCTTCAAGTGTATCGTTAAATGCTGTTGTATAGGCTTCTAACAGCGGAAGCAGTTCCTGAAGTGTTGCTTTAGCATCACCAACAACCTGAAAAGCATCCAATTTATAAGCTTGAGGACGATTAATATTAATGTTTAAAAATTTGATTTTATCCCAGTTAAACAGTGTTTTAGAAGACGTTGTAAAATCGGTATACCTCGTACCGATACCAATAATTAGATCGGCTTTTTTCACAGCTTTATTTGCAGCGGAAGTACCCAGTATCCCTAGGCCGCCTAAATTATTTTTAAATTGCCATTCCACCGTTGATTTTCCTGCATGTGTTTCTACTAAAGGAATATGATGTTTTTCAGAAATAGCTATTAACTCTTGTCTTGCTTTCGAGTACTTACAACCTCCGCCAACAATAATTACCGGATAACGGCTGTTTTTAATTCGTTCTACAGCGCCTTCGATTTCACGTTTTGTTGGTACCGTACGATTAAAGTAATGAACACGCTTTTTGAAAAACTCTACCGGGTAGTCAAATGCTTCTCCTTCAACATCCTGAGACAGGCAAATCGTAGCAGGACCAGCAGTAGCTGGGTTTGTCATTACTTCAAATGCTCTAACTAAAGCAGACATCAGTTGCTCTGGTCTTTGAATTCGGTCCCAATAACGGGAAACTGCTTTAAAAGCGTCATTCGTCGTTACCGCCATGCTTGTATCTTGTTCGATTTGCTGAAGTACAGGATCCGGCTGCCTTGTCGCAAAGGTATCTGCCGGAAGTAAAAGAACAGGAATATTGTTTGCTAAAGCCGTCCCGGCAGATGCTATCATATTCGCTGCACCGGGACCGGCAGATGTTGACACTGCATAAATCTTTTTCCGCAAGGATTGTTTTGAAAATGCCACAGCGGCATGGGCCATCCCTTGTTCATTTTTTCCTATAAAGGTTTTGAGATGACCCGGATCTTCTTCTAAAGCCTGACCGATACCAACGACATTCCCATGACCATAAATATGAAAAATTCCTTCTACATAAGGGAATTCTTCCCCGTCTACATGTAAATACTGCTGATTCAAAAATTTAATCAACGCTTGTGCAGTCGTTAATCGGATCGTTTCTACCATAGAGTGATTCCCCCCTGTTCTTTCAAGATTGCTCAGCAATCAATTGTTCAATTTCCTGAACGGTCGGCATTGCTTCAGAAGAACTATGTTTACTAACAACAATGGCTGCTGATGCACTACCATATTTTAAAGCTGTCTCCACATCTTTCCCATTGAATAATGCGTAAAGAAATGCAGAAGCATAAGCATCTCCAGCTCCAAACGTTTTTAATACTTTTGTTTTGTAGGAATTCGCTTTGTATTGCTTTCCGTCCTTCACATAAGCATAAGATCCTTCTACCCCATGCTTAATTACAATTAAATCCGGCTCATATTTGAAAAGTTCATTTACTGTAGTCTGATTATCGCCATTTTCTTTTCCTTCAAGCATATCAAATTCATCACGTGTACCAATAACGACATTCGCTTTTTGTGCTACTAATGTATAGTAAATGGATACTTCTTCTTGGGTTGCCCACGTGTATGGACGATAATCCAGTTCAAAAATAACTTTTACATGATGAGCTTTTGCATATTCAATAGCCGCTAACACTGCTTCACGGGAAGGACTTTGTGCTAGTGCTGTACCAGATATTAACAGTGCTTCTGTTTCACGAATATATGCTTCATCAACCTCTTCTGGAGTTAAGTAAAGGTCTGCTACATTATCCCTGTACATTAAGATGGAGCATTCGCTTGGACTTTTAATTTCCGTAAAAGCTAAACCAACTTTGCGTCCTTCTTTATCTTTAACAACTTGTGTTGTATCCACACCTTTATCATGAAGATAATCGGTAATATAACGACCGTGTTGATCGTCGGGAACTTTTCCAATGAACCCGACGATCAATCCTAAATTAGATGTACCAATTGCAATATTTGCAGGAGAACCTCCAACATATTTTTTAAATGTCATCGTTTCTTCCATTGGGCGATTATATTCGACAGCATTTAAGTCAATACAAGCTCTACCGATGGCAATGATATCGAATTTCTTGCTTCCTTTTTTTAATAGCTTCATGTTTTTGTCCTCCACTTCTACTTTCTGGCTAAAATCCATTCATGGTCTGGATCATTATGAAATTTCCAGATTTTCTTAGGTCCAGCCATAACATTCAAGTAATAGGAAGTGTATCCATCTGGCACTCCTACTGGATGATAGCCTTTTGGAACGGATACCACATCACCGTGTTCAACACTCATTGTTTCATCTAATGAGCGATCATCCGTATACACGCGTTGGAACACAAACCCCTGTTCAGGATCTATTTCATGATAATAAGTTTCCTCTAAAAATGATTCTTCCGGAAGATTATCACGATCATGTTTGTGAGGAGGATAACTAGAGAAGTTACCACCCTCCGTATATACTTCCACAACTAATAGACTATTCGAGATATCAATACTGTCAGGTAAAATATTGTGTACCATTCGTTTGTTTTGGTATTTCCCTCGATGTTCAACCGAATTATCAGCGGCTCTAATTGCTTGAGCCGGTTTTTTCTCTGTTGATGGTGCATAGCATAATGCTAGCTTACACGCACGATCAGCACTAATTTTAAATTCGGAGTCATTTGAAATATAAATACTATCTGTCGGTTTTTTTTCAAATACGGATTCACGAGTTCCTAAATCCTTGAACCACTGATCGCCAGTACGAACAGAAGCCTTTCCTGTTAAAACAACGATGCAGACTTCCTTATCCTTTAGTACTTCTGAATAGGTTACTCCACTATCCATTTGCATCAATTTAAATGAAACATATGTTAAATCAGAGTTCTCTTCGTGAATATCTTGCAGGAGAGTAACTCCTGCTTTGCTATTTTTATTTGGTTTATATTGCAATTTACTCATCGTTATGCCCCTTTTTAGAAGTTGTTTAGAAAAACTTGGCTTGTCGCCAAGTCTTTAGCGAAAGCTATAGTTTTTCTTATACTATAAACCCTAAAATTTTATACTTTCCTATAGTATAAAAAAGTCCGGTAATAAGGACGCATCACATTTCTTGGTTGACTTGTTTCTGCGCTACTCATGTATCTAAATACATATATTCCGTTACTCAAAACTGCATCGCCTCGAACTTTCGACGTACAGGGCGTGCTAGTGTCGGCGTTGCTGACATGAGGTCAGCGTGATTAGCTGACGGATCCTTTATCCTTCTTTTTAAACACACACTTTTAGAAATCTTTTGTTGCATATCGAGCGGTTACCACTTTTTTTCGTGTATAGAAATCTACACCATCTTTACCGTTAGCATGTAAGGTACCATAGAATGAAGACTTCCAACCTGAAAATGGGAAGAATGCCATTGGAGCAGGTACGCCTAAGTTAATTCCTAACATTCCGGCATGAATATTTTCGCGGAAGTAACGAATAGCACTTGCGCTATTTGTAAATAGACATGCACCATTAGCAAATTCAGAAGCATTTGCTAATTCGACTCCAGCTTTTAAGTCTTCCACTTTCACTACACAAAGAACTGGGGCAAATATTTCTTCTTTCCAAATTGTCATTTCCTTAGTAACTTCTGTAAATATGGTTGGTCCTACAAAATATCCTTCGCTTGGAATACCTTCACGGCCATCCAACACTAATGTTGCACCTTCGTCCACACCTTTTTGAATATAATCAAACGTTCTTTGTTGATTTTCTTTACGAATAACAGGACCTAAAAATACATCTTCATCTAATCCATTACCTATTTTTATTTGTTTCGCCTCAGAAACTAGTTTTTCCATAAATTTATCATAAATGCCTTCTTCTACTGCAACTACGGAAGCTGCCATACATCTTTCACCAGCAGAACCATAAGCAGCTGAGATCACATTGCGAATGGTTTCATCTAAATCTGCATCATTTAAAACAATGGTGTGGTTTTTTGCTCCGGTTAAAGCTTGCACCCGTTTTAGATGTTCAGAACCTTTTTTGTAAACATATTCACCAACTGGTTTAGATCCGACAAATGAGATTGCTTTAACTTCAGGATGCTCTAAAATTCCATTTACAACATCATGCGCACCATGAACAATATTGAATACACCATCAGGAAGTCCTGCTTCAGCAAGAAGTTCCGCTAACTTTTCTGTTAATAATGGTGTGCGTTCAGAAGGTTTCAAAATGAATGTATTCCCACAAGCAATAGCCATTGGAAACATCCAACATGGAACCATCATTGGAAAGTTAAACGGTGAAATTCCGCCAACTACACCAACTGGATAACGATAGTTCGTTGCTTCTACATCTGTTGCGATTGATGATAATGAATCAGCCATCATTAGGCTTGGAGCACCAGCTGCAAATTCAACATTTTCAATTCCGCGCTGTACTTCACCTAATGCTTCCTTGAATGCCTTTCCATTTTCAGTAGTAATTAACCTCGCAAGTTCTTGTTTATTTTCGATGAGTAATTGTTGAAATTTAAATAGAATTCGTGCTCTTCTTGGAACTGCCGTTTTGCTCCATGATGTAAATGCTTCACTTGCAACTTTTACTGCTTCATCCAATTCCTTCCTTGTAGATAAAGGTACGCTAGCAATCATTTCACCAGTAGCCGGATTGATAACATCTTCATATTTTTCTGTGGTACTAGTTACCCACTTTCCACCAACAAAGTTCTTTAACGTTCTTACACTTCCCATTTGGACACCTCTTTTTTATTTGTGAATTTTTATTGTAATGTTTTGGTGAACATTTTGGCATATCTTGATTACAAGTCAATCATAAAACAATATGTTTTAGTAGTCAAGGAAAGAAATTATAAAAATCCATTTTTTTGTTAAGTTGTGGTTAACTATTGATTAACTGCATAGAGCATGTTATGGTAGTAATGAATATTTTTAAAGGAGAATTATCAATGAAATTAAAGCGAATACAAGAAATTGAAGCATATATCCATGCAAATGGAAGTGCTAGTATTAATGAATTATGCGAGAAATTTAATGTATCGAAAAATACGATTCGAAGAGATATTAACAAAATTTTAGAATCGGGAACAATAAAAAAAGTGTATGGTGGAGTTGCCTCACTTTCAAATCAATTACAACCATATGAATATCGACATACTAGTCATGCAAAAGAAAAAATGGCTATTGGCAAAGCTGCAGCAGAAGAAATTGAAGATCACGATTTAATTTATATCGATTCAGGTACAACGGCCAGTTGTATTGGTGACTTTTTTGATCCGGACAAACATGTAACGATCATCACTAATAATTTAAATATTATTAATAAAGCTGCTGAATTAAGTAACTACGAGCTGATTTTAATTGGTATGACGTACAAACACACTACCCAATCCTTTGTCAATGTAGAGTCTTGGGACTATTTTAAGCGTATCAATATTACCAAAAGCTTTATGGCAGCAACAGGAATTTCAATTGAACGTGGTGTCACAAATTCTGATCTACTAGAATATGATATTAAACGCCGGATTGTGGAAAAGGCCGATAAGAATATTTTGCTAGTAGACCACTCTAAATTTGATAAGGCCGCACTAATTACTTATGCGTCCATTGGACATTTTAATCAAATTATTACATCGGATACCGTTCCAGAAAATTATAAAGAATATTGTAGAAAAAATAATATTGATATTAAGTATGCTACAGAAAATGTAAATGTCGATAAATAATTCTAGTTTTATCTTCCACCAATACTACACTTCCAGTTGGAAGCTTTAGAACCTCCTACCCAATCCTGCTACCAATGAGTTTTCATAGCAAATAAATGATAAATTCATTGATATTTTGCGATATTGCGAGCATATAGTGTCTTTAATGATTTTTGTATACATCCTTTTATGAAATCTTCCTTTATGAGTATAGAGTCACTTGCTCGCCTTATTGTGTTTCTTTATCTACCACCTGTACAAGCTATTCAAAAATCCAGCTTATTACGATGGAATAGGCTTTTTTTGTTTATGCAATGAACTCCCCATTTATGAAGGGGGGGTGATTAAAATAAAAAAATTTTAGAGTAAAAACAACTTATCAACTTATCATAAATAGATTTCTAAAAAGTCCAACTATCGATCGTTCCGTATAATAATCTCAAGTTACCCCTTAACATTAAAAAAAACTTGACTGAGAGCCAATGCTTAAAGTCGAGAGAGAACATCCCTCGAAGTTTGATCTTCTTTTATATAAAAATCCCTTTCAGGTAGGCATCACGAGGCATTTTTTTCATGCAGTTTTTCTTGTTGTCTACCTGTGAAGGGTTAAATTTTCTGCTCTTATGCTACTTTTGAAAAAATGAACCTGGTGAAAACTTTAATTTATCTAGTCTACGATTAAACTCTTCCATGCTAACCCCATAAAGATTCTCTTTTTCCAATTCATTAAATCGTTCAATTAACATGTAAGCAGTTAAGTAAAGCGTAAGATGCTCTTTTGCAATAACCTCAAATTCTTTACTAGAAGATTGATAATTACTGATTACTAGATTGGCAAACTCTTTTGGATCCAATTTAATTTCTTTTCCCATTAGTTCTACCCCTTTCCATTTAAACTAGAATTGCTTATACGACAGCTTTTTCATGCTTTAATTGCGCATGATTTAACTCTTCCGGAGTCCTCAAGAAAAACGCTAGAAAACTAGCAACGAAATAAAGAATAGCAAATACATATAACACTACCTTTACTCCAAATGGCTCAAATAATAAAGACACAATAGCCGGTCCGATAAAATTACTTAAACCAGAACCTAAATTTAGTACAGAAACTGCTACTGCTTTCTTATCTGGGGCTAAGGCAGGTAATAGAGCTGAAATCGGCCCAAACGCACCTAAACCAATTGCATACACGGAAAATGATAGTAATAATAGAGCATATTGCCCTGGAAATAAAGTGCTGGTGTAGTAAAGCATTAAACAAGAAATCCCTGTTAATGGTCCGCCAATATAAACGATCGTTTTTCTCCAGCCACATTTATCACCAATATAACCAAAAAGAACATTGGCAAAGGAATTAATGATATAGGTTAACCCCCAGATACTTGCCCACTGCGTTAATGTGAAACCTTGATCAATTAGGAATATAGGCATGATGATAATAAAACCAAACTGAGCAATATTGTTGATCGCTTTTACCAGCATCCCCATACCTAACCGGGGGCGTTTGAACATAATCAAAAATCCTTCAGAAATTTCATTTGTAATCGATTTCCCGGTTTTCGGTAAAATAAGCTGATCTCGATTTAAAACCAGCGAACAAAATGTTCCAGCTAAAGCAATAACGATACCTACCCAAATTACATTAATTTCTCCAATAGATGGAATTAATGTTGCGGCAAAGCTGGGACCTACAATGGTAATACCCAGGTTAAAGCAAACCCAAAACCATGAAGTAGCGCGACCCATTATTTCATTCGTTGAACGATATGTTACCCATACTAAGAACGAATACACAAACAGTGGATAAGCCATCCCTCTTAGCATATACGTAATTGCGATAGCTATAAAATTACCAGATGGAATGGCCCAGAGTACTAGCGGAATAGAACTTACTAAAAATATAATCACACCGCTAAGCATTACTTTTCGCACTCCAAAAATTTGCACAAAAATTCCCGACAACCAAGATACAATTGCTACAAAAATGCCGTATAAAGAAAATATGGTACCTGTTTCTGTTTTGCTTATTCCTATGTTTACTAAATAGGAAGACAACCAACTATTTTCAATACATGATCCAAGCATGAATAGTATTACTCCAATATATCCCCAGACTAAAGCCGATGGGATACCTAATTTATAGAGTAAGTTACTTTTACTACTACTCATTTTCCTCCTCCTTAACTTATCCAGACTACAAAACAATGATATTCATCCTTCGTGTCAAATTAAATTTTAAAAAATAAATTACTAGTTAACGCTTTCAATGTGATTTTAGTTTTTTTAAACCTAAAAGTCAACATATTTTGGGTTTGTATTGGATATATTATTGAATAAAATGTTAACTTTGATTAACTATTGATAATATGATTGACGATTAATCAATTGATTTATGAGTAAGTAAAGGGCTTAACCATTCTATACATATGAGAATGGTTAAGCCCCAAGAAAATCAATGTAATTTTAAGAAAAAACCAGATTAAGAGAAAGATTGTCCAAAATTCGGTGATTAATCCGGTATTCAGAAAAATAAACATAATAAATATGACCACTTATAACGTTACGTAGCTTTGAAAATAGATTGGTTTTCTAAATGAAGGCCAAAGCACGTAGTTTAATCGTAGTGACAGCATTGGAATTATAGAAAATTAAAAGCATAAAAACAGATATAGGATTGGGGGTTTAGGTGCCGTTTTCTCTCACTTAGACCCTTTTGTACCAACTCAGGCTCTTGAAGTGGGAGTCTTACGGCACCTTACATACGGGATAAAAATGAAACGACCATAAAATAATATTTTTTACTACTAGTAAAATTTTCCGTAACTACACTCTCTTACCTTCTAATTTAAATAATGCTGATAAAAGGATAGTGCTAAATCCTTCAAAAACTGACCAATGTTAATGTGTGAAGAGACAATGTGCCAGTTATGCTTTACTTTAACTCGTAAAAAACTGAATCGATTTCCAATTCTACTAAGAACAAAAGCTAGATGGGCTCAGTTACCGATGTATAAACTGGAGAGCTTCTGACAAGAAAAAGAAAAATTTCATTCAAAGAGTACTTTTACCCTTGAATGCTAATTGAACAAATTAGAGATTTAGGACCGTTGTTGATTTAACACAGGAAGAAGTTTCTATAACTTGGGATTTAAGCTTAATAAAAGCGTCTTTCAAAAAGAGCCGGTCTCGTTTTCTAGCAATAAGAAATACCAGCAAGTTTATAACTCACCAGTTAGAAACTGCGCTTCTCCAAAACCAAAACTCCAGTCACCAGCACCATTAGTTACGATAGAAACTAAAACATCTTTCGGATCAATACCACATTTTTCCTCTAACTCCTGAACGAGAAGTTGATAAAACTCCCTCTTTTGTTTATCACTCCTTTGAGTACTGCGAATTGAAAGAACTACGACGTTATCACTTCTTTCAAATCCTAAACCAGTATCTTGAATAATCATTTCATGTTTTGGGTGCTGATAAACAATTTGATAACGATCTCTTTCTGGAACTCCAAACGCTTTAACAACAGCGTAATGAGTTGTATCTAACAACGCTTTTAACTCCTCTTTCGTCCTTCCTTCTATTAAATCAAATGTTAGTAGTGGCATCTAAATTCCCCCTAATTAAATTATTCCCTTTTTAGAGGTACCAAGGGAGCATCTCATCATGATTGAATAGTGAAGGTGAAAAACATCCATTATCATAGGTGGTATGAAATGGCTACGAAATAAGACATTTATGTAAACATCCAAGTAGTACCGATGAGTGCTTCCCTTGAAACTAATGTTATATTATTACAAGAACAGAACAAAACATACTCATAATAATACCAAATTATAGTCATATATTAACATGAAAACTGGAATTTGTTAAATGTTTTTGTATTTTTAATAAAAAATTAATACAATGATGTTGAAAAAGTAAATAAATTGAAACTTTATTCAGTAGAGATTCCCCTTGAATTTTCACTCTTTTAAAGAGAACCTTTTGGAAAATCTACTTAAAAGAACAAAAGCACAATTACTTGGTCAGCCCCGACAGGCGATGGAACTCCGACCACAGAAGGAGTGAAGCGACCTCGAGGTGCTGGGCGCTGAAGCTGAATGGCTGAATATGGATAAATTATCATACAAAAATTATCCACAATAAACAAAAAATAAAAAGTCTGAGTATTGTTAATACTCAGGCTTAAGGGATAGCGAACGATTTTCAAGAAAATGTAACAACTTTTCCCAATCGGTCAAAAAGAAAGATCAGCATTTCTCAATTGTGCCCATTTCAATAGAAATTCATCTTTTTCATCCATCATTAATTTTTGTGGTTCTCCTCCATACTCACCCTTTAATTAACCATCTTCCCATATTAAATAGCCAAAAACACATCATCCATTTTCCGAAAAAAATCACCAAATTGAACACCGTAATTATTCCTACTTTTATTCCCTCAGCTACATAAAAACTGATAAAATATCTAGAATAAGCCCTTTTACCTTCGTTTAATAACAATACCACCGATTCCAACAATCCATAAATATACAAAGAAATAAATCCATAGATAAAGAATTGAAATCGACTCGTTTCCTAAAAGTGTGAAAACTGCTAAAGCTACAAATAAAATAGCTAAAGTAATATGTGATGCGTATGCAAGAAAACGGAAAACATTGTGGATGACTCGCTCATCTGCTTCAGGTAAATTATCTTTTTTGCGTCTCCTCTTTATTATTTGAATGACAGTTAAAATAAAAAGTGCTGTCAATCCACCAGCAAGTGAGTCTAATGGAAATACCCCTTGGATAATATAAACAAGGAGCGAACCTAGCACAGTTCCAGCTAAAAGTCCTATATTTAAAAAATATACCCTCCTTCCATTATTTGTCCTTTTTGTTTCACTTTTACTCATTTATCATCCTCCTCTAAGATAAATATTTCTTCAATGGACATATCAAAATAAGCAATGATTTTTTAATGCTAATTCAAGACTGGGATTATATTTGTTTTTTTCAATGGCATTGATTGTCTGCCTTGTAACCTGCAAATCTTCAGCCATTTTAACTTGAGTTATTCCCTTTTTTAAACGTACATCTCTAATATAATTCCTTACCTTCATATTGATCCTCCGTTTGGACGTAAAGACATCTTTACACATATAATATTAAAAATAGTAAAAGTAAAAGATATCTTTACAGTCTTTTATAATAAAATTCTGCTTTTAAACTAAAAAGTAACCTCCATGTAACTATAGATTTATTTAATTTGACAATGTTGTATATTTTTTATGATTTTTTGGATATGTTCGATGAATATTGATAAAATAAGGGTGATTGTAAAAATTTCACTAACTAAAGGAGGAGTATCATGAAAGCGCTTATTTATCGTGGAGCAGGAAAAAAGGAATGGACTGAAAAGGAAAAACCAGCGATTCAGGAAGCGACTGATGTCATCGTAAAAATTACCAAGACGACTATTTGTGGTACTGATTTGCACATTTTGAAAGGTGATGTACCAGCAGTAGAAAATGGGCGAATCCTTGGTCATGAAGGTGTCGGGATTGTTGAAGAAGTAGGAGATTCTGTTAAAAACTTCAAAGTTGGCGATCGTGTTATTATTTCCTGTGTTACATCATGCGGTACTTGTGACTATTGTAAAAAGCAAATGTACTCACATTGTGAAAATGGCGGCTGGATTTTAGGTCATTTAATTGATGGCACACAAGCGGAATATGTTCGCATTCCATATGGTGATACGAGTTTATACCATATGCCTGAAGGTGTCGAGGATGAAGCGTTAGTAATGTTAAGTGATATTGTTCCAACTGGATTTGAAATCGGCGTTCTTAAAGGAAAAGTAAAACCTGGTGATACAATTGCAATTGTCGGAGCAGGGCCAGTTGGTCTGTCAGCACTGTTAGGAGCACAATTTTATTCCCCTTCCGAAATTATTATGATTGACCTTGATGATAATCGTTTAGCCGTAGCTAAAGAGTTTGGTGCAACAAAAACGATTAACAGCTCAGATGGAAAAACGATTGAAAAAGTGATGGAATATACAAATCAAGTAGGGGTAGACGTGGCGATGGAAGCAGTAGGTATACCTGCAACATTTGACATCTGCCAACAAATTGTAGCACCTGGAGGTCATATTGCAAACATGGGTGTACATGGAGTGAAAGTGGATCTTCGCCTTGAAAAGCTATGGATTCATAATATTACCCTTACAACAGGTCTTGTAGATACAAATTCCACGCCTTTGTTATTAAAAACCGTAAAATCCGGGAAGATTCAACCTGAGAAATTAGTGACTCACCGTTTTAAACTTAATGAAATTATGAAAGCTTATGAAGTATTTGAAAATGCTGCTAAAGAAAAAGCATTAAAAGTAATCCTTGAAGCAGATTAATTAGTTAAATAACAAACGCTATCAAAAATTCAAGATTCATTTTAAAACTAAATATTAAGATGTGGCTTGAATTATAAAATGATTTGTCTTTACTTTGGATAATTAAAATTTTCAACCAACTTTATGTTAACTGATTCACATAAAAGATGACTAAACAAAGCAATAAATAGTTGACAAAGCAAAGTCGCTTACTATCCCATGGATGTTTCAACATTTCATGGGATTTTTCTTGAAAAGCCTGTCCGTGCTTAAAAATACGTAGTGACACTCGTTTATTATATTTCGATGAAAGTAATGACTTTCGAGTTTTCTCTACAGTCTCTACAGCATGATAAGCGAGTTTTTAAACCCGCAAAATACCATTTGATTATTATTTTCAAATTAATAATTTTCGGATAATACAGTTGACTTTATATATGATTATGTTATGCTTCAATTGTGTTAGCAATATTTCTGCTAGGGGAGCCTTCAATGGCTGAGACAAAGACCCTTAGAACCTGATCTGGTTAGCACCAGCGGAGGGAAGTGGAAACTGTGCTTAACAATGCTATCTATGTGCCTACATATAGATTCTTTATCTATGTCCACAGATTGATTGCCTTTGATTAAGCTTGTCCCTTTCCTCCTTGATTAAAAATAGGAATGAGGAGGAATTTTTTTATGCAGTTTACAGACACATTACGTAAAGCAACGGCAGACAGCTGGAAGCAAAGTGTAAATCATCCATTTGTTAAAGGAATCGCACAAGGTAATTTACCATTGGATATTTTTAAATATTATATTCTTCAAGACATTTACTATTTAAAACATTTCGGAAAAGTACATGCGTTAGCTGCTACACAAGCAGAAGATTTCCAAGTGACTGCTATGCTGCTAGAAAAAGCAAAGGGCACGGCTCAAGCTGAGTTAACTGTCCATAAGCAGCATGCAGAAATTTTGAACATTACTGATAAGGATATGGAAAATTTCAAACCGGCTCCAACAGCGTATGCATATACAACGCATCTTTACCGTGCTGCACTCTCCGGCAAACTTGGACAAACAATTGCTGCTCTTCTGCCGTGTTACTGGCTATATGCAGATATCGGTAAAACATATCAAGATTCTAATCCTTCCGAAGAAATTTATAAAAATTGGATTGAAACCTATTCTAGTGAATGGTTCCATGAATCTACAAATGAGCAAATTAATCTATTAAATCAAATCGCTGCTAATTCAAGCGAAAAGGAAAAAGCTAAGATGAAGGAACAATTTATTATTGCCAAGGAATATGAGCTTGCATTTTGGGAAATGGCGTATACCAAAGAAGATTGGTTTTCTAATCGCCAATCGCCTCATAGTACAACGGTATAATGAACAAAAGCTAAAAGCGCGTCCTTATCACGTCCCAAGCTAGAATGAATCACTTGGGACGTTCTTTTAATTTCATTATTTCCTCGACATCTTAATTCGTAACTTCTACAATTAATTGAACACCGATGCCCTTCTTGCAAACTTTCCTTTCTTCTTCATAGGAAATAGGTAGCTCCATGGCTTTCTCTGCTTGCTGTATCCCATTTACTAAAGGCTGCAGCAGGCGGTTTATTAGATCGGATATATTTTCTTCAGTTTTGCTAACGTAAATGAAGCGTCATGTAATTAAAAGTAAGGACATGAAAAAAGGAAAACCTATTATATATTGATCTTTTTCCCACCTTACTTCATAACAAAACCGCTGATATTTATTATCAGTAAGCTAAAATACTAATTCATCCGTTGATGAAAATCTGTCTCAAACTTCGGGGTTCTATATGCACAATAATGACGTTTGTATTTTTCAGTTATTGTTTCTACAACAATATCTAATTTTCGAATACTTCATTCATGCAAATCTGTATGAACTTCCTCTGATAAAGCTTTAATTGCAGAAAGTCATATCTGTTACACTTCAGGAAAAGAACCAAGAAAGTATGGACTTTTTAAAAAGTTGATCATGCTTTAATGGGGAACTTAGGAGCATCTTCTTTAATCTTTAATGGCATAGCTGTCATGTTACCATTTCTGTACGGTAACCGAGGTGTAATCCTTTTAATATAATGTAGCATGGAACATCCTACTTAATGATATATTTTGGCTAGATAGTTTTCGTTAAAAATCAAATGCTACAGTTAAAAAATATATAATACAACTGGTGCGAACCCCAAGTGCACATAAAAACCTAAGGGGATTCGCACCAAAAATAATTTGTTTCATATGAAAAAATAGAATAAAATAGATTATAAAGTTGTAAATTTATAAGATTTTGTTGCAAAATTAAGCAAATCCGTTACATTTTTGTAAATTTTTATGTTATATTCGCTGTCGCATCCTATATAGGGTGCGTGGATTGAAATCATAGAGAATAACATTAAGAATCTAAGAAAATACGCGTCGCATCCTATATAGGGTGCGTGGATTGAAATTGACATACTTATTGTCTTAGCTATTAAATTAACGCGTCGCATCCTATATAGGGTGCGTGGATTGAAATACTTCTGTGTCGTTTTTCACCAGTTGCTTAATCCGTCGCATCCTATATAGGGTGCGTGGATTGAAATCAAATTAATTATAGATGAAGAAAATGTCGAACTTGTCGCATCCTATATAGGGTGCGTGGATTGAAATTCATTATTGCTCACAACATTTAGTTTTGCGGCCAAGTCGCATCCTATATAGGGTGCGTGAATTGAAATATTGATTCGTAAGCTGTAGATCCCTCGACTTTCATGCATTCTGTCTTAACTTCCATGAGTTCTGTTGCGACTTCCATGCATCCTCTCCCGACTTTCATGCATTCTCTCCCGACTTTCGTGCATTCTCTCCCGACTTTCGTGCATTCTCTCCCGACTTCCATGCATTCTCTCCCGACTTTATACCAAGGTATCACAGGTGTAATCTGACTAACAGTAAATTCATCTTACTTCCCGTCAGCACTGGCACATCAAGTATTCTAAATTTAAAAGCATAAGACTTCCAATAATCCTCCCCTTAAACATAACGAATTTATTCCTATTCCAGCTCTTGAATAGCGTATGCCGGACCGCCCTTTCCATTTCCCTTTCCTTCACACCGCCATACGGCATCTGGTCAGCACGATAACAACAGGTGTCGTTAATTACAACTCCTCCAACATCGAGTAAATATGGAATCTTATAAGACAGATTTAAATCAGACGTATAAATACCAGCTTGTAAACCATATTTTGAATGGTTAACTAAATCAATGGCTTCTTCTAAGCTGTGATATGGGGTAATGGTGACAACAGGACCGAAAATTTCTTCATCTACTATCTTCATACCAGATTCAGCATTGGTAATTACAGTGGGATAAAATACACTTCCAACGCGTTTAGCACCTGTTAAAAATTGTGCTCCTGCTTCTTTCGCTTATCATAGAACCGATATCTGTGTCTGGACGTAGTGGATCGCCTACCTTTAGAAGTGATACTTCATTAAAAACTTTTTGAGAAACGCATCGTATACAGATTTAACATGAAGACCGTAATGGATCCAACCTAAAACAAAATATCAACAAGGAAAAATAAACGAGCGTTTTTATCCATTCACAAAAGATTGTGGGTTTGAAGTGAAGCCTTGTATTGCAGGTAGACCACGAACAAAAGCGAAAGTGGAAGCTTCAATGAAACTGCTTGATGAGATACATGCATATCAAGGGAAATTTAATTACGAAGAACTGCATGATTTTATACAAAAGCTCTGTAATCGAATAAATAATGAGTACCACCAAGGAACAGGTAAGATTCCAGTATTACATTTACAAAAAGAAAAAAATCTCTTATCCCCACTTCCAAGTAAGCGAATAAGAGATTGGTAAACCAAAACAATCTGTACTGTTTAATTCGCCTGCAACAAACTTTCCTTATCCTGTAGCGTACTTTCTTTTACAACAGAAATACCATATTTTTCAAGTTCCTGGTGGATTTCAGGGCTATCCTCTATCCCTTGGCAATAGCTGTACTCTAGAAAGAAACCGTACATATTATTCCACGCTGACTCTAAATCCAAAAGTAACTCCTTTTGTTCCGTCGTTGTTAACAGCCCCTCTAATTGTGAACGCAACTTCTCTGCATGTTTTTCTGCACGTTTAAATTCAGAATCTTCTAGACTTTTATGATAGGCAACTCGATGAATTCGCTCAAAAAAGATAATATTTGTAAAAGCTTTTTCTAAAATTTGTCTAATTGAATGATAATTTTCTTCGGAATTGACTTTATATTCTTTGTGATCCTCCTGCAGAAATGAAGCTACGTACCAATTATCGTTAATTTTTGGCCGCTCTTTTTCCTTAAGTGATTCATAGTTAACAACATTACTCTCCATAATTAAATTCGCTTTCATTTTATTTTCCTCCCATCATAATCTATCCCTAATATCTTCAATAACTTTCCTCTACTTTTTTTACGTAGCAGTTACTGCTAGATTTTCAATCCTCCTTTCTAATATTTTTAGATCCTCTCAGATGAAAGAATTTTCAAATATCTCCTAGTGTATAAAATACTATTTGTAGAGAATAAAACCTAAAAGTGAATTTATCCTCCATAAACAATGATTAATATTAAGTTTTTTAACAAGTAATTATATAATATACTAACATATGTTCGGTTATTTTTCACGTTAAAAGGTTTAAATAAAGACTATCGAACCACATCCCAAATAAAAATGTGGTTCGGCTCATCCGTAAAACTTATATCCCTTTTACCAGCTGTATTTTAGAAAACTCTCCTGCTAAGAATTCGTACACAATGTTATTTTATGTTGAGTAAGAATGTTTTATATCAACAACTAATCGTGACAAATACTTTGGTATTTCATAACCAACATTCTCATTTTTTAAATGAAAAACCTGCAACAAACATTTCATCCTCTTTCAAATATTCAATAGATGATAATATAGGGCTATTGATGACTTCAATTGTTCCACCCTCATGTTTTAGTTCTTCAGTAATTTCACCATACGGTATTCGAACTTTTAAAATACCATCATCTTTAATAATGTCATAATCATTGCAAGCATATGGAGCGACTGATGGTGAAATAGCTTATTTATCCATCCACTTAAAAGGAACAAAGTTGACATTCTTTACAAATGAAGCAATAGATTTGGAAAAGGTACTAGATACAAAGATACATTTGGTGCTATTTTGTGGCTATCATAAATATTATTATCAGACTGATCGTATTTTACAAAAACAACTTTTCCTTTTCGTCTTTTAAGTCATAAAAAACTTTTTTACAATTTGAACAGCATTATTCTCTTTTATTCGCTTATAGACAATAGCAAGATGAACCATTAAATTTTGTAAACTAATATCTGAAATAGTGATCTGATGTTTCCTAATATTTTTTAGAATAGCTTAATCTTATTATATACAGTTCTTCAATTGATAATATGTTTAACTATTGACTTTCCATCATTATTGGCTGCTGGTTAAAAATGTATTCTGAAATACAAAAACGAATCGACACTTCTTTCCCTATGACCTTCATGCCATAGTTAGGTTTATGCTCAATCGATAAGCCATAATATTGCAAAATGTTTCGCACTGTTTTTAAATCACTTTGTAAAGTGGATCGACTTACAAATAATTCAGCAAGCAAATCTTCTATTTTGATATAGTCTAAATGAAAAAGCAATCTTTTCATTAAAAAGTGAACTCACGCTTCAGATTCAACCGGAAATCGTGGTAGAAGCTTTTTTTGCATAATGAAGGAAAAAAGCTCCAAATTATCTCTATTTTTGCCCTTAACAGGTAGCTTTTCCCTCGTTTCAATTGAATATGAATATCATAGCTTGTTAACATGAAATTCAATTTTTTGATATCATTTCTGATTGTTTTCGGACTCACATTGATCTCAGCAGATAGTTGAGCACTTGTTAATAGTTCGCTTTCAGCATGATCAAGCAATTGGATGATTGCATACTGTCCTTAATATCAAAATTGCCCAGGAATAAATGAATATAGATAAAACGATATAGAGATAAAAAATTTTAAAAAACAGATATTACAAAACATATAACAAAGCAGACTAAATGTTGTTAAAATAGTCATCATCAATTTGTATGTATAAATATTATTAAAATAAACTTGCTATATTCAAAAATACGCGTAACCATCTTCATTTGCTAATCCCCTTTACTTAATGGTTATTTTAATAGTTGAAGTTCTGGGCAGCATAAAAAACCAACCCTAAAGCAAACAGATTAATTATTTAATCTGTATGGTACTGCAACAATATCTTATATGCTACGTAAATATTTTTCGTTTCACTCTGTTTTTACTCTATCCAGACTTGGTTCAACTCCATATACCAGAAATCCCTTGATTAACAAATCCTGTGTTATTTGCTTTAAATGAAGGCCCCCCCCTTTTCATATCTTTTATTCTGTTAGAAAATTAATCCTCAACTGAAATAGCACCCATTAAAAAACGATCATCTAGCCTTTCCAGTTTTTCCTTTTAGAATTATCGAGACTATTGAAGTCTCTTACCGCTCGTTAAATGGAAGAAATCTGCATAAAGAGATTCCTTATATTTAATTGCATAATCAGTCTTGCATGCAACTATTAACATTAATTCATTTAAGACCTTTAAATTTAACATACCTCTTCACAAGGAACTTTGATGAATAACTGGTGAGTTCAAAAATATTTTTCACCAATAAGGTCTTCTTGTTCGCTATCTAAAAGAAAGACCTCTTTTAAACACACCATTCGAAATAATAGTTGATAATGATTATCATTATCGATATAATACTAATATATTTGCTGTTTCAATCATCCTTTACCAGTACGAATGCAACTATTGGCTAACAGGTATTAAAATATATTTTAACTTATAAGATCAATTTACCCATATAGTTCGAACCCTATTTGTTTACCCACCATAGTAACTCAGGACTAAATTGATAAAGGTATGGGGAAAGCAACGCACATATATAAACAATAAATGTAAAATATAACAGTTAATGGAATTGGATCTGTTAGTCACCTCATTGCTGACCTACGACAAAATGAAATTGAACAGCTTATAAGCTGTTTTTCAAGTTTATAGAAAGACCTATTAAAAATCATGAAAGGCTGGTAAATATTGGAGGTCAAAAACAACTTTGCATTGGCTTGTCGCTAAATAATCGCCAAATAACTCAAAATGATTCTCAGAATCAAGCGCCTATGGTGAAGTGCCAATCAGCTATACATGAGCAAATTAGTTTAGCACAACGAGCAGAAGCAGCGAAATTAGATTTTGTCTTTAAACCAGACTCCTTATTTGTACATCCAGCTATGGTATACGTTCTAGGGGTTGATCCAACGCTACTGCTAACCATGGTAGCTGAAAACACCAAAAAAATCGGCTTGGTTACAACTGCATCGACATCTTTTTATCCACCGTATGTTTTAGCCAAACAACTCCAATCCCTTCACTGGATAAGTAATGGACGCGCAGGCTGGAATATTGTTACTTCCATTGACGGGGCTGAAAATTTTGGTCAAGTTCGAACTTCTTCTGAAGAAAGATATGCCAAGGCTGCCGAATGTTCAGAAGTAGTACGTAACTATGGAAAAGCTATCTAACTGCATTATTACAGGTAAAAGAGGATAAAAAAGAAGCAGCCATTAAAGAAATGCTACAACCAATTCCAGGCAGGGGCTTCAGAACAGGACGTAATTTTGCCGCTTCGATTGCCGATGCCGTTTTTGCAGCTACATCAGATATGTCCGCAGCCATCGAGTTACGGTAAAACTTAAGGGAACGATCCAAAGAGCATGATCGTGATCCAGATAGTTTTCGTATATCACTTGGTCTATACTTCTTTATTGGTGATTCCTATGAAGAAGCACAACAAATGCATCAGGAAGCTCATCAAAATCTAACACTGGAGTATAGATACGCCTCACTTGAAGGAATTATTGGATTAAATCTTCGAGAACTGTCACTAGAAGAAAAAGTTACAAAGGATCTCCATCCAGAAGAACAACAACCGGTACGAGTCGGACTCATGCAGATTTATTACGGGATTTATTAGTAATCACGAACCAACAGTAGAACAATTACTTGCCAGACCAGAAGTTGTTCATCCTGCTCATTGGGTTGTAGTAGGAACAGCTCAACACGTTGTTAATGAAATTATGGAGGGGTTTCACAGCGGAGGAATTGATGGTTTTATCGCTATTCCAGGAGGCCCTCCTAAATCGCTGGATCTATTTTTAAAAAAAGTGATTCCTTTACTAGTAGAAGAAGGCATATTTCGAAAAAAATATACTGGCTCGACTTTAAGTGAACACTTAAAAAATTCCGGTGTTGAGTAGCATTTTTTAAGTTCTCATACGTACCAAGTGCAATAGGAATTGCTCTTGAAAAGACCACAACTAGATAAACAATCTGGTTTAGTCACACTTACAATAAGGCTTTGTTGCAACTATGCTTTTTAAAAATAAAAAATGTATCAGATAGGAGAAAACAGAAAATGAAGAAAAAATATTGGTTATTTACGATTACAGCAATAATAATGTTAGTTTTGGCAGCCTGTGGAAAAGACACAGATTCATCAAATGAAATGAATAAATCAAACGCAAAAGAAGAAACAAAGGAAGAGCAAGCTGATACAAAGGACAGTGAAACGAGAACTATTACATATCTTGGTAAGGAATATGAAGTTGCTAAAAACGTAGATAGAATTGTTATCACAGGAGCAATGGAAGCAATGGAGGATGCTGTTGCACTAGAAGTAGAACCCGTTGGTGCGATTACGGTTGGAGGAGAATTTCCAGAAATCTATTCATCTGTTATGAAAAACACAGAATCTATCGGTGAAAAACAGCAGCCTAATTTTGAAAAAATATTGGGATTAAAACCGGATATTATTTTAGGATCAACCAAATTCCCTGATGAAGTAGTGCAGAAATTAGAAAAAATTGCACCAACCATTTTAGTTTCCCATATCTCTTCTGATTGGGAAGATAACCTCCATTTAATGGGCGAATTAGCAGGCAAAACAGATAAAGCAGATCAAGTTTTAGCAGATTATAAAGCAAACATCAAAAATTTCAACCATGACAAGCTGGACGGCAAAAAAGTGGCAGCACTTCGAATTCGCGGTGGACAAATCTTTGTGTATCCTGAAGATATCTTTTTCAACGCTGTATTATATAAAGAACTTGGTTTAGAAGTTCCTGACGAAGTAAAACAGGCAAAAGCCCAAGAAGCTATTTCCGTAGAACAATTAGCTAAAATGAACCCTGACTATATCTTTATGCAAATTCAAGAAAGTGAAAAACAAGAGAATAATTATGTTTTTGAAGAAATGAAAAAAGATCCTATCGTACAGAACATCGGAGCATTTAAACATGACCAAGTGTTTGTTAACATCGTAGACCCTCTATTAGAAGGTGGACCAGTTTACAGCAGAATGCTATTTTTAGAACAATTACAAGAAAAGCTAAAGCAGTAATGGAAGCGGAGCAATAAAGAAATGCGCTCTTTCATAAAAAAATACTTCTTTTATTTTATTATTTCGTGTAGTTTAATTGCCATAACAATCTTTGTGTCCTTGTCTTATGGTTCTACGTCTATTAAACTTATGACTGTATGGGATGCATTTGTACGATTTGATGCTGATAATATGGAACATCTCGTTATACAAACAGCGCGTCTCCCTCGTGTCATTGGAGCATTGTTGATTGGTGCTTTTTTGGCTATTTCCGGTGCATTAATGCAAGGAATGACAAGAAACTATCTTGCTTCTCCCAGTATTATGGGAGTGGCAGATGGTTCGGTGTTTGTAATTACGTTATGTATGATTTTTTTACCTGATGCCTCTACAATGGCGCTTATTGTCTTTTCTTTAATTGGTTCAGCATTAGGAGCCTTCTTAGTATTTATGACAGCACGATTATTACCAGATGGCATGACGCCATTAACATTAGCTATTATAGGTACTATTCTGGGAACTTTTTTAAATGGTATTTCACAAGCCTTAGCCACTTACTTTCAAGTTTCACAACATATTAGCTTCTGGTATAACGCACGATTACATCAAATGGATCCTGTAGTAATCAAGTGGGTAATTCCTTTTGCAATAATAGGGTTGTTACTAGCGTTTTTCGTTGCAAACTTCATTTCTGCTATCGTTTTAGGAGAGGAAGTCGCTCTAGGATTAGGCGTTAATTTAATGGTTATCAAATCATTAACGATGCTTAGTGTTGTTATTTTGACAGGTGTTTCTGTAGCAATGGCTGGAAAAATTGCTTTTATCGGATTAATTATCCCGCATATCACTAGATTTTTGATTGGACAGGATTACCGTAAAATTATTCCTTTTGCTGGCATTTTTGGTGGGTTATTTTTAGCTTGGTCTGATATTATTAGTCGCTTTATGAATCATCCATTTGAAACGCCGATTGGAGTAGTTACGGCCTTATTCGGTGTTCCTTACTTCCTTTATTTAATTAAAACGAAAGGAGGAAGGAGCTTTTGAATAAACTCTATTATCGCAAGCAATTTTTACTCGTTTTCCTTATTAGTATCCTTGTTTCTATAGCTACTATGTATGTAAGCTTAAGCAATGGAACTTTTGATATAAGCCCGCTGGAAGCCATACGAACACTACTTGGCCTAGAAAAAAGCAACGATTATTCGATGGTTATTTTTGAGTTTCGGTTACCCCGAATTGTTATCGGAGCATTAGTTGGCTTTGCATTAGGCATAGCAGGTTCCGTATTACAGGGGATCACAAGGAACCAATTGGCTGATCCAGGTATCCTAGGCATACATTCAGCAGCTGGGATGACTATTGTACTTTACATGTTCTTTTTACAAGGTTCCGTAGATGGGGCTAGTTGGCTTTCCATCCTAAACATGTCCTTTTTCGGTTGGATTGGAGGTACAATCGCCGCTATATTCTTATTTCTTTTTTCACAAAATCGTGGATCTGTTGACCCTAAACGAATCATTCTAGTAGGAATCGCTCTTAACGCTGGATTTAGCGCGATAACGCTTTACGTTTCATTGAAAATGAATCCACAAGACTTTGAGATGGCAACAGTATGGCTATCCGGCAGTATCTACAGTGCAAGCTGGCAACAGATTTTAGCAATCTTACCGTGGATTGTTATTTTAGTACCTATTTTATGCTGGAAATCACGAATTTTAGATGTATTGCAATTTGACGATGTAACAGCAACTGGCATAGGTGTTCATAAAGATCGCGAACGTTTCATATTGTTGTTATGCTGTGTCGGACTTGTTAGTGCAGGTGTATCCGTATCAGGTAGTATTGGTTTTATTGGGCTAATTGCACCACATATAGCAAGACGACTCGTTGGCATACATCACCAATATAGCCTGCCTATTAGCGGTACCATTGGAATGGTAATGGTTTTAATTGGAGATTTTATTGGAAAAACTATTTTTTCTCCAGCTGAATTACCGGTAGGGATTGTCATTTCGATTATCGGAGTTCCCTATTTCATTTATTTATTGTTCAGATCAAGAAAGTAAACGAATTACTAACTGGAGGTAGGAGAGGTTGCTTAGAAAAGATGGGTACCATACTTTTAATATGTTAGGTGAACACCACTCTTATCAAATATATGTATCTGTTCCTGAATTAACAGCTCCAAATGAGGGGTTTCCGGTGTTATACGTTTTGGATGGTAATGCCTATTTTACAATGTTTCTTGAAATGATGAAGCTGCAAATTCGTAGACCTGATAAAACTGGCATAAAGCCTATGGTACTTGTAGGTATTGGTTATGAGGGAAATGAACCTTTTAACCCGCTACGTGTATATGATTTCACCCCACCTGCTCCGATCGTACATTTGCCGAAAAAACCAAATGGAGAACCTTGGCCAGAACATGGTGGTGCAGATAGCTTCTTACGTTTTTTAGAAAAAAAGCTAAAACCAGCAATAGAAAACATTTGCGCAATTCATAAAAAAAAGCAAATCCTGTTCGGTCATTCTCTTGGTGGGCTGTTCGCTCTATATACACTTTTTAACAAAACGAATTTGTTTCATCAATATTTTGTTTGTAGTCCATCTATATGGTGGAATGAACGTATGATACTAAAAGATGAAGAAAAGATGTCTATTAATGAATCCAAACGTATTTTCATTGCTGCAGAAAATAATGAAGAAAAATCGTTTATGTATGATGATGCCTTCGCATTATATAACGACTTATCAAGCAACTATACATTCCTAAAATCAGCTTTTATTTCTCCACGTGAGGAGAACCATATGTCTATTGTGCCATCCGTTTTCAGCAGAGGAATACGTTTTCTTTCTACAGAGTTTTGAGAAAGGTACTAAACTATATTTCAAATATAATAAGTGTGTTATGCTCGTCTCATTACAACGGTAAATGCAATAAGAATATCCACAACTCTTTTATTTGCATAACAGAAAGATAGACATAACTAGCCAGAATAATGAAAAATGGTTCCGAACATCAATCTGATGATGGAACTATTTTTTTGTTGTTGGATTGTTGTCATTATCTATTGATTCTACCCTATCTTTAAACTGGTTGCAGTATTATTTTTGTGCCGAGTCTGTCAATTATTTACGATAGCTCTCTCTAATTTTCTTTTATACAGCGCCTAATTTAAAAAAGCTTATTAAGAAATAATGCTAATGAACCCACAGTGAATATACACTTCGCTTTACCCGGGCAACACGGAATTTTTGGAAATTGCTTTTCCCTCAAGGAGTCTTCGTGTATACCCACTGCTTTTTGGCGATTCTAATCTATCCAAAATCCTATTAGATTTTACGTAGTACGCTAGCAAATGCTAAAACCCAGCAAGACCTCGTAAAGCTCTTACATATGGCTTACCTTAATCATCGCTTGATAATGCTGGTATATGCCCCTTCTTTACAACAATTGATTGCCTTGTCTTTTCTGTAAAGCAAGGAGGCGAAAGAAGGATACTTTTAAGACTTTTTTTCAGGAGCGTGAATCTTACAAATGGCTCTGGATCGCTTCAAATAGCGTACCCTCAAAAACGATGAATTAGAGTATTTAACATACGTTGTAGAACTTCTTTCGACCAGCTGTATCCCATTTTCTTAGAGTCTTCTGTCCACCTCTTTTGATCTTGCATATTTTTTTAACCTCCTGTTGCCATAATATTTTCTTCATTCGCTCAAAGCTTTTAAACCCAATAATTAATTCCCCTTTCATTCAACTTCTCTCTTTAAAAATTTTAACATCACCAAGTCGCTATCAATTATTCTAGATTTGCTTTATTGATCTTCTTTCTATAAAACACACTTAGCAGGATGAAAGCAGCTAGCGAAATGATCAAACCGATAATCGGTATTTCCAAAACAAAGAAGAGCTTAATCAAAGCCAAAACGATAATTCCATCTGGTACCAAGAAAGCAAGTCCTTCTACACCATATACTTCTAAACCGAACAAAGGATAGAATAGAGCTACTGGAACGGTTAATATAATTCCGTAAGTTAATCCCGAAATCATTGCTCCACGTCTTCCACCCAACGTATTTCCGAATATACCAGCAATACCTCCTGTAAAGAACCCGCCGATAATGGATGGCAACGGAACGATGGTACCAAGCAATGTAGAGACAAGCATTCCTACGACCATACCGATAATGGAGAATATAAAACCAAGCATAAGCGCATTAGGTGCATATGGAAAAAATATTGGTACATCCAAAGCAGGTTTTGCACCTGGAACAACCTTTAATGCTATACCACGAAACGCTGGTATAATTTCACCAAGAAACATTCTTACTCCTTGAAGTAAGACAAGCACTCCTGCTGCGAATCCAAAGGAATTTAATATGCTAAAAACGATATAATTTTGTCCATTAGATAATGGGTTCACCACTTCAGGCCCAGCAAAAAGTGCGGTAATTAGATATATTATAAGCATAATTAATGAAACCGAAATAGCTGTGTCTTTAAAGAAGTTTAACTTTTCAGGCATTTTAATCTTTTCACTATCCTGTTCCTTATTTCCAAACATTTTACCTACCCATGCAGAAGCAACTACACCAGTAGTAGTTAAATGTCCATAGGCAACATTATCATGTCCCGTTATTTTTCGCACAATAGGTTGAGCTAAAGTCGGTAATAAAACCAATACCATTCCGTGAATTAATGAACCAAAAATGATACCATATGTTTCTGATACCCCTAAGTCATGAAAAGCCCATGCAAGTGCCCCAGCGAGTATCCACATCATGTGACCCGTTAAGAATATATATTTAAATGGCGTTATTCGGGCTAATACTATGTTAGTTAAAAAACCAAAGAGCAATATAAAAGAAGTCATTCTACCAATGGCAGCAACAGAATCAACCAAGGCAGCAATAACTGCCTCATCTACCGGAACAACTCCCTTTAGCTGAAATGCTTCCTCGAACATGGTGGCAAAAGGGGTCAAGTTAGTTACAATTAAAGAGGCACCAGCACCTAGGATCAATATCCCTAATATTGTCTTGATCGTTCCTTTGATGACCTCCGTAAGTTCTTTTCTTTGTAGCAAAAGACCTAACAATGCAACTAAACCCAACGTGACTGCCGGTACAGTAAGAATTTCTGCAATTGCTTTTAACATTCGTAAACCCTCCCTTTAATAATCTGCTAGATTTGCTGCATTTGAGTTTCCAAATGCCCGTACAAATTGTCTATTTACTTACTTTATTCAAATAATGAAGCAGTTTTTGCTTCACTTCATCTGCATCTGTTAGATTATCAATAAATATTTTATTTGCTTCCACCCCTTCTAACGCAGACTCTAAATCTGCCGAAGTAATCATTAAATCCGCATTTCTCCCTTTAGCTGAACCTGCATCCAATGCACTAACTTCCGCTTTAATTCCTACTTGTTCCAATATTTCATCCACCGTCATTTTCAACATCAAGCTGGTTCCAAACCCCATCCCACATACAGTAATAATTTCCATACTATCCCTCCATTTATAAACAAGTTATTCGATTACGATATTTTTTTATAAAACGTTTATTAATTTGATCCCCTTTATCAAGATTCGAACTGACATATATTGGCGGCTCTACACCGTCTTTTACTAAATTCTCAATCACCTGGACAATAATAGACTGTAAAATCGTAAATCCAATAATCGAAGAAGTAGAACCGAATTTGGATTTTAAACCTGGTACTTCCATGATTGCATCTCCGGGCTCTCCATGATTGTCAAGGACTATGTCGGCCAATTGATATAGTTTTTTCCCATTTTTATATCTTGATTCTACTTCTGTAGAAAAAAATAAGGAGGTAAGTACAATAACCTGTAAATCTTTCTTTTTTGCCTCGATAGCCATTTCAATTGGCACAGCATTCCTGCCGGATGTAGAAACGATTAACATTACATCCTGTGGCTGGATATTTTCTCGATCCAAGATTACTTTCGCCAGTCCTTCCTGCCTCTCGGAAAAAGTACTTAATGGAGCGGAGGGTTCTAAAGATAGTGGAGGAGAAAGTATTGCATTCACTGGTACCAGCCCTCCAGCTCGATAGAACAATTCCATTGCATACATTTGCGAGTGTCCACAACCAAACACATGAAGCACACCGTTCTTCTTTATTGATTCTCCTATTACATCTGCCGTTTGAACGATCTTCTCCCCCTCTTTTTCAATCACCTGATGTAACATGTTTTCAATGTTTGTAAAAAAATTTTTGTACAACATCGTTATTCCTCCAATTTAAATTTAAATACTCTATTAGTGCTCACCATTACTTGCATTTCTAATAGAATAAAGATATCCCCTTGCTCAACTTTCCGAACAAAGATAACATCATAAGTTATAATCATTATCTACGTAAGTAATTGCGCCAGGCTATGCGGTAATGCCATCATTTTTTCTACAATATCACCTATGATATGCTGATCATTAGTGACACACATTTTCTGCTACCTGAACTTTATTCCTGATTTATAAAACCTATTAATTCACTTAGATGAAGCAACTTATTTTTTAAATTTTCTAAACTGTTTAATGGTAATCTTTTCTATTACAATGAAATTTCTGTCATATGCTCTTACTTCTTATTTATATAATCTATGATTTTTTGCTCTTTCGTTTCATTCTTCAGTAACTCTAAAAATTGTCCGTCATTTAAATACTTCATCAAACCTTGAAGAGCACGTAAATGGGTAGAATGATCAACTCCACACAAAGATATAACTGTAGAAACTGGATCGTTCTTTTTATGTCCAAAATTCACAGGATTTTGTAATGTTATTAAGCTGAACCCGATCTTATTTACAAATTCGCCTGGTCTAGCATGTGGCATAGCAATCCCGGAAGCAATCACAATATACGGCCCATTGTCTTTAACACTTTGAATCATGGCATCAATATAAGGCTGTTCAATATATCCGTTTTGAAGAAGTAGTTCACCACCTTTCTTTACAGCTTCTTCCCAGTCGTCCACCTTAACTTTTAATCTTGTTGTCTCAACTGTTAACACATCTTTAAGCATTGGTTCATAAACAACCCCAATCTGTACATCTTTTTCTTTTGTATTAGCGCAATTTTTTTCCCTTTTTTTCAACTTGATTTTGAATAGGGCAATTACTGAAATAATCTTTTAATCTATTATTTACAGACCTATTTCTTTGTTTAATACTGAGCAAATTTTGTTGAATGTTATCCAAATCTTCTTCTGTTATAAAAGGGTTTACAAAAATACAAGGTATATCCATTACAAATATTCGTATCGTTGAGATAATCAAATCTACTTTATCCATCTGTAAAGTTCTTTCTAGATCATGTAAGGGGATCGCATCGACTATATATACTTCGAAATTTTTCTTTACACGGGCTTCTATCAAATTTACAGTTCCAATCCCACTATTACAAACAAGTAAAACTTTCGGTTTTTTTTGCTTCTTCGGCAGTAACCGTTCAATACTGGATAAAAAGTGAATGGTCAAATAAGCTATTTCCTCTGTCCCCAGCTCTAAAGGTGCAAGGCTTTCCGAGACAATTCTAAATAACTCTTTATAATCCGTTCGTATCTCCTGTACTATATTGTTACTTATGAAAGCTTGATTATCGAATCTTTGGAGAGCTGGTCGCAAATGCTCTAGCAGTGAATAGAATAAATGAGAATCTCTAGTTAAATCCATATTTATTTTTTTACTAACATTACTTATTAAGTGTTTAACAATTATTCTTAATTTCACATCTTTTTCTAAATAAAAGTTATCAGTATGCATGATTTGGGACCCGGAGATTAATTCAGCAATAATACCGGTCTCTTCTTCTGAAATGATGAATGAATCGTCTTTGTATTTGATTAATCGCCTTATCGTAGCAGCAGCTCTATACTCAATCGATCCTAATAAGCTTTTATACTTCGAACTACCTTTATTTAAAATAAAGCCATTTTTCAAACGAATAACCGTTGAAAGAAGATAATAAAATAACAAGCTAAAGGAATCATAAGAAATCTTTCTATCTAACTCTGTTTCCACTACCCCAACCAATTTTTTTAGATAGTTTAGATTAATATTTCCTAAGTTTGCTAAAATTTCTTCATAAATATTATCTCCTAGAGGAACAGCATTCTCTTTCAATACTTTCGAAGTTGAAAGTAACTTAAAGCGGTGAAAGAGAAGATAAACTATTCTCTTTCGAATATTTAATTCATTTCCTACGATTTTTATCCCATAATGAGGCATAGATTCAATGGATAAATTTAAAAAGGATAATTCTCTTTTTAATTTTTTAAGATCATTTTTAATGGTCCCTATACTCACATCCAAAACTTGTGAGAATTTATTTAGAGTAACATAATCCTTACTTAATCCTAAAATGAGAGTCATAATGTCTATACGCTCTTCAGAAGTATAAATATAATTTTTTTCATTATCCTTGCTTAATAATTTGAATAGTTTATTTTTCTCTGCTTTGTTATTACGTAAAAGAATCTCCATTTTAATAACTCGTTCTAACGGACTGAATTCGTTTTCATTTAAAAAATCATCAATTTCTTCCAAATCATAACGTATTGTTCTTTCACTTACCCCGTACTGTTCAGCAAGATCCGAGATGGAAAAAGAAGTATTGTTACTCAAGAAACGACGTAGTATCTCTCTTGCTCTCCTATTTATAAGTAATCACCTCCCTTACCCCTAGTATATGTGTTATAATTCGTCCATAAAAGATCAAATCATTTCAATAATTTTGAAGCGCTTTCAAACGTGGGTATACAGTCCTTACTCTCTACTTTCATTATCTGTAAAAAACTTAAGAATTTTTATATTGTAGAAGCAGATATAAACTGATTAAGATTTAGCGTATTTTCTACAATGGAATCATTTGATTACTTATTATGAGTAACCGACTCAACTACATTTAATATTAATATATAAAAACGATCCTGAATTGGAAGAAGTATAGCGAATTACTATAAAGTGATTGATTTAGTGCGAATCCAAGTGCACAAAAACCAGGGCATTGCACCAGAAATTATTTTTATTTCACTTGAAAATGGAATAAAATATAAAATGGCATAAATTCCGTTTTATTACTATAAAAAGACTTAAAAAAACTAACATTTTTTTGGTAATAGGTGTTATTCACAGTCGCATCCTATTTGGGGGCGTGTAAATTATGCCGAGCTACAATTGATTAGACCCAAACTAAAAATGTCTGAATAACCCCCTTTGCATTGGGAGTTATCAGACATTTCCTTTTTTAAATTAAACTTAATATTCATTAAATATCTCTTGTATATCTGATAATTTATCAGTTAAAGTGAGAGCAAGCATAAGTAATATTCGGGACTTTTGTGGTGATAAGTTATCCGCAGTAACACATGGAAACTGATTAAAGCTATCAATTGGAACCACACGCCCTTCATGAACTCTGCGGCTTCTGACTACTACCATTCCACTTTCCACCGCTTCTTTAAGTGCAGCACTTTCTTCTGAAGAACATCGGCCTGCCCCAGTTCCTGCTATAACGATACCGGAGTATTTTTTACTGTTTGAAATAAAACGAATCAGATCGCCATCAACACCTGCATAAGAATAAACAATGGCGACATGGAGTAACTTTATAGCTGAAGTTTTCGCAAAGATGGATTGAACCGTATGCTTTCTAGCAGGACTTCGATAATAGTGAACGGTATTATCTGGGTCAACATAACCCAAAAATCCCAATTCACCTGATTGAAAAGTCTCCAAACGGTACGTACTTATTTTTGCAACTTCACGAGCACAGTTAATATCATTGTTAGAAACAACAAGCACTCCTTTACCAGTCGATTTTTCATCTGCTGCAACCCTAATCGCATTTATAAGATTACTAAATGCATCAGAACCAATAGCTGTAGAAGGGCGCTGTGCTCCTACACAAACTACAGGTTTATCACTATTAATTGTTAAATGTAAAAAATAAGCAGTCTCTTCTAGAGTATTCGTGCCATGTGTTATAACAATACCATCATAGCCATCTTCATTAAGTGCACGATTAACCATAGCTTGTAATTCTAACCAATGTGAACTTTTCATACAGGTACTACTAAAATTAGCCAATTGAACAATAGCAACTTCTGCTATTTCATTTATCTCAGGAACTTTTTGTAAAAGATCTTCTCCTGAATAAACACCCGTTTGATAGTCTTTCATATCAAGCCTATCTTTTCCCTGTGCAGAAATTGTTCCACCAGTCGCTATCAATTTTATTTTTTTCATGATAACCTCCACCTTCACGGTTCTATTGGTTTTTTTCTGAAAAAAGGAATAACAATCGTTAAAATAGCTAAGATCAGGAATATTATTGCTATTGGTCTTTCTAAGAATATACCTAAACTACCATTTGAAATCGTTAACGTTTGTCTCAAAGATTGTTCAATCATACCTCCTAAAATAAAACTTAATATAAAAGGAGGCGCTGGAAAATGAACCAATCGCATAAAGAAGCCGATTACACCAAACAATAATAATAAATACAAGTCAAATGTGTTAAAACTAATTGCATAAACACCTATCATACAAAATGTAATAACTAATGATATAAGTAATGGTCGAGGAATTAGTAATATCTTTGCAATGTATGGAATAAGTGGCAAGTTTAGAATTAATAAAAATACATTGCCAATATACATACTTGCAATGACACCCCAAAACAATGTAGGATGCTCCTCAAATAAAAGAGGCCCGGGCTGCACACCAAGCACAAGGAGAGCACCTAATAAAACAGCAGTTGTACCTGAACCAGGAATACCGAGACTTAATAATGGAACAAAAGCACCACTAGTAGCTGCATTATTAGCCGTTTCGGGAGCTGTCAAACCTTTTATAGAGCCTTTACCAAAGCTCTCAGGGTTCTTGGATAGCTTTTTTTCAAATATGTACCCGATAAAAGAAGCAATGGTGGCACCGGCCCCAGGTAAGACACCTATAATAAAACCTAGTAATGACTGTCTTGTAGCAGGTCCTTTCATCTCTTTAAAATCCGATCTTGATAGTTTTAGACTTCCTATATTTTGCTGTATTTCTTTATTTTCTTTTTTTGAATTAATAATTAGAAAACAAACTTCTGCTAAAGCAAATAATCCTAATGCAATCACTAGAAATTCAATACCACTTAGTAAATTCGCATTTCCAAATGTAAAACGAGGAGTTCCAGTTTGTGAATCAATTCCTACTGTAGCAAACATAAATCCAAGAACACCTGAAATAAGTGCTTTCACAAGTGAGCCTTCTGATAAACTTGCGATAGCAGTTAACGCTAAAAACATTAAAGCAAAGTATTCCGGTGGCCCAAATGCAATTGCTACAGAAGCAAGCATAGGAGCAAACAGCATTAATAAAATAACCCCAAACGTTCCTCCTATAAATGAAGAAATGGCTGCAATTGCAAGAGCTTTTCCAGCTTTCCCCTGTATTGCCATTGGGTGACCGTCAAAAGCAGTTGCTACCGTACCAGAAATACCTGGAGCATTTAATAAAATTGATGAAGTCGAGCCTCCAAACACAGCTCCATAGTAAACTCCTGCCATCATAACCAGTGCAATGGTAGGGTCAAACCCGTAAGAAATTGGAATCATAACAGCAATAGCAGAAATAGGCCCTAGTCCGGGTAGCATGCCAATAAAAGTTCCTGCTAAAACACCAATAAAAACAAACACAATTCCTTCCCAGCTAAATGCAACTTGGAATCCAGATAATATCCCTTCAAAACCTCCCAACTAAACCCCTCCTAAAAAAAAGACAAGACTCCCTGCGGTAATTTTATTTGTAATAATTTTGTAAACAATAGATAAAATGTTAATGGCACCAAAACAGAGGTTAATAAATTAACGATATGTTTTTGATAACCTAATACATACGAGCAAAAAAAGATAAACAAAATAGTAATAATAAGAAAACCTACTATTTCTAAAAGGATTACGTAGATAACAATTAAAAAAAGTACACTCAATAGTCTAAATAGATCACTTTGAGTAATGTTGACTTTTTTCTTATCCACAACTTCATCCTTCATAAAAAAGAGGATTGCAGCTAGTAAAAAAAGTAGTATTCCTAAAATAATTGGTAAAACATCAGAATCTACTGGTACATAAGGATAAGCAGGTAAGTTGAAAGAGAAGAAAAGATAAGCTAAAGCAATAATCCATAATAATATGGCTATTTTTCTATTCAATGACTTTAACATAGAAAGAACCACCTTTTTCTTATTAAATAGGAAAAATCCATTTCTGCTTTAAAAAGCTGTTAAAATAGCATCGTAAATGTTGATGTTGAGCTACTTTTCGCAGCTTAAGTAAACGCTCCTTTTGTTACGTAAACTTAGCCGCAAGAATTTGCAGAACTATATGAACATGGAGGGTTTGATCATTTTTATTTTTTCGTCAACCCTAGTTCGTCCAATAACTCTTTTGTTTCTTCTCTTTGTTCATCTAAAAATGCTTTGTATTCCTCTCCAGACATAAATAATTCATCCCAGCCATATTTATTACGTATTTCTTTCCATGCCTCAGATTGATTTAATTCTTTAAACTTGGAGACATAATACTCAACAGCACTTTCATCCATGTTAGACGGTCCAAAGAAACCTCTCCAATTAACAAAACTGGAATCAATCCCCTGTTCTTTTACCGTAGGATATTCAGAAATAACATCTCCTTTAAGTCTTTCTTCAGACGTTACTGCCAGAACTTTAATTTTTCCTGCTTTGACCTGTTCGATCGTTTCTGCAACCCCTGTAGAAAAGACATCAGCGCTGCCATTTAATAAAGATGTAAGTTCTCCACCATCCTGTTCAGAAATATATTTAATCTTCGTAATATCGACACCTGCCTCTTTTGCTATTTTTACAAATTGAATATGATCCATACTTCCTGGTGAAGATGATCCAATAACCGTAATGTTTGCAGGGTCCTTTTTCATATCTGCAAATAGATCATTTAAATTTTCCCATTTGGCATCTGACCTAACAACAAATGCTCCATAATCAGCAATTACGTTTGCTATAGGAGTAAAATCAGTATGGTCATATTGGGATTGTCCATTTAAAGGCACGTCGATTAATGGAGGAGATGCTATAAATAAGTGGTGTGGATTCCCACCTTTTTGAGCAATATATGCCCACCCTACAGCTCCTCCGCCACCGCTTTTGTTAATAACGCCAATATCTTTTTTTATTATGCCTTCCTCTTTAAAAACTTTTGCTGCCATCCTGGCTGTTGTATCCCATCCACCACCTGCTCCTGAAGGTGCAACAATTTCAATTGGTTTTTCCGGTATCCAGTTTTCATCAGAACTTGATTTGCTAGTCGAACATGCTACTAATATACAGAAAATAGAGATACTGAACAGGAATAATATTTTTTTTATCATATTATCTATCCTTTCATTTCACTTAATGTTAACGATTACATAGTTTGTTTGGTTATAAAAAATTTTTCTCCATCATACTTGCTTGATATTAATAAAAAACTTTGCCAACTTGTTCTTAATCTTGCATTGATAACACGGAAAATATTGCTAATATAATGAAAATATATTAGTTATCATTTGTTCTATATTTAAATTATTAGGAATTATTTGAACATATAAGTTGAACTCCTCCTTTACACTTTGTGACAGATAATCATTTGTTATTTTGAATAGATTATACAACATTTAATTGTTTTTATCAATACAAACAATTAAAAATTGTGTAAAAATAAAGTGAAACTTCATTCAGTAGAAGTTTTCTTCCATCTCCATACTGAATGTTAGTACCACAAGGGTATGACCTAAAGGACCTTGAAAGAACCGGGCATTTAGGTGCCGTTTTCTAACACTTTGACACTTTTGGACCAACTAAGGCTCTTAAAGTGGGAGGCTTACGGCACCTTACATGCGGGATATAGTGAAACTTCATTCCGTGGAATACGGAATGTTTAGTTGAACCAATCGGGCATTTAGGTGCCGTTTTCTAACACTTTGACACTTTTGGACCAACTAAGGCTCTTAAAGTGGGAGTATTACGGCACCTTACATGCGGGATATAGTGAAACTTCATTCCGTGGAATACGGAATGTTTAGTTGAACCAATCGGGCATTTAGGTGCCGTTTTCTAACACTTTGACACTTTTGGACCAACTAAGGCTCTTAAAGTGGGAGTATTACGGCACCTTACATGCGGGATAAATACGATCTTTATTCTATAAGTGGTTTTATTGTTTCTATCTAAATTCTCTTGTAAAAAAAGTTGTACTTAAATATCCCTGTTATTCTCAGGGTAAATTCAATTAAATTTTGAATCTTATTATCCAAAAGTTCACTTATATAACTGTCATGCACACCAAAACATTTTCTATCGTTTAATCTTTAGAATTAGTTTAAATTCCCAATTAGATTACTAAAACAAGTAGATGTTAGACTCTTATTTAGTACGAACCTCAAGTACACATAAAGTAAATCTTCAATTAGTGGGGGTTTTCTTTTCTCTCACTAATTGTTAGAATGAACAGAATCGGGCATTTACTTGCAGTTTGATCCTCCACCTATCCTCCTAGGTTTCACCTCGTGGCATTGAAGTGGTGGTCTTACTGCAAGTTACATGCGGGATAAAAACCCCTAGGGGGGCTCGCACCAAAAATTTGTTTGTGTTTCACCCGAAAATAAAATATAAGGGTAATAAAATTCCGATTTCTTGCTATAAAAAAGGGCTAAAAACTAGCTTTTTGATATTTTCTAGGTGTTATTCGCTGTCGCATCCTGTATAGGGTGCGTGGGTTGAAATCGATAACTTATATTCTGGTTTAGCTGCTGCTAGTGTCGCATCCTATATGGGTGAATGGATTAAAAATCGTTATGCAGATAAGCCGTTTGTAGACGCTGATGTTGCATCTTATATGCGTGCTTGGATTGAAACTCGTACATATATCCGTTTGCAAACATGTAGCCAGCAGTCATATCCTACATGGGTACGTGTAAATATGCCAAGTTACAATTGATTAGCCTAACTTAATCCTAACTAAAAATGTCTGATATCCTCTTTGCATCGGGCGTTATCAGACATTTACATTATATTAACGAGAATTAATATTCATTAAATATTTCTTGTATATCTGATAATTTATCAGTCAAAGTGAGAAATTCTCGAGCTAGGATAGTCTGGTTTACGTCAATTATATGAAAGGACACAATTTAAAAATCAGAAAATCAACTATCGAAAAATTATTTTATGCGGAGAAAAAAAGTGTATCTAAGGAAAGCTCGTTGTACCAACTCTTCAGAAGTTTTTTGTTTTTTACGATTCATTTTCTTCTATCTGAAAATCACTATTATTTGAGCTGGACCCAATACGGGTTCAGTTCATTTTTTTATAAAGAAATTTTTCATATTATTTACTCGTAACAAAAAACGGGACATTAATAAGGAAATAGCCATTTTAATTATTTCTCTCTAATTTTATATTAGGCAGTTGTAAAAAACATGTTGACATTAATTTTAGACAAACGTAAAATATAAAAAGAAGGGTCTAAAAGGAGTTGAGTTAATGAAAAATATGAAAAAACTACCTGATGCTGAGTTTGAAGTTATGAGAGTAGTATGGGCAAACGAGCCACCTATCACTACCGCCATTATTATGGAGCAGCTTGGAAATAAGCGAAAATGGAAAGCTCCTACTGTCATTTCTCTTATGCACCGTTTAGTAGAACGAGGATTTTTACGAACTGAAAAGGAAGGGAAAGAGCGTACCTACTATCCGTTGATTGAAAAAGAGGATTACCTTGCTTTAGAAACGAAAAATTTTATGAAGCAATATCATGAAAACTCATTTTTAAGCTTTGTAAATACATTATATGATGAGAAACAGCTTTCTGATAAAGAGTTGGATGACTTGTTGAAATGGGCAAAAGAACGGAGGGAGTAATGGTTGCAGAAGTTTATGATTGCATTATTTGAATCATCACTTTCTATGTCGGTAATTGCTCTTATATATATTGCGATTACACCTTTGCTTGCTAAGAAATTTTCTGCAACGGGCCGCTACTATGCGTGGCTGGTCATTATTGTCGGCTTGATTATTCCATTTCGATTTCATCCGAAAGTATCAGCTATTTATGTTGATGCGATAATACCAACTTTAAAGGAGACAGCCAATTATTCCTTGTTAGAAACGGTTTCTTCTGCACCGAAAACTTTTGCTGCCATCCCGTGGTATGTACCGGTAAGCGGCCTGTGGGCTGCTGGCGTGGTTGTTTTTTTGGTCTATCATGTTATTCGGAATAGGCGTTTTCAGAAGATGGTGAAACGCTGGAGTGTGGAGATGACTGATCAGGAAGTGTTCAAAATTTTTCAGGATTTAAAATCGGAGTTCGGAGTAGCCCAGAAAGCAACATTGAAAGTTTGTCCAGGCATTTCCAGTCCCATGCTTCTCGGCTTTTTTCGTCCAACGATTTTACTTCCGGCGTACAGTATTCCAAAAGATAAGCTTGAACTCATTTTAAAGCATGAACTTATCCATTTAAAACGAAAAGATTTGTGGTATAAAACGCTTGTGTTTATAGCTGCCGCCCTACATTGGTTTAATCCGTTTGTCTACATAGTGGCAAGAGAAATTTCCATTCAATGTGAACTTTCTTGTGATGAACAAGTAGTGAAAGATGCAGATAGCCCTTCCCGGCAAAATTATGTTGCCGCCATTATAGGAATGATGAAAAAACAGACCAAGGAACAAACACTATTCTCCACACATTTTTTTGGAAGTAAGCAGGGTATCCAAAACAGGGTGTATTCCATTATGGATGCCAAAAGAAAAAAATGGGGCATTTCTATTTTGATAATCGCTGCTATGGCCACTTTAAGTACGGGAACCGTACTAAAGCTAAGTTCGGCAAATTCTGAATCCATCTCCTCCACCTCAGCATCTCAGGTCGAAGAGCGGCTGAAAGAGGATAACCTGCAAAATCTGCTTACAGACCCTATTTCTTCAGCGAACAACTTGGAAAGTGATAAGGATGGAAACCATTCTGAGCTTAATGTACCTATGAATAGTACCATGCCACTTTTATTGGAGGATAAGGATGATAGCGAGCCTGATACTTCCACCAACGATACAACGCCGTTTTTATTTAAGAATGACTCAGAAGCAGATATGGATTAAACAAGAACTTTATTTCATATTTTAACTTCATTCAGGAGAGGTCTCCTTTAAAAAGGGAGCATGATAAATTAAACATAAGCATAAAAACGCTTGTTTTAAGTGGCGAACATCGTGTTGGCAGGTCTCCCGCGGGATGCCGTAGTTGTTAATAGGGATGTCATTGTGCTTGAAAATGGGAATTGAGCATCCTGTTGCTTCGTCTGCAACTGATCTTCCTAGACGTTGGGCACTCCGCTGGGACTGCATTATTTTAGAGAAGTCCAAGTATGGATTTTGAGGAAGGCATTATGAAAGGGTGATATTATGCAAAAGTCAAGGGTATTTCGTTTTACCTCATTTCTAATAGTAGTTGTTTTGTTTTCAGGAGGCTGTTCAAGTAAAGATATGGATAATGCTGAGTCAAAGGATATTGTCCATCAAAATCAAAATCCATTTGAACTGGATGAAAAGGATTCCGTCGATTTAGGCAACATCGGTCATGGGTTGGTTAATCCAAAATTGGATGAAAATGGAAAGATTCTGCCCTTGAGCTATGATGGAGGCGAGTTAAAAATTGATTATAACGTAGAAGCGGCTGGAAAAGCAAAAAATGTCGGTTTTCTCATTTTTGTAGACGGAATACCGCAGCCTTATAAATTTAATTCAAGTGAGGCCCCTTATGAATATATGCATAACTTTGATTTAAAAGAGGATAACGTAAACAAAACGTTTAGTTTTATATTTACGCCTGTCACAGGCAAGCGGGGGGATACCTTGACAGTCAGTATTACTAGTGTATACAACCCGGCCTTTATTCCGGATATGAAAGAATCAAGTTCTTACGGAAATTATCATTCGACGTTGGAATCGGTTTTTTCGCTTGATTTTAACAAAGATGCGGATACTCTTGATGCTTCTTCCATTCCACAATATGAGTATATAAGCAATGTTCGCCAGTCGGCTGAGCCGATAACAAAGGAACTGATGAAAACGCAAGAAGGCTTTTCAACCATAGATTCCGAAGCATTGGAAGAAAGAGTGTTCAGCGATTTGTATATTGACGATGTGAATATGGCCAAACGAGACAACTTCCAGGTAAAAGACAGTGGAACGATTCATGTAACCTTTAAATTATTTGGCCATCCTGGAGTAAAGTATCGAAATACGTTCTATCTTAATCATAAAGCGATCACAAGCAAGGACGGCAACTCTTTTGAAACAGTGTTGGCTAAGGGAGAAGCGGCTGTGATTGATCTAGACATAGATTTGGAAAAATCGGAAGATTTCAATACATTTTATGTTGTGTCGGTTCCAGTTAATGCGGCTGATTTTCCTGATGATGTGGTAGTCTCGGAAAAGACAATGTCCAAATTATTATATAAATGATAGGAGAAAAAATGTGAATAAGAAACTGATTAACGTTTTATTCGTTATAGCGGCACTACTAGCATCATCTTGTACTGAAAATAACAAAAATTCCAAACATTATAACAATAAAAATGGCAAAACGGAAGAAACGGCTAAAAATAAAACAGAAGCAGATTCTACTGCTGTTTCCAATTTGAAAATAGAAAAAATACAAGGTGATATCCGAAACATTTATTACGCTGAAGATAGTAAAATTTTTATATCAGCTGACAAACTGTATTTATATGACTTACGTACAGACAATATTTTGGCAGAAACCCCGCGAGAACTTTTTGAACAGGAAAATTATTGGGTCATTAAAAATGGGTATGTAGCGGTAGGAGAAAAAAACAATCATGATAATAATGGCGACGATTCGTTAATGATAAACGGTGAGAAAGTTTTTAGTGCTGTTTTTTACGACAAGGAGCTAAATAAAAAAAACCAATATAATTTGAATTCATTGTTTGATGACGATACACTCTTTCTTCTTGATGCCATTTCTTTTTCTGCCGATGGAAAGTTGACAGCCTATGCTACATTAGCTGGTCTATATGTATTTGATTTTAAAAAGGGGAGCACGACAAAGATTGTGGATTTGGAAACGGAAGATGGAAAAGACCGTGCCGGTATTGTGGCTTTTGAACAAATTGGTTTCACGAATAATGACAAAACGATTGCTTTTAAAGCGCAAAGCGCTGATGTCCCGGCTATCCCGGACAAGCCTTCTTTTGATACATGCGGAATCGTTCATACAGATGGTTCCGGATTATCGAATCGGACATTCAACAACTACACATGCAAGGAGTTGACGGCTTACAATAAATCCCTGCTATTTGCTGAAGATTTCACAAAGACCACCGGAAATATGTTAGTGATGGAGTCACCAAGTGGAAAAGAAGCAATTCATAAGGTAACGAATAAAGATGAAAGCGGGCATATATCGGGTTCAGACTCTGGGCGTTATTTTGCAACTTCGGTTTCAAATAAGAATGATACCGGATGGGAAGTTCGTATTTACAATACGGAAACAGGAAATCTGGAAGCAAAGCAATTTGTCTCAGCTGATGGAAAGGAGCTTTACATGGCGCATGATCCAATTATCAAGGTGATTGATGAGACAAGGACATGTATTGTGTTATTAGGGTCAAAGATTAATGATATAGAAACGAAATTAGTAGTTAGTAAGTTTTAAATGATAAAACGTGTGCGTCCATCTTAAAGATTTAAGCTCTTGAAAAAAGAATGCTGCTTTTTTCCCGCTTTTTCTGACAGGAAGACTCCCCACTTCAAGAATTCAAGTAGAACGAGAATTGTACTAACAATCAGCGGGGAATGGAAAAACCGCTATTGTTAGTATACGCCCGGCATGGACTCTGAAACGTCAAAGTGGTACAACAAGCCGACCTTCCAATGAAGACCCGCACTTCTCTCAAAAGAGCTTTGATTTTCATACAGGCAGGAACGTCCTAGACAAGGTGGATCACTATCACCTATTTTAGCAAATTTCTCTCTGCACAAGTTGCGCAGAGAGCTGGAAAAGCGAGGGCATCATTTCATTAGATACGCCGATGACTTTGTCATCAATGTTAAGAGCAAGCCGGTGAAAGCGTTATGCAAAGCATAACAAATTTCATAGAAAAAGACCTTGGGCTCATTATAAACCAAAAGAAAAGTAAAGTCTGTGGCGCAATCTCCGCCACATTCCTTGGATTCAATATACAAAAATCTCATGGGAAAGTCGGCAAAACATTGAGAAAATGGACCAGTCGGAAAAGACGGGACTAAAAGACATTTCCCATCTTTATGAGTTACTATACTCAAAAGATTGAACAGATACGGAACCGTACGTACGGTGGTATGAGAGGTAGAGGGATAATCACCCCCTCCTACTCAATTTCACTTTATTTCATGGGAGGGGCTATTTGTGAAAGTAACCTTCAAGGATATTTCAAAACAATACAGAGGCAAATATGCATTGAAAAATTTTTCTGCAGAATTGGAAAATGGAATTTATGGACTTTTAGGGGAGAATGGCGCGGGAAAAACAACCCTGATTAATATTTTTGTCGGCATTTTAAAGAGTGACCAAGGGCAAGTTCTGATCAATGAAATGGATGTGCGAATCCTAGGGACAGATTTTTTATCTCAGATCGGCTATTTGCCCCAATACCCGCAGTTTTACAAAAATTTTGAAGTGATGGATTTTTTGCGATATATGTGTGTTCTCAAAGATATTCCCAAAGAAAAAGGGGAGAAAAGGGCAAAGGAATTATTGGATATCGTCAATTTAAGCGAGGCCCATAACAAAAAGATTGGTGAATTATCCGGGGGGATGCGGCAACGTATCGGGATTGTACAAGCGATGTTGGGTGATCCGGGCATCTTGATTCTGGACGAACCAACGGCAGGACTTGATCCACAAGAAAGAATACGATTCCGGAATTTAATTGCGAAATTTTCGGAAAACAGAATCGTTTTACTGGCAACACATATCGTTTCAGATGTTGAATTTATCGCTAACCAAGTTATTTTGCTCAAAGGTGGCCAACTTGTCAAGCAGGATACACCACAGAAACTCATAAGGGGGATGGCGGGAAAAGTTTGGGATGTAACAGCCACAGATGAAACGGTCGATGAAAAGCTGGAACGTCTTAATATTAGCAATATGATGCGGGATCGGGACAAAATTTATTTAAGAGTCATTGCAGATGAAAAGCCTGATGCCGAAGCATTGATTGTAAAAGCGAATTTGGAAGATGTTTTCTTGTACTATTCTGGAGCTGGAAAAGCATGGTAGATTTAATTATTTTTGAATGCCGCAAGCATTTCCTGAAAACGTCTATTCTCGTGGCTATACTTCTCTTTTCCATACTGAACGTTGCCAAAATTTATACTGTTTATCATCAAAACTCGCTACTGTCCCCGAACTTTTCGGATCCAAAGTGGAAAAAATTATATTGGGAGATGTACGAGGATTTTAGAGGGGAAATGTCAGAAGAAAAAGTCCAGAAACTCATGTCTATTTATGAACCGCTTGAGAAACAAACAGCTGATCAGACAGCAAGTACCAGGACTGACAATCCCAATACGTATACCGGAAATATATACAATGATTTTCTTTTCTTCAAGTGGTGTCTTGTGCAACCAATGGAACATGCTTATATGTATGGCAATTATGCTCAAAAAATCGTAACGAACGCCAAAGAAAATATAAAGTTTTACGAATCAGTCGGAAATCAGTACGAAATGTCGAAAAATGCAGCTATTGCCAACATGTTTAAAGGACGAGCAATATCCGATTTTTCCTATACAGAAATGTACCAATATTATGTGCACTACGATTTTTCCGCTTTTCTGGTGTTGTTGATCTGTCTATATGCCTTAATGAGTGTATTTGTATCAGAGAAAGAAACGGAGATGGACACCCTCTTGTTGACCACGAGATTCGGGGGACAACAAACAGTCAGTGCGAAACTGGTGGCTTCTGTTATTTTTATTGGCTTTATCTGCACGTGGTTTTGGCTGCTCGATTTTGCCTCTTTTTCTATTATTTTTGGATCAATGGAAGGAGCTTCTGTACCTTTATTCGTCCTTGAAAATTTCGTAAATTCATCGATTCATGTGAGTTTGGCTCAGTATGCGTTGATATCGAGCATGCTAAAAACTGTGGGGATAGTTGTACTTGGTTTGGCATTTTTACTGATTTCTTCCTTGTTTAAAAACGCTCTGTTACCTTTTATTATGAGTCTGTTCGTAGCTTTCGGGTTGATCTATTTTGGGGAAGCGTACATGGGATCCGGAAAGGTGCTGTTAAAAAGCATCAATCCGTTTATCCTGGTTGTTAATCGAGAATTATTTCGGACGACAGAGTTTATAAATCTATTTGGCTTTCCAGTGCTTGCCTATATTCCGGCCCTATTGTTTTCAGCTGTATGGGGAATTGGCTGCTGTATAGGGATTACATTGGTCCTCAAGAAAAACGCTCTAGTGAAAAAAGGAGGAAAGAAGCGTGTCATTATGGAGATATGAGATGAAAAAGCTCTTTTTGTACCAAAAGGGCTTGCTATTTATCGGTTGTTATTTCATCTTCAGCTTGGTAACTTTGATTGTATTTGACACGTCTGCCAACCCGGATGTAGAGTTGAATTCTAAACCGTATTCCTTCTACTTAGATCAAGTGAAGGGACCTGTTTTGGAGAAAACCGAGACATTTTTTACTGAAGAAGCAAAAAAAATTTCGAATGCAAATGTCGCTTTGCGAAAGGCATATGACGATTATTATGATGGCAAGATAAGCAAGAAAGAATTCCTTGCTGTGTCACGTCCGTTGGAGGAAATCGTTCAAAATGAAAAAGGCTTTAACCTTCTTTTTGACCAATATTCCTATGTCCGTGAGCAACCGGACAACCGGTACTTTCTGTATACAAATGGTTGGGATGGGCTCCTATCCCATGACAGTCTCGATTTCCTTTTTCTTTTGTTGTTGCTGGTACTTGTAACTCCGGTGTTTTGCTATGAATATGAAAGCAGAATGGAAGCTCTTATCCTTACTGTCAAAAAAGGTATCAAGGTTCAAGCTGCTACGAAGATGATACTTGTCCTCGTCACAGTGACGATCATTTGTCTATTGAGCGCAGCCTTAAAATACGGATTTTTTTACTTCAAATATGGATTGGAAAATGGAAATTATCCACTTCAAAGCTTGGCTTATTTTGGGACATCCACCAAAGATCTCTCACTGTTTGAAACATTTTTATGGATGACAGCATGTAAACTGTTTGGCAATTTAAGTTTTGCGATGCTGATTATGTTTGTTGGAGTATGCATAAAGAAATATGCCCTTACCTTATTCACGAGTACAGCATTAATCCTCGTGCCTTATTTTGGATTCAGTCTGGAATCCTCGAAATATTTTTTGCCAGGGCCGCTCGGGTTTATGATTGCCACCGGTTTCTTTCGAGGAAATGAACATGAGTATAACATTTTTACAGAGCAAAAGGATATCTTATTCCAGGAGATTTCAAATCCGGCATGGATGATCTTGTCTGCGATTACGTTATGCATTGGCATCGGGATGTTTTTTGTCATCATGATCCGTCATACGAATAGTTGGAGCACCGGGAAAAGAAACCTTTGGCTAAAGCCGACCAGTCTTGCGCTAATCCTTTGTATTATCGCATCTGGCCTTGCCGGGTGTGTGTCTTATAAAAATACAGGATATGATGTTTATAACTATGATATGAGACAGACTTTTGAGAATGAGCGCTATCGATTTTTTTATGATGACACGTTTGTATTTGAGGATAAAAAAACTGGAGAGATCAAAGATTTAGTCCGAAATCCAATGTCATCATTGACGACAGTTGGGGATGCAATTTATGGAAACGGCCCATTTGTTTATTACATTAAATATGATCATGACAAGTCAAAGTTTCAGGAAACCCTTGTTCGAGTTTCCATTATCGAAGTAAATACAGAAACCTTTCATGAGAAAATTATTTTCGAAAAGAATTTGGACACGGAAAAAGACAGCTTTTTAGATCTGAATAAAATTTTTAATCCAGATGCGGAATTTTTAAAAACGGTCAGTCATTTCTTTTTAGATGATCACAATATATACTTTATCGCGGAAGACGAAATCAGGAAAGTCGATAAAAGATCTGGAAAATCAAAGACAATCATTCAAACTCCAGGGATAAGAAGTGTAGCTTTTGATGGCCGTTATATTTATTATGACAATGAGAAATCCGAGATTGTCCGGTACGATACGAAGAACGAATCGGAAACTAATTTTCATGGCCTAATATCAGGACATTTTATTCTAACCGATACGGAGCTCCTGTTTATTAATCGTAAAGACCAACAAAAAATCTACTCTTTCAATTTACAAAATGCAACTACCAGAAAAATAACAGATCGACCGGCAGTTTATTTTACATTTAACAAGCAATATATCTTTTATGAAGATAATCAGCAAAAAAAATATCGGATCGATCAGAGTGGTCATAATGAAAAGGTAGTCTTGGAATAAACGAAATTCGATTATTGACCGGACCGGTTTCAACGTTAAATAATATTTGGATTGCTTTTGAGACACGTATTTTGACAATTTTATTCAAAATGCGTGTCTTATTATGGATAAATAACGAGAAAGAGACGCTTTTTCTTCCCACAGCTCTTCAATTTTGAGTGATGATAGAGGATTAGGTTTGCAAAAATATAACACTGCTCGTTGTGAAAAGCGAATAGCTTTTCGGAATCATCGCATTATTCATATCGTACAAAAATCACTAAGCAAATCCTTAGCTAAACAAAAAATAAAAAATTTAAATTATTTTTATCCCGTAATGAGTCATAGATTCAATGGATAAATTGAAACAATAGATCAAAGGCTAAGTTCGCAACATCCTTGAAAAATCGCGATGTGTCGCTGCTGTAGCTTTCCTTGTCATTGAAAAGAAAAACACTTTTCTGCGTGTGATGCCTATTCAAGCAGTATCTCTAGTCCTGTCGATCCAAATGAATCGGGAATTTAGGAGCCCTTTTTTTCTCATAAAGTTGCAAAATAAGAAGGAGAATTTTAAAATGAGAAAAATATGGCATCTTACATCCGGATAAAGGAAACATGCCCCTGCAACAGGGTTATGCCGACGCCTGAGCGGTAAGCACGCTTTTAGTCGGCCTTCCTTTAGATTCGAGCCGATGTTAACTTATCACTTATCCTAGAAAGGGTTCGAAGTGCTAGCAGCACGACCGCATAAGCTAGACAAAGGCTTTCAAAAACAATATCCACCATGTAGAACGGATATTGATAGCAAAAAAATCCACTGCTGTTTATTAATTTTTTCTCATTACACACAATCTTTTGTTGTTAGGAAACTACTAAACAAAATTTCGTTGTTTTATCTCTCTTTTACAATTTCTAATTGTATAATTTTGCTAAGAATAATAGAAAGGAGGAAAATTAAATGTACAGATTTAGTGAGCGATTAACTGATGTGCGAGTTGAAGCTGGCTATAGTCAAAAGGATCTTGCCAAGGAGCTAAATATTACTACTAGCGCGTATGGTTATTATGAACAAGGGAGAAATGAGCCGTCTCTGGAGACAGTTAGATTACTAGCCAGAAAACTGAATGTTTCAACAGATTATTTATTAGGTATTATTGACGAGCCAAAGCATCCTGTTAAGTATGAAATCACTGACGGCTTTATTTTAACGGATACCGAATTATTAACTGTAAAGCAATTGAAAGCAAAACAACTTTTAAGTGAATTGAGCAAGAATCCAATTGAAAACGTAGATAAGTTAGTAAGGTTTTGGCAGTTTATGAACAAGGAAACACAAAAGTAAAGATTAGCTTAGAGGCAATCCTATGCTTAAAAATAGAAAATTCCCCTTCACCATTAAGCAATATATTATATACGATCCAAAAAACATTCATCCTATATCTTCATCATTTTATAGTGCCCTGCCATACGCCCATTTCTATACTCTATTTTCATCATGTAACCTCAGTAATAAATATAGAAAACTATCTCTGATCAACCATTCTTTAATTTAGTTAGTGTTTTTCTTATTTAGATTTGAATCAAAGATTTAAATTATCCTCATTTATCCGGACATTTTTTTCGCATTTTATAGCTTAAAAAAGAACCGTCTCCCTCTTTGAAAAAGTGATTCATTTATAGATCATCATCTTCCCCTCACCATCACTCCTATCTATCTTTAGATTTCTTCTTCAAGAATCCATAGAGTCTTGCCCCTCAACGTTTGTCCTACTTTGCCTAAAGAACAAGATTTTCTCAGACATTCTTATCGTTAAACAACAGAGGCTCCATTCTATTAACATCTATGTTTGCTATATGGATGAACCGGTTTTTTCCAGGTTAAAATTTATGGCAAGGTTCATGGAACTTTGAAAGAATGTATGCACGAGGTTTTCTTTTTACCATGATTCCTTCCTAAAAAACTATATACGGAAAACAATAATAAAAGAAAAAGCAAGCGATGAAACGCCAATGGGAACTCTTTAATACCCATCCTTTTATGGCCGCACCAATTATTGGAGTTACAGCAGCAAGGAAGAACAGAAGAAAAAAGCGCTCCAATTGATGATGATCTAATTAATGGTTTAAAAGCTGGTATGGTGGGACCTCTCAACTCAGCTAAGAATTATTTAATTTTATTGGTTACTGAAATGATCTGGAATTGATAGTCACTATGAGAATTACTAACTATATACGAAAAATCGAAATTAGAAGGGAGAAATAAACATTAGCAATCTTGAATATTTATAATTCTCCCCTTAACTAATTGGATTGGCGAATAAAGCTTAAAAAGGGTCTTGTTTTTTAATTGACAAACTCTTCTTTTACAAGTGAAGTTGACTCTAAGCATGTTTATCGACTAAACGTTTCATGGTTGTTACCAATGTTTTTACGTCTTCAACATTTGTTTTACCAGTTTCTTTATTTACAATAGATGAATAAACATGCGGAATAATCCTAGGAACCCCTACTTCTAATGCCATATCTAAGATTATCTCAAAGTTATTTAAATTAATCCCGCCGGTAGGTTCTAGTGCAAAATTAGCTTTGGCACACGCTTTTGTAACAGCATGAAGCTCTTCTTTGCATGCAAGACCGTCCATTGGATAAAACTTAAGGGCATTTCCACCCATATCTTTAACTAATGCAATTGCGGATTGTATTGGAACAACAGCTTGTTCTTTCATGTTTGAACTTATTGTACCCGTAGAAATAGTGACATAACCAGCTTTTCCAGATGGAGAAACTAAAGCATTAATCCAACTGTCTCGATTACCTAGGTTAGCACGAGTTGTACCAACCAATGGAAATACTTGGTTTATATGACTTCCTTCATAAAACTTGACGATATTAGCAACCATAACAGCTTGTTTACTATCACCGCCCCCCAATCCAATGGACACTGCTCCATCTATAGCTGCATCATATTTTTTCATGGAAGATACTGCTTCATCAAGCGTATCATAGTTTTTCGATAATAAACCGATTAACACATTTCCTTCTGCCGCTTCATAGACTTCCTTTGCGTTTTCTATACTATTTGCTAAGACGTTTAGACTCACTCTGTCTCTATAAAAATATTTATCTATATTTGTCATTCATATACCACCTAAAATATCCCTTAACTGATTAATTATAATCTGAATATCCCCCTTTTTTAACGGACGTGGATCGATATCAAAAAATCCTTGCTTAACACCATAATCGCGTGTATATATAGCAACTTCACCTTTTTTTTAATTGATCCGTAATTTCTTCTGCTGATTTACAAGTTACTGCTTTATCAATAAAAATACGTGCTCTGGAAATAGGACGTCCTGCCTCATCTTGAATAATCCAAACACGAACACCTTCCAATGCTTCTAGTTGCTTAAGTACTGCTAATTGTTGTTTATCCTGTTCCCTTGTATCAGCTTTTATATAATAATCATCCATTGCCTGTAGTAATCCAAATATAGCTTCCTTCCCCACCTTCATACTGCGACCAATAATATGTAGCTGATTTTTAACCCAGTCAATATATGCTGATTTGCCAGCAACAATTCCTGAAGTTGGTCCCTCAATTGCTTTCGAACCACTGTAAACAACTAAGTCTGAAATTTGTGGGTATTTCTTTAAATCCTTCTCTGCAGCTGTATCTACAAGAAAAGGAACATTATTTTCTTTTGCTACTTCCCATGCTTCCTCTAAAGAAAGCATATTTTTTTGTACTGCATGATGGGACTTAACAAAAAAAATAGCAGCAGTATTTTCATTTATCGCATCAGATATATGTTCTCTTTTTCCCTCATTTGCATAGCCTGCTTCCACTAATTGCCCTCCGCCAAGAGCAATCATTGTCTCCATTGGTGCGCCATATTGTACATTTTGCCCCTTTAACATAATGATTTCATTTTTAATAATCGATTTCTGATGTAATTTCTCACTTAATCTCCTGTCTCCTCTAGTACCAATGCAGCTATGGATAAAACAATTCCACTCGAAGCCGAATTTACAACATTGCAGATTCACAATTTAAGATATTTGCGATATAATTTCCAGATTTATTCATTAATTCAGGAATCTCGACATAGTTTTGTCCGCCTATCTTCATCGCCTTCATAACTTTATCGGATGGGGCAGAGACAGCAAGTATACTCATTCTGCCACTGGCATTAATTACGCGTCGCAATCCATATTTATCAAGCAAAGAATAATTCATCATTCGTCCATCCTTTAATTATTATTTTAAATTTTAACTAGGTGCTTGTTTATTTGGTAAAGTATTCATAGCAGACTTAATTTATATTGGAAAAAATACACCTAGAGCCATCGCACCTAAGATTGCTCCTCCTGCTACCGGTTTATTCCAAAGGTAGAAGATAGCGCCACCTATTGTAGATCCAATGCCAACAGGAATCGATGCAGTTGCTGCAGAAATAATTATTAAAGGTCCTAAAAACCTTCCTGATGAATTACCTGCTCCCATCATTACATCACTACCAAATGTTGAATTTGCTTGTCCAACCGTAAATTTTCTAATACTAATAACAATTACACCGATTATTGCTCCAATTATTAATCCTACCAATAAGGATACAAAAAAGTTTTCAATTGGTAATGTTATTCCAGCACCAAGTAACAATGCAGGAATACCAATTCCAACCCCTGTTAGAATAGACCCTCCAATGTCAAGAACTCCAACTAAGCCACCTTCAAGAACCCTTGCAAATAGAAAGCTAGCTCCAAAAGCTGCAGCCGCACCATATCCAGAACCTTGAATTCCTGCTTCAAGTAAGGCTACGATGGCAACTTCATTAAAAGCACCAACTTTGTAAATATAATACATGTGGGTTCCAGCAAAAACACCCGCAGAAAAAAGGGCTACAAAAATCGGAAATGACCAATCTGCATACCAAAAATTCCTTTTATAAATTTGATCGTGTTTTTGGTTCATCGTAATATTTCCCCCCTTATTTTGGATTAATTAAGTCATGAAGTGAATCTAGCCAATGAGGAACAGATAGATTTAGACTTTTAATCAATTGAATGTCTATTTCCCTAAAGAATGCGCTGAGTGTAAAAAGAATTATAATAGCAGTCATTAAGGTCTTTGTTACTCTATTCCACCCGCTGTCATCCACACCTTTACCAATTAAAATACCTAAAACAACACCAGGAACAGCATTACCCATGATGATATGTGCAAGTCCTCCAAAAATAGTTCCCCAAAAACCTGAACGTTTACCGGCATCTAGTGCTGCTAACCAAAAAATAACCGGCATTGCTAAATTAATTAACCAATCAGCTGCAGGAGCTAACACTTCAAGTGCTACGTCTCTTAAGCCAGCCGGTATTGATGCAGTAGTAATACTTAGAAAACCAATTACAATTGCTCCTATGATTGCCCCGGCAATACTCATTTTGACTGGATTATGCATCGTTTCTTCTAACGTCTTTCCTTTTCTTAATACGGAAGCAGCTGACCAATTTGGAATAATTCTATGCGCAACATCTTGGGTGAAAGCGCCGGCTCCAACAGTGGAAGCCCATGCATTAAAGAAAAAGCCAAATCCAAATGAAAAGTGTGAAGCTCTATCTCCTTGACAAGCATTCATTTCACCAATGGTTCGAAACGCTCCCATTGATTGAGACTTCGGTGCATGAAACATTCTTGCTGCCCCAGCACCTAATGGAAATCCTATAATTGTTCCTATGATTAAAGATTTAAATAGAATAACAACCATTTCACCCATGTGTTTCCCTCCTTAATACATGGTAACAGTTAGTTTTTGTCTGCCAATTCAAATTCTCAGCATTCATCGTTTTTAAATTAACTTCTACCTTCAACGTAACACTACATTTCATTCTCCTGCGAGGTAGAAAAAAGAAGAGAAATCGTTCTGTATATTCTTCTATTGTTGCCTCAACTTCTTCCATGCTTTTTGGCTCTGCTCGAATTATAAGTTGGTCCAATTTATCAAAAATTTGTTTCTGTATTTTACTTAAAGCCCTACTCACTGCTTCATCTTTTGTTTTCCCCTTGCCATTAATCATTACTGTTACACAACGACTTTCTATCATATCGATTTACTCTCCTCTCTTTTCTTATACTCCTGAACAAGTCGTTTTCCCAGCTCTTCTACATCCATAAACCCAAACCCCAATACTTTATATCCCTCACGAATTGCTGTTACCCCTTCATCAATTGACCGCATTCCATACTTTGCTTTATATCCATATTTTGTTTGTGCTGTAATTGCACCTGCTCCACCACTTCCGCAAAAAGAAATTCCCAAATCAGCATTTATTTTATTCATCTCATCACCAAGCTTCATATCGGCACCTATTCCAGGTACAACAATAGCTTCACCTCCAGCAAGATCTACTCCACGCGCCACATTTTGACCTTTCCCTAACCGATCTGCTATTACTACCTTTACCATTAAAGTCATCTCCTTATTTATTATTTCTAATTGTTTCAAAATGAATGGATAATAGATAAATTTCGTCATTTGCTATATATTCCAACTTTTCCATCAATTTATTAGAGATCTCTATGGAATCTTGAGACACTTCATTAAATATCGTTTTATCTTGAATGTTTATCTGTTCTGCATCTATATTTCGTTTTACCATTCCAGTAATATGGTTTAATAAAGCTTTTTTTTGATGTTCCTTTATTTGATAACCATTGCTATTTATGTAATTCATAGCACATTTGTAAAGTACTTCACATAATTTCGGATCTTTACTTTGTCTAAAATACTGATGTAGATTTGTTTCCTTCATAATATTAACCCCTTTGATATACAAGATTACCGTTTTTCCATGTTGCTTGTGGGATTAAGCGCTGATTTACCATCATCTTCTCACCACTTGAATCAAATAAGATACATTCATTTTCAACAATATTAAACACTGTGATATCTGCTTTACTCCCAGGCTTTAATGACCCATAATTGGATAAGGATAAAATTTGAGCAGGGATTATTGTAACTGATTGTAATAATTCTTCTAGAGTATATCCTATTGCTAATAGCTTAGAGATGGTATCCATTAAACTACCAACTGGTTGTTCAAAATTTCTCTCATAAATGTCGGTACTAACGGAAAAAGGATAGCTATATTTAGACTTAAATCGTTTAATTGTGTTATAGGAGAAGCTAGATGTCCCATGTCCAACATCAAATTTAACTCCTCTTTCAAGTGCTTTTTGTGCAGCGGGTATTAAGTTACCGTTATCATCAATAATTCCACCTTTCTTGCCATGAAAAGCATGTGTGACAATATCTCCTTCTCTTAATAATGACAATATATCTTCTAAAGGCGGTGGTGGGGAGCCAATATGTGCCATGATGGGTACATTGGCTTGATTTGCTAGTTTAATAGCATATTTTAATGGACGAATCCCCTGATTACCAACTACGGATTGACTCATTCTGGCTTTTAAACCTACAATTGATGGTTCAGCATTCTTTATCTCTTTCCACATAGTTTCGCTCATTAGATTTTTTGAATCTGATAATTCACTTAAACCCTCTATAAGCCCGGTACTGGAAATATTTAATAATGACAGTACTTCGGTAACATTTTTATCGATAATTTCTTTCTTAAATTGTTCGAAGTTGTTATACCCGGTGCTCCCTGCATCAACAAGGGTTGTAACACCTTGATTTATTCCAACTTTATCAGCATGAATACCTATTTTGGCATGATTTTCAAAAACATGAACATGCATATCAATAAAGCCTGGTGATACATAGTTGCCCTCAGCATCCCATTTTTTAAAATGATCGGAACTTTTAATATCTTTGCTATCCATAATATAGCCATTCCCAATGTATAAATCCTTTTTAGTAAACGTTTTCTTTTCTGGGCAAAATACAATTCCATTATGAATAACCGTAATCTCTGTCATTTCTCCTCCTCCTTTTCAATATAGAATAGGATTGCTTTCTTCTCATCTGAGCTCGCTTTAATGCCTTGCTTTTTAAAAATCGCATCTACTTTTTGATAATCATCTGTCTTTATAAAAAATGTATTAATTAGATAATCATAATCCATACTAAATTTAATACGGTGAACCATTAAAAAAATATGCATCAGAAAAGTTTCTTCCATATTTTGCCTAATTCTTCCTTTAAACGTCTGCTTAAGAGCTAAATATAATTCCATCGCTTCTAAAATAATCTCCCGAGAAAGTTCTTCCGGGTCGTTACTTCTTATATTTGTATACATATCAGGGGATGGTATACAATGTTCATTTCCTATTAAATTACTTACTATATTCTTTAATTCTTTTATATTTTCAGCACTTGGTACTGGGTCAACCCATACAGTAGGTATCTTTATTTCAAGTGGAAATACACTAATAATTAAGTCGAATGTGCGCTTTTTTATAACTTTTTCAAAATCATCCAATCCACAAAATTGAATAATTCTAATCTGTGGAACTTCTTTTTCAACACGATTTTTTATTACTCTTGCAACACCTTTACCACTTGCACAAACATATAATGCCTTTAAAAATTTATTACTGGAAAAAGTCGTTTCCAAAGATACAAGAAAATGCAAGGTAACAAATGAACTAATCATTTTTACTGATAAATTAGGGAATTGTATATATTTTTGACAAGCTTCTTTAACCGGGTAATAAAGATAATTATATTGTGATTTTATATCTTCCATAAAAGGATTGTTCTCTAATAATATGGCATTTTCTTCAGCGAACTTATCTAGAAAATGGGAATACAAATTAGTTTTTAAAGTAGAATCATTGTAAAACGGTACAGAAAGCTTCTCACTTATATAATGTATAATGTTATTAGTGATTTCTAATAAATTTTCTTGTTGATTGTTTAACAATGCATTTCGATAAATATAAATAAATTCGTCCTTAGTTATTTGTAAATCGGATTGTTCAAAAGTTCTATCCGCCACAAAGTAAGTAAATGTGGCAAAATTGGTAAGTGAAGCATCAAACTCATTGCTATAACTTTCTAATTGTATAATCTTACCTTTTAATACACGACAGATAGAGATGACTAATCGGATAAATAATGTGAACAATTCAACAGAAGTTGGTTTATAATTAATTAATGATTGACTAATTGTTTTTTGAAGCTTTTGATGTACTAGTTGAACTGTTTTTTCTATATCTAAAGATAACGAACTCAATTCTTCTTTATATTTTAAGTAAACGTCTACTTTATAACTATCTTCCATTATTTTCTTATTGGTTAATAAATATTCCGCATACTGGCGTATATTAACTTCATCGCCAGAAATCGTATAACCTTTTCTTGGTAACGAAAGAAATATTATATTATTATTTTTTAAGTATTCTTTCACTTTTTTCATATCTTTATAAATAGTTTGCTCACTTACTAATAACTGGTTAGCTAAAAATTCTGCCGTCATATACTTAGATGAATGTAAAATCAACATTAATATAATTCGACGAATTCGAGCTTCGATACTCCATATTTCTTCATCTACCGATAACGATAAAAGGGTGTGGTAAATTTCTATTTTCTTTTTTTCATCTAGTTTACTTATAACTATACCTTTATTGGGTTTTGACTTTATATCAACTTTGTTTTTTAAAAACCACTTTTTAACTTCTTGCATGTCTGATTTAATAGTCCGTAATGATACTGAAAATCTTTCAGCTATTTCTTTATAAAAAAGATTTTGCTCATTACTTAACAAGATAAGTGCAATCTCTCTCTGCCTATTTGTTAACATTCTTATCACCCTTTTACAACCCCTACTTTTATTATAGGAGCCCTTGTCTATACGGTACAGACAAACTTGTTTCCCTATAATAGTGCAATAAAGTATCGTAATTGTAATTTAATCACGCAAGGGAATGAAGAATTACAACAGATGCTAGGTTACCCTAAACTCCCATGTTTTGAACTTATTCCTACTAATTCCTTTATCATCGCGACTTTGCCTATGGAATAACTTTATTCTAGCGTAAAAAAACAGGCATACACATTTCAATGTGTATGCCATATAGAACATCAATTATCTGTTAAAGAAAAGAGTGAGAGGGGGTACTAATTGTTTATCTCTATAAATATATGTTTACCATATTCACAAGACAGGGGGGTTGCTTGTGAAAATATAGGTAATCAACAAATGTGTATCTAAATCTTTCATGAAACCTAAAATAATTGAAGCATACCTCTTGTCTCTCAAATTATTATGCAGGAACAATCGGCTTACGGACTATCTTTACATCATAATACGATATTTCATTGGTAATAATATAATCCGGTTTCCCACCACGATGGGTATGCGCTTCCCTAAATGCATCACTTTCCAGCCATTTTTTAAAGGAATCCTCTGTATCCCAACGCGTCATAATAGTTACTTCATCATAATCATCTAGCTTATCTGTCACTAATACTTCCAAACCCAAAAAACCTTCCATTGTCTCAATTTTACCAACTTTATTAAAACGATTGACTAACTGATAACCTTCATCTTTTTTTATTTTTGTTTTATTTGTAACGATATACATGGTGTTTCCTCCTTAATTTAGGTATAATCAATGGATAACCATCTTCATAGATAATCCGTGCATGTATCTCATAAACATTTGTTAAAAAGTCCTCTGTTAATATTTCTTGTGGTTTCCCTTTATCTACAACCTTCCCGTTTTTAAGTGCAATCATATAATCACTATACGTAGCAGCTTGTTGCAAATCATGTAAAACCATAATAATTGTCATCTTATAGCTTTCGTTAATATATTGCAGTAACTCCATAACTTCAAATTGATGGGCAATATCTAAATAAGTAGTCGGCTCATCTAATAATAAAATTTCTGTTTGTTGTGCCAAAGCCATTGCAATACGAACCTTCTGTTGTTCCCCTCCCGATAAACTAGAAAACATACGATTTTCATAGATGGCTGTATTCGTTATGTTCATTGATTCATAAATGATTTCCTCGTCTTCTTTCGATAATCGATTATTAAAAAAACGTTTATATGGAGATCTGCCGAATGAGATTAACTCTTTAACCGTTAAATTAGGCAGATGGTCTTTGGCTTGTGGTAGCATGGTGATTTTTTTTGCGAATTCTCTAGTCTTATAGGACTGACTATTTTTTTCGTATATATATACGGATCCATAGTCTGCCACTAGCAGTTTGCTAATAACTTTTAATAGTGTTGACTTACCAGACCCATTGGGACCTACAATCGTACTGATTTCCCGGTTTGGAATAGATAAAGAAATATTTGATAATTGAAAGTCATTTACATTTAATCTAATTTCATTCATACGGATAGCATTCATTACAATATTCTCCGTTTCTTAAGTAAAAATAAAAAGAATGGTGCTCCTAAACATGCTAGTAATATTCCAACTGGCAATTCAATTGGATCAAACCAAGACCTTGCAATCGTATCAGCAAGTACAACAAGGATCCCACCGGAAACAATACTAAATGGTAGTAAAAAAGCGTAATCATCGCCAATTAATAACCGGATAATATGTGGGACTACTAACCCAACAAAACCAACTAAACCTGCAACACTAACCGCTGCTCCTGCCAATAATGAAGCTAATATAATGAGCGAAAAACGTTGAATTTCCACACGTTGTCCCAAAAGTTTAGCTGAATGATCACCCAATAATAAAAGATTAGCAGGTCTGATAGCCAAAAATGATGCTAACAGACTGATAATGGCATAAGGTGCCATAAATTCTAAATGATACCATCCCTTTCCTGTTAATCCACCGGAAAGCCAAGGCAATACAGATTGAACACGGTCACTGTAAACAACCATAATTCCATTCATTATTGCTCCTAATAAGGCATTTATAGCCACTCCTGCTAAAATAATTTTGACAGGTGATGCTCCTTGATCCCATGCTAGTAAATATATAACTAGTGAAGTAAACAAAGCCCCTATAAATGCCGTTAATGGTAATAAATAGCCAAATTCCGGTAAAAGTACCATTGTAATAATTGCTGCCAGTCCAGCTCCTGATGATACACCAATAATTCCAGGATCAGCTAACGGATTTTTCATAACACCTTGTAATAAAGCGCCTGATGCTGCCAAACATCCACCTACTAACAACCCTAGCAGTACTCTAGGTAAGCGTATGTCCATAATTATTTTTTTCTGAAATGTATTTCCATCTGAAAATAATGCAGTCCATGTTTCAGACAAAGTGATTGGAACAGGTCCATACGTTATACCATAAAAGATTACAAGTAATAAAAGTATTGGAGAAATAATAGCTAGATATTTTCTGCGTATACTTCTTCTTTTTACTGACATCGTTTATTCCTTCTTCACATCTTTGATTAATTCATGAAGATAATCTAATGCATCAATCACTTTTGTCCCGGGATTTGTTCCAAACAGATCTGAAGGCAGAATAATTACGCGATTATTTTTTACAGCTTCCAGTTCATCCCAACCAGCTGTTTGTGACATATCTTTAACTAAACTCTTTTTCACTTTTTCAGGATCACCATGAGTCATTATTAAAATCATTTGTGGATTGGCTTCAATAATTCTTTCAGCGTTTAATTGAGCATATTGGGGATACATTTCTAAGCTTGGATAATCGCTAGCTATATTTAATCCCCCTGCTAATTCTAAAATATTCCCGCCCAGTGAATTTGGTAATGCTACCATATTGGTTCCAGGTGCACCATAAACTAATAGTACTCTTGGTTTACTTTTGACCTTCGATTTTTGTAATGCTGTTAATTTATCGTCTATCTTATGTATGAGTTGTTGCGCTTCGTTTTCTTTATTCAATAACTGACCAAAAAGTGAAATTTGCTTTTGAATGTCTTTAACAGAATTAGCATGACTCAGTACCATGTCTGCTCCCATATTTTCTATTGCTTGCACATCCTTTGTATTCATTGGATGATTACCTAATACAACATCAGGTTCGAGCGAAGTAATCTTTTCTATATCCATACTGTGAGTAGAACCTACTTCAAGAGCATTTTTTGCTTCTTTGACAGACGTCTCTCCAGATGGTCGACCGACCACTTCGTTTCCTAATGCATAGATAATGTCTACGTCTCCATGACTTAATGCCACAATTTTTTCAGGAGTTGTTTCGAAATCAATAGTTCGATCAGCAAAATCTGTAATGGAAAAAGTATCTTCCTTTGGTTCTGTTTCATTCTTTGCTGTTATCCCATCCTGATTACTACATCCAACGAGAATCAATAGGAAGATGCATAAAATAATGAATCTATATTGCCGCATACATTACACTCCTAATATTTAAATGATATTAATTCTCAATTAATGCTTATTATAGTGATAACGATTATCATTGTCAATAAAAAATAAGGAATTTTACAAATAAAATAAAATTATAGTTGACATTCTATTTTTATTTGCTATGGTAATAGATGAAAAGTAGATGAAAATGATTCTCATTATTAATAAGGGGGGTGGGAAAAGAAAATTACTGATTTAAAGCATATATTTTAGAGTTAGGAAGTTATCGGAACTTCTTTTTATTTTACATCTAATTGATAATGAGAATCAATATCTATGACGATTGGGGGTTAGTAATTGGAGAAACATCGCCATAAAATCTCAGTTATTACTTTACTATTCCTTTATGCTCTCACCTATGTTTGGTATCCAGTTAAAAGTAGCGATGCAAAAGCTAAGTTACCAAATGTGGAAGAAGGAGTATATTCACTGGATTATGTAATATTACATGCAGAAACAGACTCCGTATCAATTGCTAATGATTATTTTGAAAAGCCTGCAATATACATTGTACATAATGGTGAGCACTATATACGGTTTACGTTAAATCATAGTGAATGGACGAAAGAATTACAGGCACCTATAGGAGATTCATTTGTCGATGTGAAAGTAATCCGGGAAGATAAAAAAGAAAATACCAGAGTTGTTCAGTTTAAGGTAGATCGAGATTTAACGGAACCCATTGAGTTTAAAATGCATGTATTGATTGAATCGATGGAACCAGTTTATGACCACCGGTATACAGTACGTTTTAATTTTGATTTAAATAGCTTAGAAAAGTTAGATCAACAAGCAATAGATACGTTGGAAATAAAAGAGAAAGACTTCGAAACAACAAAAGAACAAAAAACCACTAAAAAATCCAAAGAAAGTGAAACGAAAATCAGTAATTTCATCATTATCTTCATGGTTTTCTTAATGATTCTTGCATTTGTGATTATATATATGATTCGAAAAACAAATAAGAAAAAGAAGGAGAATTCAAGTTGAAAAAAATAATTATTCCGTTTTTTATCATACTAATAACATTTTTCTCATTTCATGTTAATCATGTAAATGCAGCTTCACCGTATGCTGAAGGAGAATATAATCTACCTTTTACTGTTTTAAAAGGGGATACGGATGAAAGATCCATGACAAATGATTATCTAGTTTCCCCTGCCAAGCTCATTGTTAAAAACGGTGAAAATTTAGTGCAGATTACTTTAAAGAATAGTTCTTGGTGGCAATCATTCCATGTCCAATCCAAACCAGTAACTGTAGTAAGTGAAGGTAACGATACAAGAGTTGTACAATTTGAAGTTCCGGATTTGGATCAGATTGTTATCGCGAACATACATGTTATTGTACCCGATATTGATTATGACAATAAATATAAAGTCCGTTTCCAATTTGATACATCCGGTTTAGTAGCTAGTCAAAACCAAGAAACAAGTACAAACGAAGATAAAGTCGATAACGTGTCGGCAAAGAAAGAAAAGTCGGATAATAACCAGAATGTTGGAACAAAACAAAAAGCCGAAAAAAACCCAAAAACATCTGACGAAACACCAATCATTTTATTTGTAGTTGCTTTAATCGCTTCCGGGTTCATCATGATAAGAAAATTCGCAGTTAAATAAAATTGGGAATAGAAAGAGGGAGAAGGAAATGAAAAAGTTAGGCTCTATACTTTTAATGGCATTCTTAATGCTTATGACTGTTACACCGACCTTATCACCAGTTGCAGCGGCCGAGTCAAATGAAAAAGTATTCGCAGATGGCGAGTATGAATTACCGTTTGTTGTCTGGAAGGAAAATGAAGATAACACTTCTGTAGCCGATGATTATTTACAAAAACCAGCCAAGTTGATTGTTCAAGATGGGAAATATACTGTTCAGACAACATTGAAAAACAGTTCTTGGTGGCAATATTTTAAAGTCGAAAATAACGGAAAATTTATGGATGTGTCAGTGATTAGTGAAAATAAAGAAGAAAATACTCGCCTTGTCCAATTCGATGTTCCTAACCTTGAAGAAATGGTAAATGCTAAAGTCCATATCATCGTTACGGGAATCCCCGGCTTTGAATATGATAACAAGTATAATATTCGCTTTAAATTCGATCCGTCCAATATTCCGTTGGTAGAAAAACCAGCCGATCCGGAAAAACCAACACCAGAGGAGCCTAGTAAGGACAAGAGTACTCCAGCTATTATAGAAGTAGATGACGGCAATTATACGATCGAAGTTGCATCATTACATGCTAAAGAGGACAAGCCGTCCGGCATGTCAAGATATATTGATAAGACAGCTTCCTTATTTGTAAAAGATGGAAAAACTCACCTTACCCTCACCTTAAATGATCATCGAACAATTACGGGCTTCCAAGTAGATGGAAAGGAACCGGTAAAAGAAAATATAAATGAAGCCGAAAATTGGAGAAAAGTTACGTATGAGTTGAATCATCTAGCAACTATCATGAATGCAAACGTACAATACAAGGTCGGATCGCACCAAGGAGATCAACCACTTAGACTGTCGTTTAATCAAAATAGTTTAAAAGAAGTAGAAGTCAAACAACCCGATAAAGATCAGACAGACCCAAATAAGAATCTAAATAAAAAGCCAGAAGTTCCAACTGATCAGTCGGAAAATTCAAATAAAGAACCAAAAAAGCAGACGAAACGGCCAACAGAATCGAATAAAAAGATCGATCCAAAAAACTTGAAAGATGGCATGTATTCGATTGCTTATAAAGTATTAAAAAATAATACCAATCAAGTATCTGTTATGAATGATTATGTCGTCAGTCCAGGTCATTTAAAAGTAAAAAATGGAGAAAAAAAGATTGCTATTACCTTAAAAAACAGCTCATGGATTACAGATTTTAAAGTATATCACGAAGGAAAGCTAGTAGATCCAAAAGTATTAAGTCATGATTCTAAAGCAGATACTCGTGTCGTGGAATTTACAGTAGAAGATTTATTTACCAAATTAGATGCTTGGGTAAAGGTTGATATTCCTGATTTAAATTATCACCATGAATATGATATTCAATTCCAATTTGATCCTAACTCCATCAAATTGCTTAAAGAGGGAGAGTCCTACCCTCAGAAGAAAATTACAGATGCGACTAAACTGCCTTCTAAAAAACAAGAGAATAGAGAAGAACAAGGACCAAGCTTTGACCGTAATGAAGACCGCGGTGATAAACAGAATCTAGCCACTACTAAAGAAACGGGAAAACAAACCAACAATCCAACTACAAGCGATACAGCTAAACTTGTTTTATTTTCTAGTTTATTATTAGGTTCTTTAATCCCTATAGTGATTAAATTACGTAAAAAAATACGTTCGATGATTTAATAACTGTTATTGGAGTCTTGTTGCACACGTAACAAGACTCCTACTTTACAATTTTTACGATAAGGGGGCCATGATGCTAATGAAAAAGCTATTCATATTTCTTTTGATTACAGTAATCATTGGATTAGCTGGTTGCTCAGGAGAAGGAAATGGAAAAACTACTGTAAGAGAAGCTAGTGACCCTGAAAATAATCGTATCGTTGCTACTACAGTTGCCGTTACAGAAATAATGGATGCACTTAAACTGGACTTAATTGGAATACCAACAAGCTATAAAGATTTACCAAAGAGATATAACGGCGTAACAGAAGTAGGGAATCCGATGAGTCCTGATATGGAACGAATTATGTCGTTAAACCCCAAAGAAGTAATGTCTGTAACAACACTAAAATACGATTTAGAGTCTGTATTTGATGATGCAGGCATTGATACCCGATATGTCAATTTACAAAGTATAGAAAATATGCATAAAGAGATAAACAATCTTGGTAAAGAATATAATCGCGAAGAAGAAGCAGAAAAAATCGTACAAACTTTTGAAGATAAGGTAGCTGAAATTAATAAAAAAATTCAAGGGAAGAAACCTCCACGTGTCCTTATTTTAATGGGAGTACCAGGTAGTTATTTAGTAGCAACTGACCGCTCTTATATCGGAAATTTGGTAGAAATATCCGGTGGAGTCAACGTGTTTTCAGGAGAAAAGGTCGAATACCTAGCTTCCAATACGGAATTTTTACAACAGGCAAACCCGGATATTATTTTACGCGCAGCGCACGGTATGCCTGATGAAGTAGTTAAGATGTTTGATAAAGAATTTAAGAAAAATGATATTTGGAAGCATTTTGACGCAGTAAAAAATGACCGGGTGTACGACTTAGAGGAACTTCTTTTCGGTACAACAGCTAATCTGGCTGCTCCCCAAGCATTAGATGCATTATTTGGCATGTTGTATCCAGAGGAAAATAAAAGTAACGAGATAGAAAAGGGTGTCAATGGTGAATAAGCGAATCATTAGCTTTATTACAATTATTTTATTATTAAGCCTCGTAATCGTGTTCTCTGCAACTACAGGAAGTATTCACGTATCCTTGGTGGAGCTTATTCAAGGGTTGATATCTGGAACAAATGACAATGTCGAGGTCATCAAAGATCTGCGTCTACCAAGAATAATTATTGCTATATTTGCCGGAGCAGCACTATCTGTTTCTGGTGTACTTATACAGGCAGTTATGAGAAATCCTTTAGCTGAACCTGGGATTATTGGTGTATCATCTGGTGCAGGATTCATGAGTATGTTAATGGTAAGTTTTTTTCCAACATTATTCTTTTATACCCCGTTATTTGCCTTTTTAGGTGGCTCGATAGCCTTTTTCCTAGTTTATTCATTTTCTTGGAAGTCGGGATTGAATCCATTGCGCATGATTTTAATCGGGGTAGCTATTCATGCCATTTTTACAAGTTTAAGCCAAACCTTTAACTATCGTGGGAGCTATACCTCTTCCATGGTGCAAGAAGTAACAACCTCCACGTTATCTATGAAGAAATGGGCAGATGTTGAAATCATCGTGGTTTACGGTACGATCGGGTTAATCTTGGCGTTTTTGGTATTTGCTTGGTGTAATTATTTAGCATTAGAAGATAAAACCGTTAAAAGCTTAGGGTTAAATGTAAATGTTGCTCGTTTTGTTATTTCATCAATTGCTGTTTTGTTAGCAGGCATTGCAACGGCAACAGCTGGCTTGTTCTTATTTGTCGGCTTACTTGTACCACATATTGGGCGCATTTTAGTAGGGACGGATCATAAAGTTCTTATCCCCTTTACAGCAATTCTAGGGGCTTTGTTAATTTTATTATCTGATACGTTAGGAAGAATCATCATTGCACCGAATGAAATTCCTGCCTCAATTATTATGGCATTAATCGGCGGGCCATTTCTCATATTTTTACTAAGGAAGAGTGATCGAATTTATGGAACTTAAAGATATTACGTTTTCTTACGACCATAAAAACAATCATCTAATTAATATAAGCGGAGAAATTGATCTTGGTAAAATAACTACGATCATTGGTCCGAATGGCAGCGGAAAGTCAACACTACTTGGAGTATTGTCCAAACACTATACACCTTACAAAGGAAGCGTACAATTAGACGGTAAACGATTAGTTGATTTTAAGCCAAAGGAATTCGCTAAAAAAGTAGCAGTTGTTCATCAAAAAAACAGTGCTCCAGCTGATATGACGGTAGAAAAACTAATTAGTTATGGCAGGTTACCTTATCGGTCGTTTTTTTCTCAAGATAAAAAAGCAGATGCTAAAGCAATTGAATGGGCTCTTAACAAGACTAACTTATTTGCAAAAAGAAACCATCATCTCCATACCTTATCTGGTGGAGAGCAACAACGAGTTTGGATTGCCCTAACCTTAGCCCAACATACACCTTTTCTATATTTAGATGAACCGACAACTTATTTGGATATCTATTATCAATATGAGTTATTAGAACTGATTAAAGAATTGAATACAGAGTTAGGCATAACTATTGTAATGGTACTCCATGACATCAATCAGGCTATTCGATATAGTGACATTATCATTGCTATGAAGGATGGTCAAATAGTAAGAAAAGGTGCTCCAAAACAAGTAATTACAAATGAGCTTATGAAAAAAGTCTATGGGATAAACGTTCTTGTAAAAGAAGATGAAGATACAGGGCTTTATACAATTCCAATTGGGATTTAAGGTTCAACTTGGGGTGATAAAATGAGTGGTAAAAAAATCCGAAAATGGCTTTCTAATGTGGTGATAACTATTTGTATTGGGGTGTTTATATATTCAGCGTATGAATTAGGATCCTTAGGATTAGATTACTATCATAATCGGCAAGTACTCGCTGATGTGCAGGATATATATGCGACACATACAAATCGTTCAGAAACATCAGCTGAGAAAGGTGAAATACGAAAGCAATTTAAAGAATTACACAAAATTAATTCGGATATTGTCGGTTGGCTTACGATAGATAAAACAAAAATCAATTACCCTATTTTGCAAGCTGACAATAATGAGCATTATTTATATCGAAATTATAAAGAGGAAAACTCAAGAGCTGGTAGTATTTTTATGGATTATCGTAATAATGTAGCTTCATATAATCGTAATATTATTTTATATGGACATAACATGAAGGATGGAACAATGTTTCATAATTTAAGAAAGTATACGGACAAAGATTTTTTTACAAACCACCGTAACGTATTTTTTGATACGATATATAACAGCTATGATGCAGAAGTATTTTCTGTCTACCATACTACAACGGACTTTGATTATATTCAAACTGATTTTGCTACCCAGGATGAGTACAAACAATTAGTTGAGGAAATTCAAGATAAATCAATCTTCAAATCAGATGTAAAAGTGAATGAGAATGATACGATAATTACACTGTCGACTTGTGATTATACACTGGATCCTGATGAAGGGCGTTTCGTTGTTCATGCAAAAATTTCTAAACAAGAGTAAGTTTGTTAGAAAAACTTGGCTTGTCGCCAAGTCTTTAGCGAAAGCTGTAGTTTTTCTTATACTATAAAGCCTAAAGTTTGATACTTTCCTATAGTAGAACAAAAGCGATCCGTTAGTGACGTACAAACGGCAGAATTTCTGACGGGAAGCAATGAAAAAGCAGGCTCAGACGTTATTTGAATGAGCCTGTGCGATTAATGGAATCTTTTTTCAATGTAAAATGGCATAAAATTACTAAAAACTGCTGTCTTACCTTTTTAATATATTTATATGATTATTGTCTCTCTGGTTAATCCTCCTGTTTTTTCTATTATTTCGGGATGAAATAACACTTTAACTGAATCGATTTGATTATTTACTATTTTTTGAAATACTTCTGGCCCCTCAGCTAATGAAAAGGTATGTGATATCATGGATTCCGATCTTATTAGACCCTTACTCATATAATGTATGGTTGCATCCCATTCTTTACCTGGAAACGGAGAAGATACCGCATTCCATGAACCATAAATAGTCAATTCATTGCGAACAATTTTTTCAAAATAAAAACGTTCCATACTGATATTTGCATATGGTATCCCCATAAATACTACTTCTCCGCCTTTACATGGTAATGCGAGAACCTGTTGAGAAGTAACAGGTGATCCTGCAGACTCTACGGCTAAATCTACCCCTCTCCCATTCGTATGTTCCATTATTTGTTTATATGCAGGTTTTTCTCTGGAATTAATAATCACATCAGCACCAAGCTTTTTGGCAATAGCTAATTTTTTATTGTCTATATCAATGGCATATATTTTTTTTGCACCAAAGATCTTCGCCCATTGTACAGCTAATAATCCAATACTACCAACCCCCATAATAGCTATTTCAGCCCCAGCCTGAATGCTAGTTTGGTAAAATCCGTGTGCAACAACTGCAGATGGCTCTACCATTGCTGCTGTATCATAGCCTACATTATCTGGCAATTTTAAAACATGACTTTCTGGTAGTTTCGTATATTCAGCATAGGCTCCCGGATGAAATGCACCAATAACAGCTAACTTTTCACAACGTGCAGGTTCTCCCTTAAGACAACTTTCACATTTCCTACAAACAAACGCAGGACAACCTGCAACTCGATCTCCTACTTTTACGAGTGTTACATCTTCACCAACTTCTACAACTTCCCCCGCAAACTCATGACCAAATGTCATTCCTTTTATATAGGGACCTAATTTGGTGAATCTAGATAGATCAGATCCACAAATCCCTACTGATTTCACCTTAATAATAACATCCTCTCTATTCTTTATAGTTGGCTTGGGAGTGTTTTCTTCAAAACGAATATCTTTTTCTCCATATAAGTTCAAAGCTCTCACGATAAACGCCCCCTTATTTGGCTATTTGCTGTTATTTAGTTTTTTGAGTCACTTTGTACATTTCTGCTTCTATTAAAGAATAGGTTATATGCTGCAAGACCGATCACGATCGTGTTGAAAACTAGTTGATTTTCAAAATAAAATTGGCTAATTACTCTAAAAGACCCTAACATAAAATCTAAAAAAATATCTATCATGATTTTTCTCCCTTATCGATAGTAACTAAAGTTTTACCTATAGACTATATTGATTTTTTAATAAGCGTCATGATTAATCATTACTATTGCACTGCTAGAGCCAATACGATTTGCACCAGCTTTTACCATTTGAACAGCATCCTGATAAGTTTTCACTCCTCCAGCAGCTTTGACACCAATTTTGTCTTTTGCAATTGAGCGAAGTAACTGCACATCTTCAATCGTTGCACCACCACCATTAAATCCCGTAGACGTTTTCACAAAGTCTGCCCCTGCTTCCATGATTAATTCCGTTACTATAATTTTTTCTTTCTCTGTTAGTAACGCTGTTTCAATAATCACTTTAGTCGTCAATCCGTTAGCAACTTTAACCACTTCTTCAATATCGTTTTTCACAACATCAAATTCGCCAGATTTAAGGGCTCCAATATTAATAAGCATATCTATTTCTTCAGCACCATTTTTAATCCCTTGTTTTGCTTCTTCTACTTTGACACGAGTTACTGCTCCTCCTAATGAAAACCCTATTGGGATTCCAACTTTAATATGGTGTGGAGATAAAAGACTATGTGCATATGAAACATAGTAAGGATTAACAAAAACGGTATTAAAACCATACTCAATAGCTTCCTCGCAAAATATTTTAATACATTTTCTCGTTGCGATTGGGTTCAATAATGTATAATCAATCAGAGAAATCAAATCTTGTTTATTCATTTAAAAACATCCTTTCTATTTGGTTATTCTGCCGGAACTAACAATACTTTAATAGCTTCTCCACTCTTGATTACTTGGTATGCTTCATCCCATTGTGTAATATCAAATTCATGAGTTACTAGAGCTTTAGCATTTACTTTCCCTTCATTCATCAAGGCTAAAGCAGGCTCCCAATCAGCTGAATTTTGACTTCTGCTTCCCACTACACGTATCTCATTTTGAATGACTTTTTCTAAGTCAAACGGTACTGCTGGTTGAGAAAATATTCCTACTTGGACATAATTACCTTTTTTTCGTAATACATCTAAACCTTGTTTTGCAGCAGGTACTGTTCCTGAACATTCAAACACCACATCTGCTCCATATCCATTTGTAAATTTATTAACAACTTTTTGAACATTGCTTTTTTGTGAATCTATCGTAATATCAACCCCAAGTTCTTTTGCTTTATCCAGACGAATTTTATCATTTGTTAGTCCAGTAATAATTACCTTGGCACCAAAGCTCTTTACTACTTGTGCTGTCAATAAACCAATTGGACCAGGCCCGATAACAACAACAACATCTTCCTCATTGATTTTTGTTTTTGAGACGGCATGATAAGTACATGCTAGTGGTTCAGTCATGGCGGCTGATTTATAGTCTACGTTCTCTGGAAGAGAGTGGACACTTTCTTTTCTAGCAATTAAATATTTAGCAAATCCACCATCTTGATGAGTTCCTAACCCTTTTCGGTGATCACAAAGATTATAATCCCCTGCCCCACAATATTTACATTCACCACAGATATAAAAAGTAGTTTCAGAAGTTACTCGGTCACCCACTTTAAATTCAGTTACATTGTCACCAACTTCTACAACTTCACCGGAAAATTCATGACCTAAAGTAACTGGTACTTGAACTTTATAATGTCCTTCATAAGTATGGATATCAGATCCACAAATACCAGCATATTTAATTTTAATTTTCACTTGATCTTTTCCAGGAATTGGCTCTTTCTTATCCTGAATTTCGAGATTACCAAATCCTAATTCTGTTTTAACTAGTGATTTCATTGATTTGCCCTCCTTCTGTCCGCGGTTAAATATCTTCAATTCCCCCGTTTTTAGAATTTCTTAAACACCTTATAAAGATTTTTAACAACCCATACAATACATCAATACCATTACATCTAATGGTATCCAAATTCCTTACTTTTAAATGTATTTTTTAGGCCTAACTTTAATTAAATAACTCGAAAAATCTCCAAATCAACCAATTTAATAGATTGCCTCCTTGGTCAATACTAGAAACCTTTGCAGATCCTTCTGGCAGCTTAATTTCTGCACTCATCGCCATATCGGTAAATACCGGTGCGATATCTGTAGCCATATAAAGTGATAGCGCAATCATAACTGTTCCTACAATAATAGAGTGAATAATATTACCTCTAGCAGCACCTACAATAAAAGCAACGATAAATGGAATAGTTGCCAAGTCACCGAATGGGAGTACATTGTTACCAGGCAAAATTACAGCAATTAATACAGTAACAGGTGTTAAAATAAGAGCTGTAGCAATTACAGATGGATGTCCCAATAATACAGCTGCATCCAAACCAATCGTAATGTCACTTTCTCCAAATCGATTATTTAACCAGGTACGAGCTGATTCTGAAACAGGCATTAGACCCTCCATTAAAATTTTTACCATTCGTGGCATCAAAATCATAACTGCAGCCATAGACATACCGATTTCAATAACTTCACCAATACTATAACCAGCAAGTAAACCGATTATTATACCAAGAAATAAACCAACAACCATGGAATCTCCGAAAACCCCAAAACGCTTTTGAATAGAATCTGGATCGGCATGTAAATTCTTTAATCCAGGAATTTTCCGGATAAATTTTACTAAAAAGATAAATGGTGCATATGAAATGGTACTACCAGTAGCAACCGATACTCCTGGCATTTCATAAAAGTCTCTCACCATTGGTGTTGTCCAGTCAGCAACCTTTAAACAAACGATTTGAAATAGGACAGCTGCAATTAAACCTTGGATAACACTTCCAGATATTGTATACACTACTGCAGCCGCAAATGTATAATGCCAATAATTCCAAACATCCACATTCATTACTTTCGTTGTTTTCGTAAATAACATGATTGCATTGACAATCAATCCTAGTGGAATAATAAAAGCTGCTACAACTGATGCCCATGCTATGGAAGAAGTAGCTGGCCAACCTACATCAATTACATTCAATTCTACGTTTAATCGATTTACCATTCCCTGTGCAGCCGGTCCAAGATTAAGCGTCAACAAATCAATAACTAAAAATATTCCTACAAATGCTACACCAATTGTTAAAGCCGAACGAAATGCTTTACCCACCTTCTGACCGAAAAAAACTCCTAATATAAAAATTGCTACAGGTAAAATTACTGTCGCACCTAATCCTAGAAAGCTTTGAATAAAGTCAACAAACGATTCCAATTATTTAACCTCCTTTAACTCACTAAGATATAAAGTGAAACTTCATTCCGTGGAACGCTTTTTACACGGAATGTTAGTTGAACGAATCGGGCATTTAGGTGCCGTTTTCTACCTCTTAGACCTTTTTGTACCAACTCAGGATCTTAATATGGGAGGCTTACGGCACCTTACATGCGGGATAAAGGATTTCTCGGCTCTATACGAAGTCCGAGAACCCCATTCGTAGTATTATTTTTCAAGTTCATCTAATATTTGTTTTCTCGTCTCTTCTGTACCAATACCAGTTAAAAATGAGCGTGCATTAATTACTGGAAACGGATACTCTTTTTTCGTCATTGCAGTTGTTACCAACAGATCTGCTGTATCTAAGTACGATTCAACTTCTGCAATTTTAATTTGAATCAGGTTTACATCTATATTATTTTTCCTAGCAATTTCCTCAATTGCACCATTTACCACTGTAGAAGTTGCAATCCCGGCTCCACATGCTACTAGCACAGTCTTTTTTGCCACTAAAATCACCCCTTTTAAGTAATACCTAGCTTCTTTTTTAACAGATTTTTTATATCCGTTTTATTTTTTTGATTTACGATATACGTTAATGTTTTTTCATCTTGAAAGATTTGCATTAATTTTTGTAGTAAAGATAATTGAGAATTGGGTTCATTCATTGCTAACATAAAAATTAATTGAACTGGTGTTGTGTTATTTCCATCCCCCATAATAAAAAAATCAACTGGATGCTTTAAAATAGCAAGACTTATTGTCTTCGTTTTGACATGTTTAACATCTGTATGCGGTATAGCTACTGACACGCCATTTGTAGGGAGACCGGTTGGGTATTCTGCTTCCCTTTGAATAATTGCAGGAATAAAACTTTTTTTAACTAGGTTTTGATCGACTAGATTTTGGGCAACTGTTTCCAATGCTTGTTCTTTCGTCTTGGCTTCAATATCCGTCAAAATAACGGATTCGTCTAAAACGCAATCACTCATTCCTTCACCTCATTTCATAACGGACAAGATTAATTCTTAGAATCGAATCATTTCGTTAACAGATTCGGCGTTAGTATTCGGTTTCTTTTTTATTAAAAACTACTAAATTCAATAGTTGCATCGTCACATGGATGTATTATGGTTTGTCTACAGAAGATTGATAAAGTGAAACTTCATTTCTTGGAATGCTTTTTCCCAAGAATTATTAGTTAAACGAATCTGGCATTTAGGTGCCGTTTATCCCACTTTGACCCTGTTGTATCAACTCAGGTATTGAAGTGGGAGAGGCTTACGGCACCTTACATGCGGGATAAAGTGAAACTTCATTCCGTGGAACACTTTTTACACGGAATGTTAGTTGAACGAATCGGGCATTTAGGTGCCGTTTTCTACCACTTAGACCTTTTTGTACCAACTCAGGATCTTATGTGGGAGGCTTACGGCACCTTACATGCGGGATAAATACCAAAGAATTTTATAATCATCCGTATACTAAATACCATCTTTATTCGTAATAAACTCATCTCCCCTCTTTACTATTACCTTCGGGGATACCTGGAGAGGAACATTAGACGCATTTACGATATAAGAATGCATTCCTAATATTCAAACATAATCGACATAACTCGGTTCTATCTTTTTAATATCAAAATAAACTCAGCGTTTTTATATGAATCAATTGAATCAACTAAATGGATTTATTCATTTGTGATCAAATCAACCAAGTTATTATGGTAGCCATCTATAGTTTGTTGCACAAAATAGGACGGAATAATAACTATCATAACTTACACATTTCACTTCATCACGACACATCGGTTAAATGTGGAATGCATACTCTTAAATCGACATGAACAAGAATATTTGCGAACAATTAAGATATGTACTCCCATCCTCAAAGCTTATTCATAACAATTATTTTCGATTTCCCCCTGAAACTAGTACCTTTGCATAATATAATTCCCTATTAGTCTTTCTATTTCCAGCAAAAATTTAGCCTAATTTACTTCTTGTAATTACTGCATTGTAAAATTACACAGATGATCACTCCCATTATTTTTTTTCATTATACACAACATTTTGTTGTTTGTAAACCAATATATAATTTTTTGTTGTTTTTACTGTTATTTACAATTTATGATTGTATAATTTTGCTAAGAATAGTAGAAAAGAGGAGAAAGTCTGTGTACAGTTTTAGTAAACGATTAACTGATGTACGAGTTGAAGCTGGCTATAGCCAAAAGGATCTTGCTAAAGAACTAAATATTACTGCTAGTGCGTATGGTTACTATGAACAAGGAAGAAATGAACCACCGCTGGAAACAGTAAGACTATTAGCCAAGAAACTGAATGTATCAGCAGACTATTTAATAGGATTGATTAATGAGCCAAAACATCCTATCAGGTATAAAATCACGGATGACTTTACATTAACAGATGCCGAATTAGTAACAGTAAAGCAATTGAAAGAAAAACAGCTGTTAAGTGAGTTGAGCAAGAACCCAGTTGAAAACATTGATAAGTTAGTTCGATTTTGGGAGTTTATGAACAAGGAAACACAAGAGAAAGGCTAATCTCTAGCTTAGATATGCAAAGACTCCCTTCACTATGAAGCTATATTTTATAAGATCATAAGACATCCATCCTATATCTTCTTCATTTTCAAGTACCCTGCAATAAGTCCATTCTTTTTTATAATCATTATATGAATTACTTAGAAACCATGCTAAGCAACAGCGACTCAAGATTTATTTAGCGATCCATATTTGATTTATTTATTTTTTTGTCTGACTATTACATTTATTTGATTCTATTTAATAGAAAGAGCAAAAAAGAACCACTTCCCTCTTTAAAAAGTGGTTCATGTAAAGAACACTCCATCCTTGCACCCCGCTTCACTCCTATCTGCTTTAGAGATTTCTTATTTTAAAACTGTTCCAAAGCCTGCTTTAGATCGCCAACTTTATAAAAACATAGAAGTATTTTAAGCAAAATCCGGCATAATTTCGGTAAGAAAACCGAAGCGAACGAACTCTACCTACAAGAAAAATCATGAAAATATTAGGCTAAAATATTGGTTTTGTTGAAAACATAAGAAACTCATTTGATATTTGATTTTTAATATAAGTTTATCTATTATATGGCTGTTTTATATCTTAAAAGAACATGACAGTGATAAAGCTAATGAGTATGCCTTGTCAAAATACGATTTTATGATAAATAAGTTAGGGACAAAACCAGGAAGGAAACAGAAATTATACAACAGGACGGGAAATTTGACATTGTCGATTATAGTGATAAGTTCTTAGTAGATATATTTGCTGCTGGAGAAGTTTATTAAAAATTGAGTAGAAGAACAGTATCCTCTAAGTTTGATTTTGTTAGCTTCCTTATTTCGCACAGAATATAAAACCAGAAAAAGTGGTCAAAAAACTTGGCCTGTAGCCAAGTCTTTATGGAAATCTATCGTTTTTCTTATACTATAAAGCCTAAAGTTTTATACTCCCTCTATATTCTTACGAAAACTCTTATTTTCTCTGTTTAACTTACAATTTCAATTTGTTCATTTGGAATCATTAACATGATATAGATATGTTAAACAACTTTTTCTGTAGAAGGGCGCACTTAATAAGCCATTCTCTTCTTTTAAAAAATGGGAACGGTTATGTTATAATTGCACCTTTTTTTCCCACAATACTCATGGCGACAAACCCTCCCACATCTCACTGCGTCATTGCGCATACATTCCTTCGTTCGGTCTATCCATGAAGTGGGAGCCGACGATGCTTTCCTACACAAGAAAAGAAAATCCGTTAAAGAAAAAGCAATCATTGATAGCATTATGTTGTAAGTTGATACGAATTTTGTTTGCGGTAGGTACGAAGCAAGTAGCATTTAGTCCAGAAAAGATGTTACGTGACATTCCGCATTTTCGATTACAGAATGTAGAGACATAACGTTTCACATGTATTAATGAAAATGTAAAAACGTTAATTTTTAGAGGAATCATCTATAACAATGGAAGCACGGAGTAGGCGGCAAATTTTTATACAATCGGGCATGACCCTAACTGTTTTGCCTTTCCATTTACCCGTCGTAGCTAACTTTAAGTTTAGCCCTGCTAACTTAATGAGCTGTTCTGGATGTGTAAACTTATTTAGTTCACCAGTTTGTGCTAGGAATGAAGCGATTGTTATTTCACCTATTCCATTTATATCCGTCATTTCTTTAACCCCAGGAATTGGTGTAATAAGTTCTTTTACCATTTCCACCACTTGATTTATCTTTTTACACGTATAGTCATGGTACACCTCGTATATACTAAGGGGGTATTTTTTATTCAATCTTCATTTTGCTTTATTACAGGAATACTTTCCTATCGTGTAAAAAAGACCCCTTAAAAGAGGTCGATTATTAAAATGGTATGATGTTTTTAAACCCACTACTTAGGTGATACTATTCAACTCTTTAATTAAAATTTGGTTCATTTTCTTTTGGCACCTAACTAAATAGGATTCTCTATCAAGTTTATGAAGCTTAAACCTACCAATAGTTTTACGGACATTTTTGTTGTGAACAATTAATTTTTTGTATTTTTCATTACTAAGATAATTCTTGAACCATTGGTATTTCTTTAGTTGTTGTAAATTTTCACCAATATCCTCTTCACTTACATTTATTAGGCTTGGTATAAAAAGACCAATGCCTAAGTAAACAATTAAAGCAGCTATTAAGAGCAAAAATAAAATTTCCAATTTACCACTCCTCAATAAAATGTTTCAGTAAAAAATACGTTTAAGCTGACAATAAGTTTCATATTTTTATTCACTAGCGTTGCATTTATTAAAACAAAATATTAAAAATACGCGAAATCTTCGCTAATTTTCTATGTTGCAAAGAAAAAGTCCTTTATAATGGATATAGTCAGGTGGTAACCCGTCCAAATCCAAAAAATAAAGGACTAACATATGGACAAGAATACACCAAAAACGTCATTTGGACAATGGTTTTCATCCATAAATCTAAAGATTTTTGAAGAAAATGTGAAAACCATGAAATTAGATTACTATACGAAAAAATTAACGACAGCGTCATTTCTTAATTTATTGCTTTTCGCACAGCTGGAAGAAGTGGAGAGTTTACATGAA